>NZ_CP181347.1:0-2615611 GCF_047943045.1 Agrilactobacillus fermenti | reverse complement strand
CTTTAAATTTTAGCTATAACTAATCAATGCTCTTTCACAAATGCACGCACCATCTGCGCCAGCGGTGTTCGTAAAACAATGTTTAAAACAACATAAATCGCACCGCCCAGCACAACTTCTAAAGCTAAATTAAGGATACTCAGCTTCAACATTGGGTCAATAACACGAATCGTTATACCCATCACTAATCCGGCTAGTAGATACTTCCAAGTTCCAGAAAAAAGCTGTTTGAAGTCCAATTCATGGCGAACAACGATCAATTGTGAAACCGTAACCGCTAATTCGGCGATTGCGGCCGCATACATGGCACCTTCAACCCCAAAGGTCAAAATTGCTGGAATACTAAAAATAACATTCAACACCGACCCTACTGTTATTGTCACAGTGTACTGCTTATTGCGGCGGGTGGGTAATAGATATTGTTGTCCAATCAAATTACTTAAGGCAATAAAAATAATCACTGGTGCTTGAATCGCCATTAATTCACCAACTTGTTGGTAGGGACGGCCATAATAAATTAAGACGAATTTTTGTGAAACAGCCATGATCCCGAATGTCAACGCTACTGACAAGCCAAGCATCACATTAGCGGATTTATATAAGTAACTTTTGACTTCATCCATCTTATTGTTACCAAATAGATGTGCCATATGTGGTAACAATACAACTCCCAGCGATGTTACCAGTGTCAGCAACAGCTGGATAATCTTATCTGACAAATCAAAAAAACCAGCCGCAGTTACATTATCTAGCTTCCAAATCAAGGTCCGGTTCAATGAAGTATACAAAGTAACAGCAATTTGCGGTAATAATAGGATCAGTGCTGGGCTGAAGTGGCGCAAAATGTTCAGCTCCTTGTACTTTGGTACCCCCACCAAGTTCTTCAAATAAGGCCACAACGTCAAGTTCCCCAGTAATTGAGAGAGTGTCAGAATCAAGATGTAAGCCCCTAAATCACTAGGTTGCTTGATCAAGGTAAAAATTAAAATAGTTGAAACAATTTTAACCAGCATGTTCCGCAAGACCGTCTTACGGAAATCTTCTAGACCCATGAAGAACCAAGAAATATCAAAGGCACCGGCAATAATCAGAAAGGATTGGAAAAAGAAATATTTCTGATATTCATATTCCCAGTTTAAAAATATCAAGAAAGCCACATAGGCAACAGCGATCGTAATGAACTTCAGGAAGGTAATCTCCCAAAAAACTTTGGTCCGCTTATCAGGGTCGTCCCGCACCGTCGCAATTTCACGATTTCCATAAATCATGATGCCCAGCTGACCTACCAGCAGAAAATAATTGACCACTGAATTCGTAGAAGTATTGATCCCAATTCCAGTTCTAGATAGTACTCTGGTAATATAGGGATAGGTAAAAAGTGGAATAATCATGTTCAGGATCTGATAGCCAGCATTATACATGTAATTTTTAAGTACTTTCATCAAAAATCTCCATCTAAAAAATATCAATCTTGTTCAGTTTAGCAAAGTTTGGCTGAAAAGAAACCTAAATTTAAAATAAAAATCATTTTACACTTTATTCACAATCAATAAAAGTCAACTAAGGCTATCTAAAAACTCCCAAAGCTTAAATAAAAATTTAGGCTTTGAGAGCAATCACAATTCCTTATACTATTTTATGATTTATATTAGATTTAATTTCTTGTAAGTAATGCCGATAAATTGCAAAAGCCGCATTATCTGAACTATCTGGAAATAAAAAATTCGGTACTTTGTCAACAGGCACCCATTCTGCAGAAGTTAGTTCTGAGGATAAAGTTAATTTTTGTTTTTTCGCTAAGGCAATAAACCCATGCATCAATACGCCAGTTTTATGAAACCAATAAGTCCCTGTAAAGTGCAAATTAGTTAGCTCAGTGATCCCCAATTCCTCCTCAACTTCACGTGCTGCTGCGGTCTCTGCAGTTTCACCAACCTGCATATATCCAGAAATAAGCGATTCATATTTCTCGGAGAGATAAGGCATCTTAGCTAGGGCAATTTCGTTAAATTCATTGTGTACTAATACCAGTACACAATCAGTGAACACGGGGAACCAAAAACGTTCACAAACTGAACAATAGGGTATTTTCCCATCATCCCCAGCAGTCTTTAAAATTAACTTTGTACCACAGGTTGGGCAAAAATTATAAGCCATGAAGTGATAAACCTCCAAATCCATATCTAGTCGATATATAGTCGTAGATTACCCCTCTTATGTATAAAGTACAAGCACACAAAGTTTAGAAGATTTTCCAGAAAGGAATTAATTAATGGAAGCAAAAATACAACCTTATCAGTATCATTTTATCAAAAAGCAAGTCCTCACCCTGGTTGAGGCCTACCAACATGTAAGTGATTTGACTACTTTACAGGCATTGCAGTCCATAACAGCTGATCGAATCCACGAGATTGTCGGTCATGATTATCCAGAAATAGCCAATCTAATTCACACGGTGTCTGACATTACATTACGCAAAAACACAGCCAACACGATCTTGGCAAATTTTAAAGATTTCGTTATTCCTTTTGAAATTCCTTCAAAAGCACGTTTAAGTAAGTTATTTGCCAAAACTAAAAAATTAAACGTTCCTGATTTTGCGCAACAATTAGACCCCCGCGACTTATCTTACCTTGGTTGGAACGATCCTGGCCAAAAACAGAAATTTATTACAGCTTATCATGATGATACCCTAATCGGCGTTCAAGGCCACTTAGCTACTTAAACGCAACCAGGATTTTGTGCAATTTGTCAGCATCATTCAGAGGTTTCGCTTTTCCTGGCAACTACAACGATAAACTATGATGGCACTTACACCAAAAAGGGCGATTATATTTGCCGTGACAGCGTGCGCTGTAATCAACAGCTCATGGATCCACTGAATCTGTGGCAATTTATGAAAAATGTACAAAAAAATTAGACTTGTTAACATTAGAAAACAAAAAAGCTGAGAAATAAACTTTCTCGGCTCTTTTTGTTAGGGAAGTAGATCTAGATATACCTTAAACTAGGATGATATAAACTCACTTTTTTTCTTTTCCGAAAATTAATTTTCTATTGAAAAGAATATAGGATACCCCTAACTTATCAACTATTAAAATATATAAGGTTAGCGCTCCAACACCAATTACCGAAGAGAGTAAAAAAGCATATCCTTTTGTTGTGGGGTTAAATAAACCACCTACTGTGACGTGCGCAATAAATAGAACTGCAGCATAGATCAAATTACAAGTAATTATTCGTCGAATTGTTCTACTTATTACTTTTACTCGATATAGTATACTTCTATAACAAAGTACACCGGTAATTAAAAATGATATCCCCGTTGCTAATATTGCACCGTATCCACCCAATACATAGACTAAGGGATATTGAAGTACAACTTTAACTATTAGTCCTGTACCTAGATAAACTAGCGCTCGTTTACTCTGGTGAGGTGCTTGAAGAACGGTTAGTCCATTTATAGCCATTGAAAGTATGATACTTTGTAAAATATTCCAAATAAGGTATTTCGGTCCCAATTGGCTAAATCCAAAAAATAGGCCATATATTTCTGGTGCCAGAAAACACGCCACTATTGCAATTGGTAAGAGAAGAAAAAGTAAATAACTAATATTTTGTTCTAAAAGTTTTTTTATTTTTGTTGGATGCCTAAATTCAGAGGCTAATAGTGGCAGACTAGTCTCTGAAATTGATAGAGCTATAGATATAATAACAGTAGTAATTTTGTTGGGATTTGCTGAAAATAATGTATATATCTGTTGAACATCAGCGGCATTAAAATGATGAGTACTTAACATAATGCTTTTAAAGAATAGCTGATCAATTAATTGCATTATGGTTATACCAGATCCAACAAAGACAAATGGCAATGATTGAACTACTAATCTTATAAATATTCTTCTAGAGTGATACATGTCTTTCAGGCCAACCTGGATATTTGGAAATTCTATCTTATTTCTGGTATAAGCTTTGACTAAGTAGATGTAACTGATTAGCGCGCCTACAAAAGAACCAAAAACACTAAAATAAACGGCAAGTATAAAACTTTGGTGAAATATAGATATTACTAAATATGTACTCAATAATATAAAAATAATTCTCGCCACTTGCTCAAATATTTGTGATACTCCAAAATAACTAAGCTCCTGATTCCCTTGAAACCATCCTCTAACAATACTCATTGATGGTAAAATTACCATTGCTGGCACCACAGCGCGTATTGCCATAATGCCATTTGTTTTTGATAAAACTGGACTGGTACTTGCGAGTAATGGCGCTATGGAGTATAAAATAAAACCGCTTAATATACCAGTTATTACCATAAAGACAAAGCCTAAATAAAACAGCTTTTTACTTTCATAGTAATTCTCAATACCATTGTATTCAGAAACCCCCCTGGCAATAGCAGAAGGAAAACCAGCCGTACCTAAAGCAATAAAAAGGGCATATGGTGTATACGCCACATTAAAAAGTGCTTGGGCAGTATTCGCATTTTGATTAGAGCCCATCATTCCAAGCCATGGAATTAAATAGGCTACTCCGACTGCTCGAGAAAATATACTACCAAAGGATAACCAGAAAGACCCTGCTATAAACTTTTTATTCACGAAGATTGTCCTTATCGATTTAATTAATTTATAAATTTTAGATTAGAATTGAAACATTTCCCAATTTTTATGTCAGCCTATAAATCTATCTTTTCAAACTGACGGGTAGCAAACACATAAAAGATAGCGCTATAAGCAATAAACAAACCTAGAATCAAAAACATAGCGATACCGAAGCCTAACCTGCCATACAGTTGGCCGTATCCATTTGGAAAAACGTATCTTAAAGACTGTAATCTCGGTGCAATATAACTAACAAGTGCAAAAACAACACTGACTAAAATCGTGACGCCATTGTTAAATTTAATTGACATAGCTGTTGATAAAATAACAATTAAAATAGACATACACAATATCCCTGAAATAGTGACGATAACATATTTCAAATCACTACTATGACTGGGGAAAAAAGTACCTGAAGTATATGCTAAGTTCTTTAGATATCCATAGTAAGTAATTAAACTTGTAAAAAATAAGGCTACAAAGGAACTAAGGTAGATAGAAACGAGAGCAGCAATTTTAGCGTTTAGAATTTTACTTCTCTTAATATCTTTAAATAGATAGATTACACTGGAACTAATTTCGTCATGAATACATGTAGTGGTTAGATAAATCAAAGCTATCGCTGGCAACGTAAGTTGGTATTGCACATTTGTGACAGCACCAAAGAATTCTAAAAAACTCATTGATCCCTTAGGTGCGCTTAATTGCATAAAGTTTGTATCAAACATGTCCACTAGTATCAACATTAGAGGAAAAGCGCAAAAAGCTAATAACAGTTTTGTTTCCTTTTTTTTATACATAATTCTAAACATAGGTTTATATAAATAATTCATTATTTAGTCTCCTCCTGAAAATAATCTTCCAACTGATCTTTGGGATAAGAGATTTGTTTGATTAAGTTACCTTTAGATAGAATCAAGAAAATCTGGTTCTTAATTTTATTATCTAACGCTTTAGGCAACATTAATTTATTTCCCACAGTTGACCATTGAATATAGGACGCAAATTTTTGTAGAGATGACTTGATTTCAGGATTAATTTCAGTTAATTCAATAACCATTTGATCCTTATTCAAATTAAATTTATTACGTAATTTTCCTGCTTCGATAAATAAATATCGATTACATAGACTTTCTAGCTCACCCAATTGGTGACTAGAAATGATCATTGAAACCTTTCTAGTTTCTGACCACTGATGCAATATTTGAATTAACTTTTGAACGCCGATCGGATCTAAACCAACAAAGGGTTCATCCAATACGATAAAGCTTGGCTCTGTAATTAATGCCAGTGCCAACGAAACACGCTGCTTCATCCCAAAAGAAAAATCTCCTGGTTTTCGATTTCGTACTTGCCACAAATCCACTAGTTTTAAAATACTCTCTATATTCTGTTGATAGCTTAACTTCTGGTGAATCGTCAAATAAAAGTTTAAGTTTTCAAGAACCGTTAAATATGGGTAAAATACTGGTTTAATCATGATACCGAATTCATCTAAAACATTATTTTGTTCAAATATATCCTGATTCTGATAAATAACTTTACCGTTTGAAGGTCTGATAGCCTTGGTAATAACCTTTAATAAGGTACTTTTCCCCGCGCCATTTTTCCCGATCAATCCCACAATATCGCCTTCATTAACTGAAAGGCTGACATCCTGCAGAGAGTAAAACGAATTTTTTGCATATTTTTTACTAACATTTGTAATATTAAGCATCTGTATACCTCGCTTTTATATATCATTACCTGTAGCAACAGAATTGACATCAGTTTACTTGTAACGTGACAATTTTAAAATCAAGTGAAATAACCTGAAAACTAGAATTCACAAAACCAACAACGAAAAGAATTATACGATACCAGCATTATTTAATCAAATTTATTTTTATATTAAATATACAATTAACGTTAATATGATTTGTAAAAATAGGATAATTAAGCCAAACTAAAAGCCCCACAAGATAGGCATTAATCCGTGTCTCGTAAGGCTATATACTAATTTTAAAAATCAACCGATCTATTTTTTTCTAAAGTGAAGACAGACTATGTTTCAATAATTTAATTTCCTGACCCGATATTTTAAAATTTACATCTCCGATAAAAGTAATTGCCGGTTCATTCTCATTAATATCCTTGATGTTTTGGAGATTTACTAGTGTCGTGGCATTTAACCTAAGGAACTCCGGTAGCTGTCTAGCCACAAAATCGAGAGAGTCATGAAATTCAATCACAGACTTTCGTGTATATACGATAATTTTTTGGGAATCATGGGAATTTTGAATATACAGAATTTGATCAACATCAATTGTGTAATCATGTTGCCCGATACTATAACTAAATTTCTCCTTACTAGCTATTGCCGCCGTAAGATCCTGTTTTAATTGTTCTTCAATGTAAGCCAAGCCTTTATTTTTCTCTATGTAATCTAATGGCATAATTTTCCGTTCAATTGCCAGAGAGGAGAACTCTTCATGGCTAGATATAAATACAATTTGAGCCCTGGAATTTTGACGTCTAATTTGTTCTGCTAAATCAATACCCTTTATTTCTGAATTTGCAAATTCTACATCAAGAATATAGAAAATTGGTTGCGTAGTATTCATCTTAGCAAAACTTTGTAGCGTATTGGGGCTAGATGTAGCCAAAGAGAGTTCTACACCCTTATCCGGATTGCTCTCTCGAAAATTGCCAATGATAACCTTATAAAGTGACAATAATTGTACATTGTCTTCACAGATAGCTATTTTCATAACGTGCCTCCTTTATATGTTTATTTTTAACTAATTGACTGTTATAATATAACATATACGTGATTTTAAGTCACAATTATATTATAAAATGCTTTTGCTTAATTATCTATGAAACTAAATAGGTTAATGTGAATGTTATCTCTCCGTGGTTTTTGGCCACACTAATTAATAAGTTTTCTGAATCATCAACAAGTTGTTTTACCGTCGATAAGCCCAAGCCGTGGGTGCGCCCCTTGGTTGAATACGTTGACTTAAATATTTGCTGTAAATCTAATTTTTCATCTTTATCAAGAGCATTACGCCAAATCAATTCGACTGTATCACCACCATTTAATACGGCAAAAGATAGGTTCTTAGTACTATCACGAACTGCCTCAATTGCATTATCAAAAAGAATGCCCATAATCTTAGCTAATTTAACACTATCAGCCTTACTAATCTCTGGAACTGATTCGATTTCTAGATCAACGGCAATATTTTGTTCTTCCGCTTCAAAAAGTTTATTAATGACCATGCCCTTTAAGATTTCACTTTTAATATTATCGATCATTTCATATTCATTAGTGACACTTTTACGTACAGGCAGGTGTTTCTCTTGAGTTAAATCTTTAATTAACAACTCGATATCTTCAAAATCTGATTTTTGTAGCAAAACACTGATTGTTAACAAGGTATTTTGAAAGTCATGTTTAAATCGTCTCAATTCCAAATTTTTAGCTTCAAGGTTTTTCAAATACTGAAGCATATCTGCTTGTCGCCGCTGTTCTAATCGCCTTTTTAAATTCTGAGTGATTATCTTTAGCGCAACCATTACAATAGTAGCTATGACTACTAATAACAGAACAATCATGAGTATAATTCTCGGCATCATTTTAGTTTTTAGATTCTGAATTTGAGCAACGAAAATTGAACTTATGAATGGGATCGCAACAACCAGGAGTAAAGGGAAAATGATTAAGTTGGCTTTAGTCGAAGTAACATCTAATAATCGCCATCTCTGAATTAAGAATATGAGGCCCCAGGTACCGGCATAAACAAATATTGCTGCTAATAGCATATTAAATAGAGCAAATGGCAGCCATCGAATTAGTCCGCTTGCCGGAAGATAGCGGATAACTTTTAAGGAGATTAGCCCTGTCACGTTTGTTGCGAGTAAAGTTGTTATAATCGCTGTTAAAGCAATATTAGCTTTATTGACTAATTTTAATTTTTGCCACTTTACAATGAATATAGTGCCTAGTGGTAAAAGCAAAATATTTATACCTGTAAACAGGATAGAATCTAGCAAAGTGCTGACGACGATCAGCCCAAAAATCGTTAATAGGTTCCTTTTGGTATAATCTATTTTGACCATTTGGTACACACAAAAGAAGTATAGAAAATTAGAAAATATTTCCAATGAAAGACTCACACTGGTGGGTGTGGCCATAACTAGTCCCCCCCTTCTAGTTGTAAATTTATAAAATTTAGAGGTGAAATCACGATGTTTCTCGGCAACATAATTACTGAAACCAGAAAGCAGCAAGGTATGACACAATTTGAACTAGCTGATGGGATTTGTACACAAAATACCATCAGTAAAATTGAAAAACATAACATTGCGCCAACCGTAAAAATATTAGTCCAGCTTTGTCTACGCCTTAAAATCACGTTAAACGATGTCTTTTCGGACTTTAATGAGCGCGGCAGCGAAGTTGTCGACCTTTTGATCAGTGTAGAAAAAGCACTTTTATTGAATCGTCCGGTGAAGGTCAATGATCAGATAGCTATCATTAAAAAGGCCACCTTAAATTTACAAGAACAAATACAGTTCAATTTGATTACAGCTTTACAAAAAATAATGACTAATCAATATTCGGATAGCCTGTTTGATTGTGATAAAATTCTAACCCTCACTAAGAACGATTCCTATAACATTTACACTTTGCTTGCCTACACCATAAAAGGTACAGCTTACTATAAACTTGAAAAAATCGAAGAAGCAACTTATTTCTATGACTTAGTCAGCAAGGCTACAAAGGCAAACAGCCAAATCGCCAATAGTACAGCTTTAGAAGTATGTTATATTTCCGATTGTATTAGCCGTTTTTATACGGCAAAAGGAAATCATAAATTATCAATGCAATATATCAATCGGGCACTTCAACTCAATAAAAAAAATGGCACGGCTTATTTCATTGGTAATTTATTGCATACAGCTTATCTAAATGCACAAGCGCTCAAAGTTTCTGAGGGTAAAACCGCTCAATTGAAAGCCTACGCTGATACTTTTCTTTCATATGATCAAGATCAAAGTAACCTAATCGAAACGCTAATTGATTAAGCGCAAAATAATTCAGCGACGGATTGATATCACTTCCAAAACCGATCCCACTACACTTTTTATTTTAGCATAACTCCAAATTTAACAATAATTTACCTTTCATTCAGCCTGAACCATCTTGACCCACTGGATCAATTTTGCCAGTCGAGCTCGTGGTGTTTTGGTCTGTTGCGATGTTGCTTGTAACTGCTTCAATTGACGTTCATACTTCTTGCTTTTAGCCAAAATATCGGCAGCTTTTTGCCAAGAAGTTTGATTGAGACTTAGATCCCGATCATCAGGGTTAAACTGCCGCTGTGCTTCAATTTGGTTCTGTTCGGTCTCTAAGTCATCGATGGTCCGATCAATTTGGCTTAGGCGTCGGGCCATTCTTTTAGTATCTTGAATACTGTGATACTGGTAGCCATATTTATTCTGATAGTTTTTGTGATAATAATAGCTACCACCGACCAATAGTAAAAGTATTGCTATAAGTCCCAGCCCTATTGCTTTCTTTGATCTCACGTAAAATCCCCCAGTTTTCTGTCCTTTGGTGCCCATTATACCGAATAAAGGTGTCAAATTAACACCTACAATTCACCTAGATTTTATTGACGGCTGTGAATCATTATGATTTAATGAGAATAATTAATAATCGAGGAGGAATACAGTGATACTTTTACGGACGCAGCTTTCAAAAACTAAATTTAGCTTTAGCAACTTTAGCTAGCGTCCGTATCATTTTAGATACGGGCGATTCTCCATTTACCCGTGTCTAAAGTCGCCAAGCTGTAATTTCCAATGCCGACTAGACACTAATCTAGTCAGTAAACTTGCGATAACCTAAGTAGCCGACTAGAAATATTTTTGTTCTAGTCGGTTTTTTTATGACCTCGAATTAGTTTTTGAAGGGAGTCGCATGTATGTCATTGTCACAAGCACCCGCCACGTCAAGGTCTATGCTCATTCACACCCTCGGACCTACTACTACAGATAGCTGCTTAGCTATTCAGACTTATCTTGCCCAGCAGCATGTAACTGCTCAAATTCAATTACATCCTAATTACGAGACTATCTTAACGCATTTAACCGATTACAAATCTGAATACTTGTGGATCCCTGCCGCTTTCCAATCGCAAGTCTTACACGAAACTTGGGGTGATATCCATTATTGCCAGTTAGATCATTTAGATTTACAAACTAGTTTTACCAATCAATTAGACCAGCTCTTACTACTTGAAAATACCTTGGTGACCAATCAAATTGCCTTTACCCATGCAGCGACTGCCAAATTGTTATTGCAGCAGCTACCTGATGCCGTAATTAAAACAAGCCCTAGCAAATATCAAGCTTACCAAATCTTTCTTAATAATCCCGTTCGCTATGTTCTGACCAACGCTAGAATTATTACCTTGCGAGCGACTGATCAGATTTTAAAAGTCTGGCAGCCAAAGATGGTTTGGTGCTTATATCAAATTATTTAGTACTTTCGACCCCTTTCAACAATTTCTCAACGCGCGTATAATAATTGAGATAAATTCTTGTAAGTTTTGACGAAAGGAGGTCCGTTCATGTCGATCGGTGTACAACTGGACTGGTTATTACGTTTACTAGTTGCAGCCCTATGTGGCAGTATGATTGGCTATGACCGCTCCAGCCGACTTAAAAATGCTGGGATTCGTACCCACACGATTGTTGCCATCGGTGCTGCCTTAGCCATGATCATCTCCAAATATGGTTTTTATGACATTTTAGCGCATAATAACATTGCCCTAGACCCTTCACGGATCGCCGCTCAAATTATTAGTGGGATCAGTTTTATCGGTGCCGGTACGATCCTGGTCAAGAATGATGGTGTTAACGGTCTGACCACAGCAGCTGGCGTTTGGACCACTGCCGTAGTTGGCATGGCCGTTGGTGCTGGACTATACTTCATCAGTATCGTTTCCGCCCTGTTCATCGTTCTAGTCCAACGCATTATTCGTGATGGTTTCTTATTACAACATATTATCCGCCATGTCGCTCTACATTTGCGTGTCGAGATCAATAATAATCAACAGGAAATTACCGAGCTGAAGCAAACCTTGACAGAAGCCGGTGTTCAAGATGTTAAAGTCCAAATTCTTCACATTTCTAAGGATCGCATGGTGATTCAACTTTACGGCAAAGTGGAACATTCATTTAATCGCAACCGACTACTTCTGACCGTAAGCAGCCAAAGTAATGTTAAAAAAGTGCAAATGGATTAATTATTTTTATAAGAATAGACCGTCCAGCGTAAGAATATTATTACGTTAGGCGGTCTATTGTTTTTGATTTTAATCAGCTGAATTTTTCTTGAAAATTCCAGTTTTTGCATACAATATAACTGAAAGCATAATTAGAATTGCCGCAAATATTGCGATACTAGTGAAACCATAAAACTGTTTAAACAGAAGTCCGCCGACAATTCCAGCAATCGTTTCACCAAAATACATAGCAGCATTTGATAATGAAGAAATAGTACTACGTGCATTTTCAGTAGTGCTTTGAAGTGTTGTCATAAAGAGTGGGAATAAAAAGCCATTCAATAAAAATACAACAGTTAACAAAACTTCTGCTTGCCAAAAGACTTTTGCAAATGGCAATAACAGATACACATCAATTAAGCAAATTAGTTCATAAAGGAAAGTTTTTCTTAGACCTAATTTATCTACAATCCGATTGCCAAACAGTGAACCAGCCAGGTTCCCGGCTCCAATAGCAATCATTGCCGTACCAATACCAGACAAAGATAATCCAAAACTCTGTGTAAACCATGTTGAAATGAATGTCATACATGCGAAAGATCCGGTTTGAAAAATGAAGTATGCTATCAAATAGCTCATTGACCGATTATTAATTAAAATGCTTTTGTATATTTTCGCAAACGAAAATTTTTCTCTTTGTCCTGCTTCTAACTCTGGTAATACAAATATAAATAACAACAGTAATATTAATGATGCCCCCGAGATGACAACAAATGGCATATGCCATGAAAAAGCTGCTAGATAACTGCCTATTGGAATACCTATAAGTTGTGAAACTGACAATCCTGCAGTCGCATACCCCATTACTTTTACAATTTTATCTTTGCTTACCACAACCGGAATGGAGGCCTAAACTTGTGGTGTAATAAAAGAAGCACTAATTCCAGCCATTAAGCGAAACAGAAGCATCAATTGGAAATTAAAGGCAAAGGCACATAGGAACGTAGATATTGTAAAAGCAACCAGTCCCCAAATCATTACTTTTTTTCGATCTCTACCATCTGATATTGGACCTGATATTAATGCGAAAGCGGCATATCCAATTGCATATGCACTAACCATCCAACCGGATATAGATGTAGAAATAGCATATATCTTACTTAGTGTTGGTAGCAGTGGAGAGATTAAAAATGTATCCGTCCCGATTAAAAACATTGTTAAGAAAAAAACAAATGAATATCTTTTTGATGTCAAAATATGTACCTCATATTCTCTAAATTATGAATATAACTACCGTGAAACTAAAGTGCATTATGTAAATATATAATTTCCTCCCTGACAATTAAGTTTATAATTGAATAGTTCCAAAACAATCAAACTGTTTTTAATTAGGTTACCATTGACCTCATCACTTGTCAATGGTACTATATATTCATGATTATCAAACAATTATCCCTAAACGAAACTAGAGTTCAAATCTTCAAAGCTTTATCGGACGAAGCTAGACTGACAATTGTCAAAATGTTATATACCAATGGAAAAGAAATGAGCTGTGGAGAGATAGGTGAAACCCTTAACATCAATAAGTCAACAGTTTCTTATCATTTCAAAACTTTGCGTGAGGCCGGGTTAACAACTACAAGAAAGTCTGGAAAAAATAAATTTGTTTCCCTTAACCTGGAAGTATTTCACACTTTCTTGCCTGGTTTTCTTGACACACTATGATATTGAAAATAGTAACCTGTAACTTTCATAATAAAAGCCGTCTGCGACTGGAGTCACACTCCAATTACAGACGACTTTTATTATATTTACATTAGCAAACAACGATTACAGCCAATTGAAAATAACAGCAAACCCAAAGATTACAAAAGAAATTCCAAAAAGTGTGGCACTCCACAGGGCTAACGGCATGAACGCTGAGGTACTAGCAGTGCCCTTCTTTTGTAGACTTTTATAAGCCCTATAGACGTTAAAAAGTTGAATTGCTCCAAACATAACCATGATGATACCGATCACGATCTTTAACATACCCCACATCTCCCTTAAAAGGCTGAATTAGTAATTTACGCCATTTATTGTAGGCGTTAACAATATTGGCAAAACAACTATTAATCTCAAAATCATTATAACAGTTCTTGACTCATAAATGTCTATCAGACAATTCAAAAATGGCATGACAATTCCAGTAGTTCTTATCATAAACGAGACTCAAAAACACCCTATACCTGTCCACAAAATGATATCTGACAGTTACAAGGTGTTCCACGTGAAACATAGTTTAAGATTACAAATCTGCTTTGGCTTTAGCTTCGATCTGTTCCAAAGATTTACCGGCTGTTTCTGGAGCGAATTTGATCGCAAACAATAGCGACAAAACATTCAGGCCAACAAAGACCATGAATGTACCAAACATACCCATTTTAGCTAAGATAATCGGGAACAAGTACCCTACAATAAAGTTACTGAACCACAAGAAGAATGTGGCAAAGCCCATCCCTAAACCGCGGATCTTTTCTGGAAAAATTTCGGATAATAGTAACCAAGTCAACGGTCCCAGTGCACTTTGGAAAAAGGCCAGATAAACGATGGTCAAAGCAATCGTGACGTAAGGCAATATCGCCATACCACTTAAAAAACGATTAGCTAACGCAATCCCTAGCATGGCAGTCATTGTGCCACAGATACCAGTGATCAACATCGATCGCCGCTTGACCGTTTTCATCAATCGAATCGTGACGATAGTGGCAATGACAGAAGTCAGTCCGTTAAAAATATTAGCGATCAAAGCCGCATTACGGCCAAAGCCGGAGCTTTGCAAAATAGTCGTCCCATAATACATCATGACATTGATTCCGGCGATTTGCTGCATGACACCAAGACCAATTCCAATCAATACTAGACGCCGAACCCAAGAAACTTTTAAAGCTTTGAATGAGGCCGGCTTTAATTGCGCTTCAGCTTGAGCTGTTTTTTGAATGCGTTCAAGTTCTGGTTTCGCTTCATCTGCTAACCGAATCTTGTTCAATACGCCTAAGGCCGCGTTCAACTTACCATGTGCGACCAGCCACCGAGGTGATTCAGGTACTAAGAACATCCCCAGCCATAATAGAATTGCGGGAATCGACGCTAAAACGATCATCCAACGCCAGATACCTGCCACATTACCAAAAAGATTACCTAAGACGGCATTTAAAACAAAAGCTAATAACTGGCCGGTAACAATCATTAATTCATTTTGCGTGACAATTTGTCCCCGCAACCGCAACGGTGCGATTTCCGCTAAAAAAGACGGTACGATGACCGAAGTGCCACCAACAGCTAAGCCTAAAATAAAGCGCACGAAGATTAAAATCGTGGCGCTTGGCGCAAGAGCTGACCCTACGGTACCTAAGATAAAGAGCAGCGCTAAAGCACTTAATACACGCTTACGGCCCTTTTTATCGGCAATTCGCCCGATCAAAACTGCCCCAAAAGCAGCGCCTAAAGTCAGGGCACTGGTCACGAGCCCTTGCATACTCGCCGACATATTCAGCTGATTGCTGCGCGACATAAATGGTAGCGCCCCATTGATCACACCGGTATCATATCCGAACAAGAGTCCGCCTAATGTGACAATATGCGTGACGAGTTTCAAATAATGAGCACTGGACCAATGAATGTGAAACTTATGTACCAGATGGCTTAACCTTAAATTCAACGCTTTATCCTGATAACTTGAAAAGACGGATCGTTTTTGACTGTTCAGCATAACTCTATAAAGATCCCCTCACCTATTAAAGAATAATGATGTTCGAATTAAAATTTAATTTGTTTACATAATAATTATAAACTCAAAAACTTAATTTCGTCAAAATTAGTCTCCATATGAAGGTCTATTAGCCAAACTCAGTGTCTACTAGTTCAAAAATAGTCAGAGATAGCCCCACGTTGATGAATCAATAGCTCATCTAAAATCTGAATTTGTTCAGGTGTACCTACTACCTGCCCACGTTGCATTAGGTCGCTCAAGCTAGCAACACCGAGACAGGCTGCCGTTAATGCCGCGATCGATATTTGGATGTCGGCTTGATCTAACGTATCAGCTTGCTTCACCAGGTCAAGTTGACCATCCTGCATTGCTAAACGCCATAAACCTTGGTTTTCAGCAATGATCGTGTCAGAAATAGCTAGCGTTACTGGCTGGCTTAGCCTGCCTTGATAAGGATATGCTTTAAAAAATTCCGATAAATTCACGATGCGTGCCATCATATAAGGCAAAATTTGGGTCTTCACTTGACTTGGTTCAGAAAACAGGTCCAGGTCAACTTGACTGCCGGCTTTATAAAACCGAATAGTTTCAAAATTATTACTATGTGCGGCAAAAAAGTTAAATAAGCGATCACGACTCTGCTGATCCACTGTTGCCATCTCTTCAACGACGAATTGTGCTGCCTGTCGTTCGTATAACGCATAACCCATAATTCGATCCTGTTGGTAAAGACAAACCAGTTCCCAATCATTTTTCTTGAGCAAATAATCCCACCACCACTGTTCACGAATAATGCCACCTGCTGCTTGTGGAAATTTTTTGGTAATTAGCGCTAACGTATCCATATTTACCGCTTTTAGCTTAGAACGGTAAATTTGTTCATCTGCCAAAGGCTTTGCATAATTTTTTAACAACGTGGCAGGTACTTGATAGCATACTTTATCAAAGGCATAGGTATAACCAAACTTAGCATAATATCGAAATGAGAATGGTGCTAAATAAGATAAAGCTGTCTTTTGCTGATGCATCGCTACCAACGTCTGTTTCAGCAATAGACTCGCTAAGCCTTGCCCACTGGCTTCTGGAGCTGTCATCACATCGCCAATGCCCCCCATGGACATCGTTTTACCAAAAAAGTTTACTTTAAAAGGCAGCTGATAGAGTCCACTAACTAATTGTTGTTTATCATCATAGATGCCATATGCTTGAGCGTGCGCATACCGCGTTTTAAAAAATGCGCGTCGTGCGTCACTATCCTGACGATTAAAAGCATATAAATATAATTGATAGAAATTTGCTTCATCTTCAAGCCCCAATCTGTAACTTACTGCCATATTAGCCACTCCCTTAGCTTAAATAGGAAGGGGCCGGGACAAAACCAATGCTTTGTCTACGGCCCCAATTATTTCACGAACAAATGTATCTTAAAGGTGTTCCAAAAGGCAACGCCTTTTGTTTCACTCTCTTGATGTTTCAAATTTATTCATTTACCTCAAATTTGAATTTAGACCAAGAGGTGATATACGGGATCAAAAATTGGTTGCTTGTCGTCACATGACCAACCACATTTTTGTGTCCCCCAACATTGGGCATGGGCTTGGTTACCAAACCCAATTCCCCTTTGTATTGGCCAAAGCTGTTGTTACCAATCGTGATATCACCAGGTTGTAACTGATCAACGGCATTGAATTCTGGAATATCGGCCGTTTGATATTTTACACGGACGAAGGTGGAACGGATACTGTATTCATTAATATCACCACGATTAAAGTGTTGATTTTCGAATAAAATTTCCTGTTCAACTGGACTAATACTAGCTACTGGATCAACGGCTAGTTTCAATTGGCTTTGATCTAGCTGACTTAGTGCCTCCAATTCTGCGTCATCTGGAATTGCATTACTGATGATAATATCATCAATCAAACCAGTCGCGATTAAATGTTTGGCTTGCGTCACAATATCCATCTTACGGTGCATCTCCAAAGTTGGTAGACCATCATTATAATCGTGTGGTCCATCTACCCCCGTTGCTGCTGTCACAAAGGCAGCTGTGCGCATGCCCTTTTGCTTATAGTAAGCTGAACATTTCATAAAATAATCTAAGCTCAAACCGGTAAAAGGCTGTGGATAGAAGTTATGGCAGCCGATCACATGCGTCATATTCGGTTGGAAATCAAAAATTGGCGAGCTGTCATTACTCATATTCAACTCAATATCCAACCCAAATTCATTAAAACTCATTAAGGATTCTTCTAAACCATCAAAATTAGAATCTAAGCGAATACCCGTAGCACCAATATCCTTGAAGAAATGCAAATCTTTGTAGGAAATGTCTAACGCCTCAAAAATACTGGGATTGACATCTAAAATAACGGCCATGTGATTTTCTCTAGCTGTCTCAATGACTTGTTGATAACGATCGATGGTATCATCAGCATTTTTACCCAACTCCAACAAACTTGTGAAGCAGCGCCGATACCCCAATTTTGCCGCTTTGCGAATATAGGCTTGAATATCTGCAATCGATTCTTTATCTGGATAAAACGAAATACCTAACATATGCAAACTCCCTATTGACTACTTTTTGATCCGCTTATATAAATCAACCATTTGCCCAGCTAAATCACGAAAAGTAATAGCATTCATTACATGATCCTGCCCGTGAACCATTAATAAATTCACTTCAGCATGATGCCCTTGGGCTTCTTCTGTTAACATCCCAGTCTGGGCATTGTGTGCTTCGCTTAAAAATTTATCTGCAGCTTTTAACTTCTTTTCGGCTTCGTCAAAATCGCCTACCTTGGCAGCATTAATAGCTTCCATTGCGGCACCTTTGGCATTACCCCCACTAATGATCAATTGCATCGTTACCTGTAAATTGCTGTCCTCTTCAGTCATGGCCCAATCTCCTTAATTCAAATTATTTAGCTTCGTCAATTAATTTCAGCGCTTCATCAAGCACCTTTTCGCCACGCATCATGCCGTAATCCTGCATGTTGATCACTTCAACAGGAATATCAACTTTGCCTTGATAATCCTTTAATAAATAACTAACTTGTGGGCCTAACATCAAAACATCCGGATTTTCTGTATTGATTTTTTCATCTGCATCTGAGGCTGCCGTGGCAAAAATCTCAGCATCAATGCCTTTATCTTTCGCGGCATTTTGCATCTTACTTACCATTAAACTTGTCGACATTCCTGCAGCACATACTAACATAATTGTTTTATCAGCCATTTTTATTACCCCTTTTTTAATTTAATATCCAAATTTTTAAGCATTTTTTGCCGCAAACTGGGCTTCTTCTTTCAATTTATCGCGGTCCAAGGCTTTGAAGAAGTACCAGTAAATCAATGCATCGATCACAATATTAAAGAGTTGTAACACAGCGCCAGATAAGTGTCCGGTTGCCAAGAAGCCTGAAATAATTGGCGGCGTCGTCCAAGGCACCATAACCCCCATCGTTCGTGCCACCATGCCAGTAGACATGGCTACATACGTAGATAAAACATTGAAGAGCGGTGCAGCAATGAATGGAATGACTATGCGGTAATTCATAACGATTGGTAAACCAAAGACAATTGGTTCATTGATGTTAAAAATTGCCGGTCCGGCAACTAATTTACCTAGCGTCTTAAACTCGACGCTCTTAGACATAAAGGCTAACATCATGGCTAAACCTAGCGTTGCACCGGAACCGCCCATGTGTACGAAATTATCAAAAAATTGTTGCGTGACAACGTTTGGTAAAGCATGTCCAGCTTTCATGGCTGCTGCATTTTGATTCATGGCATTTAACCAAATTGGCATCATGACCCCACTAACCACGTTGGCCCCATGGATTCCGAAGATCCAAAGCAAACAAATGACAAATTCAGCAACCAAGGCGCCTGGCAACGTATTGCTGAGCGTTCCTAGTGGTTTAGATAAGAAGAATGTAATGATATTAGGAATGCTACCCATTGGTGTTGCTTCAACGCCAAGTCTGATCAACCAAACAAGGACTAAGGCTAAGCCACCAGGAATTAATGAAGCAAACGAGTTACTAACAGCTGGCGGCACACTTTCAGGCATTTTGATCGTAATCTTTTTGTGGACTAACCAAACATAGAAATCTGTAATGAATAAACCTACTAAAATTGCTGTAAACAAACCACTGGAATCCAATTGTTGTAAAGGAATCCAAAAGGCACCGGCTTTATCGATCCGCATTGGAATCGTGAGAATAAAAGCACCTGTACTGACAATAGCCGCTGAGAAAGCATCAACTTTATAACTTTTAGCTAAGTTATAAGCGATCCCAAACACGGCCACCAAACCCATTAAATGAAATGATGCATCGGTTGGATACTGAATGACCGTTGCCCAATTCTTCCCAAACGTTTGTAACATGAAGGCTTGATAGCCCTTGATCGGGAACTGGGCAATAATCATGAATACCGACCCAATAATAATCATTGGTACTGCTGCTGCCATCCCATCTCGTAAAGCTACCAGATGTCTAGAAGCAGCTAATTTCGAGAAGAAAGGGACAAGCTTCTCATTGATAAAACTACTATTCTTATCTTTGCCCATTATGTACGCACCCCAATTTAATTTAGATCTTCACCATTTGATGAAATAACCTTTTTGTACCACTTGAACGAATCTTTTTTAGAACGTTGTAAGCTCCCTTGCCCCTGGTCGTCTTTATCAACATAGATAAAGCCATAGCGTTTAGACATCTGTCCTGTTCCGGCCGAAATCAAATCGATACAGCCCCAAGGGGTATAGCCCATCAAATCAACACCATCAATGGCTACGGCCAATTCCATTTGTTCAATGTGCTGCCGTAAATAGTCAATGCGGTAATCATCATGAATCTTGCCATCAGCTTCGATCTTATCCACTGCCCCATAGCCGTTTTCAACGATAAATTGTGGCACTTGATAGCGGTCATTGAGCCAGTTCATAACATAACGTAACCCTTCTGGATCAATTTGCCAGCCCCATTCGGATTGCTGTAAGAACTGATTAGCAACCAAGTCTGCCGCCTCGTTGTAATGATAATCAACCGGTTCATTATCTTTACTAGCGACCGTAAAGGACATGTAATAGCTAAACCCAATGTAATCGACTTTGCCTACTTGCAATACATCAAGATCTGCCAATGTTATATCAAGGTCATACCCAGCACGACGCTGGTAAGCTGTTAACCAACTTGGGTACTGGCCCTTGACTTGAACATCTAAATACCAATATCTCGCTTGCATCGCCCGTTCAGCTTTCATAATATCTTGCGGCTTTGAAGTTGCTGGATAAATCGGTACCATTGCTACCATGGCACCAATTTGAAAATCTGGATTGATCTGATGTCCAATCTGAACTGCCAAAGCACTAGCGACTACCTCATAATGGGAAGCTTGATACATTACTTCTTCAGCATTCTCACCTGGTTTTACCTGAATGCCGGAATTCGTGAAAATTGCGAACTCACGCTGGTAGTCGGTCTGATTGTTGATTTCGTTGAAAGTCATCCAATACTTAACTTTGTTTTTGTATCGTTTGAAAACCGTCGTTGCAAACTTAACAAAGAAGTCGATCATACGGCGATCACGCCAGCCACCGTATGCTTTGACTAAGTGATATGGCATTTCGAAGTGAGATAACGTGATGACTGGTTCGATGCCGTATTTATGACATTCATCAAAAACACGGTCATAAAACTCGAGGCCGGCTTCGTTAGGCTCAGCTTCATCCCCATTGGGAAAAATTCTGGTCCAGGCAATTGATGTTCTAAATGCCTTAAAGTCCATTTCAGCAAAAAGCTTGATATCTTCTTTATAGTGATGGTAAAAATCAATGCCTTCATGATTAGGATAATACTCATCAGCTTTAACGCCATCTGTAATGCGGCGTTCAATCCCATTCGCACCAGCTGTCATCACATCAGCGATACTGACACCCTTACCACCTTGATCCCAGCCACCTTCTAATTGATGGGCAGCAACGGCCCCGCCCCATAAAAAGCCCTTCGGTAAAGCGTTTACTTTTTCAACCAAAAAAAAACCTCCAATAATTGGTACAAACCAAAATGTATTTATTATATTGGTGACCCATACAAACAATAAATATGAGTTGTTATTGATTACAACTCATATGATATAGCGCTTTCATTATTTTGTAAAGTATAATTTTAATTATACTTTACAAAATTAAAAAGAAACATGTTACATATAAGTAACATGTTTCTTTTACTAAAAATCACTAATATATATACCAATCAATATGTCAATCACCATTTTGCTTATTGAGTGCTTCTTGAACTTCATTCATCAACATCTCTAGAATAAAGACCAAAGGTACCTGCGTGGTTAAATTAAGTGAACCGTCGCGCACCTCTAGCACATTATAAGTAATATTTACATCAGCAATATGAGCTAAAGTCGATTTTGTTGTGTTGGTGATCGCAATCAAGCTTGCACCCTGTTCTTTATAAAACTGAGCGTGTGTTAAAGTCTGCTCAGTTTCACCAGACACTGACAAAACAATCAAAGTTACTTGACTTGGATCTATCAACGCATTCGGCTTCGGTTGAAAAGGATCATTTATGGTTAACGTATAAATACCTAAATTAGCTAAAATACGGGCGCCATATTGCGAAAAGTAATTACTTGACCCAATGCCCAAAAATACCGTTAATTTCGTACGAACAATTAATTTTGCGGCACTTTGAATACTACTCGTTAATTGCTGATCATCCGCACGGTAAAAGAATTCATTCACAGTATCAACGATTGACGTATGCGGCACATACTTAGGCTGCCCCTGCAAATTTTGCTTAACATAAAACTTCAATTCAGAGAAGCCATTTAAGCCTACTTTAGTACAAAACCTGAGTACTGTTGAAGTAGAAACGCCGATGATTTTTGCAAGCTCTCGAATCGTCATTTTAGTAATTTCACTTTTATGGCTAATGACATATTCATAAACATTAAGCTCAAGGGGATTTAACTTTTGTATATCCTCATATTGAAACACACCAATTCCTCCAACTTATGCCTAAAAGCATATGATTTACCTATATCATATCATCTTTCAGAAACACAGCTTTTGGCCTCAGTTTAAGTGCCTACCTACAGACCACTAAACCATTGAGTGACTATTGCGTCCCCAAAGTTAGCGCATAATCCAAGGTTGCCTGGTAATGATCACGAGTCACATGATTTTGATTACTTGCCGCTGGCACAGATAACTTTATATTTGGCAAATTAGCAGCCATCGTTGATTCTTGCACATTATCATGCTCCAAAATCCGCTTGGTCTCGCCGACAGCTACCGTCCCGCCACCTTCTGCAGTGACATGTGTATTGTCATCAGACGATTCAAATTGCAAACTAGCCTGTTCCAACCCCACCTGATTCGCAGCCGTTTTAAACGGAGATAAAGTTAGCGAAATATCATACGGCGTGAAATACTGGGCCATTGTTGCTGGCCGAGTATCAGCCACTTTAACAAACGCATCGGTCGTGTCTTTATTGTGATAAGTTTGACCTGTTACTGGCACCGCATGTTTCCCGAATTCCAAAGTTGGCACGTGCAATAACTCCAGATAATCTGTTGTCAGCAGGAACCCGGCATTTTGATCGGCAATCACATAAGAAGAATTGCCATTCATCTCACTAATCGCGGGTAACGTGTACGTATCCGCTGATAAATAGATCTTATTACCGTCTGGTAAAGCTGCCGTTTGGGTAGGATCTAAAATTGAGCTATTTGCTAGGTCATCTGGATCAGCTTTTAGCTTTGTCGGCATTAGCCCTAACGTCTGCATATCTTTCTGGCTAAATCCAATTCGGTAAGTCCCACTTTGTAAATGCGCCAATCTATAATCACCGTGGTCATCAGAAGTGACGTCCATCAATGACGCCCCATTAAGATCCGTCTGAACGACCGAGCCACTATTATCCACCAGATAAACGTGCAAGCCCTTTATGCCCGGTTCCAGAGAACCATCTGTACGGTGCACTAAGCCATCTTTATTCAAATCATGCCAAATATTACCCGTAATCGCGCGGTTAACAACGTCAACATGAGCCGTATTACTCTTCAATTTAACTTTGCGATCACTATTAAGCGTCGTCTGGTTCACATACGTATCCCCAGAAAGATTCCCACTAGGATCCTGTTTTGTGCTTTGTGGCGTGTAATTCATCGCATAAAGATGTGTCTCGCCCGGATTAAGCGACGGTTCGTGAATCAAAATCGCAGTGACTTTTTTATCCAGCTCTGTGCCTGGTGTATATTGCACCCAACCATCCTCGGATGCGACCGCTTTTTTATAAACTGTATTAGGCTCACTCAATTCAAGATTCTTGGTCACATCTGGATCGTCACTTTCTTGATATTTGGCAGCGGTATTGTACCAAATCGTGGCCGCTCCTGTCGGTGAAGTCAGAGAAATATTGTTTAGAATATAATCACCAGAGAAGTGAGAACCGTTCACGCCATTCTGTGGTAACTTATCCAAGACATTAACGTTCTTGGTGACATCATCATAATCATTTCGGACTTTAACTGTGAAATTAAACGGCTGATTACGTTCCACAACTGGTTTGCCGGTCCCACTGGCATCGTGTCCTTCCTTAACAACAGCGACCGTATAAGCCTTGCTTATAGGAATAGATAAATTCTTTGTCCGTAACTGCGCCACGCTTTGATCATCTGAAGATGATATTTCCGCAGTTAAGTTAAGGTTGGTTTGACCATTAGCGTCAAATGTCAGATTAAGCTGTTGAAAATTCGCTTGGAACGTAATTGGCTCAGAGGTCCCAATTTCAGGGCGTTTCAAAGTAAAGCTCAATGTGGTCACGCCATTTGTATCTGTCGCGATAGTTGGTGTGATTGCATCACTTCCATGTTTCGCTGTATTAGCTACATAACTGATACCCTTTGGTAAAGTTACTTTGACAGTAACATCTTTGACATCCGCCCCTGCTGATGCCAATACTTTAGGTGTGATCGACAATTTCGCCGTATCTTGGCTGCCGTAGCCGGACTTATCGGCTGAAAAGTCACTCAATCGTACTAAGTATGGTTCTATTAAAGCCGTCGCGCCAAATGAGGGTAAACTGCCCGGGTAAGATCCTTGACTACCTTTGTCATCAGTCGCCACGTTATAGGCTTGATGATTCGTAAATTGGCCATTTGTATAAGTTGACGGCGTATATGCATAAGTACCATAAGGCGTATCATATTCATACGCTGTACTTTTACTGGTATCATAATAACTTTTTGACCGAGTTAAGGTAATATACGGATCGTCATACTCGCCTTTTTGGTTATTTGTCCCAGCGACCTTGGTGATCACTTCCCGAGGAATTGAGATGTTAGATTGATCGGTCATGCCAATTGGCTGCGTGATATGAATTGCAACTGCGCTGATTGCCCCATTTTTTTCAGCTTCCGCTGGCGTGTTATACCAAACAAAACTATTAAAGTCACGCGCTTGCATATTCGCTAGCGTGTTGGCACTATTAGCGACACCATACTGATAAGTTGGTTTGATTGGATTTCCAGCTGGCGTTGTTCCGTTCGCAAATAGGATAGCTCTCGTATCATCGTACTTTGATTCTTCAGGATTCCACCACTCTAAGATATCGGCCCCACCAACCGCATCAGCTGTGAAAGTCCCATAATGGGTCCAACCATAAAACTTTTGCCCCATATATAAGGCCGGGTCAGAGGTCATACTCCAGTGATCAGTCCCAAGATCAGAAAGACCGTCATCCATGTAATTAGACCACGTCTGACCAGCACCCATTTTGGGCGTATTATTATAGGTAAAATTAACCTGCCCAGTGTAAGCAGTCTTAAATGTACTATCCGAAGCACTCATAATTATATCGGTCTGGTCTTTAGTAGCAGTGGTTGCTCGCCCATTAAGGGTGTAGCTCAACCCGCCATTCAAGATCGAAAAAACCATATTTTGCCCTGAGACGTAGGCACTTGTCGGCAAAAACAGATTAAATACTGACGTAATAAACGTTTTCATCTGAGTCGCCCAGGGATCAATGGCAAGCGCACCAGAGTAATCGCTTGAGATGTTGGGATAAATATCACTGCCATACCAGTCATCAAAGGTAAACGTAATTTTGCTGGCATCACTCGTAAATTCCCCTGTATTATAAACACCATTTATCTGATTTTGGCCATTTTCACTTCCAAATATCATTGACCTTGGTAATCGATCAGATAGAACCTGGTTATTCATATTGGGATAAAGTGAGGCATATGATTGCGCTGTTGTTAACGGCGTATTCACATAGCCAAATTGGATGGTTTGAATATTGTTGCTTAAGCTACTGACATCCGAACCATTTAACGTAACCTTAGGCGTAAGATTGATAGTGATTGGCGTACCCGGGTCTGGATAAGCTGCACCCAAAAAGCTTGTTCCGCGACCGCTTAATGGTTTGACCCCAATACCAAAGCCCATACTGCCAACGATACCCTCTTTTTTATTAGGAACCGTTGCATTAGCATAGTCGTTAAAAGATGGTGTCGAAGTTTGATAAGAAGGTATCGCAACAGCCAAATTGGTCTGTGAACTAACTTTAGTGCTGTCTAGAGAGCCTATTGGTGGCGTCAAATCCGTCTTGGTCATTAGCGGTGTAGTTGCGCCAGCTTGAGTGACACTGACCATTTGTACCGATACGTGTGGCGTCAACACGGTCCCATTCGTGGCACCATAAACTTGAATCGGTACCGTCTGACTCCAAAGGCCATTATTCTTGTCCGTTACATTAAAAGAAACATCTCGTGAGAATGTAGACGAATTATCATCATAATCATAGGTCCCACCCCAGGAGCTATCATATTTTGCGTTTAACATGTGATTCGCAACAACACCATTATCTATCGTTCCAGTCAATTTAAACCGAATCGTGTAAGGCTGATCACTTGCATCAAATTGCAAATTGATTGGGACATATATTTTGTCGAAACTACGGACGATACCATTATTGGCATTGATATCATAGCCCGGATCATCATTGCTATCGAATGGTGCTTCCCCATCTCTATTGGGACCGTATGTTGAAGTGACCAATGTACCCGCGGTGCTTGCTGCATATGTATGATTCACAAAACAAAAGAAAAAGAGCAGTGCCGACAGCGCAACAGCAACGTGAACGGTCACATATAGCCAGACGTGATGCCTATCATTTGATACTACTTTCATTATTATCATCCCCAAAAAATAATAATATTTTTAGATATGGTGTAAGTATATATCAATAATTGTTTGATTATAACTGAAATTTAAATAAACTTATATGCAATGTTGGTATCGGTCTAGCCATAAGCTGACTCTGTCAGCATCGGAAGCGGATACATTAGTGTTGTTTTTATTAAAACTTTTTTAGACAAAATCAAGTGACATAATGTCACTTGATATGTTATGCTTTCCAAAGCATAACAGTGACAATGTGTCACCCAAGGAGGACAAGGATGCCAAGTCAAACATTTATCCGCTTACCAGAAAAACGTCAGCAGCAACTCAATGAGATCTTGATCAATACCTTCTACGAACGGCCGCTCAGTCAGGTTCGCGTTAGTGAGATCGTTACAAAAATGGGCATGTCTCGCGGGGCTTTTTATAAATACTTTACCGATTTACAAGATGCCTATAATTATATCCTCAAAACCAGTGCTGATGAGATTCATCGCCATATCTTACAGCACATTCAACAGGCAGATGATGATTTATTCTTGGGTCTAACCAATTACCTCAAAACTGTCACCAGCCTCGATCATCAGTCCAGTAATTGGCGCCGGCTATTATTATTCGTTCAAGGCAGTAATCTGGCGGCTTATCAACGGCCAAAAGATCTTTCAGATCCTGAACTAAAGCGCTGGCAAGAAATGTTAACGACCAGTCATATTCTAATGCCAAATAAAGCTGAAGCTGTTAGCTTTTTGTATTTTATTATGGCCCTAGTCCTCAACGCTTTAACAGACTACATCGCCAATGATTGGTCCCCAGAAACCTTGCTGCATGACTTTAATTATCGATTACAGTGGCTAAGTCAAGGTGTCTTGCCACAAACAAACTTAGGAGATGACGCAAATGACTGAACCCAAACCTAAAATATTTGCTTTGATTATTTTTATTATTGGTGTATTTATGTCGGCATTAGACAATGGGATTATTTCCAGTGCCTTATCAACAATTAATTACGCCTTCAATGTTAGTGAAGTTCAAGGGACTTGGGGCGTCACCCTCTATACATTAGGGATGGCCATTTCGACACCGATTGCCGGTAAACTCGCCGATCGTTACGGCCGTAAAAAACTCTTTCTTATCGAGATTGCTATCTTCGCTTTAGGGTCATTAATGGTTGCCCTTAGTGCTAATTTTCCGATGTTTCTAGCAGCTCGGGTGTTGCAGTCCTTTGGTGGTGGTGGTATTTTTATCATTGCTTCCAGCCATATCATTTCAACCTATCCTAAAGAAAAACAAGGTGGGCTACTAGGTGCTCTAGGTGCCATCAACGGGATCGCATCAGTCGTTGGCCCCAACATTGGCAGTCTAGTCCTAAACGTATCGGGGCATTGGTCTTGGCTCTTCTTGATCAACTTACCGATTGCTGTCTTTGTCTTGATCGCTGGAACCATGGCTATTCCTGAAACCAAAGCGGCACATGGTGGTAACCTTGATTTCAAAGGCTTGATTTTCTTAACCTTTGGTATTTTGAGTTTCATGCTAGCGATTGCTAACATCCAGAGCCAGGCCTTCTTAAGTAGTTTAGCCACACCACAAGTCTTTATTTTCTTGATCTTAGGTGTTATTTTCTTCATTATTTTCAGCCAAATCGAAAAACACATCAAAGGTAAAGTTGAACCATTCTTACCTTATAATTTAATTCGCAACTCTGGCTTTTTACTCACGTTGTTCATGGGTCTGCTTTCAGGTACTTTGATCGCAATTTTCGTCTTTATCCCCAGTTTTGTGGAACATCGCTATGGCATCAGTGCCAGCAATAGCGGTATTTGGATGAGTGGCATCGGTTTAGGCTCGATCATTGGTGCTGGCGTTGGTGGGACGCTGGTTAATAAATTTGGGGCGACAAAATCGTTAGTGATCTCCGGGATTCTCTCTACGCTAGGTTTCACTCTGATTACTTTCTTAAGCCCCACCACCACTTGGTTCCTCGTTTCCTCAACCCTAGCAGGTATCGGCTTTGGGATGCTCATGGGTGCCCCTTTCCAAGTACTTATGTCAGAAATCGCCGGTGAAAAACAAAACGGCGTCGCTTTAGGGACCTTGTCCGTCAGTCGCCAAGTCGGTTTGACCCTAGCGCCAACGATTTATGCCACTTTAGTGCAGGGCGGTTTTGCTAACTTTGTCAGTGACAAATTGAGCCATATCAGTGGTACTGCTGGGATTCATGCTGGTCAATCTGTGGAAAACCTGTATGTTCAGATCCGACACCTGACAGGTACCGCCCATACCCAAGCCCTAGCTGCTTTTCAACAAACAGCGCAAATGGCCTACCAAAATATGTTCTTCGTTTCAATTATTGCCAGTGTCCTTATTTTAATTGGCGGCTTCTACCTTTATAAACATAACTTTTAGAAATTTGTGTCACGATAAATCAGGGGAATTTTTCTATTAAAAATATTTTAAATAAGTACCCTCGTTAAAGCATGCGAATTGCTTCCATAAGGGTACTTTTTAATACAGCAATTTTGTGTCAAATTGTGAACAATAGATCAATCACTGGCTTTTTAAATTTACTTATTGTACAATTTTATTGTGCATTAATTAACTAGACTTTAGGAGTGAATTTCATGAAAGTTATCGTTATTGGTTGTACCCATGCCGGCACTGCTGCCGTGACCCAAATATATAAAACTGATCCAGAGGCTCAGGTCACTGTTTATGAACGTAATGACAATGTTTCTTTCTTATCTTGTGGGATTGCGCTGCATCTCGAAGGTGTCGTCAAAGATCCCCAAGGGTTATTCTATTCTAGCCCAGAACAGCTAGCTGAGTTAGGTGCCAACGTTCAGATGAAACATGATGTTTTAGCGGTCGATACGGACGCTAAGTCAGTTCAAGTTAAAGATCTAACAACAGGAACAGTCACAACAGATACTTATGATAAGTTGGTGCTGACGACGGGTTCTTGGCCGATCATTCCGCCAATTGATGGGATCGATTCTCAACGGGTCATGCTTTGTAAAAACTGGAATCACGCGCAAGCACTTTTCCAACAAATTACCGATGCTAAAAAACGTGTCGTCATTATTGGCGGCGGCTATATCGGTACCGAATTGGTAGAAGCTTTCAAAAATACAGGGCATGAGGTCACTTTGATCGATAGCTTGCCGCGAATTTTAAATAAATACCTAGATCAACCCTTCACCGATCGGGTAGAGGCGGACTTTGAAGCTCATGGCGTGCATTTAGCTTTGAATCAAACGGTTCAAGCCTTTACAGAAACAAAAACAGGCGTACAAGTCAAAACTGATCAACAAACATTTGACGCCGATATTGCGGTCATGAGTGTGGGCTTTAGACCAATGACTGATTTATTAAAAGGCAAAGCAGAAATGCTAGCTAATGGCGCTTTAATTGTTGATGATTATATGCGCACATCGCTGCCTGATGTGTTTGCCGCCGGCGATAGTGTTGCTGTCCACTACAATCCAACGGGTGAGAATAATTACGTGCCGTTAGCTACCAACGCGGTACGCCAAGGAATGCTGGTCGGTTTAAATATTGAAAAACCAACTCTGAAGTACATTGGCACTCAGTCTTCCTCTGGTTTGAAGTTATTCGGAACAACAATTGCCAGTACTGGTTTGACCAAAGAAAGCGCCCAGCATTTTGGTCTTGATGCCGAGAGTGTCTTATTTGAAGATAACTACCGCCCTGAATTCATGCCCTCTACTGAGCCTGTATTGATGAGCTTAGTTTGGGAAAAAGCTAGTCATCGTATCATTGGTGGTCAATTAATGAGCCGCTATGATGTCTCCCAATCCGCCAACACCCTATCAGTCGCGATCCAAAAACAAATGACGATTGAAGAACTTGCCTTTGTCGATATGCTCTTCCAACCTCACTTTGATCGACCATGGCACTATTTAAACTTATTAGCCCAACAGGCCATGGCTAAAGCCAACCAGCCAGTCCCTGAAAGTTAGTATTAACTCAAAAACACTTGTGAATATTTGTCCAAGTGTTTTTATTATGGCCTATTTTTAAAAGCTCGATTCATCACATTTTATGGTGTGAATCCCATTTGACAGCGTATTGAAGTTACCTAATAATAAATAAGTATTTTTATAACTTGGAGGGATCATCATGACAAAAATCGGTATTATTTTAGGCAGTATTCGGCGTAACTCTCTAGGCCAACATATTTTCGAATATTTACAAAAAAGTGAACCTAATACGGCTCAATTCGAATTCACTTGGATCGATTTGAAAGACTATCCCCTTGATTTTTATGAACATCGTCAAACGCCACTTTCTGAAACGATCACTGATTTGAAAGCGAACGAATCTGCCTGGTTAGATACCTTAAAAGCCCAAGATGGGTACATCATTATCAGCCCTGAATACGATCACGCGATCCCTGGGAGCTTGAAGAATGCTTTAGATTATGTGGGGCCTGAGGTTGAAGGTAAACCTGTACAAATCATTACTTATTCTAGTTTTAGTGATGGCGGGATGTTAGCTGCCGAGTCAATGGTCGAAATTCTGCAAATGCTTAAGATGATCGTCTTACCAACGCCGGTTTTATTATGGGATGCCAATAATAACTTTAACGAAGACGGTTTAATCGTTGATGCTGAAAATAGCGATCACTTCCAAGCACGCTTACAAGAAGCATTTAACGATATTGCTTTTTATACAAAAACATTAGCCGAAGCACCTTATCAAAAGTATATCCACGCCAACTTAGACTAATTTAAAAGGGGCACATAAGAGCTTAACCAAGGTCATTTATTTGCTTTTTTCATAACCTGTTTCAAAATTCACTAAAAAATGCTAAACTAAGACAGTCGGAATAGATAATTTTTTATTTGGAGGCTACATCAATGTCTTTAGTACATGGTACAGAAATCGTTGCAGGTGCTCAAAAGGGCCATTACGCAATTGGCGCTTTTAACACAAATAACTTGGAATGGACACGTGCGATCTTAGCTGCTGCCCAACACAAGAATGTTCCTATCATCATCCAATCTTCTATGGGTGCTGCTAAGTACATGGGTGGTTACGAATTAGTACAACACTTAGTTCGTGACACGATCAAATCTATGGATATCACCGTACCAATCATCATGCATCTTGACCATGGTAACTATGAAGCAGCTAAAGAAGCTATCGCTGCTGGTTACAACTCTGTTATGTTTGATGGCCACGACTTAGACTTCAAAGAAAACTTAGAAAAGACTAAAGAAATCGTTGCTTTAGCTCATTCTAAAGGTATCTCTGTTGAAGCTGAAGTTGGTTCTATTGGTGGTGAAGAAGACGGTATCATCGGTGCTGGTGAATTAGCTGATATTGAAGAAGCTAAACAATTAGCTGCTACTGGTATTGACTTCTTAGCTGCTGGTATTGGTAACATCCATGGTGTTTACCCTGAAAACTGGAAGGGTCTTAACTTCGATCGTTTGAAGGAATTAAGAGAAGCTGTTCCAGTACCACTTGTATTACATGGTGGTTCCGGTATCCCTGTTGACCAAATTCAAAAAGCAATTTCTTTAGGTGTTGCTAAAGTTAACGTCAACACAGAACAACAAATCGCTTGGGCTAAACAAGTTCGCAAATACATCGAAGACAACAAGGATAAAGAAGTTAAAGGCTTCGATCCTCGTAAATTGTTAGCACCTGGCACAAAAGCTATCCAAGACACAGTTGAACAACATATCGACTGGTTTGGTACTAAGCCCGTTAAATTGGTTCCAGAAGAAATCTAAACCTTTTAACACACTTATAAATTTCAAAAAAAGATCGATCAGGAAAATCCTGGTCGATTTTTTTTATTAGTGCGCCCGGCATGGGCGCTAACTTGGTGGTGAAAGTCCACTATAGACCGTAGTAGTCGGAACTATTAGTTGAGGACAAGGGTGTCCACCGTGAGGTGGAATCTGAAGGAAGTCTAAAGCAAAGTGCTGAACCAATGAACAAGAAGTGGCTATAAGGCTGTTTGCAGTGGATAAGGTTGCTAAACAAACTGAAGTCCCATACTACTCGAAACTGTACGCAGTAAAGCCAATGGTTACATGGCACGAAAGTTAGCGTTCTTACCGGGGAGGTCTGTATCATACGTTCCCGACAAGAGAAACGGAAAGTTTCACAGGTACAAACTAGGCAGTGATGTCTAGCTGAATGATACAGAAGTCAGCCGAGGCCATAATAGTTGTCCTTTGGACAACGAAGGGCCGAACTTTAACAATTCTCGTCAAAATTGGAGGTAGAAATCATGCAACAATCGCAGAAAACAGAACCATGTTCTGGTCACCGGCGGATGGTAGACCTGGAAGGTCAAGAGGCAACCCGGGGCGCGTAGTGTGATTTCCGGTGAAGATAAGATGTGGAATGGCGTTTCATTTCAAGATTTAGTTTTGTCCCGAGATAATTTGAATCAAGCTTACCTTAAAGTCAGAAGCAACAAGGGTGCAGCGGGTATTGACGGTCTAACTGTCGATGAGCTGTTGCCTTATCTGAAACAACATCGTGATGAGCTAATCGCATCACTGCGTGATGGCAGTTATCAACCATTACCAGTTAAACGAGTCGAGATTCCAAAACCGGACGGCTCCAAGCGCAAGCTCGGGATTCCAACGGTGGTCGATCGACTTGTTCAGCAAGCAGTCGCTCAAGTGATGTCGCCAAGGTTTGAAAAGATATTCTCGGATAGCAGTTTTGGTTTCCGACCCAATCGAAGTGCTCATGATGCCATCAAACGGGTCATAGCGCTGTATGACCAAGGTTATCACTATGTGATCGACCTTGACCTTAAGGCATATTTCGACACGGTCAATCATGATTTACTGATGAAATTTGTCGGCCAATATATCGATGATTCCTGGCTATTAAGACTTATTCGTAAGTTCTTAACGAGTGGGGTTATGAATGGTGGTCTGTTTGAGAAATCAGCTCAAGGCACGCCGCAAGGTGGAAATATCTCGCCATTATTGGCGAATATCTACCTTAATGAGTTGGATAAGCTGCTCATGGCCAGAGGCCATCAGTTTGTGCGCTATGCGGATGATTGTAATATCTACGTCAAAAGTAAGCGCGCAGGCTACCGCGTACTGGCCAATGTGACCAAGTTCTTGGAGAAAGACTTGAAGTTAACAGTCAACCAAAAGAAAACTCATGTCGGGTCGCCCTTGAGATTGAAATTTTTAGGGTTCACTTTAGGTGTGAGTAAAGGCAAAGCATATGCCCGGCCGCACAAAGTTGCCAAAGAACGTATCAAACAGGCCCTAAAGCTAATCACCAAACGGAACCGCGGTGTTAGTCTCAGACACTGTCCTTAAAGAGATCAAGCGTAAAATGCGAGGCTGGTTACGATACTATAGTATTGGCCGCATGAAGGGCTTTCTTAAAGCGCTAGACGCATGGTTGCGCACGAGGATCCGGCAGTATATCTGGAAATCATGGAAGAAAATCAAAACGAAAGTTCCGAAATCTTAGAAAGTTAGGGGACTCGGTGTCAGAAGCACGAATATTTTCTAATACCCGTAAAGGGTATTGGCATACTGCACATACCGGTGTACTGAAATATACTCTAACAAACGAAAGACTGGAACGCCGTGGACTTATCAATCTGTCCACAACGTACCAGTCTATTCAGAAACGCTTAAGTTATTGAACCGCCGTATACGGAACCGTACGTACGGTGGTGTGAGAGGCCGACCCGTTAGGGTCTCCTACTCGATTCTTTCATTTTGGGTAGCCAAACTAAGCAGATTTAATGCATTTATTACGGCAAAAACGTATGCTTATTTTTAAATGAAGGGGGTCAATATATGGATTACGATGTTTTATTTATCGGTAGCGGCCAAGGTGCTTGGAATGGTGCGATTCCCATGAGCCAAGCCGGTTTAAAAGTTTGTGTTGTTGAAGAAGGTCAATTCGGCGGTACTTGTACCAATCGCGGCTGTAATGCCAAAATCACTTTGGATCGACCGATTGAATTGTTGCAGCAAGTCAAACAACTTCAAGGTAAGGGCTTTGACTCTATCCCGACTATCAATTGGCCGGACCTTATGGCTCACAAGCACGAAGTCATCGACGGTTTAGCTTTTAGTAACGAGCAAAAATTAAGTACAGCTGGTGTTGCGATTATCAAAGGCCATGCAACCTTTATTGATGATCATACGCTACAAATAGCGGATCAAACAGTCACTGCTGACAAAATTGTAATCGTTAGCGGACAACGGCCACATCGTTTAGATATTCCTGGCCGTGAACTAATGCACGACAGCACTGATTTTCTAGTGATTCCAGAAATGCCACAGCATCTAACAATTATCGGTGGCGGCTATGTTGGCATGGAATTCGCCAGTATCGCCAATGCTGCGGGTGCCCAAGTGACCGTGATCCTTCGAGGACACCAACCCTTAAAAGACTTTTATCAACCACATGTCACCCAATTAATTGCAACCATGCGGGCAGCTGGTATTACGTTCAACTATGATGTAAACATCCAGGCTGTCACCCAAAACAAAAATGGCCTAACATTGCATGGCGCGAATGGTTTCACGCTTGATACCGACTATATTATTGATGCCACGGGTCGCATTCCAAATACAGAAGCCTTGAACCTTGATAAAAATTGGTATCCATTATGATGCCCATGGGATTCAGGTCAATGACTATTTACAAACAAACATTGATCATATATATGCCACTGGCGATGTCGTGGCTAAGTCACAACCTAAGATTACACCCGTCGCCATTTTTGAATCTCAATATCTAGCACACCAATTTACGAACGAAACCTCTGAACCTATCAACTATCCAGCCATTGCGACTACCGTTTTTACTATGCCGCGAATTTCCCAAGTAGGCATAAATATTGCTGCAGCAAAGCAAGATAGCCGTTACACAATTGAAAACTTTGATTATACCAATGATTGGTATCGCCAAGTGGGTAATGATAATGCTGGCAGTCTCATCCTTGCTTTTGATGAAAAAAATCACCTTGTAGGTGCCAGCGAATATAGTAACGATGCGGTCAATACCATCAATGGTCTTGTAGATATGATCGAACTCGGCGTCGATCATGAGCGGGTGGAACGCTTAATTTACACTTTTCCTAGCAATCAACACAGCTATTTTCGTAAAATTTAATTACCATGTGCCCGTGGCGATTTGACTCGTAGAAAGCATTGAAACAGGTGACTAAGAACAAAATTCAAGTTTTGCTCTTAGTCACCTGTTTTGTTACGTATTTTTGTTGTTTAAACGTGTGCCCAGAAACAACGACCTCACCTAGGGGCATCTGAAAGTTCAGCTTGAACAACTTCAAAACCAGCAGCTTCCAAAGCAGCTTGAACCCCTTCACTATCAGTGGTATCAATATGCATCTGAACAATTTTTTCAGTTGGCCGCCGATTTACGACCAACGTCAAAATATTATAGTGATGCTGGGCTAAGGCATCGCCCACTTTAGCCAAGAAACCAACTTCATCTTGGTTAATTTTGACAGAAACCCTTGTCCCGCCTAAGGAATAGCCGGAAATGTCTAGAAAGGCATTAAAAATATCATTATTCGTAATAATGCCTTCTAATTTATCTGCATCAGATAAAACGGGCAACACACCAATATTGTAGTGGCGCATTTTGTAAACAGCATCTTCTAATAATGCCCCCGGTGCGATCGTTAAGACACTCTTCTCCATCACATCTTGTACGGTGGTTTTATTCAACAAATAATTAACTTCGTAGACACTTAGACTGGTCGCTTTGGAAGGCATTGCGGCCTCAATGATCCCTTGTGTCACCAGACCAACTAACCGCCCATTATCGACAACTGGCAAGCGGTGGATATTGTGATCTTTCATGAGATCCACGGCATCATTGATCCGTACATCTGGCGTAACCGTTACTAAATCTTTAGTCATAAAGTCTGAAACACTCATAAATTTTACTTCCTCCTTATCAAGACTAACCGCCTAAGTATGCTTTTTGGACATCTTTGTTCGCCAATAATGCTTTACCTGTCCCAGATAAAACAATTTTACCAACTGAAAGCACATAACCGCGGTCCGCAATGGCTAAGGCTTTAGCCGCATTTTGTTCGATCAGCAGTACCGTCGTGCCGTTTTTTTGAATGGCTTGAATGATATCAAAAATCTCATTGATAAAGATCGGCGCTAAGCCCATCGAAGGTTCATCTAGTAAAATTAATTTTGGTGCTGCCATCAGCGCCCGACCCATAGCCAACATCTGCTGTTCGCCACCAGATAACGTGGCCGCATCTTGGTTTTTACGCTCAGCTAGCACGGGAAAACGTTCAAAAACAGTTTGATAATCCTTTTTGGTCTGCTCGCGATCTTTACGCAAATAAGCACCCATTTGTAAATTTTCTAAAACAGTTAACCCAGGAAAAATATGACGGCCCTCTGGTACTTGAGAGATGCCACTGGCGACGATTTTTTGAGATTTCTCTTTTTGAATCTCAGTCCCATCGTACATAATTTTTCCAGATTTTGGTCGGATCAACCCAGAAATCGTATGTAAAATGGTACTTTTCCCAGCACCATTAGCGCCGATCAAAGTGACGATCTCACCAGCATTAACGTTAAAGCTGACCCCTTTCACCGCTTGGATCACACCGTAATTCACACTTAAATCTTGAACTTCTAACAACATATCAAACGCCACCTCCCAGATAAGCATCAATGACTGCTTGATTGGCTTGAATTTCTTGAGGTGTGCCTTCTGCCAATAATTTACCGTATTGTAAAACATAGATTCGCTCGGCTACGTTCATGACCAAAGACATATCGTGTTCGATCAACAGTACTGTGATGCCAAAGTCTTGTTGGATCTGGCGAATCGTCGCTGTTAAAGCGGCTGTTTCTTCCGGGTTCATCCCTGCCGCTGGTTCATCCAAAAATAAAATTTTAGGCTTAGTGGCAAGGGCTCGGACAATTTCCAAGCGCCGTTGAGCACCATAAGGCATATTATTTGCCGTTGTATCGGCTAAATCTTGCATATGAAAAATCTTTAAAAGATCCATCGCTTCCTTAACCAAACGCGCTTCTGTTTTATAAAACGCCGGAAGCCGGAATAAGCTCGAAACTAACCCTTCTTTATTTTTACTAGTCATGGAGATTAAGACGTTATCTAACACCGATAATTCTTTGAACAGCCGGATGTTTTGAAAGGTTCGTGCCAAGCCCATATCCGCAATTTTATAAGGTTTGCGGCCATTAAGCACTTGCACGCCTGAATCTGTCCGTAACGTAATTGAACCGGCTGATGGCACTGTTTGCCCAGTCATTAAATTGAATAACGTGGTTTTACCAGCACCATTTGGCCCAATCAAAGCAATTAATTCATTATCATCTAAGTGCATATTTACGTTTGAAACAGCTGCTAAACCACCAAAGTTTTTGGTCAAATCTTTGACTTCCAATAATACACTCATGATCAGACCTCCTCCTTTGCGCGCTTCTTCCGGTTAAATAGCCGCTTGACCGAGAACTCCCAGGTACCAAATAAGCCTTTTGGCCGGAAAACCATGATCAAAATTAAGGCTAGCGAATATAAAACCATTCGCAAAGCACCAAAACTCTGTAAAACCATGTCTAAAACACCTAATAAAATGGCGGCTGCGAACGTACCCGTCATACTGCCAATACCACCCATAACAACGATGATCAAAATACTGATTGATTCCATGATACCAAAATCATTGGGTGCAATGGTCTGAATGTAAGTGGCATGCAAGGCGCCGCCAATTGCTGCCGTCATGCCACCAAAAACAAACGCCGCCACCTTGAATTTAGTCGTGTTAATGCCCATTGACTCCGCAGCAATTTCATCTTCGCGTACCGACATGACCGCCCGGCCATTTCGAGAATGAATAAAATTGACTGTTAAAACAGTTGTAACTACAACCAAAACATAAACGGTACTCCAGCTAGCCAATTGGGGTAATCCATATAAACCGGCCGGACCATTGGTAATTTTTAAATTGATCAAAATAATCCGAATAATCTCCGCGGCACCCATTGTAGCGATGGCCAAGTAGTCCCCTTTTAACCGCAGGGTTGGGATCCCAATGATCAAAGCCACAACGCCCGCTAAAATCATACCAATGATGATACCTAAAGCTAGCCCTAGTTCCGTGGGCATGGCTTGCGTCACTAAAGCCGCAGCATAAGCCCCTAAGGCCATAAAGCCAGCGTGACCTAACGAGAACTGACCTGAAAATCCAATAATTAGATTTAATCCAGAAGCAAGAATGATATTAATACCAATCAAAACCAGCGTTGTTTCGGCAAACTGATCAATGATGCCCACACCTTCTAAAACATTGATCAAGATCCAGCCAACAACAGCAATCAGCAGCCAGACTAAATTATATTTCAAATTGCGTTTCATCAAGTTCACCTACACTTTCTCACGCGTGGTTTTACCTAGGATCCCAGCAGGCCGCACAATTAGAATAATAATCAAAATTGCATAAACAGCGGCGTCCCGAAAAGCTGAAAATCCTAAAGCTTGCACAACCGTTTCAATAATACCAATCACAAAGCCACCTAAAGCAGCCCCTGGAATCAAACCAATCCCACCTAATACAGCCGCAACAAAAGCTTTGATCCCCGGTGTCATCCCCATTAAAGGATCAATCGAATTATAATAAAGTCCGATCATGACACCTGCGGCTCCAGCCAACGCCGAACCCAATGCAAACGTAAATGAAATCGTATGATCCACATTAATACCGATCAATTGCGCTGCTTCAGGATCCACAGAAACAGCACGCATTGCCTTCCCCATCCGGGTACGCTTAACAATAAGCTGTAATAAAATCATTAAAATAATGGACGTTAACAAGATTAAAATTTGAATATTTGAAATTGAAACACTACCTAAATGATAGCGTTGTACATCCATCACTTGAGGAAAATCCCGCGGACTTGAACTAAACAAATAACTCATCCCATTTTCCAACAAGAAAGAAACCCCAATGGCCGTGATCAAAACAACGATCCGTGGTGAATCACGTAATGGCCGGTAAGCCAAGAACTCAATGATGACCCCAGCAATTGCGCAAAAAATCATCGCTGTAATTAAGGCCGGCCAAAAGCTCATGTGAAACTTATTGATCATAAAGTAGCCCCAAAAGGCTCCTAACATATAAACATCACCATGAGCAAAGTTGATCAATTTGATGATCCCATAAACCATGGTATATCCCAAAGCTAATAACGCATAAATACTACCCAAGGAAAGCCCATTGATCAATTGCTGCAGAATTTGCAAATAAAACACCCCTTTATCAAGAGCGTGAGTGTCATCGGCTAGCTTTCAAGCAACAACCTAGAATCACGCTGAGGGCATTTTGTCCCTCAAGTGATTTGTAGTTGTGTGAGAAAGCTGATGATACAAACGCGTTTAAAGCCTGGTAACAAAGCGTGGCCGGAACCAAAACCAGTGTTTTGTCCCGACCACGGCCGTGATTTTGCGTACTATTTAACCATCACAACTACTAATGTTACTTAACCGCAGTTGCCTCAGCTTCCGTCCCATTTTCAAGCTTAGAAACAATGACTGGTTTCTGTGGATTGTGTTTCTTGTCCATCGTAATTGTGCCAGTAACACCCTTAAAGTTCTTCAGCTTAGCCAAACCATCCGCAACTTTAACAGAATTCGTTGACTTCTCATCTTCAATCGCCTGTTTGATCATATAAACGGCATCATAAGATAGAGCGTCAAAAGTTGCTGCATCTTCATGGTAAGTACTCTTATACAGCTTTAAGTAGTCATCAACCTTGGAGCTTGCTGGCGCTTTAGGATCAAAGTGCGTCGTGTAATAAACATTTGTGGCAGCTTTTTTGCCCGCAATTTTGACTAATTTAGGATCAGCAAAGCCATCAGCACCAATAATTGGTTGATTGAGACCCATTTCTCGAGCTTGACGGATGATCAGACCGGCTTCTGAATAATAGCCGGGAACGAACAAAGCATCGAACTTTTTATTCTTTAATTTCGTTAATAAAGCTTGGAAATCTTTATCGCCAGCTTGATAGTATTCCGTCGTTGTAATTTTACCTTGATATTCACTCTTAAACGCCTTGATCAAACCTTGAGCATAATCAGTTGATTTATCACCTAAAATAGCTACGTTTTTCAATTTCATATTGTTATAAACATATTTGGCTAATGCTTTACCTTGGAAACTATCTTCAAAACAAGAACGGAACATATAGGGTTGAACTTTACCATTTTTCTGCAATGTAAGAGAGTCTTGTGTCCCGCCAGGTGTGATCAATGGTACTTTAGCTTTGGTCATATTAGGCAGCGCCGCTAATCCAGCGCCAGAGGTAATCGGCCCAATGACCGCCGAAGCCTTGGTCTGGGTCGTCAAATTAGTTGCGATTGCCGCCGCTTGTGAATTATCAGACTTATTATCCTTAGTAACTAATTTTAACTTCATTTTTTTATTGCCGACTTTAACACCACCATCTTGGTTGATCTGCTTAACCGCTAACTTGACCCCACGTTCCATAGCACTGCCATAAGCAGCTGCTGACCCAGACAGTTCAAAATTTCCTCCGATCGTAATCGTATTGCCTGAAGCTGAATTGCCAGACTGACCGGCTTTATTGGCACAACCTGCAAAAGTTGCAGCCAACATCATAAGCGCAGCAGCCATCGCTGCAAATTTAGATTTCTTCATAGACTCACCCATCCCATTTCTAATTATTTTCTAATATAATAGAACATATTTACCATCAAATCAAGCTAATTATAACAGTAAAATGAGTTTATTATGATAAAAACCAGTTGTCTTCACTCGCAAAATACGACGTTATTCTAATTAATTAATTTCAATTTAATAATCTTATTGCTTACTGGCAGTATAAAAAATGACTGGAGATAAAATTTAGATTTTACCTTCAGCCACATATTAAATGCAAACGTTTATTGTTTAACTATATTCCAAAAGGCAATACCCTTATCTGCTGGTTTATTTAGGTTTTACCTTCCAATTCATCAATCCTGGTCTGTAAATCATCAGCTTCTTGATTCAGCTGGTCAATCTCTGATTGAATTTCATCTATTGTAGCACCTGATTGGCTATAGCCTTTGTAATAAGCGGTCATATAATCCACATCTTCCAATTGACGAACTTGCTCGCGAAGCTGCCCTAACTTTGTAACCAACTGATCAAATTGTAATTCATTCATTATTTAGACATCCTCATATCAAGCGTTCACTAATCTGATAGAGCGCGGCTTTTAGTGTTGTCATTTGTGTCCCCGTTAAGTCAGTCGTTATTTGATCCGAAACTTGTGTTAACACTGGTACCAAGCGTTGGTAGACAGCCTGACCCTCTGAAGTTAAGGACACGACCCAACTGCGTTTATCGTCGGGATTTCGAATCTTGGTCACATAGCCCAAATCAACCAGCTGCTTTAACCGACGCGTAATATTACTCGCATCAATATCTAACAATTGATATAACTCATCTTGGCTTAACTGGCCTTGGTGCTGGCCCACTTTCAAAATAAAGTAGTAATTACTGGCATTTAAGTTTAGCGGCCGTAAAACTTTGTCTAAGTTCATTTGAATATGCCGGGCTGTGCGACTAATTTGTGCCATTAACGCATCTGGCTCATCTTTAATTGTGCTCATGGACAACAACCTCTCTTTTGGCTTTTTGACGTCGATATTTCGGGAAAATCAGTAGACATCCCGTCACAAATATAAGCAAGGCTGCCAACCCATAACTAATGCTCTGACTACCGATAAATAGGCCATTATTGTGTGCTGTATAATTTATGATTTGATGGCCAGCTTGCATACTCATGGTCGTGAAAAAGACACTAGTTGCTAAAATTGTTCCAATGACTAAGCCAAGTTCGCGCACCAAGGCATTTAAACTGCCAGCCATGCCAAGCTGACTCTGATCAACACTAGTCATGACCATTACGTTATTAGCTGTTTGGAAAAAAGCATTCCCAATAGCCAATAAGATGCTTAAAATGCCAAATAAAAGTAACGTTGTTTCTTGGCGAATCAAGGCCAGGCCAATTTGGCTGAGCAACAACAGCCAAATCCCCCAAATGATCAGCCGTTGAGAAGACAGCTTATCATTAAGTGTCCCTGCAACTGGTCCCATGATGACCGCAACGATCGGCGAGATAGTTAACAGCAAACTGGTCAAGTGCATTGGTAGGTTTTGATCGATCCGCAGATAAAAAGGCGCCAGGATATTATAAAAGAAGGTTGCGGTAAACACAAGCGAGGCCGCAAGTAACCCATTACGGAACGCAATGTTCTTAAAAATACGATGATCAACTAATGGCTGAGAGACATGTTTTTCAATACGTACCCAAACAAAGATTGCGCCGATCCCGGCCAAAAAGAGCAGCCATAACCCGAGGTGGGTAAAACCGACAATTTGTAATCGCAATAGACTAAATGTGATTACCAACATCGCCATTGCTAATATAAGCGCTCCTAACCAATCAAATTTTTGTGCCGTCTGTTTGGCATCACTGGGAAAAAATAACTCTTCAAAAATCAAACAGATAATACCAACAGGCACATTGATCCAAAAAATATACCCCCAAGGTAACTGTGTTAAAATAAACCCACTCAGAGCCGGGCCAGCAACTGAACCTAAGGAAATAAAGACACTTTCCACCCCCAAAGCCCGACCTAATTGAGATTTATCGAAGTAGCTGGTAACGATGGCATAACTCGTAGCCATCGTCATACTGGCGCCAACGCCTTGAACAACGCGGCCAAAGAGTACGAATCCAAAGCCTAAAGGGACACCCGCCAAAAATGATCCTAGTGTAAAAACCACCGTCCCCCAACGGAAGATGCGAACGCGACCAAAGAGATCGCCCAAACGTCCAAATACCAACAGAAACATACAAATTGTCATCAAATAAATGGTGACGATCCATTCTGACAAGCTGGTAGACACCCTGAGCTGCTGAGAAATCTCTGGTATCGCAATGGTAACAATACTGCCGTCAACAATAACCATGAAGAAGAACAGCCCCAGTGTAATTGCTACCAGCCAATGGACAAACTTAAACCGGTTTGTTTGCATTCAATCGCTCCCCTAAAAAACTTACGACTTTAAGCCAAAGCTTGTGGGGCACTGAGTTGTGGTCCTTTACCTTGCCGTGCCAATACCCAATCATCATAATTCCATTCTTCAGTAGCCCGCCGAGCAGCAAAATAATCCCATCTAGAGTCAATCTCATATTCTACGACTGTCCCATTGCCACCAACAGAAACCCAATTATAACTCCCATTTTGATGGGCAAACTTAACCCAAGAAATGGGGATCATTTGTAAGCTGTCATCGGCGTCAAAAAAGTGCCGTTCGTAATGATCGATTCGCATGAACGCCAAACCAGCAGCATAGTTTGGGTCAACCCGTTGAAATGTTTTTTCGGCAACTTGACGAGCGGTCTTCGAACGGACCAAGTTACCGTCTGGGATTCCAGAAAAATCATTATAACTGAGTAGTTGTCCCGTTTCAGCCAAAATTACTGTGAGATGTGCATTATTCATGACAATATTAGGGTTATTTTGATAACGCAACACTGTTACAGTTTTACCATTACGTGTTTGTTTCGTCGTTTCAACTAAATAATAATCACTAGGAATTGTTAACGGCATAAAATTGTGTTTCGCAATGATTAATGGTTTTCGCATGAAAATCTGCTTCCTTTCTCAACATTGATTGTATTATAGATCCGTAAATTTGTTTGCGCAAGCAAATAAATTTAAAAATAAAAAAGAATTTAAACCGACCTCCAAAATCGACTTAAATTCTTTTTACTAACTTCAACAAACAGCCTAAGTCACTTTAATGGAACTGCATCCCACCATCAACTTCTAGCGTTTGTCCAGTCATATAATTTGAATCTGGTCCAGCCAAGAAAGCAACCCCAGCAGCTACATCTTCAGGTTCAGATAAACGCTTAAGGGCAATGTCTTTCGCAAAAGTCTGCATACCCCATTCATCATCTTTGCCGGCATTTTGGCCAACCTGATGGGCAATGTCATACATCATTGGCGTCTTAACGATACCAGGTGCAAACGCATTGACCGTGATGCCCAACTCTGCTAAGTCGCGAGCGGCAACTTGAGTAATGCCTCGAACAGCAAATTTAGTCCCACTATACAATGCCAGATTCGGATTACCAACAACACCGGCTTGTGACGTGGCGTTGATAATCTTACCACCATGCCCGAGTTTCTTAAATTGCTCGATCGCAGCCTGGATACCCCATAAGGTACCCGCAACATTCACACGATAAACCAAATCAAATTGCTTTGGTGTAATCGTCTCAATTGGCGTTGTTGGCCCTAAACCAGCATTATTAACCAACACATCAAAGCCGCCCAATGCTTCAGCTGCTTTACGCACGGCAGCAAAAACACTATCCCGGTCAGAAACATCTACTTGAACAGCCACTGCTTTACCACCGTTTTGATTCAAATCTTCAGCTACTTTTTCAGCGTTTTCCAAATTCAAATCGGCAATCGCAACAGCAAAACCATCTGCAGATAAACGCCGTACAATGGCCTCACCAATACCTTGACCACTACCAGTTACTAAAGCTGCTTTGTTATTTAAAGAAGACATATAATCACCCCCACATTTAGTAAGTCGATTATATGCCCTACTGGAAACGTTTTCAACAGTTAACCCTTCACTAATTTTCAGAATTTACGTATTTTTTTCTTTTTGGTAAAGTGGTATAAAATTGTCAGCCCCAAACTACCAAAGACGATCAGAGCAAAAACAAGGTTAGGAATCTCAATATCAATAGCTGGTATGGATAGGAAAAGTTTCACGGCAATAAATGCGATCAGCCCGTAAGCCATCATTTCCAATTCAGGGATAATCTGCATCAGCCGCATGATGATCTCCGCAATTCCACGCATAGCCAAAATGCCGATCATACCACCAATAAGTACGATCACCGGATTACTAGAGATCGCTAAAGAGGCCAACACCGAGTCGATCGAAAAAACAATATCCATGGCTTCAATCGAAATAACCACACGCCAGAATAAAGACAGAACATGTTGCTTTGAGTTATCGACCTTCTTTGTCGTTCCTTGTTTGGCATGATCTGGATTATGGCGATCATAAAAGTAACGCACGCTCAAATACAATAAGTAAAGTGAGCCGAAAACTTTGATGAACCAAAAGTTGATCAAGTAAACGCCGATACCGATCACCAAGAAACGAAAAATATAAGCACCCCAAAGGCCATAAAACAAAGATTTTTCTTGTTGTTTTTTGGTTGGCAGAATTTGCGTTTGCGCAGCCAACACAATGGCATTATCTACGGATAACAAACACTCCATCAAAACTAATGATAAAATAACCAACCAATCTTGACCTGAAGTGATCACCGTTTCCCAATTATGACCATCAAAAAACGGTTGGTACAAATTAATGATTGCTTGCAAAATTGACACTCCAATTATTTTTTATCTATGAAATCCTTAACGTAAAACAAACTTTTCGATAATCTCAGCCATGGCATCCTGATTATTATCACGTTTAGTCACATATTGCGCAGCTTGTTTCACAGAGTCAATCCCATTAGCCACACAGACCCCTAGCCCAGCGGCTTGAATCATGGTGAGGTCATTATTATTATCTCCCACGGCAATGATCGCTTCCGGCTGGATCTGAAGTTGCTGGGCCAAAGCAAGTGTTGCCGTACCTTTATTCACTTGAGCACGATTAAACTCAATATAACGATCCGATGAATACGTTGCTGTAACCTGGTTGCCCAACACCACATGCACTTTTTTACCAAGCGCTTGTCTCTGCGCCATGGTGGGTAAAGCGACAATAATCTTCATGATAGCTAGCGATTGAAACATTGTAAAATCAACTGTATTTAAGGTCGTAAATTGGACCCCGCGTTCTGCTAAATAGCGGTTATCATTAGGGTCCGCATGATAAATAAAAAGTTGGTCCGTTGTATAAATATGCACTGCACCGTCTGTATTAGTACAGATATCAAAAATGGCCTGGGCCATGGCATAATCTAGACCGTTACTTTTAAGCACACGATTTTGATAGTTTTCCAATATCAGGGCACCATTATATGAAATCTCGTAGGCTTGCGGCTGGTTATACAGTCCCAAATCCCGCAAATTATCTTGATAGGATAGAAAGCTACGCCCAGAATTGGGTACAAAATAAACACCTTGAGCCACCGCCTGCTTAATCGCCTGGATATTTCCGGCACTTAAAGTCCCATCATCTCTTAGTAGTGTCTCATCTAAATCACTAACGATCATTTGATACATCTTCTTCACCAAATTTCCTTCATTTTCTACTTAACTATAACGGAGAACTGCTTAAGACGCCACCTTGTTTCAAGAACAGCCTACAAAAATAGGCAAGCGTCAGGACAAAATCAACATTTTGTTTCTAACGCCTGCCTATTCATAAATATTGCTCAGTTTAAATGTGTTCCAAGAAACAATGAGTACGCTAAAAATTTTATGAGGTTTCTTCAGAAACCTTAGCGATCCGCCCTTGTTGGATATAAACACTTAAGATGCCGATATCAGCTGGATTGACGCCACTGATTCGACTGGCTTGTGCTAAAGTCTCTGGCTGGATCTTCTTCAGCTTTTGTCTTGCTTCAGTTGCTAAACCACTGACCGCATCGTAATCCAATCGATCGGGAATTTTCTTAGCTTCCATCCGCTTCAAGCGTTCGATCTTGGCCTCTTCTTTGCGAATGTAACCCGCATATTTCACTTGAATCTCAACTTGCTCGATTACGCGATGATCTAATGTTGTCGGTGCTGGCTCAATAAATTGACGCAAATCTTGATAAGTGACTTCTGGACGCTTCAAGAAATCCACTGCCAAAACGCCATCTTTCAAAGGAGCTACCCCTTTTGCCGCTAAAAAGGCTTGCACCTCTGGCGTCGGTTTAACCCGCACACTTTGCAATCGCTCTAATTCAGCATTGATTGCAGCCTTCTTAGCCAAGAAGCTTTGGTAGCGTTCATCTGAGATCAACCCCAATTCATGACCTTTTTCAGTCAAACGTAAGTCGGCGTTATCGTGACGTAATAATAAGCGATACTCTGCACGACTTGTCAACAAGCGATAAGGCTCATTCGTCCCCTTAGTCACTAAATCATCAATCATTACACCGATATAAGCATCACTACGCTTCAGAATAAATGGGGCTTCACCTTGAACTTTCAAAGCTGCATTAATACCCGCAATAATCCCTTGACCCGCAGCTTCTTCATATCCAGACGTGCCATTCATTTGACCTGCTGTAAATAGATTTTCAACCACTTTTGTTTCTAAAGTGGCTTTCAACTGCCAAGGTTCAACAATATCATATTCGATCGCATAGCCAGGCCGCATCATTTCAGCATGCTCTAGACCCGCAATGGAATGAACCATATCTTGTTGGACTTCTTCTGGCATTGAAGTGGAAAAATCACCAACATAATATTCCTCAGTATCGCGACCTTCAGGCTCCAAGAAAATTTGATGCCGTGGCTTGTCAGCAAAACGAACCACTTTATCTTCAATGGATGGGCAATATCTTGGTCCAACACCCTTGATCACACCGGAAAACATGGGTGCTCGATCAAGATTATCACGAATAATTTGATGGGTGGTCGCATTAGTATAGGTCATCCAACAAGAAAGTTGGTCTGATAGGTAACTGGCATCAGAAGTCTCATAACTAAAGGCGTTGGGTGTTTTATCGCCTGGTTGCTCTTCTGTCTTACTATAATCAATGGTATTGCCATCCACGCGTGGTGGCGTACCGGTCTTAAAACGATTTAATTTAAACCCTAAGGACTCTAAATTCTCAGACAACTTGATTGAAGGAATTGAGTTATTGGGTCCTGAAGAATACATTAACTCACCAATAATGATCTTACCTCGTGAAGCAGTGCCCGCCGTCAACACGACTGCTTTAGCTAAATAACGAGCACCGGTATTTGTGATGACCCCTTTACAAACGCCATCTTCCACGACCAATGAATCAGCGATGCCTTGTCGTAGCGTTAGATTTGGTTCATTTTCTAAAGTATCCTTCATTACTCGATGATACTGGGCTTTATCTGCCTGTGCTCGTAAAGCACGCACAGCTGGTCCTTTACCTGTATTTAACATCCGCATCTGAATATAGGTGGCATCAATATTTTTACCCATCTGCCCACCTAAAGCGTCAACTTCGCGGACGACAATCCCCTTTGCTGGGCCACCGATAGAAGGATTACATGGCATAAAAGCAACCATATCCAAATTGATCGTTAACAGTAAGGTTTTTTGACCCATGCGGGCAGCTGCCAAAGCAGCCTCACTGCCAGCATGACCAGCGCCAACAACGATCACATCATAATTTTTAGAATCATATGTTTTCATCTATTTTGTCTCGCTCTCTTTAGTATTCGTTTATTTTCCTAGACAGAATTGACTGAATAACTGAGTGATCAGTTCATCAGGGGCACTTTCACCCGTGATCTCACCAAGTTTATCCCAACAATTTGTCATATCGATTTGTACCAAATCAATGGGCATCCCTGCCGCAATCCCACTTTTAACATCTTCCAAAGACTGCTTGGCTTGTTGTAACAGACTAATTTGACGCGCATTCGTCACCAAAACAGTAGCTTGATTAGTTTCGATCCCGCCAAAAAACAACTCGGAGATCTTAGTTTCAAGGGTATCTGTACCAGATTGCTTTAAGATTGAAATATTGATTGGCCGCTCATCAGGTGCCAAATAAGAGGCTAATTCTGCTGCCTTTAACCGTGCCGGTAAATCTGTTTTATTCAGTAAAATAATGCGTTTCTTAGCTTGTGTGGCTTTTAATAATTCGCGGTCTTCATCAGTTATCGGCTCGCTTTGATTCAAAACTAATAAAACTAATTCTGCTTGAGCCAATGCTTGCCGACTACGGTCGACCCCGATTTTTTCAACTTTGTCTTCTGTCTTATGAATACCTGCCGTATCAACCAGCTTCAAAGGAACGCCATTCACATTGACATATTCTTCAATGACATCGCGGGTCGTACCAGCAACATCAGTCACAATAGCCTTATCTTCATGTAGTAAATAATTTAATAGACTTGATTTACCCACATTTGGCCGACCGATGATTGCTGTAGCCAAGCCTTCTCGTAAGACTTTCCCTTGGCGTGCAGTCTTTAACAAAGTATCGATCTGTTGGCCCACTAAGTCTGCTTTTTCCAACAACATTTTAGTAGTTAGCTCATCTTCATCATATTCTGGATAATCAATATTGACCTCGACTTGAGCCAATACTTGTAAAATTTCTTGACGCAAGTTTTGAATCAAATGGGCCAAATTGCCATCCAATTGATTCACAGCAACTTGCATCGCACGGTCTGTTTTAGCTCGAATCAAATCCATAACCGATTCTGCTTGCGTCAAATCGATCCGCCCATTTAAAAAGGCACGCTTCGTATATTCTCCTGGCTCTGCCGCTCTCGCACCGTGGGCTAATAATAACTGTAAAATATGATTCGTTGCCAGTAGACCACCATGACAATTGATCTCAATAACGTCTTCTCTAGTAAACGTTTTAGGCGCCCGCATGACCGAAACCATGACCTCATCGATCACTTCATCTGTCTCAGGGTCTACAATATGGCCGTAATTGATTGTGTGACTAGGCACTTCATTTAAATCTTTACCACGAAAAACCCGATTCGCAATAGCGACACTGTCTTCACCTGACAAACGCACAATTGAAATTGCCCCTTCGCCAACCGGTGTCGAAATTGCTGCGATCGTATCATACTCTGTGATGGTATTTGCCATAATATCCCTCCATCAAAACCTAAAAAACATTAAAAAAAGTGCCTACATCCATTCCTTTTAAAAATACAAAGAAATGGATAAAGCACTTTGACTACTTCATCCGTAGTAAATCATTGATCAAACGAATAATATCGATCTTCGTTTAATTAATATACTAACTTTAAATACGTTTGTCAAAATTTATTGCTTGTGTTAGGGGCAATAATCACATATCGATGTGGGTCTTTACCCTCAGAAGTCGTTTGAACGTGAGCATTGCTAGCTAACTGTTGATGAATGATCTTCCGCTCAAAAGATGGCATATCATCCAACAAATATGGTTTACCCGTGGCAATCACTTCCATGGCAGCTTTATCTGCTAAACGCTGCAAAGTCTCCTCACGTCGTTGCCGATAATTACCAACGTTTAACACGATCCGTTGTTTCCCATGACCATGTTGATTAAAGTAGGTTTGCGCCAAATATTGCAGCGAATTGATCATTCGGCCATGTTTGCCAATGACCAAACCCTCTTTATCCGTACCTAGCTGATAAATTACCTGACCGGATTTCTGCGTGACTTTAACTGTGACTGGCGTTTTTAAACTTGCACAAATATCCGTAATATAGTCTTTTAACTGCTGCAAAACGGCTGCATTATCTGACCGCCGCCGTTGGGTACGATCCAATACTTCAGTAGCTGTTGCCTTTAATTGCGTTGGCTTCTGCCGTTTTATCTCTGCTGTTACTGGCCTGTGAACTGGTGCTGACTTCGTTGTGGTTCGTTGAGCTACTGATTTTGCTTGCTGCTCCGTTGCAACAGGCTTTTTTTTAGCTGGCTCAGGAAGCTTGTCCAACTTTACAACGGCTGGTTTACGTCCAAAACCTAAAAACCCTTTTTTACCAGTTGCAATAACTTGGACATTTACCGCACCCCGCTGTAGTTTCATCTGCTTCAATCCATTTTCAATCGCTGCTTGAATGGATGAACCTTCAAAAGTTGGCATAGTACCCTCCTAACTTATTTACGCTTACGCTTAAATGCTTGTTTGCGCGCTTTTTGTAAGGCTTTTTCCCTATCTCGCTTGGCTTGTTCCTTAGCTTCCCGTTCATGAATGATCTTATAAGGATTTTGTAGTAATAAAGTTTGCCCGACTTGAAAGGCATTGGAAACGACCCAATATAACGTAATGGCTGCCGGGAAGTTGATTGTTGTAAACAGAATAAAGATCGGCATCCCCCAAGTCATCAGTTTCGTTGTCGAATTTTGTGTTGGCTGGGATAAGCTTGATAAGTATGATGTTGCAAAGGTAAAAATAGCCGCCAAAATCGGCAAAATATAATAAGGATCTTTACTACCCAATTCTGTCCACAAGAAGCTTGCGTGCCGTAAAGCCCCGGTCCGAGCAATGGCTTGATACAAAGCCCACATAAATGGTAACTGGATCACTAACGGCAAGCAGCCCATCAATGGATTAACGCCAGCTTCAGACATCAGCTTTTGCGTTTCTTCTTGAAGTGTCCGTTGTGTGTCCGCATCTTTAGCCGAATATTTTTTGCGTAAAGCATCCATTTCAGGTTGAATCTCCATTTGCTTACGCATACTTTTCATTTGGTAATGATTCAGTGGTAATAAGATAATCCGTATGATCAATGTAAAAATAATAATTGCCACGCCGAAACTACCATTAAATGCATGGGCCAACCAAATGATAAAGCGGGAGAAGTTATAAATAATATAACGATCCCAAAAACCTGTACTACTTTTGGTTACCGGTGTATTAATATTCCCACAGCCAGCCAAAACAACAACTAATAAAGCTAGCGCAAGAACCAAGACGATGCGTTTAACTTGTCGTTTATTCAAAATATTCCCTCGTTATCTTTGACGTTTTCTGTTAATTTGATGTGGTCGTCGCTGGACCAATTTCAGCTTCAAAATCCGAAGCTAGTAGCCCAGCTAATTTTAAAACATGAATCAAATTTCTCTTAACTTGAAAAAAATCCAACTGGCGACTTGGTTTGCGAGCAATCACTAAAAAGTCCACATCAGCCTTTAAATATGGTTTTAACTCTAGCAAACTCTGACGTATGTATCGTTTGATTTGATTTCTCAAGACAGCCGTATGACCGATTTTTTTACCCACTGAAATGCCGACACGAAAATGCTTTTGGTCGGGAACATCTAAATGGTAGATAACAAAAGCACGGTTGGCAACCGAACTGCCATGGCGAAAAACTTTTTGGAATTCTTGTTCCTTCTTAACGCGATATGATTTGCGCATAACTATCGGGATCCTAACTTGATGACCTATTAATAGGAAATTAAAAAAAAAAAAACCACTGAAACATCAGTGGCCTTACGCAGATAATACTTTTCTGCCTTTTGCACGGCGTCTAGCTAATACCTTACGGCCGTTTTTAGTACTCATTCTCTTTTTGAAACCATGAACACGTTCGCGATGACGTTTCTTTGGTTGGTAAGTGCGTTTAGTTGTCAAAACTGACACCTCCTTGTTACTGCTGAACACATTATTTAATTAAAGTTTGACTGCTATCGTCAAATACAATCACTTATGTATAATATCATAATTTCATATCTAAGCAAACAAAATTTTTAAAAAAGCAGGCCTATCTATCCACAAAATCAAAAAATCACTTGTTCATAAACAAAATTAGTGCGCGACCGTCTATAAAATAATCCACAAGGCTATCCAAAAGATATCCACAAATAAACGCCCGTGAATTTTGCTTTTCCACAGGCTGTTATTTTCGCTGTTAATAACCCGTGGAACACTATTAAAATCAGCTCTAACCTCTCACCTCCTCTTGTGGATAAGTTTGGAATATCCTAGTTATTCACACTATGAACAAGACGCTTTTTTTCTTTCTAAACACACTGTGATTTTTATTTAAAAGTTATTGACAATCCTGTGGAAAACTTTTTTCTTAAATGATAAACTAGTTCAGTACTCTAAAAAATGTGGATAACTTTATTTTTAACGGGAGGAGGACTGATCTTGCCTAATCTAGATGAGATTTGGGAGTATATTGAACAACAATTTCATCAGCAATTCACGCGTATCGGCTATCAAACCTGGATTGAATCAGCGAAACCTATCAGTTTAACGGCCAACACTTTAACAATTGAAGTCCCTTCACAATTACATAAAGAATATTGGGAAAAAAATATCCTAACAAAAATTGTTGAAAATGTTTATGCCCACTTCGGATTTGAACTGAATCCAGTTTTAACGATCACTGGTCAAACATATCCCAATGGCCAAAACACCCCTGATAAAACGAGTGCCAACAAAGCGATGCAATCAAAAGTATCCGAAAACGAAAATGATGAATTTTTAACAAGCTCACATCTTAATAGCAAGTACACTTTTGACACTTTTGTAACGGGTACAGGAAACCAAATGGCTCATGCAGCGGCCTTAGTTGTCTCTGAAGAACCTGGCGTACTGTATAATCCATTATTTCTATACGGTGGCGTTGGCTTAGGTAAAACCCACTTAATGCAGGCTATTGGACACCAACTACTACAAAGTCAACCAAATGCCAAGGTCAAATATGTAACCAGTGAAGCTTTCACAAACGACTTAGTCAGTGCAATCCAAACAAAAACGCAGGACCGGTTTCGACAAGAGTACCGTAGCGTCGACCTACTCATGGTAGATGACGTTCAATTTTTTGCCGACAAAGAAGGCACCCAAGAAGAATTCTTTCATACGTTCAATGATCTATATGAAGAAAAAAAACAAATCGTCCTAACCTCGGACCGACTGCCTAACGAAATTCCTAAACTTCAAGACCGTCTTGTTTCCCGATTTAAGTGGGGCCTATCCGTAGATATCACACCACCCGATCTTGAAACTCGAATTGCAATCTTACGGAACAAAGCTAATGCCGAACACCTAGATATTCCCGATGACACCCTATCGTATATTGCCGGTCAAATTGACTCTAATGTCCGTGAACTTGAAGGTGCCTTGATTCGAGTCCAAGCCTATGCGACCATGAAAAACGAGCGTATCTCAACTAGTTTAGCTGCAGATGCGCTCAAGAGTTTGAAACTACAGGACGCGACTAATGGTTTATCCATCGTCAAAATCCAAGAAACGGTTTCCAAATATTACCATATTTCATTAACTGACCTAAAAGGAAAAAAACGGAACAAAGCCATCGTTATTCCCCGGCAAATTGCTATGTATCTCGCCCGGGAACTGACCGATAGTTCATTACCAAAAATCGGTATGGAATTTGGCGGCAAAGATCACACAACAGTCATTCACGCACACAAAACAATTGCCCAAAATTTAGAATCGGATCCAGAAATGAAAGCAAATATTGCTGAATTAAAGAATATTTTGCGCCAGTAAAAAAGTTGCCCACATGTGGATAAAAATGAATAAGTCCCCAAGTTATTAAAAAGTTATCCACATGTGGAAATCTAAGTTTGCTGGTTAAAAGATACTTTTCCACAGAATTAACCGCCCTACTACTATTACTATATAATTAACTATATTAATATAGACAAAATATCTCTGCGTTATCAGGAGGAAGCTACATGAAATTTAGTATCAGCCGTTCTCAATTCATCAAAACCTTAAATGATGTTCAAAGAGCTATCGCTAGCAAAGCCACGATTCCAATTCTGACCGGTCTTAAAATTGCCGTATCAGAAACTGGCGTGACCCTAACTGGTAGTGATGCCGATATTTCAATTGAAGCCACTATTACTCAAAGTGACGAAAAAGCTCAATTATTGATCGAGGAACCCGGTAATATTGTTTTACCCGCGCGATTCTTTGGTGAAATCGTTAAACGACTACCTGAAGACCAGATGACTTTAACTGTCGGGGAAGGGTTTCAAACAACAATTACCTCTGGGACGTCATCCTTTAATTTAAACGGTCTAGACGCCAACGGATATCCGCATCTTCCAGAGATTGATGCCGAAAATAAATTAACCTTACCTGCTGATATTCTTAAACAGATCATTTCGCAAACAGTCATTGCTGTTTCTAACCAAGAAAGCCGGCCAATTTTAACTGGGGTTCATATTTTAGTTAAGGATAACCAACTACTGGCTGTAGCGACCGACAGCCACCGTTTATCACAACGCAAGTTAGAAATTAACAATGGCCAAGGGTTAGAATATGACGTGATTATTCCGGGTAAAAGTTTAACGGAATTATCAAAAATTATTACGGATGATCTAGAAGAAGTAGATTTACGAATCACTGAAAATCAAGTTTTATTCACAGCTGGCCCAATCAAATTTTATTCACGCTTACTAGAAGGCAACTATCCAGATACAGATCGTCTGATTCCACATGATGCAACAACGACAATCGAATTCAATACGCAAAAATTGCTGGCCTCAGTTGAGCGGGCTTCCTTGCTCTCTCATGCCAGTCAAAACAACGTAGTTCGTCTAGTTTTAGATCCTGAAGCAAAAGAAGGTACCATTTATAGTAATTCACCTGAATTGGGGAACGTTCAAGAATCTTTAGCCTTTGAAAACCTAACCGGCGAAAAATTGGATATTTCCTTTAATCCAGATTATATGAAAGATGCCTTACGTTCTTTTGGCCCAACAGATATCAAAGTCGCTTTTACTTCCGCTTTACGTCCGTTTACGTTAGTCCCTAGCGAAGACGAGGAAAACTTTATTCAGTTGATCACACCCGTACGAACTTTCTAAAAAGTACTGCCTAAATCTGAAAACTAAAAAAGCCTTTGGAAGTTAGATCAAAAATCTGATTTCTAAAGGTTTTTTAGTTTGATTTACTAAAATATAACTTTGTTCGATTTAAATGCGACACCCTAAAAATTTATTTAGTCAGGAACAGAGGGCCTTATTTTTCGATTTGAGTAGTTTTTCGTTATTTGGTTATAATATACGTAAAGACTAAAAAATTGCTGACACCCCCTTATTTTCGTTAATCAATTGTTTTTTTGCCTTAATAAGGCTATAATAATATAAGTAAAATGCTAAGTTTCACAGATTTTTAATCAATTTTTTGAGAACTTTGGAGATGATGCAATGGCCCAAAAAGTCATGAAAATCACCCAATCATTCATTACCTTAGCGCAGGCTTTAAAAGAAGAAGGTATTATTGGTACGGGTGGACAGGCAAAATGGTTTTTACAGGAAAATACAGTTCTCATTAATGGTGCAGCGGATGATCGTCGTGGTAGGAAACTCTATCCCGGCGATCAGTTTCAAGTTTTAGGTACAACTTACGTGATCCAAAAGCAGGATTGATATGTATTTAGAACAATTAGAACTAACCAATTTTCGAAATTACAAAAAATTAATTCTAAATTTTGACCAAGGCATTAATATTTTTATAGGTGCAAATGCTCAAGGTAAAACAAATTTGCTAGAAGCCATTTACGTCTTGGCGTTGACACGAAGCCATCGAACGTCGAATGATAAGGAAATGATTCAGTGGCAGCAAGATTTTGCGCGGATCGATGGTCAAGTTATGCGCCAAACAGGTAAGTTACCGCTTGAACTTATTATTAGTAAGCAAGGCAAACGGGCCAAAGTCAATCATTTAGAACAGAGCAAACTTTCGGCATATTTGGGTAATTTTAATGTTGTGCTATTTGCGCCAGAAGATTTAGATATCGTTAAGGGTTCTCCAGCCACGAGACGCCACTTTATTGATATGGAATTCGGTCAAATGAGTGCTAATTATCTGTCTAATTTATCTCAGTATAAGTTAGTTTTAAAACAGCGTAATTTATATTTGCGTCAATTGAAGTATCAACAAGCTAAAGATCTCGTGTATTTGGAAGTATTATCAGATCAGTTAGCAGCATTTGGCGCAAAAGTGATCAAAATTCGTTATCAATTATTGGCTCAAATGGAGAAATTTGCCCAAGTGATCCATAAAGAGATCACAAATCAACAAGAAACCCTAACATTCCAGTACCGTACGTTAATCAAACAGCATGCTTTGACTGATTCAGAAGAAACAATTTATCAAGAAATCAAGGCCATTTATACTGAAAACCAACCGCGTGAGATCGAACAAGGGACGACATTGTATGGACCTCATCGCGATGATGTTTTATTTTTTGTTAATGATCAAAATGTTCAAGCCTTTGGTTCTCAAGGCCAACAACGTACCACAGCGCTAAGTGTCAAATTAGCAGAAATTGATTTAATGGCGGCCCAAACCGGAGAATATCCGGTTTTATTATTAGATGATGTGTTGTCCGAATTAGATGATGTACGACAAACGCATTTATTAAAGGCTTTTCAAGACAAAGTGCAAACTTTCTTAACCACGACGAGTTTAGATAACGTTGCTAAAGAAATTATCAATGATCCAAAAGTATTTCATATAGATTCAGGAATGATCAAAGTTTAGTTCACCAAATGGAGGTTATGAGATGTCAGAGGACTTATCAAAAGACACGAATTTACCAGCAGAAGCAGAGGCTGAAGCGGAAGAAGCTAAAGAAAGCCAACCAACCCCTGAACAATTAGCTGCTCAAAAAGAACAACTGGAAGAACGCGCAAAAGATTACGATGCCAGTCAAATTCAAGTCCTAGAAGGTTTGGAGGCTGTTCGCAAACGGCCGGGGATGTACATTGGGTCTACAAGTGCCCAAGGCCTGCACCATTTGGTCTGGGAAATCATTGATAATGGGATCGATGAAGCTTTAGCTGGTTTTGCCACTGAAATCAATGTTTCTGTAGAACCAGACAATAGCATTACCGTGTTTGATAATGGCCGTGGGATTCCCGTTGATATTCAGGCAAAAACGGGGCGGCCAGCTTTAGAAACTGTGTTTACGATCTTACATGCTGGCGGTAAATTTGGCGGTGGCGGTTATAAAGTTTCTGGTGGCTTGCATGGTGTTGGTGCTTCCGTGGTTAATGCGCTTTCTTCGGAATTAGATGTAACGGTTACTCGAGATGGTAAACGTTACTACATGGATTTCAAGCGCGGCAAAGTCCACACAGAAATGAAAGTGATCGGTGAGGCACCTGCTCATGAACATGGTACTAAAGTTCATTTTTCACCAGATCCTGATATTTTTACTGAAACGACCGTCTATGACGATAAAGTTTTGACCACGCGCATTCGCGAATTAGCTTTCCTAAATAAAGGTCTAAAACTGACTTTTACTGATAAACGTGCGGAAACTCATGAAAAGCTAGAATTCCATTATGAAGGTGGGTTAAAGAGTTACGTAGAGTTCTTGAACGAAGGCAAAGATGTGCTCTTTCCAGAACCGATTTATGTGGAAGGTCAGCAAAATGGCATTACCGTTGAGGTTGCGTTGCAATATACGACTGGCTATCGTAGCAATTTGATGACCTTTGCCAATAATATTCACACCTATGAAGGCGGAACGCATGAATCCGGATTTAAGACCGCTTTGACCCGTGTTATCAATGACTATGCTAAAAAGACGAATTTATTCAAGGATAATGATGAGAATTTATCAGGTGAAGATGTTCGTGAGGGCATGACAGCCATTGTCAGCATCAAACATCCAGATCCACAATTTGAAGGTCAGACTAAGACAAAACTTGGTAATTCAGATGCTCGGACCGTGACAGATCGGATGTTTTCAGAAACTTTTAGTAAGTTTTTGATGGAGAATCCGTCAGTTGCTCGTAGCATTGTTGAAAAAGGTTTGTTAGCTGCCCGAGCTCGAGTCGCTGCCAAGCGTGCACGTGAGGTAACACGAAAGAAGTCTGGCTTGGAGATCAGTAATCTACCAGGTAAATTAGCCGATAATTCCAGTAAAGATCCTGAAATTTCGGAATTATTTATTGTCGAGGGGGACTCTGCCGGTGGTTCTGCTAAATCCGGGCGTTCTCGTTTGACACAGGCTATTTTACCGATTCGAGGTAAGATTTTAAATGTTGAAAAAGCTAGTATGGATAAAATTCTAGCCAATGAAGAAATTCGATCATTGTTTACGGCAATGGGTACGGGTTTTGGTTCTGATTTTGACTTAGCCAAAGCACGCTATCATAAGCTGATCATTATGACTGATGCCGATGTGGATGGGGCGCATATTCGGACGTTATTGTTGACGCTATTTTATCGTTATATGCGCCCAGTAGTGGATGCCGGTTATGTTTACATTGCCCAGCCACCACTGTATCAAGTTCGCCAAGGCAAATTCCGGAAATATATCGATTCCGATGAAGAATTACAAGATACATTAGCTCAATTGTCTGCCAGTCCAAAACCTGTGATCCAGCGGTATAAAGGGCTTGGTGAAATGGATGCGGAACAGCTTTGGGATACAACGATGAATCCAGAAAATCGGCGGCTTCTTAGAGTTGAAGTTTCAGATGCTGAAGACGCCAATGGTGTTTTTGAGATGTTGATGGGCGATAAAGTTGAACCAAGACGTGAATTTATTGAAGAGAATGCAACTTATGTCGAAAACTTGGATGCTTAATTACATCTAGTTGGTTCAAGGAAATGAAAGGGGTCATTAAAGCACATGGATAATGCACAGGATCGGCGCATTACAAATGTTAATTTATCTAAAACCATGCGCAGTTCGTTCTTAGATTATGCCATGAGTGTTATTGTGGCGCGGGCATTGCCAGATGTTCGTGACGGGTTAAAACCAGTGCATCGGCGTATTTTATACGGTATGAATGAGCTGGGGGTCACGCCGGAAAAGCCTTATAAAAAATCAGCACGTATTGTAGGGGACGTCATGGGTAAATTTCACCCCCATGGTGATTCTGCAATTTACGAATCTATGGTGCGGATGGCTCAAGATTTCAGCTATCGTTATATGCTGGTTGATGGGCACGGTAACTTTGGTTCAGTAGATGGCGACGGCGCAGCTGCTATGCGTTACACTGAAGCACGAATGAGCAAAATTGCGATGGAAATGCTGCGGGATATTAATAAAGACACCATTGATTTTGAAGATAACTATGATGGTAGTGAACGAGAACCAACAGTTTTACCAGCACGTTTCCCTAATTTACTGGTCAATGGGGCGACTGGGATTGCCGTCGGAATGACGACCAATATTCCACCCCATAATTTAGCGGAAGTCATTAAGGCAATCCATATCTTAATGGACAACCCTGAGGCTTCCATCGAAGATCTTATGGAAGTCCTGCCGGGACCAGATTTTCCTACCGGCGCGATTGTTATGGGTAAATCAGGCATTCGTAAAGCCTATACGACAGGTAAAGGTACGATTACTTTACGGGCCAAAGTTGAAGTTGAAACCCAAAAGAATGGGCGGGAACGCATCATTGTCGATGAGATTCCTTATATGGTCAATAAAGCAAAATTAGTTGAACGTATCGCTGAATTAGCCCGGGATAAACGGATCGATGGAATTACTGATCTCAATGATGAATCTGATCGTGATGGCATGCGGATCGTGATTGATATTCGCCGTGATATGAGCGCTACAGTGGTTTTAAATAACTTGTATAAGTTAACACCATTACAAACATCATTTTCATTCAATATGGTGGCTATTGTTGATGGCGCACCTAAAGTACTGAATCTTAAGCAGATTTTACAGTATTATTTAAAACATCAAGAGCAAGTAATCCGGCGCAGAACGCAATTTGACCTGAAAAAAGCTGAAGCACGGGCGCATATCTTAGAAGGTTTGCGGATTGCTTTGGACCACGTAGATGCGATTATTAGTTTGATTCGTAACGCACCTAATGGCGATGTCGCTAAGACCCAATTGATGGATCAATACCAGCTAAGTGACAAACAAGCGCAAGCTATTTTGGACATGCGTTTTGTTCGCCTGACTGGTCTTGAACGTGAAAAAATTGAGTCAGAATATAATGAGCTGCAAAAATCGATTTCTGAATATAAAGCTATTTTAGCTAGTCCTGAACGGATCAACCAAATCATCTATGAAGAATTGATGGAGATTCAAAAGAAATTTGGCGATGCTCGGCGGACTGAATTATTGGTCGGTGAAGTCTTAAGCATCGAAGATGAAGATTTGATTGAAGAAGAAGAATCGGTCATCACATTGACCCACAATGGCTATGTCAAACGGCTTTCTTCCACAGAATTCAAAGTCCAAAATCGAGGTGGCCGTGGGATCCAAGGCATGGGCGTTCATGATGACGATTTCATTGAACATTTAGTTTCCACATCGACCCACGACACGTTAATGTTCTTTACCAATGCAGGCAAAGTTTATCGTTGTAAGGGCTATGAGATTCCAGAATATGGCCGGACAGCCAAAGGGATTCCAATTATCAATCTATTGGATATTAACCCGGATGAAAAAATTCAAACAGTGATTCATATTCCGCGGGATCGGGATGAAAACGAAAGCTATTTGTTCTTCGTAACACGGTTAGGGGTTGTCAAACGAACTGCTGTTGCTGAGTTTTCTAATATTCGTAAGAGTGGGCTGCGTGCCGTTACCTTACGTGATGAAGATGAGCTCAGCAATGTCATCTTAACAACAGGTAATGATAATATCTTGATCGGGACACATTTAGGCTATGCCGTTTCATTCAATGAACAAGATGTTCGGCATATGGGTCGAACTGCTGCTGGTGTACGGGGCATTCGCTTGCGTGATCAAGATTATGTTGTCGGCAGTGATGTCTTAGATCCGAATAAAGATGTTTTCGTAATTTCTGAACATGGTTACGGTAAACGGACGCCGGCTGGTGAATATCCAATTAAAGGCCGGGGCGGTAAAGGTATTAAGACTGCAAATATCACTGAAAAGAACGGGCCATTAGCTGGCGTTACCACGATCAGCGGCAGCGAAGATATTCTTTTAATGACCAATACAGGTGTCATTATTCGCTTTGAAGCCCAGAATATTTCAACGACTGGTCGGGCAACTTTAGGCGTTCGCTTGATCCGTGTGGATGACGACGCTGTGGTGTCAACTATGGCTAAAGTTGATCCAGATACTGAGGTTGATAATTTGAATGCTAATGATCAGGACCAAGCGACAACGACTAGAACGACAACTACTGAAGCAAGTGATACACCTGATTTAGATCAGGAACATCCTGAAGTAGACGAATTATTGCGTCGAGCTAAGGCTGATCAACAAGAAGACCGTAAAGATTCGGATGACTCAGATACTGATGAATAAATCTAAAACACATGCTATTGGTCCAATCATTTCGGTAGCGCTACTGTCTTTTATGGGTGTTCTGACAGAAACATCCATGAATGTTACGTTTCCAGCTTTGATGAAACAATTCGGAGTATCACTAACTACTGTTCAGTGGGTCACCACTGGGTATTTATTGACAGTCGCTTTATTAATGATTACTTCTGCTTATCTTAAAAGGCGATTTACGAATCGCCTTTTATTTGTGACTGCGGCTTTATTATTTATAATTGGTGATCTATTATGTGCGCTGGCACCAACATTTTGGCTATTGTTACTAGGCCGCTTAATTCAGGCCGGTTGTGTAGGATTAGCTGCACCTTTAATGGTCAATATCATTTTAGATACAGTGCCACGAAATAAATTGGGCACTTATATGGGGCTTGCCAATCTGATTATTTTGATTGCACCTGCTCTAGGCCCAACTTTTGGCGGCACGATGGTCTATCTTTCTGATTGGCGCATGATCTTTTGGTCGACCTTACCACTGGCGATTATTTTATTGTTGGTAGGGCAAGGGCTGATCAAACAATATACGCCGACAAAACGAATCAGTTTTGCTTGGGGGCAATTTGTATTCTTGTCCATTGGCTTAGTCAGTCTGATTATTGGGCTGAATGAATTGAGTAGCCCAAGTCATTATATCCGGGTGCTGCTTTATTTTAGCGTAACGCTAATTGCGTTCGTTATTTTTGGTTATTGGGCCAAGCACTCAGAGAAAATTTTGTTCAAGTTAACGGTATTTAAACGATCGAGTTTTATTTATAGTTTTTTACCCTACGTATTTTTACAGTTCTCAAATGTAGGTATCAACTTCATGCTGCCGAATTATGTCCAAATGGTTAATCACGCCAGCGCCTTTATCGGCGGTCTAATTTTATTCCCGGGTAGTTTATTAAATGGTTTTGGTCAGCCAGTCTATGGTTGGCTGTTAGATAAGTACGGTGGTCGCTTACCGTTGTATTTAGGCAATAGTCTGGTGTTGATCACGGCAGTCCTCTTCATGCTCATGGGCCAGCAGTTAACGATCATTGCGGTCGTTGTTTTATACGCAATCTTCAGCACAGGACGGTCCATGGCTTTTAGTAATTCCATGACCTTTGGGTTGAAACAATTACAAAAAGATGAACGTAATGATGCCAATGCGTTATATAATACTGGGCAACAAGTTTTTGGTTCAATTGGGACCACGCTGATGGCGGTATTGATGATGTCAGTACGATGGCCACAGCATACGCACGTCCAAAATGTGGCTTTGGGGAGTCAAATTGCTTTTGGGCTTGTAGGACTTTTGGCTTTATTAAATGTATGGTTCTATCGTCGCCTATTAAAGCATGAATTAAAAATTGTGGCTTAAAAAGAATGTTTCTGCGTAATTTGTATTGACTAGCGAAGTCAATCGGGTTATTCGGAAACATTTTTTAATTTGAATTGTAAAAACAAGAAAGGTATGTTAGAGTAATTATTTGTGAGTATCCATCTATTGGGATGGACCGAGAGATTCGGTGCTCCTTGTTGCTTACTTTGTGAGCAACCATAAGTCCATGAGGAGGTGTAAATACAGTGGCTACACATTATGAAATTACTTATATCATCAAACCAGATATTGATGAAGAAAGTAAAAGCGCACTGGTAGAACGTTTTGATAAGATCTTAAAAGACAATGGTGCAGAAATCATTGACTCAAAAGATTGGCAAAAGCGTCGTTTTGCTTATGAAATCAATAAGTATAACGAAGGCACTTACCATATCGTAAACGTCAACAGTGAAAATACTGATGCAATCAATGAATTTGATCGTTTAGCTAAAATCGAAGATGCTATTTTGCGTCAAATGATCGTTAAGCGTGAAGACTAATCAATTTTTGATGTTTGGAAAGGAGCAGTTATAAATGATCAATCGAGTTGTACTCGTTGGCCGATTAACCCGGGATATTGAACTTCGCTATACTAACAGCGGTGCCGCCGTTGCTAGTTTCACCGTGGCTGTCAATCGCCAATTCACGAATGCCTCTGGTGAACGTGAAGCTGACTTTATTAACTGCGTCATTTGGCGTAAGGCTGCTGAGAATTTTGCGAACTTCACAAAGAAGGGGTCGCTTGTTGGTATCGATGGCCGGATTCAAACCCGATCTTACGAAAACCAACAAGGGCAACGGGTATATGTAACTGAAGTTGTTGTTGAAAACTTCTCACTCTTAGAACCTAGATCCACCACAGAACGTCGTGAAGATGGTTCAAGTTCCAATAATTTCTCTGGCAACAATCATAATACGTCGAATCAAAATTCCCAACCATCTGCTGGTAATAATCAGAAGAGCAATGATACTGACATGCAAGATCCCTTTGCGGATAACGGCCAGTCCATTGATATTTCCGATGACGATTTACCATTCTAGTCACTAAATTAGAAAGCTAAGGGAGGGACTCTTAATGGCACAACAACGTCGTGGCCGTCGTCGCCGTAAGGTAGACTTCATCGCCGCTAATCATATTGAATATATCGATTATAAAGATACTGATTTATTGAAACGGTTCGTTTCTGAACGTGGTAAGATTTTACCGCGTCGGGTAACAGGGACAAGCGCTAAAAACCAACGCAAAATCACTGCTGCAATCAAACGTGCACGGATCATGGGTCTTTTACCATTCGTCGTTGAAGATTAATTAAACTGATGAATGGCGAGGCTGGGACATAAGCCACGCAAAATAAAATAATCGTAGTTTTCAGACTGATATTGAATCTGAAAACCACGATTATTTTTTTAACGATTGATTTTCTAAAAATAACATTGACTTTGAGGGTCAGTTTCAGCAGATTAGCTGCCATAATTGCAATTCCTGCTTCAGTAGTAACCTTTTCAATCCCACGAACCGAGGTTCGTAGGTACTTCAAATTAGCCTTCAGATTTCCGAAGAATGGTTCATCTTCGATTTTTCTCAAGGCATAAATTGCTTTTGTTTCATCATTATCTTTTAGTCTTTCACGCATCTGTTGTTTATGGTGTTCCCAATTGGGATTGATGTTGATCTGACGCAGGTTACCTCCAGGTGTATGAGCATAGAAATAACCCTCCGGGTCGTCATAATCTAGAGCACGATAGGTTCGAAGGTTTCGCACGAAACCACCCTTGTCTTTGCGGTGACCTTCTCTAATAAAGTGGAATTTGATGCCATGCTCGTCAGTATAGTAATCTTTGATCGGATCATAGTTCCAGTTCATTATTTTACTTGCATCACGTCGATAGGATCGAGTCTGCTCTTTTTCGAACATCCCGTAAGGGATCAGAGCTTGTGCAGTCAGTTTGTTTTCAATGTAGTTATAATTCTGTTCACTACCGTAGCCCGCATCTGCCACAATATATTTTATTGGTGTTGTTTGGAAATCCATAGATTGTAAAAATGGGATCAGCGTTCTTTGATCAGCTGGTCGTTGGTTGATATCGTAGTATAGTGCAAACTGATTTTGAGTCGCGATCTGAAGATTATAACCTGGCTTCAACTGACCATTTTGCATTGCATCTTCTTTCATGCGCATAAAAGTTGCATCCGGATCAGTCTTAGAAAAACTATTTCGATCACCAAAAATTGCATTGTTAGACTCATATTTACGTTTTCTAGGTAGGTAGTCACTGTCGATTAAATGACGGTCATGTTTGAACTTTCGCCGTAGGCGTTTGTTAGGTGAACCGCCGGGAATAATCGGCTCTGTCGCAATCACTTGATCTAACCGTTCGATTTCGTTAGTCAACTGCTCGGACGTTTTTTCAAGTGTTTTTGAGTCTGTCTTTGGCGCTTCATCTGACATTGCCAGATCAACTTTATTTGAACGAGTTCCTGATAAAGGCCAGCAATTTTTTATCTAGTTGTCCTTCAAACCTTTCGGAGGCCTTGCGCCAGACGAAGGTATACTTGTTGGCATCAGCAAGTAGTTTCGTACCATCGATGAATAATGCACTATCATCGATCAAGCCTTGGGCTTTTAATAATTGCCGAAAGCTCAAGAACATTGCCTCTACCAACCGCTTCATCTGGTCGGAAGAACGAAATCTATTGATGGTACGGTAACTAGGAACGGTATCTGGATCACCGATCAACCATTTAGTCGGAATATTCTCTTGAGCCATAGCCTCTATCTTACGGCCAGAAAAGTTTTGTCTGGTATAGGCAAATAAGATGACTTTTAAAGGCATTGCTGGATTATAAGCCGGGCGGCCAGAGGTCATGGCCTTTTCGTAAATTAATTTATCGGGGATCGAATCGACAAAATGACTAATGGCAACGGCAACGTGGTTTGATGGGATATTGATCTCCAAAGGGATTGATAAACGCAACTGATTATTGTTATAATTTTGATACACGACAGTGTCCTCCTTTTCTTTCTAGAGTTTTGTCGCTTATAGAATAACATTGGAAGGCACTTCGTGCCTACATAAAAGCAAAAAATTCCTTGAGATCAGATCTCAAGGAATTTTTTACTTTAGGCTGTATAAAAAGACTTATGTCCCAGCCTCACTATTTGATTACATTAAAGTTGTATTATGGATATTTACTTAGAATGATCTTCTTTTGGATCTGGCGCATCGTCTGCTGTCTTATTTTTCGATTGTTCCGCTTTTTTCAAGTCATCTCGATTGATCGTTTTGAAATAAGAATCGGCTTTGAATTTAATATCAGATGGTAAAGACTGTAATGGTTCTGGTGAATTTGTATCTGTTTGGGTTGGTGTTTCAGCAGTTGGTTCATTTGTAGGATCAGGGGCAGTTTCAGCTGATACTGCAGATGTTTCAAGTTCGGGATTAAGTGCGCCCTTTAATTGTGGTAAATAGGCAAATGGGGTGAAGAGTAAGAAGTTATAAGTGAATTCATAAAAATGCTGATCCACAAAACTGCTGAGGGCGATGAGTAACATGATAAAGCCAAATAGATAATGTTGTTGTTTTAGAAATGCCCGTGTCTTCCAAGTATAGAGCAGTAAAATAATGACGAAAAGAACTATACCGTAACATAACAGCATGCGCACGTAAGAGGAATCTAAGACGAAATAATTAATTGTGCCGTTACCGCGAGCTGCTTCATAACCCTTTACAGTCCCCCAACCTTGCATGGGGATATACTTACCAAAAGGGGATAAGCCATAATTGGTAAAGCCAATTTTACCGTAAACTAAACGTCCAGAAAGTAGGCGGTTGGCAGTGTCAAAAAATTTGCTATTCGGGTGTGATAAATAAGTCAAGACATTTATCAAAATTGCTAGAATGGGAATTGCTAGCCAGCTAATAGAAAGCAGCTTATTCATGATTTTGCGCGTCACTTTAAATTGTAATAACGCGGCACCAATGATGAGCAATACCATCAAAGCCGCATCGGTTCTAGTATCAGTGAAATAATAGATGACGCCAGTGGCAATTATAAATGCCAGGTAGTCATAAACTTTTAATTTACCTTTTTTGTAGTAAGTGTACCCGGCCGCTAGATAGAATAGATGAGCGGCAAAGTCAGTCCGATAAATAATCCCAAAGGAATGTAGTAATTTACCGTTGGCACCCGTTCGACTGTAAGTTAGATCAGGAATCAAACCAAACATAGAAGCTAAAAAAGCGATAATCATTAAGGCCGCACTAGTTATCAAGATCCATTTTAAAATTTTATGAAAGTCAATTTGACGTGCACCGATAATACCCAAACAAATAAAAATAGTTAGTGCATAGTGTGAAGCAAAAAATACAATTACAGAGACAACAAAAAATAAAATGGCAAAAATAGCAGACTGCTTGGTATAGTGATCAAAAATAATTGCTTTAGCCCCAACACAGAAACCAAATAAAACTAATAATTGCGTGTCTAAAACAGGCATTGAATCTACAAAAGTTGTGGTTTGCAGGAAATTATAGATAAAATAGAGTATAAATGGGATGAAAAATAGATTATTGCGGATTTTTAAATCTAGAGCTGGTTTTGTTTTTGTCATTTTTAACGTCCATTCCCTAAGATAGTTAGTTAGGTTAATTTTACAACTCCTGTTATCTTTTTTGAAGTCTATCCCCACAAAGAATCACTGCATTTTAGTTCACGATGGAGGTGATTGATAATGACCTATTTGGTTTTTTATAATCCTAATGCTGGTAACACTGAGATTAAAGTAATTGCACAGAAAGTTAAGGCGGCTTTAGAACAACAGAAAATTAATGTTGTATTTGTAGTTGGTCAAGATGCTGACGATGCCTTACAACAATTAGAACGTGCGATTCCAGAGGCAGCTGCGCTAATTTGTATTGGCGGTGATGGCAGTATCAATTTAGCAATGACAGCAATTTTAAAAACAAAGACCAAGATTAAAGTTGGCATTATTCCTGGGGGCACAGTTAATAATTTTACAAAGGCGTTAGGCATTCCTCAGGATATTGACGATGCGATTCATACCTTGATCACCGGAAAAACTCGTCAGGTAGATCTGGGTCAGTGCAATGAACAGGCAGTTGTTAGTTCGTTGGTTTTTGGGACATTAGCAGATATTTCTAATAATGTCCGTCAAGAAGAAAAACGACGCTTTGGTAAATTTATTTACGTGATGAAGGGGCTTAAAGGCTTATTGAGTCAGCATGCCTATCGCATAGCTTTAACTCGAAATAATCAAACAATGCATTACAAGATTTGGACTTGTTTGATTACGACGAGTAACTATATTGCTGGCTATCAGTATTTAGCTAAAGATACATCTAATTTCAAAATAATGATGCTCCACAATTTTGCTTTTACAAAGATTCCCGCCTATATTTACTATCTTTTTACTGGCCGTTTGAAAGAGATGAAGGGGACAACTGTTTTCACAGCCGATCAATTGAAGTTTACGGTAGATGATGATACCCAGATTCGGGTCAGAATTGATGGAGATGCAGCGATGACATTGCCAATTAACTTGGTCTTTTATCCCAAGGTTGTATATGTAATCACGCCTAAATAAATGAAAAAGGATCGATTTAAAGAGGTTTAAAGTTGTATATCTTTAGAAAACGTTTTACATTTAGGTAGAGGTGATCTAAATGAAAAAGCAACGATATTTCTACCTTATATTTATTTTATTATTCAGTTTTTTTGGGTTAGTTTCAGAAACGCAGGCGGCAGATAAGGGTGCTGGTTACACTATTGCACCGGTCTATCCAGAGAATCAAGTCGATCAGCATTTAGGCTATTTTTCATTGAAAGTGACGCCTGGACAAAGGGGACAGTTAGCCGTATTGGTGCAAAATTTGAGTGCTACGAAAACCAAGAAGATTTTAGTGAAACCAACGGCTGCAACGACTACGGATCAAGGACAGATCAATTATAGTCCGAGTAATAAAAAGAAAGATTCATCGGCAACGTATATTTTGCCAGAATTATTTTCGAAGCAAGTCACCGTTAGTGTTGCACCTAAAACCAGCCGAGAAGTAACTTTTGAGTATCAAATACCTCAAAATGGGTTTAAAGGTCAAATATTAGGGGCTATTTATGCACTGGATCAGACAAGCTCTAGTAATCAAAACAAATCACAATTCGGGATTAATTCCAAATTTGCAATGGTTGTTGGCGTGCAATTAAGTCAAGATCCGAGTAAAAAAGTTGCGCCTAAGCTTAATTTAAGGACTGTTAAACCGGCTATTCAAAATGGGAATGCAACGATCCAATTGAATATTCAGAATAGTCAGCCGATATTATTTGGTAAACTTAGTTTGAATGCACAAATCAAAAAACTCGGACAGCAGCAGGTCATTTTGAAGCGCAAAGTCAGCAATTATCAAATGGCACCAAATACAAACTTTAATTTTAATATTGATGCGCCAAAATCCAAGCTGACGGCTGGTAATTATACCGCTTTAGTAAATGCAAAGGCTGGCGACTATACGTGGCGCTTAAAACGGAACTTTACAATTTCTGATAATCAAGTGCATAAGCTGAATCAACCACAAACGCCGGCAAGAAACGGCAACATGATTTGGTATATTCTTTTAGCTGTATTATTGTTGCTAGTGATTATTGTGCTAAGCTTTGGTGCACGGACAAAACGGCGGAGACGGCACTAGTTTATGATGAATTCAAGGGTGTCAATTAAGCAAACAGAATAAAGTAAGATTAGCATTTTTATGACTGAGGCAGAATTCAAGTTTTGTCTCAGTCATTTTTAGGCTTAAAGGGATCCAAAATGCCCTTGCTTAATGCCTTTTATCGCACGTTTTTTTGACGCTATTTATGTTCTGGCTGTAATGGTGGCGTTTCACCTATCGAGTACTTTATGCTAAAATATGTCCATTAATTGTTTCTTAATATTTTTTCGTAAAAATACGCGGAAAATCACTAGAAATTGGAGTTTGATATGAAGAAATTCGCTTCAAAGTTTGAGATCCCTGGTATTTTTAGGGATCGCGATGTTAAGATCATGGGTATAATTATATTGGCAGTGGCGGTTATTGCGACCGTGCTAACACTGATTAAAAGTCTATTACTCGGCCTACTTTTGTTAGGTCTATTTGTGGTTCTTTTTGGGGCTATCTACTTCGGCAGTTTGCGGGTCAATAAACGGACCAATGAGTATGTTTCAAATTTGTCTTATCGGATCAAACGCGGGGAACAGGAAGCATTGATCAAGATGCCTATTGGTATCCTGCTATATGATGAAAACGAGCGTATTCAATGGGCTAATCCCTATATTCAACAATATTTGGGTGATGCTGAAATTTTAGGCCGAACCATTTCAGAAGTTGATGAAGAACTGGGTAAAATTGTCCAGACTAGTGAAACTTCTGAAGAGGTTCAAATTGTCCATTGGGGTGATAATCAGTTTGAGATCATCAGTCAAAAGAGCTTAGGGGTGGTCTATTTATTAGATATTACCCGCTATGCTAAAATTGAGGATCGTTATCAAGATGAACAAATCGTAATTGGACAGATTTTCGTCGACAACTACGATGAAGTGACTCAGTCGATGGATGATCAAGAAATTGCCAATTTAAATAATTATGTCACGAATAAATTGACTAGCTGGGCTAATGAGTTTCAGGCTTTCTTAAAGCGTGTCGATGATGACCATTATATTTTGATCACCTATGCAAAATCTTTACGGGAAATGGAAGCTGATAAATTTAACTTTTTAGATGATATTCGCCAAGAAACGTCGCAAAAAAATTATCCTGTAACTTTAAGTTTAGGAATTGCTTATGGCGATCAGGATCTAGCGGCTTTAGCCAATACTGCTCAAAATAATTTGGATCTGGCCCTGGGACGTGGCGGTGACCAAGTCGTGGTCAAATCACCTAATGAGGATGCCCGATTCTATGGGGGAAAGACCAACCCAATGGAAAAACGAACGCGGGTGCGGGCGCGAATGATTGCCCAAGCGATTCAAGATATTTTTCGACAGGCCGATCAGATTTTTGTGATGGGTCATGCCGCACCAGACATGGATGCTATGGGTGCAGCCATGGGGATTCGCCGGATCGCCCAGATGAATGACAAGCTGTGTCATATCGTGGTTAATCCAGCCAATGTGCATACGGATGTGAAGCGGCTGTTAAGCGATATGGCTGATTTCCCTGAGATCGAACAAAGCTTGGTATCTCCAGAAGATGCGTTGACGATGACCACTGATCATAGTTTGCTGATCATGGTGGATCATTCCAAGCCGTCGATTTCTATTAGTCCAGAGCTTTATGAGCAGCTGCAAGCACGAACCGTTATTATCGATCATCATCGCCGAGGCCAAGAGTTTCCCGAAAATCCGATGTTGGTCTATATTGAACCCTATGCCTCATCTACCTGTGAACTGATTACAGAGATGTTTGAATACCAGCCTCAGAATATGCCTTCGATCAATAAACTTGAAGCGACTGCGATGTTGGCTGGAATCACAGTCGATACCAAGTCGTTCTCGCTGCGTACAGGTACACGGACATTTGATGCAGCTAGTTATTTGCGTTCGGTGGGTGCCGATGGTGTCATGGTACAAAACTTGCTGAAAGAAAATGTGAATGATTTCATTCAACGGAACCACTTGATTGATACAGTAGAAATGATCGAGCCTAATATTGCTTTGTGTGTGGGGGAAGAGAATCAGACCTATGATCCCGTTACTGCGGCTCAAGCAGCGGATACATTATTATCACTATCTGGTATTGAAGCTTCTTTTGTGATTGTTGTCCGGCCTGATGGTAAAATTGGTATTTCCGCAAGAAGTAACGGTGAATTCAATGTCCAAGTAATCATGGAAAAAATGGGCGGCGGCGGACATTTATCCAATGCAGCGACTCAGATTGCTGAGAGTTCTATTGCTGATGTGCGTCAACAATTAATTGATATTTTGCACCAAGATGAATCTGAAAATTGATATAATAAAAACGAGCGGAGAGTGAGACAAAAGGCGGTTAGCGACCGAGCACTAACGAGAATCACACCAAATGGTGGACTTGCCATTTGGTGTGATCCGCAGTTAGGTGAGGGCGTTGCCTTTTGGCACACGTTTAAAATAAACGAGCGGGAACAAAATATTAGGTTTGTCCCAATCTCGTTAAGGAGGTCTTCATATGAAAGTCATTTTCCTAGAAGATGTACGGGGAAAAGGTAAACGTGGTGAAGTTAAAGAGGTACCTGATGGCTATGCCCAAAATTTCTTGATTAAACGCGGTAAAGCAAAGGCTGCGACAGCTCAAGCAATGAGTGAATTGAAGGGCAAGCAACACGCTGAAGAGAAGCAAAAAGCGGAAGAACTAGCTGAAGCACAGGATTTTAAAGCGAGACTTGAAGCTGATAAAACCGTGGTTCAGTTGCAATCTAAAGCAGGTGAAGATGGGCGCTTATTTGGTTCCGTGCCAAGTAAACAAATCGCTCAAGCGCTGGAAAAACAATATGGCATGCATGTTGATAAACGCAAAATTGACTTACCTGAGCCAATTCGTTCCTTAGGGTATACCAATGTGCCAGTCAAGCTTTTTCCTGGTGTGGAAGCTAAGATACGTGTGCATATCACTGAGCAAAAATAATAGTCGACCACAGCCTATTTGAAGTTAGGTTAGTTTAGGATTAAATATAAAAAACACACGCAAGATAAGTCTGAACTTAATGCTTGCGTGTGTTTTTATTGAGCAGAGCTTTAAGGGTCATTGAATCGCGTTAGTTAAGATCCAATCCATGGAGCCTTCGTACTTAGTTGATTTAAGTGTACTAGTTGGATCATAAGTAAACAGGAGCGGGCCCGGCTGATTTCTAGCTTGGTCTTCATCGGAACCGCGCCTTGTCGGAGAAGTATACCATTTACTAGACAAGTCGTAGGTGTAGACGGTATTGTCACCTGTGCCACTGGTAGACTTAGTATAGTCGGCGGCTGCTGCGGTTTGTGGCGTGAAGAAATCTTGAACGCTGCTATCAAGGAAAGTATAGAGTTGAACCGCACTATTTCCTACTTTATTTAAATTACTGTAGGTTAGTGAGAGGACATTACTATTTTGGATAGGCGTCGTGTTTGAAGCAGGTTTGAATGACTGATCGATCTTAGCACCTAAACTCCAAGTATTGTCATCATAAGGCTGGGATTTGACTGCCAGGGGATCTTGGGTCGGTTTGTTTCTAGGCGCGTATAGATAGCGACCTGTTTCTGGTAAGGCTCGTAAACCAAAGTCAATCTGTTTAGGCGTGCTTAAACTTAAAGTTACTGGTGTGTAGTAGTAAGTTAAAACATAGTCACTCTTTGGTAGATTGAGGGTTAAGTCACCAGCTTTGCTGAATTGATCAACATTGATCTGTTTGTCTTGCAGTGCGGAATCACTGATTGTCGTCCCATCTTTGAAAATAGCTTTGAAGTTGGGGTTATTAAGCACATCAGAACTATTGGCATGAATCTTGATATATTCAAGATGGAAATCCTGTTTCAATTGTTTGTATTGTGTCGCAAAGCGTTGATCATTTGCCAACTCATATTTATCGGGATCTAATTGAGGATCTGTATTATCACCGTGATCGCCAACAAAAACAGGACTGGTACTACGATCTAGCGGCTGACCATTGTTAAGTTGAAGATCGGCATATTGAGTACTGCCATGACCACCAACGATGGCTTTATCTCTAAGGGTAACTTTAGAATTGCTTCCAATAGAAATCGTATTACTTAAAACATTAGAAGCATCACCAAAGTTGTCAATTGCGCGAACTTCGACCTGATATTGGCCGGCATTGGCCCAGTTTAGAGGTAATCGCCATTCAATTGAGTGTTTGGTCCGATTAGTGTTCAAGTCACTACCCAAAGGGGCATCACTTTGCGCCATAGTGCCATCTGGAATTGGGTTATCCAACTGATCACTCCAAAGAAATGTTTGTTGCGACTTGGTGGCTGGCTGAGCCGTACTACTGCCCTTTTCATTGATATAGCCAGTGGCATCATAATTAGAAACTATTTCTTGCTTCATATTATGCCATTTATCACTCGTTTGACCATAAGCAAATTGACTATTGAGACTATTCGTAGCCGGAAACGCCTGCCAAGAGCCAGGAACATCCCCGCTGGCAGTGATGCGGTATTGTAACCGTGCTTGCCAAGCATGAGGTGAATAAATCAAACCACGGAAATTAGTGGTCGCTTTAGTACCGCCAACAGCAGGTGTATTTGTCCATTTGATCGTCGGCGTTGCAACCTTCTGCTTTACAGTAATGTAACTGCCGTTGATCACGTTCCCATTTTGAACGGTTGCCGCATTATTAGTGCCCTTTGAAAAGTCATCATCTGAGCGGGCCTGACCATTGTAAAAGACTTTGACATCACGATTAAAGTGGGTATTCATAAAGGCATCAAATTCTTTAGGTTGAACGAAGCCATCATTATCTGGATTTTGCGCCGTTAATGGCAGTAGCATTGTACCTGTATCGTTTGTAATATCTGCCTTTTGGAAATAATCAATGACCCGGAAAAATCTAGACTGATTTTGACTGTCTGGTAAAACCGTCCCTTGACCAATGGTGCCGCTGGAATGCCAGCCATCAATGGCTGTAAATGGTGTCTGCTTAGCATCGTAGTCCATATCGACCCGCCGATCAGAGAAATTCGGACCAGTCAGCGCCTTCATATAAGCAGGCGTTGTACTTGGAATCGGTGCGAATGTCCACTTTAAAGCATTGTCACTATTAGGTGTGCCGACTTGGGTAATTTCGGGAAATTCCTCGGTATCATCGGGATTAGAGCCATCGAAGACTTGGTCTTTGAGATTAAATGATTTGGTTGGATCATAGATGCCATTATCGCGGGGGTCATGATTTTGATCGATCGGTGAGAAGTAAGAACTCCAAGTGTAGAGGTCATTATTCTTTTTAACGGGAACTTTATGACCTGTGGCCCCTTTTCTAACTTGGGCGTAATACCAACCATTGGAATTATCTAACCAGGACGTTGCATTGGGCGCCAGCATATCTGACTGCATATAGGCGTTATAGTATTGATTCCAATGATTACCAGTATTTGGCGGTAAAGTACCCCGGGTTAAAACCTTGTTGGGCGAGTCATCAGCCGCCTTAAGATATTCTGCCTTTAGGATCTTGTCTTTGAAGTAGGTCTTATTGGCGTTGATCTCAGCCGTACTCCAATTACCGGTGTAACGTGATAAATCAAACCAGCCATGTCCAGAAACAATCCCTGCCAAGTTAAAGCCGAGTATGAAGGATGAGGGCAAGACAACAGCTAAAGCTGCATCCCAAAATCCTTGCCAAGCAGCGGCCAAAGTTTTACCCCCGACCTTTAGCGCATTGTTTAAAATATTTAAGGCATTCTGAACGAAATCGAGAACTTTACCAACAAGTGGGACGCCACTATACTTTTTTAAAAACCCTTCAATGCTATTAATAATATTGCCGATGCCATTTAAAGTATCATCTGAAGGCATCCAGCGAACATTCGCTGCGTTGATAGAATCCCCGATACTCGTACCACCAATTGGAATGTAAATTTCTCTTGGGTCTTCAGCATCCACGGCAGCATATTGAGGATACATTTGTAGTGGGAACGAGAAAACCCCAAGATGCAAGCCACCTAGGAGTTGGTTAATACCAGAATAAATTGCCTGAACAACTGGTCCAATAATTGGAACGTTGGTAATAGCCGAATGACTTGGTAAAAAAGTCGAAGAGGAGCCAGTCGAGTTCCAATCACCACATTTTAGGAAGGCTGCTGCATCTACCCCTACCGGTAATTGGAGTTGAACCATGGAGCCATAATTGCCGCGGTTAAAATCTGAATATGAAAGTGCGCGACCCAAGCTAATATTGGCTGTTAATGGTAGGAAACCCGACATGATGATTCGACCGCCCCGATAAGGTGAGTTGGCATTCGTGCCCCGGGTATAACCGGTTCTAAATTCACCATCCCCGATATTTAGGGGACCCAAGTCTACCCCAGTGGCATATAAGATATGCATCCGAGATAGCCGGTCATAGGCATTATCGCCGTCCTGAATCCATGTATAGGGTAAGTATGATTTCTCTTCAGGCACATGTTTCATTGTGCGAACTGTGTTTAAGTAGACAGGGGCATAGCCAGTCGTAGGATCGACGGGTTCGCTGTAATCAACACTGTTGGGTTCAGAACCTGGATATTTACTCGAAGCTTTTAAGCCGCTTTTAGGTAAATATTCCGCGCCATAATTGACATCATTCCAAGTTGTGACCCCGGAAGATTTTGAATAATCATAATTAACTTTATTGTTGTTATCTGAGGCGTAGGTCATATTACTGGGACCTGTTGCTAATTTTAACTTACTGAAATTATTAACGGCAGCAAAGTTTGTATAGGCATCGGTCTGCTGTTTTTGAAGCTGCTGCATGCCTATTACCATTAGTAAGGCCACGAAAGGAATAGCTGCTTTCTTAAATTCTGGTTGTAAGGGGGTAGAATTTAAATTCTGCTGGATGTCATACCAACCAGATAAATAATTAGTCAAGATCGTCAAGTTATTCGAACTAGCTGCCTGATCAATCTTTTTGAGCAAAGTTGCTTGCCGTTGGGAAGCATTCAAGCCATTGTTTTGTTGAACGACTTGTTGGGCCAAATAAGCGGTACTGATCTTAGTGGGTGTCTGTGCTTGGACCTTATCATGATCATTGGTTCCGCCTATGGCCAACGCGAGTAAAAGCAATAAAAATAAGATAATAAACGTACGATGTTTTGAAGTTTGAGTCATGATTTGCCTTCTCTCCCTGATGCGCAATGACTGAAACAAAAAACGATATTCTAATATTTAGTATAATCTTATTTTTACCAAAATGAACATTGGTATATGAAATAAAATTTTTTATTAATATTTACTTTTATCATTGAAGTGTTCAAGCAAGCTGCACCAATGCACAAAAATTTTGCGTGATAAAGGGTGATGTTTTTTGCCACAGAATTTCGTGTAAATAAATTAGAGGCCGAAAATAAGTCGTTTTTTTGATAAGAGATCCAAGAACTTCAAAAATATCATTTTTGAGACAGTTGGTATAAAATAAAAAGATATTTAAGACCCTTTATGTTTTACTTAGTAGGAGAAATTTTTATCCATGGATAATGCACTATATGATCGGGTACCACCCCAAGATAACGAAGCAGAACAGTCTGTCTTAGGTGCAGTTTTCTTAAGCAGTGATGCTTTAGTTGAAGCAATGGAATATTTAGAACCAGAAGATTTTTATAAGAAAGCTCACCAATTGATCTTTCAAGCTATGATTGATCTGAATGATCGGAACGAAGCTATTGATACAGTAACTATCAAAAATATTTTAGATGGTAAAAATCAATTGGAAGATATTGGTGGTATTAGCTATTTAGCTGAATTGGCGATTGCTGTGCCCACCGCAGCTAATGTGACTTACTATGCGAAAATCGTGAAAGAAAAAGCGATGACGCGGCAATTGATCAATGTGGCGACTAAAATCGTCAGTAAGGGTTATGAGAACGAAGACGACGTTACCACGTTACTAGACGACGCTGAACGTGATATTTTGGCGGTTTCTGAGCAACGGGGTAATACTGGGTTTCAGTCGATCAGTGATGTTTTGCAAGAATCTTTAAAAAATATCGATAATCTTTCCCAAAATAATGATGATATTACCGGCCTACCAACAGGCTATCGGGAATTGGATAAGATTACTGCGGGCCTGCATGAGGATGAATTAATTATTTTGGCTGCTCGTCCAGGTGTGGGGAAAACTGCTTTTGCCTTGAATATTGCCCAAAATATTGGGACTAAAACGGATAACACCATTGCACTTTTTAGTCTGGAAATGGGGGCAGAACAGCTGGTCAATCGAATGCTGTGTGCCGAGGGCAGTATCGAATCGAACCATTTACGAACCGGTCAGTTGAATGATGAAGAATGGAATAACCTGATCGTTGCCATGGGAAGTTTATCTAAAGCATCGATCTATATCGACGATACGCCCGGAGTTAAAATGGCTGAGATACGGGCGAAGTGTCGGCGCTTAGCTAAAGAAAAGGGCAATCTGGGTTTGATCGTGATCGATTATTTACAGTTGATCGAAGGCAGCGGCCAAGAAAACCGGCAACAGGAAGTTTCGGCGATTTCACGGCAGCTCAAGAAATTGGCTAAGGAGCTGCATGTTCCTGTCATTGCGTTATCCCAGCTATCCCGTGGTGTAGAACAGCGCCAGGACAAACGGCCGGTATTATCAGATATTCGTGAATCCGGTTCTATTGAACAGGATGCCGATATTGTTGCGTTTTTATATCGGGAAGACTATTACCGCGATAGTGAAGAAGATAGTGATGACAATAGTTATACTCAAGCTTCTGAGCCGGTAAGCGACGAAGATCAAGATGTGGGTGAAGTGGAAGTTATTATTGAAAAGAACCGTAGTGGCGCTCGTGGCACGGTTAAATTATTGTTCATTAAGTCCTATAATAAGTTTTCGTCAATTGCTTATGGTCAAGAACCTGCTTGATCTTAAAATTATCGATAAGGGAGGCAATCATGTCAGATATCTTTTCAGAATTGGCTCAAGCCAAAGAAACCTTAGATTTGATCAATATTTACCAATTGGAAAGTGATGATTTTTATACTGGGACGGTTGTCGCTTTAGACGAAAATGGGGTTGTCTTAGCCACAGTAAATGAAAATGGCATTAAGGATGGCTTTGTTTTTATTCAATTACGGGCAATTGCTGAAGTTGAATCAGATAGTCCAGATCTGAGCAGTATGGCTTTTCGAATTAAAACCGTGGCGCAAGAGCATTTGTTGCAACCAAGCTTCTTGCACCGACATTTGAACTTTGATCCCTATGTGCCTTTACTGGACCAAGTGCTAGCTTTGGCCTATCAGGAAAAGCAATTGATCTTGCTGGCTTTAGCTGATGAAGATGATTATTACGAAGGTGTGATCCAGAGCCTAGGAGATACGTTAAAATTCGATTATTTTAATCGTTTCAACTATGCAAAGTCTAAAGCTATCACGATGGATACCATCACGATCGATGTGGTTGAATTTGGTGGTTTAGATTTATATCTGGGGCGGCAGTTATATGCGCAAAAACCGCAACACCAAAATTTGATTCGTATTAAGACTAGTGAACTCCTACCTACATTTTTGGAAAAAGCACGTCAAGATGCTATTTTAATTTCAATGCAGCCCAAAGATGTTACAAACAATTTTTTTGTAGGTTATGTGACGCGGCTTCTAGAAGATAGTGTTTTACTATCGCTACTTGATATGACCGGCCAATTTGGTGGTTATGTCCTGATCCGTCTCTCTGAAATCGCGGAGATCTCAGCTGTTTCGGATTATATTCATACCATTGGTTTTTATGAGCAGGCCAATAAAAAAAGAGGCTTGCTGGTTCAGCCGGTTTTAAAACAGCCCTGGCCAATTCACGAGGCGTTACTGTGGTCAAATATTATTTATTATGCGCAAACCAAGGGCCATCTTATTCGTATTCGTTATCACGGTGATGCTGAAAATAGTTACTTGGGTTATCCTAGTCAGTTTGATGGGACTCAATTTGAGTTACAGCTATTAGATGAACGTACTGAGCAGCCGGCACCTAGTACAGTGACCATCCGTTTAGAAGATTGTTTAGAAATTGCTTTTGATTATTTGAATAGTTATTTGTTAGAGGCCGAGTTCAGGCATCATAATGAATAAAATATGGAGCGATCAGCGCTTTTACCTAATGTTTTTTGTCAGGATTTAGCGGTTGATCGGTTTTTTGTGTCATTCGGGTTAGAGCTCCAAAGCTGACCAGCTTCACTCGCGCTTTAAATGCGCTCGTGGACCAATTTCATCCCACAACTACGAATGATTTGTGGGAAATGCACCCACTGTATCATTCTAGGTTGATGCTCGAAAACTACCCGATGATACTCGCACTCTGGATTTAAACGCGTTCCAAAGGGTAACTTCGTCACCTAACGTTAAATCTCTGGAATGGCTATCGCCATGTCTGCGCGATTTCCGTTAGTGCTCCGAAGCTGACCACCCTTTGTCACGCTCTGCTTTATTTGTGTTGTAAAAGTTGGTAGAATATACTTTGTATGTGTCAATTATCTATCTAAAATCTAAATGAGGTGTACATATGACATCTGTTGTTGTGGTAGGAACACAATGGGGCGATGAGGGTAAAGGGAAGATCACGGATTTCTTAAGTGAAGACGCTAATGTAATCGCGCGCTATCAAGGTGGCGATAACGCTGGGCATACCATTAAATCTGAGGGTCAAACTTATAAATTACGGTTAATCCCTTCAGGTATTTTGTACTCAGATAAGCTGAGCGTCATTGGTAATGGTGTAGTCGTGAATCCTAAATCCATCGTCGAAGAACTTGCACGTTTGAAACAACAGGGTATTGAAGGTAAAAATTTACGTATTTCTGATCGTGCCCATGTGATTTTGCCATATCATATTGAATTGGATCGTTTACAAGAGGCTAGTAAGGGTGATCAAAAGATTGGGACCACGAACCGCGGCATTGGACCAGCTTATATGGACAAAGCAGCTCGAGTTGGGATTCGAATCGCGGACTTATTGGATAAAGAGATTTTTGCAGAACGCTTAAAATTCAATGTGGCCGAAAAAAATAAAGAGTTCGTTAAAATGTATGATGCCGAGCCATTAGACTATGACGAAATCTTAGAGGAATATTATGACTATGGGCAACAAATCAAGTCTTATGTGACAGATACATCGGTTGTACTAAACGATGCCATTGACAAACAGCAAAATGTTTTATTTGAAGGTGCTCAAGGTGTCATGTTAGATATTGACCAAGGGACATATCCATTTGTAACATCTTCCAATCCTGCCGGTGGGGTAACTATTGGTAGTGGTGTTGGCGCTTCTAAAATTGATCGTGTCGTTGGCGTTGCCAAAGCTTACACTTCTCGTGTTGGTGATGGACCCTTCCCAACAGAACAGTTGAATGCAGAGGGCGATTATATTCGTGATGCTGGACATGAGTATGGGACTGTGACTAAGCGGCCTCGGCGAATTGGCTGGTTTGATACTGTCGTTTTACGGCATTCTAAGCGTGTGGCTGGTATTACAGATCTATGTTTGAATTCGATCGATGTTTTAACAGGACTCAAAACAGTTAAAATTTGTAAAGCCTATGAGCGTAATGGTGAAGAAATTTATCATTATCCAGCTAGTTTGAAAGAATTAGCACAATGCAAACCAATCTATGAAGAATTACCGGGTTGGGATGAAGATATCACTGGTGCTAAAACATTAGCTGATTTGCCAGAAAATGCGCGTAACTATGTCAAACGTATCGAAGAGTTGGTAGGTGTTCCCGTTGCCACTTTCTCTGTTGGCCCTGACCGCGAACAAACCAACATTTTATATAACGTGTGGGATCAAAAGTAAATTATAAATTATATAAAAAAATCCTTGAAATGATAATCAAGGATTTTTTTATACCTCTTTGTTAGTGCTCGGTCGTTAACCGCCTTTTGTCATCTATTTCTTAAACGTGTTCCAAAGGCAACGCCCTCACCTAACGACGAATCCCTCAAATGGCAAAACCACCATTTATCGTGATTCTTGTTAGTGCTCGGTCGTTAATCGCCTTTTGTCACACTCTTTTAAGTTAAGATAGTGTTTAATAACCATGGGTGAGATCAGGGTGGTTAATAAGATCACGATGATCAATGCGGAATAATAAGCTTCAGGAATTAAGTGTGCCTGTTGGCCGATTTGCGCCGTGATCAAAGCCATTTCCCCGCGCGAAATCATACCGGCTCCGATCATTAAACTGCTATTATGGTCAAAGCCAGTTAGATGTGCGCCTAAGCCACAGCCGTAGAGTTTGGTTAGGATAGCTAATATAGTCAATAAGATAATATAAAGCCCGGTTTTCCAGGTTAAGTCAAGCTGCATATTGAGGCCAATACTTACAAAAAAGAAGGGGATGAATAGTCCATAACCAATAGGTTCAATTTTAGCATCAATTTCTTTTTTAGCATCAGTTTGGGCAACGGCGACGCCAGCAAAAAAGGCACCGATCACATCACTTAAACCAACAATTTGAGCTAAGAAAGCCGTTCCCAGGCAAATAATTAAAGCGGTAATGATCGGGGCGGAATTCACACTCATGCGCAGACTCAAAGTCATCAGTAATGGCGCTAAATAGCGGACAAGGCATACAACACCGACAAAAAAAGCTAAGCTAAGTAATAAAATAAACCAGAGCGGTTGATCAGCATTTTTTCCAGCACCGCCCATAATGGCAATGGTCATACTTAATAAGAGAACACCGATAATATCATCGGCAACGGCCGCACCCAAGATTGTTGCACCTTCATTGGTATTGAGCGCCTTGTACTCTTTCAAAACATCAACGGAAATACTGACAGAAGTAGCTGAAAAAACAACGCCCACTAGTAATGATTCTTTTGCTGTGAAACCAAAAAAGTGATTGGCTAAACCCATCAAAACAACGGGAAAAATCACTCCAATGATGGCAACTGATAAGGCAGGTTTTAAAAATTTGAATAATTGCTGTAAGTCGCTCTCTAAGCCGGCGACAAACATTAAAATGATCACGCCGATTTCAGCAAAGGTCTGAATTAAATTAGTTGGCTGAATCAAATTTAAAACTGCGGGACCGAGGAGAATCCCGGCTAATAATTGACCGATCACGCTCGGTACGTTGATACGCTGAGCTAGCTGGGCTAAGAGCGTGGTTGTCGTTAAAATTAAAATTATGATACCAATGTATGCCATGATCGGCCTTCTTTCCATTAAAATACTCTCATTATAGACCATTTTACTTTGAAATTAACAGGTAATTTGGTACGCTTTATGAGCTGATACTTTGTGAAAATAAGCTTAATTGCTATAATTAAGTAAGGAATAAAATTAAGAACTAGGATGTGTAATAAAATGACTGATGTATTAATTTTAGGTGCGGGGTATGCTGGTATTCGGGCTGCCAAGACGTTGAGCAAGTTTGCACCCCAAAATACAACGATCACGTTGGTAGATAAGAATACGATCCATGCCGAAAAAACACAATTGCACGAAGTGGCTGCTGGAACGATGCCAGCCGATAAAATTACGTTTGATATTCGCAGCATTTTACCTAAGTCTGTGAATTTTGTTCAAGCTGAAGTCAAAAAGGTCAATGTTGATGCTAAAACAGTTGATTTTGTGGATCATGATACCATGGCCTATGATTATGTGGTTGTTGCATTAGGGTTCCGTTCAGAAAGTTTTGGTCTACCTGGTGCAGATGAAAATGCATTGCCATTGGAAGATATTCCTTCAGCTGAAAAGATCTTTGAAACGATCGAGGCACATGTGGCTAACTATGCGAAATCGCAAGATCGCAAAGATTTGAGTATTATTGTGGCTGGTGCCGGTTTTACTGGCATCGAGTTGCTTGGTGAATTGACACACACAGTGCCAAAATTACAAGCAAAATATAATACGCCAGATATTCAAGTGACTTCTATGGAAATGGCAACACGGATTTTACCAATGTTTGATGAGTCACTAGCTAATTATGCGATGGAATACTTACAAGATCACGGCATCAATATGATGACGGGGACTAAGATCACGAAAATCGAACCAAATGCAGTGGTTTATGGCGATGGTGAAAGTGAAAAGCGGGTCTACGGTAACACGATTATTTGGACTGTCGGTGTTTCTGGGAGTGACGTGATTGCTGAATCTGGCTTTGAACAAAGACGGAACCGAGTCGTTGTAACGGATAAATTGAATTTAAAGGAACATCCGGAAGTCTTTATTGTTGGTGATGTTTCTGCAGCAATGGATCCAAGCAGCAATCGACCTTATCCAACAACGGCACAGATTTCTACTCGGGAAGGTAACTTAGCCGCTAAAAATATTGCTTCTGCTATTCAAGGCGGTGCTTTGGAACCCTTTACCTATGAGTCGATCGGTACAGTTGCTTCTTTAGGTGGGGCAGACGGCATTGCCCAAGTTGGCGCTAAGCAACGCAAATATAAGGGTTTCATGGCTAAAGTCTTGAAGCGCGCCGTCGTTGATAAATCTTTATTTGAAGATGCAAACTTAAGTACGATGTTCAAAAAGGGACGTTGGCCACTTTAGAATTTAAAAGTATTGTCTAAATTTGATTGAGAGGATTGAAACAAGCTGCATTTTGTTTTGGTCCTTTTTGTGTGGAAAAATTTACCCATTACGTAAATCTAGGTTGCTGCTCCGGAATAAATCGGACCCACTCGCGCTCTAAACGCGCTCGTAAAGCTAACTTTGTCACCTAACCCTAATTGTTTGCTGAAGCTAGCACTTCATCGGCACAATTCGGGTTAGTGCTCCAAAGCTAAACAACTTCACTCACGCTCTAAACGCGCTCGTAAGGGTAACGACTTAACGACTTCACCTAACATCAAATGTCTCAAATGGGAAGTACACCATTTATCGCCATTCTTGTTAGTGCTCAGTCGCTGACCACCCTTTCTCGCGCTCTTGAATAAAAGTTGCATGGTAATCATTAAAATTGATAGAATATGATGGTGTTTGATTAAGTCATTAATTCTTTGAAGAAGGTTTTTGTTTGATTACAATCCAAGCGCCAGGCAAACTTTATATTGCCGGTGAATATGCAGTGGTAGAACCAGGGTATCCCGCAGTGATCGTTGCGTTGGATCAATTTGTGACTGTAACGATCGCAGAAAGCCGCGAAGTTGGCAGTATCGAATCAAAGCAATATCAAGAGAACTCCCTACTGTGGCGGCGCGATGGGGACGAGATGGTATTTGATAATCGTGACAATCCTTTTCATTATATTCTTTCAGCCATTCGAATCACGGAGCAATATGCTTTAGAAATGGGCAAGACCCTAAAGATTTTTAATTTAAAAATTAATTCTGAATTAGATGCTCAAGACGGTCGAAAATATGGTTTGGGTAGTTCCGCCGCAGTTACAGTGGGGACAATCAAAGCAATCAGCCAGTTCTATCAGCTAAATTTAGACAAAGATGCAATTTATAAATTAGCGGCTATCGCTCATTTGGATGTACAAGGCAATGGCTCGCTGGGTGATATCGCTGCCAGTGTTTATGGTGGTTGGATCGCTTATCGTTCCTTTAATCAAGATTGGTTGCGGATCAAGCGTAACGAAGCAACATTAACGGCTTTGCTAAAGATGGATTGGCCGGGACTGTCCGTTAAAATGTTGACACCGCCAGCGAATTTAAAGCTCTTAATTGGTTGGACGGGGTCGCCAGCCTCTACTTCACGGTTGGTCGATAAAATCACAGTTGCGACAGCTTCAAAACCAGAACTTTACCAACAGTTTCTTACAAATTCAAAGCGTTGTGTGGAACAGTTAATTGTCGGGTTCGAAACGAATGACCTTGGTTTGATTCAGCAGCAAATTAGAGCGAATCGACAAATATTACAGCAACTAGGTAAGATGAGTCATGTGGCTATTGAAACTCGGCTTTTGAAACAGATGTGTGATATTGCCGAGACACATCAGGGCGCGGCTAAAACATCTGGTGCTGGTGGGGGCGATTGTGGTATTGCCCTAGTAGACCAGACGCAGAAAGCTTATGAGGCGATTATTAATGCTTGGCAGGCAATAGGCGTAGAGCCGCTGAAGCTGAAAGTGCATCAAATCAGTTAAATTAAATAGAAATCATGCGACTCAAGAATCCTAGTTCTAAATTGAAATAGGATTCTTTTTCATATCTGGTGTATTTAAATTTCTTATTTTGCTATTATTAGTTATAAGTCTATAAATATGGGAGGATGGAATATGAAGAGATTTATGATGGGTTTTGTGCTGGCGGTAGTTGCTTGCATTAGTTTTGGGTTACTGAATGGGCAAGTATCGGCAGCCAGTAATAGCGCGGGCCAGTCGATTATCAAGAATTTAGAAAATGGTGCGAATGGTGGTAAGTTGAAGGTCAATGATTCTGATTTGAACCAAGTTAGAAATTACGTGAACAGTGGTAAAACCACAGTAACGCAAGATCAAGCTAACATTGCCAATAATGCGATCAACGAAGTACGTGGCATTGTTGAAAGTGCAGCACCCGATGCTAGAACTTATACGCAAGCTGTTGAAAAACTGAGTGCTGATCAAAAGACGCAGATCCGTAACATTGTCTATAAAGCAGCCCGAGCATTAGGCTTATCCGTAATGTTCAACCAAGGTACCGCGGGCAATAGTAGTAATGATACTACGGGTACAGGTGCGGATACTCCAAATGATACCGCTGGTAATGCAGCCAATGGCACACCTGGTGCTGATGGCACTAACGGTAGTAATGGCACGAATGGTAAGAATGGGACTAATGGCGTTGCCGGAGAAACTGGTGCCAATGGTGTTAACGGGACTAACGGAACTGATGGTAGTTTAATGCCGACATTAACTGATCGTGCGGGTAATGTGGTCTACCAACCAGCATCTCCCAATGGCAGTAACGGCACGGGCACTATTGTCAAACAAACGGGCAATGACTATCTTATTTCTATAATTAGTTTCTTAGCCATTTTGGCTGTTGCCGGATTGGGTTACGGGTTAATTAGAAAGAATCAGCGAGTTGATGCTTAATGCAACATGCTAAAAGGATAATGGCTTATTTCTATATGCCATTACTGTTTTTAGTTATTGGTTATGGCGTGTTCTTCTTAGCGGCTAGACCAATTTTGGATTTCGTACATAATACGGTGCATCTGATCACATTGGATCGACCGCCTAAATTTAGTGCTGAAAAAACCACGAAGTCCTTAAAATTGGTCACAGCAAATCAGCAGCAAACGTTAAAAATGGATCACCTAAAGTTACCTACTTATGGGGATCAGTTTGGCCAACTGACGATTCCAGCGGTTGGGCTAGAACAACCCCTGTACTTTGGCGATGGTGAGCAGCAATTAGCCAAGGGCGTGGGTATGTATAATGGCAGTCGCTTTCCCGGCGAACGTGGTACGACTTTGGTTGCTGGACATAATGTCACGGCGATGCACAACCTAAATCAGGTGCAAGTTGGCCAACAGATTGTGGTTCGAACCAGTTATGGTGTATATACTTATGGCGTTACTAAAAAGTTAGTGGCTAAATACAATGATGCGCAGGCCTTTGACTTAAGTGGTCGGCAGCCGAAACTAATTTTGTATACATGTTATCCGATCGATATGGTAGGTTTGACGCCAGATCGGTTAGTGGTCTATGGTTCTTTGCAATCTGGACCAATCATTAAAATGTAGGCGGCGTTAAAAAATGCAGCGAACCTTACGACATCTAGGGGAGGAAATCTTAGCCTTCGTCTTGACGTTCTTTTTATTCACATTTAGCATCCTGATCATCGTTCAATTTACCTTGCTCAGTCCTAAATTCATGCAGCAGCAAGTAGTTCATTCTGGTTATGTGTCAGCTGTAACGTCAGAAGCCCATCAAAACATCTCAAATTTAGGTGCTGGTTCAGGCATTCCGAAAAAAGTTCTCAAAAGTGTGCCCAGCAAGTATAATGTTCAACAGGACATTAATACGTTCATCGATCGTGCTTATGCAGGTGCGGGTATTAAATTAGAGGCCACCCATATTAAAAAACAGTTACGCACTCAAGTTTATGCTTATGCCCGTATGAAGCATTTGCCACTGAATCAAACAACAAGACATGCTGTTGAACAGTATGTCAATAAATCCGTAGATCAATATGCCCAAAGTGTTCAGGTCCCTTACCTCATTCAAATTGGAAAAAATGTTCAAGCCATTAAGCAGTATGTATTACTTGGTTTATTAGGAACATTACTTCTTTGCTTGGTGTTAGGTTCTGTGTTAAAGAAACAAGTCAAACTGGCTCACCGCATGTGGCGTTATCTATCTTATTGTCTGACGGGCAATGGGCTAATGCTGATCATTGCGCCATACATGCTATTGGGCAGTCAAGTGATCGACCGCTTAGGCATCGGTACTAAAGGGCTGTATCGCTTAGTGACCACTTATTTACATACATTTGTCTGGATCTTTATCATTAGTGGACTCATCAGTTTGGCGTTTGGTTTGGGTTGCATTGTGATCAGTGAAGTACGACGAAAAAATAGAATTCATAGAAGTGAGGTATCTTAGGCAGCATGATAGACACAGTGATCAATGTAGAACAAATATTAGGCATCCTTAGGAAACGCATAAAAATAATCGTTATTTTTACCCTGTTAGGTGGGCTCATTGCAGGATTGGGAACGCACTTTTTGATTACACCAAAGTATATTGCTTCTTCAGAAGTGCTTGTTAATCGGAAATATAGTGATGACGCCAATGCTCAATTGAACCAGGCTCAAGCTGATATTCAAATGATCAGTACTTATAAGGATATTATTACCAACCCAATTATTTTGAATGACGTAGCTACTAATTTACATAAGAAAAATGATTTTCATGGTAGTGCGGGTGAACTGGGATCTATGATCAACGTGTCCAGTAAAAGAGACTCACAGGTGTTTTCTGTAAATGTTACTTCTGCGAATCCTTATCTGGCCTCTGATATTGCCAATGAAACAGTGACTGTTTTTCGGCATAAAATTAATAAAATTATGCGCGTTAACAATGTAACAATTATTTCTCGTGCGACACCGAATACGAACCCAGTTTCGCCAGCAATAAAAGAAAATATCGGTGTTGGCTTAATTATTGGTGTGATTTTAGGTGTTTTATTAGCTTTTCTGCGAGAGTATTTTGATAAGACGGTTAAGGATACCGCCTTTATTACGGATACATTGAAATTACCAAACTTGGGGATTGTCTTTGAAATTCCTGATACGGTTAAAAGCTATAAGCCGGAAGCTAGTATACCTACTGATCATAAGGCTGGATCCAAGGATAAACGAGTTAAGGAATAAAGGGCGGTGTAGATTTGAATAAGAAACATAAAGATAGCCCGGCACAAAGTGTTGGTGTTCAATTAATAACGATCGATGATCCTAAATCAACGATTGCTGAACAATTTCGTACGATTCGCACCAATGTGCAATTTTCACAGGTAGATCGCGACATTGATGCGATTATGGTAACTTCCGCAGAGATGTCAGAGGGTAAGTCAACGGTCAGTGCAAACTTGGCTGTTACTTGGGCCAATCAAGGCCAAAATACATTGTTAGTGGATGCTGATTTAAGGCGGCCAACAGTGCATCGTACTTTTAATGTATCCAATATGCACGGATTAACCACATTATTAATGTCCTCAGGCCCCTTTGATTATACGGAAACATTACATAGCACCCAGGTAGATAATTTATATGTGATGCCCTCAGGACCTATTCCACCAAATCCGTCAGAGTTACTGAATACCAAAAAAATGAATCAAGTGATCGCGGACTTAAAGAAGAACTTTGACTTTATCATTTTCGATGCCCCACCAGTCGGCTCGGTGACCGACGCTCAGATTTTAAGCACCAAGACCGATGGGACAATTATTGTCATCCCTCAAGGTAGAGCAAATAAAAGTGCTGTGGTTCACGCTAAAGAAGCTTTAGAGAATGTGCACGCCCAAATTTTAGGTGTCGTTATGAATCGGGTCGCTGATACTGGAGATAGTTATTACGGTGATTATTATGGGGGCTATTACGGGACTAGTGACAAATGATACTTGTGGATCTGCACTGTCATATTTTGCCCGGTGTTGATGATGGCGCTAAAACGCTAGCAGATTCAATCGCGTTAGCTAGAGTTGCTGTTTCTCAGGGAATCAAATATGTTCTCGTGACGCCGCATCATATGAATGGGATTTACATGAATCATCCCAAAGATGTACGTCAGTTGACAAATAAGTTGCAGAAAGCTTTAAATCAAGCTAATGTTCCGTTAAAATTGTTTCCAGGGCAAGAAGTTCATTTGACAGGGGACTTATTGACAGCGATTGACCGTGAAGATATTCTTTTTGCTGACGCAAATCACCATTATTTGATGTTAGAATTACCGCATGATTCTGTGCCAGATTATACGGTAAAAATGGTTGATGAATTATTGGCCCGAGAGATTGTGCCAGTGATCGTTCATCCTGAACGAAATCGTGGACTTTTAGAGAATCCTGATCAACTGTATGAGCTAGTTTCTCTGGGGTGTCTTACCCAATTAACAGCAAGTAGTTTTGTGGGTGTCTTTGGTAAAAAAATACAGCGATTCACAGAAAAGATTGTTAGAGCAAACTTGGGGTTTGTTTTCGCTTCAGATGCCCATAATTTACATGGTAGAAATTATAAAATGATTGAAGCTTTTAAAAAATTAAAACAATTTGATGGGGAATTAGCTGCTAAATATCAAGAAAATGCAGTCAAAATTATAAATGGAGAAGATATTAGTTCTCCAGATATTTATCGAATTCGACAGCAAAAGAAATTTTGGTTTTTTAAAAAGCCAATATTATAGTTGGTTGTAACTACATAATTATTGAACATCAACATCGTCATAGAACATCGTTATTGTTTCAATGAGTTGGTGAATTTAGGAGTGTCCAAAGTGAATGTCAAAATTTTAGTAGCCGCCCACAAACAATACCAAATGCCGGAAGATAAAGGACTTTATCTTCCGATTTTTGTGGGTAAAGCACTTCATGAAAGTGATCAAGTAACATTACCCTATCTCGGTGATAATACAGGAACTAATATCTCTTTGAAAAATCCATTTTATAATGAATTAACCGCACAGTATTGGGCTTGGCATAACCTTGATAACGTAGATGCAGTTGGATTAGTCCATTATCGGCGCTACTTTCGTGATCCAAGTGCAAAAGGAGCAACGCAAAACAAGTTTCAAAGTATTTTAACACAAGGGTCTTTAAATCAATTATTACATGGTCACGATATCATTGTACCTAATAAACGACACTATTATATTGAGACCAACCAGTCTCACTATGTGCATGCACATCATAGTACACCGTTAGCGGTAACACGGCAGGTCATTGAAAAAGACTACCCACGTTATCTCGCAGCCTATGATCAGCAAATGCAGGCGCGTTCGGCACACATGTTCAATATGTTTGTGATGAAGCGGCCGCAGTTTGAAGCCTACTCTTACTGGCTCTTTGATGTTTTAGCAAAGGTGGAAGCGCAAGTTGATATTTCAAACTATTCCTCTTATGAGCAACGCGTTTTTGGATTTATTAGTGAACTTTTATTAGATGTTTGGCTTTATACTACGAACCAGAATTATACAGAGTGCCAGTATATGTTCATGGAGCAGCAGAATTGGGTGAAAAAAGGCGGTAAGTTTCTACTACGGAAATTTAGGCAGCGTTGAAGTATGGAAAATAAGACAAAATTAATGAAAGAGCCGTTAGTATCTATTATTGTACCAGTTTATAACGTACAGTCTTATTTGCAGCAGTGTATTACTTCTTTGAAAAATCAAGATTATTCAAACTATGAAGTTATTATAGTTGATGATGGATCTACCGATAATTCGCGCCAAATTTTAAAAAACGAAGTAACTGATTTATCCAATTTCGTACTTATTCTTGAATCTGAGAATCATGGACAAGCATATGCTCGAAATATTGGACTCGACAAAGCCAAAGGGGATTACATTCTTTTTGTAGATAGTGACGATTATGTTCGAGAAGACTTTGTGAAATCAAGCGTCGCTGCGATAGTTGAGGATGATGTGGACGTAGTAGTTTTCAACATTGTGAATGTGACTGATAAAGGCTCAAGATCTACAAAATGGGGGACGACATTAGATACAGCTTCAACATCTTCTGTAAACAAGATTTATCGTAAAAGATTATGGGAAAATGAACGCTTTTTAGAAGATTATTGGTATGAAGATTTAGGTACTATCCCAATAGTAATGGCAAAAGCACAACATGTAGCGTATCTAGATGAAGATTTATATTATTATCATTCGAAGAATCAAAACTCTCAAACTCATACGAAGGACTTTACTAGATTTTTTGACATTAAACCTATGTGTGATCATGTCTACGCACGAATGGATGAGTTAGGGATATTAAAGGAAAAAATAAATGAAGTAGAAAACCTCTATATTGAACATTATATTGTTAATTCTATATTGAGAAGATTTACAACAGTAAGAGATAGAAAATCAAGAAATACAATCATAGAATTTTTCATTACGGATCTTACGAAAAAGTTTCCAAATTGGCGAGTGGTTATGTACCGGCATAAGGGAACTTCTAATAAACTGAAATATTATATATCGATGTTGTATATAAAAGGATATTACCATTTGGCAGATTTTATTTGGCTAGGGCCTAAACGAATAGCTGATTTTTTGAGGAGAGCCTAGTAAATGAATAAAGTCGTTTTCACAATAAAAAAAATTAGTCGAATGGCATCGAGAAATCTTAACAATATTGGACGTATTCCAACAAAAATTATTTTTTATCAAATGTTATCTTTATTTATATCACGAGTACCTAATCGCTTTGCAAATAGTAAGTCGCATATTTTTAAAAAAAGAGATAAGGTAATATTAGATAACTTAAAGGAGTATGTACCCACTTATATTCCTGATGAACCTTTAAACTCTGATAAAAGATTCACTGTTTGGTCAATGTGGTGGCAAGGCACAGATAACATACCTGATTTATCTCAAGCTTGTTTTGATTCTATAGCTCGATGTTGTCGTAAAAATAACTGGCGATTTGTAATTATTACTTCAGAAAATGTCCATGATTATGTATTTGATTTACCTAGCTATATTTGGGAAAAGTTAGATAATGGTCAAATAACAATTACACACTTTTCGGATATATGTCGTGCATATTTACTGTACCATTATGGTGGTTTGTGGGCAGACAGCACGATTTTTACGACTAACATTCCAAAGAAAATTGAAAATGAAGCTTTCTTTACTATTAAAACAAGTGGCTATAATAATGGTTATTTTATTCCAAATGGTAGGTGGACTGCTTTTTTCATGGGAACACAAGCTCACAATCCACTTGCCTATCTATTATTGCATGCGTTTCTTAATTATTGGCACCAAAATGAAGAGATGATAGATTATTTTTTAATTGATTATTTTATAGAAATAGGTTGTGAAACACAACCAACGATTCAAAATCTACTCAATAGTGTTAAATCAAATAATGAATTTTATAATTTCTTTATGGTCCATGGGAATGATGTTTTTTCAAGAGAAAAATTTCAACGAGTTGAACGTACGGGAACAACCATTTTTAAGCTTGATTTAAAGGCCTACATAGCACAAACAAAAGAAGTCACATTTTACAGTACTTTGTTAAATAATCATTTCATGTATATTGGTGATAACGATGAATCCTAAAATTAGCGTTATAGTAATTATTTATAATATGGAAGCTTACTTAAAGAAGTGTGTGGAGTCTATAATTTGCCAAACTTACACTAATCTTGAAATACTTCTAATTGATGATGGCTCTAACGATAACTCGTTAGCTATCATTCGAGAATATCAAGAAAAAGATTCAAGGATAAAAGTTGTTACAAAAGAAAATGAAGGTAGGGCCAAGACGAGAAATCTTGGGGTAGCAACAGCTTCCGGTGAGTATATTGCTTTCATTGATGCAGATGATTATGTAACGGTAGACTATGTTCAATATCTAGTTGGCCTAACCCAAAATGGTAAATATGATATCGGTGCCTGTCCAGATAGAATCGTATATAAGAAACGTACGATTGATGTAAGTCGAGATTGGAATGAAGAAATTTTAAGTTCAAAAAAATTCTTCGACAAAATGTTTAAAAATGAGCTTTTAAATATAGATATATCAGCACATAGCAAATTAATAAGAACAGCTTTGTTCAAAAAATACAGTTATCCTGCTCAAGTTGAATTTGAAGATGAGTATGTAACGCATAAATTGATCCTTGCGGCAAATGCCATTGTTGTAGGCTTTACTGCAAAGTATATTTATTTAAAACGAGATGATTCGATTGTACGGCAGCCATTCTCTGAAAAAAGACTAGATTTAATTGTTGGAGAAGAAAAGATGGTTGCGGACGTTTGTCATAGATTTCCGGGACTAATTCAAGGTGGCAATCGGCGTTTAGCAGAAATATATATCAATAGCCTCGGGCACATTGCATTGTTAAATAACTTTTCAAAATACTCGGAGATTATCAACGAACTAAAGAATAAATTGTTTCGAAATGGGAAAATCTTAATGAAAGACAGTTACTTCAGTAAAACAAATAAACTGTCCCTGATACTATTAAAGTTAGGGTTTCTGCCATTTCGAATCGTAAATAATGTTTACTATAAATTATTTCGAACATAAGGAGGTGTTAAGGTGATATATATCATAATGTTAATTTCAGCCACATTTTTAGGTATGATCATAGACAGCCAAAGAAAAGAAACGATGAATATTAATGATGGTTCTATTATACAAACCACGGATACTAGCAGAAAAGCAGGTCAATTATTATTATTATTAATTATATTCTTAATTTTACTTATCCCGGCTGCCATTCGTTTTAACGTTGGAACAGACTATCAGTCATATATCAACGATCAGATACCAAGAATGTTATCGGGTGATAACACTGGATTTGAACCATTGTATCGAGTTATTGCTTATTTTTCAGTTGTTATACTACATAACTATCAATGGCTCTATGTATTCACTCACTTGATTTTACTAGTTTTTATACTGAAATTTGTTGATGACAATTCCACCTCGATTGCATGGGGTGTGTTCATATTTATTACGATCACTTTTTATAATACGTCCTTAAACATGATGCGGCAGTCAATAGCAATTTGTGTGTTTTTGTATGCCATAAAATATATAGTTCAACGGCGCCTATTTATATATTTATTTTGGGTTATAGTTGCGTGTGGTTTTCATAAATCGGCAGTGATTTTTGTGCCAATTTATTTAATTACCTATCTTAAATTTAAACCGAAATTAACATCGTTGTTATTGGTTAGTGCACTACCATTGGCTTATGTGATTCGAAAACTAACTTTTTATACTTTGAGCGCTTTAAACCTATATGTGGGCTATTTTAATTCAGGGTTTGATACGGGTAAGTTGACAACAGTATTTTTAATTTGCAACGCCATTGTTTATATTTTTTCGGTTATCGTCTTGTCAAGACAAAGTAAGTTAAGAGCACTATCTCGCTTAGATATCGTGTCATTCTATTTAGAAGCTTTAGCACTGCTAGTTTGTATAACATCCGCTCAAATACCTCTCTCTGCAAGAATTATTTGGATGTTTATGCCAATTCAAATGGTATTAATACCCAATTTGCTTAGAAAAGTTGATAGTAAATCAAATTATATATCTATGAGTTTTCTGTTCATCATAATGTATATTGCAATATTTATTCAACAAATATATATTAATAACTATGGTGCGACGTTACCATATCACACCATCTTTAATGAATTAGTAGAGATAAAAATGAAATTCTAGATTAATATATAGTTATATATCTAATGTTAGTATATTTGGAGGGGAAAATGATAGATGTTTCAATTATTGTACCTTGCTATAATGTAAGTTCATACATTAGTGAAGCCATCGATAGTTTGAAAGCTCAAAATTTTCAAAATAAAGAAGTAATCTTTGTTGACGATGGTAGTACAGACCAGACTGTTCAGATAATTCAGAGGAAAATTCATAATCTTGACTATGCACAATTAATACGTCAGCAAAACGAAGGACCGTCTGTTGCAAGAAATACAGGGTTAAAAATTGCACGGGGAAAATATATTTACTTTTTTGATTCAGATGACGTATTAATTGATCATATGTTAGATGACTGTTTTAACTTTGCTGAAGCGAATAACCTTGATGTTGTTCACTTTAATTGTAAATTGTACTATGAAGATATGAGTGTTAAAGCAAGTGTGGGAGATCAAACAGAATATTTTAAAAATACTTTATTTAAAGCAAATAAAATCTATGATTCAAAGAGTTTTTGCGAACTTTTTTCTAGACAAGCTAGAATACCACCTTGGTTTTTCTTTATTAAAAGAGAAGTTCTAACCGAAAATGATATTCAATTCATGCCTAATATTTTAAATGAGGATGAATTGTTTACACCCGAATTGTTGATTAACTGTCAGTTAATCGGATTTTTGGAGCATGATTACTTAATACATAGAATGCGAGCAAACTCAATTATGACGGTAAGCAATCGAAATGCGAAACAAAGACAATCAAGGCTATTAATAATTCAGAAGTTGAATTTATTACTTAAAGAAAATCATTCATCAAGGTGGAAATCAGATTTTCTCTGTGAAAGATTATGGGGATTGATTAGTCAAGTGAGTTCGTCTACTTTTGATAAAATATTAAGAATACTTAATCAAGATAATTTACTTTTTATATATATGCTCAAGAAAGCATTCAAATTAATTAAATAATTTCTTTGAATCTCAGGGTATTCATAGATAATATTATGTAGATGCAATAACCTGAATTATTCATGGGTGGCATGAGGTAGACAAAATAGTTGAGACTTCTCCGAAATTGGTCTATTTTTTAGCTTTGAATGATAAATTAAAATTATTTTTCAAAATAAATAACGCATAATTTATAGAAATTAAAATAAATCATATCGGTTGGGATTTTAGGGTAAGCTATATAAGCCCTCACTGGATAATTTTTTAAGATCGAGTCATAGGTTTTGAACATTATTTAAAATTCGGAAAAGTAATTTTAATCCTGGGTGTCCCCGACTTAAATTGATCATGGATCATGGTCTTGCTAATGTGCTGAGAATCGTCCGAGCTTTATTAGTGAAATTACCAAATGATGAGAATTGACTACTCGAGTTCAGAATAATTTTTGATTTAAAATTTAAGGCCGTCCGTTGAAAGCTACTCATAGTGTTTCCCTCTTTGTTTTGTGATGTGGTATGGACACTTAAATCGTAACATTTTAGGAAACCTGTGTTTCACCCTTTAGGGGAAGCACTATAATGAAAAACAACGGCGCGGTTTAACGAGTAGCGCTTTTTATATACATACAGTGAATAATCTGGGATTAACTTTTAAGTAGCAGAGTTATTTTACACTTCACTAGATCTGTTTTTATACAACCTAGTCCCATCCAAACCAAACACTTTGTCACTAAAGCTTCCGCTTTCTTGGTCATCATAAACCTCACGCATAATTTCCATACGTGAGTCCATTAGATCCAGCTGATGTAGTAATGTAGCTTCTGGTGTTGCTGGTTTAATTGCAGCGCCCCATTCCAAACGGCCATGATGTGACAAAACAAGATGCCGAAGTAGTAGGAACTTTTCATTTTTAAGTAGTTCGCCATAACTTAAGCCAAATGTTTGAATGCCTTCGCTGACGATTAAACCGTCTATAATAGCAATGTGCTCTAATAAATTCCCAGCCTTGCTTTCCTCATGATCTGTACTATTAGTATAAGCATAAGCTTTGCCAAGGTCATGTAACAAGATCCCAGCGTAAAGCAGACTCTCGTTAATATCAGTTTTATAAATTGTATTCTTTAAAATGCCTTCAGCGGCGAAACACATTGATATGGCATGGGTATACAGTCCACCAATAAAGGCATGGTGCATCTTAATTGCTGCAGGCATATCAAATAGGGGATCAGGAATATCTTGGGCGACTTCTTTGTACAAATCGTTGACGATTTTGTTGTAATCCGGATCAGTGATTTTTTCTACAAAATAACGGATATCTTTTTTTAAAGTTGTGATATCCCAATAGGAGCTAGGGAGAAAGTCTGCTAAATTCTGATTATCACTTAAACTAAGGCTATTTTCATCAATGGTGAATTGAACGGTATCATTGTAGTCACTACGTTTCCCATTGAAGTCGACAACTTTGTTATTGAAAGTTAGCGCAGTATCTGATGCATCCCAGATTTTAAAGGGAATGCGTTTTTCTTTAGTCACTAAAAAACCGCTGGCAAAGGGTTTTCCATTACTACTCGTTTTGAGGACGATTTCTTGGAAAAGTGCTGTACCATTGGTATTGCTATTATTTTGAATGTCATAAAAAGTCATAATTATTTACCTCGTAAGATGCTTATATTTATGATTGTATATCTTAATTTTATCAATCGTTTATATGCAGTGCAATGTTAGAAAAACGGGATATCAAAACAACGCTTTTAATTAAATTATTATTAAATATCAATGACACTTAATAAAAGCTATTAAATGACGATTCAGAACCTATTGAACAAATTAAAATAGAGAAAAAGGTAAAGCAGAAGTTTATAATTAAAAACAATATTCGAAAGACTATTACGTAGTTATTGGGAGGAAAACATTAATTGAATTTTAAATTAGCTAGCATTGGAAGTAACATCAATAAACACAAGATTATATATTATTTTCTCTTATTATCCTTTTGGTGTATTTTGTCCCTTATATATTTATATCCATTTGTAAAAACGCATGCTCTGAATGCTTATGGTGGAGATCTGCCATTTCATTTGGGGCGTATTGAGGAATTGTATCAAGATTTAAGAAGGGGCGTTATTATACCAAGAATCAGCACATTTACTTTTAGGCAGGTAGGAGGGAGTGTTAATTTTTTCTATCCATGGATTGGAACTTATCCATTTGCATTACTCAGGTTTATAATTCCTGGCGGTGTGTCTGCTTATTATGCAGGTATTTATTTGTACACAGTTTTAACATTCATCACGTCATATTATGCAATGGTGAAATTTTCAAGTAACAAAGTTCGGGCAATTATATTTTCTGTCATATATGTATTTAGTGCCTACCGATTTCATGATATGTTTGACCAGTTCGTCTTAGGAGAAGCATTGTGTCTAACTTGGTTACCATTAGTATTTTTTAGTTTTTATGAATTATTATGGGGAGATAAGCATTATTGGAAGCTACTTAGTATCTCTGTTTCATTGGTATTATTTACACATGTATTGACATTTGCTATTCTAATAGTTATTTTGGCTCTGTTATTTATTATGCTATTTTGGAAAATTCAAGATAAATTTCAAAGGTTTAAGCGTTTATTTTGGTCCGTGTTACTAAATATATCTTTAAGTATGATTTTCTGGGGACCAATGCTTGAACAAAGACATTTGAATGATCTACATATGCCATTTAAGGGCCTTGTACTAATAAAAGGACCATATGAGTCGATAGAAAGGGCATTTACCTATTCGTTTTATTACGGAAATAAGTTTGCACAAGTAGATGCTGCTGATTGGGCAATTATTGGGCCGGTATTGATGCTTGTTGTTCTTTTTGGGTGGATTTTTATTAAATACGTTTCCGTAAAAGAGCGGTTTATTTATATCGTGGGTGCTTTGCTTGTCGTTTTGACAACTTCATTAGTACCGTGGGGGCTATTTAATAGTACGCCAATTGGGTTTCTACAATTTCCATATCGGTTATTAGGTATTTCAACAGTTTTTGTTGCTTCTTATGCATCACTACTAGGTGTGATGTTGATACAACGTATTAATAAGGGAAAGCAGTACCCACTATTAACCCTTGTTTCAATCACTTGTCTAGTTTTTGTTCCCGTTTGTGTGACTATGGTGCATGGACGATCTATTTTGAAGCAAAGAAGTGAATTTAACCAATTAAGTGCAAATAAAAGTAAAGTCAAGCCTTATTCCAAATTGTCAAATTTTGAACAGAGTAGACGTATTTTACCAATAAAGTATAGACTAACAGATAAAAATTTTGAAAATATTTTTGGTTATTGGAATGGTTCAACTTTAGACTATTTTCCTAACGCAGCAGTTTCATATGGTCCTAGTATTATGGATAATAAAGTAGTTATAAATCATAAATATGTTAGTGTATTTGAAAAGGAAAGAAAGGTTTCTCCAAACAAGATTGAATATATTTTGAGTGGAAATAAGATTGGAACTTATATAGATTTACCCTTGGTCTACATACATAATGACCAGGTTCTTATTAACCACAAAAAAATTAATAAAGAAAATATTTCTAATCGCGGAACTATCCAGTTCAAATCAGCTGACAAAAGAACTAAAGTTGTTTTAAAGTATATCGACTCCTCTTGGGAGCGACTGTGTACGGCTGTTTCAGTGGCTTCTTGGACTTTCTTAGGACTTGTCAGTACGGTTAACTTTTTTAATAAGAAGCACCGTAAGTTTGAATCATGATTGTTGTGAGATTTTTTAACAGCTTTCAGTGGGTAAATTAATCGATTGTAAAGTACTTTAATACTGTCTTGCATCCAACCTTATGCTGATATAAATAAAAGAAAATTATCAAAATATGGATTCTCTCAGCTTGTTTTTTGTGTATAATCTGTATTATAAGACTTTTGGATCATTAGTGGCTGCTTAAGTTTCACAATATTTATTTAAATGTTAAAATAAGGTAGTTTTGTTTAGGTGTTAAGGAAGAAAATGAACTAGTTAACTGGTTAATAACTACTTTGTAAAGCAACATTTTAATTACTTGATAGTACTTTGGGGAGGATTGAGATGCAAAGGGACGTGAATTTTGACAAAGATACCAGTTACACTGAATTGGAGCATCAATTTTATCGTAGGATTGGGAAACGGATTTTTGATATCGCTATTGCAGTTACAGGATTAACCATCCTATCGCCTGTTTTTCTAATTATTGCAGTGCTTATAAAAATTGAAGATCCTAAAAGTCCAGTGATTTATACACAGGTTCGTGTTGGTTTTAAGCGGCAACGATTTAATATGTATAAGTTTCGCAGCATGGTTGTTGGGGCAGATAAAAAAATTAAGAAATTAATTAAGTATAATGAAGTTGACGGTGCCATGTTTAAAATGAAACATGACCCTAGGGTAACCCACGTTGGTCATTTCATTAGGGAGTATAGCTTGGATGAATTACCCCAATTATGGAATGTGTTGAAGGGTGATATGTCTTTTATTGGGCCAAGACCGCCTTTAGTTCGTGAGGTAAGGAATTATAGCTTGATAGATATGAAAAGACTCCAAGTTAAACCGGGATGCACGGGCTTATGGCAAGTTTCTGGGCGAAACAAATTGAGCTTCAAACAAATGGTGGAATTAGATCTGATTTATATTAATGATTATAGCTTTGCATTTGATTTGAAAATATTTTTTAAAACATTTTATGCGGTCTTGTCTTCTGATGGGGCTTACTAAATGAAGTTCTATACTTTTTGGTGTTGGTGGATGTCAGTCTACCGGCACCTTATTTTTTTACCTAAAATTTATTAAACAATGGGAAATATTGACTTATAGCATCGTAGAAATTTCTACTTGCCAATAGGTGGTAATTTTTAAAAGCACAATTATAGGAATGTTCCGCAGTAAGAATAAAAAACCAATTCTCCAGAAAACTCAATATTAGTAATAATTTCGTTGTTATATTGAACATAAGTACTCATAAATTGGTTTAAAATAAATATAGTTATATCTATCGGTTTATCACATAAATTTAGAATGAGTTGAAATTATCTAGCGGTTAGTTTATTTGAAGATATTCTTTTGGGGGAATAGATTATGAATACTTTAAAGGGTAGTATACGCGTAACAAGTGTGGGCTTATTTGCTGTTATCATATTTTTCTTATTAATTCTACTAGGTTCTAGTACACGCGTTCAGGCCGCGACATCTGCAGATATCCCAACCAATATTCTTGATAAACTCAATAACAGTCAGACAAACCACCAACAAATGCTGCAAACGTCTGATTTAAATTCAGTATTATCAAATAAAGTAATGCTTTTAGCGGCTGCAGCCCCAGCGACGATCGACCAATATCCTGGGTCACAGGGGTTATCTAAAATAGGGGAAGGTACGTTTATTGACAAAGATCATTATTTTCGGCCGATATATACCAGCAGTACCAAAGTTTCCTATGTGGCTGATGCAAATTCAAATGTATCTTATACAGGTGATGATGGCTATGGCGGCCAAAAAGGGAAAATGTTGCTGATCAGGCCAGCAAATAATAGTGTGACCACTTTTGGGGCAACTGTAACCTATACCAATGTTGGTCTTTATAATGGTAAGAACGTTACAATTAAAGCACATGTGATTTGTAATACCGATACAGCTGATCCATCCCGCGCAGGTGGCATTGGGGTCGATGGGACAAGTTTCTTATCTTTACGGATCCATAATTTTTCTACTAAGTGGCGCATTAATAGTGATGTTGCTTACTATGATGATAGTGGGAAGCCACTAACTATCTCCGGTTATTGGAATTTTGGAACGATCAATAATTTGAAGAAATTATTGATTAATAAGCGTTATATCGATAAACTTTTTTATTTAAAACAATCCGGTTCAGATGCTAATAATGGCTATCACATATTCTTTGACAATAGTATGGATCCAACCGGATTTTCAGGTGATCTAAAGGGTGGTTCTGATGGTGATGAAACCAAAATGACCGTCACTTACTCGAATCAGCCTGATTTTCAATATGGTTATGAATCGGTTGGAAAAGACACTGGAGGTAACACTGCAGCCGGAATCAACTTCGAATCTTCTGCTTTAACAAATATTGCCACACCTGATCCAGTAGCAGTTGGTCTAACAAATGACACACCGCTGACGAATACCCCTATTTTTCAAGTGAAGCAGACGGTTCCCTTTGAGAATAATAGTGGTTATTACAGTGATTATAGCCTCAAAGACTCAGTACCTAATTATGTCACAGTTGATCCTAGCGGTGTAAAAGTTGAGTCGGTCGATGGACAAAATGTTTCAAACTTGTTCAATATTAGCGTGCAGCAGAATCAAATTACGGCGACGGCCAAAGATGTGAGTCAAGCATCATTCTATAACCAATTGTATACCTTGGTTATTCCCGGAAAACTAAATATTAGTAACGATGATTGGCGTACGTTACCAACAACAACGATTAATGGTAAAAGTTACAAGACAATTGAAAATCAAGCAACAGCCACGATCAATGGGGTTCAAGTGACAACCAACACTGCGAAAGCACAAGTTTCGATTCCGATTGGATCGTTCACGAATGTTAAACAGCAAAATCAAGTTTATACCGGTAATAATCCTTCAAGTCCAGAAAGTGATGACAGCAAGTGGACTATTTTACAAGCACTAAGCGATTTGAATGCGGGCGAAGTACCTGTCCGTTATCTTTTACAAGCGCAAGTGACCGGTGATTTAACACAATATACAAATGTGGGGATCCAGACAGACGAAAATAATACCAAGCATTTGAATCAAACAGGTGGTCTAGAAATAGCAACGGGTTCGCAAAGCAATTCACAATTAATGAACTTCTTGAATGCCCAATTATCGGTTTCTGCACAGTACCAAATCCAAAATGATAGCCATATTGACCCTGATGCTTGGCAGCCAGTGCCGATGGTCTCTTATAGTGCCGCTGATCCAAAAGGGGTTAATTTGAATCTTGGTTCGGACGTTAGTGTTAAGCCGGGTCAATATGTAGCCTTTAGATATATTGAGCGAGCCTTACCTACGAGTGACTGGGTGTTTAATCGGAACACAGATCCAGATGTGGGGAAGTATTTCTGGAATGATGCGACTTTTTCAGGGGATTATTTAACTGACGCTTCCACCTACCCAGATCAGTCTGCGCGCTTGCGGCTGTATTACACTACGACATCGATCACGCAAGTCCCAAGCCTAATTGATTTTGGGAAGCATGTTGTGGGGTCACAGACAGCCTATTCGAATGAAAAAACAGCCGGTGCATTGGTTGTCAAGAGTGATGAACCAACCCCGACATTTGCCCTGAACGTTCAGTATAAAGATAATAATATGAGTAATAATGGCCAGCATTTGCAGGCCGATACTGGTGATATTATGTTCATCAAAAATCATGGTGGTGATTTTGTGCCTATCACGAATGGTTTTGTTTTGACGCGGCCAACAGGACAAACCGATAGCAGCGATAATGCCTATCAGGATTATGACTTCACCTCACAAATACAACCAGGGGATTTTCAATTGAGAGCACAAAAGGCTTCACAAAAACTAGGGCAGTATAAAGGCGAGGTTGAATGGCAAATTATTAAGTCAACACAATAATGTTGTCACGTGCGTAGGTCATCAAAGGAAAACGCATCGTTTAAAACTAAAAACAGCTAACACAAAATGATTGTTCGTTTCATGTTAGCTGTTTTTTTATATTTGACCATAACCTATCTATCTTAACGTCAACTTGCCGTCTTCGATTTCATAGATTTTGTCAACTAGATCCAACACGCGTTCATCATGGGTCACCATGATTGCAGCTTTATGATTGGTATGGGTCTCTTGGGCGAGCATTTCAACGACTTGTCGACCGCGCGTAGAGTCTAGACTAGCGGTAGGTTCGTCAGCCAAAATGATGGCGGGATCATTGATGAAGGCCCGGGCGATGGCAACCCGTTGGCGTTCACCACCAGATAGTTGGCCAGGCAGGTTGTCTAGGCGATGACGTAAGCCCAAGTGATCTAAGAGGTTGACAATATCTTGATCACTGACCTTAAGTTTAGCCAGCTTAGTGACGTAACGGAGCTGATCTTCGACTGTCAAGTAGGGGATCAACTCGGAGTTTTGAAAAATAAAGCCAATTTCTTTTTGCCGTAATTGGGTTCGTGCTTTGGCACTAAGTTCGGTCACTTCTTGACCAGCAAGGGTAATTCGCCCTTCGGATGGGGTCAGGAGTGCACCGGCGATGGAAAGCAAGGTACTCTTACCAGCACCGCTAGGGCCAACGATTGCAGCAAATTCACCTGGTTTGACGGAAAGACTGACATCTTTTAAGACTTCAATTTTACTTTGACCATCTTGATAATATTTGATGACATGGTTCATGCTTAAGCTATTTGTAGTTTGAATATCTTGATTCATTGTTTTCATTAGGCGTTACCTCCAATGGCACTGACGGGATCAACTTTGGCAATTTTAACAAGGGATACAAGTGAACTGATGACGGCGACAACGATAAAGATACCGGCCGTGAAGGCGATGGTTGAGCCACCCATGATGAATGGCATCCCACTTGGCATGACGTAACTGAGGCCGAAGATAACGAGACTACCGATGGCAATGGCGCCAAGTGTGATCAGACCAATTTCATAGATCAAGTTCCGAGCGAGGTAACTGGTTGATGTCCCGATGGCTTTTAACGTGCCGAACTCTCTTAGTTTTTGAATGGTAATGACATAGAAGAAGACCGCTAGAACCACGATGGAGATGACATATAAGAACGTGATCATCATGGTCAAAGAGCCACTTTCAGCAGAATGTCCCGGAATGTTGTCGATAATCGTTGCTTTAGCTGACTTGGTAAAGCCAGTCAAGTCTAGATTGCTGGCATTACTTTTAGTGGCGACTGTATTGTAAGTCAAACCTTGGGCCATTTGCGGACTGATTGTTTGGTAGAGCTTAGTGGACATGTAGACTACCGGCGTATGGGCGTAGGAAAGATTATTAACGAAACCAATAATTTTCATGTTCTTACCAGAAATACTATCTTTGAGGACACTGCCGACTTTATAGCCGTTTTCCTTTAATTTATCGCTGACGATGATGCCGTTTTTTTGATTGCTTAAAGTTTTGCCATTGGTGGCTGTAGGTACAAAGCTGCTGTTGGCATTCATAGCAAAGTAGGCCACGTCAGTTTTCTTGTCCGCATTATTTTTATTTTGGACGGTGGTTTGTTGGACGTTCATTGCGGTACCACCGACTTGATCCTGAATTTTCTTGGCATCAGCCGTTGAAATTTTAGATCGGTTAAGTCGATTTTCAGAGCCCTTTTGTAAAACAAAGGTTTCGGCCGGGCTTTTTTCTAATGCGGAAGTGGTGTCGTTGGTCAGCCCATTAGCCAATCCGGTAATGAAGAGTACCAAGAAAATGATCAAAAAGATAATTAGACCGACGAGACCATATCTTAATTTTTGTTGTTTTAATTCTCTTAAAGCAAGAAACATAACAATTCCCCCTATATATTGAATCCAATGATAACCAAGCTGCGTTTGACTGGTTGGTTTGTGCCATGCTTAGTTCACGTTTTCGCTTGGCCTTCGATGATTCTAATATAACGGGGGAATGTTAACTGAATATGAACGAAATGTTACAAGTTGTCACTTTTGCGGAAATTTCACCGTAAAGGTGGTCCCGGCAGCTTTTGTGCTGGAGACAATTAATTGGCTATGATGGAGCTGAATGATTTTGTAGGCGATGGCGAGACCTAGGCCACTATGATTGCGAGCCGCGCGGGATTGATCCGATTGATAAAAGCGATCAAAGATCTTTTGCTGCTCAGCCGCTGAGATTGGGGGACCAAAGTTGGTGATCGCCACGGCAACTTCATTGGCAGTTGTTGTTAATTGAACGACAATGTCACTCGCGGCCGGCGCGTAGCGGATCGCATTAGTTAGTAGATTCTGCCAGACTTGAAATAGTAAATCCTGATTCCCCGTGATCGTCGCTTTTTTTAAATGGGCGTCCACAAAAAGATCTTTTTCATCTAATTGATAGGAAAAGGTCTGAATGACTTCACGTAATTGCTGATCCAGCTCAATGGCTTGCTGAAAGTCCAAAGTAGCTTCTTGATCTAGTGTTGCTAACAATAGGAGGTTTTTCGTTAAAGCTGAGAGTCGTTTGGTTTCAGACCGGATGATTTCAACAGCTTGCGCTTTCTGCTGGGGACTGATTTTCGCATCGGCCAACTGGTCAGCATAGCCATTTAAAGCGGCTAGGGGAGATTGTAAGTCGTGGGAGACATTAGCCACAAATTCATTACGGCTGCGCTCTACTTGCGCTAATTGCTGTGTCATAGTTTTGAAACTAGTGGTTAATTGACCAATTTCATCGCTGCCATGGTCGGCCAAATGAACTTGAAAGTCGCCGCTAGCAATGTGACTGGTTGCTTGAGTCAATTGCTTGAGGGGATGAACGAGGCGCCGTTCAGCCACAATGATCAATAGGAAAAGACCCAGCAAGCCACTGATCACACCGATCAACACAAGATAGCCGCGGAGTTCACCAAACTGGGCATTGGCATTAGGTCGAATGAAGAGGGCTTGCTTATTTTTTAAAGGAACACCGATCGTATTATGGATATCATTGGCAAAAAAGCCGGTGATGAGTGGGCCGTGGTCATACTGACGAATCCCATGATAAACATGACCAGATTGGACTTGTTCACGGGCACTGGCATTAAGCTGAGCAATGCGAAAGGGTTCACCGTAATAGTGGGGCTGGGCTTTGTTCGTGTAGACCGCTAAATCATAGCCGGTTTTGGCAACACTTTTAAGATAATTCGGACCTTCATTTTTAGGAAGGTGGTTATAAAAGCGTTGGACATTTTTAGCGATGGCAGTTATTTTAGCATCATTTTTGGGCTTTAGGACGTGATGATAGTATTGATTGGCTACCAAGAAACCAATGCCAAAACTAAAAATCAAAATGAGACAGGTCCACATAATAACTTTGTGGGAAAGACTGCGTTTAAATATGCTCATCCCTGCACCTCGAGGCGATAACCTAAGCCTCTAACAGTAACGATACGCACAGTTTGATCATCGGCAAGATGATCGCGCAGCCGTTTGATATGGACATCTACGGTACGGTCAGAGCCTTCGTAATCTGCCCCCCAAATGTTAGTCAGTAATTGATCCCGGTTAAAAATCTGATTGGGATGTTGCGCTAAACTTTCTAACACTTCAAACTCTTTACGGGGCAAGAACAACTCTTGATCTCCCTTGGTCAGACTGTAGTTATTGCTGTCTAAAATCAAGTCGCCCACGGTAAGCTTTGTTTGGGTATCACCTTGGTAACGGCGGAAAAGAGCCTGCATTTTAAATAGTAATTCACGGATATCAAAGGGTTTCGTTAAATAGTCATCAGCCCCAGCTTCATAACCTTGCTGTTTATCAAAAATATCACTTTTAGCGGTCAAAATTAAAATAGGGAGTTCTTTTTTCTGCGTACGGATGGCTTTGGTGACAGCGAAGCCATCTTTTTTTGGCATCATAACATCTAGAATAGCCATATCAATCGGCTTTTGTGTGCCAACTTGAACGGCTTGGGCGCCATCATTGGCTGTCAAGATGGTATAACCTTGCTCAGATAGCTGCCTTTTGACCAATAAGCGGAGGTCAGCGTTGTCATCGGCAATTAAAATTGTTCTCATAATTTTCCTCCTGAGGGCATCGTGGATTTATGTAGGACAGTAATGATGCTTAAAGTATAGCGATAATCGGGTATTTTAACAAAACACGAACATTATAATTAAATTAATGTAATAATGTTTGTAAAAACTATTGACAATTATTAAGTTGACCTTTAGACTGAAAACACAAACATTAGAAAAGAGGTCGTGATGGTGGTATCTGTTGCAATTGTGATGGGATCAAAGTCTGACTGGGATACGATGAAATTGGCAGCCGAACAATTAACTGAACTTGGTGTGCCATTTTCTAAGCAAGTTATCTCAGCCCACCGAATGCCCGATGAAATGATGGATTTTGCGGATAAGGCTCGTGATAAGGGGCTTAAAGTGATTATTGCTGGCGCTGGGGGTGCGGCACACTTACCCGGGATGATCGCGGCAAAGACTACGTTACCAGTGATCGGGGTACCAATAAAAACACGAACATTAAATGGTCTGGATTCGTTGCTGTCCATCGTACAAATGCCGGCAGGTGTGCCAGTCGCAACCGTAGCGATCGGTTCGGCAGGCGCCCGCAATGCAGCGCTATTGGCTGCCTCAATTTTAAGTGTGACGGATACAGCTCTTACCCAGCGCCTACTTGAATTTCGTCAGACCCAACATCAATCCTCAGTAGAAAGCAGTGAGCAGCTTGTTGAATAATGATGTGATTTTACCGCCTGCTACCATTGGAATTATCGGTGGCGGTCAACTTGGTCAAATGCTGGCTTTAAGTGCTAAAAGTATGGGCTACAAAGTGGGCATTCTGGATCCAACACCAGATGCACCCGCAGCTCAAGTCAGCGACTTTCAAATCGTGGCTGCCTATGAAGACCAAGCTGCTATGGATGAACTGATCCAGCGTTGTGATGTCTTGACTTATGAGTTTGAAAATGTTGCTACGACAACTCTTAAGTCACTTTCAAGCCGACAATTGCCCCAAGGTGTTGACCTATTAGCTATTACATCTGACCGGTTAAATGAAAAGAATTTTTTACGCCAACATCAGTTACCCACGGTTGCCTTTGCGGCTGTGAATGATGACCATAGTTTTGAAGCAGCTGTGAGGTCTGTTGGTTTGCCCGCAATTTTGAAAACAACGAGTGGCGGCTATGATGGGCATGGTCAAGTTGATATTAATACAGCTCGTGATTATGCAGCTGCCCAGGAACTGTATACCCAAACAACTTGTATTTTAGAAGCGCGGTTAGATTTTACTAAAGAGGTCTCAGTTATGGTGACCCGTACAGTAACAGGGAACGTTCGTGTTTTTCCGCTTTCAGAAAATCAGCATTCGGCTCACATTTTGCATCGCAGCATTGTCCCTGCCCGCGTATCATCTGAGATCGTGCAGCAAGTGGTTCAAGCGGCCACCACGATTGCCAAAGGGTTAGAGCTGCGCGGTGTTTTAGGTATCGAATTTTTCGTGACTGAAGCCAATCAACTGGTAGTCAACGAACTCGCGCCACGGCCCCATAATTCTGGTCATTATAGTATTGAAGCCTGCAATGTTTCTCAATTTGAAGCCCACATTCGCAGTATTTGTGGGTTGCCGATCCCAGAAATTCGGCAAATACAACCAGCTGTAATGTTTAATCTGTTGGGTGAAGAGTTAAGTCTTGCCCGGCAGCAATTACCACAGCACCCAGAGTGGCATTTTCATGACTACGGCAAAGCAGAGATTCGGCCGCAACGCAAACTAGGTCATGTGACGATTCTAGGGCCAGAACTCAGTCCCTTGATCACAGCTGCTTTAGCATTTGAAAAACAAGATAAAGGAGTGCCAAACGTTGACTAAGACAGAATTACTATATGAAGGTAAAGCTAAAAAAATCTATGCCACTGAAGATCCTGAAGTTATTTTAGCGGTCTATAAGGATCAAGCCACGGCGCGAAATGGCAAAAAGAAGGTCAATGTGGCCCATAAAGGGACGTTGAATAATCAGATCACGAGTCATTTATTCAATTATTTAAAGGCCAACGGGGTTGCCTCACACTTCATTAAGCAGGTTTCAGCGACAGAACAATTGCTACATAAAGTTAAAATGATTCCCTTAGAAGTAGTTTTGCGTAACTTGGCTTCTGGGCATTTCGAAACCAAATTCGCGGTACCGCACCTAATGCAATTTAACCGGCCTATCGTGGAATTTTATTACAAAAGTGATGCATTAGATGATCCTTTTATCAACGATGCGCAGATCTTGGCGTTAGAGATTGCCACTGAAGCACAAATTGAAGCTTTGAAAACCAAAGCCCTATTAGTTAATCAAGTTTTGAAACAATTATTCGATCAATTGGGGATCACACTAGTGGATTTCAAACTGGAATTTGGTTTGACTAGTTCAGGAGAGATTCTTTTGGCTGATGAGCTGTCCCCAGATAATATGCGCTTGTTGGATAAAAAAACCCAGCAGTCCTTAGATAAAGATATTTTTCGTAAGGGGTTAGGGGATATGATCCCAGCCTATCAGGAAGTCTTACATCGTATTGAAGATAAGGAGCAAAATGCCAATGTACTTAGTTAAAATCTATGTGACTTATAAACCTTCGATTCTTGATCCCAAGGGCGAGAGCATCAAAGCGGCCCTACATCGGATGGACTATTCACAAGTTGAGAATGTCACCATGGGCAAATATTTTGAATTGCAGCTTGCGGCAGATACGAAAGATGTTGATGCCGTTGTGAAAGCCTTATGTGACCAATTGTTAGTCAACGTCAATATGGAAACCTATCGTTACGAAATCGAAGAAGTGGAGATGGCCTAATGCGTTTTGCAGTGATCGTTTTCCCTGGTTCTAATTGTGATGCGGATATGTATTATGCCGTGCAAGACCAATTACAAGCTGAAGTGACCTATGTACCGCATACAGCTACTCAATTAAATGACATTGATGCGGTTTTGATTCCAGGTGGATTTTCCTACGGCGATTATTTACGAACGGGGGCCATTGCCCGGTTTGCACCGATTATGCCGGCAATCATTGATTTTGCCAATAACGGCGGCTTAGTTTTGGGCGTTTGTAATGGCTTTCAGATTTTAACGGAAGCTGGCTTATTACCAGGAGCATTGCATGAGAATAAGGATTTAGCTTTTATTTGTAAAGATGTTCAATTGACAGTGGCTAATCCTAACACGCCTTTTTCGAACCGTTTTGAAAAAGATGAGGTGATCACGTTACCTGTGGCTCATGGCGAAGGTAACTATTACTGTGATGCAGAAACGTTGGCACAGTTAGAAGCAAATCATCAAATCGTTTTTCGCTATCAAGATAATCCCAATGGTAGTGTGGCTGATATTGCAGGGATCTGCAATGAACGTGGTAATGTTTTAGGGATGATGCCTCACCCAGAGCGTGCGGTGGAAGCTATCTTAGGCAATACTGACGGGCAGCGTTTATTAAGTTCTTTGTTGAAATAGACAGCAAATTTGAGTGAATTCAATTAAAGGAGTCCGGTTATGATCGAATCAACGATGACTGAGCCAACGGCAAAAGAAATTCAAGCAACGAAATTATATCAATCCTGGGGTATGACGACTGAGGAGTACACACGTGCTTGTCGGTTATTAGATCGCTTACCAAATTATACGGAGACTGGTTTGTTTGCGGTAATGTGGAGTGAGCATTGTTCTTATAAGAATTCGAAGCCGGTTTTGAAACAATTCCCCACAACTGGCCCACAAGTGTTGCAGGGCCCTGGCGAAGGGGCGGGTATCGTTGATATTGGTGACGGTCAAGCAGTTGTCTTCAAAGCGGAAAGTCATAATCATCCGTCAGCCGTGGAGCCTTATGAGGGTGCAGCAACAGGTGTCGGCGGGATCATTCGCGATATTTTCTCTATGGGTGCTCAGCCCATCGCTATTTTGGATAGTTTGCGATTTGGTGAGTTGAATGATCCACGGACGAAATATTTGGTTTCAGAAGTAGTCAAAGGGATTGCTGACTATGGTAACTGTATTGGGATTCCTACAGTTGGCGGTGAAACGACCTTTGACGCTTCTTATACGGCCAATCCTTTAGTGAATGCAATGTGTGTTGGTATTTTGAATCAAGCCGATATGCAAGTGGGTCAAGCGCGCGGTGAAGAAAACAGTATTATCTATGTTGGCGCTAAAACTGGTCGTGATGGCATTCATGGAGCAACGTTTGCTTCAGAAGAATTCAGCGATGACAACGAAAGTGATCGTTCAGCCGTCCAAGTCGGAGATCCATTCATGGAGAAATTATTGATGGATGCTTGTTTAGAAGTGATCCGGCAGCATCAAGCAGCTTTGGTAGGGATTCAAGATATGGGGGCTGCGGGGCTGGTATCATCTTCAGCGGAGATGGCTTCTAAGGCTGGGACAGGGATGATTTTAAATCTAGATCAGGTGCCAACACGTGAACCTAACATGACGCCTTATGAAATGATGTTATCTGAGTCTCAAGAACGGATGCTTTTATGCGTGCGCAAGGGTTATGAACAAGAAATTTTTGATGTCTTTGCTAAATATGAATTAGATGCCGTCAAGATCGGTTATGTCACCGAAAGTAAACAGTATCAGCTATATCATCAAGGTCATTTAGTAACGGATGTGCCAGTGACTGCGTTGGTGGATGATGCCCCTGTCTATGAGCGGGAAAAGACGTTACCGGCACATTTACAAAATCCGACAACTACTCAATTCCAACCGAAGATCCAAGATTTTGCTGAAACGGTCTATCAGTTACTCGGCCAAGCAACGATTGCATCTAAACGGGCGATTTATGAAACTTATGATTCTCAAGTAAAAACCAATACAGTGGTCAAACCTGGTGGCGATGCAGCTGCGCTACGGATTCGTGGTACGCGTAAAGCCTTAGCAATGACGATGGATGGCAATGCGCGTTATCTCTATTTAGACCCTAAAGTTGGTGGGGCGATCGCTGTAAGTGAGGCGGCACGTAATATTGTAGCCACTGGCGGCCAACCCTTGGCCATTACAGACTGCTTGAATTTTGGCAATCCTGAAAAGCCTGATCATTTTTATGAGCTTGCTGAGGCAGCTGCTGGTATGTCGGCAGCTTGTGAAATGCTCAAGACCCCTGTGATTTCTGGGAATGTTTCACTTTATAACGAAACCAACGGTGAAGCGATCTACCCAACGCCAGTTGTGGGTATGGTGGGCTTGATCGAAGATTTGGAACACATTACAACGATCGATTTCAAAAAAGCAGATGATCTCGTTTATGTGATCGGTCAAACCAAGGGAGATTTCAATGGCTCAGAAATTCAAAAATTACAGGCCGGTGCCATTAGCGGTAAGCTATTCCCATTTGACCTTGCTTATGAACAGGACATACAAGCTACTGTTTTAGCAGCGATTAAAACCGGTTTGATCCAAAGCGCCCATGATGTCTCTAAAGGTGGCTTGATGACAGCGTTATTGGAAAGCTGCTTTGCGGCTAAAACTGAATTGGGGCTTGAACTCACTTGGCAACACCCATTTGCTTGGCTGTTTGCTGAAACACAGTCACGCTTTGTTGTGACGGTAGATCCTAAGCAGCGGCTAGCTTTCGAAGCTCAAGTCAAGCAGGCTGAACTAATTGGTCACGTTTCACGTGGAACAAAAGTAACCATTGCTGGAGACAGCCAAACAGCTACTATCGATTTACCTAAAGCTAAAGGGATTTTTGAAGGGAGTTTGCCATGTCTGCTGAAGTAAGAAGTTTAAATGAAGAATGTGGCGTTTTCGGTATTTGGGGTGCCGATAATGCCAGTAATATTACTTACTACGGGCTGCATAGCCTACAGCATCGAGGCCAAGAGGGTGCGGGCATTACGTCTAATGATCAAGGCACACTGCTCAATTACAAGGGCCTAGGGTTGTTGAGCCAGGTATTCAATGATCCTAAAAACTTAGCAAAACTGACGGGCCGGGCAGCGATCGGGCATGTGCGCTATACGACTGCTGGCGGTAAAAATTTTGATAATATTCAGCCTTTAATGTTTCGATTTTCCAATGGTGACATGGCCTTAGCACATAATGGCAATTTGACTAATGCGTTTAGTCTAAAAGAACATTTGGAGAATGAAGGCGCCATTTTTCATACCACTTCTGATACGGAAATTTTGATTCATTTACTTCGGCGTTCCTCACATACGGCTTTTCTAGATCAGTTGAAGGAATCCTTACGTACAGTTAAAGGCGGTTTTGCTTTTCTGTTGATGACCGAGAAAAAACTCTATGCGGCTGTTGATCCCAATGGGTTACGGCCTCTGATCTTGGGGCAAACGACTGCTGGAGCATACGTCGTGGCTAGTGAAAGTTGCGCGTTAGACTCAGTAAATGCAAAAATCATTCGCGATATTCAACCTGGCGAACTAATTATTATTGACGATACGGGCTATAAGGTCGATTATTACACGAAAGAAACACAACTGGCCGTTTGTTCAATGGAATATATCTACTTTGCCCGGCCAGATTCAGATATCCACGGGGTCAACGTTCACCACGCGCGCAAAACTATGGGCCGATTATTGGCTAAAGAGCAACCAGCTGATGCTGATATTGTGGTCGGTGTACCGAATTCCTCTTTATCGGCTGCTTGGGGCTATGCTGAAGCCAGTGGGATTCCTTATGAAATGGGTCTGGTCAAAAATCAGTATATTGCCCGGACGTTTATTCAACCTAATCAAGACCTAAGAGAACGAAGTGTGCGGATGAAGCTTTCCGCTGTTCGTGGGGTCGTTGCGGGGAAGCGGGTTGTGTTAGTAGATGATTCGATTGTTCGCGGCACAACTTGTAAATATATTGTGCGGCTGCTGCTTGAAGCAGGTGCCAAAGAAGTACATTTACGCATTGCTTCACCGGCTTTGAAGTTTCCTTGTTATTATGGCATCGACATTCAATCGACCAAGGATTTGATCGCAGCCCATCAGTCGATTCCAGAAATGAATCAAACATTCGGTTCTAAATCATTAGGTTTTTTAAGCGTAACTAGTTTGATCAAGGCGATAGGATTAAAGACGACTGCACCGAATGGCGGCTTATGTGTGGCATATTTTAATGGTGACTACCCAACGCCACTTTATGACTTTGAAGCCGAATTACAAGCAGAATTACAACGATTACATGTCAAAGCACCGAAACGACTGAAACAGGAGGTTTCCTAATGACCCAAGATGCCTATACTGCTGCTGGTGTGAATATTGCTGCTGGTGATGCTGCTGTCGCTAAAATCGCGCAAATGACCGCTTCGACTCAAGACGCCAATGTACTCGCTGGTGTGGGTGGTTTTGGTTCCCTCTATGCGCTGCCTCGTGGCTACCAAGAACCGGTATTGGTATCTGGTAGTGACGGCGTCGGTACCAAATTGTTAGTGGCAATTGCGGCGAATAACTGTCATACCATCGGGCAGGATCTAGTCGCAATGTGTGTGAATGATATTGTGGCTCAAGGGGCAAAGCCGTTGTTTTTCCTAGACTATTTAGGCATTCATCAAGTTGATCCCGACCAAGTTGCCGCTATCGTTCAGGGAATTAAAAAGGCTTGTGAATTGAGCGATTTAAGCTTAATTGGCGGCGAAACAGCCGAAATGCCAGATATGTATGCACCTAAACATTACGATTTGGCGGGGTTTGCCACTGGTATCGTAGAGAAAGAACAACGCTTGCTGCCAGAGCACGTCGTGGCTGGTGATATTTTGTTAGGCTTACCGAGTTCAGGCTTGCATTCCAATGGGTATTCCTTAGTGCGCCAGATTTTATTCAAAGATCACAACTTTAAGTTAACCGATGATATTCCTGAACTAGGAACTGATGTCACAACGGCCTTATTAACGCCGACACGAATATATGCCCGGCTGTTACAACCGTTATTGCAACAGCAATTATTGACTGGTGTGGCTCATATCACGGGTGGTGGCTTGGTGGAAAATTTGCCACGAATCCTACCAGATCAATTAGCCGTCCAGATCGACCAAGATGCTTGGCAGGTACCTAAAATTTTTACCTGGTTACAAAAACTAGGGCACTTATCGGCTAAAGATATGTTACAAACTTTCAATTTGGGCATTGGTATAGTGTTAGTGGTCAAACCGGCACAGCGCGCTGAAGTTGAAGCAATATTACAAGCACAAGGCGAAACCTACTATCAATTGGGACAAGTGGTACCCCGCCAAGAAGCAGCTGTGATCTTCACGGGGAGCAGCCAAATATGACGAAAAAAATTGCTATTTTTGCTTCCGGAACGGGGACTAATTTTGTGGCTTTGGTGCAACAGCTTCAGCATTGGCGCTCAGATGTATCGATTGAGTTATTGATCTATGATCGCAAACAGGCTGCCGTACATCAGCGTAGTCAAGAACTAGGTGTACCTAGTGTTTATGTAAATTTCACGAAGTATGCTGACAAGTCGCAAGCAGAGACAGCAATGTTACAAGCGCTCAAGCAGCGCCATATCGATCTGATCTTGTTGGCGGGGTATATGCGGATTGTTGGCCCAACTTTGTTGAACGCTTATCAAGGCCACATTTTGAATATTCACCCAGCCTTACTACCAGCTTTTCCTGGTGCTCATGGGATCGAAGACGCCTTTAAAGCTGGTGTTAAAGTAACTGGTGTCACGATTCATTTTATTGACGCCGGGGTTGATTCAGGTCCGATCATCGCTCAAGAGACGGTACGCATTGACCCAACGGATACCTTAGCTACTTTAGAAAACCGCATTCACCAAATTGAGCATCAATTGTATCCTCGTGTTGTTAAAGAATTGATTACAGAAGGAGTCGTCTAATTCTCATGAAAAGAGCTTTACTAAGTGTTTCTGATAAAACTGGTCTGGTTGATTTTGCCAAAGCCCTCGTTGCTTTAGATTATGAATTGATTTCCACTGGCGGAACTTTACGTATCTTGAGTGATGCTGGCGTTCCCGCCATTAATATTGAAGCAGTGACCCATTTTCCAGAGATGTTAGATGGTCGGGTTAAAACATTACATCCAGCGGTTCATGGTGGCCTACTAGCTAAACGTGACAACCCAGAACACATGCAGATGTTAGCTGAACAAGGCATTCAACCGATTGATCTTGTCTGTGTAAATCTCTATCCATTTAAAGAAACCATTCAAAAACCAGAGGTCACTCAAGCTCAAGCCATTGAGAATATTGATATTGGCGGGCCATCGATGTTACGCTCAGCTGCCAAGAATTTTGCAGCGGTCGTACCCGTGGTCGATCCACAAGATTATGAGGCGGTTATCACTGCTTTACGCGAAGATAGTTTATCCGCTGCTTTTCGGCAGCAATTAGCTGCCAAGGTATTTCGACACACAGCAGCTTATGATGCCTTGATTGCAGCCTACTTTACTACTGACCCTGAACCAGAAACATTGACATTGACCTATAATAAGCAGCAGAGTATGCGCTATGGCGAAAATAGTCATCAAAAAGCGGCGTTTTATGCGGATCCAATGGCCCCAGCGTATTCGATGGTGCACGCAAAACAATTACACGGCAAGGCGCTTTCTTACAATAATTTACGTGATGCGAACGCTGCTTTGCAGATCATCGCTGAATTTACAGAACGGCCAGCAGTGGTTGCGTTGAAACATATGAATCCTTGCGGGATCGGTGAAGCTGACAATTTGGAATCAGCTTGGGATAAAGCTTATGAATCTGATCCAATTTCTATTTTTGGCGGGATCATCGCTTTGAACCGAGAAGTAGATGCGCAAACAGCGGCTAAAATGCACGAACTCTTTTTAGAGATCATTATTGCCCCAAGCTATACTGATGAAGCTTTTGCCATTTTAGCGAAGAAAAAGAATTTGCGCTTACTGACGGTAGACTTTAGCCAACCAAAAGCTGCTGCTGATCGCGAAATCACAGGGATCATGGGTGGTATTCTGGTGCAGGAAGGCGATCAAACTCATGAAACGATTGATCAATTTACAGTTGTCAGCAAGAAGCAGCCGACAGAAGCCCAAATGAAAGCTTTGCAATTTGGTCAAACCGTTGTCAAACATGTGAAGAGCAATGCCATCGTTGTTACCACGGCAGACCAAACGTTGGGTGTCGGCGCTGGACAACAAAATCGGATCGACTCTGTAAAAATTGCCATTGAAAAAGCGCAAACCAAACCAGCTTTCAAAGATGCCATCTTAGCTTCGGACGCATTTTTCCCGATGGACGATAGTGTCGCTTATGCTGCTGCCCATGGGATCACAGCTATCGTGGAGCCTGGTGGTAGTATCAAAGATAAAGATTCTATCAAAAAAGCTGATGAATTAGGTGTGGCCTTGGTATTTACTGGCGTGCGCCATTTCAAACATTAATTAGGAGGCCCTCATGGCAAAAGTCTTAGTTATTGGTGCCGGTGGTCGTGAACATGCAATTTGTCAGCAGTTTCTCAAAAGTAAACAGGTGACGGATGTTTACTGTGCCCCTGGTAATCCTGGTATGCTCCATGATGGTATCCAAACGGTTGCCATTGATGAAATGGATTTCCCTGGGTTGATCCAGTTTGCCCAACACCAAGCAATCGATCTCACATTTGTTGGGCCCGAAGTACCTTTAAGTGCCGGAATCGTGGATGCCTTTCAAGCTCAACGGTTACCTATCTTTGGACCTACACAAGCGGCAGCTCAATTAGAAAGTTCCAAATCCTTTGCCAAAGCATTTATGCGTAAATACCATATTCCAACAGCAGATTATGCTGTCTTTACGGATTTAGATGCCGCCTTAACTTATTGCCGCAAGCAAACTTTTCCTTTGGTAATCAAAGTAGATGGTTTAGCGGCTGGTAAAGGTGTGACGATTGCGGACACATTTATGGCTGCTCGAGATTTATTGACAGCTTTATATCAAGCGGATGCCCAACAGCAAGTTGTTATTGAAAGTTACTTAATTGGTCAAGAATTCTCATTTATGTGTTTTGTGCATGATGATAATCTTGTGCCGCTACCGCTGTCACAAGATCATAAACGGCTATTGGACGGGGATAAAGGGCCAAATACAGGTGGCATGGGGGCTTATAGTCCTTTACCGCAGATGCCGGACGATTTAAGTGAACGTGCCTTAAATGAAGTGATTCGGCCAACAATTGCCGGCATGAAAGCTGAAGGTCAGCCGATCACTGGAACGATTTATGCCGGGTTAATGTTGACGACGACCGGGATCAAAGTGATTGAATATAATATGCGTTTGGGTGATCCTGAGACTCAAGTGCTGTTACCCCAGTTAAAAAGTGACTTTTATATTTTGATCCATGAACTATTAGCAGGACATCAACCGGTTATTCAATGGACAGCAGCAGGTTATACGCTAGGCGTTGTGGTAGCAGCTTCAGGATATCCTAAAAAGCCGATGGCGGCTATTCCGCTGCCAAAGTTAACAGACCTGCCTGCGGACATCACCGTGACCTATGCTGGCGTACAAGCACAGAATGGTCAATTAGTCAGTCATGGTGGTCGCGTGCTGATGTTTACGACGACCCAAAAAGACATTCAAACCTGCCGGCAACATTTATATGCAAGTTTGAAAGAAAAAATTAAAGCACCCTTCATTTATCGTAACGATATTGGTGCCAAAGCTTTAACATCAATAAGTGAATAGTCAAAAAGAGTATAACAAAAGGCGTTCAGCACCTGAATACTGACAAAAATTGCGAAAAATGATGGGCTTTCCATTTGAGTCATTCATTGTTAGGTGAGGGTGTTGCTTTTTAGAACACGTTTAAAATTTAATTGTTCACGAACAAATAGTGGCTGAAAACAAAACGTTAGTTTTGTCCCAGCCACATTTTTGAGTTATGAACGATTTTCCTAAATGTACACCAAAAACAATATCCTTATCTCACTCCGTCGGTAGATTAAAAAACAAACATCTGATTTAAGATCTTGCCCATTTCTGCTGGTGATTCTGGGCAATCTTGGATTAGCCATTGAATCATAGTCGAAACTACAGCACCAGCCATAAAACTGGCGAAGTAGGTATTTCGCCAAACCCGTTTCAGAATTGAGAAATTACAACAAAATCTTGAGCGAAGTAACACCAAATAATCCAGTTTTCCTTACAAAAAATGGTCATAGTAAGTATGCCGTTGTAGATATAGAGACATATGATCGATTCACTGCTGCACTTAAGCTTCTGGAAGATGTGAAAGAAGCTAAGAAAGGCCCATTTGAGGACTGTGATAAGGCGATGGACGAAATAATGAAGGAAACATACAAGTTAATGGCTTATCAGGTCGATCACGAACATCAAACAATCACCTTGTTTGGTTTGTACAGTAATCATCAAGACATCATGAAACATCTTTTTAAAGGCTTTCCACCCACAACAAATTAATCCTTTTCTTATGCATCCCTGACATTGGCTTTATTTTGATATAAAATGACCGCAGAAGATGTTTCTTTGAAATAGGTTAAATGACACATATTAAAAAGCATCCAGAGATCAACTTTGGATGCTTTTTTAAAATTTTGATCAACTTTATTGTTCCTGAATAGCTTGCAATCGATCTAACAGAGATTGAATATCTTGTTTGCTAAAGTTACCTTGCTTTAATTCTGCTGCTGATAATAGGTTGAGCTGCTGGGCGTACCAAAGACCTAATTTTAAAAAGTTTTCCTCACTTATGGCGTAACGTACCCGAAAGAGTTTTTCGATACTGACTTGATACTGATGTTGCGCTAATGATTTTTGCAAAGTTTCTTGATAGGTTAAATGATCATCTTGTTGCCCGGGAAATACAATTTCGGTTTCTGAATTGCCACCCTTACCAGCTGTTAAAATATAACCCAGGCCTTGGGCAAAAGCTTTGATCTGACGTAAAATGGGATCATCTTCATAAATTGGCATAGTTAGATCCTCCATTTTAATGTTAACTTACTGAAAGTGTAAATTACATCCTTGAAAAAGGTTTAAATTGTTTATTATTTTTTTACATATTAACACCAATAATATTTAAAGGCGAATTTAAACGGACAAATAAGCTGATTTGACTTATTTATATAGTTTGTTACCATAAAACCTATTTAATTTTAAACTTAGGGTGTGAATTATTTATATTTTGACAACAATAATAGTAAGATAATTATGAATGGATGTATGTCAACAGGAACAACTTAGATAAGTGGTGGAGGTTATATGGATAACAGTAAAAATAAGATAGGTTTGTTTCAACTGGTCATGTTAGGTTTAGGCTCATTAATTGGCTCAGGGTGGCTCTTTGGATCCTGGGAAGCATCAGCTGTTGCCGGGCCAGCCGCGATTATTTCTTGGGTGATCGGGGCGGCCGTCATCGGTGTAATTGCTTATAATTACATTGAATTAGGCACAATGTTTCCCGAGTCTGGGGGCATGAGTCGCTTTGCACAATACACACATGGGTCGCTGCTTGGCTTCATTGCGGCTTGGGCCAATTGGGTGTCATTGATCACTTTGATCCCCATCGAAGCTGTGGCTGCCGTACAATACATGAGCTCCTGGCCTTGGTCTTGGGCAAAATTTACTCATGCTTTTTTAGCAAACGGCACGATCACTAATGCTGGTTTGTTGGTCGTTTTTGGTTTTATCATCGTATTTACATTATTAAATTACTGGTCAGTTTCATTATTAACGCGGTTTACCAGCTTTATTTCAGTTTTCAAAATCGGTGTGCCGCTATTAACGATTATCATGTTAACGATTGCTAGCTTTCATCCTAGTAATTATGGGAGCTCGATCCATGCTTTTATGCCATTTGGCTCAGCACCAATTTTTGCGGCCACTTCGGTATCAGGGATCATCTTTTCATTTAATGCCTTTCAAACGGTGATCAATATGGGTAATGAAATTAAAAATCCCCAGAAAAATATTGGCCGGGGCATCGTGATTTCTTTAACCATCAGTGCAATTTTATATATTCTCTTACAAAGTACTTTTGTGACGGCCTTGAAGCCAAGCATGTTGGCGCATGGTTGGAATCACATCAACTTCAATTCACCGTTTGCGGATCTGGCTATTTTGCTAGGGATTCATTGGTTATCAGTCCTACTTTACATGGATGCCTTCGTTTCGCCATTCGGGACAGGGGTCTCTTTTGTAGCGTCAACAGCTCGGGCATTATTCGCCATGGAGGAAAATAACCATATTCCGCATTTTGTGGGCAAGGTCAACGAAAAATATGGCACCCCTCGCGTAGCAATGTTGGTTAATGCTATCTTAAGTATGGCGATGGTTTCCGTGTTCCGGTCATGGGGGACGTTAGCAGCGGTTATTTCCACGTCGACCTTGATTGCTTATTTGACCGGACCCACGACAGTGGTTTCTTTGCGGAAGATGGCGCCAAAATTCAAGCGGCCGATTAAGTCGGAACATTTGAGTTTTATGGCACCATTGGCGTTTGTGCTGGCATCGTTAGCAACTTACTGGGCAAAATGGCCAACGACTATTGAAGTCATTTTAGTCATTTTCTTAGGGTTTCCATTCTATCTATACTTTGAATGGCGCACCGGCTGGGCCCATACTTGGGAGCAGCTCAAAGGGAGTGCTTGGTTACTGATTTATCTAGTCTTTATTTCCATCGTTTCTTGGATCGGTAGTAAAGAATTTAATGGCTTGAACTGGATCCATTATCCGTGGGATTTTGTGGTCATTATTATCGGCGCCCTGCTCTTTTATGCTTGGGGGATTCGCAGCTATTGGAATTCTCAATATTTTGATCAAGCTAAGGTGCTGAATCAAACGGTTAAAATGAAAGCCGACTCGAAAGAGTGACAAACGTGCACCAAAAATATTTAGCGCACGCACCAGAATCACAATAAATGGTGGGTTTTATTTAAATTTAGGGAGTTGAAGGTCATGACAGTAACCTTAACGAATCTTCGAACTTTAGGGCATTATCCCACAATAACTGGTGGTGAAATCAAGCCTGGTCTTTTGTATCGTAGTGGTCAGTTGGTTGATCTTACAGCAGAACAGACAGCTTATTTAGCTGATACGTTGAACATCAAACGCGTCGTGGATTTTCGTAGTGCTGACGAACGGCAACAGCAACCAGAACAGATTTGGCAGACCGCCGAGTATCAGGTGATCGATATTTTAGCCGATGCGACGGCTAACAATGCCAGTTTGGGCGAAATGTTGACGCAGGAAGGACACGTTCGCCAAGGCATGTTAGAAACGTATGAACAGATGGTCGTCAGTGATTCAGCAAAACGGGGATATCATCAGTTCTTGACGGCATTAGTAACCGATGTGAAGCCGACTGTTTTTCATTGCTTTGCCGGTAAAGACCGTACGGGGGTGGCGGCCGCCTTGATTTTAAAAATTGCGGGTGTCAGTGACCAAGTCATTTTCGCGGACTATCTCAAAACAAATACGGCTCGTCAAGCGGCCAATCAGGAAATCATAGCGACTTATGGCAAAGATATGACACCAGCGCAAAAAGAAGCTTTAGGACAAGCCTTATTGGTTGATCAAGCTTATTTAAAGCATTACTTTGCCGTGATCGATCAGAATTATGGTGATTTTGACCATTATCTGCAAGAGGCACTAGCTTTGACATCAGATTTTGTGACCGAATTTAAGCACACTTTTGTTAAATAAAAAATGGGCGCATGGGATGAGATGTTCAGCGGCTGAACACTAATAAATACCCCTAGAGATTAGACTTCTAGATCTAATTTCTGGGGGTATTTTGTCCCACACTTTGTTCGAAACGCGTTCGTAAAGCTAACTTTGTTACCTAGCCCTAATTGTTTGCTGAAGCTAACACTTCATCGGCACAATTGGTGTTAGTGCTCCAAAGCTAACCAGCTTTACTCACGCTCTAAACGCGCTCAAATCATCAGTTTTTTCACCCAACGACGCCTTACTCGTGGGATACTGCACCCACAACGTAAGTCTAGGTTGGTGCTCAAAAACTACCCGATAATTTTCACGCTCTTTCATTCATCTGCTAAGAGTTCCATTAATTGTCTAACTTGTTTTTTCAATTCAGTGCCGATATCAGTTTCTGCAACGGTTTTGCGGGCTAATTCTTGTTCGACGACGCGTTTGGTAGAAACGATGTCGGCTAGATCAGCAATGGCTTTTTCTCTAGTAGTAAAGGGCTGGTGAGTGACCAGCTGTAAGCCATAGGAATTATAGAGTAGCGTGTAGCCGCCAATACCGGTAGTTTTTTGATAAGCTTTAGAGAAGCCGCCATCGATCACCAGCATCTTACCGCCGGCTAAAATAGGGGATTGGCCCTTTTTAACTGGGGTATGCCCATTAATGACATGTCCAGTTTTGGGATCGACCCCAAACTCAGCTAACATTTCTTCAATAAACCAAGGTTCGTGCCGGAGACTGTAATAGCTGTTCATTTCTTCAACATGAGTGGCTTTGTCAGCAATGAAATAGCGTTCAAAGGTAGCCATCACGCGTTTGCCAAATAATGGCGATACAGGACCAGTCCAGAGGTACCATAAGAGATCAGTGGCAAGATCATCCTGTTGATTTGGATCAATGTAGCTTTCCCGCAAATTACGTTCCAACAGATCAAAGAGGGCTTTCCCTTTATATAGCTTGCCATTTAAGGTCAAGCCTTCAAAATTTCCTTTTTTGTCAACAGGTACACAGCCATGAATCAAAAGATTGTTGTTATAGGTTAGATACATACTGCCTTTTTTCATAAAGAAGTCCATGTGTTTATGTAACTTCTCAGAGTTCTTGAAAGCAGCGGTCAATTGGTCGATGACTTCTTGTTCTTCTGGTAATAACTTGTAGGGATCATTAGGATCAACCGTTTGGAAACAGCCGTTGATCAGAGGATAAGTTTTGCCATCGATCGTAATGGTTTTACGGTCTTTAGAAATTTTATCGAGTAATTTTCGCTGCTGCATTTTAAATTCAGGGCGGCGGTCAATGACTGGTCCCTCCAATTTAAATTGAATGATCGCAATGGCTTGGTGAATTTTGGTAATTTGTCTCAATTCTGCTTCAGAAGGTTGCTCGTTTGGTTGAGTTAATTTTGGTCGAAAACCGGGATTATCATCATAGTATTTTTCTGCTAATAATGAAAGATGGCGCAAGTTGATGCCATAGGAATCTTCTACAATCGATAAATTATCGTAGCGGGCACAGATACGCAGCAAATTAGCGACACAAAGCGAAGATCCTGCGGCTCCGCCTAGCCAGAGAATATCGTGATTACCCCATTGGAGGTCCACTGAATGATGCTGCATCAGACGATCCATGATCTTATCGGGCGCTGGTCCCCGATCATAAATGTCACCAACAACATGTAAATGGTCCACAACTAGCCGCTGAATCGTGTGACATAAGCTGATAATGAAGTTATCAGCCGAATGCAGCTGAATAATATCATCGGTGATTTGGGCATAATATTCATGTTTGTCGGCGGTATGGAAATCGCCATAAAGTAATTCTTCAGTTATGTAGACAAATTCAGGCGCCAACGCTTTACGGACTTTAGAGCGGGTATACTTGGTAGCACAATATTTAAGTAGTTTTAAAAGGTCATCAAACGTATCCAAATACCACTGATGTAAATCTTCGGGGCAAGAGAATTGTTGTTTAACGATCGCTAGCCGTTCTGTCGGGTAATAAACTAAGAAGGCAAATACCTGTTGGGTTTTAGGTGTCATCTGTCCATTAAATAGTTCTTCGATTTTTAATTTAATATTCCCAGAAGCATTTCGCAGTACATGATCAAAAGCTGGAAATTCTCCATGAATATCACTCATGAAAGCTTCTGTGCTTTTTGGCAGATTTAAAATTGCCTTTAAATTAATGATTTCAGTTGTGATGGCATCTTTAGTTGGGTACTTTTCTCGTAAAAGTTCACGTTCTAATTCCTGAATGACAAACACCCTCTTTTAAAAAGTTAAACTTATTATAGCAATAAAAGTTCTGAAAAGTAAGGTTTACACATTCTGTGAAAAAGCGAACGAAAACTGGTATATCGATATTTTTAAATCTAGACCAATTTATAATTTTAAACGTATTTAGAGCGTGAGACAAAAGGTGCTCAGCATCTGAGCACTAACAAGAATTACGACAAATGGTGGGCTTGCCATTTGAGCTATTCGTTGTTCGCCTTTATTTTGACCAACCCAAGGTAGCATTCGTCACACTCTCATATATTTTTCATGTTATTATAATAAATATAAAACTTTTTCGGAGGTAAGTATGCGTTATTTTACAGCAGGAGAGTCTCATGGTCCTCAATTGACCGCAATCATTGAGGGGCTGCCAGCTAACTTAAAATTGGATATTGCCCAGATCAATGCAGACATGAAGCGTCGCAAGCAAGGCTATGGTCGTGGTGCCCGGCAAAAGATCGAAACAGATGAAGTCCAAATCACGGCAGGGCTACGCCATCAATTGACCTTGGGCTCGCCCTTAGTGATTCAACTGCCCAACAAGGATTTTGCCCATTGGCAGTCCGTGATGTCGCCGACAGATCCAGCCACACCCGAAAATTCTGTCCGTCAAGTCACCAAGCCGCGCCCCGGACATGCGGATCTAGTGGGGGGCATGAAGTATCAACATCAAGATCTGCGCAATGTGTTGGAGCGTTCTAGTGCCCGGGAAACAGCCATGCGTGTGGCTGTGGGTAGTGTGGCCAAACAATTATTGCAAGTTTTAGGTATCGATGTCTTAGGCTTTGTGCGTCAAATCGGCCCGGTGGCAGCAGATCAAACAAAATTAGATACGTTTAAAACATTGGCTGATTTACGTGCTAAGACAGAGATCAGTGCCGTTCGAACGTTTGATGATCAGGCTGAATCAGCGATGAAAATAGCCATTGATCAGGCTAAAAAAGCTGGTGATACCTTGGGTGGCATTGTTCAAGTCATTGCCACGGGTGTACCGGCTGGGTTGGGCAGCTATGTTAGTGCTGATCGCAAATTAGATGGTCAGTTAGCCCAGGCAATTGTTGGCATCAACGCTTTTAAAGGTGTGGCTTTCGGTGATGGATTCGACTTAGCTGATCATCCTGGCAGTGGGGATATGGATGAGATCTTTTATGATGCGCAGCAAGGTTTTTATCGTCAATCGGACCATCTTGGCGGCTTTGAAGGTGGCATGACCAATGGGATGCCTATTGAACTGACAGCAGTGATGAAACCGATCCCCACACTCTATAAACCCTTACGCAGTGTGGATATTCATTCTAAAAAAGCTTATCAAGCCAATGTGGAACGTTCGGATACGACGGCAGTTCCGGCAGCGGCAGTCGTGGCTGAAGCTATGACTGCCATCACTTTGGCTCAGGCCATTTTAGAAATGTTTGACGCCAACGCTATGGCCCGCCTAAAAGCGCAATTCGAGGCTTATAAAAATGAACTCAAAAATTATTAAGGAGATCGATATATGGCTATGAAATTAACCAAAGGGCCTGTTCAACTGAACGGGGCGTGTCAAGTACCTGGAGATAAAAGTATCTCGCACCGAGCCGTCATGTTTGGTGCACTAGCCAAAGGTCGGACGGTTGCACGGCACTTTTTGTTTTCCGCCGATTGTCTGGCAACGATAGGGGCTTTTGAAAAACTCGGGGTCACGATCAGTCGAGATGAGACAAGCGTCACAATTGAGGGTGTGGGCTTTCATGGTTTCAAGCCAGCTAAGCAGTCTTTAGATATGGGGAATTCTGGGACCTCCACGCGCTTATTATTAGGTTTGTTAGCCAAACAGCCTTTTCCCATGCGCTTTATTGGCGACGCCTCTTTGAGTCAGCGCCCGATGGGTCGAGTTTTGGCGCCTTTAACACAAATGGGGGCACAAATGACCGCAACTGCTGGTCATCTACCCATTGAAGTAGCTAGCAATACCCACTTGCAGGCCATTGATTATCAATTGCCCGTAGCCAGCGCTCAAGTGAAAAGTGCCTTGATTTTTGCGGCTTTACAGGCAGATGGGCCCTCGACCTTAACAGAGAAATTAGCTACCCGAGACCATACAGAACGCATGTTGCGCTTATTTGGGGGCGACATACAACAAAAAGGGTTAGCGTTAAAGATCAAACCCCAGACTAATTTGACAGGTCAAACGTTTACAATTCCCGGCGATCCTTCATCAGCCGCTTTCTTCATTGCGGCAGCGACACTATTGCCTAATAGTGAAGTCATTTTGCTCAATGTCGGCCTGAATCAGACGCGCATTGGCTTCTTAGAAGTCTTAGGACAGATGCAAAGCGATATTCAAGTCATACAGGCGGATAGTGGGTTTGAGCCTACGGGAACTTTGAAAATTAAGTCAGCGTCATTACAAGCAATGCACATTACCGCTGATATGATCCCAAGTATTATCGACGAGTTACCGTTAGTCGCGCTCTGTGCCACGCAAGCAGAAGGAGTCACAACGATTTCTGGGGCGGCAGAACTGCGGGTTAAAGAGACCGATCGTATCGCCACTGTAACGGCAGAATTACGGAAAATGGGCGCGCATATTGAAGAAAAACCGGATGGGATGGTCATCACTGGGCCGACACCTTTACATGCGGTGAACGCACAATTGGATAGCCATGGCGATCACCGCATTGCTATGATGTTGATGGTGGCGGCTTTGTTGAGTAAAGACCAATTTACATTGGAAAACGCTGATGCGGTGGCCGTCTCTTATCCTAAGTTCTATGAAGATTTGTTGGGATTGGTTAACTAGGCTTATATGTCTATGAATGACTTTAATTAAATAGTTCATAAAAAACACGAGAGAATCGTGTTTTTTATTATGCTAAATTTAAATTTTTATATCTTTGTAAGTATTTCTAAAGGAGTTGCTATCTGGTGGTAGGTGGGGGATAGAAGATGCTATACTCTTACTTCTGAACAGCGCAGAACCTTAGCAGCGCTAGATAAATGACGACTGGACTTTTTTTAAGGATATAGTGCAAATGTACTAGGAGGAGAAAAATGAAACTCAATAAATTAATCATTGGGGCGCTCATCGTTTTTGGGGTAATTGTAACTAGCAGCCAAACCGTTCATGCAGCTCTAACAATTGAAAGTGATGATGCTGTCTATTATTCAGACAGGGCAACAGTAGCGCTATACGGTGATCCCGAATTGACACAACCGCTTCACAAAAATCTGGATCCTAAAATCAATGCTTGGAAAACTTTCAAGATGGCGCTTGATGCAAATGGCAAAAAAGTTGCTGTGGATCTAGGTGGCAATCAATGGGTCAAAGTCGTGCAGTATACCCCTGAACGGCTTGAAGTCATTCGTAACTACTCAGCAGAAAATGGTATGTATAAAGAATATTTCTCCGGTGGTCGTGCGCTAACGGTTTATAGTGATCCCTATTTAACCAAGGCAATTGGTACTTTAGATCCCCAAATCAGCCATTGGCGCATCACGGGCGTCTCTAATGTAGATCAAAGCGACTACTATGGTTTCTCTTTTGATTTAGGGGACAACCAATGGGTCGGGAAACTGACCAGCACTACTGAACCTATCTATAATGTTTTTTATTTTATGACGGGGACACCATTATATGATCAAAATGGCAACGTAACTACGATTTTAAAGAATGATCAGCATTATACCTATAAAGTTCTTGAATCTAAATTACTAAATAATCAAATAGCTGTCAGAATCGGCGGTAACAATCAATGGGCTTACTATAATTCAGGCACACCTTATTAATTTTTGACGGACAGGAGATACAATAAAGCATGAAGTTAAGCAAACGATTTATGGGGTTATTTGTTGCTTTGGGGGCTTTGATCATTGGCACGCAGCCGGTCAACGCAGCAGTTGAAAATGATTTGACGATTCAACCGGCGACGAACATCATTTTCAGTTCAGGTAATCAGCCAACACCAATTTATTCAGATCCAGAAACAAACGTAGCAACTAAGCAGCACTTAAATACTGGCATATCAGAATGGAAAGTGATCCGTGAAGCAAGAATTCAAGACCATATTGTGGCTCAAGATTTAGGAGATAATCAATGGGTCAAGACTGCTGATGGGGTAAATTTGTCATTAGGTCAGCCGACACGTTTTTTAGAAGTGTTCTCAGCGGCTAAGCCAGTACCAATTTATAGTGATGCTTTAGGTCTGAATAAAATTGGTGAATTAAATCCGAGTATAAGTGAGTGGCGTATTTTGCGTGTTGCTTATGGTTCAGGAACCTATTCGACACGGGCAATCGAGCTAGGGCAAAATCAGTGGGTTTTATTTAAAGATGTGACTTTAATAAATGATAGTTATTATTTTAAAGCTGGAGAGCCTTTGTATGATCGATTAGGCCATACCATTGGCGCAATCACCGCGACCATGAACTATAAAATATTTGGTGCGCTGACAATTAATGGCGAGACGTATGTCAAATTAGGTACCAATAACCAATGGGTAAAATACCGTTCTGGTAGCTTATTTTTGTCTTGATTTGAGGTCAAGGCTTAAAACTCGTTTTGGGCTAAATTTGGTGCTAAAATGCGGGTATCAAAGGTGTTAGACAGACAGGTTTCATTTAATTTGATAGCATTTTAAGGACTTACAGGAGGACAAGAAAATGAAGTGGCCAAAATTACTATTAGGCATTGCTTTGCTGATTGGGAGCGGTCTGGTTGGTGTCACCCAGGCTCAGGCGGCAGTAACAATTGAGCCTAGACAGACGATTTATCATTCAAATGGCAATGCAAAACCAATTTTTTCTGATGCGGCATTGACGCAAAATACAGGACGTCGGTTAGATCCAAAGATTACCGAGTGGCAGACTTTTCAAGTAGCTGTAAATGAAGCGGGTCAAGCACTAGCACTTGATTTGGGTAACAATCAATGGGTAGATGTACATTCGACGGCAGCTTATCATAGTGTTGCGCCGGGTTCTTACATTTATCGCTCTGCTTTTTCGGGTGGTAAAGCAATTCAACTCTATCGTGATCCGCAACTGACGCAGCCAATCGGTAAATTAGACACGAAAATTTCGAATTGGGCGATTACGCAAGTTGATTTTGTGAACCAATCTGATGGCATTTATTCAATTGATCTAGGCCATAATCAGTGGGCCTCGCTGGAAGCCTTCCCATACATGGCGACAAAAATCGTCCGGGTAGCGCCTAATAACGTTTTAGTAGATCAAACTGGCCAAAAAACGGGCCAAATAACCAACACGGATGTCGGCTATTTGACCTTTGATGTGAAATCTATTAATGGTCAAGTTTATGTGAAACTAGGCAGTGATCGCCAGTGGATCAATACAGCCTATGTGTCACCATCACTGATTTAGGGGTTATATTCTAGGTGAATTAATTATTGTATGATACTTGCCGACTGCCATTGTGCCGTCGGTTTTTTGATTATTATATAATTTTAATGAAGGCCACTCATAAATGTGAGTTTCATAGAGCTAAGGGTTCATTAATAGTGGTGGTGATGCAAGCGTATGTATCTAGGAAGTGGTCTGTTGACAGTATTTCCTGGTTGTGTTATTCTCATCTTATTCTAATTTAAGTAGTTGCTTTTCTCAGTGTTCAGCGAATTGGTGGTCGGTGCAAACCAAGCAGGAAAAGTGGATGAATTATAGTTAATTAATCATGATAGATCATCAAATCGAGTGTGACGAGTTTTTTCGTTGAATATGGGTGGTACCGCGCTTTGGCGTCCCGGTTGCTTAATTGCAATCGGGTTTTTTTAGTATAACTGGTGATGGATCGGCAATTGAGGAGGCACAGGACATGCGTATTTTAATTAATGGCTTAGGACTGATCGGGGGGTCGCTGGCCCAAGCTTTGGTGAAGTTTACCGATCATACAGTGGTCGGGCTAGATCAAAATAAAGATGATTTGGTGTTAGCCAAGCAATCAGCTGTGATCGATGTGGTTGGTGAAAGCCTAGCGATAGAAGCGCCGCGAGCAGATGTAATCATTTTAGCCACGCCAGTACAGGTTATCAATCAGACCTTACAGCAATTAGCGACTTTGCCGCTGAAACCAGGAGTGATCGTGACTGACACTGGTAGTACCAAACAGACTGTTTTAGCGTCGGCCCAAGGATTACAAGCTAAGGGGATCACCTTTATTGGCGGCCATCCGATGGCGGGGTCGCATAAGTCGGGCGTCCAGGCAGCAAATTGTGATCTTTTTCGCAGTGCATTTTACCTACTGGTACCAGCCAAAGAGGCATCAATTACTGCCGTACAAACGTTGCAGGCGCTACTGCAAGTCACCAATGCCAAGTTTTTGCAAGTTTCACCAGAAAAACACGATCAACTCGTGGCGTTATTAAGTCATGTCCCCCATATCTTAGCAGCGAGTCTCGTAAATTTAGCGAGCCAGGATCTGCGAAACGATCGCGGTATGTTACGCTTGGCGGCTGGTGGTTTTCGAGACATGACGCGCATTGCTTCTAGTGACCCGGAAATGTGGGTCGATATTTTAGACACGAATGGCCCCAAAATTTTGAATTTATTGTATGATTATGAAAAAGGCCTGCATCAGTTGGAGCAATTGATCACGACACAAGATCGTGCAGCCATCTTTGATTTTTTTCGGCAGGCTAAAATAACCCGGGAAAAGATTGAAGCTGATAAGCAAACAGGCGCGTTACCGGGATTTTACGATCTTCATGTGGATATTCCTGATAAAGCCGGTTCGATCGCGCAGATTACGACAAAATTAGCTCAAGCCAATATCAATTTGGTGAATATACAGATTTTAGAGACGCGCGATGAGGTTAATGGCGTTTTGCAATTGACCTTTGCAAATGCCAGAGATTTACAGCGCGCGCAGCAGCTACTTGATATAAAAAAGGAGGTCGCCACATGGCAAGATTAGTATTAGTAGGCTTCATGGGGGCCGGTAAGACAACAATTGGTCGGTTATTAGCCCAAGAAACCAATTTACCTTTAATTGATTTAGATGAAAAAATTGTGGCAGATAATCAACAAACAATTCCGGAAATTTTTGCTGCGGTGGGAGAAGTAGGCTTTCGTCGACTAGAAACTCAAGCACTTAAAGCCGCATTAAATGATGATGTGGTGGTGGCCACAGGCGGCGGCGTAGTCACGCAGGCCATCAACCGCCAACTATTACAGGATACCTTGGCACCAATTATTTATTTAAAAGCCCCCGCCCCAGTCTTGAATCAGCGCGTCGCAAATGATACCAATCGACCTATTGCCGCTAAATTAGATGCCGCGGGATTCGCTGAATTGGTGGCTAGCCGTGAAGCTTTTTATCAGGAAGTCAGTGACTTGACGCTATTGACGGCTGAGGTGACACCAGAGACGATTGTGGCAACGATCAAAGCCCAAGTACTACAAGCACGTAATTCTAAAAATCATAATTAGGAGTTAGTTATGAGTATTTTAATATTGATTGGCGTTTCGGTGCTCTTTAATTTATATGCAATCGGCTTGATTCTTTTGCGGCCCAAGCTTTTCAAGGTTAAGCTATATCGCCCCATGATCAAGAATTTCTATTTGGCCTTACTGCCTTTAGGTTGGTTACTGCTTGTACTAGGCATTTATACGGGTTTGACCTACATAACTGCGCTGACCCAATTGCTCTGGCTGCACAGTGTCGCCCTGGTAATTTTAACTATGGGGTTATTGGCTTGGTTATTATTACTACCCAACTCGGCTTATCTTGTGACGGAATTGAACTTGAACCATCGGGAACAAGATACCAAAGAGGTACCCATTTGGTATGATATTATCTCAGTTTTGAGTTTTGCCTTATCTGGCGTCTTGGATAATTCCTTAAACATTGTGATTCTACAATATACTTACTTTATTGTCGTGGATTCTAATGCTTTTGTAACTGCCCACTTAGTTTTATTTTGGCTGGTTACGATCTTGCTTATTTTAATGGTCAGCTTCGGAGTCTACCTCGGCCGTTATATCCGCTTTAACAGCTGGGATATTCTGCACCCCACATCGTTTCTACATAAGTTTTTTGCCCATTTTAAAGTGATTCGAAATGTGAAAAGTGGATTGTTATTTACGTTGACTTATGGCGTATTTTTAATGTTAAGCTATGCATCCACTTATCTCTTACCAATTTCTGAAATTTTTCGGTGAGCGTGAATTAAAAAACTAAACCAATAGCAGTCGTGATATAAACCTAGCAACTTCAATTAAGAAGTATCGGTTTAATGACGACTGCTATTTCTTTTGCCCAAAATTACCGTTTGTTTTGGCTGGCGTTCAAAAGCTAGACAAACGGTAGTGCCTATAATTTAAAATCACAAGCCCTGTATCAACTGCATACTAGGCATGATTGAAGCAAGGAGTAAAACAATGACGCCAAACCAGAGATATTGTTTTGTCCGTTGTTTGAAAGCTAGATAGCTGAGGTAAAGCTGGATCAACACGCCACCATAATAAATCGCTAAGGTGAGACTAGGATCGATATGATTTTTAGTGATCATCGTAACGATCACAGTTGCGCCAACTACAAATAGATTATTGATCAGAAAAGCAATCATGACGTCTAACCGATGTTGGTTTTTAGCTGGATCTGCACCCGATTTACCAATGCTCTGCACAATGTTAAAGACAATTAAAGGAGTTAAAGCCGAGATAATTGTGACGACTAGACTACTGATGATGGCAGAAAGATAGACGATATTTAAGTTAGCAAGCGCTTTGATTTTTGCAGTGGGATAAGTGAATAGTTGCAAGTGTGCTAAAAATAAAGTCACTAAGATAATTGCTAAAAATAATAAACTTAGTGCTAATGTTCTCTTTTTCATGATCATTCCTCGCCAATCTATAAGTTTTGACTCGATACCATCCAATTGATTAAGCTTAAAATTATGATAGAATCGGCTAATAGTCAGTGAATCTACATCTACAATCTAATTATCTTGGTAATATTAGTCAATGAATTTTTATTTACGATTGTGTGAATCAATAATGAATTTGTTATTTATTAGACAGAGAGTGTTGTTACTATGAAAAAAGAAACGGTGAAGCAACTTAGGCATTTACAGCAAAAGACGGTAAACCAACAGACGCGTATGAAGGCAAAACCCCATAAAAATTGGTATTTAATCATAGCGATAGTCCTACTAGTTGGATTAGGCCTCATGACAGTCATACCTTTCAAATCCAATTCACAACAGCAGCCAAAGGCGACTTCAAAAAGATTAATTGTGAAAAAGCGGTATGGCATTGGCGTGACAATTAACCTACGCAATCCAATAGGGTTTCTAATTTATGTCAGATTAGTTGTTCTCGTCATTTTTTCAATCGTACAAATGATGATGCAACGTTAAGCTTCGCGAATAAGTTGTTTTAAATAAAACGCTTGCAAATAAATAACAGTGCGTTACAATGATTTTGTAAATTAATATTCTTATATTCGAATATAAGAATATATAAACTAACTGGGGGTGGTCAAATTGAATCATAATGATCAGCAACAAGAGTATTCACGTATGCAAGAACAGGCACTTAAAGAATTTGAACGCGATGTTGTTTACTTAGATGCTTTGTCCAACGAAACCAGACAAAAAATAATTATTCTTTTAGGCTCACATTTAGAAGAAGGCTTAACGGTCAATGAATTAGCTGAAAAGCTAGAACTATCACAACCCGCAACTTCTCACAATTTGAGGGCGCTCAAAGATGTAGGGATGATTTCGAGCACCCGTTCTGGCACCCAGCAATTCTATTATTTAACTTTGGATGAGACGATTTTGCGGTTAGAAAGCTTATTAGCTGCCATCAAAGCAAGTTATCCCTACTCGGCAGCGGCCAAAGTGATCGAATCTGAAAGGAAGTCAAAAAAATGAGACACGCTTACATGATCGGGACAGGTATTGGCAACTTAGCGGCTGGTATTTATTTGATTCGCGATGGCGGTTTTCAAGGCTCACAGATTACCATGCTTGGGTTAGAGCAGCATGGGGCCAATGATGGGGCCACCGCAAAGGCTTATGAAGATGAATATTGGTATCACGATATGACCAATACCAAGGGCTTTTTAGCTAAAGGCGGCCGGATGCTTAATGAAGAAACCTACGAAAATCTTTGGGATATTTTGGCTTCAGTGCCGTCATTGGATCATCCAGGTCAAAGCGTGACCGATGATATTTTAAACTTTGACCACGCCCATCCGACCCATGATGTGGCGCGGCTAATAGATAAGCAGGGGATCCGCAACCAACCTAATCATAATAATTACCGGCATATGCAATTTAATAATAAAGACCGCGCACTTTTGACCAAGTTGATGCTGCTGCCGGAAAAAGACGAAGAACAGCTCAACGATATCAGCATTGAGACTTGGTTTAAGAATAGTCCCCATATTTTCACGACTAATTTTTGGTATATGTGGCAGACGACCTTTGCTTTCAAGAAAGCTAGCTCGGCTATGGAATTACGCCGGTATATGAATCGGATGATTTTAGAATTCAGTCGGATCAATACGCTAGAGGGTGTGACTAGAAGTCCTTACAATCAATATGAAAGCATTATTTTACCGATGCGGCATTACTTAGCCGAACGAGGCGTTACGTTTATCAATAATCGAAAAGTAACAGCTTTCGAATTTGCAGACACACCCTTACAAGACGATATCATTGTGACCGGGTTAAAGTATGAAGTTGTTGATGAAACCAAACAGACAGGTACGATCAAGGTTCAGCCGGATGACCTTGTGTTTGACACCAATGGGTCGATCACAGATAGTTCATCTATTGGCGACTTAGATACACCAATCAAAGAGGATCTGCGCTATGCGCCCAGTGCTCAGTTGTGGCGGCGGGCGGCCAAGCAGTTTTATAGTTTGGGTCATCCTGATAAGTTCTTCAATGATCGCTCGCAAAGTGAGTGGGTCAGCTTTACGGTGACGACAAATAATCATGATCTACTGAATCAGATTACTCGGATCACGCAACAGGAGCCGGGAAATGCTTTGAATACCTGGATTGATTCTAAGGCATTATTGTCGATTGTGGTGCACCATCAGCCTCATTTCAAAGCGCAAAAACCTAACGAAACTGTCTTTTGGGGTTATTTCTTAAATCCACGGCAAAATGGTGACTATGTTCAAAAGCCAGCAATTGAAATGACGGGCCGCGAAATGTTAGAAGAATTGCTGGGCCATTTAGCTCAAGTCGACACGGCCAAAGACAATATTGCGCTGCATACTGAAGCGCTCATGGCCAGTGTTGTGAATGTGATTCCTGTTTATATGCCTTACGCATCAGCCTTGTTCAACCGGCGGGCAGTTGGTGATCGTCCAGCCGTTGTTCCAAAGCATTCTAAAAATTTAGCTTTTGTCAGTCAATTCTGTGAAATGCCATTTGATATGGTCTTTACGGAGCAATATTCGATTCGCGCTGCGCAAATTGCTGTTTACACCTTGTTAGGCATTCCATTAACGCATTTGACACCGGTCCATCATTATGAAAAAGACATTGAAGTGATGGCTCGTGCCACCAAGACAATGTTTAGATAAAGTGAGGGGTTAACGATGAAAGTATTGAAAAAAGTTATGTGGGGCTTACTCTGGCTGACAGGTATTTTCGGCCTATTCGCTTTTGGAGTTAAGCGGTATTTCGCTAGTTTGAATGAATAAAATTTGAGCGATTTTTAATTGAACGGCCACCAAGGTATTTCTTTAGCGACTCGGGGTTCTGCTTTAGCATTATAAGGAAAGTATTTCTTCAAATGACATCATTAAGACCTCCTTGATTAATTTAAAGATAACAAAAATACAGCCAATATAACGCAATTATCGTGTTACATTGGCTGTTTTTTGGTTTAAATGTATTGCGTTAATTATTTAAAGCAGCAATAAATTTTTGCGTGATTTGTAAAGGCCGGGTTATGGCACCGCCAACGACAACAGCATGACACCCCAATTTTAAACAAGCAAGCATTTTTTCAGGCGTGTCAATTTTACCTTCTGCGATTACTGGGACCTTAGTTGCCTTTAAGACGGCCTTTAAATAAGCAAAGTCGTTATCCGTAAGATTCATATTTTGGGTGGCTTCGGTATAGCCATGCATGGTGGTACCAATTAAATCAAAGCCTAAATTAGTGGCTGTTGTGACATCTGCAAGGGTGGCGGTGTCAGCCATTAAGAGGGTTTCTGGGAACTCCGCGCGTATCTGCTTAATGCTATCGGCCAATGACTCTTTGTTCGGCCGGGTTTCACCGGTAACTTGGCAGGCGACGACTTCAGCGCCGGTGGCCGCAACCGCACGCATTTCCTTGATCGTGGGTGTGATATAAACCTTTGAATCAGGATAGTCTACTTTGTTAAGCCCAATGATCGGCAAATGAGTTTCGTCTTGAATAGCCTGGATATCCACGACGGAATTGGCACGAATGGCTACTGCACCTGCTTGTTTAGCGGCTAAAGCCATGCGTGCCATGATAAAAGAACTATGTAATGGTTCGCCGGGCAATGCTTGGCAGGAAACGATAAGCTGACCTTTAACGGTTTGTAAAAAATGATTTGTCATGAGTTTGATACTTCTTTCTAAACGATTAATAGTTTTGATAGCGTTTACCTAAAGCTTAACGAATAATAGACTTTCTTGCAAATAAGCTTTGAATACCCGCGCTTAGCTTTAGTCACAAGAAAAGCCCTACAATCGGTAGTCTAGGGTTACCTAAGATTGTAAGGCGTTGTAAAAACTGCTATTTCAATGCTAATTTTTTGTGACACTTATTTGATCAGGTTAATGACCGTGTTGATACTGGCGTAGGTCATGAATAAGACAACTAGCCAGCCGGTGACGGTCAACCAGCGCGGGTGTGTATAATTACCGACAATTTTTGCCTTATTAGCGGCCAGCAACAATATTGCTAGAGCGATTGGTAAAACAAACCCATTCAAAGCACCCACAAAGACTAAGACTTTTGCCGGGTTACCGATAAAGTAAAAAACCGCTGTGGAAAAAAGAATGAAGGTGACGATAAGCCATTTACGGGTCTTTTCTTCTTTAACAGTAGCTGTTTGGGGAGTGGCTGACTGCAGAAAAGAAACCGAAGTAAAAGTCGCGCCTAATGTAGAAGTCATACCAGCCGCAAATAGGAGTAGCCCAAAGAACTTGTAACCAAAATTACCGGCGGCATATTGGAAAATAGAAGCAGCTGGGTTGGAGGGGGCGAGTTTATATCCGGTCATAACAACTGCTAGGCCAGCTAAGAAAAGCATGATTCGGATAACGGAAGCGAGTCCAATACCGGTCAGGGCACCTTCGTTGACATAACGAATATTTTCTTTACCTTTAAGACCGCCTTCTAGGAGACGATGCCCACCTGAAAAAGAAATATAGCCGCCAACGGTGCCGCCGATGATCGTGACAATTGAATAAAAGTCGATTTTAGTAGGCATAAAGGCATGCTGCACAGCTGTTTGGTAAGGGACAGCCATGATCCAAATAATATAAATCAAAATAGCCACTTTTACGACTGCTAAAATTTGAACAGCACGGTCCATGGTTCTTAGGGCATTTTTCACGACAAAAATCGCCAAAGCAATTGCGGCCGCAATAATTGCCCCATTTTCGGGGGAGATACCAAAGAGTACGTTCAGACCTAGACCAGCACCGCCAATATTGCCAATGTTAAAAAACAGTCCACCTAAGGCCACGATACCAGATAAAACGTAACCTAAGCCGGGGAAAAGTTCATTGGCAATGACTTGGGCTTTTTGACCACTGACCACGATGATGCGCCAAACATTTAGCTGGACGATCACATCAGCGATGATACAAAGTAAGATGGCAAAACCAAAATTTGCCCCCATTTGACCGGTAAACATCGCTGTTTGAGTTAGGAAACCAGGGCCAACAGCCGCCATCGCCATCAAAAAGGCAGCGCCCATGGCAATACTGCGTTTGCGTTTCCGAGCTGCAATTGTTTCGGGCGTTAATGGGGTTGTAGTCTCAACTTCAGTATTCTTGGCATTTCTTAACATGGGCATGCATCCTTTCGAAGGTATTGCCTAGAAACGAATAATTTCAATATTTGCCTGTGCAAAAGCTGCACGGATAGCTTTAACGATTTCAAGCGCAGCGCCATTATCACCATGAACGCAGAGTGTATCTGTTTTTAATGTGACCTGTTCACCAGTAACTGCGGTCACAGCTTGCTGTTGTACCATATTTACTGTTCGCTGAGCGATTGCTTTAGGGTCTGTCAGCACTGCATTATTTTGACTGCGGGGCACGAGCGCGCCATTAGCTTGATAGTTACGATCGCCAAAAACTTCTTCTGCGTAGGGCAAGCCAATCTCTTTAGCAGCGGCGATGAGCTGGCTTTGGGCTAAGCCATAGATGGGCAAGTTGGGGTCAACTTCTTGAATGGCCGTACAAATCGCTAAAGCAATGTCATGGTCTTGCCCAGCCATGTTATATAAGGCACCATGCGGTTTGACGTGATGCAGCTGACCTGTTTTAGTGAATGCCTGCAATGCGCCAATTTGATACTTGACCATATTATGGATCTCTTCAGCGGGAAGATCGAAACGTTGCCGCCCGAAGCCTTGTAAGTCGTGAAAGCCAGGGTGGGCACCAATTGCTACGCCAGCTGTTTCGGCTAGTTGAACGGTGTGCGCCATCACGTCAGGATCGCCAGCATGGTAACCGCAGGCAATGTTAACCGAGGAAACTAATTGGATGACTTCAGGATCATGACCGAGATGGTAGCGGCCAAAGCTTTCGCCTAAATCACTATTTAAATCAATTTTCATAAAGAGACACTCCTTAAAGATTATTAAATCTCGGTAAAAACGGCATGCTGTGTGATTGGCTGGGTCAACTGGTCTAACCAATTGATGTTTGTTTGGTTAGCGATATAATCGGGTTCTTGGATCAATTCCATGAGGAAATCTAAATTTGTATGGATTCCAGCAATGACGGTCTCATCTAAGGCAACTCGCAGTTTGGCTAGGGCTTGTTGACGAGTATCGGCCAAAACGATGATTTTAGCAATCATGGCATCATAGTAAGGTGGCACGCGATAACCTTGATATAAGGCGGTTTCGACCCTAACCCCATTGCCAGCAGGTAGGTGTAGCGCCGTGACCTGACCAGCAGAAAGGGCATTGACGCGGCATTCAATGGCATAGCGTTGGGGTTGGATAAACGTTGTTTGGAAAGGTAACGGCCGTCCAGCCGCAATTTGCAGCTGTAATTGGACTAAGTCTGTTGTTGTCGTTAATTCTGTAATCGGATGCTCCACTTGAATGCGCGTGTTCATTTCCATGAAGTAGAATTGCTTAGGACCGTTGTAAAGAAATTCCAAGGTGCCAACGCCAACATAACCGATATCTTTGACCGCGTTCGCTGACACGGTGTACATCATCTTGCGCGTTGCGGCGTCTAATTTTGCTGCTGGCGCCTCTTCGATCACTTTTTGGTGATGCTGTTGAATCGTGCAGTCCCGCTCGCCAAGGATAGCGACTTGGCCAAATTGATCAGCGGCGATTTGAACTTCAATGTGTCGTGGTTGAGCTAAGTATTTTTCTAAGTACATTTCGCGGTCGCCAAAAGCATTGATAGCTTCGCTTTGAGCTAAATCAAATTGTGCTTTGAACTCAGCTTCAGATTGGATGACGCGCATCCCTTTACCGCCACCGCCAGCACTGGCTTTAAGCATAACCGGATAGCCGATCTTTTTTGCGGCAGCTAGACCTTCTGTTTGTGTGGTGAATTCATGGTCGCTTCCAGGCGTGATCGGCACACCAGCAGCTTGCATTGTGGCCCGAGCACGGGATTTTTCGCCCATCTGTTGCATCACTTGGCTTGTTGGACCAATAAAAGTAAAACCAGAATCGTTGCAGGCGGCTGCAAAGTCAGGGTTCTCGGATAAAAAACCGTAACCTGGGTGAATGGCGTCAGCCTGAGTATTAGCGGCAGCTGCTAATATGTTTGGTTGGTTGAGATAGCTTTTTTGTGGATCGGCAGGACCAATACAAACAGCTTCATCAGCGAGCTGGACATGTAACGCTTGGGCATCCGCCGTGGCATAGACAGCGACGGTTTTTAAGCCTAATTCGTGGCAGGCTCGAATGATACGAACGGCAATTTCGCCCCGATTAGCAATTAGCACTTTTTTCAAAATAGGCACCTCCAAAATATAAATAGCATTTAATCGGTAACCTGGATCATGGACGTGATTTTTTGCGCGGCAATACGCTGTGGACTGATGGGTGGTTGATATTTCATGGCGTGAAAACTTTGGGTCAACGCTTGTAAATTTTGCTGCTGCGTACGCCATAGTGCGGTTGCCTGAGTAACAGTCAATAGCTGAAAGTGAATTTTAGCTTGAGGGGCATTTTGAACGAACCGGTGCCGATCAACAGCTGCAATCGTAGCAATCACTGGATACCCACCAGTGGTTTGTCGATCAGCCAACAAGACGACGGGGTCGCCGTTGCGGGTGATTTGAATATTACCAAAAGCGGTTCCCTGAGAAAGCAGGTTCGTAGTAGGCGTGGCGATCGGCTTACCAGTTAAGTGATAGCCCATACGATCCGTTTGGTTGGTAATGGTATAAGTTTGGTTCAAAAATTGTGTCTGTGCTTGTTTAGTAAATTGGGACCATTGCGGCCCGGGCAGAATTCGAATTGGCTGCTGGGCTGGCAATGAATGCCAACTAAAATTACGATATTTGAGGCTGGTCATCGTTTGGATCGGCAAGATTGGAATCTGATCATGGCTGCGCAACGTTCGCCCATTAAGCCCACCAATTTGGGCTTTTAGAGTAGTAGATCGGCTGTCTAAGACTTTAGGAGTTTGGATGCCGCCAGCAATTGCCAAATACCCAAAATGACCACTCGCTAGGGGACCTAACTTCAGCTGATCACCCTTATGAACAGCGTAGACTGTATTTTGCCGGATCAAATGCCGATTTAATTGCGGATGGGCTAATTTAGCACCAGTAATGGCGATAAAAGATTCAGTGTTAAACTGGAGATCAGGGGCTACGCCGGTATATTCTAAGGCAGCGGCTTTATCAGGATTATTCAAGAGTAAATTGCCAATTTGATAAGCAACCTGATCGATAGCACCGGATTCGGAGAAGCCATCAATTTGGTGGGTTGGCCGGCCAATATCTTGAATGGTCGTAAACAAGCCGGGGTGCAAGATTTCAATTGTGTTCATGAGTGGTCGCCTATTCTTTGATGAATTTGGAGTTGAAAAGCACCGGCGCGGTCAGCTTGATAAATTTCATCAAAATCATGACGATCAACGCTGTAAAAGTGAATGTAATCGCCCGCATGATAGCGTGGCTGCGGCCTTTTTGGGTCATATAATTTCAAGGGTGTGCGCCCAAGCAGCCGCCAGCCGCCTGGTGAAACGACCGGGTAAAAACCCGTTTGCTGACCAGCAATACCAACGCTGCCGGCTGCTAACGTTTTTCGTGGCGTAGCCAGGCGGGGCATGGCGATTTGATCGGGTACTGAACCCATGTAAGCGAATCCCGGTAGAAAGCCTAACATGAAGATAAAATAAGTTTGTTGGGTATGTAACTGAATCAAATCAGCGATCGTTAAATGGCCAAAGTCGGCAACTGCTTGTAGATCGGGACCAAATTCTTCGTCATAGCAAACTGGAATGTCGATAATGCGCTGAGTTGAAGTTATAGTTGTTTCTAGAAGATGCATTTGTTTAGTGAGTTGTGTTCGAAGTGTGGCTTGATCAATTTGAAGTAAGTCAAAGTTAACTGTTAAGGTCGCATAACCAGGAATAACACTCGTAATACCAGATATTTCAGTTGTGTGCTGTAGCGTCTGAGCTAATTGTTGAATAAAGGTATTTTCATGAACATCGATTTTATTGGGATAGATGAGCATTAAGCTGGACTCACTTAGCGGGAAAAAGTGGTAATCGATCAATAATCAGCGCCCCCTTAAATGTGATATATACTGACATATCATCAATATATCATTTTTCTAATCTAAATCAAATTATTTCACCCGCTAAAATTGTGATTTTCATTAAAAATTACTTTTAAATCAAAGAAAATCGATGGAAATTTATTTTCTAAACTTTTAAATCAGGGCATATAAAAAAGCCATTACCTGAAGTTATTGTGCTTCAGTAATGACTTTATTTGTGGTGGTGCCCGAAAACTAGCCGATGATGTTCACGCTCTAAACGCGTTCCAAAGGGCAACGCCTTCACCTAACTGCGAATGTCTCAAATGGCAAAGACACCATTTATCGTCATCCTCGTTAGTGCTCAGTCGCTGAATGCCCTTTGTCACGCTCTAAACACGTTCGTAAAGCTAACTTTGTCACCTAACCTTAATTATTTGCTGAAGCTGATGCTTCATCGGCATAATTCGGTTAGTGCTCCAAAGCTAACCAGCTTTACTCGCGCTCTAATTTAAACACGTTCCAAAGGGCAACGCCTTCACCTAACTGCGAATGTCTCAAATGGCAAAGGCACCATTTATCGCCATCCTCGTTAGTGCTCAGTCGCTGAACGCCCTTTTTCACGCTCTATTTTTGTTCATTGGCGTTGATCAGGCCTCTTTGGAATTTGGTAAAGCCTTCTTGGTCTCGATCGTAAGTTAGCGTGAAATAAGTTTTATGACGGTTGGTTCCGGAGACTAAGAAGAAGCGCGTGACGCGAGGGACATCGGTTAGTTCATAGCCAATGATGGCGGTATTTTGGAAATCTGTGTTGCTGACTTGTAAATATTTTTGTAACGCTGGGGCGCTATCAGTGGCTAAGTTCAATTGCTCCGCTAGGCCTCGATATTGGGCCAATTTACCATTATTATTATCAAAGGCACTGCTCTTAGACAAAATGTTTTTAATTCTTTCGGTAAAGTTAGTTGCCGTGGAGACGCCATCTGTGCCCACAGGTGCCTGTGCAAAGACAAATTTTGGTGGGGTATTGTGCTTAACAGTACTCATGTAAACTGTTTTGGTAATGGCGTTTTGTGCGTTATAGTATACGCGGTAACGGTATGAGACAATCGTCGTTGTATCGTCGTAACGATTGGCACTGACGAGAACATAATTTCCAGTGTTGGTGCGGCCAAAAGCCACCGGGGTAAAGCTATAGATATATTGATGGGGCTTACTATGGACCCAACGATCCAGTTGTCGTGCTTGTTTCCCAGTTAAAAAAGTATAGTTTTGCTTAGCCACACTGAAGTCATTATTGATATTGTCGACGACTTTCAGGGCATCTTTTTTGACGTCATCCATTTGCGTGACGCTTAGATTGACTTCTGGAACGTCTAGCCCGTTTGCTACATGATTAGGGTCAACGATCCAATTAAAAGGAATGGTTTGCGCTGTTAAAAATTTTTGGGCATGATTTAACAGTGGCCGTCGAAAAGCAAAGAGTAGGCCAATAATAATGATCAGACTGCCAAATATGATGCCAAGAATCCTAAAAAGTTTGCGATGTTTTTTCAAAATAAACCTCAAAATAGATTATAATAAATAGAATATGGGAACTAATGCTATTATTTACTAAAGTATTTAACCTTGCAACTGAATTTAAAAATACATAATTTAACCTTATAATTATAGTACAAAACGCTGAGAAAGTGAGTTTGCATCATTCATGGAAACTGAAGCAATGTCAACTCGGCAAGCGAAGAGTCTAAGTCGAAAAAAACATCAGAAAAAAATTAAACGGATCATTTTATGGTCCTTATTTGCGTTGGTGGCTGTTACATTGGGGAGTGCCGCTGGTTGGGGCTATACAAATGTCCACATCCGGCATAAAGTTGAAGCTCAATATGCCACAGTAGATCGACAGCGATTCTTAAAAACGAATGTTGCCGCACACACGATACAACGGGTTCGCACGGACCAAGCACACTGGTCCTGGTTATTGACACCGACGAATCGGCAAAAAGTAAAGCAGCTGCTTCAGGATTATACAGCGCGCCAACAACGAGATCATGATTTAGATCGGTTGATGGACGGCAAAAATTATTATCGTGATGGGGTTAACGTTGCGCAATTGAATCGGCTAGATCAACGCTTACTAAAAGAGAAAAATCAAACGGTTTATCAAAGACAAAAAAATCGGTTAGATACGGTACAAGTTTGGGTGGCACAAACCAATGATGGCAATCAATTCATTGGGCAGGTGTATCAGACTTTTCAACAGGATAAACAGCAGCTGACTCAGGAAAAAGTCTCTGAGGCTGATGTTTATTACCGATTGTTAAAGAATCGCAAGATCATCGCTCATTGGCGCCAACCAATCAAAGCAATGGATGCCAGTTTCACTGAATTGCAAAAAGAAAAGAATCAAAACCAAGCAGCCGCAGATAAAAAGGCAATCGAAGATTTTAAGAATGCCCCATTGACTGTACCCTATACGCCAGCTAAGGTAACAATCGATAGCGGCAATAGTCGAGATGAGCCAACAAACGATCGAAACCCAAGTAGCAGCAGTGGCTCTGTCTCAAGCAATGCTTTGACACAAGCATTAAATGACGCCGGTATTACGGCAAGCCGGTTACTAGTCTTAGACTCAGATGCAAATTCAATTTTTATTGCACAACGTTCAGGCTCGGTTTATAACGTTTCTGGCAGTCGTTATAGCGTTGTGAATAATAATCTGGATACAGGAACTTACCGGATTCGGGCCACGATTCAAAGCCCTGGAGCAGATGCAGGCGTCATTACGGATCCAGATAGTAGTCAATTTGGGACCTACTTTACGACCCCACCAAGTCAATATCAGGACGCAGATAATTCAACGAGTGACTTTAATAGTGCCACACCTGTATTTTGGCTTAAGAATCAGCCAGCCTTAAGTAGTTCAATTTTGGTCGCTAGCGGCGGACAATTAGGCTTTATTACCAGTGGCAGCTTAAGCAGTGAAAATGTTGTACGTGTTTCTTCAAGTTCGATCAGTGGTCTGATCGGTGCGGTGAACAGTGGCATGGTATTTGCAGTTATTTGATTTAGGAGGCACGTGATTTGGCTAAACGCAAGGCGAAAACAATGGCGCCAAATGAAAAACGACATAAGCTTCGACCAGGATGGCGTGCTTTTTGGATTGTAGTAGCTACGCTTTATGCGTTGGTAATCCTAGGGGCAGGCTGGTTTTGGCACACACACGGCGCAACATATAAACAAGCAATTGCGGATGGTTTTGCACTGAGTAAAACTGTCACTAAGAATTCCTTTTATCCAAAACAACCGACCAAAGTGTTGGATCGTAACGGGACCGTTATGAAGACTTTGACGCATACCCAATCAACGTATATCACATACAAAAAGATCAATCCGATGCTGACCAAAGGGCTTGTAGCTGTGGAAGATAAGCGGTTTTATGAGCATCATGGGGTTGATCCTTACGCTATTATTCGTGGGGGCTTTCAGTTTTTGCTCTATCACCAAGTTCAAGGCGGGTCCACTTTGACCCAGCAATTGGTCAAAAATATTGTCTTAAAAGATCAGACGCAATCGCCTACACGAAAGCTAAAAGAGATGGTCATTGCTCAGCAGCTAGAGAAGAAATTTACCAAACATGAACTGCTGGAATTTTATTTGAATGATGTTTATTTAGGCCATGGGACGTATGGCATCGGCAGTGCCGCGGAATATTATTTTTCCAAAAATCAAAAAGAGCTGACTTTACCTGAATTGGCGCTGTTGATCGGTTTGCCTAATAATCAAGTACTGTATGATCCCCTAGTTCATCCGCAAGCGGCAAAACAGCGCCGTGATACCGTGTTAATGGTCTTGCATCAGCAGAAGTTGATTACGACTAAGCAATTTAATCAAGCACTAAAAACGCCGTTATCGTTGAAGATACATGATTTTACCTATGATAATGACATTAGTTCAAACTATGCCTTATCAGCGGCCATCAACAATACGGTTGAAGAAGTTATGCGCGCGCATGGTTTTGTATTTAAATACAGTTTTGCTAATGATGCCGCTCAAAAGCGTTATGATGAGTCTTACAATCAAGCCTATAAAACCTATCAAGGTCAGATTTTAAATGGCGGTTATACGATCAAAACAACCATCGATCAAAATTTACAAAATCAAGTTCAGCAGCAGGTTCAAAAAACTTTTACAGGCTATAACACTCGGTCGGCTGATGGTAAACTGCAACCTCAAGTTTCTAGTACTGTCGTAGATAATAAAACGGGGAATGTTCTGGCTGTGATCGGCGGTCGAACGACAGATGGCGACCACCTGAACCGGACTTTTGCGGCGCCACGACAGCCAGGATCTGCTTCTAAGCCATTGACAGCGTATGCGCCGGCGTTTGAACGGGGTTACACACCCCAAAGCGTCGTCGTGGATGGACCGGTGGCTAACTCTGCCGTCAAAAACTGGTATACCGGATATAAGGGGCCGGTGACGCTGCGTTATGCTTTAGAGCAATCAATCAATACAGTGGCTTTCAAATTAGCTTTGTCGGATACGAACCGCACCTTTTACGATGATTTGGCTAAGATGGACTTTAGCTCGATCACGCCTGAAGATCGCAACCCTATTATTGCGATCGGGGGGTATAGCCACGGGGTAACGACCACGGAAATGGCTTCGGGGTATAGTAGTTTTGCCCGCGGTGGCGATTTTATTCAACCAACCAATATCTCAGAAATTTATGATACTGGGCAGCACCGTATGATTTATCAAAATGCCCACTCTAAAGTGCCAGTCTATACTGAAAATGCCAGCTATATGATGCTTAACACCATGCAATCAGTGGTCAAAAATGGGACAGGGAAACCCGCAGCTCTAGACAATTTTCCCTATACAGCTGGTAAAACCGGTACCACTGATGATAATAAGGATGTTTACTTTGTCGGTATGACACCTGAGTTTACGGTGGCAACTTGGGTCGGTTATGACAAACCCCAGTCTTTGACTGAGGCTGAGACCAACCTGCCGATGCAGGTATTTAAGAATGTTGGCCAGTTCTTAGTCAGCGACTTAAAAGAGCCTCAAACTGACTTTCCAATGCCCAGCACGATCATCAAAAAAGGCGATGATCTGACGGCAACGAAAGAGTCCAAGAAACAAACGCCTGCGGACATTATTGACAATGCCATGACGACGTTTATTGCCCAACAAGTGGCTGCCAATAAGAATCGTTTGGCTAATTTAGATTATCGACTGATCTATCATTTATCTAAAGCTGAAGAACAGCGCCGCGAACAGGTCGTACGAGAGGCTATTAATAGTTTTGATCCAAGTCAAATGACCAAGGCCTCAGAATATGGGCAGTATTTGGATAAGCTGCAGCAAGTCCGCTATAAGAATCAAAAAGTTCGTCATATGAAAGCCAAGCAAGACTTTGATCAGCAGATCCTACAATTACAAAAAACATTGAATGTTCAAAAAGCGACTTTAGATCAAGAGAAAGAAAATAGTCGTCAGTCAGCCTTGAATGCCCAAAAGGCTCAGGTCGAACAGGAGAAAGATCAACAGCGGCAGCAAATTCTTGCCGGTTTACGCAGTCAGTATACGACACAGCTACAAAAGACCCGGACGGCGTATCAAAATAATGATAGTGATAAAGAACAGCAGCGACAAAAGTTGATCGATATCATGAATCAAATTCGGAGTTATGGCGGCAGCGCGCCAGATGTGACGATTGATGCTGGGACAAGTACTGCTTCAGATAGTAGTACGGCTAGTAGCAACAGTAGTTACAGTAGTCGTTAAGGAAGTGTTTAAGATGATTGATTTTCAAGTAATTCAAGGAGATATTACTAAAAGCCAGGTAGATGCCATCGTAAATGCGGCCAATACCTCTTTATTGGGTGGTGGCGGTGTCGATGGCGCAATCCATCGGGCGGCTGGACCAGAGTTAGATGCCGCTTGTCGTAAATTAAATGGTTGCCCCACGGGTGAAGCCAAAACCACACCTGGGTTTCGCTTGCCAGCTAAGTATATTATCCATACACCCGGCCCAGTTTGGCATGGTGGCCAGCAAAATGAAGCTCAGCTGTTGCACAATAGTTATTGGCACAGTCTAGTGCAAGCAGAGCAACATCAGTGTGAGACCGTGGACTTTCCTTCAATCAGTACGGGAGTTTATCGCTTTCCCCTGGATCAAGCAGCTGAGATCGCTGTTCAAACGATCAAAGATTTTTTGACCCAAGCGACGATTGTTCGCCAAGTCCGCTTAGTCGCTTTTGATAGTGTCACGAAACAAGCCTATATGCAGGCAAAAAAGAAAATAATTGGAGGATAATTATGGCACAAGATTATATGTTATTAGCAGCCCAGGCAGCCGAACAAAATCTGACAACTGGAGATGGCGGCCCCTTTGGCTGTGTGATTGTCAAAGATGACCAGATCATTGCTCAAGCCCACAATCAAGTGTTAGTCGATCATGATCCTACAGCTCATGCTGAAATCACGGCTATTAGAAAAGCCACCCAAAAGTTAGGGACGCATGACTTAACCGGCTGTGTACTTTACACATCTTGTTATCCATGTCCCATGTGTTTGGGGGCTATCATTTGGGCCAATATTAAAAAAGTTTATTACGGGAATACTGCTAAAGATGCGGCTGAAATTGGATTTCGTGATGATTTTATTTATGATTTCATCAAACACGATGCCCAAGATACAACCGTTTTAGATCTTAAACAAGAACAGCGTGACGTAACGATCAAAGCTTTTGACGCTTTTAAAGCAGCTAGTGATCGGCAGCTTTATTGAGGCTTAGCTGACTTGGGTTGTATTTTCGCATCACTGGGCCAAGTCTCCAGCTCATAAGCCATGCCCCAGAAGTTATATTCCATGGCACTGCTGATCACAAAAGCATCGACCATTTCTTGCTGCTCCGCTGGCGTGGTTTTAGGGTCCGCATAGACGTGGTTGATGATTTGCTTAAAGGTCTGGACGGATTCGGTCATCTCGTCACTGGCATAAGTGTCGATCCAACGTTGATAGAGTTGATTCGGGGAGCCCTTGGTAGCTAAGCGCTGGCCGATCGCTTGATAGAGCCAAGCACAAGGCAACAAGCTAGCCAAAGCGACATTCGGTGTATGTTCGACTAATTGTCGGTACATATGGGAAACATAATGATAAGCTGTAGGCGCTATTGGAGTTTGAGCGATTTCTGCCGGTTTGATCTGTAACTCTTGGAAGAAATCATGACGCACCATCTGCTCACCATCGGCTAGGTTATTGGCGCTTTGGTACATTAAGGCTTTCACCTGGGTATCACTACTTTGCTGGGCAATCAATAAGTGGATCTTACTGAAGTGTTCTAGATAATAGCGATCCTGCAATAAGTAGTAACGAAAGGCAGTGCTGGCTAAGTCACCAGCAACCAGTTCTTTGATAAACGGATGTGTAAAGCTGCCCTCCCAGTAAGGACGTGCTTGAGCTAAAGCAATCTCTGTAAACATAAAAAACCTCCTGTTGCGACACTGGGTGAATCATTTGGCAGAGTCTTTGCCATCCATTTGCTTGCGAACAATTAAATTTTAAATTTGTTCCAAAAGGCAACACCCTCAACTAACCACGAATGGCTCAAATGGCAAGCCCCCATTTTTCGCAATTCTTGTTAGTACTCAGGTATTGAACGCCTTTTGTCTCCCGCCCCGTATAAAAAAACCGAAGTAAAAGTTTACTTTTACCCCGGTTTTTTTATATGCACTTAACGTAAAGCGACTGAAAGCATCGCTTAAAGTCTGTTCGTTGGCATTTTCCTGCGGCAGTATTAACTGCATCAGGTTCAATGGGTTTGATCTCAGCCGAGGGGCACCCCAAATGTCACAATATTTTGATGTATGAAAGTATTATAACCTTTTTTCGCCTTCAAGGTTACGAATTTCGGTCACATCTTGAGAAACTTCTAAACAGCCTAAGTAATTTTCGTCGCTGTCACGCACAGCAAAGTAACGAATATAGACAAACTTTTCGCCATGAAGGTTGATCCAAAAGTCAGCGTGGTCATTTTTGTGGTCCCGAAAATCATCTAGGATCTTTTGTACTTTATCCATACTTTTAGGGGGATGGCAATTGACAACGGCACGACCGATCACAGCTTTGGTACGCGGAAAGACACGATCACCATTATCGGAAAACCAGCGAACAATATCTTGGTCATCCACAAACGTGACATCCACTGGTAGAACAGACAGCACGTTGGTCAACTGGGCTAAGTCCATGGTTCCGGTAGGAAAGTTGATCTTAGCGGGACTATTTTCATCAATCTGGATATAGGCTTTATCTTTAAGTTGTTGCCGAGCTTGCTTATCACGGACATGGCGCTGTTGTTTCAGCTTTGGTTTTGGCGCCGCTTCAGCCGTTGCTGTTTTAGTCTCGGTAGCTGAATTAGCAGTTTCGGTAACTTTCACTTGCCGTTTAGCCTCATCTTCTTTTTGCATGGCTAAGGCCATTTCGTTAAGTTCTTTGGCGAGTTTGGAAGGTTTACGTTTGGCAGCTTCGGCGCGATCCGCATCGGTAGGCTGCCAGGGCAATGGTTCGGGAATTAGCGTATAACCAGTTTCTTTACTCTCCGCTGCAATCATTCCCCAATCGTCAGGCGTAAAGACCTCATCTACCATGGGCAGCATGATTTGTTCTTCTTTAAAGATCATTTCTTGAATCTCTTTGTTGGCTTTTTCGATTGCTGTTTCTAAATCATATTTCGTCGGGGTAGGCTCTTGAACTGAGAGTTGATAAGCAGTTTTGATCCAGCCTCTGATTTCATCATCTACACCCCACATGACTTTAGGTGGCGCGGTGATGCCATATTTATCCATTAAGGGAAAAATTAAATTCTCTTTGCGGGCATAGTGATGATCAATAGTCATGAGGTCTTTCAGCGCATTTTGGATGCGTTTCAAATAAGCGGCATCGCGCTTAGCTTGATCTTCATCTGGACCATGCATGACATCCTGGTCGCTGCTGTCAGGACTTTGCTGCCACCGCTTCAATACTGGCAGTAATTCATCATCTAATAAAGAAGTAAGAACCATATTTTCTAATTTCATGGTTGCGATGGGGTGCCCGGGGGTATCTTCAGCTTTAGAGGGGGTTTGATCGTTTTTGATAGCACCCTTAAAAACAGAAGCATGCACATTACAAAGGTTTTGAATTTCCATCGGGTTTAAGCCAGTAGCAATCAATTCCCGTTCTGCTGAAGTGATTTCAGACACATCAACACTGGAAAAAGTTTCATCAAAAATCCGTTTGGCGTCTTCAAACTTTCCACCTTCATGCAACATTTTTAAGATCTCAACGATTTTTTTCTGCCGATAGGCGCTATTATGTAATTCTTCAGCTGTTGGCATGGTTGATCACCTCAAATCCTTGATCTTGTAATTTGGCAATAATTTCAGTTAGCGGCACTTTTTTTAAAGCGGCGCCTTTAGGAATTGTCATGAAACGGCCGGCCGTATTTAACATGCCGGGTTTCTTGATATCCTTTAGACCAATATTATATAAAACGTCTATGACTTCAGGATATGCTTTAGCGAGGTCATAGACCAATTTGCTTAAATCCAGTGTTTTCGTCATAAAGACAGCACCTCTTTCTTGGGGGGAAAATAATGCGATGAGTTGCTCAAATTATAACAAAATTTATGGGTAAATGAAAACGGTTATCAATTAGATAACCGCTCACACTAGGGGACTGCTATTTTTTAAACCGTTGCAATAAATCAACTTTCTTGGCGCGCTGGTAGCGAATGTCCACAAGATCTGACCAGAAGCGAAAAATCATGATAAGCGTTAGTAGTAATAAGATGACCCAAGCGCTTTTCGAGTAAAAAAAGAGTCCCAAAATTGTGTCTGCTAGTAAAATGGCGATGCCGCCTAAAGCTAAGTATTTGGTTACTAATAATAATGCTAAAGCAACTAGTAAGCTAACTAGACCCCAGAGCGGGTTGTATAGTAAAACGATAGCCACTGCAACGGCAACACCTTTACCACCTTTAAATTTAAGCCAAATAGGGAAATTATGGCCCAAAGTTACACCAAGCCCGGCATATAGGATCACCATTCGGCCTAATGCCGGGAAAAGCAGATAACTTAACCACATAGCCAGAACGGTTTTTGCTAGATCAAAAATTAGAACTAGGATACCGTATTGTTTACCTAGAACAGCGCCTACATTAGCTGTACCGGGATTTCCAGAGCCAAAGGTAGTTGGGCTTTGCCCCGTTTTCAGATAAGAAATAACATAGGCAAAAAGAAAATTGCCCAGGAAATAACCGATGAGTATGCTATAAAAAATTTTCATAATTTCCTCCAAACATTAATATAAAGATCATAAGAAAGTTTGGTAAATTTGTAAATTCCAGCTTATCATAGGTGATGAAGTTTTTTTGTTGGAGGGATTATGTGAATCGTAAGAATACGCGGCCAAAGTTGTCACGCCAACTGATTTTAATCATGGCAATTGCTTGTGGTGTCGTCGTGGCAAATATGTATTATGTTCAGCCAATTGGTAATTTAGTGGCGCAGTCATTTCATATTTCTGTTGGTCAAGTTGGCGCCGTTTCAACCGTCACGCAGTTTGGTTACGCCCTTGGTTTATTATTTTTGGTGCCGCTGGGCGATGTGGTCAGCCGTTATAAATTGATCATTAGAATGGCGTTACTATCCAGTTTATCTTTATTGGCTGCTTTTTTTGCGCCCAATTTCATGAGTTTTATTACGGTTAGTTTCTTGATTGGGCTCTTATCGATCATCCCACAGATCATTATTCCTTATGGGGCTGTTTTGGCAGGTACCGAGCGGCGTGGGCAAGTTATGGGAACATTATTAGGCGGGTTATTGATCGGGATATTAGTTTCCCGAACTTTTAGTGGTATCTTGAGCAATTATATACCTTGGCGCTACGTCTATTTGATTGCTGTTTTGATGATCCTGATTTTAGTGGCATTTTTGAGTAAAATGCTGCCGAAAGATCAACCGATCCATCAACGCAATTACTTGGATGCTGTTCGTTCAATGCCAGGTTTAGTCAAAAAACAGCCAGTTTTACGAGAGTCAGCAATCAACGGCTTTCTCATGTTTGGCACGTTCAGTATTTTTTGGTCGACCCTGGTTTTCTATATTGCAGCGCAATACCATCAGGGGAGTGGGATGGTTGGCTTGCTAGCTTTGCTTGGGGCTGGTGGGGCTTTAGCAGCGCCAATTATCGGTCGCTTTGCGGATGAAATGGCACCCCGTAAGATTGTTGGCATCGGGTTAGTATTACAAACGCTAAGCTTTTTATTATTACTAGTATTAGGACAACATCTTGCGGCATTGATCGTTGCCATTATTTTGCTCGATGTGGGCAACCAATGCGGTCAAGTAGCGAACCAGACACGGGTACAAAACCTGGGTGAAGCCGTTAGTAACCGGAACAATACTGTTTTCATGTTTAGTTATTTCATTGGTGGCGCGTCTGGGTCACTACTAGGCACCTTGGCTTGGGAACACGCTGCTTGGTTTGGCGTGTGTCTGTTAGCATTAGGGTACCAAGTGGTGGGGCTGCTATTGCATTATTTAGTGTATCAGGAAAGATAAGTGTTATAAAATAGGACTGTTCTGATTTTTATCGTGGCGAACATTGCAACCAGAACTTACAATAATGTTATTTTAGGTAGTGTATTATTATTTATTGGGAGGAATCAAATTGGACCAGACAAATAAAAGCCTTTTTTGGCTGCGAAAACTACTTTGGCAAGACAGGATGGCGGTTGTTCGCAGCAGCTTAATCGGCTTGATTCTACTTATTGCTATTTTTCTAGGTATTACTCAGACGCAGCAGTTAAGCAAAGTTGAGCACACCAGTCAAAGCGTTAAGACCCAGCAAGATATTACAAACTTTTTTAGTACTCAAGTTGGTCAAAACGTGAATACCGGAGATTTCAATCGTAATCTTTTGCAACAAAGATTTGGCAAGCCTACTAAGGTTATTGCTGAAAATAAGGCTGTCAACGGCGGAAACGTAACGATCACCACTTATATTTGGCACCCGAATACGGCGCGAGCAATGTATCAAACGATGCGTTTTGGTGTTTGGCAAGAGCAAGTCGTTGAAAAATCCCTTTCAGGGGTGGACCGTTCTCGATTAAAGGGCACGTTGATTCATACATTAGCTGATACGCCTAAAGCACAGTTGAATGAAAGCATTGTGATGCAGCGATTGGGCTATCCCACAGATTATCAGGCTTCAACCTTGACCAATCAATTAGAGTCTAAATTGACATATGCTGGCCAATCAAGCCAAAAATATCACTTTGAATTCAAGAATAATCAGCTGACGAGTCAATCGATTGGCGGTGGAAAATAATGACAGAAACTAAAAAAACAAATACAAATCGTACTTATGTTGCCACATTACTGTTGGGCTTGCTCTTTATTTTTTTGAGTTGGCTAAGTGTTTGGCCGGGTTTGAAAACGGGCCAGTTATATTCCTATGGGGATCTGCAGTTTCATGCGCAGCGTATTGCTGAAGTAGCGCAAAACTTAAAACACGGTAATTTAGTACCTTTTATTAATACATATACTTTTAGCAATGTTGGGGTGCCCGTTAATGCCATGTACCCTGGCTTGCCAGTGTATCTCAGTGCAATTTTACAATTAATTTTGCATAATCCAGTGACGGCACTATATCTAACTTTAGCGATCCAGACTTTTTTGACGCTGACGCTGGGTTATTTTGCCATTGCACGTTTTTCTGGTTCTAGACGGCAAGCACTCATTTTTGCGGTAGCTTATGCTTTCTCGATTACTAGGATTACTGTGATGTATGGCAGCTTTGTTTTTGGGGAAAGTTGGGCAATTACTTTTCTACCATTGGTATTCCTAGGAACTTATGAAGTATTGCGGCGCGATGCGCAACATTGGTACAGCTTAGCTATTGGTCTGACGTTGATCTTTTTATGTCATGTCCTTAGCTTTATTTTTGTCGGCATCTTAGTGTTGCTATGTAGCTTGGCAAATGCTTTGAAGTTCTATCGAGAGAAAAAGCGCTTGTTCTCCTTGGGCAAGGCAGGAGTGTTGACTGTACTTTTAACTGCTTGTTATTGGCTGCCAGCACTTAAATTTGGGACCCGAGTGACCATGCAAAAGCCGTTTACCTTTCAGCTAAACCAATTTTCGGCATCGCTTCATGATCTGGTTACACAGTCGTTACATGTCCAATTAACCAGTTTTAATATTGGTTTGATTGGTTTAATAGCAGTCGTTTTAGGCCTTGTTTTCATTGTAAAACTACCTTTAACATATCGGGTCACTTATATTATCGGGTTAGTGTTATTAATGCTAGGAACAAAATTAGTTCCTTGGCAAGATTGGCAAAACTCTCAAGTGGCAATCATTCAATTCCCTTATCGCTTTTTGATCTTTGCAATGTTCTTCTTGATGATCGTTTTAGCCTATGTGATCGACCTAGTTCTAAAGAAATTGCCAAGCTGGACATTGGTCTTACCACTGGTATTATTGATTTTACCCGCAACGATTGGCTTTAATAATTGGGTGAAGTCTGCCCAAACACTGCCAGAATTGAATTATTTGAGTACAGCAATACGGCCAGTACCCCGAACGAATGGCGGAGTTACCTTCAAAGTCAACCAGGCGAATTATCATAATATGTTGGGTTACCACGATATGGTAGACTATTGGCCAGCAGCAACTGTCCCTAATGCGAATATGATCAAGATGCACCTAGGGATGATTAATGGTGAGCTTAAGACGTTTAATCATATTACTAGTCAACCGAATGGTATGACCTATCATTTTTCTGCGCCCAAACAAGCCCTGGTGGATTTACCTTTCTTGATTTATGGGCATAATTATCAAGTACGGTTGAATGGACATCAAGTGCCTTATCAAGTTGCCGATGACCACACGCTGGTTTTAACAACTGCAAAAAACCAGAATGTGGTGACCGTTAGATATATCCCAACACTGCTGACTTATTTAGCCTTTGGTTTAACGTTAATTGGTCTGGTAATTCTAGGTTTTGAGATAGTTCAACGAAGAAAGCTCAATCAAAATGAAGCATAAGCTTGGTCTCACGGGGCACCATGTGTTAATAGGCTACACGTTGATGGGGCTTTTACTGCTCATTGATGGCTGTTTTTTGTTTTACAAATTGGGGACGGTACCTCATATATTTATTGATGAAAGTGCTTTGGCTAACGAGGTCCAAAGTTTGGCAGATTATGGTCAAGATACCCACGGCTATTCCTGGCCACTTTACTTTCAAGGTCCGTTTGGGGGTCAATCGATCCTTTACAGTTTCTTTGTGGTTCCAGTTGTCAAATTATTTGGCTTTTCAATCGCTGCATTTCGGGCACCCTTTGTGATCATTACGTTGTTGCTGATCCTTAGCATAAGCTTGTTAGTTCGTAAATTAGCACAGCATTTCGCTGCCAGCCTGTTGGTAGAATTAACGCTGATAACGGCTCCTTGGTTGTTTATTTCGACACGTTGGGTGTTAGATTGTAATATTGCGCCAATCATGGTAATTTTTGGGATTGAAGGCTTAATGTTGGCCTTTCGGGCGCAGACTAAAAAGTGGCGTCTGAGCTGGTTACTTTTAGGCACAGCGTTCATTGCCATTGCGGCATACGGCTATTCAGTGGCTTGGCTATATTTGCCGGTTTTCTTACTGATATTGGCGATTTATACTTTCGTTAAGAAATTACTAACCTGGCAGGAACTTGGCATGGCCTTAGTTTTAACAGTACTTTTGGTTTTGCCTTTAGTTATCTTCGCCATCGATACGAATATTTATCATATTACAACGGCTAAACATTTCTTGTGGTGGACGCTACCACCTTATAGCAATAATCGGAACGTTTCCTTTATCGACTTTCATGCACCTAATATTGTTGACATCGCTATTGCCAACCTAGGTGCTGGTATACAGCAATATATTAAGGGCAGCGATGGGCTTGCCTGGAATTCATTGGCACCTTATGGCGTGATTTATCCAGCCTTGTTGCTATTACTGCCAGTGGGCATCTTTGCCTATCATCAGGCTGATTCACGATTAAATATATTTAGAAATCTTGTGGTGATTAGCTTAGTCAGTTTTGTGCCACTGATGTTGATCGTTAAACCAAACTATAATCACTGGAATTTTATCAATCTGCCATTAATGATTTTGGTGGGGCTTGGTTTTTGGTACAGTTATCAGTTTATTCGCGTATGGCTGGTAAGAGCAGCCATAGTTTTACTGCCAGTCGTACTGGGGCTGCTTTTTGTCCATGCTTATTATGGTTCAGCAAATATGCCGACATATTTTACAGCAGGCGTTCAAAATAACTATTTACAAGCTAGCTATCAAAATATTGATCAGATCAATCAATTTATAAAGCAGCATCCTAACCGCTATTTGTATGTCAGTCAGCTTAGTTCAACGTTTACTTATTTCAAAACGGTGGCTATTGTGAGTCCAGCTGAAGATGCTAAGATTAGCGATACACCGGCTGGCTTCCAACCTAAATTAAAGTATGGAGCACTGCGCGACTTATCGCAGTTTAAAACCATTCGCAAGCGGGATTATGCACTATTGCCGTATGCAAATGTCAATTCAGCACCGATTGGGACTACCTTTACATTTCAAAATATGGAACAGGATAAATTTAAAATCGTTAAAGTAACGCCGTATTTATCGGCCCCTAATGCAATTGTTCAAAGAATTAAATAATGTTTGAAACTATTGTTGTTGATGCTTTTAATACATAGACAACAATAGTTTTTTTGTTTGGCACAAGTAAAAAGGTGCTCAGTGATTGAGCACCTTTTGATTAATTTCTGCTGTAATTTGTTTATTGACATTGCATTCTGAGGATTGGTTTTGAAGTGTATCCGAAGAGTTTCCATTATTCGATGACGGTTTATCAGATTGGCCGGACATGACATATTTCCCATCTGCTTGTTTGATCCATGAACTCTGTTCATCCCAACCAAAAGCATAACTTAAACTTTGATCAACAATCTCGGCTGCTTTTGGTAAAGCACCCTTAGGAATTTTATTGAGATTGAATACCACTTCAGTCCCAACAACCGGAACTTCAAAGCCTTCTTTTTGAGAGAGGACGAGTTCTTGCAATTGTGTCGGGGATAACTTTTGACTGCCGAGTTTATCTAATTCACCGGCTAATAAATTATCTCTGGCAATGATGCCACCTTGATGATAGACATAAATTGTTTTACCAACCAAGTCGCTGGCTTTTCCAGTAAACTCTTGATGAACGTAAACTGATAAAATTGTTACTGGCATATTTTGTGCAGCAGGTACATTGGTCCAATTTGTAATGACGCCTTGAATGGTCGCTGTCGTTTTATGAACCATATCTTGGTAACTATCTCTGCCAAAAGCATAACTTGCTTCACTTTTATAAGTTTGCTTTGGAAGCTTGTTCAGGTTATCTTGTTGGATTTTTTGGTGCTTCTTTGCGATTGCTAAGGTATTTTGATACTGATTTGTCCGATGCATCGAGGTGGTTGGTTTTGCCTTTTGATTAGTGGATTCTTTTTGTGTTGTACATGCCCCCAAAAATATTGGTAAGCTTAAGCACAATAATGAATGAGCAATTAGTTTTTGATTTTTCATCCCTTAAGTTTATCATTATTTGAATCCTATTGTCTTGTGATCAGAATAAACATTATGGAAAGATACTGCTGATCTAAATCAACGGGGTAGTAACTATTTAAATAACAAAAAAGAAGCCTTAGGCAAAAACACTTTTTTGTCCAGGGCTTCTTGGGGAATAGGGGGAGAGATGTATTTATCTTTTCTACATTTTTGGGAGGAAGGTATTTAAGATAAGTGGGTTATACATCTCTGTAACTATATTATTGCACAAAACGTTTTAAAAAACTCTCAAATTTGTTAAAACCCAAGTCTCATTTTGAAAGTTTACGTTATTAATTAGATAACAACTGTTTCACATCTGGATGCAACGCATGAATCCCACGATAGTCGATCTTGCCATTTCCAGTTCTTGGCAACGTTTTTAGAAGGTAGAATTTCTTCGGAACTTTGTAGTGAGCAAGATATTGGCGGCCAAAGGTGGTCAATGTTTGAGTCGAGAGCTGGGCTTGTGGCTTAGCAACGATATAGGCAATTGGGATTGCACCCCATTGCGGATCAGACTCGTGACTGATCACAATTTCTTGAATATCAGGGTAATTGTGGTAAACATCTTCGATTTCATTGGGGAAAATATTTTCGCCGCCGCTAATAAACATCGTGTCCTGTCGACCTTTTACGAAAAGAAAATGGTCAGCATCAAGGTAGCCAACGTCACCAGTTTTAAACCAATGGTCTGGGGTAAACTTTTTTTGAAAAAGTTCTGGTTGATTCAGGTAGCCTTGAGCGATCGTTGGACTTTTCAATTGGATTTCGCCCAATTTTTTATTTTTCGGATGATCGATTCGAAGCTGTACCGGGAACAAAGCTTGCCCTGAAGAGCCTAGTTTACGTTGCGCGTCTTTGAAGTTTAACGCGACGACATTTGAAGCAGTCTCTGTCATACCATAGGATTGCACTACTGGTATATGACGTTGCTGGCATGCGGTCAAAGTTTGTTGGTCAGTGGGGCCGCCACCTAAGAACATAATTCTAAACTTTGATTGGTAGTGTTGGGTTAAAGGTAACGCTGCTAGTAATTTTTTTAACATATAGGGGACGACAGAAATGATGGTAACTGGTTCATGACTCAATAATTCGTTAATACGCTGGGCTGAAAATTTAGGTTCCAAATAGACTGTGAGGCCATAGATCAAACTGCGCATCATGATCGACAAGCCACTAATATGAAATAATGGGACCGCACAGAGCCAAGCGTCTTGGTCAGTTAGTTGGAAGTTTAGCCCCGTGCCAATAGCCGAATAGAAATGATTGCCAAAAGTTTGCATGACACCCTTGGGTCGACCAGTGGAACCAGACGTGTACATAATATCAGCCAACTGATCATTTTTAAATTCAGCTTGAACTTGGAACGGTTTAATGGCTGCCCGCGTTAATTCGGATGTGGTGATCGTTGGCATATTTAACTGTTCCGGGGATATTTGGTTGCTTAAAGCTTGGTCTAAAATAACCAGCTGTGGCTGCGCATCACTTAGTTGTAAATTCAATTCTCTAACGGATAGGCGAAAGTTTAGCAGTACTAAAGGTAAGCCTAATTGATGAACCGCTAAAATTGCTTGATAAGTGATCAAATTATTGTTGCCAATCACAGCAACAGGTCGCTGATCGGTGAGCTGCTGGTTGATTTGACCTGCTAGTTGTTGAACCATTTGATTTAATTCTGAAAAAGTAATGTGCTTGTCTTGATAAACCAACGCTATTTTTTCGGCAGAAAGCTGGCTACGTTTTTTGAGCCAATTTTCCATAGCATGACCTTCTTTTTGTGGGGATTTGGTGGGGGAAATGGGTTCGTGTGCCCAACTTCATCACTCAACTACGAATGATTTATGGGGAAATTCACCCACTGCATCATTCTAGGTTGGTGCTCGAAAACGACCCGAAGCTGCTCACGCTCTGTTTTATGGGAACTTAGGGAATTGATCAAAGTCAGGGTCACGTTTTTCATTGAAAGCGTCGCGGCCTTCTTTACCTTCATCAGTGGTGTAAAAGAGCATGGTTGCGTCACCGCCGAGTTGCTGTAATCCAGCAAGGCCATCAGTGTCCGCGTTCATCGCTGCTTTGATAAGGCGGATCGCTGTTGGCGAGCGTTTAAGAATCGTTCGGCACCAGTCAATGGTCACTTTTTCGACGTCAGCTAGTGGGACGACTTTATTGATCCAGTTCATGTTATAAGCTTCTTCAGCTGAGTAAAATTCATTTAAGAACCAAACTTCTTTAGCCCGTTTATGACCGATGACGCGGGCTAGGTAGCCAGAACCATAGCCAGCATCGAAACTGCCGACTTTTGGTCCGGTCTGACCAAACTTAGCGTTGTCAGCGGCAATGGTCAAATCACAGACAAGTTGTAAAATATTACCACCACCGACAGACCAGCCCTTGACCATAGCAATGACTGGCTTTGGAATCACGCGAATCAGACGTTGGAGATCCAAAACATTCAAACGCGCGATATGGTCAGGGCCTACATAACCACCATTGCCGCGAACAGTTTGGTCGCCGCCAGATGAGAACGCCTTATCACCAGCACCAGTTAAAATGATGACGCCGATGGTCGCATCATCACGACAAATGTTGAATGCGTCGATCATTTCCTGTACGGTTACAGGTGTAAAAGCGTTTAGATGTTGCGGTCGATTCATTGTGATCTTAGCGATTTTGTCCATACGTTCGAAGATGATCTCGCTGTAATCTTTAACTTTGGTCCATTGAAATGCTTCTGTAGACATATATGTATACCTTCTTTTAGGAGTGATTGGATGAATATTTTAGAACACCTTGGCATTCAGACTGTGCAATTAGATGCCAAAACAACGATTCTGGAAATGCCCGTCGCCGATACGGTAAAACAACCATTTGGTATTTTACATGGTGGCGTTAATAGTGTGTTGGCTGAAACAGCCGCTAGTCTGGCTGCTAATGAATTTTTACGAACTCAGCAAACCCAGCAGGTTGCAGTAGGTGTAAACATTCAAACGAATCATTTACGAGCAGTGACTGGTGGTGTGCTCCAAGCAAAATCAAGTCCAGTCCGGTTAGGCCGCCAATTGCTGGTTTATCAAGTCACGACTTTTCAAAAAGGTTCGCAAGTAGCGACCAGTCTTAGTACAGTCACACTAACTGTTAAAACGGTGTCAAAATATTCAGACAAGTCTTAATTTAGCAGATATTTTGGCTAAATGCGAGTATTGATGCTATCTGATAACAATCGTTATGACATATATTGTCTCGTTAAAGTTGGCCAAAGCCTGTACTGTTAGGGAACTGTCAAACCCAAATACCTTATAGGAGTTGAGTCTGCTAAATTTAAAAGGTGTCATTAACTGATGCTGTGGTGGACTTCTAGGTTTGGAGGCAGGAAATGCGGCAAGGCAAATTTAAAATGGTGAATTGTTTTTTTCTTATTGTTTGTTTGTGTTTTTTAACCTTACAACTTAGTCGACCACAACGTATATCTCAAAATACGGTGACTGCGAGTGTGACTGACCAAACGCCAGTTACAACGCAGACATCGACTTGGGTGCGCCACTCCATTGAACTTAAACAGCGAATTGATCTGATTATCAAGGGTATTCAATTTTGGAATTATTAATTATTTGGATTGTCTTACTGTGCTTTTTATGATCCTGGGTTATAATATGGATTGTATTGCACCATATTCTTTGGAGGTGCCCAATGATCCTTATTATTTTGTTAGATATAGCAATGATTGCTAGTGCAGCATATGGTGTGTATTGGCAGTCACAAATTACACTACGCGCACGATATAGCTTATTTACACCTATTTTAGGTGTGGTTTTGAGTATCTGGGTATTGGCAACACCCGGGGCTGCCAATTGGCCCTATATTATTGGTGTTTCGTCATTTATTCTAGTAAACATTATTAATGGCGTCGGTGGTATTGGCAATAAACGCTTGGTGACAACGGGCTTCTTTTCTCGAGTTGTGCCCTATAATAACTTTTCTGAAATCACATTGATACCCGTCGATCTCCCCGATGGTAAGAATCGGGTGATCGCTATTTTCATGACGATGACACATCAACGGGTTCAATTAACTTTTAATCAGACGGTGGAAGCCATTCGGACAGAGTTACAAAAATATTTGCCAGATAATGTCCCCATTAACGTTGAAAACATTAATCAAATGTGACTAAGGTAAAACACCAGTGTTTTTATTTTCAGCCACTAGTTCATTAAGCTTATTTTTGGGGCAAACGTGTTTTAAAAGGCCACGCCATCACCCAATTTAAATGAAAAATTTACCCATAACGTAAGCTTAGGCTGGCGCTCAAAAACGACCCGGGATGCTTACGCTCTTGGTTTGTATTGCCAATTTGTGCTTGTCACAGTTACAATATTGTGGAATAATCGTTCTAGGTGAGAGTGAGACAAAAGGCGTTCAGTGGCCGAGCACTAACAAGAGTCACGATAAATGGTGGGCTTTTCCATTTGAGTGATTCGTAGTTAAGTGAGGACATTGCCTTTTGGAACACGTTTAAGCAATAAATATTCGTAATTAACAAGTGGCTGAAAACAAAACGTTAGTTTTGTCTCAGCCACATGCGCAAAGAAATAAAGCATGTCTGTGAGCATGCATTTTGGAGGCAACACAAATGGAAACCACGAAACTCAATATGTTTACAACTACCCGCAATCAGCGTCGAACGATTTTATCGACGAGTGCGGGTTTTGCTTTGGAAAATATGGATGTGATGTTTCTATCGTTCGCACTGGCACCCATTATTGCTGAACTGCATATTTCCGGTGCAGCAGCCGGGATGATCAGTTCCATCACGAATTTAGGCATGTTGGTCGGTGGCATTATTTTTGGTTTAATTGGTGATCGGGTCGGCCGAGTAAAGACGTTTACTTATACGATCTTTATTTTTGCTTTTGCTACTGCGGCCATGTTTTTTGCTAACTCAATCTGGCTGATCTATCTTTTGAGATTTATCGCGGGGATCGGCGCAGGTGGCGAATACGGTGTTGGCATTACCCTGATTGCTGAGAATTTTCCGAAGCACCGAGTTGGTCGAATGACTAGTGTAGCCGCTGTTGGTGGTCAAGTAGGCGCTATTTTTGCGGCAGTAGCAGCAGCTTTTATTATGCCTCGCTTTGGTTGGCAGACCTTATTTTTAATTGGTCTGCTGCCAGTGATCTTGGCTTTCTTAGTTCGCAAACATCTACAAGAAAGTGATGTATTCTTGACTGACAAGGCACGGGCAGATCGACCTAAAGCTCATCTTGGGGAACTGTTTGCTCCTATTAAGTTGGCGGCCCAAACATTAGGATTGATGTTTATGGTCGTGGTACAGATTGCTGGCTATTTTGGACTAATGAACTGGTTGCCTACGATCATGCAAAAACAATTGGGCATTACGATTTCTGGATCATCACTATGGATGATCGCGACCATTATTGGTATGAGTATTGGGATGGTCACTTTTGGAAATATTCTTGATCGTTTGGGCGCCCGTTTAGCTTATGGCATTTTTCTACTTGGTTCGGCAGCATCGGTTTTTCTCATTACGGTAGTTGTTAATGAAGTGACTTTGATCTTTGCCGGGATGATTCTTGGCTTCTTTTCAAACGGTATGTTTGGCGGTTATGGCGCCATTATTTCAAGATTATACCCAACACATGTGCGTGCCACCGCAAACAATTTGATTGTTAATGTTGGTCGGGCAATTGGCGGATTCTCATCGGTTGTCATTGGTTTTTTAATGGACCATTACAGTTTGGTCATGGTTATGGGATTCTTAGCAACCTTATACATACTCAGCTTTGTGGTCATGCTATCACTACCAGCGTTACGATGTTTGAAGATGGGCGTTAAAACAGAAACCAGCGACATCGACAGTTAAGGGCTGTTCCCCTGGAAGTTAGGTTAAAAAATCTAATTTCTGGGGGCTTTTTTTACAAAAATAGGACATATTATCTAAATCCAGAAACTTTTAGTTGCTATCTATACCAAAATGCAATACTATAATAACAGATACTTATAAAAAGTAAGTGGACGATGTGTAGGAGGTATTCATCTCATGGTAGATATTGAACATTTAGAATTTGGATTAGAAACTTTTGGTGATATTGTTGCAAATGAAGACGGTAGCTTAAAGACAGCAGCCGAGTCGATTCGGCAAATTGTACGTGAAGGTCAGATGGCTGATGAGCTTGGCTTGAGTGTCATGGGTGTTGGTGAACATCACCGGCCAGATTACAGTGTTTCTAGCCCTGAGACGGTACTTGCTGCCATTGCCTCGGTGACAAAGAATATCAAATTAGCCACAGCTGTAACAGTTTTGAGTTCAGATGATCCTGTCCGTGTCTACGAGCGGTTTGCTACTTTAGACGCGCTATCGAATGGACGGGCACAAGTGATGTTAGGTCGGGGCTCTTTCACAGAATCTTTCCCACTATTTGGTTATGATTTAACAGATTATGATGATTTATTTAATGAAAAGTTGGCATTGTATGATCAATTACGGACGGAAAAGCCAGTCACTTGGTCTGGTAAATTCCGTGCCGCTCTACAAGATCAAGAAGTCTATCCGAAGACTGAAAAGGGTGCTCTAGAAACTTATATTGGGATCGGGGGCTCACCGGAGTCAATTATTCGAGCTGTGAAATTTGGCTATAAAGTAATTATTGCGATTATTGGCGGCCAAGCAGATCGCTTTAAGCCCTATATTGATCTATATCATGCGGCGGCTGAACAGTTAGGCAAACCAGAATTTCCAATTGCTGTGCACTCTCACGGTTTTATTGCCGATGATGAGGATGAAGCGATTGAAGTAGCTTTCAAGAATATCAAAGCCAACTTCGACCGTATTGGTCTGACGAGAGGCTGGGCACCAATGAGCCGGGAACAGTTTGATGGTGAAACCAAAGTCGGTTCTTTCTATGTTGGGAATCCTGAAACTGTGGCACAGCGGATGGCACGAACCATTGATCTCCTTGACTTAGGCCGATTCGACATCGTTTACGGTGCCGGCAACCAAACAGCAGCTCAGCGCGAGCGCATGATTGAATTGTATGGCACCAAAGTCGTGCCTCGGGTGAAAGAGATCTTGGCAGAAAAGGCGGCGACGAAATAATGGCAATTCGACGTGTTGGTATCTTGGGTGCTGGTAAAGTCGGGATCGTACTTGCAGGGTTAGCGCTAGCTGCGGGTTATGAGGTGCGTATTTCTGGATCTGGTTCCGTTGAGAAAATTGCTTTGACAATTAAGACCTTAGTACCTGGGGCAATTGCTTCCGAGAACACAGAGGTTGTAGCCAATAGTGATGTGGTTATCTTGGCAATACCTCTGAGTCGTTACAAGAATATTGATCCGACACTGCTTCAAGGAAAACTGGTTATTGATGCGATGAACTACTGGTGGGAAACAGATGGTATTCGTGAAGAAGTCTTAGATCCAACGACAACATCTAGTGAGCAGGTACAGGCTTACTTCAAGGGTGCGACCATTGTGAAGACATTCAACCATATGGGTTATCATAACTTGCAAGAAGAAGCACGGCCTAAAGGGGACGCTAAGCGAAAAGCATTATTTGTGACCGGTGATGATCATGATGCGGTTGATCAGGTGGCAGCGTTCGTCGACAGCATGGGTTTTGATACCGTCGTACATTATCAGATGGCTGATGGTATCATGACTGAACCTGGCAGCCCACTGTTTGGCGCTAGTTTACGGCATGATGAATTAAAGCATACCATTGATCATTTTGATCAGACTGATTTTGGCAAACAGATCGCTGATCGAATGCATTAGTTTGCCAGCTTCATTTAAAAATAGCGACGATTATAAAAAAGAAGCTTCTGAGACAAAACGAATGTTTTGTTCCAGAAGCTTTTTTTTACAGAGTAAAACTATAAAATCGGTGATAGTAAGCGGGAGAAGTATTGCTTGAAACGTAACCAATTTCCCTGGTGCTCAATGATATCGTCCGTTAGTAAAGTAGAATCTTCAATGTCGGCCATGAAAATTTCAGTTAATTGATGACTAACAGAGCGATCATAGATATAAGCATTGCATTCAAAATTAAGCGCATAGCTGCGGAAATCTTGATTCATAGAACCAACGGTACAAATTTCATCATCGATCACTAAGGTTTTGGCATGGATAAAACCATTGTCATAAATATAGATTTCAATACCTAGCTGATGCAAGAAATTCGCATAATACTGGGTGGCACGATAGATGAACGGGTGATCTGGTTTATCTGGAATCATAATTTTAATGTTGACGCCAGAACGCGCAGCCACCATAAGGGCACTGGTCATAGATTCGTCTGGGATCAAATAAGGTGACTGAATCAAGATCGACTTCTTAGCCTCTAAAACCGCTCGAATCGTACCGCCTTTTAGAATTTCTTCCTGAGTGTCGGGGCCGTCAGAAACAATTTGGATACTGCTATTTCCAGACAGCTCTTCCGTAACGGCGCGGAAATATTTCTCATTATAACCAATTTTCATAGCCTCATTTTTGACAGAGGCGTTCCAATCCATGATGAAGCGCTCCTGCAAGGAAGAAGAGGCTGTCCCAACAATGCGAATATGGGTATCGCGCCAATAGCCAAACTTTTTCTTCTTGCCTAAATATTGATCTCCGACGTTAAAACCGCCAGTCCAGCTGATGACCCCATCAACAACAACAATTTTACGATGGAGGTGGTAGTTTAAACGTGTTTTGGCAATTAAGTTTTGGGAGGTGATAAAGGGCGTTACTTGGCCTCCTAAGTCAATCAACTTTTGGAACCAGCGTTTGTTAGCTTTAGGCGAGCCCCAAGGATCGTAAATCAAGCGGATCTCTAAGCCTTCACGAGCTTTTTGTTCTAACAAACGTAAAAACTGATTACCGATATCATCATTATAAAAAGAATAATATTCAACATGGACTGTTTCTTTGGCTTGTCGAATATCGTCAAATAAGGCATCGAATTTTTCTTGCCCATCAGTAAAAATCTTGACCCGATTGCGTTTTGTCAATGGCGCGTCTTCGGTTCGATTGAAATAATGGATCAATAATTTAGCACGATGTGTGGTAGAATCGGGATTTTTAGTTCGGTTTTCAGCTTGATTATCTAACAAAATCATATGTTTCAGCCGCGCTAAACCAACGTGTTCTTGGTGGGTCAAGTCAAAGATATTCTCTTCGGCAATACCCCGACCCAAAAAAGCGTATAACAAGAACCCGACCACTGGCAGAAGCAACAGCGCCAGCAACCAGGCTAAGGTTGAAGTAATATTACGAGGTCGATGAAACACCGTCAACATGGCGACGGCGGTATTGATCACAACCAAGACTATTAAAATATTTACAAAGATCTCCATCGCTAACTCCCTCGTCCAATAATACTATAATCATGGAATAACCCCTTGGTAAAGTCAACATGAGAGAATTAAATTTATGGAAATTATTTATTTATTGATTGTACCCGAAGCAGCTGGTGGTAATTGTGCTGGTATCTTTTTGTGATGTTCTGCCCGTGCTTTAAGCGCCCATAAAATCGAAACTGTATCAACTATTTCTTGGAACATCGCGCCAATAAAAGCAGGGATCAAACCAGTACTGGCAATCAGCATCAGGCCGATGCAAATGGCAATACCGATCCAGACTGCTTGCTTGGCAACTTTCATCGTATCTTGACTGATGGTCATTGCCCGATTGAGATAACTTAAATCGTCTTTTAGGATCACCACATCAGCCGATTCACTAGCCGCAGTGGAACCATGAGCACCCATGGCAACACCCACATCCGCTTTTGCTAGGGCTGGGGCATCATTGACACCATCACCGACCATCATTACAGGGTGCTGGTTTACCGGTAGCGTTGTAATTAAATTAATTTTTTCTTCAGGCAGACAGTCCGCTTTGATCATATCGATCCCAATTTGTTTGCCTACCGTCTCAGCAATCGCACGCTGGTCACCGGTGATCATCAAAGTTTGGGCGACGCCCTGCTGTTTTAACCGTTCCAAAGTTGTGGCAGCTTCGTGCCGGATTTGATCTTTAAAAGTAATGTATCCAGCAAATTGACCATCGATGTTCACGTAAATGGCAGTTTGCGTGCGTGGCGTCTGGGTACCCTTAGGATCCGCTAAAGCTAATTTACCGGCTTTGACAATTTTACCATTGACTTGGGCTTCGATTCCTTGGCCCGTGTGTTCCGTTAAATGGTCACAGTTAAAAAGCGGCAATTCTTTGGCAGCTTGGACCAGAGAACGGGCAAGCACGTGATTGGAACTTTGTTCAGCACTAGCTGCATATTGTAATAAGTCGGTTTTAGTGAAAGGCGCTTGAGGCACAATCTGATCTAAAGTTAACTGACCAGTCGTCAATGTTCCGGTTTTATCGAAAGCTGCTGTTTTCACCGTGGCTAATTTTTCAATGGTCGTGCCACTTTTGACAATTACACCGTTTCGGCTGGCTCGACTCATACCGGAAACTAGGGCAATGGGTGCGGCTAAAATCAACGGGCAGGGTGAAGCAACCACTAGGACTTGCGCGAAACGAACTGGATCTTTAGCCAGTAACCAAGCAATGCCCGCGATCAGGTAAGCAATCGCGGTGAAGGGTACCGCATAGCGATCGGCTAAGCGGACAAACTTAGCTGGCCGTGCTTGAGATTCAGCTACCAAGCGGACGATTTTTTGATATTGAGAATCAGTCGCCAATTGTTCAGCGCGTAGACGTAGTGCCTGGCTGCCATTGACAGAACCTGACATGACGGTATCGCCCGGAGCTTTATAGACGGGCCGTGATTCACCGGTCAGTGATGCTTCATCAACTTCAGAAGTTCCAGTGAGAATCTTACCATCAACAGGAACGGTTTCTCCAGGGCGCACCACTAAAGTGTCGCCGATTTGGACCTGATCAATGTTGACGTCTTCCAGCGTATCATGTCGCAAAATATGTGCAGTTTCAGGTGTATTATCCAGCAGTGACTGCAATTCTTTACCAGCTCGGTGGGCGGCATAGTCTTCCAAGGTGTCGCCACCGATCAGCATGATCAAAACAACGATACTTGCCCAATATTCACCCACGGCTAAAGTTGCTACCACAGCTGAAATAGCCAGCAGATCAACGCCATATTTACCGCTGCGCAGTGTTTTGACCATTTCAATCAACATCAAAAAACTGAAAAAAGCGCCAGTCAAGGTAATTAAGATTTGCGCCCAATCCGCGTGGCCCAAGGCAAACTGCAGAATTAGTGCCACCACACCAATCGTCAAAATACTTAGTAGTTTGCGCGCATGCATGGCTACCCCTCCTTTTGAATGATAATTATTATCAATTGTGTGTTATTAAATAATGACTTATATTAAAGCCTTACTAACCTAATTATATCATTTAGACTTGTCATAATGGTATGGCAGCTAGTGATATTTAAAACAAAGGGTATTCCCTGATAAAATTTATTACGTATATAAATAATAATTAATATTAATAACAGATGGTATTTTAAACGCTTAATTTATCTCATTATGCTATAATGGTTTTATAATTTTTGCGGAGGCTAAATAATGGCACATTGGTTGAACTTAAAGCGCAGTATCACCTATGTACAGCCACTTCAGTAATTAGAATTAAAATTTACTGGAGTGGTGAAATTGAATATTAATTATTTACACAATATCCGTCAGGGCTATGGTTATGCCTTTTTTGCGTATTTTGGCATCACGAGTTTATGGGTGATCTACTTGCAGACCAAGGGTTTGACCTTGGTTGAAATTGGCCTATGTGAAAGTATCTTCCATATTGCCAGTGTCTTGTTTGAATTACCTACAGGGGTCCTTGCTGATCGCTTTTCCTATCGCATAGTGTTGATTGGCGGCCGTCTAGCAGCAATTATTTCGGCTATCTTAATGATTCTTGGACAACATTTTTGGCTATTTGCGGTGGGATTTATTTTTCAGGCTTTATCTTATAATTTGCAGTCGGGCACGATTGACGCCTTACTTTATGATTCTTTGAGTTTAAGTCGGCGAACACAAGCTTATCCAGCAGTGATCAGTCACACGAATATGATCTATGAGCTGGCTGATAATTGCGGTGTGCTGATTGCTGGCTTTTTGGTTCATTGGCATTTTGTATGGACATATGGCATTGCCATCGTTGTGGCAATTTTGGCAATAGGGATGGTACTTTTTATGAAGGAACCTAGTCTGCCACGCTCGACGGAAAAGCCTTTGTCTATTATTAAAATTATACAATTGGCTTATCACACCCTTAAGACCAAACCGTTATTGCGGCGCTTGATGCTCTACCATGCTTTATTTGCTACTTTTTGCACGACCTATTATTTCTATTTCCAAACAGTCATGACAGCAAATCATTTCCCAGGCTGGCTGATTTCAATATTGTTGGTCGTTTCAGCAAGTTTGAATATTTTGGGGATGCAATTTGCGCCTAAGGTAATGTCGACCATTGCCCGGCCGCGCTTACTGATGGGTCTTGCACTGATCCTAGCTGGGAGCTTAGTAGGTAACTTTGGTCAAAAGATTTGGCTTTTGTGTGGCCTCTTTTTCTTGATTCAAATATTAGGCGCTTTAGTCGAACCGATTTTCAGTACTTACTATAATGCCCATATCCGTTCTGAAGAGCGGGCGACGGTTTTGAGTGTGGCTAGCTTATTATTTTCGGCCGCAATGATCGGCCTATTTCCGGTCATCGGCTGGCTGATCGATCAAATTGGCTTTGCCGGTACATTTGGCAGCGTGGGTATTGGGGTGCTTCTGGTAAGCTTGTTAGTAAAGGGTTATTCATTTTGGCAGGATAAAAAGAGTGTCAATTAGTAAAAAAATAATCGCACTTAATTAATGGTTCCATTAGTAATTTGAAATAAGTTTTAATGAGTTTTATACTAACACCACACTGACCGCAAGGAGGTTAATTACTATGTCGCGAAGTTTCATTGTAAAGCTAGCTATTGGTATGTTACTTTCATTTGCAATCATGTGGTATCTCTTAACAAAGCATGATCCGTCTTATAGCTTAGTAGTTATTGGTGGGATTGTGGCTGCAATTTCAGTTGGTGCAGCAATTGCTGAAATAATTACCGGAACTGTTCAAACTAAAAAACGAGATTAGCTCGTGCATTCTATCAATGTGCTTACAAAAGTAAAAACATGCCTAGAATTAAAGCATACCTCAAACTCTAGGAAGCTAAGTGCAGTGAAATACAACTAAAAAAACCGTGCCTGAAAGCAAAATTTGTTTTCAGGCACGGTTTTTATATATAGTGATAAAACTTTACAACTTTAGCATAGATAGTTACTCGATATATGAGCCTAAGTAAACCAAGTGAGATTTAATGAGTAATATGTACTCATGTATACTATAATACCCTCGAGGTGATCAGTATGGCTAGTACGAATAAAAATAAAAAGTGGATTCAAGTGCGAGTTGATGCAGATCTCTATGATGATTTCAATCGCGTCCTCGATGATATTGGAATTTCTCAATCGGTGCTCATTAATACCTTACTAAAAAAGGTTGTTGCCGAAGGTCGTGTCCCATTTGACCTGGCTCAAACCAAGAGTGAACGATTAAACTTTGAACTCGGATAGCAAGTTCGTCAGACAAATATTCCTGCGATTAAAGATCCTAGAGAAGTTGACCGTTATCTGCTAGAAAATAGCGATGCCCACCAGTGACGTTGGCTTAGAGCTCCCGTCATGGCTTGCTACGGGCCCCATATTTTATATCTTTCTCGAACGCGACGTATCCAGAAGATTGGGGTTCTCCCAATTATAGACAGAGAGGGTCTAATTCAATTCTTGCGTGAAAGAAATGCTTTATGAAAATAGGGACAGCATTTTAATTAACCCCTATCAAGTATTACTTTTTCATATAAAACTAGCCCGTAAAAAATTAATTACTTTATATGATGTTATTTTTTTAGTGTCGACGGATGAATTAGTCCAGAGACACTTATTTTTTTCTCTTGGCTACTATAAAGTTGATACAAATATACAGAATTTTCAGTTGAAATTCTGTACAATAAGATTGTTATCAGCCGCCACAATAGTCACTATTTAACCGATTAGAAAAAAGGGATTGTACTGAAGCATGCCCAAATCAGTACTTGTATTTGGGTTAACACTTCAGATACAAAGTGGACACATACTATGTACACTATATTGGGGGAGATCATTATGAAATATATCCGTTTATTGATTTATTTGACCACCTTATTCATGATTTTATTGATCGGGATTGTTTCAAATAAGAGCCATGAGTCTTATTTGATTAATAAAAATATGAATGTAGCCCATAATTACCCACAATTCGCTTTACCAACGCCTTCTAATGTAACGCAGGTGACGTCCGTTGGGTCTGTCAAAAAAGTTTTATTAGCAGCACATAAGCAAACTGGTGTTAATGTGGTGTTTGTTGCCGTTAGCTTGGCGCCTAAATTACAACCAAATGGTCTTTTTCATACGGATGCAACGCACATGTTTTTTTATACTTTAGCTGAAAAACAGTCTGATATGGTTAAGAAGTTGGGGGCCTCTACTTGGAAAATTAACCGGGGCACCGTATATAGCAATGATCCCGAAATAAAATCAAACACAAGGTTACCCTTTATCTCGAATCGCGATTATATAACCATCTCATCGTTTAAAAAAGCACCGAATTATTTAGATGGCTATTATTTTATTGATAGCCAATCAAATTATGATAAAGAACAATTTCTAAACAGTGTTCGAGCAAATTTCAATCGTGAATTTAACACAAAATTTGCGCAGGTATATTTCGAAAAAACACCCAAATTTCCTTATGGGGCAACTGACACTTTTTTTGACCTTAAAATTGTCTTAGGGCTATCATTTATCTTATTTATTTGTTTAATCACATGGTATGGCGTTCTTCTATTTCAAAGGATAAAAGTATATGCATCATTAGGCCTTGATACGAGTACTATTATGTGGCGAACCATTGGCCGAAATTTAACGATTATTTCAATTTTAGGTATGATTCTTGTTGCCTTCATTTTTCGAACTGTAGCCCTTTCCTTTTTCTCAACTGCTATTTTAGCTATTGCTGTGGGCCTAGCCTTATTAATTGTAACGGTTAAAATTGTATATTGGGAATCTTTTAAAACGACAAAATCTGTTTACAAGCTAAAACCCCAGTTCATTTGGGCATTCGGTATATTAAAAATATTGCTTATTTCTTTAACGGTAAGTATTATAGCTCCGGTGACTTCAAACTTTGCATCGTATTTGGAAAAAAATCAGGATAAAAGTTCGAATCTTTTTATGAATCTTTATCCTGTATCGGTTGGCTTTGATGCGATTGAATTTGATAAAGATGACCACGGTGTGCAGATTGGTATTGAGAATGCGCTATATAATAAAATTACTGAAATGGGTGGGGTTATTTCAGATCCAGAAGTGTTAGACACTAATTTAACAATGGGATCAAGTTTTAGTATAAATTCAAATTACCTTAAATATAATCCCTTGGTTGATAAAAATGGCAGACGGCTGAAGATATCAATGTACGAACGCGAAAGAATTGTACTCATTCCTGAAAAGTATGAAGCTCAGATTGTTAATTTGAAAAAAGATTTGGACAACGTTTATCAAGGTAAAAGCTTTAAAGTGATATACATCAAAAACAATCAAAAAATGCAGACATATGGGGTACCTAATGTAACCATTCCAGTCCCAAGGACAATATTTGTCAATACCATTAATAACTCTGTTTCAGGTGATAGGCCATTCTTATCAAGCATTGATGATTACCACAGTGCGTTAAAAATTCCAACAAAGGGTACGAGTCCACAAAAGTTTTATAAAGAAATACTACCATTATTAAAAAAGCATCATCTTGAAGATAATTTACAGTCGATCATCCCAGAAAATCAATTACCGGGTGTTGTATTTAATGCTACGCTGGGGGGAACACTGGTTTATAAATTACAATTATCGGTGATATTCGTCTTTAGTATTGTGATTATTTTTTATTTTTATCAATTATTCTCGCTTGCAAATGGCCGCAAAATAGCAATTCATAGTCTTAATGGAAGATCTATGTTTGCGGTTTACTGGCCAATTATTGTCATAAATGTGGTGCAAATCATACTTTTAATCGCTCAGGTTCTTCGTATATACAGTATTGGCGGGGTAATCAATATTATTTTCTTTTCTATTGTTGATACTGTCGTAGGGGCACTTTTATTAAGACACTTCAAAAATATTTCAGTAAAGAATCTTTTTAAGGAGTAGCTCAATGGAAATTAAAATTAAAAATCTAAGCAAAGCAATTAAAGATAAAGAACTGTTCACAAATATTTCCGAAAGTCTGCACCCAAAGGACTTTGTTGCGATTACGGGAGAAAGTGGTTCTGGGAAGACGACTTTACTGAGTATTATTGGCTTACTTGAGAATTGGAATGATGGCTTTCTTCAATTTGATAATTATACGTTCACAAATCCTAGAGGCGGAACTGCTACAAAAATTCGTAAGCATAAATTTGGGTTTGTTTTCCAAAACTATGGCCTTTTTGAAGAAGCAGATGTTCAAAAAAATCTGAATATTGCATTCACTTCAAAAGTTAGTCAAACTGAGCGTCAAAATAAAATTATGGCAATTTTACAAAAAGTTAATCTAAAAGTCTCAGTGAATCAGCCGGTCTTAACATTATCTGGTGGGGAAAAACAACGATTAGGTGTTGCCCGGGCGCTTTTACGTGAGCCAGAGGTATTATTGGCAGATGAACCAACAAGTTCACTTGACGACCATAATGCTGAGGCAATCGTTACGCTGCTTAAAGAATTCGCCAATAGCGGCAAAATCGTTATTGTGGCAACACATGATGCTAGATTGATTAAGGCAGCCACAAAAAATATTCATATTGCTTATCCAAGATGATTATATGTTGCTTTTGGGGTTAATAAGGTAACGAGGCAAAAGACACAATTAAAAACCGTGACTGAAAACAAATTTTGCTTTCAGTCACGGTTTTTAGTTATAGTGCTAAATTCACCTGTTAATTATCGTTCCGGTTATTACCAAATAGTAAAATCAGCCGCAACAACTGTAAGAAAGTCGATAGGGCAGCGGCAACATATGTGAGTGCCGCTGCTGTCAGCACTTTTTTAACCATTGGGACTTCATCGCCATTCAATAAAGGGCCACTGGATAAAATTCGAACGGCGCGGATAGAGGCATTGAATTCCACCGGCAACGTAACCAATTGAAAAAGTAAAGCTAACGAAAAAGCCAAAATACCAATATTGATCAGCGTTTGATTCCAACTTAGTAAAACACCGACTAAAATTAGTGGAAAAGAAACAGATGTACCAATATTGGCCAAAGGGACAAGGCCAGCGCGAAGTTTAAGGGGCGCGTAACCCGTGTGATCTTGGATGGCATGGCCCACTTCATGGGCAGCCACGCCAATTGCGGCTACTGATGTGGAATTGGCAGTCGCTTCTGACAAACTCAACATTTTATTTTGGGAGTTATAATTATCGGTTAAGTTACCACTGATCTGCTGGATCTGAACGTCATGGATGCCCGCTTCTTGTAAAATATACTGGGCTGCATCCGTTGCAGTAATGCCTTTTTGGCTGCCGTATTGGTCGTACTTACGGAACGTACTGTTCACGTAAGCTGACGCAAGGCCTGACAATACGAGCCCAAAGATGACTAAGATAAAGGTCCAATCGAAATAAAATGGCATGAACATAGTGTACACGTCCTTTCATAAACTTATTATGCAAAAAGTGGCCGCAAGTTACATCAGTCTTAGGTCTGCTTTGAACATAACAACAAAATCATTTAAAGGGCACGGCACGAGTCATATCATAAACGACGAGGTCCTCAGGCTTTACTTGCGGATCATGATCTAGGATTGCTAGATCTTCACGCACGCGAAAACCTACTTTTTCTAGTAAAGCACTAGAATCCGATTGGTCTTTATAAGTGATAGCTTTGAGCTGACTCAGATTTAACTCATCAAATGCAAAGCGTGTCATGTGTGTCAAAATTTCAGACATGATGCCTTGATGTTGAAACTGGGGTAATAATTCATAGCTAACTTCAACACTATTTTCATCAGAATTGAAATTTTCAAATGTAAAAGTACCTAGAAACGTGGTGCTTTTGCGGTCTTGAATACCCCATAATAGTTTATGGTTACCCATGACTTCACGCATGGTTTGACTGATATAGTGCACGGTATCGGTCAGCGTGGAATCAGTCTGTCGGCGCGTTGCCTGAGCGAGTGTCTGGTCTTGACGTAATTGAAAGACTTCTTTGACTGTAAAAGTCGTTAGCCAATCTAAAGTATAGTGAGGGGTCATGATCGGATGATATTTCTCGAAACTTTCCATGTGCAAACTCCTTTGAGTCCGTGTTTGCGTCTGACGTTTGGCTTTGTTAGTGCTCGGCCACTAACGCCTTTGGTCACACTAAACGTGTTCACAAAGGCAATGACTTCACCTAACGACGCATGTCTCAAATGGAAAGATCCCCATTTATCGCCATTCTTGTTAGTGCTCAGTCATTAACCGCCTTTGGTCACACTCTTCACGGTTTCAATTATTCAAAGTCCAGTTTAACACATTGGTGGGCGTTTCAAGAGTGTAATGTACTTTTGACTGGTACGCCGGGGGTGGCGGCACCAAAATCAGGTAACTGTTGTTCGAATTGGTCGATCTCATCAGCGTGGGCTAGGGTCAGATCAATATCATCCAAGCCATTGAGAAATTTATAGCGGTACATGGGTTCGAACGCAAAGTGAAACGTTTGCTCACGAAACTGAACGGTCAAATTCGTGAGATCAACAGTGATTCGATCTTGATCGGTTGCCTGGCTTAAACTTTTGACTTCTGCTTTAGTGAGTTTGATCGGCAACAAGCCATTTTTGGTGGCATTATTATAAAATATCGGGCCGAAACTTTCGGCAATGACCACGCGAAAGCCAAAATCCATTAAAGCCCAAGCAGCGTGTTCTCGGGAAGAACCACTGCCGAAGTTCGTCCCAGCTATCAAAATTTGGGCATCTTGATAGGCCGGCTGATTTAAAATAAATGCAGGGTTAGGGCGGCCGTCACTTTGATAACGCCAGTCATAAAATAGACTTTGACCGTATCCCGTGCGTAAAATGTTTTTTAAAAATTGTTTCGGGATAATCTGGTCCGTATCAATATCATTGCGGTAAATAACGGCTGGTTTACCAGTGAAAATTGTAAATTTATCCATTAATGATGGCTTCCTTTCGAATATCGACAAAATGACCATGAATGGCAGCGGCAGCCACCATTTCTGGACTGGCTAGATGCGTGATTGAGCCGGCACCTTGACGGCCTTCAAAGTTACGATTAGAAGTAGAGACACTATGAACGCCTGCAGGGACACGATCTGGATTCATACCTAGGCAAGCAGAACAGCCAGGCATCCGCCAGTCGCAGCCAGCCGATTTAAAGATTTGATCTAGACCTTCTTTTTCCGCAGCTCGTTTGATAGCCATGGAGCCAGGGACAACTAACGCGGTTAATCCAGGCGCCACATGCTGACCCTTCAGAACACGAGCGGCTTTACGCAGATCTTCTAAGCGGCCGTTGGTACAGGAGCCGAAGAAAGCAAAACCAATGGGAATATCTAAAGGACTGTCACCGGGTTTTAAGCCTACATAGTCGTAAGCTTTTTGGTCATTGACATCTTTTGGTTCGGGGAAAGTACGGTCAATGGGAATGGCCATGCCGGGATTCGTACCCCACGTGACATAAGGTGCTAAGTCTGAGACGTCAAAATCGATCACTTCATCATATGCAGTCGGATCATCGGTATAAAATTGCGACCAATACTGGATTGCTGCTGACATATCTTTTGGGGCGTATTTACGACCAGCCAAATAATCAAAAGTTGTTTGATCAGGCCGAACTTGGCCCATCTTAGCACCGCCTTCAATAACCATGTTGCATAAAGTCATGCGTTCAGCCATGGAGAAATTTTCAACCACGTCACCATAAAATTCAATGGCATAACCGGTAAAGCCAGAGAAGCCATGTTGGCCGATCAAAGCCATGATCACATCTTTGGCACCTACGCCGGGTTGTAATTGTCCGTGAATATGAATACCCATAGTTTTGGGCTTTTGCTGCCAAATAGTTTGCGTGGCAAAAACATGTTCTACTTCGGACGTGCCAATACCAAAGGCGATGGCGCCAAAAGCACCATGCGTAGACGTATGGGAGTCACCACAAACAATAATTTTACCTGGCTGGGTCAAGCCTAACTGGGGACCGATGACATGAATGATGCCTTGTTCTGCTTGACCAACACTGGCTAAAGAAACGCCAAATTCGGCCGCGTTTTTTTGCAGCGTCTGCATTTGTTTGCGGGCGATGATATCTTTGACGTTAAAGACATCTTCCGTAGGCACATTATGGTCCATGGTGGCGAAAGTTTTATCTGGCCGCCGCACCCGCCGATGGGTCGCTCGTAACCCTTCAAAGGCTTGGGGGGAAGTCACTTCATGAACTAAATGCAGATCCACATACATCAATTGTGGTTCACCGGGTTTGCCTGTGATCACATGCTGCTGCCAAATTTTATCAAACATGGTCTGCGGTTCACTTGCATTAATCTTGGACATAATCGGGCGCCACCTTTACTGAGTTTTGTTGAATTTGCGTACAGATACGTTGAGTAAATGCCGTCGTACTTAGCTGCCCACCTAAGTCAACAGGCTGATCTTGTTGTAAAACCGCAACCATCGCCCGTTCGATGACATTTGCTGTGGCTTGATCATTAAACGTATGCTGCAACATTAAAACGGCTGAATTAATCATGCCTATTGGATCGGCTATATTTTGGCCCGCGATATCTGGCGCTGATCCGTGAATCGGCTCGTATAAATTTGGCCCATTCTCACTAATACTTTCAGATGGAATTGTGCCAATAGAGCCAGTGATTGCAGCGGCTTCATCGCTTAGAATGTCACCAAATAGATTGCTTGTGACGATAACATCGAACTGCTGCGGCGATTTAACGATTTTCATAGCGGCCGCATCAACGTATTCAAAATCTAACGTGATCTCTGGATATTGTGGGTGTATTTCTTCGGCGACATCGCGCCACAGTTTACTTGTGGCTAATACGTTGGCTTTATCGACAACGGTGACATGGCGGTCACGCTGCTGGGCTAATTGGAACGCATAAGTGATGATACGGCTGATCTCGTTGCGAGCGTAAGCCATGGTATCCACCGCTTGAGTGGCAGCATAATGACGTGGTTTGCCAAAGTAGATGCCAGAAGTCAGCTCCCGTACGATCATAAAATTGGTATTTTGTGCAATCTCAGCTTTTAGGGGGCTGCGTTTGACGGCAGCTGCTGTAATTTTGGTGGGGCGTAAGTTGGCGTAAACTTGCATGGCTGCCCGTAAGCCTAATAAACCAGCTTCTGGACGGACGTCATAATGATCCCATTTAGGGCCACCAACGGCAGCTAACAATACGGCATCTGACCGTTTGACTTGGGCTAATAAGGCGTCAGTCAAAGGCTCGCCGAATTGATCAATTGAGCAGCCGCCAAAAGCCATGGGGACGAAGTGATAATTAACTTGGGTGACTTGCTGGGCCGCTTGGATAATCTGGCGTGTCGCTGCCATGATTTCTGGGCCGATACCATCGCCACCAAGGACTGTAATGATAGGTTCATGCATTATTTAGCCACCTTCATTTCACAACTAGACATGATCTGTTCAAGGTCGTCATTACTCACCAGAGCTACTTGATCGGCAAAAGCTTTGAATTTTGGAAAGATGATCCGCATTTGTTCCGGTGTGACGGTATAACCGATTTGAGCTAAGCGTTCATGCACCGCATGGCTGCCGGACAGTTTGCCCAAAGGAATTTGCGTATGTTTCATACCCACGCTTTCTGGCGTCAAAATTTCGTAGGTTTGATGGTTCTTCAAGTAGCCATCTTGGTGAATGCCAGATTCATGGGAGAAGGCGAATGGCCCAATAACCGCTTTGTTCTTAGGTACGGGGATTTTAGCAAATTCACTGATCATGTCACTTGTGGCCTTGGTTTGTTTCATATCGATATTAGTGGCACATTGATAGTAATCTTGCCGTACTTTGATTTGAGCGGCTACTTCTTCCAATGCCGTATTACCAGCACGTTCACCAATACCATTAACCGTACCTTCGATCCGATCAGCACCGTGTTCGATTGCAGCCATCGCATTAGCGGTAGCCATGCCCAAGTCATTGTGGCAGTGCGCAGAGTAAGTAATTTTGTGAGGGCTTTGGATATGTTGAATCAAATTATCAAAAGTTGCCCCGAATTCAGCAGGATTAGAATAACCAACTGTATCAGCGATGTTGATGACAGTGGCACCAGCGTCGATCGCGGTTTGGCAGGCTTGCACTAGAAAGCCGGGTTCAGTGCGGGTGGCATCTTCAGGAGAGAATTGGACGATGTCAAAATACTGCTTAGCATAGCGCACTTTCTCATCGATCTCATGTAAAACTTGGGCTTTGGACATATGTAATTTGGCACTGCGATGAATGGGACTAGTGGCGATGAAGACGTGGATCTGCTTGTTTTTAGAATCGGCGGTTGCTTTAATGCAAGCATCGATGTCTTTTTGTTTCATCCGCGCCAAGCCCGTCACTCGGGTGGTTGAAAGGGCTCTGGAAATTGCTTGGACAGATTGGAAGTCGTTGGGTGACGCAATGGGGAAGCCAGCTTCAATGACATCTACGCCCCAGTTTTGGAGCTGCTTGGCAATTTTGACCTTTTCAGCAATACTAAAATTCACACCAACTGTTTGTTCCCCGTCACGTAGCGTCGTATCAAACATAGCAATTTTTCTCATAATCAAGCACTCCTTTTTTTGTATTAAAAAACGCCTCATCATTACTGATGGGGCGGCTGATAAAAAAAGGAGCCCCATCATCTAACACGAATAGGACTCCACACAATGTGCGAGTCCCGGTCATAATAATAAGGCATTGAATAGCATGGTGTTCAGTTGTGGCTGCAAAACATGATTTTGTTGTGTCATAAGTGACACCATCCTTTCATTAATTTATATTACAAATTTATCATAAATTATTAATGTGTCAACAGTTATTTTTAATTATTTTATAATTTAATTATTTTTAACCGGTTCGTGTCCCTCGATTGGCGTGAGCGGACAAGACTACGTTATAATAGGCATAAACATTTCAAGGAGCGGTTTTATGTTATCAGGGCAAGAACGCCGGAATCAAATCAGAACACAATTACAAACTACGGACACGCCGATCAGTGCTTCTAAATTTGCGAAACAGTTTGGGGTCAGCCGTCAAACAGTCGTTGGCGATATTGCACTGATGCGCGCTTCTGGGGAAGCTGTGGTAGCTAATTTTAATGGCTATACTTATGAGCAGGTCTCTAGTGATCAAACCGCTAAGATCGTTTGCCGGCATACTAGGGCACAGGCACAACAAGAGTTGGAATTGATCGTCGCAAATGGCGGCAAGCTATTAAATACCATCATTGATCACGAAATTTATGGCGAGGTCACGGGAAATTTAAATATTAGTAATATGACTGAAGTGAAACATTTTATAACCAAATTAAAACGAACCGATGCCCACCTACTGTCGGAATTGACTGATGGGGTCCATTTGCACACGATCGCGTATCGTACCGATGCAGATTTGGCTGCTATTAAACAAGCCCTACAAGACGCGGACATTTTATTTTTAGGATAATGGTAAAATTTACTATTTACATTTAACTAAATATCGAGTACCCTTATTTGTGGTCCTTTAATACCAATCAGCACCATTCTGTTCTGTTTACATAGTTGATTGTTGGTTTAAGGGGCCCTATTTTTTAGATTAAAAATTTAAGGGAGTGCTCTGATGTCATCTTTACGTCGATTTTTGAAGTTCAGCTTAGTTGCTGGCTTAATGCTTGTGGTTGCAGTGGTTGCGACGGCTTGTGGTCAAAGTAATAGTCAAGCCAGTCAGAAGAATCAAAAAATTTCTATTGTGACGACTACGGATTTTTATGGTGAGGTAGCCAAGGCTGTGGTCGGGAACAAAGGGACGGTCAAGTCAATTATCAATAAACCTTCCGTAGATCCCCATGACTATGAACCCACGACTAACGTGGCTAAAGAAGTAAGTAAAGCAGATATCGCGATTGCTAATGGGATCGGGTACGACCCTTGGATGAATAAATTAGCCAAAAATTCTGATAAGCTGCAATATATCAAGGTTGGCGAAAATATCATGGGTAAAAAGACTGGCGACAATCCTCATCTTTGGTATAATCCAGCAACGATGCCTAAATTAGCCAACGATTTAGCTAAACAATTAGGCAAAAAGCAACCTAAAAATAAAGCTTATTTCAAAAAGAATGCCCAAAAGTATATTGCTTCTTTGAAACCAGTTAATGATGAAATCAATCAGTTGAAGCAAAAGGCAGCTAGTGCACCAAATAAAGCTGTTTATGTCAGTGAACCTGTCTTTGACTATGCCATTGATGCCATTAGGTTCAAAGTCGGCAATGAAAAATTCGAACAAGCGACTGAAAATGAAAGTGATCCTTCACCAAAAGTTGTTAAAGAGATGCAAGACGGGATCAAAGCTAAGAAAATTGCTTTCTTCGTTTATAACAAACAAGTAGACAGCAAGGTAGTCAATAACTTTGTCAAATTAGCCCAGGATAATAAAGTACCTGTCTTAAAAGTCACGGAAACACTACCTGCTAAGATGGATTACAAACAATGGATGCTGTCTCAATATAAAGATTTGAATCAAATTTTAGAACAAACTGCTGCTAAATAATCGTTGGAGGTCCTGAAATGGCTAAGAAGTCAAAAATTGCTAAAGCCCAAAAAATCGAAGCTACTGTCGAAAAATACGCTGAACTGCGGCGCCAATTAAAAGCAGAACATAATTATGCGGCTTTAAGTCGCTTGCCGCGTAATGCCTCGCCCACGCGAATCCAGCGGCGCGACAAATTAGATGGCCGGCCACATGCTTACATGCGTAAGTTTGGCATGTCCAGGATCAACTTTCGCAAGTATGCGCACCTCGGGCAGATCCCCGGTGTCAAGAAAGCCAGTTGGTAAAAGTATACAAGCTGCGTGACAAAATGGTATGATGGTGGCAAGTTTATCACTGAAAATGGAGGGTTGATCATGCTTGCAGAAACCCATGTGGATTATGCTGTCCAGTTGATGAAAAAAGCCAATTTAAAAGTTACGAAACAACGCCGTGATTTGATTGCATTTTTGTATGAACATCAAGATCATTATTTGCCAATTAAAACGGTGGATCAGTATCTACGTAACTTTTATCCTCGAATGAGTTATGAAACGGTTTATCGGAATATTGATGAATTATCTGACCTGCATATCGTTGAGAAGCGCATGTTTTCCAGTGGCTTGCACGTGAAATTTCAATGTGATTTTGATCATGTGCAGCATAGTCATTTTATTTGTGAAAATTGCGGCCGCGTTGTTGAGCTCAAGGAACCACCTTTGGCTCAAGTACAAGACCAGTTACCTGATTACCAAATTACGGCGCAACATTTAGAAGTCTTTGGGCTTTGTCCTAAATGTCAGCTTTAAGTTGATAATAAAAAAGAGAGTGAGACAAAAGGCGCTCAGCACCTGATCACTAACAAGAATGGCGAAAAATGGTGAACTTGCCATTTGATCCATTCGTGGTTAGGTGAAGGTGTTGCCTTTTGGAACACGTTTAAAATTGAATTGTTCGTAAACACATAGTGGCTGAAAACAAAACGTTAGTTTTGTCCCAGCCACTTTTTTGCATTAATCTTTATTTAAATAATCAGTCCAAGTTTGAATATCCATAGTAGTTAGTTGTTAGATATCAGCATACAGACTATGGAAGTACTGCCTAACATGGTCATCATAATTTCTAGTAGCCACACGTTTAAGGTAGAAGGCGACGCCTACCACGATTATAAGAATTACAAAGGCAATTGTGCCATTCTTTGTTTGAAACTGCGTCAATAAGTAGATCGCGATAGCTAAAGTCACAATTAAACCGCTAAACCAAAGTAGCCGTTGAACCTTGTAGTTAAAATTAAACTGATGGTTTTTTAAGAAAGCTGCCCACTTTTTAGAGATATGATCATCGTAGTCTTTGAGTAGTGTACTGCGGCGCACGAATTCCAGAAGACATAAAAAGATGATGAAGTTTATAGTGCTTTTAGGCTGACGTATGTGAATTGCCATCATAGACAAACAAAAGATTACAAGGGCAAGCCACATAAACCAAACAAATCGCTGGAGTTTAAAAGTTGTCATCTCGAGCTACCCCCTAGATTAAGATTTGAGTTAATTTTGAACCGTAATTATTAATATTCAATGATTAAAAAATGAATAATATATGAATAAGACACAACAAAACGGCACTGAAGCAAAAACAAATTGCTTTCAATGCCGTTTTATAAGCCTAATCGTAGGAACGAGAGTGAAACAAAAGGCGGGTAACGGCTTAGCACTAATAAGAATCACGACAAATGGTGGGTTTTCCATTTAAGTGATTCGTGGTTAGGTGAGGGCGTTGCCTTTTGGAACACGTTTAAAATACAATCGTTCGTGAAGTAATCGGGGCCGTAGACAAAACATTAGTTTTGTCCCGGCCCACTTCTAATTATAATGCGACCAAGCAGCGTAGATCAGAACTTCATGAGTAGCTTGATCAATCGTATAGACAACCCGATGTTGGCTATTTAACCGCCGAGAATAAAAACCTGCACTCGGTGGCGTTAGTTTTTCAAAACTCTGGGTAGGCGCATAGGGATTTTCTTTTAACGTGGCAATAATTTCTAGAAAATTGGCTTTCAAATTGGATTGTTTTAATTTTTTCAGGTCACGTTTCGCTGAATTTTTAATTTTGACCGTATATTGGCTCATAACTTATCCCAATCGATATCATCAACGTCAGTGAAGCCACTGTCATCACTTTGACGTTCGCGAACTTTAGCCATTGTGCCGGTATTTTCTAAATAAAGTGTTTCTTGCATGGCATCGTAATCACTTTTACTGATAATAACGGCTGCTTGGTTTTCGTCACCATTGGCCGGTGTGATCATAACGGGCTTCTTTTGCGTGTTGACAGATTTAATGATTTCGTATAGATGTTTGCGTGCATTCGTGGGTGTAAAATTCTCTTGCATCAAATGACCTCCCTCAAAAAAACGATTCAAATTACTGGCTTTAGTATAGCGTACGTTGGTAGCGTACGCAAACAATTAGAATTACGGTTTTAATCCACAACGAAAACGGCACTGAAGCAAAAACAAATTGCTTTCAGTGCCGTTTTATTAACTTAATTGTAAATAAACGTGTTCCAAAAAGCAACGCCCTCTCCTAACGTCGAATTGCTCAAATGGCAAGCCCACCATTTTTCGCTATTCTTGTTAGTGCTCGGCCGCTAACCGCTTTTTGTCTCACGCTCTTAAGCTCTTGGTTCTAACCGCCGTTGGACGAAGCCTAAGACCAAATCAGAAATGATGGCCATCAAGGCGGTTGGCAGCGCACCGGCGAGGATAATGGCGCCCCCATTCGTTGCATTGGTTCCACGGACAATGATGTCCCCAAGACCGCCGGCACCAACAAAGGCACCAATGGCTGTGATCCCGATGGCGACAACTAGGGCGTTACGAATGCCGGCCATGATAACCGATAAAGATAGGGGCAGCTCCACCATATAAAGGATCTGCCAAGAGGTCATCCCCATACCCTTTCCAGAGTCAAGAATGGTTTTATCCACGCTAGCCATGCCCGTATAAGTATTTTTGACGATTGGTAGGAGTGAGTAAAGAAAGACAGTCACAATGACTGTGTTGACCCCTAGTCCGAGTCCCAGCATGATGATGGATAACATGGCTAGAGAGGGAATTGTTTGGATCACGTTAGCCACGCCAATTACCGCGTCACTAAGCCGACGTTTACGGGCAATGAAGATGCCAATTGGAATCCCAATAATTGCCGCAATCAACACACCATAAATCGAAATCAGGAAATGGCGCGTGAATTGACTCAGAACATAAGAACCATTATGGGCCAGATAATACCAGAACTGATCCCAAGTATTCATATTACTCATTTGCGTCACTTCCTTTGAAATAGTTGTGCTTTTGTAATAACCGTTGTGCCACGACAGAAGGTTCTAATAAATCATTATCAACTTCGTAATTTAATGCCTGCATCGTCTTCAAATTGATTTTGCCATCTAATCGATGAAGCACGGGTGCTAATTTGGGATATTTCTTTAACAAACTATTATTGACCACCATCGAACAATCATAAGGTGGGAAGAAGCGTTTGTTATCTTTTAGAACTTTCAAGTTATAGCTCTTGATGCGGCCATCTGTTGAATAACCAAGCACGGCCTGCATTTTACCAGCTTCAACTGCATCATAGACGAGCCCGATCTGCATCGGATAGACCCGTTTGAAATCAAAGCCATAATCTTGGGAGAAATCTTTGTAACCGTCACCTTTCCGGTTCATCCAAGAACTATCTACCCCAGCATTCATATTAGGTGCTTGTTTCCCGAGATCACTAATCGTCGTCATATGATACTTTTTAGCAGTGGCTTGGGTCACCATGAAAGCATAGGTATCCGCAAAGCCGTAAGATGGGAACCAGGTTTGATCATAGCGTTGTTTAAACTCACGTTTAACGATGCGACTGGCTTTTTGGGGATCCTTAGTGATTGGCAGCTGTAGCGTAGCGGTTACTTCTGTCCCGGTATACCGTGTCGCTGAAATATCAGCATCATTGCGTATCATAGCTTGGTGGGCCACCGTTGCGGAGCCTAGATTACTGACGAGCGTAGTTTTATAGCCCAGTTCATGATTGATCAGTTCGGCTACCATATTGGCCATAATTTGAGATTCTGTCGTACTTTGGGAAGCAATTCGAATTGTATCATCATTGCTGCCGCTGACACCTGGAAAACCACAGCCACCAATTGCGGTAACGACCACGGCCAAGAGCAGGGTTAGTTTTAGTAAGGCTTTTTTTGATAGTTTTAACATCTCATAACCTCCTATGACCGTTCGCTGATCGGGGTCAGCCGTTTTTCCAGTTTGCCTAGGAGATAATCGACTAAGAGCGCCAAGATCGTCACTGGAATCGTCCCGCCAATGATCAAGTCAGGCTGGAATAAATTCAGACCGTTAAAGATCAAATCCCCTAAGCCACCAGCACCAATGTAAGAGGCTAGCGTTGCCCAGGCGATGACATAGACGGCTGATAAACGAACGCCAGCCATGATAACAGGCGTAGCCATGGGAATCTCTACTTGAATGATGGATTGCATCGTCGTCATGCCCATGCCCTTAGCACTGTCCTTTAAGACTGGATCCACGTCTTCCATGCCAATATATGTATTACGTAAGATGGGCAATAGAGAGTAGATGAATAAAGCAACGATTGCTGGAAATTTACCGATACCAAAGAGCGGAATCATTAAAGCTAATAAGGCTAAAGAAGGGACCGTTTGGAGCATACTAGCGATACCGATCACAACCTTGGCTGTTTTAGGGAATCGAGTCAACAAAATACCCAAGGGAATCGCCACGATCACGCCGAGAATTAATGCTAGTGCAGAGATGTATAGTTGTTCCCAGGTCTTGGTGATCAATTCACTACCATGGGCGTTTAAAAAATCGATCATAGCCTACACCTCCTTGTCGTTTGAGGTGTCAGGATCGGTGGCTTTAGTGCCCACTGGGTTGGTCAATTTTTCAGCCATAGCCGCATTGCTATTTTCTTTAATTGCCGCATCATCTGGGTGGTGCTCAGAAGTTTCATCATCGCTGTCACCCCAGATCGTATCATAAACCATATCGACCAGAGCAGCCCGAGTAACGATGCCTTGCAATTGGCCTTGATGGTTGACTACTGGGACGTATTTCAACCCACGTTTTAAGATGCGGTCGACGGTATCACGCAGTAAGGTGTCAGAAACCACGGAGAAAATACGGGTGTTCATAATATCAGAAACGCTGGTAGCCCGTTTATAGTTGTTGTCCAAGGATTCAATATCGATGAAGCCCTTCAAATAGCCATCGTCATCTGTCACCAACAATGTATCTACGCGCCGTTTACGCATTAAGCGAATGGCATCGCCCAAAGAGCGGCCGGGCGTAATAGATACAGGATTTTTCAACATGATCTGAGCAACGGTAGTGACATCTGCCCGGGCTTGGATCAGGCGATCTTCACCAATCAAGTTTTCAACGAACTGATTCGCTGGGTGGCGCAGCAATTCCTCGGGTGTGGCGTTTTGAATCATATGACCGCCATCCATGACCACGATTTGCGTAGCTAATTTTAGTGCTTCATCCATATCGTGGGTGACGAAGACAACGGTTTTGCCAAGTTTTTCCTGTAAATTTTTAACTAATTCCTGCAAACTCTCACGTGTAATCGGATCCAAGGCACCAAAAGGCTCATCCATCAAAATTAAATCTTGATTCGCAGCTAGTGCCCGAATGACCCCGATACGCTGCTGCTGACCACCGGATAATTCGGAAGGATAACGGTCCAAAAAGTCTTCTGGTAATTCCACTAGTTTGATCAATTCTTCGGCCTTTTCCCGCCGTTTTTCCTCGGGCCATTTTAACAATTTAGGGACTAGAGTGATGTTTTCATAAATAGTCATATGCGGCATTAAACCAATGTTTTGAATCACATAGCCAATATGCCGGCGTAGTTCTACGGGGTTGGCCTTATGAATGTCCGCCCCATTATAAAGTATTTCGCCGCCAGTTGGTTCTAACATCCGGTTGATCATGCGCATGGTTGTTGTTTTCCCTGAACCTGATGTGCCGATGAGACAAACAAAATCACCTTTGTGGATGGTCAAGTTGACGTGCTCTACGGCGACGTTACCGCCACGGTAGACTTTTTCCACGTCCTTAAATACCAAGATCGGTTGTTCCTCTGTCATATCGCGCCTCCAATAGGTTAACTATTATTATAATTTTATCTTAACATACCTATGTCTAAATGCCGTTTGGCACACATTTAAAATAGAATTATTCGTAAATAAACGTCGAAAACAAAAAATCCGCTGATCGAAGTAAGTGCATACCCCATCAACAGATTTTTATTTTGGATAGTTAAACGCGCATTTGCCAAATATTAATTGGACCATACTTATGACCGACTGCTAATTCATGCTCAATGGCTTGATTTACCAGTTTTTTGGCAGTCGTCACAGCGACAGTAATACTTTGCCCCTTGGCAATTTCAGCCGTAATACAAGCCGAAAGGGCATCGCCAGTCCCATTAATATGTTCGGTATCATGGTAGGGTTCGGAGAGCCAAACTTTTTCACCTGATTCTAGCAATAAAAGATCTTTGACTTCTTTTAAGTCGCCGCCAATATGATGAGCGCCCTTTGCGACCACATTTTTAGCACCCATGGCTTGGATCTTTTTAGCCGCAGTGATCATATCCGCATCGGTATGTATTTCCATATCGGCCAATTTTTGCAATTCAAAAAAGTTAGGGGTGATCACAGTTGCTAATGGAACCAGCAAAGTTTTGAGCGTTTCATAGGCGTCAGCCTCTAGCAGCATAGCGCCATGTTTGGTAATGATGACAGGGTCAAGAATTAGGGGACCAAAATGATATTGCTTATAATTCTTGGTGACTGTTTCGATTGTTTGCTTATCTGTCAGCATACCTGTTTTACTGGCAAGTACGTGGAAATCGTCGGCGATAGCTTTGAATTCAGCGTCGATAAAATCGGTTGTGAGCGGTTGAGCCGCATGGATGCCGTAAGAATTACCGGCAACGCAAGCCGTCAAAACAGAGATACCGTAAACTTCACGAGCAAAAAAAGTGTTCATATCTGCTTGCATGCCTGCACTACCATCTGAGTCAGAACCAGCGATCGTCATTACTTGAGGATATTCATTTGCCATAAGGAACCTCCTAACTATCATGTCTTGATAGGTTATTTAAATACAAGAATAACAATGATTGCTAGTCATTGCAAAACAATTCCGAGACCGATAGAATGAAGGCAATGTAGCAGAAAGTAACCTAAGATGTAAGGAGCTTGCGCGATGCACGTCAATTTTTCATTTTTATTATTTGTTTTTGGCATCAATGTTTTATATTTGACAGTTAACACCATGCGGTTACTATTACAGAATCGAGGTCTTCTGATTCCCGCATCCCTATTTGGTATGGTGGAGATCACACTTTACACGTTAGGCTTAAATTATGTTTTAAAAAACTTGAATCAACCTGTTTATTTATTGGCTTATGCGATTGGTTTTGGAATCGGTATTTTTACTGGCATGTTGATCGACCGATGGCTAGCAATCGGCTATGTGATCGTACAAGTGATCACTGCGCATACCTTAGAAGAAGGTGCGAAACATTCGGTCCTTTCGCAGCTTCTAAGAGATCAAGGCTATGGCGTCACTGAAATGGATGGTGAAGGTCGGGATGGCACCCGTGAAGTTCTAGAAGTGTTAGTGCCACGCCGCGATGAGAAAGCTGTTTATCGAACCGTACAAGCTTATAATCCGAATGCCTTTATGATTTCTATCACGCCAACTGGTTTTAATGGCGGATTTTGGACGAAACATGCCCGCGGCCGAAAAAAGAAAAGTTGAAAAAGCATGAGAAGGATGTCTGGTATCAGAACGATTGTTTTGATGCTAGGCTTATTTTTTGCCTATTTTACTGGTTATTTTCATAAATGGTAGTTGACAGGTAATTAGGACAATGATAAATTATTTAATGGCCTAAATAGTATAAATTACTATTTAAAAAAATAGGAGGATTATAAGTAATGAAAACTGACTTAGCAACTGCACGCAGAGAGATGAGAAGTCCTAATATCAAAACAAGAAAACGGGCTTTGAAAATTATCCATGATTATAAACGCAATTTGAGATTTCAACGTAGTGATACTAAGGCATGAAGTTAGAGAGTGAGACGAAGTTGATCAACTTAGTTTCGCTCTTTTTTAATTGTTAATTTTGATCAAAATATTGTTGCAGACCCTTAACCACCTGGGTGGCAATCTGGTCACGATATTTGGCACTTTTGATTCGTTTAAAGTCCTTGGTGGTGTTGATATAGCCCATTTCTAATAAAATCGCTGGCCGCTGGTTGTCTCGGAGCACTTGGAAATTACCATAACGGATGCCTTTATTTGGTAAAGGCAAACGATCTAAATTTCGGTTGATTGTTTTTGCAAAAGTAGTGTCTTTTTGGCGCTGGTAATAATAAGTCGTAAATCCAGAAGCATCATTTTGTTCACCAGAAGAATCGAAGTGGAAACTAATAAAAGCATCGGCTTTGAGTTGGTTGGCAATTTGAGGTCGTTTTGCTAGGGAGACAAAGTGATCACTCGTTCGAGTTAGAACAACTTTAGTGCCTAAACGCCGTAACTTTTGTGCGGTAAGTTTAGCTACTTTAAGCGTATAAGTTTTTTCAAATTGCCCTGTACCTGAAATCGCACCTGAGTCTGAACCACCATGGCCTGGATCTAAAACGATCGTAGCAGTGGCTAAGCTTGCGGGCTTGTGGATCGGGACCAGCTTGGCTTATTCGGTGACGATCCAGCTAGCTACATAGCCGACTTGATTGTCATTAGTTCGAACTTTGTACCAATTACCAGATCGTTTAATGAGTCCCAGTTTTTTATTCTTTGGTAGGACAGCAAGAATCTTGCCTTTGGTAGCTGGTTTGGCGCGTAGTTTGGTATTAGCTTGGTCTGTAATGATCTCAATGGTTTTATTGGTGGAGACAACTGTCCCCTTGTTACTATGGCGCGCGTCTTGCTGCTGCATGCGGCGCACCGCCAGGGCATTGATTTGATCTGAACGGATCCAACCACTTTGTCGGCGGTTAAGGCGGACTTGATACCAATGGGTTCGACGGCCTACAACATCTAAGTGCATGCCTTTTTTTAATTTAGCGACTGCCTTAGTGGCAAGGTCTGGTTGTTGATGAACTAAGACGGCTGGCGTTTGAACTAACACTTGCTGTTGTTCAAACAAACGGCGACTGGACATTATAATAAGTATGATTGCACCGAACAGACACAATAAGGCAATGAAACGATTGACTAATTTTGCCATGTCATTGGCTTCTCTCTAGATTGAATTGGCTTGTTTCTTTTATGATATATTAGTTCTGGAAAAAATATGGCATCATTACAAAAATTAAGTAAAATTTTAAACAGTAATTATTACTCTAACTTTTTTTGCAAAGCATGGTGCTTTGATGAATAGGGCGGAGCATCATTTTTTGGTATAGTTAGGGAAACAAGTAATTTTAGGAGGCTAATGATGGGCAAGCCAACGATCTCTGAAGTGGCACAAGCAGCTAATGTTTCTAAGGCAACGATCTCGCGTTATTTAAATCATCATTATGGCAACATGTCAGAAGCCACACGGCAGCGGATTGCCAAAGTTATCGCTGAAATGGGTTACCGGCCCAATCGTCAGGCGCAGTCTTTGAAATCAAAGCGCAGCTATTTGATTGGGGTGGTAATTGCGGATATTTCCAATATGTATTCTTCACTATTACTTAAAGGCATCAGTTCGGTATTACAGACTGAGCGATATCAGATCATGATCATGAATAGTGCGAATTCGTTGGAGTTGGAGCATCAATATTTACAGCGACTGCTAGATCAGGGAGTTGAAGGAATCATCTTGCAGGCTATCAGTCCCAACATAGCTGACTATCAATTCTTGCAACCATATGATGTCAAAGTAACTTTGGTAGATCGGCCGATCAAAGGTAGTGATTGGCCTTTAGTAACCTCTAATAACTATACTTCGACAAAACAGTTGGCACGTTTAGTTTATGAAACGGGCTATGATCAATTGACCGTTATTTCAGAAGCCATCAACCGCACAATCACACGCCAAGTTCGCTTTCAAGCCATTGCGGACACTGGTAAAGCCTTACATAAACGAGCCCAGTTAAAAGAAGTCGCTGATCAAGATAGTTTTGGACTAGAACAGATCATTTCGGATCTAGTTGAAGAACCACAAAAAAATGCCATTTTTGCTAGTAATGGTCGCATGCTGATGCTGACCTTGAAAGCCATTTTTAATTTAGGATTGCGTATTCCTGAAGATATTGGTGTCACGGGCTATGATGATTGGAGTTGGACAGAGCTGGTTGGCCCTGGCATTACTAGTATTGAACAACGCCCAGATATGATCGGACAAAAGTGTGCGGAAGTCATTTTAGCGCAAATTGCCGGTGAGAATCGCATGGGTTTGACCTATGAATTACCAGCAGAGTTAAAACGAAGATATTCATTGTAAGCTGGTTAGGTTTTTAAACTAAATTCGAGTATGTATGAAAAGAAGTTAAGCACTATGAACGTGTGTAACTTCTTTTTTTGATTTTTTATTTGCTTTTTAGAAACCGATAACCTTGATAAAGTGTCGGCCTATGATATCTATATATATCTTGATATTACGATAATAATCAGGTAAATTTTAAAAGAGAACATTTAAACTTGATTTATATATGTAAGCGGTTTATAGTATCAATTAAGGAAACCGGTTAACAAAAATTGATGGAGGTCACATTATGCAATCTAAACAACTTGCAGCAAACTTATTATTATTTGATGCCGAGGTTAAAAAGGGTGTCAAGCAAGCGGAGCTATTGGCTCGGGCCAAAGATTTAGGTTTTTCGATGGTGGAAGTACGCCGAGAATATTTCCAAGATATCACTGCAGAGATACCAGAAGTTAAAGCCCAAGCAACGGCATTAGACTTGAAACTCTTTTACAGCGTGCCTGATGAGCTATTTGTTGCTGGTAAAGTCAATCCAAAATTAACAGGCTATTTTGAAGAAGGACAGCAGCTCGGTATTGAAAAAATCAAATTTAATATTGGTGATTTTGCCAACTACCAAGGTGAGCTGCAACGCGATTTTGCACCATTTCTGAATCAAGGGATTGAAGTCAATATTGAAAATGATCAGACGCAAACAAGCGGGACACTAACACCGATCTTGACGTTCCTTAAAGCAGCAGTAGCAGCAGATGTTGATATTCGTTATGTTTACGATTTGGGGAATTGGCCCTTTGTTGGCGAGGACTTCCTAGCTGGTGCTAAGGCGCTTGCAGTGTATACACGGTATATTCATGTCAAAGATGTGACTGAAAAAGAGGGCCAGCCTTTCGTACAGCCACTAGATGAGGGTCACATTGACTGGCGCCAAGCTTTAGCAGTTCTGCCAAAAGATGTGCCAGTGGCGTTGGAATATCCAACGGACAATGATGCCTTGATCAAAGCTGGTTTGCAAAAGTTGTTAGCACTTTAACGGTTTGAATAAGGGAGAGATCAAAGATGGCTGAAGAACGAACACAAATTGATGCTGAAAAGTTTGCGTTACATTTTTTAGATAGTCTGAATATGAATGATGTGCCAGAACACGGGGCCATCGCGACCAAAGCTAAAGAGGCTTTAGCGGCATATTTATCAGCTTATTATTTGGCGGAGCAATTTAACCATACGGAAGATCAATTTTTTAGTGACTTAAAAGACGGCAAAATCAAATCTAATTTCCAAGAGATTTTGAGCCAATTAAATCAATACTAGAAGGATAGAGAGGTAGACACATGTCAACATTGATTACTGGAATCCTGCTAGCAATTACGTTCATCATTTTCGTCGTTTATGCGATGAAGGGTGGCAATTTGACTGTTGGATTCTTCGTAATGGCGGTGACTTGGACCATTATTGGTTTAGTGCCACCGACCAAAGCAATCAAAGAGATTTTTACAGAACCCGTTTTGAACTATGGTAAAACGGCGGCTTATATTATATTTGGCTCCTGGTTCGGCCGTGTCTTAGTGGATACCGGTATCGCTGGCAGTATTAGCCGACGGACGGAAAAAGTTGGCCGAAAGAGCCCTGTTATTGCAACGATTCTGATCGCCCTAGTAACAGCATTAATTTTTACCAGTTCCTATGGGGTCGGTTCAGCAATCGCCGTTGGGGTGATCTTGTTTCCAATTATGTTTTCCATGGGCGTCCCTAAAAACGTTGCCGTTAGCGTTTTTACAATGTCTATTGGGGCAGCGATGTATGTCAATAACGTTTTATTCGTTCAGTTCCAAGTGTTTTTCCCTGGCGTTAAGTGGGGTGCCCACTACCAACGCTTTGGTTTCGCAGCCATGGCTGTCCAAATGGTTATCGTGATTTTATTCATCTTAGCCCATGCTAAAAAAATCAAAAATGGTCGGCCGGTTATTGTTACGAGTGAGGAAGAGCAGAAGGAGGCGCCCAAGGAAGTTTCCGTTTGGACTTATTTCCTACCCGTTTTACCTGTTGCCTTAAGTATTTTCCTCAAATGGGATTCGATTCCAGCGTTATTGATCGCAATTATTTTGGCTTTCTTATTAACGGGGCAGATGCGGCATTATAAGAACTTTGTCATGATGATGAATGATACCGCTAAGACAGCGATCAGTGATATTGCCGGTTTGTTGATCATGTTATTCGTTTTGACTATGTTCCAACAAGCTGCTGTACACGCGATGTCTAGCTTTGCACCGATCTTTAAGACGATCATTCCAGATAGTAAAGTATTGTTAGTGATCATCATTGCCATCTTAGCACCATTAGCTTACTTCAGAGGACCATTAATGCTTTACGGTGCTGGTGCCGCAACCGCTGCCATCTTTATTGGCACCGGGATGTTTAATCCATACTTCCTATACGGATTACTTGTGGTACCATCAATGATGGGGGTTTCAGCAGATATTACCCAATCTTGGAATCTATGGTCGGTTCAATATGCCAAATTAGATACCAAGACGTTCCTACTCACCGGGCTCGGTTGGGCCTGGGCGGCGACGATCATCAACGAGATTTTAGCTTTAATATTACTTTAATCAATAAATTGGAGGTTACGACATGAGTGAATTTTTAACAATTGGTGAACCGATTTCATTATTTGCTTCAGAAGATACGGACAAGTCCTTAAAGGATGCAGTGAACTGGCATAAGTTCCTAGCCGGTGCTGAAGTCAATGTCGCTGTGGGTGTCTCAAGGTTGGGTCATTCCGCCCAATATATTACACGCTTAGGGGAAGACCCCTTTGGTGATTTTATCCGGGATCAATTAAACGAAAATAATATCGGGACAGATTATATTGACAGCACGCCAGATTATTGGACGGCTTTTCAATTGAAAGACAAAGTCAGCAAGGGCGATCCTAGCATCTTTTATTTCCGTAAGGGTTCAGCAGCAGCACACTTTGACAAAAACATGCTAGATAAGATCGACTTTTCTGATGTGAAGTTTGCCCACTTATCCGGGATCTTCCCAGCCATTTCTGATCAAGCTTTAGATGCGTTTAATCACTTTGTGGCTCTCTTACAGGCGCATCACATTCGGACGACTTTTGATCCTAATTTACGGCCACAATTATGGTCTAGCCAAGAAAAAATGATCCAAACGATCAATGGCTTGGCGGCACAGGCTGAAATTATTTTGCCAGGAATCAATGAAGGTGAAATTTTGATGGGCAGCCGTGATCCTGAAAAGATTGCTGATTTCTACCTGCAAAATGGCGAATTGACGCAAACAGTCGTGGTTAAATTAGGTCCAGAAGGCGCCTTTGTCAAGAATAAAGCTGGCGATAGCTACACCGTTAATGGATTCAAAGTAGATGAAGTCGTAGATACGGTTGGTGCTGGTGATGGCTTTGCTTTAGGCGTGGTTACAGCCTTAATGGAAGGCAAGTCAATGAAAGACGCCGTAATTCGTGGTAATGCGGTCGGTGCCTTTGCAGTCCAAGCGCCTGGGGACAATGATGGTTACCCAACACCAGAACAACTACAAGCATTTCTAGATAAGAATTTATAAGGGGTATCAAATAGATATGAAATTACAAACTGCCATTGACCGCCTGACTTTAGAAGAGGCTGTGGCTAAAGCACGTTTGTTAGATGGTCAGACAGATATTATCGAAATGGGCACGTCATTGGTCAAAGATTATGGCAACGAAGCCATTCGCCAATTCCGACAAGCCGTGCAAAAGTCTACGTTACTTGTCGATGAAAAGACGATCGATGAAGGTGCCTATGAATTCCGGCAAGGCTTCGAAAATGGTGCCGATATTTTGACGGTAATGGGGGCGGCTTCAAAGGCAACTTTAGCTACCTGTTATGAAGTGGCCCAGACGTATCATAAGACAATGATGATCGATTTGATGGAAGTTAGTGCTGAAAAGTTACAGCAGATTGCTGACTTTGATGATGCCATCTATTGCTTACACCACTCAACTGATCGCAAAGATGTCATGAATCCTAGCGATACAGTTGCTGAATTCCATCAACAATTGCCGCATATTAAACGGCTAGCAATTGCTGGCGGCATCGATTTAGCAGGTGCTAAAGCTTTAGCAGAACAGGGCTTGACGGAAATTGTGATCGTCGGGTCAAAAATCATGAAAGCAGCCGATATTACCGCAGCTGTTCAAAGTTTTAAGGAGGTCCTATAATAATGACAGTAATTCCCCAAATTATGACTGAAATCAATGAAGTGATGAAGCTTGTTGATGAAACCCAATTAGAAAAAGCGATGCCTTATTTAACTAAGGATAAACGCATTTTCGTGATTGGTGCAGGCCGGAGTGGTTTTCAAGCAAAGGGCTTTGCCATGCGTTTGATGCATATTGGCTACACCGATTATGTGATGGGTGAAACGATCACGCCATCGATTCAAAAAGGTGATACTTGGGTCGCTATTTCTGGATCAGGCACAACTAAAGGTATTGTCGCCGATACTGAAGCTGCCAAAAAGCTTGGCTTGAATATCGTTGCCTTTACCAGTGCACCAGAATCACCATTAGCCCAGTTGGCCGATCAAGTTGTGATCGTACCAGGTGCAACCAAAACCGGTGCTGGCGTGAAATCCATGCAATTGTTGTCAACATTATTTGACCAAACCGTGCATATCACATTAGATGCCTTGACACTAATGTTGAGTCGGCGTGATCATACAAGCAATGAAGATGCCTTGCATGAACATGTGAATGTAGAATAATAACTTGAAGATAGTGCAATAAGGGCATTGCCTTTTGAAACACGTTTAAATCAAAGATAGGCATAATTAATAGGCACCTGAGACAGAATTAATATTTTGTTTCAGGTGCCTATTTGGTTAGTGTCTTTAGACCTAGTTGAGTACCATAAGGTACGAAACAGTAAAGCCACCCGCTATGCGGGTGGGTGTTTCAATTGCTATGCAAAAAAGCCCTCTTTTCAGATAGAATATTGGAATGTTCAGGCCAATCAATCTATTTGAAAGAGGAAAACAAATGGCGAATCAATACAACAGTTTGGCACATACCAAATGGTTGTGTAAATACCATATCGTGTTTACACCAAAGTATAGAAGAAAAGTGATTTACAATCAATATCGACGGGACCTTCAAGATATTATCAGGCTTTTGTGCTCTTATAAAGGTGTAAGAATTATTGAGGGACATATGATGCCAGATCATGTGCACCTATTACTTAGTATCCCACCCAAAATAAGTGTCTCAAGTTTTATGGGTTACTTAAAAGGTAAAAGTGCCTTGATGATGTTTGATAAACATGCAAATCTGAAATATAAATTTGGAAACCGTCATTTTTGGTCAGAAGGCTATTATGTGACAACGGTGGGCATCAGTGAAGCAACAATTAGGAAATATATCAGAGAACAGGAAAAACATGATATTGCCGTTGATAAATTAAGTGTTCGGGAATATGAAGACCCTTTTAAGGGTAGTAAGTAGTACAAGCACCCCTTAAGGGTGAGCAAAAGTGGCAAGGACAAATTGGCTTGAACTAAAAAGCCAGCGTCTTTAGGCGCTGGTCGGTAATAGAGGCTTATAGCCTCAGAGCAAACCACCCGTTTGACGGGTGGTTTTGATTTGAGTCTATTTGAATCTGTTAATAAAATTGGCCCCATAACACAAGCTGAATTAAAAGTGCCATATTTGTGTTAAACGTCGTATTAAGCACTTTTTGGAGCATAACTATGGTCATTTATGCAATAAAAAAAGCAGGCTTTTTAGAGACCCACTGGTTCTTAATGACTATGCCAAACATAGATCTGTAGTAAAGCAAAAATTGTGGTGAAAGTGTTAAAAGAAATATGAAGCAGCATGCTGCTTTTTAGGTCATTCATTTTCCGATTTAAAGTTGATGCCACTAAGCTAAGTAAAAGTGTAAATGTCGTTGAGACAACGTTATCTGAGTGAAAAAAGGCAAAAACTGACGCCGTGAGCAGGATCGCGATAACCTTTGGCAAGTAAGTCTCAAAGAAGTTTTGAAGGATGCCACGGAAAAAAATTTCTTCGATGATTGGAGAGGATAGATTGACTGTTACGATCGTTAATGGCGTTAAAGGCCCCCGTAAAAGTTGATAGATCTTATCGCTGACGCCATTATTTTTATCAAGATTGGCAAAAATATTATCCATTAAAATTTGTAAGCATAGTAGGCCAATTGCTAAGACAATGGCGTAGACCAGTTGTTTAGAAAAGCGAGGAAACTTTAGCGTTAAGTTACCACGGTAAAAGCGACGATAGATCCAAGTATAACTGATAAAAGTAACGATAAATAAAATGAAAAAAGTCAGCCAATGTATTGGCATATTGACGTTGTGTTGGGTTTCGTGTTGCCAAAAGTCATCTGCATATGCAGGAATACCTACCAATAGCAATAAGATGAATAGACCGCCCAGATGCATGATAAATTCAGTTATTTTAGTCATAATGGCTCCTTTGTAATGAACTAAAAACGCCCAGCAACAAGAAAATAGTTTCTATTGGCTAGGCGTTTGAAGTTTTTAAATGTGATACAGGCTACTTTAATAGCCGTAACGAATATTTGCTAGGTCAGTTAACTTTTTGAGGGTCGCAGATTGGGTTGCCGATAAAGCGAGACTGTCTTTTTGAGTCGCTTTAGAAAGGGCAATATTCATACGGCTGAGGATAAAAGGTATCGAAGTACTCTGCTGCCTTAGTTCCGTTTTATATTTTATTAGCACTTGCCGTAACGCGGGTTGTTCATTTGTTTCGGTTAGTAAAGTGTCGGTCAATTGAATTGCTTGGTTACTCCGATCGTTGCCACCGGCATACCATTTCACTTGTTTCATAAGCATTAAATCTCCTTTATTGTGCCATGGCCTGATTCTAACATTAGCTGAATGAAAAATGTGCCGATTGTTTTTAACGTGCTATATATTGCATTAGCGTTGTTTGTTAAACTAGTTTGTAAACCATGTGATCGAAGACATTAAACCTCTGTACCAATTAGCTTTCTTTTGGAGGTCATTAGATAAATCGAGCATGGCTTTTGGTGCTTGGAACTGGTGTTTTAATAGATAAGTACTGATTGAATGCTCTAGTTTGGTTGCAACTAAGTTATCAGCTGCCCCCTTTTGCAATTGTGATTGTGCATTAGTTAGAAGTACCTTCAATTCAGAATTTTGTGAAACCTCGTTGTTTGATAATGCTTTATTTATGAGGGTACTAAGTGACTTTTTTGACATATGATTAGACGCTTCCTTACAGGGTGGTTTCTATTAGCTACGCTTAGATGACGGCATTAAAGCGCCCTTTGCTTAGAATGAAATTGCTATATTTCAATCATAATCAAGTTTTCTACAAGTAGACCAATGCTAAACGTCAATATTAGCAAGGCTAACCTTGATTTATCTTTATAATAATAAAAGCCGTGCATACAGTCATTTTAGACTAATATAAAGGAATAGTGATAAAAATGAGTTGATCAAACAGCAAATGGTCTATTTAGTAAAACCAGATCATGCTTGTCTTTTAATAATGCACGACAAAATAGAAGATAGATTGTGATAAAGACTAATGAGATACTAACACCCATAAGGATAGATGTATTGTAAACTGGTGGTTCAGGCGCACCATTTGCGGCGGCAATACCGGCAAAATCTATAAGAAAATGGAGCAATATACTTGAAATCAATGATCCAGTTTTGAGATACAATGTTGCGAAAAGTAAGCCCACACCGAATGCTTGAATAATCTGAAACAAAGTACTTGATAAAGACTGTATTTGGAGATTACTTAGATGGGAGAGGGCGAAAATAAGACTACTTAAAGTTAATGCCAACCAAATATGCTTATGATCACCACGCTTCACAATGCGTAGTAGATAGCCAAAAATAATACCGCGGAACAAAAATTCTTCGGAAATTGCGGTGCAACCGCCTACGACCACGCTCTCCAGTAAGCGGTTAGGATGATGCATGACAGGTAATGAGAAGTAGATGATTAATAACACAATTAAAAAGATGCGTTTACCTGTAAGATTTTTTAGGAATCCTGAAACTTGTTGCCGATCAAAAGCCCAAAAAGTAGCTTGCTTAGTTAAAAAGTGGTTCACTAGCCAGATACTCACGATGCATCCGATATCGTATAGGCTGACGGCTAGCAATATAGGGATGTGCCAATAATCTATTGTTTGATCTATCGTTTTAAGTACGAAAGTGTGCATGACTAGTGTTCCTAATAACTGGAGTATGACTAGCAGCATAATTAGAGGGACAAATGGTTTTAAGCTGTGTATTAGTTTTTGTTTCATGGATTTTCTCCTTAGCTCTGAGGTCAGTGTGTTTAGATTCAATATATAGTGTCATAACAATATTTAGCTGAATTTAAGGCTAGTTATTAATATCCAATGGTCTATTTAATAAAGTCAGATCATGCTTGTCTTTTAATAATGCGCGGCAGAGTAGAAAAAAGATTGTGATAACGATAATTGAAACAACGGTGGAAACAAGAATAGATGAATTATAAGCTGTCGATTCAGAGGCAGCGTCTGCAGCAAGACTATTAAAATCTATGAGAAAATGGAGTAACATACTTGAAATCAATGACCCAGTTTTGAGGTACAAAGCCGCAAGTAATAGGCCTACACCGAATGCCTGAAGGACTTGAAATAGTGTATCCAATAAAGGTTGAACTTGGGCATTACCTAGGTGGGCGAAAGCAAAAACAAGGCTACTTAAAATTATTGCCAGCCAGATACTTTGATTCTTGCTTGGTTTTATGACACGTAAGAGATAACCTAAAACAATGCCGCGAAATAAAAACTCTTCAACTATCGCAGTACAGCCGCCGTCAACTAGGCCTTCAAGTAATTGGTTAGGATGACGCATGATAGACAATAAGAAGTAGATGATTAACAACAAAATTAAAAAAATACGTTTACCTGTGAGACTTTTAAAGAACCCTGCAACTTGTTGCCGATCAAAGGTCCAAAAGGTGGCTTGCTTAGTTAAAAAGTGGTTTGCCAGCCAGATGGTTATCATACAACCAGAATCATACAAGCTAGTCACAAGTAGCGGTGGTATATGTAGTTGATTTATTAACTTGGGTGCAAAAGTATATGTGGCTAAAGTACCTAATAATTCTAAGATAAGTAATAATGCCATTAGAGGGACAAATGATTTTAAGCTGTGGATTAGTTTTTGTTTCAAATGATTTCTCCTTAGCTCTGATGGATCAAAGAAAAAGTATTAATTTGGGTAACAAGATATCAAAGATTTAATTAGTTGGTGTGATTCCAGCCATTTGACCGCCCATTTTTAGACAAAGTTACTTGAGATTCTAAAGTAGGATTATTCGTAAATTTTCCTTCTTTCAAAATTATTGTGATTCGCTATCACAGTTAGTATTTTAGACCGTGTATGGATATGTAATTTAAAATGTATTGAATACCCCGTATTTTGTTTTTTTCGTAGCAAAATAAAATCTATACAACGTTAAATACAAAATACGAGGTGTTAAACACAGTTAATTTTTGGAACTAGTACTTGAACATTAAAGAAAGTTAGAAAGCTAAATTAAAGAAAAATCTATTGCTGTTGACAAGTGCTATTTAAAGTTTTTACGCTTGAACTATTAAATTAAAAAAAACAATCATCGGAGAATACTTCATATCTCATAATCAATTAATCTAGAGGTGTTTCTTTGTGGTAAAGGATCCTAACGAATTACGCAATGTGCTAAAAAAATTTCGATCTCATTCAGATATTCCATTAAAAGAGCGGACAATTGTTGCTAATGGGATAGCGGGCTTCTTCATCACTTCGATCAGATGTCAAACGGTGTGGGTTTGATATTTGATCGAAGTGATGAAATAATCGCCCATCGGAATATCGAAAAAAATCTCTCAAATCGTGTCCAAGATATTGACTCAAATCCATATATTTTTGATAATACCATCTGTAGAAAAATTAAGTGATTGTAAAAGTTACAATTTTAATACTGCTTATATTATACCCATCATTAATCACAAATGCATAAATGGTATTGAGCGTCGCTATATTGTATTAAGCGTGTTGTGGTGCAAAACTTTCTACGTTCATTACAATTCCTTTACCTGAGGTTGAAACTCCATAGACTTAAAATTGATTAACAAAGATAGTAGTGAAAGCCAGTTTTTTTACGGGCTCGAAGCCACAATGAGTGAACGGTATTTTTATAATTGGTCAAAAAAGATCCGTTGACCGAAGTAAGAATATACTTCATCAACAGATCTAATTGTAATATGTTTAATCTACACGTTAGTAGTTTTCTCCCACGCAATTATCGTCTGGGTATTTGTTCCGTATAACTATAAAATTGTGATTTGTCTGAAAAATCTGCCATGTATAACCCGTTTAGCCCAGCACGTTGACCAATGGCACCAAGATCAATCATTGACTTTTCTTCAGCTGGTGGAAAATGGAGTTTACCTTTGCTAGAAACAATACGAATATAATTTACAAGTCGATTAACGAGCGCTTCAGGATTTTTAGCGGTATCAATTTTTCGATATACCTGGGCTAAAACATCTGTGATATCAAGTATTTCGGACGTTTGAGGTGCCCACTTTGACATAGCCTTTAACAAATGACCTATATCCATTTTGGCTTTTTGCACCGTATCATCACGATTTGATTTCATTGAAATACATCTCATTTCTTAAAAATTATCTTATTCATGATTCTATAGGTAAACCTAACACAATCTACTCAATCGCACGAAAAAAGTTTTTTTCGTGCATAATTATGTAATAAACGTTGGATTTGAGTCAATATCTTGGACACGATTTGAGAGATTTTTTTCGATATTCCGACAGGCAATCATTTCATCACTTCAATCAAATATCAAACTCAGACCGTTTGACATCTGATCGAAGTAATGAAGAAGCCCTTTATGGAATATGCGTCAAAAAATAATGGTTACTTATGCTTGCTTAGCTAAGTTCTCCATTTGTTCTGGAGTTAAATAATCGATACTGATGTGGATTCGATTGCGATTATAAAAACCTTCAATATATTGGAAAATAGCCCAATGGGCTACTTCAAAATCTTCGTATAACTTTGCAGGATAGGCTTCCTCTTTTTTGATTGAGGCGTGAAATGATTCAATACCGGCGTTGTCATAAGGGCAGCCCTTTCGGCTGAAAGAATGCTGAATATTTAGTTCTTGTAATCTGGATTCATAGGCAGCACTAGTGTACTGAGCGCCAAGTATCTGAGTGGAATGATCAAATCCTTGGTCGGCACATTATTCAATAAGCATGTTCAAGTGTGTCAAGAACAAGTTTTACGGTCATTTGTTTGCCATATTTCCACCCAATGATCTTTTTAGTGTGGAGGTCTTGGATCGTAGATAAATAAGTCCAACCGTCTTTTCGAGTGTGAATATAAGTGATATCGGTTGCCCATTTTGATTGATAGTCGTTGTTGTAAAGTCCTGGTTCAATAAATTTTTTCGGCCTTCGGTTATTGGCTTTGAAAATCGACTCGGTTGATACTTCTTAACAGTGATGGACCGTAGGCCCAACGTTTTCATGAGTTTTTAAACTCGCTTCAAGGAAATATGCTCACCTCGACTGATCAGAAGGTAATGGATCTTCGGGGTGCCATAAATACCCTTATTCTCAAAATAGATCCCTGAGATCAATCGACAAAGACGTTCATTTTCAACTTGGCGTTTAGAAGGCCGCTTCTCAAGTCATTGGTAATAACTAGACCTTGGCACTGATAGAGCAGCACACATTTGTTTGATATCATGATTTTTTACATTTGATTGGATATATTCGAAGACGATAGTTGATTCTACTTTTGAGCGAATATGGTCAAGGCTTTTTTTAAGATGGCATTTTCCTCCTTTATACGAGCCATCTCTTTCTTCATAGCTAAAATTTCTGCTTCGGATACCCCGTTTTTTCTTTTTTGGTCATTTTGGACAAGTTCTATTCTTAGTAGTTAGATTCTATCAAAACGTGTCCATGAAATCGTTTTTAACACCAAATGCTCTTTCATTAAGGATAGCCACTAAGTCTATATGGAGAGTATTAACTTAGGCCCAAAATGTCGATATTAAAAATAATAATGTAATTAGCGTCAGGATATTTGTTTTATTCGTTGAAATTTATATTTATGAAACGTTCATTACGGATTAATAAACGAAAAAAACTTTTATCTTTGAGAATCAATTACTATGGTATTCTAAAACACGTAGAAAAGAAAGCATAGGAAAACAATGATTCTTAAAATTCTAAGGCCTTAGAGGAGAACAACCAGAACTATTTGCTTTCTCATCTATATTAAATTTTATAAAAATAGAAGAGGTATAATAATATGAAAAAAAGCATGAATAATGAAAAACTACTTACTAAAAAGGAATTGCTTTCTATTACTGGAGGCAAATACTATGGTAATGGTGTAAGTTGTAATTCTCATAAATGCACTGTAAACTGGGGACAGTCTTGGACCTGTGGTGTTAATCGCTTTGCTAATTTTGGACATGGTAATTGTTAATTCAAAAATTAAAGGGATATATTTTTCATATTTTAATAAGTTCGAATGGCATTACGTATATATTAAAATATTAATAAAAACGTTATCTAATATGTTGTGTTGATTTTTCGAGTGATGAAGGGGTTAATTACATTAAAAAGAGACTATTAATTTTACTTAGTGCTTTGTGTGTTGCATTTTTTGTAAAATCATCTACAGTTAAAGCGCAAACTATTTCTCAATATAGTGGCTCTGCGCAAACTCAGACAGTAATCGATAATGGAGTTACAGAGGACAATTATGATAAAAATATCCAAGGAGTCACGCCAATCTCTTTAACACAATATTTGCAGAAGATTTCTGATGGAGATAAATTCATAGCTTATATTGGATTTAAAGAGTGTCCGCATTGTCGTAAGTTTTCACCTGTACTAAATAAATTTATACAGGAAGCCAATCAGCCTGTATATTATCTTGATTATGGACCAACAGGGACTTTCACGACAGCTACGAAAAATATGCTGGACAATTTTTACAGCAGCTTTAACCAGCCATTTGAATTTGCTGGAACACCTACAGTTGCTCTTTATAACAAAGGAAAACTATTATCGATGACCGTTGGTGATGATACAACATTAGATGATTTACAGCATATATTACAGGATAGCAGATATAATTAAATATCTAAGCGATATATTAAAAGACGTATATGACATATAGGTTTTTGGCACTAATGAGATAGCTCATTGGTGCCTGTTTTTATGATTTAAGTGCGAAATCAAAGGAATCTGGTAAATTAAAAACCGATGGATATATCAGACAATGGCTTTCATAGGTCTATTGAATACAATATTTTTGATAACTATTCTTTCCGACTTAGATCTTTGAGTAAATAACGTTAAAAACAAAATTAACTACGTTAAAAACTTGTAGTTACTTTAAATAATAAATTTGTAGTAATATTAAAGTGTTGTTTAGATACGTGAGATAACGTTGATTGGTTTATTTAATTAGGAGGAGAACTATGAAAACACAATATAAGAATAATCAAGGTACTAAGAAATTAAGTACTATTAGTCAGTTCGAAACATTAAATACAAGTAAATTGGGTCAAATATCTGGAGGAAGAGGATTTTCGGCTTTTGCTGGGGGCTATACTAATACAGTTGGGAAAAAGTTATCTCAATTTTTCCATAATTTATTTTAGAGATGTACGAGGGTTTTGTCTGGGATGTTTGTGTTGTGCTTGCTGTATTATTACCTGCAGATCAAGTTTTTGGGCGTTTAAAAGTTAAATCTATTTCTTTTAACTTTATGATTGCAGTAACACTTGCAATTTTGAGCTATTTCCTAAGAGATACAGGAATATTGATTGCAATTTTAATAAAAATTTTGATCCAGAAAATTAAATACAAAGTACCCTTGGTTTCGGATCAAAGCATTGCACTGTTAGCCGTAGCAATCGTAGTATTTCCTGTTGGTAATATGATTATCAAGAGTGTTTCCCTATTAAAAATATTACTATCTGAACAGTCACCACTTTTAAATTGGTTAGCGCCTATAATATTATCGATTTTAGTGGGTATATCTATGTGGATGATTTATCACTATGCAATAAGGATAAATGAATTAATTCACTTCTTAAATCAAGATAGGAAGATTCTTCAGGCAATCACCACTTTTTTAATGGCGCTTTTCTTGCTTGAATTGGGTATATCGTTAGTTGCAGTACAACTCAATCTAGAGGGGATTTTCCAATCTTTAATTATTTTCAGTTTTACAGTTTTCATTATTGCAACATTTGTCATGATGTGGTATTTCGTTGCTAGTTATCGGCGGTCAACAGATGCTAAGGCTAAGCTAAGGGAGTTTCAGCAACAACAAGATTATTTGAAAAAAGTTGAAGAGAATTATGAAGCCCTGCGTCAAGCACGGCATGATTATCAAAATCAGCTGTTGTCGGTTCAAAGCTACTTACAAGGCAGCCACAGCAAGGACGGGGAAGCTTACGTCCAACAATTGCTTAATGAGACCAACGCCAGTACCCACTTGGATCAACGGATCTTTGCTGACTTGTCTAAGATTCAAGTCCCCAGTATTCGTGGGTTATTGTTTGCTAAATTAAAGCAAATGGTTCAGGCCAAAATTCAGGTGACTTTTGAAGTAGAGCAGCCGATTACCGCGACGCCCCAGACAATCGTGGATGTAGTGCGGATCATCGGTATCTTAATAGATAACGCGATTGAAGCTGTTCAAGCACAAAAGGATGGTGAACTCCATTTGGCTTTAGTTTCATATACGCCTACGTCCTATGAATTTAATATTGAAAATACGATCACTGATCCTGAATTAGATATCGATCATTTATTTGAACGTGGCTATTCTTCTAAAGCAACACACAGTGGCCTAGGCTTAGCGACGGTGCAGCAATTGACGGCAGCGTCAGATGAATTGTTATTCGAGGTCAGTAAGCATGACCGCTATGTGCGGTTTAGTTTGTTGATCACCACCGCCGAGAAAGGAGTGACACATGCTTGAAGTATTGATATTGGAAGATAACGACCTGCAGCGGCAAGCGTACCGTCAAATTATTCAGCAACGCATCGAAATCAATGACACGCCGAAAGCCTATGACATGGAAATTGCTGTCTGTACCCCTGAACCCAAGGATATCTTGAACTATTTGAATGAACACCCCAATGCTCGGGTATTCGCTTTATTAGATATTCAAATCGATCATAGTGACTTAAACGGCATTAATGTGGCTGAAAAAATTCGGGCCCAGCAGCCCTTTGCAGCCATTGCATTTATTACCACTCATGATGAAATGCTGAAACTGACCTTGTCCCGAAAAGTGGAGCCGCTGGACTTTATTTATAAAGAAGAGGGTGCAGAAAACGCGGATCAGCTCATTCGTGAAGATGTGGATACAGCTTATGAGCGGTACCAAAAAGATACACGGAATTCAGAAGTTATGTTTAGCTATGAGGTAGCGAGGGATCGGTTTCGTGAATTAAAGTTCAGTGATTTGTATTATGTTGAGTCCTTGAAGGATGCCCCCCGTAAATTGTTATTGCGGGGACGTGATGTGCGTGCAGAGTTCAGAGGTGAATTACGGCAGGTTGAAAGGGATAATCCCAATCTGATTCGCTGTGATCGGAGTATTTTGATCAATCCACAAAATGTGGTCATTTTTGATTTTGGGCAACGCGTACTTTATTTTGATAGGCAGCGCAAGGTTAGCTGTAAAGTTAGTGCCCGTAAAGTAGCAATGTTGCGGCGCTACTTAAAGGGCATAGCTGAGGTCAAGCAGGAGGTGTAGCGAAAAATGAGGTATTTTAAGAATCGGCGAGATTATGTCCCTCAAGTAGACGAACGGGATTGCGGTGTGGCCGCGCTAGCTATGATCTTACGTCATTTTGATTCGCAATATTCCTTGGCACACCTGCGTGATCTAGCGAAAACGGATATGGCTGGGACCACAGCTCTAGGAATCGTTGAAGCCGCGGAAACATTAGATTTAGAGACGAAACCGATCCGTGCGGACGCTACCTTATTTGACGTGCCTGATTTGCCTTTTCCATTTATCGCCCATGTCTTGAAACAAGGCAAGCTATTACATTATTATGTGGTTTTTGGGCAACGAGGGGACAAATTATTGATTGGCGACCCGGACCCTACCGTAGGCTTACATAAAATGGCCAAGGCGGACTTTTTAAAAGAGTGGTCTGGGGTGGCTATTTTTTTTGCCCCGAAACCTGGTTATCAAAGTGCCCAAGAGTCTAAGAATTCGCTATTTAGCTACGTTCCGATGATGTTCAAACAACATCATTTGATTACGAATATTATTGTGGCGTCGATTTTAGTTACCCTGATCAGTATCCTCGGTTCTTATTATTTACAGGGAATCATTGATACTTTCATACCGAGCCAGATGGTCAATACGCTAGGTATCATTTCCGTGGGTTTATTATGTACTTACATATTGCAGCAGGTTTTAACATTTGGTCAAAACTACTTATTAGCTGTTCTAGGACAGCGACTTTCGATTGATGTGATTCTCGCTTATATTCGGCATATTTTCGAACTACCCATGTCATTTTTTGCGACTCGGCGGACGGGGGAGATCATTTCTCGGTTTACAGATGCTAATAAAATCATTGATGCCTTAGCAAGCACAATTATTTCTATGTTCTTAGATGTTTGGATCGCGTTGATTTTAGCCATTGTGCTGGCAGTGCAGAGCATGCAGCTGTTCTGGATCACCTTGATTGCGATTCCACTATATATCGTGGTGATCTATGCTTTCGTCAAGCCCTTTGAGAAGTACAATCAAGATACCATGCAAAGTAATGCCATGTTGAGTTCTTCGATCATCGAAGATATCAATGGCATTGAGACCGTCAAGTCTTTGAATGCTGAAGATAATAGTTACCAAAAAGTGGATCGAGAATTTGTAGCTTATTTACGCAAGTCATTTACCTATCAAAAACTGGACCTCTTACAACAGGCGCTGAAAGCAGGGATTCAACTAGTAGTCAATACCTTGGTCCTTTGGTTGGGTGCTAATTTAGTCATGCAAAACAAATTGAGTTTAGGCCAGCTGATCACTTATAATGCTTTACTGTCGTATTTCACCAATCCCATTCAAAACATCATCAACTTGCAGACAAAGTTACAAATGGCCCGGGTGGCAAATAATCGATTGAATGAAGTGTATCTAGTCGAGTCTGAATTTAAGCAGGCGCGGCCGATCAAAGACGTAGCTAAACTCAAAGGTGCGCTTGAATTTGCCAAGGTTGACTTCAAGTATGGCTTTGGGCGCAATACGTTGACAGCGATCAACTTGAAAATTGAGGCCAATAGCAAACTGGCGATTGTGGGGATGAGTGGTTCAGGAAAGACGACCTTAGTCAAACTGCTGGTGGGTTTCTTTGAACCAACGGCTGGTCAGATTCTAGTAAACGGCCATCAGACCACGGATATCGATAAGCATACGTTACGGTAATATGTGAACTATGTGCCGCAAGAACCCTATGTCTTTAATGGCACTGTTTTAGAAAACTTAACTTTAGGCAGCCGACCCGATGTGACCACCGAAGACATTATGGCTGCGTGTGCTTTTGCGGAGATTCAAGCAGATATTGAAGCTTTGCCCTTAGGCTACAAGACAGAATTATCCGAAAACGGCGCCACTTTATCCGGTGGTCAGAAACAACGCTTGACCATTGCCCGCGCCCTATTAACCAGTGCTCAAGTTCTGATATTTGATGAATCCACTAGTAATTTGGACGCGATCACAGAACAAAAAATCGTGCAGAAATTATTGGCGTTAAAGGATAAGACCGTGATTTTTATCGCCCATCGCTTAAATATCGCTAAATTGGCGAACAACATTGTGGTTTTGGATCATGGCAAACCGGTAGAAAAAGGTACACATCAGTCATTATTAGATCAAGCAGGTTATTATGCCGATTTGGTCAACCAATAGGAGGGGTTAGGTATGAATCATGATCTAAGATTTTTGGAGAGTACTGAGTTTTATCAGCGCCGCTACCAGAATTTTTCAACGCTGATTATATTACCGGTTGCCCTCCTGTGTTTGGGCCTACTCCTATTTTCTTTCTTTGGTAAGCGGGAAGTGACCGTCAAATCCGTGGGACAAATCGAGCCCCAAGCCACCCCGGTGACCATTCAAGGCACAGCTAGCAGTCGAATTTTGGTCAATCACCTCCGAGAAAATAAAGTCGTTCATCAAGGTGACCCCTTATTGGTCTACCAAGATGTGACCGATAAAGGCCAAGCGACATTGCTTAAGCAACAAATTGATGAGACACAGCAGCGCATACAGGGCTTAGATCAATTCAAGACGGGGGTTCAGCAGAACAAAACGACTTTTACCCAGGCGGACGCTTTCGGTTATTCTGATCAACTCGCTAATTACTTAGCACAACGGGCGATTTATCAATCAGAGGCCAGTTTGGCGGATAAGACCCAACAAGATAATAACCATAAGTCAGATAAAGTAGCCCAGTTATTAGCCAATAATTTGACGACTTTAAAGGCGCAATTACAAGACTATCAAGCGTTACGCGATAGCATTGATCAGAATAAAAACGTGCTGGGTAAAAATTCAAATCTGACTTATCTCTGGAATAGTTTCCAAGCTAAAAGTAAAGCTCTCTCGGGGGATGACTTAGCCCAGTTAAAAGAGAGCTATTTAGCCAATGCCAATAATCAGGTCAGCCAAATCCAGTCTAGTATCGATAGCATCCAAGTCCAGCAAGCCCAATTAGCTGCCCCACAAACGGCAGGCATTACGGATGCCCAGGCGCAGCAAAAGCTAACGGCATTGCAAAATCAACAACTGGCCAGTGTGGCTAAAGAACAAGCACAGCTTAAAACCCAACAAACACAGCTTAAAGACAAGCTGACTGTTTTGACCAAAAATCGTCAAAACTATACAGTTCGTGCTAAAAAGACTGGGATTCTGCACGTGGATGCGCGCAATATCGGGAAACAATATTTGGGTGCTGGGACGGCTTTAGCCCAGATCTATCCATTGATTGAAGCCCAGACTAAATTAAAAGTAGTGACGATGATCCCAGCTGATCAAATCGTTGGGTTAAAACAAGGTCAGAAATTACGGCTGCGTATCGCCCAGAAGGTTCCACGGCCGCTAGTCTTGAATGGAACGGTGACTAAGATTGATGTCGCCCCGACCACGACAAACAAAGGCAATTACTTTCAAGTCACGGCACGCATTGATCCATCACTAGCCCAACGGCGTAATCTGCGCTACGGTCTGAATGGGACTGCTAGTGTAATTACCGGCGAGAAGACGTTTTTTAATTACTATAAGGATAAGGTCCTGGGGCAGAAGAGTTAAAAACACCAAGCGGTAAGCATGGGATAAAGGACGTTGCCTTTTGACATACGTTTGAGCCAAAATTGTTCGTAAGCAACGCTCATCACGAAATAGTCACGAAAAAAACAAGGTGACCTTTTTTGGTACAGAACAAGTACAATAATGGGCACAAAGAACTTTGAATAGTTTTGCATGATTAGGTGAGGTGCGCTAACTTGATAATGAAATACTTGAATGCAGGTTTCATCGCTGGTATCGGCATTTTAGGGATCATTGGTTTTGTGGGTTCAATTATAAAGTTGGACAGCAAACGTTCAGCGGAGAAAATCTTTGCTGGCAATATGGTATGTTTATTCTTGGGCTTGCTGCTGACTTTGTGGCAGTTATCTTACTTTACTGTGTTCATTGCTACCTCAAGTGCCTTTAGTATGTACTTGTAGTGGCGAAAGCTGTATCGAAAGGTACACGTTTAAGCAATGAATATTCGTAATTGACAGGTGGCTGAAAACAAAATGTTAGTTTTGTCTCAACCACATTTAGGAGGGCCTGGTAATGATAAAAAATATTTTGATTACCCTACTTATTATGTTTTCAGTCTGGTTCATGGCAACGTTGGCAGTAACGCTTTTACAGATTATCTGGGCGCTCTTGCCATTTACCAAGATGAAGTCAAAGTCGTTTATTGACCGATTTTTAGATAATAGTGCTTGGGTGCCTAATTTATTTTTATATATTTTACCGTGAGCCTTGCCAGTGCTCGGCCGCTGAGCGCTTTTTGTCAGCTATTTCTTAAACGTGCTCCAAAAAGCAACGGCCTCACCTAACTGTGAATAGCTCAAATGGAAAAACCACCATTTGTCGCAATTCTTGTTAGTGCTCGGTCGCTGAACGCTTTTTGTCGCACTCTGATATAAGGGGTAATCAACATGCGTAGTGTCAGATCATTCAAGAAAAATGCCATGCTCATTATGTCTTTTGCGACGTTTTGGTTGGCTAGTGGGACAATTATGTCTGTATTATTTACACAGTGGCTTTCATTTCCAGGAAGCGTTTTTCTGCGGATTGGGGTGCCAATAGGGTTACTTGGTTATCTTTTGGTAATTTATTTTAAGCGTAAGATACGGGATCTAAAATGGCTGATTTACATCGTTTCTGTCTTGCTGGTACTTGTCATTGTCTTTTTGTTGGCGAGTAATAATTTAAGTGAATTGTAAAGTGAGCTAAAAAATGATTATAGTTAAGTAAGCGCCTAGTTGTAGAAAATCAATTCTATGGTTAGATGCTTTTTTACCTAAATAGATGTGGAAATGTTATTCTTAAGCTGTAAGGAATAAGACTTATTTTTTCGGAGGCTAGCTATGTGGCAATTATTCAAATTTGAACAAAAGCGATTATTCCAGCAGCCACGCATTTGGATTCTTAGCGGCATTTTCGTGATTGCCTGTTTGATTATTGGCTTCGGGTTCAAGCAAACCAATGACGGAGAACGGGTGGATACGAATTATCAATTACAGAACACATTAAATCTGATTCAGGGGAGTCAAAATCAGTCACATTCGCAATTACAGCAAGATTTAAGCCAGCGCTATCGGGCTATAACACAGGCAAAACAATCTGACCGGCAATTATTGAAGTACCAACAACAGGATTTACAGCGGTATTTCACCACGGGAAGCTATGTCACCGATGTCGGTGGTAATGAACTGTTACCGCAACAGAGTTTAGACCAATATGTGTTACACCGGCAACAGCTGGTGAATTACTTGGTTAAACAAAAAATGGCTTATCACAGTGTCCGCTATGGGGCGAATTCAGTGATGTTGCTGATCAGTATGTTGCCTATTTTGACCAGTGTGCTGGGTATTATTGTGTTGCTGTTGATTTTTGCTTTACCCCAGTTGCAGGCGTTAACGACGGAAAAATTAGGCTGGCTAGATACATTACCGATTCAGCGTCGCGCGAGTTTTAATGCGCAATTATTAGTTTTTGCCAGCAATACGTTAGGTTTTATCATGATTTTGAGTATTGTTTTATACCTTTATGGCGGGATATTAGGCGGCTTTACGACTTTGAATTATCCTATTTTGACCTATTGGGCAGGAACCACGCAATTAAAGCCAGCAATTCAAGTGATCGGTCTAAGCTTACTTTTATTTTGGATCAACCTATTATTGGTTTATTTGTTGCTGCGACTTGTCATTGCTTTAATCAAACCCATTCGGCAGCGGCTGTCCTTGGCGTTTGTTGTTTGCGGCTTAATGCTAGGTGGTCTATTAATCCTGGCCCAAACGCCCAATATTGTTAGTCGTACCATGGGCGCATTTTTACCGAGCTCGTATCTACAAAGTAGTCAGGTATTGTTTGCGAATAGTTATCAGGCCCAATCTTGGTTAAATGGCAATACGGTCTTTTTCACATTGGGGGCGACCAACTTTTTCTCAATACCATATGAAAATGTGAATTATTTCTTGAATCAAACGGTGGCTCGATTGCAGCAAAATCCGCATATAACGATTGAATTGGGGTTAGTTGTCAATACCATCGCGGCTGGGCTCAGTTATCTAGCCGCAAATAAACTTTATCGACAACGGCTGAATTGAGGTGGGGACATGCGGAAAATTAAACTTGCTTTACTGTGCTTAATTTTAGTAGGGCTGACTTTAGGGTTAACTTGCGGGCCGGCACAATTGACCCAAGCAGCACTCGGAGATGCGGCAGCAACGCCTTGGTCCAGTGCTCAAAGCCAGTCGTCCAGTGGTCAAGTTGTTGTTGATCATGCGAGAATCAAACTACTTCGACCCAAAAGTGGCATTGTACAGTCGGGAACAACACAAGGTTACCAACTGCAGTTAAAACCGGGTCAGCAAACCCGTTTAGTATTTACCATTGCTCAAGCAGCAGTTTCAAGTAATACTGATGATATGCCAGATGAAACATACGTGCAATTAAGCACACGCAGCGTGACCACAACGCCCAATTTAGCAGTCAGTGATCAAAAGGATGCTTATTATCAAAATAATAGAAAGCAGCCAAACTTTGACATGTTTTTTCCTAAAGATGCCCAGAATCTTGAGGTTACGGCTGAACCCCAGCAGGTCGAGCTACCAGTACGGGTACCGCGAAATGTTAAGACCGGTACTTTCACGGGAAATTTGATTTTTCATTTCAGAGATATGCATGAAATGGGCGTGCTGACTTCAAATGGTCGCGATCAACGGATACCAGTGACAATTATGATTAATAGCGGTCAGCCTCAAAAACTGAAACCACTGCAATTTAAACGGGCTTTGACGGACACACATAATTATAATGATGGCTTTTTACAAGCGACTAATGTGCATGGGTTACGGCTAATTGCCATGAATCCGAATCCAATCGCAATTTCTAAGCCCAAACTGCATTATCGTTTTTATCAGCGGGGGAAGTTGGTGGCACAATCTATCCAAACTGGAGATGCGCTGGCAGCCAATGAAACTTTTAGTTTGGTGCCGTTAGTACCATATTTAAGTCCAGGCAGCTATCGGTTGCGGATCGATACTCAATGCCTCAGTGGCCAGCTGGGGACGCAGCAGCTTACTGTTAAAATACCAACCGGTGATAAATTGGGTCAGTCGACGGCATCAAGCATGAATGTGACTCAGAACTGGGCAACGATACTCGGTAGTAGTCTAGTCGGACTAGGATTGATCAGCGGTGGGTATTTAGTGATTTGGCGTAAGAAGATAGGCGAGTGATAATATGACGATTTTAGATTTACAACAAGTGACGAAAAGATTTGGCACCCATCAGGTTTTGCAAGCAATTGATCTACAAATTCAGACACCCAAAATATTGGCCTTGGTCGCGCCCAATGGTTCAGGGAAATCAACATTGCTCAATATTATTACAAATTTATTGAAACCTGATAGTGGCTCGGTCAAAGTATTTGATCACAGCAACACAGATGCGGCGATTTTTAAGCAAATGACTTACTTGCAGGATAATCGAGTGTTGTTCAATGATTTATCTGGTGCAGCTCATGTACGACTGGTCCAAGATGTCTATGGTCTACCCCAATCGGAAGTGGACCAATTGTTGGCACGGTTAGATATGACGGCCTATATACACAAGAAAGTTGCGGCCTATTCCTTAGGGATGAAACAACATTTACTATTCTTGCTGGCGATTTTGCCCAAGCCCAAATTATTACTCTTAGACGAGCCGCTCAACGGGCTAGATCCAGTGGCAGTTCGGACAGTTCAACAGATTTTACAGGAACTTTATCAGCAAGGGACAACGATCCTTTTTTCATCGCATAATTTGGCTCAAATTGATCAATTAACGGACCAAGTGATTTTCTTACACGGGGGCCAGTTAGTGGCTGCCAGTACATTACGGCAAGACAAGCAACATTATGATCTGGTCTTTACCGATGTTCACCCAGTCCAGCAATATTTGGCAGCACAAGACTTAGCGGCAAGTTTGAAACAGCCACATAAATTAAGCGTTGATCTATCAGCTAGTCAGCACCAGCAACTTGTCACTTGGACCAAAGCCAATGGTATTGAGATATTAGATGAAGAACACACCACGGAAACAACAGATGAGTTGTATTTCCACGTATTTGGAGAAGATGCTCATGAGACGCTTTGAATGGACGCGCTATCTTAAAAATGGTCGTTGGCTGCTCTTGGTGTTTGTCTTATTAGGTCTGATTTTTGGCTTTTATTTATCTGCACAACAGCATGATAAGCAGGCCAAGCAGCAAGAGATCAGTCAATTGATTTCTTGGCAGACGCAGTTGCGTAATCAAGCGCGGTTACTGCAGAAGCAAAAGCAACTAAGTCTTAGTGAACAAACAAACTCGGAAAATTTATTGCAACACCTGGACACCTTAGTTACAAATCTCAGTTCCGCAAATCCAGATGAACAAGGTCTCACCCAGCAGTATTTAGTCTTTTGGCAGAGTTATCAAAGCTTGACGCGGCATAATAAAAAGCTCCGTATAGCCGGTCTCTCGGCGGCAACAGTCGCGGCTTCTGTGCGCAAATACCACTTATTAGCCCAGAAAAATGCGCCTTGTTTGGACTTTAGTCTGGCGACAACTATGAATGGCTTTAGCAATTATTTCTTTAGTAACTACGGGGCCTTGTTATTTTTGATCTTGGGCATTTTTGCGATTTTTGATTTGATCACACGTGATTTTGAACGGGATAATATTCGCTTCTTATATACTTTACCAATTTCACGGCAGCGCTTCTTTCGCATCAAACAACAGCTGCAAGTGAGGGTATTATTAGGTCTATTGTTGGTTTTATGCCTAGGTCTGATTGGCTTTCCAGCTGTTATGGGCCAGCCATTAGTTATGTTTGGGTACCCACTCGGGGAGACGCGCTTGTTTGGCCAGACACTGTCGGTGACTTTGGGGCTGAACTTAGTTAGCCTGTTGCTTCTTTTGATTCTATGGATATGCGTACTCAACCAGCTGGTGACTTGGTTGGCCTTACGATTCAAACAAAGCAGTATCGTCTTTGGCGGCGTTATTTTTGCAGTACCTTTGATGAGCAGTTTATTTATTGGCACTGGTACATTCCAGCAGTTCTTTCCTTGGGCTAGTCTTGCCAACCGGCACTTAATAGCGCTGTCTGGCTATGAGCCGCTTTGGGGTATGCAGCAACTGGTGATTTTATTAACCTTGCTTATGGTCATTGTTGGATTGCGCTGGCGCACGCACTTAGTAATCAAGAAAGCTTGAAGGTGGCATTGAGGTAAGGAGGGGCTGCAATGAAACGAATTGCGAATCTTTTCATGGTCGCGGCACTGGCAGTTATCTTTGAATTGCTAGGGCAGTCATTAAGCTATGCCGATAGCGATGACGATCAGAGTCAGCCTTGGACCAGCTTTAGTGATCAAATTGCCGGGGAAGAGACACCGCCGGCCATTAGTGGACTGACAGTCAAACCAATCGGTCCCCAAACGAGTATCTTAAATGATGGCTACCAATTACAGCTAAATTCAGGGCAAGACAGGCAACTACAATTTTCTGTACGCCAAGAGCTGGCTGAAAGTGACTATTCTAATTTTGAGTTCGGTGGAGCTAATGCAATTCAAATTAGTGTTAGAGGTGAAACGACCCTGCCCAATTTGTCTATGGATGATCGAAAAACGACTTTGTTGCAGAATAAACAGGCACAACCAAATTTTACGTCATTCTTTCCTCAAAAAACGCGATTAATAACCGCATCTGAACGGCCTAAAATTGTTCGTTTGCGCGTCAAAGTGCCCAAGACGCAAGTATCAGGCACCTTTACGGGAAATATCATCATCACTTCCAAAAATGCCAAGAAAATTGGCGTTTTGAGTGAAGCCGATTTGTCACAAAAAATTCCTGTAACCATGATTATCAATCATGGGCAACCCAAGCACCTTAACCCCATCCGAATCCAGCACGTTTTGACACCCAACTTTCATTATGATGACGGCTTTTTGCAGGCGACCAATGTTCATGGCTTACGTTTTGTGGCCACAAACCATAATCCGATCAACATTCAAACCCCACAGTTTCGTTATACTTTTTATCAGTCAGGTAAAGTTAAGGCACAAACAACTCAAGCAGGTCAGGCAATAGCAGCTAATGAAACTTTTAGGTTTGTGCCACAATTGCCTTATCTGAAGCCAGGGCACTACCGCTTAAAAGTTGAAGCAGCGAGTGCTCAAGGTAAGTTGGGTCAACAGTATTTGTCGGTGCATATCCCGGCACCTGCGCAAGCGATACCTAAGCATATGCCACCAACGCCGCGGCAGCAGCTATTCACGTTCATTGGGTTAAGTTTTATTGGCGTTGGGATAGTTGCCATGGGATATTTATTAAAGGTCAAACAAAAACTAGGTACTTGAAAAGTGAAATAGATCAAATTAAAACACAGCCAGAGCAAATTTTGACTGTGCTTTTAGTCTGTCCTTAAGATGCTAAACACAATATAGCGACGTTTAAAATTATATAAACTACTATCTCAATGAGCATCTATAATAAGAAGTGTGTTGTATTAGGGACAATTAAGGGGGATTATATATGATAAAGTTGAATAGATATTTTTATAAGGATATCAGTTTTTATGTTTCGTTAATATTGTTTTTACTGGTTCTGAATGCACTTCTTAGACATAACTTGATCAGTACCATATTATTGGTTATTGTCGCAGCAATGCAATTGGTCTATGCCTCAGTCCAGATTAAGCGGCCTAATGATCACCAATCGTGAAAAAAGTAATCATTGAAATCTCTGACTAACTTAAAAACCCCCTGAATTTAACTTCAGAGGGTTTAAAACTCACTATTTTATAATTACACGAAACTGACTGTTAATGTTTTGCCTAGTGCATGAGCAATGGCCTGTAACTTCTCAAATGAGACATTATCACCACGTTCAATTTTGGCAATGGTAGCTTGAGTTGTATGGGCGCGTTCAGCTAATTCTGCTTGCGTCAAACCAGCATTCTCTCGAGCGTGATAAAGTGCCACAGCCGTTGCTAGTTTTTCGCCTGCCTCTTTATAGGTTTGATCAAATTCAGGATCTTGACGTTTTTCCGCAATTAGATCATCTATTTTCATTATCGAACCATTCCTTTCTAAGTGTTTTGCCGTGTTGGATTTGACTAAGTGGCGTTTTGTTCTGCTTTTTTGTAAAACCATGTGTAATGATATATCGTGTACCGTCAACATGGAAATAAAGTGCACGTTGAATATTTGAACTGACTTTACTTCGTAATTCGTACAGGTTAGTATCTAATTTTTTTATCCACTGTAATCGCTGGGCAACTAATAAATCATTTTCCTCAGTTTCATGAATTACGCGCAATAATTTAGCACTATCCTTGGTAGGTATTTTTGATAGCCACTCCACGAATTCATCATGACCATTGGGTCGCCGATAGCTTTCAAAAGTTACTTTTTTCATAAGCTAATTATATTATATAATAAAAAACATTCAACCTTTAGGAATATTATGATTACTTAATGTTTTGCTGTATTGATGCAAGGTTGGATAAAAAATGTCAATTGTTTTAGTTGTCATCAACGTTGTTTTAATATCTTTTAGCCAGCTTAAAAAACCCCCTGAATTTAACTTCAGAGGGTTTAAAATTAAGCATTCATATTTCAGTTTGACTGGCAGGCGTATCTTTTAGCAACTGATATTTCTTGGAGAAAGTTTTTTTGGAGATAACGCGGTGATTTGTGGCATCTAGGAAATCGCCTAAATATCCCATAGTATACATATCATAACCAGCAAAGCCGCCGCCAATTGTGCCCACAGCACCAAGTTTTAAATTCTTAGTCATCGAAGGTTTCAAGCCACTGATCAAAATACATAAATGATTATCAAGCCAATAAAGATAATGTTCTGCGAAAGCCAGTTTGACCCAATCTGGACGTACATTGGTTCGACTGATTTGCCAGACATCTGCTGGATGACCTTTGTATAATGCTTTCATGCGTGCACAACTCCTTTAATTATAAGTAGACTGACGATGAGATTTGATAAGGAAAGTGATCAATAAACCTGCAAAAATGACTAGACTAATGACGTTTGCCAGCAACTTCAAGCCGTGAACTGGCTTTAGAATGTTACTGAAACTTACCCAGATAAACAATGCTGCAATCATGCTAGCGCCCATATAATTTATTTTTCTCATTTAAGCTCATTCCTTTCAGCTTCGCTTGAAATCTAAATTAAGTATAAATCGGATATTTAGTCGAGCGGTCGTTTTGTTTTGAAAGTCGCTAATCTGTGTTTAACGTAGAATACACAACCTTAATGATGCAAAAAACGACGTTAATTACAGAATCTGGACGTTAAAATAAATAATTTCCAAGGATAGTCGTTAGGGCGTAAACTTTAAGTAATATATTTAGAGAGTGAGACAAAAGGTGATCAGCGCCTAAGCACTAACAAGAATGACGATAAATGGTGGTTTTTCCATTTAAGTCATTCTTCGTTAGGTGAGGGCGTTGCCTTTTGGAACACGTTTAAACAACGAATATCTGTAATTAAATCAGCAAAGGAGAACGAATAATGACTGTACCTCAAGAACATGATTATATGCTGACGATTGGTGGCTTACTGCTCAGCGTCGGTGTCGTAGTATTGGCTAATTTACAGGTGCCAGCTCTGCCCTTCATTATCGCGGTGATTGGCATACCATTAGCTTTCTTACCTATTTTTTTGCGTAAACGCAGACAGCGGCGCATTGTCCATCAAATCGTCATGGAGAGTGATGATGAGAGTAATGATTTATTGCTGGACCAGCTTGAGATCGTATTTCACATTACCTTAATCCAAATGGCCAACTATGATGAAACAGGCGAAGGCTTAACATCAAGCGAGCTGTACCACGTAGAAGGCTGTTTTGATTTCCAGTTTCAAAGAGAACGATTTTAAACAGAGTGCGACAAAAAGCGGTCAGCAGCCGAGTGTTAAATCTAAGTTATTTCCAGTAATTTTTAAAGATTACACGTAAAGTCAGTTATAATGAGAGGAGATATCGATGACTAAATTTAAATAGTTAGACACGTAAAGGAGCTGGATTGCTGTGGCTAGAAATGACGAAAATTTACAATTAAAAATCACGTTAGAAGGTTTCCATCCCCCAGTATGGCGCCGAATTATTGTCCCGGGTAATATGACTTTGGCTGACTTACACACAGTTATTCAAATCGCTTTTGATTGGGATGATGCTCACTTGCATGATTTTCATGAGACGCGTGCACTCAAACGGCATTATGGCCCGGCATCAGATTCAGATCTAGCTAATCAAGTTTCTGAAGACAAAATTTCAGTGCAATCGATCATAACCCAGAGTAATTTAATCTATACCTACGATTTTGGTGATGATTGGCGGCATTTAATTCACCTAGAAGATGTTTTGACGATGTCGGGGTCTCAGCAAATAACAGGGCCTTACTGTGTGACCGGTCGCGGGGCAAGTCGTCTGGAAGATTCGCGCGGCGAGGAAGATGGCGAGGGTGCACCGTTTAATAAGGATCGAATCAATAGTCGGCTGACAGCCCAGTTTAACGCTAACCAGCAGCAAACGAAACAAAGTCAAAAAGTTGTGTTGTTTCCAAAGCAAGATCAAGAAGAAGAGGCCGCACTAGAATTAGATTTGGACCCAGACCATCAAGAAGTGGATAACTTTCTAAAAGATAATCCTGAGATAGTACAATCTATTTTAAATCATCGGCCATTGTCGAAAGAAAATCAGGACAAATTGGGACAGTTCATGATCAAACAAGCAATCAATCAAGATGAATCTCACACAACTCCGATAACAGATGCCGACTTGACCCAGCGGTTGACGGAAATCAGTGCAAAAGCGCCTAAAGCACAGCATGAGGCCTATCAAATAATTCAAGCAGCTCGGTTGACGGAGGAACAGGTCAAACATGTGGTGCAAACCATTCTTGATAACGAATTAGTGCTGTCGCATGTTACAGATGAAGCGGAACACTGGATTGCGACGCGGACACATGCGGCAGGGCTTCTAGAAAACATGTTGAACCGTGATGAGATTTCAGAGATGGTTTCCAATGCTATTTTGACAGTGCAACAGCGACGTCAGATTTTTGACGTAGCCACACAATATGCACGTAAAGAACGGGTCATGTTACCAGTAGGATGGAACGACGATCTGCCGCCATTGAGTGCAGCGTTAACGCTTTTAGGAACGGCAGTTAACAACGATCATTATCCTAAACAGCGATTAACAGAATTAGCGCCGACATTAATTTCGGTTTTCAACAATATGCACACGCCGTTCTACGGGACCGAATCAGAGACCATTTTGAACATGTTATTAGAGCTCGAGGAGAGTCCTCAACTCACGAATGCTGAATTTATAAAAATAATCGGTTCAGTCGCGGACCCTGTTTTTTATCAACCTAAGAGCAGTCCCTTGCAGACTATGCGGGCACGTAGCTGGGTCCAAATTTTGTTACCATTAGTTCTAGCTATTCAAGGCGATCCAGAATTGGACTGGCTTATCAGCGATACACTTTTTAAGCAAGTGGATGACTTCTATGCTTCTCAAGGCGTCATGTTAAACAGGTCTTTAGACTATTAAGTACTAAGAGAAGTTACTAAAAACTTTAAAATAAAAAACGCTGTAACTACATGAGCTACGGCGCTTTTTCGGTATCCATTACTAAAACGCGGTAATTTACTTCTTTAAGTGTTCTTCTACGAAAGCTTTGACTTTGTCATCTGAGGTGTCGGCGTATTTTTGCATATCGTCTTCAGTTTTCATGGTATCATGTTTATTTTCTTCCATGAAGTAGTCCCATAAGGCATCCCGTACGGGTGTGTCGTCTTGACTCCAGTCAAAGACCTCCTTCATTTTTCTATCAAGCAATGCTGTTTTTTCAACTTCTGCTGCTGTCATAAATGAAGACCTCCTTATTTCTTACTACAATTTCTATTATAACTCGATGAAACAAAGTGGCACAAAAACAGCTTTATTCTAATTGAAATTTAATTTTAGGCTTTATTTTTGATCAAAAAATAAAAGCAATTTTTCAAGACTCAGTTGTTGAACTTGACGTAATCATTGCGATATCAATAAAAACGGAGGTATTTAATGATGCATTATCAAATTACAGCAAATCAGACTTTTCCTGTTGTTGAGATTTATTTAACTCAAAATGAATCCATTCAGATCGAATCGGGTTCGATGATTTATCATAATGGACAGGTGGCCTTAGAGGGACACATGAATAGCAATGGCAAAAAAGGTATGGGCGGGCTATTGAGTGCCTTAGGCCGATCCGTGACCAGTGGGGAAAGCTTCTTTATTACAACTGCTACTGGGCAGACCGATCAAGCCACTTTAGGTATTGCACCAGGGAACCCTGGCGTGATCCGTGCCTTAGAATTAGAACCAGGTCAACAATGGCGTTTGAACACAAGTGCTTACTTAGCTGGCGATGCAACAACAAGCTATACCATGGTTCGACAAAATATCAGTGGCGCTTTCTTTGGCGGGACCGGTGGCTTATTTGTCATGGAGACAAAAGGGTATGGGACAATGTTGGTCAGTGCCTATGGCGATATTTTAGAAGTTGAGTTAGATGGTCAGCAAGAGTATGTGGTGGACAATAGTCACGTTGTTGCTTGGCAAGAATCTCTGAACTATAATATTGAGCCAGCTTCTGGTTTTATTGGCTTTAAAACTGGCGAGGGCTTGGTAAATCATTTTAGTGGTCGTGGTAAAATTCTGATTCAAACCCGAAGCATTGAAGCCTTGGCGAGTCTCGTTGCCCCGTTTTTACCAAATAAAGATAATTAAACTTGAATATTTTTGTAATTCCATATAGAATGATATAATGTATATTATTAAGGAGGTCCGAAGCATGTCACAAAACACCCATACTGGTGTATCCGAGAACCGTCGTCCGGTTAACCAAAAAAAGGTTAAATTACGCCGTAAAGAAACTGAACAAGTAGTTGAATTTTTAGCTAAGCGCGCAGAAGCTGAAAAAAAATAAGGTTCTATATTTTTGGTGTTGGTGGACGTTAATCTACTGACACCTAATTTTTATATTTTTTGTTAATGAGTGCCGATGAATATTTAGGGTATAACGATCCCAATAGCATTGAAAGAATAGCAAGTCTAGCTTAACTAAAAAAGAAATATATTATGAAAAATAAATCTGAGAACCTAGTATTAATAGCATTATTAATGCTTGTAATTGGTACTATTCTTGACTTACTAATGATATTCGGCAGTAGAATGCTGCCACATCAGCTGACACCTTTACTAGCGATAGGTGCGCAACTGATGATATCGCTAGCAGTGTATGTCCTTTATAAAAAATTGAAGTAACATACTTTTTAATTTTCGTAGAAAGATAATAGGGATTTCAGGCTGAAGGCAAAGCAAACTATCTCGATAGTAATTACGACTATAAGCGAATTGAACGATAGGTGTCTGGCTCAAAACAATTGTTTTGTTACCAGGCTCTTTTTTTGTCCCCAAAATGCCACAAATAAATCAGAATTGGTCTATGAGTTGTTGTACTATATAATATAGTAATTGAATACTTATTTTGGGGGATAAGGTATATGAGACAACAAAAGCTATCTTCAGCACAAGAAGCTGCATTAAAGCTGTTCAAGAATAATCTAGAATATTTTAATTTATTTGGTAATGATATCCGACGTAAAATTGTGATGTTTTTCTGGGCGCATCTGGATTCTGGATTTTCTACTGAAGAGATCGTCGCTTTTGTTGGTGGTGATCGTGCCAAAGTTGTCTACCATATCAATAAACTTCAGGCTGGACATTTATTGTTTTGTATTCGGGAAGGGCACCAAAATGTTTATTACTTAGACCTGGACCAAACAATTGAAAAATTAGAAACACTTGTCAAATTGATTCAAGCAAGCTATCCTAATTCCACAGCGGCAAAAGTTAGCCGCAAACTTGCACACAATCAATAGCTTTGGTGATCAGATAGGGGCTAACCTCAATGGCAGCAGAAACAAAACCAAAACAAAAAACAGCACAACGCGTCCGCGAAATCATCAGTGTTTTTCGCCAATATGATGTGCTGAAATCTTTAAGTAATCAAATCAATGGGGCCCAAGTACGGCGAGCCTTTGAAACGCTAGGTCCAACATTTATTAAGATTGGACAGATGCTCTCAACGCGGCCGGATATTGTGTCTCAGCCATTTGCCGATGAGTTAGCAAAACTCCAAGATAATGTGACTGAAGATCCCTTTGAAGTGGTTCAAAAAACGCTGACTCAGGATCTGGGGCCAGACATCATGACACACTTTACGGACTTCGAGGTGCAGCCCATTGCGTCAGCTTCAATGGGCCAAGTCCATTTGGCACGGCTCAAAAGTGGGATTCGCGTTGCTGTAAAGATTCAACATCCGGGTATCAAGACTACGATTTTGACCGATCTGAAGATTTTAGGGCGTTTGGTGCGAATGATCAATTGGCTGCCCAGCAGTGGTGTGATCGATCCTAAAGAAATTTTTCAACAATTCAAAAAAGCTTTAGAGATGGAATTGGATAGTGAGTTAGAGGCTAAGAATACTCAGAAATTTTATGAATTAAACAATGGTGAAGGCGTTTTTCGAGTCCCCCGCGTATTTTTAGATTATTGCTCCGCGCGGGTGATTACAACGGAATATATGTCCGGTCAAAGTCTGAATAAATTTTTGCAGCAGGCTGATGAGGGCCCGGTTACCAAACAGCGGCAAAATATCGCTAATGACATTGTGGCTAACTTTATGAAACAAGTCTTTGAAGATGGCTTTTTCCATGCAGATCCACATCCGGGTAATATTTTGATCCAACCAACGGAAACTGATTTTTCTGACTTTGGAACGGATAGTTTGCAGCAGCCGCTGAATCGGGCCGGTCAGCATGCGAACTATCAGATCGTTTATTTAGATTTTGGCATGATGGGGACGCTAGACAGTACGCTAATCCATAACTTGGCTGACGTGGTCGTGGCAGTGAATTCTAGAGATCCGTATAAAATTGGATCGGGGCTGTTAAATATCAGCAAAGTCGTGGGCCCTATGGATAAAGCAAAATTTTATGAAGAACTAGGCACTTTCATCGAGCCTTATTATAATACTGGGCTAGGGTCTATCGATTTAGAAGACATGGCTTTGAAAATCGTAGATCTCTGTCGGCGCAATCATTTGCAGATGAATCCGGATGTTTCGCTGCTTATGAAAGCTTTTGGTACTTTAGAGGGTGTGGTGCAGCAGCTAGATCCAGATATTTCTATGCTGGAAGTTGCGCGGCCATTTACGCGGGCTTACGTCTTAAAAAATGTTAATTTCCGTAATGAATTGGAAGATCGACTGTTAGATGCTTATCAATTGACTAAAGATATTCCCCAAGTGACCAGTCGGCTAAAGGCGGCTTTAGATGCACTTGAACGGGGCCGTTTGAAGGTGGGGGTCGATTTTGGACACCGAGATCAAGTTTTAGACCGAATTGAGTCTATGGTCAATCGGATCGTGATCGGTTTGATTTTAGCTGCCTTGATTGTAGGTTCTTCACTGTTGGTCCAAGAAAAGGATAGTCATACCTGGATCTCACAATTGGGGATCGCGGGTTATATTTTAGCGGCAATTTTTATTGTAACTTTTTTAGCAAGCAGCTTGTGGCATCGATTGTCACGTTGGCGGCGGAAGAAGTGACTTTGGTATAATGAACTTAAGCGCTTTTTGTTAGGACTTGGGTACGTGCCAAAGAAAAGGAAGATCAACATGTGGCCAATTAAAGAGCACCAAATTGACCGACTGTTCTCGACCGCTTTATTATTGACGTTTGCGGGTGGCTTTGCCGATGCCTATACTTATTTGAATTTTGGCTTTTTTGCGACGGCACAAACGGGTAACGTCATTCTATTAAGTTTAGATTTAGCCAATGGTAATTTTTCCGGCTTGCGCTTTAAACTATTGCCTCTGCTCGCTTATACCGTGGGTATTTTTATTGTAAAGTATTTGGACCGGCGTTTATTGCCGATGTTGAAGCAATACTGGCGTCTTTTAGTGTTACTGATTGAAATTATTGCGTTGGTTTGGTTGGCAAATATGCCAGCATATGAAGATCCCAACAGTTTGAAAATTACGGTCGCGTTAACGATGTCCTTTGTGGCGGCTTTGCAGACAACGAGTTTTAACCGTTTCGGCGAATCAACTTATAGTTCTATGATGACCACTGGTAATTTGACCAGTTTGAATCAAAACTTTGCCCAGTACTTATTTACTAAGGATAAACAAGCCCTTAAACGTGCCTTCCAATATGGCACGATCGTCATTGCCTTTGCCCTGGGCGCCGTCGTTGGTGGCTTTACCAGTACCCGGTATCAACAAATGGCTATTTTATTTGTGGTTATTATTGTTGGTCTGGTGGTTTTGCGATTGGGTGTTTCCCTGTTGTTGTTCCGTTTCAATTTGATCGATTATCGCGGCATTAATAAGTTACTTCAGCGTAAGCTAAAGGCAAAAGAGAAAGAATTAGATGACTGATAATTTATTATCAATGATAGTAATATTTTTTCAAATTGTTGTTGACAACCGGGTAGGGGATTGTTATATTTGAAACGTAAACAAGAATTAAACAAGAAACAGACACGAAGATAGCAACTAGTAGATAGATGCCACTAAAAAGAGAGTCAGCGGTCGGTGTGAGCTGATTAGGGGCAACTGTCGAATCCATTGCTTAGTAGATACCAATTGAAGGTACTCCGGTAAAGGCCGATATCCTTTCGAGATTGCTTTTTTAGCATAAATTTGGGTGGTACCACGCTGATAACGTCCCTTGGCTTTTTGCCAAGGGGCTTTTTTTAATCCCATTAATTGTTTGTTAAGAAAGCAGCGGTAACTATGAAGCAAGGAACGACTGCGTAGCCTAATTATAGGAGGAAAAGATTATGATCAATCCAAAAATTATCCGTCAAGATCCAGATATGGTTAAAGAGAAGTTGAAGACAAGAGGCGTTGATCCAAAAGAAATCGACGAATATATTCAACTTGATAAACAAAATCGGGCCGCCATTGCTAAGGTCGACGACTTAAAACGACAAAAGAACGAATTAAGCAAACAAGTCAAAGCAGCTGATCCTAAGTCTGAAGCTGGTCAAAAATTGATTGCACAAGTTAAGTCGATCAATGAAGAAACCAAAGCAGTTGAAGCTGAGCAGCAAGAAGGTGCTGAACGTTTAAACTATATCGCTGTACGTTTGCCTAACTTACCAGATGATAGTATTCCAGTTGGCCCAGATGAAGACAGTAACGTTGAGATCCGCAAGTGGGGCGAAATTCCTGAATTTGGTTTCGAACCAAAAGCCCATTGGGAAATTGGTGAAAACTTAGGTATCTTAGATTTTGAACGCGCTGCTAAAGTTTCTGGCGCCCGTTTTGTTTACTACAAAGATGCTGGTGCTCGGTTAGAACGTGCCGTTTATAACTTCATGTTAGATCTACATACGCAAAAACAAGGCTATCATGAAATTATTCCACCATATTTGGTTAATTCCAAAACGATGTTTGGCACGGGACAATTTCCAAAATTCACTGAAGATGTTTACACCGTTGAATCTACTGGTGAGACGTTGATCCCAACGGCTGAGGTGCCTTTGACCAACTATTATGCCGGCGAAATTTTAGATGAAAAGGATCTGCCAACTTACTTTACAGCCTTCACACCTTGCTTCCGCTCTGAAGCAGGGAGTGCTGGTCGTGATACCCGTGGTTTGATCCGGATGCATCAATTCCATAAAGTTGAAATGGTTAAGTTCTGTAAACCAGAAGATTCCTTTGACGAATTGGAGAAATTGACATTAGATGCTCAAGAAGTCTTGAAAAAATTAAACTTAGCGCACCACGTGATCGTATTATCTACGGGTGATACTGGCTTTAGTTCTGCTAAGACTTATGATATTGAAGTTTGGATGCCTGAACAGGGTGTTTATCGTGAAATCAGTTCTTGCTCTAACTGCTTAGACTTCCAAGCACGGCGCGCCATGATTCGTTACCGTAAGGAAGACGGCTCTGTGGACTACTTGCATACCTTGAATGGTTCTGGTTTGGCAGTTGGCCGGACAGTTGCTGCCATTATTGAGAACTATCAACAACCAGACGGTACTGTACGTGTTCCTGATGTCTTGGTGCCTTACATGAATGGCCAAGAAGTTATTAAATAGAAGTGTGGCAATAGCAGGCTTGAAAATAGTCAGGGTTAACACTTAAGCTGACCGTAGTACAAAATAATTGAGTTCCCAGAAGTTAGACCAAAAATCTAATCTCTGGGGGCTTTTTTGCTGAAATAAGTGTTTGACATCATATCTGATTAGTATATCATTAGTTAAAAATTAGAAAAAATTAATGCGTTTATCTGTCTGCTAGAAAAAGGTGATGCGATGTTACGTCAAAAGAGCTATCTTGCTTCACGTACCTTAGGGACCCTATCAAACAGCCTATTTATGTTTACTGTGATTTGGTGGTTTCAAACCGAGACTGATCGTTCTTCCACAGTAGGCATCATGAATGCTTTATTTTCGATTACAGCCAGTTTAGCAGTAATTTATGGCCCTTTTATTGATCGTCATGCTTTGAAAGTTGTTAGTGTCGGCGCTTTATGTATGCAAACATTCATTTTTCTTCTATTAACACTATGCATCTTTAAGGCCAAACAAATGATATATCCGATTTTGATTTTGGCTACGCTTGCCTCAGTTTGTGATGAATTTTTTATACCTGCTGACCGTGCGATTATAAAAAGTGTAGTTAAAGCAGAACGTGAATTAACGCAACTGAATTCACGTATCAGCTTGATCGATCAATCCACAAATTTCATGGGGGTTGCCTTAGCGGGGGCATTATTGGGATTTTTAGTCGTTGCTCACGTGATGGCTTTGGTCACAGTGCTCAGTTTTGCTGGCACGCTTTATTTGATGTTCGCCATCCATAAATTAGTTGAACCACATAAAGAAAAACAGCAATCGGATCACTACTGGCAAGAAGTGCTGACTGGCTATACATATATCAAACAAGATCATTTTTTGTTTCGCTATCTATTCGCTTCGACATTGTATTCTTTTGTAACGCCCATGTTGATCGTTTTTCTGCCATTTATTGCTAAAAAAATGGGATCAGCCATTTATTATAGTGGGTTTTATATTGCTTTTTTTCTGGGCTTTATGGTGGGGGCACTTTTAGCTGGTAGACTTAAACCACTAGTCAAAACAATCAGTCTCTATTGGTTGTTAAGCAGTTTGCCGCTTTTGCTTATACTTGGTGCACGTACCAACGGGGTTTTAATTGTTTTGGCTATTTTTTTGTTTGGCTTCACTTCAAGCATTCAAAATATTCTATCGGAAACATTAATTCAAATTCGAACACAGAGTGATTTTTTAGGCCGAGTCATGACCACTTTCAAAACGTTTTATTCGATTGGTGGTCCAGTTGGATCGCTTCTAGCAGGCGCGTTACTGGACCACGGACAAGTCCAAATGCTGGTGATTTTTTCAATGGTACTGATTATTTTAGGTGGCTTAGTTTTATTTTTACAACAGAAAGAAAGGAAAATTGATTTATAAAAAAGTCAGATCTTAATGATCTAGCTTTTTTGCAACAATCAAAAAGCGGTCTTCATTGGTCGCGATGTAGCCTTGGCTTTGAATCAAGTCCTGTAGTGTTTCAAGTTGCTCGAGACAATGTGTCACAGAAAAATCGGGAAATTCCCAAGGAATAACGGTGGCGTAATAGACAATGGCACCGACATCGAAGAACTTAAGTTCAGGATAGGCTTGTTGTGCCGTTAGGACCTTGAAGCCAGCGTTTTGCAAGACAGTTTGCGCTACCAGAAGCGTATTGTCTGGATATGCGGGTGTATAGGCAGGGCTTAAGTAGCGTGACAGGGAAAAATTATTGGTAGCACCGACCTGTTCGGTGATGAAATAACCGCCAGGTGCCAACGCCTGAAAAAGTGATTGCGCTTCAAAAGTTCCATGACTGTTAGTGATCACATTAAATGGTTGCTTTGTTTTGGGTAGATCTGCTTCGTGAGCTGTTGGCAGGACATGAACACCGGTGGAAGCCAGCGTTTTTTGTAATAGCTGAATATTTGGCGGCCAAGATTCAGTCACAGTCGTTAATTGATTTGGATGATGAAAACTTTGCAGTAATTCACCGCCACCAGTAGACATATCTAATAATCGGTCTGTTGTTTTTAGGTACTGCAACACAGTGGCAGTGTAATTCCAAGGTAAAGAGCTGTTGGACCAGCGACCGGCTAAATGCTGGAAGTCCCAACCTTGCATGCCAACGGCGGCTTCTTTTTCCCAAGATTTTTGATTTGCATGAGACATAGGCGCACCTCACAAATTATTATTTTTCTAAGCATACCTGTTACTTAAAATCATGACAATGCCGGTATTAGCTTATAGTGTGAAAATGTCGCAAAACAGGCTATAATGATAAATAAATGTATCATCGAAAGGATGAGGTCGTTGCGAGTATTTGATGTTTTGAAATTAGTCACGGTCAATCATGGGGAGATTCCAACGCAGCAAGTCGTAATGACTGACACTACGGGTAAGCCTAGTGGCGTTTTGACAGATTTATTGCGTGATGTGTTAACAAAGACTCGATTGTTTGTGAACTTGAAGGATATGGCTGATGCTAGTGATGTGATCGATGTTTTACATAATAGTACGCCGCTACCAGATGATGTTTTAGAAGAATACGAAAAAATCTTGACCCAAGAGATCTCCAGCATTAATTTTGCGACTCGTAAGGATACCATCGAATTGGTTTATGATGAGTTGGTTCGATAATGACCACAGGAGTTCATTTGCGTTGCGTTTACTGTGGGTTAACTTTACCAGCAAGTTTGTTTCACGTTGATCAGACATATTTTAGTTTGTGTTATTTTTGCCGTCAGAGGGGTCTAACGAATGAAACTTTCTATAATCCTTATGTTTTCTATTATGCACAGGCACGAGAACAGACCTATGTGGGGGCAACTACCGCAGTGGCAGCACCAACGAAGCTAGCTTTGTCCAAACAAAAACGCCGAGCTTTGACGAAGTTGATCACGGATTATTTAACTGGGCCAAAGCGGCTGCAAGAACTCGTGCCGTTGGCTCAATTTGCCAAAAGTGTGCTTGCTTTGGAAGACCAATCAGGATCATTATCCTTAACAGGGGTATTATTAGATGATTTGGAGCACTTAAAGTTTCACGTGAAACAATATTTTCATCAAAACAAGTTAGACTATACAACGCGGCAAATGGTTCGCGAAAAATACCATTATACTTGTCAGTATTGCGGTCGCTATGCAGATAGTGTGGATCACAAGAATCCAGTCTTTTTGAGTCAGGATAATCACATTGATAACTTAACGTTAGCCTGCAAAGAGTGTAATCGGTTGAAAGGTGCCATGTCCTATGATTTATTTGTGACTTTAAATCAGCGAATTATGCCCATGAATCATCGCCTGGTACAGTCAGAAAAAACGTTGCGTGCCTTACAGAATGAAATTGACCATAATCGGCGTCAATTAGCTGCTCGGCAACATTTGACCGCTGATATTCAAGATGCCCAGCTACAAGCTTTTCGTCACCGTGCTAAAGTCTTACAGTTTGTGGCCGATAGTGTCACGAGCGACTATCAGCAGCAAATAAAGTTACGACATGATTTTATTTTGACCCAGGCACAAATACAAGCAAACTTTGGGGGTGGGCAAGATGCTGGCTTATCTTAAGTTACACATGAAACAGCTGATCACGGTTACGATGGATATTATTTTAGGCATTCTAGCGCTATTAATGGTCATTTCCATGATCCGTCAATTATTTGTTTTAGGCGGTCACGTGTTAAGCGCCAATCATGAATTATCATTTGCGACGACCATTCGAGGAAGTTTGTCGTTCTTTATGTATTTTGAGTTTACCATGATGATTCGTAAATATATCGATGAAGATCACCATATACCGATTCGTTACTTAGTATATATTGCGATCACGGCGATTCTACGGCAGGAAATGGTGATCCATGATGATGCCGTACAGACCTTGATATTATCCGTATCGATTTTCCTATTGGTTTTAACGCTGATTGCCTTGCAGTTTAGCGAGTATCGTATCCCTTTTTTGAACCATCGACATGAAGCAGATGAAATTAAACGGAAGTAAATAAATTAAAGCTAAAATCTGGCGAACACTTGTTTTTTGTCAGGTTTTTTGTTTTGATTAAAGCACACGATAGAGGAGAGAGTGAGACAAAAGGTGTTGCCTTTTGGAACACGTTTAAAATAAATCTGTTCGCACACAATAGAGGAGTGATTGAAGTGCGCTTATTACATACAGCGGATTGGCATATTGGTCGGCGTTTACACGGCTTTGATTTAACAGCTGAACAAGAGCATGCGTTTAAACAAATTGAAGCGATTGCCTTGGAAGCAAAAGTTGATGGCGTCATTATTGCCGGTGATCTATACGATCGTAGTTTGCCTTCTGAACAAGCAGTGGCGTTATTAAATGACATGATTCAGCGGTTGAATTTACATGACCAGTTACCGATTTACGCCATTTCAGGCAATCATGATAGTGCCATCCGATTAGCAACGGGGGCGCCTTGGTATCAAGCAACAAATTATTATTTAGCGACGGAGCTGGCACAAGCTTTTGAGCCGATTGAATTAACTGATATCCAAATTTTTCTCTTGCCTTATTTTGAGACATTTCAAGCACAGCAATATTTCAATGATCCAGCAATCAAGAACGTAGCTGCGGCAATGGCACGAATCGTAACGCGAATGAAAACCAAATTTGATGCCGATAAGCGCCAGATTCTGGTCGCTCATTTCTTTGCGGATGGCAGTGCCACCACGGACTCAGAGACGCAGTTAAAAGTCGGCGGTTTAGGTGCTATCCCGGTCAATTTACTACAAGATTTTGATTATGTGGCATTGGGGCATCTGCATGGTAAAGATGCTTTACATGCTGACAATGCGCGTTACAGTGGATCGCCAGTGAAGTTCTCATTATCTGAAGCACATCAGCAAAAGGGGGTCTGGCTAATTGATACGGCGGATATGTCTCGTACTTTCAAACCACTAACGCCAATCAATGATGTGGTCCAATTGACAGATAATTTTGCAAATTTGACTGATCCCGATTATTACGGACAATTAAAATGTGATGATTATTTGGGCATCACACTGACGGATACCAAGCCAATTGTGAACGTACTAGCGCGTTTACGGGAAATTTATCCGAATATCATTAGTTTGGAACGTGCCCAAGGTTATACCACTCAGGTGGCTATGCAAACTTTGGACTTAGCCCATAAATCACCCTTAGATTTGCTGAATGATTTCTACGAGCATGTAGCTAAAGAAGATTTGACAGAACAGCAAAAACAATGGGCGGCAGCAGCTTTGAAACAAGCAAATGAGGTGCAGCAATCGTGAAACCCTTAAAATTACAACTAAAGAACTTCGGCCCTTATGAGCAGGAGACCATTGATTTTACAGGTTTGGATCAGGTACCATTATTTCTGATCTCAGGCCAAACGGGCAGCGGTAAATCAACGATATTTGATGCCATGACTTTTGCCCTCTATGGTGAAAGTGCGACTGAAGATCGTCCAGCACCGAGCTTGCGTTCTGATTTTGCTGACAATGATACACCTACGGAAGTCACTTTTCGGTTTGAACATCAGCAAACAGTCTATGAGATCTGGCGACGGCCCAAGCAGGTTCTGGCTAAGAAACGGGGCAATGGTGAAAAAGTCTATAATGCGGAGTGCCGTTTACGGACCTATCAAGCGGAGCAAGTGACGGCGGAGATTACTAAGGTCGTCGATGTTAATTTGAAAATTGAAGATCTACTGCAGATCAATCGGGCTCAATTTTCACAAATTATCTTATTACCTCAAGGCGAGTTTCGGCGCTTTTTAACGGCTAGCAGTGATGACAAAGAAAAAGTGCTGCGTAAGCTTTTTCGTACCCAACTCTATCAGCGCTGGGGGGAGGCTTTGCGTAATCAGTTAAAGGCGGTTAAGCAAAAGAGCCAGGGGTTGCAACAAGTCGTTGATACGAATGTGGCAAAGATCCACTGGCTAGAGCGGCCAGAAAATTTTAATGACTTATCTTTTAATGATAAATTGCAGTTAGCAAAGACCCAAGCCCAGACTTTGCAAGCACAAGTGACAAAACTGAAACAGCAGCAGACAGCTTTACAGCAGCAAATAGAGCAACAGCGGCAACAACAAAAACAACATGAACAAGTAAATCAACAGCTTAAACAGTTACAGGATCTGCGGCAACAGATCCAGACATTAGCGCAACAAGCGACTGAAATCGAACAAATAAAAGTTGAGCTTAAAGCACTTAAATGGGCGCAAACGCAAGCAGCTGATTACAAACAGCTGCAAGCTTATCAAGCGCAACAATTGAATTTGCAGGGACAGAAAGATAAAGCAACACAGCATGTGGCAGAGTTGACCAAGAGTACAGCGCTTTTACAGCAACAGGTCGCTCATTTAGCCCAGCAGCAGCCTGAACAAGATGCGCGGCAAGCCCAAGCGGCCGTTTTAAAACAACAGCGGCCAGCCTTTGAACGCGTCCAGACTTTACAAGGTCAAATGCAGGTGGCCCAAAAAAACGCTACAGTGATTCAAGCTCAAGCGGCAGCACAACAAGATGAGTTGCAGCGGCAGCAAGCGAACATTGCTAAATTAGAGCAAACGATTGCAGATTTAGCTCAAGTACCAGAACAATTGAATCAACAGACGAATCGTGCTTTGCAGCTTAAAAGTTTGTCAAAGCAAGCTGCCAGTATCGATACACAGGTCAAGGCTGCCAATCGATTGCAGCGAGCCGTTCAAACACAGCAAGCACAGGCCACAGCGTTGACAAGTCAAGTTGCAGATGCCAAACAAGCTGCCCAGACAGTGCGTCAGAACTGGATCCGCAGTCAGATTTATAACTTGGCTCAAGAATTAACGCCAGGACAGCCTTGCCCAGTATGCGGCAGTACGGCGCACCCGCAGCCAGCGGTGGCTGTAGCGACAACCGTTGTGACTGAAGCGGAGTATAAACAAGCCAATGCGCAGGCCAATGCGCAAGTGTCAAATTTGGCGGCGCAGAAAAGTAAAGTGGCCAGTTTAGAAGAACAGTTTCTGACAGTACAACAGCAGATACACCAAGCGCAAGCTGAATTTGAGGCCGAATTAGCGACATTAGCGATCCAACCTGAAACAGCGACCTATGATGCTGCAATCACTGCTTTACAACAAGCAATTAGACTGAATCAACAACGTCAGACAGCACTGCAAACGCAAAAACAGCAATTAACAACGCAACAAACAACATTACAACAGGCACAAAGTCAGATTCAGACATTGACGACAGCCCAACAGCAAACCCAAGCACGGGTACAAGCAGCGCAGCAAGCTTTGGCTAAAGCGCAAACACAATTAGAAGATGCTCAAGCTCAAGTACCAGATGCTTTTACTGATCTAGCAGCTTTGGATCAACATTTAACAACGTTGACCCGGCAAATTACAGATTTTAATACCGAACTAAAACAAAAAAATACCGCATTGCAGGCTCAGCAAGAACAATTGGCTAGTGGTCAGTCTCAGATCAAAGTTTATCAAGCACAGCTGCAAGATACGCAAAGTAAACAGGCCCAGCTAAAACAGCATTTAGAGCAAGCAATTGAGGCACACTTTGGTATGGTTGATTGGTCTGAATTTGAACACTTGTTAGGTCAAGTGGAAACGATGGATCGTAAAACTAAGCAGGTCACCGATTTTGAAGCCACACAGGCTAAACTCCAGACCCAGATCAAGACTTATGAAACGTTGGTCGCTGGTCAAAGTCCTTATGACTTAGCGGCTGATCAGGAAACGATTCAAGCATTGATGACGCAAAAACAAACTGTGGATCAAACGTACGAGACTCAATCGGAAACACATATTTTAAACACGCAGACTTTGGCAGAAATTCAAACGAGCTATCAGCAAATCCAAGCTCAAGCCGAGACACTGAATCAATTGCAATTATTAGTGGAAACCATCACCGGTAGTGGCGAGGCTAAGCTTAGTCTGGAACGTTATGTCTTGCGGGAACATTTATTGGAGATCCTAAATGTTGCCAATACACATCTACAGCAGCTGAGTTCAGGACGTTATCAATTGCAACTACATCAAGAAACAGGAACATATCAAAAAAATACCGGGTTAGAAATTGATGTCTACGATGATAATGTTGGTAAATCGCGTAGTGTGCATACCTTATCTGGTGGGGAAAGTTTCATCGCCGCCTTGAGTTTGGCGCTAGCGTTGGGTGAAGTGATCCAAAATCGGTCTGGTGGCATTGTGATCGATACATTATTTGTAGATGAAGGGTTTGGCTCGCTAGACCAAGATGCTTTGCAAATGGCTCTAGCCGCCTTGGAAAACATCGAAGGCGATCATCGTATGATCGGCATCATTTCCCATGTTCAAGCGCTGAAAGATCAAATTCCTTACCAAATCCAAGTAGTAGCTGACGGTCAAGGTCGCAGTCATACGAAGGTGTTATTACCAGAAACTTAATTCAAGGAGGTAGGCAAAAGATGCGAACATTGGTTGTGATTGCGCATCCTGATTATGACAATTCTGGAACGCAGGCTTTTCTACAGGCAAGCGCGCAGTCCTTATCACAAGTGACCTGGCATATATTGGATCAGGTATATCCTGATTTGCATATGGATATTATTGCTGAACGGCAATTAATACAACAGGCAGATCAAATTATATTTCAATTTCCACTTTATTGGTATAGTGCACCGGCCAGTTTGTATGCTTGGTTAGATCAGGTATTACAAACCAAACATGAAGAAACCTTGCCAGATTTCTCTGGGAAAATATTGGGGCTGGTGGTTTCTACGGGCACGGATCAAAAACAATTCGCTGCTGGGCGGCAAGAACAGTTTACCTTATCGGAATATTTACGTCCCTTTGAGGGTATTGCCCGTAAAGTGAATTTACAGTATCGCGCACCGCTGATCATTTCGCAATTTAGCTATTTGTCAGAGCAACAAAAGATGCACTTATTAATCACCTATCAACAATATCTCACATTGAAAACAGATCATTTTGCCCAACGGCAAACGTGGTTGATTCAACGCTTGCAAACTTTGGTGAAAAATACTGAAGCTGAGTCACAATTAACTGGTATTATTGCAGCTTTAGAGGCAAATCAAGAGCATCTAACTGATTTAACAGAGACACTGCAGATGTTAAAAGGTGAACCATATGAATAATGAAGCCTTGATCCAACAATTAAAAATGTTACAAAAAAAAGCACCTGCTTATGAAACACGGGCACTTTATCAAGAAACAATTATTTTATTAAAGGCACAAGCTCGTCGAATCGAACAAGCTGAGGCTGAAATCGATGGGCGCACCTGGAACCATGAAACCTGGTAGTTCTTACCTTTTGTCGTACCCACGAGTTATACTTGAGCCAATTCACTTGTCAGTGCTTGATATAATTGGCCCACATATTTCAAAGGCACATCAGTCACCAAATCGATACCTAATTTGGTGGCTATTTTTTTAAGCTGCTGACCCTCGCCAAAATGAGTATAAATATTACTAGGTTTGCCAAAGCGCTGTAATAAGTCGAGCAGCCACTGCCGAATATTTTCAGCTTCAGTCAGTTTAGGATCAAGCACATCTTGACTGATCACTTGCCCACTGGTGTGATCCATTGCTAAAAGTAATTGAGGGTAGAATGCTTTTTCCTGTGTGTTGGTGACCTGCTGTGGTAGATAAGTGACGGCGAATTCAACACTAAGCGGTTGTAATGGGGCGTTTTGTAAGCGGCTTAAACCGGTCGTTTTAATACTAGAAAATAAGGCAGACTGCCGTGGCAGTTTAAATTGTTTAAAACTTAAATGGTTGGTTGTTTCTGTAAATTGTAAAAAAGGCACTTTATGCTGATCTAGTTGCGTCGTGATACGTTTATGACTGGGCAATTGTTGTAATAAGTCAACTAACTGTAATATAACAGTTTCAATCGTAGCTTGGTCTTCAGCATGCAAGGGTTCTGTGATACCAGCAACCTTTTTGGTAAAAGCCGGCTCAGACCGTAAATCGATTGCTAAATAGTCCTGGTAGAGTTGACTGGGCTCCCAAACCTCGAAGCCAGTTTCCGTTTGAATTCGTAAGTACCGTAAGCCTTGATCGGTATAAGTGATACGCCAATATTGTGGACTTATGAACTGTACTACCGCAAATAAATTAGTGTGTGCATTTGCTAAGGCAAGTGGGTCAGATGGCCAAAATACTTTCCAGGGGGCAAACGTCTTAATTTGATCGATGGCAAGATGAAGTGCTTGATTTGTCGGCATTACTAAGACCTCCAGCTAGTTAGTATGCTTATCATAAACTATTTTGGCAATTTTTATAAATAATATGATTCCACAAGAGAGAGTTAGACCAAAGGCGCTCAGCACCTGAGCACTAACAAGAGTGGCGAAAAAAGGTGGACTTGCCATTTGAACCATTCTTGGTTAGGTAAGGGTGTTGCTTTTTGGGACACGTTTAAACCACCAAGCAAAAATGACTGAGAACAAAATGTTAGTTTTGTCTCAGCCACTTGAGTATAGGCGGAAGAAAAATTCAGTTAAGTAATATGATGGTTGATTGTTCCTTTTTTGTACTTCAGTTAAGTTTTTTTATATGACGACAAAGCAGCAATCAACCAAAAATGTGCTGATCGGTCAGTTGATCAAAATGCCGATCATGGTAACTTCAGGCTTGGATGATTACCTCACAATCAGTTAATAGTTAAAACGATACGGCAAAGAAGTGAATAGAGTATTTATAAAATTGAATGAATCTATGAAGATTAAATGGGATTAGAACTTTCTGTGAATTTTAGATAACCATGGTTTTTGAATTGTGACCTAAATAGAAAATAATAATTGTGTAAAAAAACTGATTTGACGGGCATTCCGTCGTCACCAGAAGTTATTTTTTAAAAAAGCAAAAAATAATTTCTAAAAAGTCATCATTATCATCTATAATAGAATATGAATCAGATAAGATAATTAGAGGCGAGCGTATGAAGACTGTGACTAATCGGCGAAACTCCCTAGGTCGTTTACAACATGAATATCAAAAAGTTGATCCACAAATGTTTGCATTTGACGTGGATACTGCCATTTGCACGTTGCGTAGTCATCAAACAATTTATTTATCGTTAAGTGGTCGGCGGGCAAGTTTGACGGACGCAGGCTATACGTTAAGTTCATTTGAGTATTCAATGTTTGATGAGACACAAAAGCAGTTGTTAACTGAGGTGTTAAATCAGACTGGGGTCGAAATGGATCCAGATTATGAGTTCCATAAAGATACTCAATTAGACGAGATTGATCAGGAATTAGAAAATATGGCCATTGTGATACGAATGGTCAAACAGATCCAGTATCATAACGATCACTAATATGTAAAAAAATACGGTATGTTCTAGCAGAGTGCTAAGAACGTACCGTATTTTTTATTGGGCTAATTATTTTTGGGCTTCGTATAGCTTCATTTTACCTTGAACGATCGAATCGCAGAGATCTTCATAACTGATACCCACTGCCGCAGCTTCTTGTGGTAGCAACGAGAGTGGTGTCATGCCAGGCAATGAATTAGCCTCGATGACATATAAGCCATCAGCCTCATTCCAAAGAAAGTCGATGCGGCCGTAGTTTGCCATACCTAAAGCTTGGAAAGTTTCAGCAGCAATAGCTTTCATATCTTCGTGAATAGCTTCTGGAATATCTGGTGGGGTAACAAAAGTCGTTTTGTTATCCTGGAATTTGTGTTCAAAGTCATACCAACCATCATTGACTTTAATCTCAATAGCGGGCATAGCTTGACCGTTCACAAGACCTAAGGAGAATTCACGACCCGTAACAAAGGCCTCAATTAGCAATTCGTCATCAAAGCGAAAGGCATCGTCGAGTGCCCCTGACAAATCAGCTTGCTGCCGCACAATATGTGTCCCAATACTTGAGCCGCCATTGCTGGGTTTAACAACAACCGGAAAGTCAAACGGCAAACTTGTTGGGCGTGGATCAGTCGCGCGGACAACGATGAAATCAGCCGTTTGGATATTGTTATATAACATGATTTCCTTGCTGACTTTCTTGTTCATTGCCATGCCAGATGCCAGTGGGCCGCTACCAGTATAACGAATTTCAAATAAATCTAAGACAGCTTGGACTTTACCGTTTTCACCATCTTCACCATGTAAGCCTAAATAAACAATGTCGGCTGATTGTAAAACTGGTAAAACATTCTTGCCGAACAACCCCTTAGTGCCATCCGTTCTTAATGCATTGATATCATCATCTGTCAAAATTGCATCGCTGATCTTATAACTTGCTTCAGTTTGGGCTTCTGTGAATAGGGCGTCAATTTCAGCGGGTGTTTGGGCATCAACACCTAGAAACAGATCAACCAGAGCAACGTTATGTCCCTTGCGTCGCAGCGCATTGGCAACTTTGGCACCAGAGGATAGTGACACATTACGTTCTGTGCTACGACCTCCAGCTAAGACAACAATTTTCATGAAATTTACCTCCAGCGTAATATAGAACCTTAAGAATAGCATAAAATCAAATCACTGAGCCTTAAAATGAGATAAAAAACCATCTTTATTATTTTTATTTAATATTGCCTATGTTGTTTTTCTAATTTAATGAGCATGAATCAAATTAAAATATTAACTAATGGGGGTTTACAAATTATAGAAAGATGATAGAATTCTAATCATTATCTTTTTTAAAAGAATTGGAGGGATTTGCATGCCAGATACTTTGGGCTTTAGTTTAACCGGTGCGGATATCAAAAAAAGAAGTGACAAAATCAAGGTAGGTGTGGATCAAGCACCTGGCCGCAGCTTATTATATGCGACAGGTCGCGTGCATAATGAAGACGAGATGAAAAAACCTTTCATTGCAATTTGTAATTCGTACGTGGAAATTGTACCGGGCCACATTCATTTACGTGAATTAGCAGAAGTGGCTAAAGAAGCCATTAAGGCAGCTGGCGGAATCCCTTTTGAGTTCAATACGATCGGGGTTGATGATGGCATTGCCATGGGTCATGTGGGCATGCGCTACTCATTACCAAGTCGAGAAATCATCGCTGATTCAGCTGAAACCGTGATCAATGCCCATTGGTTTGATGGGGTATTGTATATGCCAAATTGTGATAAGATCACGCCAGGCATGTTGATGGCAGCCGCTCGGACCAACGTGCCGGCCGTATTCGTTTCTGGTGGACCGATGCGTGCCGGGGTCGATCCAAATGGGAAAGCAACCACGTTATCCAGTATGTTTGAAGCAGTTGGCGCTTTTAAGAGTGGTAAATTATTCAAAGATGATTTATTAAAATATGAACAAAACGCCTGTCCCGGCTGTGGCTCATGTGCCGGCATGTTTACCGCGAACTCCATGAATTCATTGATGGAAGCTATGGGAGTTGCTTTGCCTTATAATGGCACGGCTTTGGCAGATACTGAAGAACGGCGAGAACTAGTTCGCCAAGCGGCTAAACAATTGATGAACCTAGTCAAAGATAATGTGAAACCACGAGACATCATGACCAAAGAAGCTTTTGATGACGCCTTTGCTTTGGATATGGCTATGGGTGGCTCGACCAATACGGTACTGCACGGGCTTGCAATTGCACATGAAGCGGGGATTGATTATTCCGAAGATGATATTAATGAAATCGCCAAGCGGGTACCATATTTAGCTAAAATTGCACCGTCTTCGCATTGGACCATGCAAGATGTTCACGCGGCTGGGGGCATTCCAGCTATTTTGAATGAATTGATCGAAAAGGGTGGAATCTTGCATCCAGACCGTTTGACGGTAACGCAAAAAACTTTGCGCGAGAATGTGGCGGGGTGTCACACCAAGAATGAAGCGGTAATTCACCCGATTTCTAATCCTTATTCTAACCAAGGCGGTTTGTCGATCCTGCATGGCAACATTGCTAAAGATGGGGCGGTTATCAAAGTTGGTGGGGTAGACAAAGATATTCATCAATTTACTGGCAAAGCTATTTGTTTTAATTCACATGATGAAGCTGTCGAGGGTATCGATAGTGGCAAAGTACAGTCGGGTCATGTGGTTGTCATCCGCTATGAAGGGCCAAAAGGTGGGCCGGGCATGCCAGAAATGCTCAACCCAACTTCTAGTATTGTTGGCCGAGGTCTTGGCCGCGAAGTCGGTCTGATCACTGACGGCCGCTTTTCTGGAGCAACTCGGGGCATCGCTGTCGGCCATATTTCACCAGAAGCAGCTGAAGGCGGCGAAATTGCCCTGATCAAAGATGGTGATGAGATCACGATCGATTTGGCAAACCGAACATTAGATGTCCATGTTTCTGATGCAGAATTGGCTGAGCGGCGTAAATCTCTGAAGAAATTCGTACCAAAAGTCAAAAGCGGCTATCTCGCCCGTTATCAAGCATTAGTGACTTCTGCAAGTACGGGTGGGGTTATGCGCGACGTTAATGAACTTTTTAATCTGTGAGGGGGATAAGCAATGCATAAAGCAACAGCAGTTGGTAATTGGTTAAGTAAATGGTTTACTTTATTAGTCATCATTTGGGCAGCAATCAACTATTTTGTGCCCCAAGTGAGTTTGTGGATCGCGCCTAAAACGTCCATCTTATTAGGCATTATTTTGTTTGGCATGGGACTGACCTTAAAAAAGGCTGATTTTGCCAGAATTTTAAAACGGCCAATACCCGTCATTTTGGGCACTGTTGCCCATTATTTGATTATGCCAGCCATTGCTTGGATTCTTTGCTTAATTTTCCATCTCAACGGCATGACTGCTGTGGGCGTCATCCTAGTTGGCTCATGTCCGAGTGGGACTTCTTCCAGTGTCATGGCTTTCCTAGCTAAGGGGGATGTTGCCTTAGACGTTTCTATTGAAGCACTATCTACTTTATTGGCACCTGTCATGTTACCCTTACTGTTAAAAATTTATGCGGGCAAATATGTCGCTATTCCAACAACGCAATTATTTTTAAGTACCCTTAAAATCGTAGTGATCCCGATTATTTTGGGCGTTGTTGTTCACACCTTATTTGCCAAACAAGTTGAAAAAGTCACGCAAGTCTTACCCTTAGTTTCACAACTCTCTATCTTAGCCATCATCGGCGCCGTTTTTGCAGCAAACCATAATGAACTTTTCTCTGCGCAAACAGCCTTAGTCATCCCAGTCGTTATGTTACATAATTTGAGCGGCTATGGTTTGGGTTTCTTGTTCAGCAAGTTGATCCACTTGAAACAGCCACAGCAAAAGGCAATTACTTTTGAAGTCGGTATGCAAGACTCCAGCCTAGGCGCCACCTTAGCGATGAAGTATTTCTTACCAGCTGCCGCAATTCCGTCCACGATTTTTTCGATTTGGCATAATATTTCCGGATCGATTCTATCAAGTTGGTGGCGGCAACATACGTTGGTTACGGCCAACGAATCGGCGACAGCTGAATTGGCAACAGATCCGTCTACGAATTAGACAGTAATTGGAAACAAAACGTTATCTGTTTTGGACTCTAAGGTATAAAATTTGAAAATAAAGCCACCAAAATTAGATTCTTTCAGTCTAACTTTGGTGGCTTTTATTTGGTACTGACCGTTTATTTTTCTAGGTCCAATACGACGAAAACTTCACTATCTTCGATTGCTTTCATATAATGAGGATCGCCTTTTTCCATAACAGCGATGCGGCCAGGATAGAGCTCCTTAGGACCATCAGCTGTCCCAAATTCAATTCTACCTTTGACCGGAATCACGACACCGTGCGCAGGTGCGGGATGTAACGTAATCTTATCGTTTGCTAGGCCTTTCGGTAAGATGCGATGGCCAATACGTTGATGGCCTTTATTATAAACATGTTCGTGTACTAAAGGACCTTGTTGTCCGTCAATGATTTCCATGAAAAACACTCCAATGTTATTTATTTATTGCTCTTCCAATCTAAAACTATAAGAAAGGGCTGTCAATGGGCGCAATATTTATCGAGCAAAACTTAAAAATTAAGCAAACTTTTTGTTAAAATTCTTTCTTTTTTTAGTTGAAGCGGTTACACTATAAGCAAGCGCGATATTGGTATAAAAACATTTGCTATTTAGGAGGCTAATTATGGACGTACAAATTCCAACGACCTATGAGGGCGCAACTCGGTTATTACGATCAATGCAACGTAAGGGTATAGATATTGGTCTAAACCAAGTTATCGAAGATGCGGTAGTCAATTTTACCCAATCGATTTGCGATGAAGGCCTTGAGGGTAGCTATGTCAGAGTACATTATGCCGATGAAGAATTAACCATTACGGATGATGCTACGGATGAAGTGGAAACAACGATTTCAGCACCAGGCACATGCAACTCTTTCCAATCGGCTTTCAGACGCGATGCACCAAAGCTGATGCATTACTTAGAGACACAAGTACACGAAGCATTAACCAAACACCAAATTCATTGATTCGGATAATTTGTGAGAATGAGATAAAGGGCATTACCTTTTTGGCACATGGTTAAATAATAAATAGTGGTGTGACTGGGATAGAACTAACGTTTTGTTTTCAGTCACTTTTTGTTTGCGAATAATTAAGTTTTAAATGTGTTCCACAAAGCAACATCCTCATCTAACCGCTGATGGCTCAAATGGAAAACCCACCATTTTTTGCAATTCTTGTTAGTGCTCAGGTGCTAAGCTCCATTTGTCTCACGCTCATCTCTGTTTATTTACGAACAAATGAATGGGATAAATAAAATAATATTCGTTTAATTTCGGATAATATGTTGACATTTTTCTGAAAATCAGTTATTTTTAATGAGTAAACGAACGATGGCCATCTAGTTTACCAAAACATTCAGGAGTGTGGATCACATTGGCAAATATTTTTGCAGATATCAACGTAGCACTTGAAACATTAAAAAATGGCGGCATGATTATTTTGGCAGACAATGAAGATCGTGAAAATGAAGGCGATATTGTCGCTTTAGGTGAAGGAATTACAGCTGAAACAATCAACTTCATGATCACGCATGCAAAAGGATTGTTATGTGCACCAGTGAGTGCTGAACTTGCTGAAAAACTTGGTTTTAAGATGATGGTAGATAACAGCACTGACCCTAACTTGACGCCATTTACCGTTTCCACAGATGGCGAATTCGAAGCGACAGGGGTAACCACAGGTGTTTCTGCACCAGACCGGGCAGCAACGATCAGTCACTTAGCTGATGCTGATGCCAAACCAACACATTTTAATCACCCAGGACACATCTTTCCTTTGATCGCCAAGCCAAAGGGTGTGCTAGAACGTGATGGTCATACAGAAGCTGCCGTTGATTTAGCAAAAATTTGTGGTAAAGCACCAGTTGGCGCGATCATTGAGATCATTAAAGAAGATGGGACAATGGCACGCCGGGATGATTTAGCAGAATTCTCTAAAACTTGGAATATGCCAATGATCACAATTGATCAGATCAAAAACTATTTACGTGAACAAGCCAACGTGACTGCTTCTTAAAACGTTTGGTTTTCAAATATAACTCATAAAAATGCAGAGTGTGACAAAAAGCGTTCAGCGGCCGAGCACTAACAAGAATTGCGACAAATGGTGGTTTTGCCATTTGAGCAATTCGATGTTAGGAGAGGCCGTTGCTTTTTGGAACACGTTTAGAATTATATTATTCGATCGCTTAATTCTTAAACGAGTGGATTGGTGCGGGTATGCGGCCGCCGCGGGCAATAAACTCAGCGGGGCTACTTGTATTAACCGCCATGACAGGGGCATGGCCAAAGATACCGCCGAAGTTAATATCATCACCGACGTCTTTACCCGTTGCTGGGATCACACGGACAGCAGTCGTTTTATTATTGATCACACCGATAGCAGCTTCATCAGCGATCATCCCGCTGATCACTGCGGCAGGTGTATTGCCAGGAACAGCAATCATATCCAGACCCACCGAACAAACGGCCGTCATGGCTTCTAGTTTCTCAATGTTGAGTTGTTGGTTTGTTACAGCTTGAATCATCCCACTATCTTCGGAAACAGGAATGAAAGCGCCAGATAACCCACCCACATGTTCACAGGCCATGACACCGCCCTTTTTAACGGCATCATTTAACAGGGCCAAGGCAGCAGTAGTACCAGCCGCACCGACACTCTCCAAACCCATCGCTTCTAAGATCTCAGCGACGGAATCACCTCTAGCTGGCGTGGGTGCTAAGGAGAGGTCCACGATCCCAAAAGGAACATGTAAACGCTGGGCCGCAAGGGTACCGACAAATTGACCCATGCGGGTGACTTTAAAAGCGGTCTTCTTGATGGTTTCGGAAACGACATCAAAAGGGGCACCCTTAATTTTTGACAGGGCATGTTTAACGACACCAGGGCCGCTAACGCCCATATTGATCACACAATCAGCCTCACCAACCCCATGAAATGCCCCCGCCATAAAAGGATTGTCTTCCACAGCGTTGGCAAAAACGACTAAGTTCATACACTTAACGGGGTCAATCTCAGCTAGCTGCTTGATGACACAGCCCATTTCTTGAACGGCATCCATATTGATGCCTGAACGCGTAGCGCCAATATTTACAGAGCTGCAGACACGACTCGTTTCGCTTAATGCTTGGGGGATCGATTGGATCAAGCGATGGTCACCTTTGGTATAACCCTTATGCACTAAGGCAGAAAAACCACCGATGATATCTACCCCGAGATCTGTAGCTGCTCGATCTAAAGTTTTAGCAAAGATGGTGTCGTCTGTGACATCACTAGCACCGGCGACAATAGCTATGGGCGTAACAGAGATACGCTTGTTGACAATGGGAATCCCATATTCCATTTCAATCGCTTCAGCGACAGGCACTAAATCTTTAGCATAATGCGTGATTTTATCGTAGATTTTTCTAGCAGCTGCTTCAGCATTAGAATCAATACAATCTAGTAAAGAAATGCCCATCGTGATCGTACGAATATCTAAGTTTTCTTCTGAAACCATTTGGATGGTCTCTAGGATTTGTTTCTCCTCCATATGAGCGGCCTCCTATAACTTTTGAATCGCATCGAAGACCTCTGAACGTTGCACGCGGATCACCACGCCAATTTCAGCCCCTAATGCTTTCAACTCAGTCTGAATCTGAGCTAGATTCGGCGTATCTGTTTTTATTTCACCCATCAAAATCATCGTGAAGTTCGTTTGCATCAATGTTTGGGAAATATCTAAAATATTGACCTTTAAGTCAGCCAGCTTACGACTGACTTTGGCAACAATACCAATTTGATCTTGACCAATAACGGTGATCACAATTTTCATATTTGGCCCTCCTAGGCTTTGGGACGAGAGCCATAAGCCCGTTTAGACTTATAGCCTGCTTTTAAGATCATCTTCATGTCGGTAATATGGCGCTGTTTGGTTGCCTCTGCTTTAGCGCCAAAGATATAACGCGCCCATTCACGCTGATAACCGGTAGTTAGGCTATCAAAAAAGGCTTGGACATCGGCATCCTCTTGTAAAAGTTGAGAAACTTTTGGAATATCAATTTCGTAATCAACTAAAGTTTTTTTATCAGCCACAGTGGTCGCATCCTTTGTTAAATTATTTGGTTACTACTAATTTACTCAATTTAATAAGTGGAAGCAATCCAATTAGTCAACGGGTGTGGACGCATGAAGATCTTTGTGCTCAACGGTGTCCGGAAAGCGGGGCTGTTTATTGCGTGGGGTCAACTTCAAAGCACAAAACGCGCCGACAATCGCTAATACGCCGCAAACGGCATACGCGATATTGATCCCATGCAGTTGGGCTAATCGAGCACCCAGGCGCATGGTATTTGTTCGCGCAACGAGACTCATCACGGTAATCAAACTAGCTGTGCCAACCGAACCAGAAACTTGGCGGATCGTGGTGTACATCGCTGATCCGTGGGGAATCAGTTCTCGAGGTAAGGCATTAAGTGCTTCAGTTTGCAGTGGCATTGTGACCAAACCAATTGCTAAACTGCGCACCGATTGACTGATAATGATATAAGGAATACTGGTATTTTGTTTTAAGTTTGCGAATAGGAAAGTACTGACTGCTAAGACAAGCAAACCACTAAAACTAAGATATTTGGCGCCATACCGATCATAGAGATTACCAGAAATCGGCGACATGATCGCCGTAATAATGGCACCTGGTAAAAGCACGAGCCCAGAAATCTGCGCCGACTGATTCTGAACATTTTGAATAAATAATGGTAATAATAAAGTGCCGCCATATAATGCCATCATGACAAAAATATTGGTGACCACACCTAGTGTGAAATTTCGATATTTGAAAACGTCGAAGTTTAATAATGGCACTGGCCGCTTCAACTGCAAACGGATGAAAGCAAAGATAATTGCTGCACCAATGAAGATCAAGCCGATGACCGACCAAGTGAGCCAGTCGCCATCACCAGCGTTGCTCAGTCCGGCTAATAAGCTTCCCATACCAAGAATAGACAAGCTGATACTAACTATATCGAACCGTTGCTTAGTAGTTTCACCGTAGTTTTGTAACAGAAAGGCGGCTAAAATCACGTCGAGAATAGCTAAAGGTGTGACCATGTAGAACAAGTACCGCCAAGAGAAATTTGTGACAATATAGCCTGATAAGGTAGGGCCAATGGCGGGCGCAAAGTTCATGGCTAACCCGATAAAGCCCATGGCGCGACCGCGACGGTCAATTGGAAAGATACGCATCGTAATAACATTCATTAAAGGAATTAAAATGCCTGTACCAGCTGCTTGGAACATGCGCCCCATAATTAAAATCCAGAATTGAGGTGCTAGGCCGCCTAAAATAGTACCCACAGTAAACATAGTCATAGCGGTCAAATAAAGATGCTTAGTTTTGAAGCGATTCATTAGAAAAGCTGTCAAAGGGATCATGACCCCATTGATCAACATATAACCGTTAGCTAACCACTGACCTTGGCTGGCAGAGATGCTAAATTCGCGCATAATACTAGGTAGTGCGACGTTCATTAAAGTTTGGTTCAAGAAACCTAAGAAGTTTCCGATCATGACGATCAACAAAATGTTGCGGTCACGACGTGTGATGTTCATTGATAAACCGCCTCCAGTTTTTTTATAATTTTTAATTGAATCGTTAAGTACTGTTCTAATTCTTCCGTATCTAAGTCTAATAAAGCTGTTAATTGCTCATAAAATTCGGCGTAAGCTGAAATGGCGAGTTTGGAGCCTGTTTGGGTTAGATGCAAGGTCAGTTGTCGTTGATCGGCAATTTTTTTTTGCTTATAAATCAGCTTATTTTTCAGCAGTCGATCAACAATTCCGGAAACCGAACTTTTTGACAGATGCAGCTGGGCGGCTAATTCATTCAAATTTAAGCCGGGATGTGTCTTGAGAATCTCTAAGGTCAATAGCTGGGTGTAAGTGACTTGCCGCTTATTAGCAACTTGAGCTGATAGCTGACGGGTCACGCGGCGAAGCTGGCGATTTTGTGATAGCACTTTTTGAAGCAATTCAATTTGTTTTTGAGTCATACGGCCTCCTTTTTCAAATGGTTCGCATACGAACAATTAAAGTGATATTGTCCGCCCATTTGCATTTAAAGTCAAATATACCTCGGCTTTGCGGTGTTTACATGAAAATTATGCTATTATTATTCCTATGATATTCGGTTTGAAATCTGGTTTGATAATTAAGGAGTAGATATGGCACCAAGAATTCTAGTGACGCGTCCCCAAATGAGTCTGCCGCCAAAATTGCTGACAGAGCTGTTATTAGCACAGGCAGATTTTGTGAATTTACATGAATTAAAGCCGGTGCATTTACACCAGAAGGCTATCAATCAACTTTACCAAGCAGACATGTTGGCAGTCACGAACCGTTATGCTTTAGAAGCGGTTGCGCCATTTTTTCAAAAACGGTCGGTCAAACCTAAGATCGCGACCACCAGTCCAATAATTGAAACCTTTGCACGTAAACAAGGATTCAATACAGTGATCTTAAGCCGCAGTGAGCAACAAGATTCATTAGCGACTATGTTGCGCGCTCGCATGTTTGCGGATGAGGCCGTTTTATGGTTGCGGTCAGATATTTCAAGGAAATATCACCCGCTGAATTTAAATAAGCCGAACTGGCAAGCCTTAACAACTTATTTCTATCATATAAGTTATGAAACGAGTACGAATTTAAGACGTCTGTTGCGAACCAAGCACTACACACATATTTTGATATCTGATCTGCCGGCTTTTGAAAAAATTATTGCTCTGGAACCAGATATTACTGCCATCTTTGTCACCTTAAATCACCGCAGCGCACAAGTTATTAAGTCACAAGGCTACCGCGTTATTTTTCCCCACCGAAAGAATGAACCAGCTTTGGAAATGGCTGTGAAAATGATCGTTTGAATACAGTGAAATTTGACAACTTTTATTGATAAGGGTACTATTTGCTAGTCAATTATTTTGATGATTGAAATAATTTTAGGAGGTTTATCTGTGGCTAAACTCTCAACAACGGAGATCACGAAGCTGATTCCAGAGCGACATGAGCAGTTGATGGTAGATCAGGTTCTGGAGACGGATGCACAACATATTGTGGCACATCAATTCATTTCAGAAGATGCGCCTTATTTTCAAGGCCATTTTCCTAGTGAACCAGTTGTGCCAGGTGTGTTATTGGTCGAAGGTCTGCAGCAGTCAGCGCGGTTATTTTTAAAACTCGAGGCACCTGATTTAGATGTCACACTGCAGGCTTTGAATCGAGTGAAATTCCGCAAAACGGTTGCGCCCGGAAGTGAACTTACCTATGATGTGCAGTTGGTCGAGCGCACGACACAGACATTGACTTTTAAAGGCATTGTCTTTTTGGCAGATCAAAAAGCATGTCAAGCGAAGATTATTTTTGCAGTCAAAGGTGGTCACCCTAGTGTCCAATGAAATTGAGAAGCGGATCAACGATAAACTGGTAAAAGCTTATCGAGATATTTTGACGATTGAGGAACAAGCACTGAAAACGGGGCCCTTTAGTGACCTGTCGATCAAGGAGATCCATACGATCAATGCGATCTCGTTGCATCAGCATAAGACCAGCTCAGAAGTTTCCCGAGAATTATCCGTACGTCCGGGAACACTGACGGCTACGATTCATAATTTGGTCCGTAAAGGTTATGTACAACGTGCACAAGGCAGTACAGATCGGCGCATCGTTCGTCTTGGTTTGACGCGTAAGGGCCGCTGTGTTTACCGCCTACACGCTGAGTTTCACAATAAAATGGTTACTTCGTTTTTAAACGGTTTCTCAACTTCAGAAGTCAGTTTGATCGAGCGAGCAGTTGATAATTTGATCGAGTTTTTAGAGCGTGATCGGCGCTTAGTTGCCAACTAAACATTGCAGATAAAGGAAGGGACAATCTTGCTAAAAATCACCCAAACAGCACATTATGTACCAAGCAAAGTCGTCACGAATGATGACTTGTCTAAAATGATGGATACAAACGATGAATGGATCCGAACGAGAACCGGTATTCGGCAGCGCCACGTTGTCACTGATGAAGATACCACGGATTTGGTAGTCAATGTTGCCAATGAATTGATCCAAAAAGGTGGCATTTCTGGTGCAGATATTGATTTTATTATCGTTGCGACTGCCAGTGCTTCTGAAGCTGTGCCAACCGCTGCTGCTGAAGTACAAAAGGCAATTGGTGCCAGTAAAGCTTTTGTATTTGACCTTAATGCCGCTTGTTCCGGCTTTATTTATGGGATGAGCGTATTGCGTGGCCTATTTACAAATCCTACATATAAGAAGGGCATTTTAATTGGCGCTGAGGTATTATCCAAATATACAGACTGGTCTGATCGGACGACTGCTGTGCTGTTTGGCGATGGCGCTGGTGGTGTTTTGGTAGAAAAGGATGCTGCCGCTGGCAATATGTTCCTAGGTGAAGATCTGTTAAGTATGGGTGACCTTGGTGATAAGATCACTATGGCCGGAACGACTAACGAGTCGCCATTTAATGATGGGGCAACCGCTGATAATCCTGGAAAATGGGTCACGATGGATGGTCGTGCCGTCTATGCCTTTGCAACACGTAATGTTCCGAAGTCAATCGAACGTGCTTTAGCACAAGCGGATTTAACTTTAGATCAGATTGACTTATTCGTCTTGCATCAAGCCAACTATCGAATTGTTGAGAGTATCGCCAAACGATTAGGACAACCAATCGAGAAGTTTCCTATGAATATTGCTAATTATGGGAATACATCTGCTGCCAGTGTGCCAATCTTATTAGATGAATTAAATGCTGCTGGTAAGATCAAACGCGGTGACACCATTGCTTTAAGTGGCTTTGGTGGTGGCCTAACATTGGGTACTGAAATTATTAAATTTTAACAAACAAATTAAATTAAGGATGGTAATTAAACATGGCTAACAACGAAGAAACATTCAAAAAAATTCAAGAAATCATTGCAGATCAATTAGATAAAGAACCTGAAGAAGTTAAGATGGAATCTAATTTTAAAAACGACTTTGATGCTGACAGCTTAGATATCTTTGAAATTATCAACGAAATCGAAGATGAATTTGACGTTAAAATCGAAGCTGAAGAGGGCATCGATACGGTTAAAGATCTCGTTGAATTTGTCGAAAAACAAGCTTAATTAAGGAGCCTGAAGTAATGAAAGCTACGCCATTTTTTCAAGAACTTGGCATTAAATATCCCATCATCCAAGGTGGCATGGCCTGGGTCGCTGATGGTCAATTAGCTGCTGCTGTTTCAAATGGCGGCGGATTAGGCATTATCGGCGCTGGGAATGCACCAGGAGCCGTTGTGGCTGAACAGATCAAAGTGGCACGTTCATTAACGGACAAGCCGTTTGGTGTCAATGTCATGCTCATGTCGCCCTTTGTTGAAGAAGTTATTGAAGTCGTTCTCAAAGCTCATGTGCCAGTTGTGACAACGGGTGCCGGGAACCCGGGGAAATACATAGATGATTTTAAAGCGGCGGGCAGTAAAGTTGTCCCTGTTGTGCCTTCTGTTGCTTTAGCACGAATGATGGCCCGCATCGGTGTGGACGGCGTTGTCGCTGAAGGCGGCGAGTCTGGTGGGCATATCGGTCAGTTGGCAACATTGCCTTTAGTGCCACAAGTTGTTGACGCTGTAGACATTCCAGTTTTTGCTGCTGGTGGAATTGGCGACGGTCGTGGTGTGGCTGCTGCCTTTATGTTAGGTGCAGCCGGTGTTCAAATGGGCACACGCTTTTTAGCAGCCAGCGAAACCAATATTCATGAGAATTATAAAAAAGCTGTCATCAAAGCTAAAGATATTGATACGCAAGTAACCGGACGTTTTGCAGGATCACCTGTACGCGTTTTGAAGAATAAAATGAGCAAGAAATTCCTGAAGTTAGAAAAAGCAGAGGCCCAAAAACCGGAACCTGATTTTGCTAAATTAGACGAATTAGGCAACGGTAGTTTGCGCCGTGCTGTACAAGAAGGCGACAAAGAAACAGGTTCATTTATGGCTGGTGAAATCGCCGGTATGGTCAAAAAGGTACAGCCAGCTGCAGAAATCATTCAAGAAGTGGTTGGTCAAGCAGATCAACTCTTATCTGGCGCAGGGAGATTTGTTTAATCATGAAATTAGCTTATCTTTTTTCAGGTCAAGGGTCTCAATATGAAGGTATGGGTCAGGACCTTTATGATAACTATTCTGAATATCGAACAGTAATTGATGCTGCTAGTCAAGCTTGTGGGTTTGACATTCAAGCTAAAGTGCAAGAACCGGCAGCTTTAGCCAATACGGCGATGTTACAGCCGATGGTTGTGGCAATGAGTCTAGGCATTCATCAATTACTGGCACCACAGTTACCTGTAGCACAAGCGCACTTAGGCTTGAGTTTAGGGGAATATAGTGCCTTGATCGCAGCCGACGCGATGACGTTACAGTCTGGCATTCAGCTAGTTACGAAGCGTGGTCAATTGATGCAAGCAGCCAGTGAAAAAACAGCTGGCAAAATGGTTGCTGTGATGACCAAAGATCATGAGCGCGTGGCATCGATTTGTGCTGGCATTACCGATCATGGGTTTGTAAGTATCGCCAATTATAATACGGCAAAACAAGTTGTAATTGGTGGGGATGCTGAAGCGGTTGATTTGGCTCAAAGTCTATTAGATGCTGATGGATTCAAAACAATCCCATTGAAAGTGGCTGGTGCATTTCATACACCTTTGATGACTTATGCGGCAGCTAATTTAGCAGCCGATTTACGGCAAACGGCTTTTCAAGACCCACAGGTACCAACAATCAGTAATACGACAGTAAAACCGTTTGATCATGTGAACTTGGCTGAGACATTGATTGACCAGATCACCAACCCGACACACTTTGCCCAATGTTTAGTGCAATTAGGGGCGTTGGGTATTGATACACTAGTTGAAGTCGGTCCGGGGCACACGTTGACTGGTTTTACCAAAAAGACGTTGAAAGGTGTTAAAACTTATCATGTTGAAAACCAGGCAAGTTTAGAGCAGACGATCACGGCGATCCAAGGAGCGATGTAAACGTGAATTTGACAGATAAAATTGTATTTATTACTGGTAGTTCTCGAGGCATCGGGTTAGCGATGGCGCAAGCTTTTGCTCAAAAAGATGCGCAAGTTATCCTAAATAGTCGTCACGAGCTCAAACCAGAGGTATTGCAGTTGTTTGAAAAAGCAACGCATCAGCCAGGACAGGTACTTGGGGATATCAGTGACCCAGAACAAGCCCAAAATATGATCAAAACGATCAAACAAACCTATGGACAATTAGATGTTTTGATCAATAATGCTGGCATTACCAATGACAAAATGTTGTTGCGGATGACAAGTGCTGATTTTGAACAAGTATTACAAACCAATCTGGTAGGCACGTTTAATGTTTTGCAACCAGCTTTGAAACTAATGTATAAGCAAAAAGCAGGGACAATCATTAATATTGCCAGCGTTGTCGGTTTGACGGGCAATATTGGCCAAGCAAACTATGCTGCCGCTAAAGCTGGTATTTTGGGTTTAACTAAAACAACGGCTTTAGAAGGGGCTTTACGCGGTATTCGCTGTAATGCTATTGCTCCGGGTATGGTGGCCACCGATATGACAGATGCCCTTAGCGAAAAAGTCCAAGCAGAATTAGTCGCTAAGATACCATTGAAACGAGCAGCAAAGCCTGAAGAAATCGCACACACCGCTATTTTCTTAGCTGAAAATGAATACATCACTGGTCAGACGATTACCGTTGATGGCGGTATGGTCATGCAATAAAATAGAGTGTGACAAAAAGCGGTCAGCGACCGAGCACTAACGAGAATTGCGAAAAATGGTGGGCTTGCCAGTTGAGCAATTCGACGTTAGGAGAGGGCGTTGCCTTTTGGAACACGTTTGAACCGAATGATTTGTAACAAGCAAGTGGCTAGAAATCAGACAGCAAGGTTGATGCTAGTCGCAGCCATTGTTTTTAAGATAAAGAAGCGGAGGAGTTACTTTGCGTAGAGTTGTTGTTACTGGCGTTGGTGCTGTGACACCGATCGGAAACGACGCGCCGACTTTTATTGATAATATTTTTGCCGAAAAAGTTGGTGCCGGACCAATCACGAAATTTGATGCCTCAGATTTGAATGTCACTTTGACAGGAGAAGTAAAGGATTTTGATCCAGTCGTCCGATTACATAAAAAAGATACAAAACGAATGGATCTATTTTCCCAATATGCCGTTTATTCAGCAATTGAAGCGATGACAGATGCTGACTTTGACGAGAATACAGTGGCAGATGAACGACTAGGGGTTATTTTTGGTTCGGGTATTGGTGGTATTACAACCATGACTGAGCAAGTTGTTAAGATGAACAATAAGGGTGCTGATCGCGTATCGCCAATGTTTATTCCAGAAGCGATTGCCAACATGGCAGCTGGCAATATTGCGATGCGTTTTAATGCCAAAAATATGTGTCAGTGTATCGTGACTGCTTGTTCTTCTTCCACAGATGCAATTGGTCAGGCATTTCACCATATCCAATCAGGACGAGCAGATATGATGATTTCTGGCGGTGCTGAAGCGGCTAACAACGTGATGGGTGTTGCTGGATTTGCAGCATTAACGGCAATTACCAAAGCAACCGATCCCAAACGTGCGTCGATTCCATTTGATAAAGATCGAGCTGGCTTCTTATTATCTGAGGGTTCTGGGACTTTAGTTCTGGAAGACTTAGAACATGCGCTAGCACGCCATGCCAAAATCTATGGTGAGATCGTTGGTTACGGCAGTATGTGCGATGCATATCATATGACTTCGCCAGATCCAAGTGGCCAAAGTGCGATCAATGCGATGAAGCAAGCAATCGATGAAGCCGATATTTTACCAGATCAAATTGGCTACATTAATGCCCATGGGACCAGCACCAAAGCCAATGACTCGATGGAAGCGCAAGCAATCCATCAGTTATTTGGTGAAAAATCACAGGCCTTGGTTAGCTCCACTAAAAGTATGACGGGCCATTTGTTAGGGGCAGCGGGTGCAATTGAAGCAATTGCGACTTTGGCTGCTTTACAAAAGGGCAAGCTGCCAGTGAATGTTGGCTTAGAAACGCAAGATGAAGCGTGCCCAGTTAATCTTGTAACGGAAGCAAATCAAACACAAGATGTGGATTACGCCATCAGCAATTCCTTTGGTTTTGGCGGTCATGATGCCGTGTTAGCAATGAAGAAATGGCGTGGGGTGTAAAAGATGGACCAAGAGACATTATTTAAACTACTAAAAACATTTGATGATTCTTCTGTTCGTGAGATGGACTTAAATTTTGACGGGGCACATATTTATTTGAATAAAAATGAAGTTGCAACCCGTGCGGCCGCTCCAACCTCGGCAGCAGTACCAGTAGCAACAGCAGCGGCTAGTTCTGAAACGCAAGGTAATGCCACAGCTGCGGCGGCCCCAGCCTCAAAAAAAGACGATTCGGCTAATTTTAAAGTGCTCAAGGCACAGTTGGTCGGAGTGGTATATCTACAACCCGCACCAGATAAGGATAATTATGTTCATGTTGGTGATCACGTTAAAAAAGGGCAAACCGTTTGTGTTGTTGAGGCTATGAAGATGTTAACAGAAGTGAAAAGTGATTATAGTGGCACAATCGTCAGCATTGATGTGAATAATGAAGAAATGGTTGATTATGATCAACCACTCATGACGATCCAACCAGATTAAGGAGCTTTTTATGGCTGAAGTAGAACTTGATATTAAAAAAATCTTGCCTCATCGTTACCCCATGCTGCTAATTGATAAAGTAATTGACGTGCAGCCTGGCAAAAGTTGTCAAGCCATTAAGAACATCACTAATAATGAGGCTGTGGTACAAGACTACGCTGATGGGATTGCGCGTTATCCACAGATGTTAATGGTGGAATCCATGGCACAGGCAGGGGCAGTGGCTTTATTGTCTTTGCCAGAATTTAAAGGGCGAATTGCCTTTTTTGGTGGCATTGAAAAGGCTAGTTTTAACGGTTGGGCTTATCCAGGGGATACGTTGGAATTAGCGGTTGAGTTAACAAAGCTTAAGCAAAATGCAGGTATTGGTGAAGGTAGGGTTATGGTTGCTGGTAAGGAAATTTGTACCGCAACGCTAACTTTCTTAGTTTCTTAAAGGAGCAATTATATGTATCACAAGGTCTTGGTGGCAAACCGTGGTGAAATTGCCGTTCGTATTATTAGGGTTTTGAAAGAATTGAATATTCGTTCCGTAGCCATTTATTCAGAAGCAGACGTGAATAGTTTGCATGTCAAGTTAGCGGATGAAGCTGTTTGTGTGGGGGGTGCCATGCCGGTATCCTCTTACCTAAATGAACGGAACATTCTCTCAGCCGCAATCTTAACGGGCTCAGAAGCCATTCACCCTGGATTTGGTTTTTTATCCGAAAGCAGTGAATTTGCCCAAATGTGTGCTGAATGTCAGATCGACTTTATTGGGCCACGTCCTGAAACAATCGATTTGATGGGCGATAAAGCTAAAGCACGACACACAATGCATACCCACGGCATACCAGTGATTCCTGGTAGTATTGGTACCGTTGATTCCTTAGCTGAAGCTCGGAAAATAGCTGATTCTGTGGGCTATCCAGTTTTACTCAAAGCAGCTGCTGGTGGTGGCGGTAAGGGGATTCGGCGCGTCAATTCCGCTGATGAACTTGCAGCTGCCTTTCAAGATGCCCGGCGAGAAGCTAAAGGTGCGTTTAACGATAGTGCGATGTATCTGGAAAAAATTATTTCACCAGCGAAACATGTCGAAGTTCAAATTTTTCGTGATCAGCATGGGCAAGGGGTTTATTTTCCAGAGCGCGATTGTTCATTGCAACGGAATCATCAAAAGGTTTTGGAAGAAACACCGTGTCCTGTATTATCCGCTGAAGAACGGCAGCATTTAGGTGAGGTCGCATTACAAGCGGCGACGGTCATTGACTATATCAATACTGGAACAGTTGAGTTTTTGATGGACCAAGAACATCATTTTTATTTCATGGAAATGAATACTCGAATTCAGGTGGAACACCCTATCACTGAGATGGTTACAGGAGTGGATCTTGTAAAAACCCAGATTTTAGTAGCCGCTGGTGAAAAATTGCCATTTGCGCAAAATGATATTCAACTCAATGGCTATGCGCTGGAATGTCGAATCAACGCAGAGGACCCTAAACATAATTTTATGCCTTCTGCTGGACACATTGATTATCTTTACTTGCCGACTGGTGGGATGGGTATTCGGATTGATAGTGGCGTTTATTCTGGCGGTGAAGTGTCGCCTTATTATGATTCGATGATTGCTAAGTTTATTACCCATGGTGATACTCGAGATGAAGCGATTGGTCGGATGCGCCGAATCTTAGATGAGTTGGATATTGAAGGCATTAAGTCTAATCGACACTTTCAACGTAAGTTATTGGATGATGCCAATTTCTTAGCTGGGAAGACCAATAATAGCTACATTGAACAATATTTCCTCAAAAACTACCTCAAGGATCATGCAAAGGAGGCGCCAAGCCGTGCATCTCTTCAAGAAAAAGCCGTACGTTGAAACGCATCCCCACCGCCAGCCGGAAAAACAAAATATGCAAAAAGTGCCAGATAATTTGTTTATCCAATGTCCTCACTGCAAACAGGGGTTTTATTATAAAAGCTATGGCGCCTTTCGCGTTTGTCCAAGCTGTGGTTATGGGTTGCGCTTAAAGGCGTTAGAACGCTTAGAAATGTTGACTGCCGATTATGCTTCTTGGGATGAAGATCTACAAACAAAAGATCCTTTGGCATTTCCTGGGTATGACGCTAAACTTCAAAAAGCTCAGGCACAAACGAATTTGAATGATTCGGTTTGGACAGGTCGTGCTCGGATTTCTGGGGCAGATATTGCTTTGGGGATCATGGACCCATTCTTTATTATGGGTAGTTTAGGGACGATTACCGGCGAAAAGATTACCCGTCTGTTTGAACGAGCAACTGAGCAAAAGTTACCGGTGGTTTTATTTACAGCCTCTGGTGGAGCACGAATGCAAGAGGGTATGCCAGCTTTAATGCAGATGGCAAAAATTTCGCAAGCAATTGCCAAGCATAATGAAGCAGGCTTGTTTTATTTAACCATTTTGACTGATCCAACGACCGGTGGTGTCACAGCTAGTTTTGCAATGCAAGGCGATATTATTGCGGCAGAACCGCATACATTAGTCGGCTTTGCTGGACGCCGAGTGATCGAACAAACAATTAATAAAAAATTACCTAAGGATTTTCAAAGTGCCGAGAATCTATTACATAACGGTTTCGTGGATACAATTATTAAGCGCGAGACTTTAGGGGCGTTTATTGCTCAAATGGTGCGACTAAACAAAAGGGAGTTGACGAAATAACGATGGCACAAAAAAATCGACCGGCAGCAGAAGTTGTGAAAGCTGCCCGCAGCGCTGACAAAATCACAACGCAAAAGTTGATTGATGGTCTGCTGACAGATTTCGTCGAACTCCATGGTGATCGCGGTTCTGGCGATGATCCGGCAATTATTGGTGGTGTTGGTCTATTGGGTGCACGGCCCGTCACGATAATTGCGACACAAAAGGGTGAAACTGTAGAAGATAAAATTGCCACCCACTATGGTGATCCCGAGCCAGAAGGTTATCGCAAAGCGCTACGCTTAATGCGGCAAGCGAATAAGTTTGGGCGCCCCATCGTGACGTTGATCAATACAGCAGGTGCCTATCCGGGTGCGGACGCTGAAGCACATGGTCAAGGAGAAGCAATTGCTGCGCTGCTAGAGGCGTCTTATGATTTAAAAGTGCCCTTCATCGCGGTTATCTTTGGTGAAGGTGGTAGCGGTGGTGCTTTAGCCTTGGCTTGTGCTGATGAAGTTTGGATGTTTGAAAATGCCATCTATTCGGTGCTATCACCGGAAGGGTTTGCATCGATTCTTTGGAAAGACAGCCAAAAAGCTGATGAAGCAGCTGATTTAATGAAGCTGACCCCCAATGACTTATTAGACATGAAAATAGTGGATCAAATTATCTCTGAGCCCACGAATCAAGATCGTTTGGTTAAAACATTGAAAAAGAAATTAATGTTAAAGTTAGCTGATTTAAGCGAGCTTGAACCTGATGACTTGATTGAAAAACGAGTGGCAAGATTCCGTCAGTTCTAAGAAATGAAGGTAGATTTATGGATACGAATTATGATGTTGTCGTATTAGGCGGCGGTGTTGGTGGCTACACAGCTGCCATTCAAGCGGCCAAACACCACTTAAAAGTTGCTTTGATCGAGGCACAACTTTTGGGTGGTGTTTGTTTGAATCAAGGCTGTATTCCAACAAAAACATACTTAAAGAGTGCTGAAGTATTACGTACAGTACAAAAAAGTGCCGACTTTGGTATACATAACGAACAGGCATCTTTCCAGTTTGATGAGATCCATCAACGCAAGGAAAAGGTGGTTACCCAGCTACGCCAAGGGGTGACCTATTTGATGCAAAAGAACAAAATTACAGTTATTTCTGGCTTTGGTAAATTACAAGATGGTCAGACCATACAGGTAACAACTGGAAAAACGACTCAAACGCTTCATTTTAAAAACTTGATTTTAGCAACTGGCGCTCAGCCCAAAACACTGCCTGGCATTGAAATTGATGGACATAAGATTGTGACTTCTAAAGAATTGCTTGAGCAAACGGATTTACCTAAGTCTATGGTGATCATTGGTGCCGGTGCAATTGGTTTGGAATGGGCCTCTTTACTAAATGATTTGGGCGTTGATGTCAATGTTTTAGAATATGCTGACCATATTCTGCCTACCGAGACGGCAGCTGCTGGAAGAGCCTTGTTGCCAATTCTTAAACGCCATGGGCTTAAAATCACGACCACTGCCAAAGTGCAGTCTGCAAAAATTGTTGCTGAGCAAGTGGTTGTAGGTTATGAAGATGCTCAAGGCAAGGCACAAGAATTGACGGCTGATCAAGTTTTAGTTGCCGTTGGGCGTCAGGCGCAAACGGAAGGCATGGGTCTTGCCGAAGCAGGAGTACAGTTAACAGCCAAAGGGACGGTTCAAGTGGATAACCATTATCAAACGAGTCTGCCGCATGTTTTTGCAATTGGTGATTGTATTGATACGCTTCAACTGGCTCATGTTGCTATGGCAGAGGGCATTCATGCCATTGATTTCATCAGTGGGCAGTCGGTGGAGCCGATTGATTATGATCAAGTTCCGAGATGTATCTATACTTATCCCGAATTGGCTGTTGTGGGGCCGACTATGATTGCGCAACAAAAACAGGATCAAGTCAAAACGGGAACTTTCCCACTGCAAGCTAATGGCAAGGCCTTGATTGAAGGAGAAGCAGAGGGCCAAGTACAGGTCACCGTGGATACGACCACTGATGATCTGCTACAACTGATGATCATCGGCCCACATGCAACGGACATGGTCATGGAAGGCGGCTTGGGCTTATATTTGAATGCCTCAGCCACAGAAATCGGTGCCGCCATTCATCCCCACCCAACGTTATCAGAAGCCGTTCGGCAAGCAACATTGATGACGAAAGATTTGGCAACGGATATTTAGTAAGATTCAAAACCAGGCGCAGAATGTCTAAAGGAGTGTGTAATATGACAGCTCAATTATTGGATAGTGGTTTATCCAAGACCACTTTACAGACAATTTATAAGCAAATTTTAAGTGCTAGACGGCTCGATGAACGATTGATTCAATTACAACGTACGGGGAAGACCTCTTTCAATGTTTCCGGCCAAGGTCAAGAAATTGGTCAGGCCGCTATGGTCGCTGCTTTTGATGTTAAAAAAGACTATTTTCTACCCTATTATCGTGATATGACCGCCTTTATGTTGTGGGGCGCTACGATGAAAGATATTTTATTAGACTCATTTGGCCGCGCTGAAGGGCCTTCGTCTCATGGCCGCCAAATGCCTAACCATTATGGTGCCAAACATTTGAATGTGGTCTCACAGGCTTCAACGGTTGCCAGTCAATTTCCACTAGCAACGGGTGTGGCTTATAGTGCTCGATTGGAACAGAGTGATCGGGTGACACTGGTAACGACTGGGGAAGGTTCTACGGCTGAGGGTGAGTTTCATGAAGCTTTGAACTTTGCTGGTGTGGCGAAATTACCGGCTATTTTTGTTATCGAAAATAATCATTATGCGATTTCTACCCCAAGTAATGAGGAATATGCTGCCAAAAATCTAGCTGACCGCGGTGCCGCCTATGGTATCAAAGGTGTCGATGTCGATGGCTTAGATTTTACAGCGACTTATTTGGCTTTCAAGGATGCTGTAGCCCGGGCGCGAACTGGTGTTGGGGCAACTTTGATCAACCTGAATGTGATTCGGTTGTTGGATCATACAAGTGATGATAATCAGCGGATTTATCGTTCTAAAGCTGAATTGGCTGCCTTGAAGGCTAAGGATCCTTTGAAGACTATGACACAACAAGTTTTGGCTGAGGATATTTATACACAAGCTGAATTAGATGATTTAGAAGCGGCTATCAAAAAACAAATCAATGTCGCTACTGACCAAGCGGAAGCTGCACCACTCCCAGATGTAGCTTCATTAACAGAACAAGTCTACGCACCGAAAGAAAAGGGGAATGGTATTTATGGCTGAGATCGATTATTTACAGGCATTGAACCAGGCGATGGATGAGGAGCTGGCTCGGGATGAAACATTGACGATTTTTGGTGAAGATGTCGGTGGTGTCAAGGGTGGCGTCTTCAATGCTACGCAAGGCTTGGCCCAAAAGTACGGCGATGAACGCGTCTTTAATTCGCCCCTAAGTGAAGCGGAGATCGCTGGTTTAGCCATTGGCCTTGGCGTTACGGGACATCATGCCGTTGCTGAATTTCAATTTGCAGACTATATTTTGCCGGCAACGAATCAGATCATTTCTGAAGCTTCGCGGATGCGTTACCGCACCCAAGGCGATTGGACAGCACCCGTTGTCTTTCGGGCACCTTATGGTGGTGGCGTTGGTGGCGGCTTTTATCATTCTCAATCTACTGAGAAAGTATTTATGGGCCAACCAGGGTTACGCATTGTGACGCCTTCAACCGTACGGGATGCCAAGGGGCTACTTAAAAGTGCGATCCGCTGTGAAGATCCAGTTTTGTTCTATGAACATAAACGGCTATATCATAGTATCAAAGCAGATATTGATCCAGATGAAGAAATTTTAACACCAATTGATAAGGCCCAAGTGCTACGTGAAGGTGACGATCTTACGGTCATGAGTTATGGGATGACCTTACAATACGTGTTACAAGCCGCTGAAGCCTTAGCAAAAAAAGGCATTTCCACTGAAGTTGTCGATATTCGCAGCTTGTATCCACTCGATAAGGCAACCATCGTTGCAGCAGCGAAAAAGACAGGTAAAGTGCTGCTTGTTAATGAAGATAATCAACAAGGCGGCATATTAGGTGAAATTTCAGCCATTATTAACGAAGCAGCTCTGTTTGACTTAGATGCTCCGATCCAACGCTTGGCCGGCCCTGATACACCAGCTATGCCTTATGCGAAGAATCTAGAAAAAGCATTCTTAATCCAGCCCGACGACGTTCAAGCAGCAATGGAAAAATTGGCACAGTTTTAGTCTGTCAGAAAGAAGTGAATGGCAATGCAAAAAGAAATGACCATGCCCCGCTTAGGCGAAAGTGTCACTGAGGGCACGATCGTGGAGTGGTTGGTCAATGTGGGTGATCAGGTTGCAGAGTACGACCCCATTTGTGAAGTTCAAACGGTTAAAGTGGTCGCCGAAGTGCCAGCTAGTTTCTCTGGCACAGTTAAGGAAATCTTGGTACCAGTAGACGAAACCGTGTCAGTGGGGACGCCAATCGTTGTGATGGAAACTGAAGCTGGCGCCGAAGTTTCAGATGATGATCAAACAACGACCACACCTGCACCGACTAAGCCGCAAACACCGGTAACAGCAGCCACGATAGCAACAGAATCTACGCCATCTGTGGCAACAACAGATGGGCCCAGGTTTTCGCCTGCTGTGGCAACGCTATTGTCCAAATATCAATTAGATCCTAACCAAATTACCGGTACTGGGCATCAAGGCCGCTTGACACGGAAAGATGTTGAAAACTTTGTGGCACAACGATCCCAGCCGCAAACACCTCAATCTACACCTGCTAAATCAGTGGCTCAAGCTAAGCCAGTTCAGTCTGGTTTGATGGGTCAGTTAGCGACGGATACCGTGCAGCCAGCTAGCAGCATCCGTAAAGCCATTGCAGATCACATGGTCCAAAGTAAAGCTGAGATTCCACATGGTTGGATGATGGTGGAACAAGATGTTTCAGATTTAGTTAAATTACGACAATCTGAAAAGGCAAAATTCCAGCAGTTAGAGGGCTACAAATTAACTTACTTCCCATTCTTTGTAAAAGCAGTAGCTCAAGCACTGGTTAAGCATCCACGGATCAATAGTTCTTGGCAAAATAATCAAATTTTGACTCATCATGAGATCAATATTTCGATTGCCGTAGCTAAGGGTGACGAATTATACGTTCCAGTCATTAAACATGCAGATAATTTATCTGTTAAAGGTATTGCCAGTGAAATTACCCGGTTAGCTAATGCTGTACGAACGGGTAAAATTACGGCAGATGACATGCAAGGTGGAACCTTTACCGTCAATAATACGGGTTCTTTTGGTTCGGTTGCTTCTATGGGTATCATTAATTATCCGCAAGCAGCGATTATCCAGATTGAATCGATCCGTAAGGAATTAAAACCCACACCAGATGGTTTAGGCTTCAAAATTGCCGATATGGTCAATTTATCTCTGTCTGTGGATCATCGTTTATTGGACGGCGTTGCTGCAGGGGGCTTCTTGAAAGATGTCAAAGCCAACCTCATGCAATTTAAGCCGGGCTTTGAGTTATATTAAAAACACTGATCTGAATTTTGCTCTAATAAAAACCACCTCGTATACGGTCGTCATTGTATACGAGGTGGTTTTTAAGTTCGTGCTCCAAAGCTAACCAGCTTCACTCGCGCTCTGTTATAAGTGTTCCAGATGGGCTACGATGGCTTCATTAAATTGAGGGATGTCATCGGGGTTGCGGCTGGTGACCAAGTTATTATCGATAACGACAGCATCGTCACTAACTTGGGCGCCGGCATATTTCAGATCGGGTTGTACGGTTTGGTAGGCAGTCATTTTGCGACCTTCCGTGAGGCCGGTTTGAATGAAGAGCTGTGGGCCATGACAAATGGCAAAGACAGGTTTGTCATTTTCTAGGAAGTGCTGGACAAGATCAACCATACGCTGATCAGCGCGCAGCTGGTCTGGGGAAAAGCCACCAGGAATTAATAAAGCATCATAATCAGCTGCTTGAATATCATCGATACCCTTATCTACGGTGACTTCTAGACCTTTCTTACCTGTGATCGTTTCACCAGCCTTTTCACCGACTAAGGTAACCTCATGGCCTGCTTGTTCTAAAGCTTTCTTTGGTTCAGTATATTCAACATCTTCGAATAGATTTGTCATTGGAACAATAATTTTTACCATCTTTATTTGGGCCTCCTCTAGGAATTTGATGTTACTTATTAAGCATAAAGGCTTCCCAAAAATTAGGCGAAGATGGGGTCTGTAAAAATAAGATAATGTCATTGATTATTATTATAGTGGTGATAAATAGTTAAATTTATTTTTGGTGGCTTTTAAATTTAAAAAAACAACCGTTAGTAAATTAAAATCAGGCGTCATAATGTTCAAAATGGCGGGTGGCGAAGTAATTGGCAAAATGACTGCAGCCAAAGAAGAGTACTAAGCCAACAAAGCCAGTTAAAAATTGAGCCATAAAGTGTTTCGGCGCTAGATCATTTAGATTGGTTTGAAAAAAAGAACTAATAAAGAATAAAGTTTCAACAAAAGTAATGCCAATAGTTAAAACAATGGTACCCCAAATGTAAGCACGACCGATCCGGGTGGGGTCTTTAAATAAAATGGGATAAAAGGTGAGATTAAACAGACCTAATAGCGTCAGACCTAAACCTAATAGTGCCAAGTTGGCTTGACCAGGAATCACATTGAGGTCAGACAACCAAAGTGTACGTAGATAGGCAAAGGGCAGGATCAAAATAACTTGAATCAGTTCGATGATCATGATGAAGAAGAGCCGGGTTTTGACAATATCAGCTTTACTGCGTGGTAATAGTAGACTGTAACGTAAGTCATTGTTTTCCCGAGAATTCAGTTCAATAAAGAAGAGTCCCAGTGTGGTGTAAAAGAAGATGACTAAATAAGGGTAATTAGGGACTAAAACTAAAGCACTTAGTAACCAGAAAATGGGCACAGTAGGATGTAAACTTAATTTGAATTCTTTGCGTAAATTAGTTAACAAGAGCGACACTTCTTTCAATATGAACCATCAAAGTTTCAAGGTCTACAGCGGAACGTTGGCTGTCCGGGAATAAATCTGGCTGCTGTGTAAGCCCCCGCCACAGTTTTTGACCATTGACCTGTTCAGCTTTAGCATATTGAAAGGCTTGCTTTTGAGCTTGCGATAGGTCGGCCGGATCGGTAATGGTAATCAATTGGTAGCGTGCCAGTAATTCAGTTAGCGGCGCATCAAATAATAACTTACCTTGGTGTAGGTATAAAATATTATCAGCACATTGTTGTAAATCACTAATGATGTGCGTTGAAAATAAAATCGTCACACCTTGAGCCTTTAAATCTAAAAAAATGGTCAGGAGTTCGTCGCGAGAAACCGGATCTAGACCACTGGTCGGTTCATCAAGAATCAATAGTTTGGCATGATGAGATAAAGCAACAGCTAAAGCATATTTGATGCGCATCCCGGTAGATAATTCATGGGGCGTTTTGCGGTCATCCAATTGGAATTTCTCCAGATAAGTTTGATAACGTTGGGCATCCCAATTGGCATAAAACCGGGCTGTTGTATCTGTTAAGGTACGTAGTTTTTTTCTGGGAAAGTACGTGATACCACCATCCACAAAGGCTAAATCTTGCTTGATCGCGGTTTGGTTATGAAAAAAATTCTTGCTAAAATAGGTAATTTGGCCGTGATCTATATTTAATAAACCCAGAATCGCTTTTAGAGTCGTGGATTTACCAGCACCATTGGCACCAACAAAGCCAGTGATCGTTCCAGCAGCTAACTGAAAAGAAATGTTGTCCAGTTGAAAAGTCGGATAATATTTGGTGAGCGCAGTCACATCTAAAACAGTCATAGATATCCCCCAATTATGATAGTATTATGATTCATTTTAAACTTTACGGGTGCGGTTTTCGAATTTTATATGTTATGCTTATTTTATAATAGTGGTTTAGGAGGTTCATGATATGAAAATTGGTATTATCGGTGCGACTGGTAAAGCTGGCGTTGAATTATTTTTAGAAGCGCAAAAACGTGGCCATGAAGTAACCGCCATTGTGCGCAATGGCGCCAAGGCACGGGATCTTTTTGGCGCTGATGTCGCCCTATTAGAAAAAGATGCTTTTACGTTGACACGTGAAGAATTGCTGAACTTTGACGTGATCATTGATGCGTTTGGTGTGCCTCTAGGGACACAAAAGGGCTATTTACATTTAGATTTAGCCACCCATCTGATTCATGAATTACGAGAAACTGACAAACCTAGAATTGTCTTTATTTTAGGTGCAGCCAGTCTATTAGATGGCGATCAACGGCTGTTAAAGAAACTTCAAACCTTACCGAATCATGAACAATGGATCGATGTACCTGAAAGTCAATTCCACGAGCTAAATTTTTTGAATTCTGTTCAGAATGTCAATTGGGTGGGTGTTTCGCCACAACGTGATTTTGTACCCGGGGCACGCAGCGGCTATGTTCGCGGAACAGATAAAGTCATGTATAATGCTGCTGGCAAATCACAAGTGACAACTGGCAATATGGCCGTGGCTATTTTAGATGAAATCGAACACCCACAAGTTAGTCGAGAGCGGTTCACGGTTGGAGATAAATAAGCTGTCGTAGAATTGAAGCCAAGATAAAAAGCCCGATAACTGTTAGCCAAAACAAGCTAACGGTTATAGAGCTTTTTTGTGAAGTGAAAAAGTCGAGATAAAAGGGGCTCAGTACTTGAGTACTAATAAGAATGACAACAAACCGTAGACTTCTCATTAACGCACACAATAGCTCAATCGTCTGCCTCGGGTGCTTCAGCTTTAACAGAGGTTGCGCTGGCTTTCTTTTGGGTAAAATCGATTCTGTATTTGACCGAGTCAGCAATTTCGTGTTTGTCTTGGTTACGTAATTCACCCATTTCAAATTCATAAAAGCCATTTTGAATTAGTTTCTTAGCTGATTTTTTAGTGGCACCCAGGTAGAGCAGATCTGTTTGCTGCTTTTTAGTTTCGTTGGCCTTTAAGCGTAAGCGCGTTTTATCGGCTGTCATGCTTGGAATGATCTCAACGTCCTTGCGGTCAGGTTGTTCATATTCGTCATTGAAAAAACCAGTAGTATAGACGGTTTCATTAGTCGTATTTTTCAAATCAAATTTCAATTTTAAATAGTAAGCCGTATCTTTACTAGTGAGTTGTCGGTATTCAGATTGGGGTAATTGTTGGCGTTGCTTTTTGGTTAAATTGGTATATTTGTACAATGTGAAACGGCCATTGGTGTAAGTTACCGCACCTTGGTTGAAAGTGGCTATTTTACCGCTAGATACCTGTGTTGTCTTGGCTTGAACGGCATGATCAACTGATAAACCACTAACACTTAATCCGATTAGTAGTGACAGAATAAAGTATACATAGTGTTTTAACTTCATGATGGACCCTCCTTAAGTAAGTGGCATAATTCAATTGCTTTAATTATAACGAACTTTTTTAAAATAAAAAATCAGAGTGAGCGTGAAGCTGGATAGATTTGGCGTGCTAGCAGAATTGAGTACAAAATAAAAAACCAGTTCAAAACAAAACACTAATTTTGTCTTGAACCAGTTTTTATATTGGGATTGGGAAGGATGAAATAGCCTATCTCTAGGCAATCGAGCTAGTGGGAATCGAACCCACTTCAGATAAATATCCGGTTACCAAAGCCATAGCTCATTTTATTTTGGGAGGAAGATAATGAAGAAAATACATTTTAAGTTTGGGTATCAAGTAACTTCCTTGGGGGAGGAATGATTTACTTGATGAATACAGCATAACGTTGATCTGTGACAAAATGGTGAAGAAAGTGCAATAAAAATATCAAATATTTATGGCGTTAAAAAATTTTAACTGGGGCATTACTTGAACAACTGACTTAAGTCTGGATAAGTTGCGCTCGTTGCACCAGCATCAACTACAATACTGGCGCCATTAACATAACTAGAAGCGTCATCCGAAAGGAAGAGTGCCACTTGGGCAATTTCGCTAGGATCAGCACCGCGTTTGAAGGGAATGTTTTTCATCATTTCAGCGTTGATTTCAGGGTTCTCACGCATCGATTCTGTCAATGGTGTATTCACAAGGCCTGGCAGAATGGCATTTGTCCGAATATTAAAAGGTGCCAGCTCTAAGGAGGCACTTTGAGTAGCCATTTGGACGCCAGCTTTGGCAATGGAATAAGCAGAGCCAAGTGGTTCAGGGACGAGTGCATTGATTGAAGCAATATTGACAATCGTACCAGGCGTTGCTTGTGTTCGAATCTGACGGCCAAAAGCTTTAATAAACATGACGACACCGCGTAGATCGATATTTAGAACAAAGTCATAGTCAGCCATAGATTGATCTAGGAGTGGCCCTAATTTATTAGCCCCAGCCACTAGAAAAGCATTATCTAAATGGCCAAATTTTTGAACACCGGCTTCAACAGCATGGTTGACTTGGGCTTCATTACTAACGTCGGTGGGAACACCTAAAAAAGTATCGGTACCATATTTTTCCGTCAGTTCGGCCAACCGTTGCTGATTAAGATCAGCGACGACCACTTGACCACCTGCATCAATATAATTGCTGACAACAGCCAAACCGATCCCTGATGCCCCACCAGTTATCAAAGCAACTTTGTGTTTAAAATCGAATTTCATGAGATAACCTCCTTTTGCTTTTGTAAACGTTTACGAAGCAAGTATAAAGGAACTTATCAATAGAGCGGTAATCATTTGCTTAATCTTTTTTCCGCCGATGTTTGGGCTGTGGTTGGTAGATATGAAAGAATTTATAACGCGCATAAAGGCTATAAACGATGGAAATTATGAGCGTGGCGTTGGCAATTAGAAGCCAAACATTTGCTTGAAAAGTTTGATGATCTTCAGATGAACGAAAGCCAAAAAATAAAATGATCAGATTAACGGCTAATTGGGAGAAGCCCAAAAGTGAGAACAGCTGCAACGCCCGCTCAATCTTTTTTTCATAACTCGTATAATAATGGGCTAAAGTGCGTAAAAGGATAAAGGCCAAAATCAAAATGAGCACAATGCCACTCGTCAGCAGTGTATCTATCAGCTGTTTATTAGTTAAAAAAGCCAAATTCGTGCCTACTTTCCAAAAGATTACTCCTATCATACCGGGCGGTTGGGGGATTGGTCAACTGCAGTCGCAATTAGAAATATACATATTTTTTGCATTAAATGTGAATATTTTTGAATTTACTTGCATTAAATTACATAAAGGTGTATATTCTTTACAACGATTAAGGAAACATTAAAAACAAAAGGGGTTTTTCTAATGGCAAATCAAAAAGTTGTTTTAGCTTATTCAGGCGGACTAGATACTTCTGTAGCGATTCAGTGGTTAAAAGACAAAGATTATGATGTCATTGCTTGCTGTATTGATGTAGGCGAAGGTAAAGACTTAGAATTCATCAAAGAAAAAGCCCTGAAAGTCGGGGCAGTTGAATCCTATACATTAGATTGTAAAGCTGAGTTTGCGGATGAATATGCTCTGATTGCCTTACAAGCTAACGCTAAATATGAAGAAACTTACCCATTGGTCTCAGCATTGTCACGGCCGCTGATTGCCAAAAAGTTGGTCCAAGTGGCTCAGCAAACTAACGCCAGTGCGATCGCGCATGGTTGTACCGGAAAAGGCAATGACCAAGTGCGGTTTGAAGTAGCCATTCATGCTCTAGCACCAGACATGAAGATTTTAGCACCAGTTCGAGATTGGCATTGGTCCCGGGAAGAAGAGATCAACTATGCGAAGGAACATAATATTCCCGTGCCAATTGACTTAGACAGTCCTTATTCCATTGACCAAAATCTATGGGGGCGGGCTAATGAAGCTGGTGTTTTGGAAGATCCTTGGGTTACACCGCCGACGGATGCCTTTGAATGGACGAGTAATTTAGAAGATACGCCAGATGAACCAGATATCATTACGATTGATTTTGAAAAAGGCGTCCCCGTTGCTTTAGACGGCCAAAACTATAATTTAGCCGACTTGATTTTACATTTGAATCAAGTGGCTGGTAAGCATGGGATCGGTCGGATCGACCATATTGAGAATCGGTTGGTGGGTATCAAGTCGCGGGAAGTATATGAAGTACCTGGGGCAGAAGTCTTAATGACGGCGCATCAAGCTTTGGAAGACCTGACTTTTGAACGGGATCTCGCCCACTTCAAACCACAGATTACCAATCAAATGAGCAATACCATTTATAACGGCTTATGGTTCTCACCTTTGATGCAAGCCATGATTGCCTTCATTAAACAAACCCAAGTCGTCGTCACGGGACAGATTCGGGTAAAATTGTTCAAGGGCAATGTTGTCGTTGAAGGCCGGAAATCACCTTATTCTTTGTATGATAAGGATCTAGCAACCTACACAGCTTCGGATACGTTTGACCAAGCGGCTTCTGTGGGCTTCATCAAACTTTGGGGCTTGCCAACTCAAGTCGCTGCACAAGTACAAAAGAAGGGCGACGCGGAAGTCACTTCTAAGTAAAGGGGGTAATGGTAGGATGGCAACAACAAAATTGTGGGGTGGCCGGTTCACGGCAGAACCAAGTGAATATGTGCAACGATTTGGCGCGTCCATTGAATTTGACCAACTATTAGCTGAAGAAGATATCCAGGGCTCTTTGGCCCATGTGCAAATGTTGGGCGAACAAGGCATTATCGCGGTGTCTGAGGCCAAGCAGATCGAAGCTGGTCTTAAGCAATTGCAACAACAGCTTGAAGCAGGTAAACTACATTTTTCTATTGCGAATGAAGACATTCATTTAAACTTAGAAAAAGCACTGACCGATTTGATTGGACCGGTGGCCGGCAAATTGCACACGGCTCGCAGTCGTAATGATCAAGTGGCATTAGATATGCACTTGTATTTACGTAATCGTCTGCACGAGATTCTGCCGTTGATCGTGGCACTGCAAAAAACGTTGGTTGCCAAAGCTGAAAGTCATGTGACGACGGTCATGCCGGGGTATACCCATTTACAACATGCTCAACCCATTTCCTACGCGCACTATTTGCTGGCCTATGAGAATATGTTCCAGCGAGATTATGAACGTTTGACCTTTAATTTAAAGCATACCGATATTTCACCCCTGGGCGCGGCAGCCTTAGCGGGGACAACTTTCCCAATTGATCGAGAGCGGACAGCTGAACTGCTAGATTTTTCAGCGGTTTATCATAATAGTTTAGATGCGGTGTCAGATCGGGATTTTATTCTGGAGTTTCTTAGCAATACAGCGATCTTAATGATGCATCTGTCCCGAATGTGTGAAGAGTTGGTTCTCTGGTCAAGCCAAGAATTCAGCTATATTGAATTGTCTGATACTTACGCAACTGGCAGTTCGATCATGCCACAAAAGAAAAACCCCGATATGGCAGAACTGATCCGGGGCAAGACTGGACGAATCTATGGCGATTTATTTGGGCTATTAACAGTCATGAAGGGGCTGCCATTGGCCTATAACAAAGACTTGCAAGAGGACAAAGAAGGCATGTTTGATGCTGTCAATACAGTGATCATGTCCTTAAAGGTAATGCAAGGCATGGTGGACACACTACAAGTTAAAACGGATCGGATGAAACATGCTACTGTTCATGATTTCTCTAATGCCACGGAGTTAGCCGATTATTTGGCTAAAAAAGGTCTGCCTTTTCGGCAAGCCCATGAGATCGTTGGTGAAACTGTCTTGAAGTGTATCAAAGCTGGTAAATTCTTGAAGGATCTCACTTTAGAGGAATACCAAAAAATCTCGCCATTGATCGAAGCCGATGTTTACACGGCTTTAGATCCAATGACCGCCGTAGCCAACCGTGATTCTTTAGGCGGCACTGGCTTTGATGAAATTAAAAAAGAACTTGAACGGGCAAAAGTACAACTTTCAAATCATTCGACTGATGAAGAATAAGCACAATCAAAAACGGATTATAGTAGCTGGGGCGAAACTAACGTTTTGTTTTCAGCCACTATAATCCGTTTTTTAGCATTGGTCTTATGAAGATATATGTAATTTGGCGACTTTTTCTTTTTTAGGAAATAAATTGAGCTTGGCACAATTCTTTAAGACTAGGGCGCCATAATAGCCGCAAATAATGAAACAAGGCAACCACATGAATAAGTACCGAGTCGTACCCCCTTCGAAAATCAATAAATAAATCATTTGTCCCACGATAGCTAATTGCGCGCTTTGCAGTACGAGGGAATGCTTCACTCGGCCAGTAAAAGCACTAAGCAATGTTAACACTAATAAAACGATCCAAGTGACTTGGTTTAGAAAGCGCATAATGGGACGGGCATGCCCTTTGCTGTAATTGAAGCTCATACTGAACTGCGCTAACTTTGACTGATGGGCAGGATTATTTTTAAAGGTGAAAGACCGGTCGCCGTCCCAAACAAAGTTACCATTCGCCACGTTATTATGATGTTTAACAAACAAAAAGTTAAAGTAACCAACGATGCCGTATTGTTGCAGGCGCTGTTTGATTTTCCGACGATTCAGCTGATCGCGTGCTTGATAAGTTTTGGCTTGATAACTTTCAGCAGCATCCCTGCCGTTAAAGCCACCAATCCCCTTTAAACCCATAGCGATGAAATGAGTGGGCGGCAAGCGCAACTCAGGATCAAGGTTACGCCATTGACCAGACACATAGAATTTTTCATCTTGGTAAATATAGTGGTGATAATATTTTGCACCTACAGCAAAAACCGTTAGAAATAATAGCAGGCCGATGAAGAGTCGTGAGAAGTTCTGTTTAAGATTATTGGTACGACCAGCTTGAATGAGCATGCTCAAAATAACGGCAATTGAGAAAATGAGGGTGGTAGGCTTTAATAGGTAGGCAATCAAAGCCATAATCGTGTATAGCAACAGTAAGCTTAACTTCTGCCAATACATATGGGCGCGCCGGAGTTGGCAGACGATTAAAATTAATAATGTCAGCATATACAAGCCTAATGTATCAGAATAAAAAACCAGTACCCAAGGAGAAAGGCCAAAAAACAGCAATCCCAATGAAAATAGAATCGTTCCAAGCTGCCGGTCTTTGAGACGGTTACCAATAAGATACATATTGAATACGGCTAGATCAATGATGATCGCATTGGCGAATAAAAGGGCATGGGGGAGTGATGTAAAGAGACCAGGAACGAGTAAGTGATAGAGCAGCCGTTCAATTGTTAAAAGCAATGTATTATTGTAGTTCCAAGAAAAATAAAAAAAACCGATGGGATTAGTGACGTTTTGCATAATCACCCCTGGATCCCATACCGGTTCGAGAGTAAGGGGTAAGTAAATGATCAACTGCCAAATAAACAATAGAATAAGTAAGCCAATTACTGGACGAGTCGATAATTTGAATCGTTTGAGGCGTCGGTAGGTGTGAAGTTGGGAGAGCCAGTAAGGGAGAGCAATACTAGCGAGGACACCCAAGACACGCAGCCAATAGTGGCCGTCAATGTGAATCGCCTTAAAGTTTGGTGTCATAAAGGCCATGGGTAATGAAATTGCCAGAAAAAAGACAAAAATATTACGAATGAGATGTGTAATAGTTATACTAATTTTTTTCATAATAGCCGCCTAATGATAAATTAGATGTAAAAAAATATTAACTATTTTATCATAGTTGATTTTTAGATTTTCAGCAATCACTGGACTGGTAAAATTAACTGAAGTCCGTTAAGATAGCACTAAATCACACATATATTACTAGGGGGTGTTGCACTTTGCAGAAACAGAGTGGGTCTTTCTTGTCTAGTGATGGGCAGCATCGGATTCATACGGTTATCTGGCTGCCCGCGCAAGAACCGAAGGCAGTGCTGCAAATCGTTTATGGGATGGCAGAATACGCCGAACGCTATGAACCAGTGGCTCGTTTTTTTACAAAACAAGGCCTTGCAGTGGCAATTCACGATCATTTAGGTCACGGCAAAAGTATCCGGAGTCGTCAAGAGTTAGGCTACTTTGGACCTAATGGGCAAGAAAACTTGATTGAGGATAGTCATCTTTGGACACAACGCCTACATCAGATTTGGCCCACAAAGCCATTATTTATTCTCGGCCATTCCATGGGTTCAATCATTACAAGCCTAGTTTTAGGGCGTTACGCTGCAGATTATACAGGTGGTATTTTGATGGGTAACGTTTATTTGCCGAAGATCTTGGCGCCGGTAATGCCTATGATTCGATGGAAAGCTAAACTAACAGCTAAGCGGCCAGACCATGGGCTGAATATACTGGCCTTTGGGTTGTATAGTTGGTACTTTGACCGCCTTGAATTTTTTTCGTGGCTGAGTAATGATCCAGCTGAAATTGAAAAATACAAACAAGATCCATTGCTAGGCTTTACTTTTACGACAAATGGCTTTTTAACATTATTTACACTGCTGCAAATGCAGGCAAAGGGCGACTGGCTTGCACAGCTGCCTAAGGACTTTCCGTTATTAGCCATCAGTGGTCGCAAAGATCCTGTGGGTGATTTTGGCAAACAACAAAAGTGGCTGGCACAGATGGTTGCCAATAATCGGTTAAAAAAAGTTACAAAAAAAGAATGGCCCGAGTTACGACACGAACTATTCTTTGAAAGGCAACCTGACCGAACACAAGTAGAAACTTATATTGCTAACTGGCTTCAGCAGCAAATGTTCTCATAATTCAATCAGATGATGATGAATCGCGTACTGAATTAATTCAGCGCGATTTTTTGTTTTTAATTTTTTCATGATGTTGGCTTTATGAGCTTCAACGGTTTTCACGGAGATGAAAAGCTGTTGGGCAATCTCTTTATTGCTATAACCTAAGGCAACTAAAGGCAAGACTTCTTTCTCACGGTTGGATAAGTTATTGTATTCTTTAAGGTCTAATTCATTGGCACCACCGGCGTTGATTGCTTCAGCCGACTCTTCAGAAAGTCGAATATTAGCATCTAAATAAGTCTCGTTTGTAATGACTTTATTCAGCGCATTAAGTAATTCTGAATCGGGTGAACTCTTGAGAATATAAGCACTGGCGCCATTTTGTAAGGCTTGGCGAATATACTCTTCTTCTTCATGCATGGACAAGATCACGATTTTAACATCAGGGAAATGTTCATGGATCCGTTTTGCCGTGATCAGCCCACTTTCGCCTGGCGGCATGGAGAGATCCATCACGAGTATGTCGATGGGATTTTGCTCGACTTTCATGTAAGTCTGGTTACCATCTGCTGCTTGATCGACCACTTGAAAATTTGCCTGTTGGTTGATCAAAAAAGACAAGCCGTTACGCACGATGGCATGGTCATCTGCGATTAAGATTTTATGCAAACTTACGCCTCCAAATGTGCGGAACGAACAGGGAACTCGACTTTGACAGAGGTTCCTTCGCCGACTTTGGAGTCAATGGTAAAGACACCATTTAAGGCTTTTACCCGCTCATTCATATTTAGTAAACCTAATGAACGGCCATTGGGTTGGGTCATCTTTTGAGTGTCAAACCCGGTACCAGTGTCAATAACTTCTAAAGATACTCGTTTATCATGGGCTAACAATAAAAGCGTGATCTCATCAGTGTCCGCATGTTTGATCGCATTACTCATAGCTTCTTGGGCAATCCGATAGAGGACGATGGCAATATCATTGGGGACCGTAATAGCTTGCAGTCGGTTGATGAACGTAATCTTAATACCGGTGTTCTCCTGCAGCCGCTGAATCAACGTTTTTAGAGCTGGAACTAAGCCAAGGTCGTCTAAGGCAGAAGGCCGCAGATCTAAAGCCATCCCTTTTACTTCATTGAGCACTTCTCGTAGTTGATTTTGAATCAATTCACCTTGATTGGCAAACTCTGCTTTAGAAGTTGTGGCTTGTTCTGAAACTAGGCGGCCGATACCCATGATGGCTGTAAAAATACCCTGAGCGATCGAATCATGTAGATCTTCAGAAATATGTTTACGTTCATCTTCGTGGGCACGGTTGATGTATTGGATCAACGATTTTTGCATCGCCAGCTGGTCCACTCGTTGTTTGGCAACCAGGCTTTTCAGCGTGATCGTATAAACATTTTGTGTTTCTGATAATTGTTGATACACCAAAGAGAAGGATAGCGGTGTATCGCTGTCCTTATTTAAAGTGACGGGAATCGTAATGTTACTTAATTGTCCTTTGATGGCGCAACCAAAGCAGTCATCACTTTCGGAATGGTCCCGCTTAATGTATGTTAAAACGATTGCCTTGAGGTAATCGAGATCAATTTGGGATTGATCAATTAAGTCTTTAGCTAAATCGTTCATTAATAAAACTTGATCATCTTGAAAAATAAACATGGCATCACTGGCCCGGGTAAAGTTCTCCATGACCCAATTAGACATTTCAAGCATAACTTAGCCTCCTTAAATTAGGAAGATTGATGGTGTTCGCTATGCTTTAAATAATACCCCAATTTTGCAATTGTTGCATGGGTAACGTTTCGATTGTCACGGTAACCTGCTAATAAAACACCAGTCACCAGTTGGGTAGTGGGGTCCACGATAGGGATGGCTGCGGCCGCAGTGAGTTTTTCTACTACGGTAATGGGCGTGTACATAAATTCTTGGGGCTGTTGGTCCAGATGATTATCAAAGTAAGGTTCACCTGTACGAATGACTAAACCAGCAATACCTAAGCCGGTTCGTAATATGATGCGTCGATAGCGTTGACTAATGTTACCGATGACATGGCGCCAGCGAATCTGACCGCCGTTCAAACGGTCTTGAATCGCCACACCGACGAAGTCAAAATCAGCATCTTGATAAATTTTTTGGACAAGTGAATCATATTGAGACTGTTCGGCTAAATCGGCCATGGTCATACCTCTTTTCAACTTCTTTCTGTCAAAGTTTTTTCAGGGCTGTTCGTAACTGACATCGATCGTTTTGGCAATGGCTTCATCTACAAATGTCTGGTAGTGCCGATAATCGGCAGCAATACGTTGAATCTGCTGCTCGGTACGGTCGATCTCATCGTCTTGCTCTAAGGAGCGAGGTTCAGCTTGGACATCTGCCATATGATTTTCAAGTAGGGTTCGGCGGATACGCAAGTCGCTTAAAGCAATTTGTAATAGCCGTTGAAAATCGCCTTGGGACATCTCAGCTTGGGCTTTCTTTATGGTCATCATGGAGACTCCTTTGATTATTATTTTGTAACTGTGATCGATAATGTGCTGGTAGAATCAGGGGCTGACAGTGGCAGACTTGTTTTAGAAAATCCTGTAAACGTCGATTGCCGGTTTGCAAGAAATGGTGGACTTCAGTAGCGTTGGTTTCAAAATGGCTAACTGTATAGTGCGCTTGATCTGAGACTTGGGCATAGACATTTTTCTGAGCCTTTAAATGGCTTAATAAATCAGTGGTCAATGCTCGATAATCAGTGGCTGTCAATAAAAAATCCAGCGATAGGTTGGTTTGTTCTGCAGCGGCATAGATACCGCTTAAAGGGCCTTGGTCAATATAGGGTGCCCGATCTTGAACGATTTGGACTTCAGGTATTGACTCAAATAGTTGGCTTAAAGCAGTGGCATTTTGAGCATTTGCGCTGACAATAACTTTAGAAACCAATGGTGCCAAGGCTTGGTAGACTTGTTGAACTTGAGGCAACTGCCCTCGGGGTTGAAACAGGGCTTTATCGGTGCCAAAGCGTCTAGAATGCCCACCAGCCAGGATCAGACCAATTGGAGCGCTCTTCATGCCTCGGTGCCATAAACGAAATGCCCACTTTTACCGCCTGATTTTTCCTGTAAATGGCAATTATTTAGGACCATGCCGCGGTCCATAGCCTTACACATATCGTAGATCGTAAGTAGGGCGGTTTGACAAGCAATTAATGCTTCCATTTCGACCCCAGTCACATTTTTAGTTTTGACTTGTACGGTTGCATAAATCGTATCTTTCTGATTGTCAGAGAAGTGGATGTCAACACCTGTCAAAGGAATTAGATGACACATGGGAATCAATTCACTTGTCTTTTTTGCAGCCATGATTCCCGCCACTTGAGCGACGGCTAAAACGTCGCCCTTTTTGATTTGTCCTTGTTGGATACGTTGTAAGGTTTCGGGCTGCATCTTGATCTCACCAACAGCAGTTGCTTGGCGAAACGTAACGGCTTTGGCTGTCACGTCAACCATTCTTGCTCGATCTTGATCATTAAAATGGGTTAATTGGTCATTGGGTTGGGATTCAGACATCGGCTTAGCCTCCTTTAAGTTTTGTCGCGGTTGTTTTGATTAAAATGTGTGCTCAGGCGCTAACCGCCTTTTGTCATCTATTTCTTAAACGTGTTCCAAAAGGCAACGTCCTCGCCTAACCACGGATCATTCAAACGGAAAGATCATCATTTATCATGATCCTTGTTAGTGCTTGGCCGTTAACCGCCTTTTGTCAGCTATTTCTTAAACGTGTTCCAAAAGGCAACGTCCTCACCTAACCACGGATCATTCAAATGGAAAGATCACCATTTATCATGATCCTTGTTAGTGCTTGGCCGTTAATCGCCTTTTGTCACACTCTTTTTTAACCAGGCTTGAAACCAAGCTTGGCGTGCTTGGGGATTGCTAAAATCTTTTAGTTTTGGGTTTGCAGCTACAATTTCTGGGAAAATACTAGCTTGGGCGATCACCTGCTGTAAAGCAGAGGGCTCAAAATCAATAGCCGTTTTATTCAAGACAATTTTTGGATAGGCAGCGGATTTATAGCCCTCAATGAGAATTAAATCTGTGTCTGGGGCAACGTATTGTTGAACCAAGCTTTCAGCGGATTGGGTGACTAGTGCTGGCTTTTGTTGGCGGATGAATATTTCAGAACGGGACTGCAAAATAATTTGCTGCGCCCCTAGCTGATGAAATTGCCCGGTATCAGTTGCCGCTTGATCCAAGCTGGCTTCGTGAGCATCATGTTTTAAAACAGCGACAGTGTACTTTTTTGCTTGGGCAACAGCTAAAAAGTCTTTAAGCACCGTGGTTTTACCACTTTTTTTATAGCCAACTATCTGTAAGGTAAGAGCCATGTCTCGACCTCGCTAAAGGGTTCAATGGGGCGATTGCTACTTGGAATCTTGAACAAGCAGGTCGTTTGCCCTAAATTGCCTAAAGCACCAGATTTATCACTACCGACTAGCTGGACATAATAGTGGTCATGACTTATGCGGAAAGTGCCTCGAAGAATGCGGTCATAACCGTTCGTTTTTTGATAAGGTTTATCTAAAATGGCTGTCACATGGCGGACTTGTGAGGCCTGCTTGGTGAATTGCTGTAAGAGGGGTTCCGCAAACAGATAAAAGCCGGTAAAACAGGCACCAGGATTGCCAGATAAAGCTACGATGGGTGTTTCTTGGTAAACGAAAGCAGTGGTCACACTCCCAGGCCGCATTTTTAATTTATTAAAAAGCAAGTTTTGCGATGATTTAGCTACTGTGGCCAAAAAATCGAAGTCGCCAACTGAGACACCCCCTGTGGTCAAGATCAGATCACAGGTCGTGACTAGCGCATTCAGCTTCTGCCGTAACAAATCATAATCATCTTCGATTTGAGTATAGGCCACAACTTCACCGCCGCATTCAGTGACGAGGCCTTGTAGTAAGGGGCCATTACTGTTATAGATACGGCCAGGCTTGAGCGGGTCCCCTGGTGTGGTTACTTCAGTGCCGGTGGTGATGATACCAACCTTGGGCGTTTGATAAACCGAAACTTCGGTGATACCAAAAGCCGAAAGCAGACTAAGGTGACCAGGATTTAACCGCGTATTTTGCGGGATCAATACATCGCCGCGTTGAAACTCAGTGCCAGTCTCCGTAATATTGGTATTTTTAGCAGTTACCATTAATTTGACTTGGTCTTTATGTTCTGCAACTGGCCGACTTTGTTCCAACATGATAACTTTACCAGCGTTAGTTGGGACAGCAGCGCCAGTCATGATTCGGACCGTTTCATTTGCTTTTAGCGGTTGATCGTAAGTGGCACCTGCTTGAATTTCAGCGACGACTTTGAATGTTTTAGGAAAATCATGGTCATCTTCAGCACGAATGGCATAGCCATCATAACCAGAGCGCCGGAAATTAGGAAAATCATAGGGTGCAGTCACGGGCTCAGCCAACACGCGTCGATCAGCAGCCGTTGTGGCTACGGCTTCTACCTTAGGTTCTAAAGTTAACGCTGCGATTTTGGCTTGGGCAGCGGTGATAGTAATGGGTTGACGTCTATCTAACATAAGTTAACTTCCTTTATTTGTGACGTTCACGTAATAGATGTGTTAGTTCAGGTAAAATAATTTGTTCTAGTGCTAAGCTGTTTGCTTTAGTTGAACCAGGCAAGATAAAGCACAATTGGTTGCGTACCGTAAAACCTGCTTCAGCGCGCGAGGCAATGGCGTGTGTGCCGACATCGGCGTAGCTCAATTGTCGGAATAGTTCACCGAAACCTGGGATCGTATCTTGCAACAGTGGCTTTAGCGCGGTAAAGGTGACGTCTCGTTGAGCAATGCCGGTGCCGCCGTTAGTGATCAGCAGGTCGTTGTCGGCCAATGCCAAAGCTGTAAAAGCGTGTTGAATTTCTAAAATATCATCTTTAACAACCAGTCGTTGCTGAACCACAGCAGTTTCGTTTTTGGTTAGGTAATTGGCAATGGTCTGGCCGGTTTGATCACTGGCCAGATTGCGCGTGTCACTGATCGTCAAAATACTAGCTTTGATCATGATTGGGCCTCCAGTTTGACTTGATGTTGGGCTAAGGCTTGTTTTAATTGTTGGTAAGCCGTTTGGGCAACCGTTTTGGTGGGGGCATCGTAGATCATTAACTTATGGTTCTTAAAAAAAGTCATTGCCAAGGTCTGCCATTTAAACTGAACGCCTAAAGGATTAGGCTGTTGTGGGATTTGTGCCGCGGTTAAATATCGTTTTAACGTGGCTACACTGACGGTTTCAGGCAAGTAAACAGCATAAACGTTAGTACCACATAAAACGCGCAGTTCGTTTTTAAAATCAGCGGCCACTTCAGTCACAGGCTGCTGGCAAACAGCGCACTGGGGATTTTTAAGGATCGTAAAAGTGTCTTGCTTTAACGTCCAATTATTAATGGTGATCAATTGGTTAAAAGCGACTTGATCAGGTGCTACGAGTAGCTTTATTGCTAAGGATACCTGTAAGCCGCTGACAATCGGAATCAGCGCTGTATTGACACCTAGCAAATCACAGTCAGTTTGTTTTAAGGCTTGCAGGTTTGGAAATAAACAAGCTAAGCAAGGCCCAGTTTGGGGGTCGATGGCCATGACTTGACCACTGACCCCAGCACAAGAACCAAAGATGTAATTGAATTTGTATTTTAAAGCCAATTGATTTAACAGCTCTCGGGCTGCAAAGTTATCGGTACAATCAATGGCTAAGTCAAATTTAGCTAGCGTTCGTAGGCGGTTTTCCGATAATTCATAAGGGTGGCTGTGCACGATCACATGATGATTGATCTTGGTTAAATTTTTTTGGAGCGCGTCAACTTTGAAAGTAGCTTGCTGGGCATCTTGCTCCGTAAAGATAGTTTGGCGCTGTAAATTCGTTAGACTGACCGTATCAGGGTCGAAAATATCTAAGCGGCCAATGCCAGCTCGAGTTAAAAGTTCCGCACAGTAACTGCCTAGCGCACCAGCCCCAACGATTAAGATATGCGCTTGGCTGAGCTGCTGTTGGCCAGCAGGACCGATTTGACGGACACGTTCTTGGCGATCATAACGATTATCTGTGAAACCATTCACGACGGACATGTGACTCACCTCACGAGTAACTGAATTAGGTTTTTCCCTAATCGAAGTATAGCATTGCCGGTGCTATCTTAGTATTAGGGAAATGACTAACAAGCATTTTGGTTACCTTACTGAAGGAAAAGGAGTTGAGGTCATGAAACAGTCCCGCTTTTTCAAGCGTGTGGAGAAGTTCAATGGGAATTTCACCCAATTAGAAGAGAACTCTAGACGCTGGGAAAAATTATACCGGCGGCGTTGGAGTCACGATAAAGTGATTCGGACGACGCACGGGGTAAACTGTACTGGCTCTTGCAGTTGGAATGTTTACGTGAAAGAGGGCATTATTACCTGGGAGCACCAAGCCACCGATTATCCATCCTGTGGTCCGGATTTTCCAGAGTTTGAACCCCGGGGGTGCCCACGTGGTGCCAGTTTTTCATGGTATGAATATAGTCCGGTACGGATCAAATATCCTTATATTAGAGGCAAATTGTGGCAATTATGGGTCCAAGCTAAGGCGGCGCACCAAGATAATTTAGTTGAAGCTTGGGCGAGTATTGTTGAAGATCCTGATAAAACAAAAACTTATAAATCGGCTCGGGGGCATGGCGGCTTAGTCCGCGTGCATTGGGATGAAGCTTTAGAGCTGATCTCAGCAATGTTAGTTTATACGATCAAGAAATATGGGCCCGATCGGTTAGCTGGTTTCACCCCAATTCCAGCTATGTCCATGATCAGTTATGCCTCTGGTGCGCGGTTCCTTTCCTTACTAGGTGGCGAAATGTTGAGTTTCTATGATTGGTACGCCGATCTGCCACCTGCATCCCCACAAGTTTGGGGTGAACAAACGGATGTTCCTGAATCCAGTGACTGGTATAACAGTCAATACATTATTATGTGGGGCTCAAATGTACCTTTGACGCGGACACCAGATGCCCATTTTATGACCGAAGCGCGCTATAAGGGGACTAAGGTGGTTGCCGTAAGTCCAGATTACGCTGAAAATGTTAAGTTCGCTGATAACTGGTTGGCACCACACCCTGGCTCTGATGCTGCTTTAGCCCAAGGCATGACTTATACGATCTTGAATGAATTTTATCAACAAAAACAAGTGCCAGAGTTTGTACATTATGCGAAGCAGTACACTGATCTGCCATTCTTAGTCTTGCTGGATCAAAGTGATGCCAATCGTGATCACTACACTTCTGGCCGGTTCTTACGGGTCAGCGATATTTCTGATGAAACGATTGCCAATGCGGATTGGAAAACTTGTGTCGTTGACAGTCATTCTGGTGAGATCGTTGTACCTAATGGGACCATCGGCCAACGCTGGGAAGATCATACCGATTGGAATCTGGTTTTGAAGGACAAAGAGGGCCACGAGATCGATCCTAAGTTAGGCATCGATGCGGACCAAACCGTGATCGCCGATTTTCCTTATTTTTCTGCTCAAGGCAACGATGTGTTACCACGGCATTTAAAGGCGCGCTGGGTGACTTTTGCAGATGGCAGTCGTCATTTAGTTACCACGGTTTATGATTTGATGCTTTCCCAATATGGCTTGCCGCAAATGGCTGAGGACGATTTGGCTGCTAAAGGTGCCACGGACGCTGACAGCCCTTATACACCTGCATGGCAGGAAAAAGTGACTGGCGTTAAACAAAGTATTTGTGTGCAAATTGCTGAAGAATTCGCCCAAAATGCCATTGACAGCGGTGGTAAATCCATGGTGATCATGGGTGCAGGGATCAATCACTGGTTCAATAGTGATATGACCTATCGAGCCATCTTTAATTTAGTTCTATTAACTGGCTGTGAAGGGGTTTCTGGTGGCGGCTGGGCCCATTACGTTGGCCAAGAAAAATTACGGCCTCAAGAAGGCTGGGCAACTGTGGCTTTTGCCAATGATTGGCAGGCTGGTGGTGCACGTCAACAAAATGGGACTTCTTTCTTCTACTTTGCCAGCGATCAATGGAAATATGACGAGCTAGATAATAAGGCTTTGAAGTCGCCGGTCAAAAAAATTCAGCACGCTTATGATCATCCCGCTGATTATAATCAATTGGCGGCCCGCTTGGGTTGGCTGCCAAGTTACCCACAATTTGACCGCAACTCTTTAAGTTTTGCACAGGATTATCAAACCAATAATTTGGATGAGATCAAAGCTAAAGTTGTTTCAGAATTAAAAGCTGGCGCGCTGAAATTTGCCATTGAAGATCCGGATGCCCCCCAAAATGCCCCGAAAGGGTTATTTGTCTGGCGCTCCAACCTCTTTACCTCCTCTGGCAAAGGGCAAGAATACTTTATGAAACATTTGCTGGGTGCGGAAAATGGTCTGTTAGCTAAGACTAATGATCAATTTAAGCCTGAAGATATGGTGTGGCATGAAGATCCTGTGGAAGGTAAGTTAGATCTAGTCGTCGACTTGGACTTCCGGATGGTTTCCACACCAATGTATTCAGATATCGTCCTACCAGCTGCTACTTGGTATGAAAAAGAAGATCTCTCTAGTACCGATATGCATCCTTTCATTCATCCTTTCAATGCGGCGATTACACCACTATGGGAGTCGAAGAGCGATTGGGATATTTTCAAGAATTTGGCTAAGAAGTTCACTGAATTAGCTAAAACAGAATTACCAGAAACACAATATGATTTGAAGACGCAACCGCTAGGCCATGATTCGCCAGCTGAATTAGCCCAGCCACTAGGACAGATCAAAGATTGGAAGAAAGGTGAGATCGAACCTGTCCCAGGTAAGACTATGCCGATCTTGCAATTGATTCCAAGAGACTATACCCAAGTTTATGATAAGTACGTGGCTTTAGGTCCAAATGCTGGCGGTAAAGTTGGGGCAGATGGTATCAGCTATTCTGTTGCTGAGCAGTATGAAGAATTAAAGACGCGCAATCATACTTATTTAACACCCGGTGTGAATCAGGGCTGTCCTAAGATCGACCAAGCCAAAAAAGTCGCTGACGCTATTTTGATTTTATCCAGTGCTTCTAATGGCGCAGTGGCGCAAAAAGCTTGGGCAGTGGAATCAGAACATACGGGCCTAGACTTGAACCATATTGCGGCCGGTCGCGCTGAGGATAAAATGACCTTCAAGAGTATTACCGTGCAACCACGGGAGGCTATTCCAACGCCGATCTTCTCCAGCTCCAAGCATGACGGTGAACGTTACTCACCATTTACGGTCAACATTGAATATCTCGTGCCATTCCGTACGTTGACCGGTCGGCAGCAGTTTTATATTGATCACGAGATTTTCCAAGAATATGGTGAACAATTGACTACTTATAAGCCAACTTTGCCACCACAAGTCATGGGACCTAAAGATACCGAGATTGCTGATGCCAAAGAAATTACACTGCGTTATATGACACCGCACGGTAAGTGGAATATCCATACGACTTATCAAGATAATTTAGAGATGCTGACGTTATTCCGTGGTGGACCTAATGTTTGGTTAGCTAATGAAGATGCGCTTGAATTAGGTATCAAAGACAACGATTGGGTCGAGCTTTATAACCGTAATGGGGTCGTGACAGCCCGAGCGGTTGTCAGTCACCGCATGCCAAAAGGTTCCATGTATATGTATCATGCGCAAGATATGGATATTCAAGAACCACTCTCTAATATTACGGGTAATCGTGGCGGGAGTCATAATGCACCAACACAGATCCATATTAAGCCTACCCAAATGGTCGGCGGCTATGCGCAACTAAGCTACGGCTTTAACTATTATGGTCCCATCGGCAATCAAAGAGACTTATATGTTAATGTCCGGAAATTAAAGAAGGTGAACTGGAATGAAGATTAAAGCACAAATCGGAATGGTTTTGAACCTGGATAAGTGTATTGGCTGCCATACCTGTTCGGTCACGTGTAAAAACACCTGGACCAATCGCCCGGGGGCAGAATATATGTGGTTCAACAACGTGGAAACCAAACCTGGTGTGGGTTATCCTCGCGGTTGGGAAGATGAAGACCACTATAAGGGCGGCTGGCAGCTCAACAAAAAAGGTAAGTTAGAATTAGTGGCCGGGAACAAATTGAATAAGATTGCGCTAGGTAAGATCTTTTACAATCCTGATATGCCTGAGTTAGATGATTACTATGAACCTTGGACCTATGATTACCAAACGCTATTTAACCCAGAAAAGAAACATCAACCGGTAGCACGGGCAAAATCACAGATCACTGGCCAAACGATGGACCTTCAATGGGGCCCCAACTGGGATGATGATCTAGCTGGTTCCCAACACACGCAAGAAGATCCGAATGTGAAGAAGATCCAGACTGAGATCAAGACTAATTTTGAAAATGCCTTTATGATGTATTTACCGCGTTTATGTGAACACTGCTTAAATGCCCCTTGTGTGTCTTCTTGTCCGAGTGGTGCCATGTATAAACGTGATGAAGACGGTATCGTTTTGGTTGATCAAGAAAAGTGCCGCGGCTGGCGTTTTTGCATGACTGGTTGCCCTTATAAAAAAGTCTATTTCAACTGGAAAACGAATAAAGCTGAAAAATGTACTTTCTGCTATCCAAGAATTGAAGAAGGCTTACCAACGGTTTGTGCGGAAACTTGTGTGGGTCGGATCCGTTATATCGGCGCAATTTTATATGATGCGGACCGTGTTCAAGAAGCAGCTGAAGAACCAGATGAAAAGAAACTTTACGAACGTCAATTAGATTTGTTCTTAGATCCTAATGATCCAGAAATCATTGCTGCTGCTCAAGCAGCTGGTATCGCTGATGATATGATTGAAGCCGCCCAAAATAGTCCGATCTATAAGATGGCCGTTGAAGAGCGGATCGCCTTTCCATTGCATCCAGAATATCGCACAATGCCAATGGTTTGGTACGTACCACCGCTGTCACCAATCATGAATTACTTTGAAGGTAAAGACTCGATTCATAATCCAGAAATGATTTTCCCTGGTATTGATGAAATGCGGATCCCAGTAGATTATTTAGCAAGTATTTTGTCTGGCGGCAATACTGAAGTGATCAAGAACGCACTATATAAGCTCGCTATGATGCGGCTGTATATGCGGGCTCGGACTTCTGGTAAAGCGTTTGATACTGATAAACTCGATCGGGTTGGCTTGACTGAAGATTCAGCGACAGCACTTTACCGCTTATTAGCCATTGCGAAATACGAAGATCGGTTTGTCATTCCTAAAGCTCATAAAGAACAAGTGGAAAATGCTAGCGCGGAACAGGGCGGTTTAGGTTATGAAGAATGTAAAGGTTGTTCTTTAGCCAATATGCATGCCGGTATGTTTGAACAGTCTAAAGCAGGTAAATCCTCAGAAGAGATCTATGCTGAGAGCTTTTATGGGGGGATTTGGCGTGATTAATCTAGCCCAATTGGATCAAAGCCGGGGTGATTTCTATACGCTGTCCCATTTGATCGACTATCCACAAGCTGAAATTCAAGGTTCAGATTTTATGGCTAATTTTGAACGTGAGTATGATGCCAATTCGGCTGAGAAAGCCCAAGTACGTGACATCATCTCGGCGTTTCAACAACAACCGTTAACCCAGCTGCAACAAGAATATGCCAGTCTTTTTGACATGAATAAGCGTTTTACCCTCTACTTAACATTTTATCGCTTTGAAGATTCTCGGGAACGCGGCGGTGTCTTAGCCAAACTAAAGATGCTTTACGAGATGTTTGGTGTTTCCGCCGTGGATCAAGAATTGACGGATTATTTACCATTGATGTTAGAATTCTTAGCCTACGGTGACTGGGAAAATGAAGTGGCCGAACGTTTAAAAGATCTACAATTACTGTTTTCAGTAGTTGAAGACGGTACCTATCAATTATTGCAAAATGGAATGATCTATGCGGACAAACCTTACTTCAAGCTGATCCGTGTGATTCGTCAAGAACTTGGTAAATGTGTGGCGCAGCACCAGATCAACGCACAACAGGAGGTGAAATGATGGCACATCCAGTGGATTGGTTCTTTTGGACCGTCTATCCGTATTTGATGTTACTTTCATTTTTCTTTGGCACCATCATTCGGTTTGCCTTTTATCCCGCTTCAGTAACCGCTAAGTCCAGTGAATTACTAGAGAAAAAGAAATTAATGGTCGGCAGTATTCTCTTTCATATTGGCATCATCCTAGTATTTTTTGGTCATGTGGTTGGTATCTTAGTACCGAAATTATGGACAGATGCATTAGGCATCCCGGATCATATCTATCACCTATTTGCTTTAGGCGGTGGCGGTGTTGGTGGCGGCTTAGCATTGATTGGCATGCTGATCCTGACTTATCGGCGCTTTAGTGATGCCCGGGTGCATCTTGCAAGCTCTACCAGTGATTTGATCGTCAATGTGGCTTTGTTGGTGACAATTATCTTAGGTCTAGCTGCTTCATTTATCGCTGGGCCTAGTCATCCAGCTTTTAACTATCGAGAAACGTTATCCGTTTGGGCGCGGCAATTGTTCTATTTCCGGCCAAATTATTTATTGATGGTGTCAACACCAATGTTATATAAGATCCATGTTGTTTGTGGTTTAGCGATTTTTGGGTTCTTCCCTTACACACGACTGGTTCATGCTTTAGCATTGCCGTGGCAGTATATTTACCGGCGCTATTTGGTTTATCGCCGAAAACCACAAGTTTAAATATAGAAGTGTTTGTAAACAGATAGAGAGTGAAAGCAAAGTGTTAATTTTGTTTTCACTCTCTTTTTCTAAGGCCAAAATAGGTGTGCATTTTAATACTTAAGTCTGATAGGCACTTGCTCGAGATAGCGGTAATTTAGAATTAGCCATTATTTGGAAGGTGGGGGTTTTATGGATCTAATAATAAAGCAGCTAAGTAAGCACTACGATGGCACAAAGATTTTTGCAGACTTACAAGCGGAGCTTCATTCAGGCGGGGCGATTGGCCTTTTAGGACCAAATGGCGCGGGCAAAACAACATTATTAAAAATATTGACCACTTTACAAAAACCCACTCATGGCGCCGTCTACTTGAATGGTACAAATATCATCACGCACCCTAAAACGATGCAGGCCGTACTAGGTTATTTGCCACAGCAAGTTCCGTATTTCCCTAATTTAACAGCTCAGGAATATCTGACCTATCTTGCCAGCATGAAGGGCATGACCAAACGAGCAGCACAAAAGCAAATTGCCCAATTATTACAACGGGTTCATTTGGATCAAGTGGGGCAGAAACGCTTGCAAGATTTTTCTGGTGGTATGCGCCAGAGGGTTGGTATTGCGGCGGCTTTATTGAATGAGCCAGCCGTGGTGATCGCTGATGAACCAACCACGGGGCTGGATCCTGAAGAACGCGTCACATTAAGAAATTTGTTGGCCGAGCTTGCTCGTGATCATTTGGTGCTGCTTTCGACCCATATCGTATCGGATGTTGAAGCCATCGCCAGTCAAATTTTAATTTTACATAAAGGCCGCTTTCTTTACCAAGGGGCGCCCAATGCTTTGATTCAAAAAGCGCAAGGATGTGTCTGGGCTTATCCAGTTACATCAGAACTTCCAGCGATGTCTCAATATTTAACCCAAGATACAAGTACATTGGTACAAAAACCTGAAGGTATTCAAATTCGTGAAATTACGCAAAAGCCGCGACAAAAAGAAGCCCAACAAGTTTTACCGACCTTAGAAGAAGCTTATCTGGGCGTGTTAAAGGGTGTGGTACCACTATGATCACAAGTTTTCGGGCTACTTTTCGAGAAAAAGCGCGGCGCCGTTCTTTTCTAGTATTGTGTCTTGGTTTGATGTTTTCAGTGACATTGATGTTACCAAAACAGGCGGGTGTAATGCGGCCATTGATTATTGAGCCCAGCCGTTATACTCAGGCCGATAATGCGACTTGGACGGCCATTAGTGTTGGTTTTATTATCGGATTTATTTTACCTGTGCTCGGTGCCATCTTTCTAAGCAACAGTATTCAGCTAGATCGAGAGCATGGAACAATGGCCTTATTTCTGACGAGCTCATTCACGCGTCGGCGCTACATATTTGGGAAATTCCTGAGTAATTGTTGTTTCATGCTGATTTTCTGGGGTATAACCGTGGCTTTTACATTAATCGCAACGCTGCTGAAGTATCAGACGGTGAATTTAGGTCAATTTCTGATGGTATTTTTAATATTATTACCCGGGTTATTTTTTGTGGCGGCGCTAACTTTGGTGATTGAGGTACTGCCTAGGTTACGTGGCCGTTTGGGGACGGAACTACTCCGTGTCAAGTAGACAACCTAAATAATTAAAATGCTTATGCACTTTCCTTAACGGCATGGCACCCATATTCGTTGGGGGTCATGCCGTTAAGTGTTTCTTGGCGACGTTTGTTGTTATACCAATCGATACAACGTGAAATCTGAAGCGCTAGTTCCTCTTGTGAATACGCTTGTTCAAAGGCGAAGAATTCTTCTTTCATGTGACTCCAGAAGCTCTCCATAGGACTGTTGTCTCCAGGTATGCCTGGACGGGACATACTATGGGTGATGCCTAAACTGGCTAGTTTTAGGTTGTAACTGCCTGAAGTATAACTGCTACCTTGATCACTGTGTACGATCTTTGGTTTAGCACCAGATACTTGTTGTAGGGCTAAGTCGAGCGTTTTACTGACTAATTCTGCTGTTTCCGTCGACGCAATAGCCCAACTTACGATCCGATGATCGTAAAGATCTTTGATGGCGCTTAGACGGACACGTTGCTCATTATTAACGCCATATCTTAATTCGGAACAATCAGTCACCCAAGTGTGGTCCATTCGATCGGGTGGAACTCATGTTCCAGCTGGGCATTTAGTAGTTTATTACCCGAGATAATATCTTTGCGCTCAGCTTTACGATCATGCTTGGCAATACGGATCGATGCGTAGATGTGGTGAAGATGCATCAGGCGTCTCACTCGACTGGCACAAGCATGATAGGGCGTTTCTTTGTCAATGTAGACCATTAATCGTTTGACTCCGAAAATATAGTGATGCGCTTCTTCTAATTGTTGGATAAAAGCGACAATAGCGGCATCTTCAAGCTGGCGCTTACTGGGAACGTGATGACACCATTTATAATAAGCCGCAGCGAGAAATTTCAGCCAAGCGGCATAAATTACTGACAGTATATAGATTCTGGGTGTCTGGATTAATGATCTTTGTCAATTCTTTGATGGCTAAGTATGCTTCCTGTGGGATCTTTCGCTCCTTTCCAACTCTGCGAATTTTTTTAACAAGGCATTCTCCGTTGAAACATATTCCAATCTTGCTTTAAGACGTTTGATCTCTAATGATTGGCGTTCATTGGCAGATAGATGGCCATCGTCTGACTTAGCTTTACCACGACGGTCGACCAAGGCCTCTGGGCCTCCTTGTTTAAACTTCTTGACCCAAGCATCAGACTTGTCCATAGGAGATATCGTACTGTTTTGTGGCGCCTGTATAGTCCATGTTATTTGCGATGACCCACTCGGCAATCTCAATGCGTTCAAGTTGTGTTGTCTTGCGTCCGTTCTTCATGGCTAGATTCCTCCTAGCAGATACTAGTGATTTACCACTAGTATACCGAGAAAGCCACTGAAAAATAACTCCGGGATTTAGACCTCGAATTTATCACAAAGTTGAGGCATTGAAATACCGCCTGCTAGATACTCTTGAACGACTTGTTCCTTTAATTCGATAGTATAACTTTTACATGTATGTTTGGGTTTTAGTGCGACTATACCTCCATGATGAAATAAATAATTCCAATGACTGATCGTTGTCGCTTTGATACCAAACTCCCGTTCAATAGAATTGGCCGATCGGCCGTTTTTAAGTAGGCCAATGAAATGAAGCTTCTCATCAATAGAATATCTGGAACCTTTTCGGCCCATAAAAAATACTCCTTCCTAAGCAAACCGGTTTTAATTATTTACCTGTCTACTTAAGTAGGAGTATAGCCGACTGTATTATTAAGTATTTGCTTAGTCTTTTTATATGCGGCTGGCACGGATTATCAGACGACACCTAGCCGTTTGGTAAATATTTTTAATCTTTCCGGTAGTCATTATTTGATCGAAAACATCAAACAGGCGTTGGCCGCCAGTGGTGGTGGGTCACTGCATGTACTGCGAGTAATTGGTAGTACTGCTACACACTATACCGGTCAGCAATCACTCGTTTTTCCAATGATCCGGTTAACTGCCACAGACTGGGTAAATATAAGCGTACTACTCTGTTTAAGCTGCTTACTGGTTTTACTAGCGGTATTATTTTTAGAACATCGACCGCTGGTATTGAAGCCAGCAAAGCGACGTGACCCGATTAAGATCACAAAACCATGGGTCACTAGTTTCAAGCAATCTCGGCTATATCTTGCCTTTCGCTTGTTAACTGGTGATGTTTCGCGCTATTGGCTATGGCTGTTATTGATAACTTGGTTGTGGAGTTGGACAACGACAACTTACCAAATGAGGCACCTAGCCTTGCCCTTACTCTTCCTTCTTGCAATCCCATTATTTGCAAATTTAGGTGCCACAGCGGTTCAAACCGGGGTTGCCCAATGGTTGCAAACCGTTCCTGACGGGCAGCGACGGCAAAAATGGTGGGCCAGTATTAGCGGTTGGCTTTTAGCACTGGGCTTAATTTTACCAGCCGTTCAACAAACTACTGTTATGGCCTATTTGGCATTATTGATTTGGGCTTTGCAGTTGCCGCTGGTGGCGCAATTAATCGGACGCTTAACCAGGAGTCAAAGGCCATTTCAAGTGATCTTAGTCGTATTTTTCTACCTATATCTTAACGGAGCACCATTGCTGCCGTTTGATCAGGCGCATTTATTTTTGCCAACGCTGCTGTATTTGAGTATCGGTAGTTTAGCAGCGCTGGGATTATTTGGGTTAAAAAACAACGCTTTCAACTAGATCCAGACGCTGAACGTCTTTTGGAATAGACATTAGTTTTTCGATTGCATACGACTGCGCCGCGTACCCAGAGCCTGTAAGAAAGTAGTCAATAAAATTAAGATACCACCGACAGCCTTGGGTAAGGTTAAGGGCGTACCTAAAATAGTCACCGCTAGAACAGTAGCCGTCAAAGGTTCGAAAGCACCCAGCATGCCAGTCGTTGTCGGCGCCAAATATTGTAAACTTTTTAGATATAATAGGTAAGTTAACGCTGTACCAACCACGACGACGATGCTGATCCAACCCAATAACGCTGGTGTCAAAGGCACACTTTTATTGGTGAAAGTATTATAAGTGAAAGGTAAGCTGCCGATCAACATAGCCCAACCGATGACAAACTTAGCATCGTAAGTACGCAAAAGACGGCGTGGCATCAAAGTATAGACCGCAGTTGCGACACCAGCAAGTATGCCCCAGAACATACCCTTAGGCGTGAGCGCAAGATGGGTAAATTGCCCATTGGTGGCTAACATAAAGGTACCAAAGAGGGCGATAATGATAGAGATCGTGTCGATTTGTCGGGGCAGACTGTGATTGGCAAGGGCGACAAAGATAATAATGAAAAGTGGACCTAGGTTTTGCAGTACGGTAGCTGTGGGCGCATTGCTGGCATTGACCGCACTAAAATAACAGAGTTGTGAAGGCATCATGCCCAGTAGACCGAAGAGGATCAGGGCAAAGGTGTCATTTTTATGGCGAAAAATGGCAAATGCTTCGCGACCTTCAGTAATCAAAGACCAGAGTAACAGGACCAAACCGCCAAAAAGGAGCCGAATACCCACTAACCAAACGGGTGACGGATGATACGTGGCAAACAGATATTGAGCAATCGTTCCCGAAACACCCCAAAGTACGGCACCGTTGATAGCATAAAGCATCCCAATGATTTTGTTTGACTTTAGTTGATTCATGACATTGCCCCTATCTCTTTGATATTCGATAAAATTAATTATTCCACGATAGCGGATTATAGTCTATAAGACAATGGTATTTAGCAACATGATGCATAAAAATACCCCAAAATCGTTAGTGTATTTGCCTAACAATTATGGGGTACTTTATTTTTATCATGTACATAGTCAAAACCAGATAGAAACCAACTTATGAGCGCTCTGTTGATTCTTGCATAACATTTTGCGTTGCTTTAGTTGTTTTAGACTTGGTTGTTCGCAGGGCAATAATCAGGGATATTGTATTGATTGCCGCCAAAATAGCCAAAAGAATCAAAGCATTTTGAGCACCAAGAGCGGTGCGGCTCGCAAAAGAACCAGCGTGGCCTTGTTGGGAAAAGGCAACAATTGCTGAAACAATCGACGTACCTAGCGCACCGGCAAATTGCATGGCCGTATTAAAAAGTGCGTTGCCATCGGCGCTTAATTGTTTGGGCACTTGTTTTAAGCCATTGATCATGATGTTTCCTGCTTGTAAACCCATACCTAACATGAAAAGAATATAGATTATCGAAAGCGCCATTGGCTGAATGTGACGTGCGAAAAGCATTAGTAAAAATAAAGCCACTAGCTGGGATAAAATACCGGTCAAAATAGGTTTACGTGCTCCAAAACGATCCATAATACGGCCGCCGATCGGTGCAAAAACAGCACCTAATGCGGCGCTAGGTAACATGAGTAAACCCGCAATCAACGCCGTTCGATGGTTCACGATTTGTAGATAGTTCGGTAAAATAAATGAAATCCCTAAGTTAGTTAATTGCATCAAGAAGTAACTCAATAAGTGGAGATCGAACCGTTTAAACTGGGTGATCGATAAATTGATGATTGGTTGAGTGACGCGCCGACTACGTATCACAAAAGCAGTTATGGCAAGAATGCCAGCCACTAGATAAATTAAGAAAACAGGGAGCTGTGTTTGTAAACTGTTTAGCTTAGTGGCAGCATTGATCACACCGAAAAAGAAGATGGCGATCAGCAGCCAGCTGATGATGTCTAACTTAGTTTCCTTGTTGAAAGCATCAGCTTGGATCGCATAAAGCCCAGCTATCAGTGAAATCAGCATAACAGGTAATAGGAAGATAAAAATGTAATGCCAAGTCAATGTGCTGACGATCAGGCCACCATAAGTTGGGCCTAAAGCAGGAGCGATGGCTGTGACAAGTGTGCCGATGTCCATTAAGAAACCGATTTTCTGTAGAGGGGCATACTCAATGATGATATTAAACATTAATGGTAAGGCGATACCAGCCGCCATCCCCTGAACGATACGGCCAGCAATTAACATAATAATGTTCATTGCGAAAGCATCAATTAATAAACCAACGATAAAGCATAAATTGGCGAAGATGAAGAGTGTCCGGTTGCTAAAGCGCCGTTTAAGGAATGATGAGATCGGCACAAAAATTGAAACAACGAGAAGATAAGCCGTTGTCGTCCATTGAACAGCAGTGGTGCCCACACCGAATTCTTTCATCAATGTTGGAAATGTGATGTTCATAGCTGTTTCGACAACGATACCACAAAAAGACATGAGTCCAGTGGCAAGAACATCAAGCTAAAAAACTGGGTTTAACCGGTGTTCAGATGAGTATCATCGATTTTATTTCTCGGGAAGAAAATCAACGGGATATTTTTCAACTCGATGTGGAACAGGAATTTAATATTCAAAAATCATCGGCAACGGCTTTACTGAAACTGATGGAAAAAAGAGAACTGATCGTTAGAGTGGCTGCGCCCAAAGATAATCGATTCAAACGGATCATATTAACACCCAAAACCCGAGAGCTTTTACCGCAGATCAAAAAAATTTATGCTGAGGATGATCAAATACTGCACGAAATTCTAGATCAAGATTATCAAACAACCCTAAACAGTTTGAATACCATTATTCAGTTCTTTAATGCCAAAATGCGCAAGTGAATAAATTCATCCGGATAAGTCGTTGATGCTTTGTTGCGGGCAATCTACTGACGACACTGGCTCTTACTTATGATGTCTTAGCTTTTTCTCGGGTTTTAACAGCTTTGGGTTCCGGTACAGCGATATCGGTTACCCTGACTTTTGCTAATTATATTGCCCCGTTACAAAAACGGGCTTGCTGGTTTCTTGGGTTTTTTCGGGTTTTAGCATTGCCGAAAGACTTGCAGCAGTCCAGTGCCCATAGTATTCGCAGTCAATTAGTACTTTTTAAGGACAAGCGCGTCATGTTGGTTGGGTTGATCATGTATTTATTGAACTCACCGATCCAGCCTTATTTTCTGAGTATTTCCGAGCGAGAGTTCCCCAGTCAATGATGTTGGCCTATTCTTTAATATCGCTATTTTTCGATTGATAGGCGTTTTTATTCAGGGTGTTTCAAAAGGGAAATACCTCACTTAATCACAAATAATTAAAATAGAAAATAAAGTGTTTAACGGAATCCCTCTTAGTGTTCAGCCGTTAAATACTTTTTAGCATGCTATAAATATTAGGGAAATAACTGATAGTAATTCTCATTTGGTTTTTGGATAATAAGGATGGTTAAAGAATTGTGAATAGATTCGCTATTATAATTAAGGAGGCTTGGAGATGGCCTATGTCGCTATAACTGACACACCCATTGACGTGACTGAGCTTTATCATAAATTAGTCGATCCTAAGTTTGGTGGTATTGTCACATTCGTGGGTATTGTCCGCGAATGGACGGATGCCATTCAAACCAAGTCCATCACTTATACGGCTTATCAAGAGATGGCCGTGAAGCAAATGGCTCAAATGGCCGCAAAGGTTGAAGCTACTGGTAGTCGTGTGGTCATGGTCCATCGGATAGGCCATTTGGAATTAACTGAAGCAGCTGTATTTATCGGTGTAGCCGCACCGCATCGGAAAGCCGCTTTTCAGCAATGTGAGGCTTTGATTGATGAGTTAAAGCAGACTGTGCCCATTTGGAAAGAAGAATTTGATGCCGATAAGACGCGCTGGGGAGGTTTGGAAGATGCTGCAAATTAAACTGTTTGCCTATTTGCAAGAGATGCTTGCAGCTGATGAAATCTCAGTAGCCGTGACAGAGCAAACTTTGACTGCGGCGAAAATCAAGCAGCTGATCGAGCAATTCTATCCTAAAATTGCCAGTTATCTACCCAATACGCGTCTGGCGGTTGATCAAGTTTTTATCAATGATGACCAGACGATCGACCTGACCGAGAAGCATGAGTTTGCACTGATACCGCCTGTCAGTGGTGGTTAAACCAATTTCAAGTAATTGTTAATATACATAGATTGTCCCAATTCGGGAAAGGAAGTTTTTCCATGGAATTATTAAAAGATAAATTTGGCCGTGTCCACGACTACATCCGTATTTCTGTCACTGATCGCTGCCCCCTGCGATGTGTTTATTGTATGCCTAAAGAAGGATTGCCATTCTTCCCCACTGATCGGGTATTATCCCAAGATGAGATTGTTCAAGTTGTTAAAAACTTTGCCCGTCATGGGGTACACAGTGTACGGTTAACGGGTGGGGAGCCTTTGACACGAACAGATATCGTGGATATTATCCGCCGTATCAAAGCCATTGATGGCATTGATGACATTGCCATGACAACGAATGGCCTTTATTTGCCAAGAAAAGCACAAGCGCTCAAAGAAGCCGGCTTAGACCGCTTAAATATCAGTTTGGATACCTTCCATAAGGATCGCTATAAGACCATCACGCGCGGTGGTAATATCAAACAGGTTTTAGAAGGTATTCGAGTTGCTTCTGAGCTTGGCTTTACAGCCATTAAGCTGAACGTTGTCGTGATCAAGGGTCAAAATGACGATGAAATCAAAGACTTTTTAGACTACACGTTGGATCATAAGGTAAATGTGCGGTTTATCGAATTCATGCCAATTGGAAATGACCGTGAGACTTGGCAGAGCGAATATCTGAGCTTGAGTCGAGTTTTTGAAGTTTGCAAAACGGCAGGTTATGACTACGCACCAATCGAGTCATTGCAAGGTAATGGTCCTTCAGAAAATTATCAAATCGTGGGGGCCCTTGGTAGTTTCGGGCTAATTCATCCAATCAGCTGTCGTTTCTGTGAAAGCTGTAATCGGTTACGAATCACCGCTGACGGTTATATTAAAGCTTGTTTATATTGGGATGAAGAAATCAATATCCGTGACGTGATCTATGATGAACAGGCATTTGATGCTTTAATTCAGAAAACATTAAATAATAAGCCAGAAAATCATGAGATGGCGTTAGCCCAGACGGATCGTATTATAGATAATAAACCTACTTGGCGTCATATGAGTCAAATTGGAGGATAATTCTATGGAGAAAAGCAACAAAACAGCCGCTATAATGGCGTTAGTGATGGGTACATTGGCCATGTTAGTTTCATTTATGGCTTGGTCATCGTTAGCGCCGTTAGCCAACCAAATTACTAAGATGTTATCACTAAGTGTGTCACAAAAAACCTTTATGATCGCGACACCTGTTTTATTGGGGTCGATCATGCGAATTCCTATGGGCTATTTGAGTGATCGTTTTGGCGGCAAAAAGATTTACATTGCCTTGATGATTTTTGTATTGATCCCGTTGTTTTTGATCCCGATGGCTTTAAACAGTGGTTCTTTTGGCCTATTGATCTTCTTAGCCTTTCTCTTGGGTATGAGCGGGACTTCTTTTGCGGTGGCCATTTCTTATGTTTCTGTTTGGTATCCACCAGAAAAGCAAGGCCTAGTTTTAGGTATCGCTGGTGTGGGTAATATTGGTAACGCCGTCGCAGCTTTGACATTACCAAAAATTTCGCAAAGCTATAATTTATCAACCGTTTATTATTTCTTAATGGTTTTGTTGGTCATTATGATTGTATTATTCTTCATCTTTTGTAAAGAAATGCCGACGAATAAAGATAAGACTTTAGGGCAAGCTTTTGTCGTCGCCAAAGAAGCCAATACTTGGTATTTGTCATTATTTTATTTCTTGACCTTCGGCTTATTTGTTTCTTTGAGTAATCTATTGCCAGCTTTGCTGTCAGACCAATTTCAAGTGAATCAGATCAATGCTGGTTTATGGGCAGCAGTTTTTGCTGCGGTAGCCACGTTAGTACGGCCAATCGGTGGGTCGATCGCAGATAAGGTCAATCCGATGAAGTTGTTACAAGTTCTTTTTACTTTAATGGCACTAACCGGTTTATTGATGGCCTTTGCCTTAGATAGTTTGGGCTTATTCATGACCGGAATTATCGTTGTGGCTGTTTTGGCTGGTTTAGGTAACGGCATCGTCTTTAAGATGGTACCGTTTGTTTCCAAAGGTAATACTGGTACTGTAACGGGCTTTGTAGGCGCAATCGGCGGTTTAGGCGGCTATTTTCCACCATTAGTTATGGGCGTTATCAAGCAGCAGACGGGGAGTTATCAAATTGGCTTTTTCTTGTTGGTAACTGTCGTTTTGATTTGTTGGGGCGTTTTATATAAGGCCTTTATTAAATCAGGTAATTCGGATTTTAATTAGAATTAGATATTGATGAGATTGGAGGCGGCACCCGATGACGAATTATCGGTCACAACAAAGATTCTATCGAATACTAGTTGTTGTCGCCTTGGCTTTACTGGTCATCATGATAGCGGCGGCACTTTGTGTGGGCCGCTATTTTTTACCACTGACGGCGGTTTGGCAAAGTTTGGTACATGTAGCCCAGCCCATTAATCCTGCTAATAATACGATTGTTTGGCAATTACGATTACCACGTATTCTTGGTGCTTGCTTAATAGGCGCCAGTTTAAGCTTAAGTGGTGGTGCCTACCAAAGCATTTTTCAAAACCCACTCGTTTCACCTGATTTATTAGGTGTCACAACTGGGGCAGCGGTGGGCGCAGCTAGTGCCATCATCTGGCATCAAAATACTTGGCTAGTCATGATCTGTGCCTTTGTGACGGGATTATTGACGGTCCTGATTACAGTGAGTGTACCAAGATTTATCCACAGCCATAGCAATTTAACTTTGGTATTGGCTGGTGTTGTCGTGGGTGGTTTTATGACTGCAATTTTGGGTTTGCTGAAGTACATAGCTGATCCAGAGAGCCAATTACAGGACATTGTTTATTGGCAATTAGGTAGTTTAGAAAAGTTGAATTACCACACGTTAGCGATGATGCTGCCAATTTTTGTGGTTGCTGGGGGCTTACTTTTAGCGCTGCGTTTTAGGCTTAATGTATTGTCTTTAAGCGATATGGAAGCTCAAACAACGGGAGTTAATGTTAAGTGGGAGCGGTTATTGGTGATCTTATGTGCAACCCTATTGACAGCCGCAGCAGTGGCGATTAGTGGGACCATTGGTTGGATTGGTCTGATCATGCCACATATTGCCAAGCTATTGACAAAGCAAAATAATCAACGTGCTTTACCATTAATGGCTATTCTAGGGGCAATGTTTTTATTATTGGTAGATACATTAGCACGAACAATTAGTGCGGGCGAGATTCCGATTGGTATCTTAACCGGCTTGATCGGCACTCCATTTTTTATCGGTATTTTAGCAAAGCAGAGGGGGCATTTAACATGACGACCCTAAAGACACAACAATTATTTTATAATTTCCCGGGAAATAAAACGGGATTACAGGCAGTTGATCTTCAAATCCAGTCGAGTCAGATTTTGGCTATATTAGGGCGTAATGGGATTGGCAAATCAACTTTATTACGGCTACTATTAGGACTATTAACCCCTAAAAGTGGGCAGGTATTGGTTGATGGTCAAGCTGTGACCAATTTATCGCCAAAGCAGCGGGCGACTTATCTTGCGTTAGTGCCACAGATGGGCAGTGTCCAAACATTGCCATACAATGTGTTGGATTATTTATTGCTTGGTTGTGCCGCAAATATGGGTTTATTCAGCCAACCACGACCAGCTGATCGTCAGCGTGCCTTGGCGTTACTGACAGAGCTTGGGTGTCAAGCGTTGTGTGATTTGAATTGTCAACAGCTCAGTGGCGGTCAATTGCAGCTGGTAACAATTGCTAAAGCATTGATGCAGCAGCCTAAAATTTTACTTTTAGACGAGCCCACCGCAGCTTTAGATTATAAAAATCAACGCCAGATCATTCAATTATTGCAGCGGCTGGCTAAACAAGGTTTGGGGATCATTCTCACGACCCATGATCCAAATCAGGCGATTCTTCTAGATGATCAAGTTGCTTTGATCGATGGCAGCGGGCGATTGACCAGTGGCCAAATGATCGAAATGATCACCACTGATAAGCTGCAGCAGATCTACGAGACAGCGCTGCAGGTTGATTATCTGCCAAGTTGTCAACGCCTTGTCTGTACGATGTCCGCGTGAAATTTAGATGAGAACTGTTTATGGAGGAAAAAATGAAGCAGCAGACAAAATTCTTTGTGTTCGTTACATTGCTGATGGGATTGGTTTTAGGAGCATCTGGCAAACAGTCAGTTCAAGCAGCTACCCATCAAGTAACTGACCTAACTGGGGCCAAGGTGGCTGTGCCCACCAAAGTGACACGGGTAGCTGACTTATGGCATGCTAACAATCAAGTGGTTTTATTGTTAGGCGGCCCAAAAAAATTGGTTGCAACGACACCAATGATTCAAAAGATGCCCTGGTATCAAACGGTTTACCCTAAAATCAACAAAGTTACGGCGCCTTATAATGGCACTGATTTACAAGTGGAAGAATTGTTAAAACAAAAACCAGATATTGTTTTGGCAGCTGACCCCGGTACGGTGCAAAAGGCGAAAGCGGCTAAGTTACCGGTAGCCAATATCATGTTTCAAGACTTTGCGGGTTTGAAGCAATCCGTCACGGTTACGGGTCAGATCTTAGGTGGGCAAGCGCCTAAAATTGCCAAAACCTATCTGAAAGATTTGAACCATAACATTCATTACGTCAAAGATCGGGTCAAAGGCAGTAAAAAAATTAAAGTGCTTCACGTAGTCGCTGCCAATAATCTACTTAAAGTTGATGGTACGCATTCGATGATCGATGAATGGCTCAAGATTGCTGGTGGGACTAATGCAATTCGTAAGTCAGGCAACATGATCACGACCACGCCTGAAGAAATCGCCAAAAGTGATCCTGATGTGATCATTGTGGGCCAAACTACAAGTAAGCAGGCTTTAGCTGTTTTTCAAAAAGACCCTCGTTTTGCAAATTTAAAGGCTGTTAGAAATAAGAAAGTTTACGGCAATCCGCAAGGTACTTTTCCTTGGGATCGTTACTCCGCTGAGGCCGCCTTGCAAGTACTCTGGGCTGGTAAATTATTACATCCCCAAGATTTTAAAACCTTAAATATGCGGCAGGAAACACAAAAATTTTATCAAAAATATTACCATTATCAGTTATCTAAAACCCAAGCTGAACAGATTTTAGCAGGGAAACAACCAAAATCTTAAGGAGCCAGTACATGTTAAAAGTAAATGCCAAGAAGTTTTTAGCAATTGATTATGATGAAGTCATGATCTCAACGTCAGGTTTATATGCAGCACCGGGAAATGATCAGAATACCCGGCAAAAATTATTTGAAACCTTGCAGGCCTTTTTTAAACAAGAACAAGCAGACAGCTTTTTTGCGCTGTCATTGATGGCGACAATGTCAGAAGTTGTTGTGGCACCGCTGGGTGTGATCGATATTGAAGCTGTGAAACAATTCGACACGAATGCCAACCTAGATTTCGATCATCTACAAGACACCGATCAATTGCAGTGGCCATTGGCGGTGAAGTATATTCCCCATACAAAAGATGAAAATCCTGAACAAACACTTGTCAGCTCACCTTTAGAATTGAAAAGTGACTTTGCAGCTACATTTGAGCAAGTGTGGGCAGTGGTTGTCAAATATTTAGCAAAAAACCAAGCGACTATGACGGCTACATTAGCTAAGCTGATTGCCGATAGTGACCAGATCGAAACCGATTTCATGCAAGGACTGCAAGAACTTAGCGATGACCAACGACAAGAAAAAGTGGGTTTTGATTTGCCGAAAACTGAAATTGGTCAATTTTCCAATTATATGAGTGATTCTCATGAAGTGATGAATATCGTGCGTTCGGCCGCTGACTTTGTGAAGTCTGAACTCGTACGGGCGCAGCCTTTCGCCCAAGTCTTTAACGATGCCCGGTATCGAACAACTTATTACTGGGTGCTGGACAATACTTTTTATCAGACACTCTATTATTACATTCAAAAATATACCCCGAAACATGAGAAACTCGCCAAGTTTTTAAAGCATCGCGAAGAGCAGCTTTTGCACCAGATGCGGCAATCCGCCTTAAACTATTCACAAAAGATGGCCGAAGAGCCTAAAGCAAATGTGAGTCCTGACGTGGCAGCCTTGTTTGATCGTATCTTTTTACCAATCAATGAAAAAATCATTGCCGCTATTCTAGATTTTGGCATTAAGTAAAAGAGCGTGAGTGAAGCGGGTCAGCTTTGGAGCACTAACAAGAATTTCAGAAAGCAATGGGCATAACAGTTCAAAAGTTTGCCTTAATAGCCTATAATTGAATCATAACTTAGACAAAGGGCAATTTACGTTGGTGCCAGCCACGCAATTGCTCTTTGCTTTTGCGCAAAAAATGAATGAAGGGAGCTGGAAGTGTGCAAAAGCAAGGATTGGGATTACGCTGGTTATTGGTTGGTTCATTGATCACCAACACGGGGATCAGTTTTATTTGGCCTTTGACCACGATTTACATGCATGAATATTTACATGAGACACTGACAGCGGCCGGGATTGTTTTATTCATTAACTCCGTAGTCATGATTTTTGGTAATTATGTTGGTGGTGCGTTATTCGATCGCTGGCAGCCTTATCGTACGATTTTATTGGGAATATCCATTAACGTTGTTTCGGCGATTGCCTTAACATTTTTCCACGGGTGGCCGAGTTATGCTATTTTATTGATCATTCTTAGTTTTGGAAATGGGATCGTGGGGACTAGCATTAATGCCTTTGCAACTTTAGTAACCAGTCGGCGCACTAGTTTTGTATTTAATGTACTTTATTTTATGAGTAACCTAGGTTTGGTTATTGGGACTTTAGTCGTTGGGGTAATTTTACCATTTGGGATTGAATATATTTTTGCTTTTGCCAGTTTATTATTTGTTATTTTTTGGTTCGTGGCTTTCTTCCGCTTTAATGTGGCAACCGATAAGAAACGGCGAAAGAACAAGCAAAACGTGACCCGGTTAAATGCGGCGACACGAAATCGAATTTTGTCGTTACTAGCCGTGTTTATCGTTTCTTGGATTGCTTATGAGCAGTGGCAGAGTAATATTTCTACTTTCATGGTTCATCATGGGATGACGGTACAGGATTATACCTTTGTTTGGACTTTTAATGCCATCGTGATCGTGGTCTTCCAACCGGTATTGACTATTTTTGATAATTGGTTATTTCAGCACATTCGCACCCGATTAAATGCTGGATTTTTGTTATTCGGTTTGTCCTTTGTTGTTCTAATTTTTGCTCATGATTATTGGCAGTTCTTATTAGCCATGGGTATTTTAACGTTAGGTGAAATTTTAGCTTTTCCAGGAGTTTCCACCTATGTGGACAGTGCTGTGTTAGAAGACCAGCGTGGTAAATATCAAGGTATTGTTAACGCGGGAGCTTCTTTTGGTCGTGCGGTTGGGCCGTTGATCGGGGCACAGATCATTGAACGTACGTCTTATCACGCCCTGTTCGTGAGTTCAATTTTAGGCTTGCTGATTTTCTTGATTGGGTTTAACATATTTAGTCAAATACGCTCACGCGACCAGGATAACCAAGCAGGAGAAAAGTAATGATTACAGGTAAAACCAAGTTATATGGCTTATTTGCACATCCGGCTCAGCATAGTTTATCACCAATGATGCATAACTTAGCTTTTAAATATCATGGCATCGATGCTCGATATATGGCATTTGACGTGGCGCCTGAGGCTGTAACCGCTGCGCTTAGCGCTATTCGGACACTTGATCTTGGCGGAGTCAATTTGTCAATGCCCTTAAAAGAACGCGTGCTGCCACAGTTGGACTGGGTTGCTGAGAATGCCCAATTAATTGGTGCCGTGAATACGATCAAAAATGATCATGGTTTTTTAAGAGGCTATAATACCGATGGCTTAGGCCTGCTGCAGGCGTTGCCGCAGACGAGTGGGCTCGAAGGAAAACAACTCCTAATATTTGGTGCTGGTGGTGCGGCTAAAGCAGCTGCCGTTGAAGCTGCCTTGAATGGGGTAAGGCAAATTACGATTGTGAATCGACATACTGGACCGAACAGTCGAGGGCAACAATTGGTTACAACTTTGCAGCAGGTCTCAGGTGTGGCGGTTGAACTATTGGCTTTAGCCGACTTAAGCCGACTAAAAGCAGCGATGGCTACCGCAGATATCGTTGTCAATGCAACTGGCTTAGGGATGGGCGCCCATTTAGGCGAAAGTCCGGTCCCAGATAAAAGTTATTTTACAGCGCAAATGATTGCCTTCGAGATGATTTATGCGCCTGCAGAATCTAAATTTTTACAACAAGCGCGACAAGCTGGGGTGCAGCAGAGTTTTAATGGGTTACCAATGTTGATTCAGCAAGGCGCCGCTGCCTTTGAGATTTGGACCAGCCAAGCGATGCCAATTGAATTAGTTAAAAATAAATTATACAATGATTAATAAAAGGTTTGACTTTTCAAATTTAGCCGTGTATATTTAGACACAACAAATTAAGGAGTCGATCTTAAATGAAACAAGCAATCAATATTTTGAATCGATACTATCAATTTAGCGGGTTTACCCAGTAAGGTCTTATCAAGATAGATATGGCCTTCGGGACATATCTATGCCGGCTAAATTGGAGTTGTTTATTTAATTGACTCACGGTACCGCATAGATGAAGCTAAAAATTCAACTATGCGGTTTTTATGTATTTAGAATATGAAACTATTCTCATACAAGATCCTGCTAGTTGTAAAAATTAGCAGGATCTTTTTGGTATCTTGGCAAAAGAAAAGGAGCGAAACATATGTTTGATGTGATTGATGAATTATCCGTTCAAGCGATTCGAATGTTAAGTGTACAAATGATTCAAAAAGCAAATTCCGGTCATCCTGGGCTACCTTTGGGGGCTGCACCGATGGCTTACGTACTTTTTCGTAATCATTTAAAATTAGATCCTAAGCATAGTGATTGGTTCAATCGTGATCGGTTTGTTTTATCTGCTGGTCATGGTTCAGCTTTGTTATATAGCTTGCTGCATCTTTCCGGGTTTGAACTATCACTAAATGATTTGAAAAATTTCCGTCAGTTGCACACTAAAACACCTGGGCATCCTGAAGTTGGGCAGACACCAGGTGTGGACGCCACAACTGGGCCATTAGGACAAGGTATCGGGATGGCCGTGGGCATGGCTTTATCAGAGCGTCATTTAGCCAGTCAGTTCAATCGTAATGGACATCAATTGATCAATCATTTGACCTACGCCATATGTGGCGATGGTGACCTCATGGAAGGTGTTTCCCATGAAGCCGCTAGTTTGGCCGGCCATCTTAAACTGGGAAAGTTAATTTTATTGTATGACTCTAATGATATTTCATTGGATGGGGCTAAAGGGCGCTCTTGTTCGGAAAATACCAAGCAACGTTTTGAAAGTTATGGCTGGCAGTATCAACGGGTTGACAATGGCAACGATTTAGCAGCCATCGATCAAGCAATTGTGCAGGCAAAGGTTGACGAAACCAAGCCATCGATCATTGAAGTACGGACGACCATTGGCTTTGGTGCTAAAGACGCTGGCACGAATAAAGTTCATGGAGCACCATTGAGTTCGGAAAATATGACAGTCTTACGACAAAATCTTCAGTGGCAACGACCTGAATTTGAAATGCCACCAGCAGTTTACCAGCGATTACAACAAACATTAGGGCAGCGCGGTTCCCAGAAATTTTCTGCTTGGCGCCAAAGTTTTCAGGCTTTCTGCAATGCAATGCCTGGGGTTGCTCATAAATTGGGGCGCACGATTAAGGGTTCGCTTCCTAAAGATTGGCAGCGAGGTATGCCAGTTTATGTTGCCAATAGTCAAGTTTCTGGTCGAGATGCCAGCGCTTCAGTGTTACAAAGGTTACATGATACCTTGCCCCAACTTTGGGGTGGTTCTGCCGACTTGGCGAGTTCTAATCGGACAGATTTTAAGACAGAAGCAGTATTGACCGCAACAGATTTTGAACAACGCAATATCGCCTTTGGTGTACGTGAGTTTGCGGAAGCCACTATTATGAATGGCATCGCGTTACACGGCGGTTCGCGGATATTTGGGAGTACCTTTTTAGTGTTCTCAGATTATATGCGGCCGGCTATTCGCTTAGCGGCCTTACAAAAATTACCAGTTATCTACATATTTACCCATGACTCGTTAGCGGTTGGTGAAGATGGCCCCACCCATGAACCGGTGGAACAAGTGATGAGTTTGCGAAATATTCCGAATGTGACGGTGATTCGGCCAGGAGATGCGAATGAAGTTGTTGGGGCTTGGCAATGTACCATTGAAAATACGACTGGCCCCACCGTCTTAGTTTTATCAAGACAGGCGCTAACCACGTTTTCCACACAACCACCCTTAGCTGCCCATACGGGGGTACAACGCGGTGGCTATATTCTTTCACCGGCACGTTCAGAATTAGACCAAACTGGCATTTTGCTTGCGACTGGTTCAGAGGTACAGCTGGCTTTAAAAGTACAAAAACGGTTGTGGACTCAGGGATTGAATCTATCGGTCGTTTCGTTACCAAGTTTTGAACTATTTCAACAGCAGAGTCAAGTTTATCGCGAGCAAGTTTTGCCACCGAACTTGGATTTTCGCGTATCAATCGAAGCAGGCAGCACCTTAGGCTGGGAACGGTTCACTGGGTTAAATGGTCTGGCTATCGGCATCGATACGTTTGGTGCAAGTGGCCGCCCAGATGAAGTCTTGGCTAACTATGGTTTTACTGCTGAACAAATCAGTCATCAGATCTTGTTTGCTTGGCGCACTAAATGTCAGTTAGCTGCTCGAAAAAATATCGGTTAGATATGTTAAAATATACGAGATTAAGTAAGGAGCAAAGAAAATATGATCATACAATTTAAAGAACCATTGCAACGAGATATTGCCCAGGAAATAAAAGCAAAATTAGAAGCGCTACCCAGTCAAGTATTTCTAATTCGCAATCATATGGCCGCTATGGGCGTGAAAGCTTTTGACTTCACGCAAAAAGAAGCTAGCGCGATTGAGCAGGTCACTTTTGATGATCCTAGCTTTACGTTGGGGAGTCGCCAATTTCAACCAGAAGATACGGTCATCGAATTGCCCCACACCAATATTGGCGGTGACAATTTCACGATGATGGCAGGGCCTTGCTCAGTTGAATCTGAAGACCATGTACGGCGGATGGCTAAAGTAGCCAAAGCTGGTGGGGCGACAGTTCTACGTGGCGGGGCCTTTAAGCCAAGAACGTCACCTTATTCATTCCAAGGCTTAGGGGAAGCTGGTTTGAAGTATTTACGTGAAGCCGCTGACGAAAGTGATATGGACGTGATCACTGAAGTTATGGACGTCCCTCATGTCGATATGGTGGGCCAATACACAGATATTTTCCAAATTGGCGCTCGCAATATGCAAAACTTCTCGTTGTTAAAGGCAGTTGGCAAAACAAATATTGCGGTGGGTTTAAAACGTGGTATGTCAGCTACTTTAGATGATCTTTTGAATGCAGCCGAATATATTGCTTCGGAAGGTAACCATAACATTTTCTTGATTGAGCGTGGCATTCGGACCTTTGATAATAAATATACGCGTAATACGTTTGATTTGGCAGCAATTCCGGTCTTGCGTCAACTGACCCATTATCCGGTGATTGCCGATCCAAGCCATGCTGTTGGTGAATGGGATCTCGTCACACCGATGGCAAATGCTGCGGTTGCTGCTGGTGCGCAAGGTGAAATCGTTGAGATCCATGATGATCCAGCCCATGCCCTATCTGACGGCCCCCAAGCTTTGAAACCCAAGACTTATTTAGAAATGACCCGGGAAGTCTTTGCATTACGGAAGACGATGGCCTCTTTCAAGGCGACAGCTAATGTCAGCGATTAATCTTGCTTTACCAGATAAAAAATATCGCGTTGAAATTGAGCGGGGTACCTTACAGAATTTAGGACCTTTAGTCAAAGAAGTTTGGACACCACAAAAAGTATTATTAGTTTCAGATACCAATGTGGCACCGCATTATAGTCAAACGGTCATTGATCAATTAACAGCTGCAGGTTTTCAGGTGACGCTAGCGACATTCCCAGCTGGTGAAGCTTCGAAGAACTTAGCCACCGTGCAAAAATTGTATCAGACTTTAGTCACCCAGCAATTTTCTAGAAGTGATGGCGTGCTGGCTTTGGGCGGCGGTGTTGTCGGTGACTTAGCCGGCTTTGTGGCCGCAACTTACATGCGAGGCATTCATTTTATTCAGGTACCAACTTCATTATTAGCCCAAGTTGATAGTAGTGTTGGTGGTAAGACTGGCGTTGATTTTGGAACGGGGAAAAATCTAGTTGGCGCATTTTATCAACCCGATCTAGTGGTGATCGACCCTGATACACTAACAACCTTGTCCCAGCGATACTTGGTTGAGGGTTATGCTGAAATCGTTAAAATGGCGGCTATTGCCAATGATCAAACTTTTTGGCCGTTGATTGAAAAGATACATAACCCGGGAAATATTCAAACTGAAGCCCAGGCATTGATTGAACACAGTGTGGCTTTCAAAGCTGCCGTGGTCATGCAGGATGAAAAAGAAGGTGGCTTGCGGCAGATCTTAAATTTTGGACATACTCTGGGTCATGCCATCGAATTAAAAGCCAATGGTCAGCTAGCTCATGGTGAAGCTGTTAGTATTGGGATGGTGCAATTAAGTCGCGTATTTGCGGTCAAAGGTTTAACGCCGGAGCCAGTTGTGGCAGCACTAACTCAGCAGTTACAAGCAGTGGGACTACCTATCAATTCACCATTGATTCATGATGCTGAAATTTTTGAACAATTGAAACTAGATAAAAAGAATCGTAATGGTAAATTAAATTTGGTTTATCTCAAAGCTTTTGGGCAACCGGAAATTTTACCTGTGGCAACCGATAAGTTGGCGGAATTTTTCGCAATGTTGGTTGAATAGATCACTGAATTAAATTGGGTACTAAAAAATGACAGATTACAAGGCGATTACTTTGTACCTGTCATTTTTTATTTTGTGTTGGGTTTTGGAAGTGCCGGTAATGTAATGGGTGGTGAGCTTTGCTAAGCATTTTTAGCCACGTATTTATCGATAATTGCTTCGATGATGTACAGCTTTTTCATACGCACACCCACCCCAGTCTGTGTAAATAAAGTCAGTTGTTGTTTATCTACAGCCGTTTTTTGTTGAATCCGCGACAGGACTTTAATGTTATCAGTTGAAATCAGGGTCATAATTTTGTTTCTTTGGATACGTTTCCGCCGTAATGCTGGAAATAGCACAACTAAGATGCCTATGGTTGTTGCCAAAATAGAAGCTAAAGTTGATTTTGGCCGCACTAAGAAAATAACAAGTAGGTAAACGGCCGCTAGTAGGAACATTAAGCCGTTGTCAAAAATCTGTTTTTGTTTCAAAATACTTACCACCTTTTCATTTGAAGTCATGAATTAGGATACTTACTATTAAGTATAGATGAAAGGTGAGGCATGTGAAACGGATCGTGATTAACGTGGCTATATTGTAATTAACGTCGTAAAAGAAAAATGGCAGCCCTAAAAAGGGGTGCCATTGCCACAACTGATTAGATAAAAAATAATTAAGTAAAACAATATATACTTTTACATTCCAGAATGCAACACAAATATTATAGCTTATATTTTGCAAACCGTCATTATCTGAACATATAAAGCCAAACAAAACAATTTATTTATTTTAACCTGTATACATTGTTTTACTTGACTTTCAAAAAATTATCGCCTATACTCAAAGCATAAAAATAAGAAGGGGGTATGAAATTGCGATTTGTAGTTGAGGCACAGCTTAAACACGGTTCGGGTAGCACAGATAAAGTGTTAGTCACACAATATTTTCGTTCAGCAATTGTTTCATTGATTAAGCAAGGCATTCAAGCAACAAATATATCTTTTTACCATGAGTTATTTGATGAGAATAAACTAAAGCTGTATACATTTGCGGTTTATTTTGACCAAGGGAAATTCAAAGGGGATACGATTGAAACTTCAGGCCATATCAAAATTAATATTTCGGCTTTAGATGAATGGCAAGCAGTCAATCTCTATAATGCGTTTGTCTATTTAAAACAGTCCCATCAGAATCAGCATCCGTTTCATAATCGTTTTGATCATCGTGATGATGACTTGCAGATTAGTATTTTAAGCATTCAGCCAATTCGTGAGCCACATGTTGAAAGCGATAGGATATTGGTTAAAACAGCTAGCCCCATCATTGCACGGGAAAAAGTCGACATTAAAAAGGACTTTTTTGTAAGCGCTACAAGGGATGAAGCCAAATTTAAATCCCTAGTTCAGGAAAATCTAAAGTTGAAGCTCGGGGATTACGTAACTAATAAAACAGACCTGGATAAGTTTGAAATCCAACCAGTTGAAATGAAAAAAACGGTTATTCGCATGTTTGACAAGTGTGTTGAAGCGAGTACCGGACGTCTATTAATTCAGGGACCAACCAATATTTTAGAAATGGCACTTAAATGTGGTCTAGGCTCAAAAACAGGATCAGGGGCAGGCTTTATTTTTAAAATTTAAGAAAGGAGGAAAATTATGGATGGAATTTTATTAGGTACAGATACATGGCTGAATGCGGCCAGTACAGTTGGCGTGATCAATATTTTAGGCTTGAATAGTGAGCAATTAAGTTCAACAGATAATCAAATTACCATTAAGAAAGAAATGTTGGATGATTTTGCTACACGCTACTTTTCTTATTTTGTAAAAACCTATGCACGTACTTCTAATTATACGAAAGTCATGAATTTTAAAAATTGGTTGGAGCAAACAAACTTCTTCGAAAACGTAGATTTTGACAATTATGCTAAATTTTCAACTGAACTTTCAGATACGGTAAAAAAATATTTAACTTCCGCTAGTTATAAGTCCGCTTATACACTTGTTGATGGCAATCTTGATGTCATTGCGGCACTTAAAGCCTTGCCTAGATTACCTAAAGTTACTAAGAAGAATTGGGTACAGAAATCGCCACAGGTTGTAGAAGCTGTCAAACAAGCTCAGCCAATTATCAATCAAATTTTTGAGTATCTTGAGACACCTGGAGCAAAGAAGTTTATACCGGCCAAAGTTGTTCAGTATTCTGTAATTCAAAAAGCTTGGAATGGCATTAGCTTTTTGAGCCGGCAGCCTCAATTTAAAGACTTCTATGAAGACTACGACCGGTATTTTATTCAACCAGTATATGACTATTTAAAAGAAGATCATTCAAAAGATAAATACATGTGTTCAAATTGCGGCCGGCCGATGAAAAAGCGAGATTTGAGTTATGGTTTTTTGGAATTCATGGGGTATGACTTGAACCGAAAGACTTCCAATGCCTGGCAGTTTAATAGTGACTTATTTATTTGTCCAATTTGTCAGTGGCAGTTTAGCTGTCTGCCAGCAGGCATCAATTATGCGGGTCAGTCTGGTATCTTTATCAATGCAAATTCAAACATTGAAAGTTTAGTCGATATTAACCGAGCGATAGATGCTGAAATGCATTATGATATCAAGCAACAAGGTTACAACAGTCCCTATGGCGCTATGGTTGAGGCATTAAAAGATACGGAGACAGACCGTGCTGCAATCTATGAAGCAGCTGACGTTCAAATTGTTCGCTATGAAAATGAACACTATACATTTAGTATCATTCCCAGAGCCCTGCTGAGAACACTGAATAGGTCAGAAGGCAAACGACTCAAGTTATTGCGAGGTTCTAGATTCGTTTTCAGTGGCGTTAGATATTATCTCTATGATGAAGTTGTAAAAGCACTATTGAATAATCAAAATCTTTTTAATCTGGCAAGGCGGATGATGTATGTTTTGATCAATGATCCAAGCAATGCCAAAGTTTCGGCTAATCAGTATCTCAACACGTTAATAATTAATCATGCATTTTTAGAGGAGGCAAAGATAATGACCAATACAGATCTGACGTTAGATGATTTACAAAAAATAAAGGGTAGTGGCAGCCATCTTAGAGAACGTTTTGAGAAACAAGAAGGTAACCTAAATCGTCTAAATAGTACAGCCGTTAAATTGTTACAGAGTCTGAATGCAAATGATAGACAACGATTCATGCAAATTGTTTTGCGGCTTTACATGGAGATCGGTACTGTCGTACCTAAAGTATTTGATCAGATTTTTCTGGATGACAATTTGTTTCAAGAAATTGGTCTAACATTCACGTCAGGCATCATCAGCAGTATGGCTCCAGAACCAGTCAAACAATTAAAGGAAGGTAATGAATAATGGCAATTAAAGGACTAACAGCGACAATCATTTTTGAGGCTGAATCAGCAAATTACGGTGAAAGTATGGGAAACTTTAGTTTATTGAAAAAAATGACTCGAGAGGATGGTAATCAGTGTACATACATCTCGCGGCAAGCATTACGATACAACATTGTTGACCAGTTAGGGGAAACACCAGCAAAACTAACCAACGCTGGTAGTGGTAATAAAACCGTTATTCAATTTGCACCGGAAGCAACTATTAAAGATTATCCGGAACTAGACTTCTTTGGTTATTTAAAAACTGAGAAGAGTAAAAATGGGGACGTTCGTTCAGCTAAAGTGCGTTTGTCTAATGCCATTTCATTAGAAACCTATAAAGGTGATACGGACTTTTTGACAAATATGGGATTGGCCGCACGGATGCGGAAGCAAGAGAATGATCCTAATATTTTCAATTCTATTGCCCAAGCGGAAATTCATCACGCTTATTATCGTTATACCGTCACAATTGATTTGGACCAAATTGGAATTGATCTTAATAATGAAGAGAATAATATTGACAATCAGGAGAAATCAAGACGTGTGCAAAAGCTTTTAGATACAATTGCTTTTCTATATCGGGATATTCGCGGCCGCCGAGAGGACTTAAAACCACTGTTCATTATTGGTGGCGTCTATGATTTGAAAAATCCGATTTTTGAAAATGTGGTGACTTTAAAAGACGATAGTATTCAAATAGCCCCAATTACAGAAGCCATGAATCAAGAAATTAAGGCTAATACAGCCGTTGGGATTGTTGCCGATAAATTTGGTAACTCAGATGACGTGAAACGTGAATTGGGGGCTAGATCTGTTTTAGATGCTTTCGACACGTTAAAAACAAAGGTAGCTGATTATTATGAAGGGCATTAAACTTTGCCTACATCAAGAAACAGCGAATTACCGCAAACCAGCTAGTTTTGGCTTACGCGAGACCTATCCTTTGCCACCTTATTCAACGATTATTGGAATGGTTCACTATTTAGCAGACTTTCAAACTTATCATCCGATGAAAATAAGTGTGCAAGGTTCCTATTTTTCGAAAACAAATGATGTATTTACACGCTATGAATTTAAAAATGGCGCAAAATTTGAACCATCTCGACATAATATCAATGTTAATGGTATGGGTGTGACTAGGGGAATTGGATCCACAGAATTATTAGTTGATGTTGATTTGATGATTCACATTGTACCGGCTGATGAACAGGACTTAGAGCTGATTTATCAAGCTTTAAAAAAACCAAGAGCTTATCCCGCACTCGGTCGGCATGAAGATCTGGCTGTTTTTGAATCTGTCAATAAAGTAGATATTAATGAAACTGAAATCGAAGAAATGACAAATGAGCAATATCATAAGGGAAATCCAAATTGGGCTGCCTATTTCCCAATAGATTTGATTACCGAAACAGAAACTGTTGAGGTTGAATCAACCGAAAGTAATGTTGCGGGAACAAGGTACCACATTCCTAAACGTTACGAATTAAAAAATTATGGTAATAAAAAACAACCCAAACTAGCTCGGGTATGGGTTGAAAAACCAGAAGTAATTTATGGTTCACAGTTCTACCTTTATGATGAGCAGTTAGTTGACTCTGAGGGTGATTTGGTTTTCTTAGCTTAAGGTGGTTTCGCAAATGACATATTATGCAAAATCTGAAAAAGTCGATGGTGAACGCAAGTACGGCGAGACTATTGCTGAACATACCAATCATCTTTTAGAACAGTTTCATGTTTTAAAACAAATTTATCCTGATGTTTTAAATAAGAATGATTGGACGTTATTGAAAATAGCGGCTCAATATCATGACTTGGGTAAAATGAATAGCTTATTTCAAAAACGATTGCTTCAAGGCGGGAAGCCCTCGTCTGAAGAAATCCCCCATGCGTTGTTAAGTGTAACTTTAGTCCCAATTAAAGAAATACAAAGCGATTTTGACCCTAAGCAAAAATTAAAGGAAGCTAACCATACTAAAGCCTTGATTCACGCAATTGCCTATCACCATGAACGTGATTTTTCGCATATTGAGTTAACCAATTATCAAAAGGCTATTGATTTACTGAAGAATGATGCTGCAAAATTTGACTTTTCGGAAATAAATAATTTTGATTATCCGCCCCAATTGGTGCCACAAAAAATATCGAATCGATTATTAAAACCAGGCAAAAAGCTATTAGGTAAGGATCCAGCATACCACCTATACGTCATGATCAAAGGTCTATTAAATCGGTTAGATTATGCCGCGAGTGGCCATTATCAAGTGGAATATTCGAATGACTTTTTACCGCAAGCACTGGCTGCCAAGTTAGCCGGTTTTAAAAAGGACAATCCGAATGCTGATTGGAACGAGATGCAACATTTCTTAGCAGACCATGCTGATGAGAGTCAGGTCGTGATTGCGCAAACCGGGATGGGTAAAACTGAGGGCGCTTTGCTTTGGCTAAAGCAAGGTAAAGGCTTCTTCGTGCTACCATTAATTGCCGCAATCAATAGTATTTATGACCGTATTGTAAAAATGACACGTGAAACTTTTGATGGAACGGCAAAAGATGTCATTGAGGATCGTGTCGGTGTTTTGCATTCGGGGACTTATGCCAAATTAATTAGTGATGCGAATATTTCAGAAGATAATCTAACCAAATATGCAGAATTAACCCGAGCGATGTCGCTACCTTTGACGGTGACGACGTTAGATCAAATCTTTACTTTTGTTTTTCATCCAGCTGGCTTTGAACGACAGCTTGCAACTTTGGCCTATTCAAAAGTTGTTATAGATGAAATTCAAAATTACGACCCGCAATTACTGGCTTATATTATTTACGGGTTAAAAGTGATTCAAGACTTTGGCGGTCAATTTTTAGTGATGACAGCAACTTTACCGCCACTTGTGATTGATCTAATGCGCCAAGAGTATATTCAACTTCCTGCGCCAAATGTATTTTTAGATACCAAAATTACGCATCGCCACCGGGTCAAAACAATTCAGGCTGAACTTGAAGCCACAGATATTATTGATCAATATCGTGGCGATAAGATGCTGGTTATTTGTAATACGGTTAAGAAGGCCACGAATTTGTATCGGGCGGTGCAAAAACTCGATCCCAAATTAAATGTCCATTTACTGCATAGCCGCTTTATTCGCAGGGATCGAAATGAGAAAGTTAAACAAATTCTTGCAACCAAAAATGATGATCAGCCAGTTATCTGGATTACGACGCAAATTGTTGAAGCCTCAGTAGATATTGATTTTGACATATTATTGACTGAATTATCTGAGCTAAGTGGCCTGTTTCAACGGATGGGACGGGTATACCGTCGGCGTAACTATGATGGCGAAACGCCGAATGTTTTGATTTATGATGGTGGTGAAAAAACCACTTCAGGTATTGGTTCAGACAAAAAATCAGTGGTGGATATTGATATGTTTCAACTTTCCAAAGCTGCAATTCAAGGTCTAGATAGACCGCTGAGTGAACAAGATAAATTAGATTTGATCAATGAAACCTTTACGACTGAGAATTTAAAAGATAGTCAATACTATGAACGTGTGACAAAGGTAATAGGTTATTTAAAGGCAGTTCAAGATGATAATCCGTCATTAAATGAAGTTAAGCAAAGATTTCGTGATGTCACTAACGTTGATGTGATGCCTCAGTCAACTTATGATGACAATCAAGAGGAGGTTGATCACCTGGTGCGAGTACTTAATGGTGATGACCCAAAGGCACGACGGCGGTTGCCACGAATTGAAGCCCAAACTAAATTGGAGCAATATTTGGTGCCTATCGCTCATTGGCGTGTTCAAAATTATGCACAGAGAAATCTGGGCCTGAAATATTTGCCAAATCTCAAAGTTGTTGATGTTGCTTATAGTTCTGAAATTGGGGTTGATTTCGAGAAGTTTCCTGGGAAAACCGAAGATAAATCTAGTGGAAACAATATCTTTTGAGGTGAAACTATGAGAATCACAGGTAATATGATCAATTATTATTTTGTCTGTCAACGAAAACTTTGGCTTTTTACACACCAACTAGATTTTGAAGATACTAGTGAAGCAGTTCGTATTGGTAAAATTATTGACGAGTCTACTTATAGTCGTGAACACAAACAATATCAAATTGATGGCATTATCAATGTGGATATGATTAAGAATTGGTCTACAATTCATGAAGTCAAAAAAGCAAAATCCATAGAAGACGCGGCTGTTTGGCAATTGAAATACTATATGTATTATTTAGAGCAACGTGGCGTACCTATAACCAAGGGTATCTTGGATTACCCTAAACTTTTTCAACGACAGGAGTATCAATTAACTGCAACTGATCGTAAAAGAATAAGATCAATTTTGAATTCTATCCAAGAAGTTGTAAACCAGCCTAATGTACCACCAGTGCATAGATTACCATATTGCAAAAGCTGCGCTTATTACGAGTATTGTTTTAGTTAGCCTAAGGGGATGAGCAGGTGGAGAGTTATTACTTGTTTTCCAATGGTCGCTTGGCTCGGAAGGATAACGTTGTACGAATGGAGGCAACTGACGGCCGATACAAAGATTTAAAGATTGAACTAATTCGTGATCTCTATTTATTCGGAGAAGTGGACACCAATACGAAGTGTTTGAATTATCTTGCTCAAAAAGAAGTTCCGGTTCATTTTTTTAATTATTATGGTTTCTACACGGGATCTTTTTATCCCAAAGAGAGTAATGTCTCAGGGACTTTGCTAGTCAAACAGGTCGCGAGTGTGATTGATAAGAAACGGCAATTACGCTTGGCACAACAGTTTGTTGCAGGTGCGACAGCTAACATTTTACGAAATCTACGTTATTATAAGCAGCGTGGACGTGATATTGAAACAAGTATTGATAGTATTAAAAGCTTAGAAAAATTAATTCCACGTGCAAATGCAGTTAGTGAATTGATGGGAATTGAGGGGGATATTCACAAATATTATTATGGCTGTTGGGAGGAAATTTTAAATCATAAGTATGAATTTACAACTCGTGTCCGCCGACCACCAGATAATATCGTGAATACCTTGATTTCATTTGTGAATACGATGGTATATACTGCATGCTTATCACAGATATATGTTACACAGTTAAATCCTACGGTTAGCTTTTTGCATGTACCGAGTGAGCGACGATTCTCATTAAGTTTAGATATATCAGAGATTTTTAAACCATTAATTAGCGATCGATTGATATTTTCATTATTGAATAAACAGATTATTACCGCCACTGATTTTGAAAATGGTTCAAATGGCTTATTTCTAAAACGTACGGGCCAGACAAAAATTATCACTGAGTTTGATAAGTATTTGAAAACAACCGTACGTCATCGAGATTTGAAACGCTCGGTTTCTTATCGGCATTTGATTCGACTAGAATGCTACAAACTGATCAAGGATCTTATGGGTGAAAAAGCTTATGAACCCTTTGTAATATGGTGGTGATCCGACATGTATGTAATTTTAGTCTACGATCTTTCCCAAGAACGCAATGGTGCTAAAACACAGCGATGGGTATTTAAGATCTGTAAAAAGTATTTAACACATGTCCAGTTTTCCGTTTTTGAAGGTGAATTATCTCAGTCCCAGCTTGAAGCATTGAAAGCTGAGTTAAGACCCTTTGTAAGGGATGATTTGGATTCAATCATTATTTTTAAGAATCAAAATAAGAACTGGCTTAAGAAAGAATATATTGGTCAGGATCGGGAAGATTTAACATCTAATATCTTTTAAAACTGTCGATGGTCAGCTCTGTATTTTTGATGGGGTATCGACAGACAGTAAAACAGGCGTAATATCAACATTACGGCCGGACTTAACAGATTATTTTAGAAAAGAAAATGTAATTTTGGGCATATCGACAGAATAGTGCATGAAAATATGCTATTCTATTGATGTAGCTTTGTCTGGGTTTTTATCTAATAGAACTGGAATGTAAATACTCCAGCGGCAAAGCAAACCGATTTTCAGCTCATGGTTTTTATCTAATAGAACTGGAATGTAAATCTCAACAATGGGTTACTGATCAAATTGCTAAAATTAGTTTTTATCTAATAGAACTGGAATGTAAATCCAACAGTTTTTACAATGCATTGCTAAGCAACAAAGTTTTTATCTAATAGAACTGGAATGTAAATCCTAAAATGGTTCACTCTCTTCGCGTATGATGCGGGTTTTTATCTAATAGAACTGGAATGTAAATGTTGTATCTTTACCATCGTCAAAGATAGACTTATTAGTTTTTATCTAATAGAACTGGAATGTAAATCACTATAACGCTCTTCTGAAGACATGCTTCGACCACGTTTTTATCTAATAGAACTGGAATGTAAATCTTTATGCGCTCATTAACGAAGCGGGGTAAAAAGCTCGTTTTTATCTAATAGAACTGGAATGTAAATATTATTGTAGAAGGTACAAAGGATAAAGGTGCAACGTTTTTATCTAATAGAACTGGAATGTAAATACATCTAGGATATATTTTTATCCCTAAAACAAGTATGTTTTTATCTAATAGAACTGGAATGTAAATGCCTGAACTACAGCACCGTTTTCTTTTTGTAAAGCGGTTTTTATCTAATAGAACTGGAATGTAAATCATAATTGATAAAATTTCGCTTTATCTTCTTTACTAGTTTTTATCTAATAGAACTGGAATGTAAATATGTTAAGCCACTGTTTTTTACAGTTTGGATAAAAGTTTTTATCTAATAGAACTGGAATGTAAATGACTTGATAAACGGCAGAATACCTTGTATGGCCTTGTTTTTATCTAATAGAACTGGAATGTAAATCTCTGAGATATTAAAAGTGGATATTGACTTTCTTTTTGTTTTTATCTAATAGAACTGGAATGTAAATATTTACCCAAGACATTGAGGATATGGACTTAAACCACAAGTTTTTATCTAATAGAACTGGAATGTAAATATATTATGCGGTGAATAACCAGCGGTCTTAGCAGCGTTTTTATCTAATAGAACTGGAATGTAAATCAAGTCCATCAATGAATTTGGGGCTGGGGTGCCGGGTTTTTATCTAATAGAACTGGAATGTAAATTACTCAGCTTGCCCTTGCCCTTTATCCGTTTAGACGTTTTTATCTAATAGAACTGGAATGTAAATTTTTTATAGATTGTCAGTTCAAGCTTTCCTAAATCAGTTTTTATCTAATAGAACTGGAATGTAAATCGATCCAAGACGCCGCTTTGCGACAAAGAATCATTGAGTTTTTATCTAATAGAACTGGAATGTAAATTCGATGACCGGCACTGTGATACCCACCATCTTGTGTTTTTATCTAATAGAACTGGAATGTAAATATTTTTGCCCTTTTTGAGTTTAAAACTGAACGTTTTGGTTTTTATCTAATAGAACTGGAATGTAAATCCAGATACCGCTGCTAGATTTAGAACCCCAGGCATAGGTTTTTATCTAATAAAGATGGAATGTAAATGACGATGATCTTGATCAAGAAACACTTGAATGAGCTCGTTTTTATCTAATAGAACTGGAATGTAAATTACAAGCAACAACATGCTTACCCTCATCACCCAAAAAGAACGCAACTGAAAAAATATCAGTTATGTTCTTTTTTTAACTCGTCAACTCTATTTAGTTGAAATAGTCATATTATGGGTCATCGTTGAAACATATTTACCCGGCTTTAATTGATTTGGCGTGGTCAAGGTAATGTTGTTGGTATTGCTAGTATCCGCATTACCCGGCTGGTAGTTTAGGACTAAATTGGTGGGTACATGAGTGTCTGTCTTAAAAGTAGAATTTTTACTGTACACCACTTGTGCGCTATCTTCAGAGAAGATGGGTTCACTCGTGTGATTTTTCTGAATTAATCCCAGAGTACCACCTGTATAATATTGGCTTAAATTATAAAAATTATTATTTTCGGCATTAAACAAACTTGGTAAGCCTAATTGTAATTTAAAAGTATCGGTTGGAATTGAGTTATCAGTGGGACCATTTGTTCTTTGAATCTAGGCCTTTTCCCTACAGACAGCATAATTCAAAATATGCTAGGATTAATTAAAAATGAGACGAGGTAACGTGATGCAAACAGCAATCAATTTAGGTGCAGTAACTGTCGGTGGCCTTGAACCAACTAAAATTGCCGCGCCACTTACTGGGGCTACTTTAGCTGAAGTGCGGGCACAATGTCAGGCAGTTATTGCTGATCCAGCGGCAGCTATTGCTGAATGGCGCCTAGATTATATGACTGAAACGGTATCGGATGCAGCTATTTTTAAGGCTGCCCAAGGTATGAAAATGGACTTGAAAGCGGCTAATAAAGCTTTGCTAGCTACGGTACGGACTCAGGCTCAAGGTGGCAATTTCAGTGGGGATGCCGAGGCTTATTTGAAGCAATATCAATTGATTTTACGACAAGAATTATCGGATGCCATTGATTTAGAGTACACCATGGATCACGAAGTACGCCGCCAAATCTTAAAAGCAAGTGGGCTTTTAAGTCGGCCGGTGATTTTAAGTTATCATGATTTTGAACGCACCCCTAAACTGGCTGATCTCAAAGAATTACTTCAAGAGATGGCAGCTTTACCCGCGCAACTATTGAAAATTGCCGTCCAACCCCGCTCTCGCCAAGACGTGCTGACGATTTTTGAAGCTGCTGATTGGGCGGCTGATCATTTACAGCAGCCACTGGCTATTATGGGCATGGGTAATTTAGGCAAAATAACCCGTGTTAGTGGCAATATTTTTCCTTCAGCTTTGACTTTTGCCAGTGTTGGTCAACAGCTTTCGGCACCGGGTCAGCTGCCAACAGATTTCGTGGCGCAGGCATTGCAGACGTTCAAGCGTAATTAATAGGCTTTTTGGTTTGAACTTTATATAATGAAGCCAATTGATCGTTTCTAATAATGATTCAGGAGGCATAATTATGAAAATCGGTATTTTAGGCGGTGCTGGCCGTGCTGGTGCTTTCATTTATCAAGAAGCGCAAGCACGCGGCCATGAACCAGTGGCGATTGTGCGCAATGAAGCCAAAGCTAAAGCCAAATTAGGTGATGAGGCACACTTGTTAGTGAAAGACACATTTGACTTAACGGCGGCTGATTTAGTGCCATTTGATGCGATTGTTGATGCTTTATCTGTCCCTTGGGGTTCGGGGAAGGGCTATTTGCATCTGGATATGGCGACACATATCATGCATCTATTAAGAGACACGCAGGCAATAGCTTTATTTATCATTGGTAGTTCTAGTCTAGAGATTAATGGGCAGGTCATTTACCATACGTTTGATGCAACAACAGCGCAGCAGCCTTGGTTCGATGGCGCGCGCTATCAGTATTTTGAGTATATTTATTTGCAAATGAATCCAGAAGTCAATTGGATCGCGGTTTCACCTGCAATGGCTTTTCCAACTGGTCCCAAAACGGGCTATCTGCGTGGCAAAGATGAATTATTAGTTGATGAAGCGGGCAATTCACAAATTAGTACGGGCAATATGGCTGCAGCTATTTTAGATGAATTAGAACAACCAAGCGCGATTCATAGCCGTTTTACGGTTAGAGATAAATAAATTGCAATTATAGGGTTGACAGATAATAACTTGATTAGTAATATAGATACAACATTAATATTTAATTAAAAAGCAATGAAAAGATAAGTAATAAGTGACCCAAAGCAAAGAGAGTTTATGGTTGGTGTGAGTAAACGTGCGGGGACTTATGAAAATGGTCTTGAAGCGAAATATTGCCGAGTGGCGACACGACATAAGGTGATATTGGGCGCGCCCATTACAGCGCTGGAGTCTAGTCGGGTTTTACGGCCGACTGTACTCTTTGAGTTAACTAGTGTGAGCTGGTTAAAAATTAAGGTGGTAACACGAGATCGATCGTCCTTGGAAGTTTTTAATTTCTGGGGGCGTTTTTTTATTGTTATTAATGTTATGGCACAAAATTATTTTTTAGAAGGAGAGATTCATATGTCAACTATTGTTAAAACTAAGTTTCCTAACCGCTATGATGTGGTCGGTAGCCTGTTACGCCCAGCAAGATTGAAGCAAGCTCGGGCTGATTTTCAAGCACATAAGTTCTCTGAAGCAGAGTTGCATCACGTGGAAGATGAAGAAATTAAACGGATCGTGAAAAAACAGGTTGAATTGGGCTTAAAAGATGTCACAGATGGAGAGTTTCGACGGAGTTGGTGGCATTTAGATTTTTATGATGGTTTAAATGGGGCTGAATTTTTCACTCCAGCCCACGGTTATAATTTCAACGGTGAAGAGACGCGTAGGGGCGGCATCAAGATCACTGATAAGATCACTTACAATCCTGATCATCCCTTTTTTGCCGGGTTTGAATATTTACAAAGTATTGTCCCTGATGGTGTCACCGCAAAACAAACAATCCCCAGCCCATCAGTTTTCTTTCCGAGCGATGACGCTAAAATTGTAGACACCCATTATCACAATTTAGACGCTTTCGTCGCCGATGTAGTCTTGGCCTATCAAAAGACGATCCAGCATTTTTATGATCTGGGCTGCCGTTATTTGCAAATCGATGACACGTCATGGGGGATGTGGGCTAGCTTCTCTGAAGGTACATTGAATCCAGACTTAGTGCCGTTAGCTGAAGCCGCCGTAAGAGCCATCAATGCCATCGCCGACAACAAGCCAGAAGACTTAACTTTGACCATGCACGTTTGCCGGGGCAATTACGACTCAACCTGGGCCGGTGCCGGGGCTTATGACCCCGTCGCTGAGTACCTAGCGCAACTCCACATTGACGGTTATTTCTTAGAATACGATGATGCCCGTTCTGGCGGCTTTGAACCTTTAGCCAAAATTGCGGCTAATGGCTTGAATCATCAACGGGTGGTACTCGGCTTAGTAACCTCTAAGAAACCAGCACTGGAAGCACAGACGCAATTAATTGCGCGGATCCATGAGGCAGCTAAGTACATCCCTTTAGAGCAGCTTTGCTTATCTTCCCAATGCGGCTTTGCTTCCACCGAAGAAGGGAATCGGTTGACGGAAGCCGATCAATGGCGCAAACTTCAATTAGTTGTAAATACAGCTAAAGCAGTCTGGGACATATGATGATAAACAAAAAGGAGCGATAAACAATGGTTGCACCATTATCAGGTGAGTTGAAACAATTTGTAGCAGAGCACGTGGTGGATCGGCATAATACGAATTCGGTAAAATGGGATCTATTACAAGACAAGTATGGGGACGCCAATCTTTTGGCAATGTGGGTGGCCGATATGGAGTTTAAAGCACCCCAAGCGGTTCAAGATGCCCTTGTTGCTCGAGCACAGGCCGGGACTTTTGGGTATTCTTTCACACCCCAGAGCTATTATGATGCTTTTATAAATTGGCAGAAGCGGCGTCATGAGGTGACTTTGCAGCAAGATTGGATCCGCTTTGACACTGGTGTGGTCAACTCTTTGTATCGTGTCGTCAATTGGCTGACTGAACCCAACGAAAAGGTAGCCGTTTTGCAGCCGGTATACTACCCCTTTACGGAAGCTATCGAACATCAAGGGCGTAAAGTTGTTTCTGTGGATCTGCTAAATGGTGATCAAGGCTGGCAGATCGATTTTGCTAACTTGGAAAAAACGTTCCAACATGAGGACATTAAATTATTACTCTTCTGCTCGCCGCATAATCCTGTGGGCCGTATTTGGTCAGAGGCTGAATTAGAAGCCGTTTTAAAGCTTTGTCACACTTATGGGGTACAGCTGGTCTCTGATGAGATCCATCAAGATTTTGAAATTGGCAAGCAGCGCTTTACGTCCGTATTGAAAGTGGCCGATGGGGCTTATGCAGATCAAGTGATTGTTTTAAACGCCGCTTCAAAAACCTTCAACCTGGCGGCATTATTGAATTCTCATGTGATCATTCCTAACGAAAAGTTACGTCAATCGTATGATGCCTTTGCGGAAGGTCAACATATTGTTGAGGGCAGCCTGCTGGGTCAAGTTGCGACAGAAGCTGCTTATAACGAAGGTGAGGCTTGGTTCGATAAGTTATTGGCCGTGATCCGTTATAACTATCAATATTTAAAAGACACTTTGGCTGAGAATGTCCCCGAAATCACTGTATCTGATTTGCAGGGCACTTATTTAAGCTATGTGGATTTGGCTCCGATCATTCAACCAGAGGAAACGGAAAAATTTATTCAAGAGACCTGTGGTTTAGCGGTCGATTATGGTGCTTGGTTCTCGCCCAAAGATCAGACTTATATTCGTTTGAATTTGGCGACGAGTCCAGAAAATGTTCAGACAGCGACTGATCGGTTAGTCACACAATTAAAACAAAAACGAAATAGGTAGAAAGTAGGTTGAAATATGGTAAAAGTTGAAACTGATCATGCACTCGCCTTTGATTCTTTAACTGTTCAAGGTGTACCCGCGCGAAAGAATGAGTACGGCGCTATCATGCCCCCAATCTTCTTATCAACGACTTATCGTTTTAAGGATATTGATCATCAGGGTGCCTATGAGTACATACGAACACAAAATCCGACGCGTCAAAAAGCTGAAAACTTAGTGGCTCGTCTAGAAGGTGCAAAACACGCTTATGGCTTTACGTCTGGCATGGCAGCATTAAGTACCATTTTTGAGCTGCTGGCGCCCGGCGACCACGTGATCAGTTCCAGCAATATCTATGGTGGTACTTACCGATATTTCATCGATTTCTTCCAGAAGAAACAAATTTCCTGTCAATTTCAAACGGATTTGAATCAATTGAGCGATTCAGACTTTGAACCAAATACAAAAATCGTGTTTCTAGAAACACCAGCTAATCCTACGTTACGCGTGATTGATATTGCTCATGTAGCTGAGTTGGCCCACGCTCATGGTGCATTGCTGGTAGTGGATAACACTTTCATGACGAGCTATCTGCAAAAGCCCTTATCTCTAGGGGCAGATGTCGTTGCCTATTCTGCTACTAAGTTTTATGGTGGGCATGCGGATTTGTCGGCCGGTTTTATAGTGTGTAATAACGATAGTTTGGCGGAAAAATTTGCGTTTTATCAAAATACATTAGGCGCTACCTTAAGTCCTTTCGACAGTTATACGCTGATTCGCGGCACGAAAACCATGGCGTTGCGCTTAGACCGACAGCAGGAAAATCTAAAATATTTGCGGGAAACATTGGATAAACACCCTGCAGTCGCCCGCGTGCTCTATCCGGGGTGGTATTCTAGTACAGAAGCTGCTATTCAGCAAAAGCAAGCCAATGGATTAGGCGCCTGTTTATCCTTTGAGGTCGAACCAGAAGTCGATTTAGGGGTATTCTTCGATGCTCTACAAATGATTGATTTGGCCGTTAGCTTAGGCGGCGTGGAAAGTCTGGTATGTCAGCCTAAAACCATGACCCATGAACCCTACCCTGATGAAGCCTTGGCTAAGATCGGCGTCACAGATAGACTTGTGCGTTTTGTGGTAGGAATCGAAAATAAAACTGACTTGATTTGGGATATGACCCAAGCTTTAGATAAAGCACGACAGTAAATAGCGTAGACAAAAACACCACAATCCTTTTATGAGGTTGTGGTGTTTTTGGTTACTCTGACATACATCGACAAGCACTACAAATAAAAAAAGCCGCCCCGCTGTAACTTTGGCAGGTTACGGGACAACTAAAAATCGATCTGACACTAGCCACCGCCTTTGAAGCGGCTTGCACGGGAAGTCCTAAATTTAGAGGGGCTTCCTTTTTGATGTCTATATTATACCATGTTTAACAAATACTAGCTAAAATGTTTTATTAAATAAGAGTTTTTACAAGTTTCAATTCATCATGAATTGGAATGCCGGCGTCTGATTTTAGGGGAATTTCCGGTTTGGTCTGACGAGCGCGATCAACAGCATCTGGAAAAATAGCAACAATACGGTAACCACGCTTTTGATAAAACTTTAAAGCAGTCAAATTATCGTTAGTCGTAACCAAAGTAATTATTTTGGCACCTTGATTCTTAACATAGCGCTCCAAATAATTGATCAATTGAGTACCATAACCTTGATTTTCAATGACACTATCTAACGAAATAATCTCAACTTCGAAACGCTGATTGACATATGTGATTAAAGCTACGATTTTATTATCTTTCAAAAGTACAAATCCAGGTAAAGCATCCAGGTTATAGGTGCCACTAGAAATCACCATTTTAGTATTTCCCCAATGATTTTGGAAGAATTGTTGTCTTTGTTTTAGTGGCACTTCGGTGAGTTTTTTTATTATTATATTAGACATAATTTCTTACGCTACACCTATGCAATGGCACTATCAAAGAACTCTAGCATATCTTCTTTGGAAAGATTAGCTTTGGTTGTTTGGTCATAGTCTTCGGCAATTTGACCAGCATTCAGGACTAAGAGGCGATTACCGTAGGCTAGGGCGTCGTCTAAATGGTGGGTGATCATAAGACAAGTGAGCTGACGTTCAGAAATTACTTGATTGGTGAACGTCATGAGTTGCGCACTGGTTTTAGGATCTAGGGCAGCTGTATGTTCATCTAATAAAAGGAGATCTGGTTCTGAAGAAACGGCCATCACTAGACTCAAAGCTTGACGTTGACCGCCGGACAGATCTCCAGTTGGGGTTTCAAAACGATTTTCCAAACCATTTTCAAAAAGGCTCAATTCCTTAACAAGTTCTTGGCGCTGCTGTTTTAATTTGCGCAGTTTTAACCCGCGGTGCTGGCCGCGTTTTTGCGCCAGTAATAGATTTTCGCCGACGGTCATTCTGGGGGCTGTTCCTAACTTAGGATCTTGGAAAACCCGGGAAATGTACTTTGCGCGTTTTTCTTCAGAAAATTTGGTAACATCTTCGCCATTTAATAAAATCTGTCCGGAAGTAGGGGTGAGGTGGCCGCTGATGACGTTGAAAAGGGTACTTTTACCAGCGCCATTCGTCCCGAGAATGGTTACAAAATCTCCGGGGTAAATATTTAAGTTGATGGCTTTCAGAATATCGATGTCTTGACCGCCGTTGTTAACGGTAACGGTCACATTATTTAGTTGTAACATTGGCTGTTTGTTCATGACGGGCCACTCCTCGCTGGATTAATTTTTGTAGCTGAAATTTATTTTTCAAAGCAGGTGACATTAGGGCTAAAGCTAATACGATAGCTGAGATCAGCTTTAAATCGTTGGTATTGAAGCCAAGTTGGAGCACGAATAAAATCACAATACGATAAATGATACTGCCAAAGATCACAGCTAGCAACCGTTGGGTCATGGTAAGGTCGCCATAGACGACTTCACCAATGACAACTGCAGCTAAACCAATGACGATGACACCCATGCCCATATTGACATCAGCATAGCCGTCATTTTGGGCAATCAAGCCACCGGATAAACCGACAAACCCATTAGAGACCACGAGGCCAATAATCTTCATGGTATCGGTATGTATCCCTAGCGAACGAGCCATATCTTCATTGTCTCCAGTAGCGATAAAAGCTTGACCCAAGTCTGTTTTTAAGAAAAATGTTAAGAGGACAAAAGTCAAAGCTACCGTCAATATACCCAAAATAATACTGTTAAAATAGGGTGGTAACTGATCATAAAGCCGGCTGGTAAACAGTGTTTTGGCATTGAGCAGAGAAACGTTTGATTTTCCCATGACGCGAAGATTAACAGAATAAATCGCCGTCATCACTAAAATACCCGCTAATAAAACTGGAATTTTACCTTTAGTGTAGAGTAAACCTGTTGCCAGTCCGGCTAGACCACCAGCTATAAATGCCAGCAGCGTCGCAATTAAAGGCGAGAGGCCATTGGTAATAGCCGTAACGCAGACGGCGGCGCCCACCGGAAACGAACCTTCAATGGTCATATCTGGGAACCGCAAGATTCGAAAACTTAAAAATAAACCAATACCTAAGATACCATATAATAGACCTTGTCCAATTGCTGAAGTTACTAAACTCATTTGATCAGTTCTCCTTTCGTTTGTGCCTCATGAATCAAGTTTTCGGGAATTTGGATACCGAGTTGCTTGGCGGCTTTCAGATTCAAGACTAATTCACCTTTATCAATGACCTTAACAGGCGTTGTGGCTGGTTTTGCCTTGTCTTCCAAAACATCAGCGGCCATATTGCCAGTGGCGACCCCGAGCTTGTATTGATTGACACCAATCGTAGCTAGACCACCGTCGTGAACCATGGTCCCTGCCGGTGGGAATAAAGGTACACGAGCGATGTTGGCATTCTTTACAAGAGTTTTCATCGCACTGGCGACGTTATTATCCTGGGGAATGTAAACCGCCTTGACCTCTTTTAACATTTGTTGGGAGACCTGATCTAAGTCGTTCGTGGTGCTGATCGTATAAGGCTTGATCGTCAGCCCATATTTCGGGGCAATCGTTTTTAATTGGTCTACGGTAGTTTGTGAGGAAACACTGCCAGCCGTATAAATGACACCTAAAGTTTTGACATTAGGCATGATTTTGTGAACTAAAGCAATCTGAGCATTTGTCGGATTACGGTTAGAAATACCGGTAATATTGGCGCCAGGATGAGCTAAGTCTTTAACAAGACCAGCTGAAACCGGATCGGTGATCGCACCCATGATCATTGGGGTAGATTTTTGAATGTTTGCCAGTGATTGGGCTGCGGGTGTTGCCACACCAATGGTTAGGTCGGGGTTTTTAGTGTTTAATTTTTCGGCCATGGATTTTAGATTACTTTGATCGCCTTGGGCATTTAAGACAGTGATATGCGCGGTTTTACCATCTTGATAGCCGCGTTTAGCTAGCTGGTCGATGGTGCCCTTGGTGATATCATCTAGCGCTGGCTGCGATAGGGTTTGTAAAATGCCAATTGTTGGTAGTTGCTTAGCTTGTGTTTGCCCAGCGGTTTTGGCTTTAAATGAGAAGCCAGCCACACCGAGAAAAATCAGTATAATTAAGATGGATGCATAAAGTCGTTTCATTTCCATTCCTCCTAGAAATAAATTAAGTAATTAAAAAGACGCAGCCACAATATTTCTTTGCGGGTGCGTCTTTTTGAAGATAAAGAAAGCCCGCATAAATCGAATTACCGATCCATGCGAGCTATAGTAAGAAGGTCTCAGCATAGATACGGTCTACGTTTGGTAGACCGTATCAAACACGATCCACCGCTAGTGGCTTTGCCACCAAGCAGCGGAAGTCCAAGTATGTAAACTTAAAGATCGTGTCATTGTCATGCTGAAAACTTCCTTTCTTTTCTCATCTTTGATTAACTTATTTCTCATTTAACCATGTAGGCAAGTGTACGTCAAGTAAAAAATGAATTATTTTGAAATTAGTTGATGATTTTCACGCTCTAAACGCGTTCACAGTGCCAATCGTTTTGCTTAACTACGAATTACTTGCAGGTGCAAGCACCTACTGCATAATTCTAGATTAATGCGCAACGCTTACCCAGCACTGTTCACGCTCTGATTAAATGCGCTCGAATCATCAGTTTTCTCACTCAACTACGACTTACTCGTGGGAAAGTTCCCCCACCACGCAAGTCTAGGTTGGTGCTCGAAAACTACCCGATGATTCTCACGCTCTGTTTAAGCTTTGCCGATTTCGTTGATTTCTTCTTCGGCTTGTTGTGTGATTTTAACTTCTTTATTGTGGGATACTTCGGAGAGCTTATCCATGGCATCTTCACGTGTTTTGATGATATCCATGTTGAAGATAATACCTTTGATGATCCCATTTTCATAGTCGAATAATTCAAAAGCTAGATATGGATCTTTCCCAGCATCATGCAACTCTTTATCAAGTTTATCACATAATGCTTGACCTTTTTCACCGTTATCAATATCTGCAGAATCTTCCGCAGTTAAATAACCCTTTGTCATAATTTTTTCTGATAAATCAGTCATTATAATCGCCTCTATGACTCATTATAGTTCTTTTTTCAGTAAGTGACGCACTCAAGTTATAAATAAAAAGTTTTTTGAAATTGAATTGCTGCGCAAAGACAGATTATTCGCGGTATAATTTAAGAAGATAAATACGTGATCAAGGAGGGGCCACAATGGCAGAGGATAAAACGACAGATTTGATGAATTTCCAGCCGAAACCTTTACTATTTAGTGCTTCTTTGGCTGATGCGTTGGGCGTGAATCTATCGGCAACACAGGCTGATGGCATGCCTGATTATAGCCGGCAGCCATTGATCCCTCATCCCACTATCCCGATTGCGCACCAAGAACAAACTGTAAGTGACCCCAAGCTCGAGGCCGCTAAAGCGGCATACCAACAAGCCCAGCAGCGGACCAAACTGACGCAATTAGCATTACAACAAGATCAGCAGCAAAACCAGCAGCAACGTCAAGCCGTGACGGAATATCAACAACAATTAACCGCTGGATTGGCGCAAGCCCAGCAACAGGCGGCAGCCCTAGAGAAGCATTATCAGGAATTGACGGCACAACGTCAGAAATTGGTTCAAAATAAGGCTACGCAGTTGACCGCAAATCAACAAACAAACGCTGATTTACAGCAACGTGTCAATACAGCTAGTGCCGAATTACGTCGGTTGCAAGATAATGTGGCAGTTGGCACAGACCAGGCAGCAGCACAAACTCAGGCAACGCAAGCCTATTATGCACAGGAACTACAAAACGGGCAACAACAGCTACAACAATCTTTACAACGACAGAATGATATTGAGCAGTCTTTTGATCAACAACTATCCGAAATTCAAAGTCAAATTGAACAAATAACCTTGCAATTGAATGCAAGACAAAATGAGAGCTTAATTTTTCAAGCCAAGTTAGCAGATTTAGCGGTTTCGAGTCAAACTGTGACAGCAGCAGAGAAAAAAACAACAGCTAAAGTTCAAGCGGCAATCGATGCTGAAGCGAAGGCTTTTGATACGCTGATGGCATTGAAGCGGCAACGTAGTGGTCTATCAGAAGCCCAGCAGCACGCGATTGCTAGTGTGCCGCAAGCTAGTGAAATCGAGCAGGGACCATTACAATATGTTGCGGTAACAAGATTTCAAAGTGCTGGCTACCAAGCTTTGAGACAGGCAAATACGGCTAGTTCAACGTCAATCTATTTTTTACCGCCGACAGCGATTGCTGGGTTTGCATTGGATCTAGATCAATCTTTATTGATTACCGATCGTGAAGTTGTCGGTTCACTAAGAGAACTATTGGCCGATGTCGGTACCGCTGATCCTATTGAAGCAGTGGATACTTTGAATCGGGCACCAACCAATGGCAATGGCCGCTCTCATCGGGCGTTATTAACTTATGTTTACCAACGTCAATTGACCTTGATCACAAAGTATCAGACGACCGAAGCGCGCTCGGTTTATCAGTTAGCCAGTACTAAGATTGCAACGGATCCCAAGCATGACCGGTTTAGCTATCCTAAGTCCTTTCGGGAATATCGGGTTAATTGGCAGCAGAGTCAGCTAACTTTGGACGATGATCCTGCGAATTATTTACCAAGCTATTTAGCGGGCGCCAATGGCAATGGTATCCAAGCTTTGGAAGATATTAATGAAGATATTGCCCGGGGACGTTTGTTGGCTCGTAAAATAACGCTGACTTATGAATTTGCACCTGTTCAGGAAAGAATTTATCGTGATGAAAAATCAGCGTCAGCTGACTCAAAGCAAAGCCCCACAACGACAAAAAAACTATTTGGCAATACGAATACACAGCAATCACAGACAACAGCAACAGATCAGCTAAATTCGTTGTTAGGGACCTATGGGATTGTTAAAATTAAACGGGGCGGCTATTTGGATAGTCATATCATGCCCCGAAAATATTAAGCGGAGGTGATCAAATGTCAGAACAGACAGATAAATTAAAAAAATTTGTTTTGGAACGGACCAAGCCTGACCAAACAGAACAGATGACACAGTTGATCGATGAAGTAAGTCAACGCCACGATCAAAATAAATTAGATACAGTGTATCTTATGTCGATAGTGCCTAAGGCGATGGGCATGATCAAGCCCGAAGCGATGGGTGAGGTTAAAGCAGCACTTGATAAGTTTCGAAAAAAATAGGCTTATCGTAATTCAAAAATATAATATCCGTAAATTAAAGCAGTTGGTTGCAAAGTATTAATTTTGGGCCAGCTGTTTTTTTGTATCATTTGATGACATCATATCTATATTAATTTATTTATATAAATATGGGTTAAATATACTTAAATTCAATATAGTACTAATTATTAAGCCTTTAAATATTAAAATGATATACTTAGGCCGACTAATAGTTACTAAAAATTTGTTGAGGACCTATTTTTATCTCTTGAATTTACAATTCAAGCTTTAAATAAGCGTAATTGTTTTGGGGGGAAGGTAAAAGTGATGCATCGAGTGGATCAATCTAAAAAAGTCCGTTATATAGTGATTTTTGTGGCTATTCTTATGTTGACATTGCTAGTGACGGCTAATCAGGCGGAAAAGGCACAAGCAAATGAGCCAACAAAAATCAGCACAGAATATGCTGCTCAACAGTTCTTGCAGCAGCAACGTAACTTAGCACTGAATGATAAACAAGCTGAGTTACAGACGAAGATTGACGCAGCTTATCAAAAGGGCAATCTTGGCATTTTGGAAAACTATCTCAAAGGCTTACTGGCTAGCACTTTTACACAGACACCAGATGACCAAAGACAATATGCTGATAGTGCTGTCAAAGTCATGGCCACATTATTTATGTTGTCTTCACTAGTAAACCGTTACCCGCAAATTGATAGTGCGGTCAATGCGCAAGTCAATACGGCTAAGATAATGGCCGCCAATGCAAGTTATTCAGTTTATGCCACTCAGTCTCAATATAACTATGAACCGACTTCTGGTGAAGTTGACACGACTAAGAAGTTATTTGGTGCCGAATATTATCCTCGCCTTGGGCAAGATAATAGTGCTGGTATTACGACCAATCAAGTAGAGACCATTCAAAATCCGAATAGCAATGTGCCGCACTTATATTTGAAAACCGTGCGTACGATTCCACGAGTCAAACCCTGGGATGGTGTTTTCAACAATAATAACTATGATCGGCTTTCTAACATGAGTTTGCGTTATCAGACAGGATATCATATTGGTTCGATTTCGACTTCAGATCCAGGTGCTTTTTATACCGGTTATATTCGGGCAAGTAATGGGAATTCACCTTGGCGTGATGGGCAAGTGGTCATGTCTGGGTATATGCCGCAATCAGCCAATTTGTTGATTGATCCCTTGCTAACTGCTTATGGTGATTATCAGAAGGGCAATTATGGGGCCCATGTTCAAGTGAGTTTACCCGATGGTGTTGATGCGGCTGCTTTTTTGAAATCATTAGATTGGAACCAAACCGGGGCATCGGATACGTTTATCCCTTCAAGTGCTTTTTTAGGTAACTTAGCGGATCCAATCTATGCCCTGATTAATGGGGTCCTAGGTGCTTTTAACCTGGGGATTTTGTCTTTTCCTTTACAATTTTATCCAGAATACGCTGGGGTGGATGCCAAAGATCCTAGTAAGATCTACTTACCAATTGGCGGAGTTAAATTAACAGACTCTTGGCAGCCCAGCAAAATGAATGATCATATTCCGATTGCTTCGATTCAAGCGGCCGTGACAAATTTGAAAAACTCATTAACGAAGATTACCGGATTTATTGAGTCTATTAACATTCCTATGTTACAAGATTTGATCAAACCACTAATTGATGCTATCAAGGGTAGTTTAGATGTATTTAACGGGATCACTGGTGCAGCTGGGACTGCTTGGGGTGTTGCTTGGCAAGTGTTTAACAATACGCTGCTTAGAATTCTGTTTCCTCTTGGAATGACGGGGATTTTTAATTTGAACGGTATCGTATCTGGTTGGGCTAAATTTGATATGACGCGATATAGTGGCAATTGGAGCACCGATGAAATCAATGCTAACCAGACCTATTTCCCAGATAATTCCAAGACCAAATCGAATTATTTAGCTGCGGCCGATGATTCGCCTAATAAAGTATTGACGCGAGGATCATTGCCACCCAACTATAACAATAAATGGGGCCAGCATTATCGCGCTTATATGCATGATGATATGCGCGCCCCTAAAATGTATTTGGCAACGACTTTTCATCAAGGCTGGTATATGGCCGCTGTGAATGATAATGCCTCTGGATCACTGGTAGATGCCAAGGATCAACAAGACTTAAGTACTTGGAGTTCTTATTTCTCGCCGATCGATCACGTGACTCAGGCACGAGATGCTGACAGTCAAAATCCGTTAACGCGCCTTTATGATCCCTTAAAGTCATTTAACATCAAACAACAAAAAGACAATAATGGCCAATATAAGAATGATCCGACCACGGGAGAAGCTGAGTTCCAAGAAGCCGATCAGCAATGGGTCACGACAGGTACAGGGTGGGATTTTCTTCATGGTGATCGGATTTATGGCCGCTATGATCCTTTAGATACCGGCGATATGGCGTTAGATGGGCCTAATTTTTATACGAGACGTGTCGACATGACTTATGATTCGAAGACGCCTAAAACATTTACGCAAATTGATGGTTGGAATGGAAAATCCAGTGATAGTGCTAGCGTTCAGACGAATTCAGAGAATCAAAAACGGTTCTTCCGGGTTATTGATTTCTTTAATCATGCGGATATCACGAATGATAAATCAACGGCGTTACTGCCATTAACTGCCGATGCGGACCATGACCCCACTGAGATAGCCAATAATCAGGTTGGTTTCGTTAAGAGTGATCAATTTGTACCCTTTATGAATACACACTTTAACCAAGACGTTAAGGTCTACTACAACGCATCGGCGCGGTCATCGCAAGATTTTAAGGGTAATACCAATTCTTCGTCATATGTTCAAAACGGGAATGTGGTCAATGGTAGTTTTATTACAGTCAATCAGCATGTGGAACCGCCTAAGCTCAATTGGGCTAGAACACCGGAGACCAATACGGCCGTCGATACAACCATTCATTTTGCCGGGACGATTTATAGTCAAAATGCTTGGCAAGCAAATATGCAATATCGTATTGTTCCAGATGATAAGGATATTAATAAGGTCAATTGGGGTCCATTTGACGATGGGCGATTTGGCTATGGAACGGTAGCCGTTTCTGATAATCAAGGTTGGCGGGCATTGAAAAAACGCGATGTACCTAATTACGGCTATTCTAATTACGTTCATCAAGCATTATTGTGGCGAAAATTAAGTACGGATGAGAAGGGCTTTCCATTGAATGATAGTACCTTAAATCATGGACCTTTAGGCAGTGACCCTAGCCAAACTGCTAATGATCAAACCATTACTTGGGATCTGCCGTACAATGTTGCTAAGAATACTGGGCGCTATATCATCCAGATTCGAGCAGTAGATAATTTTGGTGCCAGTTCTAATATTTTAGAGCATACTTTCCAAGTGGGGGATGGGGCTTCCGTAAAGCTGGTGGATCAAGTAGACGGACCGCCTGTTAGTAAGCTATATTATCAAAATGGCGCTAAGCAGTTCCCAGTTGATCGTACCGGAATATTCGTTCGATTACCTTGGAATATTAGCTTTTTCGGGGCACCAACAATGGATCCATATAATTATTTGCTGCAGCGAGACGATCGCTACAATGTCTCTGTATATCCTAAATTGATCCACGATTATGAATTGGCTTATGTAACGGTTGCCGAAGGTGAAAATTCAACTAATTCGGGCTTTTATGCAAAGGTCGGGAGTACCACGATCACTTCCGACCAGATGCCGGCCTATCATTTTAAGGCAAGTGATGTGCTGACGTCTGGTCGCGTCACCTTCACGTTGCCAGCCAGTAAGAATTACACGGTGACCTATCATTATAAACCGATAACCTTAGCTTTGAATGTGCCGACTGAAATCAATTACGGGATTCGAGCCAAGCCGCACACGGATATTTGGCAATATGCGCCAACCAAGCTTGCGCGAAATAATGCTTCAAATAAACTGCAAGTTGTCACTAATGGTGGCAATGATTCAACCTGGATTTTAAATGCGAAAGCCTCACAACTTAAACCAGAAAAAAGTGAGAATCCGTTATTAACTACCGGTGAAGCTTATTTCATTTATTACCACATGGTCCATGGTCTTAATAATACAGTGAATCAAGAAGCACTTCAGTTGAGTAGATCCTTGAATCCAATTATTTCACCAGGTGACAAGAACGGACAAGATGTCATTAATCAATCCTATACTGTTTCAGCGACAGCAGGCGGTGGATATATTTATGATATCTCTGATAGTTGGTACACGGTGCCTGCCTCGCGACGGGGTAATGATGTTTTGGCAGACGATAAGACGAGTTTGGTTTTGCAGGTTTATAACCCTGCGAATAATATCAAAGTTGATAAGTATCAAGGCACAATTGATTGGCAATTAGATAATTCAGTTGAATGATTCGTGGTTAGGTGAGGGCGTTGCCTTTTGGAACACGTTTAAGATTGAATTATTTAAACAATAAAAGCGACTGCAGATTTTATTTGCAGTCGCTTTTATTATGCTTATTCTAACGAAGAAGTGATTGAATAGGTCATTGTTGCGGTATATTTACCACTTTTTAGGACATTTGGTGAGCGCAAAGTCACATTATTGGTAGATTTTGTGTCTTCACCATCAGTACTATCATCACTGTTACTACTATTGGTGCTAGTAGTCTCTGGTTGATAATTTAACACTAGATTCGTTGGGGCCGTCTGATCCTCAATCGAACCATCGCGATAATAAACTACTTGGGCAATATTATCTGACGTTAACTCTTGACTCGTATGGTACGTTTCAATTTGTTGTAAAGTTTGACCTGTGTAGTAATCACTTAAATTATAGGCTTCATCAGATCCCGACTTATCGGCGTCGTAAAGACTAGGCTGCCCCAGATTTAACTTAAAGTTATTAGTAATCTCGGGGTCATTATCAGTACCATTGAGTTTGAAAGGCGACAGTTGTGCACTCAAGGTCCAATTGCCCTTATAGCTGGCTGGGTTATAAATCATTAATTGAGCCTGCTTTTTGCTAGCATCAGTCAAATTAAAGTTCGTATCGGTACTGACTTTGTGTTGCCCAAAGTCCAAAGTAGGGACCGATAAAATAGTTGGGGCAACAGTCTTACGCAACGTCACGGTATTAGATTGCCCTAGGGTAGCTGATCTATCGCTACGCTGGATAACATCAGTTAAAGTCAAGGTATCTGTTGTGAATTTATCGATATCAGAAATCTTATAGTTATAGGTATAAGTGACTGTATCACCTTGCTTCAAGGTTGCGCCTTTGAGTTGATAAATGGCAAACTGATTACCAACAAAATCGTTTTGTTGTATTGAAGAAGCAGTACCAGCTGAGCTTTTGACATCGGTGATATCGGCAAAAGTATTCATTGTATCTTGAACAGTGCTACCAGGCTTAGGTATCATGACTATTGGATCTGTCACTTCTGTGTTACCTTTGTTGGTGATTGTGGTTTTGACATGGATCACTTGATTAGTCGCAAATACCGGCTGAGTCGTATATTCATATTTACCATTATTGCTTGTAAAACGTTTTCTGACCGTCAATTTTTCAGTAGGTGTGGTATCACTCACACTGTACATGGATTCATTGGTTACATCGTTATTTTTATTGATATCAGCCTTATCAGGATCATAACCGGCGACGCTGTAATTGGTATTGCTACTATCACTAGTGGCGCCACCAACAAGCAATCCAGAACGCCGCAAACGTGTGGTAATCATACCGAAAGAATTATCAGCATTGATGGGAATGTAAATATCAGAGACAAGACCATTTTTACCAGTTTTGACCTCACCAGTGTCAGATGAACTTTTCTGGGCATATAAATGTACCTTAAAGTGGACCTCACTAGCACCATTCTTCGTAGCTACGGGGATGGCCCCATTAGCTGTACCAATATTTTTAAAGACCCAAGCGCCTATTGCGTCATAGTCTTTATCACCATAACCTAAAAAGGCAAAGGTATCTTGACCACTCGGATTTGTACCAGAGCGCTTACTAGCATTATCGGCAAAGGGATCATAAATTGTACCTTGATAGACATAACCGTTTTCTTTATCTTTTAGTTTATCTTTAGTTAAAGCTAAAAATTGAGGTAATCCTAGGTCAAGTGTAGGCCTTGAATCTTGGCTGATATTCAGTTGATTATCTAGTAGCGGAATTCCCGTTACTGTATTAATACCGGTGTATTTGATTTGACTAACTTTGTCGGTACCATTGACGTCATAAGGTGTTGAGTCACTTTGGCCGCTTGGGGCACTTTTGTCAGGAGTTTTGCCACTGGTACTTTTAGGATTCTTAGCTGTGATCTGAATGTTTTTGGCATCACTGTCGGTCGGTTTGACTTGAGTTGGATTCACATGCCCAGAACTGTCAAAATAACGATAAACTTGGGTGAACCGTTTTGGCGTGACACCCGCGGTTAGGCCCTCTTTGTAATCGTCTAAGCGATTCGACACATCGTTAAAAGTGTAGGTGTCGGGGGTGCTGACATCACTTAAGTTATATGTTGGATTGTTGTTGACCAAAAGCCCATCTTTACCAAAATCTAAAGCAGCACGTCGAGAATTGATTGAATCCGTCAACGGTGCCTTGGCATTCGGTGAGACTAAGTTGCGGTCGGTCTTTTCGTCTGCAAAGAGATTGTCAAAGGGCACAATAAAGTCGTTCCAAGATGTGAAGTTGGTATAAACAGGGTAAGCCGTCCCCTTGTCAATTTGGTCTTTTTGAATGACCGCATAGTCCATCGGCATGTCACCCGGCCATTTGGTAAGTGATTTCTTTGCTTCCAGTTGTGGCAGTTTAGTTGGATCATAATCAAAATTATACGTAAGTTTATCTTTGGTGGGGTCAGGATCACCTGAATCTGATTCCCGTTGCCAAATGTTACCCCACCAACGGGTTACCTTATCATGTTGAGTTGAGTTTTTGCGATCAGTTGTTGGATCATTTCCTAAAGGTTTATAGCGATCACCCATAGGCGGTTTACCCGTATATTTAGACTTAGTTAATGCTTTATATGGATCATACAACTGATCACTACCATATAATGATATTTTTAATGATCCATTACCATTACTATCATTGAAAGAGCCATCACTCTTAGCACTTGGAAAAAGCCGACCAGCTGTTAGGGATTTGAGGGCACTCTGAGTTTCTGAGGAGATAGAGTTGTTACCTGTGTTGCCTGAATTACCTGTATACTTGGACATGTCAAAGTTAAAGTTGATTGAAGCTTGTCCAACAAAGCCACTGGAGGTTAAATTCTGGAATAAGCTTGCGATTGTACTATTTAGTATTCCATAACCTGTATCGTAATAAGGCTGAATACCGTTAATCAGTGCTGCTGAAAAGCCTAGCATTTTAATTTTAGAAGCAGCACCTCCAGGGGAAGCAAGTTCCGCTAGCCAGCCAAGATTAGATAGATCGGGTTGCCAAGCTTTTCCTTGACTAGCAGTTACAGGATTGCCATCATTGTCTGGCAAAACTGATGTACCATCTGCAGTGACGTTATTACGATAATCGGTTAAATCTTGATCTGGTGATAAGATGTGAAAGGATGCTGTTGAACTGAGAACACCATCTGCAGAATCTATACGATATGGAATTCCCTTGACTTTTAAGTAAAAAGTATTGTCAGAATTAGGATCCATATAAACATGATGGTCGAATTGCATAGGAAAGTTCATAGCCTTCGCAATTTTTTGGACGTTACTATCCAGTCCAGTAATTTTTAAGTTAAAATAAGATTGAGTCCAATCAATGGTATTGGTAAATGCTTTGACATCGACGTCAGGTGGCAATTGAACTTTGACCATAACACCATAGTTACCACTAAAAAGATTCATCAATGCTTTCATATCTGGCTGAATTTTGACATAGATAGGGACGTTACCAGCAATATTTAGGTAACCACCTGAGTAGTTCTTATTACTAGCGGTATCTAGCTTCCAGGTACTATTCCCATTGCTAGAATTAGTTTGGACCATTTTATTACTATTATCATTCTCATTTTTAGTAGGTTTAAAGTTACGAGCACCATCTAAACCGCCTAAACCGTTTGAGTCACTGAAACTCATGAACCCGGGTTTTTTACCGTTGGTATCAAGATAGTTTATGACAAACCAAGGCTCAGTATCCATGCTATTTTTAGGCACCTTACTCTTTTGATCTGCTGTCAAATAAGGCCGAATCAACACAGTGGATTCACTGGAACTGTCAAAATCAGAACCGTTCATCTTGACTACTGGTGCCCCATCCGTTTGCTGGTCTGTTTGTACGCCGGTGGCAGCTCGAATACCTTGGCTAGGCGTGTACTGAAGTCCAGTATCGGGATTTTGGCGCATGTCTAGTGGTGGTGTACTCGAGGTGTTGTCGACTTCTTTGGACGAAGTTTCAGCGTGCGCACCACTTGTTGGCGCCAGCAAGGTGAATAATATCACAAACAGACCCAGAATAACTAGTTTGTGGGCAAAAGGACATTTATTTATTTTCATGAGAAGTTTATTTATTTTTACTAGATGCATTAGGTATATCTCCCCCAGAAAATCAAGCAAATACTACTACTTAAACTACTCCAAATTATAACATACCAATTTTATAATTATCTGCAAAATTTATAAAGATACTTATAATAAAATGAATTGTTTAATTTATGTAAGATTTTATTTTTGCTTTTATTTTAAAATAATTAAACATTATTTGGAATCTAAAAAAACAAAATATTTATTTTACAAGGAATTACTTTAGACTATGATTGATTTTTTTAAAACAAAAAAGTTGTCTGATTCCTAATTTTTAAGGAACCAAACAACTATTTGATTGCAACAAAATATTTATATAAATTTAGTTTTCTGAGCGGGTTAGCGACCAGTCGATTTCACCAGCGTATTGCCCAACCTTCAAGTCACTACGATTATCTTTCGTGATGCGTAAGATTGGACCACTGCTTTGATTGTCAGCAGTACGGTCAGCTTTGGCAACGTTAGGCCACCACTTGTTAGAAAGATCCACATTACTGGCAGCATCAGTATTGGCATAAACGGAAACCATTGTCGGTGTTAAAGTGATCGTTTTGTCACTATTTTGATACCCTAAAGCGTCTGGAATGGTCTTGGTGGCATCTGTCTCATTAGTCAGATGCTTAGAAACTTTTGCTTGGACAGTGAACTTGTGGTCAGCGGTGGTATCTTTGACAGTTAAATCAGGGCCATCCATGCGAACAATGTGATAGTCGCCAATACTTAGTGAAGTTGGATGCTTACCAAAGTAGAGTTTGGTGGGGAATGAAGTGAACTGGGCGTAGCCACTGTCATTGTAATAATAGTTGATATTCATTGGAGAGCCATCTGTATCAGGTGCTAGTGTCCCTTTACCAGTGGTTGGTAAATCAGCAGTATCGCTAAGTAAGGTGTATTTATCCTTCAAATAAGCCGGCGGACTACCTAAAAGGTCTGTTGCTGAAGTAGTAGTGGTAGTGTTTGGACTCCCATTATTGAAGTTATAAGTATCACCCACGTAGCCTTGCTTCGTAACCGGATCAATGATATCCGCTCCAGTTGCTCTGTCTCTAAAATGTAGGCTGACATGAGCCGGTTCATTAACAGGAATGTTTAAGACGTTTGATAGTAAAACAACATCTTGATTATAGTCTTGTAGAGAACTATCTGAAGTTTGAAAAGTCGTGTCATAAGCGTACAGATAAATATGATGGGTTTGACCGTCTTTGAGTTTAGCCACCTCTGCAGCGTCTGTGATCTTACCACTGAAACTCTTGTATTCTGAGTGGGGGACCGTTTCATTAGCAAAGGAAACGGAAGCCAACTTATTGCTAGAACTTTCAGCTGGTGGATTGCCGCGGTCAATTGGGGTGTCAATAGAATAGTAGATATGCACGTTAGGACTGTTGATATCTGACGCGGTACCATTGATCGTTACTGAAGTTGCATCAGGCTTGACCCGTAAATAACTATCGGCACGAATTGTAGGGGCGTAGATATTGCTAAGCCCACCATTAAATGCAATGTTCTGAGTAGTATTCGGCGAGAAAGTACCTACTCGATTCCGGGACCATTTCATATCAATTGCCGAGTCATAATCACCACCGCTAATATCCCCAGTACTATTCGGATTCCCAAAAGCTAACGTATCGGGCGTATGGAAAGATGAATTCTCACCAGGATCATCAGGACCGCTGAAAATTTGAAAAGGCGGGATATTACTTCTAAATGACAAACGACCGGAAGTATTGATGAAATCTGAACTTCCCAAAAGTGCGCTGCCTTTGTCAGTATACCGTAGATTTGCAATCCAGTGAGTCCCTAGCCAGCCATCAGGTGCATTAGGATAATCAAAATTGAAATTCATCACATAGGGGGAATTTAACGAGGGTGACCGGAAATAGACGCCAGTATTTTTACCAGCGTTGACCCCGGTTGTGATTTGATTGGCATAATAGATTGGTACGTCATCGCGTCGATTATTATCTGGCCCCATCTGGGTGTCAAACTGTCGTGCGTAATAGATGCCAGTTAAATCGTTATCTGCCGCAGTGGCCCCAGAGTTGGTTTTATTTGTTAATTGTTCGGTCATAGCCATCTGATCGCCATTGTTGTTGGGGTATAACGTATTTTTAACATGAATTGTAATGGGGTTAGTATGAGACCCGAAGCCTTTTATAAAATAGCCATCATATTCTAGGTGAATCTTGGTCACATCACTAGAATCTTGCCACATATGGACATGTTTAATTTGATCAAATTTGTAAAGTTGATAATAATCTGACCCAGTTGCTGGGGCGATTGCCTTTTGTTTAAAATCACCCATCATTAAAGCGGATGTCGTAGGTAAATAAAATGTATCGATTTTCGTAGCCTTTACATCATTAAAAAGAGAATAAACTCGTTTGCCATCAGGTGTAAGCATGTTGAAATTTGGAATATCAATGGCATTATTTGTTGGCGTGGTGTGAGAAATAGCAGTTGGATTTCCGGTATAGTAATTATTAAACATATATTGTAGTTGGTACCCATTTCCTACATTTAAAGTGACGGAGGGTCGTTGAATCGAAGTTCGCCAAACGTTAACGGTTAGTTTAGTTGTTGCGCTAGAACCGTTAGTGACATCAACAATTAATTTTTTACCTTCCGGTGTTAATTTTTGTATGCCAGAAAATGTGATTGAAAAGTCCAGAGTGACATCATCGGTGCTAGCATTGTAAGACGCCGAAGTAAATTGATAATCGTCCGAAGTTAACTCAGAGCTAGGATCTAAAGTAAAACTGTATGGCATTAGATTACTAAAATCGCCATCACTGAAATTCGGGAAATTAGTACTTTTGGGTAGTACAATTTCAATATTTGATTGTGCAGCTTCAACATCAGCTGTGGCATTCGTAGTGTCATTAGCACTAGCCGTAGCTAAATGTGTACTTGCGGATGCGATCAATAAGGGACTCAAAGTATCAGTGTCGCTGTTATCATCAGCTTGCTTGGTACTCGGGTATTTGGTTAGTTGACTTTGCAGGCTTGACGCTAACTTAGATTGCGTTGGATGTAAATAGGCTTGTATCGCTTGCTTTTTAGCATCAGGCAACGCCAGATATTGGTCTGGCGTGTAATTGGTGCCTACAATAGCTTTGAGCAGCCAGTCAGGGTACTTTGGCGGTGCCAACTTATAATTGGCTTTATTATTGATACCGACTTGTTGGGTTGTGGGTGCAGCGTGAATCGAGTTGATATTGGTATGGCTAAAAATTAAAAGTATGATCGATAAACTCAAAGATAGTAGAACCAGCCATTTATTAACTCTAGTCATAATAATCCCCATCCCAAAAATAAAATAAATAATAATATGTTAGTTTAAGTATAGCCTAATTATTTTTGAAATAAAGTTATTTTTTTAAAATAACAAGTATAAAATTATTTCAATTTAAAATAATCAATTATTTATTAGTTAAATCATTTGAGTAATTAGACCAATTTTGAGTTGCACACTATTTTTCCTTATATTCAGATTTAAAAATGTTGATTTATCTATCCTTTTTTAACTAATTCAAGCTAAAAAAAGTATAAAAAAACAGGGCAATTTAGGCTGCCCTGCCTTGAAATTCGACTTATTAATTGGAATATGGAAATGCATATCAATGTGTAATGAAATTTTTTCTAACTAAACGCGCTTTATTACGCTTTAGTTTTAAGCGCCTTTTGTCTCGCTTTGTTTATCAGCGACATCTTTCAAAAGAACTTGCCACTTCTGCCAAACATTGTCAGCAGTATATTTCTGAGCTGCTTCATAGGCACCATTGCTGAGTTTTTGTTGAAGGAAGCTATCCTTTAAGAGGTCAGTCATCTTTTCAGCTAATTGCTCGACGTTGCCGATTTCCACCAGATAGCCACTTTCACCATCATTGATGATTTCATCGGGGCCATAATTGATGTCATAGGCGATGACAGGCACACCATGACTTTGAGCCTCGATCAAAGCCAGTCCGAAGCCTTCACCACGACTGGTCCAGGCCAAGGCAACACTGTCATTGTAAATCTGGTCCATTTGATTGGTATAGCCGGTGTAGTAGACGCTATCGGCGACATCATTATCGATAATGGTTTGTTTCAATGAATTATAAGAAGCTTGATCTGCGTACATGCCAACGATGGCTAATGTTGCCTTAGGGACAGCTTTGTGGGCGATGGCAAAAGCCCGGACGATTTGGTCTAAACGTTTTTCAGGGGCAATTCTTGCTACAGCGACTAATTGACCAGCTTTACGATCAGAAATGGGGACCTTTTTGATATCGGCATCGATGTAGCCACTAGGCACAGCATAGACGGGATGCTTGAAGTGGAATCGATCGTCTAGCTGCTGTTTTTCTTTTTCTGTGGGGACGATCAAGCCATCAAATAAGTTATTGTGGCGAATCCCATAAGCATAATTATAATTTAGCCGCTTATCATTGGGGTCATCGGGATCCACCGTAAAGTTAGAGTGAAGATAAACATATTTGTGTGCTTTCGTCTTCATGGCGCCGACAGCGGGAGTAACCTCATAACGATCAGAAATGAAGACATTATTTTCACCGTGCTCTTTGTTCAAGAGGTCAAAGAAATATTGTTCTATCCCAGTGTTATTACTAAAAATCCGCATTTCGTCGTGCCAAGCCAAGGCCACACGATTCATTTGTTCCTGATTTTTATGATAAGAATAGAAAAATTTCAACGGCTTTTTGCCATCAGGTGTTAGATAGGTCTGCGCTTTCATGCGACCAGTATTTTGATCAATATCAAAATGAATCGACTTGAAGCCGCGGTAGTCATAAACGTCGGATTCTAATAATTTGCCGCTAGCATCAGCATAAGCAACGGAATCCAATTGGTTTGTTTCCTTGTCGACCCGAATCATCGCCTGCTTGCCATCTGGATATTGGGCCAAGTAACCGGTAACGATATAATCTTTATTTGACCGCTCTTCGCCTAGTGGTTTGGGTTTAGGCAACTGCTCAGCTTTCAAGAAGTCTTCTAGTGTATTGGTTTTAAAAGGGGCATTCAGTGTGCCTAAAAAGTAATCAAACATATTAAATGAACGGGCATCTTCTAAGCCGTTAATGTTAAAGTCATAGTGAAACCGAGAATAGTACATGGTTGAAACGATCGCTGCGCCTTCATCATGAGCCAAAAATAAATTCAGCCGTTTGATCATGGCATGTTCGATACCAGATGATTGATTACCAATACTGTTTGTGACAAAAAAATTCATTAGACTTCCTCCGTTAAATCAAAAATATTATTCCGTTGTTAAAGTGTTAAACAGCCATTCTTGCGCTAACTCAAACCATTTGGCCACATGGGGCAGGTCGGTACCTTCTCGCCAAGCCGTTTGGGCATTCGCCAAAGCTAGGCCATGTGGTCCGTGATCAAAGATATGTAATTCTTGGGGCACACCATGTTGGTTCAAAGCATTGGCATATAACAAACTATTTTTTACTGGGACCATTTGATCATCGTTTGTGACCCAGATGAATGTTGGTGGATTTTGTTTGTTGACGTGCTCATCAGCTGCATAGGCGTCCAAGTCATCAGCGATAGCTAGGGCATCTGATTTTTCCTTAGGGAACCCAGCTTTAAGGTTGATTACCGGATAACCTAAGACTAAAGCGGCCGGTTTGCGTGTATCAGCAGTGGTACCCGTTTGTTCGTCCAGCCATTTGGCAGCCCAGTAGTCGCCATAAAGTGCGGCAACTTGACCACCTACAGAAAATCCGGCCACAACGATGCGATTTGCCTCTAAAGCTAAGTCGTCGCTGTTCTCATAAAGATAATGCATGGCATTGGCTACGTCAACCAGTGGTGCTGGCATCAAGGGTGCTTTTTCATCAATAAAGTGGTAGCGCAAGTAGAAAGCTTGATAGCCTTGAGCATAAAAAGCTTGAGCTAATATTTCGGCTTGGTGTTCAGGAATGTGCGTGTAAGAGCCACCAGGAATAATGACGATACCGGGATAAGTTTGACGGTCGATCTCCGGATTTGGTTCGTGCACATAACCTTGAAGATATGCTGGCGCATGATCTGGTGTTTCCTGCTGTGTTGGTAAACTTTGTTTGAGTAGATACATAAACAAGCAACCTTTCTTAAAAAAGTTTTCTCTCCTATTGTATACTTTTTTGAGTAAGGACTTAAACCGATTCGAGGGATAAATTTTATGGAATTTCAACAACTATTAGTCGATGATTTACGCATTCGACCGTTTCAACCAACGGATATCCAGGACTACTGGGCAATTTTGAGCGATCCTTTAAATGAACAAATGGGCGGCCAGCCACGCCCACAGAATATGGAACAAGCCAAACAATGGCTGCAAAATGCTATCAACGCGCAAACTTTGGCTATTGAGCGGGTATCAGAAGCTAAGGTCGTTGGCCTGATCGAACAACAGCCGCGTTTCAAAGGACAGCCACCTTTAATAGATGAAACCGAAATTCAACTTGGCTTCCTAATGAATGCGACCTATCGCCGTCTCGGCATCATGTATCACAGCTTAAACAGATTATTTACCTATTATAAAGAACAGCACTTACAAGCCGTTTGGGCAGGCGTGTTCCCAGAAAATCAAGCTTCTATTAAGTTACTCACGAAACTTGGTTTTCAGTACCGATATACGGTTGATTTATCACACTTTGCATTGGATAGTCATAATAAGGAAGCTTATTACGAATTAACTCTTTAAAAATAGGTTAGAACTAATTTCTGAAAAATGGATATGTTATAATTGAAGCGGACTTGAAAAGGAAGGGATGCGTCTGTGTTGTATCAAGAAACGGCCTTAGAAAAAGCATATGAAACTAGGCTTAAAGCAATTGAACAGGATCCAAGCTTAACGATTCTGGAGACGATGGATCAACCACAAACCGATCCAAAAGACAAAGTAACACAATATATCGTTTATACTGATTTCACGGGAACGAGTAAGACCTCCAAAACAGCTTCAATTTATGTGTACACACCGTTGGAAAATATCGATCACTACCATAATAATAAGGTAGAGTATCAAAACCAATTGCTCTTTGAATATGACCCCTGGGATAAAAAAATGCATATCTCAGTCTTGGAAACACTAGGTGCTGCTTCTAAATTAGCTTTCTTTGATTATCAAAATCATGGCTTGGCTGAGTTAGCCCTCCAAACATTGATCAAGTTGGCGAAAAAGCATGAGATTCAAGCCATTGACGGTATGCTGTCCTCATTTGATGGGGATGATTGGGATCGCGTCAACCATTTGTTTGGTAAATTTGACTTCACTACATTGGCTTCCGATAAGCAGCGTGGCATCGCGATTTATAAACTAGAATTACACTAAAAAAGCCATGAAAAGTTCATACTTATTTCACATTTAGATAAGATTCCTTATTAAAGTTGGCACGCTCTTGTAAACGAAATTGGTATTATATAACTTGTACGAAGGTTTCAAATGTCACTTCTATTTGGGAGGGGTCGTATGAGATGAAAAATAGATCTGTTTCTAAGAAACGGCCTATCTGGAAAAAGTTAGTGGGTATTGGAATCGTCACAGCCATCATTTTCGCAGTTGTAGCTGGCGCCAAGTACACCGTTGCGTGGGCTGGTTCTGGATATGACTACAACGGAAACGAGGTGAGACGTGCGTTACCGGTTGCAGCATCTGAGAAAGGGCCCGCAAAGGGACAGTCGTCAGCACAAGTTGTCGTAGCTGATAATAGTAAGAACAATGGGACTGGTGGGAATAGTGAAAACGAGAACCCGGGCCAGGAGAATCCATCTAGTGGTAATAGTACTGGTGGCAATGTTGTGAATACTAATACTGGTTATGTTCCCCAAACCCCAAGTCTTAATGTGTCAACCAATCCAAACGCGCAATATCCGCAAACTAGCGATGACGTTAATATTTGGTTACCAATCGTTGGGATGACGTTGGTACTTGGATCAAGTATGATCGTATTTCGCAAAACTGCTAGCTTATAAGATTTCATAATAACTTCATACTAACTTCAACTTTTGAAAGAATTCTTTTTCAAAGTTGGCGCACAAATATCAAAACAGGAGTTATAATAATTTTTGTAAGTTGGCAATGAGTCAACTGGCCGAAAGGCTAAACTATTTATAAATTTATGGGAGGAAAGAATTATGAAAATGAACAAAAAGACTTTAGTTAGTTCTTTAGCTGTATTAGCAGCCGCTGCTGGTACATTGGCTCCTGCAGCAGCAACATTTGCCGCAACTGGTGCTAAGGCTGATGGTACTGCTTGGAATACTATTGATTTGTCAGATCGCCCTAATGGTACTGTCGCAGCTTATCCAAGTACTGGTGATGCAAAGATGGGTGCTGTTGCTTCAAGTGGAGAAGACAAAGGTACTGCTACTGCTAATTCTGAAGCATATGTAAACGTTAAGAGTGGTATTTTAACGCTTGATGCCGTACCAGATTTTGATTTTGGTGATGGTGTTGCTGGATCAACTGTTGGTTTAGTTGATAACAAGAGTGTTATTAATAATGATGGTAATGCACGTGGCTTGTTGCAAATTACTGATGCACGTACAACTGCTCAACAAACTGCAACTGGTGCCGGTTATCAATTAAAGCTTAGCGTTAATCCATTTGAAGATGGTAACAGTAACAGTGATGCTTATAACGCTTCCGCTGCTAATGCTGCTTCAACTGATGCTTGGAAGAAGAACTTCGATCTTTCCTTTGATGATGGCATCAATAGTACTTTTACACCTGCACCTGGTAACAGTGTTACATTGAATAGTGGTAAATATCAAAGTAATGCAGCTGCTAAGACTTTCTTAGATGCTACAACATCTAAGGGTCGTACTAAGATTTCTCTTGGTGGTGCAAATGAACAGTTTATCCATTTGGATATTCCAGAACAAGCTCAAGCTAAGACATATGTTAGTGCTTTGACTTGGACTTTAACACCAGGTCACTAATCTTTAAGCTAGGTTTATAAAAAAGTCGGGGATATTTATTCTCGACTTTTTTTATTTCGTTTTTGAAGGGTGAAGAAGATGCATTCGTTGAAGAAAATTTCGAAAGTTATATTTATTTTTGTAATTGGTATGGCTACGTATCTGTTGTTGCCACAGAATAAAATTGAGGCGGCAAATACGGATTTTGTAGTAACACCAGAGGCACCACAGTCACAATTACCAAATAGTGAAGGCATATTTAATTTATATCTCCAACCAGGACAAACTGAAGATTTGAATCTTCGAGTTGAAAATAAAGCGGATAAAGCACGAACGATGTTTGCACAATTGAATACTGGTTATACGAACGATAACGGAACATCTGTGTTCGACTCTGCTAAAATACCCAAAGAGCCGACATTAAAGTATAATCTGAAAAATCAACTAGCAATTGGCAAAACGAATTTACGTGTAAAAATGAAGGCACACCAAAGTGGTTATATTTCATTTAAGATTAAAGCACCAGATCAGCCCTTTAATGGTGAGATTTATGGTGGTGTCACTGCCACAATTTATAACGCAAATACCAATGTCACTGACAACGGCACATTATTAAGAAATAATTATCAATATGCGATTCCAATTTATTTAACTAATGTGCAAAATATTTCTGGTGTACAACCCGATATTAAATTAGGCACGATTAAGCCTGGTATTAATAGTGGCGATCCTGCCGTTCTTGTTCAAACAAGAAATGTGAAACCAAAATATTTGAGAACGATGGATGTTAAGGCCAAAATAACAAAGAAGGGCGAGTCTAAGGTTCTTCATCGCCAAAACCAAAAAAATGTTAGCATGGCACCTAACTCTACCTTTAACTATGCAATTGGGTGGGGCAAGAATCGAATTGAACCAGGACAATATCACTTGAGTTGGACTGGTCAAAGTCAAGGTGTTAAGACTTGGCACTTTGAACGTGACTTTACAATTTCTAATGATCAAGCAAGCAGAATCAACAACTTAGCGGGCTTTAAACCTAATTATTTGTGGTTATGGATTTTATTAGCTGTTCTATTAGTTATACTACTGTTGGTTTTGGGTATCTGGCTGGGTAGAAGAAATTCTAAAAGCAAGAATGCAGGTAATCGTCGGAGACAAAGATAATGAAAATCAATCAATACCTCGCTTTAAAGAGAATTCTCACTATTAATATTTTGGGCTTCTTGTTGATGTTGGGTATCTTGATTATTAATCCGACTCAGACTTACGCAGATATAAGTAGTCTGACAGTTACGCCCTTAATTGAAAACAGTGATGTAACAAACAAATTTCAGCTGATTGTAAAACCGGGTGAAAGTCGTGTTTTGAAATTTTCTATTACAAACTTTGATAACAGTTCACAGACAGTAACTATTCAGCCTACTAATGCTACAACGTCAAGTACAGGACAGATTATCTACGAACGACCTGTCCCAAGAGGGGAAAACGATTTAAAGTATTCATTTGCCGGGGATATTGCTGATGCTCGTAATCAAAAAACAATAAAAATCAAGTCACAAGAAACAAAAGATATTGCCTTAAGAATCAATATTCCCAACGAACGTTTTTCCGGATTGATTCTCGGCGGCTATAGATTTTTTGAGGGTGGAGACTCAAGTCAGGCTGTTTCAGTTCCGGTATACATTACTGAGACAAATAAAGCAGTAGGTGGCGTTTTAATACTTAAGGGACTTTCAGCAGCTGCAACTAATCAACAACCGTATCTTTATGCTAATTTATCAAATAATCAGCCTGGGCTCATGAAAAATGTATCTGTGCATATGACAGTTGAAAGAAAAGGAATTGCTGAATTCTTCCATCTTGGGTTGAAACCACTTCAAGCGGACCAAGAGTACAAGAATATTGCACCAAATTCAACAGTTCCAGTCGCATTTAATCAGAAACAGACGCCGATTAAAGCGGGCACATATGTTGTCAATGGTAGTGCAACCAGTGGGAAGACCCACTGGAAATTTAGTGGAAAGTACCATATTAGTAAGCAGCAGGCTGATAAAGTTAACAAATCTTCTCGTAATTTGATTTATGATAAAACATGGATTTTCTTGTTAGTTATTTTGGGTGTAGTTTTATTAATTGTCATTATACTGACTAGTTTACATTTTCAATCGAAAAAAGCTGCAAGAGGAAATTCTAAATAATTAAAAATCTTATTGAAGGTAAACATGGATTTTGAAGTGCCCCATAATTGTTAGACAAATACTCTAACGATTGTGGGGCACTTTTGGAATACGGTTAAAATAAAACTGTTCGCAAAAAATAAGTGGTATCTTGAATTAGATGGAAGAGAGCTCTAAAATAATTCGCTAAAGTTTATTAATCTAGCTCTACTACTCAGATATTTGGTTTCTAAATAGAGAAAAATAGTTATTGGAATGTGACACGAAAATAGTAAATGATGGTTTATAATATAATTGATTATTGGTAACTAATAAATTTATTAGGAGGAAGTATGATGTCAGATAAATCTGGGGAAAAGATTAACATAGCGAAGCTAAAGAATAGAGCCATATATATAGGCGTAGCAACAACCACTTTAGCTATAGCTGTTTTTGGGGAATTTTTCAATTCGAGCACGGCCAAAGTTCATGCAGATACAAATAATGACAATGGAACTACTTCTAAGTCAAAAACACAGACGGTAAGCCAGAGCGTTGATACACAGGAGAATCTTCACATAAGTACAAGTAATGAGGACAGTAGCGCCACAAAAAGTTTAGAAAATTCTAACACAACTACAAATCAGTCTGAATCTGTAGGACAAATAGTAACAATGAGTAGCACTGGTCATTCTCAAGAAAATAATGAGGTGGATAATAAAACCAATACTCAGCCAAATTCAAATCAGGCTGTTAAAACTTATGAGGGTAACCCACTAACTGAGAACAGTAGTTCTAGCAATTATGACGATTCAACTAATAAAATTCAGAATGATGTTGCAGATGATAGGATATCTTCCACTGCTTCTGATACTCAGGGTGCGGCTGCTGATGCTTCTACTTTAAGATCTGATCAAAGTCAGGATCAGGGTAATGATACGAATACCAACAAATCAGTAAACACCAATAATAATAATAAGGAAAAAGCATCTCTTATTGAAAAGACGAGCAATGAAAATAGTTCTGAAAAATTAAATGAAATATCGAAAGATAATCAAAATAGCGGTGATATACAGAAAGATAATGTAATTGATCATAAGGATACATCTGTAGATGATAGTAACAAAAATGATGCCAGCACTGCGAAAAATAAAATGCAAAGTGATGTTACCAAAAAACTGATAACTCAGCAGCAAAAAAATATCCAAAATTCAGTAGAAGTAACTATGGTTGACAAGAACACAGGGGAGAGCCTGGGCAGTACGTTTAATTTAAAGCCAGGGGAACGACTACCAAGTATTGTTAAGGGTGGGATTGTGTATTTACCTGTTGGTTATATTTATGGTTCTGGAGACGATAGTAATGGCCGTACTGTAACTTCTTCAGGATATATCCTTTTAGAGCTCATCAACGGCTATGGCATTGAAAATGATATTCTTCGGCCAAAGTTAACAAGTTCGGACATTGATATATTAAAACAAAGGGCAGGTTCTGCTGACAGTGTTTCTATGTCATATATTGCCGTGAATACAGTGCCCGTTACCTCAGATAACTTCCTGCCATATACACCGAGGGGCTCGAATAATTATAAACCCGTCTGTGGCAATGGGGCTGTGGTAGCAAATAATCCATCAGTTGGCGTTGATATTACCCATGCACAAAGTGTTTATCGGGATGCTACAACAAATCAGTTACAGAGTAGTAATATGGAGTTTGGCTACACTGATAAAAACACAGCCGTTACGCCTGATACAGATACTGATTACAATTCGCCGGCAGATTGGTATGACGCCAATTTTCTACCATCTAATAATGCTAATTGGTATTACACTGGAAATAACGATCCATTCCCATACCCTAACTATCCTAGAGTAACTAGACTGTTAGTGGGTATTAATAGTTATAATGATAATAAGAAAATAGTTACTTTTACAACACAAACAATTAGTAATCCCAACGACACAACTATAAATAGTTTAGTGAAAAGTCAACCGTACGAAACGAATAATAATGGATTACTTATTGATAAAAACGGGAATATTCTTCGCTTTCGGGTTGAAAACGCAACCGGCAAGGTATATACCGACCAGTCAACAAATGGAAATTATGTTATTCAAGATTTAGGCAATAATTCGTATAAACCAAGCGAAGCTGAATTTAATGAAGGTAAAATCGAGTCAAGATATTATACACACCCTGATTGGGTAACCGATGTTACGTATGATTCAACCTCACAGAAATACGGTATAAAGGTTGATAGTGACTTATTACAACAAGAACTTAGAGCTGGCAAAATTCATAGTGATGATGTATTTACGATTAGTTATTTTGCTAGGGGGGCACTCAACCATGATGTAAACTTTAAACTCTATAGTCCCATAGATTTTAACTATGCCATTAACGGTGTCAATATTGGAGAAATTGGTCAAAATGGTTCCGGTAAGACTTATGTAAGTATTGGTTCCAATATATTTGATGGGATAAATAGTCTAAATGGTCAAGACAAAATGTCGGATAATCAAAAATCTAGTGTTGATGGTCTTAACATAAGGGACGTTCATTTGAGTGGTAATATTAGCATTAAAGGTGATACAGAAGCACTTCCGGCTGATGGAACCAAAATAGTACCAAGTAGCAATGGACAAGAGCGATTGTTAAATTCAGTTGTTGGTCTTGGAACAAATAGCATCACTTTTAATTATGCATCTCAGTCTGAGCAGTCCGCATCGCAGAATTGGACAATTGATACTTCAACAAATGTATCAACAGGAAGTACAATAGGTGTCGATGGAGATACCGCTGCTTTTGATGCAACGACAAACGGTGCGGCTGGAGCGAATACATTAAGTGATGCACAAGTTCAAGAGGGCTTGTCTGATTTAGGATTAGATGTCTGGAGTCATGTAGTTGACAACGACAAGTTAGAACAGAAAGGCTTGAAGCATCTAACCTATGACGCCACGACTAAGAAGTTGACAGCTACTTTTGACAAAGATCATGCCCAGCCAAATTACAATATCGAAATTAAATTCGCAGGTAATCAGACATATACAGTCAACTTAACATTACAAGGTAAAGTGGAACAACACGTTTATGTCAATGGTAGCGATAAAGGACAGCTTGATTCCGATACTGAAAAACTCGGACAGGACTTCACAGTCTTAACAGGTGCTGGTGCTACGACTGAAGCGGAATCGAAGAATATTCATGTAGAGGGATTATATTTTGCAAATATATCAAATGGTAATAATCAGATTACAGGTGGTAGCACAGTTAAATTTATCTGGGGTACTCAAATCCTGAATTATAATTTCACTGATGTGCAGGGCCAATACACAGGTTCAATAGATACTGGCTATTCAGACTTTATCGATGGTCAAATTGTTATAGATCCCTATGATCGTGATTCATATAAATATGATAACTGGACAGAAGGCGTAGTTGATGGCAATGATGATAAAAATATTAATTTCAGCTCTGTTCAGTATAGCTCTAATCAAACCAATGGAATGACAGTGACTGAGTTAAACAATGTTTTGAATTCGATGAAAAATGATGGTCGAGGTACTGTTCTTTATGATAGTAACGCGACTGAGCAATCTGAATATGTTGACGTTAAACCTGCAGGGGTTAAAACCATTGCCGTTAACAAAGATGGTCTTATTGTGGTTCAGTATGACTTGAATAATGCTGCGACACAGTTAGCTAATGGCAGTGAGTTTCTCATTAAATTAGATGATGGACATGAACTCAATGTTAAGTTAAATTTCGATGTCAGAGTTTCCCGTCAGATAAAAGTTGATGACACTCAGACGGTCGTTAAGAATGAACTTGTTCCGTTAGGCTCTAAGACCTATGTACAAGATCATAGTGATTTTGAAGCAGGTCTGTCAGACGCGGTAAAGCCAAAAATTGCCGGTACTGATTTTGAAAAGGTTATTAGCGGAGCAAATGAGAACTTAGCTGAGGCTTCTAGTGTAGGTGCTAATTGGGGACAAAATGATATTATCTATGTTTACAAAACTAGTGATATTCCAGACCAATCTAGCAATCCGAACGCTCCCAATAACCCTGTTATTCCAACAAATCCAGACAATCCTGACACACCTAACAATCCAACACCAGATCAACCAGCAGAGCCTGAGCCTGAAACCAAACCCAACGCGGAAAATTCAAGTACGCCGGAAGTTCCAAGTCCAAAACCAAATCCTGGAAATCCGGCAACACCGCAAAAACAGCAACTAGAAAATCCAACGGGTACATCAAATCAAAATGTTGCAACGCCTCAAGGCAGTCAAACTGCTGGACAGGTACAGTTGAGTAACACACCTACACAGCCAACAACCGGAACACCAGGATTAAATCAAGTTGCTGAACAAGTTGTTGGTAACAATTCAACAAATCCGACATCTAAAGCTCAACCAGAAGTTGGCAAGCAATTACCACAAACTGGCGACAATAAGCAACAAGGGACAGCTTTGTCTATGATTGGTGGGACTTTAGCAGCCTTGTCAGTATTATTCGGTAAGGGTAAGTTGAAGAAGAAAGACGACGATTAGAATCCGTACGATAAAAAGAATGGTTAAAGCCATTCTTTTTTATTTTTGCAAAATAACACAATATGAAACAGATACTAAATTGATTTAACAATCATTGTGATTAAAATAATTTGTGATTTTGGCTTGAAATATAACAGGAAAGTAGTATTATTTGAAACAGATTAATTCATTGAAGGAGACTGTTATGGCTAAAAAAAAAGATTACCGCGGCGCCGATGCGATCGTGGATAGCTTGAAGAATCACGACGTTGAATATGTATTTGGGATTCCGGGTGCTAAGGTGGACCGCGTTTTTGAAGCTTTAGAACATTCAGATGATCCTAAAACGCCTAAGCTGATTGTGACTCGGCATGAACAAAATGCAGCTTTCATGGCAGCAGGTATCGGCCGAATCTCTGGCAAACCTGGCGTAGTCATGACCACTTCTGGACCAGGGGCATCTAATTTAGCAACTGGTTTGGTTACGGCTACAGCTGAAGGCGATCCAATGTTAGCCATTTCTGGTCAAGTACCCCGGGCCGACTTATTGCGTTTGACCCACCAAAGTATTCGGAGTGCGGCTTTATTTGAACCAATCACCAAATACAGTGCGGAAGTTCAAGAGCCAGAGAACGTTTCCGAAGTAATTGCCAATGCTTGGCAAGAAGCCAGTTCTTCTAAGCAAGGTGCCAGCTTCATCAGTGTCCCTGGTGATGTGGTCAATGCACCTGTCAACAACAAACCAATCGCACCGCGACAGGAGCCAACTTTGGGCCCTGCCAGTCCGGCTGAAACAACTTTATTAGCTCAAGAAATTAAAAGCGCTAAGTTACCGGTATTATTGGTTGGCATGCGTGCTTCTTCGCCCGAGGTAACCCAGGCTATCCGCAATATTTTAGACGTCACTGATTTACCTGTTGTTGAGACTTTCCAAGGTGCCGGCGTCATTTCCCGTGAATTTGAAGATAAGAACTTCTATGGTCGGGTCGGTTTATTCCGGAACCAACCTGGGGATCAATTGTTGAAACGCAGTGACTTAGTTATTGCCATTGGTTACGATCCCATCGAATATGAACCCCGCAACTGGAACGCTGAGCGTGACGCTCGCATCATTGTGATTGACGATGCACCGGCACAAATCGATCATAATTTTGAACCTGAAAAAGAATTGGTTGGCGATATCGCTCAAACTTTAGATTTCTTATTACCATATTTGCGTGGTTACGAAATCGATGGCGACGCGCATAAATATCTGGGTGAGTTACGTAAGAAATTACAAAATCGGGATATTCCCCCTAAGGTTGATGCAAATACGGTTGAAAGTCATCCGCTGGCAATCGTTCAATCATTACAAAACCACGTAACTGACGATATGACAGTAACCGTGGATGTGGGTTCTTTCTATATCTGGATGGCCCGCCATTTCAGAAGTTATGAACCAAGACATCTCCTGTTCAGTAATGGGGCGCAAACCCTTGGCGTAGCTTTACCATGGGCGATTTCTGCTGCCTTGTTACGGCCAGAAGCCAAAGTTGTTTCTGTTGCTGGTGATGGTGGCTTCTTGTTCTCCAGTCAAGAATTGGAAACAGCCGTGCGGTTAGGCTTAAACATCGTTCAGATCATTTGGAATGATAATGGCCACTATGATATGGTCAAATTCCAAGAAGAATTGAAGTACGGCCAATCTGCCGGTGTTGATTTTGGCCCGATCGACTTTGTGAAATACGCTGAAAGCTTTGGTGCTACCGGCTTGCGCGTAAACAAAGCAGCTGATTTAGATGCTGTCATGGACCAAGCCTTCAAGACACCAGGTGTCGTGGTCGTTGATGTACCCGTGGATTATTCTGGCAATAAAGAACTAGGTAAGACCTTGTTACCAGATCAACTATAATCAAAGAACAGAATGAGACGAAAGGCGGTCAGCGACCGAGCACTAACAAGAATCGCGACAAATGGTGGTTCTGCCATTTAAGCGATACGTCGTTAGGAGAGGGCGTTGCCTTTCGGGACACGTTTAAAGTGAAATCGGACTTAACTCAAAAATGTGGCTGAAAACAGAATGTTCGTTTTGTTTCAGCCACGTTTTGCTAAAATGAAAGAAACGCTATAATAAGAATTGAAAATATGTTTGTGAGGCGTAATGAATGGATAAAGAAGATGTATTATATCAACATGGTACTTTAGCATTGTTGGTTCCTGGCCTATTTAGCGGGACGTTGCCTGTTGGGGAATTGCTCAAGCATGGGGATTATGGGATTGGTTCCGTGGAAGCCTTGGACGGTGAATTGATCGTCGTTGATGGTAAGCCGTACCTAGCAAAGAGTACGGGTGACGTTTTAGAAGTCTCTGATGATGAGTTAGTCCCATTTGCCAACGTACATTATGATCGACCAACGGATAAATATGACCGCGAAAATATCTCTCAGAGCGACCTAGAAAAAGAAATTCTAGCCAATCATGACTATCATAATTTGTTCTTTGCCGTTAAAATTACTGGGACCTTCAAGAAGATGCAAACACGCGCCTTTATTGGTCAGCGGCCTTACCCAACGTTAGCGCAGTTAGCTGACAATCAGCGGACCTTTGAAGCTGATAATATCGATGGTACCGTCGTAGGTTACTTTACCCCGGAATTGTATCAAGGTATTGGCAGCGCCGGTTTTCATGTTCATTTTTTGAGTGATAATCATAAATTTGGTGGGCATATCCTTGGCTTTGAATTGGCTAAGGGCACAGTGACATTACAAACTTTCACGGATCTAGATTTACATTTGCCAACTCATGACTCGACTTTCCGCCGCCATGAGTTTGATTATGATGGCATGGACTCAGCCATCCGCGGCGCCGAAGGTTAAGCACAGAGCGCGACAAAAGGCGGTCAGCGACCGAGCACTAACAAGCATTACGATAAATGGTGGGTTTTCCATTTGAGTAATGTGATGTTAGGAGAGGGCGTTGCCTTTTGGCGCGCGTTTAATATAGGATGTACATGAAGGCGGTCAGCGACCGAGCACTAACATATAAAATTCAACCCCCAAAAGTTAGACTTAAAATCTAATTTTTGAGGGTTTTTGTCTGAATAGGTTTGCCGGTTTCATTAAAATAAAGAAAAACTTTCTGAAATTAATGCTTGTCAGAAAATTTTATCTGTATAATGATAGATGAAACTTAACTTACCATGAGGAGCTCGTTGTATATAATGACAAGAAGGATCAGGATACTGCTAATTAGTTTACTGAGCCTGATAGCTGTGTTCATGTTATCAAGTTCGAATGTGTCGGCCGCAGATAGTTCACAAAGTAGTTCAAGCAGTTCAAGTGAGCGGCAGAAGTCGAGTTTTACGGTTCAAGCTATTATTCCCGATGAACAGCAGAACAAAGACCTCGGTTATTTTGACTTAACCGCTAAACCTAATTCGGAACACACACTAGGTTTACGGATCTTTAACACAGGTGTGCGGCAACTGAATGTTAGCGTTGAACTGAACAATGCATACACGTCTGATGGTGGCGTGGTGGCCTATGATCGGCATAACCAAAAACTAATCGATCCTACAACGAAATCGATGGCGGATTTGGTTGAAAATAAACGGCAACAGACGGTCAAACTGGCACCAGGAGAACTAAAGACGGTCAATTTCAAAGTGAAAGCACCAGCTGAGCGATACAAAGGTATGATTTTGGGCGCCGTGGTAGCCAGCGCCAAAGTAGATCCTACCAAGTCGGAATCAGTCACGATCAATAATCGAATTTCTTATAATATTGGGGTCGTTCTCCGCCAAGATGACACGGATGTGAAGCCAAGTATTCTAGTTGGTCGGGCCACGCCGGGTATTCGTCAATTGCAGAAAGGTATTTTATTACCGCTACATAATCGAGCCGCGATGAATGCTTCTCGGATGGCGATTAATGCGAAGATCTATCACAGTGGGCAAGTAATTAAGACGATTAATCGAGCCAATATGCAGATGGCACCTTTTTCAAAGTTCACTTATTTCTTGCCCGTAAAATTAAAAGCTGGAAACTACCGTATCAAGGGGAGTATTATCCCAACGAATGGTGGTCAGCAAGACTTTGATCAGCGCTTTACAGTTACTAAAGCTGAGGCTAAGCGCTCGGCTATACCAAAAGCAGCCCGTCAATCCAGTAATTTAGGTTGGATCATCTTGTTAATTGTGTTGGGCATTATTTTGATTGCTGTGATTTGGATCGCAATATACTTCTTTGCGGTGCAGTCTGGTAAGGAAAAACGTCAAGTTTGGCAACAAAGACGGCAAAAACAGCGCCATTCATCTCGGGAAGATAAGGCAAATGATTCACGGTCAACTCGAAATAAGCGGCACTAAAGGATAAAAATGGTTATGAACTGCAAAAAAATATAATATTTCAATGCAAAATTGAATTATTTAAATGTGAATAATTTATTATACTATTTATAGATTTGAAGTTAGGATTTAAGGGGAGAGAAGACATATGAAAATCAAGTATTTAGGTGCGGCAGCAGTTGCACTTTTAGCTGGGGCAACAATTGCACAAGGCGCTCAGATAGCTCAAGCAGCTGATGCGGCAACTCCAGAGGGTTCAGCACTACAAGGTGTCCAAGGCGTTAGTGCTGGTCAAGATGGTGGTGCTGAGAAAGCTGGTAGATCTGCGGTAACAGATACGGAACATGCTTCTGGTCAAAGTTCTGTTGGGGTTGGGTTCAAGGTGAGTGATCAAGGTGGCCTAACTTTAAACTTCGTACCAAATTTTGACTTTGGTACAAACCATGATATGGGGACTGGCTCTGAAACACTGAATTTATTTAGTAAAGGTGCACCAACCACGAAAGACGAGCCTGGACGTGTGCTTGCAGTGACTGATTTCCGTGGGGCAACTGATGCAAAAAATGGGTATACTGTTCAGGTTTCTATGGGTAAGTTTTATAAAGTTAAAGATAGCGACAATACACTAGATAAAAGTACACCTTATCTAAATGGAGCCACGTTGACTCTGGGAGATGCTAACGGTGCTACACCTATTAAAGGTGGGGTATTGACAGAAAATGGTATAGATAACTACGGTACATCATCAGTGCCAAAGCCTGCGACACTAACAACTAAGCAAGTAAAATTACAACAAAACGACGCACTTCAAGCTATAATGACGAGTGCGAAGAGCGAAACTCCTGCCGTTGGTACTTGGGCAGTAGACTTTAGTGATAAGAATTCTGCTGAATTAGACGTGCCGGCAGCTGTTCAAGATCACGGTAAATTCGTTGCTCAATTGAATTGGGATCTCGGAAGTGCAACAAATTAATGTCATTTAAGCATCTAAATGATAAAAAAATAGCTAGGGAGTTTGCTCTCTTGCTATTTTTTTCCGTGCTGATGTTAGGCGTCAGCTTTAATCCCAAAAAAGTACAGGCTGTTCAAGTGCCAGATATCCCAGTTTCCGTTGAACCGGTCTATCCGGATATTCAAAAAGAAACGTCGAGTGAATACTTTAATTTTAGTGTTAAGCCTGGGGATGTCGTGCCGACCAATTTAAAGTTAGTAAATACCAGCGATAAATCAGTGGTCCTTAGAATTCAACCAGTGCCAGCCACAACCACGCCAACTGGGGATATTGATTATTCACCGCATAAAGGTACTGTGGATGGCAGTTTAAAATATAACTTCGCTAAATTAGGACCAACCGCTGAAAAAATAACATTAAAGCCTAAGGAAACGCGGATCATTGATCAGAAAGTATCCTTACAGCCGGACATGAAATTTAAGGGCATGATTTTAGGTGGTTTTTATATTTGGTCGCCTTCGGTCAATGCGTCGGCTCAAAAAGCAGCGATTAAACGTCATAAAACTGGCGTCTACAATACGTTTGGCATGTATATCGGCGTAACGATGCATGTGGGCGATGACAGTAGTGTCTTTCCCGACTTTAGGTTGCGTACGGTCAAGCCGTCGATTCAAGGTGCTGAGCCAGTAGTTTTGGCAAACTTACAGAATTTTAAACCTCAAGCAGTCACCAACAAATCAATGACGATTAAGGCCAAAGTTTACCATCGTGGTGGGCAGTCGGTTGTCAAAGAAACAGGTAATCTGAAGTTTAGTTTTGCGCCGAACTCTAATACGGATATTCCGATTAGTTGGGGTAAGAGTCGCATGGCGCCTGGAAAATATACTTTAAAAATGACGGCTAAGACTGGTCTGCGGACTTGGCATTTTACGCGGAATTTTACCATCACACCACAACAATCCGCAGCAGCAAATAAATTGCTGCCAAAGACTAGAAGTTACTTGTGGTTATGGATTCTATTAGTGGCGGTTGTTGTGCTTTTAGCGATTGCCAGTATGGCCTATCTATACCGTCGAGGTATTAATAAAGGGCGCAACCAAACTGGTGGTCGGAGTCACAGTCATCGTCATAGATAGAATTTGAATAAGAAAACTTACAGAAAATGAATTTATTGTAACTAGATATTTGCTATAATAGACATAATAATTGATAAAGAGAGTAACGTGGGGGGAAAAATATGAAACGCACAGCATACACATTTGCAGCTATATTGCTAGCAACAGCTTCATTGGGGTCAGCAACAACAGCCTTTGCGGCAGGTAATCCAGATCAAGCGCTATCTAATGTAGCAACTAAAGGTCAAGAGAACGGGGCAGAATTAGCACCAAACGGTACCGTTACAGATACTAAGAATGGTTCTGGTTCAAGTTACATTGGTATTGGTTTCAAGCCAGGCAATTTGACTTTAAACATGGTGCCGAACTTTGATTTTGGTGGTAACAATGATTTTATGAAGAGTACATCATTTGATTTACACGCAGCAGGCATTGATTTCGGAGCTGGTAAATCAGATAGCACTGGTGCACACTCACCGCGAGCTGCCATTGTTACGGATGCTAGAGGTAATACTGACGACCGGACAGGGTGGAATTTGAAGGCTAAATTTGAAGGCCTTTTGACTGATGATAGTAATAAAGCGTTGGGTAAAGCAAGCTCTGATGGGAATGCGGCCCCAATCTTAGTTTTGCATACTAAAAAAGCAATCGTTCAGGCTGGAACTTTTGATGATAATGGCGGTGCCTTTGGGGATCTTTTGAACCCTGGTGCTGCACAGACCGATCCAGCTAAACCATTGTACACAGGTAGTGCACCTAATCTAGTCGGTGATGGAAATAACGATGTATCGATTTATTCAAATAAAAATACAGATGGCGATTATGTACCTGTCTGGAGTGCTGATAAGACTCAAGGGCTTCGCTCTTGGGGTATGAACTTCAAAGATAAAGATACAGCGACATTGAAGATTCCAACAAGTCAACAAGATATCGGTGTGTTCCACGCAAAATTGAACTGGTCTTTAGGTAATGGACCACAGTAATGGAGGCAGTTTTTTGAAACAGAATTTGATGGCAAGGTGCTTTGGCATCTTGCTTTTTTTGGTAAGTGGTTTCTTCTTTGGCTCGAAGCAGCCCGTACAGGCGGTTCAAGTTGGGAATATTCCCGTAGATGTACAGACGGTATTACCGCCGCAACAAAGCAGCCAAGTTAAAGATTATTTTGATATTGCACCGGAACAGGGTCAGACGACAACAATTGGGTTGAAATTGGAGAACCTATCCAAGCAAAAACAAAGTCTGCGTATCCGGGTGGCCAATGGCTCCACCACCTTTCAGGGTGAATTAGAGTATGCACCCAATGCAGGTGTTAAAGACCATTCACTGAAATACCCTTTGAATAAGTTGGTCAATCCTAGCAGCCAAAAGGTTGAACTGGCCCCTAGAGAAACTAGAACGGTTAATTTTACGGTTCAGACACCGGCCGCACCATATAATGGCATTGTTTTGGGGTCTTTATTTATTGATTCACCACGGACTGAAAAATCAGCGGTAGCTAAGGCTAAAAAGTCAAAAGTGGAAATTGTCAATACTTATTCCATGTATCTTGCCGTAGTTCTGAGACTCAATAATTGGACGCAAGTACAACCCGATTTTCAGTTAAATACAGTGGCACCAGCACTAATTCTAAACAATCCTGGAATACAAGCTAATTTACAGAACTTTAAGCCAGCAATGATCAACAACAAAGAATTGAAGATCAAGGCTTATGTGACTCGGCGAAATAGCACTAAGAAAATTAAGTTGCATAATTTAGATGCCAGCTTTGCACCAAATTCAACGCTACGTTACCCCGTTTCTTGGGGCAAGTCACAGATGGTGCCTGGTAATTATACGCTTTATATGAACATGGTTTATCATGACCAACAGTGGCATTTGAAACGGAACTTTACGATCACAGCTAAAGTTGCCAACAAGTTAAACCAAGCCAACCAAGCACGGCCAAATTATACCTGGCTATGGATCTTATTAGCTGTGCTGTTTGTTATTTTGCTGACAGTATTTATCACTTACATTTATAAACGTGGTCAACGCCAGGGTGCTGCTAAAGCAAATCGTGGGCGTTCGCGGCGAAAACGATAGCAGCAAGAGTGTGACAAAAGGCGCTCAGCGACTGAGCGCTAACAAGAATTACGACAAATGGTGGGTTTTCCATTTGAGTGATTCGTCGTTAGGTGAAAACGTTGCTTTTTGGAACACGTTTAAAAGCAAATTGTTCATACGCAGGCAGAGATTGGGTAATCACCCAAAATTAGAAAAAAATCTTATGCATTCTTGGCATTAGTAAAGCCTACGTTATAGGTATAATATAAACGTATAATATTGTAGATATTTGGGAGGAATGAAAAATGAAACAAACGACAAAAATGGGCGCCAGCCTATCAGCAGCATTACTATTATTAGGTATTGCTGGACAATTTGGCACGGTTAACGCCGCAACAACAACGACAATTGAACCAGCCTTAAAGGGTGTGCCAGGCGTTAGTTCCAATCAAGAAAGTGGGTCTGAAATTGATGCGACCCATATCACGAATACACCAGATGCTAACGACCACAAAAATGATAAGGGTACTGGCTGGTCCACTGCTGGGATCGGTTTTGCACCCGGTAACTTGACATTGAACCAAGTTCCAAACTTTGACTTTGGGAAGGCCTTTACGATTCATAGTGGCCAAATTGATTTCAATATGCAGACTGATGCTAAGCCACTAACACGTTCTCTAGTGGTAACCGATCAAAGAAGTGATAAGGGTGGGCCTTGGGTCATAACTGCACAATTAGAAGACTTTAAGAAGTTGGATAATGACAATAAACAAACTTCAACAACAATGGGTAGTACAGATGCCACTCACGCTACTTTGACGCTGACTGGTAGTGCCGATAATACGGGCAAAGGAGCATATTTGGTACCGGGATTGTGGAATGAAAATGCTGCAGCCGGTACAACTAAGTATACGACTGACCCAAATGGCGATGCTCGGACGAATAAACCTGAGCAACTGGGAACGATTGCGCTAGCAGCAAATGCCAATAAAGCTACGAATCTTTGGCAAGCAAATGCTGATAACGGTTCCGGTACTTGGGGCCTTGATTTCAGTAAGGCAACAAGTGCAACTTTGAATGTGCCAGACAGTCTACAAAAACAGGGCGACTGGACAGCAAAGATTAATTGGACTTTACAAAATGGATCAGTTAACTAATATTGATTAGATAGGGGATTTATTCCGGATGCATTTACGCACACGAGCAATTCGAGTTAGAGTGATTTATAGTGTTCTGAGCCTGCTTACTTGCTTGTTCACGATAGGCATTGTGACGAATCGGGTTCAAGCCGCTGACGATGGTATCGGCTTTCAGGTAAAGGCGGTACCACCAGCTCAACAAGAGGATCAGAACAGTAATTACTTTAAGCTGAATCTTGCACCGGGACAAAGTACCCAGATGAGTGTTGATGTTTTAAATGAAACCAATCAAGCTCAGAGCTTTAGAGTTCGACCAATTGTCGCTGTGACTAATGATCAGGGGGCAATTATATATACGGATACGAGTAAAAGCCGAGATTCATCACTGAAGCTGGATTTTTCGAAATTGGGTCCGGAGACAAAAGTGTTCAAAGTTCCTGCTGGTCGAATAGGTCGTTATACAACCGATGTCACAGTTCCAAATCAACCGTTCAATGGCATGGTTTTAGGCGGTTTTTTTGTTGATTCACCATCATTGAATCAAACGGCTGAACGGCAGAAGCGTTCGAAGAATTCATTACAATTGACCAACCAGTATGGTTTTGCCATTGGGGCTCAATTGAACGTTGGGAATGTTGCAGCAGTAAAACCAGATTTGCGGTTACAAGTGGTTCACCCAACAGTCTTGGACCAAAAAGGTGCCGTGCAAGGTGTGGTGCAAAATTTCAAGGCAAATGCGATTCAAAGTCATCGGTTGAACATGCATGCCCGAGTTTACAAACGGGGCTCAAATAAAGTGTTGCATAGTAATCGGGTTAGCAACATGAGCTTTGCGCCTAACTCACATTTGAATGTACCTGTGTCTTGGGGTAATGACCCAATGGCAGCTGGAGATTATACGATGAAGATTACTGCCGTCTTAGGTGACAAAGGTGCTCGTGATTATCGTGTTTGGCATTTAACTCGGAACTTTACGATCACACCATCGCAAGCTAAGCGGGCCAATCAAAATCCAAATCTTAAAAAGAATTATTTATGGCTAATTATTTTGCTGATCATTTTGCTAGTCCTATTAGTTGTTATCCTGTTAGTATATGTTTACAAACGTGGCAAACGGGCAAATAATGGTCAGTCATCAACACAAAGCCGTACACGGAAGCGGTAAATCAATTGAAGGGAGGGGATTGAATGAAACTAATGCATAAGAGTTTCTTAGCTAGCTTAAGTGCCATATTTTTGGGATTAAGCACGGCTACCCTTTTCTCTTTTTCAAATGTTCAAGCCACAGCAACCACAAAAATTTTAGATGATACTAGTGTTGAGACTGCGGCACCTGGCAATACCATTGCCAGTGATGCGCCAACTGATGCAACCGCAACTGGTACGTCACAAGCAGCCATTGGCTTTAAAGAAGGCGGTATGCAGGTCTTCGCACCAAATTTTGGTTTTGCTGACCTGCCGTTAATGGCAACAGATACAACATATTTAAATTCAGATACGGTTAATAAAGAAAAAATACAGTCACCGGCTACTAGCAAGTATCGCTTGCTGACGGTTAACGATTATACGGCAGCTAAAGACTGGAATGTGTCGGTAGCAGTTGGCCAATTCAGAAAGTTTGATAAGAATGCTGGTACTCTAGATAATTCTAAGGTTCTTAAGGTTTCATCATTATCAATGGATTTAAGTCAGACGCGTTTATACCATGGAACACCATTAACTACAGATGATTTTGGCACTACTGATCCCAATCGCATTGAGTGGACTCGTGCCTATCAATATGATAATCAAGATCAACCAATAACAGACAATGGCAAAATTAAAGGCACAAATGATGTGCCCTTAAACAAGGCGCCTTGGCAGTTTGAAGATACATCTGATGCGCCTAGCGTTCATAATGTGTCAATTACACCATTTGATGATAGTGATGCAACGGCTACGGATGTGCATAATTTTAGTGAAGCCGAGCGTGAGCCAGATGCCTATTATCCTGACTGGACGAAAGATGCGCATGGAGATTATACTCAACATGATTATACACAGGTAGAGAAAGAGAAACATGAATCTATTCTGAAAAGATTTAACGGTACAGCCACTAAAGGCCTAAATGGCGATGCCTTCCGAAATAACTTTAAAATTATTTGGGGGTCAGATCCAGCAACAACAAATGAAGGTCAAGACCATTATTATGGCAAAGGTTGGTGGGCTTTGGATTTTCATTCAAAGACGGCTGCAGAATTACATGTACCTACTGATAGTCAGGTCGAAGGCACATACAAAGCAACGATGTACTGGGTATTGAGCAGTGCACCAATTGCATAGACAATATTAAGGTCGTAAAATGAACTGAGTTGTCAACCGAGTTTTCGGTTCAGATTCAGTTCTTTTTTTATTGAATGAGAAAGGTAATGGGGAAGTATAATGCAGGAAGATAAATTGATTATTGTGATGCCGGCTTATAACGAGGCGGAAAATATTGCGGAAGTTGTCAAAGAGTGGCATCAGTTATTACAACAGGTCAGTCCAACTGGCAAACTGCTGGTTGTTAACGACGGGAGCAAGGATCAAACTTTGACAATTTTAGAGCAGCTTAAAACAGCCTACGCTCAATTAGAAGTCGTCGATAAACCTAACTCGGGGCATGGCGCAACAATCCTTTTGGGTTATCAGCGTGCTTTACGACAGGAACCAGATTATATTTTTCAGACAGATTCTGATGGGCAGACGACGCCCCTTGATTTCAAACAATTTTGGGTGCATCGGCAAGATTATGATGCTCAATTTGGACTACGGACCAAGCGAGAAGACGGTATCAGCCGATTGGTAGTGACTCGGGTGTTAAAGTTGGTTGTTGGGGGAGCATTTCATGTTTGGCTGCCAGATGCTAATGTACCTTATCGATTAATGACGGCAAGTTCATTGGCTGAAGTGCTTGAGAAGATTCCTGCTAATTATTTTTTAGCCAATGTATTAATGACGGTGCTTTATAAAAAACAGCATCGGCGTATGCGCTTCTTGCCAATTACGTTTAGGCCACGTCAGGGCGGACAGAACAGTATTAATTTGCCTAAAATCATTAAAATTGGTCAAGATTCAGTGCTAGATTTTCTACGCGTGGAACATAAATTAAATAATAAAAAGTGATCGAAAACGATCTGTTCACATACATAACTCTTTTAATACCAGTATTTTGGGACCAAATGAATTAGCCATTATTAGTGGGGCAATATTATTATTTGTTTCATTTTTAATAAGAATTGTTATTACAGATTGGCAGTAAACAGGCAAACAGATTGTGTATACTTTAGAGTGAATGATAGAGGGGGGAGTAGTAGTGCGTAAGTGGGAGAAACTCTTGTTAGTCAGTGTAGGTGTGATAGGGGCACTGAGCACTGCTGCAGAAACAAAAAAAGTTGTTCGCGCCGATGGGACGACGGCCACTACATCAGCAAGTGTTGAGTTTATTGGTGGTTTATCGTTAGTACAAGTTCCAAACTTTGACTTTGGGTTTAATGCACCTGATTATGATACGAGTCATGGGTTTCAATTGTTGGATGAGGCGAGCGATTCGACTGATAGTGATGGTATGGGTCGTTCGTTGGTCGTCCGTAATGATGGTGGAATGAATAAGTGGCAGGTCACTGCAAGTTACAGTACATTTACCAATAAACTGGCAGATAGTAGTAATACACTACCAGCAGATACTTATATGAAGTGGTCAATTGATAAGGATCAAATGCAAAAGATAAAGACGGATAATAGTAATGATACCTGGGAATCCACAGATATTATTTCGGATGATACCTCATCAGGGATTATTCGACAGGGTGAGACAAAACAGGTTTTTTCTAGTGTTGGTAGTAAAGGTGCAGAGGCTGGAACTTATCGAATCTCATTTAATCCTAAAACATCAGCTGAGTTTTATATTGGTCCAAATTATCAAAAAAAGGGTCAGTTTGTGGCCCCAGTTACTTGGACACTTTCAGCAAGTCCGACGACGAATAAATAAAATTTCATGACTTAGATTTATTTTCAGTAAAATTTAACAAAAAAGCTATTTTAAAACAGATATTAAATAAGTATAGTTAGGCGGGGCTTTGAAACAAGACGGATGGTTTTGTTTTAGTCCTATTTTTGTAAAGGATTGATTTGTTGGCAAATAAACGGAACGCTATTATCTTGGGTTTGGGTGTCACACTGACTTTTTTTATGTTGACATTGGTGCCGAAACAAGCTGTTCAAGCAGCGGCACCATCGTTTACGGCTCAGGTGACATCTGATGATCAATCAACAATGGATAATCAATATTTTGAGTTGAATCTTCAAACGGGGCAGCAAACCACCACGCAAATATTGGTTCAAAATCTAATAGCTGTACCCAACAAAATCCAAATTAAACCAATTGTGGCGACGACTAGTTCAGATGGTCATGCGGTCTATACGAGCCGGCCGGGAAAGAGCGATAAATCGCTGAAACATAAGTTTACCCAATTGACTGGCCCAACGCAGACCATCACACTGCCCCCACATGGCGAACAAACAGTCACTTTTAATGTGACCACACCCAAAGAGAAAGATTTTGTGGGTTTGATCATGGGGGGCTATCAAGTGTCATCTTTGACGGCGGGGAGCGTGAAAAGTCCTGGGTCAAGCAAAGCCGATATCACGAATAAAGTAAATTATGCCTTTCCAGCTTTAGTCAGTGTGAATGGTGGTCAGGAAAAAATTCGCCCCGAATTAACGGTAGGGCGGCCGCAAATCAATGCCTACGCCACCATGCCTTATTTGAATACTTTAGTGCGTAACATTAAACCAAATCTATTGACGGCCATGACATTGAAGTTTCAAGTGCGCACGAACAAAGGTAAAAAGGTATTTTCAACGCAACAGAGCAATTTGAGTATGGCCGCTAATTCTAATTTTGAGTTATCCTTGCGCTGGCAGCCCAACCGAGTTGTGGCTGGAGATTACGAAGCAATTTATGATTTTAAAACGAAATCGCAATCTTGGCGGTTTCGCCGTCATTTTACCATCACGGATCAGCAAGCTGGACAGTTAAATCGCCAAAATCAGCAGATCCAACCGAATTATTGGCCGCTATTCATCATTGCGGGGTTGCTTATTTTGATATTACTGGTTGTCTTTAGTTGGGTTATTTACTATAAAGGTAAAAAAAGAGGCGGCCGTTGATTAAGCAGATACCAGTTATTGAAAGCATTCTTTTGTGAAATTGAATGGCAAAATAGGTCTAAAAAAATTATACTAAAGAGTAGGAATATTGGGCGGAAGGAGGTATCACCATGAAGATTAGAAAATTATCACTTTTTTCAAGTGTGCTTATTTTGAGTTCATTGGTGTTACCGGTAACTAAGGCATTGGGTGCAGGGACTGACCCTAGAAGCGCTTTAAACGGCGTGGTGCCTGCTGGTGAAGAAAGTGGATCTGCACGTCTCTCAGATAATGACGCGGTGGTTCCAACCGATGGCAGTGCGTCAGGTATCTCACAATTAGGTATTGGGTTTGACTACAGTAAGTATCCGGGTAATTTAGCTTTGAATTTTGTGCCGAACTTTGATTTTGGCTTAGGCAATGCGATCTCTAATTCAGATACCTCAACTAGTACACCAATAACTTTGGGGACGAAGTTGCTACTGGCTGCAGCAGGTTCTAAATCAGGTCCTGGTCGAAATTTGGTTGTTACTGATGCCCGAACAGATCAAGCAGCAAATGCTCAAGGCTATAATCTGACGCTAGCATTGAAAAATTTTAAAGCGGTCAATAGTCAAGGACAATTGGATACATCCAATGCGACTTATTTGAACCATGCAGTATTATCTTTTGATGCCAGTAATATCAAGGTGGGCCCAGGCACATACTCATCTCAGGGTGATGGTACGTTTAGTTATGCAGGGACTTCGGATCATGCACCAACACTGCAGTCGGATTTGAGTGTTTCACCTGGGGGCGAGATGAAAGTTCTAGCAGCTGACCAAGGTCAGGGCACCGGTACTTGGGGCGTTGATTTTTCTAAGAACGAGTCGGCTCATTTATTCGTACCGATTACAGATCAAGACAAGGGCCATTATGTGGCGCGAATGGACTGGAGTTTGGGCAGTGGCCCATTTTCATAGTGAGAGGATATTTATGAATCAATTTGGTAAAAAAAGCAAGTTACATTTGGGGCTTGTTTTTTTTTGGATCATATTTGGTGTATTGGCATGGCCTAAGTCAGCATTTGCTTATAGTGTGCCGAACGTGCCGGTGATTATTCAGCCGGTTATTCCGGAGCAGCAAGCACAAAAGAATGCAGCTTACTTTGATCTTAAGTTACAACCGGGACAAAGTGTACCGACAAATATTGAACTACAGAATACCTCCAATAATGAGGTTTCTTTAGTGATCAAACCAGTCTTTGCCTCAACCGATAATCAGGGTAATATTAGTTACATACCGCATCAAGAATCTGATGACCCAACCCTACCTTTCAAGATGGCTGACTTGGGCTTAAAAACCCAGCGAATCACCTTGGAACCTAATGAACACCGAATTTTGACGCAACAGCTGACCATTCCGAGAACGACGAAATTTGCTGGGCAGTTGTTGGGTAGTTTTTATATCTGGTCGCCGGAAGCTAATCGACAGGCTTTAACAGGGGCTATGAAACGAAAACACATCAGCACGTATAATACATATGGGATTTACATAGGTTTAGGTGTTGGGGTTGGCGATGTTGCTCAAGTTTTGCCTGATTTTCGTTTGCGGCAAGTGACCGTCCGTGCGCAGGGCCCAAATCCAGCGGTTTTAGCTAATTTACAAAATTTTCAGCCACAAGTGATTTCAAATAAAAGCTTGAATATTCAAGCAGCTGTGTATCGACGCGGCAGTTCTGAGATCGTAAAGCGAGCGGCCAAATTAAACTATAGTTTCGCTCCCAATTCCAATACCAATATCCCTATCAGTTGGGGAAAACGCACGATTCAACCTGGAAACTACACTTTACGAATGACTTTAAAACAGGAGACGCGAACTTGGAAATTTAAACGGAACTTTACGGTTAGTGCAGCTCAAGCGCAGCAAGCTAATCGGTATATCACACCGAAACATGATTATACTTGGCTGTGGGTCTTACTAGGACTTAGCGGGTTAATTTTAGCTGCTGTTCTGATGGTGTTTTTATATCGACGGGGTATAAATGCTGGTAAAAAAACAAAGCGTCAATCAAAACGGAAACGCTAAACATACCAATGAGCCATTCGTTGTTCGGTGAGGGCATTTCCTTTTGAAACACGGTTAAAATTTAATTGTTGTAAAACAAATAGGGGTCTTGAAACAAAGCGGAAGTTTTGTTTCAGGATCCCTATTAAGTAAGCATATTTTTAGTGAACACTTCTAGCGACTGATTTTTTCTAAAAAACGATGTTTGATTTTTAAATATAAATTGTAAAAATCAATATCTCGAGCGTCTAAGTTCCATTTGATGACTTTGTGGCGGTCAATATTAGGTGGTAAGACATCGTCCAATTGGGAAGGGGTGTCCAAAGAAGTGATAATCAGATCGGCATCATCCAAAGGGGCGTTTCGAGGTAAAATCGTGATATTATTCAAATCTTCTAAGAAAATAAAAATATCACGACTGACTAAATCGCCGCGCTCAATCAAGACTTTGACTTTAACTAGTTGACCAGTTTTTAAGACTTTTAAATACGGTAACATTAGATAGTAAATTTCACTGGTTAGGGGTTCTTGAAAGGGCATTAAATTTTCAAAACGATGCTGCCGCTTTTTACGTTCAAAAAATAAGGTGATGATATCCCACAGGGTAGATTGTTTATATTCTAGGCGTTCAGGATCATAAAAATCGATTAATTTAATCCGAGGAATTTTCATAACTTCGTAGCTCAAGACTAGACGCATCAAATTACTGACGAGTTGGACATTCGTGTTTAAAGCGCGCTCCTGGACTTTAGAATTTACATCATAATAGTCGGCAATAAAATCAAAAAATTCATCTGTAAATTGCCAAAGCACCGTATTATGTTCGCGGTTATATTGATATAAGTAGCGCGTTGATTCGTCTGGTAAATGTTCCACGCGACCGGTCACGATATCATAGAAATAAAAATACAAACTTTCATTTAATAGATCATCATAAGTTAACCGCGGATAGTCATCGTTAGTTAGGAAAGGGTGCTGTTTTTCGTTATCATCATAGAAAAATGAATTGAAGGCACTCATGTCTTCAATTAAATAGCCATTAACGATACGAACGCGGGAGATGGCAAAAAATAAAATGTTTTGTAACTCTAAAATGGGATCATTCACTGCCGTGTTGGCCCGGCGGACAACAGGACGTACGGAGTTGAAATCAATAAAACGCAAGGGCCATTCTTGTCCGTGAAAGCCGATCCAGTAGATACAAAAAATAAAGAAACGGACTTGGCGTTCGTCACCTTCGAAACGTAAATTGGTGGTTGAGATCGACATGGAGTAGCTATTCATAAATTCCCGTAATTTAGCCATTTTTCGCAAAAGGGTCGATTTACTAATAAAGTGTGTGTTACAGAATTCATCAATTGAAGGGGTTTGTGTTTGAAAAGCGTAGTCAAATGCTTGAAAAATAATACTGCCTTTTAGTAGAAAAAGACGGTAACTATCGACTGACACAGGAAAATTGGCTGCGGAAATATTTTTTTTGTTTAAATTCTCTTCTTTAATTTCAGGATCAAGGGCAAACATATCATCTAGTAGACCTTGGTAGATATTGTAGGTCTTTTGATAGGACATATGCATTTCCGTACCAATATCGTTAAGTGTGAATGTTTCGGCATCCAGGGTGTTTAGCACACGAAACATTTGAAATTTTTCGTTATCTGCTTTGTTAAAAAATAATTCTTCGAAAATATGACTCACCAACTTCCAAGTGATTTGGTGCAATAAATGATATGAATCCCTAACGTTTTGAAGCACATTCAACTTCATTATAGGAAAACAAAATTAAAAGTACAATAGTGGACATATTGACGTTTAGCTTTTTTTAAGATAATCTAATTTAGTTATTAATTCGTAATCGACGTAATTTGCTTAGGGGGCAAAGTTTTGAATTCAAACACGCATGACGAGGTCAAACGAGAACTAAAAACCCGTCATCTATCCATGATCGCCATGGGCGGTAGCATTGGGACTGGCTTATTTGTAGCTAGTGGTTCTGCTATTTCCCAAGCTGGTCCGGGTGGGGCATTAGTTGCTTATATCGGTATCGGAATCATGGTTTACTTCTTGATGACCAGCTTAGGTGAAATGGCAACATTTTTGCCAGTTTCTGGTTCATTTGCCACATATGCCACTCGATTTGTCGATCCAGCACTTGGTTTTGCACTGGGATGGAATTACTGGTTTAACTGGGCAATCACGCTGGCAGTAGATATTAGTACGACAGCAATTATCGTACAATTTTGGTTCCCAAGTTGGCCAAACTGGGCAATCAGTGTCTTCTTCCTAGCTTTGATTTTTTTGATCAACGTTATTTCTGTCAAGTCGTTTGGTGAGACGGAGTATTGGCTGGCCCTGGTCAAAGTCATGACAGTTATTATCTTCCTGGTTGTTGGTGTTTTAACTATTTTTGGCATCCTCGGCGGTCATGGTCCAGTAGGCTTGAAAAACTTTACATATAAACAGGGCCCGTTTGTTGGGGGAATACCTGCTATTTTGAGTGTCTTTGTTGTTGCTGGCTTCTCATTTCAGGGGACCGAATTGATCGGGATCACTGCTGGTGAATCAGCGACACCGGAAAAGAGTATTCCCAAAGCTATCAAACAGGTATTTTGGCGCATCCTTCTATTTTATATTTTAGCGATCTTCATTATTGCTGCCTTAATTCCTTATACGAGCCCTAAATTATTGGGATCCAGTGCACAGGATATTGCTACCAGTCCTTTCACGCTAGTGTTCCAGCGAATTGGTCTGGCAGCAGCAGCTAGTGTGATGAATGCGGTCATTTTAACTTCAGTTATTTCAGCGGCTAACTCTGGTATGTACGCCGCAACACGTATGCTTTGGGCAATGGGCAAAGAGGGACAAGCTGCAAGGACGTTTTCACGTACTAGCCGGCGTGGTGTCCCATTGATGGCGCTATTGCTCACAACTTTTGTTGGCGCCTTTACACTACTGACGAGTATTTTGGGGCCACATGTGTATACTTTACTTGTGGCAGCCAGCGGGTTGACTGGTTTCATTGCTTGGCTAGGCATTGCAATATCTCATTATCGGTTCCGTAAAGCTTTCTACAAACAAGGTTATGAGATGGATCAATTAGTTTATAAGGCCAAGTGGTTTCCTTTTGGACCCATTTTGGCGATGGTTTTAAGTATTATCGTCATTGTGGGACAGGATATTCCGGCTTTGAAGACATTGAATTGGGAACATTTATCGATTAGTTATATGTCGATTCCGCTATTTCTTGTCCTTTATATCTACTATAAAGTTAAATATAAGACAAAAGTGATTCCGTTAGAAAAAGTGGATCTAACACCCCACAAGGATGATCCTGACTTTGCTAGAAAGCAGGCCGCTAAGCGTGCTAGAAATGCAGAAAAGCAAAAACAAGCACATTAAAGGGGCGTGTAAATGGTGCAACTACCAAATAAGTTCCGCTTATTTTTGGTGTTGATCGATCAGCAAGAATTCACAGCGGCGGCTGAGCAACGGTACTGGTGGGATCGGTATCGGATAAATTTTACGTTTTACGTGAATTTTGCTCAGCGTTTGCACTATCTAAGGTTTGGTGATGAACCAACTGTCACAACAGATGGCACAGCACAAGAGCTAACTCAGACAAAGGTTTGCCAGTTGACGCCAAAAGGACAGCGGTGGGTAGCTGGGTATCGGCACTACCGCTTAGTTCACGAAAACTTTATCCCTGGCGTCGTAGATCTGAAGCACATGGCACGTATTTGTCGGCGTCACCCAGAAGGGAAACCCTGGGAGTGGATCTTGAGTTTGTTGGATCATGGTGTGCAGCAAGCACAACAACGTACCGATATGCTGACAGCCTTGCTGCTGCAAAAACATAAAATCAAATTATTACAACATTTAGGTAAATATGATGCTGCTTTAGAAACCTTGCAGGCGGTATTTTATCATGAATTAAGTGAGCCATCTTCAGGCTATGAAGGGATACATGGGTGGCAATTACCGCAAAAGTATCCAAGCTATGAGATTCAAGAGCTGCGCTTCTTTTTAGAACAATTAGATCTTCAATTAGAGGATTTTTTGTTGAGATTTGGTTCGTGGCTGCAAAAGCGTAATATGACGCATAGTTGTTTTACCAGACTGGAGATAATGGCTATCGTGATGTTTGCTTATCTTGATGATGAAATGAGTTTGGCAGCAGTTTTTGCTCGGGCAAACGCACGCCGAAATGATGAATCCAGTAATATTATTTCAAATAAATGATATAATGATTTCACTCAAATCGTTATATCTTTTTTTGTTTTTATTTTTAGGTAATATCCTTTGAAAAAACGACCAATTAGTGCGATTATTAAAGTAGATAGCGGGTTTTGAGTTTGTACTTAATTTTTTTAGTATGTATAATAAAAAATATGTTAACATTGATATGAGATAATGACATTATCTTTTTGGCAACTTGATGGGGAAGTTACAAATTCTTAATAGCCTGTTTAGTAAAGACACAAACAGGCGCAGGGGGAGATTAACCATGCGCAAGGTTGATGACCTATTTTTATCATTCTCCGAGATGGAAAAGTATAATTTATTTTTGAGTATCTTGGAAATGAAGCAAAAAGAAGTTTCACCAGAGCAATTGATTGGCTGTTTTCAACAGCACGGGCAAAAAATCACCGATATCAATATCAAGCAAGTTGCTGAATTACTGGGACGTAGCTATGGTAGTGTGTACAATACTTACATGGGTTTAATCAGTGATTTAAATAACTTGTTGGGGACGGAGAATGCTAATTTAGAAGAATTATTTAGCGTTGAAGCTGGCGCTTATTATGCGTTTTTGACAGCACAATCTTATCCTTATCGTTTCATTGATGCAATCGTACAGGATAAAGAAACCTCGTTTAAAGAATTCTATGCTAATCTTGGCAGCAGTAAGGCCACTGTATTGCGACATTTAAAATCGATGCGCGCATTTCTTAAAGATCGTGGCATTCGGATGACTTATGAACCAATGGGTTTTGTTGGGCAGAGTGAGTTGGCGATTCGAATTGCGATTACGAGCCTATATTGGCGCGCATGTGGTGCCTATCGTTGGCCCTTTAGTGATGCTGCCCGCGTAGAAGCCCTTGAAGCGGTTGATGAAGTGCGACATAGCTTTGATATTTCATCGTTTAGTACGAATGTCAATACATTGCTGTCGATTTTCATGGTCGTAAGTTTTCAACGAATGAAGCATCATTATCTAATTGACTTCAATGCAACCCAGAACATTCTGCACTATGCTTACCCAAATCTGGTGCGGGAGTTTGCAGAGACCCGGACAGATCACTTACAAGATTTAAGTGATGCCGAACTTATGAATGAGACTGGTGGGTTGTTCTTAGTTTATAATTTGGTACCCGTATATTCGGAAACAAATAAGGTTATGGTTGAGAATTTTCTCCAAAAATTGACCTACTATAACGAAGATATTTCTGAGTTTGTTGCTGATTTTCTGAATAGCTTGCCTTTAGATGAACATGACGCGCTGTCTAAGACATCGGTAGATATCAAAGTGATCAAGGCGAATCTGATGGCTATTTTGATTGGTGTGTTGGCTTTTAACAATAGTAATATGTTTCTATTTAATACGGATGATCAAAATGTTTTGGATCAAACTGGTATTGAGACAACGCCGCTCTATCGTAGTTTGAGTAACACGTTCGCACATTTAGCGATGGATCAAAAATATAGTAAGTTCAAACCGTACTTTCGGCAAATTTTACCTGCTTTTTATGGTGTTTTGCAGCCAGTATTAACATTGTATAAGTCTAAGAACATGGTTAACGTTTATATTCAATTACGACCAAGCTTTTTTGAGAACAGTCGGTTGGAACAGATGATCAAAACGCTAGCTTTTGTAAAGATACTAAATACATCGGATGACTTGCAAAATACAGATTTAGTGGTTGCATCAGATCACGTGAGCTTGCCAGATGATTTACCGGAAAGTGCCGCTGTCATGATTTGGCCTCGTAGTCCATCGAGTGATGTTTATGGCCGTTTGTATGGCATTTTAAGAGAGTTACAGTTGCAAAAAGAAGCTAATTATTAAAGAAATTAAAATGACCTAGCCTTTCCTGATTTGGAATATCGGCCGGGTCATTTTTTGTTGGCTTTTGACTAATTGATTTGTTTGATGATTGTCATAAGAAGTAAGATCCAGATATTGATGTACTCATTTTTGTTGATTTTAAATGTGTCCTCGTAAAGAATTGGCTGAGGTAGATTAGCTGCATCGTAAAGTGTCGCAAGCTTGACGCGTAAATTATGGTAATGCCCCGCTTCAAGCTCTGTATAAACAAAAGGATAGAGATCTAACAATAATTGAGTCTGTTGGTGTTTTTTTAATCCAGTAACCAAATGCGTGGCTTCGTGCTGAATTGTTTCTTGAAGTGGTAAATCATTAATTCGATTGTGATAATTAATTTTCTTAGCTAAATAGGCTGTCGCTTCAAATTGATGTAGGGTAAGAAATGCTGATTTTAAATCAAGTTGTAACAGCAGTGCCGTCTCACTGAGAAAGCGCGCAGATAGTCGCTCAATATTGCCTGGGATCTCGAATAAGGACAGTTTTTGTTGGATTTCTTCTTGTGTTGCAGCGGAGTAATCCATTAAGTCTAAATGATGCTCACTTAAAAATGCTTCGATAAGATTAAGTTCTGACATGACTATGCCTCCTTATATAACTAGTTAAATTATAGCAAATTCAGACTTTTTTTAATTAAATTTACTCTGAATGACACTTGAAAAGTAGAAGATGCCAAAATAATGTTCGTTAATATAATGAGTTAGGGAATGTATAAAGGATGAATATTCCCTTGGGGGTTAAAAACACAAACATTATTGATGTAAGTGTTGTATTTGTATGCCATTCCCAACACAAAAAGTTTTTTTGATAATTTCTTGACACTTGCTTGCTTCGCTGGTATAGTAGTTCTTGCAGTTGCGATAAGGCATAACGCTTCACAGAATAAATATACAAAGTGCTTGCAAATTTATTCATAACGTGTTATACTGATTAAGCTGTTCAACAAGGTAGACCTTTGAAAACTGAACAAAGTTTCGATAATCAAATGTGCAGGCTAGACCTTTTGGTCTAACAAACATTTGCGAAGTCAATTCGCTAGCAACAAATAATAATGAGTCACAAACTTGAACTTTAGTTGAGAGTTTGATCCTGGCTCAGGACGAACGCTGGCGGCGTGCCTAATACATGCAAGTCGAACGAGAAACTTCTACCGAGTGCTTGCACTCAACTGAAGTTTCGAGTGGCGGACGGGTGAGTAACACGTGGGCAACCTACCCTAGAGCGGGGGGATAACATTTGGAAACAGATGCTAATACCGCATAACAACCAGAAACGATTGTTTTTGGTTTGAAAGATGGTTTCGGCTATCACTCTAGGATGGGCCCGCGGCGTATTAGCCAGTTGGTGAGGTAACGGCTCACCAAAGCAATGATACGTAGCCGACCTGAGAGGGTGATCGGCCACATTGGGACTGAGACACGGCCCAAACTCCTACGGGAGGCAGCAGTAGGGAATCTTCCACAATGGACGAAAGTCTGATGGAGCAACGCCGCGTGAGTGAAGAAGGGTTTCGGCTCGTAAAACTCTGTTATCGAAGAAGAACGAGGGTAAGAGTAACTGTTTACCCTGTGACGGTATTCGATCAGAAAGCCACGGCTAACTACGTGCCAGCAGCCGCGGTAATACGTAGGTGGCAAGCGTTGTCCGGATTTATTGGGCGTAAAGCGAGCGCAGGCGGTCTTTTAAGTCTGATGTGAAAGCCTTCGGCTCAACCGAAGAAGTGCATCGGAAACTGGGAGACTTGAGTGCAGAAGAGGAGAGTGGAACTCCATGTGTAGCGGTGAAATGCGTAGATATATGGAAGAACACCAGTGGCGAAGGCGGCTCTCTGGTCTGTAACTGACGCTGAGGCTCGAAAGCGTGGGTAGCAAACAGGATTAGATACCCTGGTAGTCCACGCCGTAAACGATGAATGCTAAGTGTTGGAGGGTTTCCGCCCTTCAGTGCTGCAGCTAACGCATTAAGCATTCCGCCTGGGGAGTACGACCGCAAGGTTGAAACTCAAAGGAATTGACGGGGGCCCGCACAAGCGGTGGAGCATGTGGTTTAATTCGAAGCAACGCGAAGAACCTTACCAGGTCTTGACATCCTTTGTCAGTCTGAGAGATCAGATGTTCCCTTCGGGGACAAAGTGACAGGTGGTGCATGGTTGTCGTCAGCTCGTGTCGTGAGATGTTGGGTTAAGTCCCGCAACGAGCGCAACCCTTATGATTAGTTGCCAGCATTCAGTTGGGCACTCTAGTCAGACTGCCGGTGACAAACCGGAGGAAGGTGGGGATGACGTCAAATCATCATGCCCCTTATGACCTGGGCTACACACGTGCTACAATGGATGGTACAACGAGTTGCTAGACCGCGAGGTCATGCTAATCTCTTAAAACCATTCTCAGTTCGGATTGCAGGCTGCAACTCGCCTGCATGAAGCTGGAATCGCTAGTAATCGCGGATCAGCACGCCGCGGTGAATACGTTCCCGGGCCTTGTACACACCGCCCGTCACACCATGAGAGTCTGTAACACCCAAAGCCGGTCGGTAACCTTTTAGGAGCCAGCCGTCTAAGGCGGGACAGATGATTAGGGTGAAGTCGTAACAAGGTAGCCGTAGGAGAACCTGCGGCTGGATCACCTCCTTTCTAAGGAAAAATTACGGAAAGTCTGCACATGTCGAAACTTTGTTTAGTTTTGAGAGGTCTACTCTCAAACACTTCGTTCCTTGAAAACCACATATCATGAAATATTCTAATAACCGAGAATCAACTGTGTATTAAATTGCCGAACGACCAGCACGACGTGCTAGGTCAAGTTAACAAGGGCGCACGGTGAATGCCTTGGCACTAGGAGCCGATGAAGGACGGGACTAACACCGATATGCTTCGGGGAGCTGTAAGTAAGCTTTGATCCGGAGATTTCCGAATGGGGGAACCTGACTATCCTGATCGATAGTTGGCCGTCAGTGAATTCATAGCTGGCGGCAGGCAGACGCGATGAACTGAAACATCTCAGTAGTTGCAGGAAGAGAAAGAAACTCGATTCCCTGAGTAGCGGCGAGCGAAAGGGGAAGAGCCCAAACCAGGATGCTTGCATCCTGGGGTTGTAGGACTGAACATTGGAGTTACCAAGCGGCGGCTTAGCCGAATGACCTGGGAAGGTCAGCCAGAGCGGGTGAGAGCCCCTTAGGCCAAAGGCCACTGCCTCCGTTCAGGATCCTGAGTACGGCCAGACACGTGAAATCTGGTCGGAATCTGGGAGGACCATCTCCCAAGGCTAAATACTCCCTAGTGACCGATAGTGAACCAGTACCGTGAGGGAAAGGTGAAAAGCACCCCGGAAGGGGAGTGAAATAGTTCCTGAAACCGTGTGCCTACAAGTAGTCAGAGCGCGTTAACGCGTGATGGCGTGCCTTTTGTAGAATGAACCGGCGAGTTACCTTTGCTTGCGTGGTTAAATCAGAAAAGATGGAGCCGCAGCGAAAGCGAGTCTGAATAGGGCGCAAGAGTAAGTAGAGGTAGACCCGAAACCAAGTGACCTACCCATGTCCAGGTTGAAGGTGCGGTAAAACGCACTGGAGGACCGAACCCACGTACGTTGAAAAGTGCGGGGATGAGGTGTGGGTAGCGGTGAAATTCCAAACGAACTTGGAGATAGCTGGTTCTCTCCGAAATAGCTTTAGGGCTAGCCTTGATGTAAGGATCACGAAGGTAGAGCACTGTTTGGACTCAGGGGCCCGTCTTGGGTTACTGAATTCAGATAAACTCCGAATGCCGCTGATCTATCATCAGGAGTCAGACTGCGAGTGATAAGATCCGTAGTCGAAAGGGGAACAGCCGAGATCACCAGTTAAGGTCCCAAAATCTATGCTAAGTGGAAAAGGATGTGGAACTGCGCAGACAACTAGGATGTTGGCTCAGAAGCAGCCACCATTCAAAGAGTGCGTAATAGCTCACTAGTCGAGTGGTCCTGCGCCGAAAATGTACCGGGGCTAAGCATAGTACCGAAACTGTGGATGGACACCGATGGTGTCCGTGGTAGGAGAGCGTTCTAAGGGCGGAGAAGCCAGATCGTGAGGACTGGTGGAGCGCTTAGAAGTGAGAATGCCGGTATGAGTAGCGAAAGACAGGTGAGAATCCTGTCCACCGTATGACTAAGGTTTCCTGGGGAAGGCTCGTCCGCCCAGGGTTAGTCGGGAACTAAGATGAGGCCGAAAGGCGTAATCGATGACAAGCAGGTGGAGATTCCTGCACTGGTCTGCTCCGTTATGAGTGATGGAGGGACGCAGGAGGCTAAGGAAAGCATGCCGCTGAATGTGCATGTCCAAGCAACAAGTCGGGGACTGAGTCAAATGCTTAGTGCTAACGACAAGTTGTGATGGGGAGCGAAATTTAAGTAGCGAAGTTCCTGAGGTCACACTGCCAAGAAAAGCTTCTAGCCAGAAGCAGACCACCCGTACCGCAAACCGACACAGGTAGTCGAGGAGAGTATCCTCAGGTGTGCGAGAGAACTCTCGTTAAGGAACTCGGCAAAATGACCCGTAACTTCGGGAGAAGGGTGCTGACCGCAAGGTCAGCCGCAGTGAAAAGGCCCAAACAACTGTTTATCAAAAACACAGGTCTCTGCTAAATCGAAAGATGACGTATCAGGGCTGACGCCTGCCCGGTGCTGGAAGGTCAAGAGGATCAGTTAGCGTCAGCGAAGCTGAGATTGAAGCCCAGTAAACGGCGGCCGTAACTATAACGGTCCTAAGGTAGCGAAATTCCTTGTCGGGTAAGTTCCGACCCGCACGAAAGGCGTAATGATTTGGGCACTGTCTCAACGAGAGACTCGGTGAAATTATACTACCCGTGAAGATGCGGGTTACCCGCGACAGGACGGAAGACCCCATGGAGCTTTACTGTAGCTTGATATTGCGTGTTGGTACAGCATGTACAGGATAGGTAGGAGCCGTAGAGCTCGGAACGCTAGTTCGAAGGAGGCATTGGTCGGATACTACCCTTGCTGTATGAACACTCTAACCCGCGCCACTAAGCGTGGCGGGAGACAGTGTCAGGTGGGCAGTTTGACTGGGGCGGTCGCCTCCTAAAAGGTAACGGAGGCGCCCAAAGGTTCCCTCAGAATGGTTGGAAATCATTCGCAGAGTGTAAAGGTAGAAGGGAGCTTGACTGCGAGACAGACAGGTCGAGCAGGGACGAAAGTCGGGCTTAGTGATCCGGTGGTTCCGTATGGAAGGGCCATCGCTCAACGGATAAAAGCTACCCTGGGGATAACAGGCTTATCTCCCCAAGAGTCCACATCGACGGGAGGTTTGGCACCTCGATGTCGGCTCATCGCATCCTGGGGCTGTAGTCGGTCCCAAGGGTTGGGCTGTTCGCCCATTAAAGCGGTACGCGAGCTGGGTTCAGAACGTCGTGAGACAGTTCGGTCCCTATCCGTCGCGGGCGTAGGAAATTTGAGAGGCGCTGCCCTTAGTACGAGAGGACCGGGGTGGACATACCGCTGGTGTACCAGTTGTGCCGCCAGGCGCAGAGCTGGGTAGCTATGTATGGACGGGATAAACGCTGAAAGCATCTAAGTGTGAAGCCCCCTCGAGATGAGATTTCCCATTCAGTTAATGAAGTAAGACCCTGAGAGATGATCAGGTCGATAGGTCAGGCGTGGAAGTGCTGCGAAGTATGGAGCGGACTGATACTAATCGGTCGAGGACTTGACCAAAAGAACGGCAAGCAGAAGATTCAAGGGTAAAGAAGACATGATATGTGGTTTTGAGGGCACGAAGTGCTCAGGAGAAGTGCGGTGGCGATAGCAAGAAGGCAACACCTGTTCCCATGCCGAACACAGAAGTTAAGCTTCTTAACGCCGAAAGTAGTTGGCGGGCAACCGCCTGCGAGGTTAGGAAGTCGCCGCACTTTATTCCGGTTTAGCTCAGTTGGTAGAGCGCTTGACTGTTAATCAAGATGTCGTCAGTTCGAGTCTGACAACCGGAGTTGTTGACGGCTGGGAGGCCGTTTTTTTAGTATTAATTTTAATATTAATATTAGACCCGTTGGTCAAGTGGTTAAGACACCGCCCTTTCACGGCGGTAACATGGGTTCAAATCCCGTACGGGTCATTCGCCGGCTTAGCTCAGCTGGTAGAGCATCGGTATCGTAAACCGAGGGTCACAGGTTCAAGTCCTGCAGCCGGCATTCGAATGAAAAATAGCAGTATTAAGTATAAGGCGAGACCAATTCCGATTATTCGGCTTTGGGGCTCGCCTTTGCTGTTTACTCAGCGTTCATTCGTCAAAATTATATTAATATTAGATTGAAGGTATTATTTTGGAAAAAAAGGAGAAAACATTCCTTGGGCAGCCTTGGGGGTTGTCGACGTTGTTCATGACTGAATTTTGGGAAAGATTTAGTTATTATGGTATGCGCGCAATTTTACTGTACTATATGTACTCTGCTGTTGAAAAAGGCGGCTTAGGTTTTAGCCAAACGACGGCCTCTTCAATAATGGCTATTTATGGTTCTCTAGTTTACTTGACTTCAGTTATCGGCGGTTTTGTGGCTGACCGTATTTTGGGTAGTCGTCGTACTGTTTTCTGGGGCGGGGTCTTAATTATGTTAGGGCATATAGCCTTGGCTTTACCATTTGGGGCACCAACCTTATTTTTATCAATTGGGTTGATCACAATTGGGACCGGATTATTGAAGCCAAATGTGTCAGAAATGGTCGGCACACTTTACACTGAAAATGACGTTCGACGTGATGCCGGTTTTAGTATTTTCGTAATGGGTATCAACCTTGGATCCTTATTGGCACCATGGATCGTTGGAACAGTTGGACAGAGTGTCAACTTCCACCTAGGCTTCTCTATCGCGGCTATTGGCATGTTCTTTGGCTTGTTGCAATACTACTTTAGCGGTAAAGAGTATCTAAGCGAAGCTTCTTTACATCCAACGGATCCAATCACAGCTGCTGAAAAACCTAAGATTCTTCGTAATCTTGCATTATGGTTTGTACTAGCCATTTTGGTGTTTGGTAGTTTAGCAATTATTGGTCAGTTAAATATCAATAATATCGTTTTAGTCTTCAGTATTTTAGGTGTTATTTTGCCAATTGCATACTTTATCATGATGCTTTCGAGCAAAAAGACAACTAAAGTTGAACGTTCCCGTATTTGGGCATACATTCCGCTGTTTATTGCTAGTGTTTTATTTTGGTCCATTGAAGAACAAGGCTCCGTTGTCTTAGCATTGTTTGCGGCTAACCAAACGCAGTTGGATTATACTTCAATTCAGTGGTTACCTGGATTTTTACAACATATCTTGCCTTCATGGTTTCAATCTTTAAATCCATTTTTCATTATTATTTATACGCCAATCTTCGCCGTTTTGTGGACAAAATTGGGACGGAAACAACCATCAACGCCGTCTAAATTTGCCTATGGTCTTTTATTTGCGGGTTTATCCTTTATTGTGATGATGATTCCCACGCTAACCCATGATACAAAATATTTAGTGAGTCCATTATGGCTTGTTTTGAGTTGGGCCATTGTGGAAATTGCTGAAATGTTGATATCACCGATTGGCTTGTCTGCCACAACGAAATTAGCACCGAAAGCATTTCAGTCGCAAATGATGAGCATGTGGTTCTTGGGGGATGCCATGGCACAAGCAATCAATGCGCAAATCGTTAAACTTTACACACCGCAAACGCAAGGTGTATATTTTGGTGTTGTCGGTGGTATTACGATCGTATTTGGGATTCTATTATTTACGATTGTACCTAAGATTCGAGACCTGATGCAAGGCGTGAAATAGGCTCAAATTGTAAAGTTGAGGGTGTGCGCGATGGTGAAGATTGCAATGAGCAGTGATAATCACATTGATGTCAATCATTTAGATGCTGCGGAAACTTTATCACAGCAATTAGCTTATTTATTAGAAAATCAATTTGATTATTATCTGATAGCTGGTGATCTGTTCAATGATTTTCAAAAATCTTTGGCTTTCGTACGTTCAATGAATCAGCAAGCTAATGGGAAATTGAAGGTTTACTTTATCGCGGGAAATCATGATATGGTCAATGGGACTGATTATCCAACTTTACAGACGCCAATCGATCCGGTCTACTTGCATCAAAAAGTTATTGATATTCCAGATACAAATTATCGAATTATCGGCAATAACGGTTGGTATGATTATACCTTTGGCCGTGATTTTGACCCAAAACCGCTCAAGGCTTACATTCAATGGCGGAATGCCTATTGGATCGATGGCGGCATTACCGGTCTTGGCGATGATTTAGCAATGATGCAAACGATTCTGAATCAGGTTTATACGCAATTCTTAGCCGCACGCGCTGCTCAGAAAAAAATTATTTTTATAACACATTTTGTACCACGAGCTGAGTATATATTTTATAGTTTAGATCGACCTTATTGGAACATGGTCAATCCTTTACTAGGTAGTCAACATCTTGGCGCCCTTATTGAAGCTTTTCAAATTGAACATGTGATGTTCGGCCATCTACATGTGCGACATAAGCCAAGGCTAATTCATAATACGACTTATTATAGTGCACCAGTGGGCTATGGACTGAAACGAATGCACGAATGGGTCGGTAAAGATTTTATGACTGAATGGCAACAAACGCTTCAAATTATTAAAATTTGATATTGCAATTTTGGTTAGATTTTAGTATTATATTTAAGTCGGGTTACATAGTAATCCTATGGAGGAGTAGCGAAGTGGCTAAACGCGGCGGACTGTAAATCCGCTCCTTCGGGTTCGGTGGTTCGAATCCACTCTCCTCCATATCATTGGGTTATAGCCAAGCGGTAAGGCAACGGACTTTGACTCCGTCATGCGCTGGTTCGAATCCAGCTAACCCAATCTACCGTGTTCGACGGGTGGTTTAATTAAGGTTTTGACTGATACTAACTTCTTCCCATTGATAGTAATAGATAAATTATGATTAGATATATTATTGGACGCGGATAGTAGTCGGGACAAAGTAATCGCTTTGTTTCGGCTATTTTTATATCCACTGACTTAAAGCAAATTTAGAAAGTGAGGATTAATAATGATGAAAATTGGTTTTATTGGTGTTGGACATATGGCTAGTGCTATGATTCAAGGCTTATTGCATGCGGGTTATTCAGAGCGGGATATTGTTGTTCATAGTGCCCATCAAGCTCACTATGAAGCTTTTGCGCAAGCAAATGGGGTAATTGCGGCCAAAGATAACCTAAGCCTTGCGCAGACAGCTGATCTAATTATTTTAGCGGTTGAACCAAGTCTGTACCAATCAATTCTCACTGAAATTAAACCTGCCATTACGACAAAAAAGATAATAGCATCGGTCTTAACAGGTATTACGGTTGCCCAACTGCAAACAGCACTCGGGGTGGATATGGTGCCGATTGTGCGGCTGATGCCAAACGTTAATGTTGCAATCAATCAAGGTATGACGGCTATGCAAGGGAATACAGCGAGTTTACCTGAGGCACGGGCAACTATCCGAGGTGTTTTTGAAAAATTAGGGGCAGTGATGATACTGCCAGAAGATAAGTTTAGTGTTTTTGTAGCCTTAGCCGGTAGTTCACCAGCGTTTATCTACTTATTTATCGACAGTTTGGCACGTGCTGGTGTTAAATATGGGTTGTCTAAGGCTCAAGCAACTGAGATTGCAGCGCAAGCCACATTGGGTAGTGCTCAAATGGTCCTTGATGCTGATCAATCGCCATTTGATTTGATCGATCAAGTTTCATCACCTGGTGGCACAACAATTGCTGGGCTATTAGCTATGGAAGAACATGGCTTGATTACGAGCGTGATCAAGGGCGTTGATGCGACGATTGCTAAGGATGAACAAGGTTCTTAAAAATAAAATAACGGGCGAAAACAAATTCAACATTTTGTTTTCGCCCGTTATTTAGTTATGAATAACTTAATTTTAAAAAGGGTTCAAAATGATTTCACTTAATCTCAAACTCAGCAATTTAGGCTAATTAGAGTATCATTTAATTGTACCTTATTAAATAATGTGCAATAAATAACAAGCATTTGATAAATTAGCTATTATTGTCGACCACTTCAATACCTAATACAGTTAGATGACCGTTGGCAATCAATTGAATGGTTAGATGTGCCATATGTTCGGGTGAAAAATTGCTATCGGTGTTAAGCCACCACTGGACGTTACTGATGAAAATCGCCGTCATGTAAGCGATGATGAAACTTGTTGGAATCAATGTTTGTCCCTGTTTGATCCGCAGCTTATCAAAGATTTCTGCATATTGATGCTTTAGCAGTTCTTGCAAAGTATTTTTTAGAATACTGACGTTTGTCGTGTTAACTAATGATTTGAAGAAGTCGTGGTTTTCTTGTACAAGGGTGAAAAATTGGGCTAGCATTTTATCCACTGAGGTCAAGGCGACCTTGCGATCTTTTGTCCAAATATCTGCACTAAGGACTTCCTTGATTGAAGTCAGGGCATTGGCAAAAATATAATGATAGAGGTCTTGCTTGTCCTTGAAATGCGCGTAAAAGGTAGCTCGATTGATCATCGCTTCATCGGCGATTTCCTGAACGGTGATTTGTTCGAAGCCTTCTGTACGAACGAGCTTTTGAAATGCTTCAACGATTAACTTACGTGTACGAATGACACGAAGATCTTGTTTATGACTCATCAACAAACCCTCTTTTTTCTTGCTTACGCAACAGATATAGCTAAAGTGATGTTTATGAAAACAGTATTGCGATATTGTTTATTGAATTCACTTATATTTGTTATAAACTTAACAAATAAAGTATAACAAACGTTGTGTTGGTTATTCAACGGCTGTTGTGGAAGTGGAGGTATTCAAATGACGCAAAAGCCCCTTTATGGTGGGATCGATGTTGGTTCGACCACCGTTAAATTAGTCGTTTTAGATGAAAACAACCAGTCATTATATGAAACTTACCAGAGGCATTATTCGGATGTTAAAACTGCGACCAAGAAAATCATTGCAGAGGCGAGTAGTCGCTTAGGTGAACAAACACCAATTCGCTTTACGATTACTGGTTCTGGGGGTATGGGTCTCGCTGAAGTATTAGATGTTAAATTTGTACAAGAGGTCATTGCGTGTACGCGAACAGTTGAGGTCATGATTCCGGACACGGATGTGGCTATCGAACTGGGTGGTGAAGATGCCAAGATCACCTTTTTTGATGGTGCTATGGAGCAGCGGATGAACGGTAGTTGTGCCGGTGGGACTGGGGCATTTATTGACCAAATGGCCTCGTTATTGAAGACTGATGCGGATGGCGTCAATGAACTGGCCAAAGACTTTAAGCATATTTATCCGATTGCTTCCCGCTGTGGCGTGTTTGCCAAAACAGATGTCCAGCCATTGATCAACGATGGGGTGTCTAAGAATGATATTGCCGCAAGTATTTTTCAAGCGGTCGTTAATCAAACGATTGCTGGCTTAGCATCCGGCCGTAAAATTCGGGGGAAAGTTGCTTTCTTAGGCGGACCACTTTACTTCATGAGTGAGCTACGGGCTCGTTTTGTCGATACACTAAATATTGCCCCTGAAGACGTTATTTTTCCCGAAAAGCCACAACTATTTGTCGCAAAAGGTGCGGCCCTCTATGCTCAAGACCAACCGACAACAACTTTTGACCGGTTATTAGATCATTTAGCCAATGACCAAACGAATGCGCTTAAGCTTAGCGATACTTTGCCGCCACTTTTTACATCTGAAGCTGAATTAGCTGAGTTTCGCCAACGTCACGATCAGGCAAAAGTCGATACTCGTGATTTAGACAGCTACCAAGGGGTGGCTTATTTGGGCATCGACGCTGGTTCAACGACTACCAAAGTTGCTCTGATGAGTGAAGACCATAAATTGCTTTACACTTGGTATGGTAAAAATGATGGCGATCCCTTGAAGAAAACAATGCAGATCCTAGCTGACTTGTACGCTAAGCTGCCTGAAAGTGTGACGATTGGTAAAACTTGTGTCACTGGCTACGGCGAGCAGCTGATCAAAAATGCGCTGCGGGCCGATCTTGGTGAAGTTGAAACAGTGGCGCATTATAAGGCGGCACATTTCTTCCAGCCGGACGTTGATTTTATTTTGGATATCGGTGGGCAAGATATGAAGGCTATGCATGTGAAAGACAATGCCCTTTCGACGATTCAACTCAACGAAGCTTGTTCTTCTGGCTGTGGTTCTTTCATCGAAACTTTTGCAGAATCATTGAAGTATGATGTTAAAGATTTTGCTAAAGTGGCTTTATTAGCAAAACAACCTGCTGATTTGGGATCTCGCTGTACCGTATTTATGAATTCAAAGGTGAAGCAGGTTCAAAAAGAAGGCGCCACGATTGGTGATATTTCTGCAGGATTGTCCTATTCTGTCATTAAGAATGCACTTTACAAGGTCATTAAAGTACGACGGCCTGAAGATCTTGGACAACATATTGTTTGCCAAGGTGGTACTTTCTATAATGAAGCGGTCTTACGGGCTTTTGAACAGATCAGTGGTCATGAGGTCATTCGCCCGAATATCGCTGGATTGATGGGGGCTTATGGGGCGGCAATCATTGCCCAAGAAGCGTACCAAACCGGGGACGTGACGACCCTTTTGAATACGGCTGAAATGGGTCAGTTTACGGCTGAAAAGGAATATATGCACTGCGGCCTGTGTGAAAACAACTGTCAATTGACGGTAACCGTCTTTAATGATGGTCGGCGCTTTGTCACGGGCAATCGTTGTGAACGTGGTCAAGCTAAGGGTATGCAGATCAAGTTAAGACAAAAGAATACCAAGATCAATCTTGTTAAAGAAAAGTATAAGCTCTTGTTTAGCTATCGGCCGTTACGCAAGAAATTAGCAATGCGAGGTGTCATCGGCATCCCACGGGTCTTGAATATGTATGAAAATTATCCTTTGTGGGCGACTTTCTTTAAAGAACTTGGTATTCGAGCAGAATTGTCGCCGCGTTCCAATAAGGCATTATTTGAACAGGGCATTGAAACGATCCCTAGCGATACCGTTTGCTATCCAGCCAAAATGACGCATGGGCATGTGATGGCATTAATCCATAAAGGTATCAAGACGATTTTCTATCCCGGTGTCGTTTACGAACGGGAAGAAAATAGTCAAGCACGTAATCATTTTAATTGCCCGATTGTACAGAGTTACTCAGATGTGATCCGTAATAATGTGGATGAAATTCGTGATGGTCAAATCGACTATCGCAATCCTTACTTGAATTTGGCTGATGAAAAATCAGCAGTTAAGAATTTATTCCTGACTTTTCAAGACTATGGCGTGACTGAAGCTGAGGTTCGAGCTGCCTTTGAAAAAGGTATGGCGGAATTAGATCATTTTAAACAGCAGATCCATAATCGTGGCGAAGAAGTCTTGATGCGACTCCATGAAAAGAATGAACGAGCCATCGTGCTGGCAGGCCGGCCGTACCATTTGGATCCCGAAATCAATCATGGTATTTCTCAAATCATTACTCAGGAGGGCTTTCATGTTTTGACAGAAGATAGCATTTCCCATTTGGGGGATGTTAAGGGGTTACGGGTTGTCAATCAGTGGGTCTATCATGCGCGCTTATATGCAGCAGCTGAAGTTGTCGCTAAGGAACCAAACCTAGAATTAGTCCAGTTGAATTCCTTTGGTTGTGGGCTAGACGCAATTACCACCGATCAAGTTGGCGAAATCCTAGCGCAGCACAACAAACTCTATACATTACTGAAAATTGACGAAGGGTCTAATATGGGCGCTATTCGGATTCGTTTGCGGTCGCTAAAAGCTGCCATTAATGAACGGCAAAAACGCCATATTTTGCCTAAAAAGTTATATGACATGCCGGAACCAATTCCATTCACGAAAGAAATGCGGCAAAAACATACGATTTTAGTGCCAATGTTGTCACCGATTCATCAAGATGGTTTGGTGGATACAGCTTTGAATGAGTCGGGTTACCGGGTCGTTACTTTGCCAGCCCATGACCCTAAAGCGGTGGATGAAGGTTTGAAATTCGTGAACAACGATGCCTGCTATCCAGCGATTATTTCCATCGGTCAAATGATTGAAGCCTTAAAGAGCGGCCAATATGATTTGGACAACATTTCTGTTCTAATGACGCAAACTGGCGGCGGCTGCCGGGCAACGAATTATATTCCGCTGATTCGCAAAGCATTACGAGATGCAGGTTTCCAGCAAGTACCAGTCATCTCTTTATCTATGGGTAACCAGGGCACAGAAAAAACCGGTGATGGCTTTAAATTGAGTCCAATGTTGCTGAAACGCTTAGCAATTGCTTTCTTGTATGGCGATTTGTTTGAACGCGTGGTTTATCGAACCCGGCCATATGAACAAGAAGCTGGTCAAGTTAATCAGCTGCATACGCAATGGTTATCATTGGTGCAGGATAATGTCAAGAACGGTAGTCTACGGGAATTTAAACGTAACGTGAAACAAATTGTAGCTGATTTTGACTCCGTACCACTACGTAACATTCAAAAGCCAAAAGTTGGCATTGTAGGAGAGATCTTGGTCAAATATTCACCAATTGCCAATAACAATATTGTCTCACTGTTAGAAAATGAAGGTGCTGAAGCGGTTGTGCCCGATATTGCCGGCTTCATGAACTATTCACTGTATAATCAAAAAATCAAACATGAACAATTTGGTTTATCCTTGAAATCTGAGGTATTGGCAAATGCCGGTATTAAATTGGTTTATCAGCTGCAAAAGCCAATGCAGCAGGCTTTAGAACAGTCGAGACGGTTTACTGGGATTACCAAGATTGAGACTTTGGCTGCTTCAGCTAGTAAGATCTTGAATTTAGGCAACCAAACGGGTGAAGGTTGGTTCTTAACCGGTGAAATGATCGAATTGTTAGATGATGGTGTGGATAATATCATTTGTATGCAACCCTTTGGCTGTCTACCAAACCATGTCGTGGGCAAAGGCGTGATCAAAGAATTGCGGCGGCAATATCCGAAGGCAAATATTGCACCGATTGACTATGATCCTGGTGTTTCCGTGGTCAATCAATTGAATCGAATTCGGTTGATGTTAGCTTCAGCTAATAAAAACATGCCAAAAGCAGACGCGCCTGATGCAATGATCCAACAACAGCCAACACCAAACCAGCAGACCGTAACGGTGTATGCTAAGCAAAAATAGAAGAAGCTATTGGTGAAGTGCACGTTAGACTTCATCAATAGCTTTTTTGCTATGCTGAAATGTGTTTTGAAATTATCAACCTTTGTAAACGCGCTCCAAAGGGTAACTTCGTCACCTAACATCGAATGCTTCAAATGGAAAGGACACCATTTAGAAGCATTCTTGTTAGTGCTCCGAAATTGCCCACCCTTTGTCGCGCTCTTTTTATATTGATTTGTTGGTCTATACCGATTATACTGTAGGTAATAAATCTTATTTGTGTAAAAGGAGTGGCAGCATGTGTGCTAAAGTTTTGAAACACGTGGTAATTTATACTGGCGAGGAAAAAATTCAGGACGGTTATGTTCGATTTACAAATAAAATTTTAGATGTTGGTCCTGTTGCTGATTATCATGCTCAAGCAGGGGATGAAGTTGAAATTTTGCGTGATCGCATTTTAGTACCTGGTTTCATTGACGTACATGCACACGGTGGTTATGGTTTTGATGCCATGGATGGCGATCCAGAACAAATTGCCACAATGGCGCATAAAATGATGACTAACGAAGGGGTTACGACTTTATTTGCCACAACCATGACACAATCTAACGATAATATTGACCATGCCATGGCGGGCGTTAAAGTTGCAGCTGAAAAGAATCCCGTCATTCAAGGGGTTCATTTGGAAGGGCCATTTATCTCAGCAACGTTCAAGGGCGCCCAACCAGAACAATTTATTAAGGATCCTAATGTAGAGCTATTAGCTCATTGGAACGAATTATCTGGTAACCGGGTCAAATTGATCACTTATGCGCCTGAAGATGAGGGTGCCCAAGCCTTTGAAGACTATTGCTTGTCTCATGGTATCGTCCCATCTGTTGGGCACAGTAATGCCACTCGGGAACAGTTGCTACACAGTAAAGCAACACACGTCACACACTTATATAATGCACAGCGAGAATTTAAACATCGTGAACCTGGTGTGACTGGGCATGCAATGTTGGAAAATAATATGTATGCGGAATTAATTTGTGATGGTTTCCATATTGTGCCAGATATGATTAAATTAGCTTATGAACAAAAAGGCGTGGATCGAATCGAACTCGTTACCGATTCAATGCGTTCTAAAGGAATGCCTGAAGGTGAAAGCGAGTTGGGTGGTCAAAAAGTATTTGTTAAAGATAAACAAGCCCGCTTGGCTGATGGAACATTAGCTGGCTCTGTTTTACAATTTCCAGACGCATTCGTAAACATTATGCGTTTCACGGGCTGCTCTATTGCTGATGCTGTCCAAATGTCTAGCGTGAACCAAGCCAATGAATTTGGTCTAGAGCATAAGGGCTACATTCTGCCAGGTAAAGATGCAGATATGAATTTATTTGATGGGGCATTAAATCTCAAAACGACTTATAGTTTTGGTCAAGCCTTCCACGCAGAAAAATAGGGGATGACTTAAGTGCGCTCACCAATTTATATTGAAATACACAATCGAATACGTAAAGATATTGAGTCTGGTAAGTGGCAAGTTGGACAACGCATTCCAGCTGAGCGTGACTTAGCAGAGACTTTTGGTGTCAGTCGGATGACCTTGCGTCAAGCCATTAAAACATTAGTTGATGAAGGTATTTTAGAACGCCACGTTGGATCTGGGACTTACGTGGCGAGTCAAAAAGTCCAAGAGAAAATGTCGGGGATCACTAGTTTTACGGATCTCATGCAAGCGCAAGGTAAAGTGCCGTCAAGTAAAACTATTTCCTATCATATGGCAAGTCCAACGCTAAGTGAGATCGAGCGCTTAGAATTACCTGATGGCAATCAGGTTTTACGTATGGAACGGATCCGGTATGCTGACGGGGTGCCAATCAGTTTTGAAACAGCGGCTGTGCCAGCGGATTTGATTGAAGGCTTTTCAAAAGAAGAAGTAACTGCATCACTTTACCATGCTTTAGAAACTAAAGGTGGTTACCGATTAGGTGGTGCCCAACAAACGGTTTCAGCAACATTGGCTTCTGAAAGAATCGCCGACTATCTAAAAGTCAAACGTAATGATGCTATTTTAAAATTACGTCAGGTTTCATTTTTAGATTCTGGTCGACCATTTGAGTACGTCCGTACCGAATATGTTGGTGATCGGTTTGAATTTTATCTTGAGCGTTAAAATAATTTAAAATTAAGCGTGCATCTGAGTAATAATTGATTAATGCCTTTGAAGTATTTTTAGAAACAGGCAGTCAGGGTGGCTGAGACAAGACTAACGTTTTGTTTTCAGCCACGTTTTTGGTTTACGAATGTTTTCATATTAAATATATTACAAAAGTCAACGGCCTTGATTCTGTGAATACTCCGCCACTGATTATTTTTTATCTCACGCGCTCGAGTTGTTGGATTATGCCCACCATGACGACAAGTGAGGGATTATTTAAATATCAACGAAAATTCCGGATTTGGTTAGCTTAATATATGGTTTTGTGATAGAATTTTTTAGGTACTTTTGTAATCTCCCAGGAGGAAAAAATGGTTAATTCCAGTAAGAAATACAAGACACTGACTAAAAAGTTATTTATATTATTTATCGTTTTACAGCCGTTCTTGGATATTTACTTTTTCTATGTCCCGCCGTTATCCAAAATGCTGTCCTTTTCAGTTCCAACAATTATTCGGATCTTGTTTATTTTTATCATTGGCTTACTATTCGTTTTTAGTGAGCGTAATCATAAAATGAATTGGTTTATTCTCGGATACGGGGCTTTATTGCTTGTTTATTTTGTACTTCATGTCTGGAATGCAAAGCACTTCTATACTTTTGCGACAAATAATCTGAATTATTCCACAGCGGGAGAACTCTTTTATTTGGTTCGGATGATTATTCCACTGTTTGTTATCTTATTAGCTTATCAAATCAAAATTAATCGTAAGCTTTTTTTACGTGTGATCGTTACGTTAACATTACTCGTTTCTGGTAGTATTGTTTTAACTGATTTATTTGGCTTTGCACTCGCATCCTATGGTAGTAAATGGATCAACGGGAACTTTTTCAGTTGGTTTAACGTGAATACTGGATTTACGTATTGGGATACAGCGGCTAAAAGCTTTTTCTACTATGCTAATGCAGTTTCGGCATTAGAACTCTTGCTAGCGCCGATTGTTTTTTACTACATGTTTACGACTTTTAACTGGCGTTCGATCAGTTTGACCTTTATTCATATTTGGGCCATGTTTATTTTAGGCACTAAAACAGCCACATTTGGGGTATTGATCTCAATTTTTGGTTCGTTTGGGTTATATTTCTTGTTCCGTTACTTTAGGGATAAACAGCCACTGCGAAAGGGTACGATCTGGGTCTTTATTGGGTTAGTGCTCTTTAGTGGAGTCGTACTGCCATTTTCGCCAACCTTGAATCGACAACAAGTAGATAATGTGGTGGTTACGAGCCGTGAAGGTTCTAAAAAGACGGCTGAGAAGCGGGATCGCTTTTTGAAGCAACAATTCGCACTCGCGATGAAAGGGACTAAAAAAGATTTAGCACCAATCATCAAAAATAATTACGTCGATTATGGCTTGCAGGCGAAATTTGTTGAGGGTGGTTACTCTTATAAAATTGATCCGATGTTCTGGTATGACATTATGACCAAGTGGCCAGCTGCAGATCGGGCTAACTTCCGTAAATTAGAAGAAGCACAGTTGAAACGCGTCAAAGAAATCAACCATAATCATTGGGATGATTGGCTGGGGATTACTTATACACGAATGAACCATGTATTCAATTTAGAACGTGATTTTGTTTCCCAGTGGTACAGTATGGGTTATCTAGGTGTCTTATTATTAGTGATGCCTTATGTGTTTTTGATGCTTTATGGTATTTATTTGATTCTAAAACAGCGCCGTGAATTGATGACTTATTGGCATGTGACGCTATTGTTTGGGGTCGTGTTAGTACTCGCAATTTCATTTTATAGTGGTAATGTGTTAGATTTTCTATCTGAATCAACGATTTTAGCATTTATTGAAGGATACTTTATCTCTAGTTTGCGGCATGGTGATGCGAACTAAATTTAATTAAGTGGTGGCAAAATGAGTGACGTAAAAGTAGCAGCAGTCGTGGTAACATTCAATAAGTTGGACCTGCTTAAAGAGAATTTAGCAGCAATTCGCCAACAAACCACGCCAGTCAGCCATATCATTGTGATCGATAATCATTCAACGGATGAAACACCGGATTATCTTAAACAACAGACTGACTTGATCAATATTCGTACGGATGAGAATTTAGGTGGCGCTGGTGGCTTTAATCGTGGGTTAAAAGCTTTCATGAGTGAAACCCATGACGACCTTGCTTGGATCATGGATGATGATACGATGCCGCAGCCTGATGCTTTGGCTAAGTTATTGAATGCTGGTCAAAAGGTTACTGACTATGGCTTCTTGTGTAGCAATGTCAAGTGGACGGATAACATGCCAAGTTTGATGAACATTCCTAACGTTCAAAAAACAGGCTGGAATTTAATTGCAGAAAAAGGGTTGATCAATGTGCAGAGCTGTTCCTTTGTTTCTGTGTTGATTCCACGAAAGGTCATTCAAAAAATCGGCTACCCGATTTCTAAGTTCTTCATTTGGGGTGATGATTTTGAATATACCTTGCGCATTACGACCACTGATCTAAAAGAAAATGGCTATTTTGTGGGTGATAGTATTGCCATTCATAAGATGAAAGCCAATCTGCCAGTGGATATTCTACACGAAGCAAATGGCAATCGAATCGACCGCTTCTTTTATAATTACCGAAACCTTTATTACATCTCTAAAAAGCAAGGTGGCCGTTTCTTACTACGGCATATTGTGACTGCCTTATATACTTTAGTTAAAGTACCATTTGTGAGTCCTAATCGCCGCTTAAAGCGCATGGGACTGATCTTACATGGCTTATTTGCCGGTATGGTATTTAAGCCAGAAATTGAATATCCCAAGTCAAATTAATTTAATTTGCATCAAAGAGAAAGTAGGGTATGCTATGAAATATTTAATCGTTGGAACTGGGTTGTTTGGCTCTATTTTTGCCAATGAAGCTGTTAAGCATGGGCATCAAGTACAAATGATTGAACGCCGAAACCATATCGCTGGGAATGTTTACACTGAAAATATTGATGGTATCCAAGTTCATAAATACGGGGCACATATTTTCCATACTAGTCAAAAGAAGATTTGGGATTATGTACAACAATTTGCTGAATTTAATCGGTATACGAATGAACCAGTTGCAAATTATAAAGGTGAAATTTACAATTTGCCCTTTAATATGAATACCTTTAATAAAATGTGGGGTGTAACCACACCTGAAGAAGCCAAGGCTAAGATTGACGAGCAGCGACAGGTATTGCAGGGTAAAAAACCAACCAATCTGGAAGAACAAGCAATTTCTTTGATTGGAACGGATATTTACGACAAGCTGGTTAAAGGGTATACAGAGAAACAATGGGGTCAAAAAGCAACTGAATTACCAGCTTTTATTATTCGGCGGTTACCAGTTCGTTATATTTATGACAACAATTATTTTAACGACCCTTACCAAGGGATTCCAATTGGCGGTTATACCCAAATCGTTGAAAAATTATTGGATGATCCAAAAATTGAAGTTCAAATTAATACGGATTTCTTTGATAATAAAGAGCACTATTTAAAGGACTATGATCGGGTCGTTTATACAGGGATGATTGATCAATTCTTTGACTATCGCTTGGGCACATTAGCTTATCGTAGCCTTCGTTTTGAAGAAGAAACATTAGATATGGACAATTACCAAGGTAATGCTGTGGTTAATTATACCGATGCTGAAACCCCATTTACGCGGATCATTGAGCATAAACATTTTGAATTTGGGCGTGGTAATAAACATCAAACGATTATTACCCGCGAGTACCCTCAAGATTGGGTTAAAGGTGCGGAACCTTATTATCCAGTAAATAATCAAGAAAATGATACTTTATTCAAACAGTATCGTGACTTAGCTGAAACAGAAGCCCCAAATGTTTTGTTTGGTGGTCGGCTAGGGCAATATAAGTATTTCAATATGGATCAAGTCATTTTATCTGCGTTGCAAGCAGCCGGTCGTGAGTTTAAGGCCTAAGCCTTGGATTAGATAAAAAGGCCCTAAAAAAAGAGAACCAGTGACAGATGTTTGGGTGTTTCTGTCGGTTGGTTCTCTTTTTATTGAGGAGGGCGTGAGACAAAATTAACATTTTGCCTTTAGCCTTTCCTTAGTTACGAACGATTAAATTTTAAACGTGGTCCAAAGGGCAACCTTCTCACCTAACCATGAATAGCTCAAATGGAAAGCCCACCATTTTTCGCAATTCGTGTTAGTGCTCAGGTACTGAACGCCTTTTGTCTCACTCTCTTAAATGACTCATAATGATTAGAAATGTAATTGATAAGTAATTTCTTGTTTTTTAGTTTCGCTACGTTGCAGATAGGTGTCACCGAAACCATCATGATTGATAGCATCTGGTAATGTCTGTACCTCTAGAGCAACACCGATATGTGGTTGGCCTGGGCCATTGACATAGTTCATGTCGGGTGTAAAGGCATTGGCAGTGAAGACGATCAGAGCATTTGCATCAGCATAAAAGTCAACCCGCCGGTCTGTAACAGGATCAGATAATGAGGCCAGCGGTGTTGTTTCAGAGTGGTCATTGATCACGAAGACATCGTCAAACCCTTTTTCTGGTGTATCTTGCAGTTTAGCTAGAGCTTCACCAAGCTTAGTCGGCGTGGCTAAGTCAAAAGCAGTACCAGCATTAGGCGTAAACTTGCCAGTAGGGATCTTTTCACTGGTGATTTCAAGATGGCTGTCAGAGTTCACTTGAAGGTATTGGTCGTTAATGGTAGTTGAACCAGCCAAGTTAAAATACAAGTGATAAGTTGGATTAAATAACATGTCTGTATCGGATTTAGCTTGAAATTCAACTTTTAGTTGATTATCATTGGTTAACATATAATGAACGGCTACCTGCATTGTTCCAGGAAAGTCCCAGTCATCATTGGCAAAAGTGTGATGTAGCGTTAAAGTTGCTGTATCTGAAGTTTGGGCTAACTCACCTTGCCACTGGACGGAATGAAAGCCATGAGGGCCGCCATGCAGCAAGTTTTTACCTTCATTTGGGGTTAAATGATACTCGTGTGTACCAAGCGTAAATGTTGCTTGACCAATACGACCAGCTACGGGTCCAATCATCATGTTGGTATAGGCGGCATTAGCATAATAATCAGCGGTGTGGGGAAATGACAACAGAATATTGTGCTTTTGCCCCTGTTTATCGGGCACATTGATTTGATGGACAATGCCACCCTGACTTAGAATCGTAACGGAAACGTTATTGTCATTTTCTAAGGTATAAGCGGTGACGGGTTTTTCTAAATAAGTGTCAAATTGTTTTTCTGATGCGTACATATATTAAAGCCCACTTTCGTTTTTAGTTTCTTTATGAAGCGTAAATTGCATTTATAAAACGTTTTCAATATAATGGTTATACGGACAAATGTCAAATCGAAAATTTTTATTGGGAGAGTTAATGGTGACAAAAAAATACGAATTAGTTGGAAATGGTGTTAAGGAGAAGATTCTTGATGGGACATATAAAATAAATGATAAGTTACCTACTGAATCAGAATTAATGTCAATGTATGATGTTAGTCGTTACACCGTGCGTCGAGCAATGAGCGATCTTGAGAACGAACACTATGTTTATCGCATTCAAGGTGGTGGCATGTTTGTCAATGACTGGCGCTCAGCTGAAGAAAACAATAATACCAATCAGATGATTGGCATTATTACAACGCACATCGCAGATTATATTTTTCCCAATATTATTAGTGGTGCTGATCAGATCATTTCAGATAATGGATTTGGGTTAGCTTTGTCCAACACACACAATGATCCTAAAAGAGAACGAAAAGCATTAATGTCCATACTTAACAGTAATGTGGTGGGCTTGATCGTCGAACCAACGCGGAGTACCATGCCAGCGAGTAATTTAGATTTGTATCTACAGATCGAACAAAAACGACTGCCAATGGTATTTATTAATGCCCAATATCCTAATTTGAATGCTGTATCTGTGACTACGGATGATTTTAAAGGGGTCAAGAAATTAACAGAGTATCTTTTTTCTATTGGCCATCGACGCATATTAGGTGTTTTCCAAGTGGACGATCAACAGGGGATGGATCGGATGGCTGGCTTTACAGCGGCCTTCCAAGCGGCTTCCGGCCTTGAACTTAATAGTAGTGTCATTATGTACCAATCTTCAGATCACCGTAAGAATATTCTAGCACAGGTTGAAGATTATCTGAATTTAAACGTCGCACGCCGACCAACCGCCATTGTTTGTTATAATGATGAGCTAGCTTTTCAGGTGGTTGATAGTGTAAAGTCTGAGGACCTATCCGTGCCCGATGATATTTCAATTACGGGTTTTGATAACTATTATTTAGGCGAATACTTTGATCCAACTTTAACAACTTTAACGCATGAAAAAGAAAAAATGGGCCATGATGCAGCAAATTTATTGATCAGCATGTTACACCATAAAAAAGTATCATCAATTGTTTATGAACCAGATTTACTGATTCGCAACTCAACTAAAGCAACTTCTAAAAATAAATAAATGAAAATTTCTATGAAAAGCCTATATCATTAGGCTTTATTTTTTTAAATAAAAATAATTATACTGATAATAGAAAATACGGGTTTATTTATACGTATAAATATTTTATACTAAATTTGTTCTTAGATGAAAACGCTATCCAAATTTTTCATTCTAGACCTCGCTGTTTATTAATTTAGGAGGTTCATCGTGTGAGTAAAGAAAATATCATTCGTCAGATCAAAGCTGGTCAAACATCCCTGGGGATTGAACTTGGATCAACTCGGATCAAGGCCGTTTTGATTGTTGATGATTATCAAACTATCGCTTCAGGAAGTTTCAACTGGGAAAACGAACTTAAAAACAAAATTTGGACCTATTCAACTGAACTTGTTTGGAAGGGTATTCAAGCAAGCTATGCGGAAATGAGCCAAGAAGTTGAAAAAGAATATGGTATTCAACTTGAAAAAATTGGCTCGATTGGTATTAGCGCCATGATGCATAGCTATATGCCGTTTGATAGTCAAGGTAACTTACTAGTACCGTTTAGAACTTGGCGCAATAACATCACTGAAGAAGCAGCCAATTACTTGACTGACTTATTCAATTTCAACATTCCTCAACGTTGGAGTGTGGCGCATCTTTATCAAGCCATCTTGAATCAAGAAGATCATGTTAAGGATATTGATTTCATCACCACTTTAGCTGGCTATGTTCATTGGCAATTATCTGGACAAAAAGTTTTAGGGATTGGGGATGCTTCAGGTATGTTCCCAATCGATTCTAAGACTAAAACTTATGATACCAAGCGGCTTCAACAATTTGGTGAGATTAAATCGGTACGGCAATATCACTGGACGTTAGAAGATATTTTACCTAAACCTTTGATGGCAGGGACACAGGCTGGCACGTTGAATCCGATTGGTGCGCAGCTTTTAGATCCAACGGGAACCTTAAAAGCTGGTGCTGTAATGGCGCCACCTGAAGGGGACGCTGGTACTGGTATGGTTGGCACTAACAGTGTGCGGAAACGTACGGGTAATATCTCTGCTGGAACATCAGCTTTCTCAATGGTGGTTTTAGATCAAGCCTTAAATAAAGTACATCGCGATATCGATATGGTGACAACGCCTGATGGAGCAGATGTTGCTATGGTACACACGAATAATTGTTCTTCTGATATTAATTCCTGGGTCAGCTTGTTCCGTGAATTTGCGGAAGCTATTGGACATCCATTAAGTCCAAATGAATTGTACAAAGTACTATTTAATAGTACCAAAGAAAGTGATCCTAGTTGTGGTGGCTTGATCAATATTGGTTACTTGTCTGGTGAAAATATCACTAACATGCCAGAAGGACGGCCATTGTTCGTTCGGACACCAAATAGTGATTTCAATTTAGGTAACTTTATCAAGACACATCTTTATTCAGCCTTTGCCCCATTGAAAATCGGGATGGATATTTTGAGCAAAGAAGAAAATATTCACACTGATAATATGGTCGCTCAAGGTGGTCTGTTCAAAACACCAATCATTGGGCAACAAGTTCTGGCTGATGCTTTGGATACGCCGATCACTGTGATGAGTACCGCTGGTGAAGGTGGACCTTGGGGCATGGCTGTTTTAGCAACATTCGTCCGTGAAGGTCAAGGCCAAAAACTTGAGGATTATCTCGATCAGAAAGTATTTGCAAATCCAGAATCCTCAACCATTGCACCTGATCCTAGGGGCGTTGAAGGCTTCAATACGTTTATTGAGGCTTATAAAAAATCATTACCAATTGAATCCACGGCAATTCGTTCGGTTAGTGTGCTAAATCAATAATGAAAGGTGTCCATTATGTTAGAAGATCTAAAAAAAGAAGTCTATGAAGCCAATATGCAATTGCCTAAGTTAGGGTTAGTAACCTTTACTTGGGGGAATGTCTCCGGAATCGATCGTGAAAAAGGGCTATTTGTCATCAAGCCATCTGGGGTAGATTACGAAGATCTAACATCCGACGACATGGTGGTTGTGAACTTAAAAGGCGAAGTTGTGGAAGGCAAAATGAATCCTTCTAGTGATACGCCAACACACACGGTATTGTATAACGAATTTCCTACTTTAGGCGGGATCGTACATACCCATTCACCTTGGGGCGTTGCCTTTGCCGAAGCTGGGATGGATATTCAAGCATTAGGAACGACCCATGCGGATACGTTCTATGACGATGTTCCAGTTTCTGATGCATTGACAAAAGAAGAAATCGAAAGCGCTTATGAAGAAAATACGGGTAAAGTTATCGTACGGACCTTCAAAGAACGCGGCTTAGATCCAGATGCTGTCCCAGCCGTTTTGGTACGTCAGCATGGGCCATTTGCCTGGGGACCAACGCCAGCTAAAGCTGTTTATAATGCGAAAGTTCTCGAAGTTGTCGCTGAAATGAACTATCATGCTTTGACTTTGACATATGACAATATTCATGTGCCACAATTCCTACTTGATAAACATTACTACCGTAAGCATGGTAAAAATGCCTATTACGGCCAAAATAATGCTAAATCTAAAGATCGCGCAACACACGAAAAATAGGGTTCAATTAATTAACTATTAAGGAGAGATTTACATGTTAGAAATTCCGAATTATAAGTTCTGGTTCGTCACAGGTAGTCAACATTTATATGGTGAAGAACAGTTAAAATCTGTTGAAAAAGATGCCCGTGAAATCGTTGATAAACTAAATGCGTCTGGCAAGTTGCCTTATCCAATTGAATTCAAAGAAATTGCTACAACAGCTGATAATATCACTCAATTGATGAAAGATGTGAACTATAATGACGAAGTTGCTGGTGTCATTACTTGGATGCATACTTTCTCTCCTGCTAAGAACTGGATTCGTGGGACTAAATTATTGCAAAAACCGTTACTGCATTTAGCAACGCAATTCTTAAACAACATTCCTTATGACACCATTGACTTTGATTATATGAACTTAAACCAAAGTGCCCATGGTGATCGGGAATACGGTTTTATCAATGCTCGTTTGCAGAAGAATAACAAGATTATTTATGGCTTCTGGGGCGATGAAGACGTCCAAGACGAGATCGCTCGCTGGGAAGATACAGCCGTTGCTTATGACGAAAGCTTCAAGATCAAGGTTGCTCGTTTTGGCGACAACATGCGTAATGTGGCCGTTACTGAAGGTGACAAAGTTGAAGCTCAAATTCAATTTGGCTGGACAGTAGACTACTATGGTATCGGTGATTTAGTTGAAGAAATCGGTAAAGTTAACGAAGCTGATGTCGATAAATTATATCAAGAATTACAAGACAAATATGACTTTGTAACTGGCGATAATGATCCTAAAGTTTATGAAGATCATGTTAAAGAACAATTACGCCAATACTTTGGTATCAAGTCCTTCTTGGAGAAAGGTAACTACTCTGCCTTCACCACAAACTTTGAAGATCTTTGGGGTATGAAACAATTACCTGGTTTAGCTGCACAATTATTAATGGCTGACGGCTATGGCTTTGGTGCTGAAGGTGACTGGAAGACAGCTGCTTTGACACGTTTATTGAAGATCATGGCACATAACAAGGGCACAGCCTTCATGGAAGATTACACGCTTGACTTACGCAAAGGCCATGAAGCTATTTTGGGACCGCACATGCTTGAAGTTGACCCATCTATTGCTAGCACAAAACCACGGGTTGAAGTACACCCATTAGATATTGGTGGCAAAGATGATCCTGCACGTTTGGTCTTTGATGGTTCAGAAGGCGATGCTATTGATGTTACGATCTCTGACTTTGGTGATGAATATCGGATGATCATGTACGCTGTTGACGGTAACAAGCCAGAAGCAGACACACCACATCTACCAGTTGCCAAACAATTATGGACACCAAAAATTGGCTTGAAGAAAGGTGCTCATGACTGGATCGAAAATGGTGGCGGCCACCATACTGTCTTCTCATTTGCTTTAACAGCAGAACAATTAGAAGACTTAGCTAAAATGTTTAACTTACATTTCATTAATATTGATTAGAATCAGAGCGTGAGTGAAGCTGGGCAGCTTTGGCGCATTAACCACAATTGTGCAGATGAAGCCATCAGCTTCAGCCAACAATTAGGGTTAAGTAACAAAGCTAGCTTCACGAACGCGTTTAGAACCAGAGCGTAACAAAAGGCATTTAGAGACTGAGCACTAACGAAAATCACGATAAATGGTGAACTTGCCATTTGAGTGATTTGCAGTTAGGTGATGTCTCTGCCTTTTGGCACACGTTTCAAAACACATAAGCAACAAGTTTTAGACATCAAATACGTTTTTGAACAGCCTCCAAACTATTCCAAGCGTATTGTCATAACAACAAATTTCAAAAATCAAATCACACAAATACACTTACAAATTTCACAGTCATACAAATAAATAAGAGTTCGGAGCAACTTACATCGGCAGTAAGTTGTTTCGGGCTCTTATGTAATCAACAAATGTATTCGCTTTATTTTAGAAACAATTCGGCAAAGGGCAACGACGTCACCCAACAGCGACTGACTCAAATGGGAAATTCACCATTTATCGTCATTCTTGTTGGTGCTCCGTCGCTGACCGCCCTTTGTCACGCTCTAAACGCGCTCGAATCATCAGTTTTTTCACACAACTACGCCTTACTCGTGGGACAATTCACCCACAGCGTAAGCCTAGGTTGGTGCTCAAAAACTACCCGATGACTCTCACGCTCTGTTCTAAACGCGCTCGTGAAGCTAGTTTTGTTACCTAACCCCAATAGTTGGCTGAAGCTGGCGCTTCATCTGCACAATTTGGGTTAGTGCGCCAAAACTGCCCAGCTTCACTCACGCTCTTTTTTCTTTGCGCATGAGCCACATAAATTTAGGGATGGCTAGCATGCGTTTAAAGCGGGTGGGTTCTTTTAATAAACGATAGAACCACTCTAAATGAGCGTCTTGAAAGACTTTTGGCGCCCGCTTAGTCATGCCGGATAGGACATCGAAGCTGCCGCCAACGCCCATCCAAATAGCTTGGGCTTGCGTCAAGTTCTGCTTGATCCAGTTTTCTTGTTTGGGATAGCCAAGGCCAACAAAAATCAATTGGGGTTGTTTATCGTGGATATCAGCTAAAATCTGGGTATCCTCTTTAAAATAACCATCGTGATAGCCAACTAGATCGATGCCAGGATATTGTTGCTGAACTTTTGTCACGACTGCGGCCATGACTTCTGGTTTGGCACCCAGTAGATAGACCCGCAGGTGCTGGGTGTTGGCCTTTTCTAATAGGGCAACCATGGTATCATAGCCAGTAACACGTTCTGGTAATGGCTGATGAATTGTTTGGGCCGCCTTGATTATCCCAATGCCATCTGGTGTAATATAATCAGCGGCTTTTATGATCGCCTTGTATTCGGGATGATCTTTGGCATATAAAACAATTTCGGGATTTGCAGTTACGATAAAGCGTCGTTTTTTTTGATCAATATCGGTTTGTAATTGGGTTAAAAATTCTTGATTTGTGGCCTTAATAAAGGGAACATCCATGACCGTTACAGTCGAAAAGGACATGTACTCACTCCTAATTCATAATGGCTTTATTATAGCAAAAATTAAATTAAAAAAATGCGACGGAGGCAATATTTTGAAAATCTTACTCGTCAACGCTGGTAATGAGACCGGCGGCGGTCGAACGCACATCGTTCAATTGATCGGTGCGTTGAATAAAATAGAAGATATTAGTGCAGAATTATTGGTTTTTGAGGATGGTGCGGTTGCCAAGATGGCTCGGGAACATGATGTGAAAACGACGGTGATTCCCCAAAGTTCGCAAATGGATATGAGCGTCATTGGCAAGTATCGTCAATTTGTACAAGACCATGACTTTGACATTGTCCATACCCACGGGCCCCGGGCAAATGTGCTGACCCGCTTTATTTATAAGCAGATCTCAGCGACTTGGGTCGTTACCGTGCATAGTGAACCTAAAGTCGATTTCTTAAACAAGGGTATCAAAGGCACGATCTTCTATAAATTAAATGTCTCTGCCCTTAAAAAAGCCAAACATCTATATTTGATTACGAATTACTTCCATGATGAACTGATTGGTTACGGTATTCCTGAGACAAAAATGACGCCGATTTTTAATGCCATCAACTTTTTTGATGGGCCGGTGGCGAAAAAAGACCACGAAGCGTTCAATATTTTAAATGTGGCCCGTGTGGTTGTTGTGAAAAACCAAGCCTTATTGTTGCGAGCTTTGGCCAAAGTCGATTTCGATTATCGACTAACAGTGTTGGGCAATGGGCCTTTAGAAGCAGACTTAAAACAGCTTGCTCAAGAGCTTGGTATCGCTGAAAAAGTGAACATTGCAGGTTTCACGGAAGACCCCACCCCTTATTATGAAGCAAGTGATTTATTCGTATTACCATCGACTTCCGAGGGTTTTCCGACAGTTTTATTGGAAGCGGCTAATTATGAATTGCCAAGTATTGCCACAAATGTTGGTTCTGATGAAGAAGTGATTCCTAATGAAGATACGGGCTGGATTTTCAAGAGCGAAGATGAAGCCCAACTCGTTAAAGATTTGAATCAGGCTCATCAAGAATATGAACAGGGTACTTTAGCACAACGGGGCAAGGTTTTTAAGGACTTTGCCAGTAGCCATTTTTCCGTAACGCATTTAGCACAAAAGATGATTGCCCTGTATGAAGCAGCACAGAACAAATAATAGTTTTGTTTGGAAAAAACCGGGGGTATTGCGGTATAATGAAACTAATTTTGTTAAGATATGTAAAGACATGTTTGTGGCGGCGTTTGTGTTAGGGGTTAAGTTATATCTATATTCTGATTTAAACGCGTGCCAAAGGGTAGAGACTTCACCTAACTGCAAATCACTCAAATGGTAAGTTCACCATTTATCATGATTTTTGTTAGTGTCCAGTCTCTGAACGCCCTTTGTTACGCTCTGATTTAAACGCGCTCACATAAGCAAGCATTCTTGGATAAGTCATTTCTGTTATAGTTTTGACAAACTACGCCAGAAATTGCCTTATCCGCGAATGCATGACCGCTTATGTTCACGCTCTCAAAATAAAAAGGGGTTACTTTAATTATGTCAAATTTTCCCGATGACAGTTTGGCTTTGCACACGGATCTTTATGAGATCAATATGATGTTGACTTACTGGGAAAAAGGTATTTCTGAGCGTCAATCTGTTTTCGAGGTTTTCTTCCGTAAGAATCCTTTCGAAAATGGCTTTGCACTTTTTGCCGGTTTGGAACGGGTTGTGCAATATTTACAGAATTTAAAGTTTACGGATTCAGATATTGAATATTTGCGGGAAATGGAAGACTATCCGGAAGGTTTTCTACAGTACCTAAAAGACTTGAAATTTACCTGTACGATTCGTTCAGCAGTGGAGGGAGATCTGGTATTTAGCAACGAACCAATTTTACAGATCGTTGGGCCACTTGCTCAGTGTCAATTAGTCGAAACTGCTATTTTAAATATTATTAATTATCAAACTCTGATTGCGACTAAAGCAGCAAGAATCAAATCAGCTACTGGCAATGATCCTTTGTTAGAATTCGGTTCTCGTCGGGCTCAAGAGATGGATGCAGCCATTTGGGGGACACGGGCAGCTTTCATTGGCGGTTTTGACGCCACGAGTAATGTTCGAGCTGGCAAATTATTTGGTATTCCAATCTCTGGGACCCACGCTCACTCGCTGATTCAAACTTATCGGAGTGATTATGAAGGCTTTAAGGCTTATGCTGAGACACATCGTGATTGTGTTTTCTTGGTGGATACTTATGATACTTTGCGTAGCGGCGTGCCTAATGCAATTAAAGTTGCCAAGGAATTTGGCGATAAGATCAATTTCCAAGGTGTGCGCATCGATTCTGGGGATATGGCCTATATCTCTAAACGCGTTCGGCAGCAGTTAGATGACGCTGGTTTTCCTGATGCCAAAATCTATGCTTCTAATGATTTAGATGAAAAGACGATCCAAAACTTGAAGATGCAAGATGCTAAAATTGATGTTTGGGGTGTCGGCACAAAACTGATCACGGCCTTTGACCAGCCAGCTTTAGGGGCTGTCTATAAACTGGTTGCTATTGAAGATGAGCATGGCCAAATGGTGGATACTATCAAGCTATCAAGCAATGCAGAAAAGGTCTCGACGCCGGGTATGAAACAGGTATGGCGCATCACCAATGATAAGAAAGACCATAAGTCTGAAGGCGACTATATTGCGGTCTGGGATGAAGATCCGACCAAGCAAGAGAGCTTATATATGTTCCACCCAACCTATACCTATATCAATAAGACGTTGACCGACTTTACAGCACGGCCGTTATTGCAAACAATTTTTGATCAGGGTAAATTGGTTTATCAATTGCCAACGCTAGATGAAATCAAGGCCTATTGCCGTCGCAGCTTAGATTCCTTATGGGATGAATATAAGCGAGACTTAAATCCTCAAGAGTATCCTGTAGATCTATCGCAAAAATTGTGGGATCGTAAGATGAACTATATTCAAAAAGTTCGGCAACACGTCAATGATACAATTAATGATAAATAGAGCGCGAGAATCATCGGTAGTTTTTGAGCATCAACCTAGGATTACGTTGTGGGCGGTTTGTCCCATGAGTAAGCCGTAGTTAAGTGAAAAAACTGATGATTCGAATGCATTTAAAATACAAGAGCGTGACAAAGGGCGCTTAGAGACTGAGCACTAACAAAAATCACGATAAATGGTGAACTTTCCATTTGAGTGATTTGCAGTTAGGCAAAGTCTTTGCCCTTTGGAACGCGTTTAGATCCTTAGTGAAGTTGAAATTGTTCGTCATCAAAAAGGAGTAGTCTATGCGACCATTACAAAAAGAAATTATTGCTGTTGAACACACACAACCAACGATTGATCCCCAAAAAGAAATTCGCCGGTCGGTTGATTTTCTTAAAGCTTATTTGAAAAAGACAGGTTTAAAGACTTACGTTCTAGGTATTTCTGGCGGTCAAGATTCCACTTTAGCTGGAACTTTGACACAGATGGCAATCAAAGAACTGCGCACAGAAACAGGGGTACAAGACTATCGTTTTATTGCGGTACGCTTACCCTATGGCGCACAAGCTGATGAGCAAGATGCCATGGATGCCATTGCCTTTATGCAGGCAGATGAAGTGATGCGGGTGAATATTAAGGCGAGTGTGGATGCGATGGTTGCGGCATTAGACGAAAATCCCGAATTGACGGTGGGCGATTTTAATAAGGGCAATATCAAGGCCCGAGTTCGGATGGTCGCTCAATATGGCGTTGCTGGCCAACGCCAAGGTGTCGTGGTTGGGACCGATCATGCAGCTGAAAATATCACCGGTTTTTATACTAAATTTGGGGATGGCGCAGCTGACGTTACCCCACTTTATCGTTTGAATAAGCGCCAAGGCAAGCAGCTCTTGGAAGTGTTGGGTGCACCGAAGCACTTATACCTGAAGACCCCAACAGCTGACTTAGAAGAAGACCGCCCAGCTTTGCCGGATGAAGTGGCTTTAGGTGTGACCTATGACCAGATTGATGACTACTTGGAAGGCCGAACGATTGATGAAAAGGCGGCTGAAAAGTTAGAACAAATTTACTTACGGACGCAGCATAAGCGGCATCTGCCAATTACAGTATTTGACGACTTTTGGAAATAGATTTTTTCTGAAAATCGAAATTTTGAGAGTTGCAATAACCACAATAATTAATATATAATTATATTATTCATAAGGGAGTAACTAGCGGTTACCGTGGTAACATCGTCAGCAAGGTCGAATAGATCTGGTGTTATCTTAAATAGTGAGACTTATGTATGGCGTTTTTGTCACACATAGGTCTTTTTTTAATACCAAAAGTAAAGGAGCTTGAAGTATGCAAAAAGCAGATAAGGGTAAAACTTATTATAACCAAGATGCGGCAACGGTACTGAAGCATGTTCAGTCTCAGACTGAAGGGCTTAGTAACGATGAAGCACAAAAACGACTGGAACAAAATGGCAGAAATGCGTTGGCTGAGGGCAAACGTAAGACCAAGCTACAGCGATTTTTGGATCAATTCAAAGACTTCATGATCATTGTTTTATTGGTGGCTGCACTGATTTCGGGGATCGTTGCTCGAGAATGGGCAGATGCTGCGATTATTTTAGCCGTGGTCTTGATCAATGCCATCATGGGTGTGATCCAAGAGTCGAAAGCCGAAGAAGCCATCGATGCGTTGAAAGAAATGGCAACGCCTGAAGCACATGTGCGCCGAAATGGCAGTGTGCAAACGATTAGCAGTGAAGATTTAGTTGTGGGGGATATTGTTAGACTAGAAGCTGGTGATGTGGTCCCTGCGGATATGCGCTTATTAGAAACAGCTTCCCTAAAAATTGAAGAGTCTGCTTTAACGGGTGAATCCGTACCTGTTGAAAAAGATGCTGGTACGATCGATGAAACTGATGTGGCGTTGGGTGACCGCACGAACATGGCTTTCATGAATAGTAATGTGACTTATGGCCGAGCTACTGGTGTGGTTGTAGGCACAGGCATGCAGACCCAAGTTGGCCAAATTGCTGGCATGTTAAATAGTGCTGAAGAAACCACGACGCCATTACAAGATAACCTAAACTCTTTAGGTAAGACGTTAACAATTCTGATTCTAGTCATTGCGGCTATCATGTTTGTCGTTGGCTTCTTAAGAGGCGATGCTAGCTGGATCGATATGCTGCTCGTTTCGATTTCATTAGCTGTCGCAGCGATTCCTGAAGGGTTACCAGCCATTGTTACGATTATTTTAGCGCTGGGGACCCAAAAGATGGCGAAGCGAAACGCCTTAGTTCGGAAACTACCCGCTGTGGAAACTTTAGGCAGCACGGATATCATTGCTTCTGATAAAACCGGGACTTTGACGATGAATCAAATGACCGTTGAAAAGGTCTATACCCATGGACAACTGCAGGCTGCTAAAGCTGAAATCGCACCAGAGAATCTGACGTTACGGATCATGACGATGGCTAATGATACTCAGATTCAAGAAGATGGGAAGCTAGTCGGGGATCCTACTGAAACAGCGTTAGTCCAATATGGGTTTGATCATGATTTTGATGTCCGTGATGCGGTAGCGGCTGAACCGCGTGTGGCCGAACTGCCGTTTGACTCTGATCGGAAGCTGATGAGCACGGTTCATCAGTTAAAAGATGGCCGCTTCTTTGTGGCTGTCAAAGGGGCACCTGATCAGCTGCTCAAGCGGGTCACTAAAGTTGAAGTTAACGGGCAAGTGCAAACGATGACATCAGATCAAGCTAATGACATTTTGGACGTCAACAATAATTTGGCTAAAGATGCTTTGCGTGTATTGGCGATGGCTTACAAAATACTTGAGCACAAACCTACGGAAATCACGAGTGAAAACTTGGAAAATGACCTGATTTTTGCGGGTCTGGTAGGTATGATTGATCCAGAACGGCCAGAGGCTAAAGCCGCCGTTGAAAAGGCTAAGTCAGCTGGCATTCGGCCAATCATGATCACTGGGGACCATCAAGTAACTGCTGAAGCAATTGCCGGTCGGTTAGGGATTATTGAACCAGGCGATGATGCTGCCGTGATCACCGGGGCACAATTGGACGAAATGGATGATCAAACATTTGATCAAAATGTTGAAAAGTATTCGGTTTATGCTCGGGTATCGCCAGAACACAAAGTACGTATCGTTAAAGCTTGGCAATCTAAACAAAAAGTTGTCGCGATGACTGGTGATGGGGTAAATGATGCCCCAGCATTGAAGTCAGCTGATATTGGTGTCGGTATGGGTATCACTGGGACGGAAGTATCAAAGGGCGCCAGCGATATGGTCTTGGCAGATGATAATTTTGCCACGATCGTTGTAGCCGTTGAAGAAGGCCGTAAAGTCTTTGCTAACATCCAAAAATCGATTCAATATTTATTGTCAGCCAACTTGGGCGAAGTTTTAACATTATTCTTAATGACATTAATGGGTTGGGACATTCTCAAACCAGTCCAATTGTTATGGATCAACTTAGTTACGGATACGTTCCCAGCCATTGCTCTAGGGGTTGAACCGACGGAACCAGGCATTATGGATCGCAAGCCGCGGGGTCGAAATTCTAATTTCTTCTCTGGAGGTGTGGCCTCCTCAGTCCTTTACCAAGGGATACTTGAAGGTGTCCTCACACTAGGCGTCTATTTATGGGGCATCAACTTCCCATTACACAGTGGCGCTGAAGCGGTTCACGCTGATGCTTTGACCATGGCTTATGCCACATTGGGCTTGATCCAGTTGTTCCATGCCTTCAATGTGAAGTCGATTCATCAATCCCTATTCACGATTCACCCGTTTGCCAACAAAGCCTTCAATTGGGCGATCTTAGCTTCCTTTGTCTTACTAGGTGTGACCATTGCTGTGCCAGGCTTCAACAGCCTCTTCCATGTCACTCACTTAGCTTTATCACAATGGAGTGCCGTGTTGGTCGCTGGTATTGCAATGTTAGTTATTGTTGAAATCGTTAAGTTCGTACAACGTAGAATGGGTAAAGCTTAAAAAATATACGCCTACTTAAGTAGACAGGTAGATAATTAATCCTGTTTGCTTAGGGAGGCGTATTTTTGTGAAAAAATCTGAAGAAAGTGTAATAAAAAGATGTACAGCAATGAAATATTAAGGATGACTATCATAAAACGGTATTTTTCTGTTTGAATAATTCATAGTTAACTGAAGCGATTGCTCTTTGAAATATGCTTACAAATTATCTTTCTTACTTTAAAAAATTATGGAATTTACTAGCAGAATTATGCCTTGGTATTGTATTAATAAGAAATCATCAAAGTAATAACTATTTAATATTAATGATAATATTTTTAAATGGTATTTGCTAAATACATATATCAAATTTAAAAAATATTTTTATTTTAATAAGTATATATTTGCTTGATTTTATATATTTTAAATGATATATTCCTATTCTAGAGTATAATTTATAATGTGTTGAAGGAGAGGACAAGTGAAAAAAGTATTTGGTTTAACTTTAATTTTATCTGCGTTGTTTCTAGGTTTTATCTTTTTCCCTAAGACTAACGTGTATGCGTATCAAACTTTTTCGAGGCGAGTAAATTCGTACGGTGTTACGAACCAGCATTATTGGCTTCAAGATAGTGGACAGCAGGTACCAACGGATTGGCAAAAGAAATATATTGACGATTCAATATATCAATGGAACTCCAGTGCACAAACTACTTTTTGGACACCAATAAATATAACTAAGACTAATAACAGAGATCAATCTATTCTCGATTTTTTTATTGCAGAGGATCTCAACCTGTGTTTTCGGACGCAGGAGTAGTAGGAAACACAGGTTGGTTTTGGTGGGGTAATGCAGTTAGTGACAGTCAAGGTAGCACTGCACCCTGGCAGAATTGGTCGAGTGCAAATATTTGGTATGGTGGACCCATATGGGAAACTGGATATTTAGGATATCCTAAATTGACAAACATTCAAAAAAGACATGTATTTGCTCATGAGGCCGGTCATGGAATGGGGTTAGCACATGCTGGGGAAGGAACGTTAATGTATGCACCAGGGAATTATATTCCGAGTATATGGCAACCAACTGGAGATGACTTGTCCGGAATTAATTATTTATATTAATGGAGACTAAAATATGAAAAAAAGAACTTTGTCAATTATAATATTAACTGTGTTGCTCTCTGGTTGTTCTGTAAAAAACTCAGCTGCCAGCAATTCTGGTGATTCTAACAAATACAAATAGTTGACAATCACAATGAGCAAGCTAATTATCAGGAAAAAGTTACAATAGCAAAGAAGAAGGGTATTCAACAAAAAAACTATTTAGCTGATATTCCTAAAGGTTATGAGAAAAATGAGGGCAGTGGTGACAGCAGTGTAAGTGCTATGGTATACCCAGATAAAGTTAAGAGTTATGGAGAACAAATTTCCAGAGGTTATAAAGGAATTGTTGTTTCTGGCGTTGTGACCAATTGGCACGAACATGCTAGATCAGCCAATAACGAGGTTTTAACCGAGTATGATCTCCTTGTTAATAAACAACTAACCTATAAGTCAAACCAAAATTTGGAAGGTACTACAATAAAGGTTTTACATCCTGGGGGTTATACAACTGTCGGTGAGCAGATGGACGTAATGCCAGAAAAGAGTTTTGCACCAAAACCACAATTAACAGAAGCTGAGAGACAGAAAGTCACATTTGTTGAGAGCATTTCGGAACCACTACCTAGAATTGGCGATCAGATATTTGTTGCTTTAGTTCCAAATGAGCGAGAAGCTAATTTAGATTTTTATAATAAGGGTATTTTCTCTAAAACAGATACTTTTTCCTTGGCTGCAGGTGCCAATTGTTATTTCTTTTTCAACGAAAAAACTGGGAAATATGAATCTAAAGTGATTGATCCCCAAAGTGGACAACTTAAAGCTAATGATTTAAGTGTTGGTGAAGAGACTACATATAAAAATGCACAGAGAGCTATGTTAGACGATGTTAATCAAAATTACCAAGAAACATCTGTTTCCGAATAATCTTGGTTCGCTTGTCAATGAGTGTTGGTAAATTTCTTTATAGGAATTTTGAGAAGTTAGATCTTAATTGATCTAGCTTTTTTTGCCTTATTAAGCTATTCAAGTCAGTACGCCTGACCAGCTTCACTCACGCTCTGATTTTGTGCTACTATGGTTAGATGTGATTTTCATTTATTTAATATTTTGAAATAGAAAGGTAGGGATGACGGGACTTTGAAAAAGTTTACATTACAATCCATTGTTTTTGTTTTGGTGGCGTTTATGTTGGGCTGCAATGAGTTTATTGTGGTTGGGATTCTGTCTGATTTGGTTAAGGATTTTTCGGTTTCTTTAGCAACGGTGGGGTATTTGGTAACTATTTTTGCGACGGTTTATGCTGTAAGTACGCCTTTTATTACCGTATTGACCAGCCGCTTCCCGCGTTATAAAACATTATTGACCTTGATTGGTATTTTCTTTGTAGGTAATACGTTAAGTGGGCTGGCAACTAATTTTGTCTTTATGGTGGTATCGCGGATTTTAACTGCAATGACAGCCGGTTCGATCATTTCTTTGGTAATGACGTTTTCAAGCCAAATTGCGCCTCGCGAAAAGCGTGCTAGTCTAGTCTCTTGGGTCTTCGCCGGTTTTAGCATTGCTTCAGTCTTTGGCGTGCCGATCGGGGTTGCTATCAGCACGAGTATCGGCTGGCGCTATGTTTTCTTTAGTATTTCGGTTTTGACCTTAATCGTTTTTGGGTTATTGCTATTTCTACTGCCGCGCCATGTGACACAAACGACTAGCAGTATCAAAAACCAATTAACGCTTCTATTAGATGCCCGTATTTATCTTGGGGTGGCCTTGGTCTTGTTCAGTGCTGCGGCCATGTATGGCTATTACACCTATATTCGGCCGCTATTGACGACTGCCATGGGCTTTAGTCTGGGCAGCCTAAATTGGCTATTATTCATCATCGGTATTATGAGCATTATCAATAACCGCTTGTCTGGAAAATTGGCTGAAAAAGCGGATAGTTTGCATCGCCTACCCAAATTTTATATTGCCGATATTATTTTGTTAGTGTTGTTGCCATTGGGGTTAAGCAATCAGATTGTTGGCCTAGGTATGATTTTAGCTTTAACTTTGATCATCACAATTTTAAATGCACCATTGCAGCTGCACTTTTTGAATATTGCGGATGCGGATTATCCACAATCCTTAGTGCTAGCTTCATCTTTGAGTTCGATCTTTTTCAACTTTGGGATTTCTTTGGGCTCAGCCACAGCCTCGATTTTGGTCGGGCCAATTGGCTTGAATCGCATCAGCTTTGGCTCCGCCGTATTTGCTGGGATTGCTTTAGGCTTAGTCATTGCCTTGAATCGGGCCAATAAACGACGTGTAGCGCACTGAATCGTGGTTTTGTCGGCGCCTAAAATTTGCTATACTAGGTCTTGGAGGTTCATTCATGAATAAAACACAACAAAAAGCAGTACGCTATGCACAATTGATCAATGACTTGGTTGAAAATTTAGAGAAAAATCAAAGTGATTTGAATCCAGATTTTGAAAAGTTAAAGGCAGCGATTCAACAAGATACAGTTAAAGATATTCCAGCCGATGACTATTGGCAAATCCAAGAACATTTTCAGCAGGGGACCAATAATTACCAGGCTGACCTTGAAAAACTACAGCATGGGCAAGCGCCCGCACGGTTGGTTGGCACCCATCATCTATTACTGCATGCTTATGAAGATTTTGTCGCTGGTTGTCAACAAATGGTGGATAGTATGCTTGATGATCGCACGATCGATACCAAAGCTTTTGATACTGCCGAGCAAGCACAAGATGCAGCAACTGAAAAAATTGGTAAGTATATCCAAAAACTGACCCAGTTGATTTAATTGATTAGACGGGAAATATTTAAAACTAGACTATTGTAGTTCAAAAGAGGCCCGACAAAATTCAGTTTTGCCGAGTGCCTCTTTTTTCAATTGGTAATTTAACAGAGTTCGATTAAATCGGAGGAATCAGTTTGAAACGGATGCTAACGTTTATTGGCGCGCTTGTTATCTTTTTGAGTGTTGCGTTTGTGATGGCGACCAAACAGCAACAACAGCGCGCACAAACCCCAACCGTAGGAATTTTACAATTGACCACCCATCCTGCTTTGGATGCGATTCATCGTGGTCTTGTGGCTGAATTAAAAGCGCAAGGATATAGCCCCCAAAAGGGTAATATCAAAATTGATTATCAAAATGCTGAAAACGATCAAAGTAACCTTAAGACTATGAGTGAACGTTTTACCAATCATCACGTGAGTGTGATGGTGGGAATCGCTACACCGGCGGCTCAAGCGTTGGCCGATGCAAGCACGAGAATTCCTATCGTGTTGGGTGCTGTAACGGATCCTAAGGGGGCTAATTTAGTTCAGGATAATGTGCATCCCGGCGGCAATGTTACCGGTGTTTCCGATCAAGCACCAATTAAAGCTCAGCTGCAGTTGATTCAAAAGCTGCAGCCGAATCTAAAGACAATGGGTGTAATTTCAACCTCTAGTGATGACTCTGCGCAAACACAGGTTCGAATTTTGAAACGACTCGTTGCCAAAGAAACATCGCTCAAGTTAAAAACCTATACGATCACATCGACCAATGATGTGAACCAAGTAGCTGAAACGATGATGAATCAGGTAGATGCCGTCTATGTGCCGACGGATAACACCATCGCTAGTGCCATGCAGACATTAGTCCAAGTGGGGAATGCGAAGAAAGTTCCAATTTTTCCAGCGGTGGATACCATGGTCAAAGATGGGGGCGTGGCGACCATTAGCATTAATCAATATCGTTTGGGTCGCCAAACGGGTAAAATGGTCGTTAATATTCTGCGACACCATCAAAATCCAGCGACAACGCCAGTCAAGTTCATTAAAAAGGGTGATTTAGTGATCAATTTGAAAGCAGCCCACAAGTTAGGCATTCAAATCCCCGCCGACTTGGTCCAGCAGGCAAAAACAAGTGGAGAATTAATTCAATGAATATGATTGTATCAGCAATTGGCCAGGGGTTACTCTGGGGTATTTTAGGCTTAGGTTTATTTTTAACATTTCGCATCTTAGATTTTCCGGATATGACCGTAGAAGGGACTTTTCCCTTTGGTGCTGCGGTTGCCGTCGCACTAATCAGTCATGGTTTTTCACCGATTATTGGCTTGGTTGGGTCACTCTTAGCCGGGATGTTGGCTGGCTTTACCACGGGGATTTTATACACAAAGGGTAAAATTCCAATCTTGCTAGCAGGCATCTTGGTAATGACTGCACTTTACTCGGTTAATTTACGCGTGTTGGGTCGGAGCAATCTATCCTTGTTAAATAAGCCTAATTTATTTAACCTGCCGATATTGCAGGCGTTGCCACCGTACTTTGGCAGTGTGGTTTTGGGTCTGGTGCTCGTGATGATTGCCATTTTGTTGGTAGTTTGGTTTTTACAAACGGACCTGGGCCAAGCCTTTATCGCCACCGGTGACAACGAGGTTATGGCACGTTCTTTAGGTATTCATACAGATAATATGAAGATTTTAGGCTTGATGGTCGCTAATGGCTTGATTGGGTTAGCAGGCGGTCTGATTGCTCAAAATAATGGGTATGCTGATGTCAATATGGGGGTCGGCGTGATCGTGATCGGCCTTGCTGCTATTATTATTGGTGAGGTGGCCTTTGGTGAATTGACCCTAAATCAACGACTAGTAGCGACAGTTTTAGGGAGTATCATTTATCGGTTTGTACTCTTGATCGTTTTAGGCCTCGGCTTTAATACCAATGATTTAAAGTTAGTGTCAGCGATTGTTCTAGCTTTAGCCTTGATGCTGCCAACATTAGAAAGTAAATGGCATTTACGCCATAGTGTTCAGCGCGGTCTGGCAAAACCCAATTCGGAATCGACACAAAAGTAATATTAGATGCCGAAGTTTATTAAAAATATGTTAAAATCTTATTAACTAATAACTAGGAGCTTTTATGGATACACAAATACAAACGTTAACGACACAAAAATTACCTCAATATGGGCAGAAACAAATTCAAGCAGTTTTAACATTACTAGACGATGGCAATACGGTACCCTTTATTGCCCGCTACCGTAAGGAACGGACGGGTTCATTAAATGAAGTGCAGATTCGCGAGATCGAACATACTTATAGTTATCTTGAAAATTTAGAAAAGCGGCGCCATGAAGTCCTAACAACGATCGAAGCGCAAGGCAAATTAACGCCGGATTTAAAACAGCAGTTGACGCGCGCGGATAAGCTGCAAACGATCGAGGATCTCTATTTGCCTTATAAGAAGAAGCGGCGGACAAAGGCTACGATTGCCAAGGAACACGGCCTAGAGCCGTTAGCCAATTATTTACTGCTGCAGCAAGTCAAGGATACGGCTGAAATGGATCGGACGGCGCAGCAGTTCGTTGACCCTGAAAAAGAGGTGCCTGACTTAGAAGCGGCTTATGCTGGCGCCCATGAAATTATTGCTGAATTTATTTCTGAAGCGGCAAAGGTCCGGGCTTGGGTACGGAATTTTACGGTCCAAAATGGAGATCTAACCAGTACCGTTAAAGATAAATCATTAGATGAAAAAGGCGTTTACGAACTTTATTATGATTTCTCTGAGCCAATTAAAAACTTAGTTTCCCATCGAGTTCTGGCAATCAATCGTGGTGAGAAAGAAGGCATTTTAAAGGTTGCCCTCACAGTAGACGAGAATCGGATTCAGTGGCATTTAGATCAGTTATATATCACCAATCCAGCTAGTCCGGCCGCAGCTAAAGTCAAAGCCGCAATCTGGGATGGCTATAATCGCTTTATTGCGCCGGCCATTACGCGGGAAATTCGCGCTGATTTAAAGACACAAGCGGATGCAAAAGCAATTGATGTTTTTGGTGAAAACTTGAAACATCTATTGTTGCAGCCACCGATGAAAGGTCGCATCGTTTTAGGTTTTGATCCAGCCTATCGGACTGGCTGTAAATTAGCAATTGTGGACGGTACGGGCAAGTTTTTGGATAAAATGGTCATCTATCCTCATAAACCAGCTCCTGAAGCTAAGCGCAAAGCTGCCTTTGGTCAGTTCAAGTCATTTATTGAGCAATATCAAGTTGAAATGATTGCCATTGGAAACGGGACGGCTAGTCGGGAATCGGTTGAATTTGTGGTCGATGTCTTAAAATCAATTGAACGGCAAGTTTATTATGTGATCGTCAATGAAGCCGGGGCATCGGTGTACTCTGCTAGTGACAATGCCCGGGCCGAGTTTCCTGACTTTCACGTCGAAGAGCGTAGCGCGGTTAGTATTGCCCGACGCTTACAAGATCCTTTGGCTGAATTGTTAAAGATTGATCCTAAAGCGGTTGGCGTGGGGCAATACCAACATGATGTTTCACAAAAAGCACTATCCACCCAATTGGATGTGGTGGTGGAAGATGTTGTCAATAATGTGGGGGTCAATTTAAATACGGCTAGTCCCGAACTGCTTGTCCATATTTCTGGCTTGACCAAGACGACAGCAAATAATATTGTGAAATTCCGTAATGAAAATGGTAAGTTTCAATCACGTAAAGCGCTTAATCAGGTGCCGCGTTTAGGGCCCAAAGCCTACGAACAGTCCGTGGGATTCCTACGCATCATTGCTGGTCAAGAACCTTTAGATAATACCGATATCCATCCTGAGAGTTATTCGGTGGCGCAAGCGATTCTAGAAAAACTTGGATTTGATGAAACGGCTATTGGCACCGATGCCCTAAAACAAGCATTGAAACGTGTCAATACCACAACTTTGGCAGCTGATCTGCAAGTGGGCATTGAAACCCTAACAGATATTTTTGCAAGTTTAGCCAAACCTGGCCGTGATTTACGGGACGACATCCCTGCACCATTGCTGCGGCAAGATGTATTGACGATTGAGGACTTAAAACCAAACATGGCTTTACAGGGGACTGTGCGCAATGTGGTGGATTTCGGCGCGTTTGTGGATATTGGTGTGAAGCATGATGGGCTCGTCCACATTTCCCAATTGGCTGATCGGTTCGTCAAAGATCCCAATCAAGTTGTGTCGGTCGGTGATATTGTGAACGTCTGGGTATTGAGTGTTGACTTAAATCGAGAACGGGTTCAGTTGACGATGATCGACCCTAATGACAAAGAACAAGCAACAGCCAGCGCTTAGACATGATGGACAATCAAGCTTTAACGAAACTGGTACAAAATATTTCCCAGGAAAAGTTTCAGCGGCCTTTCAAGCACCAAGCTATTTTTAATAGTCGGCTCCGGACGACTGGCGGCCGGTATCATTTAGCCGATCATCATATTGATATCAACCCTAAAATTTTGACTTATTATGGCCAGGCCGAGTTGATTGGCGTGATCATTCACGAATTATGCCACTATCATTTACACTTGACCGGTCAGCCTTATCAGCATCAAAGTCAGGCTTTTCGGAGGTTATTGGCACAGACGGGCGGCAGTCGTTACGCGCCGCCATTACCTAAAACCAATCACCAACAAAAGGTTGAAGTTTATCAGTGCCGTCAATGTCAGCGAAAATATTTTCGCCAACGTAAGCTTAATTTAGACCGTTACGCTTGTGGTCGCTGTGGCGGTAAATTAACACATATCGCAACTTATCGGCAATCAAAAAATAAAGTTTCTTAAGGTGAGAGCGAGACAGAAGTCGTTGCCCTTTGGAACGCGTTTAATATAGAATGATTGGTAGATAATTAGTGAACTCAAGTTTCCTAAGGAGGATCCACATGGAAGAAATCAAAATTGGCATGCTCGGACTCGGTACAGTTGGCAGTGGTGTCGTGCGCATTATGAATGATCATCAAGAGAAAATCTCACAGATTACTGGCCGCCGCTTAAAAATTATTAAGACGGCTGTGCGCCACTTGGATGCCCATAGTGCACAAGAGGTGCCAGGCATGCAGATCACTGATGATGTGCATGCGGTGCTGCATGACCCTGAGATTCAAATTGTTGTTGAAGTTATGGGGACGATTGACCAAGCCAAGGCTTACATCATTGATGCCCTAAAACATGGCAAACATGTGGTGACAGCCAATAAGGATCTGATTGCTCAGTATGGCAGCGAGTTAGTACAGATCGCGCAGGAAAATAAAGTGGATCTATTTTATGAAGCCAGTGTTGCTGGTGGCATTCCGATTCTACGCACGATCGTCAATAGTTTTGCTGCTGATCAGGTGGAAGATGTGAAAGGTATCGTCAATGGGACGACCAATTATATTTTGACCCAAATGGTAGCTAAAGGCGTGTCTTATGCTGATGCATTGAAGTCAGCTCAGGCGCTTGGTTTCGCCGAAAGCGATCCTACGAACGATGTGAAAGGCATTGATGCTGCCTATAAGATGATCATTTTGACCCAGTTTGCTTATGGCACCAACGTCAAGATGTCTGATGTAACGGTGGAAGGTATTGATGAAATTGATTTAGCTGACATTAATCAAGCAAAATCAATGGGATATACCATGAAATTAGTTGGTGAATCGCAAGAAATTGCGGGTAAATTAGCGGTTTCCGTAGAACCGATGTTGGTACCTAAGGATCACCCACTAGCCACCATTCAAAATGAAAATAATGCTGTATTGGTCAAGGGTGCAGCGGTGGGCACGACAATGTTTTATGGACCTGGTGCTGGTGAGATGCCCACAGCCAATAGTGTGTTGAGCGATATTATCGCGGTGACAAAAAATATTGTACTGGGGACAACCGGCAATACGTTCAATGGATACCGCCAAAAAGCAGCTTTAGCCACGCCAGACATGATTGAATCCGCTTATTATCTGGCGTTAAGAATGCCAGATATTCCTGGTCAACTATTAAGATTAACAGATATTTTGACAAAAGCTGATACTTCAGTCAATCAAGTAATTCAGACCGAAACGGATGGTGAGCACGCTCGTGTTGTTGTGGTGACACATAAAATTAGTTTGGCACAATTACAAACCATCCGTGATCAAATCAATCGTAATTCCGATATCGACTTGATTTCATGTTACAAAGTTTTGGAGGCCCAGGCATGAAAATTATTGTGCCAGCAACGTCAGCCAATTTAGGACCCGGGTTTGATTCTTTAGGTATTGCCTTAAATTCATTTTTGGTTGTGGAAACGCTAGAACCCGCTAATGAATGGCGTGTGGATCACCCATTTGGGCCTAAAGTACCTAGCAATCAGTATAATTTGGTCGTACGAACGGCTTTAGCCATTAAACCAGATTTAGCGCCACAACACTTAAAAGTCACCTCTAATATTCCATTGGCGCGGGGATTGGGCAGCAGCAGTTCCGCTATTGTTGCTGGGTTAATATTGGCCAATGAGCTGGGAGCAATGGGATTAGATCAAACGATGCTGCTGCAGTTAGCCACACGCTTAGAAGGCCATCCAGACAATGTTGCGCCAGCAATTTTGGGCGACTTCAGTGTGGCCACGTATGATGAAGACTGGTGTGATGCTGTCAAAATGGACTTTCCTAAATTGGATTTTGTGGCTTACATTCCGGATAAAGAATTGCGGACTAAAGAAAGCCGGGAAGCCTTGCCATCTAAGCTGGACTACCCTAAAGCCATTCATACGGGTTCGGTAGGCAATGTCTATATTGCCGCGATTGCTAGTAAAAATATCGAATTAATGGGCCGTATGATGATTCGAGATGAATTCCACGAACCTTATCGCTTAAAACTCGTACCAGAGCTGGAAGAAATTCGGCAAGTATTACAGCATACAGCACATGTCGGGACCTATTTGAGTGGGGCCGGGCCAACGGTCATGACTGTGACGCAGAAACAAGAAACTGACCAAGTGGTGGCTCGATTACAAACACACTTTTCGACTGGTGAGGTACGGGTCATGCACATTGATCGACTTGGGGCTCGGGTCATAAAATAGTCGAATTTTTATTGACAGTACAGCATTCCTTAGCATATAATTGTTTTTGTGCTATTTGAGATAGTGCAGAAACATAAGCGGGCGTGGCGGAATGGCAGACGCGCAAGATTAAGGATCTTGTGGGGAATTATCCCCGTGGAAGTTCGAGTCTTCTCGCCCGCATTAAATATTGATTTTGTAAAGTTAAGGTGTCAGTGGTGATCAAGCCATTGATGCCTTATTTTTTATGATTGTACGATGTTGCGTGCTCTGAAGATGTTCAGAGGCAGACTTTAAATTAGCAGGTGTATTTATTTGTATGTTAAAATGAATACGTTCTTAAAAGGAGTGTTTATTATGGCAACAATACCGACAACGATTCGTATGGATGATAATCTTCGTAAAGCCTTGGAACCAAGGCTAAAAGCTGCTGGGTTAACATTAAATGGTTATCTGATTATGGCAGCAAAACAACTAGTTATTCAAAATAAAATTCCTTTTGAAGTTATGACACCTGAGGAAATGCCAAAGGAGGTGACTCATAAAGCTTTAATTGCCGCGCAAGCCAAAGATCTAGGGCTTATTTCAGATGATTCGCCTGAGTTTGCTAATGTTGATGACTTGCTGAACTTTTTAAATAGTGAGGATTAAGGATGTCGCGATTCAAATTGAAAGTAGAACCGCAATTTAAAAAAGATTATCAGGTTTTTAAACGAGAACATCGTGAATTAATGTCTGATTTCAAAGTTGCGCTTCAAGAGTTAAAACAGACAGGGCGTGTTCCAGATACCTATGAACCACACACATTAAGCAATAAAAATGGATTATACAATGGTATTATTGATTTTCATTTGTCGAATGGCAAAGTTGATGTCGTCATCCTATACGCAAAACACAAGACGAATTTAGTAATTCGCCCTGTACGCATCGGAACACATGACCAATTGTTCAGAGGTACGATTTAATGATCTACTTTAGGCGTCAACTGGATAATAAAAAGCGATACAGAATCAGGTAAAATTTCTGATTTTGTATCGCTTTTAATATCGCTAAATTTAATTATTCATGGCGACTGGATTGTTAACTGTTGGGGCGGTGATTGCCAATAAGTCAGCACCAGTTGGGACATCACCTTGAGTCATTGGCGCAACTTCTGCGTAACGATTGGTATTGGTGACTACGATCATAACAGTGGTGTCATAACCAGCTTCGGCAATTGCTTGATAGTCGAAACTGCCTAAAGTGTTACCTGCAGCAACATGATCGCCTTGTTTAACGTTACTTTCAAAATATTTACCTTGTAATTCCACCGTATCAATACCTAAATGAATCAAAACTTCAGCGCCATCATCGGACTGCAGCCCATAAGCATGATGGGTTGGGTAAGCTACAGTGACGGTTCCAGATATGGGTGCCACGACGGCATCATCCGTTGGTTTGATTGCAATGCCTTTACCCATGATCTCAGTAGAAAAAACTTGGTCGTTAACTGAAGTGATTGGTTCCGTCGTACCAGCGACAGGAGCTTTAATGATTTCGTCATGCAGTGCCATAACCGGGGTATCGGTGGCGGTTGTATCTGTATCTGGGGTGCTGGTTGTTTCAGTCGTCGGGGCCTTCAAAGCTTTTTTGGCATAGACATAAGTAGTGGCAAAAGAAACGACCAGACTGACGAGTCCACTCAACAAGAATGCTGGAATCGCCCTTGGACTAATGGAGATAAAGCCAATAACCCCAGCTGACCCCATGGAAACAGCTAGAACATGGGATAAGCCTAAGAGCGCACTAGCGATACCTGAAGCAATCGCCGCACAGAAGAATGGAAACCTCAATTTCAGATTGACCCCAAAGATGGCTGGTTCGGTGATGCCTAGTAAAGCAGAGACACTGGAACTGGAAGCCAGTGCCTTTTGTTTCGCATCTTTAGTGGCAAAAAAGATTGCTGCAGCAGCCCCCCCTTGAGCGATATTCGCCATTGAAGCAACAGGGAAGATGAAAGAGCCACCAGTCTTACTGATATTGGCTAGTAAAGAAGTCTCGATCGCCGGGAAAGTTTGATGTAAGCCAGTCACAACAATAGCAGAATAGAAGAGGCCAAAGATTCCCATGCCGAACCAACCCGTCATATTATACAAGTTAACTAACCCGTTGGTTAAAAGATCACTTAAACTCCGTAAGACTGGGCCGATGATCGTAAAGGTTAGAAAGCCAGTGATCACGATGGCCAGCATTGGCGTAAACGTAAAATCAACCGCGCCTTTAAGATGTCTGTGGAAGAATTTCTCAATCGTTGCCAGAATGAAAGCCACCCCTAAAATCGGCAGAACTTGACCTTGATACCCGGCTTGCGCCACGTGCAGGCCAAAAATATTCCAATAGGCCATTTTACCAGCAGCCGTGACGGCAGCGACATTGTAACCGTTGACTAAGGAAGGCAAGACCATGATCATACCCATGGCTGCCCCTAAGTATTGATTGCCGCCGAAGCGTTTGGTAGCCGAGAAACCTAAGAGGATGGGTAAGAAGGTGAATGGTGCGGAAGCCATCGCGTTGATCATTTCGGCTAAACCTTTAAGGCCAGGCCATTGTTGAACAACAGATTTAGCCATAAATAGGTGTTCGGAAGTTAAGACGTTGTTTAGCGCCATCAAGAGTCCGCCAGCAACTAACGCTGGAATGATGGGAATGAAGATATCCGACAGCATCTTAAGAAAACTTGTAAAATAGTTTTTCTTACCGGAAGTCGCCGCAATTTTCTTAATGTCATCTGTAGTAGCTTCTTTTAAGCCGGTAATATCAATGAGCTGGGCGTAAACTTTATCCACGTCGCCAGGACCAATAATGATTTGATATTGGCCGCCAGTTTCAAAAGTGCCCTTTACATCTGGGTCGGCATCCAGTGCTTTTTGGTCGATGGTTTTAGAATCTTTTAGTACCAACCGTAATCTCGTGGCACAGTGGGCAGCGGCTTGAATGTTCGCTTGACCAACATCTTTTAATACTCTTTTTGCGACAGCTTTATGATCCATCTCAGTCACCCCTTGGTAATTTGTTAAGCGCTTTTATTATTCACAATATAAAACGCTTTCCAAAAATTGTCAAGCGTTTGACAATTTTAAATAATCTGTTTCAAGTAAACATCTATATTCTAAGGAATAATCTCAAAGTAAGCGCTTGACAATTGTTGCTAATTCTGCAATATTTAAGTTTATAAAATTAACGATGAGGTGGTCAGAAGTGAAGCAGATTCAGTGGACCGATGCATTACGGTATCGTGCCTATCAAGATTGGCCAGCAACGTATCAAGCATCATTACAACAAACCGTCGCTAAAAGTCCTTGGCGGACGCAAACACATATTCAACCCCAGACAGGCTTATTGAATGATCCCTGCAGCTTGAACTATTTGAATGGGGTGTGGCACTTCTTTTATCAGCAGTATCCGTTTGGCCCTGTACATGGTTTGAAATCGTGGCATCACTTAACTTCAACAGATTTGGTTCACTGGCAGCCAAGTCAGCCGGATATTTTACCAGATACGTCATATGACAGTCATGGTGTTTACACCGGTTCTGGCTACCTTGAAGATCAGCAATTGCACTTTTTATATACGGGAAATGTTCGTGACGCCAATTGGCAGCGGCATGCTTACCAAATGCACGCTTACATTAATGCTGACAAGCAATTGGTTAAAGATGCCACGCCAGTGATTGCCGCCCCACCGGCTGGGTTTACCCAGGAGTTTCGGGATCCTTTTGTCTTCGAATATGAAGCGCAGCGTTATGCTTTGATCGGCGGTCAGCGGCAGGACAAAACCGGGGCCATTTTGTTGTATCGGCAAGCAGCTAAGCATGATTGGCAGTTTGTTGCGCCGTTAAAGCTACCAAAACGCTATTGTGGTTATATGGTGGAGTGTCCCAATATTGCTTTTATCAATGGTAAGGTGGTTTTGGTATTTTGTCCCCAAGGGTTAGATAAATCAATTTTTGCTTATGATAATCTGTATCCTAATATCGCTTTAGTTGCGGATAAATTTGATCCAGAGACCGGGGCGTTAGGGTCAAATTTGAATTTACAACAACTTGATGCTGGGTTTGATTTTTATGCGACGCGGTTAGCTACCGATCCAGCAGGGCAAATATTGGCGATTACGTGGCTGGGATTACCAGAGATTCAATACCCGACCGATGATTACGGCTGGGCCCATGTGTTGAGTTATCCACGGATTTTAACATTAGATGCCCAAGATCAGGTGCGCTTGAAACCACATCCCAATTTACAGCGTTTGCGACAGCAGCCTTTGCTGCCGACATCATCGGCAGATGGCACCCAGTTTGCGTTTAAAGGAGCGTTTGAATTGGTTGGCACAATCGACCAAGTTCAACCATTGTCTATTACAGTACCAGCTGCTGCCGGGGAGAGAGAGCCGGCACTTCAAGTAACCCTAGATTTTGAAAAAGGTCAAGGGACTTTAACTCGACCAGCTAACACGACGGGTGGGGCTCAGCGGACATTTGATCTACCAGCGATGCACGAGTCAACATTACAACTGTTCATTGATGAATCAGTTTTTGAGATCTTTTTGGCAGATGGGCGCTGTGTGCTTTCAGGACGATTCTTTGGGACAAAGGCACCGGAAACGATTATGATCAATGGTATGACCCAAGCAGATGAATTGCAGGCTTGGCAGCTGCAAAGGAGTAATCAAGCATTATGAAACCGAAACTAGAAGATGTGGCCCAACTTGCCGGCGTTTCACCGACGACTGTTTCTCGGGTGATCAATAATCACGGTGCGATCAGTGCCAAAACCCGTCAAGCGGTACAAATGGCTATGGATCAATTGCACTACCAGCCGAATTCTTTGGCGCGATCTTTGCAGGGCAAAGCCACCAAGTTGATTGGACTGATTTTTTATGATATCAGTCACCCTTTTTTTGCGGAGCTGGTGTCCCGGTTAGAAGGTATTTTATTTGAAAAAGGCTATAAAACAATTTTATGTAATAGTGCCAATAATCCTGATAAAGAACGGGCTTATTTGAAGTTATTAGCTGCCAATCAAGTGGATGGCATTATTGCTGGCGCACATAATGAGGGTATCGAAGAATACCAGGCATATGATTTACCGATTATTTCTTTTGATCGCTACTTGGCTGCTAAAATCCCCATCGTGAGTTCTGACAATGCGATGGGTGGGCGCCTAGCTGCGGAAAAGCTATATTTGGGCGGCGTTCGTCGGCCTATCATTATCAGTGGCGTTGAAACAAAAAAGTCGCCGACAAATGGTCGTACGACTGGATTTCAAGCGTTTTTTAAACAACAAGCAATCGATGTGCAACAATATGTCATTCCTTTTGAAACGACAGCGCAGCTGCGCCGGGAACGCTTGGCTAATTTATTAACAACATCCGTTTGTGATGGGGTTTTTTGTACCGATGACTTAACGGCGATTCAATTGCATCAAGTGGCCCAAGCGCATGGTATAAAAGTACCAGATCAATTAAAGATTGTCGGCTACGATGGGACCAAGTTTGTACGTGATTATTATCCGGCTTTGACGACGGTTGTACAGCCGCTAGAAGAGATCGCCAACACGTTAGTTGCGTTACTTCAGGAACGGATTCAAGATATGCAGGTCCCATTGAAAGCTCAGTATCAGTTACCAGTAGTCTTGCATCAAGGGCAAACAGCTTGATAGTGAATATTAGAAGGACCCATTTAGTCTTAGCGGACTTGAATGGGTCTTTTGTTTTAAACGCGTTCGTGAAGCTAGTTTTGTTACCTAACCCTAATGGTTAGCTGAAGCTGGCGCTTCATCTGCACAATTTGGATTAGTGCGCCAAAACTGCCCAGCTTCACTCACGCTCTTTTTTAAACGCGCTCCAAAGGGCAACGCCTTCACCTAACCTCGAATGTCTCAAATGGTAAATACACCATTTATCGTCATTCTTGTTAGTGTTCAGCCGCTGAGCGCTCTTTGTCACGCTCTGCTCTAAACGCGTTCACAGCACTAATCGTTTTGTCTAACTACAAATTATTTGTAGGTGCCAGCACCTCCGGCATAATTTTAGGTTAGAACGCAACGATTACCCAGTACTGCTCACGCTCTAAAGCTTTTTTCTAGCAAATTTTTGGTAATAAACGTATGATTTGAATAAAACGTACTGGAGGGGGAGTCTAATGTTACGGTTATTATTAAGGGCTGTGCGTGAGTACCGTAAAGAGTCTATCCTCACACCGCTATTGGTGACAACGGAGGTGGCGATTGAGACCTTTATTCCGTTTTTAATGGCCTCAATTATTGATAAGGGCATCACACCGGGCAATGTCAATTACATTTGGCGGATGGGTCTGCTCTTAATTGTGATGGCGTTAGCTTCACTTTCAGCTGGCGCAAGTTCAAGCTGGTTTTCTAGTCATGCCGCTGCTGGTTTTGCCAAGAATCTGCGGCATGATATTTTTAGCAATATTCAGAAGTTTTCTTTTCAAAATATTGATCATTTTTCAAGCTCAAGTTTGGTAACACGAATGACAACGGATATCACCAATGTTCAAAATGCTTATCAGATGACGATTCGCATTGCTGTCCGGGCACCGCTATTGTTGATCTTCTCGATTATGATGGCTTTTTCGATCAATGCTCAAATGGCGATGATCTATGTGGTCGTTGTGCCGATACTAGCCATTTCTTTATATGTGATCGTTCATTTTGCTTATCCGCTATTCAAACTGGTATTTAAGCGCTACGATCGGTTGAACCAGGTTGTGAGTGAGAACTTACGGGGCATTCGTGTGGTTAAGACTTTTGTCCGCGAAGCCGAGGAAAAGCAGAAGTTTGAGGCGGCATCTAAGGATATTTACACCGTTTTTTCCAAGGCTCAGCGAATTTTATCACTAAACGCACCCCTAATGACATTCATGATCAATACCACCATCTTGGTGATTTCTTGGTTAGGCGCTCAAATGATTGTTGGCGGTCAGATGCAAACGGGTCAATTGGTTAGTATGTTTGCCTATACGAACTCGGTCTTGTTTAGTTTGATGATGCTGAGCAATATCATCACGCAGCTCTCCCAATCCCAAGCTTCAGGACAACGGATTGCTGAGGTCTTATCGGAAGTACCTTCGATCGTGGACCCGAAAGATCCGATTTTGGCGGTGACTGATGGTAGTGTCACTTTCGATAACGTTAGTTTTGCTTATTCTACGGTCCACAAGACGCCTATTTTACAAAATATTAATTTACAAATTCCTTCAGGTGCCTTAATCGGGATCATCGGTGAAACTGGCTCTGGTAAAAGTACACTAGTACAGTTATTGCCACGTTTATATGATGCAACGTCTGGTGAAGTGCGTGTTGGCGGTGTTCCGGTTCAACAATACGCTTTGGCAGCCTTGCGTGATAATGTTGCTATGGTTTTGCAAAATAACGTTCTTTTTTCAGGGACGATTAAAGAAAATTTACGTTGGGGCAATGAACAAGCCACGGATGATGAAATCATTGCCGCGGCGAAAATCGCACAAGCTGATGAATTCATTCAAACTTTACCGGCCGGCTATGACACACATATTGAGCAAGATGGGAGTAATGTTTCAGGCGGTCAAAAGCAACGGTTGACGATTGCACGCGCCTTGTTGAAGAACCCTAAAATTTTGATCATGGATGATTCGACGAGTGCAGTAGATACGGCAACCGAGCGTGAGATTCGGGAGGCATTTCGCCATGAAATGCCTCAAATGACTAAGATCTTGATATCGCAAAGAATTACTTCCATTTCAGAGGCGGACCAAATTATCGTGATGGCGCATGGTAAAATCGATGCCATTGGGACACATCAAGAACTGATGCAGACGAATGTGATCTATCAAGCGTTGAATCAATCACAGCTTCATCATGAGGCACAAGCGTTTGACGCCCCAAGCGATGCCAGTCCAATAGCCACAGGTGGAGGTGATGTGCATGAATAATCGACCACGTTCATTTGGCAAAAAGAGCAAGGGCCCCAAGGATACTTGGGCGACGTTGAAGCGCTTATTGAAGCTGATTTTTACAGGCCATCCGATACCATTGATCGTTGCCTTTATTAGTATTATCGTTGCAGCAATCAGCGGCGTAGCTGGCTCATTATTCCTGCAGCGTTTGGTAGATGATTATATTTTGCCATTACTAAAATTACGCAGTCATAATTTTTCGGCACTTTTTGGCGCCATTTTAGTAATGGGCGGCATCTATTATTTAGGTGTGATCGCGACTTTGATTTTTACACAAATCATGCCGGTATTAGGTCAGCGCATTCAGCGTCAAATTCGGGATGATTTATTTAGTCATATGCAGACACTACCGGTTAATTATTTTGATCGGAATAGTTTTGGCGATATCATGAGCCGTTATACCAACGATGTTGATACCCTAATGCAATTGATCAGTCAAAGTTTACCGCAGTTTATCTCGTCGCTGTTTAATATTGTTTTTGTCGTCGTAGGGATGCTGTCCCTGAGCCCGTTGTTAACGTTGGTTTCACTGGTGATTTTTGGCTTGAGTATCGGGGTTGTGCGCTTCTTAAGTAATCGTTCTAGCAAATACTTTCAGGCCCAGCAAAAGTCTTTAGGGGCTTTGAATGGCTTTATTGAGGAAAGTTTAAATGGGTTAAAGGTTATTAAAGTTTTTAGTCATGAGCCACAAACTCAGCAGCGTTTTGATGCGTATAATGAGGGTTTAAGGGAAGATGCTGCCCGGGCAAATGGCTTCGCTACGATGTTATTTCCAATTATGGGGAACATCGGCAATTTGCTTTATGTACTCGTTGCTCTAGTGGGGGGTATTTTGGCGGTGAATCAAATATCTGGCTTAACTTTAGGTGCGATTGCGGCATTTTTACAATTAAGTCGGAATTTCAGCCAGCCAATTTCACAAATTTCCCAGCAATTAAATGCAATCATTATTGCTTTGGCCGGTGCAGAACGTATTTTTCAACTACAAGATGAACCTGAAGAAACGGATCAAGGCCAAGTGGTGCTAGTGCGGGCAATTAAGGGTGCCGATGGGATTTTGGCAGCAGCTCCTGAAGGTCAAATTTGGGCTTGGAAGTATCCAGATCCTAAACAGCCGTTAATAGAATTGCGTGGACGTGTGGTATTTGACCATGTGAATTTCAGCTATGATGGGCAAAAACAAGTGCTTCATGATATCAATCTAGTGGTGGCACCAGGCCAGAAAGTCGCATTAGTTGGCTCTACTGGAGCGGGGAAGACAACTATTACAAATATGCTGACCCGTTTTTATGAGATCGATAGTGGTACAATCACTTATGATGGCATCAACATTCAGGATATTCGCAAGGCATCTTTACGGCAGTCACTGGGGATGGTCTTGCAAGAGACTAATTTATTTACCGATACAGTTGCGAATAATATTCGTTTTGGCAACTTAACGGCTACGGATGCTCAAGTGCACGCGGCTGCAGATCTAGCTAACGCTACAACATTTATTGATCATTTGGCTCAGGGATTTGAGACACAAATCACCAATGGCGGCAGCAGCTTATCGCAAGGGGAGCGGCAGTTGCTTTCTATCGCACGGGCGGCAGTCGCCGATCCACCCGTGATGATTTTAGATGAAGCCACTTCTAGCATTGATACGAAGACAGAACGTCTCGTACAGGCTGGAATGGATAATTTGATGCAAGATCGAACTACTTTTGCGATTGCTCATCGACTTTCTACGATTTTTAATGCTGATTTGATTCTTGTGATCGAACAGGGGCAAATCATTGAACGTGGCAATCATGAGAGCTTAATGGCCCAGAAGGGTGCCTATTATGAGCTCTATACCGGTAAAAAGGCACTTGAGTAAGTGACAAGACATTTGGTATAATATCGAAATGCAAAAGAACTTGTTAGGTATATTGTCAATATATTGAGGTGAAATTATGGGACGAACGCGTAGTGTGGCTTTTGAAGTCAGTATTCTAGCGTTATTATCCGCATTATTAGTTGTTCAGGTTTACATTCCGCTGGTCATTCCTGGTGGGGTGGCTATTACAACGATGCACATTACAGTCGCATTGGGTGCGATTATTTTAGGAACACGTGATGGGGCCATTTTAGGGCTTGTTTGGGGATTGCTGTCATTATTTCGGGCGTATACTTCACCAGATGGACCATTATCGATTCTGATGTTTACGAACCCAGTAATTGCTATCGTCCCTCGAGTTATGGTTGGCGTTGTGGCTGGCTTATTGTTTAGTTATTTTTACAAACACACCAAAATCAAACACTCACTTAGTCTAGGCATGACCGGCTTGTTTAGTGCTTTAACCAATACGACCTTAGTGGTATTATTTACAACGCTATTTTTCCAAAATCGTTCTGGCGCTATTTTTAGTGCGGTACATGCGGGTGGTCAAAATACAAATTTGTTAATGTTTTTGATTACATTAGTCGGTATCAATGCTCTAATTGAGGTTATTGTAGGGCTGTTACTTGTCCCGGCTATTGGGACACCGTTGTTACGCTTTCGACGTGAGAAATAAGAGATAGTAGGCATTCAGTATAAACTTTTACTTTAAAGATGAAATGACCCACACTGGTAGCGATGCGGCTAACAATGTGGGTCATTTTTGGTTATGAATGGTTTAATTATTGAGTGATTTTTGTAGATTTGTTGTTTGTTTCAAAGCAGTATTGAAATTGACATTCATGATTTCAATCTGCTGATAAATTGCGGCATAATATTGATTCACACGATTTTCCTGTGCATTCAAGTTATCTTTATCGGTATCACTGTCGCTAAGCATATCATAATAATCACTTTCTGCTGAACTCATTTCAGTCATGAAGGTGACAAATGTTTTTTGATCTAAGGCGGAAATATGCAGACTTTGTGAAAGACTAGAAATTAGTTGCTTGGGTAAGTCAGGATAATCTTGATTGCCGATTTTGATCAACGTTGTTTGGTTGGTTTTCAAATCAGTTTGAATCGCCTTAAATTTAGCAAAGGCATCCTGTCGCTCCGTATAAGCCTGGTAAGTTTTGGCAGCTTTAGTTTCCAGCAAATTTTGATCAGGAAATTTCTTCTGCTCTTTTGGTGCCAATTCTTGACTTTTTTCTAGGCTATCTTTAATTATCTGTAAATTATTTTTTTGCGTTCGGATATTTTTAAGGGTTGCCGCTGTATTTTCAGATAGCTGCTCTTTTGCACCTTGCTGGGGTGCACAGCTAGTTAAAATTAAACTTAGTAGAACAAAAAATAGACTAACGATGATAGGTTTTGGTGAGATATGTGCTTTCATTTTATTTCTCCGTTTATAATTGATACTATTAATATAACTTAATCGTTGGCATCATGCCAAAATATTGTCGAAAAAGATAGCTTGATTTAGGGGGAGACGATTTGCGAATCGGTTTACGGACGATAAAAACGGCAGTTGGCGCTGCTATTGCTATTTTACTAGCCTATTATTTACATTTGCAATACTGGCCAACAGCTGGCATCATCACGGTACTGAGTGTTCAAAATACAACGAAGGCCTCTTTTCGCTTAGTGTTTTTCCGGATTATTTCCACAGCCATTGCGTTTTTGATTGCAGTGGTCAGTTTTCGCTTATTAGGCTACAACGCGATCGCATTTGGAATTTTCTTGTTATTATTCATTCCCGTAGCGGATCTGTTTAGTCTACAAGATGGCATCGTGTTGAGTGCCGTCTTAGTTACTGTTTTTTTGATAGAGCGTAGTACTTCACTGTACTGGCTGATGAATCAAACACTATTGATGGTCGTTGGTGCTGGGGTAGCAATCATTGCTAATTTATTCATGCCAAATTTGGAAGATCGTATTTCAACGTATCAAGATTCAGTGGAACAAAGTATGCAGCAGATTTTGCAGTTAATGAGTCAACAATTACAGACACCTGCTGCTGGTGATGAACGAGAGGCGTTGATTCAGGAATCATGGGAAAATATGAGTGATCTGAAGATTGCCTTAAATGATGGGATGGCCTGGACAGCGCGTCATAATGAAAATCAGCTGTTATCGGAAAATGATTATTATAAAGCTTATTTTGAGATGCGCAATAATCAATATGAATTGTTGCGACAGATGCAAACCAGTATCGAGCGCATCGATAATCCCTTAATCCAAGGCCGAGAAATCGCAATCTTGCTGCAAGCAACTGCTGAAAATATTTCTGCCAGCAATGCTGCGGAAGATCTTGTTTCGGACGTCGAAGCTTTGCAGGAAAAATTTGAATCCAGTGACTTACCCAAAAATCGTGCGGAGTTTGAAGTTCGAGCACAATTATATTATTTGTTATCGAACTTCCACCAATTTTTACGGTTAAAGAATACATTCTACACGATTGTTGCCAGTCAAAATTAATAGATTGGTCTAACAAATTAATTTATTTATGCGAGCGTTCCCACTTGTCAATGAATGGGGGTTATGTTAGTATAAAAATGTACTTTTTGAATGGCTATGGTTCGAATGTTTCAAAGACTTTCTTCCATATGTACCAAACAAGAATGCACAACAATATTTTCAAGGAGGAAATGCTCTTATGGAACATGGAACTGTTAAATGGTTCAACGCTGAAAAAGGTTATGGCTTTATTACTCGTGAAGATGGTAGTGATGTATTCGTACATTTCTCTGCTATCCAAGGTGATGGCTACAAAACTCTTGAAGAAGGTCAAAGTGTAACTTTCGATATCGAAGAAAGCGACCGCGGCCCTCAAGCTGTTAACGTTGTTAAAGAATAGTTTATAATTTATAAGACCGCGCAAACGTTTCGTTTGTGGCGGTCTTTTTTAATACACAAAAGTTTGTAGCTGAGGATGTTGCCTTTTGGCACACGTTTAAAATTTAATTGTCCTGGTCGCCGTTTGCCGCACTATGGCTAATACTTTCCAATTTCAGAGTCAGTTCGGTACAATAGAGTTAGGTAAGAATTATCGGAGGTGTGAATTTTGGCAAATGATGTTGATTTTTCTGCAATTGTACAAGATGTCGTTTTACAAAAATATGGAGATACGTCAGTTTTTAGTACGCAGGTGTTGTTAGAGGCGCCTAATTTCTTTGATCAGTGGCTGGCTGGCAAGGTAGAACTATCAAAAATTCAAGGCCACCATTTACGCCAATTGTTTACAGATTATGAATGGATGTTATGCCAAAAGGCTATTTTTCAGTCGCAATCGATTCCGGAATTAAATGGGCGCAGCGCTTATGTCTACGCGAATGCTAAAAAGCAAATTGCGAAACAGTGGCTGGCGGCAGAAAATTGTGAGAGTGCTTTTACTAAAGAACAAGTGCAGGGCCGGGCAGTCATACATTTACGCATCAGTCTAAATTATGATTTATGGGGTTTTGAAGATGTGTTAGACTTTATCGTACCTGAAACCGTCCGTTCAGAGATCGAGACCAAGCAACTGGATCTACTGACCTGGGTAAATAATTTAAAAATTGAGGCATGAGTTCAAAGTGGGTAAATTTTGGTAAAAAGAAGAAGAACTTATCGACGTAAAAAATCAAAAGAGAATAGTGGCTTACTTGCGGCGTTGATCACTTTACTGATTTTAGCGATTGCCATTTTTGGCGTGGTCAAGGGTATTGACTATCATGAGCAAAGGCTGGAGCAACAGGCAATTGAATCTTCGCAAGCAGCGAAGAATAAAGTCGCCCAAGAAAAGCAAGCTTTTATTGATCAAATAGCAACTTACGCTCAGCAACTGCAGACACAATATCATATACTGCCAAGTATCACGATTGCACAGGCAATCCTTGAAAGTGATTGGGGCAATAGCCAACTTGCCAGTCAGTACAAAAATCTTTTTGGCGTTAAAAGCGATGATCCCAATAATAGTCAACTTCTAGATACCCAAGAATACGTGGATGGTAGTTGGCACACTGTAAAGGGCCGTTTTCGGGTTTATGATAGTTATGATGCCTCCTTATTAGGCCATGCAAAACTATTGGCCGAGGGTACCTCTTGGAATGCGCAGCAGTACACGCATGTGCTCAATGCGACGAATTATGTTGACGCGGCCAAAGCATTACAACAAGATGGTTACGCCACTGATCCCGACTATGCCACTAAAATCATTCAAATCATTGAAAAATATCATTTAACGAAATACGATCAATAATCGAGAGGAGAGGGTACCCATGCCCCAGCAATACGTTCCCGAAATTATGACCGAGTTGCGCGAAGGCATTGTTAAAATGCCAACTGTGATCAAACGAGCTAGTGGAATCAAGATTTTTGAAAAAGAGATTCATTCTGTTATTTTTACAACCGATATTGCGATCATTAAAAATACCAATGCTGATGCGGTGATTGCTGTCTATCCGTTTACGCCGCACCCGACCATCATGCAGGCCATTACGATGGCTGCCGACATTCCCGTACTTTCAGGCATTGGCGGCGGTACAACGCAAGGTTCTCGTGCAGAAATGATGGCGATGTTTGCTGAAGCGCAAGGGTCACTAGGCGTGGTCGTCAACGCCCCCACACCAATAGCGACGATTCGCGCCATTGATGAAGTGGTAGATATTCCGATCATTGCGACGGTGGTCCATGAGGACACGAACATTCAAGCTTTGATTGACGCTGGTGTATCGATTTTAAATGTTTCTGGTGCTAAAAAAACGGCGGCAATTGTTGCAAAAATTAGAAAAAAATTTCAAAAAATTCCGATCATTGCTACTGGCGGTAAAGATGATGATCAGATTTTAGCAACAATTGAAGCCGGTGCCAATGCGATTACCTATACGCCGCCAACAAACGGCACGTTATTTGCGGAAAAGATGGCAAAGTACCGCGATGCTGAACAGAAAAAACACGAAGGTTAGAGTTTAATGAAATTGCATCTCTTTTATTGAGGGTGCAATTTTTTTGTGGTATTCTTTATCTTAACTAAATTCGCTTTTTATCCAACTAACGAAGGATATTATTTCAAGCAGGTGTCTTTTTCGCGTAAACACGAATATTAGTTGCAAAGTTGTTTTTCGGAAAGGAAGTTTATTTTGAAGATTTTAGAAGATCGCATTTTGCGAGATGGCCAAGTTTTAGGGCATGATGTATTGAAAGTAGATAACTTTCTAAATCACCAGGTAGATCCTATGTTAATGGAAGAAATTGGCAAAGAATTTCATCGCTTGTTCAAGAATGAGAAAATTACCAAGGTTTTGACGGTGGAATCTTCAGGTATTGCACCTGCTATTTTTACGGGCTTAGCTTTTGGTGTACCAGTGGTTTTTGCTCGTAAGCACAAAAGTGTGACGTTAAAAGATGAATTATATACGTCCGTTGTTTATTCCTATACGAAAAAGACCAGCAATCATATTGCCATTTCTAAGCGGTTTTTGAATGAGGATGATCGTGTTCTAGTTGTGGATGACTTTTTGGCTAATGGTCAGGCAGTAAAAGGCTTGATCGACATCATTGACCAGGCAAACGCTAGCTTGGCAGGAATTGGAATCGTCATCGAGAAGACTTTCCAAAAGGGTCGTCAGTTAATTGATAAAGAGGGCATTCATGTGGAGTCTTTGGCACGCATCAAGGCTTTTGAAGATGGCAAGGTAGTCTTTGTAAATGATGAGGAGGCTGAAGATGCAGCAAAGTAAGGCGCAGACAAACGCACCCAAGATTTCAAACTGGAAAGCTGCAATTTTAGGTATTCAGCATTTATTAGCGATGTATTCGGGATCAGTTTTAGTGCCGCTATTGATTGGCGGGGCATTGCATTTTTCTACGTTACAAATGACCTATTTAGTTTCGATTGATATTTTTATGTGTGGTCTGGCAACTTTCTTCCAGTTGAAGGGTAATCGGTTTATGGGTATTGGCTTGCCTGTAGTCCTTGGTTGCGCGGTTCAAGCAGTTGAACCCTTAAAAATGATTGGGCAACGGTACTCTGTTGGTACTGTATATGGTTCAATTATTGCGGCTGGTATTTTCGTAGTTCTAATTGCTGGCTGGTTTTCAAAAATCAAAAAATTATTTCCGCCATTAGTTACTGGTACTTTGATTACGGTAATCGGATTGACCTTGATCCCAGTTGCTTTTCAGAATTTAGGTGGTGGCGATACGACTGCTAAGACTTTTGGTGATTTAACGAATATTGGGATCGGCTTTTTGACTGTTTTCATTATTTTGGCAGTTAGTTTTTGGGGCCGAGGTTTTCTGAAGTCGATTGCTGTGTTAGTTGGACTTGTGGCCGGCACATTAGCTGCTTCAGCATTTGGCTTAGTTTCATTAAAGCCAGTGATGGAAGCGAGCTGGTTTCATTTTCCGCAATTCTTTTATTTTGGCACGCCAAAATTTGAATGGTCTTCTATTGTGACGATGATTCTGATTTCGATGGTGTCCATGGTGGAATCCACCGGGGTTTACTTTGCCTTAGGGGATATTACCAAGCGTAAGTTAACTAGTGATGATTTGAAACGCGGCTATCGGGCTGAGGGTTTGGCAATTATCTTTGGCGGCCTATTTAACACTTTCCCATACACAACTTTCTCGCAAAACGTTGGTTTGGTTCAACTTTCTGGCATCAAGACGCGGCGGCCGATTTACTTCGCGGCTGGATTTTTAGTACTACTTGGTTTATTACCAAAGGTTGGTGCTTTGGCTACGATCATCCCTAGTCCAGTTTTGGGCGGTGCCATGTTAGTTATGTTCGGCATGGTAGCTGTTCAAGGTATTCGGATGTTGCAGAATGTGAATTTCCAAAGTGATAAGAATCTGCTAGTTGTCGCTGTATCGATCGGTTTAGGCTTAGGTGTGACCGTACAGCCAGCAATTTTTCAATTCTTACCTAAAACAGCGCAATTATTATTTGGTAACGGCATCGTGATGGCTAGTTTATCGGCAGTCTTTTTGAATTTATTATTCAATGGTACTGGAACGGTAGATGAAGATGAAGAGACCGGCCTGAATGAAAATGATGAAGCTTGACGAATTGTTTTGCTTTTATAATGTCAGTCCTGGCAAACTGTGGTAGGGTAGATTTTAAGGAAACTTAAAAGAAGGCAGGCAAAACAATGGCTTTTATTTATCCAATGCAAACCGTTGGTATTATTGGCGGTGGCATCAAAAGTTATCATTTGGCACTGACGGCTAAGCAAATGGGGTTTCGCGTGGCCTTGTTAACATCTGTTCAAGAACCCGTTTTAGACATTGTTGATTATCCTACGATTGGCAATCCTAACGATTTACAGACTGTTTTGGATTTTGTCAACGGCTTACAGGCCGTTATTTATCAAGATGAAAATATTGATCCACAGATTCTTGAAACGATTCAGGCCAATAATAATGTGCCTCAAGGAACGGATATTTTATCGATCACGCAAGACCGGTACTTAGAAAAAGTTTTTTTAGATGATCTGAATTTAAATGTTGCGCCTTATATGACTGTTGTTAGTTCTGCAGATGTTGCTAACGGATTGGCGTCCATTGGATATCCGGCAATTATTAAACCGATCCAAAAGGGCTTGAGTCATAACCGTCAAGAAGTACTTTACCGTCAACAGGATATTGCTCAAAGTGAAACCTATCTTAGCGGTGGTTCGGCAATTCTAGAATCCTGGGTGCCTGTGGATCAAGAATTTTTGATCATGGTTGTGAAGGATCAAAAGCAAAAAGTTCAGTTGTTACCAATTATTGAGACCTTTTTTGATGGACATCAATTGATAGCTGCACTAGTTCGGCCGCGAATCAATGCGGCCGTGGCTGAAGAAATTCAACGAATCGCTCATGTGATTGCTGATAAGATCGATTACTGTGGTGTTTTTGGGATTTCTTTCCTAAAAACTGAAACAGACAACTTATATACTCAACGTATTTTTCCAGGGATACATCTTGGCGCGGACGTCTATCAAGCCGTTCTTGGAATTTCCCAGTATGAGCTGCAACTGCGGGCTTTATTAGGATGGCCAGTTCCTGAAGTGCATGTGAGAACCAATGGCGCTATGTTAGTTATTTTAAAAGCAATTGAAGAAGAGAGCTATACACAAGTTAAAATCAAGCCGGATTGGCAGTTTAATTATTATCCGTTGGCTGAGACGCCTGCTTTGGCAACACCAATTGGCCAGGTGATAGTTACTAATGAGATTCAAACAGATTTGATCAATAAAATTAAAGCAACGGATTTGTGGCATATTTAACTTTACAACACAAAGGAGAAAAAAATGATTCCTCGTTACGTAAGACCAGAAATGGGTGCAATTTGGACAGATGAAAATCGCTACCAAGCTTGGCTAGAAGTTGAAATATTAGCTGATGAAGCCTGGGCAAAACTAGGTGAGATCCCAGCTGAAGATGTAGCCAAAATTAGAGCCAATGCAAAATTTGATGTTGCCGAGATTGCGCGTTTGGAAAAGATTACGCATCATGATGTGGTTGCCTTTACGCGGACAGTTTCTGAGAGCTTAGGCCCAGAGAAAAAGTGGATCCACTATGGTTTAACGTCTACGGACGTTGTGGACACAGCTTATGGTTATTTACTAAAACAGGCCAATGATATTTTGCGCCAGGATATTGCTGCTTTTCTAGAAGTGATTGCTAAGAAGGCGGAAACCTATAAACATACCGTAATGATGGGGCGGACCCATGGTGTGCATGCCGAACCAACGACTTTTGGTTTGGTGCTGGCTAACTGGTACGCGGAAATGAAGCGCAATCAGGAACGGTTTGAACATGCGGCCAAAGGCGTTGAAGCCGGCAAGATCAGTGGTGCGGTGGGAACTTTTGCCAATATTCCACCCGAAGTTGAAGCTTATGTGACGGAACATCTAGGAACTCGCGCTCAAGATATTTCAACCCAAGTATTGCCTAGAGATCTGCATGCAGAATATGTGCAGACGATGGCTTTGATTGCAACTTCTATCGAGCGTTTTGCCTTAGAGATTCGGCATCTACAACGGACAGAAGTACGCGAAGCTGAAGAATATTTTGCTGCTGGTCAAAAGGGCTCTTCAGCGATGCCGCATAAACGGAATCCGATTGGTTCTGAAAACGTAACTGGATTAGCCCGTGTGATTCGTGGACATGCGGTAACAGCACTGGAAGATGTGCCGCTATGGCATGAGCGTGATATCTCCCACAGTTCTGCGGAAAGAATTATTTTGCCAGACACAACGGAGCTGCTAGATTATATCTTACATCGCTTTATGACAATCCTAGATAAATTGACCGTCTTTCCAGAAAACATGATAAATAATATGAACAAGACCCATGGTTTGATTTATTCACAGCGGGTATTGCTCAAATTGGTTGATAAGGGTTTAAGTCGTGAACAAGCTTACGACATTGTGCAGCCAAAGACAGCCCAAGCATGGGATGAACAAAAAGACTTCCGAACTTTATTGGAAGCTGATCCAAAAGTAACTGAACGTTTATCTAAAGCCGACTTAGATGATGCTTTCGATTATCATTGGCATCTTAAAAATGTGGATCGTATTTTTAAGCGTGTCGGTTTAGATTAAAGCATCATTGATCGCCTTTTGTCACACTATCTTGTGAGTCTAAACGTGTTCCAAAAGGCAACGACCTTACCTAACAGCGCATTCCTCAAATGGAAAATCCACCATTTATCGTAATTCTTGTTAGTGCTTGGCCGTTGAGCGCCTTTTGTCACACTCTGCTAAAGTAAATGCTGTAACATCAAATAATTTGGAAATTGAAGAAACTGGGATGACAGAAATTTCTGTTACTCAGTTTTTTTGTTTACGGCTGGAGTAGCTATAATAAGTAACATAATTTTGTTATAATGTAGTGTGCTTTTTAGACTAAAATATAATTTTTATGTACCCGAACGAGTCAGTGAAAGGATCCAAAAATGACGATAGATTTACTAAACAAACTGAATGATAAGCAAAAAGAAGCGGTGCAGACAACGGAGGGCCCATTATTAATCATGGCCGGCGCTGGGAGTGGTAAAACTCGTGTTTTGACACATCGCGTTGCTTATTTGATTGAAGAAAAAAATGTTACGCCTTGGCATATCTTAGCGATCACTTTTACCAACAAAGCTGCGAAAGAAATGAAAGAACGTGTCGGACAATTATTAGATGAAGAGGATGCGCGTAATGTTTGGGTCTCCACTTTCCATGCGCTGTGTGTGCGAATTTTACGGCGTGAAAGCGAGAAAATCGGCTATGCTCGTAGTTTTACGATTGCGGATCCCGCTGAACAATTAACTCTGATCAAACGGATTTTAAAGAATTTAAATATTGATCCTAAGAAATTTGAGCCACGCAGTATTTTGAATACAATCAGCAACGCCAAGAATGATATGGTCAAACCTGAAGATTATGAACAACAGACCGGTTCTTTATTTGAAGAGATCGTAGCCAAAGTTTATAAACGCTATCAGCAGTCTTTACAGGCAGATCAAGCTATGGATTTTGATGATTTGATCATGCTGACGATTGAATTATTTCAAAAAGATCAGCCAACGTTAAGTTACTACCAAAATAAGTTTCAATATATTCATGTCGATGAATATCAGGATACTAATGAAGCTCAATATCAGTTGGTGCGGTTGTTAGCTGGGGGTTATCAAAATCTTTGTGTCGTTGGTGATGCCGATCAAAGTATTTATGGTTGGCGCGGGGCCAACATGAATAACATTTTGAACTTTGAAAAGGACTATCCTACAGCGCAGATCGTTTTACTGGAACAAAATTATCGTTCGACGAAGCATATTTTAAAAGCGGCCAACGAAGTCATTAATAATAATGTGGTCCGCAAGCCTAAAAAACTTTGGACAGAAAATAGTGAGGGCCCTAAGATCACTTACTATCGCGGTCAAAGTGAACAAGATGAATCATTATATGTTATTGACCAAATTCAACAACAAATCAAAGAAAATAATTACAAGTATGGTGACTTTGCTATTCTTTATCGGACCAACGCCCAGTCACGGGTGATGGAAGAAGGTTTTGTGAAAGCCAATATTCCTTACAAAATGGTTGGTGGGCACAAGTTCTATGATCGTAAGGAAATCAAAGATGTTTTGGCTTATTTGCGCTTGGTCGCAAATCCAAAAGATGACATGAGTTTTCAGCGCGTCATTAATTCGCCAAAGCGCGGGATTGGTCCTGGTACGGTTGAAAAGCTGCAAGATTTTGCGGATGAACATGATTTTTCGCTGCTTGAAGCCTGCTTGAATATCGACTTATCAAATATCAATGGTCGTGCTCGGGGAAACTTAGCTGACTTTGGGAATATGATTTTCGACTTGCGAGAACGGATCGAAGCTGAGACAATTTCTCAATTGACAGAGGATCTATTGGATCGTTCCGGTTATTTGAAGGCTTTGAAAGCGCAACACAATTTAGAGGCCGACAGTCGCATTGAAAATATTGAAGAATTGCTTTCAGTAACTCAGCGGTTTGATGACAATTATGAGCCCGAGGATGAAGATAGCGATAAATTCGTAGATTTCTTAGCGGATCTGGCACTTGTTAGTGATCAAGATGATTTAGAAGAAGAAGCTAGTGAAGTGACCTTGATGACGCTGCATGCGGCTAAAGGTCTGGAATTCCCCGTAGTCTTTTTGATCGGTATGGAAGAAGGCATTTTCCCGCTATCCCGGGCAGCAGCAGATCCTGACGAACTGGAAGAAGAACGGCGCCTGGCTTATGTGGGCATTACGCGCGCACAAAAGAAACTTTATTTGACGAATGCCTACTCCCGGGTACTCTATGGCCGTACGCAGAGTAATCCAGCTTCACGGTTTGTGGGTGAAATCGACGATGAGCTGTTGGATTACGGTAATCAAAATGCGGCGGCGATACCTTTCCGCCAGACCAGCACCCCGAGTCAGCGGCGCTTTGATAATCAAATGCGTCGTGCGCAAGCGACAACTCATGTGGCACACCAAAGTGGTCCCGTGGCTAAAACCAGTTCAGCGGCGCAGGTAACTTGGACCGCTGGTGATAAAGTGACGCATAAAAAATGGGGCACTGGTACAGTTGTGAAAGTTAATGGGACCGGTGAAAATGCAGAGTTAGATATTGCGTTTAAAGAACAAGGTGTCAAGCGATTATTAGCTGCTTTTGCACCAATTACCAAACAAGAATAGTCTTAAGATAAATTAATAATGGTGATTAAAGATGACCTTAAAAAAATCAATTGAAGCCTATACCAAGACAGAAGCCAACACAGAAGCACAACAGTTACGGCAAACGCTACAACAGTATAGTGACGCTTATTACACTAAGGATGCACCTTTGGTAGAAGATAGTGTTTACGATGCACTTTATCGCGATCTTCAAGACTTAGAAACGGCTTTTCCGGATATTGTTACCCCGGATTCACCAACCCAAAAAGTCGGTGGTGAAGTTTTACCCGGTTTTGACAAAGTAACCCACACCATACCGATGCTGTCCATGGGAGATGTGTTCTCCTTTGATGAACTTAAAGCATTTGATGCGCGCTTAACCCGTAATGTGGGACATCAATTAAGTTATAGTACAGAATTGAAAATCGATGGTTTGGCAATCAGTTTAGTTTATGAGAATGGACGTTTTGTCCAAGGTTCAACGCGGGGAGATGGCAATGTCGGCGAAGATATCACTAAGAATTTGTTGACGATTGATTCAATTCCTAAGCTTCTGCCTGAACCGCTTTCAATCGAAGTGCGTGGTGAGTGTTATATGCCCAAAACTGCCTTTGAGAAGCTAAATAAGCAGCGCGAAGCAGAGGGAAAGCCGATTTTTGCCAATCCACGTAATGCTGCGGCAGGTAGCCTGCGGCAATTAGACACGCGTGTTACTAAAGCGCGCCAGCTAGATACCTTTATTTACTTCATCACGCGCATGGATACACTAACACTTCAGACTCAAACGGAAGCCTTAGCTAAATTAAAAGCTTTGGGTTTTCATGTCAATCCAGATAGTCAGCTCTGTCATAATATTGCGGAAGTAATCACGTTTATTGAAACCAATACACCGAAACGCAATGCGTTACCATATGGTATCGATGGGGTGGTTTTGAAAGTCGATGATTTGACTACCCAACAAACGCTTGGTAATACGGTTAAAGTCCCTCGTTGGGAGATTGCCTATAAATTTCCACCTGAAGAAGCACAAACCGTTGTCCATGATATTGAATGGACGGTGGGCCGCACTGGGGTGGTTACGCCAACTGCGGTCATGGATCCGGTACCGCTTGCGGGAACGACTGTGGCTCGAGCCACCTTGCATAATGTAGATATGTTGAAGGCCAAAGATATTCGAATTGGGGATACCGTTAGCTTACATAAAGCTGGCGATATTATTCCAGAAGTATCTGCTGTGATTTTAAATAAGCGACCAGCAGATACGGTGCCTTATGAGATACCGACAAAGTGCCCTTCTTGTGGTTCCCAATTGGTTCATTTAGAAGACGAAGTAGCTTTACGCTGTATCAATCCCATGTGTCCGGCTCAGATCAAAGAGGGCCTGACCCATTTTGCCAGTCGCAACGCTATGAATATTGATGGTTTGGGACCACGCGTGATTGCTCAATTATTTGAAAAAGAATTGGTCCATGATGCAGCTGATTTATACCGCTTGACGGCTGAGGACTTAAGCCAATTAGATAAATTCAAAGAGAAATCGATTGCAAATTTACTAGGTGCTATTGATCGCAGCCGACAAAATTCAGTGGAACGGCTGTTGTTCGGTTTAGGCATTCGCCATGTGGGTGCTAAAGCTGCTAAAATTTTAGCGGCACATTATGGTGATATCTGGCAGTTAGCGAAAGCGACTAGCGAAGATATGACACAGATAAATAATGTCGGTCAGATTATGGCAGATAGCGTTGCAACTTACTTTAACAATGCTGAAGTTCAAACCTTACTCCATGAATTTGCTGCTGTAGACGTCAATTTAAAATATTTAGGTGAAACTGAAGCCGTGCCCGAGGCCAACTTCTTTAAGGATAAAACAGTGGTATTGACCGGTAAACTTAACGACTTTACTCGGCCCGAATTAACCGAAAAATTAGAACATTTGGGCGCTAAAGTTACCAGCTCAGTTTCTAAAAGAACGGATATTTTGGTCGCTGGTGAAGCAGCAGGTAGTAAATTGACAAAAGCACAGCAGCTTGGCGTTGAAATCATCAATGAGCAAGAGCTGGATGAGTATTTGCCTCAAAAGTAGGTAGGAGGACAAATTTTGAAACGAAAAAATCTTTGGTTTATATTGGCTACTTTGGCATTAGTACTGGCGGGCTGTGGCAATTTAAAGAGTACTGGCTCGACAGGCACGCAAACAAGCACAAACAATAAAGGTGTGCAAACAACAGGTGCGACCGGCGAATCCAATTATACTGGGGTGATCGAAAACGGTCATTACAAAACAAGTGCGGCTAGGGGCCTAACGACATCGCAAACAGACAACGTTTTGAACGTTAAAAGTATGGAAGACGGCTTAACAGATCTATCAAAGTCACAATTCCCCACTGATAAGTATTTACTGCAAGAGGGTCAATATTTAAAATCCGATACAATTAAGGACTGGTTAGCCCGTAAATCGCAAAAAAATCCCGAGGGCCTAAACCCAGCTGATAATGGTTCTACTGATGCCGATAAGCGAGCACCATTATATTTGCAACAAATATTAGAACAAGACTATGTGACGCAAACAGATGATAAAAGCGTTAAACTTGGCGGCATTAGTATTGCTCTGGGTATGAATAGTGTGGATTATTATCAAAAAGAAGAATATGGTGCTGAATTTCAAACCAACATTTCTGATAATACTTTGTTGGCTCAGGGCAAACAGATGGCGCAAACAATCGTCCAGCGGCTGCGGCAGCGCAAAGGATTGGAAAATGTTCCGATCACGATTGGTATTTATAAACAAGCTTCTAAGGATAGCTTAGTGGGTGGGACTTATGTAGCGGCCACCACGGTTGATAACGGTGCTAAGAAAATCGACAGTTGGAAACGAGTCAATGAAAAGAACCAGGTATTACCAACGGCTAGTGGTGAAAAGGCGGTTAATTCTGGAGATAATGATTCATTTTCTAACTTTAAAACACAAGTTCAGAGTTTCTTCCCTAACTTGGCTGGCGTTGTTGCCCAGGCCCATTATGAAAACGATCAGCTAGCGGGTATGAATATTACGATTAATACTCAATTTTATGGCGAGACTGAAATCACCAGCTTTACGCAATACATCGCTCAAGCGGCCGGTCGCTATTTACCCCGGAATATTCCGTTACAAATTACGATACAATCGACGCAAGGCATTCAGGCATTTGTTGCGCGCAGCAGTAATGCTAAGAGTTTCTATACCCATGTCTTTTCAAGTTACTAATTCCAACCAGAAACAGTTATGTTACAATAAAACAGAATGAATTTTCATGAAAGAGGAGATCGCATGATTTCAAGGGAACAAGTTGCCCATGTTGCTAATTTAGCAAAATTAGAATTCGATGATTCCGAATTAGAAAATTTCACTAGTCAATTAGATAAAATTGTTGATTTTGTCGATCAATTAAGTGAAGTAGATACAAAAGATGTTGCACCAACTACCCATATCACAAGTGCTGTCAATGTTTTCCGTGAAGATGTACCCGTGAAGAGTCAGACGCGCGCTGAATTATTGAAGAATGTCCCTGAAACAACGGAAGGGCTAATTCGGGTGCCTGCAATTATTGAAAAAGAGGAGGACGAATAGTTGAATTACTTCAATGAAGATATTACGAGTCTCCACGATAAGTTAGTTAATAAAGAAATAACCGTTCGCCAATTAGTAGAAGCTACGTTTGATTACATTGAACAAACGGATGAGAAAATCAATGCTTTTATTACTTTAAATAAAACTGACGCACTGGAAAAAGCAGATGCATTAGATGCAGCTGGCATTGACCCAGACGAATTATTGGCTGGGATTCCTTTAGGCATTAAAGATAATATCGTTACTAAAGGTTTAAAGACGACGGCTGCCAGCCATATCTTAGACAACTTTGAACCTGTTTATAATGCGACGGTCATGGATAAATTAGATGGTCAAAAGACCATCACCGTTGGTAAAACCAACTTAGATGAATTTGCCATGGGAAGTTCGACAGAAACTTCTTATTTTGGTGAAACGCATAATCCTTGGAATCTAACCAAGGTGCCTGGTGGTTCTTCAGGTGGTTCAGCAGCCGCTGTGGCAGCCGGTGAAGTGATTGCCGCGCTTGGGACAGATACAGGTGGTTCTATTCGTCAGCCAGCTGCTTTTAACGGTATTTTTGGGATCAAACCAACTTATGGTCGTGTTTCACGTTGGGGCTTAATGGCCTTTGGCTCTAGTTTGGATCAGATCGGGGTTTTGTCCCGTTCTATCAAAGATAGTGCCATCATTTTGAATGCCATTTCTGGCCATGATGATCATGACGGGACAAGTGCAACTGAAGCCGTGCCCGACTTTACCAAAGCACTAGGTCAGGATATCAAGGGCCTTAAGATTGCGGTACCAAAAGAATATATGGATAAGGGCATTGACGCTGACGTGGTTAAAGCAATTCAAGCCGCCATCAAAACTTTTGAAAGTTTAGGTGCTACGGTTGAAGAAGTTTCCCTGCCGTATACGAAATATGCTGTCCCAGCTTATTACATTATCGCTTCCAGTGAAGCTTCTTCCAACTTACAGCGCTATGATGGCATTCGTTATGGTTTCCGGGCAAAAGATGTCAAAACTTTGGAAGATGTTTATGTTCGCTCACGTTCTGAAGGTTTTGGTGACGAAGTGAAACGGCGGATCATGTTGGGTTCCTTCTCCTTATCAGCTGGTTATTATGATGCTTACTTTAAGAAGGCTGCCCAAGTGCGTACTTTGATCAAGAATGATTTTGATCAATTATTTGAAAAATATGACTTGATTCTAGGCCCAACAACACCAACGCCAGCCTTTGGGTTAGGTGAAAAAGTTACTGATCCAGTCACCATGTATCTCAATGATATTTTGACAATTCCGGCCAACTTAGCAGGTATCCCGGCAGCATCGATCCCAGCAGGTTTCTCTGAAACGGGGTTGCCAATTGGCGTTCAATTGATGGCTAAGAAGATGGATGAAATGACAATTTTCAAGGCTGCTGATGCCTTTGAACAAGCCACAGAATTCCATCAAGCTATTCCAGAATTCAAGGGAGGTCAAAACTAATGAACTTTGAAACAACAATCGGGTTAGAAGTCCACGTTGAATTAAAGACCAAGACTAAGATGTTTAGTCCTTCACCAGTTGAATTTGGGGATGAGCCCAATACGAACACCAATGTTATCGACTTTGGTTTTCCGGGTGTGCTGCCTAAAGTCAATAAACAAGCCTATCGTTATGGCATCATGGTTGCTTTAGCTTTGAATGCAGACATTACGCGCGATACGCATTTTGATCGGAAAAACTATTTCTACCCGGATAATCCTAAAGCCTATCAGATCACACAATTTGAAAAGCCCTTGGGCACCAATGGTTGGGTTGAAATTGAAGTCGATGGCAAGAAGAAAAAAATCGGTATTGCTGAATTGCATGTCGAAGAAGATGCCGGTAAGAATACCCATTCCGAAGATGGCTACTCATACGTTGACCTGAACCGTCAAGGCACACCTTTGATCGAAATTGTATCTAAGCCAGATATTGCCTCTCCTGATGAAGCCTATGCTTACTTAGAAAAATTGCGGCAGATCGTTCAATTTACTGGAGCTTCCGATGTCAAAATGGAAGAGGGTTCCATGCGGGTCGACACAAACATTTCGATTCGGCCAATTGGACAAGAAAAATATGGGACAAAAACAGAGTTAAAGAACTTAAACTCTTTCAATTTTGTCCGTCTAGGCCTAGCCTATGAAGAAAAACGGCAAAGTCGTGTCTTGATGTCTGGCGGTACAATTCGCCAGGAGACGAGACGCTATGATGATGCGACCGGACAAACTTATTTGATGCGTGTAAAAGAAGGTTCTGATGATTATCGTTATTTCCCAGAACCAGACATTCCACCATTTCATATTAGTGACGACTGGATCAAAGAAATTCAAGCAAGCATTCCAGAAATGCCTGATAAACGGCGGCAGCGTTATGTACAAACATACGGCTTGCCAGAATATGATGCTAACGTGTTAACAACCACGAAAGAAATGTCTGATTTCTTTGACGCTGCCGTTGCACAAGGTGCTGATCCCAAGCAAGTTTCCAACTGGCTGATGGGTGAAGTAAATGCCTACTTGAATGAAAATAAGCTGGATCTGCAAGAGACGAAGCTGACACCAGAACATTTGGCAACAATGATCAATTTGATTAAAGATGGGACGATCAGTTCTAAGATCGCTAAAAAAGTGTTCCAAGAAATCATTACTAATGGCACGGAACCCAAGCAATGGGTCGAAGAAAAAGGTATGGTGCAATTATCCGATCCTGCTAAACTGACACCGATCATTGATGAGGTTTTGGACAATAACCAACAATCAATTGATGACTTTAAAAATGGGAAAGATCGGGCTGTTGGTTTCTTAGTTGGTCAAATTATGAAACAAACCCGCGGTAAAGCCAATCCAAAAGTCGTCAATCAAATTTTGATGGCAGAATTAAAAAAACGCTAAGTAGTTAAAGAGGGAGAAACATGAGAGTCCGGGCTAGATTGATATACAATCCCACTGCAGGTCATGAAACGTTGCTGCGAAGTGTGGGTCAAATCTTGCATATTTTAGAAACAGCTGGTTATGAAGCCAGTGCGTTTCAAACGACTAAAGCACCGCTTTCGGCTGCTAAAGAGGCTAAACGCGTGGCTAAAGAGGGGTTTGACTTGATCGTTGCAGCCGGTGGCGATGGGACAATCAATGAGGTCGTTAACGGGATCGCCGGATTAAAAAGACGCCCCAAGATGGCGATCATCCCTGCTGGAACAACTAATGACTATGCGCGTGCTTTGAAGATTCCTCGTGAAGATCCAGTTGAAGCGGCTAAAATCATCTTGAAGAAACAGTCCGTCAAGATGGACGTGGGCAAAGCCAACGACAACTATTTTATTAATATTGCCGGTGGCGGCTTTATGACCGAGTTAACCTATGAAGTGCCGTCTCAATTCAAATCCATTCTAGGCTATCTAGCGTATGTCTTGAAAGGTGCCGAAATGTTGCCGCGCATGCGGCCAACGCAGATGCATCTGGAGTATGATAATGGTGTTTATGATGGTCCGGCCTCCATGTTTTTCTTAGCTTTGACAAATTCGGTCGGTGGTATGGAACAAATCGTACCTGATGCTTCTTTAGATGATGGTTATTTTTCTTTAATTATTGTCAAAACATCTAATATTGGTGAGATTTTACGCTTGATGGCTCTTGTTTTAAATGGTGGTCGACATGTAGATGACAACAACATTATTTATGTGAAAACGAGGAAATTAGTTGCCAAGCCTAAGGATAATCAGCGGATGATGATCAATTTAGATGGGGAATATGGCGGCGATGCGCCGATGAAGTTTGTCAATTTGAAACAGCATATTGAAATGTTTGCTAATGTGGATGACATTCCCAATAAAGCTATTACTTATGAAACACCATCGGAACAGAACGCTGAGGCTGAGATCGTTAAGCATGTTCAAAATTTGGATGCGAATCATGAATTGGTTCGGCCAGAATTAGATTTAAGCCATGCGCCTAAGTCGGATGATGCATCTGAAACTAAGCACACATAAAATATAGTTAAAAAAATGGACCTGTGAGCAGATGCTAGTTCTGCTTTTCAGGTCCATTTTGCATGAAACTTGTATTTCAAGCCAATTTCCGCTATGCTTAACGGCGATCATTAATTAAGGGGTTAATATGAAAACAAATTTAAATACACCAGTACAAAAGAATCAAACACTAGATCTTACAGCGGTAGACTTGTCTTATGATGGGTTGGGCGTTGCCAAAGTTGATGATTTTCCCATCTTCATTGACAATGCTTTACCCGGTGAAGTGGTTACAGCGGTAATTACTAAAGTTGCTAAGAAGTATGCCTTCGCTAAAACGGTAGCAATGGTTCAAAGCAGTCCTGATCGTGTGGATATCAAAAATCGGCGTTATACGCAAACTGGCATTGCGCCTTTGCAGCATTTGGCTTATCCAGCACAATTAAAATTCAAACAGCAGCAAATTGAAAACTTGTACCAAAAAGCGAAATTAGCCATTGATGTTTTACCTACTTTGGGCATGACTGACCCGACGCATTATCGGAATAAAGCACAGGTACCCGTACGTACGGTGGATGGTCAGCCAACGGTTGGTTTCTTTCAAAAGCGGAGCCATCGCTTGGTGCCCATGACGGACTTTTTCATTCAAGATGAAAAAATCGATGCAGCCATTGCTAAATTACAAGACTTGATCCGCCAATTTGGTATTTCCGCTTATGATGAAGTGAATCATCAAGGTGTTTTACGGAATATCATGATTCGTCGAGGGTATTATACTGGCGAAATGATGATTGTCTTGATTACGCGAACTAAAGAATTACCGGAACGTCGGGAGTTAGCCAACGCTATTTTGGCAGAGATCCCTGATGTCGTCAGCATTATTCAAAATATCAATGGGACCAAGGGCAATACGATTTTAGGGCATAAGGAACGTATTTTGTGGGGGAAGCCCAATCTTCGTGACGAATTATTAGGCTTGAAATTTGATATCTCTGCCTTATCGTTTTACCAAGTCAATCCTACCCAGACGCAAGTACTGTATCAAAAAGCTATTGAAGCTGCTAATTTAAGCGGTGATGAAGTTGTGATCGATGCTTACTCTGGTATTGGCACGATCGGTCTCTCCATGGCCAAACACGTTCGTTCGGTAAAAGGGGTAGAAATCACGCCAGCTGCCGTAACCAATGCCAACGCTAACGCTGAATTAAATGGCATTACGAATGCTGAATTTGTGGTGGGCAAGGCTGAAGAAGTATTGCCGCAATGGGCTGAAGAAGGTATGAAAGCCGACTTGATCGTGGTTGATCCACCACGTAAAGGCTTAGCACCAGAATTTATTGAAGCCGCAATCAAAGTCCGGCCTAAGAAAGTACTTTATATCAGCTGTAATCCGGCCACATTAGCTCGCGATTTGCAGGCATTTGCCGCTGCTGGCTATACAGCAAAACAAACCCAGCCGGTAGACATGTTCCCCATGACCACCCATGTTGAGAGCGTAACGGTCCTCGAACGTACAGAAAAATAGCCGATAAGCCGCGCTCTGACGGCATTTATAGATGATTGAAAGTGTACTTTTTCCCTTCTGAACTATTGGAAATAGTACACTTTTTCTATTTGAAGCTGGCGGGTCGAGTGTTCTATGTCCTATTTCGATAGTCGAGTAGACGATTGTCCAGTTTGGCAGGTCGTGTCGATTAGGGTAGTGGAAGTAGAGGTGAGCCTTGATATGGTAGCGTTTGTGGTATGTACGAATCGGTCAGTTTGGTACCAAGGAGTGAGTTAACGAAAATAATATTGAATTTATGCTAATTCGGTTAAAATATCGAAAATTCGCAGGAGAGTTGTAGACTCGACGTGTATGACAAAAATTATTCTTTTTTAAGGATAAATCAGCTATGCAAGAAATAAATGTTAATCAGCATTTATCACAAATTTCAACTGAATATACAATCCATGAATTGAAGGTTGATACTATGGTCAGTCAAGCCGATTTAAAGTTGGAATAATCAGCAAAAATAAGTAAACGTTTTCAATAGTCTGCTACAATAGAGTATACTCAGTTGACCGACGTTGAAGTTATTCAACGCTTACTGGCTTTCAATGATGATCTTAAACAAGCTTATCGTTATTATCAGGACCTTATTCTCGCGATCAATCATCGTAGTAAGGATGAACTCAATCATTTACTCGCGATTAAATGGACCCAGCTTCCCCAATCACTTCAAAAAGTTCAACGGACTCTCCGGAGGCATCGTAAAGAGATTATCACCAGCTTTAAATATGGTGACTACACGAATGGTCCAGTCGAAGGAACTAACAATAAGATCAAAGTTATTAAACGAACTGCTTATGGCTTTCGTAACTTCTTTAATTTTCGGGCTCGAATCCTGCTTGCCCTTCCTAACTCATACTTTGCCATCAACTGGAAGAATAAAAGAACAGCTCATGTCCAATCTCAGACACGAGCTGTTTGAAAAGTTATTCAAATTTTTCTATCAGTACTTCTTGACGAAGAGCCATAAAAAAGAACTGCTCCATCAAAAGCAGTTCTTCATAATGATGTTAGGATGATTTCATGGACACGGTTTGGTAGAATCTAACTACTAAGAATAGGACGTGTCCAAAATGACCAAAAAGAGAAAAACATTTGATGAAGATTTCAAGAAGATGATCCTTGACCTCAACCAATCTGGTCACTCGATCGATTCGTTAGCCGAGGAATATGGTATCGCTACGCAAACAATCTACCGCTGGAAAAAGCTTTATACCAAAAACGAAAAAAATGGAGTATCCGGAAGCAGAAATTTTAGCTATGAAGAAAGAGATGGCTCGTATGAAGGAGGAAAATGCCATCTTAAAAAAAGCCTTGACCATATTCGCTCAAAAGTAGAATCAACTATCGTCTTCGAATATATCCAATCAAATGTCAAAAATCATGATATCAAGCAAATGTGTGCTGCTCTATCAGTGCCAAGATCTAGTTATTACCAATGGCTTAAAAAACGGCCCTCTAAACGTGAAATTGAGAATGAACGTCTTTGTCGATTGATCTCAGGGATCTATTTTGAGAATAAGGGTATTTATGGTGCTCCTAAGATTCATTACCTTCTCATCAGTCGAGGTGAGCATATTTCCTTGAAGCGAGTTCAAAAACTCATGAAAACGTTGGGCCTACGGCCATCACTGTTAAGAAGTATCAACCGAGTCGATTTTCAAAGCCAATAACCGAAGGCCGAAAGAATTTATTGAACCAGGACTTTACAACAACGACTATCAATCAAAATGGGCAACCGATATCACTTATATTCACACTCGAAAAGACGGTTGGACTTATTTATCTACGATCCAAGACCTCCACACTAAAAAGATCATTGGCTGGAAATATGGCAAACAAATGACCGTAAAACTTGTTCTTGACACACTTGAACATGCTCTATTGAATAATGTGCCGACCAAGGATTTGATCATCCACTCAGATCTTGGCGCTCAGTACACTAGTGCTGCCTATGAATCCAGATTACAAGAACTAAATATTCAGCATTCTTTCAGCCGAAAGGGCTGCCCTTATGACAACGCCGGTATTGAATCATTTCACGCCTCAATCAAAAAAGAGGAAGTCTATCCTGCAAAGCTGTACGAAGATTTTGAAGTAGCCCATCGGGCTATCTTCCAATATATTGAAGGTTTTTATAATCGTAATCGGATCCACAGCAGTATCGATTATTTAACTCCAGAACAAATGGAGAATTTAGCTAAGCGAGCCTAAATAACCATTATTTTTTGACGCATATTCCATAACGGGCTTCTTCATCACTTCGATCAGATGTCAAACGGTGTGGGTTTGATATTCGATCGAAGTGATGAAATAATCGCCCATCGGAATATCGAAAAAAATCTCTCAAATCGTGTCCAAGATATTGACTCAAATCCAATTAGTGACATTATGGAAACAGTGAAAAAATAATTTCTTATAACATTCTATTCAGAGTAGGAGCCCGTTCATGAAATTAAGTCGAATGAAAATAGAAAATTTTAGAAAACTTAGCGATATAGAATTTGAATTTGGCAAAAAAATAACTGTTATTTCAGGAATTAATGGTATTGGAAAATCGAGTTTATTAGCTTTGATTGCTTCCGCAAGTGGAACTAATGATAAAAGACTGAATGGATTACAGTTTCACCCCGAATTCTCAGATTTGTTTAAAATTAATCCTAACGAGGATTATGAAAAATATCGTTTATTTGTAGAATATGATAAAAAAGTTGGGAAAGATTCAGAACCATATAATTTAACTAAACGGATTAGTTTTAAGAACGATAATGATTCTGGAAGAGGTATCCGAGTAATTCCTAGAAGTTATAGTCCGTTAAATAATGATACGCGGAAAAACAAGATTACTGTAGAGCAAGCAGCAAGTGATGCCGGTACGACTTCAAAGCGTGTGAAAATTCCAACAGAATATGTTAGTTTATCTAGATTAATTCCCTTAGGAGAATCGGGTAGTAAAACTAAGGAAGTATATAAAACAAATCGTATCATTCAAAAGGGGTATACGGATTTCTTTACTAAATGTTACAACAGTGTCCTAAGTGGCTCTATTGAGACGACGAAAAAGCCAATCTTTATTACGAAAAAAGCTGGGGTTGGTGTTCGTAAATATTTGGCGTTGAATGTAAAAAATACAACCGACAATACTCTTTCCGTTGGACAAGATAATTTAGAGTCTTTGGTAGCATCTTTTACGGATTTTTATGCGCTAAAGCAAGAAGCCGGTGATTCATATAAAGGTGGAATATTATGTATTGATGAAATAGATGCATCATTACATCCTAGCGCTGTTAGAAATTTGTGGGTATTACTAAAAAATCTTGTTGATGATTTGAATCTACAAATAATTGTGACAACACATTCGTTAACTGTGCTAAAAGAAATATGCAGATTACAATCTGAAGATCCAGAGGATTATAAGTTAGTGTACTTTAAGGACGAAGAAAACCCACGCTTGAGCCATGTAAACGATTATCACACATTAAAAGCGGATATGTTTGATATGGTTTTTGGTTCACGTCCTGAAATCAAAGTATACTGTGAAGATGAACATACTAAAAGAATTTTTGAACTATTGTACTCGTGTATAAAGAACAATTTACTAAAAGATAATACAGATTTAGACAACCTTGAGCGATTATATGGTTGTCCTAATGTTATAGATGTATCTTTAGGTAAAGAACATTTGAAAGGACTTCCGGAGAAAGATGACTATTTTAAGACAGTACTTATTGTTTTAGATGGTGATTCTAAATTAAAGCAAGATATTGATCCTGATAAAGCACTAAAAATTAATAAAAAAGAATTTGAACGAAAGCTAACCCCGCAAAAGAAACCATTTGGAAATGTATTAAGATTGCCATCTTTTTACTCTCCAGAAGTTTATTTATACAAAATAATGGAAGATGTATCTATCAATCATGAAGAGTATATGAAGTTTTGGAATCATGTTGACACTGTACCAGAAATAACAAATATGACTGCAAAAAGGATGAGAAATTTATTTAAGATAAATTCACCAGAGCTTAACTATCATTTGATACATAATACAAACTGGATGGAAAGAGCAGAAAAATTTGCGGAGCAATCTGATTTAATAGAGTTTTATTATATGAATGAAAAAAATAGAGGGGAATTACAAAATTTTGCTTCTGATCTTGTAAAGTGTTTTGAAGCAGTTCGTAAAACCCGAACACGAAATGTGTTTGAATGATAATTATTCAAAGTAATTAAAGGAAGCGATACAGTGTGCCATATACAAATTCGATATTGAGATATCCTGGGGGTAAGAGTCAATTAGCAACTTATGTAGAGCATTTATTAAAAATAAATGATATCTCTAAAACTTATGTGGAACCGTTTGCAGGCGGTGCAGGTGTGGCTCTGTATCTGTTGTTTCACAATGATGTGGATAGGATAATATTAAATGATTATGATCCTTCAATATTTTCAATATGGTATTCCATATTGAATCATAAAGATGAGTTTATAGATCTAATAGATAGAACACCTGTAACAATAGAAGAGTGGAACCATCAAAAAAAGGTGCACTTAAAATATTTTAGAGATCCACATTCTTTAAAAAACGCTTTTGCAACGTTTTACTTAAACAGAACTAACGTAAGTGGAATCATTAATGGAGGACCTATTGGAGGAAAAGAGCAAAGAGGGAAATATAAACTTAATTGTCGATTTAATAAATCTAATTTGATTCACAAAATTAAAAAGATTTATGGTATGAGAGATTATATAGAATTAAGCAATATGGATGCCCAAAATTTTATCCCAAATAAGATAGATAAACTTGATTCTCAATCAACGTTTACTTTTTTTGATCCTCCATATTTTGGTCAAGGAAAGAATTTATATTTATCATTTGTTGACAATGATATGCACAAGAAAATAGCGAATACGATAGTAAATTTAAAAGATAAAAAATGGATAACAACTTATGATACTCAAAAAGAAATACTGAATTACTATCGACCTTTTTCTCAGGTGTACAAATATCAGTTATCATATTCTGCAAATAGAAAAAGACGTGCCAATGAATATATGTTTGCAAGTTACACTACAAGACTTGATTCGTTTGGAAAAGTTGAACTTTTAGATTGTAATCAGATCGATTGATAGATATAATTTCTAGCCTAATTTTACAAACGACGTAATTAATCAATTTAGACTTTTTAAATTCTAAAACTTAAAATTAGAAGGTAATGTTGCATAAAGAAGATTATTTGACATTTCAGGGAATATAAATTAAGTGCTGATGTAAGAAAACGCACTCACTAGCGGTACTAGGTAATATAAAAATGAAAGGTGACTTTTGAATGGCATTTAGAACGTTTGGTTGGGTTCAAAATCCATCTGATTTTACAAAGTTAAAAAAGACAGTCCAGGTATTTGACCCACAATCTAAACAATATGAAGAGTTAGATAACCATATAATAAAAAACGTAATCTACTTTGATAGAGATAAAGAAAGATTACAAGATGAGCTTGATAATAAAGTATCGGAGTTTACTTATGGGGATCTTGTAGGAACAAGTCATAATAAGGAGGGTAAATCCCCTAAGAAGCGAAAGGAGGCGATTGCTAATTCGTTGCTCCAAGTCACTATATTACCGCAGTCCGCTAAAACTAAAGGAAAATTTTATACAGATAACTGGACAGCTGATGGATTCCTTCGTTGGGCAGTAAGTTTAAATTTTGTTGCTTATAATAGAGAAAAAGATTTATTTAAAATAACGGAACTTGGAAAGAAACTGTCGCAAACAAACGATGGGTCAGCGGAAGAAATGGAAGTCCTTCAAGACGCAATGTTATCGTACCCACCAGCAACCAGAGTCCTTTCATTACTAGCTAACAGCAAGCACCCATTAACTAAGTTTGCTATCGGAAATAATTTAGGATTTGTTGGAGAAAAAGGATTTACATCTTACGATGAAGATTTAATGATTGATTGGCTGAAATCAGCTACGACAAAAAAAGAACATGATAAGATTAAATCTGATGTGGAAGGAACGTCAGATAAATATGCCCGCATGATAGCAGGTTGGTTGGTGAAATTAAAATTTGTTAAAAAGCATACAAATAAATATGAGCTTGATAATGGTAAAACCATTACAGGTTTTCAAACTTACTCTATAACTGGATCTGGCTTACATGCGATAAAAAAAGCAAATGGGTCATCAAAAAATCCTACTAAATCTAAGTATGTTTTATGGGAGTTTTTGGCAATTGCTGGAAAGCAGGACAGCGAGCAGACTCGTGATTTTATAAGAACCAGGCGTGCAAAAATCATTCTGGGACTTAATAATCATCATACTATTTCAGCACTAATTGATTTTTTAAGTCATGAAGGTATTGAAGTAGATGAATCTCTGCTCAATAGTGAAATTAAGAAGCTTATTTCATTTGGACTTCGTATAAAGCAAAATGGCAACTCAATTGTGCTCCAAGATAATGTTATTGGTATTGATATTCCAAATCAGACATTTACTCCTGCAGAAGCTGATCTTAATTCCGAGAAGATTAAAAATCACTACCGTAAAATCACTAACTTGCCAGAGAAATATATTGAATTACTGGATATCGCATTTGATCATCATCGTCACCAAGATTTTGAGATTGTAACAGCAGGGCTTTTTAAGGACTGCTATGGTTTATCGTCAGTTCATCTGGGTGGCCAGAATAAGCCTGATGGCGTAGTGTTTAATAATAAGTTTGGTATTATTTTAGATACAAAGGCTTATGAAAGGGGATATGGTATGCATATTGGTCAAATCGACGAAATGTGTCGCTATATTGATGATAATAAAAAGCGTGATGTAGTACGTCAACCAAATGAATGGTGGAAAAACTTTGGTGATAATATACCTAAGGACCCGTTCTACTATCTGTGGGTTTCTGGGAAATTCTTACCACAATTTAACGAGCAATTGAAGCAAACGCATTACAGAACAAGTATTAACGGAGGAGGTTTGGAAGTATCACAACTATTATTAGGTGCTGATGCTGTTATGAAGGATAAATTAGATGTTAATACTTTACCAAAATACATGAACAATCAAGTGATTGAATTAGTTCATCAATAGAAAAAGATCAGTGACCTAGAATCTGTCACTGATCTTTTTCTTACTAAAATAGGGTGTCAATGCGATAATCATGAGGATCGTAATTAGTTATTAATACTTCATCGGATTCCTTGTTTGCTGTGTTATATGAGGAATTACGGTATGTGTAGTTTAAATGATTAACAACAATATTATTATGAGTTTTGACATACTTTTTAAGCAAATCATTACTTCGTCCTTTATGATCAAGAACGTTACTTAAGGCAAATTTAATATGACGTTCTGATAAATTGTCCATCAGTTGGTACATTGCTTTTTCTTGCTCTTTTCCCCAATTTATAAATCCTCGATTTCCATCATTATAATTACCCGTTGTAATTAGATATGGAGGATCCATATATACAAAATCTAAGCTTGAAAGTCCTGAGATATCAAATTTATCAAACATTTTGTCAGTAAATTTTGCGTTAATTGTGTGTAGCTTATCAACAAACATTCTTAGGTGTTCTTCCATATTTTTACTGAAACTACTTCGATTTTTTCCAAATGGATTATTGAATTCCATTGAATTATTAAATCTAAATTGATAATTGTAGGAGTATGATACTAATACGTATAAATCTAATGGATTGGGCTGCTTATTATAGTCTCTTCGTAATTTTAGGTATGCATTCTTGTTCGTTTTGCTCAACCCATACTCATTAATTCTCTTATTAATCATAGTAACCAATTCATTCGAGGTATGCTTATTAAAGAACCTAAATAATTCATTAATACGATAATTCATATCATTAAAGTAGTATTTGTTGGCTTTCACGTTGATGCCAACATTTGCCCCACCGGAAAATAAATCTACAAATGTATTAATCCTATCTGGAAATAATGGAATAATTTGTGGGAGCAGTTTATACTTACCTCCAATATAATTTAATGGACTTTTGATGTAGGTATCTTTTAATCTTGGCTTCCATGTTTTGGGGTAAGAATGCTTTTTAGCAACTGGGTTATGAGTTTTGACTACTTGTGAAGATTTACTAAAATATATTAGTATTTCATTTAATTCGTTTCCTTTGGACTTAATCTTGGATTCGTATTTACGATATGTGATATGGTGTACTTCAGCTTTAACAGTGCTGTATTTATTGATAATATCGATTAATTCTGATTCTGGTATAATGCCTTCATTACTGTAGCTGAGTATCACATGGCGACTGTTTAAATTTTTAATTAAATCTTCCATAGCATTGAGGGCACGTCTCTTCATTGAATAGTCACTACGCAGTGTTTTCCAAGCAAAAATACTAGTTTTTCCCTTTAACTCAGGCTTATTGTTTCTAGCTATGTTTTCTAAAACATGGTAATTCGATGCATATTGTCGATTATTATAAGGGGTATCGATGTAAGTAATATCTGCTTTAATATCCTTAACTAACTGATTAGAATCCAGGTTATATGCTTTATTACTCTTGTCATTATTAATTACATCCAATGGCTCAATGTGTAATTTATTAAGTGCTCGATTATCCCATTTTTTTAGGTATGCTCCATAAGTACCCGTAATATTACTAACAAATGGGATAGCTTCGATTAATGATGAGACTAAATAATAATATTCACTTTCTGTTAATAAATTATTATTTTTCCAGTCGTCAATGGTGTCTCTAATAAAGTCAATTCGTCGGGCATTTTCTTTAGTGAAGTACATTTTTTGGCCCGTTGGAGAATACGATTTTTCATAGTAGTGACTGTCAAGGGTTATATTTTTATCGTCATTGAAATATTTGAAAGGATTAGGAATGCCGATTTTTTTTAATCTTTCAAATCTTAGTTCATTATTGTTTTCAATAGTTGCTTTTGCGTTAATATAGCTGAAATATAGTAAGTCATTACTAATAATCTTATAACGGCTTTTGAAATAACGCCCGACTACATTTGTTCCTGCAAATAAATCTAAAAATGTTTGTTCGCTACCGTCAATATGATAACTTAATATGCTATCAATATTTTTAAGTAACGCGCGTTTTGATCCAATATATCTCATTTTTTCACATCCGTATTCATCCTAGTAGTCATAGAATAAATCAGTAACTAGATAAATTCAAGTTAATTTTGGTGATTAGTCTATTTTGCAGTTGAATTTTAATTGTGTATTCCAATGCATAGGAAGGTGATATATGGATAATATCAATTGATGGTTCTAAACAATTTTGGATAATGTCCAATTTAAAGACGTATAGATATGTTTTGCATCTATCTAATTAAGCATATAATTAACTTAAGACAATGACATTTCTATAAGAAGAGAAGGTGATCAGAAATGGTTGAAAAACTGAAACCACAAGAATTTGTAGATAGATTTAAATTTATTTTACTAGATAAAGTAAATCACAATATTTTAATTCGCGGATATTTTGATGATGACAAATTGTTATTAGTGTTTGCTTGCCTCCAAGACCAAGAGGGAATTAATGAGGGGACTATTGTTATTGGTAACACGACCGTTCCCAATGAAAGAGAATTTTTGACAAAAGGGCTTCATGAATCTATTCCAAAACTTAACTTAAGTGACTCATTTAATATAAATGGACTGACTGTTAATTTTTCACTATGGAAAAGAAATAGAGACTTTCCTTTTGGAATGGATAAAGATTTTGTGGTTTTTCATCCGGTGGAATCCGCCCTGGACAATAAAGATTTTCCAAAGTTTTACGCCACATTGAAAAACTCTAAGGCAAAAAAGAATGTTTTGATAACGACTAATGACTTTAATAGTGCTCCTGAAAAACTCTATCCATATGTAGATGAAATTCTAGTTTTAGATACAACTGATGTGAATGAAGAGCACAGGCAAACTTATAAGGTAATTCAAGATAATCTTAATGCTGATCATCAAATATTACCGTATTAATCATTTTTCCACAGACGCGCAACTCTTATTCTGAGAGTTATATTTTTCCACAAACTGATTGAAAAAGTGAGCTGTTAATGATTTGAAAAATCCTGAAATTATTAGATCGTAATGGCTGTGTAGACATAATTGCTACATTTTAACAGACATAGCTAACCGCGACGCATGGCCATTTATCCTTAATGTGTAATTGGCAAACACCACTCGCTGCATATTGAAAGCATTACCGTGTTGGAACGTGAAGGTGAGTAGTTAACAAGCACTGGTATAACAGTATTTTTGATAGATTGAAAGTGTACTAATTTCCTTTCTGATGATTGGAATTAGTACACTTTTTTTGCTTCTTAAGCTGGTAGATTGAGTGGAAAATATGAGAGCTTTTTGGATTGTATAAACGACGACTAATTCATTCTTGACTTTTTTATTTCGAAAGGTAATTTTTTATCAAACCTTATATTTTTATCCTTGACCTTGATGTTAGGATGATTTCATGGACACGGTTTGGTAGAATCTAACTACTAAGAATAGGACGTGTCCAAAATGACCAAAAAGAGAAAAACATTTGATGAAGATTTCAAGAAGATGATCCTTGACCTCAACCAATCTGGTCACTCGATCGATTCGTTAGCCGAGGAATATGGTATCGCTACGCAAACAATCTACCGCTGGAAAAAGCTTTATACCAAAAACGAAAAAAATGGAGTATCCGAAGCAGAAATTTTAGCTATGAAGAAAGAGATGGCTCGTATGAAGGAGGAAAATGCCATCTTAAAAAAAGCCTTGACCATATTCGCTCAAAAGTAGAATCAACTATCGTCTTCGAATATATCCAATCAAATGTCAAAAATCATGATATCAAGCAAATGTGTGCTGCTCTATCAGTGCCAAGATCTAGTTATTACCAATGGCTTAAAAAACGGCCCTCTAAACGTGAAATTGAGAATGAACGTCTTTGTCGATTGATCTCAGGGATCTATTTTGAGAATAAGGGTATTTATGGTGCTCCTAAGATCCATTACCTTCTCATCAGTCGAGATGAGCATATTTCCTTGAAGCGAGTTCAAAAACTCATGAAAACGTTGGGCCTACGGGCCATCACTGTTAAGAAGTATCAACCGAGTCGATTTTCAAAGCCAATAACCGAAGGCCGAAAAAATTTATTGAACCAGGACTTTACAACAACGACTATCAATCAAAAATGGGCAACCGATATCACTTATATTCACACTCGAAAAGACGGTTGGACTTATTTATCTACGATCCAAGACCTCCACACTAAAAAGATCATTGGCTGGAAATATGGCAAACAAATGACCGTAAAACTTGTTCTTGACACACTTGAACATGCTCTATTGAATAATGTGCCGACCAAGGATTTGATCATCCACTCAGATCTTGGCGCTCAGTACACTGAGTGCTGCCTATGAATCCAGATTACAAGAACTAAATATTCAGCATTCTTTCAGCCGAAAGGGCTGCCCTTATGACAACGCCGGTATTGAATCATTTCACGCCTCAATCAAAAGAGGAAGTCTATCCTGCAAAGCTGTACGAAGATTTTGAAGTAGCCCATCGGGCTATCTTCCAATATATTGAAGGTTTTTATAATCGTAATCGGATCCACAGCAGTATCGATTATTTAACTCCAGAACAAATGGAGAATTTAGCTAAGCGAGCCTAAATAACCATTATTTTTTGACGCATATTCCATAACGGGCTTCTTCATCACTTCGATCAGATGTCAAACGGTGTGGGTTTGATATTCGATCGAAGTGATGAAATGATCGCCCATCGGAATATCGAAAAAAATCTCTCAAATCGTGTCCAAGATATTGACTCAAATCCATTAAGTCAACTTAGTATGGTATTTTTTGATAGTATTTTACAAACAGGCAGTAAAGGCTATGAGGAGACACCATCTGTTAATTTAATTGGTTAGTAGTAATCAACCCAAGATTATTCACCGAATGTATATAAAAAAGCGCAACTCGTTGAGCTACGCCGTTTTTTCTCATCATAGTATTTCACACCTAGAGGGTGAAATACAGATTTTCTAAAATTTTATGATTAAGGTACTACCACGAATCATAAAACAATGAAGGAAATACTGTGAGTGACTTACAACGAACAGTCTTAAATTTCAATTCTAAAATCACTTTGAGATCAGATAGTCGGATTTATCTTTTAGTGGATCGGTTATGATGATATCAGCGTCTGGATTTTAGACAGCGGTTCGATAATTTAACAGCTACAAAACAACAGATTGCAAAGCCAGCATCTTGGCAACAAATTTTTGAAATTACTCAACGACACAGGGAATGGACAAGTAATAGTGATGTGATCCAAGGATATTTTTAGGTGTTAGAGTAGAATCGAGTGCGAAGAGTAAGGCGGTTGAAGGGGAAGGACAGAGCCTATGAAGCTTATTCGATATAATCTGTCTGGGAGAATAGTCGAACAATGTTCTATAGAGTTTAAACAGCTAAAGACAAGTCCGATGGGTGAAAAAGTTAGAATAACTATGAATGATGGAAATGTATATGTCGGCTTTTGGGATGCTCCCTTTGAAAATCATTCTGCTAAAACAGCTGAACTTGTTCGTTACGATTTGGATGAGAATAACTCTAAATTAAGAAGTTTCAATAATGTGTCGATATTTATTCCTATACAGAACATAGTTAAGATTGAAGCAATTTTGCATAGTAATCCTAGATGGGGAACACGACCCACAAATAAATTTGTCTTTGCTGAATTGGTGAAAATTAATTTAGAATCTTCTGCTCCATTTAGAAATTGGCCAATAAAATAATGCCTAGTAAAAATAGCTGAGTGCCATAAATCACTTATTCACATTTTAACTTTAATTACTTCGCCATCTTTGAACGTGGATTCTATATCGCGTTGGCAGGTGGCATTTTTAGGTTCTATACTTTTAGGTGTTAACCCACTAGCACCTCATATTTGTGCCATTTTTTTACATTAATGAAGTTACCTATTTCAAGGCTCCTAGACTATTATTTGTCTGTAACAAAAAATTAAACCAATTAAAATCTAATTTTTCCACAATTATGATGAAAAGTATTTACCAGTAATTATTGACAAAGAACCGTCGAGCCTGACTAGCATATTGAATCGTCTAGTTCACTTTAACCAAGGCTATTTACATCATTTAATTCAGTTCAAAGTTGGCTTGATGAATAGGTTTGAACATTTTTAAAATCATCAAAGCCCTTTTTAATTTCCGAATCAAATTGTTCTTTCGTCAGAGTATCAAAATCTAAAGTTTTATCGGGTGATTTAATTTCAAATGGAATTTTACCTTGATTGACGACTTGTTGTAGAAACATACTTAGAGCTGTTGACATTGGAATCTGTAATTGATCTAAAACTTCCTCAGCTTGGGCCTCTAATTCAGGTGTAATTCTGGTAAAAACACCTGTGGCTTTTTTAGCCGTCGTTGCCATAATCATTACCTCCATTTTTCTATAAATCAATTATAGTATATTTGATTGCATTTGATAGCTAATAGCAATCAAAACCCTAATCGGCGTTTAACATAAACAAAATGACTAGTCCTGATTTGAAGGCTGCTGATGAGCACGTATCCAGTGACTGATCAAACTACGAACAAGAAAACCAAGAAAAATGACGACTAAGAGCAGTATAGGATAAATGAGTGCAACTAAAATGTAAATGATGGCTAAAATTGTCATGATCAACGTGGCTCGCTTTTCTTCAAAGTCGTGATTGGTCAAAGGCAACCGCTGGGCTTGGGCATAATTGATGACATAGCGGAAAATCAAATATTGGGTCAGATCTACGGCAAAAATAACTGTTGAAAAAATCAACGCATTAAATCTAGAAGTTAGATCGTTGTTCAATAAACCCGTTGCAAAGGGAGTCAAACAGACAAAACAAAGATAAGTCAGGTTCAATATGAGATAGCCGATGGTGGGTTTCGTGATGACACCGGTGACCTCTTGATGGTAGACCCAGTATTGACCCACAATAGCAAAACTAATAAAGTACAAAATAATATCTGTGGGTAGCTCGTGGAGATGGGTAAAATCCAGATTATTTGGTGTTTTGATATCTAAAACCATGATGGTTAGGACAATGGCGAAAATGCCATCAGAGATTGCTTCTAAACGTGAAATTTTATTTTTAAACAATTAAATATCCCCAATAAAATGAACGTGGTCTGTAATTTAACCACGTTCATTATTTTTAAGCACACATAGGCTTATTTGTCATTTTCAGTAGTATTCTCTTGATTGGTCTGATTAAAGAGTTTACCAATGGTAGGCATACTGCCGAGACTATCGATTGCTGAGTTTGGCATGATTACCGTATTAGCCTTACTTTCGGCCAGTTTCTCCATAGCTTCAATATTCTTATACTGCAAGAAAGTCGGCGCATTGTCCTTTAAAGCTTCGTTCAAGTAATTGATTTGATCACGTGAGGCTTGAGCAATTAAGCGTTGACTTTCGGCACGGCCTTGGGCTTGTAAGATCTGAGTTTGCTTGTTGGCCTCGGCTTCCAAAATATCTGCTTGTTTTTGCCCTTCGGCTTTGGCAATGGCAGCTTGTTTCAAACCATCGGCTTGCATAATATTGGCTTCTTTTTCTCGAGAAGCCCGGAGTAATTTATTCATGGATTCTTGAATATCTTGGTCGACTTCAACGGAGTCAATATTGACCCGATCCACGTTTAGACCATAGCCGGCTGTGACTTCTGAGAGTTGATCAAACAATGAGTGGTTGACTTGCTCTGTACCGTTCAAGACTTCATTTAGATCCATATTCCCGATGATGCCCCGTAATTGAGCCCGGGTATCTTGAACCATACTCATGACGGAATCTTTGTTTTTGTAAACAAAAGCATTGGTATCGGTGATGTGATATTTTAATGTTTCAGAAACACGGACAACAACGTTATCTTTAGTGATGACCTCTTGTTCGTCAATACGCATGGGGATTTGTTTTAGATTTACAATTTGAGTGATGCGATAAATGACTGGAACGACCATGTGAAAACCTGGGTCCAGAGTCTTAACGTAAACCCCCAAGCGTTCCACAATACCAACTTCACCGGTATGAATAATGGCAAAGGACGAAAAGACGATAGCTAGGACAATGATTGCTAAAACAATAGCAACAATCCATATCAAAATGGACATAAAATAACCTCCTTAATAATCAAGCTTAGGTTCATAGCGTTGAACTAACAGATATCTTGGCGTAACTGCCACAACAACAAGTGTGGTGCCGATGGGCACATTTTCCTGAAGCTTATAGTGGTAGCGTACACCATAAAACATGACAGTACCACTCATTTCAGTTGATTTGGTAATAAACTTCTCACCAATCAAACGCTCGTCTAACATTTGTGGCCTCCTTAATCAGTCTTTTGTAGGCGGGTGTGCTGATGCCAATAATAAACTGGAATACCAACAACTGTGATGCCAATACCAACTAAAGCTAGAATTGGTTGGGTAATGATCGTTGAGATCACAATGAATAAACCACCTAGAATTGCAATAATCGGAACTACAGGATAAAGAAAAACCCGATAAGGTCGCTTCATATCTGGCCGTTTTTTACGGAGAATGAACACAGCGATGAAGATCAGTACACTAAAGATCCAAATGACAAAGACCAGCATATCTGTCAAGGTGTCAAAGCTGCCAAGCAACATCATTAAAATAACGACACCTAATTGGAATAAACCGGCATTGATGGGGACGCGTGTTTTGGGGGTCAATTTGTTAAACCAATGCGCAAAAGGAACCAGATCATCATGACCCAAAGCATAAGGAATACGCATCCCAGTCATGGTATAGCCGTTAACTGTGCCGTAGACAGAAACCAAGATACCAATGGTCACTAGACGCCCGCCTAGATTGCCGAAGATATGGATTGCTGCCTCGGAAGCGGCATTTAGATTATTAGCTAATTGGTGAATCGGCAAGGCCCGTAAGAAAGCACTATTGACTAGTAAATAAACTACGGTAACAAAAATCAAACCGAGAATAATAGCTTTAGGCAGATCCTTTTCAGGTTGTTTTAACTCACCCGCCACATTACCCACGCTCAACCAGCCATCATAGGCAAACAAAGTCGCCAATAAACCACCAGCAAAGGCGGGCCAGAAACTTTGATGTGCGCCGGCTTGAATGGGAAGTAATTGAACCTGTACTGGATTTTGAATAAATAGACCAGCAACAACAATAATTGCCAAAGGAATCAGTTTGATGACTAAAGTTGCTGACTGCATGGCACCGCCCACTTTGGAACCAAGCATATTTAAGGCCCACAAGGAACCGGCACAAAAGATGGCGATAGGAACGATCCATTGAGTAGTCAAACCAAATAAATTGACGAATTGGGTGCCAAATATAATCGATAACGCTGCAATATTTGCTGGGAAGTAAATCAACATCTGAGCCCACCCCAATAGGAAGGCGGGCAATTTGCCATAAGCATATTCAATATATTTGACAGCCCCACCAGTTTCAGGAATCGCTGCCGCAAGTTCGGCAACGGTCAAGCCACCGGCAATCGTCAATAAACCAGCGAATAAATAAGAGAATAAGGTCAAACTTGCGGAGCCAGTTTTATCAGCAACAGCTGCGATTTTGAAGAAGACGCCGCCACCGATCACAATACCCATTACCGTGGACATGGCAGAGAAAAAGCCAATTTCGCGCTTCATGCCTGTGTTGTCTTTCATTAGATCACCTCAAATATATTTAAAGCTATATTATACAGGTAAATATCCAGAAAGGGCGAGACATCTTTATTTACTGCCTCGCCCTTTTGGATAAATATACAAATGTGTTCCACCAGCTCAGCATGATAAGCTGTACTGGATTAAATCATTTCAGTTGTGCCTTGGAAACTGATACAATAATGACATGAGTTTAGTTGTCTTGATGCTGATTCATATCTGCAATTTCATAAGTTTCACCGCTTGATTCATCATAAATCTTGATGGGATGTTGATGTTCCGCAAAGATTTTTAACTGAAAGCCGTAATGATCTAAGAAAGTTAGCAAATCTGAATTCAAACCGATGATGTGACCTTCTAGTAATTTACCATCAATGATGATTTGCAAATCGGAATTGATGAACATGATATGTTTGCGCTGGGTCTGGGAGTCTACAAAAGCCCATTTTCCACGAAAAATCGTCGAAAAATCAGGTTCAACATTGCCAATCTGATGTTTTTGGCGCCGAATCTTGCGCTTTTGATGCCAATCATTAAACCATTGCGCACCTTCTTTAAATATACCGGCCATGTCATCAATCCTCCTACACCCTAAATAATAGCACTTGCCCATTCACAAACTCAATCAATTTAGCCTTGTTTTTTGAACAATAATGATAAGTTGGAGGTTAATTATGTTAAAATTAGCAATTATTGGTACCAATTGGATCACGGGACAATTTATCGACGCGGCTTTGGCTACAAAAGCCTACGAGTTGACAACGATTTATTCACGCCACTTAGACAAAGCTCAGGCATTTACTGAGAAATATACGGGATCATTTGAATATTTTGATGATCTGACCGCCTTTTTCCAACAAGGGGATTTTGATGTGGTTTACATCGCTTCACCGAATGCCTTGCATTTTGAACAAACAAAACAAGCGATTCTTGCCGGGAAACATGTCATCGTTGAGAAACCAGCTTTTAGCAATCCTGATGAAATGAAACAAATTCAAAGTTTATTGGCTGCACATCCTGATATTTATTACTTTGAAGCAGCGCGCCATATTCATGAACCTAATTTTCGTGCTGTGCAAGCTGCTATCACGGCCTTTGATCATCAAGACGGGGCTGTTTTGACTTATATGAAGTATTCTTCGCGGTTTGATGATTTCTTGGCTGGCAAGCAGCCAAATATCTTTTCTGCACAGTTTTCAGGCGGGGCACTACAAGATCTAGGTGTTTATTTGGTTTATGATGCCTTAAGTTGGTTTGGGGTGCCAAAAACGGTACAATATGCCCCTGTAATGCTCAATAGTGGGGTGGATGCTCGGGGAACGGCGCTCCTTAATTATGGCGATTTTCAAGTGACTTTGATCACTGGTAAAAATGTGCAGTCGGCGTTACCTTCAGAGATTTATAGCGGTAAGACGACTTTGACCATTGATAATGCTGGCGAATTTAATCAAGTGACTTTGCAGACAGATCCTAAAGCAGCCGGACAAACGTTGAGTACAAAACCGAGTCCGAATCCAATGATTCATGAAGCTGAGGCTTTCGCGACAATTATGCAACAACAAGACCGCGCTCAATTTACCGAACTCAATCAGCTGAGTGTTGCTGTGAACCAAACGCTTTATGATTTACGGACCTCTGCCGGGATCGTTTTTCCAGCAGATATGAATTGACTTACGAGAAAGGCATTTTATTAAATATGAATGAAACAATTGCTCAAGTATGGGCACGAGCTGGTTTTAAGCAACCAACGCCGATTCAAGCGGCTACTTATGAGCCGTTACTGCAAAAACAAAATATTTTAGGGTTGGCTCCAACTGGAACGGGGAAAACTTTGGCATTTAGTTTGCCAATTTTAGAACGTTTGACGCCAGGCGATGGCGGTCAAGTAATCATCTTGGTTTCTTCCCAGGAGTTGGCCCATCAGATTCGCGGTGCTTTGGCACCCTTTGTTCAAGCACTTGGCTTGAAGCAGACGGTTCTAACGGGAAATGCGAACGTCAAACGGCAATTAGAGCATTTAAAACAGAAACCAGAAGTGCTCATTGCCACAGTTGGTCGGCTGATGGAGTTATTGAACAAAGGTAAAGTTAAAGCCAAACATCTTCAGACCGTGATTTTTGATGAGGCCGATGCTTTAATGGTTGATAACGGCCGGGAAAAACTGCAAATGGTGGTGGACCATTTACCCAAGACTTTGCAATTTGCCTTTTTTGGGGCTACGACCTCTGATGATGTCACAGCATTTGCGGCGCAAAATCGCGTGACGCTGACAAAGATCGATGTTCGGCAGCAAGCTGAAGCTGAATCACAAGTCAAGCATTTATTCTTACAGACAAGTGAAAAAGGAAAAGCGGTTGTTTTGAAAGAATTAAGTCGACATAAGCACTTTTATGGTATCGTCTTTTTCCGTCAAAAGAATCAGCTGATCAAAGTGAGTCATATCTTGAACGACTGGCATGTACCTACACTAGTCTTAGATGGCCGTAAAGATTCAATGACTCGGAAAAATGCTTTACAGGATTTTCGCAAGCATCAAGTTAAACTATTGCTGACAACGGACATGGCTGCTCGTGGGTTAGATATTGATAACTTAACGCACGTGATCAACTTTGATATTCCCGAGGATAAGGCAACCTATATTCATCGTAGTGGCCGAACTGGTCGGATGGGTAAGAAGGGGACGGTCTTGAATTTAGGCAATGCCCACGATCAACGGCAGCTTCAACAATTAATTGCCGCAGATATGCCTTTGACACGAGTTTATTTGGTTCAAGGGCAGCTGCAAAATCAGCCGCAAAGTACAGCCGATGCGCCGGCAACAACGACAGTTGAGCAGCCAGATCATAGTAAATCACACGCCACAGGGCATAAAAAACAGGCGTTTGCCAAACAACCAAGGCCTAATAAACCTGCAAATAAGCGCAACAAACACCGGGCTAAAAAATCTAAGGACAAAGGTCGTCCAAAATGGGCTTAAACGGTGTATAATTAACGTAAACATGAAATTAAATTAGTATTAATTAAGATGAAAATGAGGGATCAGGCGTGACGAACGAATCACAAGGCCGACAAAATTTAGATACAGTGATGAATTTGATCGTCAATGGCGGCAATGCTAAGAGCAGTGCCATGGCGGCTATTAAAGCTGCCAAACAACATGACTTTGAGCAGGCTAAGGCTAAATTAGCGGAGGCTGACCAATTCATTCATGACGCCCACCTTGAAGAAACAGCTTTATTGACTACTGAAGCTAGTGGTGAGCCGCTAAATATCACTTTGTTGATGATCCATTCGCAAGATCATATGATGAATGCCATTACCTATCGTGATTTAGCAGCCGAGATCATTGAATTATATGCAAAATTAGATCAAGTGGATGACACCCAGTCAGAGCAGTGAACGATTTAAGGTGATAAAAAATGAAAATTAAACAAATCATGAATATACCTGCAAATTTTTTCTTCAAAACATTGGTTGATCCAGTCATTTATGATTTGAAGCGGTACAAGGGTCGCGATTATCAAGTCAGCGAACTACAAGGCCTCTCTTATATCCGGAAAACTGCTGATAATCAGGACAATAAAATCACCATTATTAAAGTTGTTCCAAATCAGAAGTATAGCTTTATGTCGCAAGTTGGCGGGCTCAGGACGGCAATCAGCTACCAGTTAAAGACGATAGATCCCAAGCACTTTGAATTAACGTATTCTGAGACGACAGCTAGTACAAGTGTCTTTGAGCGCACGAAACATCGTATTAAGCAGGTTGTTGCGGATACGTTGAAGAAACAGAGTCTGCGTAAAGTATGGACTCAGATTGAACAATCTTATTGAACTGAACGATTCATCTTTACAATTAAGGTAATGAATGGCAAAATATGATAAGTATTTGCCATTTTTTTGTCTCCGTAGCTCAGCAGGATAGAGCAACCGCCTCCTAAGCGGTAGGTCGTCAGTTCAATTCTGACCGGGGACATTTATATTTAGCTGAAAGTATACGAATAATAAAATAGGGCCCTCAAACTAGTCATTTCGTTTGAAGGTCCTATTTTTAAATTTCCGCGGTTTTAAGCAAAGCCTGCAGTTCCGTTAAATGCGTCCGAACATAGGCCATAATGTCGGTATTTTGTTGGTTTAACAAGGGCGGCAGATCGTCCAGATCAAAGTAAGCCATAGCTAGAGTTTCGTTGGTGGGTTCAGCGATCAAAGTGCCGCCAATTGGTTTGACCAAGTAATTGACACTGATGGCTTGCGTGATGTCACCATTGGGGTACTTGGTAAAGCCTTGGTCAAACACATGGATCAACTTGATTGGTTTGACTTCTAGGCCGCTATCTTCCAAGACTTCCCGGTGTAATGTGTCGATGAAACTTTCACCGTATTCCATATAACCACCAGGTACACTCCAATTATGGGTATCTGTTCTTTTTTGTAAAAGAATTTGGCCTTGGTCGTTCAAAATAATGCCAGCGACGGCGTTTAGAATGATGGGCATATGGCCTACTTTTGCGCGAATATCATGAATATAATCTGCCATGTTTGCGACTCCTTTTTTGAATATTGTAGCATACATGGCGTTAGCTGATTAGTTGTTCATGTCGGTAGCGGATAGGGGTGCTTTGGCGGTGGTAAAGTGGATCAATAGGCCAATAGCGAGGCCGATCAAAGCGGGGATAAACCAATCTAGGCCATATTGGGCGAAGGGTAAGAATTGATGATCCAACGATAACAAGGCTTGAGCCCAACCACTCTTAGAAATAATAGGCGGAAAGCTGGCTAAGGCGTCTAGGATGGCGGGAATCAAAGTAAAGGCAGTGGTCCATTGGTAAACACGGTGGTCACGACCGAACAGCGGTGAGGCAATGGCTAAGATAATCAAAGTGATTGCCAAAGGATATAAGAACATCAACATGGGTGTGGACCAAGCAATGATCGTATCTAAACCAAAGTTCGCAATGATAAAGGATAATAAACAAGTTAAGAAATTCCATTGTTGATAGCTAAGTTTATGGAAACGTTCATGGAGGGCTTCGGCAAATGAGGTAGATAATCCAGCAGCGGTGGTCATACAAGTCAAAGTGGACATGATACCGAGAATGATCTCACCGGTTAGTCCCATGAAATGATTGGTGATCTGGTTGAATGCAATGCCGCCATCAGCTGAAACTTTGAAATGTGCCAAACTGGTCGCACCAATCCAAATTAAAATGAGATAGATCAAGGCTTCAAGGCCAATACCTAAAATACCAGATTTAATCGTTGTCCAGGAGATGTCTTGGCTGTTTTTGGCACCTAGATGCCGGATAGCTGTGACGATGGCAATCCCGAAGAGCAGACCGGCGATGGCATCCATCGTGTTGTAACCTTGTAAGAAGCCTTGCAGGAAGCTGCCGTGTAAATAGGTCGCTGTGCTAGCAGTTTGCAGGTTTGCTTGGCCCATGGGTTGGGTGAAAGCGATGAAAAAGATGATGGCGAGTAGGGCTAAGAACATCGGATTGAGTAGTTTGCCAATGGTGTCGATAATGCCGGCTGGTTTGCGGGAGATGAAAAAAATGATTGCGAAGAAAATCAATGAATAGATGAACAATGCCAGAGGTTGCTGTGCTTTGGTGATATGGCTTGCGAATGCAATTTGGAAGGGGACAGTGGCTGTTCTAGGGGTGGCGAACAGGGGACCTAAGGTGGCACAGATCAAAATCATTAGGAAAAGAGCATATTTATGTCCGATTGGGCGGGCCAAGTCATAGATGCCAGTACTCTTGGTAATGCTGATGGCAATGATAGCTAATAAGGGTAGTAACGTACCGGTGATTAGGAAACCTAGACCGGCACTAAGCCAGTGATTCCCAGCTAACTGGCCTAGATGGATGGGAAATATGAGATTGCCGGCACCAAAAAACATCCCGAAAAGCATGGAGGCAATAATAAGATAATGCTTAAAACTAAGTTTTGATTCTGTCATGATAGTCGCTCCTTTGAGAAAAATAGATGGGATGATGACGATAAAATGAGAAAAGAGTATTAAAAAAGTCCCTTGAAAGATTTTGCTCTTTCAAGGGACGTCTTAAACGTGTTACCACCCAAATTCATGATCACCTCACGATGATCACCGCGTCATGTACGGCATTAATTGCGATACATTAGTGCGATAGTGGGCACACCCATCAGATACTTCGAATCGTCGCATCTGTCGCTCCAAGGCTACTTTCAATCAATCCCGCTGACTTGTTTCCACTTAGTCAAGTCTCCCTGTAAAGCAAAGATTAATTTACTCTCCTTTTCAACGCTTATTTCTCATTTTTATTTAATGTTACACACATCATAAACACCGAAGATTCGTTTGTCAAGCTCTAATAAAAAAATTTAAGCCCAGTCACCATTTTTAAAAATTGGCATTGTTTTACCTGTTTTAGTGATACCGTCAATGTTCATGTGCGCTGAACCCACCATAAAATCAACGTGGATCAGACTTTGATTTAGCCCTGCAGCCTGTAATTCTAAGGGGTTCATTTTAGTACCATTTTGAATTGAAAATGGATAAGCGGCACCCAAAGCCAGATGATTTGAGGCATTTTCGTCGAAAAGCGTGTTGTAAAAAGTGATACCCGATTGGGAGATCGGGGATGGATCAGGCACAAGAGCCACTTCACCTAGACTTTTTGCGCCAGCGTCAGTTTGCAATAATTGGTCAAGGATTTCTTGCCCTGTTTTGGCAGTTGCTGCGGTTACTTGACCATTTCGAAAAGTAAAGCTAAGGTCCGTCAGCATTTGACCAGCATAACTTAGTGGCTTGGTTGCGTGCACGGTTCCGTCGATGCGCCGATGATCTGGGGCGGTAAAAACTTCTTCCGTCGGCATGTTGGCCATAAAAGCTTCGCCCTGGGCATTGGCACTACTGGCACCTTCCCAAATATGGTTTTTAGGCAGACCAATTGTTAAATCTGTGCCTGGTGCTTGATAGTGTAAAGCGTCAAATTGCATCTGATTCAACCAAGCGGCTTTACGATGAAGTTTTGTATCATGCGCCTGCCAAGCAGCAACAGGGTCGGGTTGATCCACGCGGGTCGTCTTAAAGATTTCTGTCCATAGTGCCCTGACTGCTTCAGTTGTGGCTAAGTCTGGAAAGACAAGTTGCGCCCATTCGGGACTAGCAGCAGCGACAACCGTCCAGCTCACATCGTTATTTTGTGTGATCGACCGCAACCGTTGGTTTATTTGCCCAAGTGCTTTTTGATACGTGTTTAATCGGTTCGAATCAACTTTAGCGAAAGCTTGCGGATCTGCTGACATGACCGAAATGCGCTTTGCCTTATGAGCGATCCAATAATCAATTTTTGCCTTAAGATAATCAGGACCTGCGGATAATCGGGTTAAATCACTTTGACTAATCAAATGGCGCGTAATCGTCGTATCTTGCCAATCAACAATGACTTCAGCGGCACCTAGGCGATAGCTTTCTGAAGTCAGCAAGCGAGCTAAGGGCGCTTGGTCGACAGCGATTTGAATCACAACGGTATCACCTGGTTTTACATTGATGCCTGTTGCAACAATCAAAGCTGCATACTTTTTTAATTGTGTTTCAAAATTTTGATTCATGGGGTAAGCCTCACTTTGCTTAAAATAAGATGAATAATACATTATTATAACGATTTTACGAAACAACGAAAATAATTTGTACTTTGATGCAGCTGATTAAATAACTATTTAGGTAGACAAAATTTGTGAATTTAAATGATAACTATCCCATTACTAAAGCGATAAGACAGTATTTATGGGCTTGAAAGCGCATGACAGTGGTTGTGAGGGTGTCAAGATACTATTATGAATCCTAATAACTACTATTAAAAACCATGTTATTAAATGCACAAATACAGATTAAAAAACAAAAAAATATTGTGTTATCTAGAAACAATGCCTACAATATAATTATAGAGTAGCAGTTGAATTATTATTTTTTTTAGTAAAAACACATTCGAAAAGGAAAAAGGTGAAAATAATGGCTCGTAAAAAAACAATCACACGTCAAAATATTTTAGATGCTGCATTTGAATTAGTACTTGATCAAGGATTTTCTAATTTCACTGCCCGTAATATTGCTAAGTGGATGTCTTGCTCAACCCAACCAATCTATTTAGAGTTTTCTTGTATGGATGAATTAAAACATGCTGTGTTAAAACGGATGCAAGATTATTTAGTAAATGAAGTGTACAACCAGGAATATTGTGATGATGGTTTGATCAATGTTGCACTTTCTTATATCAACTTGGCTAGAACAAATAATAATTTATATAAAGCGGTCTTTGTAGAAGATCACTTTGGCGTAAATACCATGCGTGATTTTACGTATCAATTAGCCTTGAGTAAAGTAGATGATAACCCAGCCGCTAATAACTTGCCCCGTGATCGCAAGCTCAACCTTGTGACTGGCTGCTGGATCATTGCGACAGGGATGGCTTCCTTGATTTCCGCTGGTTATATCGATATTCGTAAGGAACAAATGATCAATATGCTTAAAGCACAGATTCAAGATTTCATTGAAAATGACCGTTTGAATAGCGAACCTTCTAAAATGAATCTATCTCACCTGAAGTTTGATAACAAAAAGGTGAGTAAACTACAATCCTAAAGCAGTAGATAATACGTACGAAACAAGTGGTGTGCCCCCAGAGGTTAGATTGAAAAATTTAATTTCTGAGAGGCACATCATTTTATTTTAAACGCCTTTGCTCGCACTTGTATCATTTTAGGTCAGCTACTTTTTTTGTTGGTTGTCTTTGTTATAATTATAGGGAATAAAATTTAGGATACAGGAGAATTATGTTGAAAAAAATTAAAGTAATGACCGTTTTCGGGACTCGGCCTGAAGCCATAAAAATGGCGCCCTTAGTCTTGAAATTAAAAGAAAATGCGGATCGTTTTGAAACGGTGACGGTTGTCACCGCCCAACATCGACAAATGCTAGATCAAGTTTTAGAAATTTTCCATATTGAACCAGATTATGATCTGAATATCATGAAAGCACGGCAGACGTTAAGTGATATTACCAGTCATGTATTGGTCAAATTAGATGATGTCATTCAAAAAGAACAGCCAGATATTGTCTTAGTCCATGGTGATACGACCACAACTTTTGCGGCTAGTATTTCTGCTTTTTATCATCAAGTGGCAATTGGTCACGTGGAAGCTGGCTTGCGAACTTGGCAGAAGTATTCACCCTACCCCGAAGAGATGAATCGCCAATTGACGGACGTTTTGAGTGATTTATACTTTGCGCCAACCACTAAAAGTGAAGCCAACTTATTGCAAGAAAATCACGACCGAGACCATATTTTTATTACCGGTAATACCGCCATTGATGCGTTAAAACAGACGGTTTCTAAGGATTATCATCACGATATCTTGGATCTGATCGATACAAATAAACGAATGATTTTGGTTACAATGCATCGCCGTGAAAATCAAGGTGAACCGATGAAACGGGTCTTTAAAGTCATGCGTTCGGTTGTTGAAAGCCATGATGATATTGAAATTATCTATCCTGTCCATTTGAACCCCGTTGTTCAAGAGGCGGCAAACGATATTTTGGGCAATCATCCCCGGATTCATTTGATCGATCCTTTAGATGTGGTGGATTTCCATAACCTGGCAGCTCGGAGTTACTTTATCATGACTGATTCCGGGGGTGTCCAAGAAGAAGCGCCATCACTAGGAAAACCCGTTTTGGTTTTACGGGATACGACTGAACGGCCAGAAGGTGTGACCGCCGGGACTTTGAAATTAGTCGGCACCGATCCAAAAAAAGTCCAAGCTGGTATGCTTGAACTTTTAGACGATTCAGCAGCCTATGACCGGATGGCTAATGCCAAGAATCCATACGGTGATGGTCATGCGGCTGAACGTATTCTTGACGCAATGAGCTATTATTTCAAACAGACAACCCAACGACCAAAACCATTTCAATAATCAACGTTTCTTCTGTTGAAATCGGCGGCGGGAGCGATCGAGAGCAGCGCGCATTTTACGTTTATCCTTTTGAAAGACTAAGACGCTGGTACCATAGTTCAATAGACCAACAATCAGTTGGTCTATTATTTTTGCCCAAATACTTGGTAAATGTAACAAACTGATACCAATAAACATGGTTAAGTTATCTACGAAAAATGAAAAAATACGCGAAAGCAAAAAACTAAGAAATTCTTTGAAAAAAGCCCGACTATCAGAGTAACGGCTTTTGAACACTAAGGATTTGTTCGTGAAGAAACTAAATAATAGACCTAAGACCCAAGCAATTGAATTTGCTAGAATATAAGGCAGCCTAAAAAAATGAGCTAGCAGCCAATAAGAAACAATGTTGACTACCGAGCCCAAAAAGCCAAATATCATATATAAAAAGAATGCTTGATGCTTGAGATAAAATTGACGTAATTTAGCCATGAGATTACTGATTCTCTTGAGCCTCAACGAGTTGCTTAGCAAAATTTTCTAAGTTTTCAATGTCATCTTCTTCTGGAGCCAGATCGACTTTGACGACATCAGCTCCTTTGGTGGCACCAGTTTTTTCGAATGCGGCGGCGAAATCATCGATTGATTTGCCGAAATCATCATAAAAAGTATCTCCAGAACCGCAGCAGCCATAGATCTTACCGGATAAATCTTCCTCTAAGAGATCTTCGTAAAAATCAACGGCTTCGTCAGGTAGTTCACCGTCCCCATAGGTGTAAGTGGCGATGACACAAATATCAACATCCTCGAATTCTTCCGCGTCAGCTTGGGAGATCTCGACGGTATCCACATCGACACCAAGATTTTCAAATGCTTCTTCTACGATACCAGCAATTTCTTCATTGTTACCTGTCATACTGGCATAGACGATCTTTGCACTAGCCATGAAATGCCTCCAAATGAATAGTTTACAAATGCCATTATAGCAAATTTGTTTCCCAATAAGATAGTTTTTATAAAGAGAGTGTGACAAAAGGCGCTCAATGACCGAGCACTAACAAGAATCAAGAGAAATGGCGGGCTTTCCATTTGAGTGATTTGCGGTTAGGTGGAGGACATTGCCTTTTGGAACACGTTTAAGAAATAGCAACAAAAGGCGTTCAATGATCGAGCACTAACGAGAATCGCGAGAAATGGTGGGCCTTCCATTTGGAAATTCGCTATTAGCACCGGCGCGCTTGCTAAATGGTGGCTACTGGTGCTTTTATAAAAAACGTATATAATAAATGAGGGATTAATTGAGAATACGGAGGTTTTAGATTTTGATCACACTTAAATCACCTCGGGAGATCGAGGGCATGCGTCAATCAGGCGCACTTTTAGCAGATGTGCATAAGCATTTGCGTGATATTATCAAGCCTGGCATTTCTAGCTGGGAGATCGAAGCTTTTTCTGATAAATATATCACTGATCATGGCGGCACCCCATCTGAAAAGGGCTTTGAAGGTTACAAATACGCCACTTGTGTTTGTGTAAATGACGAAGTAGCCCATGCCATTCCACGCAAAGACTTGATCTTGAAAAATGGCGATATTGTCAAAGTAGATATGACGGTTGAATTGAATGGTTACCAAAGTGATTCTTGCTGGGCCTATGCTGTAGGCGATGTTAGTGATGATATCAAACGGCTTATGGCTGTCACGCATAAGGCCTTGTACCTTGGTATTGACGCCGCAGTTGTAGGGAACCGCATTGGTGATATTGGTCATGCGATCCAACAATATGTAGAAGTCGAAAACGATATGGGTGATGTGCGTGAATTGATTGGACATGGCATTCAGCCAACCATGCACGAAGCACCTAATGTGCCCCATTATGGTGAAGCGGGCAAGGGTTTACGGCTTAAAGAAGGTATGACGATCACGATCGAACCAATGGTTAACTTGGGCACTTGGGAGATTGCGCCCAAAGTAGTCCCTGGGGATACTTGGGAATATTATGTTTCTGCTGATGGCACGCCTTCTTGTCAGTATGAACATACTCTGGCAATCACGAAAGACGGTCCAAAAATCTTGACCTCACAAGACCCGGAATTTGATGCTAAGTATTTGTAGTATGAGACAAAGAGACGCAGTATCAACGCATTTGAATAATAAATAGCCGTAATTAACAGGTGGCTGAAAATAAAACGTGAGTTTTGTTTTCAGTCACCTATTTGTTTGTGAACGATTAAATTTAAACGTGTTCCAAAAAGCAACACGCGCACCTTTTTGTATTCGGAATTTTGGTTATTAAAAATAACTAAGTGACAAAAATAATATAAAAATATATCTAAAGTTGAATTGGACTAACTTTTACGAAAGCTCTACTAATGATAGACGATTCTTTTTTGGGGGATTGGTATGGTACATAGTAGAAGGCGAATTAGATTTGTCTTAGGTATTATTTTAATGTGTGGATTTCTGCTTTTGCCAGCTCAGAATGTCAAAGCAGCTAGTGATAACTTGGCTGCCACAGCCAAATCTAGTGCTTCAAGTTCAGTAGTGCAAAAAGTCAGCAATACTAAGGCCATTCCGACAACGTCAAGTTTGCCAACCTTGCCTAAGGCCTTACCAAGTAGTGTCCTAGCGCAACAAATACAGCCTCAGCAAAATATATCAGCTGGCGCAATGACTTTTATGACTTTTTTACGGCAAAGTTTGGCTTCTGTTTCAACGATGACAACTGCTGTCAGTAACACGTCCTTGACTGCTGGTCAGGTAGATCATTCAACGGAATTGGCGGCAACTGATAGTGATTATGCAGGTTTTAAAAATGCCAATCCGCCTGAAGCTAATAACCCTAGCTATCGTGAGTATCAATTGACGGATTTAACCACTAAAACGCTGACTGTAAAATTGGTGTCTGGAACAGATACGACTGGTGATGCCCTAAATTTGACTAAGTTGAGTACCGCTGATTTGGGTCGTTTAACAGCGGGGAGTTTTACCGTCGAAACACCAGATACCACTGACAAATTAACGGCCGCAGATGTGAGTCTTAGCTATGATAGCAGCCAGCACCAGCTTAGTCTTACTTTAACAGATCAAGCCTTAATGAAAACTAACGGTGCCGGGACGCAATTGAAACTCGGTATCAAAACGACTACTTCTCCGGTTAAAACAGACACGGCAGTCATTGGTATCTGGCGGAATTATGTGATGAGTCCCCTTGTGAGCCTTAATATCAGTAGCCAATATAATTTACAATTTATGTTAAATAACGGCAGTGACAGTGTTGACGATACGAATCCATCAGTTTCGGCGGATCCAATTGGTACGGCAATACCTAATTTTAATTTGCTGGACAAAGCTAATGAAAATAGCATAATTGATACCATGTTTAGGGGGGATAAAATTGCTACTTGGGCCGGAGTTTCTAATTTATTTTATGGAGCAGATAGCAGTGTGCCAAACAGGGCAAATCAACTAAATCCTGCTAGTCATGAGTTGGTGCAAAGAGATCCTAATGACCCCAATCGAATTTTAGTTCAATTTGATACTGACCCCAGCAGTGGGATGAATCTGCGTTTACGCATGTTTTTGGTCTTGGAAGTTTCGCAAAGTAACGATGCGGTCACAATTAAACAGAAATTATCAACTATAGTACGGATAGTTCCGGCAAGGGCATCACCACGCCAAGTTTATGGATGTATCGTAAATATGATACAGACTTAAATGGTACAGATTCTGTGCCTATTTACTATTCAGATTTGGTGCACGATGGCCCTAACAAAGGCAAACCTAAAGGCTTATATTTTCAAAACTCAGGGGAACCTTATCGCATGAGCTTTGACTTTTCCGGTACCACTGGACCTGCTGGGTAGGCGGGAGATAATTACGATGCGGATCCTTTTACGTCTCCAACAGATCCAGATCAGAATACAACGGGACACAATCCAGATGATGTTTCCTTTAATAATGGCGATTCAGAGATTGTAATGCTCTGGTCGCCGAACCAAATTGGGGCCATTCCCTTTGGTGGTGAAAGTCAATCCTTTGGGTTCACCGCTTCAGCCACTGATGCCAGTGCGCCCCAGTTGCGGACCACGATGGATAATTTGGAGTACAATCATGCTTTAACCGAAACAACATTACCACCGATCAAAATGAGCGGTTCCGTTTCAGATATTGATAGTTCACAAGTTTCAATTTATTATGCGATCGATAAAGATATCAAGCCTAGTACCGCCGCTGCGAATCCAACGCGACAATTAACGACCGTTACCTTGGGAGAGAATGACAATACCGCGCGGAATTGGGTTCCGTTTCCTGGCCCACAATCGTCAAAAAGTGTGCCAGTGATCGATAATCAACAGGATTTAAGAACATTAGCTTCTGAGAGTACGGACGGACATACGATCACGTTATATGCTTTTGACAATGGGACACCTAATAAAATATCCAATATTCAAATCATTCATGTGTTAGCAAATGTACACACAACTTTACATTACTATGACTTGGCAGATAGCAATAAAACCGATCTGTTACCACCTAAGACACTGGTAGGCATCAAGGGTAAGGCTTATGATTTGACGAATAAGACCTATTTTCCGAACCCAATTATCACCGCCAATGCTCAGTATGATCTTTTACCACGCACAAGTAGTGACTGGCCGAGTTCGGTAGATGGCACCTTCAAGGCTGACTTACCAAGCGTTTGGATTCCATACCGCAAGAATCCAGGAACATTTGGTTTCAACAAAACACCTGACTTATACTTTGGGCGCCATGCTATAAACCGAAAACAGCAACCAACTTATAAGATAGCTTCAGAGGATAACCCCTTGATCGTTGAGGATAATACGGGGAATCCTGTTTGGAAATTACAAATGCAGGCATCTGACTTTAAATCGGCAGCAGCGAATGCGACTGCATTACCTGTATCTATGATGCAATATTTACGGAACGATAATAGTGTCATTAAGCTTTCCCATGAGCCACAAGAAATTGCTCGTTATGTTAATCTTGAAGATCAGTCGACCTCTTTGGGAAATGATCGTTTGACGAACTTTGACAATGTTTGGTGGTCAGACCCAGCAACTAAAAAGCAACAAGTCCAAGGTCCTGAGATCGTTCAACCAGAGGGCGCCACATTGAAACCGGGAAAATATCACGCTGATGTGACTTGGACGTTGCAAAACACAATCGATTGACACATAGTCCACAGTATCAAAAAAAGCCCCATGCACGCACAAACTTCAATTTACAGGCTCCCTATGGGTGCGGTAATATTGAGAGTAAGACAAAAGGCGCTGCCCTTTGGAACACGTTTAAAATTAATTGTTCGCGAAACAAAAAGTGAGAGTGAGACAAAAGGCGTTCAGTGGCCGAGCACTAACAAGAGTCACGATAAATGGTGGGCTTTTCCATTTGAGTGATTCGTAGTTAAGTGAGGACATTGCCTTTTGGAACACGTTTAAGCAATAAATATTCGTAATTAACAAGTGGCTGAAAACAAAACGTTAGTTTTGTCCCAGCCACGATTAGTAATGGGGTTTTGTCATGTCATTTAAGACAAAAGCAACTCAGTTTTTACAACAAAGTAAAACATTGATCAGTGAATTAACGCAACGGAGCAGTGCCACAGAGATTGGTAATAATGCTAAAGTCATCACTTACTTCGTCTTATTTTCAGTTTTTCCATTTATTATTTTCTTAGGTAATTTATTACCCTTATTGCATTTAAATGTGGAAAATATTATGACTTATGTGAATTACGCCATTCCTGGTCAGCTAGCCAAGACACTGTCACCGATCATCAAGCGCCTTTTGACCAATGGCTCAGGGGGGATTGCCTCAATCAGTGGTTTAGCCGCCTTGTGGGGCGCTAGTCGTGGTTTTAATATTGTCCGGCAATCCGTGAACAAAGCTTATCAAGTGGATCCGCAATATGGGGATACGGCAGTGGTCAACGCGATTATCCGGCGCTTAGTCGCTTTTTTGTTTACATTTGGGATAGTCCTTGTTATTTTTGCATTATCCATTGTATTCATCTTTGGTCAGCGGTTTTTAGAATGGGTTTTGCCAATTTTTAAGCTACCGAGTACAATTTTAGATATATTCACGCGTTGGCGTTGGCCGGTTGTTGGGATTGGTTTGTTTGTGGTGATGTGGCTGATGTATTACTTTCTGCCTAGTGCCAAAATTAAGTTTGTCAGTGTTTTCCCAGGAACGATTGTGACCACCGTGAGCTGGCTCGCAATTTCGCAAGCTTTTTCGTTTTATGTGACCCATTTTGGCCAGTGGGATTCTTATGGGACATTGGGCGTTTTTGTCATTTTGTTATTGTGGATGAATATCATTGCGATGGTATTTATGTTTGGGGCAATTTTGAATGCTATTTTTCAAGAACGCCGTTTTGGGCCAATCAAAGTACGCAGCTTAGAGAATCAACGCCGTAAACTGGTGGGGCACAAGGCTAAATGATGATTCATTAATAATTCGCTAAATATTCTGTCATTCTTAATAAAACGTATACAAACATTTATTTTTTAATGCTATGATTAGTTCATAGTAAATAACTTAGAAGAAGGTTTTTGTGCATGAAAGTACGTAAAGCAGTTATTCCCGCCGCAGGATTAGGCACTCGTTTTTTACCCGCTACTAAAGCTATGGCTAAAGAAATGCTGCCGATCGTCGATAAACCGACGATTCAATTTATTGTTGAAGAGGCTAAAGCTTCTGGCATCGAAGATATTCTGATCATTACTGGTAAAGCTAAGCGGCCAATTGAAGATCACTTTGATTCCGCACCTGAATTGGAACAAAACCTAGAGTCAAAAAATAAGACCAAACTATTGAAGTTGGTCCGCGAAACGACTAATTTAGGGGTCAATTTATTCTTTATTCGCCAATCTTATCCAAAGGGCTTAGGGGACGCGGTCCACTTAGCTAAATCATTTGTGGCAGATGAACCTTTTGTTGTTATGCTAGGCGATGACTTGATGCGTGACAAAGTGCCATTAACAAAGCAGTTGATCAATGATTATAATGAAACGCACGCCTCAACACTTGCAGTTATGAAAGTACCACATAATGAAGTCAACAAGTATGGTGTGATCAAGCCGAGCGGTAAGATGAAAGACGACTTATATAATGTTGAAAGTTTTGTTGAAAAGCCAGATGTTGATAAGGCGCCAAGTGATTTAGCCATCATTGGCCGTTATTTGTTGACCCCTGAAATTTTCACTATTTTAGATACACAAAAACCTGGTGCCGGTAATGAGATCCAATTAACGGACGCCATCAATACCCTTAATAAGACACAACGGGTGTTTGCCCATGAATTTAAAGGCAAACGATATGATGTCGGTAATAAATTCGGCTATCTGCAAACTTCAATTGAATATGGCTTGGAACATCCTGAAGTTAAAGATCAGTTGCGCGCTTATTTGAAAGACTTAGCCAAGACGTTGAAATAACTTTTTTACTTGATTAATGCTTTACCATTTTCAAGACGAAAGCCAAATACTGGCCGGAGTTGTTGCTTATCTGTTTGGATATATAGCAGATAAGATAACAACTCCTTTTTTTGTAGTAATACCCACAACTCCCACTGTTGTCGGGGCCGTTGCTTAATAGTCGTCGTTAAATATAACAGCTCATTTTCGATTTTAAAATCATTTATTGGTATAATGGCCTTATCATCAGCTTCGTAGTAAAATGTGGTCTTACGATTGAGTGAACGGATGAGGGCTAAAAAATCCAAAACACGCATGAAACCACCCTTTATTAATTGATTTTTACTAATCTATTCCATAATTTGGTAACTATAGATATAATTGTAATGTTAGTCGATTTGTGATATTTTAATGCTTCATTTAACATAAAAAGCGAGGTTGAACATGGATAAAGTCGTAATTGCTGGTGCTAAACGGACACCAATTGGTAAGCTTGGCGGTCAATTTGCACAGTTATCTGCGGTAGATTTAGGAACAGCTGCGGCTAAAGCAGCAGTTGCATCAAGTGGCATTGATGCTGACTTGATTGATCAAGCCGTTTTTGGCAATGTCTTGCAAGCCGGTTCAGGACAGAATGTTGCCCGACAAATTGCCTTAAATACGGGTATGTCGGTCACCAGCACCGCCATGACGATCAATGAGGTCTGTGGCTCTGGTCTAAAAGCGGTTCGTTTGGGACAAGCTGCCATTGCCATGGGCGACGCCGAGGTTGTTTTGGTCGGCGGCACTGAGAGTATGTCTCAAGCCCCATTCCTAGCAAATATTCGTTTTGGCCAGACGATCGGTAATGCGCCTTTGGTCGATAGTATGGTTCACGATGGTTTAACGGACAGTTTTTCTCATAAGCATATGGGTTTAACCGCTGAAAATGTGGCAGAAACGTTCCATATTGACCGGGAAATCCAAGATGCATTTGCCGCTGAATCTCAGCACAAAGCGGCTACGGCGACAGCTGCAGGTTGGTTTGATGGGGAAATAACGCCAGTCACGGTTTATGACCGTAAAGGCCGTGCCCAGACGATCACAAAGGACGAAGGTATTCGGCCTGATACAACACCAGAGATCTTAGCCCACTTAAAACCTAGTTTTAAAGCAGATGGCACGGTCACTGCAGGCAATGCTTCTGGTATCAATGACGGGGCATCGGCTTTGATTTTGATGTCTGAAAGTAAAGCCAAAGCATTGGGCATACCTTATCTGGCCACAATTGACGATTTTGTGGAAGTGGGGATCGATCCAGCAATTATGGGTTATTCGCCAGTCATGGCTATTGAGAAATTATTGCAAAAACAAGCAGATCAACCGGAAGATATTGATTTATATGAAATCAATGAAGCTTTCGCTTCCCAATCAGTAGCCGTTGCTCGAGATCTAAAACTACCATCGGACCGGATTAATGTGGCTGGTGGCGCGATTGCGTTAGGCCATCCAATTGGCGCGTCGGGGGCTCGTATTTTAACTACTTTACTATACCAATTAAAACGTACAAATCAAATAACTGGGTTAGCAGCTCTTTGTGTTGGTGGTGGCTTGGGTGTTGCGATGAAAGTTTCACGAAACGAAGGGTAGTGGATCTGATGACTAAATTCTATGAATTAAGTCGAGAGGCACGATTAAAACAATTATTAAACGCAGAAGTTTTGGATGAGATGCAATATAAGATTTTGTTAGCCAATCAGCAGATCCCGGCTGAGATCGCGAATAATATGGTGGAGAACCAACTCACACAGTACGCGATTCCTGAGGGATTAGTCCGTAATATGCTGATCAATAATCAGGTGTATCAGATTCCCTTGGTTACCGAAGAACCTTCAGTGATTGCTGCGGCTAATTATGCCGCTAAATTAAGTACGAATAATGGTGGTTTCCACGTCGAAGCCCACCGAGATGGGCTGTTGGGTCAAGTTGTGTTTGCAGACATCAATGATTTGGAACAAAAAGCCCAAATGATCAAAGACCATGCAGTTGAGATCAAAGATGCGGCTGATGCGGCGTATCCTTCAATCGTGAATCGTGGGGGCGGCTTGAAAAAACAGACGGTTACGATTGTTGCTGAGCGCTTTCTAAAATTAACGTTATTGGTAGATACCAAAGCGGCAATGGGTGCCAATATGGTTAATGAAATCAGTGAAAAAGTCGGTCAGTTATTAACTCCAATGATAGGACAACCGCCATTAATGGCAATTCTGTCAAATCATGCACCGCAAGATGTCACCACGGCCACGGTACGTTTAGCAGTTGATACACTGACTACACCTACCTTAGCTGGTTTAGAAGTAGCCAAAAGAATTGTTCAAGCTAGTGCATTCGCCCATGCCGATTTTGAAAGGGCAGTGACACATAATAAGGGGATTATGAACGGCATTACCGCTGTCGTGACCGCTTATGGTAATGATACCCGGGCAATTGCCAGTGCGGCTCACGCATTTGCCGCGCGGTCTGGTAGTTATCACCCCCTAAGCAGCTGGATACTGGAAGGCCAATTTTTAGTGGGTCAGCTACAAGTACCATTACCAATCGGGGCCGTCGGTGGATCCATCGGCATTGTCCCAATGGCCCGAACCAATCAAGAATTTGCCCGGGCTAAAGACCCAGTAATTATGCAGCAGCAAATTGCCGCCGTCGGTTTAGCTTCTAATTTGGCGGCTTTACGTGCTTTAGTTACTGACGGTATCCAAAAAGGCCATATGAATCTACAATTTAAAGCCTTAGCCATGCAAGCCGGAGCCAAAGGTACAGAGATTCCTTGGTTACAGCATAAGTTAAAGGTAGAAAAGCATGCCAATTTAGAAATCGCGCAGCGGTTATTGGCTGAGAAACGAAAGGGTAATTTATAAAAATGAAAATAGGTATTGATAAGATCGGTATGTACACACCTAAGCAATATGTTGATCTCGTAGAATTAGCGAAACACCGGCGCGTAGATCCAGCCAAATTTACGATTGGTATCGGTCAAGATAAAATGGCCGTCGCACCATTATCACAAGATGCGATCTCTATGGCAGCTAACGCAGCAGCCAAAATTTTAACAGCTGAGGATAAAGCAGCCATTGATTTAGTAATTCTTGGGACTGAGTCAGGTGTGGATAATTCTAAGGCTGGTGCACTATATGTACAAAAACTTTTAGATTTACCGAACCGAGCTCGCGTACTAGAAATCAAAGAAGCTTGTTATGGTGCCACGGCTGGATTGCAGTATGCAAAATTACATATTCTGCAAAATCCAACCGCTAAAGCATTGGTTATCGGGGCTGACATCGCCCGCTATGGTTTGGATACTTCTGGAGAAGTGACTCAAGGCGCTGGGGCTGTCGCTCTATTAGTTTCAGCTAAGCCTAAGATTTTAGCACTGGATTTAGCTACGAGCTATTTCAGTGAAGAAGTGCCGGATTTCTGGCGGCCGTTAAATCAGATGATTGCTGAAGTCGATGGTAAGTATTCTAACGAGCAATACATTCGCTTTTTTAAAGAAACTTTTGCCGACTACCAAGCTAAAACAAAGTACGGCTTGAATGATTATGCGGCGCTAACTTTTCACTTGCCTTATACTAAGATGGGGTTGAAGGCGATGCGTGAAATCTTACCACAAGTAGATGAAGCTAAACAAAATGAATTGCAGCAGCATTACCAGCAAGAAACGTTATATGGCCGTCAAATTGGGAACATTTACACCGGCTCATTATACTTAGCATTATTATCGTTATTAGATAATGATGCAATTTTACAGCCGGGGATGCGGATCGGATTGTATTCTTATGGTTCTGGCGCTGTGGGTGAATTCTTTTCTGGTGTTTTGCAGCCAGAATTCAAGGCCCAACTAGATCCGATGTATTATTTAGATTTGTTAGCTAAGCGCCAAAAACTGGCTTTAGATGATTATGAAGCCCAGTTTACTGCCCAGCTAGACCCTGAATCTGAAAATCAAGCTCTAACAGATGACGATCCCTTTGCGAAGTATTACTTTGCAGGTATTGTTGATAAGAAACGTGTTTATAAGGCTAAATAACTAAATAGGTGACTATCGAGTAGGTGAGATAAGACGACGGTTTTATGTGCACCTACTTTTTAATTATGGTTATCAAAGGTGAAGAAATTCTTTGTTATAGTACAGAAACGGCTTAGCAACGGCAATAAGTGAATGTGTGTAATAAATGTGTAAATTTTGATTATAAAAAATAATAAATAACTTGATTTAAAAGGGTTGCAACCGTTTACAGTGCGTGTTATATTATAGTCACGGAAGGATAAAAGCAATTGATATCCTGAAAAGCAATTCAAGGCTGAGCCTGATCCGCTTATGAATTGAATTGTTTCAGCAACACTAAGCTATAGCTGAAGAGATTCACCTAAGAGTTTAGTTTTAGATCAATATCGATATTGATTAGTTTCATCAAGTTACAAAGCATCAGCTTTAAGTTTTAGAGTTTCAGATTCAAATGAATTACAATCAAGCATCAAAGTACCGATTAATCAAGTATTAAGTGAGTATCAAGATTTAATAAGTGGTTCAAAAAGTATTGAGATGAATTGAGGGTTTCTTCATTTAAGAATCAAACCCGAGTTGGCTTGAATAATTGGCCACATGGATTACGTATCTGTTGTGTGACTGAATTCAAGTACAGCGCCTAGCAACAAACATAGTTTATATTGATACCATAAAGTATGTTTGTCCCAAAAGTTTACTATGTGGAGGTGTATGTCTGATAACGAGACATATTTCCGAACTAAGCGAATGTTTGGTGTACTGAAAAAATCTAGCTGGTGAACATTAGCTTTGTAAAGCATGTTTAAGCAGACAGTTACAAAAAATAGCAGATATGTCACCAAATCATCGTTCTGAGATTTACAATTGAATAGAAGTTTTGAGGTGGAAAGTTATTCAAGTTTCCAAAAACAAAATGGATATCAATTATTCTTCCGTTAAGAGTTGAGAGATCATCGTGCCGGACGCCGACAAGATGGTCTCTTTTTGTGCGTAAAAAACGGGCATTTATCTTGTTAGTTGACCAGCACTGAATGATAATATAATGAAAGTAAGACGTAAAACGTAAGTCGCTTTTCTATAAGGAGGTCACGAAGATGGATGAGTTATCGACCACCATGTCTTCAAAGGGACAAGTCGTCATTCCAGCTGAATTACGGCGAAAGTTAGGCATCGAACCTGGCACCAAATTTGCCGTTTATCCTGATGATGAGGGTCATGTTGTTTTTGCTAAAGTTCCGACAGTCTCTGACTGGGAAAAAATCTTAGCCAACGTGCTGAATGAGAATGTGCCACTTGATGAAAAGGGACACTATGATTCGAAACAATCTCCAGATTTTGATAAATGGATGAAAGAGGGCTGAGTGATTAATGCCAACACCGCAGACATATCAGATTTACTTGGCGGATGTTTCTTTTGATGGTCAGCACGGTGCTAAATATCGGCATGCCTTAGTCATGGTGCCACATGTAGGTAGCACGAGGATTTATAAGATTACGAATCAGTATCATAATAAGTCGTCGGCAGTCAGGGCTGTTTATTATCCAATTAGAGAATGGCAAGCAGCCGGGCTCAAGAAACCTTCGTATGTCGTTGTTCACAAGACCTATATTGTGCCTACTAATCAATTGGTGCAACGGAAACTCTTAGGGGTGCTCACTGATATGGATGCGGTGCGGCTAGCTGAATTTATTGTACAATATCAAAGTCAGATTCGTCATTTGTCTGAATGAGTTAAAAATAATCTTGGCTACGGCAAAATCAGTCGGTAGTTAAGGTTATTTTTTGTGCCTTGAATTTTCATAAAGCTGTAGTAATATCTAGGGTGATTGATCCGAAAACTTTATACCAATTTCTTAGTGGTTTTAAAGAAAGGATGAGCCTTATGAAAAAAATGACAACATCAACAGCTACTGACAAACAAAAAGAAAAAAGATATCGTTTGTTAACACCGATCACATTGCTACTAGCTTTGCTCCCAATTGCAGCAATTCCACTCGTTAATGGCAATGCGCGCCTGCTCAAGTTAATTAGTCTAGTTTCACTCACATTGATGGCACTATTTTTGTATTTCAATCTTAAGTGGATGCAAAGTGCTTATGAGAAAGCTCAATATCAGCACGCACCAATCTTGGTACTTAGAAAGAAAGGGTTTGGCATTACCGTTAATCCATTCCATCCATTAGGAAAAATTATTTGGTATGGTTTGATTATTGCGTTGATATTGCTTGTGATTAGAATGAGGATGGGTAGCGAACATTCCTGAAATAGGCTCTTGCGGTGGCGCCGCAAAAAGCTGATAAACCATTCCAGCGATTGCAATTGCGACTAAAGCCAAACCCATAGCCGTGATAAAAATAGAGAGGGGTTTAAGTGAATCGTTAAAATTAGTTAAAGCTGCTTGTTCATTTTTAAGCGATGTTTGCTTTTCTAGATTGTTTCGTAATCGAATTAATAGGTAAGTAAAGGCCAATAATATAAAACCAAAGGCAGTAGAAGGCTCTCCAAAAATTATATTGTCAAAGGGAAACCCTACTTTTGCTAAAGGCCAAGTCAATGTCATGTGTAAACCGGTGAGTGCTAAGATGACGCCTAGTAGTGCAAATGCAGCAATCCAACCATCTAAATTATGAATGAGCCGCTTTTTGTAAATTTGACTGAACCAAACAAGTAAAATAAGGGCAACTCCAGTGGCAACAGCCATTAGCGTGTTGTACATCGCTGTTCTTTCCCAAGGAATAATCATCATAACCGCCTCTTTATTTTTTATTAGAATGATTTCCAAAGGCATCATAGCATGAATGATAAATATTATCATAGTAAATGCTTATGATTAATTAACTTTTGTGTTATTTTTTATTGCTAAAAATAAATGGTCGGTAAATGTTTAACTTATACTTAAAGTGGGCTGTTTTTTACTTGAACGAAATGATCGTTGCAACAAAACATTGCACTAAAACTGGATTGTCGGTATAATAAAAATTCATAAAAACCGGGGTGCCGATTGGCTGAGATAGTGGAAACTAGACCCGTTGAACCTGTTGAGTTAACACTCGCGTAGGGAGCTTATTTTTTGTAGGGTACATATGACAAAAATACCTGTCTTCGTGTTTGTGAGGGCAGGTATTTTTAGGAGGTTGTCATATGAAACAGACAAATGTTCGGAAATTGGTGATCACTGCTTTATTAAGTACGTTAGGTGTTTTAGGTGGAAGTTTATTTAGTTTCTCAATTGGGGTTGCTAAAGTTGCACCAATGCAGCACTTGATCAATGTTGTCAGTGGCGTTTTAGTGGGGCCATGGTACGCTTTAGCGCAAGCTTTTATTACCTCACTCATTCGAAATCTTTTTGGGACAGGCACGATTTTAGCTTTCCCTGGTAGTATGATTGGCGCTTTTATGGTTGGGATGGTTTTTAAGTACACGCATAAATTATGGCTGGCAGCTTTGGGTGAACTCGTGGGTACAGGCTTGATTGGGGCTTTGGTGGCCTATCCAATTGCTAAATTATTCCTTGGGACAACTGGCGCCTTGTGGCTATTCGTGCCCAGTTTTTTGATGAGTGCGCTAGTGGGCGCCATTGTTGCTTACAGTCTGCTAAGGGTTTTGTGGGTCAGTGTGATTGAGCCGCAATTGAAACGGTAAATCGGTGTCGATTAAAAATCACTATATCAGATAACCCAAAAAAGAACGCATGCCAATTTTAGGCATGCGTTCTTTTAAATGGATACGATATTTGCGTTATTAGTTAAGGACACTGACCGTTACATTCTGGCGGCCAAATTGCATTGCTTGTCCGTTTGGCATGGCAATATCGATTTGGTTCGGATTAGCATAGGCAAAACCACCTGTATCACGAACGACATAATCTTTAGTTGTGCCATTGGCAAAAGTGATGCGCAGTTTTGTGCCTCGTGGGAAGACGCTGAGGTTGGCTGCTACGGTATCATAACCAAAAGTATAGTTGCCTAACACGCGAGGATCATAAGCAGTGGCATTCATGACCCGACCTGGTGCTTGAACAACGGGTTGTTGGTCGCTTAGATCGCCACCCCAGATCCAAGCATCGCCGCCGACTTGATACCAAGTTGTGCCATCAACATCGACTTTTTGGGTGACTTTCCAGCCTGAGTTCTTTTCCAAAACGCGGCCTGTATTTTGATGATCACTGTAAGGTGAGTTGTAAACAGCTGCGCCCCATTGACCAGTGACATACATCACGCCGTCAGTTGCAGTTGGGACTGGGTTTTCAGACATAGTTTGATCTGTGACCCATTCAGTGCCGCCGACTTGCAGCCAAGTTTGACCATTCACGACGGTTTTATTGGTAACTTTCCATGCACTGCCAGTTGGTAATGTTTGGGCAGTTTGTGTGCCATTTGGTGCTGAGAAAACTTGTGTGGTAGCTGATGCGTAGTAGACAGCGCTAATAGATGTGTTTGCATCTGCAGAAACGCTAGTTGCAACAGAAACAACAGAAGTTGTCGTTAAAGTACCAAGTGCAACGACTGATAATAGTAAATTTTTGATCTTCATTAAAAAACATCCTCCAAAAGGTGAACTTGTGCTTCCTTCAACAAGGACTACTATACAAGAACTTTTTGGCGGATGTGGCAATTAAATCAAATCGTTAGCATGTTGTAACGGAACTGAAACAAACTTTAAAGGGATTGTAATAACTATTTTTGTAAATATTGACCGATATTTTGAATTAAATCTGCAATATTGTTATAAATTGCACCATTTAACTTGATTAAACCAGTGGTATATAGATTCAGGTAATGAAATTGATTTTCAGCGATCGTTTGTAAAGCCGTCAACTTTTTCTGATTCTCAGCGCCCTGCTGACGCGTATCCGTATAAAGCCCTAGAATCGGAATCTGTTTGGCGTAAGCCACACCAATTTCACTGGCGACACCAGCATCAATCGTGACACCATCCAAGACGGCGATCAGCAACTGACTTTTTAAGACTTCGTCAGTATCTGCTTGAGCAATCATTTTGGAATCCGCATAGGCTTGTTTGTCATTGATCGCCGCATTTTCTTGAGGTAAATAAACGGTGGTCCCGGGATAAGTCGCGCGAATCATGGCTACCGTTGTTTGGTTAAATGTTTGATCTGCTTGTGAGAATAAACTATTGGCAAAATAAATTTGCATGGGTGTGCCTCCTAAGATTTTAAGGTTAATTTGACCACAGCCTCACAACGCGCCGTCTGAGGGAACATATCAATGGACTGAATATAATCGACTTGATAAGCTTTACTTAAGGTGACTAAGTCGCGCGCTAAGGTTGAAGGGTTGCACGAAATATAAACAAACTGTTTTGGTTTCGCTTGGATAATGGCTTGCGTCAGTTTGGGGGAAAGCCCAACTCGTGGTGGATCGACGACTAGGGCATCAATTTGTTTGCCAGTTTCAAACCAGTGGACTAATAATTCTTCTGCTTTCCCCACTAAATAATGACAATTGGTAACTTGGTTCAAGCGGGCGTTTTCTTTAGCATCGGCAATACCTTCGGGGACAATATCCATACCCCAAACTGCCTTGACTTGATCAGCGAAGGTGATGCCTAAGGTTCCTACGCCGCAATAAGCATCAACCAGAGTTTCTTGACCGGTAAAATGAAAAGCATCTGCAGCCAATTGATAGAGCTTTTGTGTTTGGCGTGGATTTAATTGGAAGAAAGCTTGCGGTGATAAATTAAATACTTTGCCGTGTATCTTTTCTTGGATCCAATTGGGTCCATAAATTTTTTCGGTGTGATCGCCCCAAATTAGGGAAGTTCGCTTAGAATTGACGTTGATGAATAGGCTTGTAATGTCAGGAATCCGAGTTTGAATCCGACCAAATAATTTAGGCGATTGTAATAGACTGCGGTCGGAAACAATCAAAGTAACTTGAATCTGTTTGGTGGTGGCTGAAGCCCGAACGACTAAATGACGAATACCGGCTGTATGTTTTTGCTCATCGTAGATTGGTGCATCTGTCTCTTGGAGGACGCGCTTCAATTGATGCAAGGTTTTGTCTACCAATAGCATTTGCGTACTGATCGTTTCGATATCCACTAAATGATGGCTGCCTTCTTGATAGAGGCCCGCGATCACACGATCATCGACTTTTTGCACGGGAAATTGAGCTTTGTTACGATAATGGGTGGGTTTGGCTGAAATCGTTGGTTTTAGATTATAATGTTGGTAGCCCGTGGGTTTGAATTTCTCTAGTGATTGGACCACAACATCACGTTTAAAACGCAGCTGTGCCGGATAGGACATGTGGGCCAATTCTAGACCGCCAACTTGACCGTAGAGGGCATCTTTAGGGGTGACTCGATCGGCAGAGGCTTTTCGAATACGTTGGCATTTGGCGCGAATAAATTTAGGATCAACTTCGGTCACTTTAGCGGTGATGACTTCATTAGGCAGCGCCCCCGGGACGAAAACAATCTTACGTTTGAAGTAGCCAATCCCTTCGCCGTTGATACCTAGACGTTTGATGGTCAAAGGGAATTTTTGACCAACTGAAACTTGAACGGGATCTGAATTTGTAGATTTAGACATATAAACTCCTTAAAATACTTAGAATGAAAGTGAGCCAGCAATGAAAATTACCAAAATCGAGGCACAAAAGCGCCATAAAGATCGGTACAATATTTATTTAGACGAAGCCTATGCTTTTCCAGTGGCCGAATCGGTTTTGATCCAGTTCACCCTAATGAAGGGATTGGAACTGACGGAAGCTCAAGTTGAGCAGATCAAAAAAGCAGATGACCAGGCTAAAGCTTATGGTAAAGCGCTGAACTACTTATCTTATCAATTGCGGTCTGAAAAAGAAATGCGCGATTATCTGTACGATCAAGATTATACAACCGCAACCGTTAAAGCTATTATAGCTAAATTGAAGGACTTAAACTATCTTGACGATGCTGATTTTGCGGCAAGTTACGTGCGAACTGAGGCACGGCTCACAAAAAAAGGCCCGCGATCGATCAGTCAAAAATTATTTCAAAAGGGTATTGATCGTAATCTGATTGAAGATAAACTAGTGAGCGACTATCCGGTTGAGCAGCAAGTAGATAATGCTGTCGAACTCCTACAAAAATTGATACGCACCACGCATAATAAATCTTTTATTCAGCTAAAGCAAAAAATCAAACAGAACTTGATGCAAAAAGGGTTTACAACGGAGGTGATCGATCAAGCATTACAAGCAGTTGCCCTAGATCGGGATGACGATGCCGAATGGGACGCGTTGGTCAATGCTGGTGAGAAATTGTGGCGGCGGCAAGCGACCAAACCTCAAGGCATCCAAAAGATTAAGCAAGGCTTGTATCGTAAAGGGTTCAAATTAGACATGATCCAGCGGTTTCTTGACGAAAAACAAGCTGCAGATGAAGGATGAATAGATAGACAAACATGAATAATAATGAAATTAAAGCTTTACAAAGTGATTTTTTAAATTGGTATGATCAAAATAAACGCCCGTTACCTTGGCGAGAGAATCAGGAACCTTATTATGTCTGGCTGTCAGAAATCATGCTGCAACAGACGCAGGTACAAACGGTGATGCCTTATTTTGAACGCTTCATTCAAGCCTTACCAACTTTGGCTGATTTGGCACAAGTGCCTGATGATACCCTGATGAAATTATGGGAAGGTCTGGGGTATTACTCTCGGGCGCGTAATTTAAAACGTGCAGCCCAGCAGATCATGACGGATTATCATGGCACGTTCCCCCAGACAGCAGCCGAGCTGGAACAGATCATTGGCATCGGGCCATATACCGCTGGTGCTATTGCCAGTATTGCTTTTGGAGAAGCCGTTCCCGCAGTGGATGGTAATGCCTATCGTGTTTTTAGCCGCTTATTCGATGACACCACTGACATTAGCAAAAGCTCAGCCAGGCAGCATTTTGCCAACGAGATCGCTCCACTGGTACCCAAAGAGCGGCCGGGTGATTTTAATCAGGCCGTGATGGATCTGGGGTCAAGTATTTGTACAACCAAAGATCCCGCTTGTCTGCTTTGCCCATTACAGCCGTATTGTCAGGCTTATGCCCAAGGCAAGCAGTTAGAACGACCAGTTAAGACTAAAAAAATCAAGAAAAAACGCGAACAGTATTTGGCGCTGGTGATCCATGATGAACAGGGACGGGTGCTGTTACAAGAACGCCCAGCTAAAGGTGTTTTAAGTGGCTTATATACTTATCCATTGATCAATGAAGCTAATCTGTTGTCAGAAAGTCAAAAAGTGATCACGTCAACGCAAATCGCTGCTTTTTTTAAGGCTCAATACGAATTGACATTGCAACAGGTGCAACTGCTACCAGTCAAGCCAGTAACTCATATTTTTACACATCTACATTGGCAGTTGACGTTATACACGGCAAGCATTGATGCCAACGCAAATCTGGCCTACTTTCCCGGCCGCTTTTTTACGACTGCTGCCATAGCGGCGCAAGGGCTACCGACATTGCAGAAAAAATTGCAGGCCCGCTTTGCTGCTTACCAAAAGAATGTTTAGGAAAAAGGCTTATTTTCTGTTATAATATTACAGGAAATCGTATTTGAAAGCTGGGTCGGCAATGCTTGTTCCCAAAGAAGGAGACTACATTGCGATTCAAAGTTATAAACATGATGGGAGCTTACATCGGACCTGGCGAGACACAATGGTTTTAAAGACCAGCGAATATGAGTTGATTGGTTGCAATGATCATACATTAGTAACCGAATCCGATGGCCGTCGATGGTTGACCCGTGAGCCGGCAATTATATATTTTCATAAGCGTTACTGGTTTAATATTATTGCCATGATTCGCGAAAGTGGCGTGGCGTATTATTGTAACTTGGCGTCGCCTTATGTATTAGACAAAGAGGCGCTGAAGTATATCGATTATGATTTAGATGTTAAGGTTTTTGCAAACGGTGAAAAACGTTTGTTAGATGTGGATGAGTACGAAGCGCATGCACGACAGTGGCATTATTCCGCTGAAGTGGATCACATTTTAAAAGCAAATGTTAAAATACTAGTCGATTGGATCAATAACAAACGCGGTCCATTTTCAAAAGAGTACGTTGATATTTGGTATAATCGCTATCTGGAGCTATCCCATCGTCAATGAGAATCGCAGCGTAGAAGCGGGGCCGGAGCAGAACTTAGGTTTTGTCTAACCGGTCTCGTTTTTGAGTTCAATTAGGAGGCAGAGCATCAATGGCAAGAAAAAAACAGCCGCAGACTAAATTGCCGAAAGCTGTTTTGGGTATGTTTGTTGTACTGGTGGCATTGGTCACGTATTTAGGCCACAATTCCAGCCATGAAACCACACCCACATATCCAATTAATGAAACACGCAGTATCCAAAGTTCAAGTCAATCACAGGCGCAGCCACCTGCAAATAATCAAACAAAGTCGACACAAGGTACCGTTGCTTCTGATCAACAATTGGCTGATCTGCAATATAATGGGCGTCAGATTATTGCTGTTAATAATAATCAGCCGACCTTTAGTCAAAGTGATCTTTCCTTGGCCCGCGGCAGCTGGCAGCATTATAGTGATTTAGATCAATATAATCGTGCGGGTGTGGCTGATGCCATGCTGGGTAAAGATTTAATGCCAACGGAGAAACGAGAACGCCTCTATGTCCGGCCTACAGGGTATCATAACAAGAAGATTCGCATCGGAAATCACCAGGATTGGCTCTATAATCGGTGTCATTTGATTGGCTACCAGCTGACAGGTCAAAATAATAATTTAAAAAATCTCGTGACGGGGACGCGATCATTGAACGATCCAGCGATGACTTATTATGAAAATCGCGTTGCTAATTATATCAAAACCACGGGCCATCATGTTCGTTATCAAGTTCGGCCTGTTTTTGTAGGCAATGAACTTGTCGCCCGGGGTATTCAGATGCAAGGCCGCTCCATTGAAGATGATCAAATTTCGTTTAATATTTATATTTTCAATATTCAAAATGGCTATCACATCAATTATTTAGATGGGACAAGCCAAGTGGCAACCAGTTAGGAGTTAATCATGTCATGACAGCTACAAAACAAGTAAGTGCATTACAATTCATTGGTAAACCTTTTTTACCGTCGATGTTAGATGAAAAAGGCAGTTTGGCTTCAGCTTGGCTTGAAATGGCTGATGATGGATCTTTAGATCGGTTAGACCAGTTTGCTTTAGACCAACAGCAAACCTTGACCCGAGCAACACTGGTTGTTTTTTCACCTTACAGTTTCGTTGCTTGGATCGGTGGTATTTTTTCAGCAGAGATTCAAGCACCCACAGAGTTCAAAAATATTGTCTTACCAGCCAGTGAAGTTGCTTTTAATGAAACACCAACACAAACCCAAATCTGGCAGCTGCCACTCAATAGTATTGTCGGATTAGCTATGGATAAACTTGAAAAACAACACGTCCAGTTACCCAACCACTTAGGCCAAACCGATAAACCCTATTTTTTGGAATATTATGATTTAAATCCACAATTTGAAGTAACCAAACTCACCCAATACATCTATCTAGGCAAGGAAACCAATAATGGCGACGAAACCTATTATGATTAAGAGCGCGACAAAAGGCGGTTAGCGACTGAGCACTAACAAGAATGGCGACAAATGGTGGTTTGTCCATTTGAGACATTCACAGTTAGGTGAAGTCGTTGCCTTTTGTCGCGCGTTTCAGCTAACTATAAAGATAAAAAACAGCTCGTGTTCGTGATAGCGAACATCAGCTGTTTTTTTCAAAATCAATATAAAAGAAATACTATTCTGCCCCATCCACACTAAGCAAATCGTATTCTAAGTAGGCGCCAATCAATGTGAAAACAAACATGGCTGCGATCACGACACCAAGCAAGCTGCCCCAAATTTGATTTTGCGTGAAGAGTTGACGAATGCCCCAGGTAGAAACACCTGAGAGCACAAAATCAACGATCAAATTAGAAATAATTTTGCGGTGCGATTGCGTGATCCAGAAACTATTAACTAGAAAACGCAAAAATTTATTATTTACAAAATCTAAAATAATCTCAAGCGGCCGCTCAACCGTCACTTTGACAGCCAGCATGATAAAGCTGCCAACAATACTGCCAATAATTGTCCGCCATAAACTTGCACTGTGAAGAACTAAGGCATTAAAGGCAATGCCGATCAAGGCAAGGCTTAAAATATAAGGAATAACTAACAAAAAGGTGTAAACAAGAATTGCTTTTTTATTTGACATGATAGACTCCTAACTAAATTCTTGACGCATTTCGCGGTGGGGCATACCAGCATCCATATATAAAGGTATTTCCGGCATTAACTTAAATCCTAATTTCTCATAAAAATGAATGGCATGCTGCTGGGCACCTAATTGTAGGGCTTTTTGGGGAAAGTTTTGCTGCTGGTAGGCAATCAAGGCTTTGATTATTGTAGCCCCTAAGTGTTGTTGGCGATGATCTGCTAGCACAGCAACGCGCTGAACTAAGTTGTAATCTTTGTCAGCTAACGGCAATAGTCGTGCTGTTGCCACCGGTTGTGCCTGATCATAAGCCACAAAATAAATGGCTTTGGCTTCATTGTCATCAACTTCAAGAGCGAGGGGCACATGCTGTTCGACCACAAAAACAGCTTTACGAATCTTCAAAGCAGCTTGGTATATTTCGCTATGTATATCTTTTGTATGTTTAACTGACATAAAGCACCTCAATATTTATATTATAATGTATTATAGTATAAAATCCTTCTTTAGGGAGTTCATATTTATGGTAAAAAAAATGAAAGAGTCCAGAATCATCCTTTGGCTGGGGATTTTATTGCTTGTTGCCACTTTGATATTGGTCTTATCTAAGATTCAATTTCTATTTGCACCAATTGGTACTTTTATTTCGACTTTATTTACACCAGTTGTTGCGGCCGGATTTCTGTATTATCTTTTGAATCCCATTGTCAATTTACTAGAAAAAGTAAAAATTAAACGTGGCTTAGGTATTTTGATCGTATTTTTGGCGTTGATTTTGGCACTTGTGGGGATCGTCATGACGGTGATTCCTAATTTGGTTTCTCAGATCACATCATTGGTCAACAACTTGCCAGAATTTATTCGCGAATTACAGCACTTATTAGCCAAAGCAAGCGAACATCCTTGGTTACGGAAACTCAACTTAGAATCTTTGCTCCAAGGGAAAAGTTTTAAGCCCAGTACTTTAGCTAAGAATAGTCTCATGGCAGTGACCAGTAATTTAGGCTCGGTTGTCAGTATGACGGCTAATATCGTGATCAATTTGATTACGATCCCAGTGATTCTATTTTATTTTTTACGAGACGGTTATCGTTTTGGCCCGAATATTCAACGCTTCTTCCCTGAACGTTTTCGGAGTCAAGTTGGCGAACTGCTTCATAAGATGAATGCCACGATTTCCCGCTACTTTGCGGGCCAAATGATTGAGTGTTTGTTCGTCGGCACGTTTACATTTATTGGCTACACGATTTTAGGCATGCCCTATGCTTTTCTATTAGGGTTCATTGCCGGGATTGCCAATATTATCCCTTATTTGGGACCATACATTGGTATTGCCCCGGCTTTGATCATTGCCTTTACGATTTCTTTTCCCAAGGCGATCGCGGTGGTTATTGTAGTTTTGATCGTGCAGCAGGTAGACGGGAACTTTATTTATCCTAATGTCGTTGGCAAAGCACTGAATATTCATCCGTTAACGATCATCTTAATTTTACTAGCTGCTGGTAATTTAGCTGGATTATTGGGGATGATTTTAGCAATTCCGGTTTATGCGGTTGCTAAAACAGTTGTCACTTATATGATCAACCTATATCGGTTGAGTCGCGAGACGGATATTTCCGAGCCAGAGATACCGATTGACGGGCATGACACGACGGAACGTAAGGATAAAAATTGAATTTCCTAGGTTAAATTGCTATAATTTTTTTACTATAATTAATTTAAGAAAAGAGTGAAAACAACTATGAGTGGTGATGGTGGTTCGGCCACAGGGCAGATAATTTTGATCATTATTTTAACGATGGTAAATGCTTTTTTTGCGGCCGCAGAAATGGCGATCGTGTCTGTTAATCGAGGTAAGATTCAATCTGAAGCCGATGCTGGCGATAAGAAAGCTTTGAAGTTGATTGGGGTTATGAATAATTCCTCTCGCTTTTTAGCAACAATTCAAGTGGCAATTACCTTTGCTGGGTTCTTATCTTCAGCTAGTGCAGCGACTTCCTTGGCAGGCTATTTAACGCCACTTCTTGGTGATATCCCGGCAGCTCATGAGATTGCTGTGGTTCTGATCACAATTGCTTTATCGTATGTTTCATTAGTTTTTGGGGAGTTATTCCCGAAACAAGTAGCGCTCTCTAAAGCAGAGGCAGTCGCTAAATTTACAGTTCGACCGGTACAAATTGTCGGTTATGCCATGCGGCCCTTTGTTTGGCTGTTATCAGCTTCGACAAACTTATTATTGAAAATCGTGCCGATTGATTTCTCCAAAGAAAGCGACCAAATGACCCGGGATGAGATGTTATCTGTGATCCAAAATTCACGTAAAACGGGGATTATTGCGCCGGATGAATTCGAAATGTTATCTGGAATTATTTCTTTTAGTGATAAAATGGCGCGAGAAGTTATGGTACCGCGAACAGATGCTTTTATGGTCAATCTTGATGATGATGATCAGAAAAATATCGTTCAAATTTTGAGTGAGCCATACTCCCGTGTCCCCGTTTATCAAGGGGAAAAAGACACGGTCGTTGGGTTAGTACACATCAAGAATATTTTACGCATGGCTCATGAAGTGGGCTTTGATACGTTAAAATTAGCGGACGTCATGACAGAACCTTTATTTGTTCCGGAGACAATGACCATCGATGATTTACTGTTAGAGTTTAAGAAAACCCAACAACAAATGGCTATTTTATTAGATGAGTATGGTGGCGTTGTCGGTTTGGTTACAATTGAAGACTTACTGGAAGAGATCGTTGGGGAGATCGATGATGAATCTGATCAAGCCGAGCAGTTGGTTACACCTTTAAGTGAGACTGAGTTTGTGGTCTTAGGGAAGATGCCCTTGGATGATTTTAATGCTTATTTTCATACAGATATTGATAACCCCGATGTTGATACGATTGCTGGTTACATGATCACTGAGTTAGGTGTGATTCCAGCCAATCATCAAAGACTAGAATTGGTCCTGCCTAATGATATTCATTTATTTACTGAAAAAATGGATGGGTCAAGACTAGAAACGATTGTGGTCAAACGGCCTGAAAGTGTGACGCCAGATACTGAGCGTGAGCCATCATAGGCTTAAGATTGCAGCAGCAGGCCATTTGATTTTTAATCAAATAAATGATAGAAACAGCGTTGATCTAATTAAGAAAGAAAGAGGCTAGGATTGAATACATTAGCAGATTTACAAACAGCCGTGGATAAACGGCGTACGTTTGCCATCATTTCTCACCCGGATGCTGGTAAGACGACAATTACAGAACAATTACTTTTACTAGGTGGTGTCATCCGCAGTGCCGGGACGGTTAAGGGTAAAAAATCCGGTCATTACGCTACTTCAGACTGGATGGCAATTGAAAAGCAGCGGGGCATCTCAGTCACAAGTTCCGTGATGCAGTTTGACTATGCTGGTAAACGGATCAATATTTTAGATACACCAGGACATGAGGATTTTTCTGAGGATACGTACCGAACTTTGATGGCGGTGGATGCTGCTGTCATGGTGATTGATTCGGCTAAGGGTATCGAGCCACAAACTAAAAAATTATTCAAAGTTGTTAAACAGCGGGGCATTCCGATTTTTACTTTCATGAATAAGCTAGATCGCGATGGTCGGGAACCGCTAGATTTGATTGCGGAACTAGAAGAACTGTTAAATATTGAGGGTTATGCGATGAATTGGCCCATTGGTATGGGTAAGGGCCTAAAGGGTCTATATGACCGAGCTAATCAACGCGTTGAACTTTATCGGCCTGAAACAGAAGCCCAGCGGTTCTTGCCTTTAGATGAGCAAGGGCAATTAACTGTAGCTAGCGATTTGGTTAAGGATAATGTTTACCAACAAGCGTTGGATGATGTGGATCTTTTGAACGAAGCTGGTAATGCTTTTGATCCAGATAAAATCAAGCGGGGCGACCAGACACCAGTCTTTTTCGGGTCAGCTTTAACGAATTTTGGGGTGGAGACTTTTCTGCAGTCATTCTTGGAAATGGCACCAGCGCCAGCCAAACATGTCATTAACGATGGCGATGAAAGTTTGAGCCCGGAAGATCGCCGTTTCTCTGGCTTTGTCTTTAAAATTCAAGCGAATATGAATCCCAATCATCGCGACCGAATCGCTTTTGTTCGTATTTGCTCTGGTGTTTTTGAGAAGGGTATGGATGTCACTTTAGCTCGGACGCAAAAAACCTTACGTTTGAATAATGCGACTGAATTTATGTCGGATGAACGTGAGAATGTTGAAAATGCAGTGGCTGGTGATATTGTTGGTTTATATGATACTGGGAATTTCCAAATCGGCGACAGTATTTATCAAGGTAAAGAAAAAATCAAGTTTGCGCCTTTACCACAATTTACACCGGAATTATTTGTCCGCGTGACACCTAAGAATGTCATGAAACAAAAATCATTCCATAAGGGGATGCAGCAACTTGTTCAAGAAGGGGCGATCCAGCTGTATCGGACCTATACGACTGATGATTATATTCTGGGGGCTGTGGGACAACTGCAATTTGAAGTCTTCCAATTTCGCATGAAAAATGAATATAATTCTGAAGTGATCATGACCCCAATTGGTTCGCGGACAGCACGTTGGGTTGATCCTGAACAATTGGATGAAAAGATGTCCTCTTCACGAAATCTATTGGTCAAAGATGTGCATGGGGCGCCATTGTTCTTGTTTGAAAATGCTTTTGCTGAACGCTGGTTCCATGACAAATATCCGGATGTGAAATTAACAGCAAAACTATAATTTATACGAATCAGAGATGAAGACACATGACAACGCAAACTAGGACGATTCATTTAATGGGTACGGTCATTACATTGACCGTGACCCATGACGATCCAGAGCCAATTTTGGCAACTTGTGCGGCACGGTTAAAGATTTATGAACATCGCTTTAGTGCCAATGATGCTGCTTCGGAGTTAATGCAAGTCAATCGTTTTGCGGGCCAACATGGTGTGCAGGTACATCCAGAGCTATATGATTTGATCAAACTTGGCAAGTTTTACAGTCGGTTACCAGACGGTAATTTGAATATTGCTATAGGGCCTTTAGTAAAAACTTGGCATATCGGTTTTGCCGATGCGCGAGTGCCAAGCCATGCAGAAATTCAAACAGCTTTAGCTAAAATTGATCCGAACAATATTCAACTTGATGACGCAGTGCATCAAGTTTTTTTACTACAAGCAGGTATGGAGATTGATCTAGGTGCTTTAGCAAAGGGGTATATTGGGGATTTGCTGGTGCGCTATCTCAAAAAGGTTGGTGTTACGTCAGCACTACTGAATTTAGGCGGTAATGTAATTGCAATAGGCCAAAATCCGAGCCATACAGATCAAGCTTGGCATGTGGGGATTCAAGATCCTAAATTGCCCTTAGGCAACTATAAATTGGTGATCCCAGTTGTCAATCGTTCGGTAGTTACTTCAGGCATTTATGAACGTCAGTTGGTGACCCAATCGGGGACATACCATCACATTCTAGATCGTCATACTGGTTATCCAATTGAAACTAATGTCACAAGTCTAACAATTCTATCTAACCAGTCAGTGACCGGGGAAATATGGACAACCGAGCTTTTTGGCAAACCCGTGGCATCAATCTTGAAAACTGTTTCATTGTTGTCAGACGTTGATGCCATTGTGATTACCCAGAGTGGTCAAGTTTATGATACGCGAACAAAAACAACTATGATTGAATAGTACACAAGACTATGACATAATAGCTTTGTGATTTGTTTAATATGTATTAGGTCAAATTGATCTAACAAGAAGGATGTTGAGCATAATGAAACATTATATTGGAATCCCTGGAACCAATGCGACTGATTCAACTAATTTGAAACTTTTACAATATATGCAACAGCACTATGCGGAGAAAGTGTCAATTGAGTTAGTCAATCTTGGCACGCTGCCGTTGTTCTACAAAACACCTGATCATAGTGTACCCGCCGAAGTAACTGAGTTGGCTAAAAAAATCAGTGCGGCAGATGGTGTGATCATTGCCACCCCAGAGTATGATCATGCCGTGCCGGCAATGTTAAGTTCGGCCTTAGCTTGGCTGTCTTATTTTATTGAGCCACTAGCGGGTAAACCTGTGTTGATCATCGGGGCATCTTACGGGGCCTTGGGCACTTCCAGAGCTCAAGCACAATTGCGGCAAATTCTTGATTCACCTGAAGTACGTGCTTTTCTCATGCCAAATTCTGAATTTATGGTGGGCCATTCATTATCTGCCTTTGACGAACAGGGCAATTTGACGAACCAAACTCTAGTCAAGCGTTTGGATGGTTTGATGCAAGACTTTGATATTTTTGTGGATATGACGAAAAAACTAACGCATACATTAGCACAACACCGTCAAGATGCAGCCAATGTTGACTGGGAACATACGGAAAATTAAGAGGGGGCCACGATGATGAAATTCGTTGGAATCGCTGGATCTATTGCTGAAGAATCATATAATCGTAAACTATTAACTTACATTGCTAGCAAATACCAGGGTGTCGCTGACATTGAAATTTTAAGTATTGCTGATGTCCCAATGTTTGACCGGCAAAAAGACCAAACTCAAGGTGCGGCCATTCAATATTTAATTCATAAGATTGAAGCCGCTGACGGAGTTATTTTGGCAACACCTGAACATAACCACACTTTGGCACCGGCCATGAAAAATGTTATTGAATGGTTATCTTTTACTGCACATCCGTTGCAGGATAAGCCAGTATTGGTTGTGGGGGCTTCTTATAAAGATCAGGGGACTTCAAGAGCACAATTGAGTTTACGGCAGATTTTGGAATCACCTGGTGTGGGTGCTTTAGTCATGCCAATGGATGAGTTTTTGTTGGCTAATGCACGGACGGCATTTGATGCACAAGGTAATTTGAAAGATCAAAACACCGTTCAATTTTTGACCAAAGTGATGCAGGAATTTGCTAAATGGGTCAAAGTATTGCGGGCCATGAAACATCCTGAGGCTGATGATGCTTGGCAGCAAGAAGACTTAACTGCCAGTCATCCTACTGAGACCACGGTTGATGTGCCAATGGAAGCCGATGACTGGGTGGAGCAAGCTGCTGCTAAAACAAATGCGGTGGATGGGAAGACGTATGTCAAGTTGGACCGTGGCTTGTTAACGGTAGATCAGCTAAACTTATTCTTGAATTCAATGGCCCAAGAGTTGACCTATATGGATGAAAATGACCAATTCATCTATTACAATCATTTCTTAGATCGTGATGAGATGTTGGCACCACGTTATCCGCATCAGGTAGGTGACCCTATGGCAGCCGTTCATCCAGATCGCGCCAAGGATCACGTTAAACAAGTGATCTGGGCATTACGCAATCGTCAATCTGATTTGATTAAAATGGCAGTGCCTGGCAACAAAATTAATGAAAAATGGATCATGCATTACTACAAGGCAATGCGTGATGAAGCTGGTACCTTCAGAGGTATCAACGAATGGGTACTTGATATTTGGCCAATCGTTGCCGATTATCTGAAGCGAACCGGCCAAGCGCTTGTTAAAGTACCAGGTGCGCAGGCTGATACTGGCGGCAGTGCCTCAGTCAAAGATACTGGTGCTACAAGTGATACAACTGATGCCGGTGCCAGTGCGAGTGTGAAAGACGCTGAAACACCTGTAAATCCAGAACCAGATACTGGTGCTAGTGCTTCAGTCAAGGACTAGTAAATGAGCAGTGTGACAAAAGGCGGTCAACGACTAAGCACTAACAAGAATCACGACAAATAGGGGTCTTTCCATTTGAGTGGTTTGGGGTTAGGTGAGGTCATTGCCTTTTGACACACGTTTAAATCCAAAAAAGCGGAAATCAGAAACAAAACGTTGGTTTTGTCCTGATCTCCGCTTTTTTGATCGGTTAAATATGAAAATTAATTTTGGGCTAGATATTTAGATTCGATATAGGTTCCATCTGCCAATTGTGCCCACAAGCTATAGTTGTCTAGTTGAATCTGACGGACAACAGATACAGTCGCACCATTGGGATAGGTTTGAGATAAACGTTGACCATAAGGATAAGCCCACGTTACCACGGGCCGTTGCGGACTGGTACTGATTTCAAGATTTTGATCAACGGGAACTTCATTGATAATTTCATAGTTTAATGCTGGTAAGGCGGGTGTTGTTAGCTCATTTGTCTTTGGTTGCGTTATAATTTTGACATCCTTAGCTAATGTCCAAATAGAGCCACCTAAATTAAGCCAAATAGTACGATTTGTTTTTTCTTGAACAGCTTTATATACGCGCCAAGTTGAGTATCTAGGTAGGGGTTTGTCTAGATGATGGTCTAAATCTGGCTCTGAAAAGACAGCAGTCAGCTGGTAAGTCTGAATGTACGTATCCGGTGCGATTTTTACAGGATGTAATTGCATGGTTTCATAAGTTACTTGGACTTGTTCTGTATTCTTAGTAAAAGTCCCCTGTGCAGTGGGTTGAATATCGGTTACAAATTGAGTCATATCCCAAAGCGGCTCAATGGTATAATCACTATTTAAGTTGCCATGTAGGAATTCGGGTGGGGTAATTAACTTGCCTTGGGTATCACGATGGTAAATGACAACCGGTGCCGCCGTCTGCTTGGCATAAATTAGATAGATGCCATTAGGATTCGGCAAGAACGTTTTTTGAAAGTGATGAATCGATGCTAAAATATAACTCGGAATTGTTTTCCAGGGTATATTCAAGCGTGCTTTGTATTGCCCATAGACGGTGACGGGCGCCAGCAATGCCTTACCTAGACTATCGACATAATGAATCGTGACGGCGATATCTTTTGGAATAACGCGTTGAATGTTAGTATCGGTTTCAGTTAACGTGGCTACATTACTGGCATTATTGCTTACTGCCGGTTGTGGTAATGAAGCTGCGTTTGTTTGTTGATGGCGTTGTTCTGCTCTTTTAAGAATCAAACGTTGTGCTTTGCGTTTGAAATATTGCTTTCTTAAATCATTTGTTGTCCTTACCATAACGATACCCCTAATTTACTTTGTCTATAGTTTCATGGTAGCACACTGGGTTTTATCAACATGGGGTCGTAAGGAATTTATAAACTAATCTTAGAAAAACTTAGGAATTAGGCGCTTTGAATGCTAACTTCCGCTAATCTTGGGCCTTTGGTTACACGACTGAGATTGACGTTTTGATCGACCAAAGTTTCAATTGCTGTGTCGATTTCAGTTTGGGTAATATTGCGCTTATCATTGGTCAATAGTAATTCTTGATGCCGGGGTGCTTTGGTATAAACAATCGTTGTGGCACCCATAGAATAAACTTTAACATAATTCGCATCTGTACCATCAAGTTGCTTTTGTACAAGATCCCGATAACTTGTGGTAATATCCATTAGTTTCATAATCACAGCCTCCCTTAGGTTTCTATCTACATTATAGGCGTTATTAGATCGATTAACTAACAAAAAGCCCTGACACCATTGAGGTATCAGGGCTTTTATTTTTAAAAATTAATCTTCTTTTTTCTCGGCACTTTTTGTGACAGTAGGATTGCTTTTGCCAGCGGTGATCTTAATTTGGTCGTTTTCCATACGTGCTTCAAGATTGTGCTCATCCGGATGATCCAAATAGAAATCAGCAACTCGATCCTCTATTTGTTCCTGGATAACCCGGCGCAATGGACGTGCCCCCATTTGTGGGTTATAACCAAGATCGACTAATTTTGTCTTAACTGGTTCAGTCACATGGATGTGTAAGCCTTGATCGGCAATCATATTATTCGTATCTTGGATCATTAAATCAACGATCTGCATCAAGTTAGCCTTAGTTAAGGAATTAAACTCAACAATATCATCGAAGCGATTCAAAAATTCAGGTTGGAAATAATCAGATAAGCGATCGAGGACAGAATGCGTCTGACCAGTAGCTGTGGCACCAAAACCGACATTAGCTTCAGTCTTACCTTGACCTGCATTGGAAGTCATGATAATGATGGTATCTTTGAAACTAACTGTCCGTCCTTGGGAGTCCGTCAACCGACCATCATCCAAAATTTGTAAGAACATGTGCATGACATCTGGATGTGCCTTTTCAATTTCATCTAACAAGATCAAACTGTATGGATTCCGCCGAACTTGTTCGGTTAACTGCCCAGCTTCTTCGTAACCAACATAGCCAGGAGGTGACCCGATAAGTTTTGACACGCTGAATTTTTCCATATATTCACTCATGTCGAAGCGAATCATCGAATCTTCACTGCCAAAGAGTTGCTGTGCCAGTTGTTTAGCTAATTCAGTTTTACCAACACCAGTTGGTCCAACAAATAGGAAGGAACCAATAGGACGGCCAGACTTATTAAAGCCGACCCGATTCCGCCGAATTGCTTTCGCAACTTTATCAACAGCTTCATCTTGACCGATAACATGAGCTTTCAAATCAGGTGCTAGATTTTGTAGTTGCTGTTGTTCTTGAGCCTTTAATTCACCTACGGGAATATTCGTCTTTTCTTCAACGATTTGTTCCATATCTTTTTCAGTAACGGTAGGTTCATTATCGGGATCAACACTATCTTTAGACTTCATATTCTTAAACTTTGTGACTTGATCACGATAGAAGGCGGCCTTTTCATAGTCTTCTTGCCGCAAAGCATCTTGCTTTTGCTTTTCAGCGCCTTGAATCTTTTCATCTAAAGTTTTAGGGTCGACCGCATTGATCGTTAAGTTTTTACGGGAGCCTGATTCATCCAATAAGTCAATGGCTTTATCAGGTAAGAAACGATCTTGGATGTAGCGGTTGGAAAGAGCAGCCGCCGCTGTAATTGCGTCATCAGTGTAATGAACATGATGATAGTCTTCATATTTCTTTTGCAAGCCCTTCAAGATTTGAACGGTTTCTTCAACAGAAGGTTCATCGACTTGAACGGGTTGCAAACGTCTAGACAAGGCCGAATCCTTTTCGATTGTCCGGTATTCATTTAAAGTGGTTGCGCCGACAAGCTGCAGCTCACCACGAGCTAAAGCTGGTTTTAAGACATTACCCGCGTCCATGCCGCCTTCGGCATTACCGGCACCAACAATTTCGTGGATTTCATCAATGAAAAGAATAATTTGATCATTCTTTTTAAGTTCATCCATTAATTGGGTCATTCGTTGTTCGAATTGACCACGAATACCTGTGCCTTGTACAAGTGAAACAACATCCAAGCGGACGACTTGTTTATCTTGCAGCTTGGCAGGAACATCGCCATCAACGATCTTTTGTGCTAGACCTTCGACTACGGCTGTTTTACCTACCCCAGCTTCACCAATGAGGACGGGATTATTTTTTGTACGTCTATTTAAGATTTCAATGACACGTGAAATCTCTTTGTCACGACCAATCACTGGATCGATTTGGCCTTCACGTGCTAAATTCGTTAAATTAACACCATATTGTTCGAGCAGACCACCATTTCCACCTTGGCCATTGCGGGGATTTCTAGGGCCGCCGCCACCGCCTGCTTGAGTTTGTGGTCCTTGCTGAAAGCCAGCTGCGTCATTAGGCATCCCTTGACCCATACTTCTAAAGATATCGTCTAAGTTGCCAAAGCCAAACGGATCCATTGCATTAGTTGGTCCATTCGAATTATTTTGCTGCTGATTCTTTAGTAATTGATAGCAATTTTGACACAAGTTAATTTCTTGACGTTGTCCATTTACATTTGTATATAAATGAATCGTTGCTTCATTTTTGTGGCAATTTTGACACAACATTGAGTTGTCACGACCTTTCTTTACCTAACGAAAATCGTTAGTGTAAGTCAACGTACGGTACAAACAAAAGATTACGATAAGCAAGTGCAGATACGTCTTATGCAATCTTCACGAGTATTATACATTTAGCACTCTTCTGGGTCAAGTGCTAACACTTGATAAATTGCAAACGTCTGTTCCTATTAACTTTGATGAGAATTACTTCTATAATATTCGAATGCTGACACATTATAAATACACGGTAGTTAAGGGGGAAAGTTGGATGTCTGAAGATTATATGCAAGCAATCGACAAGTTAGTTCACGGGGAGATTGGTGAAATCACGGTTGAACCAAAAGATTTTTTTGCCTTTCGTCAAGTTTGGCAAGACCATCCGCAGCGCAAAGAAATCGAAGGCATCGCCCAAAGAAATGGAACGATCAAATATCGCTTTCATGAAAACGGTTCACAATGAGTTGCTGCAAGGTTTGCGCAATGAAAAAAGGTTGTACTATTTTCTAAAAAATGTTAACCTTATCAGTGGATAAAGGGTTTGTACCCTTATTTTCTTTGGTGACAAAGAATAATTTAATGTGAATAAAGGAGTTCGATCGACTATGGAAAAACGCGACTTTCATGTAATTGCAGAAACAGGTATTCATGCACGTCCTGCAACTTTGCTTGTTCAAACTGCAAGTAAATTCAATTCTGACATTAACTTAGAATACAAAGGTAAATCTGTGAACCTTAAATCAATCATGGGTGTTATGTCCTTAGGTGTTGGCCAAGGTGCCGATGTTTCAATTAGTGCTGATGGCGCTGATGAAGCTGATGCAATTGCCGCAATCGCTGAAACAATGAAAAAAGAAGGTCTATCTGAATAATGTCTAAACAGCTAAAAGGAATCGCCGCTAGTGATGGTATCGCTATTGCTAAGGCTTACCGTTTAGTTGAACCTGATCTTTCCTATAATAAAAAGACTGTATCCGATACAGATGGTGAAACTAAGCGCCTAGAAGACGCAATTTCCAAATCAAACGATGAATTAAAAATCATCCGCGATAAGGCTAAAGAATCATTAGGTGAAGAAGAGGCACAAGTCTTTGATGCACACATGATGATTCTTGCTGATCCCGAATTTACAGGTGCTGTAAAACAAAAAATTACCGACGAAAAAGTTAATGCTGAAGCAGCATTAGGTGAAGTATCGGATCAATTTGTTTCTATGTTTGAAGCAATGACCGACAATAAGTACATGCAAGAACGGGCTGCTGATGTCCGTGATGTTACGAAACGTATTATGAGTCATTTATTAGGTGTAGAGTTACCTAATCCAGCTTTGATCGATGAAGAAGTGATCATTGTTGCTAAGGATTTAACACCTAGTGATACGGCACAACTTAATAAAAAATTTGTTAAGGCTTTTGTAACCGATTTAGGTGGTCGTACGGCTCATTCCGCCATCATGGCACGGTCACTTGAGATCCCAGCTATCGTTGGTAGCGAAACAATTACCAAAGATGCCCAAGAGGGTCAGAAGATGATCGTTGATGGGATCAATGGCGATATTATTATTGACCCAACGGATGCACAAGTAGCTGAGTATCAACAAAAAGCCAAAGATTTTGCTGCCCAAAAAGCTGAATGGGAAAAACTCAAGAATGAGCAGACACTGACAGCTGATGGGAAACATTATACAGTTGCTGCCAATATCGGGACACCTAAAGATTTAACAGGTGTCGTAGATAATGGCGCTGAAGCGATTGGCTTATATCGGACTGAGTTCTTGTACATGGATTCAGCTGAACTACCTTCCGAAGATGATCAGTTTGAGGCTTATAAAGCTGTTCTGGAAGGCATGAAAGGCAAACCAGTTGTTGTACGGACGATGGATATTGGCGGTGATAAGCATTTACCTTATTTACCATTACCTGAAGAAATGAATCCATTTCTAGGTTATCGGGCAATTCGGATTAGCTTGGATCGACAAGATATTTTCCGAACACAATTGCGGGCATTATTGCGTGCTTCTGTATATGGTAAGTTACAAATCATGTTCCCAATGATTGCAACGTTACAAGAATTTCGTGCAGCTAAGCAGATTTTTGAAGAAGAGAAACAAAAACTTCAAGATAAAGGTGTGAAGGTTGATAATGATATTCAAACGGGTATCATGATCGAAATTCCTGCTGCTGCTGTTTTAGCTGATCAATTTGCTAAGGAAGTTGATTTCTTTAGTATTGGTACGAATGACTTAATTCAATATACCATGGCAGCTGATCGTGGTAACGAACATGTTTCATATTTATATCAACCATATAATCCTTCAATTTTGCGCTTGGTCAAAAATGTGATCGACGCAGCTCATAAAGAAGGTAAATGGGCTGGTATGTGTGGTGAAGCTGCTGGTGACCCAATCATGGTACCACTCTTATTGGGCATGGGCTTAGATGAATACTCTATGAGTGCTACTTCAGTTTTGAAGATCAGAAGTCTCATGAAGCGTTTGTCAACCGCTGATATGAAAGCAATTGCTGATAAAGCGATGAATGAATTAACCACAAATGATGAAGTTGCAGCAATGGTTAAAGCAGCAACAAGTCAAAAGTAGATTTTATATTTGCATAAATGGCTGAGACAAAATTAACGTTTTGTTCTCGGCTATTTTTGTGTTACGAACGATCTTCGATGTTGTTTATTTGGATGGGGATAATTTGACAGGACTCAAGGCGACGTTTATGCTGGTTCAAGTGAATAGGAGAGAAGATAATTGAGTGTATTAACTGTTAAAGGGCTATCCCATCGGTTTATTGATAAGCAATTGTATACCGATGCGAGCCTCTTTTTAAATCCCAATGATCATATGGGGATTATTGGTGAAAATGGTGCTGGAAAGTCAACACTGATCAAAATCTTGACTGGGCAGATCATTCCAGATGAAGGTCAGATCAAATGGCAGCGCGGCATTGATATTGGCTACTTAGACCAGTATGCGAGCTTGAAACCTGGCGTAACGGTGGAAGCCTTTTTGGATTCGGCCTTTCAAAAGTTGATTGATGCTGAAAAAAGAATGTTAACTTATTATGATACGTATAGTAGTCAGCCAGATGATGACTTATTGGCAAAGGCTGGCAAGATACAAGAACAGCTGGAGAGTCAGAATTACTATGAGCGTCAGACAAGTATTGATAATGTTGCTTCTGGTCTAGGAATATTAGCTTTGTATGGTCGGGATGTTTCTGAACTCAGTGGTGGCCAGCGCTCTAAATTGATTTTAGCTAAAATGCTGCTGACCAATCCCGATGTACTACTATTGGATGAACCGACCAATTTCTTAGATAAAGAACATATTGATTGGCTGGCTGATTTTTTGGCGAACTTTACGGGTGCCTTTATTGTGATTTCTCATGACTTTGATTTTTTGAATCGAATCACAAACTGTATTTCGGATATTGAGTTAAGTACTATCACGCGTTATACGGGCTCTTTAAAACAGGCTTTGCGACAAAAGGCAGCTAATCAAGCCACCTATCAAAAAGAATTCGAAAAGCAGCAGCGCGAAGTATCCAAACTCAAAAAGTATATTGCTAAAAACAAAGCAGGTACTCGAGCAAAGAGCGCCAAAAGTCGGGAAAAGCAGCTGGATAAGATGTCTATCTTAAAGCCGCTTTCTAATAATCGTCAGGCAAATATTGAGTTTCCATACACAGATACAGCAAGTCAGATTTTGTACGAAGTGAATAATTTGAGTATTGGCTATGATCAAAATAAGGCATTATTGCATAAACCTCTGAATTTTTCAGTGGGTAATGGTGAGAAAATTGTGATCACTGGGTTCAATGGTGCCGGGAAGTCAACGCTTATCAAAACAATGATGGGCAAAATTCCAGCATTAGCAGGAACTGTGACGACAGCAAGTACTGTTGTCACAAATTATTATTGGCAGGAATTGATTTGGCCCAACAAGAATATGTCGCCCCTACAATATCTACAAGGCCGCTTTGAAGATGCAAAACCTAAAGTTCTACGTCAAGTCCTAGCTAGAGCTGGACTATCAAGCCAACAAGCACAGCAAGGCTTTGTCTCTTTGAGTGGTGGGGAGCAAAGCAAAGTAAAGCTCGCCGAGATGATGCTGCACTCTGCCAATGTTTTGATTTTAGATGAACCAACAAATCATTTGGACGTTCAAACGAAAGATAATCTAAAGCAAGCGCTACAAGTATTTCCTGGAGCAGTATTATTAGTTAGCCACGAAGCTGAGTTTTACGCGGGATCTTGGATAGATACAGTACTCGATATTGAAAAGTCAATTTGAAGTTGACTTTTCTTTTTTTTGCGCGTAAGATGGTTGAGTTGTCCTTTTTAATAGACCGTTATAAAAAATATTAAATGGTCTGAAAAAAAGGTGTTGACATTAGCTAATAAACTTGATATAGTATTCAAGTTGTCATTTATTGCTTTTGCCAATTGAAATTAGTTGTTGACAAAGATAAATGATTTTGCTATTATATAGAAGCTGATTAACAGCTACATAAAATATGAAACAAATCATATAAAAAATAGTTGTTGACAGCATATCAGATACATGATATTATATAACAGTTGATTGATTGAGTTAATCACTTGCTGATAGCCTTTCAGCAACAAGGTAGACCTTTGAAAACTGAACAAAGTTTCGATAATCAAATGTGCAGGCTAGACCTTTTGGTCTAACAAACATTTGCGAAGTCAATTCGCTAGCAACAAATAATAATGAGTCACAAACTTGAACTTTAGTTGAGAGTTTGATCCTGGCTCAGGACGAACGCTGGCGGCGTGCCTAATACATGCAAGTCGAACGAGAAACTTCTACCGAGTGCTTGCACTCAACTGAAGTTTCGAGTGGCGGACGGGTGAGTAACACGTGGCAACCTGACCTGAGAGCGGGGGATAACATTTGGAAACAGATGCTAATACCGCATAACAACCAGAAACGATTGTTTTTGGTTTGAAAGATGGTTTCGGCTATCACTCTGAGGATGGGCCCGCGGCGTATTAGCCAGTTGGTGAGGTAACGGCTCACCAAAGCAATGATACGTAGCCGACCTGAGAGGGTGATCGGCCACATTGGGACTGAGACACGGCCCAAACTCCTACGGGAGGCAGCAGTAGGGAATCTTCCACAATGGACGAAAGTCTGATGGAGCAACGCCGCGTGAGTGAAGAAGGGTTTCGGCTCGTAAAACTCTGTTATCGAAGAAGAACGAGGGTAAGAGTAACTGTTTACCCTGTGACGGTATTCGATCAGAAAGCCACGGCTAACTACGTGCCAGCAGCCGCGGTAATACGTAGGTGGCAAGCGTTGTCCGGATTTATTGGGCGTAAAGCGAGCGCAGGCGGTCTTTTAAGTCTGATGTGAAAGCCTTCGGCTCAACCGAAGAAGTGCATCGGAAACTGGGAGACTTGAGTGCAGAAGAGGAGAGTGGAACTCCATGTGTAGCGGTGAAATGCGTAGAGTATATGGAAGAACACCAGTGGCGAAGGCGGCTCTCTGGTCTGTAACTGACGCTGAGGCTCGAAAGCGTGGGTAGCAAACAGGATTAGATACCCTGGTAGTCCACGCCGTAAACGATGAATGCTAAGTGTTGGAGGGTTTCCGCCCTTCAGTGCTGCAGCTAACGCATTAAGCATTCCGCCTGGGGAGTACGACCGCAAGGTTGAAACTCAAAGGAATTGACGGGGGCCGCACAAGCGGTGGAGCATGTGGTTTAATTCGAAGCAACGCGAAGAACCTTACCAGGTCTTGACATCCTTTGTCAGTCTGAGAGATCAGATGTTCCCTTCGGGGACAAAGTGACAGGTGGTGCATGGTTGTCGTCAGCTCGTGTCGTGAGATGTTGGGTTAAGTCCCGCAACGAGCGCAACCCTTATGATTAGTTGCCAGCATTCAGTTGGGCACTCTAGTCAGACTGCCGGTGACAAACCGGAGGAAGGTGGGATGACGTCAAATCATCATGCCCTTATGACCTGGGCTACACACGTGCTACAATGGATGGTACAACCAGTTGCTAGACCGCGAGGTCATGCTAATCTCTTAAAACCATTCTCAGTTCGGATTGCAGGCTGCAACTCGCCTGCATGAAGCTGGAATCGCTAGTAATCGCGGATCAGCACGCCGCGGTGAATACGTTCCCGGGCCTTGTACACACCGCCCGTCACACCATGAGAGTCTGTAACACCCAAAGCCGGTCGGGTAACCTTTCAGGAGCCAGCCGTCTAAGGCGGGACAGATGATTAGGGTGAAGTCGTAACAAGGTAGCCGTAGGAGAACCTGCGGCTGGATCACCTCCTTTCTAAGGAAAAATTACGGAAAGCCTGTACATGTCGAAACTTTGTTTAGTTTTGAGAGGTCTACTCTCAAACACTTCGTTCCTTGAAAACCACATATCATGAAATGTTCTAATAACCGAGAATCAACTGTGTATTAAATTGCCGAACGACCAGCACGACGTGCTAGGTCAAGTTAACAAGGGCGCACGGTGAATGCCTTGGCACTAGGAGCCGATGAAGGACGGGACTAACACCGATATGCTTCGGGGAGCTGTAAGTAAGCTTTGATCCGGAGATTTCCGAATGGGGGAACCTGGCTATCCTGATCGATAGTTGGCCGTCAGTGAATTCATAGCTGGCGGCAGGCAGACGCGATGAACTGAAACATCTCAGTAGTTGCAGGAAGAGAAAGAAAACTCGATTCCCTGAGTAGCGGCGAGCGAAAGGGAAGAGCCCAAACCAGGATGCTTGCATCCTGGGGTTGTAGGACTGAACATTGGAGTTACCAAGCGGCGGCTTAGCCGAATGACCTGGGAAGGTCAGCCAGAGCGGGTGAGAGCCCCTTAGGCCAAAGGCCGCTGCCTTCGTTCAGGATCCTGAGTACGGCCAGACACGTGAAATCTGGTCGGAATCCGGGAGGACCATCTCCCAAGGCTAAATACTCCCTAGTGACCGATAGTGAACCAGTACCGCTGAGGGAAAGGTGAAAAGCACCCCGGAAGGGGAGTGAAATAGTTCCTGAAACCGTGTGCCTACAAGTAGTCAGAGCGCGTTAACGCGTGATGGCGTGCCTTTTGTAGAATGAACCGGCGAGTTACCTTTGCTTGCGTGGTTAAATCAGAAAAGATGGAGCCGCAGCGAAAGCGAGTCTGAATAGGGCGCAAGAGTAAGTAGAGGTAGACCCGAAACCAAGTGACCTACCCATGTCCAGGTTGAAGGTGCGGTAAAACGCACTGGAGGACCGAACCCACGTACGTTGAAAAGTGCGGGGATGAGGTGTGGGTAGCGGTGAAATTCCAAACGAACTTGGAGATAGCTGGTTCTCTCCGAAATAGCTTTAGGGCTAGCCTTGATGTAAGGATCACGGAGGTAGAGCACTGTTTGGACTAGGGGCCCGTCTTGGGTTACTGAATTCAGATAAACTCCGAATGCCGCTGATCTATCATCAGGAGTCAGACTGCGAGTGATAAGATCCGTAGTCGAAAGGGGAACAGCCCAGATCACCAGTTAAGGTCCCAAAATCTATGCTAAGTGGAAAAGGATGTGGAACTGCGCAGACAACTAGGAATGTTGGCTCAGAAGCAGCCACCATTCAAAGAGTGCGTAATAGCTCACTAGTCGAGTGGTCCTGCGCCGAAAATGTACCGGGGCTAAGCATAGTACCGAAACTGTGGATGGACACCGATGGTGTCCGTGGTAGGAGAGCGTTCTAAGGGCGGAGAAGCCAGATCGTGAGGACTGGTGGAGCGCTTAGAAGTGAGAATGCCGGTATGAGTAGCGAAAGACAGGTGAGAATCCTGTCCACCGTATGACTAAGGTTTCCTGGGGAAGGCTCGTCCGCCCAGGGTTAGTCGGGAACTAAGATGAGGCCGAAAGGCGTAATCGATGACAAGCAGGTGGAGATTCCTGCACTGGTCTGTTCCGTTATGAGTGATGGAGGGACGCAGGAGGCTAAGGAAAGCATGCCGCTGGATGTGCATGTCCAAGCAACAAGTCGGGGACTGAGTCAAATGCTTAGTGCTAACGACAAGTTGTGATGGGGAGCGAAATTTAAGTAGCGAAGTTCCTGAGGTCACACTGCCAAGAAAAGCTTCTAGCCAGAAGCAGACCACCCGTACCGCAAACCGACACAGGTAGTCGAGGAGAGTATCCTCAGGTGTGCGAGAGAACTCTCGTTAAGGAACTCGGCAAAATGACCCCGTAACTTCGGGAGAAGGGGTGCTGACCGCAAGGTCAGCCGCAGTGAAAAGGCCCAAACAACTGTTTATCAAAAACACAGGTCTCTGCTAAATCGAAAGATGACGTATAGGGGCTGACGCCTGCCCGGTGCTGGAAGGTTAAGAGGATCAGTTAGCGTAAGCGAAGCTGAGAATTGAAGCCCCAGTAAACGGCGGCCGTAACTATAACGGTCCTAAGGTAGCGAAATTCCTTGTCGGGTAAGTTCCGACCCGCACGAAAGGCGTAATGATTTGGGCACTGTCTCAACGAGAGACTCGGTGAAATTATACTACCCGTGAAGATGCGGGTTACCCGCGACAGGACGGAAGACCCCATGGAGCTTTACTGTAGCTTGATATTGCGTGTTGGTACAGCATGTACAGGATAGGTAGGAGCCGTAGAGCTCGGAACGCTAGTTTCGAAGGAGGCATTGGTGGGATACTACCCTTGCTGTATGAACACTCTAACCCGCGCCACTAAGCGTGGCGGGAGACAGTGTCAGGTGGGCAGTTTGACTGGGCGGTCGCCTCCTGAAAAGGTAACGGAGGCGCCGAAGGTTCCCTCAGAATGGTTGGAAATCATTCGCAGAGTGTAAAGGTAGAAGGGAGCTTGACTGCGAGACAGACAGGTCGAGCAGGGACGAAAGTCGGGCTTAGTGATCCGGTGGTTCCGTATGGAAGGGCCATCGCTCAACGGATAAAAGCTACCCTGGGGATAACAGGCTTATCTCCCCAAGAGTCCACATCGACGGGGAGGTTTGGCACCTCGATGTCGGCTCATCGCATCCTGGGGCTGTAGTCGGTCCCAAGGGTTGGGCTGTTCGCCCATTAAAGCGGTACGCGAGCTGGGTTCAGAACGTCGTGAGACAGTTCGGTCCCTATCCGTCGCGGGCGTAGGAAATTTGAGAGGCGCTGCCCTTAGTACGAGAGGACCGGGGTGGACATACCGCTGGTGTACCAGTTGTGCCGCCAGGCGCAGAGCTGGGTAGCTATGTATGGACGGGATAAACGCTGAAAGCATCTAAGTGTGAAGCCCCCCTCGAGATGAGATTTCCCATTCAGTTAATGAAGTAAGACCCCTGAGAGATGATCAGGTAGATAGGTCAGGCGTGGAAGTGCTGCGAAGTATGGAGCGGACTGATACTAATCGGTCGAGGACTTGACCAAAAGAACGGCAAGCAGAAGATTCAAGGGTAAAGAAGACATGATATGTGGTTTTGAGGGCACGAAGTGCTCAGGAGAAGTGCGGTGGCGATAGCAAGAAGGCAACACCTGTTCCCATGCCGAACACAGAAGTTAAGCTTCTTAACGCCGAAAGTAGTTGGCGGGCAACCGCCTGCGAGGTTAGGAAGTCGCCGCGCTAGGTTATACGGAAACCATAATGGTTTGCGTATTTTTTTGTCTATTTTCGGCTATAATGAGTAATAAGCTTAGGCTATAAGATGTTTAGCAACTGTATACGAACAAAATAATGTTCGTAACTGATAGGAGCACTAAATTGGCTGAAGAAAAACATTTAGATCCGCAAAAAATTGAACTTAGTGATTTGAATGGTCAGGCAAATATCAACCTTGTCTTTGAAGCTTGTCTGCTAGCTGGTAAAATTATGGTTGAGAATGGTTCAGAGATGTATCGTGTGGAAGATACAATGCGTCGGATTGCGAATAATGGTGGGGTTAAAGAAGCACAGATATTTACGACCACTACAGTGATAACTATTGGGACTTTTGATGCACCGAATACGCAGCTCATTCAAATAAATAATCGCAAGATAGATTTGGAGAAAATTGCACGTGTCAATTCGGCATCACGTGATTTTGCACATCATCGAATTGATCTAACAGAATTAATTACCCGTTTGATTCAAATTGATAAAAATGCACCAACATTTCCTTTTTGGTGGCAATTATTAAGTGCGGGTCTTGTTAGTGCCACTTTAATGATTTTATTTTCAGGACATTATGATTGGTATGATTTACCGATTGCCTTTGTTATTGGTATGTTAGGCTTTTTTATCAATGATTACATCGACAATTTAATTCAGATTCAATTTATTAGTCAATTCACAGCTTCATTGGCAATTGGGATTTTCACAATTTTGGCCGTTCGCTTTAATTTAGGTCATAGTGTCAACAATATTGTAATTGGGGCTGTCATGCCGCTAGTGCCAGGGGTACCATTAACAAATGCTTTGCGGGATTTATTAGCAGGTCATTTGATGTCGGGCATTACGCGGGGGGTAGAAGCTACTCTGAGTGCGGGTGCGATTGGCAGTGGCATTGCATTAGTTTTTCATTTTTTGACATAGGATGGCAGTGCAGATGAATCTTTATTTACAATTACTAGTACAGATCAGTTTCAGCTATATTGCTACGATCACTTTTGGGATTATGCTGAATATTCAGCGCCGGGTTTTAAATACTTGTGCTTGGATTGGTGTGGCCGGCTGGTTGAGTTATTGGGTGTTATGGCAGTGGGGGTCAGGCAAGCTGTTAGCCAATCTTGTCGGTGCTTTTCTGATTGGCTTTTTAAGTGTCGTTGTAGCTCCGCTGAAGCAAACCCCAACCCTATTGTTTAATATCCCAGCGTTGGTTCCGCTAGTCCCTGGAGCAACAGCTTTTCAAGCCATCCGCTACTTTGTTTTGGGACGTTTGACAACAGCATTTTCATATTTACTAACCGTTCTAATGGTTATCGGGGCGATCTCGGTGGGGTTTATGATTGCGCAGATGTTGGGTGAATTATTGCAAAAATTCCGGAAACGGGTACATACTTGATAAATAAGTATAAATATGTTAAGTTAGAAGTTGCGATGAGTTGTTGTCCGAGAGATTGGACTTTATGCAGGACACGTGTCAATTGGCGCTTAACGGATTTTTGAGTAGTGTTTGTGTAAGCACGTTGTGGAGCGGACTTACACTACAGCAAATGCTGTACTGCGACAAATAAGCTAAAAACGGGTTGAACGCCGCTTTTAGCTTATTTTTTTACGTTAATTTTTTAATTGTTAATTTCGATTTCTCGCATTTGGGGTGCCATTACGGTTGTTACCATTATCATCTAAGACATATTGTTCAATCAAACGAACAATTTGTTGATTCGTTGGCAGATCAGAATGCTGAGAGTTCGATCCAGTTACGGTAATTTCAGTATAATGTTTTGCTTGATCTTGATAGATGAACTTGCCAGCCTCTACGCTTTGAAAAGGGACAATGCCATCATCATTGTAGTCTTCTGTGCCGGCAATAGAATAAACCGTTAGATCTGTTGGAATCTTCTTTTTATCAGTTATAAAATCACTGAGCATTTGTGTACGATTCGCGGGATTTTTTTCACTAAAATTGTAAGGGGTTCCAATGGTCATCAATGTGCGCATAGATAAATCATCACTATCAAAATATTTCTCTAGATATAAGGTGTAGATCAAACCACCGTTAGAGTGACCGATACCGGAAAAATTATTAAAATGATAGCGATCCACTAGATAATCCATGGCTTGATCAAACCAAGCCGCTTGTTTTTTGATATTACTATAGCCATCTTTATTATTTTCAAATCCGACCACAAAAAATGGTTGATTATCCCGCGGGCTGACTTTACCAGTTACTTGCAGCTTACCATTGGTGTGCACCGTAATTTTGACAAGACTATGATTCCGATTATTGGCATTGAGCTGATTGATCAAATCATCGAAGCGATCTTGGGTTGCACTGCTGCCGGGGATAAAAATAATTGGCGAAACTCGAGAATTGTGAATGACCCGTGCGTATTTGACATTTTGCTGCATCCAATGATAGCCCGGAATTGCTAAACCTAAAAATAAAGCAATCAACAATAGAGCGCCGATGATCCAGCGGTAATTTTGTGGAAATTTTCTATGCATGAGTTGTCACCTTTGATTTTGCAAAGCTTTCATGTGTGTTGATCTGAGCGATGATGCGGATAAAAGGATAATAGATCATTGCCGAAGTGAATAAACCTAGTATGCTGACAAGTAAAGCCATGTAATTCCCATTCGTGCCAAGAAAGCCTAATAAGATACCAGGCGTGGTTCCAGGAACGGCATAAACGGCTGGGGGCATCCAATGGACATTGATAAATAACCAAGCAATTGCCATGCTGACTAAGGGTGAAATTGTATATGGAATCAATAATAACGGGTTAAAAATAATCGGGATACCCAGCATAATTGGATCATTAATATTCACCAAACTAGGTAGGAAGCTAAAGGCCGCAACTTGGCGCAGACCATGATTTTTGATCAAAAATAAGATGACTAGGATCAGTCCAAGGGTCATGCCGCTGCCACCAAAGTTGCCGTAAGTATCGTATAGGGTGTGTAACGTTACTGGATTGGGCACTGTAAATAGATTCTTAGTACTCAAAGCGTGGCTTAAGTTGGCTGCCCCTGCTGGATTAGCGATATTTTGGGTCATAAAATTCAACGGTCCACTAATGCCTAAAAAGCCCAATAGCGTATTGATCAAGGTAATGAAAAAAAGAAATAAAGTTACGTGATTTCGTGTGCTTAAAGGGATTTCTAAGAGACCATAAAAAAGGGTGCTTAAATTATGTTGGGGTGTGAAACTAATGCCAAAACTAAGTAGTACAAACGTGATCAAAAGCACACTGACAGGAAAAATGGCATGAATACCACGAGTCGTAAAACTTTGATCGATGTTTTTGTGGGGTAAATGCCGTTTGGAAAAAGCGGCTAGGACATGATAAAAATAAGCGACGAGAATCCCAATAAGCAAACTAAAAAATAAATCTCTAAACCCAAAGTTATTAAAGGGTAATGTGTCGCTGCCATTTTGATGGTCAAGACTGTGAGAAAGCGCATTAAAGTTAAAATTAAGAATCAGTAAAGTCAAAAGACCACAAATGCCGACGATATGATCATCATCTTTCAGAGCATGGGCTAGATATTTTGCTACCAAAAAAACGGCTAGCAATGCAATGACATTAATCGTCAGCGTTGTGATAGCAGCAATTGGTTTCGCAATTTGGGTATAATAAGGCAGCCAATCCTCAATGTGCCAAACTGTCGCAAAAAAGCCATCCGGCCGAAAGACAGCTAAATTTAAAGCCCGAAAAAAGGACCCAATGACCACGAAAGGAAATAAAATCGAAAATGTTTGCCGAATGGCGGCATAAATACGAAACTTGCGAATCCACTTATTTAATTTAAAGCTAGTGCGCGTGAGACGAATGAGTAAGGCGTGCAACTTTAAGACCCCCTCACTATAGTTTGATGGTTACACTGCCTAAACGATTGATCAGTTTCATATTTTCAGAATAATCAACGGGCACTGAAATAATATGAACCCCTTTGGTTGCGGCTAATGCTTTTGTCAATGTCGGGGCAAGATCTTGGGCACGTTGAATGTTATAGCCGATCGCGCCAAAACTGCGGGCTAACGTAACAATATCAGGATTAGTAAAATCGACTTGGGAATGATGCTTTAAGGATAGGTCCATTTTCCATTTGATCAGGCCATAGGATTGATCCGCCCAAACTAGAATGACAAGATGCAAGTCTTCACGAACGGCAGTTTCAATTTCTTGGACGTTCATCAAGAAACTGCCATCACCCATGACCGCAAGCACGCGCTTGTTTGGGGCCGCTAATTTAGCACCAATGGCACCGGGTAAGGCCCAACCCATTGTTGAAAGGCCATTATCGATCAAGCAGGTGTTGGTAGCGTAGGTTTCAAATAAACGAGCCATCCACATTTTAACAGCACCAGTATCTACCAAAACAATGTCATCATCAGCAAGTGCAGCACGCGTATCAGTTACGATTTTTTGCGGTTTGAGCGGGAAACTGTCATCGGTCACGTGATCGGTTAATTCATGATGGCGCATTTTTTTGATGGGTAATTTTAGTTTGGGAAAATGGACGTTTTCTGCCTGCAAACCCGTATTTAAGCGTGCCAAACTCTTGGCAATATTAGCGACGATATTTAAACTGACATTGTAATGGCTGTCAGGATCTTCCCGGAACATATTGATATGTAAGATTTTTTTATCGCCATTAGGATTGATCTTAGCCGGATCAAATTGTTGAATGGAAAATCCAACGGCAATGATCAGATCAGCTTGATCAAAGGCAAAGTTTTCGTAATCATGGCGCATGAAACCAACGACACCAAGTGCATTAGCTTCACGATCGCTGATCGCACCTTTAGCCATAAAAGTAGTGGCAACAGGAATGTTGAATTGCCGACTAAACGCCTGTAACTCTGCTTCAGCATTTTTTAAAACTACACCATGGCCAGCTAAAATAATTGGATGCTTGGCACTTTTGATCAAATCGACGGCTGCTTCTATATCTGTCTTAGTAGGTTCAGTGATCGAAGCTGGGGGGATTGGCAAGGGCTGTAAAGTTTCAGGGGCAGGCATTTGTTCAACATCTTGTGGTAAGGCTAAATAGGTGGCACCTGGGCGGTCACGTTCAGCCAGTGAAAAAGCTTTGCGCATCATTTCTGGTACAGCACCGGGTTCAAGAATCATTTGGGACCACTGGGTGACGGGGCGAAACATGGAAACAAGATCGATCACTTGATGTGATTCTTTATGAATCCGATTCAACCCGCCTTGGGCTGAAATGGCAACCAATGGTGTAGAATTGGTTTGGGCATCGGCGACACCTAGGACTAAATTTAGCGCACCAGGGCCTAGCGTAGCCACACAAACGCCAGCTTGGTTCATTAAGCGGCCGTAAACACTAGCCATGAAAGCAGCACCTTGTTCATGGCGGGCTAAGATAAATTCAATATCAGAAGCTTGATCAATGGCATCTACAAAATTAATATTTTCTTCGCCAGGAATGCCGAAAACATATTTAACGCCTTCGTTTTTTAGCGATTCGACCATTAGTTGGGCAACGGTTCTTTTTTCCATAATGACGGGACTTCCTTCAACCTTAAATTATTTATGTGCGTAGGTGCAGACAGAATTCAGACTTAGCCTGATAACACATTATTGGTGACAACTAACACACTTTATCATAAATGATTAAGGATAGTTTAACCCAAAAGGAGTTTTGCTAAAAGCGTTTATCTTGGTAGAACTAAATGAGAGCGGTTTATAAGCAGCTTAGAGTTTAAACGAGTCTAAAAAATGGTTAGCTGGAACTTATTTTGATATGATTTATTAAAGATTCCACAAACTTGAAAATTTTAGCTGGCTTTTTTGCTAAAATTTAATTGTGTCCGTTAAGGTTCATTGAGAAGTAAGGTTGGAGGGAAAAGATGAGTACACACATTGCTGCAAAAAAAGGTGAAATTGCTGACAGAGTGTTATTACCAGGGGATCCGCTACGCGCTAAGTTTATTGCCGAAAATTTTTTGATGGATGCCAAGCGCTATAATGACATTCGAAATATGTATGGTTACACCGGCAAATATCAAGGGGTACCTGTATCCGTGCAAGCAACTGGGATGGGGATACCATCGATCGGTATTTATGTTCACGAGTTATTAGCAGAATATCAGGTTAAAAAATTAATTCGTGTTGGCACTGCTGGTGGTTTGGCACCGCAATTAAAACTGCGAGATATTGTGTTGGCTCAAGCAGCCAGTACAGATTCCAGTGTGATACATAATATTTTTGGTCCGAGTATTTCTTTTGCGCCAACGGCTGATTTTGATTTATTGCGTCAAGCCTATCAAGCAGCACAAAATATTGAGCATGCGGCTTATGTAGGCAATGTTATCGGGCAAGATCGGTTTTACGATGCCCAAATCAACTTTAAGCAGTTAGCGGCTTATGGCGTGTTGGCTGCTGAGATGGAGACACCGATTTTATATCTATTAGCGGCTCAATATCAGGCCCAAGCTTTGGGGATTTTTACGATCAGCAATCACATTTTTAATGGCGGCGAAACGACGGCGCAAGAACGGCAAGAAACTTTTGGTGAGATGATCACGGTAGCACTGGAAACGATTATTAAATAACGGGCTTAGTTTTTTAAAAAAACAGGAATAAGTCACTTTTGGTAAGGATTGTTTTGCAAAAATTGAATCACAATAGTTAAGAGTATGTTAAAATGGTAAATGTAATATTAAGATGTTAATAAAAAATTAACATTTAGAACGAACGATAATTATATTGGGATTTGGAGGATTGGATATGACGCATCGAAAAGCTTTTTTAACAGTTTCGGCAGGTGTTGCTGGTTTGGCTGGCATTGCTTTGATGAATGCCAATCAAGGTCAGCAAAAAGTTCAGGCAGCGACACAATCAGCTACCGTTTCTTATCGTGAAGGTTCTACCACTGTCTGGGCTTCACCAAATTTTCAACAACCAAAAAGCTATGTGACTTATAAACAAACCGTGCAGATTTATGATTCCAAACAAATCGGAAATACGACCTGGTATAAAGTTGGTGACAATGCTTGGATTCCGGGCATTTATCTAAGTTTTGATAATAAGCAAGCACAGCCAGCAGCCACAGCTTCAACGAATACAAATCCGCAATCAACGACAACCAATACAACTGCTGCTAGTACCAATCAAACCCAAGCAGCTACTGCAGGACAGTTAACCGTTACATATAAAGACGGTGGGACAACACTATGGTCTCAGGCTGGCTTCAGTCATGCGACGGGTAAGTATTTGAGCAGCGGGCAGACAATCAGCTATGATCAAACACAAGATGTCGGCGGTGAAACATGGTATCATGTGGCAAACGGTTGGGTGCCAGCACGTTATGTTTCGGCTTCTGGCGGCGAGAGTGATCAAAATGCCAAGCACACGGCTGAAGTTGGCACGCCTCTTTCTGCACCTAGTGATGCCGTGTCTGGTACCAATACAGCAGTCACAAATACTGCAACCAATACGACAGCCACAAATAGCACAGCTACAAATACAGATCAAACTAAAGCACAAAAAGTTATTGCTTTAGCCGAACAGCAGATTGGCAAACCTTACGTTTGGGGCGGTAAAGGGCCAAGCAGCTTTGATTGTTCTGGTTTGATGCAGTATGTTTTTGCCAATGCCTTAGGGATGCAGATAGGTAGTTGGACCGTACCACAGGAAAGCGCTGGTACGCAAATTGCTGTCAGTCAAGCACAACCAGGGGACTTATTGTTCTGGGGTGACCGTGGTTCGACGTATCATGTTGCTTTGTATATTGGCAATAATCAATATGTGAATGCGCCGGTGCCAGGTGAAAATGTCACGATTGCTTCTATTTCGCAATACTTCATGCCAAGTTTTGCAGTTCGAGTTTTGTAATCACTTTTCATGAGCGATTCAATTGTAATTAAGTATAGTTAGACGGTTTTAAGGGTCTGGGGCAGCAAATGAAAATTTTTGATGTTCAGGCTCTTTTTTTGTGGCTTGATTTTGGGACACATCTCATATTTAGAAAGGTCGTTAATCAATGAACTATCGTCAATTAGGTAAGACAAATTATAAAATTAGTGACGTCTCATTAGGGACTTGGCAGCTCGGTGGCAAATGGGGGGCACCGTTTGATGCCCAAGATGCAACGGCAACTTTGGCTGAAGCCTATGATCGCGGTGTCAATTTTTTCGACACGGCTGATGGTTATCAAGATGGCCGTAGTGAGCAGGCAGTTGGTGCGTTCGTAAAACAACATCCTGATGTTCACTTCACAACTAAGATTGGCCGTAAGGAACAGCCTTTAACGGTTGAACACTTTGATTCGGAACACGTGCGGCGTTATGTGGATGAATCCTTAAAAAATATGGGCGTTGATGCTTTAGATATTGTGCTATTACATTGTCCACCAATGTCTGTTTATTATCAGCCGGAAACTTTTTGGGCATTGGATGAACTGAAAAAAGCTGGTAAGATTCGTAATTATGGGGTCAGTGTCGAACGTGTGGAAGAAGGCATCAAGGCACTAGATTATGGGACGAGTGTTGTTGAGATTATTTTTAATATGTTTCGGTTACGCCCAGCACAGCTATTTTTCCAATTGGCTCAGCAGCATAATGTCGGCATTCTAGCCCGGGTACCGTTAGCTAGTGGCTTATTGACGGGTAAATTTGATGCGCAGACACATTTTGATCCAGCTGATCATCGTGCAAGCAATCGTCAAGGTCAGCTGTTTGACCGTGGTGAGACCTTTTCAGGTGTCGATTATCTTACTGGTGTGAAAGCTGCCCAAGTATTAAAAAAACAGCTAAAAACGGATAATTTAGCTGCAATGGCTTTGAGGTATATTTTAATGTATGATGCAGTTTCTGCTGTCATTCCGGGTGCAAGTAAACCTGAACAAATCGAACGCAACACGATGGCTTCCGAATTACCACCGTTGACTGCTGAACAAATGAAAATCGTGGCTGATGTTTATGATCAATATGTCAAAAATCCAGTTGAATACTTGTGGTAAGCGTCTAAACGGCTAGTTGATTTGATCTAAAGTTTGATCAATAACGCGTAAATGATGCGCTAATAACAAACGCTTGACCGTACCAAAGCCAGGATTTTTAGTAATCTCAAAATGGTAAAGTAATTGCTGTAAAGGCGCAGTTAGTTGAATCTCTGACCGATGTGCCGCAACGAAATGCCGTAATTGAGTCAATAAATCAAGAAACTTTTCTTTTTGGCCAAATAACTGGCCATCATCGAATGAAACAAAATGATGCATACGAATATCACCAGCAGGACCGCGGTAAGTCAGATGAATGGCTTGCCGCGTTTTTGGTGCACCCACATCAGAATAATAAGCGCCACTGATCGCATAATCGCTAAAGCCAATTTGGTAAGGCCGAAGCCGACCTAAATAAGGGGCCCAGGTGAAATGTTCATCTGGCTGATCGAGGTATTCGCCCAGATCTGCTTCGTAATGGAATGGGTCTGACAAACTGATTTGGGGCAGTTGGGTATGCTGCAGTAATTGGCGAAAGCGCGCTTCATCGGGAATAATCACAGCTTGCGGCGACCATTGGGATAATTGCTGTTGGTGCGCATTTAGATAGGTGTAATTTTGGCAAATAACGTAGGTCTGGTTAGTGTTGACGTTGGTAGAGTCACAATTGCGCTGATCAAAGTAATAGACCGATTTCAGATTGGGTTGTTGTCGTAGTTTTGTTGTTGGTAGTTGCTGCTGTGCCGAAGGTTGTAACCCATATTGGCCCACTAAGGGATTCTCGATCCACCCCACTTGCTTTTTGGGGAGAAGCAGCCGCAGTGTCTTTTTTAACGTTGGGATAGCTTTGACTGGTTCAATGATGGGGATAATGTGCTTTGTAGACAATAAAATATGTTGTAAAGCTAGTAAATCAAATTGACGGCCACGAATCAAAGGATAGTAATTATAAGGCATCGGTAAACTCCTGATTCAACGGTAATTTTGGCTGGTGTTGGCTCAACTGCCAAAGTTGCAGCTGAGTTTGGGTTAACTCGGCCTTTAACGCTGCAATTTCTGCTTGCGCTTGCGCCAATGCCGTTGTTTCATAATCGGCCATCAGCGTGGTATAAAAATTATCTGTTAGTGTATCTGAAAGATGATTGCCAGCACGTCGTTTTAGTTCCTGTACCAATTGTTGACTATGGTAGCCGCGTAAACCACTTGTGAGCCGTTTGGCCTTATCTACTTCGCGATTTAAAGAATGTATAAAACGTAGCTCTATTTGGGCTGCTTTAAGTTTCAAAGGTTGTTGCGGTGCCTTGCGATAGACGGTTAAAATACCAGGGTTTGGTAAATGTCGCAGTTGCCGCAGTTGAGCATCAAAATAATCGAACACTAAAATGCCAACCGTACTAGGGACTTCTGCGGCTACTTGGGCAATTAAGTGGCGCGGTAATACAAAATAGTTGTAGTCACCTATAAAGGAAAGCTTAGCTTTAGAATGAAAATCAGCTTTGGTAACTTTCAATTCAAAGCAAGTGTAACGGCCTTGGGTATCACGACTTAAAGTGTCCACGATGCCTTGGTCATCAGGTAGGCTGACTTCTTCGACGACTAATTGGCCTTGTTCGCGACAATAGGCATAAAGTGTTTGTTCGATATCTAAAGTTTCGATCGTTTTCAAAAAGGATATACCTCCAATTTTGAGTTCGCAGCTATTTCAGTTTAATCACGCCAAAAGTCTGTAATTATGTGGGCCAATTCCTGGGGATTATGGGCGACTGTCAATTGTTGCTGCCAATGAGCCGGAAAATATTGTTGATAATTAGGTGTTAAAAAACGTTGATCTAATAATAAAACGATGCCACGATCTTTTAACTGCCGAATGAGGCGACCAGCAGCTTGGCGAACATTGTTCATACCTGGCAATTGATAAGCATAGGCAAAGCCACGCCCGTTTTTGATGTCAAAGTAATCTTTTAACGTGTTATTTTCTAACGAAAGGCCAGGTAGACCCACAGATACGACGGCAACCCCAATCAAACGATCCCCAGTGAGATCGATACCCTCTGAAAAGATCCCACCTAACACGGCAAAACCAACTAAAGTTTGCTGAGGCTCAGCCGTGAATTGTGTCAAGAAGTCCTGACGTTCGGATTCAGACATGGCACTGGTTTGGGCGATAGTAGCGATGTCTGGTGCTTGAGCTTCGAAATCTGCGCGGATTTGTTCCAATAAATGGTAAGAAGGGCAAAAAACTAAATAGTTGCCCTTTTTACCTTGAGCTAGGGCATGAATACTAGCGGCGATTTTAGGGATATTTCGATCACGCGTACGATAGGTCGTTTGAATATAACTAGAAATAATAATGCGCTGATTTTTTGGCGGAAAGGGACTGGGTAAACGGTAGGCTAAAGCGTTCGGACTACCTAACACCTCGCGATAATAGGTGGTAGGTGAAAGGGTTGCTGAGAACAGAATACTGGCTTTCCCTTTTGCCAGAGCGGTATCCAAATGAGCTTGAGGATCCAAACAGAGCAATTTTACAGCCAACTGCGTGTCATTAATGCTACGGATCTCCGTTCGATAACTAGCATCATAAAAGTCAGCAATACGACTGAAAGTTAGAGCCGTCAAATAGTAATTGAGGACAGCTTGACTCAAGGGTGTGTCATCTTGGGTCTTTAACCAATCGTGGGCCCGTTCAATGAAGTTAGCAATCCGATCCAGGAGCTGTAAAGGTGCAGCGTCCTTGATCATTTCGGTTTGATTGGCGTGTTCTAGGTCAGTGCTTAACAAGGTAAATTCATCCAGCAAACGATGACAACTATTCAGTAAATATTTGGTCGGTCCAGTAACTCTAGGCAAGGCATCAAACAAACGGATCAATTCAGTCAAACCTTGATCGTTTATTTGTGTAGAATACATGTTACGAGAACGGTCAACTAAATTATGGGCCTCGTCAACCAAAAAAACGGCACCTTCAGCTTTATCCGCAAAAAAACGTTGTAAGAAAACCATTGGATCAAATAAATAATTGTAATCACAAATGATCACATCGGCAAACAAACTGGTGTCTAAAGAAAGTTCAAAAGGGCAGAGCGTGTGCTTGCGCGCATATTGCTCAATCGTTCCCCGGTCTAAATTATCTTCATGGTTCAAAAGATCCCAAATACCATCTTTCCGGCGGTCAAAATAACCATCAGCAAAGGGACAATGTTCAGGTGTACAAATCCGTTCATCCATAAAACAAATTTTATCTTTGGCGGTCAGCGTAATCGATTTAAGTTGAGCCCCGGCTGCACGTAATTGGGTCAAACTCTTTTCGGCCACGAGCCGTGTACTTTGCTTGGCCGTTAAATAAAAGATACGATCTACGGCGTTAGCACCAATGGCCTTGACCGTAGGAAATAATGTTGCCATGGTTTTGCCAGTACCGGTGGGCGCTTCGACGAATAAACGCTGCTCACTGAGAATCGTTTTATAGACACTTGCTGAAAGATCACGTTGTTTGTTGCGAAATTTGGCGAAGGGAAATTTTAATTTTGCAGCAGCTTGCTGCCGGTTTTGGTGCCACTTGGACTCAAATACCAGCCAGCCTTGATAGTCGTCTAAGATTGGTTCGGCATAAGCCGCCAATGCCTCAGCTGTGAACGTTTGCTGCGTCCGGGAAATTTCTTGGGATAGCGTTTGATAATAGGTTAACTGCAAGGTGATCTGAGGTATTTTTTTATTTTTGGTGAAAATATAACCGTAAAATTTCAACTGAGCCCAGAACAGATCTAGTGTATTTTGCTCAAGCTGCTCAAATTCAGTTTCTGAAGTTTTGATTTCATCGATGGTGTATTGGTCATTTAGCTCATCATAGATCAAACCATCCATACGGCCGTCCACGATAATTTCCTCACCTGTGCTCAAAGTCAAAGGCAATTTGAGAGTAACTTCTTTTTGATAATTTTTAGGTGCCTGACGTTGCAGTTTTTTATGAATGCGGGTGCCTTCCAAAGCCGTGTGGTCGGAGCTACTGGCACGCTGGTCAATACTGCCATGCTTTTCTTCAAATTCTACAATCGTGCGGACACCGATGCGCCGTTTTGCCATGTGCTCAGTTCCTTTCTCTCATGTTATACTATCACAAGTTAGCGCTAAGGACTTACATAGACAGTCTTGTTTAGATACGTTATGATAAGTTTGTTTCAATAATATTAGGGAGTAATTTTTTTATGGATATTAAAGTTCAAGACTTTGTTGACAAAGTTCAAGACAGTCAATTTCAACGGCATCAAGAAACTAAAACGACAACCCAGGTCAACCGCTCAAGCCTGCAAAAATTAATGTCCCCGATAATAGCAGCCTTATCGGAAGCTGTTGCCACTGGTCATTTGGCGCAAGTTTCATTAGATATCACCGGTAAAACCCAAGTTTCTTATCGATTGGAAACGGGTGTCATTAATTTACCATTCGAAAATAGTAATAAAGTTTTTCAATTTTTAGATTTGGAAAGTACCGTACCTGTCAAAATTTATTTGATCACGCAAGCTGAAAATCTCAATGCTTCTCATTTTCATATTGATGAAATGGGGCCAGCGGACGAATTGATGGCTGATGAAGCGGGAATGACGGCTGCGATCATGGCTAAAGTTCAAGAAACATGGCAGTATTTAGTCGATCATCCCGAATTACCCAAATCAAAATCAGCATCCAAAGCTAAAACAACTGCTAAAAAAACGACAGCCAAAAAAGCAGCGACACGTAAAACAACAAAAAAAGCAACAACAGCTAGACGGACAAAAACCAGACAAACGAAATAGAACAGTATAGGGAGCAGGATAATGTTAAATCAAGTTTTAATTTTATTAGCTGCTGGTTTAGTAGCTGGCATTTTGGGTGCAATTTTAGGTCTTGGTGGGGGGATTATTTTAACACCGTTTTTGACATTAGCATTGGGGTTAAATATCAAATATGCGATTGGTGCTAGTATCATTGCGGTGATTGCTACCAGTTCAGGGGCAACGATTGCTTATTTAAAAGATGAAATGCTAAATTTACGTGTGGCCATGTTTTTGGAAATTGCAACCTCTGTGGGGGGAATCGTGGGGGCACTTTTGACGGGCATCGCGCCGACAAGCTTTTTATTCGTCTTGTTTGGGGCATTGCTGGTTTTTTCTGGATACAATATGATTCGTAAATTACGCAGTAAATCTGATGGAACAGTCAATGCAGAAGATGATAAATGGGCTAAAAAATTAAATTTAGACGGCCAGTATTATGATAAAGTGGTCCAGCGAGAAGTCAGTTATCACGTCAAAAATGTACCAGGTGGCTTTACGATGATGTTTGGTGCCGGACTAGCCAGTGGGTTATTAGGCATCGGGTCAGGCGCCTTTAAGGTAATTGCCATGGATACGATCATGAAGATGCCCTTGAAACCCTCTAGTGCTACCAGTAACTTAATGATGGGGGTCACGGCTGCCGCAAGTGCCACAGTTTACTTTTTCAATGGTTCGATTCGACCCGAGATTGCAGCACCGCTTGCTTTAGGTATTTTGACAGGAGCAACGATTGGGTCAAGATTGATGCAGCATTTACGCGCTAAAGTCATTCGGATCATCTTTATTCCGATTATTCTGTATATGGGGATTCAAATGGTCTTACGTGGATTTGGGGTGAGCTTTGGATGAAGTCAAAAGCTAAAGAAATGCACGATGTGGAAATCATCATTGGCCAAATCTTGCGAATCGGTGTATTTATATCAGCGACAGTTATTATTATTGGTCTAATGCTTTATCTGATTACGGGAAGCAGTGGCTACGCTAATAATATGTTTCCAACTGCACCACACATCATTTTTCAAGGAATCTTGGCTTTGAAGCCCTTTGCCATCATTATGCTGGGGATTTTTTTATTGATTTTAACGCCAGTATTACGTGTCGTCGTTTCAATTTATGCTTTTTATAAAGAATCAGATCATTTATACGTTATTATTACAATTATCGTGCTGATTATTTTGATAATCTCAATGATCATCGGTTATTTTGGCAAATAGCGCAAGGTAAAGAAACACAACAAATGAGCACTGACAAGAACTATGATAATATCGAATTTTCTATTTTAATGAGTTGTTATTAGGAACGCACGTTACTTTTGGTATACATCTAAAATTAAGTTATTCGCAAATAAGTAGGCATCGACGAATTTTGTTCTTCGTCGATACTTGCTTATTTTTTTATGCAAAATATAATTACCAAGTCATTAAAAAATAAATACAAGTGTTAATTTGTTCCTATTAAATAAATATATTAATCAAAATAAATGAAAAAAATTGGTATGTGTGTTAACATGGCTTACGTAAAGTAACCATATTACGGGGGAAGGTATTAGCGTAATGGTACACAACCAGAGTAAGCATAGTTTGAAAGTAATAAATAAATTGGTATTGGTTATTTTTTTTATAATTGGTAGTTATTTGTTTTTGCTGTCTGGTGCAACAAATAGCAAGCGGGCTCGAGCTGCCGATACGGATACCACCAGTACCACACTCCAAAAGCCATATGCTCAGCCGGAGCTAAATGATCCGGTCAAAGCTAAAGCTTATGTCGATCATGTCGTTGATACGACACCAGGTGTTGAAAGTCTCAGCAAGGACCAACAAGCTGCCTTAAAAAAAGAATTCGAAGAGATGATCAAACCGAACAGTTATACTTCGTTTGGCGATAATGCGCAACGAATGGCTTTAACGCAGAAATTGAATTCTTCTTATTTAGCGATGCAAGCCAAACAAGCACAGACTAACTTGAATGCTTCTTATGCGGCCAATGACCAGACAACGAACGGGATATTGTCCAAGTATGTTTATGCTCAAGAGTGGAAGCCAGATACGAGTGCTGGACCAGATGAGCTACAAGATGATGGACATGGTCATCTGTATTTGACCGGACGTTCTAAAAAAGATGGTGACAAGGACTATACGGATGGCCTAGCCCAAGTTGAATTTACGACACCTAATTATCCATGGCAGAATAATAATGATTTTCAGGTACTATCTTTTATGTACCTAACAATTAATGGTTCTATCGCTGATAAGGGCAAGTTTGATGTTGGCTATATTTCAAACTCAAAAAATGAACCTTATTTAAACGGTAAAATGCAAATGTCCGGGACTTTACCAATTAATGCCAATATTTCCTCTCTAAGATTTTTGGTGCCGCAGGCTAATTTTTTAGCTGGGAACTACGGGGCTTATGTCCGTATCCAAGTTCCCGCTGGTGTTGATGCTAATTCTTTTGTTAAGACAATTGATTGGAATCAAACCGGTGGTTCTAGTCAGTTTAATATCAATGTTCTAGGGCTACACATTCCTTTGGTAGATAACTTCATTAGTAAATATGGTGGCTTGGTTCATTTTCCACTGACTTGGTTTCCTAAATATACTCAGGTTACTAAAGAAGACCCAACTGCCTTTTATGTGGCTTTGGGTGGTGTTCCAACGGCACAAACCGTGTTCAATAATGTCGGTGTGGAATCACCAGTGGGTGGTCCAGTAGTCAATGTGCCGATTCAGGCGGCAAACAATGTCTTCATTCATCTATTGATTGGGCTGGCTTCAGCCTCATTAGGGAATTTATCGGGCCGAGCCGCGGGTTGGCTGACTTTCGACATGGGTCGTTATGGTGGTAACTATTCCTCAAACGAGTTAGATCAATTAGGTTATAGTCGTACTAAAAATAAGGATCTCTATGCTGGTGCTGATGATAGTCCTAACAAGGTTATTACCAAGGGTTCACTGCCACCAAATCCTTCTAACATTTGGGAGGAGAACTATACCGCATATATGAGTAATGCCCTATTAGCTAAGAAAAAAGACGAGATTTTCCGTCTAGCACCAATGATGGGCGATAAGGGTTGGTTGAACGCGGCTATTAATCGAAATGAGATTAAAGGTAACAATGTTGAAACCAATTCGTTGAAGACTTGGAGTACGTACTTTGCACCGATTGATAATAATCACACAGCTTATACCGGCAATGTCTTAGATCAATATACGAATTCGGCTGATCATGATAATGCCAGTTATAATGTGAAGAATCAATTAGATAGCAACAATCAGTACAAGACAGGAGAATTCCAAGAAGTTCAAGACCCTACGGACCCCAATTTTGGTTATCATTATGTCTTAGACGGGCCGAACTTTAGACGGCGCAGTATTACAACTTATTATGACAAAGATGGCTTCTTCTCTAAGTATGATCAGAAACGTTTCTTCCGCGTACTGGACTATTTCAATAAAAAAGTCATCACCAATGCCAGCACCACAAAAATGGATCCGTTGACTACCGAAGATCCAGATACTGGCGCTTATGTTGGACCTAATGATTTCAAGCAATTTATGAATACCCACTTTAACCGCACACTAAAAGTCTTTTATAATGGGACTTCTAATTCATCTGATGGCACCAAACCAGGATCGCCGATCAACCTAGGACCGATTAATACGAACTATATTGCGGTAACACAATGGGTCAAACCCAGTACGATTTCTTGGTCGGGGACTTCAGATACCACGCGCAATGTGACAACCGGGGTAAATACCAGTCAATTGTTGTCAGGTATCATTTATTCTAAAGACGCCTGGAATGCGAAGATGTATTACCGCATTGATGATGGCAAGTGGCAACAATTTGCGCCCCTGGACAATACGGACGCTATTACGACACCAACTGTATCTAATGGCAATACTAATGGCCCCGGACCAATTGGGGATAAGAACTTTGATATTAATGGGACACCTAATTGGCGGTTGATGCTCAAATTCAAGGATTCGGGCACTTACAAAGTTGATATTAAAGCGACTGATAATTTCGGGGTGGACAGTACCACGGGCACACCGGATCATCAGCAGCCAGGCGTGCTGACTTATAATGTCAAGGTTGGGAACGGCTATAATATCAACCGGAAATATGTCCAAACAAGTAACAATCAACCAATCAAATATCCAGATACTGGTCAAGAGGTTACGGTCAAGCCATTTTTCGCGGATACTTCCGCATCATCAACGGTCAACTTTCCTGTTTTTGATAGTCGAATGGAAGGTGTACTAGACTCACAACAACGTCAAGAATTGGGTGTGGAATATCATTTGGACTATGTCACATTGGATGATCCTAAGGCAACAAAACACTATGGTGCCTACGATACGATTCAAATTCCAAATATTAGTCATGACCACACAGTTTATTACCATTACACACCAATCACTTTAACATTGTCCGAGGTCCCAACTGGCATTAACTTTGGGAAGCGTGCGTTACCAAGAACTGGACAGAAACCGACTTTCTTACCGAGAAAAGTGGCTGGTCATTTAACGGTGACAACTTTTCCTGGCGTAGATGATAGTTGGAAATTGACTGTAAAAAGTAATAACTTGATGAAAGATAATGTGTATGAGGACTTCCCAGTAGCCAATGCGCTGTACTATTATAGCGATCCCAAGACAAGTACGATGCTATCGCAGGATACACCAGCTGTGGTTGAAGATACGACCGATTCCAGAAGACCGATGCCGCCAAAGACCACTGAACAAGATGGCGATACGACAAAAACTATTTACCATTTGGATGACGACTGGATTACTTCTGATCGAGGTAATTCAGATGATGTGGCCAATAATACGAAGTTTAAGTCTGGCTTTGTATTGAAACCAGAAAGCAAACCTTTTGCGGAACTACATCAAAATGTTTATAAGGGTGATATGACTTGGACCTTGACGAACAGTATTGATTGATTCATAGAGAAACTAATAGCGTCATCAGAACACTTTTTTAAAAGGTGCTTTGATGACGCTATATTTTTTTAGCATTATTTTTATGAAATAATAGCAGTTTATACATTTTTTCGGAGGGATCACTTTATGACACAAAGTAAACAAGTAGTTTATAAAATTGGTTACATTCGCGTTAGTAGCACTGATGATCGGCAAAAACTTGGCTTAGAGATACAACGTCACGCGTTAGAGACGCTAGGTGTAGATGAAATTTTTGAAGATAAATCCTCGGGCAGAAATGATGATCGCATTGAATTTAAGCGTGCGCTTCGACGAGCAGAGACTTTAAGTTGTGCCGGTCGTGAAGTTATATTTGTAGTTTATAAGCTAGACCGATTAGCACGCAAAACAAGTACATTGCTTTTGACTTACGAAACGTTGCTCAAATATAACATTCGCTTGAAATCGTTGAAAGAGGAGATTGACACTTCAACGCCAACGGGGATGCTACTATTTCAAATGATTGCCATTTTTAGTGAATTTGAAGTAAATAATCTAAGAATGCGTACCAGAGAAGGCTTGGCACAGGCCAAAGCGGATGGTAAACTGCTAGGTCGGCCGAAAATTGATGCGACGGTTAAAACTCGTGTTTTGGAACTATACCAATATCCAAATCTTCGATTAAAGGACATTGCCCGCGAATGTGGCATCAGTACTAAGAGTGTATATAATATTGCGAAAGCAGCAGGATTACAACGACATGCATAAAAAAATCTTTTATTATTCCCTAAATAATGATATTATGTGTTTCGTAATAAGGATTTAAACAATTTGTGCAATTAACGAACGTTTTTTGCACTTTGTAATCTCTGAGTTTTGATGCCCATTGGCGCTATGTTTTCATAGTCTCAATGGGTCTTTTTTTATGCCCTGAATTGTAAATTCGCGAGCGTTAAAAACGTTCGTTATTTACGCCTTTGGGTTAACTGTGTGAATTGTTCAAATCTAAAAACTAGTTTTATAGGAGGTTTTTTGATGAAGAAAACAGTTAAATATTTGGGGATCGCAGCAGCGGCTTTGTTAGCGGTTGCGCCGGTAGCAGTACCAGCGGTTAGTGGTCAAGGACAAATTGGGGTAGCTAAAGCAGCTACGGCGGATTCAGACACAACTTTGCCGCCTAAAATTACAACGGCAATTCTTGCTCCAGCAGGTGGAGACTCTAGATATGTATATTCTGATAATTTGTACACAAAAAATGGCAATGACTTTGTAGATAGTCAAAAGAAAGTAGCAGATGAATATACATTACCGGCGAATACGGAGGGTTATTATTCTACTCAGGTAGCAGAAAGTGAAACTCAGGGGTCAAATAAATATTATATGATACTCGATCATAGTCAGGATAATCAGACGTATTATGTGAAAAATCTTAAGGACACTCAAATGACCACGTATGAGAAGTCTACTACTGATCCTAGTCTAACTAAATCTTATGTTAATGATAATATTCAAGGATCTCCGGTGTACATTGATAATCTTGTTAATCCTATTGTTGGGTTAGATAGCTTAAATCTAAGTTCAAAATTTAATACACCACAAGCACCAATTGCCATGTATAAAGATAGCGCTGGCAAATATAGTTCTTATTTGGTATTCAAGATAGATGGACATAATTATTTTATTGATTCAAGTGCAGTAAAAACACAAGATGCTCAGAGTGGATATGCGAGTGATTTTAATCAGATTACAACTAATCCAGATACGACGCAGCCTCAAGTTAAATTTGTGAAAAATTTACCAGCAGATCAGGTGTTAGTACCTATTAACGGCAATTTAACGAGTAGTTCGTACGTACCCGTTGAATACTTTGAACTGAGTGGGAAAAATATTACAAATGGCGGATATGCTTCTTCAGACCTTATAAAGGCTATCAATAGCAAACAACTCGGGCCGGTATCAGAGTACGTTATGACTTATGTAGGACAATCATTGTCATATTATGCCGTTAAATTCAATAATCGAATTGTATTTTTTGGATTAGGTCAGGGTCAAGATGTCAAATTAGCCACTAAATCAACATCAAATAACAACCAAGGGAACAATACTAACAATCATGGTAGTTCCAATACCAACCCAATTTGGATTACACCATCACAACCAACGGACAATCAAAACAAACCAGATACCACGACAACGACCACAGATAATGATGATTCAACGGATACAACAACACCTAAAAAGAATTATTATGTTGAAAATTATCCAGACAATACCATCATCTTTTCTGAAGGCAAGGCTGCCAAGATTTACTCTGATCCACAAACCCAAGATTACACTGGCCACAATTTAGCCACCGGAATCACTGATTGGAAGACTTTGGCTGTTGCCAAAAACGCCAATGGTCAACCAATTGCTTATAAATTAGGCGAAAATCAATGGGTCAAAGCGGGTGCATTAAACTTTGAAGCACCAAAGACTGGTGTGTTAGTACTGAAACAAGGCACACAATTGTTTGATACTACTGGGAATCCAACTGGAACAATCAGTCAAAGTTTGGCATATAAAGTCTTCGCCGAACGCTTCATTAATGGAGCTCAATCCTTAAAACTTGGTTCAGACCAACAATGGGCTCACGCAGCAGATGGGGCTTATTATCCTGGCTAGAGTTTAGAATCAACAATTGAGTAAAGCATGATTGAAGCTTCTCTATCAGCAGAATAATCTTGTTTTGCTGGGGGAGCTTTTTTATTAGGGAGAGTCAATTATGAGTGATGATGTACAAGTAACGAAAGTAAAGCGCGAATTATCGCCACGAGATAGTTTAAAGTCTGCCTTAAGTTTGGCCTATGCTTCGCTGGCGCCGGTAGAAAAAATCGAACGGGATATTGAACATACTCAACAAGCGGTGTATGAACATGTCCTGCAAAAAGAAAGGTTGCGCGCCTTTTTGATTGGTCTAGCAGTGGTAGCTGTTATTGTATATATTTTCTTTTCAAATTTCTTTGCGGCAGTCATTGTCGGCGTGATCGCTGGGGCAATTGGGGTCAAAATTACAGATTCACGCTTTGATGTTCATAAGACTTTGCCACGCTACCAGAATAACGATGTAGCCGTAAAGCAAGGTCTAGAAAAGATTCAGACGTTACAACAAAAACATGATGGGCTGATTGCAAACGCAGGTTATCAGCGCGCTGTTGACTTTGTGCCGACCAAATATCGTCATTCAGCTGATGTGAGCTGGTTATTTACGTATCTTGATGATGGTCGGGCGGATACCTTGAAAGAAGCCATCAATATTTATGAACAAGAATTACACAATTGGCGTATGGAACAAATGCAGCAGCAAATTATCGACACCACCCAGCAGGCGGCATTAGATGCAGAAGCAGCTCGAATCGCTGCCCAGAATGCAGAGGTTAATTCAGCTGCCGCTATGTATAACAGTTTTTGGAGGTAAAAGAATGAGTAATGATAGTAATTGGCTTGTTGCCTTAGTGACGTTTATTTGGCTCACTTTAATTATTGGTACGATCAAGTTGGCTTGGCATCTGGCTTTCGGTATTGGCAAATGGACCTACCATACATTAGCACCAGTATTTTCAAGCAAAGCCGCGCATCATGAAAATATGAATCGATAGTATCCGTGTCATCATGGAAAGACTGTCATTTAATCGAATATTATCAAAGCAATTAGTTTTTATGAATTTAAAAGAGTGGCCTACCACTCTTTTTTTGCTAGGACAGACAATTAATCAACATTAATATTGCTTATTTAAATTTTAAATGGAGGTCATCAAATGGCGGAAAATTTCAAGTTTTGTCCCAACTGTGGGGCACCACTACGATCTGGTGTGAAATTTTGCCCTAAATGTGGGACTAATTTGCAAATATATCAGGTAAAAAGCAATCCAACATCAGCCAGTTCAGTTAAAGATACGGTAACTGAGAATATTAATAAGGCCAAAGCAAACATTACCAACTCTGAGACTTACCAGAAAGCCAAAGAGAATATTGCCAAGTCAGAAACCTATCAAAAAGCTAAGCAAACGGCTAAAACATCTAATCAGAAATTTAAAAAGTTACCCAAAAAGCAACAACAAAAAGTTTTAGGCATCGGATTTGTGGTGCTTTTATTACTTGTTTTTGGCTTTGTGCATCATCACAACAGTTTAAAAGTACAGTTGGTTTCACATGATGTTTGGTATCTGGTTGAAGATAATGATGATCCATCGTATCCAGATGGGCCACTGTTTGCACAGGCCATCGCACTTAAATTTCAAAAGAACGGCAGCGTGGCTGAAGATTACTATGCGGGTGTTGAGCAAGCACCTAATTTTGAGAATCAACGACAATGGCAAGTTAAAGATCAGACAATCATATTTGACGGCGGCGATAACTTTGACAATATTAAGATAGATCACAAAGCTAAGGTGGATTATGAGACGGCAAAATTTGAAAAGAATAAAACTTATAAAGGTTACAGAGTATCATTTCGTGATCATGATGATCATAAACACGTTCAAGGCTATCTTGTTCATGAATAGTGACCCCAAATATACTTGTAGTAACTATTATCAAATAGATTGATTTTTATGATTTTAAGAAATAGACTTAAAACATAGATGCAGTTATTTCAGATAAAAAAACGACATTGGGGCGTAATCATGTGATTATGAAAGAAATTCTATTGTTCATGCTGTGCGCGGGCATATTGACGGGACTAACGGGTTGTGGCTCAGCGCACTCTCAGAATCAATCATCACCGAAAGTAGCGTCAAGTAAAGCATCAAGACAGGCGCAGCAACGTTCAAAGCCAAAAACTACGGCTAATTCTAAAAAGTCGGCTTCAACGAATGCAAAACCACAACAGACGTTAAAGCCAAAAGGGACAACACCAGCACGTCAAGCCAGCATGATCGAAGCATTGAGCATGTGGTCACCAACTTTGCAGCGGAACTGGCCCTACGCCGTATATACGCCGAGCCATTATGATCCGACACAACGGTATCCAGTAATTTATTTATTACACGGAATAGATGGTGATTACACTAATTTTTATAAGTTGGTAGATTCCAAGTCGATTCTTGATCAAGTAGAGCAGCGCGACCAACAGTCAGCAATTGTCGTATTTGTTCAAGGCGATAATAGCTTTTACATTGATTCTGACCAAGCCAAAATGGCCACAGCAATTACTCAAGAGCTGCCCCAGCAATTAGACCGGCAATATGCCATTGCTGCAGGGGCTAAGAACCGGGCTATCGGTGGAATTTCCATGGGCGGTTATGGTGCCATGAGTCTGGCTTTTCAACACACTGATCAGTTTTCGTTAGCTTTTGGGATTTCACCAGCGGTTTGGTATCAGGTACCAGCTGGTTTTCAAGCACCTGGACGTGTACCCGTTTTTAGTGACTCGAATGGTAACTGGTCTCAAGAAAAATGGCAGCAGGCATTTCCAACGCAATTTTTAAAGCAAGCAAGCGGACACGTTAAGATCATGTTAGCTTCTTCCAAGCAAGATACCACGGTGCCAGTAGCTAATGTGGTTCGATTTGCGGACGAGACAAAAGCGGCAGGTGTGGACACAACGCTAGAATTGGATAATTTTGGGGGACACACGTTTCCTTATTGGGGGCAAGTCTTGCCTAATGCTTACAGCTGGACTTTGCAACAATTTAAACATCAGGGAGGATAATCATAATGGCTGAAGATTTAAAATTTTGTCCTAATTGTGGGGCTCAGATTAAAGACGATGATGAGTTTTGTCCCAATTGTGGTTTTGATTTGAAGCAAGCACGCCGTGAACCAGTAGAAGCCAGCAAAAAAGTTGAAGCTGGATCGACTGGTAAGCAAGGCGACGGAGCACAACCGCAAGCATCCGAACCAGAACCAGCCACAGATGTTGCGCCTAAAACTGCGCCTAAGGGATCTTTTGAACGACCAGCGCCTGACAAAGCAATGGACACCGTATCAAAACCAAATAAACCGCATCGACGTTGGCCATGGCTATTAGTCTGTGTCTTATTACTTATTGGCGTCGCTGGTTATTTTACGGGTAAGTCAGTTTATGCGAAAGACAAACAAGTGGCCGTGCTGATCAACCAATTAAATAGTTCTAATAGCCAGAATGTGACCCGTGCTTTGACTAGTAAAGATGAAAATTTACATTTGAATAAACAAACAGTACAACCATTTATGACTTTTCTAAAGCAAGATAAGTCATACATTTCACGCCTAAAAACAGATTTGATCGGCTCTGGGCACTCGGCTGATGATGATTTTAAATTGACTGAAGTGGGCCGCTACTTTTTAATTTTTCCTAAGTATAAAATTCAAGTGCAGGCACTGTATCCAACTTTGAAAACCAATCATAAAGCTGATGTCACCCTTAACACCGAGTTGTTGAAGCCGACCACAGGACACACGTACAAAGTCGGGCCTTTGATGTTAGGCTCTTATCAAGTCCAAGCTAAAGCCAAGCTAGCAAATAAAGTAGTTGTCGCGCATAAACAATTGGTACCTCTTAAAGATAGTCAGTTGGTTGAACTGGATTTGAAAGCACCGAAGCAACAAACGGCGAATACAACAAAGCAGAAAACCAGTGACGATATGACGAGTAACGGGATCACTGAAAGTCGGGCTAATAAAGATGGTGTCACGGCACATGATGATTCTAGTTCTGATGAAGATACCAATACCAATCATGATCGGCGTTGGTATGAAGATCTAGTCATGACCTACGATGATGACATTTCCTTTGAAGATACGAATTGGGAAATCTCTACACCAGCTGATAATATGAAAGAAATTCGAGCTTATGATAAATCCGATAATACCTTGGAAGGTGCTTATCGCTATGATATGCTGCATCATTTATTAAGTAAGTATGATGACGATACCGGCAAATGGACGCTTCTAAATTAAGTTTCCATACAAAAACTGCGCAACGAAATTTCCGTTGCGCAGTTTTTTGAATGACATAAATAATGTTAGTGTTTATTTGTCTTTTGGTAGGCCAATATTATAATCATCGTCTTGCATAGCTTCTACATGGCCTAGTAGGTAGCCATTACCGACTTGAGAGAAGAAATCATGATTTGCTGTTCCTGTTGATAAGCCGTTCATTACAATTGGGTTCACATCATCAGCAGTATCTGGGAAGAGGGCATTTTGCCCAAGATTCATTAAAGCCTTATTGGCGTTATAACGTAAGAACGTCTTAACATCATCGATCCAGTCAGTTCCAGCGTACAAGGTCTCAGTATAGCTCTCTTCATTATCATATAGTTCATACAATAAATTATACATCCAGTCTTGCATTTTCTCTTGTTCCGCTTCTGAAAGCTCGTTAAAGCCCAGTTGGAATTTATAACCAATGTAAGTACCATGAACAGATTCATCACGGATGATCAATTTAATGATTTCGGCCACATTGGCAAGTTTATTATTACCCAAATAATAAAGTGGGGTATAAAAACCAGAGTAGAATAAGAAAGTTTCTAGGAAGACACTAGCGATCTTTTTCTCTAATGGGGCGCCGCTTTGATAAATCTTGTTGACGATTTTAGCTTTCTTTTGTAAGAATTCGTTGGTATTCGTCCATTCAAAGATTTCATCGATTTCTTCACTGGTATTCAAAGTACTGAAGATGGAAGAATAACTTTTGGCATGGACAGACTCCATGAATTGGATATTATTAAAAACAGCTAATTCTTGCGGTGTCCGGACGTCTTTGCGTAATTGATCGATACCATCTTGAGATTGTAAGGTATCTAACAAAGTCAAACCGCCAAAAACGTGACCGACCACATTTTTTTCAGTAGCATTTAATGTGCGCCAATCATCTAAGTCATTGGATAAGGGAATCCGGGTATCCAACCAGAATTGTTCGGTTAATTTTTCCCAGGTTGATTTGTCGATCAAATCTTCGATTGCGTTCCAGTTTATTGCTTTATAGTATGTGCTATCAGTCATTGTAATGCTCCTTATGTAAGTAAACTAGTCAGTTGCAATATGACTGACTAGTTAAGGGTTATTTCATAAATTAAAACAGTTATGTTCACGCTCTATCAAACGCGCTCACAAGACCACCTTCCGCCCACAATTACGGATTTATGCGTGGTGAAAGGCAACCACCACAAAATCCTAGGTTGATGTTCGAAAGCTAAACGGTCTTGTTTTACGCTCTTAAATAATGCAGCTTTCGCAGTCATTACTACCGATTTCCTGTGAGTTATCAGTAAATGTCCGCACATAATAGATGGATTTAATACCCTTATAATAAGCATAGTTTCTTAAAATACTCAAGTCACGCGTTGTTTGTTCAGATTCGTGCTTCCATTCGTATAAACCGGCAGGAATCGTCGAACGTAAGAATAACGTTAAACTCATACCTTGGTCAATGTGTTGTTGTGCTGCGGCATAAACATCAATGACTTTCCGCATATCCGTGTCATAGGCTGAAGTGTAGTAAGGTAACGTATCGTTATCTAGCAATGGTGCTGGGAAGTAAAGTTTCCCATTTTTCTTTTCAGTTCTTTCCTCCACTAACCGAGTAATTGGATGCAGACTAGCAGAAGTATCGTTGATGTATGAGATTGATCCTGTTGGTGCCACAGCCAAGCGGTTTTGGTGATACAAGCCATCGCGCTGCACAGCCATTTGTAAGATAGCCCAATCGGATTCTTCGGGAATGAAAACATCCTTAAAGAGTACTCGGACGCGTTCTGATTTTGGTGCAAAAGATCGTTCGGTATATTTCTTGAAGTAAGAACCATCGGCATATTTTGATTTTTCAAAATTATGGAAGGTTTCATGGCGCTCTTTGGCAATTTGATTACTTTCGACCAAAGTCCAGTAGTTCAATAGCATGAAGTAAGTACTGATAAACTCTAAAGAGTCTTCAGAACCATATTCAATATGATTCTTAGCTAAATAAGTATGCAAGCCCATTGCACCTAGACCAATGGAATGGCTCAACTTATTACCGTAGGCAATTGTTGGCACGGCTTTGATGTCTGATTCATCAGTTACAAAGGTCAAAGCACGGGTCATCGTCCGAACAGACTTACCAAAATCGGGACTAGCCATTAAGTTGACGATATTCGTGGAACCTAAGTTACAAGAAACATCGGTACCCATTTTAACGTATTCTTGACTATCATTTAATAATGATGGTGTTTGAACTTGTTGAATCTCAGAGCAAAGGTTACTCATGATGATCTTACCATCGATAGGATTGTCCCGATTGACGGTATCAATATTTAAAATATAAGGATAACCAGACTCTTGTTGTAGTTTACTGATCTCGTTTTCTAAATCCCGAGCCTTGATCTTATATTTCTTGATGCGGTCATTTTGTACCATGTTGTCATATTCTTTAGTGATGTCCACGTAAGAGAACGGCACACCATATTCCCGCTCAACTGAATAAGGACTAAATAAGTACATATCTTCGTTGTTACGAACCAATTCGTAATATTTATCAGGAACGATCACACCTAAAGATAATGTTTTGACCCGAATTTTTTCATCTGCATTTTCTTTTTTGGCAGAAAGGAAATTAATAATATCTGGATGGAAAACGTTCAAGTAAACGGCACCAGCACCTTGACGCTGACCGAGTTGGTTGCTGTAGCTAAAGCTATCTTCCAACAACTTCATCACCGGTAAAACACCGCTAGAAGCGCCATCAATACCTTTGATAGGCGAACCAGCTTCACGTAAGTTGGACAAGGTAATACCAACACCACCGCCAATGCGTGAAAGTTGTAGCGCACTATTAATGCCACGACCGATGCTGTTCATATCGTCCGTGATTTGAATCAAGAAACAAGAAACAAATTCACCGCGGCGCTTACGACCCGCATTTAAAAATGAAGGCGTTGCTGGTTGATAACGCTGATGAATCATTTCATCGGCCAAAGACATGGCTAGGTCTTCATTGCCATCTGCAAAGTATAAGGCATTGATCATAACTCGGTCTTCAAAAGATTCTAAGTATTCTTCACCATCGTCTGTTTTAAGCGCGTATTGATTATAAAATTTATATGCAGCCATGAAAGATTTGAAAGTGAATTCTTGATCAGCTAAATAATTGTGGATGCGATCGATGAATTCTGGGGTGTATTTACTGAGAAAGCCAGCCTCCAAGTAACTGTTCTTAACCAAAAAGTCTAATTTGTCATGAATTGAATCAAATCTTTTTGTATTTGGCACTACATTTTCCTTGAAAAAGGCTGTTAAAGCCTCTTTATCACGATTTAGCGGGATTTTTCCGTCAACTGGACGGTTCAATTCATTATTCAACTTGAAATATGATACATCACTGATATTAATTTCTTTAAGACTCAAGTTCAGTCACCACTTTCTTAAAATTCACTGTTTTCTTGGCTGTACACTAAATTCAAAAGCAAAAACCAAGGGTACATGTCGTCCCTTGGCGAGATCTTAGGCCGTATAAATATTATTTGGTTAGCGCTAAAACCCACCGCTGCCCATTAAGCAGAACAAAGTTACTTGAACTTTGGAGTTAAAAAATCGATGACAGCAGTCATTATGTCGTCATCGTATGTGGCGTGGCAAGTACGCCTAATGATTAGGTTACAATTAGTTGCTTAGCCCACCAATGCTTTTAATTGGTCTGGCCGAAAGCCGATAATTGGACCTTGTTCTTTAGCCATGACGATTGGCACACTCTTGAAGCCTTGTTCTTTTAATGTATCAACATATTGTGGTTCTTCATTAATATTACGTTCTTCGTAACCAATGTGGTGTTCTTTCAAATAGCGTTTTGTCATTTTGCACTGCATGCAACCGTTTCTTGTATAAATAACAACATTATTCATATTGATAGCCTCCTTGGAACGCGGTTCTAAGTTTTTTGTTTTATTGATTCAAAGTGTGTGTCCCGTGTCCGATTAATTAACTGTGACTATAATAGCAGAATTTTGACTCAAGCACAATATATTGTGTTCCAAAATTTGAAACAGTCCAAATAGTGTGGTCATGCACTAATTATTCCGAATGTCAATATATTCACCGTAAAAAAATAATTTTGTTGTGGGAACCGTCATTAACCAATTTAAAGGCTGGATAGTCATAAAATAACACGATGATTGACGAATGAATTGTCTGTCAAACATCAAAAAAGTTCAGTTAAGCTTTTTTGCCTAACTGAACCCTTAATTGATCGTAAATAGATAACGCTAGATATGGTAGGTCACGATTAGCAACATATGTAGGGCCTACCTATTAAAAGCCGCATACATGGGTTGTTCAACATGCGTTAGTTCTGATCTAAGAATGGTTGCCATTCGATGAATCCCTTCGTAGATATTTGGGATAGATTGACCGGTAAAGTTTAAACGGGCCGCATTATTATGCTGCTTAGATGGGAACAGATTCTTAGCTGGAACGTAAGAGACATTGCCTTCAGGCATCATACGTTTGATAAGCAGCTGGCCCATGTCGATTTGAGTTGGCGCTGTCAGCCAAATGAAGAAACCACCGGTGGGCGTATTGTAATGAATTTGGTTAGGCATCTCTTGTTGCAGAGCCGTCAGCATGGCGTTCATTTTTTGGGTATAGCTGTCACGGATCACTTGAATATGGGCATCTAAATCATTTTGATCTAGATAAGTATTGACCCCTTGCATGATGACGCTAGAAGTTTCCACGTCACTACCAGCTTTTAATTCGACTAAATTATCAAATAGTTCAGTTTCAGCCGTGAGCCAACCTAAGCGTAGACCAGGTGCCAAAATTTTTGAGAAACTGCCCAAGTTAATAACACGGCCATTGGTGTCTAGAGATTTTAGTGAAGGCAAGGTATGTTGATCGTAGGTAAGATCGCGATAAGGTGAGTCCTCTAAGATAATGAAATTATAGCGTTCCGCTAATTGAATCAAAGTTTGCCGCTTGGATAAGGACATAACAGTGCCAGTTGGGTTTTGATAGTCGGGGATCGTATACAACAACTTAATATCATGTTGCAGTAACGTCTTTTGCAGTTGTGTGGTATCTAGGCCATCAGCAGCTACTGGGATTTCATAATAAGTGGGTTCATAGGCATCAAAACTGGCTAAAGCACCAATGTACGTCGGAGCTTCCACAGCTAATCCATCGCCAGGATCCAATACTAAGCGAGCTACTAGATCAATGCCTTGTTGGGCACCTTGAGTCAACATAAGCTGATCAGCATGGGCAGGTGTTCCAGTTTGATTGAGATGTCGGGCGATTTTTTCACGCAGCGATTTCAAGCCTAAGCTGTCATGATACTGCAAGGTATCATTGCCTGGGCGGTCAAAGATATCACTAAAAGCTTTTTTTAAAGCTGCTTTTGGAAAAAGATCTTCCGCCGGAAAGCCTGCGGCAAATGAAATCAAATTAGGGTTACTGGCTGCAAAGACATTCCCCAAACCTGATTGTGCGGTTCTGCTAACGCGACGTGCTAATCTTTTCTCCATGAATAGTCACTCCTAAGACCTTTATTTACTGATTATTATGATATACTGATCCTTAAAACAAGTAAAATTCAACTTTTTCATAGTTAAATGAATAAAATTCATCTTAGTTAGGATAGAAGATCATATGGCTAATTTCAGTTATGAAGTCTTTACCACCGTTGTTGAGAAACAAACCTTTTTTGCTGCAGCCAAAGTTTTGAATGTGACCCCGAGTGCGGTCAGTCATTCTATTAATCAATTTGAAAAGGACCTAGGGTTTCCAATTTTTATTCGCCACCGGACGGGGGTTCAATTAACCGATGAAGGGCGACGTATTTTACCAATTGTACGGCAGATTTTAAATACCGAAGGCCGGCTGCAGCAAGAAGCTGATGATATCAAAGGCCTCAACGCTGGTTTGATTCGCATCGGAGCTTTTAGCAGCGTTTGTATCAATTGGCTGCCAGATATTATTCGAGGCTTCCATAAACAATATCCCAAAATCGAAATTCAGCTCTACCAAGGGGCATTCAATGATATTGCGGAACAAGTTCGCCTGGGCAGTATTGATATTGGATTTTCCTCATTGCCGGTTTCAGACCAATTGATTGTTGAACCGTTGATTGAGGATCCGATTTATTGCATCACACCACAAGAATTTCATCCGGTTAATGGGCAATATATTTCGGATCAAGATATTGGCAAGCAAAATTTCATTTTGCAGCAGATCGATTACGATCGGGATACAAAACTAGCCCTGGATCGTTATAATGTCACGCCTAATTCCATTTCTTATTCCATTGATGATCAGTCGATTCTTTCGATGGTTGAGTCTGGATTAGGATTGGGTATTCTACCGCAGCTGGCGTTGACCAAATTGACTGGTAACGTCAACCATTATCCGTTCTCGGAGCCTTTCAAGCGGACTTTATGTCTCGTGACGAATAAGATCCAAGCACAGACGCCAGCAACGCAACATATGTTACAGGCCATCCAAGATTATTTGCGTGGCCGCTATCAGGAAAAATATTTGGGTGTTTAGCAACTGAGCTCTAACAAGAACCCACAACAAATGGTGGACTTTCCATTTAAGTACGTCAGCGTTAGTTTTGTTTCAGCCACACGGAATTAAATTATTTGATCATATGGCTAATCTATTCAGAACAAAATTAACTAGGTTTATTTTCAATAGCTCGTGGAACATGTATAATTATTTTCAGTAATAAGATTAAGGAGTAAGCAAATGTCAGCTTGGAATTTTATTGGAATTGCAGCTTGGTTGATCGTGCTCGCATGGCTTATTTTTATCATTATAAATATTCGCCAACGGCATTTGAGAATGATCATTAAAGAACGTCAGCGTTTTTCCGCGAAGCATTTGATTTTAGATATTGTCGAGATTGTTGTTTTCTTCATATTATTTATCGGAATGATGTACGTGACCTTTTTCAGAACGCCCAATTTGAAGGCAACTGATGAAGTTAAATTAACTTATAGCTACAAACCGTTAGTCTTGCAAACCAATGGCTCGCAAGGATACTTTGTCAAAGTCCAAAATGGTGGGACAAAACGTTCGACGCAGTATTATACTTATTGGGTCAAGGGTGCACGGTATGAAGTTTCATCTAATTATGCCACGATCACCTCAACATCAAAGCCATTAACGGTAAATAATACGGGTATTCCTTGGCCAAAGGTTCAATTGAATCGTATCGATGAGCAAATGCAACAAGCATTTGTTGCCCGGGCAAAGGGAACCTATCAACCTAACTTTATGAACGGTTTAGGTCTACATGTGGGCCATACCGCGGTGGATTACTTTTTGATTCGGGTACCGGCAGATACTTTTATTGAGACTGAGGCACAGAATAATGACTAGAATTTTTATGAGAGTGGTGCAATTTTTTGAGTAGAGTGATAAAGCAGCTGGCCAAAATTGCCGGCATCGTGGTCGTTGGGTTGATTTTATTTGTGGGTGCTTATAAAGGCTCACAATTGGTCAAACGACATTTTGAACAGCAACGTGTGGCAAATATGTACCAGAATTTTCGCAAACACGGCAAAATTCGTGTTGGCAAGTATCAATATATTTATTTAACCGATTATGGTCGGCAACGTTTGCAATCAGATATGTCTTTTAAAGATAGCAAACATAAAAAAACACCGGCAACGGCTTATATTGTAAATCATACGCGTCAAGTTACCTTTAATTATGTTGCGGGGACTAAGCTGCCAACGACTATCAAAAAGGGGACTCAGCTTAATTTTGAGGCACCTTTTCGACTAGAACGTTCAGCTGATTTTAAATTGAAATTGTTAGCTGATACCGCAAAACCGGTCAAGTATCAAACTGGGAATATCAGTTTACCTGCCAAACACAATAAACATGGTAAGAAGTTGAATGTAATTGTGGGCTACAATTTAGACAAGGATAGTGACTTGATCAAGGATCTACAGCCTTTGACACAGCATGCTGGTCAGACGGTTACTTATCAAATTCAAAATGAAGTCTTGACGACTGGTAAAATGAAAAAGAATAATTTTTCTAAGCTCAGTAAGGCACCGAACATTGATGTGCCAAGTGCTTGGCTAGCTAAGCATCAATTGGTAGCTAATTTTGAAACATTGAAAGATATTTCAAATCCTAAACCACGGTTTAAAGCTACCATAGATGGCCGTGATGTCAGCCATGAGATCACGCTGTCAACTAAGCTAAAGACTGACAAGCATTTCGAAAAAGACTGGCAGACAACCTTTAACTTATCATCTAAATTAAAGCAGGCGGTAGCGGAGTCTAAATCTAAACGTTTAAAAATTACGGCCGCATATTATGGGCGTTCAGTAGAAGCTTACTACTATGACGGTAACAATCTCTCTGGATTATATGAATATGGGCACTAATTCAGTTATTCATAGTTAAGTGAGGGTGTTGCCCTTTGGAACACGGTTAAACTAAAATTGTTTACAAACAGATAGAGGCCGGAAACAAAACTCACGTTTTGTCCCGACCTCTTACTGTATCGGCACAATTTAACTGACGCAGATCTGGTAAAGACAATGCAAACATGTAAAACATCGTTTGATTTTAGGGAGAGGCAGTATGACAAAAAATTTAACGCTTCGTAATCGGGTATTCATCGGCATTATGTTATTTGGCATGTTCTTTGGTGCGGGAAATTTGATTTTTCCTGTATTCATGGGACAGCAAGCAGGGAAAAATGTGATTTCAGCAATCATTGGTTTTTTAGTGACGGGTATCGGACTGCCCTTGTTGGGTGTGGCTGCAATTGGTATTAGTTGTAGTGAAGGGGTCTTTGATTTAGCTCAAAAAGTTAGTCGACCCTATGCGTATGTATTTACCATTTTGCTGTATTTAATTATTGGGCCATTCTTTGCGTTACCACGATTGGCAACAACTTCGTATCAAATTGGGATTGCCCCATTTGTTGCTAAAGGACAGCAAAGCTTAGCACTATTGATTTTTAGTATTCTATTTTTTGGGTTAACTTGGTGGTTTTGTCGTAAACCGACCAAAATCATGACCTATGTGGGTAAATTTTTGACACCTTTATTCTTGATCTTTTTAGTGATTTTCTTAGTTGTCGCCTTGGTTCGACCAATGGGCGGTTTTAACCATTTAGCCCAGGGAAGTTACCAGGTGCAACCTTTTGTCAGTGGTTTCACAGAAGGGTACAATACAATGGATGCCCTAGCTGCCCTGGCTTTTGGAATTACGGTGGTCAATGCAATTCGCCAACTAGGCGTTACAGATCCTAAAGTTATTGCCAAAGATACATTAGCCTCAGGTGTGTTTAGTATTATTTTAATGGGAATTTTATATACCTTATTAACCTTATTAGGCACAATGAGTTTGGGACAGTTTAAACCGGCGGCAAATGGTGGCGTTATTCTAGCCCAGACGGCCCATTATTATTTTCGAGAAATGGGCAGTGCCCTCTTGGCAGCGATTGTCATTCTAGCTTGTTTGAAAACAGCTATTGGCTTGATTACTTCTTTTGGGGAGACTTTTACAGAACTCTTTCCCAAGTGGGCTTACGGCGTGGTCGTACTAGTGGCAAGTATCTTGCCGATGATCTTTGCTAATGTCGGTTTAACAAAAATGATTGCTTATTCTTTACCAGTACTATTTTTCATTTATCCATTAGCTATTATGCTAATTTTAGCTGGTATTCTAGCGCCACTATTAAAGGTAGAACAAACTTGGTTTTATCGTTTGCCGATTATTTTTGTCGTCATTCCGGCTATTTTGGATGGTTTACAAAATGCCCCTAAAGCCTGGACGCAAGCGTTATTTGTTCAGCAATTGTTACACCTGCGAGGCAGTTTGCCTTTCTCAGAAGTGGGTCTTTCCTGGGTCATTCCGGGACTGATCGGATTGATTTTAGGGTATTTACTTGGCTGGCATTTACAACGACGAGCGTGAGACAAAGGGGATTGCCTTTTAGCACACAGGTAAAATAAAATTGGACACAAATAAATAGAGGCGAGCGAAAACAAAACGTTAGTTTTGTCTCACTCGCCTCTATTTATGAATCAACACTTTATTTTTCTTCTGCTTCGACACTAGTTTCCGGCTTGATGAATTGTTTAAAGTTCACAACAATTCGATGATTCAACTCTTCAACGTTTAGTTGATCTGCCTGAGAGTTATAATCCGTGATCGTGAGTAAAGCTGAGTTTTCATAGACCTTATCCACATGACCAACGAAAGGTGCTTCCATATCTTCTTTAACTTGGCATTGATAAGAATTACCAACGGAAATTTCTTCTTTTTTCATGTATATCACCTAAAACGCTTTCCTAAGATTACTCTAATATAATATTTTTTTATAGTAAATGCAATATCTTTTATCATATTACGATTTTTATCAATTAATACAACTATTAATAATATAATATAAACCCATATTGATTAAAGGGGTGCATTAAAGCCATTGCAATATTTTTATGGCGGGACTAACATAATAATTGGAATAATTAAAGAGGTGTAAAGATGGCAAAAAAATTTGTGGAAATAGACAATTTGACTCCAGATGCCCAAATGACAGCTGTAAAAAAGTTTGCGAATTTTTATTTACAGCTGCAAAAAGATGAAAATTTAGATGTTGTCTCTGAAATGGATAAAAAAGATGTGATCACATCCATCAACTTATTTATCTTTGATAATATCAGCTTTACGCACGATGAATTATTGAACCGTTTGGTTGAAAATCGGCAGCCAGAGTTTGTCACTTTGATCGCACAAACTGGACAAAAATTCTCAGAAGACGGTCAAGAGGTTGAACAAACTTGGCCGCAATGGTTAGCTGATCGTGAAAAGGGCATTGATACCAAAGAGGCCCTATCCTAACATGAGCGGTACTTTTATTCAAGGATAACTTTTTATTCGTGTCGTGCAAAATGAGCAACGGTTAGTTGATTCGCCAGCTGACTATTTATAAAATACGCCATACGCATGATATTAAACGCAGAAAACCCCAGTCGCTAGATTTAAATCTAAGAGCTGAGGTTTTTGTTTGATTTGGGACATATTCTAAATGGAATTATTGTGTGTCAATAATTGTTTAAGGTAGCGCGCAGTAATACTTTTAGGCGCTTTAACAAAATCGGCTCGAGGACCAGCATAAAGAATTTGTCCGCCAGCTGCCCCGCCTTTAGGCCCCAAGTCAAGGTTGTAATCAGCGTTGGCAATAATATCCAAGTCATGCTCGATGACGATGATCGTGGCACCATCAGCCAAAAGGGCATCGAAAACCTTGATCAAGGTTTGAATATCTTGAGGGTGCAGGCCGACAGAAGGTTCATCAAAAACATATAGTGTGTCTTTTTGAATGCGGCCCATTTGCGTCACCAGTTTTAAGCGCTGCGCCTCGCCACCGGAGAGAATGGGAGTGCTTTCGCCTAAAGTCAGGTAACCTAAGCCCATAGCAGCTAATGTCTGTAGAGTCGTGTAGATAGCTGGTTCATGTTGAAAAAATGGTAAAGCTTCAGTGACAGACAATGCTAGGATATCAGCTATCGAGTAGCCTTGCCATTTAACGGCTAAAATATCAGGATTGTAGCGTTTGCCGTGGCAAGCAGGGCATATTTGCTGAATTTCAGGCAAATACTGAATATCTAAATCAATGGTGCCCGTACCACCGCAAGTTGGGCAAGCACCATATTTTAAGTTATAAGAAAAATAGCTAGCGGTATATTGGCGCTGCTGTGCCAGGTCTGTTTGGGCAAAGATTTGACGTACGTGGTCTAAAATACCCGAGTACGTCGCGACGGTTGAGCGATTTGTTTTACCAATGGGTGTTGAGTCGATCATCTGCACATGGCGAATGTAATCATTGGTTAATTTAGCCACATGAGTTGGTAAAGGCTGCTGTTTGGTCTGGGCAAGAATTGCCGGTACTAGGGAATTAAGAATCAACGTGGTCTTACCTGCACCAGAAAAACCGGAAACAACAGATAGACGATTCAAGGGAAAGTCTACAGTTAGATGATCTAGGTTAAACTTATGCTTGATTTGAATGCCAAGTTTGCCGTGTGCAAATAAATCACCCCTTGTTTGGGGATGGCTTAAAATATTTGCTCGCCCACTTAGATAAGGGCCAATTAAAGATTTTGGGCTGGCCATAATTGCTTTTGGGGTACCTTGATCAATGACACGTCCGCCTTCACGGCCAGCACCAGGGCCAATTTCAATAATGTAGTCACTGGCCGCTATGATTGCTGGATCATGTTCAACCACGATCAAAGAATTACCTAAAGCAACTAAACGTTTAAAGATTTGAATCAGACCGGTAACGTTGTCTGGATGTAAGCCCACGGATGGTTCGTCTAGGACATATAGAATACCTGTCGTTTCATTCTGTAGTGTCTTAGTCAGTTGGATCCGCTGTAATTCACCGGTGGATAAAGTTTGGCCGGCGCGATCTAAGGTAAGATAATCGAGTCCCAGATCTACCAGTGGCTGTAAGGTATGGGTCAATTCTGTCTGTAATCGTTTGACAAGCAGCTGCATGTTATCTGGAAAATAGTGCGTTAAGTCTTGGCTAAAGTTTAAAAGTTGAGCAATGGTGAATTGGCTGACTTGAGCAATATTTTTGCCAGCTAATAAACTCGTCAATAATTTAGGGGCAAAACGAGTGCCGTGGCAGTCGGGGCAAATACCAAAATTGTAAAATTTATCTAACCGTTTCAAAGTTCGTTCATTGTGTGTGTTCTTAGCCGTGTCCGTTACCGCATCGTAGGCATTTTCGTACAAAGCGTGGTCCATATTAAAAACACGGCCAGTTGCTGTAGGAATAGAAATTTTGTATTGTTTCTTGGCCCCGTGGAGGACGATGTTTTTTTCTGTTGCCGTGAGTTCTTTATAGGGCACATTGATCCGAACGCCGATTTGTTCAGCCACATAAGGCATAAAATTACGGCCAGGTAAGCGCCAGGAAGCAACGGCACCATCCAAAATTGTTTTGTCGGGATCACTGATCAATGTTGTGGGATCGATTTGACGAATGCGACCTAGGCCGCCGCAAGTTGGGCAAGCACCCGCAGCATTAAAGGCAAAATCTTCGGCTGAAGGAACTGAGAAGCGGACGCCACAGGTCGGACAAGTGATACGGCCCATTTCAGCACCTGCCACAGCCATGGCTTGAGCCACACCAATATTGGCTGGAACCTGGTGCCCATTCGGACATTGGTGCGAAGCCAAGCGGGAGAACATCAAGCGCAGGACGTTCAAGCCTTCAGTCATGGTACCGACAGTAGAACGAATGTTGGGTACCGAAGGCCGCTGCCGTAGCGCGATCGCTGCGGGCAGATATTTAATGTCTTGGACTTGGGAGCTAGCTGCCTGCGTAATCCGCCGCCGGGTATAGGTAGATAACGCTTCTAAGTAGCGTCGTGACCCTTCAGCATATAAAGTGCCTAGGGCTAGTGAAGATTTGCCAGAGCCGGATAAACCAGAAATAGTTACAAAACGATGTAACGGAATCTTTACATCAATATGTTTTAAATTATGAATATGGGCATCTTTGACTTCAATATTTTGTGGTAGCGCAGTTGACACGTTTTTGACCTCCGATAAATGTGAAAAATTAGAGAATTATTAAAAATAATATAGCATTTATTCATAATTTGCGTTATGATAATGGAAATCATTAAGAAGGAGCGATGCAATATGGTCGTAAAAGCATCTGATATTGATTGGAACAACTTAGGATTTAACTATATGCAATTACCTTACCGCTATTTAGCCTATTATCGCAATGGTAAATGGGAAAAAGGCGAATTAACAGAGGATCCTTATCTACATTTACATGAAGGCTCACCAATTTTACATTATGGTCAAGGTGCCTTTGAGGGTTTGAAGGCTTACCGGACAAAAGATGGTTCGGTTCAATTATTCAGACCAGACCGTAATGCCAAACGGCTGCAAAACTCAGCTGACCGGCTCTTAATGCCAGAATATCCAGTTGAAGATTTTGTGAATGCTGTTAAAGAAGTTGTTAAAGCAAATGAAGATTATGTCCCACCATATGGGACAGGTGCCACATTATACATAAGACCATTATTGATTGGTGTCGGCCCAAATATCGGGGTCAAACCAGCTGATGAATATATTTTTAGTATTTTTGTAATGCCTGTTGGCCCATACTTTAAGGGTGGCTTAGTGCCAACTAAGTTTGTTGTTTTGGATTATGATCGTGCCGCCCATAAAGGTACTGGTCAAAGTAAAGTTGGTGGGAACTATGCCGCTAGTTTGCTAGCCGGTGACTGGGCTCATAAGCATGGCTATAGTGATGCCATCTACTTAGATCCAATTGAACATAAATATATCGAGGAAGTTGGCTCGGCAAACTTCTTTGGGATCACTAAAGACGGCAAAAAATTCTTAACACCAAAATCACCATCAATTTTACCAAGTATCACTAAGTATTCATTACTTGATTTGGCTAAAGATCGTTTAGGGTTAGAAACTGAAGAAACTAAAATTTCGATTGATAACTTGGACGAATTCTCTGAAGCTGGTGCTTGTGGGACTGCCGCTGTTATCTCACCAATTGCCGGCATCAAATATGGCGATAACTATCATGTCTTTTACAGTGAAACTGAAGTTGGACCAATCACTAAGAAATTATATGATGAATTGACTGGCATCCAATTTGGTGATGTTGAAGCACCAAAAGGCTGGATCGTTAAAGTCGATTAGTTGTGATTATCGCGTGAAACCAGCTCTTTTGGTACGCGGTTAAAATTAGATTATCAATAAGTAAGAGGGCGAGATAAAACTAACGTTTTGTTTTCGCTCTCTATTTATTTGCGTACAGTTTTATTTTAAACGTATTCTAAAAGGCAGTACCTTTTGTCACACTCTTTTTTGTTGTCGAAAATTAAAATGGTGGTATATTATAAGTGAGTGTTCACTCACTAAAATAGAAATGTTAATGAGAAATGAGGTCATGTAAATGGTACCTATAATTTCGGCAACTGCAGTGACACAAATTTATGGTCAACAAGTGATTTTAAAGGATATTAATTTACAAATTGCGCCAGGTAAAATCGTAGCATTAATTGGCCCTAGCGGTGCCGGCAAAACCACATTGGTTCGCGCAATCATGGGCATGATAACACCAAAAGCGGGGCGGATAACGGTTTTAAATCAGAAAATGCCCAATCGTCAGGTGTTAGGACAAATTGGGTATATGGCGCAAACCGACGCTTTATATGAAACTTTAACAGCCCGGGAAAATCTGCAATTTTTTGGGAAATTACAAGGTCTAAAGCAACAGCAATTGAATCAAAAAATCGCACAAGCGGTGGCAGTTGTTAATTTGTCAGCTGATTTGAACAAACAAGTCAAAGTTTTTTCAGGCGGCATGAAGCGGCGGCTATCATTAGCTATTGCACTGGTTGCGCAGCCGCAACTACTGATTCTAGATGAACCTACCGTAGGAATCGATCCAGAATTGCGGCAGCAGATTTGGCGGGCATTACACCAATTAGCCCAAGCTGGTAAAACGATTTTATTAACGACTCATGTGATGTCAGATGCTGCCCAAGCTGATCAGATTTTAATGATTCGGGCAGGCAAGATGATTGCGCAAGGCACAGTGCAAGCTTTAGAACATAAATATCAAGTAACTGATCTGGAAGCTGTCTTTTTAGCCGCAGGGAGGGCTCAAGATGCGCATATTAGCAATGATTAGACGGGTATTATTGGAAATGGTACGTGACAAGCGGACATTGGCCTTGATGTTTTTAGCCCCGTTATTAATATTGACGTTAATGTATTTTTTGTTTCAATCCAGCACAACTGAAAAAGCAAATCTAGCTGTTAAAAATGTGGATAGCAGCTTAATTCAAGCGCTGAATCAGACGCATGTCAAAATACATCGCGTCACTAGTAATGACAGTACGAAAAAAATAATTCGTAATCATAATTATGATGGGTTATTGGAACAAAAAAATCATAAACTAACCCTAACGTTGGCCAATGTAACTCAGACTAAGACTGGGATGATCAGACAAAGTTTGCAAGCAGCTCAGGTAAAACTGCGATTACAGACTGCTGGTCAAACAATTAGCAGACAGCAGGTGATTTTAAAACAACTGCAACTAATGTTAGGGACAAGGACACCCCGGGATAAAACAGCTCAGCAACGCATGGTACCTGCTAGTTATCAGTTATCAACGCATTATTTATACGGGAGCAGTGATTCAACTTATTTCAATACCTTGCTGCCAATTATGATTGGTTTTGTGGTTTTCTTCTTTGTCTTTTTAATTTCAGGCGTAGCCATGTTAAAAGAACGAACATCAGGAACGCTTTATCGTTTATTGGCGACACCGATCCGCAAAATAGAGATCCTGATGGGCTATTTGATTGGCTATGGATTATTTGCATTGATTCAAACGTTGTTGGTCGTGGTGTACAGTATTTTTGTTTTCAAAATTCAGATTTTGGGTAGTATTTGGGCGGTCTTATTAGTCAATATGTTAACAGCCATCGTTGCTCTGGCATTGGGCTTGCTTGTTTCCACCTTTGCCACTTCTGAATTTCAAATGGTCCAATTCATTCCCATTGTGGTGATCCCCCAGATTTTCTTCTCAGGTTTGATTCCAATCGATCAAATGGCGCGTTGGTTACAGCCGGTGGCTAAAGTGATGCCCATCTATTATAGTGCGCAAGCGGTGCGGGATATTATCCAAAAAGGGGCTGGCTTGGTAAATATTATGCCAGAGGTTATAATTTTATTGGTATTTACCGGCATATTCTTAGCGCTGAATTTATTAGTATTTAGACGTTATCGTCAAGTTTAGGTGGTTTGTGGTGTATGACATTAAAGAATATTGATCAATTATTTCAAGCAAGCTTAGCGCAATCAGATCTGTCAGAAAAACAAAAAGCCGTTCTACAAGCAAGCTTGACGCTGTTTGCTGAGAAAGGCTTTGAACGGACCACGACGCGTGATATTGCAACGCTGGCGCAGGTTTCTGAGGGGACTGTTTATAAACAATTTAAGACTAAGCAACAAATTTTGGATGCCATCTTGCAACCCTTTATCACACAGGTTTTTCCGCAAGCTGCGAATGAATTTATTGCTGAGCTTACAGCAAGACCAGTTACCTCATTACACGCGTTTATCCAATTTATTGTCTATGATCGGATCAACTTTGGCTTGACCAATCAAAAGCAGCTAAAAGTTTTAGTCCAGCAGCTTTTGGATAATGGCCGCCTGTTGGCTGAATTAGGGCAGGTATTTGATAAGGTTTTACAGGGACCGATCAAGTCGACTTTAAATCAACTACAACGCCAGGGTGAGTTAGTCAATTGGTCCCATGCGCGTATCTTTCGTCATATCATCAGTACTGTCCTGGGATATGTCCTTCCAATAATCATTTTACCTATCGCTGATCCTGACGTGGAGAAAATCACGGCAGAAGCGACTGAATTTTTATATGCTGGTCTGCATCAAAAGAAGGCATGAAAAAAGCAGTCGTGCATAAGGTTTACTCTGGGTCTGTGATATGGTCTACAAAAATATAGGTTGCGGCACTGGTGCCAATTTGAATTAACCGGTCATCGTTAACTTTGACTTCAATGGGGCCGCCTAGTGGTAATTGCCGGACAAAGGTCAGTTTGTCGCCTAAATTGAGTTTCAATTCATAAAAATAGGTTAAAAACTCGTGATTATCAATGACGCGATCCACCTTACCTGATTGTCCAGGAGCTAAAGTTGCTAAGGTAACCATTGATTCATTGGCTTCATCGCAATTATCGGGAATGATGCTGCCATGGGGGCAACGTTTAGGATAGTCCAAAAACCGATTTAAGCGATCGACAAGATCTTCATTCGTCGCATGCTCTAAAGTATCGGCAGCGTGATGAACCTCTAAAGGGGAATACCCCAACTTATCCACTAAGAAAACTTCCCAAATGCGGTGCCGCTTAACCATTGTTCGGGCAGTTTCACGGCCAGATTCGGTTAAAGTTATTTCGTTGTAAGGACTGTGTTCCACTAGGCCATCCTTGCTCAGAGCCGTGATCATTTCACTGACAGAAGGGGCGCTGACACCCATAATATCAGCAATGTTTTTGTTATTTATTTTACGATGGTCATATTGTAGTTCAAAAATAGTTTTAAGATAATTTTCTTTATTCGGTGACATGTTGTTTCCTTTCGGACGTTAGGCTAAAGATAAACGTTCAAGTAGGGATATTATAAACTTATTTGATGGATTTTTGAAGTAGAAAACATTACACTTAGACTTATGTAACGATAATGAACGAGGTGAAACAAATGGAATTAACGCTCATTCGACATGGCGTGACTGAATATAATGAACGCGCTTTAATTCAAGGAGGCGGTTCAGACACGCCTTTAAATGCCCTTGGTCGGCAGCAGGCACGACAATTAGCGACTGTTTTTGATGCGCGTATCTATGACTATATTGTTGTTAGTCCGATGAAACGAACTTTGGAAACGGCTCAGATATTATTGGGTGCTCAAAATCAATATACAATGGATGAACGCTTACAAGAAACAAATTTTGGTGATTGGGAGGGTCAGTCCATCACTGCGTTGCAGCAGCAATATCCAGGGTGTTTTGATGAAACTGGTCTGATATTGCCAGACTATGCAGCTATTGCTCATGGGGAAACGTTCCAAGCTGTGCGGGAACGCACGCGGGCTATTACTGAAGCAACTTTAAAAGACTACCCTAACGGCAAAATATTATTTATTTGTCATGGTTCAGTGATTCGCGCGTTAACGGCTGAAATGATGCATTTAGCTGAAGTCGAACAACTAGACCAAGTAGCTAATTTGGGATTGGTTCGGCTAAAGATCCAAGCGGAATATCCTAATAACGTTCGATTACTTTTTTATAGTCGGACCTACAAAGATTATTAAAAAAGACTTGTCAGCAAACTCATTTTTCGTTATACTATTTTTTGCTGATGAATTGCCACTTTAGCTCAGCAGGTAGAGCATCACCATGGTAAGGTGGGGGTCGCCGGTTCAAATCCGGCAAGTGGCTTAGTAAATTTGTATACCAACCATTTGGTAGTTGGGAGGCTGCGGCAGGTTTTCTGTCCGTCAGCCTTTTTTCTTTTAGGCAATTGAACATTTTTTGTGTAAAATGGGGGTATATTTTAAAAATTAGGAGCCCATTATGAAACTTCTCGGCAAACGGCACTTCATTGTTGCTTTTTTACTGCTCGTCCTTTATGGTTTACTGATTTATTTTGAACGTGCGATCATTCTAAACTCTAACGCGACGCCGGACTTTCTATTGCTTTTGTACTTAGTAGCAGGTTTGATTTTAGCAGTTTTAGCGGTGACATTTTATCGCAGTTCCTTTGATCGGACGCGGCCAAAGACCTTTACCACGCGCTTCCTTAGTAATCCACAATTTTACATAACACTTTTATTTTTAGCTTTAGTGGTGATGATTCAAATCATAACCGCTTGGCTGCAAACCAAGGCACTCGTACCCGCTTTTGGGTTACAAAAGCAGGTGTCTCAATTAACAGGGTTAGAGATTTGGTCTTTCCGACTGTTTTATGTGGTGTTGATACCATTGATCCAACAGCCTTTATTGAATAGTGTGGCTTTTTCAGAGCTTTTCCACTCCGGCAGAACCAGCGCAAATTGGCTCGCATTATTTTTGGTTGCTCTTTTGACGGCTTGTTATAGCGGCCAAAATTTAGGTCTGTTATTTGCTTTACAATTCATCTTAGGTTTGTGTTATAGCAGCTCATTTTTAGCGACAAAGAATTTAGTAGCGCCGACGTTGATTCAAATCATCAGCCACCTCGTGTTTGTCATTCTTTATGCTTAGATGGAATATAAAAAGCGGCTTTGAACCAGAACAATTTGTGCTATGTTCTGGCTCGAAGCCGCTTTTTTTGTAACAATGAAATGTTAGGCCTTGGCTGTCACCGGGTCGATATCATGCCAATGAAATAAGTTAGCATCAAGTGTTTTGATAATTGGACTTGGAACGTCAATGCCAATGAGCTCTAAATTATGCATGGCCCGAGAAGCCAACGTATATAAAATATCCCGGTCGCCTGAATGACCATAAGTTTTGGCAGAAATATCATAACCAATCACGGCATCAAACTCTAAGCCTTTAGCTAAATAAATGGGAATGATCAAGATACCATGAGGAATACTACGATCGCGATCGGTCATGAGGGTGACATCATGATCCGTTTTTAGGGTGGCAAATAAATGATTAGCTGCTTGTTCTGTCTTAGTTAAAATGGCTACTGTTGGCTGATCAACCAACAGCTTACTTGCTAATTGAATCACTTTTTGGGTGGCCGTCGCTTGATCTGGACAGAGATAGTAGTTAGGTTTGTGGCCGTCTCTAGAGAAAGCTTGAATTTGATCGCCGTCAGGCAGCATGGCTTTGGCAAAATCTGTAATCGGCTTGGTGGATCGGTAGCTCTTCAATAAAGTGAATAAAGCTAGACGATCATGGGGGAAAATTGTTTCGATTGTGTGAATAAAATCGCTAGGATTGTAGTCCGCTGTGAATACATCTTGCGCACTGTCGCCCAGGAGGGTAAGTTTTGCCCGCGGAAAGGCATGCTTCAAATAAATTAATTGTGCGGGTGCATAATCTTGCATTTCATCCACAAATAGGTATTGCATACTATGGTTTTGACCACTACCAGTTAGCAGATCACGTAAATACAAAATCGGCGCAGCATCCTCTAAATGGATTTTATGGGCTTCAATATCATTTTGAACTTGCGTGACCATGGTTTGCCAAACGGATGGCTCAATGGTTTCTGGGCGCGCCGTAGCTAAAAAGTGGCCGTACTCAGCATAAAGATCCATGAAGTAGTCATTATAGAGGGCATCATAGATGACTTCATAACGTTTGCGGACCAGTGCCCGTGCGACATAGTTGATTTCTTCATCACCCGAGCGAAAATGTCTGCCCGCTACCAAGTCTTGATATTGATAATCATCCAATAGACTAACGGCTTCTTGGACATCATCTGCTCTGGCATCGGTACGAATACGGCGCTTTAAGCGTTTGATCAAGGTGTTTTTTGTCTGTAAAAACTTGTCACGCGGTAACATTAGTTTTGGCAGATCCAAATAGATTGCTTGGATCTCAGCTTTTGTGAAAAAAGGCTTGCCGTTATAGTAAACACTACTAAAAGCCAGGCTGCGTTCGTCTGTTTGTTTGACGTAAGTTTTAATGGCAGCCATAAAGTCGGGGCTCTCTTTATAGCGGCGAATCTCTTGCGCAAGCTCTGGTAATGACTGCTGATCCTTTTCAAAACGATCAAATAACGTTTCCACGGCTAAGCCGGAAAAGCGTTGATCTAAAAATTCAGCTAACGTGACTTGCCGCATATTTTTTTCGCCTAAACTGGGCAGAACTTCAGAAATATAATTGGAAAATAGGCGGTTGGGTGAAAACAAAATAATTTGATCGGCATTCAACTGGCTGCGCGAATGATAAAGTAGGTAAGCAATTCGTTGTAAAATCGCTGAGGTTTTACCGCTACCAGCCACACCTTGCACCACAAGTAAATCGGCATTGGTATTACGGATAATATCGTTTTGTTCCTTTTGGATCGTAGCGACAATGTTGCGCATGTGTTCATCATTTTGCTGCCCCAAAACGGATTGTAAGATTTCATCGCCCACAGTTTCATTCGTATCAAACATATTTTGAATTTGACCATGTTCGATCAAAAATTGGCGCTTTTTTTCTAGAGTAACTTGTTGACGGCCCACGGGTGTGTCATAGGTCACGGATCCAAGCGTACCATTGTAGTAAATACTAGAGATTGGTGCCCGCCAGTCATAGATTAAGAAGTTGTCATCTTCATCTTGCAGTGTTGCCGTGCCGATGTACAAGGTGTCTTTTTCGCCCTCTTCGTCAATATCGATGCGGCCAAAATAAGGCGAGTCAGATAAAGCTTCATATAAAGTTGCTTGATTTTGTAGAATTTTTTCAGTTTCAACGGCACTAGCAACCAAGTCTTTTTGCTGTTGGACAGCAGCGTTGGTTTCCATTTGATCATCAACTTCAGTTACGTTGACCTTAGTGTTGTCACCATAGTTTAGTTCGATCTTATGGGTTTCTTTATGGGCTAGATCTAGTTGTGCTTTTGTTTCAGCCAACTGCTTTTTGATCTGAGTGCGCACGTGGTTTACCCGATTTTGTTCTTGAGTACGCTCACTTTTTTCCACGTCTGTCGTTGAAAGATCGTGCTGTTGTGTTTCTAGTTCTTTCATTCAGTGACCTCCTTATGATGTCCGAATGAGTGACGCTATTTTGCGTGATTTTCCGATAGCACTTCAAAGGGTAACTGTCTCATGCGCTAAACGCGTTCATGAAGCTAACTTTGTCACCTAACCCTAATTGTTTGTTGAAGCTGGCGCTTCATCGGCACAATTTGTGTTAATGTTCCAAAGCTAACCAGCTTCATTCACGCTCTGTATTAAACGCGTTCATGAAGCTAACTTTGTCACCTTAACCCTAATTGTTTGTTGAAGCTGGCGCTTCATCGGCACAATTTGTGTTAATGTTCCAAAGCTAACCAGCTTCATTCACGCTCTGTATTAAACGCGTTCATGAAGCTAACTTTGTCACCTTAACCCTAATTGTTTGTTGAAGCTGGCGCTTCATCGGCACAATTTGTGTTAATGTTCCAAAGCTAACCAGCTTCATTCACGCTCTTATAAAATAAAGTCTTATTAGTTTACGTGATTTATACAGAATAGTAAAGCTAAGTGACTGGAAATACAAGTGTGGCGCTAAAATACATTTTGACAATTATGGTTTCCATCGCTAGACTTAAAACATTAAGATAATTCGAACTTACCGCGAAAGGATATTAACACAATTATGGCTGACAAACACGTTATTTTAACTGCCGATCGTCCAACTGGGAAATTACATATTGGACATTATATCGGTTCACTGCGGAATCGGGTGAAATTACAGAATTCCGGAGATTACCAGACTTTTATTATGATTGCGGATATGCAGGCATTAACTGATAACGCGCGCGATCCCGAAAAAATTCGGCGTTCTTTGATCGAAGTTGCATTAGACTATTTAGCAGTGGGGATTGATCCTGAGAAATCAACGATTTTAGTGCAATCACAAATTCCAGCTTTGAATGAATTGACCATGCATTATATGAATATTGTCTCAGTTTCGCGCTTAGAGCGGAATCCAACGGTAAAAACTGAAATTCGGCAGAAATCCTTTGGACAAAGCGTTCCGGCTGGATTTTTAATGTATCCGGTGAGCCAAACGGCCGACATCACGGCTTTTAAGGCGGATACCGTACCTGTTGGCGATGACCAGGAACCGATGATGGAACAAGCGCGTGAAATTGTGCGGTCATTCAACCATATTTATAATAAGGAAGTTTTAGTTGAACCTTATGGCGTTTTCCCACCTAAAGGGGAAGGCCGGCTGCCTGGGTTAGATGGCAATGCCAAGATGTCTAAATCTTTAAATAATGCCATTTATCTGGCTGATGATCCTGATACGATGCAGAAAAAAGTCATGTCCATGTATACCGATCCTAATCATATTCATGTTGAAGACCCTGGTCAAATTGAGGGCAATACTGTCTTTACCTATTTGGATGCTTTTGATCCGGATAAGGCCAAAGTGGCTGAATTAAAGGCTCAATATCAACGTGGTGGCTTGGGCGATGTTAAAATCAAGCGTTACTTGAATGAAGTCTTACAGGCTGAATTTGAACCAATTCGGCAGCGGCGGGCAGAATTTGCCAAGGATCCAGATCACGTGTTACAAATTCTGAAAGCCGGCAGTGAAAAAGCGAATCAAGTGGCTGATCAGACCCTCCAAGAGGTTCGTGATGCGATTGGTATTAATTATTTCAAAAATCTTTGACAAGTAAGATTAAAATGGTATTATAAATATAAATATCTTATAAGGAGAATTTAATTATGATGACAAATTCATTCATAAAAATGAATGCGTATTTTTACTTTTGGTTCTTTCACAAGCACTTGTGAAACCAAAAGTTGTTGTCATGATTAACTTCTGGTCACACAGGTGCGGATGAACTGTGTGGCGAAGCTAGGTTTAGCTTGATTAGGCAGAGACCCCACAGTTTTTCCAGACTGTGGGGTATTTTTTAACCTAATTTTCTCTTTGAGGAGTGGTGTTTATGTCTAAAGATTTAAGTACGCATATGAAAAAAGAATTAGCCCAGCTACAGCCTTCTGATATTTTAGCTTTTAATCAGAAGATCTCAACGATTCCTGATATTATCAAGCTGACCTTAGGTGAACCTGATTTTAATACCCCAGAACATGTGAAGCAGGCGGGCATTAAAAGCATCATGACCAATCAAAGTCACTATACTAATTCAGCTGGCAAGTTGGCTTTGCGCCAAGCCGCAAGTGAATTTTTGCAGGAGAAGTATCAGGTACAGTATGATCCGAAATCGCAAATTTTAGTGACTGCTGGTGCAACCGAGGCAATTTATGCTAGTTTGACGGCAATTTTGAATCCTGGCGATAAAGTCATCATTCCCACTCCAATTTTTCCACTTTACATACCGGTGACTTTATTAAATGGCGCAGAGCCCATTTTTGTAGATACCTCAGACAATGGCTTTGTTTTATCACCCGAAAAATTAGATCAGATTCTGGCGGCAAACCAAGCTGATGTGAAAGCCATTGTGTTGAACTACCCGACAAATCCTACTGGTGTGACTTATCATCGTGCTGAGTTACAAGCATTAGCAGAGGTGATTCAAAAATATGATGTTTTTGTAATCTGTGATGAAATTTATAGTGAGCTGACTTATGATGAACCCCATGTTTCTTTGGCGGCATATTTACCTGACCAAGTGCTTTTGCTGAATGGTGTTTCGAAATCTCATGCCATGACCGGGTGGCGTATCGGTTTGCTTTGTGGTCCCGCGCCAGTTATCGCTCAAATTGGTAAAGTGCATCAATTCTGCATTACTTCAGCGACGACCAACGCACAAGATGCTGCTTATGAGGCCTTTAAGCACGGCAAAGATGATGGGGCTAAAATGCGGACAGCTTATCAAGCGCGTCGTGACTATCTTGTGACTGCGCTTAATAAACTTGGTTTCACTTGCGCTAAACCGGAAGGTGCTTTTTATATTTTTGCTAAAATTCCTGCTGGCTTGCAGCAGAAAAGCTTTGATTTCTGCTATGATCTGGCACAAAAGGCAAAGGTTGCCGTGATTCCCGGGGCTTCTTTTGGGCCTGGTGGTGAAGGCTACGTTCGCATTAGCTATGCTGCCAGTTTAGAGTCACTGCAACAAGCCATGACTCGGCTCGCTGCCTATGTGACCGCTAATCAACAAGTGACGACAAAATAAGGATCGATTTTTCCAAAATTATTGGAGGTTTTATTATATGAAAATTTTAATGTATCATGTACGCCCGGATGAAGTGGCTGCAATTGACACTTGGGCAAAAAGAAATCAAGTGACCGTCGACAAAACGCCAGATCCATTTAATTTGGCAACAGTTGACCAGGCGCAAGGATATGATGGTATCGTCATTCAACAGCATGGCAAAGTAGCTGATCCAGAAATTTACCAACGTTTGAAGTCTTTTGGCATCAAACAAATCGCTTTGCGCATCACTGGTTATGATATTATTGACTTTCCAGCTGCACGAGCTAATGGCCTTACGATTACCAATGTGCCAGCCTATTCACCGCGTTCAGTGGGCGAATTGACGTTGGCCCATACGCTGTTTTTATTACGACATATGGGGGAAACTAAAGCCCGAGAATTGCAAAATGATTTTAGTTGGGGTGGTCTCAAATCTCATGAGATTCATGATCAGACCGTGGGTATTATTGGTGCTGGTAAAATCGGTAGTGCGGTGGCGCGGCTCTTCAATGCTTTAGGGGCAACAGTGATTGCGCAAGATCCGATTCAGCGTCCAGAATTAAGCGATGTATTGACATATACCAATCGAGAAACGTTATTAAAAACGGCCGATGTGGTTACGTGTCATACGTCACTAAGCCCTGAAACCACACATATGATCGATGCACAGGCCTTAAAAACAATGAAGTCAGACGCTTTGCTGATCAATTGCTCTCGAGGTCCCGTGGTGGATACCCAAGCGTTATTAACCGCTTTGAAACAAAAACAGATTGCTGGTGCGGGATTAGATACAATTGAAGGTGAAACTGGCATTTTTGGTGAAGACTGTACACAAACTGGCATCGATCACCCCGCGTTAAATGAACTGTTAGCTATGCCAAATGTCTCAATTACACCACATATTGGGTTTTACACGGATGATGCCGTCCAAAATATGGTCGATATCGCACTCACAGATGCAAAACTTACGATTGAAGGTAAAACTAGTCCTCATATTGTACATGCTGATTAAATTAAAATTAACTATTGCCATTTAAAATTAATTGTTTTATAATCTAAATAACATTTTAATCAATTAAGCCTCATTTACATAACCAGTAGGTGTTTGTCTGGGTGTCAGAGAGTTGGTGGTCCGTGCGAACCAATCAGGGCAAAACATGCGAAATACGTCAAATGGAGGCAATGGTTCTGCAGCCAATATCTCAGTCGAGTGGAAAGTGAACTTAGTCTTTGCGGTCATAAGTTAATTTTCAATTTGGGTGGTACCACGGTTAAACCAATCGTCCCTATGCACAATATTTTGTGTATGGGGGCTTTTTTTGTAAATGGAGGTCGTTATTAATGATACAAACATCAAACGGTGGTTTAAGCCGATACTGAATAGATTCAATGATTGCATACGATTGATGAAGCTAGGTTTTGAATTAGGAGGATTTAAGTATATGAAACGCATTCAATTGAGTATTCGGGAAGCAATGATCATGTTAGGTCTTATTTTAGGAATTATGGGGGTCGGCGTTATTGGTTTTGGTTTGTCACCTCAAGTCCCGGTTTTACTAGCGATGACAGTCATTATTTTTTGGGCGCGTTTCAAAGGATACGACTGGTCAGAAATCAATGCAAGTATCAAGGACGGCATTGATAAAGGAATCATTCCCATTGTGATCTTTATTTTGATTGGAGCCATGATCAGTACTTGGATCGCGGCTGGCACGATTCCAACTTTGATGGTTTTTGGTTTTGATGCCTTAAATGCCCAATGGTTTTTGCCTACGGTGTTTCTAGTGTGCGCTTTGGTTGGTGCAGCAGTTGGCAGTTGTTTTACGGTCGTGTCTACAGTGGGAATCGCCTTTTTTGGCATCGGGATCACGATGAATTTTAATCCTGCAATCATTGCTGGGGCCGTGGTTGCCGGCGGGGTTTTTGGTGATAAATGTTCACCATTATCTGAAACTAATAATCTTGCGGCGGCTGTTGTGGATACTGATTTATTTGACCATATGAAAACAATTTTGTGGTCCACATTACCAGCAGCTTTGATAACCACCGTTGTGTTTGCCTTTTTAGGTATGGGCCATAATCATGCGGATATGTCTAAGATCACGGCAACTGTACAAGCTTTAAATGGAAATTTTCAAATCTCCTTATGGGCTTTGATCCCGATTGTATTAGTATTCGGCTGTGCCTTTATTAAAATGGCAGCTATTCCCACGATGTTACTGAATGTTTTTGTTTCAGCTGGGATGTTATTTTTAACGATCCCTCATTTAACTTTGCAGCAGGTCGCACAGATTATTACCAATGGCTTTGTGGCAAAAACGAATAATCACCAAGTGAACACGTTATTGTCCCGGGGTGGCATTGTTAGCATGATGCCTACTGTCGCTTTGATTGTATTGACACTATCTTTAGGTGGGTTATTAGTCCATCTTGGCTTGATCAGTGCCGTGATGAATCCATTGGCTGCCCACTTGAATACAAAAGGTAAATTGATCACAGCGGCGCTGGCTACTTGTATTGGTGTGAATCTCTTCGTGGGAGAACAATTTCTTTCAATTATTCTGCCCGGCCGAGCTTTTAAACAGGCATTTAATGCTGGTAATTTAGCCAGTCGTGCGCTGGGGCGTGTCTTAGAAGATGGTGGGACAGTTTTGAATTACTTAGTTCCTTGGGGGGTTGGCGGTGTCTTTATCGCTAATACACTAGGTGTGCCAACGATCCATTACTTACCATTTGTATTCTTTAGCTTGCTTTGTCCCGTCTTTTCCCTATTAAGTGGGGTGACAGGGCTTGGTTTAAAGACCAATCAGGCTAAGCCAGTACTTAAAGTAAAAAGCATTCCGACAAATAGTTAAAAGGCGTATACTTTTCATGAATCAACATGAAGGGAATGTGAAGAATGCGTGCAGCTTTTATTGAACAACTTGGTGGTCCGGAGGTGATTCGCGTTGGCGAGCAGGCAATTCCTAAACCACGTGCCAATGAAGTTTTAGTTCAGGTGCAAGCAGCCGCGGTGGATAACGTCGATACTTACGTCCGTTCGGGCGCGTTTCAAACCAAACTTATTTTTCCGTTTGTTATTGGCCGCGATGCCGTTGGAACGGTTACTGAGGTTGGCAGTAATGTAACTAATTTTCAGCCAGGCATGCTCGTTTGGACCAATAGTATGGGATATGATGGGCGTAATGGTACCACTGCTGAATATATTACTGTACCCGTGAAACGTTTATTCAAAGTGCCGACTGGTGTAGATCCAATTCAACTAGTTGCTGCTGTTCATGCTGGTGCTACGGCCGCAATCTTGTTACAAGATGTTTTACAAATCAAAAAAGGGCAGCAGTTATTAGTTGAAGGTGGCGCTGGTCATGTGGGCCGTAAATTAGTAGCTTTAGGGCATGCTATGGGCGCTTTGGTGCAGACGACAAGTGCCACTAATGACTTCGATTATTTAAAAAAAATCGGCAGCCACCGTACTTATGACTATCATCTAGCCATTACGGAGTCTACCGTGAAACAATTCGATGCGATTGTGGATACTTCGGGTAAAGTTGATTTACAGGATAATTTAGCTGCTCTAAATTTAAATGGGCAAGTTGCTTTGATTGCGGCACCGGCAAATGATCAGTTTCAATTTGATGTGCGTCAATTCTATATGAATATGAAACAAATCAAGGGTTTTGTGATCAGTCATGCGACGGTCGCGCAATTGCAGCAAGCTGCAAGTTTATTAAATGAACAGTTTGCTCAAGGCAAGCTATTGGATGACCAAGTAAAGTTATTGCCGCTTGACCAAGCAGCTCAAGCACACCAATTAGTGGCAAGTGGTCAGGCCAAACGACAAAAGATCGTGATAAAGATCTATTAGTTTAGTGCCAATTACTTAAGAAGGGTCCTAGTGGCTGTGTCTTTTGTGATCGTGGTGTCTTAGCTTGAATTTGGGGCATGTTTTGTGCGATATTGGTGATCACACCATCGACACCCCAGTTAAATAGTTGATTGGCACGATCAATTCGATCAACAGTCCAAACATTGAGATCATAGCCATGGTCTTTGATGGTTTGGACTTTTTCTTTGGTCAGCCCTTCACTTTGAGGGTGAATGATTTTTGTGTCTAATGCCTGCATGTAAAAATCCCAATCGGCTTGCAAACTGTTTTGACTGAATAGCAAAGCGGTTGGGGTGGTCGTATCCAATGCTTTGAATTTAGCAATCATGAGCGGATTGAATGAGGAAACAATGACATTGATTTGAGTATCTAGTAGTTTCAGCGCTTGGACTAACTGGCTGACAAGTTCATTGGCTAGATCATTTGCAAAAGTACCAATTACAGATTTTAATTCGATATTAACATTAAGTTTGTTTTGGTTTAAGAAATCAATCAGCTGTATCAAAGTTAAGATCCGTTCTTGGGCAAATTCAGGACTAAACCAGGCACCATTAGAAACTTCAGTTAATTCGGCGGTTGTTTTTTCCGTGATCAATCCCGTCGTATCCGTTGTTCGTTCTAAGTTGTCGTCATGCAAAATCACAGCTTGAGCGTCCTTGGTGATACTCAGGTCTGTTTCGAACCAGTCAATATTGTAATCTAGTAGTTTATTAAAAGTACGTTGGGTATTTTCAGGCGCCAGTGTGGGCAGCCCACGATGCGCAATAATTTTTCGAGTGGTCATGATAACCTCCAGCATGAATAATTGATTGATAAGTTATGATTCACTTTATAATGTTTGTCAGATCAAAACAAATCAATTTAAATTTTGGATACAATTGTAAGCGGTTATATATACATGAGCTCTTTTATTATCAAGGACTAAACAAGAAAAATTAAAATTGTAAAATTTAAGTAATTTATATTTACATAAGATAAACGTTAATAATAATCAATATTTACATTGGGCCGATAACATGGAATATAGATATTTGATTCACGCAAAATTAATCGTAATCGATTAAAGGAGAGTTATTTCATGCGTATACAGCTGAAGAATTTGAGTAAACAGTATCAAGATACCGAAGTATTGACCAATATTAATACGGAAATTCGTGAAGGCGAGTTTTTCGTATTAGTTGGTCCCTCTGGTTCAGGAAAAAGTACTTTATTAAGAATGATTGCGGGTTTAATTCCGACGACGAATGGTCAGATTTACTTTGACGACCAAGATGTGACGAATGATTCCCCTAAAGACCGCCACTTAGCGATGGTTTTCCAAAATTATGCCTTACTACCATTTCTGTCGGTTCAAGATAATATTCGGTTTGGTATTCGTAATTTGGGCCTTTCTAAAACAGAAGAAGAAGCTCGTATCTTTGAAGCTTTAAATATGGTTCATTTATTACCGCAACGGCATCGGAAACCAAAAGCTTTGTCTGGTGGACAACAGCAACGCGTTGCTTTAGCCCGCGCGATTGCCACTAAAGCACCACTAGTTTTAATGGATGAACCTTTATCCAATTTAGATGCTCAGCTGCGTAGTGAAATGCGGCAAGAAATCGTCCGGCTGCATAAAGAAATTGGGATGACTTTGATTTATGTCACGCATGATCAAGTTGAAGCCATGACCATGGGTGACCGCGTAATGGTGCTAAATGATCGACAGATTCAGCAAGTCGGCACTCCACTAGAACTTTATAATCGCCCTAAAAATGAATTTGTGGGTGAATTTATTGGGTCACCACGAATGAATATAATTGATGTTCAAGTTGACGAAACAGGCCAAAGCATTCAATTGCCATTTAAACAAAAGAATGGGGTATCAATGGCTTATCATTTAACAGAAGCCATCCCGTCTGGTCGTTATCGCTTAGGTATTCGGCCGGAAGACTTGCAAGTATCCTTCGTAGATCAAGGGAGTCATAAGCAAATCATGCCCGTCAAAATTGAAGCGGTGGCAAATCTTGGGAAAGAAGCTGTTTTGACCGTGACGAATAGTGACAGCAACTTGTTTGTTAATTGTAAGACTCAGGTTGACAGTGACTGCCGGCAAGCTTTTGTAAAATTGCCAAGTATTGTTGATCAACTGCATCTTTTTGAAGCTGAACATGGCAATACTGTGGACTTGAGCGATAAGATCGCCGCCGAACAAAGAGGTGTCATCGATGCAATCTCGTAAGACGGCTACTTTGCATACACCAAATATTAAGTTGACAGCAGTTAAATCGAAATTAAATCTTCGCCAAAATTCAAAATCAGCCCTCTGGTTTTTGGCGCCGTCTTTGATTATTTTATTGATTTTTACTTTTTATCCTATGGTTGTGACCGTGATCAACAGTTTATTTGCTACTAATGTGCGCGGCGAGAATGCTCGATTTGTCGGATTAGCAAATTATATTCAGATTTTTAAAGATCCAGTATTCATTAAAAGTCTAGGCCATACTTTTGCCTATGTATTTATAACCAGTATTTTAACAATTATGGTGGCGTTATTATTGGCTCGATTGGTCACACAACGGATAAAAGGTCAGGCATTTTTTAGAACGGCATTTGCTTCAACCATGGGTATTTCGGCTGCGGTGGCTTCAATTTTATTTCTATTTTTATTTAATCCTTCAGTTGGTCTTGTGGTTACCTTTTTAAAAACGATTGGTGCCAAACAAACAAATTTATTAGTCAGTCCTACGGGTGCCATGTTCATATTGATATTAAGCAGTGTTTGGATGGGCTTAGGATTTGCTTTTTTGAACTTATTAGGCGCCCTCCAATCGGTGCCAGAATCTTATTATGAAGTTGCCGAAATTGCCGGTTGGTCTAATTGGATGCAAACTTGGAAAATCACGGTGCCAATGATTTCACCAACGCTATTTTTTCTTTTTGTGGTTGAAATTATTGGAAAATTTAAAACATTTACGGCAGTTGACCTGATTACAGGCGGTGGTCCTGATAACAATACTAATTTTGTCGCGTACAAAATTTATCAAGACGCTTTTGCTTCACATAACTTTGGTATTGCCAGCTCTGAAGCGATAGTTTTGACCATTGTGATTGCTATCGCCACTTGGATCCAATTTAGATATACAGAACGGAGTGTTTTTTACAAATGACTTGGCTCAAAACAATCAATCGTTATTTCTGGTTAACATTTCTAGCTATCATTACCATTGCCCCAATTTTATTGGGCGTTTGGGCCAGCTTACTGCCTACAGCGGACATTGCCGCTGGTAATTTCTTGTCCACACATATATCTTTGGCTAATTATATCGGTGCGATTCAAACGACGCCAGTTTTACGCTATATTGCCAATTCTTTTGTAACTAGTATGCTGATCACGCTGGGTGAGCTGGTTTTCTGTACATTAGCAGCTTATGTATTTGTATTTATTGATTTTCGTTTCAAAAAACAACTCTTTTTTGTTTTCTTGATTACGATGATGCTGCCTTTTGAGGCCCAGATTATTCCTAATTTTCAAACGATCCGTAGTTTTGGCTGGCTTAACTCCTATGCGGGTCTGACGATTCCTTTTTTTGCCTCCGCTTTTGGGGTATTTATGCTGCGGCAGGCCTTCTTAAAGATTCCTTCAGAATTACAAGAATATAGTGAGATATTAGGCATGAACCATATGCGCTTCCTCATGGGTATCGTGTTGCCTTATTCGCGAAGTACCATTGTTACATTTGTGATTTATATGTTTTTAACCCATTGGAATGCCTACTTATGGCCTCTGATCACAACTTTTACGGATGCCTATCGACCAACTCAAGTTGGCTTAAAACAATTACAAGCAGAAGATACTTTTAGTAATTGGGGTGTGATCATGGCAACTGCCATTTTGATTTTAATACCGACATTAATCGTTTTGATTATTGGACAACGTTACTTTAAAAAAGGACTTAATGTCGGAGGTGCCAAAGGATGACTATTATGATCCAGACCCTTTTCAAAGGGAGACGTATTTTTTTCGTGAGTTTAGTTGCTAGTCTATTAATGATATGCGGTTTATTGCAATTACCAAGCGTTGTGCAAGCCGGTAAAAGTGTCCCAGTTCCAGCTGGGCGCACGGAAATCACTTTTTGGCACGCCATGAATGGGCCTAATGAAAAAGTGTTACAAAAAATCGTGGCTCAATTCAATCAAAAACAACATAAATATTGGGTAACGCCCATCTATGAAGGCAGCTATGGCCTGTTACAATCCAAGTACACCAACACTTTACATAGCAACGTGACGCCAGCGTTGGTTCAAATTGATCAAGGTAATGGTGCTGCTATGATTGGCATCGATAATTATGTACCCATGCAAAAATTCATTGATCGTGATCATTTTGATACAAATCAAATCTATCCTAGTGCGATGCGTGCGTATTCAATCAAAGGGCAACTTTTATCCATGCCTTTTAACTCATCAACAGCGGTTTTGTATTATAATAAGGATCTTTTCAAGAAATATGGGATCAAACCATTATCGCAATCACCGACTTATAGTGAAGTTCGTACAGCCGCACAACAGCTGACGCAGAAGTCACATCAAGAAGTTAAGGGGATCACACTACAAATTTATGATTGGTTAGCTAATGAATTAGTGGCGAATCAAAATGTTAGTGTTGTGGATCATGGTAATGGACGAGAGGCAGTCGCCACTAAATCTAATATGAATACACCTGAAATGCGGAGGACATTTCAATGGGTCCAACAGATGATCAAAGATGGTTCATTTCAGAACTATGGCACTGGTTCTTCAGCCTCAGCAAACCAAATGGCTGGTTTTTTATCACAAAAATTAGGTATTTTCATGCAAAGTTCTGCAGCGATGAGCTCCATTAATAAATCAGCTAAATTTCATTATGGTGTCTGCTATATGCCACATCCGGATGGTGTCAAAGCCAATGGCGTCGCGATTGGTGGCGCGAGTTTGTGGATCACTAAGGAAAAGGATAAGGCAATTCAGGAGGGCGCATGGCAATTTGTAAAGTATGCTGCATCGCCTGTGGCTCAAGCACAATGGCAAGTAGGCACAGGATACATTGCGAACAATAAACGATCCTTGCAAGTGCCTGTTTTAGCAAAGGCAATTGCTAAAAATCCTAACTTAAAGGTACCCGTAGACCAATTATTAGGGGCGCAACAAAACGCAGCTTCTGCGGGGCCATTTTATGCTAATGTTGCTGATGCCGCTAGATATCTACAAATTGCAGAACAGCAGATTTATGCTGGCGGCAATATTGCAACAGCCTTAGCAACTGCCCAAAAACAAACGAATCAAGCCATTGCGCAAACAAATCAGACTAGTTATGATTTATTGAATTTTAATCGATAACAGATCATTTGTATGACCAACTGATTTAAAAAAATTATAGTTCTATATCAAAAAGGGCGAGGGTGTTGCTTTTTGGAACACGTTTAAAATAAAACTGTTCACAAACAGATAAAGGGTGCGTTAACAAAACGGTTGTTTTGCTAACGCACCCTTTTTTAGATGATAGATTTTTATGACCGTACTGTTTAATTAAGCTTCGTCGAAAGGCCCTTTGCCTAAGAATGCTTTGATCATCCAGATATTTTTATCAGTTTGTTCTTTAAAACCATTCAGAATATCTTGTGTCGGCCAGTCTTTTTCTTCGTCGCTAGCTTCCATGGCTTTTTCGTAGACATCACGTAGATATTCATATTGGTTTGCTAAACGGCTCATATATTCTTCCAAAGTATATTTACCGAATTCGCCAGGTTCTTCAGGTAGACCCGTATTTTCAATGAATTCACGCGTTGTAGAGAATGGGGCACCACCAATCTCAATCAATCTTTCGGCGACTTCATCTAATTGATCGCCAAGTTGATCCATATAGTCATCCATTAACGGATGTAGGCGGAAGAACTCTTTTCCACGCATGTACCAATGAATTTGATGAATATTGACACTTAACTGACTTAAATCAGCGACTAACTGGTTTAAAGCAGCCCGTGTCTTTGGAAAATCATATTTGTCCTTACCTGCAACTGTTACTTTATCAACCATACTTTGGAACCTCCTTAAATTTTTAACTAACCTAATGGTAACGAGTTCAAATTTTTTCTACAAGTAAAATGCTCAATTTTGTCTTTTGATATAAGTCAGTCTTAAGGCGGACTTTCTTTAGGGGCAACATGATAGAATAGAATTAAGCAGATAGAAATTTAAAGCAATTAATAAAGGAGTTATGATAATGGAAGCAAATAATGGAAGTAAGAAACACACATCGCGTAACATATTAATTATTATCGGAATTGTCGTCGTGGCTTTGATTGCTATGGGAATTGGCACATACAATAGCTTGGCAAAGCAAAGTCAAACAGTAGATGCTGCTTGGTCTCAGGTCGAAAATGTGATGCAGCGCCGGTACGACTTGGTGCCCAATTTAGTAAACTCCGTTAAGGGTAGTATGAAACAAGAACAAAAAGTATTTGGCGATATTGCGGATGCCCGCAAGAGCTATGGTAATGCCAAAACAGCTAAGGAAAAAATAGATGCCAATGCCCAACTAGATCAGTCTGTGGGGACTTTGGTCAATGTGATCCAAGAAAATTATCCAGAATTGAAGAGTAATAATAATGTTCAGACCTTGATGACCCAATTAGAGGGCACGGAAAATCGAATTGCGGTAGAACGTAAACGGTATAACGAAGCAGTTCAATCTTATAATCAAAATGTGGTTAGCTTCCCTAAAAATATTCTTGCCAATATGATGGGGTTAGGCCAGAAGACTTACTTTAAAGCAGATACCAATGCTCAAAAAGCGCCAACTGTAAACTTCGATGATACAACCAACGGGAAGTGATGGCTTTCATGAAGCACTTGGCAACGAAACCACGCTGGTTATTGTTATTTTTAGCTGTGCTCACGTTTACAACTTTGTATTTTCAGCCTGGTTCGGTTCAGGCGGCCTTACTTGATCGACCTCAAAATAACTTTTATGATGAGACGGGACTTTTAACGGATCAAACTAAGAAACTCGTCAGTGATAAGAACCTTTATTATGATCAAACGAAAGCCAAACCCCAGGTGATGTTAGCGGTGATCAAAAGTACAGGTGATGATGACATTGATTCGTTTGCACCAGACTTATTTCAAAAATGGGGCATTGGGCAAAAAGGCAAGGATAACGGTATCTTGATTTTGTATGCCCTCAATCATGGTGAACGTAATGTACGTATTGAAGTTGGCTATGGTTTAGAAGATACGATCACAGATAGTATTTCTGGTCAAATTCTCAATAAAAATCGGGCGGCTCTGAAATCCACTGATAATGCCAAGGTTAATCAAGGGCTGCAAAAGACATTTAATGCTGTGGCCACATTGATTGACCAGCGCTACGGTTATAAGGGCGATAAAAATAGTCTTTCCCAAGCAGAAGTCAATGAATTGAAACAAAAAGATCGTTCTAGTGGTGGCTTGACTTGGTGGAAAATTGGCGGTTTCTTTATTCTCGCCTTGATTTTTGCCTATTTCTTTAGAGGCAATAACCGTGGTGGTGGCTCCGGCCCCGGTAGTCGTGGCGGTGGTGGCGGCACACCAATACCATGGTGGGGCTGGTACGGCGGCAGTGGTTCTTCTGGCGGCGGTTATTCCGGTGGTTCCGGCGGTGGCTTTGGCGGCTTCTCCGGTGGCGGCGGTTCCTCTGGCGGTGGGGGTTCTTCTATTTAAAATATTTTATAGAAATTGTTATTAGTAGCGGCTGCTTATCCGTTGCTAGTAGCAGTTTTTTTATTTGCTTTTAAAAGCAAAAATAATTCATTAGTTTAACTTGAAAGCCTTGTCAATCATATTGCTCTTATCAAAAACTAGCGTCATAATAAAAAGATAATCATATATTCAAAGGAGGATTTTTAATGAAAAGGCCATATACATTGGGATTGGACATTGGCACGAGTTCAGTTGGGTTTGCAGCCATTGATGCCCAATATGTACCCATGCGCGCAAAAGGCAAGACTGTGATTGGCGTCAGATTATTTCGGGAAGGAGATACAGCAGCCGAAAGACGGCAGTTTAGAACTACCTGAAGAAGGATTAGTCGGCGTAAGTGGCGGCTGGGGTTGCTAGATGAGATCTTCGCACCCCATTTAGCTGAAGTGGATTCAAATTTTCTGCGCCGATTGAAAAATTCAAATTTAGCCAATTCGGATGCGCGTAAAGCATTCAAGGGCTCACTTTTGTTTCCGGATCAAACGGATGAGCAATTTTTTAAGAAGTATCCTACCATCTACCATCTGCGGCAAGCGTTAATGACGGAGAAACATAAATTTGATATTCGTGAAGTTTATTTAGCGATGCATCATATCATAAAGTATCGCGGTAATTTTTTGAGTAATGCACCAGTAAGTCAGTTCTCAGTGAATGATATGGCTTTGGCTAGTCAATTTGAAAGATTGAACACATTATTTCAGAATCTTAAGATTGATTTTCAAATTGATGCTGCCAACGCAGTACAGATTAAAGCGGAACTGATTGATCAGAATACCAGAAGAATGGATCGTAAGAAATTACTAAAGCGTCAGTTAGCTGAATTTGCGTCGGATAAAAAGTTGGCAAAACGGCAACAAAGTATTGCGACCGAAATAATCAATGCCTTTTTAGAATATAAATTTAAGCTGAATATCATCTTAAATAAGGCAGTCGACGATGCGAAAGAATGGCAATTATCTTTTGCAGATGAAGCGTTCGATTCAAATCTAGATAAAATTTCGGATGACTTTAATAATGATGAATTAGAAATTATTGAAATTTTGAGAAATATCTGTGGTCAGGTCAAACTGACGACGATTGTCCCTGAGAATATGGGCTTATCTGAATCAATGATTGCCAAATATGACAAGCACCATAAAGACTTGGAAAAATATAAGCAACTGATTGATTCAGTGGATGCGAAACGAGCTAGTGCGTTAAAAACTGCTTATGCATTATATGTCAACTCGGTAGATGGTAAGAATGTAACTAATCAGGGAGACTTTTATAGTGATGTGAAAAAGAACTTAGATGATTCAGAGCTTGCTCAAGAGATTCTCGCTGATATCGAGTTAGAGCAGTTTATGCCTAAACAGCGGACGTCGGCTAATGGTGTCATTCCACATCAATTACACCAAATTGAATTAGACCAAATCATTGAAAATCAGCGCCAATACTATCCATTTTTAGCAGAACTTAACCCTAACAAAGCACGGCAGCAGACTGCAAAGTATAAATTAGATGAATTAGTTGCTTTCAGAGTGCCATATTATGTTGGCCCTTTGATAACGGCCGAAGATCAGAAAAAAACATCTGGTGCTGAGTTTGCCTGGATGCGTCGTAAACAAAGCGGCCGAATCACGCCTTGGAACTTTGATGAGAAAGTTGATCGTCAGGCATCTGCCAATGCATTCATTCGCCGAATGACCAATAAAGATAGCTATCTTATTTCCGAAGATGTTTTACCTGATGAAAGTTTACTCTACCAAAAATATAAAGTGCTCAATACTCTCAATGGCATTAGAGTGAACCATCAAAAATTAAGTGTGCCCGAAAAACAACAGATCTTTGAAGGTCTGTTTAAGCAACAAAATCATGTTTCCGTCAAAAATCTACAAAATTTTTTAGTCAGCTCTGGGAAATACCTGACGGCACCATTAGTTGAAGGACTGGCGGATCCCAAGAAGTTTGATAATACCTTATCAACTTATCATAAGCTAAAAGCGATTTTTCCAGATAAAATTGATCAAATGGATTATCGCGCTGACTTCGAAAATATGGTTGAATGGTCCACTGTATTCGAAGACCGCAAGATTTTTGTGGCGAAGTTAAAAGAAATTAAGTGGTTGAATGAGGCTCAAATTCAAGAAGTTTCTACCATGCGGACTCGCGGCTGGGGTCGATTCTCTAAAAAGTTATTAACTGGGATTCATAATGAGAACGGTGAATCGATTATGGATATTCTTTGGAATACGAATCAAAATTTCATGCAGGCTAAGTCTGATCCTGAAATATCGGCACAAATAAAAGCAGCCAACCATCAAACATTGAACAATGACGACTTAGAAGCTATTTTGGCAGACACTTTCACTTCGCCACAAAATAAAAAAGCCATTCGGCAAGTGATCAAAGTCGTTCAAGATGTTGTTCAGGCCATTGGGTATGCACCGGCAAAAATTGCCACTGAGTTTGCCAGAGGTAAGGATAAGAATCCGCAACGAACAAAAACTAGGTACGCTCAGATGCTGGCCATTTTCGAAGGCACCGCTAAAAATTTGGCAGATGAAACTTTAAGGTCTGAATTAAATAGATTTGCGAATAAAAGACAGCTTAGTGATCGGTATTTATTGTATTTTTCGCAGTTGGGGAAAGATATGTATACTGGAACACCGCTCGATATTGACAATATCAGTAATTATGAGATCGACCATATTCTGCCACAATCGTTTTTGAAAGATGATGAGCTAAATAACCGAGTATTGGTTCAAAAAGCTGTTAATAATGCGAAGTCAGACCGGGTACCACTCAAAGCATATGGTCAAAAAATGGGCAGCTTTTGGAAACAACTCGCAGATGCCGGCTTGATTTCCCAGCATAAATTAAAGAATTTATTAACTGATCCAGATGCCCTCAAAAAGTATGAAGTTCGGGGCTTCATCAATCGCCAACTTGTTGAAACACGACAAGTCATCCGGTTAACAGCTGAAATCCTGGATAATATCTATGCTGGTGAGGGGACTAAAATTGTTGAGATTCGCGCTCAATTGAATTCACAGCTACGCGCCCAATTTCATTTAGTCAAAGTCCGAGAAGTGAATGATTATCACCACGGCTTTGACGCTTATTTAACGGCATTGCTGGGGCACTACTTATATCAACGTTATCCTAAATTACGACCGGCTTTTGTTTATGGTGACTTTAGAAAGTTATTAGATACTGACGATCGTCAAGATCACTGGAACTTTAACTTTGTCGGTCAGTTAGCTACTAAAGCGCAAATTAAAAATATGGATGGTGCGCTGATTTGGGACAAGGCTAAAAATTTAAAGTTATTGCAGCAGATCTATAACTATAAATTTATGTTGATCTCGCATGAGGTTTCAGAAGAGAATGGCGCCTTATTTAACCAAACGATTTATCCTAAATCGCTGGCCGCTAAAAGTAAGTTGATTCCCATTGCTAAGGGGAAAGATCCTAAGCTCTACGGCGGCCATAGCAGTAATAACGATGCTTATATGGCAATTGTAAGTGTGAAGCATAAATTTAAAGTAGTCGGGATCCCTTTGCGCTTTTTACCTAAAATTAAGGCTGCTCAAGCAATCAGCCAGGAGGCTTATTTAGCTACGCTTAAGGAAGTATTAGCCCCACAATTCATGCGCCGAAAAAGGGGTTCTAAGGCGCAAGTCAGTGATGATTTCAAGGTCATCCTGCCGCGGGTTTTATATGGACAACTGATTATTGATGGCACTGATAAATATACCTTGGGTAGTGCTGCGTACAAGCACAATGCCAGACAGCTTGTTTTGTCTCCGAAATCATTACTTGTTTTGGACAAGCACCGGCGAGATACCGTTACCGATGACGCACTGATGGGTGTTTATGATGAAATTTTAGCAAAAGTCAATCAGTATTTTTCTTTATATGACACCAATCGATTTAGAAAGGGGCTCAATGACGGCCGTTCAAAATTTGCAGCCTTACCAATCAAAGATGTCTATACGGGCGATAAATTAGTAACGGTAGGAAAATTAACTGTGCTGACAAGAATTTTAATTGGGCTACATGCTAATGGAACAACAGCGGATCTTAAGGTATTGGACATTAAGACACCATTGGGAAAGATGCAAAGTGGCAGCGGCATCGTTTTATCTTCGGAAGCCAAGTTGGTTTATCAATCAATCACAGGCTTGTTTGAACGAAGTGTAAAAATTTCTGAATTGTAACAAAAAAGCGAGGTCGTCATTGTAACGATCTCGCTTTTCTAAAATATGTATGCCCATATAATGGGTCAAAAGGGAAAACTCTGCGCCAAGCGCTTTGCTTGATTTTAACTTAAGGATGTTAAATCAATAAGGTTAAGTGTCGGTAGCTATCCGACAACTTCAATATAACCTAATTTTAGAAGAAAGGCAAGTGACGTATTATGGGCTGGAGATCAGTTATTATTACACAGCATGCAAAGCTATCTTATTCCGCTAGGGCGCTGATCGTGCAGACAAGGGATGGCATCAATCAGATACCCATCGAAGATATTGATCTGGTACTTATTGAAACGACTCAGGCAGTTATCACGGCTGCTTTAGTCAGTCAGCTGGCAGAGAATCAAGTAAAAGTCCTCTTTACAAATGGGTCCGGTCAACCGATTTGTGAAACAGTGGGTTATTATCCCAATAATCGCACCAGGGAGCTGATCCTAAAACAATGTCATTGGGATAACGCACGCATCAAAACTATTTGGACTAAAATCGTTGAAAGTAAAATTAAACTTCAGATTGCCGTTTTGAAAATGCAGGACGAGGACGTCACACCGATAGCGGCAGTACTTGACCAATTGGAAATTGATGATCCAACGAATCAGGAAGCAGTAGCGGCGCGAAAATATTTTCCAATTTTGTTTGCGGATAAATTTTCCAGGCGTGATGGCTCAGCTATTAATGCAGCGTTGAATTATGGCTACGCAATTCTTTTGTCTTGCATTGATCGGGAAATTGCTGCCAACGGGTATCTTACTTTTATCGGCATTCATCATCATAGCAATGAGAACCAATTTAATTTGGGCTCGGATTTGATGGAACCATTCCGGCCGATTGTTGATTGGTGGGTCGTGAATCAGAAATTTAATGAATTAACACCTGATATCAAATATGGCTTGGTAAGACTACTAAATTTAGAAATTAGTTTTAATGGTAAGCACATGTTGTTGAGAAATGCGCTAACTGAGCATGTTCGAAATTGTTTAGCCTATTTAAGCCAAAGTAAAGATGCATTAGAGATAGAAATGGGGTTTTTAGATGAGGTATCGAATCATGCGATTAATGATCATGTTTGATTTACCAGTGGAAACAGCTGACGAACGTAGAAACTATCGCAAGTTCCGGAAGGCACTGATCAATGAAGGCTTCTTGATGATTCAGTATTCGGTTTACGTTAAAGTATGTGTGAATCGCAAGTCAGCTAAATTTGCGGAGGCCCGAATCAAAACCTACTTACCGCGAAATGGCTTGGTGCAATCGTTAATGCTGACAGAGAAGCAGTACAATGATATGCATTTTTTGATTGGCTGGGCGATGTGGCTGATGCTGAATTTAACGTCAAGAAATATGTTGACGCCGTTTCAAAAACAACAATGACAAAGCTCAATGAAACTGATCGGGTCAAGACGATCGCAGCCATCCAGGATTTATATAATGTCATTCAATATGATTTATTTATGGTAGATCTTCCTCTACAAGTTTCAATGGATCTTGACTTAAAAAAAGCAATCAACTTCTGCAAAGTCCACTTTGATACCGCTGTTTTGAATGATCCGTATGGTATAATTGAGTCAGTTATAAAGGTTCATCAAGAGTGCGAGCTTGGTAGTTATATTGCGTTAACCAATGTGGCACATTACTTGGATACACGTAGTTTCGCAGATTTGACCTCGCTAGTTAATGAAACGGGACTGTCGCTAGTTCTAATTGAATTCACAGAATTAAAGGCTAAGGTTTTTTATAAGAACTGTGAATTCACGTTTATTGATCAAGACTTTGTTGATTGGCAACCGTAAAAATGGTTTTTTGATGAGAAAAAAACGGTTTTAGAAGGATGTTAAATCAATAAGGTTAAGACCTGATATTCAAGTTATCGTTGATAAATAATGGTTTTAGAAGGATGTTAAATCAATAAGGTTAAGACCTTCTTGAATTGCTTCATCAAACACCATGTTGTTTTAGAAGGATGTTAAATCAATAAGGTTAAGACCTTTAAAGAAAGATTAGTTACATCACCATCAGTTTTAGAAGGATGTTAAATCAATAAGGTTAAGACCCTCAGTTAATCTTTCTAGCCCCAATTTTTGGTTTTAGAAGGATGTTAAATCAATAAGGTTAAGACCACATTATGATGAACAAACACACTTATCAATGTTTTAGAAGGATGTTAAATCAATAAGGTTAAGACCCACACGACTTAGCCAACGGTGTTGGTGTTAGTTTTAGAAGGATGTTAAATCAATAAGGTTAAGACCGAACAGTTGAAGTTGTATTTGCCAAGGGGCGTTTTAGAAGGATGTTAAATCAATAAGGTTAAGACCAACTTCAACACTGTTTTGATAATCAACGGCGTTTTAGAAGGATGTTAAATCAATAAGGTTAAGATCAGTATACGGATCATCTATTTAAAGATTTATTGTGAGGAGGGATCATATTGAATAATGCCGTGTTTCTATTAATTATAGTGTCAGTTGGTCTACTTTTGGTTGGCTATATCATCTTTATCTTTTATGCTATATTTAGTTCATTTAATAAAATTCAGCATAAATTAAAAAGTGACATTTATAACCGTGACACCGATTCAGCAATGAAGCGCAAGGCGGTACAGCTGCAAGAACAAGAATTACGTGAAAATCTTAAATTGAAGCGTCAACAAGAGCAAATCACAAGACATAGGTTAAATAATTTAAATACTTCTAATAGTGCCGATCAACCGGATCTTGATCGATGGTTTAATGACAATTAACGAATGATTGCTTTAACGACAACGAATATTACTAAATTGGCACACCTTTATGTTAATGATCAGGCTGAGCAGGATCTAATATCTAATATTATTGGTCAAGTTCAATCACTTAGTATTAATCAAGCATATATCACACGGGATGATCTGCAACATATTATTTATCAAAGTTCAATTAGTGATCCTAATCTAACTTCAGGACAAATTAATGATGTTTATCAACTGGTATTGGCACAATTTTAAGAAGTATTTTAATTGAGTATTTGGTATTTCAGCAGGATGCTAAATCAATAAGATTACGTGTTCTAAACAGGGCGGTCAGGATGATCTACCTTTAAACTAAGATGATTTCTATATAATAGGAAGAAAACAATTTGCCACACCAAAAAGGTTTGTCTGGGGGTTATCCCTAGGCAAGCCTTTTTATAATGTTATTCAAGCGTATACTTCTAAACTAACAAGCGATAAAGGGTTTGGTTCTCGTGCAGATCAATATAATTGGGGTCAAATTCATAGATACGTTGTAAAAGGCCTTTTAAGTTAGTAGCTTGTCCCAACAGAACACCGATCAATACAGGGCCGCTACCACTATTGACCTTCTTAGTATATTCAAATTTGGTAATATCATCGTCAGGATTTAAGACGCGATTGACGAATTCGCGTAGAGCACCAGCACGTTGGGGAAAATTTACCACAAAGTATTGCTGTAACCCACGATGCTGCAAGGAGCGTTCCTCAATTTCCTGCATACGATTAATATCGTTATTACCGCCAGAGATGACGCACACTACCGTTTTACCCTGAAGCTCGTCTTGATAATTCTCTAGCGCGGCGACACTCAAGGCGCCAGCTGGTTCAGCGACTAAAGCGACTTTACTGTACAACTCTAATAAAGTTGTGCTGACTTGGCCTTCATGAACTTGCACGAGTCGATCCACATAAGTCTGACAGGTGCGATAGGTCAACTCACCAACCGTACGCACAGCTGCACCATCGACAAATTTATCCATGATGCTGAGTGGCTCTGGATGACCCACAGCAAAGGCTTTAGCCATTGAAGCAGCGCCAGAAGGTTCCACACCAACCACGCGGGTGGAAGGACTCACCGCCTTGGTGTAAGTACTTAAGCCGCTAAGCAGGCCACCACCGCCCACGGCTGTCAGTAAATAATCCACGGAGAGCTGCTTTTCTAAGGCATCGGCGAATATTTTCACGGCAATGGTGCCTTGCCCAGCCATGGTATTTAAATTATCAAATGGTGCAATAAAGGTTTGTTGGTTGGCGGCACAGAATTCCTGAGCCGCTGAATTGGCTTCGTCAAAAGTATCGCCAGTCAGTTTGATCGTCACCTGTGTGCCACCGAAAAATTGAACTTGATCGATCTTTTGTTTTGGCGTCGTGGTTGGCATGAAGATGGTAGCCGGAATATGTAATTTGGCACTTGTCCAGGCCACGCCTTGAGCATGATTACCGGCACTAGCACAGACGACCCCTCGCTGACGTACGGCACTTGGGGTCTGACTGATGGCATAATAAGCACCACGAATTTTGAAAGAGCGGACGGTCTGTAGATCTTCGCGTTTTAAGTAGACCTGGCAATGATACTTTTGGGACAGATAAGCATTATATTGTAACGGTGTGTGACGCACGATAGGTTGCAACACCTTATAAGCAGCTAAGATATCTTGTTGGGTCAATTGTGTTTTTACTTTTGATGATTGCATCTAATCACATCCTTTGAATTTTTTTATAATTAAAAAGGGCTGCCTACCTGATGTAGACAACCCTTAAATTAACAAGATGGCTTCAACGGCCCATAAACATTTTGAAAATAATGTTTTGGCTCATGGTTTCAGCTGAACGTGTGAGTGCGCGGCGGACATTATAGCTATCCAGAATCGCAGTTGGTTTCAGCTGCTCGGCACCTGCGTAGTTAATATTAGGATTGTCGATGATCAAGTTAATGGCGATTGATGTTTGGATACTTTGAATCACCGGAATATCAATGTTCGTAATATTGCTAATTAAAATGGCGGCAATATTGTTATTTTGAATCACACGAATTCGGCCTTCCAAGCCAGCTAAACCGTAAATTGCGAAGCCAGTTAACTTCACAATAATTTGGGATTGGCTGTTTGAAACGCCTGCTAAAGCAGCAATCAATTTTGCTTCAAATATACGAATATCGTCTTGGCAATCAGCATCACTAATGATGACGCTTTGACAGCCACTGGCTATGAGTTCACCAACATAATGCGTGAGTTCGCTGGGAGTTTGGATATTAAAATCACCATCGGAGATGACAGCCATATCAGTGATACGGGCCATGTATTGAACATAGCTCACGTATGCCGCCGCCTCTAATGTAGTCGTTTTGCAATTGCCTAATAACTGCGCTGTCACCAAACTACTATCAAGATACACGTCCTTAAAGCCCTGAGATTCTAGATAATTGATCATAAGCGCATTTGATGCGGCTGGAATAATATGTGCTGACATCATAAAACATCCCTTTCTTAAGCAAAAACGCCCTTTAATCTTTAAATTAAAGGGCGTTTATCACGCGGTACCACCTTAGTTTGCAAAAATCAGTATCGACTTTTGCCTCATTGATCAGATAAACCTGATAAAGTCGCGAAGTGCATCTGATCGACTAAGATCGATGCGTGTGGTGTAACTTTCGATGAAAAACTTCTGTCTTGTTACAGCGACCCAAGACTCTCTTGAAGAAGTTGATCATTTACTCTCACCAAACTTGCTTTTAATTAATTTTTAATTTTAAGCTAATATACCAATTAAATATTCTTGTGTCAATTTTTATTTTAGGTATAAAATTTATCGGTCTATATTAGCTGTATCAGTGGATTAGACGGCCTTGATCACTAAAATAAGGCCATTTTAAGCTAGCAAATAAGGGAATTCCCCTATTTATTAAATTTGTGGTTGACAGATACGAAAAATGAGTATAGTTTATTTGGACATCAGCACGAGCAAATCTAATTCTAATTTTTAACTAATCGTTTTTGAACCAACTTCAAATTTATTTTTTATGAGTTATTCCCTTTTACATAGGGTATTTGTCCATAATGATTAGCGAGAGGATTCGAATTTAGATTTGCTTATCTGATGAATAAAATGTGAATATTATTTGAAATATTAAATAATAATTTCATTTTGATTTGAATTGTGACAAGTGAGGACACTTTACAGAAGGGATTGATGTGGCAGATGCTGGAGAAACAACCAAGTTCAAATTTAGAGTTATTAACTGGAGCAGAGATTTTGGTGCAGTCGTTGATTCAGCATCAGGTGGACTTATTATTCGGTTATCCCGGTGGCGCGATTCTACCTGTTTTTGATAGTTTTTACACAACTGCTTTCCATAATGTTCTGATTCGTCATGAACAAGCGGCAGCACACGCAGCTGAAGGTTATGCGAAAACGAGCGGCAAAACTGGGGTGGTCTGTGTTACAAGTGGTCCAGGTGCTGCGAATACATTGACGGGGATCGCGGATGCGATGCTTGATTCTGTACCGCTGGTTGTTTTTACCGGACAAGTTGCCACGTCAGCCATTGGCACTCATGCCTTTCAAGAGCTTGATATCGTTAAAATGGCGACGCCAATTACTAAAGCGTGTTTCCAAGTTACTTCGGTGGAAAACCTACCGACGATATTGGATCGAGCTTTTGAATTAGCTCAGGCCGGCCGTAAGGGACCCGTTTTAGTGGACTTACCTAAAGATGTGATGGGGACGAAATGCTATATCCAAAAGGATTGCTTAGCTCATCGACAGCCAAGGTTGGTATCTCAACCGGCTTTGTCGTTGGAACAAACCCAGCAAGTACAACTTATCTTGGTAAGCTTAAAAGCTGCTCGAAAACCTGTGGTGCTCGTAGGTGCTGGGGTAACTGCTGCTAAAGCCAGCGCCTTGCTGAGAACGTTTGTCACTCGTTGGCATGTCCCCGTTGTTTCTACCTTACTTGGGCTAGGTAATGTGCCAGTGACGAGTGATCTTAGCTTAGGTATGGCTGGGATGCATGGTCAATTTGCTGCTAACATGGCCTTGCATGAGTGTGATTTCTTATTAAACATTGGCGCGAGGTTTGATGACCGCTTAGTACCCAATGTGGCGAAATTTGCCCCGAATGCAAAGATTGCTCATGTTGATATTGATGCCAATGAGATTGGTCGCATTGTACCCGTGGATCTGCCCTTTGTTGGAGATGCCCACTTGGCCTTACAAGCATTGTTGCAAGCTGACCTAGCGCCAGAGTTCCAACAGTGGCAATCTTGGCTGCAGCTTTGTCAGCAAAGACATTTGGATCATCCTTACCATTATCATAAGGCTGAAGCCAAACTGAAACCACAAGAAGTCATTGAAGCGGTGGGAACGGTCACAAAAGGGCAAGCAATTGTTGTGACGGATGTGGGTCAACATCAAATGTGGGCAGCACAGTTTTATCCTTATCAAATGGCAAATCAATTAGTTACTTCTGGTGGATTAGGGACGATGGGGTTTGGCATTCCAGCTGCCATTGGGGCTGCTTATGCCCACCCTGATAAAACCATCGTCTTGTTTGTCGGCGATGGTGGGTTTCAAATGACGAGTGAAGAATTAGAAGTTCTGGCTATTGAGCAGTTGAATATTAAAATCGTCTTGTTAAATAATCAAACTCTTGGTATGGTCCGTCAATGGCAAGATGAATTTTACCAGCAGCACCATTCAGCTTCGATGTTCCCACAGCAGCCTAATTTTGAAGTCTTAGCAACTGCTTATGATATCAGTTATCAAACGTTACAAAAACAAGATGATTTGGTAGCCAAATTAGACTTGATTTTTGCGAAACCTGGACCGTTTCTGATTCATGTACCGATCCCAACGTTCGAACAGGTCTACCCAATGATCGCGCCTGGTCATGGCAATAATGAAATGATGGGCGTTGATGATTGATTACTTAACTGGTATCACGTTTAAATGTTTCTACATATGCTATGTATTAGACATTTGACTTGATCATATAAATTTCTATAAAAAAATATGGAGGCGTTAGTATGAAAGTAAAAATGTTGTACGACAAGGATGTAACCACCAACTATTTGGCAGGTAAGAAGATCGCTTTTATTGGTTATGGTGCGCAAGGTCATGCGCAAGCCAATAACTTAAGAGATTCTGGGTTTGACGTCATTGTCGGCGTTCGTCCCGGCAAATCTTTTAAGGCAGCCCAAACGGATGGCTTTGATGTTTATCCGGTTGCGGAAGCTGCCAAACAGGCCGATTGGATCCAAATGTTAACGCCAGATGAAGTCATGTCAGATGTTTATAAAAATGAAGTTGCGCCAAATTTAGAGGCTGGCAATGTTTTAGGCTTTTCTCATGGGTTTAATATCCATTACAAAGAAATTGTACCGCCTAAGGATGTTGACGTTGTCATGATGGCCCCTAAAGGACCAGGTAACTTGTGCCGTCGTACATACAAGGAAGGTTTTGGTGTTCCAGCATTATATGCGGCCTACCAAGATTATTCTGGCCATGCTGAAGATTTAGCCAAAGAATTCGCCAAAGCTAATGGTGCGGCGCGTGCCGGCTTATTAAAGACAAGTTTCAAAGAGGAAACAGAAGAAGATCTCTTTGGTGAACAAAATGTCTTAATGGGTGGGATCACAGCGCTCATTGAAACCGGCTTTGAAGTTTTAGTTGAAGCTGGCTATGCCCCAGAATTAGCTTATTTCGAAGTCCAACACGAAATGAAGTTGATCTGTGACCTGATCTATGAAGGCGGCTTTAACAAGATGTATGCTGATTGTTCCAATACTTCTGAATATGGTTCTTATGTTGTTGGGCCTAAAGTTGTTGGCCCTGAAGCTAAAAATGCGATGAAAGCAGCTTTAGAGAATATCCAGAATGGTAAATTTGCGAAAGAGTTTATGAAGGACTATCGCAATAACTTCAAAGGCTTATATGAAATGCGCCAACGTTCGGCCCATTCTAAGTTATCTGAAGTCGGTGAAGAATTACGCGCACATATGCCGTTTGTTAAAGAAGCCGATAAATATAGCACGCCGGTTGCTGAATAATCAAAGTACTTGTTTTTAATGGGTATCTAAATCGTTGTTGAAGCCCCCCTAAACTTTGACGAGATGAGTGCAGTCGAGACAATCGGCCGTTATCTTTAGTAGCCCAATTCGGATGATATTGTTTGGAAACAAGGCATGACCCCCAGAAGTTAGACTGAAAAAATCTAATTCCTGGGGGTCTTTATTTAAGACATATTTTTACAAAGTGGGTGAAAAAATGCATAAAATTTTAGAATTTCAAGATGTTTCGGTTACGAGAGGTCAAAGGGAGATCTTGCATCATATTTCTTGGACAGTCGCGGTGAAACAGAATTGGGCGATTTTAGGTTTAAATGGCGCAGGTAAAACAACGCTATTGAAGATGATTCACGGGGATCTTTGGCCAACAACAGGGCAGTTAGAAGTCTTGGGTGGTCAATTCGGCCATGTAAATATTCCTGAATTAAAGACCAGAATTGGTTGGGTCAGTACGGCACTCCAAGATCAACTCCATGCTTGGGAGTCCGTGGATCAAATTGTATTATCTGGTAAGTTTGCAACGATTGGTATTTACCAAGAAACCACGGCCGCTGAGATGGCGCAAGCGCGGCAGCTTTTAACTGATCTGGGGGGTGCCAAATTGCTGGGTAAGCCTTATGCGGTGTTATCTCAAGGCGAGCGTCAATTAGTTTTGATTGCGCGCGCACTCATGGCTCATCCCGCACTTTTGATTTTAGACGAGCCCTGTAATGGCTTAGATTTGTTTGCCCGTGAAGAATTACTGACTAGAGTTCGCCAGATTGCGCAGCAGCCAGATAGCCCGGCTTTATTGTTGGTTTCCCACTATACGGAAGAGATTTTACCAGATTTCGACCACGTTTTATTATTACGAAAAGGCCAAGTGATTCGTGCCGGCCAACGCGCTGATTTGTTAACCCAATCAGTACTGTCAGATTTTTACCAACATCAAATTCAATTGCAGGACTTGGCCGGCGAGCGCGTCGCTGTTTATCCTGGCTGAGATAGCTCTGTGTGTGTCGCTAAGGCATCAAGCGTGAAATAGTAATCCAATTAAAATGAGAGCAGCGACAACTTGAATGGTGCCGACCCCTAACCCATAGAGAACAAATTTTTTGCCGGCCTTGAGAAAAGCTGCCACGTTAAGACGTAGGCCAATAGCAGCTAATGCGATAATTTCAAACCAAGAACTTAAACTATGTGCCCCATAGCTAACAAAGTATGGTAGGGTTACTAAGCTGTTAATGCCACAAAAAATCAAGAAGCCAGCGACGTACCAAGGTAACCATTTACCTTTACTTTTAGGACTAGCGTTGCCGCTGATAATGGCATCTGTTTCTACTTGAGCTTGTAATTGTTTTTGATGCATGCGGCCAAAGATAAAAACTACAAAAACTAGCATCATGATGCGCATGATCTTAAATAATGTCGCAAATTGGACCGTTGCTTGGTTGATCATGCTGGCACTGGCAACAACTTGACCTACGGATTGCAACGTGCCGCCAATCAAAGCACCTTTAAGGACAAAATTATGACCATAAAATAAAATGCCAACGAATGGTAAAGTCAACATCAAGATCGTGCCTAGTAAGTTGACTAGGGTAATGACCATACCCTTATCATCTTCATCAGCTTCGATCACTGGTGAGATTGATGCGATAGCGCTGGAACCACAGACAGCGTTACCCCCGGCCATCATTAAAGTGACACCTTCACCAAAGCCCAGCTTGCGGCCAATAAAAATAGCACCGATGACGGTGATCGCCATTTGGAAAACAATGAATATCACACCGTGCCAACCAATATGGGTGATGGTTTGGACGGTGATTGTTGCCCCTAGTAGCATGACTGAATATTCAAGTAGTTTACTTTCAGAAAATTTAGTTCCTGCTTGTAAGATTGGTTGTTTCAAAATGGTATTGCCCAGTACAATACCAAGTAGGATGGCAATTGTTGCTGCCCCAAGGTTCGGCAAGAATTTCGCCACGATTTGAGCAAAAATTGCAACTAGTAAACTTACCAATAATCCTGGCAATACGACGCGTATTTTTTTCATAAATGATCCTCCGTTTAGTTGATATTAGTAGTTTAGCAAAGATGTTTTCATTGCGGAAATAAATAATTGTGATAGATTATATTATGTAATGTAATAGAAAGCCGGGGGAAGCATGTTTAACCAATTACGCACTTTTAAAACCGTCTTTGAAACACAAAATTTTTCGTTGGCTGCTAAAACTTTATTTATTGCACAACCGACTGTTTCAGTGCATATCCAACAATTAGAGAAACAATTCGGCCAAAAATTATTTGAGCGCAGTGGGCGTCGGGACGTTTACCCAACAAATGCAGGCAAAATTCTTTATGAACGGGTCAATCGGTTATTAGATGATTGGCAAAGTATTGATGACGCCATGCGGCAGGAGATTCCAAGTGAGAAAACCAAGGTTAGAATTGGAGCTTCGCACACGACCGCTATCTATGTATTGCCTAAAATCGTTTATAAATTAAGTGAAACGATGCCGAATGTTGAATTAACGATCCACATGGCTAATTCAGAAACCATCTTGCAGCAAATCAAGCAGCATGAATTGGATTTTGGCTTGATTGAAAAGCCCATTGTTGAAGCTGGCGTCAAGCGTAACGATTATGGCCTGGATCAATTGGTGCTGGCTGGAGATAAAGAGAGTCAAATCTGGTTGATACGTGAAGCTGGGTCGGGCGTTGGGCACTTTACGCGTGCTTATTTACAGGAGAAAGATATCCAGCCGAAGCAAATTATGTATGTGAATAGCAATGAATTGATCGTACAGTTATTGAAGCAGGGCTTTGGTAAAACGGTCATCTCTAAGCAGGCTGTGCCGCACAATGTGAAACAAGTCCGTTTATCAGACAAGTATCAGCGCCATTTTTATTTACTCAGTCGGGGACATTTGAATGAGGAGTTGGCGGATATTGAAAAACATATTTTAGCCTGGCAAGCTGAAGTTTTAGCATAAGAACGTGTGACAAAAAGCGCTCAGCGACTGGATATGACTTAAAAGTTTAAATGATACATGGGAAAGAGCGCGTCGAAACAAATTAGCTTTTGTTTCGACGCGCTCTTTTTGAACGCTAAATATTGGTGTTGGTATACCCTTTGTCACCTAACCCTAATTATTTGCTGAAGCTGACGCTTCATCTGCATAATTGTGTTAGTGTTCCAAAACTAACCTGCTTCATTCACGCTCTGTTATAAATTAATGGGTTCGCCGCCGGTCACGCCGTAAATTTGACCGGTGACATAACTGGCATCATCTGAAGCTAAGAACGTGTAAACGGGGGCTAATTCCACGGGTTGACCTGCACGTTTTAACAGTGAGTCTTGCCCAAATTCAGGAATAGCATCTTGTGGTTGACCCCGATCCAATTGTAGTGGTGTCCAAATCGGGCCAGGAGCAACACCGTTAACGCGAATGCCGTCTTCGCCTAATTCTTGGGCTAAATTGATGGTGAAATTACTAATGGCTGCCTTAGAAGCGGCGTAATCCATAAGATGTACACTTGGATTGAAGCCTTGCACAGAAGTTGTGGTAATAATGGCGCTGCCTGGTTTTAAGTGGGGCTTGGCAGCTTTGACTAAGGCAAACATAGCCACGATATTGACTAGGAAAGTATCTTTAACTTGTTGAATATCGAGTTCGGTAATTTTTTTGCGAGATAGTTGTTGCGCTGCATTTAGCACTAAGATGTCTAAACCACCCAACTCATCAACTACTTGGTCGATTAGTCCATCGATGCCGTCCTCATCACGGAAATCATAAGGTAAAAGTAATGCCTTACGACCCTCGTTTTCAATCGCAGTTTTAACTTCTTGGGCATCTGCTTCTTCGCCAGGTAAATACTGAATGGCAACATCGGCGCCTTCCTTAGCATAGGCAATGGCGGCTGCTCGGCCAATTCCTGAATCGCCACCAGTCACAAATGCACGGCGGTTTAAGAGCTTTTCATGGCCTTGATAAGTTGACTCGCCACAATCAGGAACAGGGGTCATCTTTTGCTGTAATGCAGGTGCCTCTTGGTCCTGTTTTTCGAAAGAATCACTATAGAACATGGTCCGCGGATCGGTTAGCTTACGATTTTCTGTCATTGAAAAACCTCCTAATATTTGGAATAGGTCCAGCATAACTGAATCAATGACTTTATAGAAAAAAGACGTTTACATCAGCGGAAACTTGCTAGGCTAAGCGACTTTTAAAATAAAATAATAAATAATATGCGTTTTTAATAAATAAATATACTTATGTTATTTTATAGAATTCCTTTATTACCAAAGGGTTATTCAGGATGATTTCGAGTTTTATGGCGAATCAGGTTTAATTAGATTAGAAATTACTTAGGAGGCTGATTAGAAATGAAACCAATCGCAATACTTACTGCCGTGAACTCCGGATTCCTACCTCAACTGAAGACGTTATACTACTCAATTATTAGCAATAACCCTAATCCATTAATTTTTTATACGGTCACTAATGATTTGACCACTGCTGATGTAAAACACTTGCAATCTGTTTTTAAGCAGCCAAATGTTACTTTAGAATTTGTAGAATTGAGTACAGCTTGTTTTGGTAATGTCAGCACAAGTTACCGGATTCCCAAGACAGCTTACTATCGGATCTTTATGGATAAAATTTTACAAGATCAGTCTTTAGAACGTGTTCTATACTTAGATGCGGACATCATCAACCATCAGTCGCTGCAGCCGCTATTTGAAATGGACTTAGGTGATAAGATCATTGGGGCTGTTGAAGATGCCGGCTATCTGGAGCGTTTTGAGAAAATGCAATTGACAGAAGCTATTGGTCACCGTTACTTCAATTCTGGAGTCTTGTTGGTGGACTTGAAGAAGTGGCGTAAACATAATATTAGTGATCGGGTCATCGAATTTGCACAAGAAAATGCCGATAAATGTAAATATCACGATCAAGATGCGCTAAATGCGATTTTGTATGATCAATGGTACTATTTGCATCCGCGCTATAATGCCCAGACGAATCTCTTGATTGACGCGGTGGAACCAGAAGATCAACAAATGGCGATTCAAATCAAAGAAGCAATGGCTCATCCAGCATTGATTCATTGCTGCGGTCATATCAAACCATGGCATAAAGAATATGAATTTCAAGACATTCAAGATATTTATTACCAATATGCGCAACCTGATCAAGGCCAGCTTGACGTCAGTTAACGCTTGCTTACGCTTTTACTTTAAGAAATAACATCGTTTAGAGCCACATAGGAGGATAGGTACGATCTGGGAACCAGATTGGCCTGTTTTTTGTTTTAAAGGGATTACTTTTTTTACTAAAATTTGATTTTAAATCATGTGCAACTAAATAATCGGGGCCGGAACAAAACTAATGTTTTGTCTACGACCCCGATTATTTCACGAACAATTTTATTTTAAACGTGTTCCAAAAGGCAACGACTTCGCCTAACATCGCATGTCTCAAATGGAAAGTTCACCATTTATCGTCATTCTTGTTAGTGTTCCGAAGCTAACCACCCTTCGTCACACTCTGATTTATGGTAAATCATTTCCAGCGGCATAATACAGGTTATACCATTCTTGAGCAGTTAATTTAACTTGATCGCCTTCTGCAATTTGTGCTAAGCGTTTAGGATTCATTGTCCCAGCGATGACTTGAATGCTGCCTGGGATTCTAAGGATCCAAGCTGTTGCAATTGCATTTTTATTAGTGTGGTACTTATTAGCTAATTGCTGTAGCAATTCATTGAGTTCAGGAAATTTTGGATTATCGATAAATACGCCAGCAAAGAAGCCATATTGGAAAGGACTCCAAGCTTGAATGGTCATTTGTTTGAGGCGAGAGTATTCTAAAATACTACCATCATGGTTGACTGAACGGTCGTCAGTCATGTTCACGTGCATGCCAAAATCAATCATGCCGGTATGCATCAAACTTAATTGGAGTTGGTTTGCGACCAATTTAGTATCCAGTGCAGATTGAACTAATTCAACTTGTAACGGATTAAAATTAGAAACACCAAAGCGCCGAACTTTGCCTTCATTTTGCAAAATATTAAAAGCTTCAGCTACTTCTTCAGGCTCCATCAAGGGATCTGGCCGATGTAATAATAAAATGTCGATGTAGTCTAACCCCATACGTTGTAGACTGCCATTGACGGATTGCAAAATATGATCCTTAGTAAAATCATAACGCTTATCTGTTTGCGTATCTTTATTAATACCCACCTTTGTTTGAACAACGATGTCTTCTCGGGCAAGCTTTGAGAGTTTTAATGCTTCACCAAAACGTCTTTCAGCTTCACCGTTGGTGTAGACATCAGCATTGTCAAAAAAGTCGATGCCATTGTCAAAGGCTGCTTTAAGTAAATCTGCAATTTCAGTGGCGCTGTGTTCAGGAGAACGCATGAGTCCTAATCCAATACGTGATGCCAGTAGGTCACTATGACCAATATTTGTTTTCTGCATAATAGTTTTACCTCCAATAATTATAGTTTATCATGAAAATCAATAAGCAAAACGTTGATCGAAAATTAACGTTAAATCATGGTAAAATAAAGGTATAGAGCAATCTGAAGCGTTGGTAAGGTGGTGCGGTATCCAGAGGTCGGCAACACAGGGTTGGTCTTGCCTTGACCTCGTCTGAAATACGATATAACGCATATAGATAGAAACGGGAGTGTTACAAGAATGGCCCAGAATCAAAGATTATTTGCAGTAATTGTCATCGGCGGTCAAAATATTTTTTTACAAGTCGTGGACCAAAAAAATTTACAGATCATAGAAAACACGAAGTATGATATTGACTTAGGTGAAGATGTCTTTTCCGTACAAGTCATTCACAGCAAAACAGTTAATGAGATCACCGCAGCCTTGTTGCGTATCAAACAGCTGTTAGATGATTATCAGATTCATGATTATGAAGCTTTTGCGACGCATTCGTTTCATGAGGCGGATAATGCTGAGTTTGTGCGGGAACAGCTCAGTGAACGTACGGGCTTTTATTTGAAATGGTTGAGTCAGAGCCAAGAAGCGTTATACCGCAACCAAGCAACGTTAACTTATATGGCTAATTTTCCTAAAATTATTAAGAAAAGTGCCTTATTGATTGATATTAGTTCCGGCAGCGTGGAATTGACTGCTTACCGGGCAGGTAAATTTGTTTTTTCGCGCAATCTTAAGTTAGGACCGCTGCGTGTCTACGAAGTTATGCGTGATATGAAGGATAAAGTGCCTAATTTTGTAGAAGTATTAAGAGATTATGTATCTAGTCAATTGGTAGACTTTGTCAGATTATCACCCAGTTCAGGGCCTTTTGACAACGTAATCTTGATGGGGTCGGCAATTTCGATTTTTGAACCCATGATTCAAACAACGGACAGAACGGTACAATTAACAATCAATGAGTTTCAGGATCTTTATGATCGAATGATTCATGGCAGTGATCAATATTTGATCAAACACTTTCAACTTGAAAGTGATGATGTACCTCAAGTACTGCCGATAATGGTCTTATTAAAGCAACTGTTAAGCTATTATGATATTCAAAATATCTGGGTGGCAGCTTTGAAATTGGTTGATGGTATCGCGGTGGATATGGTGGAACGTCGGCGTAAATCACCACAAAAAACCGCTTTACAAAATGAACAGATCTTGACTTCAGCTCAGAACTTGGCTCGGCGTTATCAAGTGGAACCCAAACATCAGCAATTTGTGGCAGATATCAGTTTGAAGCTATTTGACCGGTTGAAGAAAATCCACGGACTTAATCAGCGGGATCGATTATTATTACAAATTGCGGCGATGGTGGAGGATGTGGGGACCTATATTAATAACCACAACCACTATGCCCATTCTGACTATATTATCCAGCACTCAGAGATTTTGGGGCTATCAGAGCCTGAATTGACAATGGTTGGCGCCATTGCCCGCTACCATAGTGTCAATACTCCCTCAGCAGAATTGAGCCGCTTTGATGAACTACCCATTCAATTACGTATGACCATTGCTAAATTAACGGCAATATTACGTTTGGCAGATGCTTTGGATGATAGTCGTCAGCAAAAAATCAAATCAATCAGTGTTTCTTTGAAACAGCCGACTAAATTAATAATCACAGCAGTAGCTAATGATGATATTGAACTTGAAAAATGGACATTTAAACGCAAAGGGGAGTTCTTTGAAGATGTCTTCGGCTTGGAACCAATTTTGAAAGGACGCGTGCAAATATGAAATTTTCGGAACCTAAGTATTTTTACAACCGTGAGTTGAGCTGGTTGGACTTTAATGATCGTGTCTTAGAGGAAGCACGAACTAAAGAAAACCCTTTGTTAGAGCGCCTGCGTTTTTTAGGCATCACTCAGAGTAATCTGGATGAATTTTTTAATATTCGGGTGGCTTCACTGCACAAGATGCTTTCAGTAGGGTATCAAGGGACAGATGCTTCGGGCTTAACACCAGAGGTTCAATTAGCCAAAATATCAGAAAAAACCCATGACATGGTGGATAAGCAATACACCACGCTGTTACGGTCTTTATTACCACAGCTTGCCAATGAAGGAATCAATTTAATTCGGTTTACCGATTTGACAACGAAACAAAAAGACTATGTGGCGGATTATTTCCATCAAAATCTATATCCGGTATTGACCCCGATGGCTGTTGATGTTTCACGACCTTTTCCATTTATTGCCAATAATACATTAAATATTGCTTTGCGGATCTACAAACCTGGTGATAAAAAAGACAAGTCCTTTGCAACGGTTCAGGTACCTGATGTTTTTCCACGAGTTATTAAATTACCAGGTGCAGAAAATACATTCATCTTACAAGAAGAGATCATCAAACATTATATGTCGGAGTTATTTATGGGCTTTGATGTGAAAGAAATGGCTTGTTTCCGAGTTATTAGGGATATGGACATGGATGTTGCCGATGAAGATACATCTGATTTGTTAAAAGAAATTGAGCATGAGATCAAAAAACGCGAACGTGGTAAGGCTATGCGTTTAGAGATCGAAGCCGATATGAGCAAACACTTGCGGCGACGGCTGGTTAAAGAATTAGACCTCGCAGAAGCTGATATTTATCCAGTCAAAGGCCCGATTGACCTAACCTTTGTCAGCAAGTTGATCAAGCAAGTGACGGGCAAAAATGAGCTGTTATATCCGCCGTTTGAACCGTATTATCCAACAAAATTGCGACACAAAAATCTATTTAATGAGATTTCGCAACACGATATTTTTGTAGATCATCCCTACGATTCTTTTCAGCCAATTATCGATTTTATTAAACAATCGGCTGAAGATCCTAACGTGCTAGCAATTAAAATGACGCTGTATCGGGTGTCTTCTCAATCACCAATTATTAAATATTTGAAACGGGCAGCAGAGAATGGCAAACAAGTCACTGTCTTGGTTGAATTAAAAGCCCGTTTTGATGAAGAGAATAATGTTCATTGGGCACAGGAATTGGAAAAGGCTGGCTGTCATGTCATTTATGGGTTAGTGGGTTTAAAGACCCATTGTAAGTTGACTTTGGTTGTCCGCAAAGAGGAAAATGGGATTCGGCGTTATATGCATATGGCTACCGGAAATTACAATGATGTTACTGCTCGACTTTACACCGATATGGGGCTGTTTACTGCAAATCAGGAGATGGGGATCGATGCTTCTAATATCTTCAATATGCTTTCCGGGTTTTCTGAGCCACCATTTTTTCATAAGATGGTTATTTCGCCGGAAGGTATCCGCGATTTCTTAATGGCTCGTGTGGATGATGAGATTGCCAATGTTAAAGCTGGTAAGAAGGGACTTATTCAGATTAAAGTTAATTCACTATCAGATACCAAAATGATCAAAAAATTGTACGAAGCTAGTGCAGCTGGGGTTAAAGTGCATTTGGTCGTTAGAGGCATCTGTAATTTGAAAGTCGGTATTCCCAAAATCAGTGAAAATATTACGGTACATTCTATTGTCGGTCGTTTTTTAGAGCATAGTCGTATTTACTATTTCTATGCGGATGGGGCAGAACAGGTATTTTTATCTAGTGCTGATTTGATGAACCGTAACCTTAGCCGACGCGTAGAGTTGCTGTTTCCAATATTGCAAGATAACATTCGGCGACAGATCATTCATATTTATGATATTCTGTGGCGGGATAATATTAAGACCCGTGTTTTACAAGCGGATGGCACATGGACGCATGTGGATCGTCGTGGACTTGAAAGTTTGGATGCTCAAGACTATCTTCTCGTTCATCGCCAAGCCTTGGCGGACAAGCTTTGCACTGCTGAAACGACCGTTAAAACACCGCAAGATAGCAAAAATAGACGGCAGTTTATACCAATTACAAGGCAACCAGAATAGGTGGGAAAAGGATGGAACATTTTGGTGTAATCGATTTGGGCTCCAACTCAGCCCGGCTAACAGTCACTGAAATCAGTGATGATGGCACAACTAAAAAAATTATTGAAGAAAAAGAGCCAGTACGATTATCAGAAAACATGGGGCCAGAAAAAGAACTTAAGCAGCCGGCGATGGAGCGGACGTTGACAACGTTAGAAAATTTTCGAAAATTATATAAGGACCTGCCTAAGCTGAATTTGCGTGCCGTTGCGACAGCAGCGACGCGAATGGCAGCCAATCAAAAAGAATTTTTGAAATTGGTCAAAAAAGAAGCTGATATTGACCTTGAAGTTATTACCGGGGCGATGGAAGCACACTATGATTATTTAGGCGTGATCAATTCTTTACCAGTGGTCAATGCGGTTTTGATGGATACTGGTGGTGCTAGTACAGAATTGATCCTTGTCCAAAATCGGCGTGCTGTGAATTTGATCAGTTTACCCTTAGGTTCTGTGAATTTATCTGAACGTTATCTTGAAAAAGATCTTGTCAGTGCTAGCAGCTTGTTCCAGCTTTTTACAGCTATGGAAAATCTATATAATGATATTTGGTGGCTTGACCGCGGTAAAAATTTACCAATTGTTGCTTTAGGCGGTTCCAACCGAACCTTGGCTAAAATTCAACGCCGCCGTGATAACTTCAAGCGTTATTGGGATATTCACGGCTTTCGCATGAGTGGCGCCCAGGTTAATGATATCTTTGATGAAGTGGTTTCTAAGGACCTGGCAGCAAGAAAAGATATTCCTGGATTGTCTAAAGAACGCGGCGATATCATTATTGGCGGCCTATCACCAGCAGTATTATTGCAGCGACATTTAGATTCCGATCGAATGATTTTCTCACAACAAGGACTGCGTGATGGTATTTTATATGAACATCTTAGCGACTTAGAAAATCAGGGTAAATTTTCATAAGTAGTCATAAATAAAGAGAGCGAGAGTGCGACAAAGGGCGCTGTCTTTTGGAACACGTTTAAAATAAAATTGTTCGCAAAGAGAGCGACGGTGAAAACAAAACGTTAGTTTTGTTTCGCCCTCGCTCTCTTTATTAGTCTAATAACGATTAGTAGTTACGAGTATGATACCAAAGTTCCAATTTTTGTGATGCTAAGATATGTTGTTTCATAGCTCGATAAAGTTCGTTCATCCAGAATCCTGGCTGAAGATTTAATTTTTTATCCAAAGCATAGACAGTCAATGTATACGCATGATCCTTGTCAGGTGGGGCTGGATTAGCATAGTGCTGATTGATTTCAGGGTTATTGACACCAACATAAGCACCGGCAGTTGAGTTACGTCCTTGGATAAAGGGAATGACGCCACTGCGACTGGCATTTTCAGGAATTTCACGCGTATCCGCAGGAATGTCAGCAACGAGCCAATGGATCCAAGGGAATCCACCTACTGGAATCGCATCAAAATCGACCAATGTTAAGGCAAAAGATTGTGTGTCAACTGGGGGATTCGTAATATAAATTGGAAAGGAAATGGACTGCAAACTAGCATTGAGTGACTTGCCTGACTTGCCATAACGATCATCGAGATAATGGTCTTCAGTTGGGACAAGAATTTTCATAAATAGGCCTCCAATCAATTCTATTATAGCGAATTAATCAGTTTATTGCCTAGGTGAGGTTACTTTTCTAAGTACTAAAAATGTTATACTATATTTAATATTAGGAATATATATAGGAGGCCATTATGACAGCTAATGAGTATGGTCCAGAAGTACAAAGTTTACTTAACGAAGTACAGGATAAATTTCCGGTGCCCATCACTGTAACCGTAACCGGGTCAGCGTCAGGTTTATTATTACATGACCAATCCCAACAAGTCGTGCATAAAGATGGTGCAATCGAAATCAAAGTTACGGATACGACCAATGTGGCCTATACATTATCTCATGAATTGCTGCACATGTTGATGGTGGCTCGTGGATTCAGTCAATTACAGTTTCCACTAACGAGTGGCAAGCCACAATTAGATGAACAAATGGGTGCTACAGCCACAGCTTTATATAATAGCGTGGCTCATGTGATCATCCAACAAGAGCAAACAAAACATCATTTGATCAATGAGACGGTGCAAAAAGAATTTTTAGATGGTTTTTATGCTAGCGTTCCAGCTGAGAATCCAAATAAGAACGAAGATAACTTGTTGATTTTTCGCATGCTAAGTTTGCTGGATGTGTTGGTGTTCACCCAAGGTGCGGATGCCACTTTAAAGAACACACTATTGTTAAAATATCCAGCTGCTTTTGAGTATGCCCAACAGCTATATGAAGTGCTAACTGCTAAGGCGTTGGATACACCTTTCGCTTTTCGACGAGCGGTGGTTAATTTGTTTAAAAAATTTGCTGAACTTACAGAAAGTTTAGGCTATGTGCCGATGAATCACCAGCAATTTGCAATTTTGACGCCGATCTTCAGCCAACGGCAATTACGTTTAGCTTTGCGACAAGTCGTAGAAGTCTTGCATACAGATTTTACAGAGCTCGCCAGCAAACAAAAAGCCTATGTGGCGATGGGGAAAAATGACGGGCAAGCTGCTTTTATTTTACACAAAGTAGATCAAGACACTACGCCGGAGACTTTCCAGCATCTTTACGAGACGCCTTTACAAACAGTCTTAGAGCAAGAAGGTATTACCTACGCTGTCAGATAAATTGAGTGCGGCAAGAGGGATATAGCATCATTTGTAAAATAAATAGAGGTCAGAAACAAAATGATACGTTTGTTTCGACCTCAAGAATCAAATGTATGGGTAATTTGTGAATAACTAGTTAACGCCCACCAAAATGCATTTCAAAAGTATAAGGCAGTTGCTGTGATACCATGATAAATAGATGATAAACAATGACTAACAGTGCAATAAGCACGAAAAATAGGCATAAATAACTTAGATAATAAATAGCTGGATGCTTCATGGGCTCACTCCTTTACGGGGCTTATTATACACCAATTGTTTTAAATTTTTAGCATTAGAAAGCTGGGATTATCAGATGTTTGATTTGAAAAGCGCAATTAATTCAGCAAAACATGTCACATTTTTAACCGGTGCAGGCGTATCTACACCTTCAGGCATTCCAGATTACCGTTCTAAAAACGGACTCTATGCTGGCCATCAGAACCCAGAATATTTATTGAGTCATGAAAATTTACAACAACATCCAGATAGTTTTTATCAATTTGTGAAAGAAAATATGTATTTTCCTAAAGCCAAGCCCAATATTATTCACGAAAAAATGGCTGAAATCGCGAATCGCAAAGGGGACATTGTAACCCAAAATGTGGATGGTCTGCATACAAAAGCTGGGGCTGAAAATGTCATCGAATTCCATGGTAATCTGTATGATATCTATTGTCAGACTTGTCGCCAAAAGTTTGATTATCAGACCTATTTAAAAGATTATCATCATGCAGCAGACGGGGGTATTTTGCGTCCCAATATCGTTTTGTATGGCGAGCCGATCAATACGGACACGATCGAGGCAGCAGTGGCTGCGATTGCTCGGGCAGATTTGATCGTCGTTGTAGGGACTTCCTTTAGAGTTTATCCTTTTGCAGGATTGATCCAGTACCGGCAAGCAGATGCTAAGCTGGTCGCCGTGAATAAGGAGAAAGTCACTTTTAATTTGCCCGTCGAGATGATACAGGAGGATGCCCAAACCGTCTTTGCACAACTCTAATAAATTCATGAGGTGGAACAAGATGGGTAAGTCAAGAATTGAAGCATTTACAGATGCCATTATTGCAATTGTGATGACAATTATGGTTTTAGAGATCCATGCGCCAGAGACAAGCACGTTTAAGGGGCTTTGGGGCATTCGAGACTCATTAAGTATTTATGCTTTTAGCTTTTTTGTTTTAAGCGTTTATTGGATCAATCATCATCATTTGTTTTCAATTGTGCATAAAGTTAGTGGCCGGGTCATTTGGTTAAATATGATTTTGATGTTCTTTTTGAGCTTTTTTCCATTTACATCGGCTTGGGTTTTGGAAGGTGGCCATTTTGCCGCTAAAGCACCTGAATTAACTTATGGGACGGTAATTCTGCTAGCCAATATCATCTGGGCACTTATGGTTCAGGATCTGATTCGGGTCAATGGCAAACAGTCACTGATTGGTAAGAGTTTAGGTGCAGATTATAATAAACCCTTTATTTCCATTGGAATGGCGGCCTTAGCGGTTGTTATCGGCATTTATGTACCACTGGCGGTTTTTGCCATTGATGGATTGATGTTCTTGTTGTGGATTGTTCCAGAAAAAAGAATCGAACGTACGCTGCAAAATAATAAAAAAGAAGATGACTGAGCTTGTTGGATAAAGAACGTCAAAAGATTGATGCCATTGATCAAAAATTAGTTGCTTTATTGATAGAAAGGTTACAAGTTGGCGAACAAATTGCGCAAATTAAATTTGAACAGAAACTTGGCTTGACTGACATTATGCGTGAAAAAAATCTACTGGATGAATTGATGACACGGGTTGAAGATGAGCATCTGCGGCCTTATATCAAAGATTTATTTCGGGATATTCTGTTGGTTTCTAAGCAAGTCCAAGCCAAAAAAATCAAAGCATTACAGGATACGCAATAATATATTGCATTGGGAGTTAGACAATCATGAAGGTATTAGGTATTTTAGGCGCGCACAAGCGTCAGGGGTTGACGGGCCAATTATTGACGGAGATTCTTAAAGCCGTTCCAGAGACGGAAGAGACTGAGTTCTTATATTTGGAGGACTATGATATCAAGCCGCATACGAATCAGCCTAATCCGGTTTTGAATGAGTTGATCCAAAAATTGGCAGAAAGTGATGTTTGGGTCCTAGCTGCGCCGACTTATTGGGGCGGCCTAGCTGGGACAATGAAGAATTTCTTAGACTGTTTACGGCCTAAGTTAGTTTATCAAAAGAAGAATGGCGATACGATTCCAGGACCCTTCAAAAATAAGCATTATTTAAGTGTAACAAGTTGCTATAAAAGCACTTTAGAAAACTTTATCACAGGAGTCACAGACCCAACGTTTAAGACGATCGATACCGTTATGTCGGCGGCTGGTGTGATCAAAGTGGGTGAGTTAGTGTTACCAAATACATTTGATATGAAAACTTTACCACCGGCAAAAATCAAATTGTGTCATAAATGGGGACAAAAGATTGCCCGAAAGAAACGAAAGGATGATAGTACAGTGAAACGTTATATTCAGCTCTTCTTTATGATTGCTGTCATGGCTTTGGCCACAATGGGCATTCAAGTTCTTCTAGGCAGGGTATTGCCATTGACTAATTTCTTAGCAAATTACGTTTCGTTTGTCCTGATCTTTTTCATTTTATTGGCATCGATTTTACATTATGTCACTTTTGTGAAACATCGACGCCGCTAGAATAATTTAAGTTTGATATGGTAAGCTGGATTTTTTTAGATAGACCTGTAAGAAAGGCGGCTGTCAATGACGGATAAAAAAAGGCGATTAACTCTAGCTTTGATACTTCAAGACCAGCAAGCATTATTGTTGAATCGCTATAAAAAGCCATATATCGGCCAGTGGAATGGTATTGGCGGTAAAATTGAAGCTGGTGAAACGCCTGAATTAGGTGTGCAGCGAGAAATTTTTGAAGAAACGGGCATTGCCAAAGATGCTTATCAACTTGTAAATAATGGCTATATGGAATGGTTCGTTTCTGGCGTTTATCAGAACCGAATCTATTTATTTACGGCACGATTAAACACTGATTATCAATTGAAAACACCAGTTAACATGCGCGAAGGATTGCTAAATTTATTTCCACTAGATTGGGTTTTGCAGCCACAAAATTATGGGGTGATCGCCGATTTGAAAGCAGCTTATCCCTATATGATCAAAAATGAAGCGCATCGCTTTGTCACTGATTTTTCAGGCGACCAATTGGTTAAGTTTGCGATCGATGATACAGATTTTCAAAATGAAGCGGAAGTGCCATTACTATGATTACGATCGGCTTAACAACGTGGAATGAACACCAAAGTTTGATGCCAGAGAAAAAAGCGTTGACTTTACCAGAGTACGCCAGCTTTTTTCCTTGTGTGGAAGTAGACAGCCTTTATTATGGTTTGAAATCAGCACAGCAGTTTGCTAAATGGGGCGCGCAAGTCCCACAGCAATTCCAGTTTGTTTTTAAAGTACATAAACTTATGACGCTGCATGAAAATACGGAAGCGGCACATTTGAACCAGTTATTTCATGATTATCGACAAGCGGTCCAGCCGCTGGTCCGTTCCAACCAACTTAAAACGATTTTATTTCAATTTCCACCTTTTTTTGCCGTGTCGGCGGAACATGTTCGGTATTTGGTCAAAATTCGACAAGCTTTGCCACAATTGCCTTTAACCGTGGAATTCCGCAACAACAGCTGGTACGATGCAAAATACGTGCAGCAAACCTTAGATTTGTTACAGCGCTTGAAAATAACACTGACGATTGTCGATGAACCTCAGACCCCGGCAAATAGTGTGCCTTATTATGAAACTATGACGAATCCAGAGCTGGTATTATTGCGCTTACATGGTCGTAATACGATGGGGTGGATGCATCAAGATGCCCAATGGCGCGGTAAACGGACGTTATATCGCTACAATCAGACAGAACTCAAGACCTTCGCTCAGACGGTTCAAAAATTTCAAGCCCAAGCCAAAGAGGTCTGTGTGATTTTCAATAATAATTCTGGTGGCGATGCGGCCGATAATGCGTTGAGTTTGCAAAAAATGTTAAAGCTTTCCTTTTCTGGATTGGCGCCCCGGCAAATGGGGTTGTTCTAAGAATATTGTGGTGGTCCATACGAATTAGCGGTAAATTATGCTATACTGATAGCATTATTTTCAATTAAATTAAAATATCATAAAAGATAACTAAGATAACTGTGAGGGTTACGCATGAATGAACAAAAACCAACATATTATATTACAACACCAATTTATTATCCTTCAGGTAAACTAACGATTGGTAATTCCTATACCACTATCGCGGCTGACACTTTGGCGCGCTATAAGCGTTTGTCTGGGTATGATGTCTTTTTCTTGACTGGTACGGATGAACATGGTCTAAAAATTGAACAAAAAGCAGAAGCTTTACATACGACACCGCAAGCATACGTCGACGGCATGGCTGCCGATATTCAGAAGCTTTGGAAAATGCTGGATATCTCTAATGATAAGTTTATTCGGACAACAGATGATTACCATGTCAAAGCCGTGCAAAAAATTGTCCAGCGGCTGATCGATCAAGGCGATGTTTATTTAGGTGAATATGAAGGCTGGTATTCAGTATCAGACGAAGAGTATTTTACAGAAACACAACTGGCTGAGGTTTACCGGGACGAGAATGGCAAAGTGATTGGTGGGAAAGCCCCTTCTGGGCACGAAGTCCAATTGGTCAAAGAAGAATCTTATTTCTTCAAGATGAGCAAATATGCGGATCGATTATTAAAATATTATGATGAGCATCCTGAATTCATCCAGCCTGAATCCCGTAAGAATGAAATGATCAATAATTTCATTAAACCTGGGCTCGAAGACTTGGCGATGTCCCGGACGACTTTTGATTGGGGTGTGCCAATTCCAAGCAATTCGAAACACGTGGTTTATGTCTGGGTCGATGCGTTATTAAATTATATTACTGCTTTAGGTTATGGCAGTGATGATGACAGCTTATTCCAACGCTATTGGCCAGCAAATGTCCATTTTGTGGGTAAAGAGATTGTGCGCTTCCATTCGATTTATTGGCCAATTATTTTGATGGCTTTAGACTTACCGTTACCAAAACAAATTTTTGGTCATGGCTGGTTATTGATGAAAGATGGCAAGATGTCAAAATCTAAGGGTAATGTGGTTTATCCCGAAATGCTTGTTGAACGTTATGGCCTGGATGCCTTACGTTATTATTTGATGCGGGCAATTCCGTTTGGCAACGATGGTGTCTTTACACCGGAAGATTTTGTGGATCGAATCAACTACGATTTAGCTAATGATTTAGGTAACTTATTGAATCGGACCGTTGCGATGATCAATAAGTATCGCGCTGGTGCAGTGCCTAATTATAGAGCCAACGTTACTGAATTTGATCAGGATCTGCAAGCAACCGCAGAAACAACTATTGCCAACTATATGAAGGCTATGGATGAATTTAAGTTCTCTAATGCTTTGGACACGGTTTGGCAATTGGTTTCCCGTACGAATAAATATATTGATGAAACACAGCCTTGGGTATTGGCTAAAGACTCGGCTAAAGCAGCCCAATTAGACAGTGTCTTGGCTCACTTAGCCGAATCATTGCGGGTCATTGCCTTGATGATCCAACCAGTTTTAACACAAGCACCAAAAGAAATTTTCACACAACTAGGCTTAGTGTTTGACGACACTGAGACACAAGAACTGACTTATGGGCGGTTCCCCCAAGATGCTAAGGTTGTTGCCCAAGGTGAACCCATCTTCCCTAGATTAGATGTTGAAACTGAAGTAGCGTACATCAAAACACAGATGGCTAAAGAACAACAGGCTTCTAAGCATGCTGGGACCGATTTTGATCCGAGTGCCACCGAATTGGTCAATCATAAAAAAGAAATCAAATTTGATGACTTTGATAAAGCAGAAATTCGCGTGGCTCAGATCATTCGGGTCGATCGAGTTGCCCATGCAGATAAACTGCTTAAATTTGAATTAGATGCGGGTGATCAAGGTCATCGGCAGATTCTATCAGGTATCGCAGAATATTATCCAAATCCAGATGTTTTAGTCGGTAAACGCGTATTAGCAGTTACCAACTTGAAACCACGGAAATTAAAGGGTGAAGTCAGCCAAGGTATGTTATTGACGTCTGAAAAAGATGGTAAAGTTCAATTGCTGATTTTACCGGACAATCATGAAATTGGAGCCGATGTAGGTTAATATGAAGATTTTTGATTCCCATACGCACTTAAACGATACCCCTTATCAAGGCAAAGAAGCTGACTATATCGCCCGTGCGCGTGAATTAAACGTGGTTAAGATGGCGATTGTAGGGTCAGATACAGCTCTTAACGCTGGAGCCTTAGATTTAGCGGCTAAATTTCCAGAATTATATGCCATTGTTGGTTGGCATCCTGAGTTTGCCAAGGACTATGATCCGGCTGCAGAGACACTTTTGCTGCAGCAATTACAGCAGGAAAAAGTTGTTGCCTTAGGTGAAATTGGCTTGGATTATCATTGGGATACCTCTCCTCGCGATGTGCAGCGCCAGGTTTTTGCCCGCCAGTTAACGTTGGCTGCTCAATTAAACAAACCAGTTTCGATTCACTCCCGAGAAGCTTTTGATGATACTTATGAAATATTAAATGCAAGTAAGGTCTGTGACTTTGGTGGCATCATGCACAGTTTCACCGGAGATGATCATGAAGTCCAACGCTATTTAGCTTTAGGTATGTATATTTCCTTTAGTGGCATGGTTACTTTTAAGAATGCCCCTGAAATTCAAGCCGCAGCTAAAGTGGTGCCCGATGACCGTTTATTAGTGGAAACTGACGCACCTTACCTCACGCCAGCGCCTTATCGCGGCAAACCTAATGAACCGGGTTATACTTATTATGTGGTTCAAAAATTGGCCGAATTACGGGAGACAACACCAGAACACATTGCGGCAGTGACCTATCAAAACGCTTGTCGAATTTTTGGGGTGGCGCCATAATGTCTAAAATCACTAAGATCCAAGAGATTATTATTGTTGAAGGCCGTGATGATACTAAACGCCTGCAGCAATTCGATCCCACCATTGATACGATTGAAACTAATGGATCCGCTATAGATGATGCAACTTTAAAATTGATTGCGGAGGCGCAAAAGCGCCGTGGTATTATTGTTTTTACAGATCCTGATGCGCCAGGTGAAAAAATACGTAAAACAATTTTACAGCGTATTCCTGATGCTAAGCAGGCTTTTTTGCCAGCTTCTTCTGCAGTACCTAAATCCAAAGGGACACTTGGGGTTGAACATGCTTCTAATGCAGCTTTAAAACAGGCACTGATGAATGCTTATCAAACTCAAACAGATGCTAAATATGTGGCGACGATAACGCAAGCGGACTTGATTGAAGCTGGTTTATTAGCTGGTCCGCAGGCAAAGAAACGCCGACTGTTATTAGGCGATGTTTTGAACATTGGTTTAGTGAATGGCAAGCAGCTCCTCAAACGATTAACGGCATTTCAAATTTCTCGTAATCAATTTTTAACGGCGGTAGCACAAGTGAATCAATTACAAGATGATCGACTGCTGAAGCAAAAGGAGCAATCTCATGAGTCATGACGCACCCTTGATCAGTTCAATGAGTGAAACAAAAGCAATTCTACAAAAGCACGGGTTTACGTTTAAGAAGAGTTTGGGGCAAAATTTTTTGACCAATCCTCAATTATTAATGCAAATGGTCAGTGCAGCTGATCTAACTACAAAGGAACAAGTTCTTGAAATTGGGCCCGGGATTGGCGCTCTGACACAGTTATTGGCACATTCAGCTGATAAAGTTGTTGCTTTAGAAATCGATCAACGTTTATTGCCGATTTTAGCAGATACTTTGGCTGCTTATCATAATGTTAAAGTCATGAACCAAGATGTTTTAAAAACTGATTTAGCTGAGCTCGTCCGTGCCAACTTTGATCATGTCGAACCAATCAAAGTTGTGGCTAATTTACCGTACTATATTACGACGCCGATTCTATTTAAATTATTGGCGGCTCCAGTGCCTTTTGCCAAAATTGTGGTCATGATGCAAAAAGAAGTGGCCCAACGCTTGGTGGCCGAACCTGGACATAAAGACTATGGATCCTTATCGGTGGCGATTCAAACAAAGATGACGGCTAAGATCGAGTTTAAAGTACCCAAGACTGCTTTTGTACCCCAGCCTAAAGTGGACTCGGCGATTGTCTCTTTAACACCCTTGGATACGCCGTTGATCCCTGAATCCCAGCAGGCAAGTTTTAATCAATTTGTTTTAGTTGCTTTTAAGCAGCGTCGAAAGCAAATGATCAATAATTTTCTAAATTATTTTGGAAAATCGGATCAACTGCGTGCTGATTTGAGCCGGTATTTCGAGGGAATTGGTATCAAACCAACCGTCCGTGCTGAAGCATTATCATTGGTACAATTGAAGCAGTTATATCAAATTCTATTAAAAAACAACTATAATTTTAATTAGAATTTGTATTTATACTAGCGCTGGCGGCAAACATATGGTAAAATGGTAATCTTTTAAAATTTGTGGTATAATGTCTTTTGAGGGGTGAGTGCATGCCAATTACATTAGCTAGCATTAAGCATAATCTTGATGGCAAAGTTGGACATAATCTAACAGTTGTTGCACAAGCAGGTAGAAAGAAGATCACACGCCGCAAGGGTACATTAAAAGAAACCTATCCTTCCGTATTTGTGGTTGATTTGGATCAAACAGAAAATGCTTTTGAACGTGTTTCGTATAGTTACGCAGATTTGCTAACGAAAACGATCAAAATCAATTTTGATGATGACCAAAGTAAGCAGACAGACGCATAACTCAAACGATAGAACTAAGCACCTTGAATGACATTGTAATTGAATTATTTTTAAATATTAAAAGACTAGACAGAGTTCAACTTTTGTCTAGTCTTTTTTTGGGATCATTTGAAACCGATTTATTTTAGGTAGTGTCCTGTTTGTATTTACGCTATAATGTATGGCAAGAATAATTAAGGAATGTTGGTGAGCCCATGGAAAAAGTTTTTTTGGCACCGGCAAAACTGAATTTATCAATCGATATATTGGGCCGCGTAACGACCAATATATTCAAATGGTCGATGGTCGTGACCTCGTTGAATCTTTTTGATTATATCCATCTGACGCCACGTCAAGACGATCAGATCGTCGTAACCACAGACAAGAATTATCTGCCAAAAGATCATCGTAACTTGGCCTATCAAGCAGCACGTATTTTGCAGCGTAAATACCAAATCAAACAAGGCGTTTCAATTTTTATTGAGAAACATATTCCGGTAGCTGCTGGCCTTGGTGGTGGCAGTAGTGATGCAGCGGCTATTTTACGTGGGTTAAACCAGCTTTGGCGGTTAAATCTTTCAGAACAATATTTGGCTGATTTAAGTTTGGCTTTAGATGAGGATGTGCCCTATTGTGTATTTTCACGTTTAGCCCATGTTTCTGGGCAGGGCAATATTGTGCGTCCTTTACAAACCGACTTGAAATTATATTATGTTGTTGTGAAACCTGATTTTTCAGTTTCAACACGGCATATTTTACGTGGCCTTGATCTTCAGAAACTAGGATATCGGCCTGATACAAGACAACTTATCAAAGCTCTAAAGGAAAATAATTATCCGTTGCTTACAGCTCAAGTACGCAATGTGTTAGAGACGACAACTGGTCAGCAACACCCTGAAATTGGCTATTTGAAGCAAAAGTTACTACAGTTTGGTGCGGATGCCGCCGGTATGTCAGGCAGCGGTCCGACAGTTTTCGGTTTATGCCATAGTTATAGCCGAGCGAAACATATATTTAACAGCATGCGAGGATTTTGTGAGCAAGTCTATTTATTGCGGCCTTACCAATTAACTAACGACTGAAGACATTGTAGAAACCGAACAATGTCTTTTATTATTTTAAATTTTGCTAGGAATTTGCGGACTAAACACGTATAATGTATACGGTCATTTTATTGATGCGTAGATATATTTCAATCGTTTTGTTGCAAAGGAGATTTAGTATGAAAGTACGTAGAAGCAATCGTGTCATTGAAATGACACGATACTTGTTAGAACGCCCCCATACCTTGGTGCCCTTGACTTTTTTCTCAGAGGCTTTTGACTCAGCTAAGTCATCAATTAGTGAAGACTTGACGATTATTCGAAATACCTTTGCAAAACAAGGCACGGGTATTCTGGAGACTGTGCCAGGAGCTGCTGGTGGTGTGCGCTACATTCCAACGGTGGACCAATCAACGGCTGAGCAGTTTTTGAATGAAATGAGTACGCGTATTTCAGCGCCAGAGCGGGTTTTACCCGGTGGTTACGTTTATTTATCTGACTTGCTAGGTGAGCCAGAAGTTTTACGACAAGTTGGCCGTTTAGTTGCAAGTCAATATGCAAAAAAACAGGTTGATGTGGTCATGACTATTGCGACAAAGGGGATCCCAATTGCTCAAAGTGTGGCTTATTACTTGAATAAGCCATTTGTGATCGTTCGCCGTGACTCTAAGATTACTGAGGGCTCGACGGTCAGTGTGAACTATGTCTCTGGTTCTTCCAAACGGGTCGAAAAAATGGAACTCTCTAAACGCAGTTTGCAAAAAGGAGCCCATGTTTTAATTGTCGATGATTTTATGAAAGGCGGCGGCACGATTTCTGGCATGGTCAGCATGGTCAAGGAATTTGAAGCTGAATTAGCGGGCATTGCTGTCTTTGGTGAAAGTAAATTTGAGGGTGAACGCGCCGTACCAGCGTATACTTCATTGATTCGCATTGATAGCTTGGATGCAATCAATAATCAAATCAAAGCAGTTCCCGGTAGTTATATGACTCAAACTGATTTTAACGTACTTGATGCGGCTCACAGTTAGATACATTATTGAGAAGTCACTGATTTTAAGGTAAAATAGTGACAGCAATTATGGATTTTTGCGGTACGCAAGTGAAGGGAAGAAATAGGTAATGCCTGATAGATTTACGATCATTTTGGCAGCTGGCCAAGGCACACGGATGAAGTCTGATCTTTATAAGGTCTTACATCCGGTTTGTGGTAAGCCAATGGTTGATCATGTACTGACCCAAGTAGAAATGATAGAGCCAACTGAAGTTGTTACGATTATCGGTCATGGTGCCCAAAAGGTAGAAGCTGTTCTGGGTGATCGGACTCAATATGCGTTTCAAGAAGCACAGTTGGGGACTGGACATGCAGTTTTGCAAGCAGAACAAATTCTTGGTGATAGGACCGGAGTTACTTTAGTGGTTAGTGGGGATACCCCTTTATTTACAGCAGAAACATTCAAGAAGCTGTTCCAGTTTCATGAGGAAAAGCATGCACAGGCAACCGTGCTAACAGCTTTAGCACCTGATCCAACTGGCTATGGCCGTATTGTGCGTAATGAGTTAGGTAACGTTGAACGCATCGTCGAACAAAAAGATGCCAACAGTCAGGAAGCAGATATCCATGAAATCAGCACTGGGGTATTTTGTTTCGATAATCAAACACTTTTCAAGGCATTACATCAAGTGAAAAATGAAAATGCGCAGCATGAATATTATTTACCCGATGTAATTGAGATCATTCGCCATCAAGGTGGCGTTGTATCAGCATACCAAATGGCTGAATTTGAAGAGTCAATGGGCGTTAACGATCGCGTTGCTCTTTCTAAAGCAACTAAGATTATGCAGCAGCGGATCAACGAGGCACATATGCGTGACGGGGTAACGATCATTGACCCAGCAAGTACATATATCGATAGCGATATTACGATTGGCCGGGATAGTGTGATCGAGCCAGGTGTGCAATTGCAGGGACACACAACAATCGGTGCCCATTGCGTGATTGGTGCCCATTCTAAAATTGTAGATTCAACGATCGAGGATCAGGTTACAGTAACTGCCTCAACAATTGAACAATCCATCATGCATCAAGGTAGTGATATTGGGCCAAATAGTCATTTACGGCCACAATCTGAAGTTGGTGCAGCGGCACATATTGGTAATTTTTGCGAATTGAAGAAGGCTTCTATTGGCGCTCGGACTAAGGTGGGGCATCTATCTTATGTTGGTGACGCAACTTTGGGTAGTGATATTAATGTTGGCTGCGGTGTGGTTTTTGTCAATTATGATGGCGTGCAAAAATTCCATACCACAGTAGGTGACCATGCCTTTCTGGGGAGTAACTCAAATATCATTGCACCAGTCCATATCGCTGATCATTCTTTCATTGCTGCTGGTTCGACGATTACGAATGATATTCCGAAACATGCCATGGCAATTGCCCGTTCACGACAAACTAATAAAGAAGACTACTGGCGTAAATTGCCATTAGCAAACAGTGAAGACTGGAAATAGAACGTTGAATTTGGAGGCCATAATGACAACTGAACAAGCAACCCGACATGATTTGAGATTATTTGCACTTAATTCCAACTTCCCATTGGCACAGAAAATCGCTGATGCTGTGGGCGTTCCACTTGGAAAATCTTCTGTAGACCGTTTCAGTGACGGTGAGATTCAAATCAATATTGATGAAAGTATTCGCGGCTGTGATGTTTTTTTAATTCAATCCACATCTAAACCAGTAAATGATAATTTAATGGAATTATTGATCATGATTGATGCATTACGTCGTGCTTCAGCACATAGTGTCAATCTCGTGATCCCTTACTATGGCTATGCGCGTCAAGACCGCAAAGCCAAGCCAAGAGAACCGATTACGGCAAAATTAGTTGCCAACATGCTGCAAAAAGCTGGGGCGGACCGTATTTTGACGATCGATCTACATGCTGCTCAAATCCAAGGCTTCTTTGATATTCCGGTGGATCACTTAATGGGTGCGCCTTTGATTGCGGATTACTTTTTGCGCAATGGTTTAGAAAAAGATGCTGTTGTTGTATCTCCAGATCATGGTGGGGTTACACGGGCACGTCAGCTTGCTAAATTCTTAAAAACACCTTTGGCAATTATTGACAAACGCCGGCCAAAAGCTAATGTGGCTGAGATTATGAATATTATTGGTCATGTCCAAGGCAAACGCTGCATTATTATCGATGATATGATCGATACAGCTGGGACAATCACGCTAGCTGCTCAAGCTTTGAAAGATGCTGGCGCAACGGAAGTATACGCTAGTTGTACGCATCCTGTTTTATCAGGACCTGCCATTCAACGTATTTCTGATTCAGCTATTTCCAAATTAGTCGTCACAGATACGATTCAAATGCCACCAGAAAAAATGATCGACAAAATGGAACAGATTTCTGTGGGGGAATTGATGGGAACGGCTATTAAACGGATCTACAATAATCAACCGGTTAGTCCATTATTCCAAACACGGTTTAAAGGGACCAACTTATAAAAGACGATTCTATATAGTTAATATATAAATTTTAGTAAAAGTCAGGTGTTTTAAGCCTGACTTTATTTTTTTAATTTTCATATCAAAATTTAATATAAATAATGGAGATAACTTTTTCATTTCCATCTTGCGACCAGTGACCTAATTAAGTTTTAAAAAAATAGCCGTTATAGAATCAATTGGTACATACCCTTTCATGAAAACGCGTAGCAACAAGAGTAAAAGCCCTTGCAAAATGATGGAAATGTGAGTATATTCAAAGGTAGTGATGCACTTAATCATATACTTTCATATTATTGCTATTATTACTATTTTGATAAGACAATATAATATTGAGTCATCGCTCACAAATTACTTAGGAGGCGACAAATATGGTAGGAATCGTCCTTGCAAGCCATGGGAAGTTTGCTGAAGGCATCTTGCAATCCGGTCAAATGATTTTTGGCGAGCAAGAAAAAGTCGAAGCAGTCACCTTTATGCCTAATGAAGGCCCAGATGACTTGCGTGCACACCTCGAAGCGGCTATTGCCAAATTCGATCCTGAGGATGAGGTCCTGTTTTTGATTGATTTATGGGGTGGCTCTCCATTCAATCAAGCAAATGGTCTTTTTGAAGCACATAAAGACAAGTGGGCTATCGTTACCGGATTGAACTTACCAATGCTGATTGAAGCATATGGGTCACGTTTAACCATGGATTCTGCACAAGAAATTGCAGCGCACTTAGTTAGCGCTGGTCGGGATGGCATCAAACCAAGACCAGAATCTCTTGAACCAAAGGAGACTGAAGCTGCTGCTGAACCTGCTGGACCTATTAGTGCCGGGGCACCAGGTAGGATGCAATATGTTTTAGCTCGGGTTGATTCACGGTTGTTGCACGGTCAAGTTGCGACTGCCTGGACCAAGGAAACAGGCCCAACACGGATCATCGTTGTTTCAGATGCAGTTGCGAAAGATGAGTTACGTAAAAATTTGATTACGCAGGCGGCACCTCCTGGTGTTAAGGCTCACGTTGTCCCTGTTGATCAAATGATCAAGTTAGCTAAAGACGATCAGCATTTTGGGGGTCAAAAGGCTTTACTATTATTCGAAACACCACAGGATGCCTTACGTGCCGTTGAAGGTGGCGTGCCACTGAAATCTATCAATGTAGGTTCAATGGCCCATTCACCTGGCAAAGTTCAGCCGAATAAGGTACTTGCTTTTGACCAAAACGATATTGATACCTTTAACAAATTGAAGGCTGACGGTGTCAGCTTTGATGTCCGTAAAGTACCGAATGATTCGAAGGGTAATATGGACGATATTTTGAAGAAGGCACAAGAAGAACTTAATCGTCAAAAGTAGCACTTATTGTTCGAAGGAAAAGGAGGAATAACGATTATGGATTTAAATTTAATTCAAATGATCCTAGTAGCCATCGTGGCGTTTTTAGCCGGTATGGAAGGGATCTTGGATGAGTTCCAATTTCATCAACCCTTAATTGCGTGTACGTTGATCGGTTTGGTGACCGGGGACTTAGTACCATGCTTGATTCTAGGTGGTTCATTACAAATGATCGCACTAGGCTGGGCTAATATTGGTGCCGCCGTTGCCCCTGATGCTGCCTTAGCATCTGTCGCATCTGCTATTATTCTTGTTTTAGGCGGTCAAGGTAAGGCTGGTGTAACCTCTGCCATTGCCATTGCCGTACCTTTAGCTGTCGCCGGGTTACTATTAACGATTATTGCCCGTACATTAGCAACTGGTATTGTTCATATCATGGATAGTGCTGCTAAAGAAGGGAACATTGCCAAAGTTGATTTATGGCATATTATCGCCATCATCATGCAGGGCTTACGTATTGCTATTCCAGCCGTTTTGATTTTGGCTATTGGTGCCGGCCCTGTAAGACATTTACTTGGTATGATGCCTGCTTGGTTAACTGATGGGTTAGCCGTTGGTGGTGGCATGGTTGTTGCCGTAGGTTATGCTATGGTTATCAACATGATGGCAACACGTGAAGTTTGGCCATTCTTTGCCATTGGTTTCGTCTTAGCAACCATCAAAGAACTCACATTGATCGGCTTAGGTGCCATTGGTATTTCTCTAGCGTTGATTTACTTAGCCCTTTCGAAACAAAGCGGTTCAGGTAATGGCGGTAAGAGTTCTGGTACCGGTGATCCTGTCGGCGATATCATAGATGATTACTAAGAAGGAGGCGAATAAAAATGGCAAATGAAGTTAAATTATCAAAAAGAGATCGTATCTCCGTTTTCTTACGTTCAACCTTTATTCAAGGGTCATGGAACTACGAACGTATGCAAAATGGTGGCTGGGCTTTCTCAATGATTCCAGCCATCAAGAAATTATATAAAACTAAAGAAGACCGGGCAGCTGCTTTAACACGGCATCTGGAATTCTTTAATACGCATCCTTACTTGGCTTCACCTGTACTAGGGGTTACATTAGCCCTTGAAGAAGATCGGGCTAATGGCGCACCAGTTGACGATGTTGCCATCCAAGGTGTGAAAGTTGGTATGATGGGACCGTTAGCCGGTATTGGGGATCCAGTATTCTGGTTCACGGTACGGCCAATTTTAGGGGCCTTAGGGGCTTCAATGGCTTTATCCGGGAATATTCTTGGACCAATCATTTACTTTGTTGCTTGGAACATTATTCGGATGGCCTTCATGTGGTATACGCAAGAATTTGGTTATCGAGCAGGTTCTCGTATTACGGAAGATATGTCCGGTGGATTGTTACAGGACGTTACGAAGACAGCTTCTATTTTAGGTATGTTTATCCTAGGATCGCTGGTCAACCGTTGGGTAGCGGTGAAATTTACGCCGATTGTCTCAACGGTTAAACTAGACAGCAAAGCTTACATTCATTGGGATAAATTGCCGCAAGGTGCTCAAGGAATCAAGGAAGCTTTGGTGCAGCAGCATGATGGCTTATCCTTGACAGCCCATAAGATAACGACTTTACAGGATAACTTAGATAGTTTGATTCCTGGCCTCGCTGGGTTATTGTTAACATTATTCTGTATGTGGTTATTGAAGAAGAAAGTTTCACCAATTGTTATTATTCTTGGTTTATTCGTTGTTGGTGTTGTCTTCCACGTCATTGGGTTGATGTAAAATTTAATTAGAAAAGTTAAGAGGATCGACGCATATTTTTACGACGTCGGTCCTTTTGCTTATCCCAAGTAAACGCCGTATAATTATTATGAGTATTTGATGATATAAAGTGAGGAAAATAATGGTTCAGTCAATTAATACAAAAGTCGATTTGGTAACAAATGCAACTTCTTATCTTGGACTAACTGACTATGGCAAAATTATGATTGGTGATCGAGGCTTCGAATTTTTCAATGATCGCAGTGCTAGAAATAATATTCAAATTCCTTGGACAGAAGTCGATTACGTGGTTGCATCAATTATGTTTAAAGGTAAGTGGATCCCGCGTTATGCCATTCAGACAAAACGAAACGGGACCTATTCGTTCGCTTCTAAAGATCCTAAGAAAGTGTTGCGTACAATTCGCAAGTATATTCCGGCAGATCACATCGTCCGCTCATTAGGTTTTTTCGATGTAATCAAACGCGGACTGCATATTCATGGTAAAAATGGTTGATTAGAGCAATAAGGACAAATTTAAGCACGACTGATTATTAAAAAAGAGATTTAGAGACCAGTTTTCTGGCTTCTAAATCTCTTTTTAAGATAGCAATGTCGTTACTTTAAAGGTGACTCATCTTTTGGACTTGTTGTTGTCGCTTGATGAACTTGTTGATCTTTCAATAAGTCCCGAATTTCTTTAAGATAAGTTTCTTCAGCAGTGGGTTTTTCCGGTTCAGCTTCATCGGCTTCTTTGCGACTGGTCAACTCATTAAGTTTATTGATACTTTTAACGATCAAGAAAATAATGAAAGCAATGATAATGAAGTTGATAATGTCGTTAATAAAATTACCCACTTTAAAAACAGCCGGGCCAACTTTAAATTCGAGAAAAGAAAAATTGATCTTACCAACGAATAAACCTAAAAGGGGATTGATCAGATTTTTAGTCAAAGAAGTGACGATTTGATTGAATGCTGCCCCAATAATAACTGCTACGGCAAGGTCGATGACATTACCACGCATGATAAATTCTTTAAACTCTCTTAACATAATTATCCTCCTGATTAATCGTGTTTATAAGTTAAGTATAAGGAAACGCCGGAATCTTGTGAAGTAAATTATCTAATTCCCCTATTGTAAGTTGATACAATTTCTTTTATAGTTAGGCCATATCTTAATTTGTGTAACATTAAACAATACATCGGAGGCAAACATTGAAGGCATCAATTTATGATTTTACTAAAACACAGTTAACAGAATGGTTAGTCGATCAGGGACAAAAGAAGTATCGTGGGCAACAGATCTGGGATTGGCTTTATAAAAAGCATGTCCGTGGCTTTGCGGAAATGAGCAATCTACCTAGTGACTTAGTGGCTAATTTGACTGAAAATTTTTCATTTAGTCCATTAAAACCCCTGGTTGTGCAACAAGCCAGCGATAAGACAACTAAATATTTATTTCAGTTAGAAGACGGCTTGATGATTGAGACGGTTTTGATGTATATGGAATATGGCTTGTCTGTATGTGTGACGTCACAGGTAGGCTGTAATATTGGCTGTACGTTCTGTGCCAGTGGCCTGATTCGGAAACAACGCGATCTTACCGCGGGTGAAATTGTCGCTCAGATCATGCAGGTGCAACATAACCTAGATGACCAAGGTAAGGGTGAACGCGTGGGCCATGTGGTCGTTATGGGTATCGGTGAACCTTTTGATAATTTTGATAACGTAATGAATTTTATTGATGTGATCAAAGATCAATCTGGTTTAGCAATTGGCGCTCGACATATCACTGTTTCAACATCCGGATTAGCTAATAAAATCAAAGAATTCGCTGACCGGGATATGCAAGTGAATCTTGCGATTTCCTTACATGCACCTAACAACGATTTGCGCAGTCGCATCATGCGGATCAATCGGACTTGGCCTTTAGAAAAATTATTTGATGCCATCAATTATTATATTGATAAAACCAATCGCCGCGTTACATTTGAATATATTATGTTAAATGATGTCAATGACCATGTGGCTGAAGCGAAGCAATTGGTCACTTTGTTGCGGCCACTGAAAAAATTAGCTTATGTTAATTTGATTCCTTATAATCCAGTCAGTGAACACGGCCAATATGCCCGTAGTTCAAAAAAAGCCATCGCGCGTTTCTATGATACTCTGATGCAAGGCGGAATCAATTGTGTGGTACGTAAGGAACATGGAACTGACATCGATGCCGCTTGTGGTCAATTACGTAGTAATGAAATGAAAAAACGCCAAAAAATTGCTCGTTAATAAACAGAGTGTGACAAAAAGCGGTCAGCGGCCGAGCACTAACAAGAATCACGACAAATGGCGGTTTTGCCATTTGAGTGATTCGTCGTTAGGAGAGGACGTTGCTTTTTGGAACACGTTTAAGCAGCAGAAGACAAAAAGCGGTCACTAATAAGAATAACTGGAGGGTGATGAGATAGATGTACGGATTTCAAAGTGAAGATGAAGTTGTTTTTGGCTTCAAAGATCCCGCTCTAGACTATAAAACTCGAATTGGCAGTTATATTATTATTCCCAATCAAGAACTGTCACGCATGCTGTTAGTTACAGCGCCTAATGGGGCATTATTATTACCTGGTGGTGAGATGGAAGCTGATGAGGATCAGTTTCAGACTTTAAAGCGAGAGTTGGTTGAAGAAGCTGGTTTTGAAGTGAAAGATCTGTCTTATCTTGGCCGCTCAAGTGAGTATTTCTACTCACATTTTCGTCAGCAAGCTTATTATAATCCTGGCTATTTCTTTGCAGCACTTGGTTTTGAAAAGATCCAAGATCCACTGGAAGACTTTAACAATCTAATTTGGGTACCCATTGCTCAGGGGTTGCGGGCGTTAAAACGACCGACACATCGTTGGGCGGTTAAGAATTGGTTAAAAACATTGGCTTAGAATTAATAAATTCGTAAATGTTTCCTCACAAATTATTCACAAATTCAGACTAAACTATGTTTTGTAAGTTAAGAATTGTTGTTTATTATTTTTTACTTCCTCCCAAAAAAGTAATTTGTAATATTCCTCCCAAGATATTATGAACCAAAAAAGCTGACACCCACAAGTGCCAGCTTTTTTGGTTCATAAAGATAAGTTTTAAGTGTGTTCGCGAAGTTGAATTGACACGGTTTTGATTAAAGCACGTATTGTTCAATGGCTTGACCCACGCCAGAGTCGTTGTTGCTAGTTGTATGAATGTTAGCGATGTCTTTAACTTGATGAACGGCATTAGCCATGGCGACTTTGTGAGCGGCATAGGTCAGCATACTTAAATCGTTGCGTTCGTCGCCAATGGCCATAACTTGATCCGCAGTGACATGCAAATAATCCGCGAGTTCTGCTAAAGCTTTGCCCTTGCTCACTTCTTTATTCATGACCTCTAAGAAATAAGGGGTGGAATTTACGATGTAATATTGATCGCGTAATGTCTGCGGAATCTTTGAGGCTGCAGCACTGATCAGTTCTGGCAGATCAATCATCATGATTTTGGAAAAACGTTTATCGGCTGAGAATTCCGTCAAGTGGCGGTAGTGCAGTGTTAAATTAACTAAAGCACTTTCCGCAACCGTGTAGGGGCTGATATCTCGATTAGGGGTATACATTTTTTCTTTATCTTCGGCATGAATATGAATGCCCAGGTCTGTGGCCAGATCAGCGAAGGTTTGAAAAGTTGATAGCGGCAGCGTGTGTTCTAAAATAGTTGCATCGGTCTGGTTTTCTTGAATTAAGGCACCATTAAATGTGATGGTGTAGCGTTTTTTGGTCCATAGACCTAATTGTCGTAGGTAGGGTTTTAAACCTGCTAATGGCCGGCCACTGGCAAGTACAACATGGACGCCAGCGGCATCAGCGGCTTGGATGGCTTGAATATTTCTTTTGGAGATCAAGCGGTGATCATCTAGTAAAGTCCCATCCATATCGATGGCAACAATTTTTATATCTGACATAAGTAAACTCCTTTATTTGAGGGCGTTATTGCTGACATGTTGCTTGAATTCATCGTAAACTGGTGTGAAGATTTGAAGATCATCTGGATGTAACATTTCCCGGGGAAAGTAAAAGCGGCGGTCGCCTGTTGTACGACCAGCAATGGCATGAACGATTGGGCTTAAAGTAGATAGTTCATTTAAGCTGCCATCTTCTTGCATGATCTCGATTTGAGGTTTGGCACGATTGTTATTGTTGGCTGGATCATAGGCGTCATAGGGTTCATCAAAGCTGTCATTGATTGCGGTATAATATTCAGGTTCAAATCCAGCCGCCTCAACTAAATCTCGCATTTTGGGTAAAATAGTTTCTGTTTCTGGTGTAAAGGCAATCGATTTGAGTGGTTTACGATCCAGAAAACGAATGGATAAATCTTTCAAGATACTGTCGGGATTATCACGCCAATAAGTGAAGTAAGTATTCAAGACGCCGTCATCTAATTTAAGATAATCATCCGTGCCAAAGTTTTGTTCAAAAAAAGGAACCAATAAAGTTGGTACTTGAATGTGATGGCTGCCCTTATCTTCATAAAGAAATTTTGCCCGCTGCAGCAGATGAGTCAAAACGACCTCCATACCTCGAGAAACTGGGTGAAAATAAACCTGTTGATACATCTGAAAACGACAGACGATATAATCTTCAACAGCATGCATCCCGTTCGCCTGGAAGGCAATACCTTTTTTATAAGGGCGCATCACCCGTAAAATACGGGTCACGTCAAATAAGCCGTATTTTGTGCCCGTGTGGTAAGCATCACGAAGCAAGTAGTCCATGCGATCGGCGTCAATTTGACTGGAGATCATTTGAACGACTTGAGGATTGGGGTATGTTTTTTGGATCACACTAGCAACTTTTTCAGGAAAGTCCGCATCAACTTGACGGAGCACTTGATTCACTTCGGTTTCTGGAGAAGTGATGATCTTAACAGTCCAGGCTTCATGATTCGTACCGAAAATACGTTCGAAAGTATGAGAATAAGGGCCATGGCCAATGTCATGGAGTAAGGCGGCACAAAGGGCAACTAGACGCTCATGATCATTCCACAGACCATCGCCAGGTTGTTGGGAAGGATAGTTGCGGACAAAGTTATCACAAATTTGCCGAGTTAATTCATAGACACCCAGCGAGTGGGTAAAGCGTGAATGCTCCGCACCGTGAAAGGTGAATGACGAAGTTCCAAGCTGTTTGATTCGACGTAAACGTTGAAATTCACGTGTGCCAATCAAATCTAAAATCACTTGATAAGCGACATGAATGTAATTATGAACGGGATCACGAAAAACTTTCTCCCGGGGGAGTAATTTGGCAGTATAGTTCATACTAAGCTCCTAACTAAATTTATGGGCTAAATCTTTTTGATTGCGTTGTTCTAAATTACGTAAAGCATTTTGGTAAAAGGCTTGATATTCAGGCTCAGTTTGAATTGTTTGAAACGCTAAAGTTTGGTCTAGCAGCTGCGCTTGCGACATCACTTGAAGTAGTTCCGCTTTGACACCTTCAACCTGTAAATCTCGAGATAATAAGGTGTCCATGTTAGCCATGACTTTTGGATCCACATCAGGGAAGTGCCATTTACTGGTTTGACCTTGAAGGCCAGCAATATAAAAATCGCGCAATGTTTGGCTGCGCCGATCTTGATCACCAGTCACACTCAAATATAACATGACGGCTACCCCGTTATGCACACGACGTTGTGAAATACCACCAAATTTTTGACCGTAAATACTCAAATCAAATGTACCTGGACAATAAGAACGTGTAATCTCCCGAACTTCGATGGGTAAGTCTTCGGTATCATAAGCAGCCTTGACCCAATCCACCATCTGTTGATAAGCTGCGTCAATACTGACAGTTCTAAAATTGGGCAAGAAAAGGCTGACATTTAAAATGCCAACATCACTTGCTACAGCTAGGCCACCAGAGTTGCGGACGAAATAGTGATAACCCGCTTGTTTAAGCGTTGATACAGCGTCAGCGAAATGGGGTAATTTGACGTCCATCATGCCCAATATAATGGTATTAGTTAACGTCCAAAAGTGGATGATCGGTTGATTGAATTGGTCACAATATTGTAATAATGCATTTGTATCTGCAAAACTTGCCAAATTTTCGCTAGGCGTGTAAAAAGTATCTGCCACCATGAATCGATTTTGGCCGAAATAGTCATTAAGTAGTTTCATTGGTTTGCCTCATTATTATAGTAAGATATACTTATCATTATAGCTTAAAATAAGCGGATACTTAAACCCGATGTTTGTCTTTGATCCGGTGGCAACATATAATAATATTGTTGAAAGGGCGTGTTGATTATGGATTTAACAAGTGCGATCCCAATTGAGATCCATTTACAAACAAAAGTGGCGCAAGCAGGGGAGACCACCCAACATGTTTTTGATGAGCCGGGCCAGTTGGTTCAAATTGGGGAGACGTTATACTTTCGTTATTCTGAAGTAGACCCAGACACGGGTGCAAAAACACCGGTAATGATCAAAGTCATGCCGAATGGAGACGTCCAATTGTCACGCTTATCGCGTCAAGACGGTATTAATTTAAAACTGTTCTTTAGTTTGGGCAATCGCATGATTGCGCGTTATCAAACACCATATGGCGTTATTCCAGTGGAAACAGTGACACCTAAGTTACATTTTCGGATCAAAGATCGGCCGGTTTCTGGAGAGTTGTATATTGAATACCAATTATTTGCTGGGAAACAACATATTGGAAATTACCAATTACAATTGCTTTTTACTGCTTGAAGCGTTACTATTAAAGACAGACTGTTGAAAGGACGTGTACTGGTTGGATCTAGATATTTTTAAGGGGCAAGAAAAGTCCGAACTTTCTATGATTGAAGTTGCGCACGCTATTTTAGAGCAAAAAACCGAGCCGATTGCCTTTGCCGATTTGGTAAATGCAATTCAGACTTATCTAGGTAAAAGTGATACTGAGATCAGAAGTCGGCTATCTCAATTTTATACTGACTTGAATATCGATGGTCGCTTTATTTCACTGGGTGAAAATGTCTGGGGTTTACGCGAATGGTATCCATATGACTCTGTTGACGAAGAAGTAAATCATCCTGAAGATGAAGATGGCGTGCCAAGACGGAAACGTCGTAAGAAAGTTAACGCTTTTCTTGCTGATGTGGACGATGACGACGACGTGATCGACTACAATGATGATGATCCTGAAGATGACGACTTCGACGATACGGACGATGACGACACTGATAATAGCGATGATTTAGATGCATTTGATGCTGATATTGACGATGTAGATGCGGATGCAGATGATGATTTGCCAGATGGCATTGAAGGTCAGTTATCCGAATTTGGCGACGATGATGATGATTCAGATGACGATGGTGAAAACGAAGGTTTTGGCGATGACGCACCTGAAGATGACAAGCAAAAGTAGGCTTTTCGAAGACTATAAACTTTTTGCTTGACTATGAAAATCATTTCTTGTACTATACTTTTTGGGCGCTTTACAAAAGTAAAGCCAAAACGGTTAACAAGCTCCCTGTTCTTTAGAATAGGGAGCTTGTTTTGTATTTTATAGCTTCCCCAACAAAAACAATGAAGGAGTTTTGATATGACCAAGTATATCTTTGTAACCGGTGGCGTTGTTTCTTCTCTAGGTAAAGGCATCGTTGCTGCATCTTTAGGTCGTTTATTAAAAAATCGCGGCTTGAAGGTGACCATGCAAAAATTTGATCCGTACATCAATGTTGACCCAGGTACGATGAATCCTTATCAACATGGTGAAGTTTTCGTAACGGATGATGGTGCCGAAACCGATTTAGATCTTGGACATTACGAACGATTCATTGATAACGATTTGAACAAATACTCTAATGTTACAACTGGGAAAATTTATTCGGAAGTTATTCGTAAGGAACGTGAAGGTGAATACTTGGGTGCCACAGTTCAAGTAATTCCACATATTACGGATATGATCAAAGATAAAATTATGCGCGCAGCCAATACAACGGATTCTGATGTCATCATTACTGAAGTTGGTGGCACGGTCGGTGATATTGAGTCTTTGCCTTATCTAGAAGCTTTACGGCAAATGCGTTCTGAAGTTGGCTCTGAAAATGTTTGTTACATCCACACGACATTGATTCCATATTTACACGCAGCTGGAGAAATGAAGACTAAGCCAACTCAGCATAGTGTGAAAGAATTGCGTGGCTTGGGAATTCAACCGAACATTTTAGTTTTGAGAACTGAAAAAACAGTTTCACAAGAACTTAAAAATAAAATCGCGCTCTTTTGTGACGTGGATGCTGAAGCGGTTATCGAATCAAAAGATGTTAAGACGTTGTACACTTTGCCATTAAGCTTACAAGCGCAAGGCATGGACCAAATTGTTTGTGATTATTTAGGTATCGATGCACCAAAAGCTGATATGACAGCTTGGCGTGAATTAGAACAAAAAGCACAAAACTTACATCATAAGACTAAGATTTCTTTAGTAGGTAAATATGTAGAATTACAAGACGCTTATATTTCCATTACTGAAGCCTTAAAACATGCGGGCTACGTCTATGATACGGATATTGAGTTAAATAAAATTCAAGCCGAAGATGTCAACGATGATAATGTTGCTGAATTGTTAAACGACTCTGATGGGATTCTTGTACCTGGTGGTTTCGGTAATCGTGGGCTAGAAGGCAAAATTGCGGCTATTAAATATGCTCGGGAAAATGATGTGCCATTCTTGGGTATTTGCTTAGGCATGCAAATGGCCAGCGTTGAATTTGCACGCAATGTTGCTGGATTGAAGCATGCAGGTACAACTGAAACTGATCCAGACATTGAAGATAATGTGATCGACTTAATGCCAGATCAAGAGGGCATTAAGAATATGGGCGGTACACAGCGTTTAGGGCTATACCCATGTAAGTTGAAACCGGGCAGTGTTGCAGCTAAAGCCTATGACGGTCAATCCGTCATTCAAGAGCGGCATCGTCATCGTTATGAATTTAATAATAAATATCGTGAACTACTAGCCTCAAAAGGGTTAGTGTTCTCAGGTGTATCACCTGACAATCGCTTGGTTGAGATCATTGAGATTCCTGAAAAGAAATTCTTTGTAGCCAGTCAATATCATCCAGAATTCTTGTCACGTCCAAATCGTCCAGAAGGCTTGTTTAAGTCTTTCATTGGTGCTGCTTCAGGTTTAGCAACAGATTAAGATTCGAGAATCTCAAGATAAACCAAAACGTGCGGACATTGAATGTTTTCATTCTTTGTACCGCACGTTTTTTTAAACCTTTGAAAATTTAAAGCAATCTTTCATCTTAGGTGTCTTGTAATTTATGGTTTATTTCTATATCATTACATATAGTGTCAACTACTTGAGAAACAGTTATATAGTAGTGTCATTATTGGAATTTCTATCTATTTTCTATGCAAGGAATTACGTAAAATGAAAAAAATGATAATTCATGGTGGCCATAAATTAAGTGGCGAAGTTGTGATTGGCGGGGCAAAGAACAGTACGGTTGCTTTGATTCCAGCGGCAATTCTTTCAGAGACCAAAGTTACTTTAGATGGCGTGCCACATATTAAAGATGTTTATAATTTAATGTCCATTTTAGAAGAAATGAACGTTCATACAAATTTTAATGAAGCAACTGATACTTTAGAACTTGATCCCACGGATATTAAATTTAAACCATTACCTAATGGTAAAATTAAGAGTTTACGCGCTTCATACTACTTTATGGGTGCGTTATTAGGTCGTTTTGGACACGCTATTGTTGGTTTGCCCGGCGGTGATGATATTGGACCGCGGCCAATTGACCAGCATATCAAAGGTTTTGAGGCACTGGGGGCATCAGTCAGTAATGAACATGGGGCTATGTTCATTACGGCGCCAGAAGATGGTTTAAAGGGTACACGGATCTTTTTGGATATGGTTTCCGTGGGAGCAACAATTAATCTTATTTTAGCCGCAGTGACTGCAAAGGGGCAGACAAGTATCGAAAATGCGGCTAAAGAACCTGAAATCATTGACTTGGCTACTTACTTGAACAATATGGGTGCTAAAGTCCGTGGGGCTGGGACTGATACGATTCGAATTGAAGGAGTCCCACATTTGTACGCCAAAAATCCTCACACCATCATTCCTGATCGCATCGAGGCGGGAACTTATTTAGCAATGGCCGCAATTTGCGGTGATGGTATCAATATCAAGAATATTATCAGTGAACACTTGGATTCTTATTTGGCTAAATTAGAAGAAATCGGCGTCAGCATGAAGGTCGGTGAAGATAGTATTTTCGTCTATCCTTCTGGGGAATTGCATGCTGTTCAAATCAAAACCAGCCCTTATCCGGGTTTTGCCACAGATCTACAACAGCCGATTACACCGTTGCTCTTGAAAGCAGAAGGCGATGGCATTGTGATCGATACCATCTATCCAAAGCGGGTCCGCCATATACCTGAACTGATTCGCATGGGCGCTAATATTAATATCGAAAATGACGTGATTATTTTGCATCATGTGGATCATTTACAAGGTGCAGAAGTCGCTGCAGACGAGATCAGAGCTGGCGCTTGCTTGATGCTGGCAGGTCTAATGGCTGAGGGTACGACAACGATCTCCAAAGTTGAAAATATTTTGCGGGGTTACGATCGTGTTGTTTATAAATTACAGCAGCTTGGCGCCGATGTTGAAATGGTCGATGACTAGTAATCATTTAAAACTTGTTGTGATCAGTCTAAAAACATGATAGTATATACTGATGTGCATGGTACTTATTAATCTCTATCTCAGCAAATGACTTAGGGCAAAGGAGCGAAATAATAATGAAAAAAGGCATTCATCCAGATTATCATCCAGTTGTCTTTTTAGATTCAGCAACTGGCTATAAGTTCGTATCTGGTTCAACCAGAAACTCAAGTGAAACCATTGATTATGAAGGTAAAGAATACCCATTGATCCGTGTTGAAATTTCTTCTGATTCTCATCCTTTCTACACAGGTAGACAGAAATTTACACAGGCTGATGGTCGTGTTGATCGATTCAACAAAAAATATGGTTTTGCGGATAAGAACGCTAATCCTAAAGACGCTGAATAAGCTAAAAAGGGGCTCATGGCATTATTTTATGCCAGGGGCTCCTTTTTTGTGGTACAGATTCGCATTGTTAAACTACTCGTTGATGGGATTGATTTCCAATTGACGGACGAGTGCAATCATTTCAGGTCCAGAATAAATTTGCTGCTGAAACTGATAATTTTTGATAACTTTACCGTTTTCAATCAGAATCAAAAACGTATTAGCATAACTATCTGAAATAAACAGATAAGTTTTCTCACCCGCAAAAGTGACATAACCACTGGCATCATCACCTAATTTTTGGTCCGTGGTGGGCTCACCATAAAAACTGATGGCGCGATCAGTTTGACCATCTAGCAGTAAATTTACCTGAAGCTCAAGTCTTTTTGTTGAACTGTCACCGGTAAAATTACTCGTGTCATCATAGGGATTACTATAGTAAGGGATATCTAAAGCAGTCGTGATATCATAACGAATCTTTTGACTCATTTGACCCAAAGCTTCATTGTTTAATTTTTCCAGTTTCATCGATTTAGCCTCCAATTGGCAGGAATTATATTTTAATAAATGTCATGAAAAATACTTTACTTTGTGGTTGGTTTCCAGTATTGTGATTCTGTATTGAGTGTTCAGTTAGAAGTAAATAAGATGACATAAAATCGGAGTAAAGAAATGTCTGAGAGTTATTTATACATACATTTAGAAACGGTTACAAATATGATTTTATCATATGGCATTAGTATGAACGACTTTGTTGATGCTTTCAAGCAAGTGCCCGAACATTTGCTGCTGTTGTCTGATGTAGACGAAAATGAAATGATCGATCCCCACACGGGTTTTAATGTAATTTCTGGCAGAGAAGATATTTTACGTTACTTATTAAACCCTAAAATTTCGCGGAAGAAATGGATCGATTATAAACATACGTTATATCTGGACGAGATCACGCCTTTTGAGGTATCGGAATTACTGTATTTGGGACATGCCTATACGCATTTATCTTCGCCATTTTATTATAAATTGGCGAATCAATATGTTTATTTGGAATTACCAAATGAAATGACCAAGGTTTACTATCGCCATCTAGAAGACTTTCATCGGGTCCTGTCCAACACGATTACGCGTTATTTTGAAGCGCATAATTTTCAAGCTAATTTTTTATTTAAGCGTCACGTGATTCATTACGTTAATTTAGATAATCAAACTTTAAACGCGATTCATGAATTGTTAGTTGATGGGGTCTTGTTTGATTTTACGGCTGCTTTTCGGCAAGATGATCAATTGATCGTGCCACTTTTTCAATTAAAGCATCGTTTTGTGCCGAATGATATTGCTTGGTCAATGACTTCTGCTGAAAAACTGGGTACGCTTGAGTATAATCGGGAAGTCCAACAGTGGGCAGTTAAGTTGCAGGCTTAAAGAGGAGTATATATATGAAAATCTATTTACTATATGGTGGGCGCAGTGCCGAACATGATATTTCAATATTAAGTGCTTTTTCCTTGATCCAAGGGGTGTCTTATAAGCGACATACAGTTGTTCCTGTTTATATCACGAAGCAGGGCCAATTTATTGCCGGTTCAGAATTAACCGCACCTTTAACGGATGCGCAGCAGCTTCGTTTAACAGTTGGCACCGAAGCAGTGTTTAATGCGCCGGACCAGTCTTCTTTTGGGCGCAGCATTACCCCTTATGATTTCAAACATCAGGACAGTGTTGTTTTTCCTATGTTGCATGGCACTAATGGCGAAGATGGCACGATTCAAGGTTTGTTAGACGTTTTAGATGTGCCTTATGTTGGTGATGGCGTCATGGCTTCAGCAACAGGGATGGACAAAATTATCAGTAAATTGGTTTTTCAAGAGGCTGGTATTCCCCAAGTACCATTTGAAGCTATTTTATTGCAAGATTGGCGTCAGGATGCACAACAGATTTTAGATCGTGTTCGAGGATCATTGTTATTGCCGTTATTTGTGAAGCCAGCCAATGCTGGTTCAAGTATTGGTATTTCGATGATCGATGACATTGATAAATTACAAGACGCCATTGATTTCGCTTTTCGTTATGATGATCGTGTCATTGTGGAACAAGGTGTACCTGAAACCCGGGAGATCGAGTTAGCAATTTTAGGTAATGCTGATATTAATGTTTCCGTTCCTGGAGAAATCGGCAAAGCTCGGACGTTTTATGATTATACGGCCAAGTTTGTTGACGGCACGACCAAATTATTGATTCCAGCACCAGTTAGCGACACAATTAAAACTAAGTTACAGGCATATGCAAAAACAGCTTATATTGCGTTAGGTGCTTCAGGCCTTGCGCGGGTAGATTTCTTTCTTAGCAAAAGTGATGACATTTACTTGAATGAGGTCCAAACAATGCCTGGATTCACACAATACTCAATGTATCCATATTTGTGGCAAGAGATGGGGCTGCAATATCCTGATTTGATCGATGAATTGATCAATTTAGGCATTGAGCGCTATCAACAACGCAAACAAATGGAAGCCAATTTTTAATTGGTAGGTAGATTAAGGAGTTTTTAACGATGAAAATGACCTTAGAGGAAGTTGCTAAGGCAGTTGGCGCTGAAGCTGACTATTCACAATGGCAAAATAATATTGTAACAAGTGTGACTTTTGATTCTCGGCAGCTTCAGCCGGGTGGTCTATTTGTACCATTAGTTGCGCAGCGTGATGGTCATGATTTTATTGAGTCAGCTATTCAAAATGGTGCTGTTGGTAGTTTTTGGCAGAAAGGCCATGCGCATGCACCAGTAGATTTTCCATTGATTGAAGTTGCGGACACGCAAGCCGCCTTTGAACAGCTAGCTAAATATTATTTACATAAGGTGAACCCTCGGGTCATTGCGATTACAGGCAGTAATGGTAAAACAACGACCAAAGATATGATAGCAGCAGTTTTGGCAACGCAGAGCAATACTTGTAAAACGCGCGCTAATTATAATAATGAGATCGGTGTACCTTATACAATTTTAAGTATGGACACCAACACCGAAAATCTAGTGTTAGAGATGGGCATGGATCGGCCAGGACAACTCCATAAGATGAGCTTACTAGCAGAGCCGGATATTGCCGTGATTACGATGATTGGTGAGGCACACATTGAATTTTTTGGCACACGAGCTAAAATTGCTGATGCCAAAATGGAAATTATCGATGGTTTAAAGGCTGATGGGACTTTGGTTTTTGACGGTGATGAACCACTACTGCGAGAACGGGTTCCTGAAGAGGTTCAGACACGTACTTTTGGCCAGCATGAGATTGATGATATTTCTGCTCAAGCTGTTGTGGCTGAGAAAAAACAAACAACTTTTGTTGCGAGTCCTTGGCCAGAGGTGCAATTCTCGGTACCATTAATGGGCGCTTATAATGTGATGAATGCTTTAGCAGCAATCGCTGTAGGTGACTTGATTCATGTACCCAGCAAACAAATGGCAGGAGCGCTGGCTGAATTCAAGTTAACTGCAGAACGGACAGAATGGGTCAAGGCTGCCAACGGTGCTGACTTACTTAGTGATGTTTATAATTCCAATCCTACGGCGGTCAAAGAAGTTCTAAAAAACTTCACAGCAATCCAAACCAATGGCCATCGAATCATCGTTTTAGGAGACATGTTAGAGTTGGGCGCCCAAAGTGCTGAATTACATGCTAGCCTTGCGGAGAGCATTCAACCCCAACAAATTCAAACCGTCTTTTTGATTGGTAAAGATATGCAGGCACTTTATCACGCCTTGCAAGATCGTTATTCTGAGCATCAGTTACACTATTATAGTTTGGCAGACAAGGCTTTATTGACCGTTGATTTAAAGGATGCGATTCAACCGGATGACATGGTGTTGTTAAAGGCAAGTCATGGGCTGCATTTGGAAGATGTTGTGGCTGAATTACAAGCAAGTAATTAAATTTGCTAATAGTGAGGGAATTTGTTATTATTATTTAGTTACGTTTTTATGAATAAAACATTAAAGTGCAAAACTACGACCTCCCATTTCAAGTGTTCGTTGTTTTGCGATGATGTTTTGGCAAAATCAAGGAGGAACACTATTTGAAATTCGAGGAATTAAATCTCGATCCTAAGTTACTAGAAGCAATTAGCTCAGCAGGATTTGAAGAAGCAACACCGATTCAAGCCAGTACGATCCCACTAGTCTTGGCTGGTAAAGATGTCATTGGTCAAGCACAGACAGGTACAGGTAAAACTGCAGCTTTTGGCTTACCTATTTTGAATGATCTTGATATGGATAGCAAAAATATTCAGGCGTTAGTTATTTCACCAACGCGTGAGTTAGCAATCCAAACCCAAGAAGAACTTTATCGTCTTGGTCAGGATAAACATGCCCGTATTCAAGTTGTTTACGGTGGCGCAGATATCCGTCGGCAAATGCGGAGTATTAAAAATAATAATCCGGAAATTATTGTCGGAACACCAGGTCGTTTATTAGACTTAATCAATCGTAAAATCCTAAAAATTGAACATATTCGGACATTAGTGCTTGATGAAGCTGATGAAATGTTGGATATGGGCTTCATTGAAGATATTGAAAAAATCTTGACCCATGTGCCTAATGAACATCAAACTTTACTATTCTCAGCTACCATGCCAGCACCAATTATGCGCATTAGTGAGAAATTTATGCATAATCCTGAAATTGTCAAGATCGAATCTAAGGAATTAACTTCTGATTTGATCGATCAATATTATGTGCGGGCAAAAGATTTTGAAAAATTTGATGTGATGACGCGTCTATTCGATGTTCAAAATCCAGAGCTAGCTTTGGTCTTTGGCCGTACTAAGCGACGTGTTGATGAATTAGCTAAGGGCCTTCAGGCACGTGGTTATCGTGCCGAAGGAATCCATGGTGACTTAACTCAGCAAAAACGGATGAGTGTCTTACGTCAATTTAAAAAGGGCGACTTGGATGTTTTGGTCGCTACTGATGTGGCCGCACGTGGGCTAGACATCTCTGGGGTTACACATGTATACAACTATGATATTCCTCAAGATCCTGATAGCTACGTACATCGTATTGGTAGAACGGGCCGTGCCGGTAAATCTGGGATGTCTGTTACATTTGTTACCGCAAATGAAATGGGTTACTTACGGACAATCGAAGAATTAACTAAAAAACGGATGAAACCGTTAATGCCACCAACTGACAAACAAGCATTCAAGGGTCAGCTGAAAAATGCCGTTGACGAAATCACTGAAGTATTAACTAGTGAAGACCTTGAAAAATATGAAGCTGGTGCAGAACATCTCCTTGAAGAATATACGCCAATTCAGTTAGTTTCCGCTTACTTGAAGACGGTCAGCAAGGATTCAACGAGTGTTCCTGTTAAGATTACCCCAGAACGACCTTTACCATCACGTAAATCTAGTCATCGTCGGTCTTCTTCTGCTCGTGGCCGTCATAACAATGGTGGGCGTGATAAACGCCGTTTTAATAATGGCAACAAAAATTATAGTGGTGGGCATAAGTCTAATAACCACGGTAAATCAAATAACAACAAGAGTGGCAAACGTTCTAGTCGAAACTTTACGATTCGGACTAATACAAACGCCTAGTTTAACCTTAAATTAAAAAGTGAGCTGATTTAGTCATATTGTGATGACTAAGTCAGCTCATTTTTTGAATTGGTTTTTTATTTTGTGGAGAATGTTCTATAATGAAACATAATCTGAAAACGGAGTTGGCGTAATGATTTATGGTATTGGTATTGATTTAGCTGAGATTGAACGTATCAAAATGGCTCAGGAGAAAAACAGCCAATTTGCTGCAAAAATTTTAACGGATGACGAATTGCACGTGTTTCAGTCGTTCCCAGAAGATAGTCATCGGCGTTATGAATTTTTGGCAGGGCGATTTTCTGTCAAGGAAGCTTATTCTAAGGCCTTTGGTAGTGGCATCGGTAAAGTTTCATTACATGATGTAGAGGTTTTGAATGATCCTGATACGGGACGGCCAATGATTACGCATCATCCTTATCAAGGGAGGGCATTTGTTTCGATTTCACATACGTCGACTTTGGTTATGACGGAAGTTATTTTGGAAACACCTCAGGAGGTCAATGAATAAAAATGGTAGTCGGGAATTTACGTAATGCGCAGGTTGTCATCGATCGACAAGCAATCAAGTACAACGTTCGTGAAGAAGTCAAACGTCTGAAGCAGGGCACAGAGTTGTTTGCGGTGGTTAAAGCTGATGGCTATGGTCATGGCATGGTTCCGGTTGCTCAGGCGGCACAGGCGGCCGGTGCGACTGGCTTTTGTGTGGCTATACTGGATGAAGCCTTAGGATTGCGAGAGGCCCACTTTACAGCACCAATTTTGGTCTTGGGTATTACTAGACCTGAGTTAGCAGAAATTGCTGCCAGCCAGCATATTTCGCTTACAGTAGGGTCCAAAGATTGGCTGGTTGCTGCCAAAAATGCCATGACCAAACAATCCCATATTGAGCCTCTAGCCGTGCATTTAGGCATTGATAGTGGTATGGGGCGCATTGGTTTCACACAAGTTGTCGATTTTCTTGCGGCGGTAGCTTTTATAAAACAAAATCCTGAATACTTTATCTTTGAAGGTATATTTACCCATTTTGCCACTGCTGATGAGCAGGATACGACTTATTTTCAGCAGCAAGTCAAAAAGTTCAATGCTTATGTCGCTCAGTTAGATCAACGGCCACGCTATGTGCATGTTTCCAATTCAGCGACCAGTTTATGGCATGATGCCTGTAATGGGAATATGGTACGCTTTGGTGTGGCAATTTATGGTTTGAATCCATCAGGCACTGCAATTTCCGAGCTGCCATACCCACTACAGCCAGCACTATCACTGACTTCAGAGATTGTTTTTTGTAAACAAATTCATGCCGGTGATTCTGTCAGTTACGGCGCAACATATACTGCCGAGGCAGATGAATATATTGGTACTGTACCGATGGGCTATGCTGATGGCTGGTTGCGACGGCTGCAAGGTTTTCATGTTTTAGTCGATGGACATCCGTGTGAAATTGTCGGCCGCATTTGTATGGACCAGTTTATGATTCGTTTGCCTAAGCCATATGATGTTGGGACTAAAGTAACCCTAATTGGTGAAGATCAGGGTGCTGAGATCACGCTGCAAGAAGTGGCAGCATATTCTGATACGATCCACTATGAGCTCGCTTGTATACTGACAAATCGCTTACCACGTAAGTATATTAATTGAAATTAAATTTAGGCCTCCTCAAATGACATAATCAGTGTTATGATGTAATGGCAGAACATCAGCAAATGTGGAGGTTTTTGTCATGGAGCAAAAGAAGTTTTCCGTGCAAGTTGAAGCACAACTTAGCCAGGAAGTCGAGACATATTGCAGTGCTTATGCGGTGGATGAGCAAGAAGTCATTCACGCAGCCATCAGCGAGTTTCTATCGCAACGCCAAGAAGAGTTGCACGAATTGATTGATGGCTATCAAGCCATGGCAAGCATTAACTCTGAAATTTGTGAAGCTTTTTCTGTTTCGGAGAGTGAAGCTTACTCACATATTCAATAAATCAAGAGAGGGGGGAGAGCCGATGGATCTTGTCGTCAGGCGTGGAGATATTTTCTACGCAGATCTCTCACCAGTGGTTGGTTCGGAGCAAGGTGGCTTACGCCCTGTCTTGGTGATACAGAATAATGTTGGCAATCATTTCAGTCCTACAGTCATTGTTGCTGCCGTCACTGCCAAGATTCAAAAGCCAAAGATGCCAACACATGTCGGTATTACGGCTAAAGAAGATGGTGTTGAACGTGACTCTGTTGTGCTTTTAGAGCAAATCAGAACAATTGATAAACAGCGCCTAAAAGATAAAGTGACGCAACTATCAGGCACAAAAATGAAACTGGTCGATCATGCTTTAATCGTAAGTTGTGGATTAGAAGAAGCCTTTCAAAGGGCTGATCGATTACATAATCAGATGAAATAAAGTAAATACTTAAAAATTGAACTATTTATAACTAAACAGAGAGCGAAAACAAAATTAATATTTTGTTTTCGCTCTCTGTTTAGTTATGAACCATCCTATTTTTTAAATATGCTCCAAGGGGCAACACCCTTATCTAACAACAAATAGTTCAAATGGAAAGTACAGCATTTTCTTACAATTCTTGTTAGTACTCAGGTGCTGAGTGTCTTTTGTCACACTCTGTTAGCATATTTATTTGGTCAAACAAATCTATCTACCGAGTAAAAATATCATTATCACGGATGATTTTATCATTTTGCAGATCATCAATTTCTACAACAGGAAATCCTTTTTTCTCAAGCTTATCCACAATTGTATCCACAGTGCTCATCTCGATATTAGCCGGCAGTGTGAATAAAGTCCGCCGTACAAAATTCTCTTCTTTGGCGTCTAATGTCATACACCCAGAAATAGAAGCGTATTTAGCAATAATCTTAGACATAGTTGCTAATTCTCCTTGAGCACCAGAAGAAGTAACAGTCAATACAAAGCTACTGATATCAATATTCCAGGCCTCTGATAATGCCCCCAATAATTGATTATGTGTTAAAATGCTATAGAAGTTATTATTCTCGTCTAAGACGCTGATATATGGCAAGTCTTTGATGTCAAAGAAAACTCTAAAGAATGGGGATTGAATGTTGATGGTTTTGGTGGCATTTTTCAAAAGGTAAGTAACTGGCAGACTCATATCGCCGCCACGTGACTTATGACGATAGATGTGCATCTTGTAAATATTACCTCGGAAAAGTTTACCGGATTCGTCTAAAATTGGCACACAACGAAAGCCGGAATCTTCAAGAACTTTCAAAGCATCTTCTAATGTGACCGTTTCTTCAACAGTTGTTAATTCTTCTTTTTTACGAACTAAAGGCTTGATTAACATCGCTGTTCTCCCTACTTTCTAAACTTTGTTTCAATGAATAATTGCTTGAACAATCATAACACATTTATTAAATTTAGTCAGTGTTTTCTAATAATATACTTAAGGGGTTTATACAATGTTAAACGAAATGATGCATCGACCAATTATTGATAAAGCAGTTTTGACATTTCTACGTGAGCAACAACAACCTTTAAAGGGCCCATTGGGTGACTTTGAAAAACAAGTTCGTGAGGCTGGCGTGCCCGTGATTCCTCCAGAAACGGTTAATTTCTTCAAGGTGTTGCTAAAAATTATGCGGCCTAAGCGTATTTTGGAGGTTGGGACGGCAGTAGGGTTCTCGACAACGCTGATGGCGTTGAATACCCCGGAGACAACTAAAATCACCACAATTGATCGCTTTGATGTTATGCTTACGCAGGCAAGACAAACTTTTAAAAAATTTGCATTAGAAGAGCGGGTCCAATTACTAGCGGGAGACGCAGCTGACCTTCTACCCAAACTTACGGCAACTTATGATTGGATCTTTTTGGATAGTGCTAAAGCTAAATATATCTCATTTTTACCTGATTGCCTACGATTGCTCAATACGCATGGCGTTTTATTGATTGATGATGTCATGCAAGGGGGAACGGTGTTGAAGCCAGATTCTGAGATCAAGCACAAAAATCGCAGTATCCATCGAAACTTGAATCGTCTATTCACGCGCGTCTTTGAGGACGATACTTTAAGTAGTAGCATTTTACCCCTAGGGGATGGGTTACTAATGATCACCAAAAATTAATCTAATGAAGCAACTATAACTAAATTAACTGCAACAAGGTGAGAGCAAATAAATATCAAATTACGTAAAAGTATCGAATTAAATGATTCAAGAAGTATGGGTGAGGGCCCTATTCATTACTTTAAAGCATCAACAATCGCATGATTAAATTGGTCAAGGTCGTCAGGGGCCCGACTTGTAACTAAGTTGTTGTCAATGACAACGGGTTGGTCCTCAACTTCAGCACCAGCATAATAAAGATCAGGACGGACAGTGACATAGGCTGTCATTTTACGCCCCTTGGTCAGACCAGTTTGAATAAATAATTGTGGGCCATGACAAATTGCAAAGGTTGGTTTGCTTGCTAGCAAGAATGCCTTAACAAAGTCGACCATTCTTTCATCGGCACGAAGCTGATCGGGGGAGAAGCCACCAGGAATCAAAAGTGCATCAAAATCGTCGGGCTTTACTTCGTCAATTGTTTTATCAATTTTGATATTGACACCGTGTTTGCCTTTGACAGTTTTGCCTGCTTCAAATTCGATTACCGTGACATCATTACCAGCTTGCTTAAGTGCCTCAACAGGGGATGTATATTCAACATCTTCGACAAAGTCAGTAACAATAACAGCAACTTTACTCATAAAAAAATCCGCCTCTTATCATAAAATTATAATACAACCATAATGTTAAATATTTTCGCAGAAAATTGCAAACCAAATTCTGAATGAGAATCGTTCTTTGAAGGATGGGTTAAATTGAGCAGCCTAATAAAAATAGAGGTCGAAAACGAATACCTTGTTGTCGACCTCTATTTTTGAGATAAGTTTAGTAAATAATGACGGGCGTGTTTAATGGGACGTCTGCAAACACTTGTGCCATAACACTTGGTGGTGTGTTGACACAACCGTGAGAACCATGGGCTTTGTACCAATCACCACCATAAGTTGGCTGCCAAGGGGAGTCATGTAAACCAACACCAGTATAATCGACTGGCATCCAGTAACTTACAGGTGAACTGTAATCAGAACCATCATCGTTCTTACCTTTAAGCTGTGTATTGCGGACTTTATTCCAGACCACAAAAGTACCAGATGGTGTGTCTTGTCCGGGTTTGCCAGTAACGACATCAGTGCTGATAATGACTTTACCGTCCTTGTGCACCCACATATGTTGTGCCGATTTGCTGACTTCAACATAAGTATTGCCAATATCATCACCATTTTCATTATAGCCAACACCTTGAATCAAAGGTTTGCGTGTGAAATCTTCACCTTTGAGCATCTCTGTGGCCAAAGCTTTAGCTTCACTAATACTCTTGATGGACCAACCATAGGTCCCGGCAGGTACTTGAACTGTCTGACCTTGTTCGGTCTTAAAATCACGTGTTTTATTGATAGTGCCATATTTAGCTGAAAGACTAGCAATATAACGCGCCATGCTTGTTTGATCTAAGGCAATTTTACCATCAGTGTAATTTAACCAGTTGTCAATTTCAGTTTTAGGAATTTTGACGTCATTACCCGCAATCTTATAAGTGATATTTTCGTTTAAAATGGCATTTAACTTTTGTTTGTCACTTTGCAACTGCTTATCATCACTGGTGACATTGGGTTGTACATAAGCCTTTTTGATGTTAATTTTCGTTTGCCCTTGATCCACGGCAGCGACAATTTGTTTTTTTAGTTGTTGTTCGTCGATATTATTGCCGTAAACTTCTTTTTTGATCGTAAAATTACCGTTATCCTTGCTCAAAGTCGCATCTTTCGTTTGAACTCGGTCAGTGGCGGTTGCCTTAACAACTTGCTGGTAGAGTTGGTCTACTTTTTGCTGATTGAGTGCTAAGTTCTCAGCTTTCACACCGGTCTCACTTGGTGCCGCAAAAACTTTGAGAGACCAGCTCCATGGATTTTGCTGGTTTTTAATGGCAGTTAGTTGTTTGGCGTAATCATGGTCAATATTCAGATCTTTACCGGTAAATTGTAAAATATCCTTTTTACCCTCGACCAATTGATAGTGCTGTTTTTTAATATGTGCCTTCAGTTTTTGATTCGCTTGTTCTGGTGTTTTACCCGCGATATTTACGCCCGAATAAACAGTGTGTGGTAAGAAAACATTTTGATAACGCACACTCATTAAAACATAAAAAAGCGCGATGCCAATGACAGCAAAGATGATCCCCAATGGTACAACTTTCTTAAGATGCAACAGGTGTCAACCCCTTAATTTTAAAGTAATAACTTAGTTTCATTATACCCAGTTCCTTGTTTAAAACAATCGCAGATACCTAATTTAAACGTTTCCCTAAGGTTTAAATTAGACAATTGTTTTCATGATCATACCTAGATTTTCTGAAAAATGCAATAAAAAAGCCGGAACAAAATGTCCCGACTTTTTGAGAACTGTAAATCTTATTGACGAGTTTCAATTTCGCCTTTTTCAAAAGCGTCATCTAAAACTTTCTTCAATTGGTTTGCAGAAGACTTCATACTTTCTTGTTCATGGTCACTTAATGGAATTTCAAGAATTTCAGAGATACCATTACGGTTGATCACAGCTGGAGAACCGATATAAATATCGTTCAAGCCATATTGACCATCCATGTAAACAGAAAGTGGTAAGACAGCATTTTCGTCATCTAAGATAGCACGGGTGATCCGAGCTAATGCTGTTGCAATACCATAGAATGTTGCACCTTTAAGATCAATGATTTTATAGGCAGCATCACGAACATTTTCGAACATATCGACTAATTTGCTTTCGTCGATTTCAGGATGTTTTTTGACATATTCAGAAATCTTAATGCCGGCAACGTTAGCGTGAGACCATACAGGGAATTCTGTATCGCCATGTTCACCCATGATGTAAGCATGGACGGAACGAGCATCAACGTCAACTAATTCAGCGATAGATTGACGGAAACGTGCTGTATCCAATGAAGTACCTGAACCAACGACACGGTTCTTAGGGAAACCAGATAATTTCCAAGTCGCATAAGTTAAGATATCAACTGGGTTAGCAGCAACTAAGAAGATACCATCGAAACCAGATTCAACGATCGGATCAACGATAGATTTCAAAATCTTAAGGTTTTTGTTAACTAAGTCTAGACGAGTTTCGCCAGGTTTTTGTGGGGCACCGGCAGTAATAACAACAACGTCTGCATCTTTTGCATCTGAATATTCAGCGGAGTAGATTTCCTTAGGTTGTGTAAATGGCAAAGCATTTGATAAGTCAATTGCATCACCTTTAGTCTTATCCTTAAAGATATCAACGATACCGATTTCTTGAGCAATACCTTGTAATACTAAAGCGTAGGCGTAACTGGAACCAACAGCACCATCGCCGACAAGAATAACTTTTTGATGGTCTTTTTGTGTTGTAGATGCCAAAATGATTCATCCTTTCTGGAAAACAAATTTAACAACGGTAGTATAACACAAATTTCACTATATCGTCAGCTTTTACACAACTTTTTTCATTTTTTATTTTAATGCTGGTGAAAAACGCTGATACAGCAAATGAAAGCGAGATATGACAGTTTTATGAAAATTAGTTCATCACAAAACAATAAGGCACGTTTCTGATAAACAAATGTTTTTTGACTACGAATGATTCAAACACAAGCATTGTGCTGCTGACAATTACTTTTGACAACTTAATCGACCAATCGAACATAATTTAATCGGTGCAAGGTGAGACGCACTGCCAGGACAACTAGTGCAACTGTTAAAATGATGAAATTAATTTTTGCACCAACTATTTGATTGGTTGTGACAGCAGCTTGATTCAGAAATAAAAGCGGAACGGCTGTGATATAGGTTAGAGATTGTGGTTGAGCGCCAACGCCAATCATGAAATAGTTGCCGGAGAAAATTGGAACGGTAGTCCATTGATTTAAAATAATGAATCCAAAGCTAGCCATAGCGATTAAGCCGCCAGTGATGATGCTAATGCCTAGGGCTGTTTGCCGAATATTTTTAGATATTGTAATTAAAGCTATAACCAAAATTAGTGTTGTTAGTAGACTTAGGGGTTTTTGCCACCAATATAGGTTTGGAAATTGCCATTTTAGAGGTGTACCTGATAATGCAAAATTCGCTACGATATCATAAAAATCAAAAGCAGCATACTCATGCCACCAGCCAGTAAAGTTGTCCATAGTTGATTTTGTTTGAGCAACAGCTGCATGGCGTCGGTTCCTAAATAACCATCACGAATCATCTGCGCAATGATTGCAATAAATAAAACAACATTTGTAGCTATGAAAAATAAACTATGTGCTAAAGCCAGCCCGTTATTCAATTTATGTGCAGCGATCTGTTGATAGATAATGATTGCAAATTCGACTATCAGTGGGAACGAAAAGAGGCCTAATAATTTTTTGAAACGAAATAAAAGCCATTTATGCATGCGTTGTCATCTCCTGATAATATTGTTCGATATCTCCGTTAAAGTTCTGTTGTAGTTGTGTGCGGCTAATTTGTTGTGCGACACGGCCATTTGTCAATAGCCAAATCTCATCAAAGAGTGGGGCCAGATCTTTTAAAAGGTGTGTCACAATTAAAACCGTACTGTGGGATCGTCTAGCAGTTTGAATCATTTGATAGGTATTTTGACGATGACGTGGATCAATGGCACCCAGAGGTTCATCGAAAAGATAATAAGGGACCTGACGTGCCAAAGTGAGGGCTAACTCAGCTTGTTGCTGCATGCCTCGGGAAAGTGTATGGATCCGTTGCTGTAAATTTAAGTGTTGGGTCTTTAGAAGTGAAAGCGCTAATTGATAATTAAAGTCAGGATAGGCAGCTATGAAGAGATCAATGGCTGCTTTTAAGCGAATGTGACCGGGCAAGAAAGGTTGATCAGGTAAATACGCAATGGCGTCAGGAACTTGTCTCTGGCCCTTAAAAGTATTGATGCGTTTTAAAATATTATTGATGAGTGTAGTTTTCCCAGCACCGTTTGGCCCAATAATACCAATAGTTTTTCCATCATTGGGAATTGCAAGATTTAAGTCTGACAGTACCTGTTGTTGACCATAATTTAATGAAATATGGTGTAGTTCAATCATAAAACCACCCCTTATGACCATACTGTATTATGCATAGTATTATGCATAGTATTATGTGTCAACATATATATTTATAGTTAAAGCATTTTTTTGAAAGCCTATTTTGTTGTTTGTTATTGGAGCGTGAATCAAAAGATGTTGCCTTTTGACACACGTTTAAACCAAAATTATGCGTAATAAACAAGTGGTTAAAGGTAAAATAGTAATTTTATTTCAGCCCCAATAGGCGACTTATTAGAGTTTGATCGTTGGTATGACTAGCAAATATGGCGTCATACGTTAGGCGGCCATTTTATATGAGATATGGTATACTAAGTAGCTACACGAAACAGATGCCATGAGGTGTTTCGTGTCTATTTGAGTTCTATTTTATAAACAAACAAGGTGCATTATCTTCTAGCGTATAGTAAAAATAAAGAATGGCTAGAAATAAAACGTTAATTTGCTTGAACTACAAGGTTAAATTTTTTGCAGCTAATTATTGATGGAGGCTTTATTTTGAAAATGATCGTCGGCCTGGGTAACCCAGGCAAAAAATATGACCGTACGAAACACAATGTGGGTTTTACGGTGGTCGATACGCTTAGCAAACGGTTGAATCAGACACTGAGTAAACAAGATTTTGAAGCACAGTTTACGTCATTTATTTATAATGGTGAAAAAGTATTTTTAGTTAAACCATTAACTTATATGAATGATTCAGGCCGTGCTGTTGGGCCCTTATTACATTATTATCAAATGGCGCCGAGTGATCTGCTTGTGATTCAAGATGATATGGATATGCCGCTGGGTAAGTTACGTTTTAGAGACAAAGGTGCGTCTGGGGGGCATAACGGTATCAAAAGTATCATCGCCGCTGTGCAAACGGAACAATTTAATCGGTTAAAAGTTGGCATTCAACATCCTGATCGCAGTAAAGTGGTGGATTGGGTATTGACCCCTTTTAATAAGGATGACTTACCAATCATGCTAGCTGCCTTCGATCGGGCCGCTGAAGCAGCGATTAGTTGGCTGGATGGTCATTCGGCCAACGACATTATGAATCGTTTCAATGGCTAAAAGGAGGCTATTGACTTGGATTTAATAAATTTATTCGACCAGGCGGGTCAGATCAGTCAGGTGGCTGGTGCTTTAACTCTAGACAGTCGCCAGCTCGTCACGGGCTTAGAGGGATCAGCCAAATCCGTTTGGTTGGCTGGTCTATTAAAACAAAGTCACAAGAATATTTTGTATGTGACTGCCAATCAGCAGCAAGTCGAGTATTTGAATAGTGATTTGGTTGGTCTGGTCGGTGAAGGCGCAGTACAAGTCTTTCCCGCCGCTGAAGTTTTGGCCGCTGAAGTAGGACCTAGTTCACCGGAAGCCTTGTCCCAGCGGATTCAAGCGTTGGCGCGCTTGACGACTGGACAGCCAACCATTGTTTTAACCACATTAGCTGGCGTTCAAAAGTATGTTTCAAAACCTGATCAATTTACGCGAAGGGCTATTATGATCGATATGCAAAGCCAGCTTGATCTGACGCAATTAGCGCAGGATTTGGTGGCTATGGGTTATGTGCGCCAAAAATTAGTTGCCTCTCCCGGTGAATTTGCGATTCGTGGGGATATTTTTGATGTGTTTCCAATTAATGCCAGCTTACCGTATCGAATTGAGTTGTTTGATACTGATGTGGATAGCCTGCGTTCTTTTGATCCCGAAACCCAGCGCAGTGTGGAAAATTTGGAGCAGCTGCAATTATTACCTGCTACGGATCTGATGCTGACCAGCACACAATTACAAGCGGCTGCTGAACGCTTGACCAAACAACTGGCACAACGTTTACCAGAATTAGAAGCCGAGCCACAGCTCCAGCAGAATTTACAGCAGAAAATTCAGCAAGTGATCGATTTGTTAGATAGTGGTGGGCGGCCAGATAGATTAAGTTTATTTTTAAATGAACTTCAAGTTCAAATGGGCACGTTACTAGATTATTTTGCGTCGGCCGACACCCTCATCTTAGATGACTATCCGCGGATTTTGGAACAAAGCCGAAATCGTGAGCAAGAAGCTGCTGACTGGCAGACGCAATTGTTAGAAAATGGGGATATTTTACGTGTTGAACCCTTGGAAGCCGATTTTATAAAGCAATTAAAGAAAGATCAACGGCCACGTGTCTACCTCTCATTATTCCAAAAAGGGATGGGCCGCTTACGGTTAGATGAAATCGTCAACTTAAAAGCCCGCGTGCCACAGAAATTCTTCAGTCAGATGCCCATGGTCAAAACAGAAATGGATCACTGGGCTAAAAGTGAAGCTACGGTAGTTGTTTTGATTGATCAGGCGACTCGGCTAGAAAAGGTCGCCAGCACTTTTAGAGATTTTGAAATCAACAGTGTCATTGTTGAAGCTGATCAAATTAAACCTAATAAGATCCAATTAACATTGGGCCAACTACAGTCTGGCTTTGAACAGATCGACCAAAAGACCGTTGTTTTGACGGAGACCGAATTATTTAACCAACCGCCTAAGAAAAAAGTACGCTCGTTAGCAATTGATAATGCGGAACGTATCAAAAGCTATAATGATTTAAAGCCTGGCGATTATGTGGTCCATGTTAATCATGGGATCGGTAAGTTTTTGGGTACGCAGACTATGGCAGTCGATGGGGTACATCGTGATTATCTAACAATTCTTTATCAAAACAATGCCAAATTATTTATCCCAGTTACACAGTTGAATTTAGTTCAAAAATACGTGGCTTCTGAAGGTAAAGCACCACACATCAATAAGCTAGGCGGGACCGAATGGCAAAAGACGAAACGGCGTGTGGCCTCAAAGATTGAAGATATTGCGGATGATTTGATCGAACTTTATGCCAAACGTGAATCCGAGAAGGGGTTTGCTTTTTCACCTGACAATGCTTATCAACATGAATTTGAAGCGGCTTTTCCTTATACGGAGACAGCTGATCAACTGCGTAGTGTCGCTGAAATCAAGCATGATATGGAGCGGAGTCGGCCGATGGACCGTTTATTGGTGGGTGATGTTGGTTTTGGCAAAACGGAAGTCGCTTTAAGGGCTGCTTTTAAGGCTGTTCAAGATAATAAACAAGTGGCTTTCTTAGTGCCAACTACGATTTTAGCGCAGCAGCACTTTGAAACTATGACCCAGCGTTTTGCTGACTTTCCGGTAAATATTGGGGTGTTATCTCGCTTTCAAAGTCGAGCTCAAGTTACCGAAACGCTTAAGAAGTTAAAGAACGGTCAGCTTGATATTGTGGTCGGTACACACCGACTGCTGTCACAAGACGTGCGCTTTAGTGATTTAGGCTTGCTAATTATTGATGAGGAGCAGCGGTTTGGCGTTAAGCACAAAGAAAAAATCAAACAGTTGCGGGCAAACATTGATGTGTTGACTTTGACGGCGACACCAATTCCCCGAACGTTAAACATGTCGATGGTGGGGGTTCGGGATTTGTCTGTCATTGAAACACCGCCCACCAATCGTTACCCAATTCAGACGTATGTTATGGAACAAAATGCTGGGGCAATTCGGGAAGCCATCAAACGTGAAATTGAACGTAACGGACAAGTGTTTTACTTACACAACCGAGTCAGTGATATTGAACGCGTTGTTGACCAATTACAACAGTTGGTTCCCGAAGCAACTATTGTTTATGCCCACGGTCAGATGACTGAAGTTCAACTGGAAAATGTCATTATGAGTTTTGTCAATGGCGAGGCGGACGTGCTGGTGGCAACGACGATTATTGAATCTGGCATCGACATGCCCAATGCAAATACAATGATTGTTGAGAATGCGGATCATTATGGCCTATCACAACTGTATCAGCTGCGGGGACGAGTCGGTCGCAGCAGCCGGGTGGCCTATGCTTACTTTACTTATAAGCCTGACAAGGTTTTGACCGAAGTGAGTGAAAAAAGACTACAAGCTATTAAGGACTTTACTGAGCTAGGCTCAGGTTTCAAAATTGCGATGCGCGATCTTTCCATTCGTGGTGCCGGGAATTTGTTAGGCGCCCAGCAGCACGGCTTTATTGATAGTGTCGGCTATGATCTTTATTCACAGATGTTATCTGAAGCTGTAGCTAAGAAGAAAGGTGATGCAGCCGTCAAGCGAACGGACAGTGAAATTGATCTCAAAGTTGAAGCTTATATTCCTTCAGACTATATTGAAGATGAACAGCAAAAAATTGAGATGTATAAACGTATCCGTCAAATTGATGCCGCTCAAGACATTGAGGCCATTGAAGATGACTTGATCGACCGCTTTGGGGATTATCCGATTGAAGTGAAGCGGCTGTTGCAGATTGCTGAGTTGAAAATGGCAGCTGATCAAGCTTTGGTAACCAACGTCAATCAACAAGCTCAAAAAGTTACGGTTGTTTTATCGCAACAGGGCTTTGCTCTCATTAAGGGTGAGGGGGTTTTCAAAGCTCTGGCTAAGACAAAACTCCATGCTAGTGTCCAAGATGAGACAAAAGATATTAAAGTTATTTTAACGATTCAGCCCAAGATGGGGCTAGATGATTGGCTGCCACAAATTGTTGCTTTTGTTGCTGGATTAGCGCAACAGGTCAGTGATGGTGCAGCCGTTAAAAATAAGTAGCGTTTCTAACCGATAAGGGAGAAATTTATGCCCAAAAATTCTGCGAAAAATTTAATGCGGGGGGCTTTATTGCTCTCAGTTTCAGCATTAATTGCGAAAGTACTTAGTGCCGTGTACCGAATTCCCTTTCAAAATTTAGTTGGCAATACGGGTTTTTATGTGTATCAGCAGGTTTATCCAATTTATGGGATCGGTATGACATTAGCCTTATCTGGACTACCTAATTTTATTTCAAAGTTAGTTGCCGAACAGGCTGATATTGATTTACGACAGCGCCTTTTAAAGCGCAGTTTTGTATTGATCAGTATCCTAAGCCTTGGTATTTTTAGCTTATTATATTTGCAAGCGGGCCCTATTGCACAACTTATGGGGGATGGTCAGCTAGCAAGCTTGATTCGAACAGTTGCTTTTATGTTTTTACTAACACCTTTTTTGTCTGTACTCAGAGGCTATTTCCAGGGCACTTTTGACATGCGGCCCACAGCCATTTCTCAAGTGGTAGAGCAGCTCGTTCGTGTTGGTGTGATTTTACTTGCGGCGAGTTTATTTGTGCATCATCATTGGAGCTACTATAAGATGGGCACTGTGGCGATGAGCGGCGCGTTTCTAGGTGGACTAATCGCTTTAGCCGTGATGCTGCCAGCTTATTGTCGATTTAAACAGCCATCGCAGCTTAGCCCTACGATTGCTGAACAAGCGTTAGAACAATTGCGTTATATACACTTGACCAAACGATTTTTGCTGGAGGGTGGGTCGATTGCATTATTCTCAGCAACCATGGTTATCTTTCAGCTATTGGACTCTTTTTCGGTGACTAAAGGGTTGATCGAAAGCGGTCAAACCAATCAGCTGGCTTATAACTTAAAGGGTATTTATGACCGAGCCCAACCGTTAGTTCAGATGGGCTTGGTCGTTACCATGGCTTTTGTGACGACATTACTGCCTGCTCTGAGTAATGCCCGCCAAGCGAATAAAAAAGTGCTTTTTATCAAAGTGACCCAACAGCTTGTGCACCTAGCTTTGGTCTTATCAGCGGCGGCTAGCGTTGGGTTGATTGTGTTGATGCCTTGGATCAACCAGCTTCTTTTTGGCGATCGCCAAGGTAGTCTGACTTTGGCGCTTTATATGGTTAGTATTATGCTAGTAGCTTTAATCAACGTTTTTAGTAGTGTTTTGCAGAGCTTAGATCATTTTAAGGTTGCAACGGTAGCCTTATTATCTGGATTTATAATTAAATTGATGTTTAATCAAATTTTCACGCGTGTGTTTGGCATTGCTGGAAGTAGCTTCGTCACAATTATTGCGTTAGGTTGGATCGCCTTTATTTTATTTTTACGGACACCAACTTATTTGAAGCAGGCCGTCTTCAACCATAATTTTATTTTTCGACTATTGTTAGCAGTGCTCATCATGGGCGGCGTTGTCTTGTTATTAGCCGTTTATTTGCAGTTATGGTTGCCCAATAATCGAGTTGGGGCTGGCATCACAACTTTAGTCGGTATTTTTGGTGGTATCTTGGTATTTTTGGGCGCTATGGTAAAATTACAGGTATTGAGTACACGAGAATGGTTAGCTTTGCCTTATGTTGGCCGATTATTGCGCCATTGGCAGACTAAAAAACATAAGTTTTGAGGAGGATGACTCATGCGGTTAGATAAATTTTTAAAGGTGTCACGGATTATTAAGCGGCGGCCAGTTGCTAAGCAGATTGCTGATCAAGGGCGAATCCTGATCAACGATAAGGTTGCGAAATCTTCTAGTGAAGTGGCCGTTGGCGATCAATTAGAGATTCGGTTTGGCAATCGTACGTTAGTTTTAAAAGTCAATAATCTCAGAGATTCGACTAAAAAAGAAGATGCGGCTGAAATGTATACAACGATTTCAGAAAATTATCGGCAAAATGATAATTTTATCTAAAGATTTTTAAAGCCGTTTCATTGAAAATTCTGAGTGCGTTATACTGTTTTTTATAAGTATGAACGTATTTCGGGAGAATTAGCCATGATTGAGAAGAATATGGATTCGGAAAACGTAAAATCACTGAATAACGATTTTACAAAAATACAAACTTTAAAAAATATCAATGATCGCCGTAAACAATATGTTCGACAAGTGCATAAGCGACGACTTTATCTGATTGCGATTCTTTTGAGTATTGTGACGGCTTTTCTGGGGCTACAGATTTTTCAAACCCATCGGAATACCCAACAGCTTCAAAGTCAGGTGCAAATGAGTAAGACACAACTACAGAAAGCTCAAACACAGAATACAGATCTAAAGCAAAATGTACAGCAATTGAATAATGCTGATTATTTGGAAAAAGTCATTCGAGAAAAGTACTACTACTCTAAACCAGGCGAAATTATTTTTAGCTTGCCTGGTGATAAACCTCAAAATTAATTTTGTAATGGTCTATGCTGCTGCGGCTTATTAGCACTTAGGCCTTTTGTGGGTTTAAATAATTGGCCTATCTATTTTCTGGATTTGGTTTTGATGTGAGAAATTTTATTATTTAGGGTTGAACACTTTTCTCTAAATGCTATACTTATTGATACACAAACTAAGGAGGACTTTTCAGTTTTATGTCGATCGAAATTGGCGCGAAAGTTAAGGGCAAGGTTACAGGGATTACAAATTTTGGGGCGTTTGTTGATCTAGGTGATCATCAAACTGGTTTAGTGCATATTAGTGAGATCTCTGATAGCTATGTCAAGGATATTCATGATGTTTTGGCAGTTGGTGATGAGGTCACAGTCAAAGTGCTTTCCATGAAAGATGGTAAAATTGGTCTTTCGATTCGTAAAGCTCAGGACAAACCAAACCCTGTTGCGGCTACCAATAACACGAACACGCACACCCATAGTCATCCGCAACACAGATCACAAGGACATCGTAGCTCCAGCTCTAATCAATTCAGTTCAAAAAACAGTAATAACAATGGTAAGGATTTTGATTCATTGTTGTCTGGCTTTTTGAAGGAAAGTGAAGATCGCTTAACATCGCTTAAACGTAATACTGAAGGTAAACGTGGCGGTCGTGGCGGTCGTCGCAGCTAGACTCGACACCAACAAATTGATCAGGACTCTACAAGTTACGTATCAGTGATAGCCCAATTTGTACTGACGGTTCATGACAAGATTTTTGTTGTGAGACCGTCTTTTTATTTGCTTACTTAACCATTGAGTTTAAACTCGTTTATTTAGAGATGGAAGGTGATTATGACGTGATCGATTTGCAGAATCACTTTGAGCAGCATATTCAGCAAGAAAGACTCTGGACGAGAACGGACCGCTTGCTTCTTGCAGTTTCTGGCGGTGTTGATTCCATGGTATTGTTAGACTTAGTGCGTCATTTGCCCACGCCGCAGCGGCCAAAATTTGCGGTAGTTTATGTGGACCATCATTTACGCGCTCAGAGTGTACTTGAAACCGAGTACCTCAGTGACTATCTGCAGCAGCATCAAATTCGCTTTTTTAAAGCTGATTGGCTGCCGGAGATGCACCCTAAGTCTGGTGTCGAAAATGCAGCGCGTCAATTCCGTTATCAGTTTTTTGCGGAAGTTATGCAGCAGCAGCATTATAATATTTTGGTAACAGCACATCATAGTGATGATTTAGCAGAAACAGTTTTGATGAACCTTACGCGTTCTGGTGAATTATCGGCGATCAATAGCTTAAAGTCACAGCGGATCTTTGCAAGTGGCCGATTGGTAAGACCGTTGTTGGGATATACGAAGCAAATGTTAGCGACTTATGCGCAAAAGCGGGCCCTACATTTTTTTGAAGATGAAACTAATGCTAGTGACCAGTATTTTCGCAATCGTTTGCGGCATCATGTGATCCCACAGTTAAAATCAGAAAATCCTCGGTTTAATCAACATATCAATCAATTTAATGAAGACCTAACCGATGTGTTAGCTTTACAAAAGACATTCGCACCTGTTCTTTTTGAACGTGCACAAATTAAAGTTACGGCTGGGGCGATCACTGGTAAAGTACAAAAACTACAAACATTTGCACCAGGGATACAAAAACAGTTGTTACGCCTCGCTTGGCAGATTTGTTTTCCCGAAGCTGGCTTAAAGCAAAGCCAGCTCCAAGAAATGGTGGCATTAATCGATCAAGTGCGGCCGCAAGCAACTTTGAACTTAGCAGATCAGTTGATTTTTAGAAAAGTTTATGATCATTATTTAATCAAAAAAAATCAGTCTCAAGTGCCACGTAATGATGCTGTAATTGCATTAAAATTAAATCGTTGGCACCAAATTTCTGCGACTGAACGCGTGGGCGTCTTTGCATCTAATCAAGGACAAATGCAACGTAGCCAATCAGGAATTATCATGAGACCGATCGAGCTGACTGGGGCAGATTTGCCAATCGTGGTTAGGCATCGTTTGCCTGGTGATAAATATTTATTGGCGAATGGGCATCATGGCAAGCTTAAAAAATTGTTTATTGATGCGCACGTGCCCCAAAGTCAACGTCAAGGTTTCTGGCTGTTTTGGTCCCAAAAACAATTGTTATGGATTCCAAATTTCCGTACCTTTCAATTGTTTCGATCCAGCGGAACTGATAAAATGAAATTCATATTGTGTTATCAGCAAAAGCCTAAGGAGAAGTAATTGCATGCAAAATGATGTACTTGAGGTCTTATACTCAAAACAAACCATTGCCGCGAAAGTTCAGGAACTTGGTACTCAGATCAAGCAAGATTATGCCGGCAAGAACCCGTTGATGATTGGTGTTTTAAAGGGCGCCATTATCTTTATGACGGATCTTATTCGCGAAATCGATGATTTTGTGGAAGTAGATTTCATGGATGTATCTAGTTATGGGGACGCTACAGTTTCTTCTGGCGAGGTTAAAATTCTTAAGGATCTGGATACATCTGTTGCTGGGCGTGATATTATTATTGTTGAGGATATTGTTGATAGTGGTCGGACGCTGGATTATTTGATCAAGTTGTTTGAAACTCGAGCCGCAAATTCAGTGGCTATTTGTGCTTTAATGGACAAGCCAGAAGGCCGCATCAAGAATGTTCGTGCTGATTATGTCGGTTTTAGCGTGCCAGATGCCTTTGTGGTTGGCTACGGACTAGACTATGCCGAAAGATATCGCAATTTACCTTATATAGGTATCTTAAAACCTGAAATTTATGAAAATTAAATCATTCGTCAGCTTTCAAGGTTTGTGCTATCATGCATTTTATAGAGACTGATCAAAACAAAATAGGAGGTACCGTATGAAGAATAAAAAAAATGGACTATTTGGTAATAGTCTGTTTTACATTTTTATTTTTGTGGTCATTATTGCGATTGTCGGCTGGTTTGTCGGGAATAACAATAATCAAGCAACGTCACAAACTGTAAGCTCCTCGACGTTTGTGAAAGATTTACAAGATAATAAAGTTAAATCTTTCTCAATTCAACCATCTAATGGTGTTTACAAAGTGACGGGGACTTACCGCAAACCACAAAAGATAAAACAAAATAATAACAGCTTTGGTCTACTTTCCGGTAAGAGCAATAGCACCGCATCAAATTTTAGTACGACTGTTCTATCATCTGATTCATTAGTCTCACAGATCAATCAATCGGCTAAAAGGCATAATGTGGCTATCAATACCAGTGAGGAGTCACAGTCTGGTCTATGGCTGACGATTTTGTCCATGATTTTGCCATTCATCCTTGTGTTCGTTTTCCTATACATGATGATGGGGCAAGCAGGACAAGGTGGTGGCGGCAATGGTCGGGTAATGAACTTTGGCAAATCCAAGGCTAAACCACAAGACCCTAAGAAGAACAAAGTTCGTTTTTCTGATGTTGCTGGTGCCGAAGAAGAAAAACAAGAATTGGTCGAAGTTGTCGAATTCTTGAAAGATCCACGGAAGTTTGCTTCGTTAGGCGCTCGTATCCCAGCGGGTGTTTTACTTGAGGGCCCTCCTGGTACTGGTAAAACTCTGCTTGCACGTGCCGTTGCTGGTGAAGCTGGCGTGCCATTCTTCTCGATTTCTGGTTCAGATTTCGTAGAGATGTTTGTCGGTGTTGGTGCCAGTCGTGTCCGTGATTTATTCGAAAATGCTAAGAAAAATGCACCATCGATCATTTTCATTGATGAAATTGATGCCGTTGGTCGGCAGCGTGGGGCTGGACTTGGCGGCGGTCATGATGAACGTGAACAAACGTTGAATCAATTGTTAGTTGAAATGGATGGATTTACTGGTAATGAAGGTGTTATTGTCATTGCCGCAACCAACCGTTCAGATGTACTGGATCCAGCGTTACTGCGTCCTGGTCGTTTCGACCGTAAAATTTTAGTTGGCCGTCCTGATGTTAAAGGTCGGGAAGCAATTTTGAAAGTCCATGCTAAAAACAAACCATTTGCGAATGATGTTGATTTGAAAGAAATTGCACATCAAACACCTGGTTTTGTTGGTGCTGACTTGGAGAACTTGTTAAACGAAGCGGCTTTAGTTGCCGCACGGCGTAGTAAGACCAAGATAGATGCTTCTGATATCGATGAGGCAGAAGATCGTGTGATTGCTGGGCCAGCCAAAAAAGATCGCGTGATTGCACCGAAAGAGCGGCACATGGTTGCCTATCATGAAGCTGGACATGCGATTATCGGTTTAGTTTTAAGTGATTCACGGGTTGTTCGTAAAGTAACGATTGTCCCTCGTGGTCGCGCAGGCGGTTATGCGATCATGCTACCTAAAGATGATCAATTCTTGATGACTAAAAAGGAACTTAATGAACAGATTATTGGGTTGCTTGGTGGTCGTACAGCTGAAGAAATCATCTTTAATAGCGAATCTAGTGGGGCATCTAATGACTTTGAACAAGCGACTCAAATTGCTCGAAGCATGGTCACCCAATATGGGATGTCCACTAAACTTGGGACAGTTGCCCTTGAGAGTAGTGGGGCACCGTTCGTTGGTGCTGAATATGGCCAAGGTCCAGCTTATTCGCAAGATACAGCAGCAGCTATTGATAATGAGGTTCGGCGGATCATTGATGAAGCCCACCAAAAGGCTCATGATATTATCGAATCTCATCGTGATCAACATAAAGCTATTGCTGAAGCATTGCTGAAGTATGAAACGCTTAATGAGAAGCAAATTCTCAGCCTGTATAATACGGGTAAGATGCCAGCTGACGAATCAACAGATGAATTTCCAAGTGAAAGTGCAGCCACTTTTGAAGAAGCTAAAAAAGCGGCTGAAGCAAAAGATATGCACAAACAAGCATCTGAAGATACTGAAGTTAAGCAAACCGAGTCTGATACTTCGAAGTCTGCGGATCAATCACCACAGACTGATCATTCAAAGACAGATACACCATCTGAAACAGCAACACATGATGATTCAGAGCATGATCCTAAAAATGAGCAGTAATTAAAAAAGATTGAAATTTTTACAAAAGTTGAGACAATGTTGGTTGTCTCAATTTTTTTGTATACAATTAGAATGATAGGTCGTTATTTTAGATGACAAAGAAAATAGGAGTGTCGTAAAACGTGAGTGATTATTTAACTAAGGCAATTAGTAATGATGGATTATTGCGGGCCTACGCCGTTGATGCCACTGAGTTAGTTCAAGAAGCCCAGCAACGTCATGATACTTGGAGTGCTTCTTCAGCAGCCATGGGACGTTCAATGGTAGGTACCTTATTGATCAGTACAGCTACATTGCAGGGTGAACAGAAGCTGACGACTCGAGTTGTTGGTGATGGACCTGTAGGGGCAATTGTCGTGGATGGCAATGCTAATGGCGATATTAAAGGTTACGTGCAGCACCCTCAAGTGAATTTACCTTTGAATCCGGTGGGCAAGATCGACGTACGTCGTGCAGTTGGCACCAAAGGCATGCTCAGTGTGACTAAAGATTTAGGTTTAAAAGAACCTTTTACTGGACAAGTACCCTTAGTTTCTGGGGAATTAGGTGAGGATTTTACTTATTATTTAGCAAAATCCGAGCAGATTCCATCAGCAGTCGGCTTATCCGTTTTTGTTAACGCCGATAATACCATTGGCGTTGCCGGTGGCTTTATGATTCAGGTTTTACCCAACGCTGATGAAACACAATTAAGTCAAATTGAACGTAATATTCGCGATCTGCCACTGGTATCTGAGCTGTTGCGTCAAGGAGATACCCCAGAGAAAATCATTGAGCGTATTTTAGGCAAGCATCAGTTCAAAATCCTTGAGCAAATGCCAGTACAATTTAAATGTGATTGTTCAAAGGCACATTTTGGCGACGTCATGGTATCGCTTGGCAAAAATGAATTGCAAAAAATGATTGATGAAGATGGCGGCGCTGAAGCAGTTTGTAAGTTCTGTGGTAATAAGTATGAATATTCCGTTGCTGATTTGCAGGCGCTGATCGTCCAGAGTGAAGGTTAATTTTTTTGATATAGAACCTTGTTTTGTGTTAGGATTGTTGCTATCAGTGTGAACTTTTTGACTAGGAGGTCAATGAATAGTGGAGTGGAAAATCGGTGACGTAACGATTCCAAATCAGATTGTGGTTGCGCCTATGGCAGGTATTACCAATGCTGCATTTCGAATTACCGCTAAAGAGTTTGGTGCCGGACTTGTTGTCTGTGAAATGATCAGTGATCGTGGCATCATGCATCATAACCAAAAAACAATGAGCATGTTATTTGTCGACCCTAATGAACACCCAATCAGTATCCAAATTTTTGGTGGTACGAAAGAAACTTTAGTGCAAGCAGCTGAATTCATCGATCAAAATACCAGTGCCGATATTATTGATATTAATATGGGCTGCCCAGTAAACAAAGTCGTTAAGACTGATGCCGGCGCACGTTGGTTATTAGATCCTGACAAAGTTTATGAGATGGTAAAAGCCGTTGTTAGCAATGTACACAAACCGGTTACGGTCAAGATGCGTACCGGTTGGGATGAAGATCATATCTTAGCGGTTGAGAATGCTTTAGCTGCACAAGAGGCGGGCGCCAGTGCTTTAGCAATGCATGGTCGGACACGAAAACAGATGTATACAGGACATGCTGATTGGGACCTTTTAGCGAAAGTGAGTGCGCAGTTAACGATCCCGTTCATGGGTAATGGTGACGTTCGAACACCTCAGGATGCTAAACGTATGCTGGATGAAGTTGGCGCGGATGCTGTTATGGTCGGCCGCGCCGCTTTGGGCAATCCTTGGGTTCTCAAGCAGATGCTGGCTTATATTGAAGATGGTGAGTTACTGCCCGAACCAACACCTAGAGAAAAAATCGAAACTGCAAAGCTACAATTGGGCCGTCTAGTTGACCTAAAAGGTGAAAAAATCGCTGTTCCTGAATTTAGACAGCAGGCAGCCTATTACCTCAAAGGCATTCCGCGTGCTGCGAAAACGCGAGCAAAAGTGAATTCAGTTATGACGCGTCAAGAAGTTATCGATATCTTGGATGATTTTGTTACACAAACAGAAGCACGGGAACAGCAAAAAGCTGTCCATTAAATCTATATATTTAGGAGTGGGATGCATTGGCAAAGAATGAAAGTAAAGAGATGAACGATCAACTCCGAGTTCGGCGGGAAAAACTGCAAGAACTCATTGATGAAGGCATTGACCCCTTCGGACATCGTTTTGAGCGCTCGGATTTGGCTCGTGATTTGGAAGAGAAGTATGGTGCGCAATCCAAAGAAACATTAGAAGAACACCCAATTGTCGTGACGATTGCTGGCAGAATGCAAACGAAACGTGGTAAGGGCAAGGTTGGATTTGCGGATATCCATGATCGTTCAGGAAAAATTCAAATCTATGTGCGTAAGGATGTTGTTGGTGAAGAAAACTATCACATTTTTAAGCGTTCTGATTTGGGTGATTTTCTAGGTGTTGAAGGTGAAGTTATGCGGACGGATACGGGAGAGTTGACGGTCAAAGCAACACATGTCACTTTTCTATCCAAGGCATTACGGCCATTACCAGATAAATATCACGGTCTAACTAACGTAGAACAAAAGTATCGGCAGCGTTATTTGGATTTGATTGCCAATCCAGATAGTTTTGAGCGTTTCATGAAACGTACCAAAATTATTAACGCAGTTCGGACTTATTTGAATCAAAATGGGTTTACAGAAGTAGAAACACCAGTACTGCATACGCAAGCTGGTGGCGCTGCTGCCCGGCCTTTTGTGACACACCATAATGCATTGGATATTGACCTTTATTTACGGATTGCTTTGGAATTACATTTGAAGCGACTGATTGTTGGTGGGATGGAACGTGTATACGAAATCGGCCGCGTATTTCGTAATGAAGGTATCGATACAAAGCATAATCCTGAGTTTACCGAATTAGAAAGTTATGCGGCATACTTTGATTTTACTGATGTTATGGATGAGACTGAGGGTATTTTTCGGCAGGCTGCCAAGGCAGTTGATGATTCTGGTAAAGTTACCTATCAAGGTGAAGCGGTCGATCTAGATAAGCCATTTAAACGAATCCATATGGTGGATGCGATCAAGTCTGTGACTGGCGTTGATTTTTGGCCTAAGATGTCCTTAGAAGCAGCACAGAAAATAGCTGACGAACATGGTGTACATTATGAAGCTTATTGGCAAGTTGGGCATATTATTAATGCGTTCTTTGATGAATTTGTTGAAGACACACTTAAAGAACCAACCTTTATTTATGGGCACCCAATTGAAGTTTCACCTTTAGCTAAGAAAAATAAAGATGATGACCGCTTTGTTGATCGGTTCGAATTATTTATTTTGGGTAATGAGTATGCCAACGCCTTTACGGAATTAAATGATCCGATTGACCAACGGCAGCGTTTTGAAGCACAAGCAGCTGAACGTGCTGCTGGTAACGACGAAGCGCAGGGCATTGATGAAGACTTTGTGGAAGCATTAGAATACGGTATGCCGCCAACTGGTGGATTGGGTATCGGAATTGATCGTTTAGTTATGCTATTAACAGATGCACCATCTATTCGAGACGTTCTTTTGTTTCCAACAATGCGGCCAGAAAGTACAGAACAGGATTAATCAGTTAACAGCTGAAACTTGCTACATTGCAGGTTACAGCTGTTTTTTTATTTTTCAGAACATTTTTTGATTTTTTTAGTGACATTACAATGCATAGCTGGTATACTGTTTCTTGCGCCAAAAAAGATTGTTATTCTATGTTGGCCGGTTCGATTACATATTGGTATAGCGTTTGATCTTAAAAAAAAGATGAAATTTTATGTTGACATTTTGTTTCGAACTTGATATATTATTATAGTTGTCTGATTGAGTTAATCACTTGCTGATAGCCTTTCAGCAACAAGGTGGACCTTTGAAAACTGAACAAAGTTTCGATAATCAAATGTGCAGGCTAGACCTTTTGGTCTAACAAACATTTGCGAAGTCAATTCGCTAGCAACAAATAATAATGAGTCACAAACTTGAACTTTAGTTGAGAGTTTGATCCTGGCTCAGGACGAACGCTGGCGGCGTGCCTAATACATGCAAGTCGAACGAGAAACTTCTACCGAGTGCTTGCACTCAACTGAAGTTTCGAGTGGCGGACGGGTGAGTAACACGTGGGCAACCTACCCTAGAGCGGGGGATAACATTTGGAAACAGATGCTAATACCGCATAACAACCAGAAACGATTGTTTTTGGTTTGAAAGATGGTTTCGGCTATCACTCTAGGATGGGCCCGCGGCGTATTAGCCAGTTGGTGAGGTAACGGCTCACCAAAGCAATGATACGTAGCCGACCTGAGAGGGTGATCGGCCACATTGGGACTGAGACACGGCCCAAACTCCTACGGGAGGCAGCAGTAGGGAATCTTCCACAATGGACGAAAGTCTGATGGAGCAACGCCGCGTGAGTGAAGAAGGGTTTCGGCTCGTAAAACTCTGTTATCGAAGAAGAACGAGGGTAAGAGTAACTGTTTACCCTGTGACGGTATTCGATCAGAAAGCCACGGCTAACTACGTGCCAGCAGCCGCGGTAATACGTAGGTGGCAAGCGTTGTCCGGATTTATTGGGCGTAAAGCGAGCGCAGGCGGTCTTTTAAGTCTGATGTGAAAGCCTTCGGCTCAACCGAAGAAGTGCATCGGAAACTGGGAGACTTGAGTGCAGAAGAGGAGAGTGGAACTCCATGTGTAGCGGTGAAATGCGTAGATATATGGAAGAACACCAGTGGCGAAGGCGGCTCTCTGGTCTGTAACTGACGCTGAGGCTCGAAAGCGTGGGTAGCAAACAGGATTAGATACCCTGGTAGTCCACGCCGTAAACGATGAATGCTAAGTGTTGGAGGGTTTCCGCCCTTCAGTGCTGCAGCTAACGCATTAAGCATTCCGCCTGGGGAGTACGACCGCAAGGTTGAAACTCAAAGGAATTGACGGGGGCCGCACAAGCGGTGGAGCATGTGGTTTAATTCGAAGCAACGCGAAGAACCTTACCAGGTCTTGACATCCTTTGTCAGTCTGAGAGATCAGATGTTCCCTTCGGGGACAAAGTGACAGGTGGTGCATGGTTGTCGTCAGCTCGTGTCGTGAGATGTTGGGTTAAGTCCCGCAACGAGCGCAACCCTTATGATTAGTTGCCAGCATTCAGTTGGGCACTCTAGTCAGACTGCCGGTGACAAACCGGAGGAAGGTGGGGATGACGTCAAATCATCATGCCCCTTATGACCTGGGCTACACACGTGCTACAATGGATGGTACAACGAGTTGCTAGACCGCGAGGTCATGCTAATCTCTTAAAACCATTCTCAGTTCGGATTGCAGGCTGCAACTCGCCTGCATGAAGCTGGAATCGCTAGTAATCGCGGATCAGCACGCCGCGGTGAATACGTTCCCGGGCCTTGTACACACCGCCCGTCACACCATGAGAGTCTGTAACACCCAAAGCCGGTCGGGTAACCTTTTAGGAGCCAGCCGTCTAAGGCGGGACAGATGATTAGGGTGAAGTCGTAACAAGGTAGCCGTAGGAGAACCTGCGGCTGGATCACCTCCTTTCTAAGGAAAAATTACGGAAAGTCTGCACATGTCGAAACTTTGTTTAGTTTTGAGAGGTCTACTCTCAAACACTTCGTTCCTTGAAAACCACATATCATGAAATATTCTAATAACCGAGAATCAACTGTGTATTAAATTGCCGAACGACCAGCACGAAGTGCTAGGTCAAGTTAACAAGGGCGCACGGTGAATGCCTTGGCACTAGGAGCCGATGAAGGACGGGACTAACACCGATATGCTTCGGGAGCTGTAAGTAAGCTTTGATCCGGAGATTTCCGAATGGGGAACCTGACTATCCTGATCGATAGTTGGCCGTCAGTGAATTCATAGCTGGCGGCAGGCAGACGCGATGAACTGAAACATCTCAGTAGTTGCAGGAAGAGAAGAAAACTCGATTCCCTGAGTAGCGGCGAGCGAAAGGGAAGAGCCCAAACCAGGATGCTTGCATCCTGGGGTTGTAGGACTGAACATTGGAGTTACCAAGCGGCGGCTTAGCCGAATGACCTGGGAAGGTCAGCCAGAGCGGGTGAGAGCCCTTAGGCCAAAGGCCGCTGCCTCCGTTCAGGATCCTGAGTACGGCCAGACACGTGAAATCTGGTCGGAATCTGGGAGGACCATCTCCCAAGGCTAAATACTCCCTAGTGACCGATAGTGAACCAGTACCGTGAGGGAAAGGTGAAAAGCACCCCGGAAGGGGAGTGAAATAGTTCCTGAAACCGTGTGCCTACAAGTAGTCAGAGCGCGTTAACGCGTGATGGCGTGCCTTTTGTAGAATGAACCGGCGAGTTACCTTTGCTTGCGTGGTTAAATCAGAAAGATGGAGCCGCAGCGAAAGCGAGTCTGAATAGGGCGCAAGAGTAAGTAGAGGTAGACCCGAAACCAAGTGACCTACCCATGTCCAGGTTGAAGGTGCGGTAAAACGCACTGGAGGACCGAACCCACGTACGTTGAAAAGTGCGGGGATGAGGTGTGGGTAGCGGTGAAATTCCAAACGAACTTGGAGATAGCTGGTTCTCTCCGAAATAGCTTTAGGGCTAGCCTTGATGTAAGGATCACGGAGGTAGAGCACTGTTTGGACTAGGGGCCCGTCTTGGGTTACTGAATTCAGATAAACTCCGAATGCCGCTGATCTATCATCAGGAGTCAGACTGCGAGTGATAAGATCCGTAGTCGAAAGGGGAACAGCCCAGATCACCAGTTAAGGTCCCAAAATCTATGCTAAGTGGAAAAGGATGTGGAACTGCGCAGACAACTAGGATGTTGGCTTAGAAGCAGCCACCATTCAAAGAGTGCGTAATAGCTCACTGAGTCGAGTGGTCCTGCGCCGAAAATGTACCGGGGCTAAGCATAGTACCGAAACTGTGGATGGACACCGATGGTGTCCGTGGTAGGAGAGCGTTCTAAGGGCGGAGAAGCCAGATCGTGAGGACTGGTGGAGCGCTTAGAAGTGAGAATGCCGGTATGAGTAGCGAAAGACAGGTGAGAATCCTGTCCACCGTATGACTAAGGTTTCCTGGGGAAGGCTCGTCCGCCCAGGGTTAGTCGGGAACTAAGATGAGGCCGAAAGGCGTAATCGATGACAAGCAGGTGGAGATTCCTGCACTGGTCTGCTCCGTTATGAGTGATGGAGGGACGCAGGAGGCTAAGGAAAGCATGCCGCTGGATGTGTATGTCCAAGCAACAAGTCGGGGACTGAGTCAAATGCTTAGTGCTAACGACAAGTTGTGATGGGGAGCGAAATTTAAGTAGCGAAGTTCCTGAGGTCACACTGCCAAGAAAGCTTCTAGCCAGAAGCAGACCACCCGTACCGCAAACCGACACAGGTAGTCGAGGAGAGTATCCTCAGGTGTGCGAGAGAACTCTCGTTAAGGAACTCGGCAAAATGACCCGTAACTTCGGGAGAAGGGGTGCTGACCGCAAGGTCAGCCGCAGTGAAAAGGCCCAAACAACTGTTTATCAAAAACACAGGTCTCTGCTAAATCGAAAGATGACGTATAGGGGCTGACGCCTGCCCGGTGCTGGAAGGTTAAGAGGATCAGTTAGCGTAAGCGAAGCTGAGAATTGAAGCCCCAGTAAACGGCGGCCGTAACTATAACGGTCCTGAAGGTAGCGAAATTCCTTGTCGGGTAAGTTCCGACCGCACGAAAGGCGTAATGATTTGGGCACTGTCTCGAACGAGAGACTCGGTGAAATTATACTACCCGTGAAGATGCGGGTTACCGCGACAGGACGGAAAGACCCCATGGAGCTTTACTGTAGCTTGATATTGCGTGTTGGTACAGCATGTACAGGATAGGTAGGAGCCGTAGAGCTCGGAACGCTAGTTTCGAAGGAGGCATTGGTGGGATACTACCCTTGCTGTATGAACACTCTAACCCGCGCCACTAAGCGTGGCGGGAGACAGTGTCAGGTGGGCAGTTTGACTGGGGCGGTCGCCTCCTAAAAGGTAACGGAGGCGCCCAAAGGTTCCCTCAGAATGGTTGGAAATCATTCGCAGAGTGTAAAGGTAGAAGGGAGCTTGACTGCGAGACAGACAGGTCGAGCAGGGACGAAAGTCGGGCTTAGTGATCCGGTGGTTCCGTATGGAAGGGCCATCGCTCAACGGATAAAAGCTACCCTGGGGATAACAGGCTTATCTCCCCCAAGAGTCCACATCGACGGGGAGGTTTGGCACCTCGATGTCGGCTCATCGCATCCTGGGGCTGTAGTCGGTCCCAAGGGTTGGGCTGTTCGCCCATTAAAGCGGTACGCGAGCTGGGTTCAGAACGTCGTGAGACAGTTCGGTCCCTGATCCGTCGCGGGCGTAGGAAATTTGAGAGGCGCTGCCCTTAGTACGAGAGGACCGGGTGGACATACCGCTGGTGTACCAGTTGTGCCGCCAGGCGCAGAGCTGGGTAGCTATGTATGGACGGGATAAACGCTGAAAGCATCTAAGTGTGAAGCCCCCTCGAGATGAGATTTCCCATTCAGTTAATGAAGTAAGACCCTGAGAGATGATCAGGTAGATAGGTCAGGCGTGGAAGTGCTGCGAAGTATGGAGCGGACTGATACTAATCGGTCGAGGACTTGACCAAAAGAACGGCAAGCAGAAGATTCAAGGGTAAAGAAGACATGATATGTGGTTTTGAGGGCACGAAGTGCTCAGGAGAAGTGCGGTGGCGATAGCAAGAAGGCAACACCTGTTCCCATGCCGAACACAGAAGTTAAGCTTCTTAACGCCGAAAGTAGTTGGCGGGCAACCGCCTGCGAGGTTAGGAAGTCGCCGCGCTTTAGATGGAGGTTTAGCTCAGCTGGGAGAGCATCTGCCTTACAAGCAGAGGGTCACAGGTTCGAGCCCTGTAACCTCCATTGAGTCGTTAGCTCAGTTGGTAGAGCATCTGACTTTTAATCAGAGGGTCGACAGTTCGAGCCTGTCACGACTCATTGCCAGATGATGCGGGTGTGGCGGAATTGGCAGACGCGCTAGATTTAGGTTCTAGTGTCCGAAGGACGTAAGGGTTCAAGTCCCTTCACCCGTACTTGGTAATAGGAAATAATGCCGACTTAGCTCAGTTGGTAGAGCATCTGATTTGTAATCAGAGGGTCGGGCGTTCGAATCGTCTAGTCGGCATTTATGCGGAAGTAGTTCAGTGGTAGAACATCACCTTGCCATGGTGGGGGTCGCGAGTTCGAATCTCGTCTTCCGCTTTAACCAGTCCCAATGCCGGGGTGGCGGAACTGGCAGACGCACAGGACTTAAAATCCTGCGGAGAGTGATCTCCGTACCGGTTCGATTCCGGTCCTCGGCATATATGCACCCATAGCGCAATTGGATAGAGTGTCTGACTACGAATCAGAAGGTTGTAGGTTCGACTCCTACTGGGTGCATCATCGGGAAGTAGCTCAGCTTGGTAGAGCACCTGGTTTGGGACCAGGGGGTCGCAGGTTCGAATCCTGTCTTCCCGATTGAGTTTTATAATTTAATAGTTATGCGGAAGTAGTTCAGTGGTAGAACATCACCTTGCCATGGTGGGGGTCGCGAGTTCGAATCTCGTCTTCCGCTTTTTTTCTATGTTTTCGGGAAATAGCTCAGCTTGGTAGAGCACTACGTTCGGGACGTAGGGGTCGCAAGTTCAAATCTTGTTTTCCCGATCAGAATTTAAATGTATAAAGTGGCCAGGACATTTTGTCTATGGCTTTTTTTATTGGAATATATATTGCACTGGCAGTTTCTGTGTCGCAAAACGACGGCATAAAACTTTAATTTTTCAAAAATAGTCGTTATAATACGATTTTATAGTATAAGCCTAAACACTTGTAATAATTTTATGTCATTGTATAATGAATAAACTACGAATTTTAGGCTTAACTTACAAAGCTGGTGCTTTGTAACTATCCAATGTCTGTGAGATACTTCCACTAAAATATTTAAAAAATTTTGAGAGATTGTTCGCCAATCTTTACTAAATTCGGTATAGTTAATATGTAGGTATCTCTTAGTGAAAGTGAGGGGTTAAATTGGATAATTTATTCACACCTAGTGCAAAAAATGTATTAGCGCTAGCACAAGAGCAGGCCAAATATTTTCGACATCATGCAGTGGGGACAGAACATCTGTTACTCGCGCTGGTTTTAGAAAATGATGGTGTTGCTGGTAAAACATTACGACAACTGACAATCACCCCTGAAGATGTTAAAGAAGAAATCGAGCGCTTTACAGGTTACGGTTCTTCCAATCTTAACAATGATACGCCGAAGGAATCATACTTACCTTATTCGCCAAAAGCGAAGCAGATCTTAACTTTTGCTGGTGATGAGGCAAAACGCCTTGGCGCAATGAAAATTGGCACGGAACATATTCTATTAGGCTTACTTCATGAAGATGATGTCTTAGCATCACGAATTATTAGTAATCTTGGTTTGAGTCTATCAAAAACACGTCAAGTCTTATTGAAGAAAATGGGTATTACCGAAGCAAGTGCCAAACGGCGTGCTGCTGCGCCAAAGCGGCGTCCAGATAAGCAAGGGACACCAACACTTGATTCCTTAGCACGTGATTTAACGCAAGCGGCTCGAGAGGATCGAATGGATCCAGTCGTTGGCCGTGAAAAAGAAGTTAAACGTGTGATTCAAATTCTAAGTCGTCGGACGAAAAATAATCCCGTGTTGATCGGAGAGCCAGGTGTTGGGAAAACTGCCATTGCGGAAGGCTTAGCGCAACGGATCATTTCGGGAAATGTACCGAGTGATATGTTAAGTAAGCGACTAATGATGCTAGATATGGGTTCATTAGTAGCCGGTACAAAATATCGTGGTGAATTTGAAGATCGTCTGAAGAAAGTCATTGACGAAATCTATCAAGATGGCAACGTTATTTTGTTCATCGACGAATTACACACACTGATCGGTGCTGGTGGTGCTGAAGGGGCTATCGATGCTTCAAATATTCTTAAACCGGCACTTGCTCGCGGGGAGCTTCAATTAATTGGGGCAACCACTTTAGATGAATATCAAAAATATATTGAAAGAGACGCAGCACTTGAACGTCGTTTTGCAACGATTCAAGTCGATGAACCAACGCCTGATGAAGCTGAGCAAATCCTGCAAGGTTTGCGGCCACGCTATGAACAACATCATGGTGTTACCATTACCGACGAAGCATTGCATCAGGCAATCGTTTTATCCAATCGCTATATCACTGGTCGATTTTTACCAGATAAGGCAATTGACTTGGTGGATGAATCAGCTGCTAAAGTTCGGTTGGATGCAGCCGATCATTTGTCACCTTCTGATAAATTACAGCAAGATCTAGATGCATTGATCACTAAAAAAGAAGCAGCAATAGAGAATCAGGATTTTGAAAAGGCAGCTAGTTATCGCGAAGATGAAATGGCACTAAAAGAGAAATTAGCCGCTGAAAATGATGAAATCGCTAATGATGGCATTCGTAAGGATGTTAAAGTAACTGGTGAAGATGTGGCACAAGTCGTATCCGAGTGGACGGGTGTACCGTTAACACAGTTGCAAAAGAGTGAAAGCGCCCGGTTAGTGAACCTTGAAAAAATTCTGCATAATCGGGTGGTTGGTCAGGAAGAGGCGATTTCTGCCGTTTCCCGGGCCATTCGCCGCGCACGCAGCGGATTAAAGGATCCTAATCGGCCAATTGGTTCGTTTATGTTCTTGGGGCCAACAGGTGTTGGTAAAACTGAATTAGCTAAAGCTTTGGCTGAAGCCATGTTTGGCTCTGAAGATAATATGATCAGAGTTGATATGTCCGAATACCAAGAACAGTATACGACTTCCCGTTTGATCGGGTCACCTCCTGGTTATGTTGGGTATGATGAAGGTGGACAATTAACTGAAAAGGTACGTAACAAACCTTATTCTGTTGTTCTGTTTGATGAAGTTGAAAAAGCCCATCCAGATGTGTTCAATATTCTATTGCAAGTCTTAGATGATGGTTATTTGACAGATTCCAAGGGGCGTCGAGTTGACTTTAGAAACACCATTTTGATTTTGACTTCTAACCTTGGGGCAACGGCGCTGCGTGATGAAAAATCAGTTGGTTTCGGTGCCAAAGATGCTAGCCAAGACTATCAAGCAATGCGTAGTCGAATCATGGAAGAAATGAAGCGTTTCTTCCGGCCAGAGTTCTTGAATCGGATCGATGAAACGGTGGTCTTCCATCCACTTAATAAGGAAGAATTGCGGCAAATCGTCAAAATTATGTCTAAGACAGTCGTCAAACGTTTAACAGAACAGGATATCAAAGTTAAGATTACCAATGCGGCGTTAGATGAAGTTGCCAAGATTGGCTTTGACCCTGATTATGGCGCACGACCAATTAGACGCGCATTACAAACTCAGATTGAAGATAAGCTGAGTGAGTCACTCTTAACTGGTCAGATCAAGGGCGGTGACAGTATCACGGTTGGCGCTTCTAAAGGCAAAATTACCGTATCTGTTCATCAGAAGAAATCAGATCAGCCTGATACAGTAAAATCTTAAAAATATGTGAATTCAGATAATAGGTGTTGGAGATAAATGTTGATTTTATCTTCAGCGCCTATTTATTTTGCGAGCAATTAAATTTTAAATGTGTACCAAAAGACAACAAATTCGCCTATGATGAATCCACTTAAACAAAGCGTCCACTACTTGCTTCAAATGCTATTTTTAATTATGAGGTAAAACCCTATTTTTCTGTAAAGCACTATACGCATTGATCCAGTCTGTGGTATTTTGGATAGGAAAGACGAGGCGGACATTTATGACAGAAATAATTGCAAGTGTCGCATCCATCGAACAAGCAGAAGCGTTGATGGCTGTTGGCGTTGATACAATATATGCTGGTGAAGATTACTTTGGTTTAAGATTGCCTCACAGTTTTGATCGAACTGAATTGGCTGATTTAATTAAAGTCGTTCACCAGGCAGGTAAAAAAATTCAAGTTGCCGTAAATGCGATTTTCCACAACGATCGTATTGTTCATGTGGCTGATTATTTAAATTACTTAGCAGCACAAAATGTGGATCGAGTAACAATTGGTGATCCAGGAGCTATTCGCATTTTACAAAAAGAAGCCTTATCATTACCCTATTGGTATGATGGTGCAGACTTAGTAACTAATTCACGCCAGGTTAATTTTTGGGCGGCTCACGGTGCTCAAGGTGCTGTCATCGCCAATGAGGTACCTTATAAAGAATTACAGGCGTTAGTACCGAATCTTGAAGTACCTATTCAGATACTGACCTATGGTGCGGCTAATATACATCAGTCTGGGCGACCTTTATTAACGAATTATTTTAATTATGTACAAACATATCAAGATCGGATGGATCGGGAGAAAGGCCTGTTTATTTCTGAACCACGAAAACCTGAGACCCATTACTCTATTTATGAAGATATCAATGGGACACACGTATTTGCGACCAATGATGTAAATTTGATGCCGCGAATTCAAGCCGTTTATGATCTGCCAATCACGCACTGGTTCTTAGATGGTTTATATGCCGACAAAATTGGTTTTGTCAAAGTTGCTAAGGCTTTCGTACAAGCGCGCGATTTACTAGCACAAGGGCAATTGACGAGTATGATTGTAGCGGACTTAGATCAGATTGTTCGTGCAAATCAACCTCAGAATCGAGAGGTTGATACGGGCTTTTTTGATATCGATCCGGCGGACGTGAAATAAATTGATGATGAGGTGTTTCCAATGAAACAATTACAAAAACCAGAAGTTCTTGCACCAGCTGGAACAATGGAAAAGTTAAAAATTGCAATCGACTATGGGGCTGATGCGGTTTATATAGGTGGTGATGCTTATGGACTGCGCTCACGGGCTGGTAATTTCTCATTTGAAGAAATGCAAGCTGGCGCAGATTATGCTCACGCGCATCATGCCAAAGTTTATGTGGCAGCGAATATTGTTGCTCATGAAGGCGATCTAGCAGGTGCGGGGGATTATTTTCGTCAGGTGCGTGATCACGGCATCGATGCGGTGATCGTGTCTGACCCCTCATTAGTTGAAACAGCGATCACTCAAGCACCTGGGTTAGCAGTTCATCTTTCCACCCAGGCGTCGGCAACGAATTGGGAGACTTTGAACTTTTGGCAAGATGAAGGTCTAGAACGCATTGTTCTTGCTCGGGAAGTTGGTGTTGCAGAGATCAAAGAAATTCGCAAGCATACTGATATCGAAATTGAAGCGTTTATTCATGGGGCGATGTGTATTGGTTATTCCGGCCGTTGTGTCCTGTCTAATCACATGGGGCTACGGGATGCTAATCGTGGCGGCTGTGCCCAAAACTGTCGGTGGAAGTATGATTTGTTTGAAATGCCAACACTAGGTGATCATGAATCTTTATTAGGTCAAAACAGCCAAGGCAAAACGGAAGATTTTTCAATGAGTGCTGTAGACATGTCGATGATCGAGCACATCCCTGACTTAGTTGAAGCTGGCGTTAATAGCTTGAAGATCGAAGGCCGGATGAAAACGGTGCACTATGTTTCTACTGTAGCTAATGTCTACCATAAGGCTGTTGCGGATTACTGTGCGGATCCAGAACACTACACATTAGACCCTAAACTTGTAGATGAATTATGGAAAGTGGCACAGCGGGAGATGTCCACTGGATTTTACTATGGCACCCCCGATGAAAATGATGAGTTATTTGGTCAAAGACGTAAACGGCCGCGCTACAAGTTTGTAGGTCAAGTGTTGGCTTATGATTCAGCAACGCACACAGTGACCGTACAGCAACGGAATAATTTTGGCATTGGCGACAAAATTGAATTTTATGGGCCTGAGTTCACGCACCATGAACAAACGGTGGCTGATTTGTATGATGAAGATGGCGTGGCTATTGAACGTGCACCCCATGCCATGCAAGTCGTTACCTTTACATGCGATACACCGGTGGCCAAGGGCGATTTCATTCGTGCACAAGAAGTAAAACGACCAGTATCGGCCCGCTGAGTCGATCATAATTTGAAAAATGGTTTTAATTCAAAAGGGTTGACTTAATTAAAATATACTTGTATACTATCCAATGATTCGTAAAACGTGGTTACTAAGCAATGTTACTATGATCTATTGTCCATAGTAGCAATATAAAACGCAAAAATAGTTGAGTAATGAATTAAGTACTAGCTATTTTTGGTTTTTTTTTGCTTAAAAACCGGCAAAAAATTAAATCTTAATAAATTCTTAATAATTTATTTTGATTGGCTTGCTAATGCGTAATTGCGGAATTCAAAGAAAGGGTGAATAGTTTGGCAGAACATTTAGTAAATTACGGCAAACATCGAACACGTCGCAGCTACGCTCGTATCAAAGAAGTGCTGGAACTGCCTAATTTGATCGAGATCCAATCTAACTCTTATCAGTGGTTCTTAGATGAAGGGTTGCGTGAGATGTTTGACGACATCATGCCAATCGATGACTTTGCTGGTAACTTGTCACTGGAATTCGTAGATTATCAGCTTTTAGAACCCAAGTATACGGTAGAAGAAGCAAGACAACATGACGCTAATTACTCAGCACCATTACATGTCACACTGAAATTGACTAACCACGAAACTGGTGAAATCAAAACTCAAGATGTGTTCTTTGGCGATTTCCCATTAATGACTGAACAAGGAACGTTTATCATCAATGGGGCTGAGCGTGTTATTGTTTCACAGTTAGTCCGGTCACCGGGTGTTTATTTCAATTCTGAAATTGATAAAAATAGCCGGACAACATACGGCACAACTGTCATTCCAAACCGGGGTGCTTGGTTGGAATATGAGACCGATGCAAAGCGTATTTCTTATGTTCGAATTGATCGGACACGTAAGATTCCAATGAGTGAATTAGTGCGTGCCCTCGGTTTTGGCTCGGATTCTGATATTATTGACATTTTTGGTGAAAATGAATCTTTGATGTTAACTTTGGAAAAAGATGTTCATAAAAATACTGAGGATTCTCGTACTGAAGAAGCCTTGAAAGATATTTATGAACGTTTACGCCCAGGTGAACCTAAAACTGCCGATAGTTCGCGTTCTTTACTATATGCCCGTTTCTTTGATCCAAAACGTTACGATCTCGCAGCAGTCGGCCGTTACAAGATCAACAAGAAATTGAGCCTTAAGAGCCGCTTACTCAACCAAACGCTAGCTGAAACTTTAGCTGACCCTGATACGGGTGAGGTATTAGCTCAAAAGGGTGATTTAGTTGATCGGCAATTATTAGATAAATTAATTCCTTATTTACAACGGGATGATTTCAAGACTTACACTTTCCAACCTTCTGATGAAGGTGTCTTACAAGATCCAGTGACTTTACAGATCATCAAGATCTATTCCAAGAATAATCTAGATCAAGAAGTTAATTTGATTGGTAATGGTCATATTGATGCTAAAGTTAAGCATGTCATTCCTGCGGATATTCTAGCTTCAATGAACTATTTCTTCAACTTGCAAGAAGGCATTGGGACAACTGATGATATTGACCATTTAGGTAACCGTCGGATTCGGTCCGTTGGTGAATTGTTGCAAAACCAATTCCGTATTGGTTTATCACGGATGGAACGAGTGGTTCGTGAACGGATGTCGATTCAAGATACTTCTACGATCACGCCACAACAATTAATCAATATTCGGCCAGTGGTTGCTTCAATTAAAGAATTCTTTGGTTCTTCTCAATTGTCACAGTTCATGGATCAGACCAATCCTCTTGGCGAGTTAACGCATAAACGGCGTTTGTCTGCCTTAGGTCCTGGTGGTTTGACACGTGATCGTGCCGGTTATGAAGTCCGGGATGTCCACTATACGCATTATGGTCGTATGTGTCCGATTGAAACGCCTGAAGGACCCAATATTGGATTGATCAACAGTTTGGCTAGTTATGCAGTAGTTAATAAATATGGCTTTATTGAAACACCTTATCGTCGTGTTGATTGGGGCACGCATAAAGTTACCGATAAAATCGATTATTTGACAGCTGATGAAGAAGATGAGTACGTTGTTGCTCAGGCTAACTCACCATTGAATGAAGATGGGTCTTTCCAAGATGAACGTGTCTTAGCACGTCATCGGGACGATAACATTGAAATCTCACCTGACCGGGTGGATTACATGGACGTTTCGCCAAAACAGGTTGTTGCGGTTGCAACGGCTTGCATTCCCTTCTTGGAAAATGATGACTCAAACCGAGCTTTGATGGGTGCTAACATGCAGCGTCAGGCTGTGCCATTAGTTGATCCGCATGCCCCATTAGTTGGGACTGGGATGGAATATATCGCTGCTCATGATTCTGGGACAGCTATGTTAGCCAAAGAAGCCGGTACAGTTGAATATGTGGATGCAAAGCAAATTCGTGTCCGTCGGGAAGATAGCTCTTTAGACACTTATGCCTTGACGAAGTTTCGTCGTTCTAATGCTGGTAAGAGTTATAATCAGCGGCCAATTGTTAAAAAGGGTGATCATGTCGATAAGAGTGAGATCATTGCTGATGGTCCAGCTATGGAAAATGGTGAATTGGCTTTAGGTCAAAACCCACTGATCGCATTTATGACTTGGAACATGTATAACTTCGAAGATGCCATCGTTTTATCAGAACGCTTGGTTAAAGATGACATCTACACGTCCATCCATATTGAAGAGTATGAATCTGAGGCTCGGGATACGAAATTAGGTCCTGAGGAAATCACACGTGAAATTCCTAACGTCGGTGAGGATGCACTTAAGAATTTAGATGAGTTCGGGATCATCCGTATCGGTGCTGAAGTCCGCGATGGTGATATCTTAGTTGGTAAAGTGACGCCTAAAGGTGTTACGGAACTTTCAGCTGAGGAACGCTTACTACATGCAATCTTTGGTGAAAAGGCCCGTGAAGTTCGGGATACTTCTTTGCGTGTGCCTCATGGTGGCGGCGGTATCATTCAAGACGTTAAGATCTTTACCCGTGAAGCCGGAGATGAATTATCTCCAGGCGTGAATATGATGGTTCGGGTTTACATTACCCAGAAGCGTAAAATTCAAGTGGGCGATAAGATGGCCGGTCGTCATGGTAACAAAGGGACGGTTTCTATCGTTGTACCAGAAGAAGATATGCCATTCTTACCTGATGGCACCCCAGTTGACATTCTTTTGAATCCAATGGGTGTTCCTTCCCGTATGAACATTGGGCAGGTCTTGGAACTTCACTTAGGGATGGCCGCACGTAATTTAGGCATCCATGTTTCAACACCAGTCTTTGATGGTGCTCGCGAAGATGATTTATGGCGGACAGTCAAAGAAGCTGGTATGGCATCTGATGGCAAGTCTATCTTGTATGATGGTCGAACAGGTGAACCATTTGATAACCGAGTTTCCGTTGGGGTCATGTACTATATGAAGTTAGCCCACATGGTTGACGATAAATTACATGCCCGCTCCATTGGTCCTTACTCCCTAGTTACGCAACAGCCTTTAGGTGGTAAAGCTCAATTTGGTGGCCAGCGTTTTGGTGAAATGGAAGTTTGGGCACTTGAAGCTTACGGTGCTGCTTATACTTTACAGGAAATCCTGACTTATAAATCTGATGATGTAGTTGGCCGTGTCAAAACTTATGAAGCCATTGTGAAGGGTGAACCAATTCCAAAACCAGGTGTCCCAGAGTCCTTCCGGGTTCTGGTCAAAGAATTACAATCCCTTGGGTTAGATATGAAAGTCTTAGATGCAGATCGTCAAGAAATCGAACTTCGTGACATGGATGACGAAGACGATGATGTTGTCAGTGTGGATGCTTTAACGAAGTATGCGAAAGAACAAGAGGAAAAGAAAGCTAAAGAAGAAGCTCAAAAAGCTGCTGCTGAAGCGCATAACGATGATCAAGGTAAATAATTGGCATATCGTTTAACAAAGTTTGCCCGTAATTATATAGGAGGTCGACCATTTGATAGACGTCAATAAATTTGAAAGTATGCAAATTGGTCTTGCTTCTGCTGACAAAATTCGGAGCTGGTCTTACGGTGAAGTTAAAAAGCCGGAAACGATCAACTATCGAACTTTGAAACCAGAACGAGATGGTTTGTTCGATGAACGTATTTTTGGACCTACTAAAGACTGGGAATGTGCCTGTGGTAAGTACAAACGGATCCGTTATAAGGGGATCGTTTGTGATCGCTGTGGCGTTGAAGTGACACGTTCAAAAGTTCGCCGTGAACGGATGGGTCATATTGAACTTGCTGCGCCAGTTTCCCATATTTGGTATTTCAAAGGGATTCCAAGCCGAATGGGTCTTGTTTTAGATATGAGTCCCCGCGCACTTGAAGAAATCATCTATTTTGCTTCTTACGTCGTTATCGACGGTGGGGACACACCCCTTGAAAAGAAACAATTACTCACAGAGCGTGAATACCGTGACAAACTAGATCAATATGGTCATACTTTCAATGCTAAGATGGGTGCTGAAGCCATCAAGGAATTGTTACAAGATGTTGATTTAGAAAAAGAAGTCGCTGAATTAAAAGAAGATCTGAAGTCAGCGCAAGGCCAAAAACGAGTTCGTGCCATTCATCGGTTAGATATCTTAGATGCTTTCCGTAAGAGCGGCAATCATCCTGAATGGATGGTTATGGACTGTATTCCTGTAATTCCACCGGATCTACGGCCAATGGTGCAATTAGAAGGTGGTCGTTTTGCGACAAGTGATCTGAATGACTTATATCGTCGGGTGATCAACCGTAATAACCGTTTGAAACGTCTGTTGGATTTGAATGCGCCAAGTATCATTGTTCAAAACGAAAAACGGATGTTGCAAGAAGCAGTCGATGCTTTGATCGATAATGGTCGCCGTGGCCGTCCTGTAACTGGACCGGGTAATCGGCCATTGAAGTCACTTTCACACATGCTGAAAGGTAAGCAAGGCCGTTTCCGTCAGAACTTACTAGGTAAGCGTGTTGACTATTCTGGTCGTTCGGTTATTGATGTTGGCCCAACTTTGAAGTTCTACCAATGTGGGTTACCACGTGAAATGGCACTTGAATTATTCAAGCCGTTTGTGATGCGTGAATTAGTCAAACGTGAAATTGCGTCAAACATTAAAAATGCCAAACGTAAAATTGAACGTCAAGATGATGATGTTTGGGATGTATTAGAAGATGTAATTAAAGAGCGGCCAGTTCTTCTGAACCGAGCACCGACGTTGCATCGTTTGGGTATTCAAGCATTTGAACCTGTCTTAGTTGATGGTAAATCTATTCGTTTGCATCCATTGGCTTGTGAAGCCTATAATGCCGACTTTGATGGGGATCAAATGGCCGTCCACGTGCCATTGTCTGATGAAGCTCAAGCTGAAGCACGTATGCTTATGCTGGCTGCTCATCATATTTTGGCACCGAAAGATGGGAAACCAATCGTTACACCATCGCAGGACGTTGTGTTAGGGAACTATTATCTGACACTTGAAGAAAAAGGCCGTCATGGTGAAGGCATGGTCTTCAAGGATGTCGATGAAGTTGTGATGGCTTACCGTAACGGTGACGTGCACTTACACACACGTATCGGACTTTCAACTGCTGAAATGACCCAAAAACCATTCCCAGATGCACAACGCGGTAAAATTATGCTAACTTCTGTTGGTAAGGCTATTTTCAACGAGATCCTGCCTGCTGATTTTCCATATTTGAATGAACCTAGCAATGATAACTTGATCAATGGTGTGCCTGATAAATACTTCTTAGACGAAGGCGAAGACATTCAAGCTAAGTTTGAAAGTATGGCGCTCGTGGATCCGTTTAAGAAGGGCTTCTTGAGTGATATTATTGCCCAAGTATTTAAGGTCTATAAAGTACAACGGACTTCAGAATTACTAGATGACATGAAAGAACTTGGCTACACGATCTGTACTGATTCTGGGTTAACTGTTGGGGTTGCGGATGTACCAACATTAACTGAAAAAGATGATATTGTTGAGGATGCCCATAAGAAAGTTGCAACTGTTTCCAAACAATTCCGTCGTGGTTTGATTACGGATGAGGAACGCCATAACCGGGTCATCAGTATTTGGAATGATGCGAAGGATACGATTCAACAAAAACTGATTGACAGTTTTGATCCGTCTAACCCAATTTCAATGATGAGTGATTCTGGGGCGCGTGGTAACATCTCTAACTTTACTCAGCTTGCTGGTATGCGTGGTTTGATGGCTGCGCCTAACGGTGGGATGATGGAAGTGCCCGTTACTTCAAACTTCCGTGAAGGATTATCAGTCATGGAAATGTTTATGAGTACCCATGGTGCCCGTAAAGGTATGACCGATACAGCGTTGAAGACTGCCGATTCCGGTTACTTGACACGTCGTTTGGTTGATGTTGCCCAGGATGTTATTGTTCGTGAAGAAGATTGTGGTACTGATCGCGGTCTAGTTGTGACAGCAATTAAAGAGGGCAATGAAATGATCGAACCGTTGTATGACCGCTTAGTTGGCCGTTATACAATGAAATCAGTTGTGGATCCTGAAACTGGTGAAAAGATCATTGGTAAGAATGAACTGATGGATGAAGATATGGCACAAAAGATTGTTGATGCCGGTGTCACTGAAGTCACGATTCGTTCCGTCTTTACATGTAACACAAAACACGGTGTCTGCAAGAAGTGCTACGGCCGCAACTTAGCAATCGGTGAAGAAGTTGAAGTCGGCGAAGCAGTTGGTACTGTTGCTGCTCAATCTATCGGTGAACCCGGGACACAGTTGACGATGCGTAACTTCCATACCGGTGGTGTTGCTGGTGGTGAAGATATCACTCAAGGGCTCCCTCGTGTCCAAGAAATCTTTGAAGCTCGTAATCCTAAAGGTTTAGCAACGATTACAGAGGTCACTGGTGAAATCACGGCTGTTGATGAAAACCCAGCAGAACACACGCGTGAAATTACCGTTGAAGGTACAACAGATACAAGAACTTACTCAGTACCGTATGTTTCTAACATTGTTGTCGCTGAAGGTGACCATGTTGAACGTGGGGATAAATTGACTGGTGGTTCTGTCGATCCTAAGCAATTGATCAAAGTGCGTGATGAAATTGCCACTGAAAACTATCTGTTAAGTGAAGTTCAAAAAGTTTATCGGATGCAAGGTGTGGAAATCAGTGATAAGCACGTAGAAGTAATGGTACGACAAATGCTCCGTAAGATCAGGGTCTTAGATCCAGGCGATACGGACATTCTACCAGGGACTTTATTGGATATTGCTGATTTCACAACACAAAACCATAAGACTTTGATCAATGGTGGCATTCCTGCAACTGGCCGACCAGTCTTGCTAGGTATCACGAAAGCATCACTAGAAACAAACAGTTTCTTATCAGCTGCATCCTTCCAGGAAACAACGCGTGTATTAACAGATGCGTCGATTCGTGGTAAGAACGATCCATTGATTGGTCTGAAAGAGAACGTAATTATTGGTAAGATCATTCCTGCTGGAACAGGGATGTCAAAATACCGTCACATGGAACCTCAAAGTGTGGGTGCCACATCAGATAATGTTTATTCGATCTCTGATTTGGAAAAACAACTGCACAGTGATGAACCTAAAAAAGATTAATTAAGATCATTAAAAGAGCCAAGTCCACTAAAATGTGACTTGGCTCTTTTTTTAGTGCGCAATATTTAGGAAACACGCGCTCTACTTAGAATTGAGCAAGATAAAATCCCAATGTAATGAAAGGTACAAAGGGGATTGGGAGATGTTTCTTTGTGGCTTTATTGTGATGAAATAAAATAAAAATCAAAGCGATACCTGAGCCAAATAATAAGATATGCAATAGATAATTTAAATCAAAACAAAAGGCAATCACTGTTAATAGTTCAATATCTCCAAAGCCAAGAAGACGACCATTTTGACTGATGATGATTAATGCCATAAAACAACAGCCAGCAAGCAACAGTTGACTGATTAAAATTTGAGTTGTAGTTATGATGGTGAAACGATGAATGATGAGTGGCAGCAATAAAGCAGGATAAATAAATTGAGTATAATAGTCCAAGTAACTGAGAAAAATTAAACAGCCAAACCATAATAAACTATGAATGAAAAGTGGTAAGGGCTGCCATAAAAAGATCTGGGTTAGCTTAAGCGCAAACAGGCCACTAAGGCACTCACCAATGATTAGTGCAGGATTAATTTTAGTTTGACAGGCACGGCAGTGACCACGCAATAATAAATAACTTAGAATAGGTATTAATTCAAACCAGCGTAGTTGGCGGGCGCAGTGATCACAGCAGGAGCGACCGCCTAGATTGAGATGTAAGGGCAGCCGATAAGCTAAGCAGCCGCAAAAGGAAGCCCAGCAAGCGCCACAGATAAAACCCAAAAACAGCATAAAGACACCAACCTTATAAAATATTCTTAGAATAAAGTACGAATAAAACTAGATTTTTTATTTTAGTTAATTCGTGAATTGAGTTGACAGTCTTTAGCCATGCTGGTATATTGGTTTAGGTACTTTTCTGTGCAGTTTTAAATTGATAATCGTGCTGACTGTCAGTTAAGCTATTCATGCAGACATATTTGCATATTTTTTTGCCTAAAAGAAAACGCCTGGATGTGTGGACTTGAAATCACATTTAGGATACAGTAATTCAAGGAGGATATTACATGCCTACAATTAATCAATTAGTACGCCATGGCCGTAAAAGCCGGACAACCAAATCCAATTCTCCAGCTTTGAACTTTGGCTACAATAGTATGAAGAAATCAATGGTCAAAAACCCAGCACCACAAAAACGTGGCGTTGCAACGCGTGTTGGTACCATGACACCTAAGAAACCTAACTCAGCTTTACGTAAATATGCCCGTGTTCGTTTGTCAAACTTGATCGAAGTTACTGCTTATATTCCTGGTATCGGTCATAACTTGCAAGAACATAGTGTTGTTTTAATTCGTGGCGGACGTGTTAAGGATTTACCTGGTGTTCGTTATCATATCGTACGTGGTGCTTTGGATACTGCCGGTGTTACTGATCGGATGCAAGGTCGTTCCAAGTATGGTACTAAGAAGCCTAAGAAATAATAGCTGATTTAAGTTTTAGGAGGTCATGAAATGCCAAGAAAAGGGCACATCGCACAACGCGACGTATTACCAGATCCAATTTATAATTCAAAATTAGTGACTCGTTTGATCAATCATTTGATGGTTGATGGTAAACGTGGTACTGCTTCAACAATCTTATACGATGCTTTTGATATCGTTAAAGAAAAGACTGGCAACGATCCTTTGGAAGTTTTTGAACAAGCAATGAAGAACGTTATGCCAGTACTTGAAGTTAAAGCACGCCGTATCGGTGGTTCTAACTATCAAGTACCAATCGAAGTTCGACCTGAAAGACGGACAACATTAGGTTTGCGTTGGATCGTAAACTATGCGCGTTTACGTGGTGAACATACGATGGATGAACGGTTAGCTAACGAAGTAATGGACGCTGCTAACAATACAGGCGCTGCCGTTAAGAAACGTGAAGATACTCATAAGATGGCTGATGCCAACCGTGCTTTCGCACATTATCGCTGGTAATTTTTTATTTTTGTGGCTATTATAGACGTTTCTTTCTATAGTAGCCATTGTTTATAGAGAGGAGTTATTAAATTCATGGCAAATACCCGTGAATTCCCTTTAGCTAAGACTCGTAATATCGGGATCATGGCTCATATCGATGCTGGTAAAACGACGACAACCGAACGTATCTTGTATTATACTGGTAAAATCCATAAAATTGGTGAAACCCATGAAGGGGCATCACAAATGGACTGGATGGAACAAGAACAAGAACGTGGTATTACAATTACATCAGCTGCCACAACCGCACAATGGCATGATACACGGATCAATATCATCGACACACCAGGGCACGTGGACTTTACAATTGAAGTTGAACGTTCTTTACGTGTGTTGGATGGTGCGATCACTGTATTAGATGCTCAATCTGGGGTTGAACCACAAACTGAAAATGTTTGGCGTCAAGCAACAACTTATGGCGTGCCACGGTTGGTGTTTGTTAACAAGATGGATAAACTTGGTGCAAACTTTGATTATTCTGTTCAAACATTACATGATCGTTTACAAGCTAATGCACATCCGATCCAAATGCCAATTGGTGCTGAAGATGAATTCGAAGGCGTTATTGACTTGATCGAAATGAAAGCTGACTTGTATGACGAAGATGAATTAGGTACAAAATGGGATACTGTTGACGTACCTGAAGAATACAGAGCAAAAGCTGAAAAAATGCGTCAAGATTTAGTTGAAGCAGTTGCAGATGTTGATGATGACATTATGGAGAAATATCTTGAAGGTGAAGAGATCAGTAATGATGAACTTCGTCAAGCTATCCGTAAAGCAACGATCGACTTGAAGTTCTATCCAGTTTTAGCTGGTTCTGCGTTCAAAAACAAAGGTGTTCAGATGTTAATGGATGCCGTTGTTGACTACTTGCCTTCACCTCTGGATGTTCGCCCTTATAACGCGACAGACCCAGCTACTGAAGAAAAAGTTGAATTAACAGCCGGTGACGATAAAGACTTTGCTGCTTTAGCTTTTAAAGTCGCAACTGATCCGTTTGTTGGCCGTTTAACTTATATCCGTGTTTACTCTGGAACACTTGAAGCTGGTTCTTATGTATTGAATGCCACAAAAGACACACGTGAACGTGTTGGTCGTTTGTTACAGATGCATGCGAACCATCGTCAAGAGATTCCTGAAGTATTCTCTGGTGATATCGCAGCTGCGATCGGTTTGAAGAATACGACAACTGGGGATTCATTGACAGATGTGGACCATCCATTGATTCTTGAATCATTGGAAATTCCAGATCCAGTTATCCAAGTTTCCATTGAACCAAATTCAAAAGAAGATCGTGATAAGTTAGATAATGCTTTGCAAAAACTTGCTGAAGAAGATCCAACTTTCCAAGCTGAAACAAACCCCGAAACTGGTGAAACATTGATCGCTGGAATGGGCGAATTGCATTTGGATATCATGGTTGACCGGATGAAACGTGAATTTAAGGTTGCTGCCAAAGTTGGGGAACCTCAAGTTGCATACCGTGAAACATTTACTAAGCAAACTTCCGCCCAAGGTAAGTTTGTCCGTCAGTCTGGTGGTAAAGGTCAATATGGTGATGTATGGATCGAATTTACACCAAATGATGAAGGTAAAGGTTTCGAATTCGAGAATGCTATCGTCGGTGGTGTTGTACCGCGTGAATACATTCCATCTGTTGAACAAGGTTTGAAAGAAGCTATGGAAAACGGTGTTCTTGCCGGATATCCATTGATTGATATCAAAGCTAAGTTATACGATGGTTCTTATCATGAAGTCGATTCATCTGAAGCGGCCTTTAAAGTTGCTGCTTCCTTGGCATTACGTAATGCTGCTAAGAGTGCCGGTGCGGTCATTCTGGAACCAATCATGAAAGTTGAAGTTGTTGCCCCTGAAGAATATCTCGGTGATGTGATGGGTCAAGTAACTGCACGTCGTGGTCGTGTTGAAGGTATGGAAGCACGTGGGAATGCTCAGGTAGTTAATGCGTTCGTACCATTATCAGAAATGTTCGGTTACGCAACAACCTTGCGTTCAGCAACACAAGGTCGTGGTACCTTTACAATGACATTTGATCATTACGAAGCTGTACCAAAATCAATTCAAGCAGAAATCATCAAGAAAAATGGTGGCAATGTTTCTTCTGATGATTAAACAAAAAAAGCGATGGCTTAATAGCTATCGCTTTTTTATTTGCACTAATTTATGTCGGAACGCCTTTAACTATTGGCAATAACCGTTGCCCCCAAAACATCTTTAAAATGTGTAAGTGCCCATTGATGACCCGCCGCATTGAAACTGGCGACGCCAGCCTCGGGAATGGTGATATCATAACTTAAATCATAAGCACCAACTGCCGTGTGCAAAATACAAATATCGGTAACAACGCCAACAAGTTCAATTTCTGAAATATGGCGCGCACGCAACAGTAAATCTAGATTTGTACCTGCAAAAGCATTATAGTGCGTTTTATCAAGAAAAATAACGTGATCATCCGCTTGATGGTCTGAGAACCAAATACCAGTTTTGCCAAAAAGTTCGCGCCCCCAAGTATTGCGAACATTATGCGGTGGGAATAGTTTACTCTCTGGATGATAGGGATCATTAGGAACGTGCACATCTGTTGGCAAAAAAATAAAGTTATTTTGATCTAAGTAAGTTTGAGCGCGTTGTGAGATAAAATCATCCAAGGCTTGCGCTGGTTTACCAGTCGTCAAACTACCCTGGTCGGCAACGAAATCATTGGTGTAATCGATGATGATCAGTGCTTTAGGTGTGGTCATTTAATCAGCTCCTTTGTTAATGGATTAAATTTAAGCGATATACTCCTGTCTTGTCAACTCAAAATATTACGGTCATCAAAAAAAAACTTGCGTTATCCGTGGGATTCGAGTAGAATATTAAAAGTGCTGATTTTAAGGATCAGTGTGCTCTTTTATTAAAGAGTAATTAGTTAAGACGTGGAAGGTTGCGACACACCCGGATGCATTGCCATGGGTGTGTGGGGAATTTTCACCGAGCTAGTCTACTAAAGATAATAGACGAAGGAGGTAACAAGATGGCAAAGCAAAAAATTCGTATTCGTTTAAAGGCATATGAGCATCGTATTTTAGACCAATCTGCTGATAAGATTGTTCAAACTGCTCAAAGAACTGGTGCAGGTATTTCTGGGCCAATTCCATTGCCAACAGAAAGAACTTTGTATACGGTCATTCGTGCACCACATAAATACAAAGATTCACGTGAACAATTTGAAATGCGGACACATAAACGCTTGATCGACATCATCAACCCAACGCCAAAAACAGTTGACGCTTTGATGAAACTCGATTTACCAAGCGGTGTTGACATTGAAATCAAACTTTAATTAATAAACTATATCATTATATGGAGGTGTACTCATGACCAGAAAAGGAATCTTAGGCAAAAAGGTAGGTATGACGCAAGTTTTCACTGACAATGGCGAATTGATCCCAGTTACAGTAATTGAAGCTGAACCAAATGTAGTACTTCAAGTTAAAACTGTTGAAACAGACGGTTACGAAGCTGTACAACTTGGATTTGACGACAAACGTGAGATCTTGTCCAACAAACCTGCGAAAGGTCATGTAGCAAAAGCAAACACGGCCCCTAAGCGCTTCATTAGAGAAATCAGAAATGTCGAGCTGGGGGATTATCAAGTAGGAGACGAAGTTAAGGTTGATACCTTTGCAGCGGGCGACGTTGTTGACGTAACTGGTGTCTCTAAAGGTCATGGTTACCAAGGTAACATTAAGAAAAATAACCAATCTCGGGGTCCTGAAACCCACGGCTCTCGTTATCATCGTGTTGCTGGTTCAATGGGTTCTATCATTAACCGTGTGTTCAAAGGTAAACCTTTGCCAGGACGGATGGGTAACAACACTGTTACAATGCAAAATCTTGAAATCGTTCGTGTAGATACTGACAAAAATGCAATTTTGATTAAAGGTAATGTGCCTGGTTCAAAACATTCATTTGTAACGATCAGATCTGCCGTGAAAACAGTTAAATAATTAAACGAAGGGAGGCTAAATAATGACAAGCGTAAAATTATTCAAACAAGATGGTTCTGAAAACGGAACAGTTGATTTGAAAGATGAAATTTTCGGCATTGAACCAAACGATAACGTTGTCTATGATGCAATCATCATGCAACGTGCTGGTAAACGTCAGGGGACACACTCAACGAAGAACAGATCTGCTGTTCGTGGTGGTGGTCGTAAACCATGGCGCCAAAAGGGTACAGGTCGTGCACGACAAGGCTCTATCCGTTCACCACAATGGCGTGGCGGTGGTATTGTCTTTGGCCCAACTCCAAGAAAGTACGGTTACAAGCTACCTAAAAAAGTTCGTCGCTTAGCAATTAAGTCGGTACTTTCTCAGAAAGTGTTAGATGGTGATTTGGTTGTCGTTGATGAATTGTCATTACAAAAGCCAAAAACAAAAGAATTTACACAAGTTTTAGCAAACTTAAAACTTGATGGGAAATTATTGCTAGCACTTGAAGCTGGCAACGATACAGTTGCATTGTCTGCACGCAACATTGAGGGCGTTTCAGTACTTGCTGCTGATCAAGTCAATGTTTTAGATGTCGCAAACAGTGACAAATTAGTTCTAACTAAGAAAGCATTACAACAAATTGAGGAGGTACTTGCATAATGACAGCTAGAGATATCATTAAACGTCCAATCGTTACCGAAGCTAGTATGAATGCTATGGACGATCGCAAATATACCTTCGACGTTGATGTGGATGCTAATAAAGTGGCCGTTCGTAAGGCCGTTGAAGAAATTTTCAACGTTAAAGTTGAAAAAGTTAACATCATGAATGTTCACCCTAAAAAGAAACGCGTGGGCCGCTATGAAGGCTTGACAAATAAGCGTCGCAAGGCCGTTGTTACTTTAACTGAAGATTCAGAACCAATCAAGATTTTTGAAGATTAATTATTTAGGAGGGACGTCACGTGGGAATTATTAAATATAAACCAACCACAAACGGCCGTCGTAATATGACCGCTTCAGATTTTGCAGAAATCACGAAAACAAAACCTGAAAAGACGCTTTTAGAGTCACAAAGTCATACGGCTGGTCGTAACGCGCACGGACATATTACTGTTCGTCATCGTGGTGGTGGTCATAAACAAAAGTACCGTATTATTGATTTCAAACGTACAAAAGATGGCGTTAACGCACTTGTTAAAGCTATTGAATATGATCCAAACCGTTCAGCTAATATTGCATTACTGCACTATGCAGATGGTGTCAAGTCTTATATCTTAGCACCAAAGAACTTAAAAGTTGGCGATGTTGTTGAATCTGGTGTTGAAGCAGATATTAAACCAGGTAATGCATTACCATTGGCTAATATCCCTGTTGGTACATTAGTTCATAACATCGAATTGAAACCAGGTAAGGGTGGACAATTAGTTCGTTCTGCCGGCACCTCAGCTCAAGTTCTAGGTCGCGAAGGTAAATATACTTTAGTTCGTTTATCATCTGGTGAAGTTCGGATGGTTCTATCAGCAGCCCGTGCAACTGTCGGTGAAGTTGGTAATGAACAACATGAATTAATCAGTATTGGTAAAGCTGGACGTAAACGTTGGATGGGTTTCCGGCCAACAGTTCGTGGTTCAGTTATGAACCCTAACGATCACCCACATGGTGGTGGTGAAGGTAAAGCACCAATCGGTCGTCCATCACCTATGTCACCATGGGGTAAGAAGACGCTCGGTAAGAAGACACGTAATAGTAAATCTAAATCCGAGAAATTTATCGTACGTCATCGTACTAAATAATCTGGTTCGTAATTATTAAAAGGAGGTTTCATAATGGGTCGCAGCCTGAAAAAAGGACCTTTCGCAGATGAGCATCTTCTAAAGAAGATTGAAGCTCAAGCCGATCAAGAAAAGAAACAAGTCATTCGTACTTGGTCTCGTCGTTCTACTATTTTCCCTAGTTTTATTGGTTATACCATTGCTGTTTATGACGGGAGAAAACACGTTCCGGTTTATATTCAAGAGGATATGGTAGGTCATAAACTCGGTGAATTTGTACCAACTCGTACGTTCCGTGGTCACGGTACTGATGATAAAAAGACAAAGGTAGCCCGTTAGGAAAGGAGAAATATAAATGGCAGATCAAGCTCAAGTAACATCAGCAACAGCTACAGCTAAAACTGTCCGCATTGCTCCTCGTAAGGTTCGCCTTGTCGTTGATACAATTCGTGGAAGAAGTGTCGCTGAAGCCTTGGCTATTTTGCAGTTTACACCTCGTGGTGCCTCACCCGTTGTTGCTAAAGTGTTAAAATCAGCAATTGCTAACGCTGAACATAACTATGATTTAGATGCTGAAAACCTGTTTGTCAGTGAAGCTTTCGTCAATGAAGGCCCAACACTGAAACGTTTCCGCCCACGGGCAAAAGGTTCTGCATCTCCAATCAATAAACGCACAAGTCATATTACTGTTGTCGTATCCGAAAAAGAAGATTAAGGAGGGAATAACTTGGGACAAAAGATTAATCCAATTGGTTTCCGCGTCGGCGTCATTAAAGATTGGGATGCCAAATGGTACGCTGAAAAGGATTTCGCAACTTTTCTTCATGAAGATTTAAGAATCCGTAAATATATCAATAAACGATTAGTTGATGCTTCTGTTTCTGAAGTTGAAATCGAACGTGCCGCTAACCGCGTTAATATTTCAATTCACACTGCTAAACCAGGAATGGTTATTGGTAAAGGTGGTTCTGAAGTTGAAAATCTTCGGAAAGAATTGAATAACTTGACGGGACGTAAAGTTCACATTAATATCATTGAAATCAAAAAACCTGACCTTGACGCTAAGCTTGTTGGCGAAGGTGTTGCACGTCAATTGGAAGCTCGTGTTGCTTTCCGTCGTGCGCAACGTCAAGCTATCCAACGTACAATGCGTGCTGGTGCTAAGGGCATTAAGATTCAGATCTCTGGTCGTTTAAATGGTGCAGATATTGCCCGTAAAGAATGGCATACAGAAGGTACAGTACCATTGCACACTTTAAGAGCTGATATCGATTATTCTTGGCAAGAAGCTACAACAACTTATGGTCAGTTAGGTGTTAAGACCTGGATCTATCGGGGTGAAGTACTACCTGATAAACCAGCAACAAACAAAACGGAAGGAGGAAAATAATAATGCTCGTACCAAAACGTGTCAAACATCGTCGTGAGTTCCGTGGTAAAATGCGCGGCGCTGCTAAAGGCGGTAAAGAAGTAAACTTCGGTGAATACGGCTTACAAGCGTTAGAATCTCATTGGATTTCTAACCGTCAAATCGAAGCTGCACGTATTGCCATGACTCGATACACAAAACGTGGTGGTAAGATTTGGATTAGAATTTTCCCTCATAAATCATACACTGCAAAAGGTGTAGGTGTACGTATGGGTTCCGGTAAAGGTGCACCCGCAGGGTGGGTTGCACCAGTAAAACGCGAAAAGATTCTTTTCGAAATTGCTGGTGTGCCTGAAGAAACTGCTCGTGAAGCATTACGCTTGGCTTCTAACAAGTTGCCGATTCGGACTAAGTTTGTTAAGCGTGAGGAAGTAGGTGGCGAATCAGATGAAGGCTAAAGATATTAAAGAATTAACCACTGACGAAATGCTTGCCAAAGAAAAAGAATATAAAGAAGAATTATTCAACTTACATTTTCAACAAGCGACAGGTCAATTAGAAAATACAGCACGTCTTAAACAAGTTCGCAAGAATATTGCGCGGATCAAAACTGTTTTAAGACAACAAGAACTCAACAAGTAAACAACGAAAGGAGCGACACAATTTGAGCGAATCAGAAAACACTCGTAATGAACGTAAAGTATATCAAGGTCGTGTAGTTTCAGACAAGACTGATAAGACAATCACTGTTGTTGTTGAAACTTACAAGGCACATCCTGTATACAAGAAACGTGTCCGTTATTCTAAGAAGTATTATGCACATGATGAAAATAATGAAGCAAAAGTTGGCGATATTGTCCGCATCATGGAAACTCGTCCGCTGTCTAAACTCAAACGCTTCCGTTTACTGGAAATTGTTGAGAAATCTGTTACTTTATAATCTAATTGAAGGGAGGCTGCACAATTGATTCAACAAGAAAGCCGATTAAAAGTTGCCGATAATTCTGGCGCTCGTGAAATCCTTACAATCAAAGTACTTGGTGGTTCAAACCGCAAAACTGCGAACATTGGCGATGTAATCGTTGCAACTGTTAAACAAGCAACACCAGGTGGCGTTGTCAAAAAGGGTGACGTTGTGAAAGCTGTTATCGTCCGTACACGCTCAGGTGCACGCCGGACAGATGGTTCATACATCCGTTTTGATGAAAATGCAGCAGTTATTATTAATCCAGACAAGAGCCCACGTGGTACTCGTATTTTTGGCCCTGTTGCTCGTGAACTTCGTGAAAATGACTTCATGAAGATTGTGTCATTAGCTCCAGAAGTACTTTAATAGTAGACCTTGAAAGGATTTGGAGGTGTCGAAATAGATGTTTGTAAAAACCGGCGATAAAGTCCGTGTAATTAGCGGTAAAGATAAAGGTAAAGAAGGCACTGTCACTAAGGTTTTACCAAAGAAAGATCGCGTTGTAGTTGAAGGTGTCAATATGATCAAAAAACACCAAAAACCAACGAATGAAAATCCTTCAGGTGGCATTGTTGACGTTGAAGCTGCGATTCATGTTTCAAACGTACAATTATTAGATCCTAAAGATAACAAACCTTCAAGAATCGGTCACAAGATCGTTGATGGTAAAAAAGTTCGCTATGCAAAACGCTCTGGTGAACAGATCGATAACTAATTCTGAAAGGAGGAAAATAAACGAATGGAAAACCGTTTGAAAGCAAAATATACAAAAGAAATTACACCAGCATTGATGGAAAAGTTTAACTATACATCTGTGATGCAAACACCTAAGATTGAAAAAATCGTTTTAAACATGGGTGTTGGTGATGCAGTATCTAATTCAAAGAATCTTGATAAAGCCGTTGACGAATTAACTTTAATTTCTGGTCAAAAACCATTAATCACCAAAGCTAAAAAATCTATTGCCGGCTTCCGTCTCCGTGAAGGTATGGCTATTGGTGCTAAAGTCACATTACGTGGCGAACGCATGTGGGATTTCTTAGATAAATTGATCAATGTATCTTTACCAGGTGTACGTGATTTTCATGGTATTAGTCCAAAATCATTTGATGGCCGTGGTAACTATACATTAGGTATCAAAGAACAGTTAATTTTCCCAGAAATTGATTATGATCAAGTTGATCGTGTTCGTGGGTTGGACGTCGTCATTGTGACAACAGCGAATACAGACGAAGAAGGCTTGGAACTTCTGAAACAAGTTGGCATGCCTTTCGCTAAATAAGGAGGTTTAACATTGGCAAAGAAATCTCTCATTGCAAAGAATAAGAGACCTGCTAAATATTCAACTCAAGAATATACACGTTGTGAACGTTGCGGTCGTCCTCATTCTGTTTATCGTAAATTTAAATTATGCCGTATTTGCTTACGTGAATTAGCTCATGAAGGTCAAATCCCTGGCATGAAAAAAGCAAGTTGGTAAAATAAATTAAATTAAAGGAGGAAACGCAACATGTCTTTAACTGATCCGATTGCTGATTACTTAACACGCATTCGTAATGCGAACATGGTCAGACATGATTCTTTAGATGTTCCTGCTTCTAAAGTAAAAACTGCAATCACAGAAATTTTAAAACGTGAAGGTTTTATTCGTGATTTTGAAGTCATTGACGATGACAAGCAAGGCATCATCCGTATTTTCTTAAAATATGGCAAAGATAATCAACGTGTGATTACTGGTTTGAAACGTATTTCACGTCCAGGTTTAAGAAACTATGTTAAAGCTGATGATGTTCCTAAAGTATTAAATGGTTTAGGAATTGCTGTTATTTCAACATCTAACGGTATTATCACTGATAAAGAAGCCCGTCAAAAGAACGTCGGCGGCGAAGTACTTGCATACATTTGGTAATCAAGGAGGTGCAGATTAAGTGAGTCGTATTGGTTATAAAGTAATTAATATTCCTGAAGGTGTAACAGTAACTAAAGATGGTGAAAATTACACAGTTAAAGGGCCAAAAGGTCAATTAACACGTCATTTTGATCCAGCTATTACAATCACTCAAGAAGGACAAGAAATCAAACTGGACCGTCCAGATGATTCTTATAAAGCTTTACACGGTACTATGCGTGCCAATTTGAACAACATGGTTTTAGGCGTAACGGAAGGTTACACTAAGAAATTAACACTTGTTGGTGTCGGCTACCGTGCCCAATTACAAGGCAAAAAACTCGTACTTAATGTTGGCTACTCTCATCCAGTAGAAATGGAAGCACCAGAAGGTGTTGCAATCGAAGTGCCTTCCAATACTGAGATTAATTTGAGTGGTATCAGTAAACAAGTTATTGGAGAATTTGCTGCAAAGATCCGCGGTGTGCGTCCACCAGAACCTTATAAAGGTAAAGGTATTCGTTATGTTGACGAATATGTACGCCGCAAAGAAGGTAAAACTGGTAAATAACGCAGCTTAGCGCTGACTATACTTATAGAGGTGAAAATATTTGATTACGAAACCAGATAAAAATAAGACACGTCAAAAGCGTCATATGCGTGTTCGTAACAAGATTTCTGGTACTGCTGAGCGCCCACGCTTGAACGTATTCCGTTCTAACAAACACATCTACGCGCAATTAATTGATGACGTAGCGGGTGTGACGCTAGTCAGTGCCTCCACATTAGACAAAGAATTAACTGCTAGTGGTAACAAAACTGAACAAGCACAAGCCGTTGGTGAATTAATCGCTAAACGTGCTGAAGCAAAAGGCTTAAAAGCTGTCGTATTTGATCGTGGTGGGTACTTGTATCATGGTCGTGTAAAAGCTTTAGCTGATGCTGCTAGAGAAAATGGATTAGAATTCTAACAAGGAGGTAACTGGTAAATGGCATCATTCATTGATCCAACACATTTAGATTTAGAAGATCGCGTTGTTTCTATCAACCGGGTTACCAAAGTTGTTAAAGGTGGTCGTCGCTTGCGTTTCGCTGCAATCGTTATTGTTGGCGATAAGAACGGTCACGTTGGCTTTGGTACTGGTAAAGCTCAAGAAGTTCCAGAAGCAATTCGTAAAGCTGCAGATGCTGCTAAGAAGAGTTTAGTTGAAGTACCAATGGTTGGTACAACAATTCCTCATGAAGTTATTGGCCGTTTTGGTGCTGGTCGAATTATGTTAAAACCTGCTGAAGCTGGTTCTGGTGTTGCCGCTGGTGGTGCAGTTCGTGCCATCATGGAATTAGGCGGTGTTGCTGATGTTACAAGTAAATCACTTGGCCGCAACACACCAATTAATGTTATTCGTGCAACGATGGAAGCTTTGAAATCATTGAAGACAGCATCCGAAGTTGCAGCACTTCGTGGCATTTCTGTCGAAAGTTTAGAAGGCTAGGAGGCTCATAACAGATGGCTCAATTAAAGATTACATTGAGACGCAGTGCCGCTCACCGTATCCCAGCGCAACGTAAAATTGTTAAGGAATTAGGCCTTGGCCGTGTGAGCAGCAGTGTTGTAAAACCTGATAATGCCGCAACAAGAGGCGCTGTTTTAAAGATCGCACATCTTGTTAGCGTTGAAGCAATCGAAGACTAATAAATACAAGGAGGTGCACTCAATGAAACTACACGAATTAAAAGCAAGCGAAGGTTCACGTCATAACCGTAAGCATGTTGGTCGTGGTACTTCATCTGGTACTGGTAAAACTGCTGGCCGTGGTCAAAAAGGTTTATTGGCACGTTCCGGTGGTAAAACACGTCTTGGTTTTGAAGGTGGTCAAATGCCTTTATACAGACGTATGCCAAAACGTGGGTTTAACAATATTAACCATAAGGAATATGCAGTAGTTAATTTGCATGACTTAAATCGCTTTGATGAAGGTACTGAAGTTACACCAGCTGTTTTAAAAGAATCTGGCGTAGTTAAAAATACTAAATCAGGTGTTAAGTTGCTTGCTAAGGGTGAATTGAATACCAAATTGAACATTAAAGTAAATCAATTCTCTCAAGCTGCCAAAGAAGCAGTTGAAGCTGCTGGCGGCACTATTGAGGTGATTTAATTGTTCAAAACATTGAGAGATGCTTTCAAAGTAAAAGAAATTCGTAATCGAATTCTTTTTACTCTGGGCATTTTAATCATTTATCGTCTAGGTTCCCAAGTGACGGTGCCCGGCGTAAATGCGAAGGCTTTGAACTCGATTGGACAAACCGGCCTGATCTCATTGTTAGATACAGTTAGTGGTGGCGGTTTGACGAACTATTCCATCTTCTCAATGGGTGTCTCACCATATATCACCGCGCAGATCGTCATTCAATTGTTGCAAATGGATATTGTCCCTAAGTTTGTCGAATGGAGTAAACAAGGGGAGGTTGGTCGACGAAAGTTGAACCAAGCTACTCGGTACTTAACAATCGTACTTGCTTTCGTACAATCAATTGGGATCACGGCTGGCTTTAATGCACTAAGTGGCATTGGGCTAGTTAAAAATCCAGGGCCAAAAACATTTGTCATTATCGGTATCATTTTGACTGGTGGTACAATGTTACTAACTTGGATGGGCGAACAAATTACAGATCGAGGTTTAGGTAATGGTATTACCATGATTATTTTTGCCGGTATTATCGCGCGATTACCAAGCGGCTCCTATCAGTTGTTCCGTGATCAAGTCGTTAATGCAGGTAAGGGTAATCAATGGAAAGGCTATATATTCCTTGCGGTCTTAGTAATTTTAGTTTTGGCTATTACACAATTTGTAACTTATGTACAACAGGCTAATCGTAAGATTCCGATTAGATATACACGGCGTGTCGTTGGTGGCGGTAGTGAAAGCTTTCTACCACTAAAAATCAACGTTGCAGGTGTTATCCCAGTTATCTTTGCTAGTTCGTTTATCGTGACCCCATCCACTATTTTGATGGCGTTTCAAAATAACCACAGTGAAGATCACTGGTTCCAAGTTTTGCAAAATGTTTTTAGCATGCAGACGACAACTGGTGCAATCATCTATACGGTTCTCATTGTATTATTTACGTTCTTCTATGCGTTTGTACAAGTTAACCCTGAGAAGGTTGCTGAAAACTTGCAAAAGCAAGGCAGTTATATTCCAAGTGTTTGGCCTGGTAAAGAGACCGAGAAATATATTTCTTCAATGTTGATGAAGTTGTCAACAGTAGGTTCTATTTTCCTTGGGGTTATTGCGTTGTTACCACAGTTAGCATCGAATATTTGGGGATTGCCTCAATCAATCGGTCTAGGTGGGACAAGTCTCTTAATTGTCGTTCAGGCAGCTATTGAAATGAACCGGCAATTGAGTGGTTTATTGATGAAACGTGAATACGTAGGGTTTATTAGGAGCTAAGGAGATTTATATGAATTTAATTTTAATGGGTCTACCTGGTGCCGGCAAAGGTACACAAGCTGAAAGAATTGTAGATACTTATGAAATTCCGCATATTTCAACAGGTGATATGTTTCGCGATGCAATCGCTAATCAAACTGAAGTTGGTATGAAAGCTAAATCGTTTATGGACCAAGGCAACTTGGTTCCTGATGAAATTACCAATGCAATCGTTAAGGAACGATTGAGTCAAGAGGATACAAAGGTTGGTTATATGCTTGATGGTTTTCCAAGAAACATTGACCAAGCTAACGCATTAGAAACGATTACTGAAGAATTACACAAGCCACTGGATGCTGTCATCAATATTGATGTTGATCCTAAGATCTTAGTTGATCGGCTTTCAGGCAGATTTATTTGCAAGACTTGTGGGGCAACTTATCATAAGATCTACAATCCTCCAAAAGTTGAAGGTACTTGTGATCGCTGCGGTGGACATGAATTCTATCAACGGGAAGACGACAAGCCTGAAACCGTTAAGAATAGATTAGATGTTAACATTAAGATGAATACACCGTTGATCGACTTTTATAAATCACGTGACTTACTTTATACCATCAATGGCCAACAAGATATCTCGGATGTGTTTAAAGATATTTCTAAAGTATTGGCAAATCTTACCAAGTAGCGTGCCAGCAGGCATACCAGTTGCATTTGATTTGTAATATGGTATACTTACTCGGTATGACACGACGGTGAGTGCAAAGGCTCTCGCCATTTTTATGCGTTCAGTTTTAAGGAGGATTCCACTTGGCTAAAGATGATGTAATCGAAGTCGAAGGTAAAGTGATCGACACTTTACCAAACGCAATGTTTAAAGTCGAATTAGAAAATGGTGCAACGATTCTTGCGCATGTTTCTGGTAAAATCAGAATGCACTATATTCGTATTTTACCTGGAGATCGTGTAACTGTTGAACTGTCACCTTATGATTTGACAAAGGGTCGAATCACATATCGTTTCAAGTAATTAAGCTTCAATTTATTTAAGGAGGATGCAGCATGAAAGTAAGACCATCTGTAAAACCAATGTGTGAACATTGTAAAGTGATCAAAAGAAAAGGCCGCGTTATGGTTATTTGCTCTGCTAATCCAAAGCACAAACAACGCCAAGGCTAATCATCAATAAATAGGAGGTGGCAATATGGCTCGTATTGCAGGTATTGATTTACCAAAAGATAAACGTATTGTGATCGCGTTAACTTACATTTACGGTATCGGAAACACAACGGCACAAAAGATTTTAGCTAGTGCTGGTGTGTCTGAAGATGTTCGTACAAGTGATTTAACACCAGATCAAGAAGATAAAATCCGTGCAGAAGTTGATAATTATCGTGTCGAAGGCGACTTGCGCCGTGCAGTTAATTTAGACATTAAACGGCTTCAAGAAATTGGATCTTACCGTGGCATGCGTCATCGTCGTGGCTTACCAGTTCGTGGTCAAAACACGAAGAATAATGCCCGGACACGTAAAGGCCCTAAGGTTTCTATCGCCGGTAAGAAGAAATAAGCATAAAGGAGGGAAATTCCGTTAATGGCAACAAGAAAATCATCTCGTAAGCGTCGTGTACGCAAGAATATTGAATCTGGCGTAGCACACATCCATTCTACATTTAATAATACCTTAGTAATGATTACTGACCCTCAAGGAAACGCTGTTGCATGGTCTTCTGCAGGTGCGCTTGGATTTAAGGGTAGCCGTAAATCAACACCATTTGCTGCACAAATGGCTGCTGAAGCTGCTGCTAAAGAATCTATGGAGCATGGCATGAAGTCAGTTGAAGTTGCAGTTAAAGGTCCTGGTTCAGGTCGTGAAGCAGCAATTCGTTCTCTTCAAGCTACTGGTTTAGAAGTTACGGCTATTCGTGACGTTACACCAGTACCCCATAATGGTTCTCGTCCACCAAAACGTCGTCGTGTTTAGTTGGGTGCGATTATAGATTGTCAATATTATTTCTGAACGTATATCTAATTAACGCCACTCATTTTGAAAGGGGTACTGACAAGAATGATCGAATTTGAAAAGCCAACTATTGCTAAGGTTGATGAAAGTACAAATTATGGAAAATTTGTTATCGAACCTTTAGAACGTGGATATGGCACGACACTCGGTAATTCACTTAGAAGAATTTTGTTATCTTCATTACCAGGTGCGGCTGTTTCAAGTATCCAAATCGATGGTGTTTTGCATGAGTTTTCAACAATCGATGGTGTTCTTGAAGATGTCACACAAATTATCTTGAATATCAAGAAGCTGGCTTTAAAATCACATAGTGAAGAAGAGCGGACAGTTGAGATCGATGTTGAAGGCCCAGCAAAAGTAACTGCAGGGGACATTATCACCGATAGCGATATTGAAGTGCTAAATCCTGAACAATATATTTGTACTGTAGCTGAAGGTGGCCATTTTCACGTTCGAATGATGGTTAAACAAGGTCGCGGCTATGTTCCGGCTGATCAGAATAAGTCGGATGATATGCCAATTGGTGTTTTGCCAGTCGATTCTATTTTTACCCCGATTGAACGCGTTAACTATCAAGTTGAGAGTACGCGTGTTGGTAAGCGTAATGACTTTGATAAATTAACGCTGGACGTTTGGACAAATGGTTCCATCAATCCTAGAGAGGCTATTAGTTTAGCCGCTAAAATTCTGACGGATCATCTTGATATTTTTGTTAATTTAACTGATGAAGCTAAAAATACAGAAGTCATGGTTGAAAAGGAAGAAACTCATAAAGAGAAAATGCTCGAAATGACAATCGAAGAACTTGATTTGTCTGTTCGTTCATATAATTGTTTGAAACGTGCTGGTATTAATACAGTTCAGGAACTTACAAACAAGACTGAAGCTGACATGATGAAGGTACGTAATTTGGGTAGAAAGTCGCTTGAAGAAGTTAAAAACAAGCTCTCTGACTTGGGACTTTCACTCAAACAGGAAGATTAATTTCAAAGGAGGGTTCACTACATGGGTTACCGTAAATTAGGTCGTAATTCTTCACAACGTAAAGCTTTGTTACGTGACTTAACAACTGATTTAATTATCAATGAACGCATTGAAACAACAGAAACGCGTGCCAAAGAAATTCGCAAATCTGTTGAAAAAATGATCACTTTAGGTAAACGTGGTGACTTGCATGCTCGTCGTTTGGCTGCAAGTTTCGTTCGTGGCGAAGTTGCTGATATTCGTGAAGAGGAAGACTCAGTCATCGTTCAATCCGCTTTACAAAAACTGTTCAGTGACATTGCACCTCGTTATACTGATCGTCAAGGCGGATACACACGTATCTTAAAGACACAACCTCGCCGTGGTGACGGTGCGCCAATGGCAATTATTGAATTCGTCTAAGGTATTCAATTAAATAATATAAATGGATCATTCCAATTGTGATAGGACGTTATGATGATGGGCAACCTAGTCTAGTTCGAAAGCATCTTTTGATGTTTCACAGGAATGATTTTTTTATGCATATTTTTACGGCAACAGTGGGTTTTATGATATTATTAACTAAATCACTGTAAAAGCTTAAAGGGATATCTTGTTAATATGAATAGTTTAGAAGTACAAAATCTTTATTTCAAATACTCGAGTGAGGCAACAGATTATATTCTTAAAGATATAAATTTTCAAATTGAAGCCGGTGAATGGGTAGCCATCGTTGGTCATAACGGCAGTGGCAAAAGTACATTGACGAAAAATTTAAACGGTATTTTAGCGCCTACAAAGGGTCGAGTTATCGTTCAGGGTGTAACTTTGGCTGAAGCAACTGTCTGGGACATTCGCCGTAAAATTGGCATTGTTTTTCAAAATCCTGATAACCAGTTCGTTGGGGCAACTGTAGCAGATGATGTCGCTTTTGGACTTGAAAATCGTGCGATGCCTTATGCTGAAATGCATCAACGGGTGCATGACGCCTTGGCGGCTGTGGACATGTTGGCATATGAACGCCAAGAACCGGCACATTTATCAGGTGGTCAAAAACAACGAGTTGCCCTAGCCGGAATCATTGCGATGGCACCTGATATTATTATTCTTGATGAAGCCACCAGCATGTTGGATCCTGATGGCCGGAAGCAAGTTATCGCCACTGTCCAACAACTACAAGCACGGCGACATAATACGATCCTTTCTGTGACGCATGATTTGGAAGAAGCGGCATTAGCCGACCGTGTATTAGTATTAAACAATGGTGAGCTTATTGCCAGCGGGACGCCTTCTAAGGTTTTTTCGCAGCCCAAACTGTTAAAAAAGATCGGCTTAGATGCACCATTTACGCAACGAGTTAAACAGGCCTTGATACATCAAGGATTGAAGCTACCAGACGGATACTTAAATTCAAGTGAGTTGATAGAAGCACTATGGACATTGAATTCCAAAATGTGAGTTATATATATGATGCAAATACTCCAATTGCGAGTGTTGGTTTAAAAAACATCAATTTGACAATCAAACAGGGCACATACGCGGCTATTATTGGACATACCGGTAGTGGTAAGTCTACTTTACTGCAGCATCTGAACGCTTTATTGAAGCCCACAACGGGTAAGGTAAAAATCGGGGATCGTGAAATAACGGCTCAGACGAACAATAAGCGGCTAAAGGAAATTAGACACCGTGTGGGGATTGTTTTTCAATTTGCGGAACATCAGCTTTTTGAAGAAACAGTTGGCAAAGATATTGCGTTTGGACCGCAAAATTTTGGCGTTTCCGAATCAGACAGTTTAGATTTAGCACATCAAATGTTAGCTAAAGTTGGCTTAAGTGATGAACTGTTTAATATTTCACCCTTTGATTTATCAGGTGGACAAATGCGGCGAGTAGCAATTGCTGGTGTCTTAGCATTGCAACCAGAAGTCTTGGTTCTAGATGAACCTACGGCAGGGTTAGATCCCCAAAGCCGCAAAGACATGATGGCTTTATTTGCACAGTTACATCAGGAACAAGGCATTACAATTATTTTGGTAACACATCAAATGGAAGATGTCGCTAATTTTGCAGAGCAAGTCTATGTCTTGGAACAAGGGCAATTAATCCGGACAGGTCATCCTGAAGATGTTTTCTTTGATGAAACATTTATTCAACAACACCAATTAGGGGTACCGCAAGCAACTAGTTTTGCGCTAAGTTTACGTCAAAGAGGGCTCAAACTACCTTCACTGCCGTTAACAGAAGCAGATTTAGTTCAAGCATTAACGACGTATTTTGGAAAAGGGAGCGTCAAACATGAATAAGATGATCTTAGGGCGTTATTTACCTGGAGATACTTGGTTACATCGACTCGATCCCCGCACCAAAATCAGCATTAGTTTTTATTTTATTGTTATTATATTTTTCGCTGATAATGTCTTAAGTTATGCTTTGTTGCTAGCTTTTACCTTTGGTGTGATTTTTAGCTCCGGTATTAATCAGAAATTCTTTTTCAACGGTGTACGTCCGTTATTTCTGTTAATTCTGATCACCGTTTTTTTTCAGTTATTTCTTACTCGGGGTGGTCATATTTATTGGTCATTTGGACCGTTCGCATTAAGTCAATATGGCATCAGAAGCAGTATTTACGTATTTTTGAGATTTATGATGATCATTTTGATGTCCACATTATTAATGTTGACGACAGCGCCATTGATGATTGCCGATGCGATTGAATCTTTATTGAGTCCTTTGAAAAGAATTCATTTTCCAATTGATCAGATTGCCTTAATGATTTCATTGGCACTTCGCTTTGTGCCAACATTGATGGACGAAACGATCACCATTATGAACGCCCAGCGTGCTCGCGGTGTTGATTTTAGCGATGGTGGATTGGTCAAACGAATCAAAGCGATGATTCCGGTATTGATTCCATTATTCGTCAATACTTTTTCACGTGCAGGTGATTTAGGGACAGCAATGGAGTCAAGAGGTTATAGCGGTGAAGGTGAGCGGACACGTTATCGGAAATTAACCTGGGCTCGCCGCGATAATATAGCCTGGGCAGTCATGCTACTTTTGACGGGCCTATTATTTATTTTACGAAACTAGGAGTGCTTTATGACACGTTATAAATTAACACTAGCATATGATGGCACTGATTTTGCAGGCTTTCAGCGTCAGCCTAATCAGCGGACAGTGCAAGGCGTGTTGGAACGGGCTTTGTTCAAAATGACTAAAGGACAAGCCGTGACTGTCCATGGTTCGGGGCGAACTGATTCAGGGGTCCATGCGCTCGGCCAAGTTGTTCATTTTGATTACCCGGGAAATATTCCGGCGGTCAATATGTTGCGCGCACTAAATTCTTTAATGCCACTAGATACCGAGATCTTGAAAAGTGAAATTGTCAGTGAAGATTTTCATGCCCGGTTTAGTACACAAGGTAAACGGTATCTCTACAAAGTGGATCGGGGACGTTACACCAATCCCTTTACGCGACACTATGCCGGACATTATCCATATCCGCTGGACTTAACCCGGATTCAAACCGCACTAGCAGATGTGCAGGGAACACATGATTTCACAAGCTTTGCAGCTTCTGGTGGTGTGATCAAGTATAAAGTTCGGACGATTTATGAAGCAACGATGCTGGATGTTCCTGAGTCAAATCAATTGCACTTTGAGTTTTATGGCAATGGCTTTTTATATAATATGGTGCGTATTTTGGTAGCAACCTTATTAGAAATCGGTAATGGCCGCCGCGATGTCCACGACTTCTTACGTTTATATGCAGTTAAAGACCGGCAGCAAGCACGGGGCACAGCACCAGCTAGTGGCTTGTATTTGAAAAAAGTCTACTATTAACGGGAAAAAGCATTGACTAAGTTATCAATTTTAGGTAGACTAGTAAACGGTATTGTTTGCCCCACGATAAGCCCCGGAACTTATTGAGTGTCAAACATCGACTCGAAAAATGGAGGAAAATAATCGTGCGTACAACGTATATGGCTAAACCAAGCGAAATTGAACGTAAATGGTATGTTGTAGATGCAACTGATATCGCTTTAGGGCGTTTATCTGCTGTTGTGGCTTCAATTTTACGTGGTAAAAATAAACCAACATTCACACCTAACATGGATACAGGCGATAACGTGATCGTTATCAATGCTTCTAAGTTAAAATTAACTGGCCGTAAATTTACTGACAAATTGTATCAACACCACAGTAATCATCCAGGTGGTTTAAAGACCACAACTGCTGGTGAATTGTTAACAAATAATCCAGTTCGTTTAGTTGAAATGTCAATCAAAGGGATGTTACCAAAGAATAGCTTGGGTCACCAACAATTCTTAAAGTTACATGTTTATGCAGATGCTGAACACAAACATGAAGCTCAAAAACCCGAAACTTTAGACATCACTAAATTAATTTAATTAAGGAGGAATTGTAGTGGCTCAAGTATCTTATTCTGGCACAGGCCGTCGTAAAGATTCAGTTGCTCGTGTTCGTCTTGTTCCTGGTTCAGGCAAGATCGTTATGAACAATCGCAACGTTGAAGATTATATTCCATATTCAAATTTAATTGCTGATATGAAACAGCCTTTAGACATCACTGAAACTGCTGGTAGTTATGACATTTTTGTAAATGTTCAAGGTGGCGGTTTCTCTGGTCAAGCTGGTGCAACCCGTCATGGGATTGCTCGTGCTTTACTAGATGTTGATCCTGATTTTCGTGGTCCTTTGAAACGTGCAGGCATGTTAACTCGTGACCCTCGTATGAAAGAACGTAAGAAACCAGGTCTTAAGAAAGCTCGTAAAGCATCACAATTTTCAAAACGTTAATATCTTTTATATCAACGCTCTTGGCACTTTCCAATCTTTGGAAAGTGTTTTTTTGTACAATTAGGTACAAAGGACTTCTAAAAATTACGAGGTATGGACATGCAAGACGTATAAGTAAATAATAACTCTATTTCATCAAAAGGCTTTAACCTTATGTCTATTCAATCGATCACTTTAGATATAAAAGTGTGGTGCTTTTTGCTATACTCAAATGCAAAGGATAATGATGAATGGCAAATCTAATTATTATACGTGGCAATTCTGCGAGTGGGAAAACAACCACTGCCAAGTTGATACAAAAGCATCTGGGTTCAAAGACATTATTGATTTCCCAAGATGTCGTTCGACGCGAGATGTTAGCGACCAATGATCGTGCTGGCAATTTGTCGATTAACTTAATACAAGAGATAGCTGCTTATGGGCTCGCACATTGTCAAAATACGATCATTGAGGGTATCCTTTCTAAGGAGGTTTATGGACAGATGTTGTGCCAACTTGTGCGTTCAGCAGATCATACACAGGCCTATTACTATGATTTGCCTTTTGAAGAAACTGTCCAGCGACACCAAGGCCGCGCTAAAATTGCTGAATTTGGTGAAGCGGAATTAAAACGTTGGTGGTTGTCTCACGACACTTTGGATATTCCAGAAGAAAAAGTGATCCCACAAATTTGGCAACAAACAAAGATTGTCCAATGGATTTTAGAGCGGATTCCTTGAAAAAATAGTAAGATAAAAGACGGCCCATTTAAGTGATTCCCTGTTTAAGTAAGGGTGCTATTTTTGGCGCAAAATAAACAAATCTAATTGCAAGTTTGAAATTGAGATATTAGGGAGCAAAATTGATGACACTTTTAGGAACATTTTTATTTTTGATTTTGGCCGGATTCATTGCCGGTCTGTTAGCTTCAATCGCCGGCTTGGCATCGTTGGCTTCTTACCCGGCATTATTGATGGTGGGGGTACCACCTGTGATTGCTAATGTAACGAACACGACCGCATTGATATTTTCAGGTATTGGCTCAACGGTATCTTCTTTACGTGAATTGAAAGGACATTGGCGTCAATTAGTATCACTAGTCATTATTGCCATCGCTGGTAGTATGTTTGGCAGTTGGTTGTTGCTGATTGCGCCAGCTGCCTCGTTTGAAAAAGTAGTACCCTTTTTTATTTTTGTGGCGGGACTGCTATTATTGCTTTCTGGACGTCAAAAAAATAAGTCCACCTCTTTGGCAACGTCAGCACCCGTGGCCGCGAAGCGTGGTCGTTGGGCTAACACCTTAAGTATGATCGGTATTTTTATTGTAGGGGCTTATACAGGCTATTTTGGGGCAGCTGGTGGTGTTATTTTCCTAGCCATCCTATCTATTATTACGACTGAACGTTTTGCAGTGATCAACGCGATGAAAAACGTGATCGCGTTTGCCGGTAATTTTGTGGCAACGATTATTTTTATTTTTAAATCACATATTGACTGGCTATTGGTTTTACCTTTAGGTGCTGGATTACTGGTTGGCGGTTATACCGGTCCAATTATTGTTCGTCATGTTAATGTTCGTTTATTACGCACATTGATCGCTTTGACGGCTTTTGGTTTAGCGGCATATTTAGGCTATAAAGCTTATAAATAATGTCATGGTGATTAAAAGATAGCAATGCCAAATGGCTGTCCAGCGGGGGGGGATCCGTTGAACAGCCATTTTTTAGCTTGTGTTTGAGTTTTTTATTTGTGCTGGGCACATAGTTAATATAGCAATTTTTACGAATGATAAGTGATATATAACTGTTAATGTATGCTATTTTTGGCTATCTGATTATATTTGTTTAATTTTGAAACAGATAGTTCGGATTGTTTCATTAGATTAACAAACGGATCAATGCCAAGGATAAGATACCAATAATGACGATCCACAATAGATTTTTAGTCAGAATTGCAGTTAAAATGGCGGGTAAAGAAGCCAGCATATTGCCCACATCTACTTGGGGCAAATGACCTAGATTTTGATGAAATAGGCTTTCAAACCATAAGGCAGACATGATCACGATGGGTACAAAACTTAAAAATTCAATGACACTGGTTGGCAATCTAAATTTTTTCAACAGAATAAATGGGATAATACGTGATAGCCAGGTCACAAGGCCACAACCAACAATCGTCCAAAAGGTAAATTCAAAAGAGGACATGCTTGATCACCATCCCTAAGCCACAACTTAACAGCGTCACTACTAAAACTAAGAAATTACTTGGTATAAAAATCAGACCGATATACATCAGAATACAAGTGACTAGCACGACCGTCAGTTGTAAAGCTTTTTTCATACTCTGATCCGCGATAATTTGAAGATATAATAAACCAATAAACATAGCGACTAAGGCAAAATCTAAACCAAATCGTTTGGGATCAGTAATGAAATTACCCAGCAATGCGCCAATCAAAGAGGCAATGATCCACGTAAAATAGGCGGTGAGATTGGCAGTATTGAACCACGGGAAAGAAAGTGTATTTTGAGTTCGATTTAATTTATTCATACTGAGTGCAAACGTCTCATCAGTTAAAAGACTGCCTATCAAAACAACATGCCATGTACGTTCTTGCCGGAAATAAGGCGCTACAGTCATACTCATGAGGATCATTCGCGCGTTTACCAAAAAGACTGCTAAGATAATTGAAAGCAGGGTACTGTGAGAAACCAACATACTAACCATTACAAATTGTGCCGAGCCACCGTATGTGATGGCTGACATTAACGCTACCAATAGAGGACTTAAACCAGAAGCCTTGCCAACAATACCAAAAGCAAGACCAATACCGATATAGCCAAAGACAGTTGGTAGTGTATCTTTCAAGCCCGTTCTTGCATCTAAAACATCATCCATTCAGGTCACTTCCGTTATTGATAGAATTAAGAGTTAATATTTATCTTACCGATTATTATTAAGAAATTCAAATTGAAATTTAAGCTTAAATTAATTATAAAATTGGTTCCATTATGGTGATGACAATTTTAAAAAAGTGTTTTTAATGTTAAAAATGATTGTATTCTCCATTTCTTTGAGGCATTAAAGCACAAATATAAAGTTAAAAGAAAATACTATTGTGTTTGCTTCAAAAAGGTGTTATAAATATCTCTCGTAGATAAAAATTCAGAGGAGGTATCGCAATGTTATTCGGTGAACGGATCCAAGATTATGAAGTGACAGGGTTATTTAAAAATAATCTTGGCAAGGCGATTGCTGAGAAACGCATTTGTCACAATATGTCAAAAAAAGAAGCTAAGATGCAAATGCGTGTGCACCTGTTACGGGCTTATTCAGAGAGTATCGACTTGAATGCACCTGTGCGTATTAATGTTGAGCCAGTGCGACACTAATTATGGCAAAAAAGTTTACTATTATTTGTTTTCCTTTTATCATATGAGTAAGAGGAGGCTACCAAATGGATGACGAAACAAAAGAAAACCCAAAGTTTTCTATTGGCGATAAAGTAACAGTACGCAAGAGTGTAGATGTTCCGCTGTCATTTAAAGGAACAGTTTCTAAAGTCTATACGAATTCTGCTTTAGTGACGATCGATGACTATGAGCCTGAGCAACGCACCATTGCTGAAGACCTGAAGTACAAGACAATCGTTAATTTTAAGCATATTCGCAAGATTGGTAAAACAGCTAAAAAATCATCGAAAAAATAATTCTGTGATACCAGGAAGTTTGGTTGAAAAACAAAATAGGCCACAGTAAAAATAAGTTCAAGAATAGATCGTTATTCTTGGGCTTATTTTTTTGCCTAATTATCCGTATAGACAAGTTAAAGTTCATGTATATTTTACAAATCTCTATATAATATGAACTGATAAATAAGTGGGGGATGAAATAATGGCTAATACTCTTGGAACAGTAACTGAAACACATCAATATCGGTGGGTGATCTTGGTCGCAATCGGGCTGTTTTCTTTTATGTCTAATTTAGATGCTAGCATTGTTAATATTGCGATGCCGCAAATTTCTAAAGGCTTGAAAGTTCCAGTGAATCAAGCAGAATGGGTCGTATTTATTTGATTTTTATGTGTGCCCGGTTATTATTTTTTGGACGTTTTTGGGGCATGAGTCTGGCTGCGGGTCGGCAAGTAACCACTTATTTACCGAATCAGCCCGCTGTCTTTCTGACTGGGATGCGGCTAGCTTTTGCGGTTTCGATGGTGCTTTGTTTGGCAGCTGATTTAATTAGTATTTGGCGACTGGTTGTTAGCCGTAAGCTGCGAATCGATTGCTAGCTTTTTTCATATGATTAAGCTTATGAAATCGGTTGTATTAATGACTGACTTGTTTTATGCTTACCTTTAAGATATGGGGGTAAAGCAGATGACAACTTTGAAAGATGTCGCCCGTTTGGCTAATGTTTCGGCATCTACGGTATCTCGAGTGTTAAATCATAATCCGGCGATTAGCACGGCCACACAGAAAAAAGTTTTACGAGCAATGCAAAAATTGCGTTACGTACCAAATTCGAATGCGCGTAATTTGGCCTTACAGCATACGATGACGCTTGGTGTAATCCTGCCAGCCACGCAAGCAATGGTTTTTTCAAATCCATTTTTTGTGGCTTTGATTCAAGGTATCAATCATATTTGCAGTCAAAATAACTATTTAACGGCAGTTGCGACGGGTGATGATATTCAAGAATTACAACAAACGATCACAATGATGGCCCAGCAAAATAAAATTCGACAGTTTATCTTGCTGTATTCACAAAAAAACGATCCTATTTTGCAAATATTGCAACAATTGGGGTTACGTTATGTTATCTTGGGTAAACCCTTTGAAAATAGCCAAGCTATGCCTTATGTGGACAACGATAATATCCTCGCTGGCACAGATGTGACCACGTATCTTTTAAAGCAAGGTCATCGGGCGATCGGTTTCTTATATAGTGATTTATCCCAGATGGTTCAAGCGGATCGCTTATTGGGTTATCAACGGGCAATGCAACAAAGTGGTCTACCCCAGCATGCGTTTCAAATCAATGATGATTATGAGCAGCTGCAAACACAATTGCGTCACATCATGGCCTTGAAACCTGAGATCACGGCATTGATCACAACTGATGACATGCAGGCTTTGGCGGTTCAACAGGCTTTGGTGCCGCTAGATCTGAAACGCCATATTTCGCAAATTAGTTTCAATAATTCTATTTTTGCCCGCGTCGCACGGCCGATGCTAACTTCGGTGGAAGTTTTCCCGGTAAAATTAGGTGAAGAGGTGGCTAGATTAGCCATTCAAGACCATGCTGAAACATTCGTCAGTAACTTGATCATTCCCCACCGGATCATTGAACGATCATCGGTGTGGACACAATAATTAGCAGCTTAGGGAGGTAAAATGGTGACAACACTAGAAGATATTGCGAAGGCGGCTCACGTTTCTAAGATGACGGTTTCTAGGGCTATCAATCATCCAGAGCAGGTGCGGGATGAACTTAAGATCAACATTTTTAAAGTGATGCATCAATTGGACTACCGGCCCAATGTTGCAGCTAAGGCTCTTGTTCGCAATCGTACACAAATTATTAAGTTTTTTATTTTAGAAGATATTGATATTACGGAACCTTATTATATGAAGCTAATGGTAGGTCTAGCGGAACGTTTGGCGAAACAGCAGTATTCTTTACAATTAATGACAGACCGTCATTTGGATATTGGAGGCAGCGATGGTTATTTGATCACCGGGATGCGAGCCAAGGATCACGAGTGGCTATCCCGGTTAGAACTGCCCTTTGTTACTTTTGGGGAAAACCGCTGGCGCTTTAATTTTGTAGATACCAATAATGAATTGGGTACACAGATGGCGACTCAGTATGCGTTCAGTCGCCATTACGAGCATATTATTTTTATCGGCATGGCTGTGCAGGAACCTTATGAACTGTCCCGGGAAAAAGGGTACACTCATGTGATGCAAGCACAGGGCATGGTGCCAGAAATTAAGCGGTTTAATAATCATAGCCGTATTGCCATGCACTATATTCAAACCCAATTAGCAACGATCCCAGCCAATACTTGTTTTGTTTGTGCCAGTGATCGTTTGGCTTTTGGTGTTGAAAAGGGTATTTTAGAAGTGACTGGATCAGTCGGCAACAATTATGGTGTCATTGGGTTTGATGGCGTCTTTCTAGATCAGGTTGCGACACCAAAGTTGACTACGATCGAACAGCCAATGCTTGATTTGGGGACACGTTGTGCCGATATGCTACTGGCTAAAATCAACCATCCAGAACAATCTTTAGAAGATTGTTTGTTAAAGCCGCGTTTGAAGCTTGGCGGGTCGACTCGATGAATGACAGCTGTTATGGTGCCTTAATATTTTGTTACCGATAACACGCAGTTAAAAATTGAATTATTCAGTTTGATTCTATAAAGTAAATTTATAACATTGTTTGGTGTGATAATTTACTTTTTTTAATGATAATTATAATGATTCAATAAAGGGAGGAAACTGCGTTGGCCGTTGATTGGCATCAGAATCAAGTTATTTATCAGATATATCCTAAAAGTTTTTATGATTACGACCAGGATGGTGTCGGTGATCTTCAAGGTATTATTGCCAAACTAGATTATCTCAAAACATTAGGCGTCACGACACTTTGGCTTAATCCAATTTTTGTTTCACCACAAAGAGATAATGGCTACGACGTTTCAAATTATTTTGCTATTGATCCTATGTTTGGGACAATGGCTGATTTTGAAGCACTGGTCGCAGCTGTCCATGAGCGCGGTATGTATTTGATTTTGGACTTCGTGTTAAATCATACTTCTGATCAGCATCCTTGGTTTTTAGATGCTTGTCGGTCAAGAGATAGCCCGTTTCGTGATTACTATATTTGGGCAGATGGTCAAGGTGATCGTGAACCAAATAATTGGGCTTCTTTTTTTGGTGGTTCCGTTTGGCAAAAAGAACCCCAAACGCAGCAATATTATTTTCATTTGTTTAATCAGCAAATGCCTGACTTAAACTGGCGAAATCCAGAAGTTCGCCAGGCCATGTTAGAAATCGCTGAATTTTGGGTTGATAAGGGCATTGATGGGTTACGGTTAGATGCTTTTATTCATATTGCTAAGGCGGCTTTAGATCAGGATTATCCCGGATTAGAAGATCAATTGACAGTGGCGGAGTTTTATGTAGCTAATCTTCCAGAAGTGAATCAATACTTAGAAGCTTTTGTAAGTGCTTTGAAACGCAAACAGCCTGATTTATTTATTTTAGGTGAAGCTGCTTCAGCAGACACGACTTTACTGGCTCAGTACACGGATCCAACTAGATCTCGCTGTGATGCTGCTGTAACATTTCGAACGCTGGTAGACCGACCGATTGTTGAAGATCGGGATTTGCCTTTTCGCGTCCAGCGCAAAGAAATTGATGTCTTGGAAATGCAGCAGCAATTTGCGGCGATTAGTGCTCAGGTGCCAGCACCACCAGTTTTGTATTGGAATAATCACGATATGGCGCGTACAGTCGATCGCTATCCCATGTTTGGGGATAAAAATGACTATTTAGCAGCCATGGCGATGGCGATGTATCTCCAACGCGGTATTCCCATCATTTACTATGGCGAGGAATTAGGTCAAGCAGGAGAAGTATTTGATAACTTAAATGATTTTGAGGATATCGTTTCATTGAACTGGATCATGCAAGATCCACGCATGTCTTTATCGCCAACTGAATTCTTAGCTCATTTGAATCGGGTGCATAAAATGACTGCTCGTGGTGCAATGCATTGGGCGCCGGGAGAATATCACGGCTTTTCGCAAACGCGGCCCTGGAAAATCGGGGTAACGACTGAAGGAACGGCTGATGTGGTGACTGAGTCAAAAATGCCCCATAGTTTATTACACTTTTATCAACAGCTTTTACAGTTGAGACAGCAAAAGATTTTTGTTCAGGGGGCGCAATACTTTATGATGGTGCCCAAAGATGTCTATGCTTACCGCCGTCAGTGTGGGCAGCAGCAAATTGCTGTGGTGGCTAATTTGTCGGGGGATGCCCATGAAGTGACATTACCTAGTGTGGCTAAAGAGATTTGGCTGCAACGGGGTGAAGCTATAATCGATGGTCAAAAAATAAAAATGGCACCAGTAAGTTGTCTTGCGGTGGCCTTGGAGGATATCAAATAATGGCTTTAGATACAGATATACGTTTACGTAATGCTGTCATTTATTCAATCTTTGTTCGGAATCATACGCCTGCTGGGACTTTATCAGCGGCTATGGCAGACTTGCCTAGAATTAAAGCTTTGGGAACGGATATTGTTTGGCTGATGCCAATTCAACCGACCGGGCAAGTCGCTGCTAAGGGTGCCTTAGGGTCACCTTATGCAATTCGTGACTATCGTCAAATTGACCCAGCTATCGGTACTTTTACAGATCTTGAGGCCTTCGTCAAACGAGCACATGATTTAGATATGCGTGTCTTGTTAGATGTCGTCTACAATCATACCGCGCCAGATTCGGTGCTGGCACAAACACATCCAGAATGGTTTTACCGGACAGCCGCCGGTAAAATGGGTAATCGTATTGCTGATTGGTCTGATGTGGTGGATTTAGATTATCGGCAAAAAGTACTGTGGGATTATCAAATTGAGACTTTGAAATTGTGGCGGCAGTATGTGGATGGCTTTCGCTGTGATGTTGCGCCATTAGTGCCGCTGGCTTTTTGGCTGAAAGCGCGGCAAGTGATCAATACGGCGAATCCAGATACGATCTGGTTGGCAGAAACTAATCATCCAGAATTCATTAAAATCGTTCGGGACATGGGTTTTGACGCAGCTTCCGATAGTGAGATCTACCAAGCCTTTGATATGACCTATGAATATGATGCGATTGAAGCATTTAAAGCGGCTTTGGCAGGCAACATCAGTTTGGCGGAATATGCTCGGCTGCTGGAACGGCTAGATATTACGTATCCCAAAAATTATGTCAAGATGCGTTTCTTAGAGAATCATGATAATGAACGGGCCACAAGTTATATTCACGATGATACGACTTTGATCAATGCTTTAGCGTTCAAATATTTTGAAAAGGGCAGCTTTTTGATCTATGCCGGTCAAGAATTTGGCGCACAGCATTTGCCGTCTTTGTTTGATTCTGACAAGATCGATTTAAGTGCAACCGATGCCAAAATCGATCTGACTCAGTTTATGCAACAATTAAGTCAATTAAAACATCAGCCTTTACTGAGATCAGGGGCCTATTTTGTAACGGCTGAAAACGATCGTGTACTCAATGTGCGTTATGAAAAGGCAGAACAAAAACTCATTGGCTTTTTTGCTTTAAGACCTTTTGTTGGTCAATTAGAGACGACATTAGCACCAGGCACCTATCGAGATTTATTGACGCAAAGGGATATGGTGATCGAGCAGGGCAAAGTTCAATTTGAAGGACAACCACTGATTTTACAACCCATGTAGGCCGGCTGTCAGATCAAAAAACTGCAATGGGTATCATATAACCAGTGCAATTATGAACAATTGCATGAGAACTTATTTTTGTTACCGGTAACATTCACATTTTTGATTGTGCAATCGCTTTCAAAGGTCCATAATAATAAGTGTCATAAAATACTTAATTTGTTAGGGAGGCTCTAACTTATGAAACTAGGTTGGAAAAAAATTGCAGTTGTGGCCATAGCAACTGTAGCAACGACTTTATTAGCAGCATGTAGCGGCGGTAGCAGTTCTGGTTCCAGTGATGACAATGGCAAAACAACGATTTCAATTTTACAAGGGAAAGTTGAAGTTAATAAGCAATTAAAGCAAATTGCCAAGGAATATGAAAAGTCACATCCTAATGTTAAAATTACCGTTTCATCAATTGGTGGGGGCACAGATTATAATCCCGTGTTGAAAACTCGAATTTCTTCTGGCAATGCGCCAACGATTTTTAGTTTGGCTGGACCAGCAGATGCCAAACAGTTCTCAGCACAAGCGGCAGATCTATCGAATACAAAGGTTGCTAAGGCTGCTTTGGCGGGCACAACTTCCGCAGTCAAACGTAATGGTCAAACACTTGGGGTACCATTCAATATTGAAGGTTACGGTTTTGTGATCAATAAGACAGTTTTCCAAAAAGCTGGGATTGATCCAAACAGTATTAAAACTTATGCAGATCTACAAAATGCCGTACAAACCTTAGATAGTAAGAAATCTGAATTAGGCATTAAAGGTGTCTTTGCTTTACCTGGCAAGGAAAGTTGGGTTTTGTCTGACCACTTAGCCAACTTATATCTGGGTCAAGAATTTAATGGCAATGCCAAAAAAATGTATGATTCCAAGAGTATGAAATTTACGGCGAATGAAGAAATGAAACAAATGATCGATTTACAAAAACAATATTCGATTAAACCAGTGATGCAGATGGATTATTCACAACAAGTCAACCAGTACTTCTCTCAAGGTAAAGCAGCTATGATTCAACAAGGGGACTGGATCTATCCAACGGTCGAACAGATCGATAAGAACTTTGCGCAAAATGAAATTTCCATGATCCCTATTCCAGTTAAGGGTGAAGAAGGTAAATTACCAGTGGGCACTTCGCTATACTGGGCTGTCAATAAGAAGAAATCTAATAAAGAACAAAAAGCTGCAGAAGACTTTTTAGCTTGGCTCTATACTTCTGATGCCGGCAAGAAAGATGTCGTTAATAAATTGCACTTTGTTCCAGCTTACAAGGGCTATGATAACTTCAAGATGGCTGATCCATTATCACAAGTTGTCTTTGATTATTCCCAAAAGAAACAGACGACTGGTTGGGTCTTTCCTGCATATACCGGCACGTCATGGGATCCAAATACGTTACAACCAAACTTACAACGTTATTTAGCTGGTAAACAGAGCTGGAATAAGACAGTTAAGAACGCCGTTGACGGCTGGAAACAACAGCAAAGCACAAAATAATCATAACTTAACTTAACTCTGGATTTATCTCTAAGAGGGGGATAATGATGAAAAATCGTAGCTTATCATTTTGGCTTTTTGTCATGCCAACCCTCGTTGCCTTACTATTAGTTGTGTTTATTCCAGCTATTATGGGAATTTTCTATTCTTTCACGAACTGGGATGGGTTAACTTACACAACGATATTAGGATTTAAAAATTACATGGCGATCTTCCACGACAGCGGCTTTTTAGCCGCCTTGTGGTTTACAGTGAAATTTGTGGTCGTCACCGTAATTTTACTCAACGTGATTGGCTTGTCATTAGCATTACTTGTGACCCGTAAATTTAAGGGCAATAATTTATTAAGAACGATCTTTTTCATGCCTAATTTGATTGGTGGGTTGATTCTTGGTTTCATCTGGCAATTTATTTTTACTCAAGTCTTTGATGCCATCGGTTTATCCGGTTGGCTGACCAACCAAACAACTGGTTTTTGGGGCTTAGTAATTGTCACGATTTGGCAGATGAGTGGCTATATTATGATCATCTACATTGCCTATTTGCAAAATATTCCCACTGAAGTTATTGAAGCCGCTGAAATTGATGGGGCTTCTGCTTGGCAGCGGTTCTGGAATATTACTTTTCCAATGATTGCGCCAGCATTTACCGTCAGCATGTTCTTGACATTATCCAATGGGTTTAAACTTTACGATCCCAACTTGTCTTTGACGAATGGGGGACCCTATAAGTCGACGGAAATGTTAGCCATGAATATTGTCAATACGGCCTATTCTGAAAATGATTTTGCTAAGGCCGAAGCTAAGGCATTGATCTTCTTCATCATTGTCGGGGCGATATCCTTGGTTCAGGTCTACTACAATCGCAAACGGGAGGTTGACTTATAATGAAAAAATTTTTAACACTACTTGTCGGCCTTCTATTAGGCTTGTTGTGGATCTTTCCATTTTATTTAATTTTGACGAACTCATTTAAAACACCAAAAGGCATCTTTGCTTCTGTGTTGGGCTTGCCGCATCCGGCCACCGGCGCTAACTACCAGGATTCATTTAAAGCTTTAGATTTTATGCGTTCTTTGGGTAATTCATTGATCATTACGGTCGTAGGGGTCATTTTGATTATTATCTTTTCATCAATGGCAGCCTTTGCCCTACAACGAAATAAAAGTAAATTATCTGGTGGCATCTTGATGTTATTCGTGTCAGCCATGTTGATTCCCTTCCAAACTGTCATGATTCCTTTAACAGCTAACTTTGGCCGCGTACACATGTTAAATATGTGGGGTCTGATCATCATGTACCTTGGCTTTCAATCTAGTCTGTCGATTTTCTTGTACCAAGGCACGATTGCCTCTATTCCTGTTTCAATGGATGAATCAGCTGAACTAGAAGGTGCCAATAAATTTCAGACTTTCTTCAAAATTATTTTTCCCATGTTAACACCAATTACGACCACTGTTGGTATTTTGAATATTATTGCCATTTGGAATGACTATCTGTTGCCGTCACTTGTCTTACCGCAGCACCAGTACACCATTCCATTGCAGATGTTCTTCTTCTTTGGTCAATACACCAAACAATGGCATTTAGCCCTAGCCGGACTAGCACTCTCTATCCTGCCAGTCATTATCTTTTACGCCTTCGCACAACGTTATATTATCAAAGGCGTCACCGACGGCGCAGTCAAATAGCAGAGCAGAGCGTGAGCAACACCGGTTAGCTTCAGAGCACTAACAAGAATCACGCTGAATGGCGATTGCCATTCAAGAGATTCGTAGTTAGGTGACGAAGCTGGTGTTGCGAACGCGTTTAAGCAAAAGCTGCTTGCATTAGGCAACAAGTTTGGCTGGGCGAGCGCGTTTAAGCAAGCCAAAATTCAAGGAGGTCTTTCCCGTGCTTAATTTACAATCTAAATTTGGGCAACGATTATTAGCTATCGGTAATTGGCTGACGGCATTGGTCTCCATTAACTTGGTTTGGTTTGCGGTAACGCTGCCATTTTGGATTTTGTTAGTCTTTTGGCTAGCTTTACCCAGTGGGCCAGTTGCTTTAGTTACACTGATGCTTGTTTTACTCAGTGCCATGAACTTTTTGATGCCTGCGAGTCAGGGTGTTTTTGCAAGTGTCATACACTGGCAAGCAATGGATCACAATACCTATTTTAAAGAGACTTGGCAGAGTTTTTTACGATCGCTGAAGCAGTGGCGTTTCAATCTGATTGCCGCATTAGTCGGGACACTATGGGTCCAATTCTTCAAAATCGCTAAAGATCAGGTCTTTTTATCCGCTGCCTTAATTGCGGGAGCAATCCTGTTGTTGATGGTTTGGCTCGATCTAGTGTTGGCCGCTCAATATGATGTTGCACCGTTACATCTTTGGTTGAAACAGCCATTGCGGTTTTTCTTAGTGACCGTCATTATGATTTTGTTACTGGGGGTCAATATAGAACTTCGGGTAATTTTTCTGCTGTTGCTATGCAGTATGTCACTGTCAGCCTTTTGTGCCAACAAGTTGATCAAAGTTGATTAGGGCTAATATGAGAGTGAGACAAAAGGCGGTCAGTGGCCGAGCACTAACAAGAATCACGATAAATGGTGAGCTTTTCCATTTGAGTGAGTCGTTGTTAGGTGAGGACATTGCCTTTTGGAACACGTTTAATTGACAGGTAGCTGAAAACAAACTGTTAGTTTTGTCTCAGCGGCTTATATGACGAGGAGCGTTTAATATGCAGATTCAATTAGAACACGTTTATAAAAGATATCCTGGCAATGATCAGGATTCTGTAACTGATTTCAATTTAGATATGGCTGACAATGAGTTTGTTGTGTTTGTTGGACCATCCGGCTGTGGAAAATCAACCACATTACGGATGATTGCCGGCTTGGAGGACATTACCAAGGGTGATCTAAAGATGGATGGCAAAGTCATGAACAAAGTCCATCCTAAAGATCGCAATATCGCGATGGTTTTTCAAAATTATGCGTTGTACCCCCAAATGACTGTGTTTGATAATATGGCCTTTGGGCTAAAAATTCGTAAGATGGCTAAACCGGAGATTAAAAAACGCGTCGATGAGGCGGCTGAAATTTTAGGCTTAACAGATTACTTGCAACGTAAACCTGGCGCTTTATCCGGGGGACAACGGCAACGGGTGGCTTTAGGCCGTGCAATCGTACGTGATGCCAGTCTGTTCTTGTTAGACGAGCCGCTTTCTAACTTGGACGCCAAACTTCGGGTTCAAATGCGGACAGAAATTGCCCAACTGCACCAACGTTTGGGAACTAATATGATCTATGTGACCCATGATCAAGTTGAAGCGATGACGATGGCTGACCGCATTGTAATCATGAATGACGGTAAGATCCAACAAGTTGGGACGCCTGATGAATTATACAATAAGCCAGTCAATAAATTCGTTGCTGGCTTCATGGGCTCCCCATCCATGAACTTCTTTGAAGCCAGATTGCATGATGGCATCGTTAGTAACGGGAAAGGCTTGACCGTGGCGGTACCTGAAGGTTGGCTAAAAACCTTGGTGGCTCAAGGTTATAATGACAAAGAATTGGTCGTAGGTATTCGCCCAGAAGATATTCATACGGAAGAAGTAGCACTTGAAGCCATGCAAGATGCCGTTGTGAACGCGCGGGTAGAAGTTTCTGAATTCTTAGGTACGGATTCTATGTTGTATTCCAAGACTGGCGAAACCGAATTTGTCGCTCAAGTGAATGCACGTGATTACCATAAACCTGGTGAAAATGTTCAGATGGCTTTTGAAATGAGTAAAGCGCATTTCTTTGATAAAGATACAGAAGCTGTTATTACAGCTTAAACAAGCAATGATGAAAGGAGGGGTATGAAATGCAAAGAATCTTTGATATTGATCCTTGGCACATTAGAACCAGTCAGTTTGATCCAGCGCAACGCCGATTACAAGAATCCATGACGAGCTTAGGGAACGGCTATATGGGCATGCGCGGTTTTTTCGAAGAACAATATAGCGGGGACAGTTTACCAGGTATTTATATCGGTGGCATCTGGTATCCAGACAAAACCCGGGTTGGCTGGTGGAAAAATGGCTATCCTGAATACTTCGGAAAGGTGATCAATGCCGTTAATTTTATCAAAGTTGAAATTTTGGTGAACGGCGAACCCTTAGATTTAGCTAAGGATACGATTACTGATTTTCAATTAGATTTGGATATGCGCCAAGGGCTATTGACGCGACGCTTCACTTTGATCCGTAACGATGTGAAATTAGCTTTTCAATTTGAAAGGTTTTTAAGTATTGCGACTAAAGAATTGGCGGCACAGCGTATTCAAGTGACTAATTTGAGCCAAGCGGCTGTTCATTTAGAGATCAATTCAGTACTGGATGCAGATGTATCAAATGAAGATGCGAACTATGGCACGCACTTTTGGACTGTTCAAGAATTACAAGCTCAAGCTACCCAAGGTTATTTGCAAACCGAGACCATTCCGAATGATTTTGGCACACCACAATTTGTGCTGGGGGTCTTAATGTCAAATGATTGTCAAGGTTTAGCCCCTCAAACTGGGACAGATAATGGTGTATCTGTAAGCAATCGTTTTGTTGGTGAGCTCGCTAGTCAAGGTCAGGCGACATTAGTTAAAAAGACGATCGTCACGACTTCACGAGATTATACGCGAGAGCAGTTGAAAACTCGAGCCGCAGAACTTTTGAAGACAGTAGCCAGTCAGAGTTTTGCGGCGCTATTGGCCGCTTCAGCTGAGCAGTGGGCGCAACGTTGGGCTAAGTCAGATGTGCAGATCAGCGGAGATGACGCTGCGCAACAAGGCATTCGTTTTAATCTATTTCAGCTGTTTGCTACCTATTATGGTGAAGATGCGCGGTTGAATATCGGTCCCAAAGGCTTTACTGGTGAAAAATACGGTGGTGCAACATACTGGGATACAGAAGGATTTGCTTTACCAGTTTACTTGGGCATTGCGGATCCTAGTGTCGCTCGCCACCTGTTACAATACCGATATGACCAACTATCAGGTGCTTTTCATAATGCCAAACAGCAAGGATTAAAGGGTGCACTATATCCAATGGTGACTTTCAATGGCATTGAAAATCATAATGAATGGGAGATCACTTTTGAGGAGATCCACCGTAACGGGACGATTGCTTATGCAATCTATAATTACACCAAATATACTGGTGATGAAACTTACCTTAAGGCAAAAGGTATTGATGTCTTAGTGGCTATTTCCCGTTTTTGGGCCGATCGGGTACATTATTCCAAACGGCGCGGAAAATATGTGATTCATGGTGTGACCGGGCCAAATGAGTATGAGAATAATGTCAATAACAATTGGTATACCAACTTCTTAGCCCAATGGACATTAAAATATACCTTGGCGCAGTTACCGAAAGTATCGGCTGAGAAGCAAACAGAATTGGCAGTTAGTGAAACGGAACAAGCACATTGGCGGGATATTGTTGATCGCATGTATTTGGGCGTGGATACTGAGACTGGCGTGTTCATTCAAAATGATGATTTCTTTGATAAAGATCTTCAACCAGTATCTACCATTCCGCGGGAACAGCGCCCAATCAATCAGCACTGGTCTTGGGATAAAATACTGCGGTCACCGTACATTAAACAAGCTGACGTGCTCCAAGGAATTTGGTATTTTATTGATGATTTTGATACTGAAACGAAGCGCAAAAATTTTGATTTCTATGAACCATTAACGGTCCATGAATCTAGTTTGTCACCGTCCGTTCATGCTATTTTAGCTGCTGATCTCCACGATGAAGCCAAAGCTGTAGAGATGTATGCTCGCACTGCGCGCTTGGATCTAGATAATTATAATAATGATACGGATGACGGCCTGCATATTACCAGTATGACTGGCAGTTGGCTTGCCATTGTTCAAGGTTTTGCAGGCATGCGTGTCCGTCAGGGGCAATTACACTTTGCACCATTTTTACCGCAACAATGGACGGGCTATGAATTTCGAATTTTATTCCGTGGCCGTTTGATTCAAGTATCAGTGACTAAAACTGGCAGTCAGTTAACGTTACTCCAGGGCGAACCAATTACCGTAGATTTAGCTGGTAAACCAATGAAATTAATCGCTAAGGAGGCTGACTAATGGCTGACTTCAAAACAATTAAAGGTTTTGCATTTGATTTAGACGGGGTAATCACAGATACTGCTCGATTCCATGCCCAGGCGTGGCATAAGACGGCTGATGCGGTCGGCACACCTTGGTCTGAGACTTTGGCTAATGGTTTGCGCGGCGTTAGTCGAATGGACTCACTAGAGCTTATTTTACGTACCGGTGGTCACGAACAAGATTACACGCAGGCGCAAAAAGAAGCGTTGGCACAACAGAAAAATGATAATTACCAGGCGCTGATCCAACAATTGACGCCCGCTGATATTTTACCGGGCATACTTCAATTTTTAGATGAATTGCAACAGGCGCACTATTTATTGTCGATTGCTTCTGCTTCTAAGAATGCGCCCTTTATCTTAGATAAATTAGGTATAGCGGATCGCTTTGACGGTATTGTGGATCCCAATACGCTGCATCAAGGTAAACCAGACCCTGAAATATTTATTCGTGCTGCCGAAATCATTCATTTACCGCCAACGCAAGTGATCGGTATTGAAGATGCTATTGCTGGTATTGCTGCTATCAATGCTGCCGGTGAAGTTTCAGTTGGCATTGGGGACCCGCAAGTATTATCAGCAGCCAATATTAATTTCAAAGATACCCAAGCATTGACGCTAAAGCACATTCAGCAAAGCGTATATTTTCAATCATAATTAAAAGCTGCTCACTAACTTGATTCGTGTCAAGGTAGTGAGTAGTTTTTTTATGATTATTTTCTGAGAATGGATACACAAGAAAAAAGTAAAATAAAAAAGATAATTAGAGGAGACACGAGGTATAAAAAGCCCAAAAAGATATGTTCATTGAAAAGCACGATTAAATCAAAGTAACTGATTGAAATAAGGCGGCTTCCCCACGTAAATGGAAAAAATGGCCAAATATCGTTGCCTAATGCTGTAAGACCAATAATAGCAGTTAGTAATGAGGTGGCTAATCCAAAGAAAAACATTGTAATAAAACGACATAAAATACTTAAGAAGAAGCATAGAACAAACCAAGTCATAAAAGCACACCAAATTAATGTAAAACTGTAACTAAAACCACTGACATAAAAAGCTATTGGCACATTAAAAGCGATTTTAAGTAATATGATCGTGAGACTGATATTGAATAAGAATGAACCACTAATGGTTAAAAATGAAAAAGCAAATTTTGCCGATAATAGGAGATAATAATGTCGGTTTAAACCTAAAATATTGTTAAATTGATTTGCATCTTGTTCAATTTGGCTTAATAAAGCTAAGGTAAAACTAAGCATAAATGGGAGTAGAAAGTTTATAACTGCAAAATAATTAAAGCAAAAATGGTTTATGGAGACCTTTTGCTGTGATAAAAAAAGGTAACTAAAAATGAATAAATTGAATAAAATTGGTGCACTGAATAGCATTAATTTAAAAACTGATCTTTTGGTTTTAAGCCATTCTGCACTAAGTAATGAACATATCATCTAATCAATTTTCCCCCGTGTTCTAGATAAAATTAACGGTACACTTGCGTAAAGTATGAAAAAAACAATAGTTGCAAGGCAAAGACTAGGTGGAATTATTGTAGGTGTATCAAGGAGATCGCCTTTTTGCATTAGGGTACCATTGGGATTAGTTTTAATAATCGGCGTAATTAGACGTAATGACCAGCTCCAGGGATTAAGATACCAATATGCCTTTTTAATCGTGAAAGCAGCAGCAACCAGTCCTATCAAATTCGTAATAACTGAAAGAATAGGCATGGTTAACTGTGAAATCAGAAGGGAGAGCGGGATGATGAATAATGTTGTAAGCCAGAGAATGAGCGATGTTAGTAAAACGGGACCTGTGATGATGTTTTCTGAATCATAGATGATATGCTCTAGAATTATAGTCAAAATAGCTACCAAGCTATTAGCAACAAATGAGTAGATGACTAAAGTAACGATTTTTGCGCGCCAAAAGATATTTTGCTTTAACAAATAAATATAATTGTAAGTATGTGCTTCTTTTTCTCTTTGAACAGTTTGATAGCTTAAAATTGTTAAGCCCATTGGCAAAAAAAAGTGCCGGCCACCAATTATATGTTAATGGCACAAATAAATTAGTATCAAAATACATAAATCGTGAAAATGGGATACATAGAAGAGTAATGAGCAGTGGGAAAAACACTGGAAAGAAATGACTGAAAGATCTTTTTCCTTTGTAGTATTCAGCAATAATATAATCTATCATTTTAGATTGCTCCAGTGTGCTTTGAGTTTAGTGTTGTTAGGAAGAAATCTTCTAAGTTGGTATTATCTGGTAGTTTTCCCTCATATTTCAGCAGACCGCCATTTAAAATACAGATATCATTTGTTATATGTTGGATTTCATTTAAATTATGACTAGAAATGATCACAGTGATGCCTAGGCTAGGCAGAGACTTAATTAAGTCTCTGAGTTTTTTTATGTTAAGTGGATCTAAACCATTCGTTGGTTCATCTAAAATTAGTAAATTCGGTTCACCGATAAGTGCCGAGGCAATACCTAGACGTTGTTTCATGCCTAAAGAGAATTTGGCAACGGTCTTTCTTCCTGTGTTTTCTAAGTCTACTAAACGTAGGACCTTGTGTATTTGACTCTTTTTAAGCCCTAATAATTTTACCAGAACTAAGAGATTCTCTTCGGCTGTTAGGTTTTTGTATAGTGCCGGTGTTTCAATTAATGCGCCAATTTTTAGTTTATGGTGCGTTTCAGTGATAAAACAGATATTTCCATTGGTTGGTTTGATACTACCTGTAAGCATTTTTAAAATGGTCGATTTTCCAGCACCGTTTGGGCCTACCAAGCCATAGATCGAATTTTTTCTAACATTGATAGAAAGGGCAGCAACAGCAACTTGGGTACCGAATCTTTTTGTTAAATTAACCGTTTTTAGTATGAGTTCCATTTGATTTTTACTCCTTACTTGATTATGTAGATTAATTTAACAGTGAACCATAAAGTTTTTATAAACTAAAAACCATTAATTTAGAGCTGATTTGTGGGGATGTGTTTGGTAGAATCTAATTACTAAGAAGTGGGTGTGTTTAGATGACCAGGATTATTTATGTTGACGATGATATCCAAATTACGAAATTAGTGAGGCAATATTTAGAAATGAGCGGCTACATCATAACGATTGTCCATTCGTTTCAAGAACTGGATGGCATTGATATTTCCCTTTTTGACCTAATGCTGCTAGATGTCATGTTGCCTGATATTAACGGTATTGATATTTGTGAACGTATCCGTGATGCCGTTTCGTACCCAATTATTTTTATAAGTGCTTTAGGCCTTGAAGAAGATATTATTCAGGGCCTAGAAAGTGGTGGTGATGATTACATTACGAAGCCGTTTAGCTTAAAACAACTTAAAGCAAAGATTGATAGTCACTTAAGAAGAGAAAACAGAAACCATGAGCTTAAGAAAAGGATTAGAACACAAAATGTTGTTTTAAATAAAGAAAAAAAACAAATTATTATTAACGATATGATTGTCATGTTTCCAAAAAAAGAATACTTGGTTGTAGAAAAATTGATTAGTAATATTGGAAATGTCATTAGTAAAGACCAAATTTTTGAAACTGTTTGGAGATTTAATAGTGAAAGTGATATCAGTACAGTTATTGAACATATTAAAAAAATCAGAGCTAAATTAGCTGAGTATGATGACGAATTTACTTATATACAAACTAAATATGGACTAGGATATATTTGGGAGCCAAAATATGAGAAATAACTATTCACTTAAACGATCATTTAGCTTGCTAGTAGTGAAAGTAGTTATTTCAACAGTATTATCAATTGCAATGGTTCTGATTGGGTGGTTCCTGTGGTTGTCGATTTTTCCTAGAAATTATTATGATAAAATTTATGCACCGAATTTTTTAAATAATGTAAAAAAAGAAATTCCTAATCTATTATCGACAAGAACCAGCATGTTACAGGAAAAAGATTCGAAATTTCAATATTTAATTTTAATTGATGGCAGAAAAGTGGTTAAAAGTAGCGATTTTCCAAAATCTAAAATTAGGTTAACCAAGATATCTAGCGAGACAAACTCATTTGTGGAAAATCACAAGGTATATGTTTTTGAAAAGCTTGATCAGAATCCAAGTGTCAAAGTGATGATGATTTATCCAGCTTTTTCGACTGGAAATCCATTCGTGGATTATTTGAATATATTATTTCAGTATTTTATAGTGGCAAGTCCATTTATTTTCTTTATTGTCTTCCTTAGTTTTTTTACGTCTAAGTTGTACAAAAATATTCGGTGGAAATTTAGAATCATCGAATCTCACTTGGCAAACATTGAAGCGGGTGATTTATCACAACCCTTGCCTACTTTCTTAGATAATGAATTTGGTGAATTATCTAGGCAAGTAAATCAAATGAGAATAGAATTGAAGAATTTGCTAGACGACTCTCAACAGAAAGCAGTCGTTCAAAAACATCTATTTTCTTCAATTGCTCATGATGTTCGAACACCACTAACTGTGATCAATGCTGAAACTGAAATGCTTGAACTTTTGTCGGAAAATACAGAAATAAAAAGAACGTGTGCCGTTATTACATCGGAAGTTTCTAAAGTGGATCAATTATTAACGGAATTGCTTAAAATGGCGCGATTAAACATGGATAGCTATACTTTGAATTGTAAGAAAGTTGATATAAACGATTTTTTACACGAAGTATTCGCAGAATTCTCAGGATTGTTTGAATCTAAAAAATAAATATTGAAGTTGGCTATAATGACAGTCCAGTAGCTGCTTACGTTGATACAATGATGTTTACAAGAATTGTGCAAAATATTCTTAAAAATGCTGTTGAACATGTTGATCAAGAGGGAAAGATTATATGTTCAGTCGTTGAGTTTACATCAGAAGTTGCGATTACTATTAGCAACACAGGCTCACTGTTCTCTAATGATTATTTGAAGCAAAAATTTATACCATTTCGTGTCAACAAACAACAAGATGGAAAAGAGCACTTCAGTTTGGGTCTCTATATGTCAGATTTGATGATTAAAAAAATGAAAGGCAGAATTATTCTGAAAAATGAAAATGAGCAAGCAACTGTCAGTATTTATGTAAAAAAGGCACAGGTAGTTACTGATCCAGACACGTTAACCTTGGAAAACAGCGGACGTAATTTTTGATACAACAGGTGTCCAGTCTTTGTTACACCAAAGTGAGGTATTTTTGAAAACAAATGGTATTTTATTTTCTTCAGCAATCAATGATTATATAGCCCAAAGGCCAGATATTCAGGTTCAGTTTTCAAATCGACCATTAGCTCCCAGTGGTTATCAACAAATACTAGAACTGATTGCCAAAAAGCAATTGCAGCCCTTTATTGACCGGATCTTGCCATATACAGAAATTCAGACAAGTCGCGACTGCCAGGAAAAAAGGGCCGGGTGCTCATTAAATTCGACCAGGAATAAAGGGTGAGTTTTTGCATCAAACACACTCAAAACGATATAGTATAACTAAGTATAAATAGATTGAGGTTTTTGACATGGAGATTGCATTAGTTGTTTTGATCGTTTTGTTTGGGGCTTTGATGCGTACTGTTTTTGGATTTGGTGAAGCACTGGTGACCATGCCGCTTTTAGCCTTGATTAGTTTTGATTTGAAAACATCGATTGCGTTGATCGGGGCGCTGGGGTTATTAGTCGCTTTACCCGCAACAATTAGGTATCGGGAACATATCAATTTTGCGGTGGTGCGGCGCCTAGTGACCGGTTCAATTTTCGGTGTACCAGTAGGCATTTTACTGATCACCTATGTGAAAACCAGTTGGATCATGCGGGGCTTAAGTATTTTCCTTGTACTTTATGGTACTTATAGTTTGATTAAAGTTTTGCGTCAGCATCAAAGTAAACCACATTTGCAAGCTGATGCTTGGGATTATTTGGCAGGGCTGATCTCAGGTATTCTCGGCAGCGCCTATAATAGTCACGGGGTGCCGATTGTGGTGTATGGCGCGCTGAAGAAATGGCCGGTTAAAGAACTACGTGGCATTTTACAGGCACATTTCTTATGCGTTGGTGTCATTGTCGTTTTCAGTCATGTGGTATCTGGCTTTTGGAGCTTGGAAGTGGTTAAAATTCTGTTGATTTGTCTACCATTGTTAGTATTCACCATTTGGTTAGGCAATTGGTTGACTTATAAAATTAATAATCAACAAATGGTAAAGTATATTTATGGATTATTGATTGTTTTTGGGCTCATTTTGTTTGTCCGCGCGTGAGGTTGTTTTTGCAATTGTCAATTATGTGGGTTATTTTGGGGTACCAAAGAGGCTAATACTTTCGGATCAGTCCGAAGATATTAGCCTCTTTGGTAGATTTTAAAACTTTTACAGTAGTCGAAAATATCAAACGCCTGCGATATTGAAATCAAAGATAATATCTTGATCACCAGGAATTCTATAAGCCGGAGCCACGTCAGCACCCCAACTATCAATTCCCCCCACACCCCGAACGGCACCTAAAATGGTAACGACGGTACGCCGAGGCAAAGGCAGATCCTCTTGATGACTGGCATTTTCTAATTCTAAAGCGGTGTATGGTAAGGCGCTAAAAGCAAAAGGTTTTTGCCCTTGACTAAATTTCAGTTGAAAGGGTATCCGATTGAGGTCACTGTTATCTTTAGTAGATTGTCGGCTGATTTGGAGCCAATGGCTGGCCATGTGAATCCCATTATCTTGAGGTACTAAATACGGCGTAACAGGCAAGCCTTGAATCTGATAAGTACCAGAAACACCGCCAGCCATGCGATCGGGATAAGTTTCACCAGATAAGCCGGCATATTTAAAGCCAGTGGCTAAAGTGGGCATGACAAATTCCAAACCAAAGCGTGGCAATTCCGGTAATTGGCGGTTACCGTGGTAGTGGGCTTGAACATGGAGCTGTCCTGTGGATCGTACAGTATAAGTGACGGTTACTTGGGTTGTTGGTACGGTCGGCGTTTCATAAGTAAAACTAATTTGGATTTCTTCAGCAAACTCTTGGGCAGTATAGCGGTTATTCGCGGGTGCCAAAGGTAAGGAGATGGGCTTTTGGTTAACTTGTAAGGCAATCTCCTTGACGACACTGAATAGTTCCGCACCCAGCCACTGTGATGCTTTTTGAGGAAAGCCATTGCCGCGATCATTATCTGTACTAGCCCGCCAAAAAGTTGGTTTTGGTTCTCGGTACAACCATTCTTTACCGGCATAGACCAAAGATTCCAGACCCCCACGACTGTAGTTAAAAATATAATGACAATTGGGTCCGGTTACACCCAAGGTGCCATCGCCATAAATAATCTGTAAAGGTTTAGAATTTGCCATAATAATAACGTACCTCCTGCATAGCTGGTTTTTCAGTTCGATCGGCGAACAATAGACCATCACCAGAAAACGCATAATCTGATGGTCGGTCATCAAAGTCACCGCCATAACGGAAAACGGTTTGACCACTGATTTCATCTTTTACCGCAATGGCTTGATCGATAAAATCCCAAATGAATCCACCTTGGAACATCGGATATTTAGTCAATAAAATCATGTAATTTTGAAGGCCACCTACAGAATTACCCATGCTATGCATGTACTCGCAGAGAATAAAAGGCTTTGATGGGTTATTTTGCAAATAGGTCTCAATTTCATCAGGACTAGCGTACATGCGACTTTCCAAATCGGAAATACGATTTTTAAATTCAGGTCGGTGGAAGACACCTTCATAGTGAACCAAGCGACTGGGATCTTGCTGCTTATAATAAGTTTCCATGGCAGCAATGTCTGTACCGGCATAAGATTCATTACCCAAAGACCACCATAGAATACTAGTGTGATTCTTGAGCCATTGGTAATTGTTTTGAGCACGATCCAAAACCGCTGCTTGCCACTGAGATAGGTTGCCAGGAACATTATCTGAAGGTTCTACAACACCTAATTTTTGCCAAGTGCCATGACTTTCTAGATTATTTTCTGCCATTACATAGATGCCCTGCTGATCACAACGATCATACCAGGTCAAGTGATTGGGGTAGTGACTAGTCCGGACGGCATTGATATTGTTAGCTTTCATGATGGCTATATCCTGATCCATGTTGGCGGAGGTGATCACCCGGCCAGAAGTCGCATTCCATTCATGACGATTGACGCCTTTAATAATTAGACGTTGACCATTGAGCAGCATAACTTTATTAGAATTGATTTCAATTCGACGAAAACCAAAGACCATGGGAATTACTTCTAGAACGTGTCCGGTGGCATCATGCAGCGTAATTTGCAGTTGATATAAATAAGGCTCATCATTGGACCACAACCGAATTTGTTGGAAAGTTGTTTGTGCTAAAATACCAGATTGAATTTGATCCAAAGATGTGACTGTCTGCCAGAGTGACTTTCCCGTGGCATCTTTAACCGCTACAGCAGCGGTGACACCTGCTAAAGTGCCCACAGTTTGAGCTTGTATCGTAAGTGTACCACTTTGTAAATCGGATGATGGGACAGGGCGTAGGCTAATATCTTCCAAGTGGACCTGAGGTTGTGCTAGCAAAGTCACGTCCCGGAAAATACCAAAGAAGCGAAACATATCTTGGTCTTCTAAATAGCTGGCAGTGCTGGCATTGAATACAGCTACCGCCAAAACATTGTCATCCTTGGCTAAATAGGGCGTTAAATCGAATTCGTGAGGACTGAAACTATCTTCAGCATACCCTAGAAAATGTCCGTTGAGCCAAAGATACATAGCAGTCTGAACCCCTTCAAAGCGGACGCGCACAGTCTGGTTCTGCCAAGCAACAGGGACGTGAAAATGCTTACGATATTGACCGACGGGATTATCTGGCGCTTGACTAAATTGACCTTGGGCATCTTGTTTGGAAGCGGTGGTAAAAGCTGGCCGACGGAAGTGATGGCCCTCCCAGGGATATAAAGTGTTGATATAATGAAATTTGTGATAACCAGCAAATTCAATCAGCCCTGGGACTTGGATATCATCCCAATTAGAGCTGTCAAAAGTCACTTCGGCAAAATTCTGGCTGATTTGACGAGGGTCTTTGGCATAGTTAAATTGCCAATGACCATTTAGACTCTTTCGAAAACTGCTTTGTTGGGCAGCCGCTTCTTGGCTGGAGCGGTACCAGCAATGATCGCTATGAGCTGGAAGAGCATTAACACGAAAGACTTGAGGATCATCCAGCCACTTGAGATTCGGCTGGTGTTGATTTTGTTGAGACATTTTTGAAACTCCTTTGTAATTAAGAATCAGTCAAGCAAGTTAATTATAATTGTATAATAGTTTAGGAATCATAAATTGGCAGCGTTAACAAATGAGCTTAATCTTATTGCTGACAACATAATAGTGAATGGGGTAGTATTTATGCGGATCGCTTTTAATAGACCAACTCAGGATTTTCCCTTGTATTGCGATAGTATTGGTTATCACTGGCAGCAAGGTCCGATGATTCGGAAAAACGGTTATTATGCTTTTCATTGGTTACAGTCTGAGGTAGGGACTGGTGTCGTTGAAGTTGAAAATCAAAAGATCGTCTTAGCACCAGATCAAGGCATATTTTTGTTGAAAGGTGTACCCCACCGCTATATGTCACAAAATTCTAGGCAGACTTGGCAAACAGCATTTTTTACTTTTGATGGGACTTTAGCGAGAAGTTTGATTACTTATTTAGGGGTCACTAAGTATCTTTACGTGCCTAAACCTTCTGCAGAGTTGCTGGCATTTCCGATGCAAAAGTTCGAGGCTTTTAATCAGCACAGTATTGCGGCAATTCTGGATCAATCTACTGAGATTTATCGCTTCGTAATGCTGTTGAAACAAAATGAAGCTTTAAAGGCTTTTAATCGGCAGAATAAAGAGATTACCATGCCAATTATTGAGTATATCAATCAGCATTATGCTCAGCATATTACCAATCAGGCCTTAGCTGCCGTGACTCAGTACTCTATTACTTATCAGAATCGGATTTTTAAACAAATTTATCACATCACGCCATTACAATACTTAACCAATTATCGCTTGCAGAAAGCTCGTGAACTGTTGTTGGCTAAACCAGAATGGGAAGTAAAACATATCAGTTTAGCCGTGGGGTTCCAAGACACTTCTCAATTTATTCATCAGTTCAAAAAAGTTTATCGAGTCACACCACAACAGTTTAAGAAATTTATTTAAACTTATTTTCTGTTGTCTTCGAATTAAGCTTGTAACGAGTTTTCAGTAATTCGTCACCCGTTTGGACCACCGCTTGATCAGTGTATGTTATGGTTTGAATTTGACTCGTTTTTGTTAGTAAAACAATCACATCATCTTTGTACCCACTTTGTTCAATCTTATCCCGGTCAAATTCTATTAATAAGTCACCTTTTTTAAAAGTCTGCAGCTCATCGAAATGAGTGATGAAGCCTTGTCCTCGCATATTAACAGTCCCTAAGCCTATGTGAATTAAAATTTCTAGGCCATTACTGGCACGGAGGCCAATCACCTGTTTGGTTGTAAACAATAGGAGTAAACGACCGTCAAAAGGCGCATAAATTTTACCTTCTGTTGGTTTGATACCAATACCTTTGCCAACAATACCAGTATGATTCATCTCGTCAGTAATGTTGCTAAGCTTTTCAACAACACCACTAACAGGGGCACAAACAGTCGTCTCAATGGTGGTTGGTGTAACTGAGACGATTGGGCCCTCTTTACTGCTTACTTCAGTGATACCTTCATTAGCCAATTTATTTTGCAATTCGATAACAATTTCAGCATGACGTTTTTCAGAAACTTTTACTTTTAATACATAAATAATTAGTGCCAATATGTGTAGTAACAAGCCAGCCCAGAAAGCAACTAACTTGAATAAGGAAATTCCACTAGATGTCATGGAAGCTGCCGTCGCAGTACCAGTCATGCCAGCGGCTACAGCAACCAAACCAATGATCTCAGTGCTGATGGCACTGGATAATTTGTCCAACATGGGCCGGATTGCTAGAGTAACTGCTTCATTACGCGTACCGTTTTTCAATTGACCATATTCAATAGTGTCGGTTAGAGTTAAGATGACTGCCATGAAGATGAATCCTTGAGGGACGTAATATAAGACCATAGCGGTGATAACCATTGGCAAACTGTCTGTGGAGATGATTAAAAGAACATACGCTAATATCATACTGCACATACTGACAGCATAGATGGTTTTGCGGCTAACCCATTTATTGATAACTGGGAAAAGTGGTGAGGTAAAAAAGCCAGCAATGGTTGGAATCGCTCCGGTTATCCAAAATAGATCGGGGCGGCCTACGACATATTTGAACATGTAAAACATTAAACCTGCCGTCGCAGCATTTCCAAAGCCGTATACTAAATAGGGTAATGCAGTCCATAACATCTGATCATTATGGGTTAGCGCATGGACGAGTTCTTTAAGACTTGTTTTTTTCTTAGTGATTTGACGAACGGCACTTTGTTTTTCGTGAGTACCAAAAGCAACAGTTAATGAGAAGATAATCGCCGCAGCGGCAATGATTATTGCAAAAACAGTCCAACCTGGTTGGCCTTCATTACTTTTACCTGTAAACAAAAAGGTAAAATAAGTTACAATCGGAACAATAATCATTGTGACAATGTTTTGGCCAAAGCTAGTAAAGTTGGCTGCAGCGGTGTAGAGGGAACGTTCACGACTATCTTCAGTTAAGGCTGGCACCATGCCCCAATATGAAACATCCCGAAAAGAGTAAAATATATCAAAGGCAATAAAAGTAATGATAAAAAGTATGGTAAATAGGGTAAAGTTTACTCGAGACAAGCCAAAAATACCTGTAAATAAAACAACAAGTAGAATTGAAGAAGCAATCCCAGCACCGATTAACCAAGGTTTAAATTTACCGATTCTGGTATTGGTATTGTCGACGATATTACCAATGATCGGATCAAAAAATATTTCAGCAACCCGAATAATGGCGATTAATGTGGTAATCATAGCAATTAATTTGTTTGTTTCGGCTTTAGATACGCCAGTGAACATAGCGCTGGTAATATATAACATGAAGTAAGTACCAAAGGTCATATAAACAGCTGAGCCACCAATATTCCCAGAAGCAAAAGCGATTAATGAACTGAGTTTACTAAATTTTTTCTTCTTTGAAGTATGTTGAGTTGTTGTATCCAACAAAAAGCCCCCTTATATATAATGACCTGTAAAACGCTGTCATTATTTGTGACACTCAAACTATGAATTTATTAAATTGTCAGTCTATACTTTTTAAGCAGCCTATTGATTGATAAAGGACACAGAAAGCCTGTGTTTGTAGCATTTCACGATGCATCGTTGTTTTTAGTATAGAATGAAAGGGGTTTTATAAATGAGATTATTTGGTTATAAAATATGTACTTTTGACCTTTTTACTGCTACATATGAAATCATTTTTGATTAACAGATGGTAAAGTATGTTTATGGATTATTGATTATTTTTGGGATCATTTTGTTTGTTTGCGTGTGAGGTTAGTAGAGCAGTTGTCAATTGACGGCTGTTTTTTTGTGCTACAATCGAGTTGAAAAGTTGAAAAAAATATATTCAAATGATGTCAATTGATAACCAATAAAGAAGCGATTAATTATGGGCGAATTAATATTAATTGGGATAGCACTCTTATTTCTTGTAATTGGGTTTAAAATTTATCATGGTAAATGGTTACATCTTCTTGCTGGCAATACATTTGGTGATGCTGATGAGTATTTACGTACGAATAAAAAATATCGTTGGTTTGGAATTGGTATGCTGATCGTAGGTTTAGCGGCATTAATCATTTCAGTCATACTTTTTATCATATTTGGATTCAGATAGTATGCGAGTGATAGCCGTATGATATTTTATTAAGTTTACAATAATTGAAAACGATTACTTTTGTGCTAGAATTTAGGTGTATCTTGATACAGCTAGTCAAAGGGGGATCGTTTTATGACAAAAGTATTAGCAGTTTTATATCCAGATCCTGTAACGGGTTTTCCGCCAAAATATGTACGGGACGATATTCCCAAGATTACCCATTATCCAGATGGATCATCAGTACCCACACCAGAAAATATTGATTTTAAGCCTGGTGAACTGTTGGGCAGTGTTTCCGGTGGGTTAGGTTTAAGAAAATATTTGGAATCTCAAGGCATCGAATATGTGGTCACTTCGGACAAAGAAGGACCAGATTCGGTTTTTGAAAAAGAGCTGCCGACAGCTGATGTCGTGATTTCACAGCCATTTTGGCCAGCGTACTTAACCGCTGAACGCCTGGATAAGGCTAAAAATTTAAAGTTGGCGATCACCGCTGGAATCGGGTCGGATCATGTGGACTTAAACGCAGCCAATGAGCACAATGTAACTGTGGCTGAAGTGACTTATAGCAATAGTATCAGTGTCGCTGAAGCTGAAGTGATGCAATTATTGGCGTTAGTACGTAACTTTATCCCTGCGCATGATATCGTGCGTGATGGCGGGTGGAATATTGCTGATGCCGCTTCACGGGCTTATGATATCGAAGGCATGACGGTTGGTGTGATTGGCGCTGGCCGAATTGGTCGCGCTGTTTTGGAACGGCTAAAACCTTTTGGTGTAAAGTTAGTTTATAACCAGCGGCATCAGTTACCAGCAGACGTTGAACAAAGTTTAGGTTTAACTTATTATCCTGATGTGCATGAAATGGTTAAGATCGTTGATGCAGCTGTCTTGGCGGTACCGCTACATGCCCAAACTTACCATTTATTTAATGATGACGTCATCAATACGATGAAACGTGGCGCCTACATTGTGAACAATAGCCGTGGTGAAGAAGTTGATCGCGACGCCATTGTGCGGGCATTGAAATCTGGACAATTAGGTGGTTATTCTGGCGACGTCTGGTATCCACAACCTGCACCTAAAGATCATCCTTGGCGGACAATGCCTAACGAGGCAATGACCCCACATATGTCTGGGACGACCTTGTCAGCACAAGCACGCTATGCTGCTGGAACGCGGGAGATTTTAGAAGCCTTTTTAGAAAACAAACCCATTCGGCCAGAATATCTGATTGCTCAGGATGGCCACTTAGCTGGTACTGGTGCGAAGGTTTATACCGTTCAAAAAGGCCATGAAACGCCAGGCAGTGGGCAAAAAGATTCATAATAGCTTCGGACAAGAACGTGATATAAAAAATGCCGATCGCCTTAATGCTTACGGAATTCATGGTTAGGCGATAAGCATATAGCGTGCATTTGAAATTAAGCTATTTGTGACTAATAGAAGTCGGAGACAAGATGTTAGTTTTGTCCCGACTTTTTATATGCAGCTATACAGGATTTTATTTTAAAGAAGGTCTTAATTGTTTTAAAAAAGCTAACGTCTTACACTTAGCCTAGAAGCAGGTTAATGAAAGAGCTCACAAGACTCAATTTGACTGTGAGGTAGTCGTTATGAGTTTAGGTCTGTGGCTAAAATATAAATGGCGAAATGATTATCGATCCGTTTGGCAGAATTTTCATTTAATGACACTTACGGATCAGTCCAAATATTTCAACTTATATCGATTAGGCTTGCGGATAGTTGGGCTGGGTGTTTCATGGTTACTCGGCTTTGGCTTCATGTTTTTAGAACATCAAATTTTACAATTCACAATATTTACCAGCTGGATCGGCTATTTTACGATTTTTTATATTTTGACACCTTACTTTGAGCGTCAAATTGCTTATCAGCAAATTAGTGACACTGAATTAAATTTTTTAAAGTCGCTTTTAAAACTGACCAAAGTTCAAGGCGAGCATTTACGCTTGATTTACTTTATTGAGTACGCACTCTTTAACACCTTTCTTAGTGAGCTGCTGACAATTGGTGGTGCAAGTATGGCTTTGAAAACACCAGTGTTTGTCACGATTTTGATTGCCATTCAAGGCATTCTTTTCCATTTTATTTTACTGTTCTTTTTTATGATGGTTCATGAAATTGCGGTATTCGCAAACGTTAAACATTTTTGGCTAAGATATGGTATTTTCGGTCTAGGCTTTGTTTTGCTTGTGGTAGTTGTCAAAATCAGCTCGTTTATGGCTAAAAATATTGGGCTATTTATTACAAATAACGGGCTTCATCTTGCTGGTGCTTTCAAGGCGCTGCTGTTAAGCGGAAATCAGTTGTTGTAGCTGTCAATACTTGGTATCCTGGCGCTCTTGTAATTCGAAATGCTTTCGAACCAAATCTGATTGATAGTTTCAAGATTCTAGTTTTCTTATTGGTAATAGTCAGTCTTAGCTATGTCTTAGCAAACCAGGTAAGCAGCTATAAACAACGAAGTTTTGTGATCACAAATCAGCCCATATTTTTAGACCAATGGCTACTCAACCGATTTAAAACTGTCCAAAACACATTGTTTTATGTTTACTTGAAGGAAATGTTTATAGGCAAGCTCGGTGCACGGCGCAGGTATATGCTTCGAACGCTCTTATTAATGATTGGTATGTTTATGATGACGCACAGTATAACGGGGTTGTCGGGAAAATTATTTTTAACTTTTATAACAATTATGGGACTATTATTTTGGAATCATAAAGATACTTATGTGGAACAAATCCTCGGATTTAATGCGCCTGAAATTTTACTACTGGCCAATGTTTCCAACTTCACTTTTCTTTTAAATAAAGTCATTGCCGGGATAATCGTACGTTATTTTGAAGTCATAAGTATAGTTGCTTTTGTGGTGGGCTTGTTACCAAGTGCTTCGATTATTTTAATTATGATAACTTTGGCGTTGATCATGATGCTGGGGCAGTTAGGTATTCAAATCTTAACTAGTCCGTATTTACAAGTACTGCCATCAAATAATCAATGCATAAATCGGGATATCTCCCGCATTCGCAGTCGAATTGGTCAACTTATAAGACTGCCGATTATGTTTAGTATGGTTTTAGCATTGAGTCAATTCCAGTCCCTGACGCAACCCATAATTTTGGGCGCCATTGGATTGTTTTTGCTTATCAGTGATGCAATGATCATTGTATTTTTAATGATTAATAAATATCTGAATTTGTCTCATCGACACTTGATTTTATTTGGTGTTCTGAGTTTGGGCGGTGCGTTGGTACTGGCTTTGAACCAAGTACAATTATTTCAAAATCAAAGCAGGGTAGGGCTGGTCTTGGTTGGCCTTTATTTGATCAGACTTTATGTCTTACTTTGGACGTTAAGCCGGCAGGGACACTTCCCAGTAGTTATGGCGCGGAATTTGAGCGAAAAAAGTAAGTAGGTGACGATTATGATTCGCTTAGATGCAGTTTCCTTGACGTTAGGCCATACAAAAATCTTGAATCGCTGTAGTTGGTCTTTCCCGGACACAGGTCTATTTCTATTGAATGGGCCTAACGGTATTGGCAAGACAACATTATTTAGATTACTGATGCAAGACGTGGTGGCTGACACTGGTAAAATTATTTTTACAAATGCTAGCGATGATATTTATCTGGTACCGCATGAGCCTTTCATGTATCAGCAGCTAACGGGTAAAGAATTTTTAGAATTGATTTATAAGGTACGACATCAGTCCGCAAAGCATCAGATCAATATTTGGCAGTTGTGTCAGCGAGTTCATTTAAGCCAATTTTTAGATGACCAAATAAGGACTTATTCACAAGGCATGATCAAAAAACTGGCCCTAATTGCGGCCATTGCGGCCAATGCACAGGTGTTATTGTTAGATGAGGTCTTTAGTGGCATAGATAGCACTTCGATTCCGGTCTTTGTAGATCAGTTGAACCAGTTGAAATTGACACATCTTATTATTTTAGTGACCCATCAAGCAACCATACTTCAGCTGATCTCAGCACCACGATTGACAATTAAGGACGGCCAACTAAGTGATGGTTGAAAATCCTTGTGTCACACTCAGCTAAAAATATAATAAAAGGCCAAGTGAATTGCGGTGTCTAAATTTAAATTGTGCGTAAAGCGACGCAATAAGATCAAAATAATTGTCGTGACCAGCAGAAAAGCCACCTATCCGTTATATCTAAAAATTATGGCACCTTGAGGTGATCGTAATAGGTCAAGTGGTGCTGGACGAGATGCCAGACCAAAAAGATACCAAGCCAAACGAACATAATGGTACTAAGGGCAATGATAAACAGATGCATATAAGAAAAGTGTTCGATAATGATGCCACCTAATAAGGGTCCTAATGCCCGGCCAGCAGCACCGAAAGCGTTTAGCAGACCCTGATATTTTCCCTTACTGGCCGTGGGTGTCAGTAAGTTAACAAGTGCTGGAATGGCTGGAAAGGCAGTGGCTTCCCCAATGGTCAAAATAATCATGGCGAGTACAAAACTTGAATAACCCTTGGCAAAAATCAAACTGCCGAAGGAAAGGGCAACCATAAAGATACCGAATTCGATTTGGATAAATAAATTTTGAAAATGATGGCCTAGCCAATTTAGCAGTAATTGAATGATGACGATCAAGCCAGCGTTTAACGTCCACAACAAACTGTATTTACTTAATGGAATATGTAATGTCGTCATATAAACCGAAAGATTTGAGACCCATTGTTGGTACATGATCCAAATCAACAGCAATGCAATCAAAAAGGTTAGCACCAACCAGTGATTCCCCTTGGGCAAGGCTACAACTGGTTTTTTTGTATTGGACTTAGCATGATGTCGCTGTATATGCGCGATGGGGCGATAAGTGATGGCGACAATTAAGTAGAAAAAAATAAAAAGGACCAAGGCAATGATGAATAACCAGGTCACCCCAAAGCTATAAACGTAGCCGACCAATGAGGCACCTAGGACGGCCCCAAGATTTTGGGCAAAATAAAGCATATTAAATACATAACGGCCATCATGGTTATGAATACTGGTTCCAATCGCATTGACTAGCGTCAGGTTCCAGCCTTGACCTAAACCTAATGTAAAAAGTAATACCCCAAAAATAGGCCAGTTATGCCAAAAGACTAAGGCTAATAAGCTGGACATCGTCAGTAAAATACCACTTAGAAGCAAGCGATAAGGGTTGTAATGATCATAAAGATAACCGCCAAGGTAATCACCAATCACACTTGCCAAAGAATTAAAGAGTAGTACAAGACCCACCAGAGTTAAGTTGATGCCTAGGCGATTATGGAGGTAAACGCTGGTTAGTGGCCAGATAAAACTCATACCCGTACTACTCAAAAGGGCGCCTGCTAGTAACCAGGGTAATTTGATTTCTCGCACAACCTCATACCTTTCTAATTAATTTACCATCTATTATAGGCGCTTAAGTATCCGTGTGCGACAACAGAATGAAACCGAAAACGCTTCAATTAATTCTTGAAACGCAGTTCAACCGTAAATAGGCGTAATAACGTAATAAATAGCTTATTGAAAAATTTCGATGGCAATTTTATTAGAAACGTGTAGAATGAGCACTGAAAAATCAAGTTTATGAATTATGAGGTGATTATAATGTGGTTATATCGTAGTGTTGCTGTCTTTCTAGTCGTTGTCATGTTCTTTCGCTTGATACATACGCCCAAATATCATGATAGTGGACATAATCATGTTGGATTCCGAACACCAGCGGCGCAAGCAGATCCTAGAAGCTGGTTGATCGCTCAAAAATTTAGTGCCGCTTATGGTTTATTAACGAATTTGGCTCTGGTTGCGTTGTTCTTTTGGAATCGGCAAATGACTTTGAAACTAGCCGGTTGGTTGGTTCTTTTTTCAGTAGGCTCTTTATTCATTTTAACGGAAATTGTGGTCCGTTTAGCCAAGCATATGCGTCAATCTCAGGTGTAGCCTATGAAAAAACAAAAAACGCCTTTATGGATCCCCAAACATTTTGGCTTTGGGATTCAGTTGAATCCGGATAATCCATTGGGCCGTAAATTACGGAAAATTATTTTGATCAGCGTGATTGCCTTTTTAGTTGTGGCATTTTCTATCGCTTTTTACCAGCAAAGTCAGGGATATTGAATATTACGGTTCGGTCGTTCTTTTGGCTTTTAAAGTGAGGACGCTTGCAATGATGCCAAGGCTCATAATGAAACTCATACATAAGAAGCCAAAGTTAGCACCAAATTTATCATTAGTGAGCCCCATTGTTGTAGAGGCAAAGATATTCATAAACTGAGCGAGTCCATTCCACAAAGAAGTCACACGGCCCATAAAGGGCGGCTTAACGATTTTCATTAGAGCAGTATTTGTCACTACTCTTAAAGCAGAATTGGAAAAGCCAAGGCCAAAGGTACTCAGGAAAAGTAGACCGATAAAATGCCAGAAATATAAGCTGATAAGTACCAAAGTGGCGAGTGAAAACAACATGATCATTAACGGCTTTTGTCTAAAGTGTGCAATTAACCCACTTGTGATTAATCCAGCGCCAAGGCCACCAATGCCGTAAAGCATATCAGCAGTACCATAGACGACGCTGTTGGTTTTCAGAATCGTATAAACGTAATCTGGTGAGGAAACATTGAAAAGCTGTGTCACAATTAATGGCAGGATTGATAACAAACCAAGGCTGATGATCGTTTGATGATGGCATACATAAGATAATCCCTTTTTGAGACCTGAGTTTTGTGCGTCGTTGGTATTGACTGGTTGCTTGTCTTTAGTGACGTTCAAAATCAATAAGCTTGCGATGACAAAAACTAAAATATTAACAACCAAAACAACTAGGAATCCAGCATAATGTAAGATAATACCGGAAATTGCGCCAGCCATGAACATACCGACTTGAAGTGAGATTTCAATAAATGAATTTGCCGTGCCTAAATATTTTAGGGGCATAATAACTTGAATAAAACTTCGTGAGGCTGACATGTATGTGATCCATCCAGCGCCGGTAATGATTGACAAAATAAACATAAGCCATATATTAAAGCCTGTTAAATAAAAGATCCCTGCAATCAGTATCATCGGGATGGCTCGGCCCACGAATGACCATAATATGACATTTCTGCGTGAGTATTTGTCGGTGAGCGCACCAGCTAAGGGCGCCATCAAAAAGCCGGCCAACACGTTGATGGTTAAATAAAGCCCGACTAATTTGCTGGTATGGGTTTGTTGCAGCATGTACCAGTTGGCGCCTACGGTCGTCATGCCGACCCCAAACCCAGAAATAATGTCAGCTAGGAAGAAGTTCCTAAATCTTTTTGAAAAAAGCAAGTGTATGTGGTTATGACGCATAGCAGGCCTCAAGGAACTTGTGGTTCAGAAAGTCCAGTTTGTTAATGGCTAATTGATCGTGGGCTATATCTAAGGGGCGATTGGCTGTTCCGATAACATAGTCCGTAAAACGCCAATTCCAGAATTGACAAATATATTCAAATTGCTGAATTGTCGGTAGGCCTTTGACATGGGGATTATCACCGCCAACAAGCAATAAGTAAACGATTTTATTTTTGATTTTTTGCCGCAAGTCAGGCACCGTTGCCAAACTTTGTGACCAACGATCAATAAAATTTTTTAACAATCCTGAAGGACCGTACCAATAAATTGGGGTGGCAAAGACCAAAACATCGGCTGCTAGTAATTTGTTGAACGCTGCTAGATAGTCATCTTTAGTAAATTGCCAGGCTAAGCCGCTGTGTCTTTGATCTATGATTGGGTTGATTTGATATTGGTTAAGATCAATACAGTCATGTGGCAGGCCCTTAAGCAATCGATCAGCCATGAATTTGGAATTGCTATCTTGTCTGCTACTCGAATTAATTTCTAAAATAACCATGATGTTCACTCCTGTTCGTAGTTTATAGCACTAGGGTAACATCATTGTTATAATGGCTAAGCGTAGGTTGCATATAGTTCACAAAGAGAAGGCTCGACATATGACGGATTACGGACAAACTTTTAAAGAGTTGCGAGTGGCTAAAGGTATCAGTTTAACCGCAGCAGCCAAAAATGTTGTTTCAAAGTCGTTTTTATCACGTTTTGAACGCGGTCAAAGCAAGATTGTTTTTGATAAGCTTTATCACTTATTATTGAATATCAATGTTTCGATAGAGGAATTTGTTTACATACATAATAATCGAAACAATTGTTACCAGCCATTTCATTACGAAGATACTAAGGATTATGCGGACGCACAAAGCATCGCATATTCAAATCAGCTCAAAAACTATTATTATCATAAATGGTTGGTGAATCGAACAGAATATAACTATGTGAATTTCCTTAAAGAGAAAGCAATCTTGGCCAAACATCAGGCCGCTAACGTTGATTCAGAGGAGAAGTTTTTTCTGTATAACTATCTTTTTGAAAAGGAAACTTGGACGCATTATGAAATAAGGCTTTACATGAGTATCATAGATTTGTTTTCACCAGACCAGACATTTTATTTAACACAGCAAATGTTGAAAAATGGGTCCGAAATGATCGATGTCAACTGGAACCACCAAGCAGATTTTTTATATATTATCTTAAAAACAGCTTTCATTATGGCATTTCAAAGTAAAACGGCCGAGTTGGTTCAATTGATCGAGCAAGCAGAACATGCAATTCATAACGAACAATATCTTTATGAAAAAAATGTCTTACATTTCATCAAGGGGCTGTTAAATTATTTGAAGGGCAACCCTCAAGCAGCTGAAGAAAAGGTCAAAGAAAGTCTTACTGTTTTTCGGGTACTTCATTCGCCTCAGCTGGTTAAGTTATATGAGAATTATTGGCATGAATTTTTAGATGAGCTTGGCGAAAATTGTCCGACTACTGAGAGCTAACAAAAAGCCCTTGTCCAGCTAGAAAAACTGAGCAAGTGCTTTTTACTTTTTTGTCTTTAGACCTGGTTGTGTACTGTACGGTCTGAAATAAATGCAATCTAGGTTATTTTTTTAGAAACGAAAGCATGTTCTTCTCATCCGTTTTCATGCTGCCTGCCAGAAACGCAATTATTACGGCAATAACAGAAAGTACAAATTCCAACAATGACCACTTGAAAACTAGTGTTAAAACTAACGGTACCAGGGCTGCAATTATCAAAACGCCATCTCTAGGCCCTAAATTAATATAAGGATACATCATTAGATATCACTTCTTTCATTTTCTAGCTGATTTAAGTCATACTAATTCAGTTATCAGCTTGAAGTACCATGATAGCTACTGACAACATGCATGGTAACCGCTTACTGATCTATCCAAATAAAGTATTACACTTATAACTTTTCTCTGTCAAGAGAAGATATCTTTAAAAATGGGTGTGATATTACTGTTTGAGTAAGTGATATAAGACTATAGAGGGCGAGACAAAACGTCAGTTTTGCCTCGCCCTCTACTTGCAAATAATTAAATTTTAAATGTGTTCCAAAAGGCGCTCACATAAATTAAGCATTAAATTCTTCCAGATATTTTCTAAACGGTACTAAATCACTAGATTCATAAGTCTTATTAAAGGCATCAACGTCAGCTTGTGAATGACCAGCTTCGGTATCGATCACGAGGCCTTCCACTGGAATTGGCCGTTCGTCAGCAATTTTGACGTCAATGACAACAGGACCATCTGGATTTTCAGCAGCTTTGAAAGCAGCTTTTAATTCAGCCAATGTCCGTACGGTGAATCCTTTAGCACCTAGAGCCGTTGCCGCTGCACCCCAATCGGCACCTTCGATATCTACCCCGTAGTGACTTTGATGGGTATCATCTTGTTCGGCCTTGATGAAGCCAAAACTATCATTACTTAAGATAACGTTGACAACTGGTAACTTGTATTTGACTTCAGTAACAATATCTTGGGAAGCCATCGCCCAACCGCCGTCACCACTGATCGTAATGACCTTGCGTTTAGGATAACTTAATTGTGCGGCTAAACCTGCAGGTAAGCCATAGCCCATCGTTGCAAACCAGCCAGAAGTCGTGAATTTTTGTTTTGGATTCATGTCCAAGAAACGCACAGAGTCGATCGTGACATTACCAACATCTGTAGGGAAAATCGTATCTTCGTCAGCAATGCGGTTGATTTCTTTGTAGACAGGTTCAACACGTAATGGTGTGCGGTCGCTATCGGCAAAGCCAGCGAGCCATTCGTGCCAATTCTTAGCATCAGCCAAAGCAGCTTTATAAAAGCCGGTTTCAGCTTTTTGATGACCACGCTCTAAAATTAATTCCATTGTTCGTTTAGCGTCACCATGAATTGAAACATCAGTGGTGTGGCGCTTACCAAACTTAGAAGAATCGATATCTACTTGGATAAACTTAGCCGCTTGATTAAAGAAATAAGCAGCAAATGGGAAGTCACTACCAACAAACAAAATCGTATCAGCGTTGGCCATGATGTCATTGCCTGGCTTTGAAGCTACCCGTGCAGCCGTGCCCATGTAAGCCGGGTTGCTATCAGGAATCAAGCCTTTAGCTAATACAGAGGAAACGATCGGCATCGAGTAAAATTCAGCCAATTTCTGAGCGACATCAGAGCCCCCACGAATACCTTGGCCAACATAAAGTACAGGCCGTTTAGCGGCATCTAGCAACTTGATGGCTTCATCTACATCTTTGACATCAGGTTCATAATTTGGCTTCCGGTAGTTGTGGGCTGTGGAAACATAAGTATCTGGAATATCTTCCCAACCCATGCTAACAGGGATCGTGACAACGGCCACACCATTTTTAGCATAGGCTTGACGAATCGCCTGATCTACCACATGTGGTAATTGTTCCGGTGTCATGACGGTCCGGTTATAAACGGATACGTCAGCGAACATTGGATTTTCATTCAATTCTTGGAAGAAGTCGGTATTCATTGCTGAAGCGGCGACTTGACCAATCAAGGCTAAAACGGGCACATGGTCCATTTTGGCATCATAAAGACCGTTAAATAAATGGGTTGCGCCAGGGCCGGCAGAACCGAAAGTAACCCCGATTTTACCAGTCAATTTTGCATCGGCTGCGGCAGCAATTGCCCCAGTTTCTTCATGACGGACTTGAATGTATTTGATTTTAGCTTGTTCTTCAAACAAAGCATCCATCGTGGAGTTGAAAGAACCTCCAGGAATACCGTAAAGATGATCAACACCCCAGTCTTCAAGAACCTTGACCATTGCGACACCGGACTTAATTGTATCAGTCATAAAAATACCCTCCAATTTATCTCTTACATTTAGTAAGCAGTGATTTCATTTATGAGTATAACGCTTTTTTAAAGCGGATACAATTATATCTTAGCTTACTCACCGATTTTTTTCATGTGATTGAACTTGGGAAGTTTTTTATCCTATTATTGGCACAGTTTTACGGCCTGTTATTATTATCTTAGAAAGTAGATTTATTTATTGCCGATCATTTGATTTAGAAAAAATTTTAGCGTTTTTTTATGGTAAATGGAACGTTTTTAATGTTGTTAGGCTTAGTTTGTTTAACGAGCTTCTTGATTCAAGACGGTAAAATAGACCAATTTTTTGTGGTAAAAGTATTGCTTATTTTTTGTAAGTGTATATAATAGACTTTGTTCTTACAAAAAGTTAGCTATTTGGAGGTCCTTAGATTGACAATTGTAAATGGATACGAACAAAGTGATCGTGAAGAAAAATTAAACATTATTAACTTGACCGAGTTAGAAGCTAAGGCCAAAGCTATTATTCCCCAAGGTGGGTTTGGATATATTCGTGGTGGTTCAGAAGACGAATGGACACTACGTGAAAACTCAAATGCGTTTGAACATGCACAAATTGTCCCTCGGTCATTAACTGATATGGAAAATCCTTCAACCGAGACAAACGTCTTTGGTTTGAACTTAAAAACACCAATTATGATGGCACCAACTGCTGCTCAGGGCTTGGCTCATGCTCAAGGTGAAAAAGACACAGCTAAGGGCGTTGCAGCTGTCGGCGGCTTAATGGCACAAAGTACTTATTCATCGACATCCATTGCCGACACAGCAGCTGCTGGCAATGGGGCCCCCCAATTTTTCCAATTATATATGAGTAAAGATTGGGACTTTAACGAGCATTTGCTTGATGAAGCTAAAAAAGCAGGCGTGAAAGGAATCATTTTGACCGTTGACGCTACGATCGATGGTTACCGTGAAGAAGATATGCGGAATAACTTCCAATTTCCGATTCCAATGGCTAACCTTTCTGAATATTCAGATGGTGATGGTAAAGGCAAGGGTATCGCAGAAATTTATGCTTCTGCTGCTCAAAAGATCAGTGGTAAAGATGTTGAACGCATTGCTAGTTACACGGATCTACCAGTAATCGTTAAAGGGATTGAATCACCAGACGATGCCATGTTAGCTATTGGTTCGGGGGCCCAAGGTATTTATGTTTCCAACCATGGTGGCCGTCAATTAAACGGTGGGCCAGCTTCCTTTGATGTTTTACCAGCTGTTGCTAAGGCTGTAAACCATCGGGTGCCAATTATCTTTGATAGTGGGGTTCGGCGTGGTTCTCATGTATTTAAGGCTTTAGCATCCGGCGCTGATTTAGTTGCAATGGGTCGGCCAGTCATTTATGGCTTGGCACTTGGTGGTGCATTGGGTGTTCAATCCGTTTTCGAAACTTTGAATGATGAATTGAAGATTGATATGCAATTAGCTGGTACCCAAACCATTGAAGATGTGAAACGCGCACAACTCTTGCACATTCATTATTAGTAAAATGCATTAAAATTTAAATTGTAAATAACGTAAAAGACTGAAGCAGCCGTACACCTATTTAGGTAAACAAGGTAAGTAATCCTTGGTTATCTGAATAGGTGTATTTTTTATAGGCAGTTACAGCGTATTTAAAATTTATGTTGGTTTATTTTATAGTGTCTGGATACTCAGTAAAAATGCACATCGTTCAAAGGCCAATACTTCAAAAAGACGACACTGCGAATGTCATCGGCAGATACGAAACCGAATTGACGACTATCTCGAGAAATACGGCGGTTGTCCCCCAAGACAAAGTAATTGCCAGCCGGGACTTTAGCCGTACCAGTAACCTGTTTTAAGGTAAAGTCGGCTGTTAAATGATCACCTGGGGCTAATTTTTCTTTGTAAGTATCCAAATAAGGTTCGGAGACGGGTTTACCATTCACAAAAAGGGTATCGTCACTAGCGTAAATGCGATCACCGGGTAAGCCAATGATACGTTTGATATAGTGATGATCACCATTTTCATCAGGTGCCTTGAGAATAACGACATCACCGCGTTTGACTGCACTCAATTGATTACCGATCACACGGTCACCAGGGTTAAAGTTGGGCTGCATTGATGAGCCAAAGATTGCCTGGTTGTTAAAGACAGAAGTAAATAGAAATAACGCCACACCAATGATGGCAATAATGATTAAACTCCACTGGGTTATAAATTTAAATATTTGATTATGAATGATTTTTTTCCAAAAAGGCTGCAAGGTATTACTCCTCCAATACTGCTTTATTGTACCTTATGGATGAAGTAGGTCGCATTCATTTTCTGTAAGGAACTGTAAAGTTTTCTGAAAAAGTGTTAAACTAGTGAATAATTTGACGACCAAATGGGGGAATGGTATGGCTGTCTTTTTCAATAGTTTATCTGGCGTTCTAATTATTTTGGTCATGATTGCCGTGGGATATGTACTCACACGTGTTCATTGGTTCGATGACCGGTCTAGTCATTTGATTGCCAAGCTTGTGACGCAAGTTGCTTTGCCATGTTATATGATGGCGACAATTATGAAAGATTTTACGCGCAAGCAGCTGGAAACTTTGTTACCAGATTTGCGGTTCCCAGTTATTTCAATGTTGATTCTCTTTGCTTTTTCTTTTGCGGCCGTGCAGATCTTTCGAATTCCGAAGACACGAGCTGGACTTTTTAAGTCGATGTTCTTTAATTCAAATACGGTATTTATTGGTTTGCCAGTTAATCGGGCACTGTTTGGGGATGCCAGTCTACCCTATGTGTTGGTTTATTATATGGCGAACACCTTCTTCTTTTGGACATTAGGGGTTTATTTGATCAAAAGAGACGGCAGCTCAGATGTGGCCTTTAATTTATGGACAGCCATTAAAAAAGTTTTTTCACCACCATTATTTGGGTTCATCCTCGGCGTGATTTTTGTGATTTTAGGCTGGCATTTGCCAACATTTTTGATGTCTGACTTGCAATATATTGGCGGTTTAACCATTCCATTATCCATGTTTTTTATTGGTATTCAGATCGGTATTGTTGGTTTGCATTCATTCCGCATCACGAAAGATGCACTTGGTATTTTGATGGGCCGCTTTGTATTTGCACCGCTTGTGATGGCACTATTGGTGCTGCTAACGAGATTACCAATTTTATTAAAGCAAGTTTTTATCATGCAGTCAGCGATGCCAGTTATGACCAATGCCCCCGTTGTGGCTAAACTTTATGGTGCAGATGCTGACTATGCTGCCATTATGGTTACCGAAAGTACGGTGATCAGCATGGTGATTATTCCGATTTTGATGACAATTACGCAAAACATTCGCTAAATTTTTAAGGGAGTCCTTTTACTTGCGAAAAACTTTTCTATTCGTTTTAGTTTCAACATTCTTGTTCAGTTCTATGGAAATTACATTGAAAATGGCTGGCAGCGTCTTTAACCCCATTCAATTAAATTTCATCCGATTCTTGATTGGTGGTTTGGTGTTGTTGCCATTAGCCATTCGCTCGATGCGCATCCATCATTTAAGATTGGACCGTTCTGCACTTTTAGGCTTCGCCTTGACCGGATTATTGTGTGTGATCGTTAGTATGACGCTATTTCAACTAGCTGTTGTCTATGGTAAAGCTTCGATTGTGGCAGTTTTATTCAGTTCCAACCCAGTTTTTGCGCTGATTTTTTCTTACTTGATCTTACATGAGAAGTTATCGCGTACAAATTTACTTTCGGTTTTGGTTTCTACCGTTGGTTTGATCGTGATCATCAACCCATTCCATCTGTCGGCACCAGTTGGCATGATTTTAGTAGTTGGGTCAGCTATCACGTTTGGGTTTTATAGTATTATTTCTCGTAAAATCTCTCAAAACCAAGGTTTCGATGGCGTGACTATGACGTGCTTTACCTTTATTTTAGGTAGTTTAGAGTTGGCCTTTGTGATGGCCTTAAGTCATTTGCCGTTTGTTGGCGCCCTGATGGGACAATCTGCACTGGCCAAAGATTTTGTCAACATGCCTTTCTTTGCCGGCATTTCCAGTCAAACGATTCTAATGATCTTATATATTGGTATTGGCGTCACTGGGGCTGGTTTTGCAACTTACTTCATTGCTATGGAACGCTCTGATGTTTCTACTGCTTCATTGGTTTTCTTTATTAAACCAGCATTGGCGCCAATCATGGCCTTATTCATTTTGGGTGAGTCCATTGCTGTGAACACTTTGGTCGGTATTGCGATTATTTTAGTAGGTTCCACAATCAGTTTCTTGGGACAACGCAGTACCGAACAAAAGAATACAATGGCTACCGACGATTATTTAGATACAGTTGAAGCAGAAGGTGAAGTTGCTGATAAAGCGGCGCAAGCACAATTAGTGGCAGATCGTAAAGCGTTGGCTGCCAAAAAAGCAGCTTTACAATCTAAAGTGGCAGCGACCAACTATGCTAAGCGTAATGAAACAAATTGAGTTTCAGTGATTAGTTTTGATTGATTTGATAGGTACTACAAAAATGGGATCAGTCGGCAAACGAAAAGTTTGTGCTGAATCCCATTTTTATTAATTTATTTGAGTTAGAAAACTTGGAGGCCATCTTTATCAACCGAGAGATCTAAATAGGTATCTTCTGGCCATTGTTGTTGTAAGGCAGCCTTAATCGCCTGCCGTGAAGTTTCAGGTGCAATGGTGATCAAGGCTGGGCCGGCTCCGGAGATCAAGGTGGCATAGGCGCCGTTTTGTTTGGCGACGAACCGTTTAGCCTCTAATTCTGGGACAAATTGATCCCGGTACGTCTCTTGTAATGTATCTAGCTCCATCATGGGACCCGCCAGTTTTAAGTCGCCCGAGATAATTGCTGCAATCATGACGTTTGAAATCGCACTGCCAGTGATGGCTTGATCATAAGCAATCGTTTTGGGAAGTGCATTACGGCTTTCGTAAGAAGTTAACTTGTGATTGGGGACATGAACGATAATTGCTGCTTCTGGGAACAAATGACGGACAGAATAGACACGTTGCTTGACCATGGCTGTAATTACGAAATTGCCCCGAAAAGCGGCGGCAACATTATCCGGATGATCTTCAAACGAAGAGGCCTGGGCAATTTTTTCGGTCATAGACAAATTTAGATCACCGAGGCGACTAGCTAGCTCAACACCAGCAACGATGGCGGCTGTACTACTACCTAAGCCACGTTCAGTGGGAATATCCGAATGTACGATCAAGAGGTGAGGCATGACGTCAGGCGCAATTTGTCGTATGGTTTCGACCATTATATTGGTATAATCAGTAGGGATACTGGCAGATAAGTTATGTTTAACCTGCCATTCAACGGTTTCAGGGCCAACCGTTACCGTTAGATATAATGAAAGAGCTAAGCCACAGGAATCAATGCCCGCGCCTAAATTTGCTGTGGTCGCTGGAACTTGGATTTTCATGATAACCTCCAGTGAAAATTAATATATTCTAATTATATCTCATTTTATTGTCATTTTCATTTTTTCAAAGGAGTTCTTTAGATGTCACATCTGGTACTTGTACGTCACGGCGAAAGTGTCGCAAATCAACAGAACGTTTATACTGGTTGGTCTGATGTGCCATTGACGCTTAAGGGTAAACAAGAAGCACAGGCAATTGGTAAAAAACTAGCTGAATTTGATTTTAAGTTTCGTGCTTGCCATACTTCAGTGTTACAACGTGCAATCATGACAAGTTATTTAATTTTAGATGCTTTAAATTTAAATGATCTACCGCTATATAAATCGTGGCGCTTGAATGAACGTCATTATGGTGCGTTACGTGGCTTGAATAAAGACGATACGCGGCAGTTATTTGGCAAACAACAAGTGCAGCGTTGGCGGCGCAGTTTTACAAGTGTGCCCCCACTACTTTCTCGCCGCGATCAGGATCGTCGCTATGCCCAACTAACTGCTGACTGTATCCCACGGGGTGAAAGTTTACAGATGGCCGCCAATCGGTTAGATCCTTATTATCAGGAACAAATTGCACCCAAATTACGCTTAGGCAAAGATCAATTGGTTGTTGCTCATGGGAGCAGTTTACGTGCTATGATCAAATACATTGAGCAGATTTCTGACGCTGACATTGATGGCGTTGAAGTTGCCAACGGTGAAGCTATTGTTTATCAATTTGATGCTCAGTTAAATCTGCAGCGAAAAATGAGAATTAAAGCGAATATTTAAATTTGATAGAACTAAAAAAGATCAGCTTCTTAAAGAAGTCTGATCTTTTTTGCGATACCCCAAATGAATTTGCTGACACTATCCAAAAATGTATGGTGTGTTTTTGGATGCAGTGCTGTTGCTTTTGTAAAGTGCTTTTGACTTTTGATTTGTTGCGTTTGATTGTCAGCTGCTGTTTGATCATCATTGTCGGGAATTAATCGCACGCCATTAGGTATGTTGATTTTAAGGGTTTCATCATTGAGTAATAAGATTCGATCTGGCGCCGCCTTCACATGAGCATCAGCTGCAGGCTGTTTACTAATTGTAAACTTTTGATCGGCTGGGCCGGTGTAATCAACTTGTTTGATTAAATTGTTTTGGGCATCAAAGACTTGAATATTGCCACTGACTCTAGAATCAACCACAGAGATTTTATAGACACCTTCTGGCGGTTTAACGTCTTTACCTACTTTGAATGTGCCAACTTGGAAATCAATGGCCGCAATTTCACTTTTTTCCGAGGGATTGATCAAATGATTTTGAGAATCGCGATAGGCCACGGAATCTTTATGATAGATCAGTGTTATATCATTTTGGTTGGCTGTGATCGTGCCTGTTAATGACTGGTCTGACTTAAGGTAAGTATACCCAGCAATTTTGGGGGCTTTGATTGTATAATTAGCCCCAATGACATCTTGGACCACTTGTTGTGTGCTAATGGCTTCACCAGATTCATCTACGAAGTGAATGATGAAACTGATTGTTGGGGCACGTCCCGTTGTACCTGACCCCTGATCGGCATTATTGGCTGGTGTATGATTAGGCGCTGGTGTAGCCCCGGTATCTGGTTGATTTTGAGCATCAGTAGGTGGGGTAGGGGTGACATTTTGACCACTATTGTCCGAACTACTGGAATTATGATCTTCATTAGTGCCAGAGTGATCATCAGGTGGATTGGTAGAACTAGAGCTACTAGAGGCAGAAGAACTACTTGAACTGGATGAACTAGAAGAGCTGGATGAGCTACTCGAAGAACTACTTGAACTGCTTGAAGCACTAGAACTACTAGAAGAAGAGCTAGCTGAACTTGTATCACTGCTACTCTCAGAATGATTTGAACTCGTGGTAGCTTGACTACTGGAGCTGCTATAGATAGACTTGTCACCATCATTAGCTTGTCCATCTTGATGCGCACTTTGAGTTGAAGTAACTGGTTTAGAAATAGGATTGTCAGTAGCTGCTTCACTCGCTGCCCAAGAAGGGGTTGAATGCCCAAAAGACAATAAGGGACTTAACGCAACGATAATTGCGAACGTACTTATTGTCTTTTTTTGTGAGCGTTTCATTTTACGCAAATACCTCCAATAATCATGACCACGACTTAGTATTTTAAATCATAACACGAATTATTGATTTATTTATAGAAATAATCTTTTTGTAAACAGGAATTAATATTCGTTACAATTTATTTACAGAAAAACGGTCAATCAAGGTTAAAAAGTTCATAAATATTCGGTTTATCGCTTTGAAGATTATAGGGTATTACTGAAGTCCTCAGGCTTTTGTTTGAGCCGCTTTAATTTAACAATCGGAATTTTTCCAAGAATTAAAGGAATGCGTTCCGTAATCACATCAGCGTATTCTAGACCAAACCAAGTTGCAGGCGAGACAGTGATTTTTTGTAAGAAAAGACGCGCCTGAATAATTGCTTTCTGAAAGCCCTTGATCTCGGTTTCAGGGGATAATTCTTCTTGTAACATGACAAATGAAAAATCACCGACATCACGATCCGGAATTGTTGTGTACTGTTGCGGTTGAGCTGGCAATTCGCCTTTTGCGATCATATCGTTGATAATTTGTCTTAGATAAACATTGACTTTTTGTTCCACTCGAAAGCCTAGATATAATTGGACATTGATCATATAGTCCGTTCCAAATGTTTCGACAGTATACCCGGCAGAATAGGGGTCGTCAGTGACATTGACAGTCACGAACCAATAAACACCGGCTCTTTTTGGACGTTTATCTAAAATAGAATAAAGAATGGTTTTCTTAATATAGCGTTCGTCATGAACCTTAGTCATATAAACGAGGTTCGCCGTGTACAGAGGAAAACGGTCGTCTTTTGAAAGAGAGCTGAGTTGATTTTTATAGGCTACTAATGAGACATCTTCGGTACGATAAATATTGTTATTGCGGTAATAGTCCCCCATTTGCCAAATATACATGATGCTTAAAATAGCTGCACCAATCAAAATGGTGACCCAGCCACCGTGAGCAAATTTCACTAGACTGGAAATGAAAAAGATAAATTCAACACTACCGAAAAAGAGGAGGACGCCTAAACTCAAAATTGTAGGGACATGCTTTTTACGCAGAAATTCAAATAGCAATAACGTTGTCATGAGCATGGTCACAGTGATGGCTAAACCATAAGCTGCTTCCATGTGTTCAGAAGTTTGAAAGGTGTAAACAATGGTTAAACAAACGAGACATAAAATCGCATTGACAGTAGGAATATAGAGTTGACCCCGAAAATTGGTCGGGTAAATGACGTGTAAGCGGGGCAGAAGATGCAAACGAATGCCTTCAGAAACCAAGGTATAAGAACCAGATATCAATGCTTGTGAAGCAATAATTGCAGCTAAAGTTGCAATGATGATGGTAAAAATACGGAGTTTACTTGGCAGCATTTCAAAAAACGGGTTAAAATCAGAAATTTTGGCAAAAGCGGCATTATTGTTGTGTTGGTAGATCCAGACAGCTTGACCAAAATAGTTCAGGACTAAGCATAAATTTACATAGGGCCAGCTCGCGTAGATATTTTTTCGGCCTACGTGACCCATATCAGAGTAGAGCGCTTCAGCACCGGTAGTTGCTAAGAAAACACTCCCTAAAATAAAAATACCGACTTTGTTATCTGCCGAGAAAAGCACTTGGATGGCATAGTAGGGATTAAGGGCTCTGAGAATGCTTAAATCTTTAGACATGCCCACTAGACCGACAATACCTATGTAAGTGAACCAAAGTAACATGATCGGCCCAAAAGCCTTGCCGATCAATTCTGTTCCAAAACGCTGGATGAAGAATAGAAAGGCTAAAATTAAAATGGTAACTAAAATAACTTCAGATTGGGTAGAGAGCAAGATCTGATGATTGATCGGGACCCCCTTTAAGCCTTCCACAGCGGTAGTAACCGTGACTGAAGGCGTCAACATACCATCTGCTAGCAAGAAGGCGCCCCCAATCATCGCGGGGACGATCAGCCACTTACCCCGATTACGGATTAAGGTGTATAACGCAAAAATACCGCCCTCACCATTATTATCTGCACGTAAAGCAACTAAGACATATTTAAGCGTGGTTACAATAAATAATGTCCAAAAGACGAAGGATACCGCACCCAAGATAAATCGATCGGAAATGTGTCCCATGCCGCCGTTTCCAGCGACAATGGATTTCATAACATATAGCGGCGAGGTGCCGATATCGCCATACACAACACCTAAAGCGATAATCAGACCGCCAATTGAAAACCGATCGCCTAGTTTGGGTTTTGATTCAAGATTCTTTATTCTTTTCATAAGTTACTGCACTCCAAATCATCAACTAACTTGAAAATTATTGTATACCTTTTTCATGAAAGGTAAAACCATTCAAGGCGTTGTGTTATGAAACACAATTTTTTTTAGAGTTGAAATAAGTAACTGTGACTCTAATTTAAAAGGCTTGGAAAGTCATAACTACTATTAAAATAAGGCTAATCATAGTTAAAAATGTATATTTGATACCGCAAAAAAACTTTAGTCGCTGTGATGATTTTGTGGCCCAACTTTAATATGGACAAATAATAAGACATTTATTCACAAACCATGTAAGCGATTGCATTTTTATACTAATGCGTGCCATACTGCTAAGTGGTAATGATTGATCAAGGGAGGGTTTTAATTGAAACATAGACGACTATTTTTTTATTTAGTAGGGACCATATTGGTGATGATATTTGTGGTTAGTTTTGCTAAATCAACACGTAGTGGTTCGGCTAAGGCAGCTACAACGTTACAAGTGAATGATTTAAGAATTAACTTGATGAAACAACCATTAAGTGTGGCTAAAGAGAATCTGCAATTTTCTTGGGCAATACAGGCAGCTCAAAATGATGTAAAACAAACAGCTTATCGTATTGTCATTGGGCATAACCAGACTGATGTTTTAAAAGCACAAAATTTAGTTATTGATTCGGGTTGGCATGACGCAAGCAAATCCAGTGATGTTCATCTGAAACAAGCGGCACAAAAATTAGCAGATAATGAACTTTATTACTGGTCGGTACAAGTCAAAGACAACTATGGCCAAGTAAGTGCACTTCAGACAGCACAAGCATTTACAACGACACCGAAATGGCAAAGCACACAGGCAATTTGGAATGACCCCAAACAAGTTCCTGCCACTGATTTTTGGGCCGATCATGGCTGGCAGAACTATGCAATTGACTTACAGGTAAAAACAGCCAGCGCTTTAGGGATTGTCTTTAGAGCTCAAAATCAGAAGCAATATCTCATGTGGCAGATTCGTACGGATCACAATGAATTACGCCCACATATTGCGACTGACGGCACACCAAAATTACTGGATAATCAAGCAATCTCATTGAACCAAGTTAAGTTACCAACCGATGCTTACTTCCAGGTACGATTAGTTATTCAGGGGCAAACAGTCAAGACTTACATAAAATTATCTCAAGCTGCGGCCTATCAGTTGGTAAATACTAAAAATTTGGCAACGGATTTAACAGCTGGATCAGTGGGTTTCCGCACTGGACGCAGTGAAACGGCTGATGTCAAAGATCTCAAAATCACGAGTTTAGATAATAACCAAGTACTTTATCAGAATGATTTTCAGAAGGCAACGTCAGATTTCCCAGGGACAAAAGTTAATGCTGGTAGTTTGAATATACCTAATAATGTTAGTACACCGAGTCTTTTGACGACTCAAGTTATTGACCCCCAAGAAGGGCTTAAGGGTAGCCTTAGTGCACAAGGTCATTATGTTTTCATGCGGAAAAGCTTTAATGTTGATGATCCAAAGCATATTGATCATGCCATTTTAAATGTGACGGCCCGTTCTGGCACTAAAAGTCGTCAATTTGTTTCTAAACTTTCATTGAACGGTCAGTTTGTTGGTGTGTCACCAACTAGAAAGAGTAAAGATAGCACCAGTATGTTTTATAATACTTTCGATGTGACCAAGCAATTACGTTCGGGAGAAAATGTCTTAGGTGCTCTAAACTATGCTACTGAAGATCAAGTTTTTTTAGCTCAGCTCACGTTTTATTATAAAGATGGGACCCAGCAGGTTGTGACTAACAGCGGACTGGCAAACGCTGGTTGGTTGGTGAAAGACGGCACCAATTCTTTAGGTGATGATGGCACTAGCTTGGGGACTCAATATTATCAAGTTGCCGCTCAAAATATTAATAATCTAGATTTCCCAAGTGGTTGGGATGCGCCCAGTTATCAAGCGGATAAAGCAGCTGGTTGGGTCCAGCCGCATAAAGTTGGTGAGATTGCCACTGATCAAAATAAGCTAACAGCCTATCCTGTTGATAACATGGCACAATTTGAAATAACACCTGCAAAAGTGACCGCTGAAGGCGAAGGACATTACTTAATTGATCTAGGTAAGGAAATTGTTGGAGGATTAGCTCTCAAAGGTATAAACGCGGATCAACCAGGGCAAATGAAGATTCGTTATGGTGAGGAACTAGAGAATGGTGCCGTTAAATGGCAAATGCGTACGGGAAACCATTATCAAGAAACTTGGACCTATCGAACGGGGACTCAAGACTTTGTAACCAGTGATTTAATGACTTATCGGTATATTGAAGTTACAGGTGGTCCAACTCAATTAACGAAAGATAACGTTCGTGGCCTTGCACTACGACAAGCTTTTGATAATTCAGCAGCCTCATTCACATCATCTGACCAACGTTTAAATCAAATTTATGAATTCACTAAATACACGGTTCAGGCCACGAATCAAGACTTGATGGTGGACTCGCAATCGCGAGAAAGGGGCGCCTATGAAGGTGATGTCTTAATCAATGCTTTATCCAGCTATGCTGTTTCTAATGATTATGCTCTGGCACGCTTCTCCAATGAATGGTTAACTACTCAGCGCACTTGGCCTGCTGAATATGTACTCTATACTGTGATGAGTGCTTGGAATGACTATCAGTACACCGGTAATAAGTCTGAATTAAAGCAATACTATGATTTGATCAAAGCCAATGGGGATCAACTATACACGGGCAGTATTGATCAAAATGGGTTAGTCAAGAATGGGCTGCATAATAATGGCTGGAATTCTGTGTTAGTAGACTAGCCCACCACTGAGCGCGATGGGTATGACTTTGGTAATTATAATACAGTTTTAAATGCTGTCGCTTATGGCGCTTATACGGATATGGCTAAAATTGCTAAGGCTGTGGGAAAAACGGAAGACCAAACACAATTTGCAGCGGATGCTGCTAAGGTAAAATCAGCCATGATTCGTGAATTCTATGATAAATCGAAGGGGGCGTTTAAGGATTCAGAAAACAGTACACATTATTCTCAACATGCGACGGCTTTTGCCTTAGCCTATGGGGTCTATGATAGTCCTAAAATGGCAAAAGCTATGGCTCATTATTTGGCTAGTCAACAGAAAATTAAGGGCAGTGTTTATGGTGCTTACTTCTTATTGGATGGTTTGTATAATAGTAATGCCGGTGATACAGCCGTGCAATTTATGAACGGGACAGGTTTACGCAGTTGGGATCATGTGATCAATGGTCTTGGAGCAACGATTGCGACTGAGGCTTGGGATCCGTCTTTAAAATCTAATATGACTTTCTCCCATCCATGGGGCTCTGCACCAGCAAGTCAAATCGTTCGGGGTATGTTTGGCATCAAGCCATTACAACCCGGCTTTAAGAAATTTCAAGTGAAACTCCAACCAGGTAACATTGCTAAAGCTAGTTTAAAGACACCAACTGCTAAAGGCACCATCGCAGCAAGTTATCAGAAAGCTAACGCTAATAATGTGTATCTGGACGTGACAATACCGGCAAACACCACTGCGAGAGTGTCCTTACCACAGCCCACCGATCGTGGTAATGCCAAGTTGTTGGTTGATCAAGTACAAGTAACTGCCAAACAAAAACAGGGCTACTTGACCGTTGAATTAGGTTCTGGTAGACATAGTTTGAATACGGATCTCACGCAAGCAAATCAACCTAATGATAATGGTCATACGGATACAACTGGTGATGGGTCTGGGTTGAATTCAAATTCGAATCAAGATCAAGCCAACACTGAACAGACAGGACAAGCACATCATGAACTGAAGTAGCTGGTATTGTACGAATCAATAACTTGCCAATTGGCGCTAGTGTATTAACAGATGGGGCATCTAAGCCTATTTATACGGATCCATTAACACAAAAATACACTGGTTCTATGTTGTCGCCCGGTATCACTGCTTGGCACGCTCTAGCTTATTCGATGGACGGGAATGGTCAAGTGATTGCTTATCAAGTTGGCCAAAATCAATGGCTTAAAGTATCAGACCTTTTAGCTGATGCGGTTATCACGCCGTTACCTTTTGGCTCTGTCGTTTTTAGTTACCAAGCCCAAGCATCCTTGTATCGCGACCCACTGCTGAAGCAGCAGCAAGGTAAATTAGATCAACGTTACAACGCTTGGGCAGCTACCGCTGTAGTGAAAAATAGCCAGGGTAAAACTTTGGCTTATAAATTAGGTCAAAATTAGTGGGTGGCCGCTGATAAAGTTACCGTACAAAGAGATAAAGGCGGCTTAATGATTCTGAAACAAGGGCTGTCACTGTATGATGTTAATGGGTATGCCACAACAAATAAAATCGCACAGTCTGGTGCTTATAAAGTCTTTGCTGAACGTTATATCAACGGGCAACAATCGCTTAAATTAGGGACAGATTTACAATGGGTCGCCGCATCAATGGGTGCTTATTATCCTTAAACGAAGCTAATAAACTGTGATCTAGTGAAGCAAGTGAGATAAACTGCGCGTAATAAATAAAGAGGTAGCGACTAACAAAGCGTTAAGTTTTGTCTGCCGCTACCTCTTTATTTATACCTATTTGAAAAACGCCTAGCTTTTTGCTATTGGGCGTATTTTGAAATTATAGTGCTAATGCACCCATTGGATCCCAAGGTGCTAGAACTTTAGGTTGATCATATTCCTTTTTAAGGACATCATTTTGAGCGTCACTTAAATATTTCTTATTGATGACGATCTGGTAAACAAATTGGTCAAACCAGTCATCACTCATTACGAAGTAGCCTTTATTACCGACTTTATCGCCCCAAGAATTTTCGACTTTCCATTTAGTTGGTTTCCCATCAACTAAATCAACCCCGGTCAGAACCATTGCGTGAGTCATTAAACTTTCACCATAGTCCAAACGTTGGGCTTTCGTCATCGATAAATCGACATCAAAAAGATCATCTAATTGATAAATGCCCGTGTCTAAGATACCAGCCTTACGGTCACTACTTTGACCGACATCACTACCAAACCAAACTGTTTCGCCATTTTGTAACTGTTTAACGGCCAGTTGTTTAAACGTGTCGATATCTAAATTTAAATGCCGAACTTCACGGCCGCCGACAACGTTGCCTAACATTTCAACCGTATAAAGGTGATTATAAGGCTTGTCTTCTGTAGGTGAGTTGATCAGTGAAACATAGTCGTCTAAATTCCAACCCACATATTTTTGGAAGAATTGTTGTGGTGTCAAATGATCTTGATGATAATTACCATCATCATCTTTATATTCCCAGTCGAATTCTGTAACTGGTTCGCCTAAAGCAAAGACTAAGATGCGGTAAACTTCACTGACCATCGTTTCGCGAGTAGCTGCAATTTGGGTGTCGTCAGCCCCGTCAGCCACTAATTGACGGAGGGTAACAGCATCTTTACGCAATTTCTTGTTTAAAACAGAATTGAGTTCCCGTGAAGTTGAGCTGTTATAAGTTTCCGGCATAACTGACTTAGGGACGATACCATATTTTTGAATTAAGGCACATAGCATATCCCATTGACCGCCATCTTGTTGTGGTGTTGCTAGTAAAAAGGCAACTTTACGATCTTCTAATGGTAGGCTGGCAGTATTTAAAATATTTTCATAGAAGTAATTAGACTTCTCTAATTTATCCCAAAAATTAGTATAGTTTTGAGATAATTCAAAACCCTTTAACTTAAATTGATCTTGAAGCGGATGCCGCATGGTATTTAATGCAGCAAACATCCAGCAGCGACCAGATTGTTTTTGATTGGCAACAGAACCCGTATCTAATTCAACAGAAAAGACAGGGTCCATGGCGATTTGTGAATTGGTATCTTCACTACTAGCTAAGATACCGTTCTTCATAGTTGTCCGTTTCAAAGCATGGCTTTTTGGCAGTCTATCAAAAGTAGCTTTGAAGTCTTGTAAATTATCAGATGTAATTGGTTGACTCATTAGATGAACCTCCTATTAGTTATAAGTATGCTTAAGAAACACGCTTACCAGCCATAAAACAGCAAAGCCTTTTCTTATCACACACTCATGATACATAAAATATATCTTAGCGCATTTTAATTTTTTAGTCCACTGTTGCTGATTGAGAGAGGTGGCTACAAATATCCACTATTATGATTACGAACGGGTTATAAGGTTAGGGCAAAACCAATGCGGTCCCGATTATTTCATGAACGATTGTATTTTAAACGTGTTCCAAAAGGCAACGCCTTCACTCAACGACGAATGACTTAAACGGAAAGCCCACCGTTTTTCGTAATTTTTGTTGGTGCTCAGGCACTGGGCGCCTTTTGTCTCACTCTCGAACGTGTTATGCTGTAGGTGAATATGTAAACGCTATATTTTTGGCATAGCGTCGTTAGAAAGGGTGTGTTTTATCATGAGTACACAGCAGTTTTTTAACAATGATACGATCAATGCTCAAAATCCCGCGTTATCACGGATGAAGGTCCTTGTGGAAACAGCTTTTTATGGGCAAAACGTAACAGCAATTCAAAATGCGAATGCTATATATGAATTGGCAAAAAATAATCCGGACACGATTGTCACAGACCTGCCTGTACGACACACGGATGATCTAGGTCTGCCCGTGGACGCCAAGGTATTGGTCTATAATCACGGCCGAATTGTCGGGCGGACGGCGAAAGCGCGGCGGATTCTTCAAGAAGAAAGTCCTGAACAAGTGACTGAGCTTTTAAACTATTTACAAGAGGCTATTTACGCTGGTAACCGGCAAGCCTTTTGGCGCAGTGATGTTGTCGTCGGATTAGATGAAGCCTTTATGGTTAAAGCTCATGTCTGTATTCCTAAAGGTTATGAGCATAATCTTTATTCTTATATTATGAATTTTCAGTTGTTAAACGAACAATATAAAAAAATCTATGCGCGCTCAAAGGCATTTGCCAATGAACCGGATATTTACTTGTATGTGGATCCTAATTTCCATGATGATCGTTTTCCAGATGGGTTAGCAATATTTGACCGTGATCATAATGTGGCCGCAATTTTAGGCATGCGTTATTTCGGTGAGATGAAAAAGGGCACATTAACATTAGCATGGAGTATTGCTCACCGGCACGGCTATACAGCTTGTCATGGTGGTTTAAAGGCATTTCATCTCCAAAATCAACCGGATGCTGTTTTTGCCATGTATGGCCTATCAGGTTCTGGGAAATCAACTTTAACTTTGGCGAACCATCATGATAAATACGATATTACGGTCTTGCATGATGATGCGTTTGTCATTTCACGCCAAGATGGTTCTTCTACCGCCTTGGAACCATCTTATTTTGACAAGACGCATGATTACACCATGGCTGGTCATGGCTTAGACTACTGCTTAACAGTGATGAATAATGGGGTAACTTTGAATCAAGACGGGCAAAAGGTACTGGTTACCGAAGATATTCGTAATGGGAATGGCCGTATGGTCAAGTCACGGTATATCACTAAGAATCGAGTCGATCATGAGACTCAACCCATCAGTGCTTTGTTTTGGATCATGAAAGATAGTAGTTTGCCACCAGTTATGAAAGTAACGGATCCTGTTGCTGCGGCTACCATTGGCTTAACTTTGGCTACCAAACATTCTACCGCCGAAAATGTGAGTGCCGCTGAAATGCAAAAAGTGGTTATTGTACCCTATGCTAATCCATTCCGGCTCTATCCTTTGGCTGAAGATTACCAAGACTTCAAGGCACTCTTTGACCAGCGACATGCCGCTTGTTACATTTTAAATACCAGCGCCTTTTTGGACCAAGACATTCCTAAAGAATTGACCCTTGATGCAGTGGAAGCCATTGTGGATGCGCGTGCTGAGTTTAAACCATTCCTGAATATTTCTGGCTTGAGCTATTTACCTTATGACCAGTACCCGGTTAAAGATACGCCTGCTTATCGATCTCTGCTGAAACAAGGCTTTGAGCAGCGTTTGACGTTTGTAGAACAACACAATGCGACTCGCAAACACCCACTACCGGATGAATGTCACGATTTTCTGGATCAAGTCCTGAGACAGCTTAGTTAAAATATAAAATCAAATTTGACATAGACCTGCGATATCTTTGTACGTTATAGCTGAATAACCTATAATGTAATTAATAAGGATATGGCAGGTTTTTTGTTTAGGAGGCACAATTATGCAAACGAGTGCATTATATCATCGCACCGAAAGTGAGTATGCTTTTTTATATAAACCGCGCGAGTTTGTTGTTCGGCTGCGGACGGCTAAAGATGATGTTCAGCGGGTCATTTTATATTATGGTGACCCCTTTGATCGACGGCCGCGCAAGAGTGGCGGCACTCGGTGGCATTATCAACGCGTGATCATGAACAAAGGTTTAGCCACCAAAGACCATCAATACTGGGAGATAAAAGTTCGACCGCAGTTTTCCCGAATCCAGTATGCTTTTCATGTCTTAGGCAAGGATGGCACGGAAATCTTCTATGGTGAGCTAGGATGTGCGGCGTTTAATCCTGGTGAGATACAGGATGCGGCTAATTATTTTCGTCTGCCTTATTTTCACAAGATCGATATGGCCAAAACGCCAGAATGGGTCAAACATACGGTTTGGTACCAGATTTTTCCGGAACGCTTTGCTAATGGCGACCCCAGCAATGATCCTGAAGGCACGTTGCCTTGGGACCCAGATCGAGCACCCACACGTGAAGATTTTTATGGTGGCGATTTGCAGGGCATCATCGATCATTTAGATTATTTACAGAAGCTTGGCGTTAATGGGCTGTACCTCACGCCAGTATTCAAAGCCCATTCCAATCATAAATATGATACAGTGGATTATTTAGAGATCGATCCTGCTTTTGGGGATAAACGTATTTTTAAGGCTTTGATCGATGAAGCTCATGCCAGGGGTATGAAAGTAATGTTAGATGCGGTATTCAATCACATTGGTGACGAATCACTGCCTTGGCAAGATGTTTTGCGTAATCAAGAGCAGTCGCGCTTTAAGGATTGGTTCCATATCCGCAAGTTTCCAGCATCCTATGAAGCGACCGAAGATAATGAATATGCCCGGAAACTGACTTATGCCACGTTTGCTTTTACGCCACATATGCCCAAGTTAAATACGGCCAATCCTGAAGTTCAAGCTTATCTTTTAGATGTCGCGCAATATTGGATCAAGCAATTTGATATTGATGCGTGGCGCTTAGATGTTGCTGATGAGATTGATCATCATTTCTGGCGTAAATTTGCCACTACTTGTAAACGACTCAAGCCAGATTTCTATATTTTAGGTGAAGCATGGCATAATGCAGCACCGTGGTTAAATGGCGATGAGTTTACCGGTGTGATGAACTACCAATTTACGGGTTTGATCAATCGCAAATTCTTATTTAAAAATATCAGTAATATAGATTTCATTCATGGTTTGAACCAGCAATTGATGTCTTATCGGGCACAAACTAGTGAAGCTATGTTTAATGTTTTGGATTCTCATGATACGCCAAGAATCTTGACATTGGCGAATCAGGATAAAGATGCTGTTAAAGCAGCAATCGCTTTTACTTTTCTGCAAAAAGGCGTACCTTGTATTTATTATGGTGATGAGATCAGCATGGCGGGTGATAATGATCCGGACAATCGGCGGCCAATGCAGTGGGATCCTGATAAGCAAGATCAAGAAATGTATGAATTTATGCAGGCTTTGATCAAAGTTCGTAAACAATATGCTGTGTTCCTGTCTGAGGCACCAATGCAATGGCTTGATGCAGCTAATGGTGCGCTTTTAAAGTTAGTGCGATCAGGTCGGACGATCGATTTCGTTTGTTTATTTAATACGAGCAATCAACAGCAAGAGGTCAAATTAAAAAATGGCGATCAAGAAATTTTCAGTCGGCGCCTAGATGACATTGACGGTCGGGCTTATTTATTGCCTGAAGGCTTTGTCATACTGAAACGATGGAAAAAATAAACCAATAGATCTGGGGAAAGATACATGCAAAAATTATTTGAATTGGATCCGTGGTATTTACGGAGTCAAAATGTGACACCGGCACAAACAGCCGTTTTAGATCGAGCATTGGCACAAGATAACGGTGTCATTCAAATCAAAAATGGCGTTACTGCAGCTTTTGGGGGAAAAGTATTGCCTGGGAAATATTTACAGGCCTTTTTGCCTAATGAGGCGCAGCCACAGGAGATTCTAGAACCACTACCTGAATTCGGTAATTTTCAAATCTATTTTGCAGATCAAATGATCACGCCGACTGCTGCGAATGCTCAAGATTATCAAATTGATTTGAACTTAAAAAATGGGGTTATGACCCAATCATTTTTGTGGGTTAAGGCTGATTTGAAACTTGAAATTACTTTAAATCAATTTTTGAGTCAAGTTGATCTCAGTGCTGTCCAATACCAATTAGCTATCAAGATGATCAGCGGAACCGGAACATTAACAGTGACAACTGGTCTCAATGCTGCTGGTACTGAAACTGTTCAAAGTGATGATGTCAGTACTGCCATGGAAGATGGTGTTTTTGCACTTTCAAGACCACTACAAGTCTCAGAAAAAACGGTTGAAATGCACCTTGCGGTTGCTGCAACAACCGCAATCAAAGCAGGTCAGGCTCAGATTCAGACTGATATCGGTGAGCAAAGTATCCAGCAAAAATTAACGGCGCAGCTGCTGCCAGGAGAGACGTTAACCTTGGAACAGTTTGTGGTTGTGCGGTTGGTAGAGGCACCCGTGACCTCGGTAGCCGCCTTTTCCCACCGATTGCAGCAGCTGAAGACACTGGGCTTTAATAAAGTATTGCAACATTGGCAGCCTGCTTGGGATACATTTTGGCAAACTAGTGATGTGGTGATTGAAGGCAATACGACGGCGCAACAGGCTATGCGCTACACGCTTTATCAAGTTTTTCAACATCGGCCACATACGGCTAGAGAAACGCAAGTTGTGGGTATGCAGCAGGGTCGGTTCTTACCTCAAGTCAACTGGGAAATGTTGCCGCATACCTTAGAAGTTTTTCAAGAAGTATTGGGCTCAATTAATGCTAAAGCAATCATGCAAAGATTGTTTGATCATTTACCTATCGCTCGAGCTCACGCTGGAGCGTTAGGGTTACAAGGCGCATTTTTTCCGACTAGAACGCGTGTTGGTAAGCTGGTTAAACAAGATACACTGCGCGACGAAGAATCAATTTATGTAGGGGCACTGCTTGTTTTAGCTATTAAGAGTTATGTAGATGTAACCAACGACCGAAGTTATCTTAGTCACCACGGTGCGGAGATTGCCATTGAAGTTGCGCGCTTTTATATGCAAAGAATCACTTATCTGCCTGAAAATAAGCGTTATAGTTTTTTGGCCGTGACGGCACCAAATCAATTTGAAATTAATGAGAATCATAATTGGCTCACAAATACCTTGGCTAAATGTACGTTTGATTTTGTTTTAAAGATACTGCCACATGTGGACCAAGCGTTATTAGTGGCATTGCAATTTACACAAGATGAAGCGGCACAATTGAAGTACATTGCTCAGAATATGTATTTACTATCGGCAAATCAGCAGCAAGTTTTACCGCAGAGTCAGTCTTATGTGGATAAGATCGGCTTACCGGTTTTAAACCAATTAGCACCAGGGGCAGCACAAAACGCAGATCAATTACGGCGATCATCTTTTGTAAGTTTTCCTGAAGTTTTGCTGGGGTTATTATATTTTGAAGATAATTACGATAGAGAAGTCAAAGTTGCCAATTTTAATTACTATCAGCCCTTGATCAAGTCTAATCGATTGGTAGTTAACAATTTATTAGGGACCTTGGCGGCACATTTACAGTTAAAATCAGAAGCAACTGAGCGGACATTAGCTGCTTTAGATATGAATGCTTTATTCGCGAACCTTGAGAGTAGCCCGACGTTTGAAGAGCTCATGACAAATTGGACGTTACTTGTGCATGGGTTGGCAAATTTACAGCATGCGAATGGCCAATTATCTTTACGGCCATTTTGCCCCCGTGATTGGCAGCGGTATACGTTCCATTTGCGTTTTCAAGAACGATTACTGCAAATTACCGTTAGTTCAGATGTTACGGAGGTTCAATTGCTGACCGGATATCCATTAACGATTCAGTTGGATGGGCACGCAGTTATTTTGGAATAGAGTGTGAAAAAGGGCGCTGCCTTCTGGAACACATTTAAAATTTGATCGTTCGTAAACAAATAGAGTGGCCGAGACAAAACCAATGTTTTGTTTTCAGCCACTCTATTCAATATGGAAAAATATTAAATTTGATAAGCCTCTAAAATTTTGGGGCCGTTTGGTGTGCCGACAACGATTGTGTTGACAGTATCTAAAAAGAGCCCATGTTCTAAAATACCGACTTGTTCACTTAACCAATTAGCCAATAGATGCGGGTGATCGATGACGCCAAGGTGTAGATCAATCACATAATTGCCTGAATGCGTAATGATGTCATTACCATCATCATCCTTACGGAATTTTGGATTCAGACCTTCGTGCTGCAGCCGGTTAAAAACTTTTTTACTACCGTATGGAATGACCTCTAAAGGTAATGGAAAGCGGCCGATACGATCTACTAATTTGCTTTCGTCAACGATCCAAATATTACGCGTCGATGAGGTAGCAACGATCTTTTCAAAAGCATGGGCGGCACCACCGCCCTTGATGCCTTGAAAGTTTTTGTCAACTTCATCAGCGCCATCGATCGTTAAATCAACATGATCTACCTCATCAATACTTTTCATGGGGATCCCAAGTGATTCTGCCTGCTTGTGTGTTCGTTTCGAGGTTGCGACGCCAGTAATGTGTAAGTGCTCCTGTTTGACACGCTTGGCTAATGCATTAACCATGAATAGGACTGTTGAGCCTGTGCCCAAGCCAACAATCATACCATCTTTTACAAAATCAACTGATTTTTCAGCCGCGATCCGCTTTTGTTCAGCAATGTCCATTGACACTCATTTATCTCCTTTAGCTATCTTTAAATTGGTTTATGCTCTAAGTTAATAGTAACAGAGGCACAATTTATTTCAAATTAAAATTATTCATAAACAAATAGAGGGGAGCGAGATAAAAGGCGTTCAGCACCTGAGCACTAACAAGAATTGCGAAAAATGGAGGTCTTTCCATTTGAGCCATTCGTGGTTAGGCGAGGGTGTTGCCTTTTGGAACACGTTTAGAATTTAACTGTTTGTAAACAAATAACAAATAGAGGGCGCAAACAAAACGCTAGGTTTGTTTCGCCCTCATCCCATTAATTATAGTTACCATTTATTTAAACATGTTTGAAAGGACAGTATTTATAGCTACTAATAGTAACAAATTACTTAGATGGGGAACCCACGATTCATTGACCTTCAGACGACTAAGCTAGTTTTTAAATTCAATCGCTTGATAATCGGGGCTTTTATCAAATTGAGCACGAGCATAGCTGCATAATGGTAGAATTTTTTTATCCTCAGCTTTAGCTTTAGCGACGACGGCTGCAACAAGATGACTTGCAATGCCTTGCCCGCGTTGATCATCTCGAACAAAAGTATGGTTGATCGCATAGGCCGCACCATCGGCAAATTCTTGAAAAGTCACCTCGGCTAATAAGTTGCCATTGTCATCTGTTTTAAAATAGCGTCCTGGTTCGTAATCGAAATTCATCTGAATCCTCCTATTAATCTTTGCGAATAAATCTCAATGCGCCGCTAGGGCAAGTGTTAATAATACGTTCAACCGCCTCTGGATCCGCATTATCTGCTAGTATCCAGGGTTTGCGTTCTAAATCAAAAACGGCATGTAGCCCCCGGACACAGTTGCCAGAATGCTGACAAAGGTTGGTATTAAAAAAGACATCAACATGCTTACCGGTATATTTACGATAGCCTTGAGCCAGCAGTTCCGCTTCTGTGAAAGTGGTGTGAGATTTTATATCAGTCATAATGGCCACCTCTTTATTTGTATCCAGTTATTAGAATATAAAAACAAATCTTAATGCTTATCAAAACTATACCTCAAAGCCGTTCTAAAAGGCAAGCAATGGCTTTCATAGTTAGGCTTATATTGCGTCATAGAATTACCCACTGAAACATGATATGCTGTTACAAGAAATTGATTGGAGGCACACGCTTGAAAACACGTGGATTTGAGATTGTTACGAAATATCAAGATCAAGCTTTGCATCTGCCAGTGAGACAAACACGGAATGCAGCTGGCTATGATTTTGAAGCAGCAGCAGATTTCGATTTGCCATCTATTTGGCAGTTAAATTTTATAAAAATACTACATTTATTAAGACACCAAACAGAACAGCCAACAGTTGAGCAGGTAGAAACAGCGCAGCAAGTTTTGAAACCGTTTTTGATACCAACGGGCATCAAAGCTTATATGCAGCCAGATGAAGTTTTAATTTTAGTGAACCGCTCTAGCGGGCCATTGAAGCGACGTTTAATTTTGCCTAATGGGCTTGGCGTGATCGATGCGGATTATTATAATAATCCTGATAATGAGGGTGAAATTTTTGTGCAGTTGATCAATTATGGCGTAAAAACCGTACATATCAAAAAAGGTGATCGATTGGCACAGGGCATTTTTATACCTTATTTAAAGAGCGACCAAGATCAAAATGATGGCGCTCAACGTACGGGTGGTTTTGGGTCATCTGGAAAATGATCAGCTACTGCAATTGATATTTAAGAATGAAAGGAAATTAATTTGGCAAAAGCAAAAACACAATATGTTTGTCAAAATTGCGGCTACGTTTCGCCTAGGTATTTAGGCCGCTGTCCCAACTGCGGCGCCTGGAATCAAATGATTGAAGAAGTTGCAACGACAACCCGGCCTAAAGCGGCTAATCAAGTAACCGGTCAAGTTGCGAAACCAACCACATTAGCTCAAGTTGATATTGTGAAGGAGCCTCGCATTAAAACAAACTTAGACGAACTCAATCGCGTTTTAGGTGGTGGTGTCGTTCCGGGCTCTTTGATTTTGATTGGTGGGGATCCGGGTATTGGTAAGTCTACCCTGTTACTGCAAGTTTCAGGTCAATTGCAAGATACAGGTGGTCGCGTCTTGTATGTATCTGGGGAGGAAAGTGCCTCACAGATAAAATTGCGGGCGGATCGGTTACATGTTGGCGGTGACAACCTTTATATTTATCCAGAAACAGATATGAGTAATATTCGGCAAACATTAGATGAAATCAAGCCGGATTATTTGATTATTGATTCCATTCAAACGATGAACGAACCTAATTTAAGTTCAGTGGTAGGCAGTGTCTCCCAAATTCGAGAAATCACTGCTGAATTAATGAAAATTGCCAAGAATAAGCAGATTACAACTTTTATTGTCGGTCATGTTACTAAAGAAGGGGCCATCGCAGGACCTAAAATTTTGGAACATATGGTGGATACTGTCCTTTATTTTGAAGGGGACATGCACCACACCTACCGTATTTTGCGTTCTGTTAAGAATCGTTTTGGTTCCACCAATGAAATCGGTATTTTTGAAATGCAGAGCGATGGGTTGCAAGAAGTGGCTAACCCTTCGGAAATTTTCTTGGAAGAACGTTTGAAAAACGCGACCGGTTCTGCGGTGGTAGTGTCTATGGAAGGCACACGCCCAATTCTAGTAGAAGTTCAAGCTTTGATCACACCGACGTTGTTCGGCAATGCTAAACGGACAGCAACCGGGTTGGATTATAATCGCGTCTCATTGATCATGGCTGTTTTAGAAAAACGAGCCAATTTGATGTTGCAAAATCAAGATGCTTATTTGAAAGCTACCGGTGGCGTCAAATTAAACGAACCAGCGATCGACTTAGCAATGGCGGTGGCTATTGCTTCTAGTTATAAAGATATGGGTATTTTGCCGACGGATTGTTTTGTAGGCGAAATTGGTTTGACTGGTGAGGTTCGACGGGTGAACCGTATTGAACAGCGGGTAGCTGAAGCAGCAAAAATGGGTTTTAAGCGCGTATTTATTCCGAATAATAATTTGGCCCGCTGGGAACCACCAAAAGATATTGACGTAATCGGGATTAGAACTTTATCTGAAGCCTTAAAAGCATTATTCTAATAGTATAAATAGAAAGGGGGCGTCATAGATGAAAAAAACAATTATCAAGATTATCATTGCCGCCATTGGAGCCGCTTTAGGTATCAACTTTTTGCCGATTTTATGGCATTTATTCGGCTGGAATAGTGAACTATTAGTGGGGTCTAGCTTAGCAAGTGTGATCAATGCAATTATTGGAGCCATCATTTTCTTCATCATTTCGTTATTTCTCACTGATTGGATCGTTAAACTGGTTAATAAGGCTGAGGCCTATTTGACCAAACAACAGCCTACTTTTGTACTGTTTGGCGTCTTGTTCATGATCTTAGGTTTAGTGTTAGCCGCTCTGATCTCAACACCACTTTATCGAACCAATTTGATCGTGGTAAATACGATTTTACCCATTATCTTGTTCATTGGGCTTGGTTATTTGGGTTTTCGAGTCGGTACATTGCGCCGTGATGATTGGCGCAAGCTATTTCAATCGCGTCGACGGGATAATAATACCCAAAGTGATGATGGTCAGATATTAGCCCGCAAAGCGGATGATAATTTTCGTAAGTATAAGATTTTGGATACTAGTGTGATTATTGATGGCCGTATTCGTGATATTGCCAAAACTGGTTTTATTGAAGGCACTCTATTAGTGCCTGAATTTGTAGTCCATGAATTGCAATTGATTTCTGATTCAGCAGACAGTTTGAAACGGGCACGTGGTCGTCGTGGGCTGGATATCTTAAATGAGATGAAGGCTGCGGATGACATTTCAGTCGAGATGTATGATGGTGATTTTGAAAACTTGACTGAGGTAGACACCAAATTGATCAAACTCGCTAAATTACTAGATGGTATTGTGGTGACCAATGATTTTAATTTAAATAAGGTATCTGAATTTCAAAACGTACCCGTGCTCAACATTAATGCGTTAGCAAACGCGTTAAAACCGGAGATTTTACCTGGCGAGAGTTTACACGTAACCGTTGTTAAAGCAGGGACCGAAAGACAACAAGGCGTCGCGTATCAAGAAGATGGCACGATGGTTGTGGTTGAAGATGGCCAATATTATTTAAATCAGCTGATTGAAGTCGTAGTCACCAGTGCGTTACAAACTTCGGCTGGTCGAATGATTTTTGCGCGACCAGCGCATCAACAACGGGGGATTACCGATAAGGCTAAGAGCCACAAAAAAGATAATTCCAAAAAGAATTAGTCTCGCCTATTTGCTAATAAGTTGATTTGTTTTTTTCTCATGCAGCGGTTAAACTAGTGCATGGATATTTTTGATAATGAAAGAGGTTTTGATTTTGACTGACGATACGATTCGCGTTCGTTACGCACCAAGTCCAACTGGGCATTTACACATTGGTAATGCTCGGACCGCATTATTTAATTATTTATTTGCACGGCACAACAAAGGTAAACTGATTCTTCGAATCGAAGATACAGACACGAAACGTAATATTGCTGGTGGTGAAAAAAGCCAGATCGATATGCTGCACTGGTTGGGGATTGATTGGGATGAAGGACCAGATGTTGGCGGTGATTATGGACCTTATCGTCAGTCTGAACGTAAAGATATTTATTTACCGATCATTCAAAAATTAATTGATGCCGGCTATGCCTATGAGTCTTATAAGACTGAAGATGAGCTGGAAAAAGAACGAGAAGCGCAAAAAGCTCGTGGCGAAATGCCTCATTATGTTTATGAATATGCGGATATGAGTGAAACTGAAAAAGCACAAGCCATTGCAGCTGCTAAAGCTAAGGGTTTGACGCCGGTCATTCGGTTTAGGGTACCGACAGATAAAAGTTACCAATGGAACGACATCGTTAAAGGTAAAATCAATATTGAGGGTAAGACCATTGGCGGTGATTTTGTCATTCAAAAGCGCGATGGCATGCCAACTTATAATTTTGCGGTTGTCGTGGACGATCATATGATGAAAATCACGCACGTTTTACGTGGTGATGATCATATTGCCAATACACCAAAACAGTTAATGATTTATGAAGCTTTAGGTTGGGAACCACCAAAGTTTGGCCATATGACTTTGATTATCAATTCAGCAACCGGTAAAAAATTAAGCAAACGCGATGAGAGTGTGCTTCAATTTATTGAGCAATATCGGGAATTGGGCTACTTACCAGATGCGATGTTTAACTTCATTACCTTATTAGGCTGGTCACCAGTAGGGGAAGATGAAATTTTTACCCGCAAACAATTTATCAAACAATTTGATCCTAAACGTCTAAGCAAATCACCCGCAGCATTTGATCAGAAAAAACTGGAATGGATCAATAACCAATATGTCAAGAAAGCTAATCCAAGCTTGTTGACTGATTTATCTTTGGATAATTTAATTGAAGCAGGGCGTATTGATAAAAAGCCAGACGTCAAAATGATTGAATGGGTTCGACAATTAGTCGCTTTATTTGCAGATCAAATGAGTTATACACAACAAATCGTGCCATTGTCGGATATCTTTTTCATTGAGCCACCGGAGCTAGATCAAGATGCCATTGATGAATTAAAGAACGATACTGCACCGACAGTTCTGAATGAATTTAAGCAACGCATCGCAGCATTAGACATTTTCAGTGCGAATCGCATTCAAAATGTCATTTATGATATTCAGCATGAAACTGGCATTCGCGGCCGTAAGCTTTACATGCCGATTCGGATCGCCACAACTCGGGAGATGCATGGCCCACAATTGGCTGAGTCCATTGAATTATTAGGCATCGACAAAGTCATGCATCACTTGAATCAAACATTAGAACAAATGTCTAAATGGTAATCTATAACTAGGTAACTGCAGGTTATCATGGGATATGCGGTGAGGCCGGGGACAAAACTAAGGTTTTGTTTCCGGCCTCCCGTCGTTAATGAAAAGACCTATTTTCAAAAGCTAAGTCGTATCGCAATTGAGATATTGGCTCTATGCACAGAAACGAATATTTTGCGCTCCTTTCTGGAATTAAGTAGAATTAGTCTATAAGGATAATAAAGTCATTAGGAGGATGCTTATGCTTCGTGTTTTTAATACATTGACACGTGAAAAAGAACCATTTCATACGATTAAGCCGAATGTGGTAAATATGTATGTCTGTGGTCCAACCGTTTATAATTATATCCATATTGGCAATGCACGCAGCGTGATCGCATTTGATACGATTCGACGCTACTTAGAATATCGTGGATATCAAGTCAATTATGTCTCTAATTTTACTGATGTAGATGATAAAATGATCAACGAAGCAAATGCGGAACATACCACTGTTCCTGAAATCGCCAAGCGTTACATTGCCGCGTTTAAACAAGATGTGGCGCAGCTCAATGTGGCACCAGCCACGGCAAATCCGCGGGCAAGCGAAAATATTACCGAGATCATTGAATTTATTAAAGTATTGATTACTAAAGGCTATGCTTATGAATCTGATGGTGATGTCTATTATTGGGCTCGTAAGTTTAAGCATTACGGTGAACTGTCGGATCAAAATATTGATGAATTAGAGGCTGGCGCAAGCCAACACGTTGTTGCCGAAGAATTAGCCAAAAAAGAAGATCCCATCGATTTTGCTTTGTGGAAAAGTGCCAAACCTGGTGAGATCAGTTGGCCGTCTCCTTGGGGCGAAGGTCGTCCCGGCTGGCACATTGAATGTTCCGTCATGTCTACTAAGTATTTAGGGGATACTTTGGATATTCATGGCGGCGGTCAAGATCTTGAATTTCCCCATCATGAGAATGAAATTGCGCAAAGCGAAGCCAAAACAGGTAAGAAATTTGCGAATTATTGGCTCCATAATGGGTTTGTAACGATTGGCGACGACGACGAAAAAATGTCTAAATCACTAGGTAATTTTGTGACCGTCCATGACTTGGTCAAGGAAGTGGATCCACAAGTGATTCGCTTCTTAATGGCGACAACACAATATCGGCGGCCCATTCGTTATTCGCAAAAGAGCTTGGCTGATGCTAAAAGTAATTTGGAAAAATTGCAAAATGCGCTGACAAATCTTAATTATCGCTTTAAAGATGCTGAAACTGGTGCAGATCAGGCAGTTAATGAAGCAGTCGCAACCATTAAAGGTGGCTTTATCGAAGCGATGGACGACGATTTCAATGCTCAAAATGGGATGACTGAGATTTATGAATTGGCTAAGATCATGAACAACTACGCTAATGAAACAACTGTTTATTTGGATACTTTAGAACTGCTGCAAGGGGTTTTCCTAGATTTGACAGGTATTTTTGGTTTGAAGTTTAAGCTCAATGAATTGTTGGATTCTGAAGTAGAGACCTTAATTCAGCAGCGTGATGAAGCTCGAGCTAACAAAGATTTTGCTCAAAGTGATGCCATTCGGGATCAATTGAAGTCTGAAGGTATTTTATTAGAAGATACACCACAAGGAACGAGGTGGCGCCGCGCATGAAACCAGAATTATTGAATGGTATCGATCTAGCCTATTTAGGAGATGCCGTTTATGAAGTCTTTGTTCGAGAGCATTTACTGAACAAAGGTATTACTAAACCAGCACTATTACAAAGACATTCCAAAGAATTCGTCTCCGCTAAGGCGCAGGCTGCTTTAATTCATTTAATGACAGCAGCCAACTTCTTAACTGAATCGGAGACGGCCATGTATAAACGTGGGCGTAATGCCAAAAGCTATACAAAAGCAAAAAATACGGATACGACAACTTATCGAATTTCAACGGGATTTGAATCTGTTTTTGGCTATTTAAAATTAAATCAAGAGCAGCAACGAATTGCCGAAATCGCACACTGGTGTATTGATCAAGTGGAAGCGGGGAAAACACGTGAGTAAACACCCAAATAAACAAGCAGCAAAGCCCGCCGTAGAGCCACAGCCAGATATAGAATTTATTTATGGCCGTCATGCGGTCTTAAGTGTTTTGAAAAGTGAGGCTGTCCAGCGAGTCAACAAGATTTTCATGCTGGATACGATTCAGCCTAAGTTTGCCAATGAAATTCAGGCACTTGCTAAAGATAAACGATTGATTTTACAGAAAGTACCCAAAGCTAAGTTAGAACAATTAACCAAAGAAAATCACCAAGGTATTGTTGTTTCGATGGCACCAATACCTTATGCGACCTTGGAAGATTTATTCGCCCGAGCAGCGGCAAAACAAGAAGATCCTTTATTTGTGATTTTGGATAATTTGGAAGATCCTCATAATTTAGGCTCAATCTTGCGAACTTGTGATGCGATGGGCGTTCATGGCGTGATCATTCCTAAGCGGCGTTCGGCTAGTTTGACGGACATCGTTGCTAAAACTTCAACTGGTGCTGTCAATTATGTGCCGGTGGCGCGAGTTACTAATTTGGCACAAACGATTCAGAAGTTAAAAGATCAGGGTGTTTGGATATTTGGCACCGCGATGACTGGCGCCGATTATCGGACCTGGAATGCGAAGGGTGCCACAGCTTTAGTGATCGGTAATGAAGGTAAGGGGATTTCACCTAATGTGGCAAAGCAAATGGACGCAACCCTCAGTATCCCGATGCAAGGGCATGTCCAAAGCTTGAACGCCAGCGTTGCTGCAGGAGTTTTATTATATCAAGCCTATAATTCACGCCATCCCCTCGAGGTAAAATCATGAGACACGAGATCCTAATTGTGGATGGCTATAACATGATCGGGAACTGGCCGGAGTTAGCCAAGATGAAAAAAGAAAATCATCTAAAGGATGCTCGGGATAACCTTTTGGATCAATTATCAGAATATAAAAAATATGAACCGGATATGCGTATTATTTTGGTTTTTGACGCGATGTATGTCCCTGGTATCAAAGAAAATTTCAATCAATTTAATATTGAAGTTGTTTATACTCAGGAAGATCAAACGGCAGATAGCTACATCGAAGCTTTGGCGGAACAATTAAATCAGCCATTGAATCAAGTTACTGTGGCTACTAGTGATCAGGCGGAACAGTGGACGGTATTTTCACGGGGCGCGTTGCGTGTTTCTGCCTATGAGCTTTATCGACAAATGAAACGTACCCGACAAGAAATCCAGTCAGATGCGAAACATTATGATGCTGCCAATAAACGTAATCTGCCATGGTCCCGGCATCAACTACTTTTATTAGAAAAAATCAGAGATCAGCTAGGAAAATAAAGCAATTTTTAAAATATATTTTATGATAATTTGAACGCTCGTTTGCTTTCACGCCGGCGCTAAACGTGATATATTAACTTTGCCAAAGAGCTTGTGTTTGAGAGCAAGGAGCTTATTTTGGCAGAAATAAATTATCAAGAAGAGTTAAGGTTAGTTGATCAAGTGCGTGAAAATGGTATTTGGGCTTCAGAGGCTTTAGAAAATTTACTTGAAAAATATAAACCACTGATTTTTGCAGTCATGGGTCGATATCATCTACATTTGTATGAGACAGATGATTGGTTACAAGACGCACGCTTAGAATGTTACCTGACTTGCCTAAAGTTTGATCCTAACTCTGGTTCGCGTTTTGGCAGCTTCTTTAAGTTGAGATTTGAAAATGCCGTGCACTCACGGATCCGACGGCAATTGGCTAAGAAACGCTTAGCTGACCATCAAGCAAGTTCTTTTGAAGTATTGATGGAAAAACCAAATGTTCCTTATATTGCCAGCTTGCAAGAATCTACGGTACGTTTGGAAATACCTTTGACGGATTATCGAACCTTTGCTAAACGCTTGTCGCAGGTTGAACTACAGGCACTGTTGGTTATTTTGGGCCGCAAGACACTCACAGATATTGAAAGATCTTTGCATTTTAGCCGTGAAACGGTCAAGAATGCTCAGCAACGGGTGCGTAAGAAGTTTCGTCAGTATTTGCGAGAGGAATATGGTCATAATGAACAATTATGAGTTGACTTATTTCTATCTGGCGTGCTAAGGTTATTTGTGTGTTTTAACTTCCGTTATTAATTTGGAGGCTTAGATGGCTGTTAAAAAAGCTGCCTTAGCTTGTACCGTTTGTGGGTCACGTAACTATACAATTACCGTGAAACCTGAACGTAATGCAAGACTAGAGGTCAAGAAGTTTTGTCGTCATTGTGGTAAATATACGCTCCATAAGGAGACGCGCTAAGTAGCAGGGGTAGTTATAAATGAGTAAATTTATCAAAAGCGTTATCGCTGAAATGAAATTGACCACCTGGCCCACTGCAAAGGAAAATCGGCATGATACTGGGACTGTTTTGGTGACTTCCATATTATTTGCCCTTTTCTTTGCCGGGGTTGATTGGGTTCTATTAAAATTATTACAGATGTTTATTTTGAAATAATTAGGTATTTGTCATTAATTTTGGTATAATTTTGTTGAGAAAAACTTCCGTTGTGGAGTTTTTTTATTTTGCAGTTAAATTTCAAAAGGAGTTTATAAAATGGTTGAATCAGCTGAGAAACAATGGTACGTCCTACACACGTATTCTGGATATGAAAATAAAGTTAAAGCTAATTTGGAGTCTCGGGCCCATACGATGGGTATGGAAGACTATATTTTCCGGGTTGTGGTTCCAGAAGAAGAAGAACACGAAATTAAAAATGGCAAAGATAAAGAAATTATGAAAAAGACTTTTCCCGGTTACGTCTTGGTCGAAATGGTCATGACGGATCAATCTTGGTTCGTTGTTCGTAATACGCCAGGCGTGACTGGCTTTGTGGGCAGTCACGGTGCTGGGAGTAAACCGGCACCACTTTTAGATGATGAAATTCAAAGTATTTTGCATCAATTAGGGATGAGCAAGCGTCATTCAGATGTCGACTTTGAAGTTGGTGAATCTGTTAAAATTTCTGATGGTGCTTTTAGTGGTATGGTCGGCGAGATCACGGAAGTTGATAAAGAGAAATTTAAGTTAAAAGTTAATATTGAAATGTTTGGCCGTGAAACTAGTGCCGAACTTGACTATGAACAAGTCGATAAAATCTAATTAATCGTATGAGGCGATGTCATTGCGAGAGGTTTTGATCGTAGGGCTACTTTTACTTGTGATTGCCGTGTTTATATTTTTATGGGATCGTTGGCGCTTAAACGTGTTTATTGGCGTTCCTATAACAGCACGGGAACATTTTTCATATCAGCATCGCCCCACGCTTTTTATACATGGGTATCATGGTAATCGATATTCTTTTGGTCATCTTTTGCACCGCTTGTGGCAAGCAAATATTGCTGAAACAGTCGCACGAGTGAAAATCTATCAAGATGGGTCATACACTGTTGTTGGTTCGTTAGGAGATATAGCACAAGCACAAAATCCTTGTATTCAAGTTCTTTTCCAGCAAGCAACGGCTTCAGTACTGCAGCAGAGTGACTGGCTGCAGCATTTGACGCATGATTTATTTAAAAAAGGGGTTGCTTCTGTTAACTTAGTTGGCCATTCTATGGGGGCCGTCACAGCGGCCGTTTATTGTGCCCGTTATGCGGATCAGCCTGATTTACCCAAGGTTAAGCGCGTTGTAACGATCGCCGGACCTTTCAATGATTTTGAACTCGGTAAGGATACTAAGAAGATCTTTAGTTATCCACTGACTAAAAAAGGGCCAGAAAAGGTCACGCCAATTTATGTTTATCTAAGGACGCATTTACAGAAGTTACAAGAGCCAATTCATTTTTTGAATATTGTGGGTAATATTTTGCCAACCACGCATGTACAGCACGATGGCAGTGTTTCAGCTGATAGTGGGTTAGCATTGGGGTTCATTTTGGCGCCGACACAGCATCTCTATAAACAGGCAGTGATTCGCGGCGCCAATGCAGCGCATAGCTTACTGCACGAAAATAGCTTGGTAGATTTGAATATTATTGATTTTTTATGGCTGACACCATTAAAAGAAGCGTAACCATGCTGGTTAGGTAAACAAATAGAGGGTGAAGACAAAACTAACATTTTGTTTTCGCCCTCTATTTGTTTGCGAATAATTTTAGTTTAAACGTGTGCCAAAAGGCAACACCTTTGATCTCACTGTCTGCTTTTTACGCGGATCAAATGACAAGATTAAAGGGACATATTTAGCGGGTGCAATAAGTGAAATTGATTTTGACTTTCGAATAAGCGGCCAATTTGTAAGAGCTCAATTTCGGCGCCTTTACGAGCCATAAATTGAATACCCAAAGGTAAGCTTGCTTTGTCATCCAAAGCGGTGGGTAAACTGATGGCTGGTTGTCCAGTAAGATTCGCAAGTTGGGTAAATGGCGAATAGACGAGACTCTCATAAAATAGATCATAAATCAGATTTTTTTGTTCTTGTGGCGCTAAGTCTTGAACATGGGCGATTTGTGTTTGCAGTAAAGGTGACTGCAGTGGCGTTTTAATTTCAGGTGCTGGCCAAGCTGTTGTCGGCGTCAGATATAAGTCATAATTGCTCATAAAGTCTGCCATAACTTGGCTAGCTTGATCCCAAAGATTTAAGGCTGAACTATATTCAGCGGCTGTTGTATGTCGCCCAGCTTGATAAATGGCCCATGAAATTGGCTCAATATCGTTAGCGATAACAGCTCTCTGGTGCTGCTTTTCAAGAGCGGCGATCATCGCGGCCGTTTCGCCAGCATTCATGGTGAAATAACTGCGCATTAAAGCCTGACCATCAAGCTCTGGTTGAGCCTCAACAACACGAAAACCTTGCTGCCGTAAAAAGGTGACGGCTTGCATAACAGCAGTCTGGGCAACTGCGCTGACGGGAGTGCCCACCGGTGATTCGGTGGTATACGCAATTGTTTTGATGGTGTGTGTTGACGTTAGATTTTGAAAAGCCGCTGTTGGAATCAAAGGGGTTTGAAAGGGTGCGGCGGCTTGCAACGTTTGTAAGCCTTGTAATAAAGCCGCTGTATCAGCGATATTTGTTGTTAAAGCGAAGTTAATGGCAGCCCCTTGCCAACTGCGATATTCTCCTGGACCAACTGGAACGCGGCCGCGGGTGGGTTTTAGCCCAATCAAGCCTGAAAATGCTGCTGGAATTCGGATGGAGCCGCCGCCATCACTGCCAGTCACTAAGGGAACCATGCCGCTAGCTAAGGCACTAGCTGCACCGCCAGAAGAGCCACCTGGTGTATGCCCCAATTGCCAGGGATTATGACTGGGACCATAGAGTCGCGGATCTGTGATATTTTTAAAGCCAAATTCAGGTGTATTTGTTTGGCCCACGATAATGAAGCCCAGTGCTTGCAAGCGACGAACAAAATGATCGGTTTGAGCCGCAATTTGATGGGCTAACAGTTTAGACCCCATTGTGTTCGGTGTACCTTTGAGATTTTGACCGAGGCCTTTGAGCAATAAGGGTACGCCGAAAAAAGGCTGTCCCGTATCACTTAAGTGCATGGCTTCTTGGCGAGCAGCTGCAAACCGGGTATAGGTCACCGCATTTAATTGGGGATTCAATGACTTAATTTTAGCTTCTGTATCAGCTAGCAGTTCGGTTAAGCTAATTTTATTTTGGCGGATCAATTGAGCGGTCATTAAAGCAGATAACATTTGATTAGCGCCTCCTTTTATAGGTCTATTTTAACAAAGTTTACCTTGATTAACGCAGGAGAACGTGTTATATTCTTCAAGTATGTTTAGATACACCGTGGGAGGAGAAATTTTATAACTCCATTACACCACAACACGGACTAAAGGAGGCAATGTCTCGTGGCAAAAAAAGTAGCAAACATTGTTAAATTGCAAATTCCTGCTGGTAAAGCAACTCCAGCTCCTCCAGTAGGTCCAGCTTTAGGTCAAGCTGGTATCAACATCATGGGTTTCACAAAGGACTTTAATGCACGCACTGCTGATCAAGCAGGCATGATCATTCCTGTTGTGATCACTGTTTACGAGGATCGTTCATTTGACTTCGTTACCAAGACCCCACCAGCTGCTGTTCTATTGAAGAAAGCTGCCGGTGTTGAACACGGTTCAGGTGAACCAAACACTAAAAAAGTTGCTAAGGTAACTAAAGATCAAGTTCGCCAAATCGCTGAAACAAAAATGCAAGACCTAAACGCAGCAGACGTTGAAGCTGCAATGCGCATGGTTGAAGGTACAGCTAGAAGTATGGGCTTCACTGTCGAAGACTAAAACCAGCTTTTAGTATGTCGGATTGACAGTTAAAACTGTTAAATCAGGTGGGAGGGTCAAAACCCTGTGACCACATTTGCAAGGAGGAAAAATTCATGGCCAAAAGAGGCAAGAAATACATCGAAGCAGCTAAGCTCGTCGAAGCAAACAAAAGTTATGCTGTTGACGAAGCTGTCGATTTAGTTAAGAAGACAAACTACGCTAAGTTCGATGCAACTGTTGAAGTTGCTTACAATTTATCTGTAGATCCAAAACAAGCTGATCAACAAATCCGTGGTGCTTTGGTTTTACCTAATGGTACTGGTAAAACTCAAAAAGTCATCGTTTTTGCTGAAGGTGAACAAGCACGCCAAGCTGAAGAAGCTGGCGCTGATATCGTTGGTTCTGATGACTTAGTAGAACGCATTTCTGACGGTTGGTTAGATTTTGACGTCGCTGTAGCCACACCACCAATGATGGCTAAAGTTGGTCGTTTAGGTCGTGTATTAGGACCTAAAGGCTTAATGCCAAATCCTAAGACTGGTACGGTTACAATGGATGTAACTAAAGCTGTTAATGATATTAAAGCTGGTCAAGTAACTTACCGTGTTGACAAACAAGGTATTATCCATGCACCAATTGGTAAAGTTTCATTTACCAATGAACAATTATTAGAAAACTTCCGTACTTTGGAAGACACAATTGTTCGTGCACGTCCAGCATCAGCTAAAGGTACTTTTATCAAGAGCTTGACGGTAACTTCTACTTTCGGCCCTGGTATCAAAGTTGACGTTGCTTCATTTTAATTAATGTTAAATAAAAAGAACTCAGAAACATGACGTTAGTTTTACTTCTGAGTTCTTTTTTTATACCCAATTTAGATTTAAAAGTGGTTTATAGATACTAGCTTTGCCTGATTAGGCATGTTTCGTTGTTACAATTTTCGCGAGTATATTACTGTCTAAGTGCTTATTATTTTGTTTAAGCAACAAGCAAACTACTTAGTAAGTACGTACGCCATCAAAGACGAATTTTCGTCTAGGTTGTGGACCCTGAACGACTGCCATCCTGTAAGAAGTTTTTTGTAAATAACCAAAAAAGCACGGTCTGTACTGCCCCATATTGCATGATCGTTGATTGAGACGGCGATTTTAATTTGATTTTTTTCAGTGATTTGGGTTCCAATAGATTTTCAGCAGCTTGCTCATTGAATATATTTACAAAATTGTCATAACCTGATTGTGGGGCGGATTCAGTTAGGATCCAATGTAGGCCATTGCGAATTTCATTTAAGGAAAATACATTTTTTAACATGCCGACAACGATAGCGCCAGCAACTTGTTTACGTTCATAGGTTTGATGCTCCGGTGTATCTAATACGCCATCTTTGAAATAGTTTTGAATCATTGTTTTTGTGATCTGTTGACCAGTGATTGGTACAATGAATGAGTTCGCTACCTCGATCAGTTGTTTTAATTGTAGACCAAAGCTGGGTAAGTCATCCCAATTTGGTAGTTTGGCTATTACCGTATGATTTGCAGTCAAAATAACACGCCTCAATTCCTAATTTGCTTGGACAGCAATCCCCACTAATCCAGGACCAGTATGAACTGCTAATGCTGGTGACACACTTCCAGTATATATCTTTTCCATCGGCAATTGGGCGCTGATTTTATCTACTAAGCGGTGCATCAGGCTGGTATCGTTGCCTTGAGCTACTGCAATTTTGAAGTGGGCTGCTTTTTGTGCCTGTCCAACTGCAATGTTGACTAGTTTATTGAGTGCCTTTGTTTCTGAGCGTGATTTGATAATTGGATAATAAATCCCTTCTGTATCACAAGAAATAACAGGTTTGATCCCTAAAGCTGAACCTAAAATACCAGCAACTTTGCCAATTCGGCCACCAGCAATTAGATATTTCATAGTGGGAATATAAAAGTAGACTCGACTCAGACGAACTGATTTAGATATACGATCGACAATTACCTTAAAATCAAGATGTTCATTAATTAGATCTTGTGCATAGGCCGCAATCAACCCGCTGCCGATACCAACACTTTTTGAATCAACAACCGACATTTCCAATGCATCGTTTTGCTGTGCAGCTGCAATAAAGACTTGATTCGTGATAGATAGACCACTAGAAATAGTTACGGCAATAATTTGGTGGTAACCCTTTGCCACTAAATGCTCGATACCCTTTTGGACGAGACCAATTGTAGGACTGGCCGTTTTGGGGATTTTATCTTGGTCAAGCAACTGATAAACTTCTTCGGGTTGGATTGTTTGGCGGTCAAAATATTCAGTATGATCGTAGTTTACGATTAATGGCACAATTTCAACATTATCCTGCTTGGCAATTTCGGCAGGAATATCAGAGGCAGAATCAACGAGTAAGCCTATTTTTACGGACATGGTGGAGGACTCCTAGCAACGTTAGTTTTGATAACTACAATATGTAGTATTGTATACTGATTAATACAGTTGTCAATACTGAGAAGAGTCAACCTAGTTTTTAAATATTTTATTGACGCTAGAAACCATTTATGCTATTCTTAATACCGGTTGTTTTACTGCCTAAGACTCAGGTGACATTTTGTCTTAATACCCTGCCGAGGAGACGTATTGATTTAAGATACCTCTATGTCTAGGTGGGCATGGAGTTTTTTTATACTCCAAACCAAACTTTATTTGGAGGTGAACTAATTGGCTAACGAAAAAATCGTAGCAAAGAAAGCAGAAGCTGTTGAAGCTATCGTTGAGAAGTTTCAAAAAGCTAAATCTATCGTTGTTGTTGACTATTTAGGCTTAACAGTTGAAGAAGTTACTAATTTACGGGCACAATTACGTGAAGAAAATATCGAATTCGCTGTTGTTAAGAATACTTATTTACGTCGGGCAGCTGACAAAGTAGGTTATGAAGGCTTAGACGAAACATTCTCTGGTCCAACTGCTGTTGCTGTTTCTTATGACGATGTTGTTGCTCCAGCTCGGATCATTGCTAAGTTTGCTCAAGGCGTTGATGCTATTGAGATCAAAGGTGGTATGATCGAAGGTAAAGTTGCAACACTCGAACAAATCGATCAATTATCCAAGCTTCCAAGTCGCGAAGGTCTACTATCAATGTTGCTTTCTGTATTACAAGCACCAGTTCGCAATGTGGCATATGCTGTTAAGGCAGTTGCTGATAGCAAGGGCGACGACTCTGCTGCTTAATTATCACACAATAAAACAAGATTAATTGGAGGATACAAAACATGGCATTAGATGTAAATGCAATCGTCGATCAATTAAAAGACGCTTCTGTTTTAGAATTGAGCGATTTAGTAAAAGCAATTGAAGATGAATTCGGTGTTTCTGCAGCTGCTCCAGTTGCAGCTGCAGGTGCTGCAGGTGCTGATGGTGGCGCTGCTGAAAAGACTGAATTTGACGTTGAATTGACTGAAGCAGGTCAAGAAAAAGTTAAAGTTATCAAGGAAGTTCGTACAATTACTGAACTTGGCTTGAAAGATGCTAAGGGCTTAGTTGATAACGCACCTTCAGTTCTTAAAGAAGGCGTTTCTAAAGAAGACGCTGAAAAGATGAAGGAAACACTTGAAGCTGTTGGCGCAACGGTTACTTTGAAATAATCATCTTTTAATTATGAAGTCAAGAATTCTGATAGCAGAGTTCTTGGCTTTTTTTGTTACGCTTAATTGGGTCCAAAATGCTTAAGATGAATTATGAATATTTAAACATCACTGCCTAACAATCCTGTCACTTCCATGTGGTTCGACTTAAAATCATGTATAATAGGGCTATTATTAGTTGGAGGAATTCGATTTGAAGCGCATGTATGCAAAATTAAAGGGTTTTGTGATTAGTCATAAAGCGTTATTAAAAGCTATTTTTATTCTGTCTGTATTGATTTTTGTGATTTTAGAAATCGGTCGGATTGGCAGAGACATCGATCGCCAACAATTGCTGGCTAGTTTAAGCAGTCAGAGCCCATTAACGATTTTATTGATGTTGGTGCTCGGGTTGGTGGCAGTGACACCAATGTTGAACTATGATTTTGAAATCCAGGACTTTTTGCCAGAGCGCGCACCAACTAAGTATATTTTAAAAGCAGGTTGGACCGTTAATACGTTCAATAACCTGATTGGCTTTGGTGGCGTACTGGGGGCAACACTGCGAGCTAATTTTTATGGTAAGAATGCTTCTCGCAAACAGATATTATTTGCCATTTCCAAAATTGCACTCTTTCTTTTATCTGGATTATCTTTACTTAGTTTAGTGTCTTTGATATTGATTTTTGTCTTTCACACTGGCTCTGTTTTTGCGACCTACTGGATCTGGCTAGTAGGTGGTTCGTTATATACGCCTAGCTTATTATTAGTGACTCATATGCGTGAATCTGAGTTCTTCAGTGATTTAAATTTAAAAAAAGAATTACGCTTAGCAATTGGTTCATTATTTGAATGGGGCTTTGCTGGTGTTTTTTTCCTAATTATCGGCTATTTCATGGGTATGAAAAATTTAGCAGCTGTCTTTCCACTGTTTATGATTGCAAATGTGGTTGGGGTTGTTTCGATGATACCCGGCGCAGTCGGTACGTTCGATGTCTTTATGATTCTTGGGTTACGGGCGGTTGGTATTGATCCGGGGGTTGCTGTTGTTTGGCTATTATTCTATCGGATTTTTTACTATATTGTGCCATTCATCATCGGCTTGGTGTTCTTTGTTCAAGATGCTGGTGGGCGTATTAATAAGTACTTAGATGATATTCCTAAGCAAGCGCTAAGTAAATTTGCCCATGGCTTAGTCGTTGTATTTCTCTATGCTTCAGCAATCATCATGTTGCTAGCAGCAACGGTGCCTAATTGGATCAGAACAGCACATTTTATTTCTGAACTATATCCTTATCTATTCGCCTTTTTAGATCGTACTTCAAATATTATTGTGGCTTTCTTGTTGATCGGTTTAGCTCGAGGGGTAGCGAATCGAGTGCAGCGGTCTTTTTGGCCTACTTTGTTCGTGTTACTCATTGCCATTGCGAACACTTTGGTGCGGGATTTTTCTGTAACTTTGCTAGTAATTTTTGTGTTGGTATTAATTGCTATGATCTTGACTAAAAATGAACTCTTTCGTGACCGTTTAGAACCCTCTTGGGGTGGGCGATTGTTGGATGGCGGAGTTTATACTTTGACATTTGTTTTATATGCTTTGGTTGGTTTCTTTAATTCACCACGAATTCACCATCGGCACCCAGTTCCTGAGGCATTACTATTTCCCTCAGAGCGTTTATGGTTCATGGGTTTGATTATTGTGATCATTGCTGCATTGGTCCTGTTATTAGTACAAAATTATTTGAGTCATGGCGGTCAATCCTTAGATGCAGGTTTTGATGCGCAACGAATCAAACACGTTATTGACACATATGGCGGCAACGAAGTCAGCCATTTGGCTTTTTTACGTGATAAAGCAGTATATTATTATCAAGTTGATGGCGAAGATAAAATATTCTTTTTATTTCGTAAGAAAACGAATAAGTTAATTGTGATGGGGGAGCCTGTGGGTGATCAAGTTTATCTGACAGAGGCGATTCAAGATTTTATAGCTGCGGCAGATAAGCAGAATCTATTGGTGGTTTTTTACGAAGTATCCGATTTATTCACGATGCTGATGCATGAATTTGGTTATGACTTTATTAAGTTTGGTGAAGAAGGCTTTGTCTCGCTGCCAGAATTTAACATTCATGGGAATAAACATAAGGGACAGCGTGCTTTAATGAATCGGTTCAAACGCGAAGGGTACACCTTTGGCATGCTGGAGCCACCTTTTTCCGATCAAGATTTTGCCCAGTTAAAATCAATCTCAGATAGCTGGCTCGCTGGTAAGACAGAAAAAGGCTTTTCGTTAGGTTTCTTTGATCGTTATTATTTAGAACAAACCTCGATTGCCGTGGTGCGCGATCAAAAAGGACAATTAGTGGCTTTTGCCAATTTAATGCCAACAGGAGATCATGAAGTCACAAGCATTGATTTAATGCGATATAGTCAACAAGCGCCGTCAGGGATTATGGATCAAGTCTTCATTAATTTGTTTTATCAAAGCCGCGATGAAGGCTATCATTATTTCAATATGGGGATGGCACCGCTGGCTAACGTTGGCATCTACCAGCATGCCTTTTTAGGCGAGCGTGTGGCGCATTTAATTTATCAATATGGTTACCGTTTTTTCAGTTTTGCTGGTTTAAAATCCTACAAGAACAAATATGTTACGAAGTGGGTTTCGCGGTACATTGTTTATCCGCGGCATAGCTCATTGGTATTCACGATGCTGCAAATCTTGTTAGTCGTTAATCGACGTATTTCAGCTTCTGATTATAATTCAAGACTAGTACGACCAAAGTTTTTTACTAAAACAACGAACAATTAAATAATTAGGAGTAGACCATCTATGAGTGATCACTATTATAGTAATGAACCTACCGCTGCCCATGATCGGGCCAGGTTTGACTTTGATCTTTTAGGTAATTTACTGACATTTACCACGGATAGCAGTGTTTTTTCGAGACATACAGTGGATTTTGGATCCCGAGTTTTACTATCTGTGATACCTGAAGTCAAGGTTATATCAGGACCGATATTAGATGTCGGGTGTGGCTATGGTCCAATTGGCTTGGCGTTAGCTAAATATTTTCCTGAACGTCAAGTCACGTTGACTGATGTGAACCAGCGTGCACTGCAGTTAGCGAAAGAAAACGCCGTTGCAAATCGAATCGAAAATGTTCAAATCAAGACTTCTGATGGCTATGCTCAAGTTCAGGATACTTATGCCGCCATTTTGACGAATCCACCGATTCGAGCTGGTAAAGCAGTTGTTGACCGTATCTTACAGGAGGCTGAAGCACATTTACTACCTGGGGGTCAATTATTAGCTGTCCTGCAAAAAAAGCAAGGGGCGCCCTCCGCAAAACGGCTCTTAACTGCAGCTTTTGGCAACTGCCAAGTCCTCAAGCGCGATAAGGGATATTATATTTTACAAAGTTTTAAGAAATAGCTTAAGCTTTTATCAATCTTTTTTGGTATTTTAAAATTAATATTTATGGTGTATTTTACAATAAGGGAGGATGATCTGATGGATCAGACCAAAAAGCACGCTTTAAAAGTTGCTGCTGTTCTAGGTGCCAGTGGTTCAATTATGTATTTGACAACGACGCGGATCACCAAACATGTGCTGGATATGAAACGAAAGCAACAGTTGAAACATTGGCTGCAGACATATATTAACGATGAGCACCAATTGGAGCATATGGTGGATCATTTATCAAGTGTCGCGATAAAGCGCTTGATCAAAAATATAACGACAACAATTGATCAATCGGAACATATTGTTGCGGAAGCATCTGGTCAATGGAGTGAATTTCAGCAGGCAATTCAAAATAACACCTCAGTACCTAGATATTAGGTATCTAGATTTCTAAGTTATTGGAGTGATTGAGATCATTCAAGATCAGCAAGCGGTTGATTATTATATGCATGAAGCAATTGTGGAAGCTAAAAAAGCGGCGGCAGTGGATGAAGTGCCAATTGGGGCAATTGTTGTGGACCATGGGACAATCGTGGCGCGCAGTTTTAATCATCGTGAATTATCACAAAATGCTTTAGCCCATGCGGAAATACTGGCTATTAATGCAGCTTGTCAAGCTAAACATAGCTGGCGGTTGAGCGGTATGGATCTTTTTGTCACTTTGGAACCTTGTTTAATGTGTGCAGGCGCAATTATCAATAGCCGTTTGGATAGTGTTTATTATGGCGCCTTTGATCCTAAAGCTGGCGCTGCTTTTAGTGTGACTGATGTTTTTGCTTTACGGCCCTTGAATCATCATCCGCAAGTTATTGGCGGCATTGAAAGTGATGTCTGCGGGCAGTTATTAACCGATTTTTTTCGAAAGATTCGGCGACAACGGCAAGCTGGTAAACGGCCACATTAATTTTAGCAAGGTGGTACAATACCTCGTGCCAAGTGGTGGTTGTTTTAGGATACATGTGTTTCAAGATTAGCATTGTGTTTTTTTTAAAACTGCGATATAATATTTTACGCCGTAAGGCCATAAGACAATGTCTTACTTATGAACCGTGTCAGGTCCGGAAGGAAGCAGCACTAAGTTTGCTGAGGCATGTGTCTTATGTTTTATGAGAAATTAAGCTGGGTGGCCGGGACAAAACAGTCGTTTTGTTTTCGGCCACTTTTTCGTCACAATATTTATAGAATTTATGCTATGATGTTTATTGTTATCGGTAACTTGAAAAGGAGGGTGACCCTTTGAGTTATCAAGCGTTATATCGGGTTTGGCGACCGCAACGATTTGCAGATATCGTTGGGCAAGAAATGATCACACGAACGTTAAAAAATGCAATCGTCACTGGACAAACCAGTCATGCTTATTTATTCGCCGGGCCTCGTGGTACTGGGAAGACCTCGGCGGCAAAGATTTTTGCAAAGGCCATCAATTGTCCAAATCAAAAAGATGGCGAACCTTGCAATGAATGCGCAATCTGTAAAGCAATTACGGCAGGAACACTTAATGATGTGATTGAAATTGATGCGGCTTCCAACAATGGTGTTGAAGAAATCCGTAATATTCGGGATAAAGCCAAATACGCGCCGACTGAAGCAACTTATAAAATTTATATCATTGATGAAGTGCATATGTTGTCTACGGGCGCCTTTAATGCTTTACTTAAGACTTTAGAAGAACCGCCGGCTAATGTTGTTTTTATTTTGGCAACAACAGAGCCTTATAAAATTCCGGCAACGATTATTTCGCGAACGCAAAGATTTGATTTTAAACGTATCACACCCCAAGATAGTTACCAGCGGATGGCTTATATCTTAAAAGAAAAAGGCATCGATTTTGACCAAGAGGCCCTCAAGATGGTGGCGAAAGCTAGTGAAGGCGGGATGCGAGATGCGTTAAGTATCTTGGATCAAGTACTTTCTTTCAGTGATAACAAATTAACAATGACGAATGTCTTAGATGTCACTGGGGATCTATCACAGACACAGATAGATACGTTAATGGGGACAATTCAGGCTAATGATACAGCTCAGGCATTGACCCAACTACATCAGATTTTGGCTGATGGGAAAGATGAACAGCGACTATTAGAGGATCTGATTGATTATTGCCGTAATTTATTGGTCTATCAGCAGGCACCTCAAGTCATTGCTGAAACTGAACTTACGAACGTTTCAGATGGCTTCAAAAAGCTAAGTCAGACTTTTCTCGCAGCACGGCTTTACCGAATGATTGATATTTTAGATGATGTGCAGCAGCAACTGCGTTTCACAAACCATCCAGATATCTATTTGGAAGTCTTAATGATAAAATTAAGTGCTGCACAAAATTCGACCGAATCTAAAGTACATTTGGATTCGACGACGGCAGCAGAGCCAGCAGCTGCGGCACCCGACGCGATGGTATCTAAGTTAGAGGATCAGGTTAAGGCATTGAGCCAGCAAGTTCAGCAGCTGTCTAAAGGCACGTCTAGCAAACCCAAGCGTCAAAACCGAGCAACAACAAGTACACCGCACAAGGTCAAAGTCAATAAAGCCGCAATCTATCCAATTCTTGATTCAGCAACGAGACAAGCCTTGAACCGGTTTAAAGAAGTTTGGCCAGATTTGATGAACATGTTGTCGATTACTAAGCGAGCAGTCATGAATGTTTCTCGGCCGGTTGCCGCTAATGAACATGGTGTTATAGTAGCGTTTGATTATCAATTATTCTTTGAACGGGTCATGAATGATCAGGATTTACTTGATGAACTTAAAGCTGGTTTAAATAAGTTATTGGGTGATCCACCAGAGATTGTTTTAGTACCGCATGAAGATTGGCCGGTCATTCGTAAGGAATATTTGCAAACTGATCGGTTAAAATCAGCAAACGGCCAGTCTGGTGCACCAGCAGCCGAAAATGAGGCTGAAAAAGTGCCCAAAGGAACGAAAAAAGCGTTAGAATTGTTTGGAAAAGATATTGTTGAAGTCCATGAAGATTAAATAAAAGGAGTCGGTCATAATGCGTGGTATGCCAGGAAATATGCAAGGTATGATGAAACAAATGCAAAAGATGCAAAAAGAAATGGGTAAGGCACAAGAAGAATTGCACGCAACAGAGTTTAGCGCTTCAGCCCCTGATGAGATGGTCAAAGTCGTTTTTACAGGCGATAAGAAAATGAAAGATATGCAGATCAATCCTGAAGCAATAGATCCAGATGATCCAGATATGTTGCAAGATTTAGTGATTGCCGCCGTGAATGATGCGATGAATCAAATCGATCAAGCAACCGAAAAGAAATTAGGTAAGTTCACTAAAGGCATGCCAATGTAATCGGAAAGGAGCTGGCTTATGCAGTATCCTGAACCAATTGCCAAGTTGATCGATAGTTACATGAAATTGCCAGGAATTGGCAGCAAAACGGCAACGAGATTGGCTTTTTATACGATCGATATGCAGACTGATGATGTGCAGGCTTTTGCTAAGAGCTTAATAGCCGCCAAAAAAGATCTGCATTATTGTAGTATTTGCGGCAACATTACTGAATCTGATCCTTGTGATATTTGCCGTGATAAAAGCCGTGATCAATCAGTAGTGATCGTGGTAGAGCAGCCTAAAGATGTTATGGCCCTAGAAAAAATGAATGATTATCATGGCCTGTATCACGTTTTACATGGGGTATTATCGCCTATGGAAGGGACTGGCCCAGAAGACATCAATATTAAGTCTTTGATCAAACGTCTGCAAAAAACACCGATCAAAGAGGTCATTATTGCGACGAATGCCACGCCAGAAGGTGAAGCCACAGCTATGTATATTTCCCGGCTGATCAAACCAGCTGGGATCAAAGTGACACGCTTAGCTCATGGTTTATCTGTCGGCAGTGATATTGAATATGCGGATGAAATGACTTTACTAAAAGCAGTGGAAGGCAGACAGGAGATGTAATGATGGGATTTTTCCGTAATAAAAAAACTTCTATTCGCCAACAAGCTGACCAGGAATTACTAGATCTCGCTTTTGTTTTACGTGAAGAGATTCTCTCCTATACAGAAGTTGACTCATTAGCGGTTAACGGTGCGGGTGGGCAAGATCCCCAGTTACTGTTACAGAAAGCAAAATACGATTATATCTACAAAGAAATCCGACGCCGGCGTGTTTCCAGTAAACGGATCGCCCCAGATATGTTCCAGTAACTTTAGAAACTTGAGTACAGACGTAAACGGTTTTAATTAAAAACAGTTTTGGTCTTGAACTCAAGTTTTTTATTAAGAAAATTGGCTTTTTAGACTTCTTGAAGCCAACTAATGTTTCCAGTAAAATGAAAGTATATTTCAATTAATGAATTGAGGAATTTAGATGCCAGGAATATTTATCACCCTTGAAGGCCCTGATGGCATGGGTAAAACATCAGTGTTAAAAGCACTATTACCTAAATTAACACATATCAGTCAACGTCCTATATTGGAAACAAGGGAGCCTGGTGGCAGTAAAATAGCCGAAGAGATTCGGCACATTTTATTAGACGTTAACAACACACAAATGGATGATCGCACAGAAGCATTGCTGTTTGCAGCCGCACGACGCCAACATATGGCAGAGGTTGTAGAACCGGCATTGGCAGCTGATCAAATTGTTTTCTCAGATCGATTTGTGGATAGCTCAGTCGCTTATCAAGGCGCTGGTCATGAAGTCGGTGAACAAGCGGTTTATAATTTGAATTTATTTGCGACTAAGGGCTTGCTACCTGATTTAACCTTATTGTTAGATGGACCAGTTGAAGTTGGGCTGCAACGGATCCAAAAGTACCGGCAAAATCAAAATGATCGCTTGGATCAAGAAACTTTAGCTTTCCATGAGCGTGTGCGCGCCTCATATTTACGGTTAGCGGCGAAGTATCCTCAGCGTATCGTGGTTATCGACGCGACCCAAACGCTATCTGATGTCGTCTCGGCTTGTCAGAGCCAATTGATCCAACACTTTCCAGAGCTTTTCAAGGAGGCATTCAAATGAAACTAATTGTGGCAATTGTTCAAGATAAAGATGCAAATACGTTGAGTAGTGAATTTGTAAAGGCTAATGTGCGCGCAACTAAACTTTCAACAACAGGTGGCTTCTTAAAATCAGGTAATACGACGTTTATTATTGGTATTGACGATGAGCGAGTTGAAGATGTTTTGAAGATTATTCGGGAAACTTCACATGCTAGAGATCAATTTATGGCCCCACCCGTAAATGTTGATGTTACAGGTGATTCATCCATGTCTTATCCAATTGAGGTTCAAGTTGGCGGTGCAACTGTTTTCGTTGTCCCTGTGGAACAATTTCATCGTTTCTAATGGCTCTGATTATTGAACAACTTCAACCTAAGCTAGTAGCTCAGTTTGCCCAGATCATTACCAAGCAGCATTTGGCTCAAGGCTACCTTTTTGCTGGTCCAGCAGGGTCTGGTAAGTATGAATTGGCTCAATGGCTAGCGATGAGTCAGTTCTGTCACCATCTTGAGCAAGGCCGCCCTTGTGGTCAATGTTCAGAATGTCGCCGAATTCAGCAAGGGAATCATCCTGATGTGATTCAAATTAAACCGGATAATCAGACAATTAAAGTTGAATCGATTCGTTATCTTAAAAGCGAGCTTTATAAATCTGGTATGGAAGGTAACCGACGGGTATTTATCGTTACAGATGCTGAAAAGATGTCCGTTAATGCTAGTAATAGTTTACTTAAATTTCTGGAAGAGCCGGCCAGTGATGCTTTGATTGTTTTGACCACCACAGCTAAAAGCCAAATTTTACCAACAATTTTATCGCGGATGCAGATTATTGATTTTCGTGGATTATCGAAACAAACTGTGTATCAAAACTTTTTAACTCAGGGCTCAGCACCGGAGAATGCACAATTAGCGGCTTTATTAACTCAAGATTACCAACAAGCAAAAGCTTGGCAAGAATCAGCGGCATTTAATCAGCTTTTGACGGCGGTTGTGAAATGGCTGCTGAAAATATTCAAACACGATGATGAGGCTTTTATTTATGTTCAAACTTTGATTATGGCAGCGACTAAGACTACCGAAGATCAGCAGTTGGCCTTAAGTATGATCATTAATTTTTATGATTTTTTATTGCAGGTAAGGTATGATAAGAAAGAAATCATGAATACGTCACTACAGCAATTATTTGAGGCCGCCCAGCATGAGACGGTTGAAGAATTGGCGGATCAGTTAAACTTAGTCTTAGATATGTCCCGTCAGCTGCGAATGAATGTTGGTTTCGAAAACTTTCTGGAAGCGTTGACCTTGAGGTTGTTAAAATAGAAGGTGATCAAATGAATTTGTTTGAAATCAAATTTTCCGGTGATGCGACTCACAAAGTTTGTGTTGCCGATGCTCATTATCCAGTTAATGAATTTGTCATTGTCCGTTACGGCCGTGTGCAAATAATCGCCCAAGTTACTGCTGTTATGGCTGAAAATATGATGGCCGCGGATGTTCCAGTTAATGCGTTAAATATCGAACATGCAGCTACTGCAGCTGAGTTACAGTTAAATCAAGAAAATCAAAAAGCAGCGGCGGCTGCATTGGTTATTGCACGGCAGAAGGCTCAGCAACATCATTTGAAGATGAAGTTGATCGAAGCCGAATACTCTTTAGATAAAGAGAAATTAATTTTTTACTTTACGGCGGACAAGCGCGTTGATTTTCGGAACCTTGTCCGAGATTTGGCCAGTATTTATCGTACGCGCATCGAATTACGTCAAATTGGGGTTCGCGATGAAGCTAAAATTTTAGGTGGCATCGGTCCCTGTGGCCGGCAATTGTGCTGCAGTACTTTTTTAGGTGAATTTGTGCCAGTATCCATTAAAATGGCTAAAAATCAGAATTTATCGTTAAACCCGACTAAAATTTCTGGTCTTTGCGGTCGCTTGATGTGTTGCTTGCAGTATGAAGATGCCGTTTATGAGAAGGCTAGGCAGACGTTGCCAGATTACGGCCAAAAGGTTATGACTGAACAAGGTATTGGTCGTGTGGTTGGCTTAAATTTTTTAGCTGACTTGGTCAAAGTACAGTTAACGGATCATAGTGTGCCAATGGATTATACTAGTTCAGAAGTTAAAGTTATCAATTCATAATGAGGAACTTGATTAAAAGAAGGCAAGAAGGTGCGCACTTGCAAAAAGAAGATCTTTATGATCAATTACAAGCACTACAAAAAGCTCAAGAAACGCAATTGCATCAGCTAATTGGCATGCAAGACGACCTAGCAAAAGTGTTGGAAGAGAATAGCGAGTTAAAGATTGAAAACACGCATTTACGTGCTCGGCTGCAAGAACTCGAGGGTGCAAATGGCAAAGATGATGATACCCAGCGTCTATCTAAATCGCGGCAAAACCTTGAAAAGTTATATGAACAAGGATTTCATGTTTGTACTTATATGTATGGCTCTAGGCGGGAGAATAACGAGCCTTGCGCTTTTTGCTTAGACGTGATTTATGGGCAGCATCAACTTTGATTAAAGTAGAGGTTTTAGTTTGGAAACACAAAAGATAGATCAGCATGGGTCAAAAGGCACGTTGTATTTGGTACCTACACCAATCGGTAATTTAGAAGATATGACATTTCGAGCCGTAAAAACACTAAAAAATGTGGATCTAATCGCAGCAGAAGATACACGTAATACGCAAAAATTACTGAATCATTTTGAGATCGATACGAAGCAAATATCTTTTCATGAGCACAATACACAACAACGTTTGCCTCAATTATTAGAAAAATTACAGAGTGGGCAATCTATTGCACAAGTATCTGATGCGGGTATGCCTTCAATCAGTGATCCGGGCAAAGAATTAGTGGCGGCCTGCATTTCAGCGGATATTCCAGTTGTGCCTTTACCCGGGCCCAATGCCGGTTTAACAGCATTGATTGCCTCGGGTATTGAACCACAGCCGTTTTTATTTTATGGGTTCTTACCACGTAAAAAATCAGAACAGCGTCAAGCACTTCAGAACCTCAAAAATGAAACAGCGACCATGATTTTTTATGAAAGCCCCTTTCGGATTGAAGACACATTACAAAATATGGCCCAAGTATTTGAATCGAAGCGGCAAGTAGTGGTTGCCAGAGAATTGACCAAGAAGTTTGAAGAGTTTATTCGTAGTGATCTTGGGTCAATTAATGAGGAATTGACCCAGCATGTTTTGAAAGGTGAATTTGTGCTTATTGTTGCTGGTGCTGATGGTGAAATGGCACCAGTACAATTATCTGATGCACAAATCATTGCGGCCATTCAGGCGGAAATCGACCGTGGCGTGCAGCCTAACGTGGCCATCAAAACGATTGCTAAGCAAGTTGGACGCAAAAAACAGGTGATTTATAACCTATTTCATCAAATTTAAATAAACAGAGAGTAAGTCAAAAGGTGTTGCCTTTTGGCACACGTTTAAACCAAAGATGGTCGCAATTAATAGGTGGTTGAAGACAAAACTTTAGTTCTGTTTCAGCCACACCATCAATTTAAGTAAAGTAGGTGGCAGTCGGCGTGGCACGACAAATCTTGAGCCGAACCCAGCGCGTCCCATTTTATGAAGTCAACACTTTTCAAGAGTGGCATGTTTCAACCATGCTTAACGCTATGTTGGCAGTGGCAGATGACCAATTAGATCAGTTAAACGCTGGTGACGAAGTTATGCATGCAAAAGCGTTGGGGTGGGTCATTACCCAGTACCATTTTGATATTCAGCGTTTTCCCAAGTCAAAAGAGACAGTTACTTTGAGTTCATGGGCAGATAGCTACAATCAGTTTTTTTCTTATCGAGACTACCAAATGACCGACGCGATGGGGCAGGAATTAGTACATATTAATTCTAGTTGGGTTATGATGAGTTTTAAAACACGAAAAATGGTCCGTGTGGATCCAGAAATCGTTAAAAATGTGATTGCTGATCCAATTCGCAGTGTGAAAAAATTTCCTAGGATCCCTAAAAAAGATTATACCGGTGCTCAACAGAAGCCTTATCGGGTGCGTTATTTTGATATTGATGCGAATCAACATGTTAATAATGTTCATTATTTTGATTGGATGATTGATACGCTGGATTTGGCTTTTATTAAAAAATATGTGATCGATACGATCGATATTCGCTATGAACGTGAGGTTAAGTACGGTGAAACGCCCGTTAGTTCAGTAATTGTTGAGCCAGATGAATCGGATAAAAGTGTGACGACTTATCATCAGATCAAAACGGCCGATCGTGTGAATACTGAATGTGAAATACACTGGCATTTACGTTAAAGGTTAGTATGAGGGTATAAAATACAATGAGGAGGCTGGGACATAAGCCACGCAAAATAAAATAATCGTAGTTTTCAGACTGATATTGAATCTGAAAACCACGATTATTTTTTTAACGATTGATTTTCTAAAAATAACATTGACTTTGAGGGTCAGTTTCAACAGATTAGCTGCCATAATTGCAATTCCTGCTTCAGTAGTAACCTTTTCAATCCCACGAACCGAGGTTCGTAGGTACTTCAAATTAGCCTTCAGATTTCCGAAGAATGGTTCATCTTCGATTTTTCTCAAGGCATAAATTGCTTTTGTTTCATCATTATCTTTTAGTCTTTCACGCATCTGTTGTTTATGGTGTTCCCAATTGGGATTGATGTTGATCTGACGCAGGTTACCTCCAGGTGTATGAGCATAGAAATAACCCTCCGGGTCGTCATAATCTAGAGCACGATAGGTTCGAAGGTTTCGCACGAAACCACTCTTGTCTTTGCGGTGACCTTCTCTAATAAAGTGGAATTTGATGCCATGCTCGTCAGTATAGTAATCTTTGATCGGATCATAGTTCCAGTTCATTATTTTACTTGCATCACGTCGATAGGATCAAGTCTGCTCTTTTCGAACATCCCGTAAGGGATCAGAGCTTGTGCAGTCAGTTTGTTTTCAATGTAGTTATAATTCTGTTCACTACCGTAGCCCGCATCTGCCACAATATATTTTATTGGTGTTGTTTGGAAATCCATAGATTGTAAAAATGGGATCAGCGTTCTTTGATCAGCTGGTCGTTGGTTGATATCGTAGTATAGTGCAAACTGATTTTGAGTCGCGATCTGAAGATTATAACCTGGCTTCAACTGACCATTTTGCATTGCATCTTCTTTCATGCGCATAAAAGTTGCATCCGGATCAGTCTTAGAAAACTATTTCGATCACCAAAAATTGCATTGTTAGACTCATATTTACGTTTTCTAGGTAGGTAGTCACTGTCGATTAAATGACGGTCATGTTTGAACTTTCGCCGTAGGCGTTTGTTAGGTGAACCGCCGGGAATAATCGGCTCTGTCGCAATCACTTGATCTAACCGTTCGATTTCGTTAGTCAACTGCTCGGACGTTTTTTCAAGTGTTTTTGAGTCTGTCTTTGGCGCTTCATCTGACATTGCCAGATCAACTTTATTTTGAACGAGTTCCTGATAAAGGCCAGCAATTTTTTTATCTAGTTGTCCTTCAAACCTTTCGGAGGCCTTGCGCCAGACGAAGGTATACTTGTTGGCATCAGCAAGTAGTTTCGTACCATCGATGAATAATGCACTATCATCGATCAAGCCTTGGGCTTTTAATAATTGCCGAAAGCTCAAGAACATTGCCTCTACCAACCGCTTCATCTGGTCGGAAGAACGAAATCTATTGATGGTACGGTAACTAGGAACGGTATCTGGATCACCGATCAACCATTTAGTCGGAATATTCTCTTGAGCCATAGCCTCTATCTTACGGCCAGAAAAGGTTTGTCTGGTATAGGCAAATAAGATGACTTTTAAAAGCATTGCTGGATTATAAGCCGGGCGGCCAGAGGTCATGGCCTTTTCGTAAATTAATTTATCGGGATCGAATCGACAAAATGACTAATGGCAACGGCAACGTGGTTTGATGGGATATTGATCTCCAAAGGGATTGATAAACGCAACTGATTATTGTTATAATTTTGATACACGACAGTGTCCTCCTTTTCTTTCTAGAGTTTTGTCGCTTATAGAATAACATTGGAAGGCACTTCGTGCCTACATAAAAGCAAAAAATTCCTTGAGATCAGATCTCAAGGAATTTTTTACTTTAGGCTGTATAAAAAGACTTATGTCCCAGCCTCCTCTAGTTATTTGCGAATCATTTAATTTTAAACGTATTTTATATCGAATTTACGACTTAAACTGGTCAGCTTTATCAGGAAACGGCATCACTTAAATAGTGACGAATTTGATCATTGTTCATGCCAGCACTTAGACCGACTAACAATTTGATTCGTGCCTTTTGGCCATTTAAGCCACGGCAGAAGATGATGCCCATCTTTTTCAAGCCAACACCTCCACCTTCGTACTCATAGACGTCTTCAGCAATACCGTTAAAACAGCGTGAAACCAATACTACGGGAATGTTCATATCAATGATCTTTTTTAAAGCAGGTAAAGTTTGAGGTGGCATATTGCCAGCACCCAAAGCTTCTAGAACTATGCCATTCGTGCTGGGTTGAGCCAGAACCTCTAATAGTTGAGCATCCATACCTGCATAAGCTTTGACAAGATATACGTGATCAATCACATGATCAAGCTGGACATTTTCTAGTCGAATTAGTTCTTGAAAGAACTGGACTTGATGCTTGGCTACTAAACCGATGGGGCCAAACGTAGGGGTTCGAAACGTAGATACATTCGTTGTATGTGTTTTGGTTACATATCTAGCCGTATGGACTTCGTCATTCATTACGACTAGGACCCCCTTATTCCGAGCTTCTTCAGAATAAGCAGTCCAGATCGCACTAATAAAATTATAAAGACCATCTGAGCCAATTTCATTGGAAGAACGCATGGCACCGGTTAATACGACGGGAATCGTATCTGGTAGCGTCAAATCTAAAAAATAGGCGGTTTCTTCTAGGGTATCGGTACCGTGAGTGATCACAACGCCATCGATGCCGGCTTTTTCAGCTTGAAGAATACGATCGTGAAGTTGTAACATCTGCTCTGGCGCCATATGAGGTGATGGCAAATTAAAGATTTCCTCAGAAATCAATTCTATTTTATGATCAAACAGATCTTCAAAATTGTCAGTTAATAAAGGATTTACTTCGTTGGGCGTCACGTCACCATTGTCGCTTTGAGACATTGAGATCGTACCGCCAGTATGTAGTGCTAGTATTTTTTTCATAATTGTCTTCCTTTCTTTTAGTATTTTAGCGGAGGGCGGCAACTACCTCAACAAAAAAATTTACTTTGTTGTAGAATAAAAGATATAGTTGTTCGAAAATAGGAGGGTTATTATGCGCATTGCGTTGATTGCACACGATAAGAAAAAAGATTTAATGGTACGCTTAGCAACAGCTTATGAGCCAATTTTGCAACAGCATGAATTATTTGCAACAGGTGCTACTGGGCAGCGAATCATGGACGCTACTGATTTAAGAATTGAAAAGATGAAGTCGGGGCCTTTGGGCGGTGATCAACAAATTGGTGCTTTAATTTCTGAAAATAAAATTGATTTAGTGATCTTTTTACGCGACCCTTTAACAGCACAACCCCATGAACCTGACGTAAATGCCTTAATTCGGTTAAGTGATGTTTATGAAATTCCTTTGGCAACTAATATTGGAACGGCCGAGATGTTACTGCGTGGACTGCAAGCAGGTTTCTTGGATTGGCGTAAAACAATTGTTGAATTAAAAGAGCGGCCAATGAATTTATGATTTGTGAAGTGATCTCACTTTTATTTAAATCAAAATCGTGATAAATTAAGTCAGTTGATTGAAATTTAAAAGTTTGGACGATAAATAATGAATATTCTTGCAATTGATACCTCCAGTAAACCTTTGAGTGTTGCCATTACAGCTGATGATCAAATATTATCAGAAGTGACCTTGAACAAAGGGTTTACACACAGTCAGACGTTGATGCCTACGATTGATGATTTGTTGAAATTAAGCCAGCTGACAATTAAAGATATTGATGGTTTCGCCGTGGCTAAAGGGCCCGGGTCCTATACTGGCTTACGTATTGGCGTTACAACAGCCAAAACTTTTGCCTGGACTTTACACAAACCTTTGTTTGCGTTGTCAAGCTTAGAAGTTTTGGCACGAAACATTCAACAAAGGAGTCAGCTGATCGTCCCATTGATGGACGCCCGGCGCAACAATGTATTTGCTGGTGTTTATCAATGGACGCTGACTAACGATAATCACTTAGAAAATGTTGTCAGTGATCGTCATATCAGTTTGACACGACTGCTAGCTGAAATAAAAGAGTTAAATGAAAAGGCCGTATTTGTTGGGGAAATCAAGCCATTCATGAGCCAAATTTTTGCAGAATTAGGCCATCAAGCTGAATTTGCAGCAACGACAGCAAATTTGCCGGCTGCTGCTAATCTTGGCTTAGCAGCAATTGATGCTACACCAATCAAAGATATTTATAATTTCACACCAAGTTACTTGCGATTAACCGAAGCGGAGGTCAATTGGCAACGTAACCATAAAGATGAGGGACACGATCCGTATGTTCAAGAAGTTTAGATCTTGGTTTCAACATGAAGATGCCCATATCGACATCAAATTCGAAAATCAAAACGCACAGATCAACGGGCACCAATTTCAACTAACCAGAGCAGATACCGATGACGTTGATGAGATGTTACGCTTGGAGCAGTCTGTCTATGATGGGCAAACCCCTTGGGATCGTATGGCTTTTTTGAGTGAATTACGCAAGCGTGAGCTATCCTTATATTTAGTCTTATGGGATGAACAAAAATTAGTTGCTTTTATTGGCTGTTGGTTTACGAAACGTGAAAGTCATATTACGAACATTGCTGTTGCGCCCCAATACCAAGGTCAAGGTGTCGGAAAATACCTAATGCAATTTATGATTGACATGGCGATTTCTTTTGATAGTCAGGCAATGACATTAGAAGTTCGGACGACCAACGTTATTGCGAAGGGGCTATACCACAAGTTAGGTTTTGAAGATGGCCCGGTCAAACGGGGTTATTATGTTATGGATCATAGCGATGCCATGGAAATGCGTAAAGCATTGAATGAAATATTACCAGTAGAGGAGCGAAATCAGTGAAGGCAACGAATGAATTAATCTTGGCAATTGAATCTAGTTGTGATGAAACAAGTGTTGCAGTTGTTAGGGATGGACAAACGATCTTAAGTAATATTATTGCCACCCAAATCAATTCCCATAAACGTTTTGGTGGGGTCGTACCTGAAGTTGCCAGTCGTCACCATGTGGAGGCTATTCTGGTTGCTGCTCAAGATGCCTTAGATGAAGCTCAAGTGACTTATGATGATCTACAAGCAGTCGCTGTAACCGTTGGCCCAGGGTTGGTTGGCGCTTTATTGATTGGCATTTCAGCTGCGAAAGCCATTAGCTTCGCACATAGCTTGCCTTTAATTCCGGTCAACCATATGGCTGGTCATATCTATGCTGCTCGTTTGGTCCATGAATTGACTTATCCGTTAATGGCCTTGCTGGTTTCCGGTGGCCACACGGAATTAGTTTATTTGCGCGCACCAGGTGAATTTGAAATTATCGGTGACACGCGCGATGATGCTGCTGGCGAAGCCTATGACAAGATTGGTCGCGTCCTCGGCGTGCCTTATCCTGCCGGCAAAACCATTGATGCTATGGCACATGAGGGCAAAGATACATTTGACTTTCCCAGAGCGATGTTGCAAGAGGACAACTTAGATTTTAGTTTTAGTGGTTTAAAAAGTGCATTTATTAATACGGTTCATCATGCCGAACAAAAGCAGGAAGCATTGTTAAAAAATGATTTGGCCGCTAGCTTTCAAGCCAGTGTGATCGATGTATTAGTAGGTAAAACGATTAAAGCATTACAGCAATACCCAGTCAAACAGCTAGTTGTTGCTGGTGGTGTTGCTGCCAACCAGGGTTTAAGAGAACAATTAGCCGCACATTTGGCAGCGGCAGGTTTAGATCAAGTTGAAGTGATCTTTCCACCATTGCGCTTATGTGGTGACAATGGGGCAATGATTGGGGCAGCGGCCCATGTTGCTTTACAAAAACACGAACCTTTTGCGGATTTGACCTTAAATGCTGATCCAAGTTTGTCGTTTGACTATGCTGAAACGATGCTTAGTTGATTTACCTATCTTGTAATCTAAATGACTGGTAAGGTGGATATGCCTGATGCCAGTCATTTTTGTATGCTGTTGGGTGAGTCATATATTGAAGTTAAAAAGGAGAATCTGTATGATAGAAAACCAACAACTAGCTTTAGATCAAGTAATTGCGGAGGAATCGTATATCAATTGTCAATTCATAACCAGTAATCGAAAAACACACTTCAGTGACCTTACCTTTGAGCATTGTCATTTTGAGCAAACTGATTTCACCGATACCGAATGGTTAGACTGTCATTTTGTAGATATCGATTTTGCAAATAAAAATTTCGATCAAAGTGCAATATACCGTTGTAATTTCCAACATTGCCAATTAGTGGGCACTCAATTTGAACAAAGTCGGTGGCAAGACTGTCATATTGAAGCGTCCAAAGGCGATTATGTGAATTTCAGTGATAGTCGTCTGACGAAAGTTGTTTTTGATAACGTTAGGCTGTCAGAAGCTTTTTTCCAAGCGGTTCAAATTAAAAAGTTGTTGCAGTTTAAAAATTGTGAATTGATGGCCAGTGACTTTTCAGATACGATTCTAAAAGATGTCAATCTTTCTAGTAGTGAAATTTCAGGTCTGCGTGTAGATCCTAAGTTGATCGCCGGTCTAAAAATCAGTCCCTTTCAGGCAACTCAATTTGTTCAGTTATTAGGTGTTCAGATAAAATCATAAGTTGGATTTTGTTGTCAGCCTCATTACTTTACACGTGTGTCTATGCCCAAGGTTAATCGTGTCTAGAATTTAAATGTATCCTAAGTTAATGTTTTTTGCTGTGAATTAATTGGTAAACGATCGACATTAATGTATACACTATAAGTGGCATTGCACAATACAAATAGCCAAGGACATCAATCCCGCCATTAACAAGGCGCACCATAATGATCATGGCAATTGTTGCAAATAAGCCTGAAAGTGGTAGCCAGTGGTAGTAGACATTTGCGTTTTGTTCTAGTGTATGCATTTTTTTGCGATGTCTCATTTGGAAACAGACCTTTCTTTAGGTACCACTGTTTTACTTTGAACGCTCGTTTGAAGTAGTTGTTTTAAAAAAATATCGTTAATACAATTCAAATTATTTCATCAAGTTTGTTTCTGAGCAAGAAAAGTGCTTTTTCTTATTTTAAAAAAAGTAGCTGAGACAAAACTAACGTTTTGTTTTCAGCCACTATGTGTTTACGAACAATTCAATTTTAAACGTGTTCCAAAAGTGGACCAGTTAGTCTTGACCACCATCTTCCAGAAGCATGCTTTTTTCAGTCCAAGCTTCTTCTAAAGGGGCTAGTTTTTGTTCAATGGCATCCAGTTGTTCTTGAAGTGCCTGCATTTTAGAATAGCTGGTTGCGATTTCTGGAGCTGCCATCTGCGTTTGAATATCTTGACTTTGAGCAGTTAAATCATCAATTTGGGTTTCAAGTGTGGCCACTTCGCGTTCTAATTTGCGGCGCGCGCGTTGTTCAGTTTTGCTTTCCTTGTAAGCCGTTTGCGCTTGAGTGTTTCCTGAGGTGTCGGTTGGGGTTGTTGGGTTATCCTCGGCTTTCATGGCTTCAATTTCAGCTTTTTTCTCTAGGTAGTAATCATAGTTGCCTAAATAAAGTGCGCTGCCTTCGGGTGTAATCTCGGTAATTTCGGTAGCTAAGCGATTGATAAAGTAGCGGTCATGTGAAACAAATAGCACAGTCCCATTAAAGTTTTCTAGTGCTTGTTGCAGGACTTCTTTGCTATCAATATCCAAGTGGTTTGTCGGTTCGTCCATGATCAGGAAGTTATCATGTTCTAGCGCTAATTTGGTTAATAATAGCCGGGCTTTTTCACCACCAGATAGCTGGGCTACAACTTTAGCCACATCATCGCCGGTAAATAAAAAACTGCCGAGTATTGTACGGACATCTTTTTCTGGCATTGTCGGGTGTTCGTCCCAGATTTCATCAAGGACGGTTTTACTAGGATGCAGATTACGCTGTTCCTGGTCGTAATAGCCAATAGAGACGCCAGTACCTAATTGGATCTCACCTTTGATCAATGGAATTTGACCAATAATGCTCCGTAGTAAAGTAGATTTACCAACACCATTGGTACCAATGATAGCGTGAACGTGCCGACGATCCACTGACAAATTAACAGGTTCAGCCATGATTTTGTCTGGCTCATAGCCAATCGCTGCATTTTTGACGCGCAGGACGTCATTACCACTCTTAGTCTCAGCTTCAAAGTGAAAATGAATCGTTTGATCATCGTTAGTTGGCTTTTGAATACGATCTAATTTTTCTAATTGTTTGCGGCGGCTTTGGGCTTGCTTAGTTGTAGATGCACGGACAATATTTTTATCCACGAAATCTTGCATTTTCTTAATTTCAGCTTGTTGCTTTTCATAGGCTTTCCATTCGAGTTCCAGATGTTTTTGCTTCTCTTCTAAAAATTTAGAATAATTACCTTTGTAATGGTCTAAGCGGTCACTATGTATTTCATAAACATCACGTACCACGTGGTCTAAGAAGTAACGGTCATGAGAGACTACCAAAAGGGCACCGGGATAACCAGATAAATAATTTTCCAGCCAAGTCAAAGTTTCAATATCTAAGTGGTTGGTGGGTTCGTCAAGGATCAGTAAGTCGCGTTTTTCCAATAACAATTTGGCCAGTGCTAAGCGTGACTTTTCACCACCAGATAAGGTATTGATTGGTTTGGATTGTACCGCTTCAGGAAACTGGAATCCGTGTAAAACACCACGAATTTCGGCTTGATAACCGTATCCATTTTGTTCAGCAAACCGGTGTTGTAGATTATCATATTGTTTTAGCAATGCCGTATTATGGGCATCATTGGCCATTTGTGTTTCTAGGTCATGCATTTGTTGTTCCATCTTTTGTAAGGGTGCAAAGACGGTTAACATTTCTTCATAAATTGTTTTGTCTGAATCTAAACCCGTATCTTGTGCTAAATAGCCCATAGTCATATCTTTGGGCGTTGTTACTTGACCCTCGTCGGGGGCATTTATACCTGCAAGAATTTTAAGTAGAGTTGATTTACCGGCACCATTAGGTCCAACTAAAGCGGTCCGATCACCAGTTTGAATTTCTAAAGAGAGATTTTTAAAGATATAATCGCCGGAAAATTCCCGGGCAACTTTTTGTGCTTGTAATAATATCAAAATGAGGCACCTTTCTATAAAAAATGGACTTAAAAAAAATAAGTATGAAAACGGATAGGCATAGGCGTTAGCCTTGACTTTTCACAATTAAATAGTTTGTTCGGCGGATAATTTGTTTGATTTTTACTATTAAATCAAGTAATATACATACGAGTTGATTACTTGTTCAGGATGTAATTTCACAATCTATGAAAACTTGAAAGGGGACACATAATGGCAGAAATTAAAATTCCCAAGGCAACTGCCAAAAGATTGCCACTTTACTATCGCTATCTGAACTTTTTAAACGATGCTGACAAGAAAAAAGTTTCATCTACCGAATTATCTGAGGCCGTAAAAGTTGATTCTGCGACAATCAGACGTGACTTCTCATATTTCGGGGCATTAGGCAAACGCGGTTACGGGTACGACGTTAATGACTTATTGAATTTTTTCAAAAAGATTTTAAACCAAGATCGGCTAACAAACGTCGCGCTGGTCGGAGTCGGCAATTTAGGCCATGCCTTATTAAACTATAACTTTAGACAAACGAATAGCATCCGTATTAGTGCAGCTTTTGACAATAATGAAGCAATTACAGGTACCATTCAAAGTGGTGTCCCAATTTATCCAATGGTTGAATTGGTTGAACAATTAAAGGATCAGCAGATCGATATTGCTATTTTAACTGTCCCTAATCCAGCTGCTCAAGATGTGACAAACCAACTAGTTGAAGCCGGTGTTCGCGGTATTTTGAATTTTACGCCGTTACGACTTTCGGTGCCTGATCATGTCCGTGTACAAAACGTGGATCTGGCTAATGAACTGCAAACCTTGATTTACTTCTTAGATCACTACGAAAAAGGTGACAAGCCCGGTGGTGAAGATGTTACTTTAAAATTTGATAATTAGCCAATACAGAACATGAGAAGTCTGAAACAAAAGCAACATTTTGTTTTTGGACTTTTTTTGTACCCAAAATTTTAGCGCTCGCAAATGATTGACCGGCTTTTATACAGCCTAAGAATCTATCGTTAATTAACTTTTACGGCTGATATCAACGATCAATGCCAGCTTTGAACACTAAAGATGAATACAAGACTATTCATCAACATATGAGCCAACATTGTTGTCCAGATCCTACCCGTATAATTATATAAGAAGCAGAAGAAAAGACCAATAGTACTATAAAGTAAAATGTGACCATCTTGGTGGGCAAAGGCAAAAACCAATGATGATATAATTGCGGCACCAATTTTACCGGTGAAAGGTACCAAACGGCCAAAAATTGTTTTGCGGTAAACAAGCTCCTCAATGATTGGTAAAAATAAAAGCACGCTGATGACGTAGTAAGGATACGTTGTCATCGTTGCTAATAAAGTCGCGGTATTTTGTGAAGCAGTGGGGATGTGAAAAAGTAGTCTTTCCAAAGTGCTAGCGCCTAGTTGTAAAAAGATGGCTAGTACGCCGCCTATCAGGCCCCAGATAATGACTTTAGGTTTGGTGGTAAAGGGGTTTGCATTTTCAATCACATTGTTAGGTGCAATTTTGGTATTGAGCCATAGTAACAACAACATGCCTAGTAGGTACCATAATGTCATTACTAGAAAATACCCATTTTTAGCTGGGAGGAACTTTAGAAAAAAAGAGGGCATGATCATTAAGATCAAATAAAGTAATAAGGTTAAAGCAGTGGTATTTCGAGCTTTCAAAATAAATACTCCTTTGTTTTTTCAAAAATATGTTTAAAAAACTTGCAATAAGCAGCGAACATGTATATTATATTTCTTGTGGTTAGCACTTGTCCATCGAGAGTGCTAAATCTTAAATATAACTGATTTATTGGAGGGATTTTTTGTGTTAAAACCATTAGGTGACCGTGTGATCGTTAAAGTTCAAGAACAAGAAGAAGAAACTGTCGGTGGCATCGTTTTAGCGAATAATGCCAAAGAAAAACCACAAACTGGTGAAATTGTTGCCGTCAGTGAAGGTACTTTAGCAGAAGACGGAAAACGTGTCCCTTTGTCTGTTAAAAATGGACAAGTTGTCATGTTCGACAAATATGCCGGATCTGAAGTTAAATATGAAGGCGAAGATTATCTTGTATTACATGAAAAAGATATCATGGCCGTTGTTGAATAACTAAAAAAATAAAATAACTGAGGTGGTAGTAAAAATGGCAAAAGATATTAAGTTTTCTGAAGACGCACGTTCTGCAATGCTACGTGGTGTTGATAAATTAGCTGATACCGTTAAAACAACATTAGGCCCTAAAGGTCGCAATGTCGTTCTTGAAAAATCTTATGGTGCTCCTGAAATTACCAATGATGGGGTTACAATTGCAAAAGATATTGAATTAGAAGATCATTATGAAAACATGGGTGCTAAATTAGTTTCTGAAGTTGCTTCCAAGACTAACGATATCGCAGGTGATGGTACAACAACAGCAACGGTTTTAACACAAGCAATCGTTCGTGAAGGTTTGAAGAATGTCACTGCCGGTGCTAACCCAGTTGGTATCCGTTCTGGGATTGAAAAAGCAACTAAAGCTGCCGTTGAAGCTTTACGTAAAAACTCGCATAAAGTTGAAACTAAAGATCAGATTGCCCAAGTTGCTTCTGTTTCTTCCAGCAATGAAGAAGTCGGTAAATTAATTGCTGATGCTATGGAAAAAGTTGGTCATGATGGCGTCATCACGATTGAAGAATCTAAAGGTATTGATACCGAATTAAACGTTGTTGAAGGTATGCAATTCGATCGTGGTTACTTGTCACAATATATGGTTACTGATAATGACAAGATGGAAGCTGATTTAGATAATCCTTACATTTTGATCACAGATAAAAAGATTTCTAACATCCAAGAAATTTTACCATTATTGCAAGAAATCGTTCAACAAGGTAAGTCATTATTGATCATTGCCGATGATGTTGAAGGGGAAGCTTTACCAACTTTAGTTTTGAACAAGATCCGTGGGACATTCAATGTTGTTGCAGTTAAGGCACCTGGTTTTGGTGACCGCCGTAAAGCTCAACTTGAAGATATCGCTATTTTAACTGGTGGGACTGTGATCACTTCAGATCTTGGTTTAGATTTGAAAGATACAACGATTGATCAATTAGGGACTGCTGGTAAGGTAACAGTTACTAAAGATGATACCACAATTGTTGAAGGTGCTGGTTCTAAGAACGACATCCAAGAACGTGTGGACATGATCAAGAAACAAATTGCTGAAACAACTTCTGATTTTGATCGTGAAAAATTACAAGAACGCTTGGCTAAGTTAGCTGGCGGTGTTGCTGTCATCAATGTTGGTGCTGCAACTGAAACTGAATTAAAAGAACGTAAATATCGGATCGAAGATGCCTTAAATGCCACACGCGCAGCCGTTGAAGAAGGTTACGTCGCTGGTGGTGGTACAGCATTGATGAACGCTATTCCAGCTGTTGCTGCATTGTCTGATGAAGGTGACGTTCAAACCGGGATCAATATTGTTTTACGGGCATTAGAAGAACCAGTACGTCAAATCGCCTACAATGCTGGTAAAGAAGGCTCTGTCATTGTTGAACATCTTAAAGATGAAAAACCAGAAATTGGTTATAATGCGGCCACTGACAAGTGGGACAATATGATCGATGCTGGGATCATTGACCCAACTAAAGTGACACGTTCAGCCTTACAAAACGCTGCTTCCGTTGCTTCATTGATCTTGACAACCGAAGCTGTTGTTAGTGATATTCCTGAAAAGAACCCTGCACCAGCTGCACCAGCTGATCCAACTGGCGGCATGGGCGGCATGATGTAAGCTAATTAAATCTTAGTGGTTTTAAAAAAATTGAATTTTTAATTAAATGAGCAGTATCAAACCAGACAAATTATTTGGTTTGATACTGTTTTTTATATATAATTATTATATAAACTATTAGAAAATGGAGTGATGACCATGCATTTGATTGAAACCCCAGTCCGTTTAAACGCCAGCTTGCATAAAATGATTCCACGCACGATCAATTATCTTTACGGCAAAACAGCGATTAAATTTTTCAAGACTTATACGTTAGATGCTGTTCATATTTATTATATTGATGCTTTTAGTGAAGTCGACGTGATCATGATGGCTGATAAACGTAAAATCAAATCTGAAGAAATTGATTTTACAATTGATAAGCTTTTTCCAGAAGTTTCTCGAACTGAATTAACGGTCGATCCAGCAGCCAAAGCCAAGGTTGAAGCTCGAGCAAAACGTAAATTACAGTATCATGATGTCGTGATCATTCAGCAAAAACGTAAATAATCCGAATTTTGCATAGCTTTTCTTTTTTGAATGTTGTAGACTACAATAGATTCGTATAATGAAAAAAATTGAAACAACTTAAGGGGAAAGAATATGCAACAACTTAAGCGGATATTCATTGGACGTCCGTTAAAGTCCTCAGAAGAAGGCGGACAAAAACTCGGAAAATTAAAAGCACTAGCCATGCTCAGTTCAGATGCACTGTCCTCAGTCGCATATGGGACTGAGCAAATTGTTTTAGTGCTAGCACAGTTGTCTATTGCTGCGATTTGGTACTCCATTCCAATCGCTATTTTTGTGCTGGTATTATTACTGTCACTGACTTTATCCTATCGGCAGATCATTCACGCTTATCCTGGCGGTGGCGGTGCCTATAAAGTTTCGAGTGATAATTTAGGGCGTAATGCTGGCTTAGCTGCTGGCGGGTCCTTATTGATCGATTACATGCTGACGGTTTCTGTTAGTGTGTCTGCCGGTGCGGAGGCAATCACATCGGCAATTCCAGGGTTATATGGTCATCAAGTCGCAATTTCTTTAGTGATCATTATTATATTGATGCTTATGAATCTACGGGGCATGCGCGAATCGGCTTCATTTTTGATGGTGCCCGTTTATTTATTCGTTGCTGTCATCACATTAATGATCATTGTGGGGCTCTATAAGATTTTTACAGGCGCAATTCCGTTTAAAGCCGCACAACATATTGGTGGCGTGGTACCAGGTATTTCAATGGCCTTGATTTTCCGCGCCTTTAGTTCCGGATCTTCGTCGCTGACTGGTGTTGAGGCTATTAGTAATGCAGTGCCGTTCTTCAAAAAACCGCGGGCAAAACATGCAGCTGAGACATTGGCAATTATGGCTTTGATTTTAGGGGCTTTCTTTGCTGGCATCACTTACTTGAACTATTATTATGGGATCGTGCCGCAGGAGAAAGTAACCGTGCTTTCTCAGGTCGCTAGTACTACATTTGGTCATGGATTCCTATTTTATATTGTCCAGTTTGCAACAGCATTCATTTTGGCAGTTGCTGCTAACACTGGTTTTTCAGCCTTCCCAGTCCTAGCTTACAATTTAGCAAAAGATAAGTTTTTACCGCATAACTATATGGATCGTGGCGATCGGTTAGGCTATTCTAATGGTATTTTGACATTAGCAATCGGGTCTGGTGTGTTGATCGTTCTCTTCAATGGTGTCACGGCTAACCTGATTCCATTATATGCCGTGGGCGTGTTCATTCCGTTCACACTTTCCCAGACAGGGATGATCGTAAAATGGTGGCGGCAACGGCCTAAAGGGTGGCTTGGCAAATCTGCTGCTAATTTCACTGGAGCCTTGATTTCATTTGCAATCCTGCTGATTTTATTCATCTATCGAATTCGTGATATTTGGCCGTTTTTCGTGATCATGCCTTTATTAGTCGCACTCTTTTACAAAATTCATGGGCATTATGCCCAAGTTGCTGAGCAGTTGCGGCTAGAGGCGACTGATGCTGAGCTACACCATTATGATGGTGCCACGATTATCGTTTTGATCAGTAATGTCACCCAAGTAACGAAAGCAGCTTTAAGTTATGCAGAGTCATTAGGTGATTACGTGATCGCTGTCCACGTTTCCATGGATGAAAATCCTGAGAAGGAAAAAGAGATTCAAGCACAATTCAAGAAAGATTTTCCTGAGGTACGTTTCGTGGACGTACACTCTAACTATCGTTCCATTGCTAAGCCATTAGTGCGCTTTACCTCAGTGATTAGTCGTAATGCTTTACGGCGAAACTATTCTACGACTGTACTGATCCCTCAATTTGTGCCTAAAAAGCACTGGCAGCAAGCTTTGCATAATCAAACAGCCTTACGTTTGCGCCAAGCTTTTGCAAATAAGGAAAACATTGTGGTTGCCAACTATACGTACCATTTAGCTAAATAAGCGTATGAGACACGTTACAACCAAATACGTTCGTCATTAACCTGTAATTGTATAGTTAATTTAAAACCAGAAGCCCCTAGAGATTAGCCTAATGTGTTAATTTCTGGGGGTCTTTAAGTGGCGGCGATATTGTTTTAAGATAGTTCAAAATTACTAGTATGCTGTTATTTTGACGTAAATATTGGTAAAATGACACTAAGTTTAAAAAGGGAGCGTTGTTGATTGCGCATTTTATTTGTTGGGGACGTGGTTGGGCAATTAGGATTAACGTTAGTTCAAAAGTATATGCCTGCATTAAAGCATCAGTTAAAACCCCAAGTTACGATTATCAATGGTGAAAATATTGCTGATGGCAAAGGTATCACTGAAAGGTTATACAAAGCTTTATTACTGGCTGGGGCTGATGTGGTTACTTTGGGCAACCATGCATTTCGTAAGCGCGAGACTGTCGATTTTATCGGCGGTACTTCCAAGTTGATTCGCCCAGCAAACTTTCCACCACAAGTACCTGGTGCCGGCTATACCATGATCAATGTGAATGGTGTTAAGTTAGCGGTAGTTAATTTGCAGGGCCGCGTTTTTTTAGATAATATTGATGACCCCTTTCAAAAAATAGATATTTTATTAACAAAAATTAAAACTGAAACGGATCTTTGTTTCGTAGATTTTCATGGGGAAGCAACTAGTGAAAAATTAGCCTTTGCCCATTATGTAGATGGTCGTGTAGCCGCGGTGATAGGCACCCACACACATGTTCAGACCAATGACGCCCGTATTTTGGCAAAGGGGACGGCTTATTTGTCCGATGTAGGTATGGTTGGCAGTTACAATGGTATTTTAGGCGTTAAGCCAGAACCAGTCTTACATTCTTTTTTGACCAACTTGCCATCACGGTTTGAACCAATTGAAAGTGGTCCTGGTCAATTAGGGGCTTGTTATATAGATTTAGATGCGACTAGCGGTAAAGCTAAGAAGATCCAGTTGATTCGGATCGACCCAGATCATCCTTTAATGGAGATGTAAGTTGTGGCAGATAAACAACTCGACCAACAATTAGCGGCGTTGCCAGCTGACATCCGGCAAGCATTGACGGCTGTTACTGAAGCGATAGCAGCTGTCCCAACGATTCAAACGTACCAACAGATCGAAGCGCAAGTTAAACACAATCGGCCGCTACAAAAGCAGCAGCAGCAACTAGAACGGGCACAAAAAGAAATCGTGGCCTATCAGCGCATTCAAAAAAACAAGGCTGCTTTGGCGGCTAAAACCAAAGCCGATCATTTAGAAAAAGCAATTGAAACTGATCCGCTGACCATTGCATACCGCCAGAGTTTATATGAAGCCAATGAACTTTTAGAATATATGACGCATTATTTTCAAGCACAATTAGACAAAATTTTGGCAGATAAAGATCAATAGATAAGGAGATTTTTATGCCACAGAAGACACAAGATACGCCAATGATGAAGCAATACCAGGCCATCAAGGATCAATATCCTGATGCCTTTTTATTCTACCGAATCGGTGATTTTTATGAATTGTTTTATGATGACGCCATCAAAGGCTCGCAATTATTAGAATTAACACTCACTGCTAGAAATAAGAGCGCAGATGATCCAATTCCAATGTGTGGTGTGCCACATCATGCCGCGCAGAACTATGTGGATATTTTGGTGGATAAAGGCTATAAAGTTGCGATTTGTGAACAAATGGAAGATCCGCGTAAAGCAGTTGGTATGGTTAAACGGGCGGTGATTCAACTGGTCACACCAGGTACTGTCATGGAGGATAAGCCTGGACAAGCAAAGGAAAATAATTATTTAACTGCCCTTTATGTGGATCAACAGCAGTTTGGTTTTGCCTATGCCGATTTAGCGACTGGTGAAATTTTTGTCACTCAATTTAGTGAGTTTGAGGCCGTTACCAGTGAAATGTTAAGTTTGCAGACCAAAGAAGTTGTGGTACCCGAGGATTTACCACAGCAGTACCGCCAGCAATTAGATCAGTTGGATATTTTAGTTTCTGTCCAAGCCGATCAAAAGCCGACGGCAGAAGTTAGTTTTGTCAGCCAAGGCATTGACGAGCCGATTACGCGAGCGGTGCTCAAGACTTTGGTACTTTATTTAGTATCAACGCAAAAGCGTGCCCTAGCACATTTACAGGTCGCAGTCCAATATGAAGCCGATCAATTTTTACGGATGGATCATCAAGTTAAAGAAACTTTAGAATTGACCCGATCAATGCGAACAGGTGAACGGCAAGGGACCTTATTGTGGCTGTTAGATAAAACCAAGACTGCGATGGGTGGCCGGTTATTGAAGCAGTGGCTGGATCGGCCACTGATCACGCGTCGAGAAATCGAAGCTAGACAGACCCGAGTGGCTGATTTTATGGCTCATTTTTTTGAACGCAGTACGTTACAAGAAGCTTTGACAAAGGTTTATGATTTAGAGCGGTTAGCTGGCCGGGTTGCTTTTGGCAGTGTTAATGGCCGTGACTTACTGCAATTGAAGGGCTCTTTAGCACAAGTGCCAGTTATTAAAAATGTTTTACAGCAGATGGATACAAAAAGCCTACGTGCATTGTTACCTGAACTGGATGAGGTCCCTGAAGTTTATGATTTGATTGATCGAGCAATCATGGACGATGCACCGATCTCTGTAACCGATGGCGGCGTCATCAAAGCCGGTTATAATGAACAGTTAGATCAATATCGTGATGCAATGAATAACAGCAAACAATGGATTTTGAATCTAGAAGCCCAGGAACGTAAGATAACAGGTATCCATAATCTAAAAATCGGATTTAACAAGGTTTTTGGCTACTATATTGAGGTAACCAACAGCAATCTTAAGTTAGTACCTAAAGACCGTTTTGAACGCAAACAAACCTTGACCAATGCTGAGCGCTACATTACGCCGGAGTTAAAAGAAAAAGAGCAATTGATCTTAGAGGCTCAAGAAAAATCAACTGCTTTGGAATATGAACTGTTTACGGAAATCCGCGAGAAAATCAAGCAGCAGATTCAAAGGCTGCAGCACTTGGCAGCAATTATCTCTGAAATTGATGTTTTGCAGGGCTTTTCGGTAATTGCCGAAGAGCAGCACTATATCCAGCCGAAATTTGTCAGCCATCAAAAGGGCATTCATATTGAAAATGGCCGTCACCCCGTGGTCGAAAAAGTGTTGGGGCCCCAACAGTATATTGCCAATGACGTAACCATGGATCAAACGACAGATGTGTTATTGATCACGGGTCCCAACATGTCAGGTAAAAGCACTTATATGCGTCAATTGGCTTTAACCGTGGTCATGGCTCAAATTGGTTCTTTTGTACCGGCCGATACTTGTGAGTTACCGATATTTGATCAAATCTTTACCCGTATAGGTGCTGGTGATGATTTAATTTCAGGTAAAAGTACGTTTATGGTGGAAATGATCGAAGCCAATTATGCCCTGGCTCATGCCAGCAATCGCAGTTTAGTTTTATTTGATGAACTGGGCCGAGGAACTGCAACTTATGATGGTATGGCTTTAGCCCAGGCCATTATTGAGTATATCCATGATCATATCCACGCTAAAACACTTTTTTCCACTCATTATCATGAACTAACACAGCTCAGTGATACATTAGCCAAACTAAAAAACATCCATGTTGGCGCGACTGAGGAAAATGGCAAGTTGATTTTTATGCATAAAGTTTTGCCTGGCCCAGCCGATAAATCTTACGGAATTCATGTCGCTAAGTTAGCCGGTCTACCGGATAGCTTATTGAAACGTGCCGATGGCATTTTACAGCACTTGGAAGCTGGTTCTAAGGCAAATACACCTAGTAAGCCAGCTGCTACGCCAAAGATCAAAACACCAAACTCAACGAGTCAAACACCACGGGAACAACCGGCAGCAATTCAAGAAACACAGCAGCCATTACCTGAAGTTGAGCCAGATGGGCAATTATCTTTATTTAAAGAACCAGAGGTTGTAGACTCTAAAGCAGAGAAAGTACTGCGCGCTATTCATGAATTGGATCTTATGAGCCAGACGCCGATGGATACAATGAACTTGATTTATAAATGGCAGCGACAATTAAAAAAATAATAACTAAGGAGGGTGTTAGATGCCAGATATTCATGAATTACCGGAGCAGCTTAGCAATCAAATTGCTGCTGGGGAAGTGGTGGAGCGCCCTGCCTCAGTTGTCAAAGAGCTCGTTGAGAATGCCATCGATGCGGGTGCCGATCAGATCGATATCAGTGTGACGGATGCTGGCTTGAGTCGTATTTTTATTAGTGACAATGGTGGGGGTATCAAAAAAGATCAAGTTGAATTGGCTTTTTTACCACATACGACTAGTAAAATTTCAAGTCGAGATGATTTATTTCGGGTTCACTCCTTAGGGTTTCGTGGGGAAGCTTTAGCGAGCATTGCGGCCGTTTCACGGACGACCATGTTGACGGCAACGCAACCAGGATTGGGCACCTTGATTAAGCTTGAAGGTGGTAAGATTCTGTCGGAAACAACGCAGACCTCTCGTCAAGGCACTTCTGTTGAAGTGCGTGATCTATTCTTCAATACGCCGGCACGTTTAAAATATGTCAAGTCAGTCAACACAGAACTATCACATATTGCTGACATTTTAAATCGGCTCGCATTGGCAAATCCAGCAATTGCTTTTACATTTTCCAGTAATCAAAATATTTTATTGAAAACCAGCGGGTCCGGCCAGCTCCTGCGCACGATCACTGAGATTTATAGTGTTGGTGTCGGTCGGCAAATGTTGGCGATTGAAAATCATGATTTGGATTTTAAAATAACCGGCTTTGTATCTCTACCCAAACTAACACGAGCCAGCCGTAATTATGTTTCTTTATTCATCAATGGCCGTTATGTGAAAAATTATGCGTTAAATAAGGCAATTATTGCTGGCTACGGCAGTAAATTAATGGTTGGTCGTTACCCATTAGCAATTTTGAATTTGCAAATGGATCCTTTTTTGGTAGATGTGAATGTGCATCCCACGAAACAAGAAGTTCGTTTAAGCAAAGAAGATGAACTCGGAACATTGATCACGCAGAGTATTGCTGATAAAATGCGGGCACAAAATTTGATTCCTGATGCTATTAGTAATTTGCAAGGTCAACAACAGACGCATAAACAGAAATCAGAACAACTGGCCGTTGATTTGGATGCGACTTCGGCCGCTTATTTGAAACCGCAAGGACATGCTCAGACAAGTGCGAATGCGCCTTCAGCTGTCCAGTCTGCTAAAGCTGATACAATTCAGGAACAGCCCGCTCAATTGGCAATGCAATCAGATACCCAGCCAGTCCAGTCGCAAAATGCGGCCTCAGCTAGTTCGGCTTACTCAGTATCAACAGGTGTCATATTTAAAGAGCCACAACGCTTAGCCGCTTGGGATCAGCGTTATCAAACAGAAACACCACCGGCAATTTTTGATACATCAAGTAAAGCAGATTCAAATGCTGCCGCTGAAGATCAGTTACAGACAGTGGGGACGCCAATCAAATCACGTTTTCCTGATCTGGCTTATATCGGTCAAATCCATGGGACTTATTTAATTGCTGAGAGTGAAGATGGATTTTATTTAGTAGATCAGCATGCGGCTCAAGAACGGGTCAATTATGAAAAGTATCGGCAAGCGATTGGTGAGGTGAGTCAGGACCAACAAAATTTATTAGTACCGATCGTGCTGAACTATCCTAGTGCCGATTATTTGGCTATTAGTAATCGGCTCGACTTATTGGCCAAGGTTGGTATACATTTGGAGCCATTTGGTCAGAATAGCTTTGTGGTGCATACACATCCCACTTGGTTTAAAAAAGGTCAAGAGGAAGAGACACTCAAAGAAATGATCGACTATGTTTTGGCTGATAAGCATATGACGGTAGCTAAGTTTCGGGAAAAGACGGCTATTATGATGAGCTGTAAGCGCGCCATCAAGGCCAATCATCATCTCGATACATTACAAGCTAAAGCACTACTACAGCATTTACGCCAGGCTGAGAATCCATTTAATTGTCCCCATGGTCGACCGGTGTTAGTCCATTTTACGGACAAGGATATGGCCAAAATGTTTAAACGAATTCAAGATGCACATACAAGTTTTGGTTTATAACAGAAATGTGCTAAACTTAAAACAATTAGATATTGTTAAGTGGAGAATTTCGGCTCTTAGGATGTAGCCATGCATTCTAAGGGCTTTTTGTTTGGATTTTAATAATGGAGGTTGAGTTAATTGAGTTATTTTAAGTTGATATTGGCTGGCTTGCTTGAAATCGGCTGGGCTTATACAATGACCCTTTCACACGGTTTCACGCGCTTGTGGCCGACATTAATCACCATTGTGATTCTGTTTGTCAGTTTTTACCTGTTAGAGTCAGTGATCAATGAATTTGGGGTTGGTGTGTCTTATGCTGTTTTTACGGGAATTGGTACAGCTGGAACTTCAATTGTTGGAATGTTGTTTTTACATGAATCGCACCAACCCTTGAAAATTGTCGCTCTGGTGATTTTATTGATTGGTATTATTGGCTTGAAACTAGCTGATGACCTTCCAACTAAAAAGGCTGGTGATCAATAATGGACTGGTTTTTATTAATTATTGCTGGATTTTGTGAATTGGGTTTTATTGCCTTTGTTAGTAAAGCACAAAGCAGCGGCAAACGTTGGTATAGTTTGATTGCCATGGCTTTTGTACTTGTGAGTATCACGATTTTAAGTATTGTGACCAAGACGGTACCCTTGGGGATCGCCTATGCCGTGTGGACAGGGATCGGCGCAATTAGTTCGGTAGCTTATGGCGTTCTCGTTTTGAAAGAATCTTTTAACTGGCTAAAGGGGCTGTTCGTTTTGATGATCATTGCTGGTGTTGTCGGGCTGCGCTTATTCGGTGAAGGCTGAAGCACAAAATCAGGTATCATGACCAAGCCACTATATTTGTTTGGTTCTGATTCGTGCGTAGCCGCTGCCTGTTTTTTAGCTTGTTTTCTATTTTCGAAAAATACTAAAAAATATGATACAATCAAGAACGCAAACATTTGTACCCCACCAAGGAGTTTAAAATCATGTTTGAATATTTAAAGGGTTTGCTCGTGCAAATCGAAGCAAGTTATGTTGTCCTTGATGTCAACGGGATTGGCTACAAAATATTAGTGGCAAATCCCTTTGCCTACACAGAGGCTCAAGCAACTAAAATTTATATCCATCAAACCATTACTGAAAGTGCACAAATCTTATATGGTTTTGTCGATCAAGCTGAGAAACAGCTTTTTGAGTTATTGATTGCTGTTACTGGTATTGGCCCCAAAAGTGCCTTGGCGATTTTAGCTGCCAGTAATCACGATGGTTTGATCAAAGCGATCCGTACAGAAGATATTAAGTTTTTGATTAAGTTTCCTGGGGTCGGTAAAAAAACAGCCCAACAAATCGTGATCGATTTAAAAGATAAAATAACAAAACTTGGTCAAAGGGATATTTTTGCAACCGAAAGTTCTGTGGTTACGAAGACCAAACCTCAAGAAGCATCTTCCTTACAAGATGCTTTAGCGGCTTTAAGTGCTTTAGGTTTTTCAAATCGTGAAGTTCAAAAGATCGTACCAACATTAGAACAATTTTCAGCAGATTCAACAGATGCATACCTGAGAGAGGGTTTGCGATTGTTAACGAAGTAAAGGAGCGTTTAAGATGTCAGAAGCATTTGATCAAGATCGTCTGGTCGCTCAAGCCGCCGATGATGATCAAGAAACGATTATCGAAAAATCGCTCAGGCCTAGAACCATTCAAGAGTATATTGGTCAAGAAAAAATTAAAAATGAGCTGCGCGTTTATATCGAAGCTGCAAAAAAACGCGAAGAAGCTTTGGACCATGTCCTCCTATATGGCCCTCCTGGTCTGGGTAAAACGACCTTGGCTTTTGTGATTGGTCACGAAATGGGGGTCCATGTGCGGACAACTAGTGGGCCAGCAATTGAAAAATCTGGTGATTTGGTCGCTTTATTAGCTGAACTAAAAGCAGGGGATATTCTTTTCATTGATGAGATTCATCGTCTGCCTAAAGCTGTTGAAGAAGTGCTTTATTCGGCTATGGAAGATTTTTACATCGATATTGTGGTTGGTGAAGGTCCGGCGGCGCACCCGGTCCATTTTCCATTGCCGCCTTTTACTTTGATTGGTGCAACCACCAGAGCAGGTTTACTGTCGGCACCTTTGCGCGATCGGTTTGGCATCGTCGCCCATATGAGTTATTATACAGTGGCTGAACTTAAGACAATCGTCCAGCGGACAGCAGATATTTTTAATATAAAAATCACAGCTGATGGTGCTATTGAAGTCGGCCGTCGCTCTCGTGGCACACCGCGAGTCGCCAATCGCTTATTAAAGCGAATCCGTGATTTTGCTCAGGTAGCGGGACAACATTGCGTTGATGCCAGTACGGCTGATGATGCCTTGAATCAATTGGAAGTCGATAATGACGGCTTAGACCAAGTAGATCGTAAAATTTTGACAATGATCATCAAATTTTATAACGGTGGCCCGGTTGGTTTAAAGACTATAGCGGCCAATGTTGGCGAAGAGGTTCAAACAATTGAAGAGATGTACGAACCTTATTTGATGCAAAGTGGCTTTTTAAAACGGACACCTCGGGGACGAATGGCAACTGCTAAGAGTTACCAACATCTAGGACTTCAACGGCCTGAAGCTAAATAATTAATTAGAAAGCGGCGTATTATTATATGTTAACAACTGAAGATTTTGATTATGATTTACCTCAAGAATTAATTGCTCAAACACCTTTAAAGGAACGGGATGCTTCAAGGATGCTCGTTTTGGATCACCAAACTGGAAAAATGGAAGATAAGCATTTCTACGATATTTTGGATGAATTAAATCCTGGTGATGCGGTGGTAATGAACGATACTCGTGTGATGCCTGCCCGCTTGTATGGTATTAAGCCAGATACAAAGGGGCATATGGAAGTATTACTGCTACATAATACCGAGGGCGACAACTGGGAAACTTTGATGAAACCAGCGCGCCATGCCAAAGTTGGGACTGTTATTGAATTTGGTGATGGTTTATTGAAGGCAACCGTTACAAAAGAATTAGAACATGGTGGTCGAATGGTTAAATTTGACTACGATGGTATTTTTATGGAGATTTTGGATAAGCTGGGTGAAACACCACTACCACCGTACATTAAAGCTAAGCTGGATGATCCGGAAATGTACCAAACTGTCTATGCCAAAGAGAGCGGTTCTGCTGCAGCGCCAACTGCTGGCTTACATTGGACAAAAGAGTTGTTAAAAAAAGCCCAGGATAAAGGTATCAAGCTGGTTTACTTAACATTACACGTTGGTCTAGGGACGTTTAGACCAGTTTCTGTTGACAATATTGAAGATCATAAAATGCATTCAGAATTTTACCGTTTGAGTGAAGCAGCTGCTAAAACTTTGAATGATGTTCGCGCTAATGGCGGCCGTATCATTGCTACCGGTACAACATCAATTCGGACACTAGAAACAATTGGTACAAAATTTGATGGTCAAATCAAAGCAGATAGTGGCTGGACAGATATTTTCATTAAGCCAGGGTATCAATGGAAAGTTGTGGATGCGTTTATTACAAATTTCCATTTACCTAAATCGACTTTGGTGATGTTAGTTGCTTCATTTACAGGTCGAGAATTAATTTTAAAAGCCTATCAGCATGCAATCGATGAACGTTATCGTTTCTTCAGTTTTGGCGATGCGATGTTTATTAAATAAAGCTTGTTTGAGACAGATGAGTTAAATTTATGTTAGTTTTATGCTAGACTCAAACTATTGTCGTTTAAAGCCGCAAAGGCGATCGTTTAGATTTTAGGAGTTGTTGATATGACCGCAGCGATCCAATATCGCTTGATCAAACAAGAAAAACATACTGGTGCTCGTTTGGGTGAGATCATTACCCCACACGGTACTTTTCCTACCCCTATGTTTATGCCGGTAGGGACATTAGCTTCTGTGAAAAGCATGGCCCCAGAAGAATTGAAAGAGATGGGTGCCAACATCATTCTCTCAAATACGTATCATTTATGGTTGCGTCCGGGTGAAGAAATCGTCAAAAAAGCGGGCGGTTTACATCAATTCATGAATTGGGATCGCGGCGTTTTAACTGATTCTGGGGGTTTTCAAGTTTTTTCTTTAGCTGAAAATCGTAATATCACTGAAAAGGGTGTTACCTTTAAGAACCATTTAAATGGGGCGAAGATGTTTTTATCACCCGAAAAAGCCTTGCAAATTGAAAATGATTTGGGTGCTGATATTATCATGAGTTTGGATGAGTGTCCGCCATTCTTTGAAAGTTACGAATATGTCCGTGACTCAGTAGCGCGAACTAGTCGTTGGGCTGAACGTGGGTTGAAAGCACATCGTGATCCTGAAAAGCAAGGTCTTTTTGGTATTGTTCAAGGTGCCGGTTTTCAGGATCTTCGAACTCAAAGTGCCAAAGATCTCGTAAGTCTGGATTTTCCGGGTTATGCGATTGGTGGCTTATCAGTCGGCGAATCTAAGTCAGAAATGAATCGTGTTTTAGATTTTACAACGCCATTATTACCCGAACAAAAACCACGCTACTTAATGGGTGTGGGTTCAGCGGATGCACTAATTGATGGCGTGATTCGGGGGATTGATATGTTTGATTGTGTCTTACCAACTCGGATTGGGCGTAATGGTACGGCAATGACCTCTCAAGGACGGGTTGTTGTTAAAAATGCTAAGTATGCTGAAGATTTTACACCGTTAGATCCAAATTGTGATTGTTATACTTGTCGTAACTATACCCGTGCCTATATTCGGCATTTGATCAAATCTGATGAGATTTTTGGATTACATTTAACAAGTTATCATAACTTGTATTTCTTGTTACATTTGATGCAACAAGTTCGGCAGGCAATTATGGATGATAATCTATTAGAGTTTCGCCAAGATTTCTTTGAAGCCTATGGTTTTAATAAAGAAAAAGCAAAGAATTTCTAGGTTAGTGGTCATTAAGTTCATTTTTTGCTAGAATTGATATATTAAATAAAACGAGGTGTCTTTAATTGAATTTATTTGCAGCCGCAGGTGGCGGTAACTGGTCCTTCATTCTGATCATTATTGTGATGGGGGTTGTCATGTACTTTAGTATGATTCGACCACAAAAGAAACAACAACAAAAACGTCAAGAAATGTTTAGTCAGATGAAAAAGGGCGATCGAATCGTAACGATTGGTGGTCTACATGGTGTGATCGATTCAGTTGATACCGCCGCAAAAACCGTCGTGATCGATAGTGATGGTATTTATTTAACTTTTAATATTTCGGCAATCCGTGATGTACAGGCAAATACAGCTGTTCCGACAGGTACAACGAGTGCACCTGCAGCCACTGCAGAGACAAAAAATGCTGCACCGGCATCAACAGCTACTGAAACAAAAACGACTACCGATACCACTGATACAAATACGACAGAAGACAAAAAGTCAGAATAATCTTTTTGTAGTTGTGGGCCAAAGTAATAAAGTGTGGGTAGAACTTTTTAAAAGAAGTATAAACTGAAGAGAGAGTGAGACAAAAGGCGCCCAGCGCCTGAGTACCAACAAGAATTACGAAAAATAGTGGACTTGCCATTTGAGTCATTCGTCGTTGGGTGAGGGCGTTGCCTTTTGTAACGCGTTTAAGATATAATTGTTCGTGAAATAAGAGGGGCCGTAGACAAAACATTAATTTTGTCCCGGCCCCTCTATTTTTTTGCCGAAAATTAGCGAAAAATTGATATATTTTAAAAAGTGTGAAAAAAATCACAAAAAACACTTTACAAGTTTAACGTGAACCTGTATGATAATAATTGTGAAAAGGATAACAAACAACCGATAACTTGGAGGTATAATCGAATGCTAAACGTAACAGATACAAAAAAGAAAAACGTTAAAAAGGCTGTTAACGTCGATGAAATGGTCAATAAATTGGTGGCGGATGCACAAGAAGCTTTGCAAGTGATGCACGGATTTGACCAAGAAAAAGTTGATGCAATTGTTCACGAAATGGCGATTGCTGGTTTAAATAAACATATGTATCTGGCAAAACTTGCTGTTGAAGAAACCGGCCGTGGCATTTATGAAGATAAAGCCATTAAAAATATGTATGCAACCGAAGAAATTTGGCATTCGATCAAAGCTGACAAAACGGTTGGTGTTATTGAAAATGATGAAGATAAACAAATTATGAAAATTGCTGAACCTATTGGAGTGATTGCTGGTGTGACACCAGTTACAAATCCAACCTCCACAACCATGTTTAAAGCAATGATTGCTATCAAGACTAGAAACCCAATTATTTTCGCATTTCATCCTAGTGCGCAAAAATGTTCAGCAGCTGCATTAGATATTATTAAAGCAGCTGCGGTCAAAGCTGGTTTACCTGCTGGAGCTTTAAGCTACATTCCAACGCCAAGTATTGATGCAACGAAAACATTAATGAATCATCCTGGTGTTGCAACGGTGTTAGCAACTGGTGGCCCAGGTATGGTTAAATCGGCCTATAGCACTGGCAAGCCAGCTTTAGGTGTTGGTGCTGGTAATGTGCCGGCATTCATTGAAAAAACTGCTAATCTGAAACAAGCTGTTAATGATATCTTATTATCGAAGTCATTTGATAATGGTATGATTTGTGCTTCCGAACAGGCAGCAATCGTTGAAGCACCGATCTATGATCAAGTAAAACAAGAATTTATCAAACAAGGCGCTTACTTAGTCAAATCTAAAGAATTGAAGCAACTTTCTGATAGGGTCATTGATCCAGAGAAACACGCCGTGAATCCAAATGTTGTTGGTCATTCTGCTATCGAGATCGCTAAATGGGCCGGTATCAAAGTGCCTAAGGGGACACAAGTACTAGTTGCTGAAATTGACGGCGTTGGTGATGAATATCCACTTTCACGTGAAAAATTATCACCAGTTTTGGCACTGTTAAAGGCAAAAGATGAGCAAGATGGTTTCAGACTAGCTGAAGAAATGCTTGAATTAGGTGGTTTGGGCCATTCAGCTGTGATCCATACGAACGATGATGACTTGATCGTCCAGTTTGGGATTCAAATGAAGGCGTGCCGGATTTTAGTGAATTCACCTTCAAGTGTCGGTGGCATTGGTGATCTTTATAACAATATGATTCCATCGTTGACGTTAGGCTGTGGTTCATATGGACATAATTCTATTTCACACAATGTGGGGACGATCGACTTGTTGAACATTAAGACAGTAGCAAAACGCCGGAATAACTTGCAGTGGGTCAAACTACCACCTAAAATCTATTTTGAAAAAAATGCCATCAATTATTTAGAAAAAATGCAAGATATCAGTCGGGTATTTATTGTAGCTGATCATGATATGGAAAGATTAGGCTATGTCAAAATCGTTGAAGATGCTTTGAAATTACGTAAAAATGAAGTTGAATTTGTATCTTTCTTAGATGTTGAACCGGACCCATCTACCGACACGGTTTATAAAGGCCGTGATATGATGAACGACTTTAAACCAGACACAGTCATTGCACTCGGCGGTGGTTCGGTGATGGATGCGGCTAAAGGTATGTGGATGTTCTATCAAGCGCCTGATTCTTCCTTCTTCAAAGCAAAACAAAAATTCTTGGATATTCGGAAACGGACTTACAAATTTCCTAAATTGGATAATGTAAAATTGATTTGCGTGCCGACGACTTCTGGAACTGGTTCTGAAGTGACACCATTTGCGGTTATCACGGATAGTCAGACGGGCGTCAAATATCCATTAGCTGATTATGCTTTGACACCAGATGTTGCGATCGTAGACAGTCAATTCATTCAAAGTGTGCCAAAAACAGTTGTCGCTGATAGCGGTTTGGACGTTTTATGCCATGCAATTGAAAGTTACGTGTCAGTAATGGCTAGTAACTATACCCGTGGTCTAAGCTTACAAGCCATTAAAATTGTTTTTGAAAACTTAAAAGCAAGTTATAACGGCGATGCTCATGCTCGGGAAAATATGCATGATGCTTCAACTATGGCGGGTATGGCCTTTGCCAATGCACTGTTGGGTATCAATCACTCGATTGCACATAAATTGGGTGGTGCCTTCCACTTACCACATGGACGGATGATTGCAATTACGATGCCACACGTGATTCAATACAATGCTAAGGTGCCTGAGAAACGTGCATTATGGGCAAAATATAGTTACTTCCGTGCTGACAGCGACTATGCGGATATTGCCCGTTATGTTGGTTTGGAAGGTAAAACTAACGCAGAGTTAGTAGACGCCCTTTGTCAAGCAATCGTTGATCTGGCTGAGAGTATTGGCGTTAAGATGTCTTTGAAAGATCAAGGCATCACGAAAGCACAAATTGATAAACAAGCTGATCAATTAGCTGAATTAGCTTATGAGGATAATTGTACGATCACCAATCCAAAAGAACCAATGATTGCTGATATGGCACAAATTATTCGAGATGAATGGGCTGGACCAAAATCTTCTCTCTAGACGTATAAATAGTTAGTTGTAAAATAACTGAATATAAAACTACAAGGTAGCTGGGACAAAACTAACATTTTGTTTTCAGCTACTATTTATTTGCGACCAATTAAATTTTAAACGTGTGCTGAACGCCATTGTTTCATTATCCTTGTTATTTTTATATAACGATAAGAAACTTTATGCAGCAACGACTTGATTTTCCTTTAAAATCAAAGTAATATTTGTGCTTGAATCTAATTATGTACGACTTTAAAATAAATGATAGCTTGTTAGAAATAAGAGGAGGGCTACACTTGGAAAATAACAGTGAAAATCAAGCACTGATTTATATTTTTGGTGGTTCTGGTGATTTAGCACACCGTAAACTTTATCCGGCATTATTTAATTTGTACCGCAAGGATCATATTAAGCACAATTTTGCAGTTATTGGTACAGCACGGCGGGATTGGAGCGATGATTATTACCGTGATACGATTTTAAAATCTCTCACTGAACTACCAGGTTCTTACAATCAAAAGATAGCCTTCACCAAACATTTTTATTATCAATCCCATGATGTGACTGACTCGAACCATTATGTAACTCTACGTCAATTGGGTGATGAACTGGATCAAAAGTATCATACTCAAGGTAATCGAGTTTTTTATATGGCCATGGCGCCCAAGTTTTTTGCGACCATAGCCGATCACATTAAATCAGAGGATTTATTGTCTGACCAAGGTTTCAATCGATTAGTGATCGAAAAACCATTTGGCCGTGATTACGAAAGTGCCAAAAATTTAAATGATGCAATCAGTAAAGCTTTTAAGGAAGAACAAATTTATCGCATTGATCATTATTTAGGTAAAGAAATGGTCTTAGGCTTGTTGCCGATGCGTTTTACCAACCCGATGTTTGAGCAAGTTTGGAATAAACAATTTATCGATAATATTCAAATTACCTTATTTGAAGCTTTAGGCGTCGAAGATCGTGCCGGCTATTATGAAACGGCTGGGGCACTGAGGGATATGGTCCAAAATCATGTGATGCAAATTCTTGCTTTGACGACATTAGAGCGCCCAGATGCCCTAAATGCCGCTGATATCAGAGATAAAAAGCGGTTACTTTTCCAAGCTTTGAAACCCTACACCCCTGAACAAGTTGATGCCAAATTTGTGCGCGGTCAATACGGTGCCAGCGATATTCCAGAGCATGAACCTGCTTATCGGCAAGAGAATAATGTTGATCCTAAATCACCAATTGAAACCTTTGTCGCTGGTGAGATCGATATTGATAATGATCAGTGGTCTGGTGTACCTATTTATATTCGCACAGGTAAACGCACACCAGAAAAGCGCACTCGAATCGATATTGTATTTAAGCCAAGTGCCAACCAAATCTTTGATCAACCTGCGGCAGCTAATATTTTGACTATTGATGTGGAACCTAGTGAAGGGGTAACATTACAATATAACGGTAAAAAAGTTGGTCAAACAACAACACCAGAAAGTTATTTAATGAGTTATCATCATTCTAAAGAGATGCTCAATGAAGTTTTAGATGCTTATGAACGTTTGATTTTAGATGTATTGGTTGGTGACAATACTAACTTCAGCCATTGGCACGAATTAGAGGCTACATGGCAATTTGTAGATGCGATTCGCCAACGCTGGGACAGCCAGGCACCAACTGACTTTCCGAATTATAAGAGTGGGACTGCCGGCCCTCAAGCTGCTGATGAACTATTGGCGAAGACTGGCCGTCACTGGATCTATCAGCCAACAGATAATACAAAGCGCTAAAACAAAACGCTAAAACAAAACACAAAAACTGTATTACAACAAGTTTAAGAGAGTCGATATAATGCCTATTATATCGGCTTTTTATTTGTTATAATAAAATTACCGTCTGTTAGGGTACAACAAATCGGGTGATTGAATGACGAAAGAAATGCTATTCGAATTACCGAATATTAATAATACAAATCGTAAAATTATTCATGTTGATATGGACGCTTTTTATGCATCTATCGAAATGAAACGGCATCCAAAATTGCGTCGGCGGGCACTGATTATTGCCCGAGATCCGCGGCAAACGCATGGTAAAGGCGTCGTGACGACAGCTAATTATGTGGCACGCCAATTTGGGGTTCATTCAGCCATGCCAGCGCAAAAGGCCTGGGAATTAACTAAAGACCAACGGCCCGTTTTTTTGCCACCGGATTTTGCCACTTATCGGGAAGTTTCTGCGCAGGTTCATGATATTTTTCGGGAAGTTACCGATGTGATCGAACCAGTTGCTTTGGATGAAGCTTATTTAGATGTTACGGAAAATAAGCTCGGCTTTAAACAAGCTATTGAAGCGGCTATTTATATTCAAAGTAAAATCTATAAGCGTTTAGCGTTAACCTGTTCAACGGGTATTTCTTATAATAAATACATTGCTAAGCTCGCTTCGGATTATCGCAAACCGTTTGGCCGTACGGTAGTTTTACCAGAACAAGCAGAGTCTTTTTTAATGCAGTTAAAGATTGAGAAATTTCAAGGCGTTGGGCGTAAGACTTTGCCTAAAATGCAGGCACTGCAAATTTATACCGGTGCTGACTTGCACGCTCAAAGTGAACGTTTTTTGATCGATCGGTTTGGAAAAATGGGTTATATGCTCTATCGCCGTGTGCGTGGTATCGATAATCGACCGGTGCAGGCGGACCGTGCCCGCAAGTCCGTTGGTAAAGAGCGCACCTATAATCCGCCAATATACGATGAATTAAAGATTCAGGCACAATTAAAGTATTTTAGCGGTTTGGTTGCTACAGCTTTAGCTCATAAAAATCTTCAGGGTAAGACCGTTGTTTTAAAAATGCGGGATAAGGACTTTAATACCATCACCAAGCGACAGACGTTAGCGGAATATATTTATCAATCTGCTGATATTTTGACAGCGGCCCAAGAATTATGGGCTACTTACGGTAGTTTGAAACACGGTGTGCGTTTATTGGGGATTACAATGACGAGTTTATTGTCGAAACAGTACGAAAATATCACGTTGCCGTTAATATATTAAAATAATCATTACTATTTTGTGGGATCGAGGTTATCAGTTTGGCCACCAAACATGAGCAAATTTTAGATTATATTGAGTCTGTACCGATCGGGAATAAAATTTCAGTGCGTTCAATTGCCAAAGCCCTGAACGTTAGTGAAGGCACAGCTTACCGGGCAATTAAAACTGCTGAAACCCAAGGATTGGTAACGACCATTGAACGGGTCGGCACGATGCGGATCGAGCAACGTTTGAAGGGTAAAATCGAAAATTTAACTTTCCGTGAGATTCTGAAAGCCATTGATGGTGAAATCTATGGTGGCACGAATGGATTAGATAAATTGTTAGATAAATTCGTTATTGGTGCCATGACGCTTGAAGCAATGGTACGTTATATTACGCCGAAATCATTGATGATTATTGGGAACCGGGAAGATGCTCAGGAATTAGCCCTGCGTAGTGGGGCGGCTGTTTTAATCACTGGTGGTTTTTCGGCAACACAGGCAATTACTAAGCTTGCGGATGAACTTGCTTTGCCAGTGTTAGGGACCACCTATGACACGTTCACGGTTGCAGCAATGATCAATCGAGTGCTGACAGATCAATTGATCAAAAAAGAGATCATTGTGGTGGGTGATATTTTTCAACCACTAGCCAAGACGGATTATTTGTTAAATACACAAACAGTACATGATTACATTGCGCTTACCAAGCATAGCGATCATTCGCGTTTCCCGGTCGTTAATAAACAAATGCGATTATTAGGTGTTGTCTCTGGCAAAGATGTTCTCAACCGTTCAGATAAAACCCCCATCGAAAAAATCATGACCAAAGACCCCATGGTGGTGCGCAAGAATAATAGTGCTGCTTCAGCAGGGCACTTAATGACTTGGAATAGTTTGGAATTGATGCCGGTAGTCGATAATAAGCTGCAGCTTGAAGGGGTCATTTCACGTAAAGATGTCATGGAAACGATGCAAATGGCGCCTAGACAACCTCAAGTGACGGATACTTTTTATGATCAAATGATGGGCAGTTTGCAAGTTTTGAAGAATGAATTGCCCAATGTTGCAACTTTGGCGCCAGAAAGTATGGGGTTTGAGTTTGTCGTAGAACCTCAGCTGGTCAATAGTTTAGGAACCGTCGCGTTTGGTGTTTTATCTGAAGTAGTGGTTGATAGCTGCCAGCGGTTATTGAATGAGCGATTTAAACAAAATGCAATCATTGAACAGATGGATCTTCATTATTTAAAATTGATTCAGCTGGAGAGTCATTTGTTGATTCAACCGCAAATTTTAGATAAAGGCCGTCGGTTTGCAAAGCTAGATGTTTCAGTCTATGCCAACCATGTTTTGTGTGCCAAAGCCATCGTGAACTGTCAGTTATTAGAAAGGAAATAATATGTCAATATTTACGGATATTATTAATCAAATCAAAGCTTTTGAAACGATCATTATTCATCGTCATGAGAATCCTGATCCAGATGCCATTGGCTCGCAAACGGGCTTAGCTTCCATATTAAGAGCAGCTTTTCCCGAAAAAAAGATTTATCAAGTTGGCAGCGAGAATGAAGGCTTAAGTTGGATCGATACGATGCAGACCATTGATGATTCTATGTATCAACAGGCGTTAGTTATTGTTTGTGATACAGCAAATACGCCAAGAATTAGTGACAAACGTTATGATCAAGGTCAGTCTTTGATCAAGATCGATCATCATCCCGATGACGACCATTACGGAGACTTGGTCTATGTTGATGCAGATGCTTCTAGCACTTCTGAGATTATCGTTGAACTGGTACATCAATCTGAGGGATTACTGAAGTTAAATGATGCGGCTGCTCGTAAGTTATATGCCGGTATCGTCGGCGATACTGGACGCTTCTTATATCCATCAACTTCTCCGGAGACATTTAAAATTGCCGCCGAGTTAGTTAGTTATAACTTTGAACACAATAAAGTCAGTCAACATATGAATGAGGTGACTTTACAACAAGCCCGTTTGCAGTCGTATGTTTATGATCATTTACAGTTGAATACACAAGGTGCGGCGTATGCCGTAATTAGCTTAGAGACAATGGCTAAAATGGGTGTCAGCAATGATCAAGCACATGCCGTTGTTTCCACGCCAGGACATCTACGTGAAGCCAAAGCTTGGTTTATCGCAGTGGAACAGCCTGATCATGGCTATCGCATCCATTTACGTTCAAAAGGGCCGGTTATTAATGAGTTAGCGAAGAAACACCGTGGCGGTGGGCACCCGTTAGCAAGTGGGGCTAAAGCAAGCGACACCCAAGAAATCGAACAAATTTATTCTGAATTAGAACAACTCGTCAGTACCGAACAAATAGAAAATGAGGGACATAACTAATGGCGGCAACCTTTAAACAATTTAATTTTTCGCCTCAGATGATTCAAGCTTTAGACAAAATCGGCTTTACAACACCGACTTCTGTCCAAGAAAAGTTATTACCAGCAGTGCTATCTGGCCGTGATGTTGTTGGACAATCACAAACTGGCAGCGGTAAAACACATACATTTTTAATTCCAATTTTAGAAAAAATTGATGTTAACAGCCAAAAAGTACAAGCAGTGGTCACTGCGCCAAGTCGAGAGTTGGCAACACAATTGTATCAAGCGTTTGAACAATTAGTTGCTACCTATGACCCTGATATCATGGTGCATAATTATGTTGGTGGGACGGATAAAGCCCGGCAAATTGAGAAACTGCAACATCATCAACCACAAATTGTGATTGGGACACCAGGCCGGATTTTAGATTTGATCACGGCTAACGCTTTGCAAGTTCAAACCGCGAAAACCTTTGTTGTGGATGAAGCTGATATGACTTTAGACCTTGGGTTTTTACCAGATGTGGATAAGATTGCTGGTAAAATGCCTAAGGAACTACAAATATTAGTTTTCTCCGCAACAATCCCCCCCAAGTTGCAGCCTTTTTTGCGTAAATACTTACACAATCCATTGTTTGAACAAATCCAACCAAAAACATTGATTCCTGAAACCATTCATAATTATTTGTATTTTACCCAAGGCCGCGATAAAAATGCGTTATTATATCGTTTGTTAACCATGGGTGAACCCTACTTGGTCTTGATTTTTGCAAATACCAAAGAAAAAGTAGACGAAGTTTATGACTTTTTGAAGCATAATGGTTTAAATGTGGCCAAAGTGCATGGCGGCATTCAAGCCCGCGAACGTAAACGGGTGATGAAAGCCGTGGTTAATTTGCAATATCAATACGTGGTGGCTACTGATCTAGCTGCCCGGGGAATTGATATTCCTGGCGTTTCTCATGTGGTAAATTATGAGTTGCCATCTGACTTAGAGTTCTTCATTCACCGCGTGGGTCGAACAGGGCGTAATGGCATGTCTGGCGTTGCCTATACTTTATATGGCCCCGATGAAACGCGTGGTGTTGATGCTTTAGAAAAAATGGGCATCTCATTCGAATCTGTCCGCTTAAAAGATGGTGTGTTAGTGCCGGCAAAAGACCGGCACCAACGGGAAAATCGGCATGCTAAAGGCAATGAGTTAGAGCCTTCATTAAAAGGGTATGTCAAAAAAGCCAAACGTAAACGCAAGCCGGGTTATAAACGCAAAATTAAAGCAGCCATTCAAGAAGACGCGCGTCAAAAGCGGAAAATTGAGCAACGACGCCTAAAACGTAAGAAAAGGAAGGGTTAATGATGGCAATTGAGCCAGCGGCATTAATGATCGAACATTGGCACAAATTGACTGCAAAACAGCAGCAGTATCAATTTGAACAATTACTACGTTATTTTGTGAGTCCACTGTTGTCGATTGCTAAGATCGAACCCGAAGCACATGAGTTTAATGGGTATCATTTTCAAACATGGCACGCTTTTATTTCTGGCATTGATTTTGTGCTGATTCCTGGGGTCAAACAGATTCAAGTTGGTCTGGATCAAGCCCAATTGACGCAAGTACGTGCAAAATTTAAACGACAGTTGTCTGAAATACCATTACAACCATTAAGTGCTCAAACCGTTCAAGTGCCGCCGATGCTGGTCGCCCAAGAACCAATTTTGTTCGATTTAGAGCCAAGGGGCGTTTATGTGATTGCTGATGCGCAATATTATGGTGATCCTTTTTACCAGAAACGCCGGGCTCAAGATATTACGCAGGTACAGCGGGTGATTCATGAACGGACAAGTTTGAATCCCTTCACGAACCAACTGCCCTCAGACTTAGAGACGGCAGTGGGACGTGTTGAATTGGCAACATCTCAAGATTATTATCGTTTCAGTTTGACCCGTAATATGGCAGACTTTTCAACGTTACAGCAAACGTTGACTCGTCAAGGGATGACTTTATTGGACCGGGCAGCTTATGCTTATTTGCGCAGTTACCACAATCAAGTCCTTGTACCTGAATTAGGATCAGCTAATTATTTTGGCCTTGTATTTCCTGAAAAACAGCAAGGTGAAATATTACAAGATGAAACGGTGGTTGGTGGACTGACACGATCACCTGAACTACAAACATTAGCAGCATCTTGGAACTTTGAATATACACCAGCACTAGCTAAGCTGGACAAGCAACAATTATATTATCGGCCTGTGATCAACATTGAATTCAATAATTGACTTTACAGAAAACACTGCTTATAATTAAAAAGGCAAACGGGACATGTCGTTAAGTAGGCTCACTACAGAAACAAATCGATGCTGAGAAGATTTGGTCAGCCGCTTTAGCGATGCTACCCATAGAATAGATAACAAGTAAAATAAGATAATTAAGTGGCTAACGAAACATCGTTGCAATCAAGGTGGTACCGCGTGTAGGCGTCCTTGAATCGCAAGATGTTTTTTTATTTCTTAATTTCACGTTGGAGGTATTTGTATGAAAAAATTATCAAGTGCTGAAGTTCGACGAATGTTTTTGGACTTCTTTAAAAGTAAGGGGCATGATGTTGAACCTAGTGCCTCTTTGATTCCTGAAGATGATCCAACTTTGTTATGGATCAACTCGGGTGTGGCAACATTAAAAAAATATTTTGATGGGTCTGTCATTCCTAAAAATCCGCGGATCACAAATGCTCAAAAAAGTATTCGGACAAATGATATTGAAAATGTTGGTAAAACAGCACGCCATCACACCTTCTTTGAAATGCTGGGTAATTTCTCTGTTGGGGATTACTTTAAAGATAAGGCAATTCCATGGGCTTGGGAGTTGTTAACTAGCCCAGAGTGGTTTGATTTTGATGAAGACCGCCTTTATGTGACTGTCTATCCTAAAGATACAGAAGCTTATCGTATTTGGCATGAAGTGGTGGGGCTGCCAGAAGACCATATCATTAAAATTGAAGATAACTTTTGGGATATTGGTGAAGGTCCTAGTGGTCCCGATTCCGAGATCTTTTATGACCGCGGTGAAGCCTTCAACAACTTAGCACCCGACGATCCGGAGAACTATCCTGGTGGTGAAAATGAACGCTACCTTGAAATTTGGAATATTGTCTTCTCTGAGTTCAATCATTTACCCGATGGCCGTTATGTCGAACAACCACATAAAAACATTGATACGGGTATGGGTCTAGAGCGAATGGTATCGGTTATTCAAAATGCGCCGACCAACTTCGAAACCGACCTATTTTTACCTTTGATTCATCAAACAGAAACATTGAGTGATCATAAGCAATATGATCAAAACAAAGCCGACGATACTTCCTTCAAAATCATTGCCGACCATGCACGTGCCGTTACCTTTGCGATCGGTGACGGCGCCTTACCTTCCAATGAAGGGCGGGGTTATGTTTTACGGCGTCTGATTCGACGGGCGGCTTTAAATGGTCAAAAATTGGGCATTAATCGTGCTTTTTTATATGAACTTGTGCCAACTGTCGGTAAAATCATGGACAGTTACTATCCCGATGTTTTGGCCCAAAAAGATTTTATTGCTAAAGTTATTAAATCTGAGGAAGAACGTTTCCAAGAAACCTTAAAAGATGGCTTAGATTTACTAAATAATTTAATTGCTAGTCTCAAAGCAAGCGGTGAAAAACAGCTGAGTGGTGCGGATGCCTTTAAATTATTTGATACTTATGGTTTTCCGCTTGATTTAACGGTGGAGTATGCCAAAGATGAAGGCTTAGCCGTAGATGTTGCTGAATTTGATCGGCAAATGGAAGCCCAAAAACAGCGGGCACGTAATGCGCGTTCTGATGAACAGTCCATGGGATCGCAGAATAAACTGTTAATGGATATCAAAGATCCAAGTGAATTTACGGGTTATGTGGAACTGATCGATAATCAAAGCGTATTGAAAGAAATCATTATTGATGACGCGTTACAAGATGAAGCACCGATTGGTAAAGCAGAAATGATTTTTGATGAAACACCATTTTATGCTGAAATGGGTGGTCAAGTTGCAGACATTGGGGTCATTAAAAATAGTCAGGGTGAAACAGTTGCCAAAGTGACGGACGTACAGCATGCACCAAATGGACAGCCGCTGCACTTTGTGGATGTGTTACAACCAATGGCTAAGGGCAGTGTTTATAGCTTACAAGTCGATGCACAATTTCGGCGACGGGTGCGCCGCAACCATACGGCAACTCATTTATTAGACCAAGCGTTACGCGATGTTTTAGGCGCACATACACACCAAGCAGGATCATTAGTTGAGCCGGATTATTTGCGGTTTGACTTCACCAACTTTGGGCAAGTCACACCAGAACAATTACAGCAAATTGAAAAAATCGTTAACGAAAAAATTTGGGCTGAGATACCAGTTGAATCAGTCGAAACAACGATGGATGAAGCTAAAAAAATGGGTGCTGTGGCTTTATTTACTGAAAAATATGGGGATATCGTACGAGTCGTTAATATTGGCAATTGGTCGATTGAACTATGTGGTGGCACTCATGTAGCCAACACTGCTGAAATTGGCCTGTTCAAGATTAAAACGGAATCAGCTGTTGGCGCAGGTGTTCGGCGTATTGAAGCGGTCACTGCTGGAGATGCTTTTGCTTATTTAAATCAGCAACACGATTTGTTGGCTCAAACAGCGCAACAATTAAAAGTGGCTAAGACAACGGATGTTTTGTCTAAAGTAGATCAATTACAGACAGAATTGCGGCAATTAACCAAGAGCAATGAAAGTCTTAAAGCAAAATTTGCGCAACAGCAAATGGGCCATATTTTTGATGATGTGCAAAAAGCTGGTAATTACACTATTATTACGGGTCAGGTACAAGTGGATGGTATGAATGCTTTGCGGCAGTTAGCCGATCAATGGAAACAAAAACAAGCTTCTAATGTTTTAGTTTTGACGACAGCTAATGAAGGCAAGGTTAGTTTGATCGTTGCGGTCGACCCTGAAACGGTCAAAGCTGGCATCAAAGCTGGAGATATGGTCAAAGCAATTGCACCAGCTGTTGGCGGCGGTGGCGGTGGCCGACCAGATATGGCTCAAGCCGGCGGTAAAAAGCCTGAAGGGATGCAAGCAGCCTTGAAAACAGCTGTTGAATGGTTAACTAATAAATAGGCTTGAATTGGGTTACAAATGAGATTTAATTGTGATTTATAGCCAAATCAGTTACAATTAGCAGTAATGAGCAAGAACGTGGGGGTAGTTAACATGAGTTCGTTAGACAAAACCATGCATTTTAATTTTGGCGAAAATGATTCCAAAAATGTCAAAGAAACTTTAGAGTCCGTGTATCAATCACTTGAGGAAAAAGGCTATAATCCAATTAATCAAATTGTGGGGTATCTCTTGTCTGGGGATCCAGCTTATATTCCACGGCATAATGATGCGCGGAATTTAATTCGCAAACATGAGCGTGATGAGATTATTGAAGAACTCGTACGCAATTACCTTGAGAAAAATAAATGAGTCGCTTAATGGGTTTAGATGTTGGTTCACGCACAGTGGGTGTGGCCGTTTCTGATTTACTGGGCTGGACGGCACAGGGCGTTGAGATCATTAAAATCAATGAAGATCAGGCAGAATTTGGCCTAGATCGTTTAGCGGCGCTAGTGGATCAATATGAAATTGCTGGTTTTGTTTTGGGATTACCCAAAAATATGAATAACACCCTAGGACCAAGAGCAGAGAAGTCTCAGGCATACGGTCAAATGTTGGTGGATCGTTTCGGCTTACCAATAGATTTTATTGATGAGCGATTAACGACCGTTCAAGCAGAACGGATGCTTGTAGAAGAAGCAGATACGTCACGGAAAAAAAGAAAACAAGTGATCGATAAACTGGCCGCAGTGATGATCTTGCAAAATTATTTGGATGCTAAAGGTAAATTAACGACATTATAATTTTTTGATTGACGCAAATACGCCACCAAAATGGAGGACAACAATGTCTGAAAAAGATGAAAATAAGAATTATGCTGCTGATATGACAGACCAACAGATCACCCTCGTTGATGATCAAGGTAATGAAGAACTTTACCAAGTGCTTTTTACCTTTGATTCAGAGGACTATGACAAGTCTTATATTTTGTTATATCCAGCAAGCGCCAGTGAAGATGAAGAAGTAGAAATCCAAGCTTTTTCATTTAAACCAGATGCTAATGGCGATGCAAGTCAGGGTGATTTATACCCTATTGAAGATGATGCCGAGTGGCAGATGGTTGAAGAAGTGTTAAATACGTTTTTAGCCGATGATGGCACGGATTATTAACTTTACAAATAATTCATTTAAGTAAGGTTTCTAAAGTAGATTTGTTTTTTTTCATGATTTAATTTAAAATAGTTTCATTAATTTGTTGGAGTCAAAGGAGAATCCTCATGGCCGAGGAAAAAAGGCGTTATAAGGCAGTGATCAATGGTAAGACATATGTGATCATTGGACCTGGAAGTGAAGCACATATGGCAGCGGTGACTGAAATGCTAAATCAGCAGTTGCAAGATATTCAAAAATTATCATCTAATATTTCTACTGAGGATGCGGCAATTTTATTAGCATTTAATGCCATCTCCGATCAAATTAAGTATAAAGAAGAAATAGATGATGATTCAGAAAATCATGAATAAATGAATCTTTAGTTGGTGAAGGAAAAGTATGTTAAGCTTATTAATTGTTTTGGTTATCGCTTACGGGATGTATATTGGTGCCCGCCGCGGGTTGCTTTTGCAAGCTGTTTATACTTTTAGCTATCTCATATTTGTTGGGATCGCTTATTTGGTATATCGTAACTTAGGCAAAGGCTTAACTTTATTAGTACCCTATCCTTCAGCAACTTCTAACAGTCATTTTGCATTTTTTGATGCTAGCTTAGGACTCAAGCTTGATACTGCTTTTTATGCTGGCTTTGGCTTTTGTCTCATTATCTTTATTGGCTGGTTGATCATGAAATTCGCTGGCATTTTTTTACAATCTTTAACCTTTTATCCAATTGACTATACGACTAGTATTTTAGGTGCAATGGTTTTAGCTTTCTTTACAAATTATATCGGCGTATTTTTATTGCTTTACTTATTAGCATTAATTCCAATTGATGGGTTACAGCATGCTCTGGGGACTTCTTGGGCAGCTGTTTCGATTGTACGTTACTCACCCCTGTTAACGAACTTAGCCACGCACTGGTGGATCGTTGCGGTTTGATTTGTACAGATAAAAGCTTAATATGGCTTTAAGATATGAGCGCGTGAGCCAAAAGACGTTCAATAACCGAGCACTAACAAGAATCACGATAAATGGGTGGACCTTTCCATTGGAGTGTGTCGTCGTTAAATGAGGATATATCTTTTGAAACTCGTTTAAACAATAAATAGTCGTAATTAACAGGTGGCTGAAAACAAAACGTTGGTTTTGTCTCGGCCATTTTTGCTGCATATGTATCAATTTAGCTTGACCTTGGCAGATAAAGAGGAAGTGTAAGATGAACTCCAAAGTACTAGATACCTTAGAATTTAAAACGATTACCGAAAAATTACAACAATATGCTGTGACAGCAATTGCACAAAAACAGATACAACAACTGCAACCAAGTAATGATGTGCGTCTTGTCGCTGCAAACTTGGAAGAAACTGATGATGGTGCTACAATTTATCGTTTGCAAGGTGGCATTCCAGTGGCAACATTACAGGATATTGAACCACAGTTAAAACGTTTGCGGATCGGCGCGATGTTAAATGGTGCTGAATTGGCAGAAATCAGCCGTTTATTGCGAACAACAGCAGCCATTCACCGTTTCTTTTCAGATTTACAGGCACAAGAGGTTACATTGACGCATGTCTATGATATTGCGGCTGAGTTGACCCTATTGCCAGAGCTTTCACAACGGTTGCGACGTTCTGTGGATGAGACCGGGCATATTCAAGATGAAGCTTCTTCAGCTTTGAAGGGGATTCGAAGTGGTATCAAACAATTATCAGATCAAATTCGCAGTAAAATGGATAGTTATACACGTGGCAGTCAAAGCAAGTACTTGAGTGAACCAGTTGTTACTATTCGCGACGATCGTTATGTGATTCCCGTGCGTTCGGAATATCGAGGTCAATTTGGTGGTGCGATCCACGACCAGAGTGCTAGTGGGCAAACAGTTTATATAGAACCTCAAAGCGTGATGGAGCTGAATAATCGGCTGCGTCAACTACAGATGCAAGAAGCCCAAGAAGTCCAACGTATTTTAGCAGAATTGTCTGAAGCACTCGTGCCTTACCTGCGTGAGTTAGGTGAGAATTCGACCATTTTGGGGCACTTAGATTTAATCAATGCCAAAGCCCGCTTTGCCCATGATATGCATGCCACCCGTCCCTGGATCAGTGAAAATAATGAAGTCAATCTAAAACACGCGCGCCACCCATTGATCGATCCTCAGAAGGTGGTACCGAATGATATTTATATTGGTAAGGATTTTCAATGTATTGTCGTAACCGGTCCTAATACGGGGGGAAAAACGATTACGTTGAAAACACTGGGACTGTTGCAGTTAATGGCGCAATCAGGGTTATTTATTCCAGCCGGTGAAGAGAGCGAAGTTGGCGTTTTTTCAGATATTTTCGCTGATATTGGTGATGAGCAGTCGATTGAACAAAATCTAAGTACATTTTCATCTCATATGGAAAATATCATTGATATTTTGAATCAAGTAGATGATCACGGTTTAGTCTTACTAGATGAATTAGGCGCCGGTACTGATCCACAAGAAGGGGCTTCTTTAGCAATTGCAATTTTAGATCATTTGGGACAAATTGGGAGTTATGTTGTGGCGTCGACCCACTATCCTGAACTAAAGGTTTATGGTTATGAGCGGCCACAGACAATCAATGCCAGTATGGAATTTGATGTCGCCACGTTAAAGCCTACTTATCGATTAATGATCGGCATGCCAGGCCGCAGTAATGCTTTTGATATTTCGGCACGCTTAGGTATGCCAACAAGTATTGTTTCAAGTGCCAAACAGCTACTCAATAGTGAGAGCCAAGACCTAAACAATATGATTTCTGATTTGGAAAATCAACGCAAGGCTGCAGAGACCGAATATTTAGACCTACGTCATCAATTAAAAGAAGCTCGAACACTTCACGACGAATTGGAAAAAGCCTATGAAGATTTCTTTACTGAACGCCAAAATCAGGAGAATCTTGCAAAAGAAAAAGCAAATCAAATTGTTGAAAAGGCACAAAAACAGGCTGATAAAATCATTGCTGATTTGCGGCAAATGCAACTTAATGGACAACAACCCGTTAAAGAAAATCAATTGATCGAAGCAAGCACACAGTTAAAAAATCTAAAACAGGAACCAACTTTGGCAAAGAATAAGGTCTTACGGCGTGAGAAAAAACGCCAAGCCCTAAAACCTGGTGATGAAGTCAAGGTTTTGTCTTATGGGACTCAAGGAACATTGCTGGAAAAAGTTGGGAATCATCAGTGGCAGGTTCAACTGGGCATTTTAAAAATGACGATTGATGCCAACGATTTGGAAAAAGTCAAAGCACCAAAACAACAAGCACCGCAACGACAATTTGCAACTGTTGCCAGTTCAGGCAGTCATGTCTCAACGCAATTAGATCTGCGTGGTGAGCGTTATGAAGCGGCAATGAGCCGTCTCGATCAATATATTGATGCAGCCTTACTAGCTGGATATCAACAGGTTACAATTGTTCACGGTAAAGGTACTGGTGCTATTCGGCAGGGCGTTCAAGAATATTTAAAGAAAAATCGACGGGTTAAAAAATTTGCTTATGCACCAGCGTCCGCCGGTGGTAATGGGGCAACGATTGCCACGTTACAATAAATACTCATTTTTTGTAAGCAAAAAGATTGCATTAACGTTGCTATCTGTTAAAATATTAAAGAGAAAGATGGAGGTGTTGTTTAATGGTTCAAGAAATAACAGATAAGAATTTCGAATCAGAGACTAAAGATGGTGTTGTTTTAACCGATTTTTGGGCAACTTGGTGTGGCCCTTGTCGGATGCAGTCACCTGTTGTTGAGAAGTTAGCTGAAGAAAACGACGATGTTAAGTTCACCAAAATGGATGTCGATGCAAATCCAGAAACACCTCAACAATTTGGCATCATGGCAATTCCAACTTTGATCATTAAAAAAGATGGTCAGGTTGTTGAAAAATTAGTTGGCTATCAATCAAAAGAGCAATTGGAAGCCACATTAAGTAAATATACCGCTTAATAAGGTTGAGCTAGTGGCTGGGACAAGACTAACGTTTTGTTTTCGGCCACTATTTGTTTGCGAATAATTAAATTTTAAACGGGTGCCAAAAGGCAACACCTTTTGTCTCATTCTCTTGTGATGAGGGGTAAGCCTTAATAGATCTACCATTAGTTTGGTAGATCTATTAAGGCTTTTTTTGTTTTCAGAAAAATAGCAGATAAAAATTTATTTTTTTCATATATGAGCGCCCTTGTGCGTAATTTATGTTACCATAGTTGAGATAAAGCTTATGTTTGGAATTAATTCTTGTTCAATATGTGAACTTACAATTTTGTTAGTTCAGCGTAAGCCTTAAGTATTGGTGAATTCAATTGAAATGATTATAATTTATATGTGTCGATTGAATATCTTGGTATATACAAAGGGGGGATTGATATGAGTGAGAAGTGGCATGCATTTTGGCAGAATAGTACCGCCAAGTTTTGGCTGCGTTCTGCACTCTATTTTGTGATCCTGTTGATATTGATTTATCTTTATAGTTACAGTGGCATAAACAATAGTGGATTCATTTATAATGAATTTTAATGTGGGAGGATAATTCCTTGAAAGTTACGAATATTATTGAAGCTATTGATCATAACGCTTTGACTGATCCGACTAAGATCAGCTATGTTGACGGTGAACAAACCTATACTTATGGTCAACTCAAAGCGGCTTCAGATCGAGTTGCCGCATTTTTGCAACAACAAACGCTACCTGCAAAGGCACCAGTTGTCGTTTACGGTGGTCAAACCTTTGCAGTAATTGCAACTTTTTTAGGTGCAGTTAAAGCAGGCCATGCGTATATTCCAGTGGATACACATTCTCCTAAAGAACGTCTGATTCAAATCAATGAAGTTGCTAAACCAGGTGCCATTATTGAATTAGCACCATTACCAATTGATTTAGAAACACCAATTTTTAGCCAAAAAACGATGACGCAAGTCATGACTGATTCTGCTAGTTCAACGACTTATGATGCAGCACAAAGTGTTCAAGGTGATGACAATTTTTATATTATCTTTACTTCCGGGACTACTGGTGTCCCTAAGGGGGTTCAGATCAGTCACCAAAATCTGTTGAGTTATGTGAATTGGACTTTAAGTGATTTTGACCTTTATAAGGGCATTCGCACCCTTTCACAAGCACCTTATTCTTTTGATTTGTCGGTGATGGATCTATATCCAACCCTGGCTTTAGCCGGTACTTTAGTCGCATTACCCAAAGAGATCACTGATAATTTTAAAGATTTATTTGCAACTCTGCCTAAATTGAAGGTAAATGAATGGGTGTCAACGCCGTCTTTTGTAGAAATCTGCTTACTGGAACCAACTTTTGATCAAGCACATTATCCTGAATTAGATCACTTTTTATTCTGCGGTGAAGAATTAACTCAAAAAACGGCCCATGAACTCTTACAACGCTTCCCCCAAGCAGAGATTTATAATACTTATGGACCAACAGAAGCCACTGTTGCGGTGACTGGTGTAAAGATCACGCCTGAAATTACCGCTAAATATGATCGTTTACCAATTGGTAAAGCTAAATCAGATACGTTAATTTATGCTGTTGATGAGCAAGGTCAGAAAGTGCCAACTGACACCAACGGTGAATTGATTATTTCTGGCCCTAGTGTTTCTAAGGGATATTTGAATAATCCCGAAAAAACCGCCAAGGCCTTTTTCAAATTAGATGGCCAGCAGGCATATCGTTCAGGCGATTTAGGCTTTATTGATACAGACGGTATGATTTTTTATCGCGGTCGCACAGATTTTCAGATTAAAATGCATGGTTATCGGATCGAATTGGAAGATGTGGATCAAAACTTAATGCAAGTACAATATGTCAAACAAGCGAGCACGGTACCGCGCTATAATAATCTGCATAAAGTCACGCAAATCGTTGCGTATGTGGTGCCAAAACCAAATCAATTTGAGTCTGAAGCTGATTTGATTAAAGCTATTAAGGCTGAATTAAGCCAAAATGTTATGGAATACATGGTGCCTCAACGGATTATTTTTAAAGACAGCTTACCATTGACAGCGAATGGGAAGGTTGACCGCAAAACCCTGATTGCTGAGGTCAATCCTTCATGATCAATTTACAACCTTATGAAAATCCCATGTACTTTGGCTACTTACTCATTGGTTTAATACCGGTTATCATTGGGATGCTATTTGAAAAAAGATTTCGTTGGTATGAAACTATCTTTTCGCTGTTCTTTCTCATATTGATATTTGATGGGCCCAAAGTTGCGCAAGGTATTGCTTTGATCGGGTATACGATCTTTGAATTATGTGTGGCTTTTGCGTATTTTCATTATCGGACTAATGACCATTCTAAGAATAAGACTTGGGTTTTCTATTTGGCGGTAATCTTAGCCATTGTGCCATTAGTCATCGTCAAATTTACGCCGCTATTTGATCCACAGCATCCTTCGATCTTTGGGTTTTTGGGTATTAGTTATTTAACATTTAAAGTTGTCGGTATCGTCATGGAGACTCGGGACGGATCGATCAAGTCACTGAGTATCATGAAATTCTTACAATTTCTGTTATTCTTTCCAACGATTTCCTCTGGACCAATTGACCGCTATCGGCGCTTCATCAAAGATTATGATCGCGTGCCTACGCGAGCACAGTATTTAACCCTATTGGACAAGGGTGTCCACAACATCATGTTGGGTTTCTTATACAAATTTGTTTTAGGCTATTTATTTGGGACGATGCTGTTACCAAATTTCGAACACTTGGCGATGCTGAGCCGAAATAATTTCTTAGGTATTTCTTGGCCACTCGTTGGGGTTATGTATGCTTATAGTTTGTATTTATTCTTTGATTTTGCAGGTTACTCATTATTTGCAGTGGGTGTCAGTTATATTATGGGTATCGAGACGCCGATCAACTTTAATAAGCCGTTCTTGTCATGGAATATTAAAGAGTTCTGGAACAGATGGCATATGACTTTGTCTTTCTGGTTCCGAGACTACATCTATATGCGCTTTGTTTTCTTTATGATGAAACATAAGATTCTGAAAAGTCGGATCGCGATGGCCAATTTAGGCTATTTAGTATTATTCTTAGTCATGGGTATCTGGCATGGGGAAACTTGGTACTATATTGTTTATGGTTTATTCCATGCCACAGTGATGATTTTGACGGATGCTTGGCTGCGGCTTAAAAAGCGACATAAGAATTGGTTCCCATCTAATAAGTTCACCCATGTGATGGCGGTCATTATGACGGCTAATATGGTTTGTTTTAGTTTTCTGATATTCTCAGGCTTTTTAGACCGCCTATGGTTTATCGGGCGCTAATCAAAGTTTGAATTTAAAAAGCAATATTTTGAGGAGAGATTAAGATGGATAATGTTCGTGAGACAGTATTAAATATTTTGACTGATTTAACAGGTTCTGATGAAGTAAAAACAAACCCAGATATGGATTTATTTGAGAGCGGTTTGTTGGATTCAATGGGCACAGTGCAATTATTATTGGAGTTACAATCTCAATTAGGGGTAGATGCCCCTGTTTCTGAATTTGATCGGACTGAATGGGCAACACCAAATAAAATTATTGCTAAAGTGGAAAGTATGCAATGAAAATGGGTAAGAAGCTTTGGCAAATTTCTGGCCCACTAGTGGTTGCTGCAGTTGCCATCGTTATTTTATTTTTACTTCCAAGTAATTATCATCCGGCTTCTAAAACAACGATCGACAAGGCAGCTAGTTCACTCTCCGCAAATGTTTTGAAAGGGGACGGCCTAAAGGACCAAGCTTTTAAATCAGGTGAATTTGTGCCATTTATTGGTTCTTCAGAGTTGTCCCGAATGGATCCTTTTCATCCAACGGTTTTAGCAGAAAAATATCATCGTGACTATCAACCCTTTTTATTAGGTGCACCTGGGACTCAGTCTTTAACGCATTATTTCTCATTACAAGCAATGGCTGGGGTTCAGCATAAAAAAGCCGTGGTGATCATTTCACCTCAGTGGTTCGTTCCCCGAGGTACGCGGCCAAACATGTTTGGTTTTTATTATTCACCACTACAAGCGGTCAATTTTCTAGAGTCAGCTAAAGATACGACGATGGATCGTTATGCCGCTCGTCGCTTGTTGCAGATGCCTTCTGGTAAATCCGATGGGATCGTCCATGCTTCTTTATTGCAAATTGCAGCAGGGATGCCTCTGACCAGCTTTCAAAAGTTTTATTTGAAGGATATCAAGGGGAATGCCTTGAATACACAAGATGATTTATTTAGTCGTTGGTTCATTCGTGACCGGCGGCAGCAAATTCAAAACGGCTTAGAGCGGCTGCCTTCCGATTATAGTTTTTCAGAATTGGATGATTTAGCTGGTGAGTTGGGCAAAGGTGAAACCACCTCCAATGACTTCCAAATCAAAAATTCTTTTTATAATCATCAACTTAAAAATTTACAAGGTAAACTTAAAAATTCACAAACGCATTTTAATTATGAGTTTGGGCCGGAGTATTCTGATTTTCAATTATTGTTAAGTCAGTTTGCCAAGAATAGGATGGATGTTCTATTTGTTATCCCACCGGTCAATCAACGGTGGGCAGACTATACTGGTCTACCAGAGCAGACCCTCCAAGCTTTCGATCGCAAGATTACTTATCAGTTAAGGTCTCAAGGCTTTAATCATATCAAGGACATGACAGATGACGGTAGTGAAGATTACTTTATGCAAGATACGATTCATCTAGGTTGGCGCGGTTGGTTAGAGATGGATAAAAGTGTACAGCCATTCTTGACGACGCTTAAAGCTAAAAATGTGGATTATCAGATCAACAATCATTTTTATACTAAACGTTGGCAAGAAACGCATGCCAATGATGTGCCTGACTTACGAGGGACAAGTGATCAAAATGATGATCAAGAATAATTTAGCATACATCTAAAATTAAATTATTGGTAAAATAATAGAGGCTGGAAACAAAACGTTAGTTTTGTACCGGCCTCTATATTTTTTACTAATAAACATTGCCTTAAAAGAACCGCAAGTCATTGCAATCAAAATTAAGTGTGCTAGAATTTTAGTTTCAATCAACCATTTTTTCGGACTGATCTTGAGTTGTATCAAAATCGGCGGGATCTTTAGGGTCACTTTGAATCGTAATGTGAACCAGACTGTGTTTATGATCGACTTCACAAATACCTTCAACAATGACACCCAATTCTTGCTGCAACTGTTGGGCTAAAAAGCCGGTTTCTAAGTGGAAATCAGCGGCATCATTCATGGCCAAGCGTTCAATAACAGGATCGCCTTGGAGATCAAAATAATATTGGTTTTGTTTTTGCTTCGTTAGGGTCAGGGCACCAAAGCCAAACATGACAAAATAGTTTTGAATGGTCTCAATATCAGGTAGGGCAACTTTGCGTGCCAGTTGTTTGCCAGCCCAATAGCTAATTTCTTTGGTATTAGTTGTTAACAAGTCGGGATGAGTAGATCTCTAAGTAAGCTGATACCAGCAAAACTGCTGCCAGTAGAAATATTTTCAAATTTGGATCGTAATGCATCGGACATGAACGTTCCTCCTGATTTGGTTATAAGTGTATTATACTTTTGCCTGGCTTGATATGCTAGGTTCTAAGCGATAAACTTGAATTTTTTCTGCAAAAAGCCCATCATTATTGATGGCTTATCATAATATAGATGCTAAGGAGTTCATTATGAATAAACAACCCATTGGATTCTTAGATTCAGGCGTCGGTGGTCTGACCGTCGTTAAAGAAGCGATGCGCCAGTTACCTCATGAAAAAATTATTTTCATTGGTGACCAAGCACGAATTCCTTACGGACCCAGACCACAACAACAAGTCATTGAATTTACGAAAGAATTAACACAATTTTTATTAAAAAAACAAATCAAAATGCTAGTCATTGCTTGTAATACAGCAACGGCTGAGGCACTCAGTACGATCAAACCCCAGTTAGATATCCCCGTGGTTGGTGTGATTTTACCAGGTAGCCGAGCAGCAATTAAAGCGACAAGAAACCAACATATCGGTATTATTGGTACGGAAGGTACAGTCAAATCTGATGCTTACGCACGGGTGATTCAGTCAAAAAGCAAACATATCCAAGTGTTTAGCATTGCTGCCCCCAAGTTTGTACCTATCGTGGAAAGTAATGAGTACCGGTCTGTTTTAGCCAAGAAGGTTGTTGCTGAAACGCTGGAACCTTTCAAACAGCATCCTGTGGACACATTGGTGATGGGCTGCACACATTACCCACTACTGCGACCATTGATCCAAAATGTGATGGGGCCAAGGGTAAAGCTAATTGATCCAGGCGCAGAGACAGCTAGTGAAGTTTCCACGTTGCTGGATTACTTTGATATTGCCAACGATGATCAAGAATATCAACCAGTACATGAGTTTTATACTACCGGTTCTACGAAAATGTTCGCCGAAATTGCGGGTGATTGGTTAAATATGCCTGATATTAAACCACAACATGTTGCTTTGCAGGCGATCAAACTAAACCAAGTTGGAGTTGAATCATAAAATGTCTAAATTGCCAAAAGTCGTTGTCATTGCAACCAAAAATATGGGAAAAGCTCGAGAGTTTGCGGCTTTGTTCGCTGAAGACGGGATCGAAACAAAGTCATTGTTAGACTTTGAACGGGTACCAGAGATTAACGAAAATGGGACAACATTTGAAGCAAATGCGCGTATTAAGGCCGACACAGTTAGCGCGTTTTTGGATCTACCGGTTTTAGCCGACGATTCAGGGCTGAGCGTTGACTATTTGTACGGTCAGCCTGGTGTGCATTCAGCGCGTTATGCAGGTGATCATAATGATGCGGCTAACAATGCAAGATTGCTGGCGGAAATGGCTGGGGTGCCCCCTGAGAAACGGACAGCCGCTTTTCACTCAGTTTTGGTATTTGCTAAACCTGACCAACCAGCTCAAGATTTAGTTGTATCTGGTACGATTGCTGGCCGTATTGCCAGTTTCCCTCGGGGAGAAAATGGGTTCGGTTATGATGTGTTATTTGAATTACCAGATTTAAAGAAGACAATGGCTGAAATTTCAGCTAGTGAAAAAAATAAAATTAGTCATCGTGCCAAAGCGATGGCAAAGCTTGAGCAGCAATGGCGCCAATGGTGGCTTGCAAATTAGTGGGTAAAATTGATCAGGAGAGATTAAGATGGAGTATTTGGTAGTCAGTGATAATCACGGTGATCAAGATATTTTACAAAAATTATTGGCTGTTTACGGCAACCGGGTTGATGCTTTTATTCATTGTGGCGATTCCGAATTAACCTTTACAGATGAGTTGGTATCAAAAATGACAATTGTGCGTGGGAATATGGATTTTGATGACCGCTTTCCATTAACAATGATTTTAAAAAATACGGTCGACAAAATATTTGTTGCCCATGGGCACCGCTTGAACGTTAATTTTGGGCTGGATCAGCTCTATCTAGCGGCTCTGAAGGTACAAGCAAATATAGCTTTTTATGGGCACACGCATCAATTGGGCTGCACTATGTCTAATGGTGTATTTATCTTAAATCCCGGCTCCATTAGTCAACCCCGAGGGGAATATGCAGCCCTTGGCGGTACTTTTGCTCTGGTTCATTCTGACGAAAAAAAAATAGTTGCCGACTATTATGATCGACAACTAAAACAGGTTAAAACTTTGCATTTTGAATTTAAAAAATAATTAATGTAAGAATAATAGCTTATATAATGCAATAGCTAGGATTCCGGCAAAAATTGGGGCAGCTACGGGTACCCAAGCGTAATCCCATTGAGAAGAACCTTTGTGTTTCAAAGGTAGCAGGCTGTGTAAAATTCGCGGTCCCAAATCTCGAGCTGGATTTAGTGCCGGTCCAGTTGGGCCGCCTAGTGAAGCGACTAAAGTCATGACCAAGAAGCCTAATGCCAAATGAGCGGTTCCTAAGTTATCTTTGAAAAATGGGGCCTTGGTAATACCTAAAGCTGAGAAAAAGAGAACGAATGAACCGACAAATTCGGAAATGAAGCCGTTAAGTTTGCTTGTTGTGGCATCGATAGTCGCAAATGTCCCCAAAATGTGCTCTGGGTCCTCAGTAATATCATAGTGCGGTTTATAAGTTGCAACAACGACTGCTTGTCCAGCAATAGCACCAAGCATCTGCACCAAGATATAAGGTAGAGCTTCTGCCCATGGGAAAAGGCCGCTAGCAGCTAAACCGATCGTAAAGGCTGGGTTAATATGATTTCCTGAAATACTACCAAATAGTAAGGCGGGAATCATCACGCCGCAGCCGTAACCGATGGCAATAATCATCCAACCCGAACTATTACCTTTAGTCCCCTTTAAGTCAACATTTGCGACCGATCCGTTACCAAGCATGACCATGAAGGCCGTTCCAATAAATTCCGCAGCTAGGCGCGTGCCCAGAGTGAACATATATTTTCCTCCTTAAATGAAATGAACCTTAGAATCTTACCAAAAAAAATGGCATTAGTAAATAGTACTAATAGGTGAATAATTTTTACATGTTTATGATATTTTCTAGTGCCATAGGTGAGGTTTCTTTTTTTATTCACACAAAATTACTAAATTTACTTATTTTTATTGCTATACTTTTAATAAATATCGTTAGCTAAGGAGTTTTTTATGATATCAAAACAAATTAGTACGTTTTTAATGCAAAACAAACGGCACTTTCTGATTCCCGCGAGTCAAGTCGCTACAGTACAGGTAGATAATTCATTGACCCATGCCTTTATGGTTTTGAGCAAACTTGGCTATAGCCGTATTCCTGTTGTGCGTGACGATGCTAAATTTGCTGGTGAGTTATCTATGCCAATGATAACTGAACAAATGCTGAAATTAGATGAGATTGACACCAGTTGTTTGGATCAAATGACTGTTGCCGATGTAATGGATGAAACTGTTAATACGGTTAACAATCCGTATGATTTGGAAGAAATTATGCACTTATTAGTAGATGACAACTTTTTGCCAGTGGTTTCAGAGGCTCAAGATTTTGTCGGCATTATTACCAGACGCGAAATGATGAAAAGTTTAAATTTTTTAGCGCATAACTTTGATAAAAGTCAACTTTTATTAGATAATGAGAAATAATTAATTTTATAAGGAGTTGGATTTATGGCACAGAACGCACAAGAAATTATTGATTATATTGGCAACGCGAAAAAGAAAACACCAGTTAAAGTATACATAAAGGGCAATCTAACAGATCTGTCAGTACCAGATACCATTGAAGCTTATCTAGAAACTAAAACCGGTGTCTTGTTTGGAGATTGGTCTGTTGTGCAAGCTTTCTTAAAAGAGCATACTCAAGCAGTTACGCAGTATCGCATTGAAAATGATGCGCGTAACTCGGCCGTACCAATGGCAGACTTGAAACAATATAATGCGCGGATCGAACCTGGAGCAATCATTCGGGATCAAGTAACTATTGGTGCTAATGCGGTCATTATGATGGGTGCCATTATTAATATTGGTGCTGAAATTGGTGAAGATACAATGATCGATATGGGGGCTGTTTTAGGTGGCCGCGCAACTGTTGGCAAGCATGCCCATATTGGCGCTGGCGCAGTGTTGGCTGGTGTGATCGAACCACCTTCGGCTCAACCCGTAATTATTGAAGACGATGTGTTGGTTGGTGCCAATGCTGTTGTTATTGAAGGGGTTCATGTGGGTAAAGGTGCGGTAGTTGCTGCTGGCGCAATCGTAACCGAAGATGTTCCTGCCAATACAGTTGTCGCTGGTGTCCCTGCAAAAGTGATCAAACAAATCGATGCTAAAACGCGCAGCAAAACGGAACTACAAGATGCTTTGCGTCATATTTGATCTTTCTTTTTAGGAGGCTATTCAGTTGTTAACAGAAGCGCAGTTGATTACAATTCGGCGACAGTTACATCAGATTCCAGAAATTGGCTTAGAAGAACATGAAACGCAAGCATTTTTGCTGCAACAGATTCACCAGCTGCCGCAGGATTTCTTAACGATCAAGACCCACGACACAGCTATATTAGTTCGGGTGCAAGGTAAAATTGGACAACGGACGATCGGTTATCGCACCGATATTGATGGGCTGCCAGTTACGGAAGCAACTGGGCTACCTTATGCTTCTAAGCATCCTGGAAAGATGCATGCTTGTGGCCATGATATTCATATGACTGTGGCACTGGGGTTATTATCTAGTTTTGCTGCACAACAACCAGAAAATAATTTTGTTTTCATTTTCCAGCCGGCTGAAGAAAATGCCAGTGGCGGCAAGCGGCTATATGAAAGCGGCGCTTTGAATGAATGGCTGCCAGATGAAATTTATGGGCTGCATGACAATCCTCAGTTACCCACGGGGGCAATTGGCTGTCGCATGGGGACACTATTTGCTGGAACCTGTGAGATCCACATCACTTTAACGGGAAAATCCGGTCATGCGGCTTATCCACATTTGGCTAATGATATGGTTGTTGTTGGGGCCGAACTCGTGACCCAGCTACAGACAATTGTCAGCCGTAATGTCGACCCAATTGAAGGAGCAGTGGTGACTTTAGGCCACTTCAATGCAGGGACGACCATGAATGTTATTGCTGGTACCGCACAGATCGATGGCACGATTCGCGCCTTGACCCAAAAAATGAATCGTCATGTCCAAGAACGGGTGCGCCAAATTGTCCATGGTCTTGAGGCTATGTACCAATGCCAAGCTGATTTAAAGTTGGAACAGGGTGGGTATTTACCCGTTGAAAATAATCCTGAATTGACAGCTAATTTTATCGACTTCATGAAGCAAGCACCAGATGTGAATTTTATTGAGACCCAACCAGCTATGACTGGAGAAGACTTTGGCTTTTTGCTGTCTAAAATTCCAGGAACTATGTTTTGGTTAGGTGTGGATAGCCCTTATGCCTTGCATTCGGATCATATGGCGCCCCATGAAGCGGCAATTCAAATCGGCTTAAATGCGATCGAACCATTTTTACGTTATCGTGACGGGCAGGTGACACATTAACATGGCACAGGAAGTAGCAACTGGCGCGGTGATTTATTCAGAGAACAGTCAAGGTGTACGGCAGTATTTATTAGTTAAAAGTAAAGACCGTGATTTCTGGGGGTTTGCTAAAGGACACGTTGAAACAGGTGAAATCTATGAAGCGGCCGCCATTCGCGAAATCAGAGAAGAGACTGGGCTTGATGTGCAAGTCGATACAAATTTCGCTGAGAAAATTACGTATCCTTTGGCTAACGGTGCCGAGAAGGTCTCAATTTTTTACATTAGTCATGTGGCTCAATTACCCAAGACACATAAACAATTGTCAGAAATTAGTGACATTCAGTGGTTACCTTATGAACAAGCACGTCAGCGATTGACTTATGATAATTTAAAAGTTGTATTGGCAAAAGCTGAAACTTATTTGAATCAAACAAATCATAATTAGGACACGGTAATGTGTGTTAAATAAAAAATCGATTGATGTTTGTCATAATAAGACGACATCAGTCGATTTTTTGATTTTATTTAAAATCATGAGTCATTGTCAGGTTTATCTAGAAAAATGGTTGCGAGAACACCTATTATGATCATGACACCAATCCATAAATAAGTACTCAAGGTTAAGTTTACGGGTAAGGCTGGTTGAATACCACTTTGCCACAAAGTGACACTAGCCGCAATAACGACCCCTAAAACGCCGTAGTAGACCTGACCTTCAAAGTGTGCCAGCAGATAATGCATTAATTTGGCTACTAAGATGGTGCCAATCAATGCACCGATCATAAATGGCAGGATCAAGGCAACCGATTTTAAATCTTGCTGGGCTGCGACAAAATTTCCGCCTAAAATATGTTTCAAGACATTGGTGCTTTTACCTACCGCATTGTAAATCGTGCCGTATTGACCAATGACCATGAGCATGATCGAACCAGAAATACCGGGAATCAGCATCAGCGCGACGGCAAAACCGCCAGCAAAAAGCATTTGCCCAAAATCTTGAACATTGTGTAAGGCAGAAATTTGAATATAACTTTCACTGTGCCCACTACCCAGTAAGGTTAGTCCCATAATCAGAATAAATCCGAATACTGGTAAAAGTGGGAGCCACCAACGAAAGGTTACGAGCCGCATTTTTTTCCAAATAAATGGCAGAATGCCTAAAACCAAACCTAAGAAAAAGGCATAGGCCGGGATAGGGAAGCGTTGCGAGAGCCAAAGAACCACTTTTGTGGAAACAATGATGCCGATGACTGCACCGATACCGATAGGGGTTAAAAATTTAAGCTGTTGTTTGGGTGCTTTACGAAAATTATTGATTGCTTTGATCAGAGGTTCGTATAAACCAACGATCACGGCAAAAATACTACCAGATAAACCTGGAATCACTAACGCAATCCCAATCAAAAAACCTTTAATAATATTAATCAATTAGTTGTCTCCTTAATTAGGCTTTGGGGCAAGAAAATTTAAATCTAGAGGCGTTTGAGGTAGATCAATTTGATTAGTCTTAAAAGCAGCAAGATAAGCCGCCAAAAATTCACGCTGAACCGTTAGTTCATCACCATTTATGGTATACATTTGTACCTGGTAGGCAAGTTCACCGTGGCCCAGGTCATTAACGCCTAGTAAGTCTGGGCCTTGACGAATGGTATCAAAGCGAGGTACGAGTTTTTGATTCACTTGTTCGATGATTTTTTTCAACTGGGAAATATCCGTTTGTGGGTAAATTCGAATATTAAGTAAAACTTGACGGTTGCCACGGGATTTATTGCTAACGATCGTTATATTACGATTAGGGATAAAATTAAGTGTCCCATCGAAACTTTTGACCTGTGTGGTGCGCAGACCGATGGCATGGATCGTACCGGTAATCGTGCCAATTTTGACCACATCACCTACGTCAAACTGCTGCTCTACAAGAATGAAAAGTCCAGTGACCAGATCATTCACAAATCCTTGAGCGCCAAGACCAATCGCTAAACTTAAAATACCAGCGCCAGCAATCAAGGTACCAACCGGCACGCCTAAAGTTGATAAGATGGCATAAACATAGAAGAAAATTAACAGATAGGTGTAGAGGTTATTGATCAGTGAGCGAATCGTTCCTACACGATTGACCGAGAATTTTTCATTTTTAGCATAACGGTCAAAAACATGATTAATGATACGTTTGCCCACTTTGTTTAGAATAAAAAATAACACGGTTAAAGCAATGATCGTCAAGGTGGCGACAATGACTTTAGAAACAATTTGGTCCCAATCAATACCTGCCCATAATCGTTGAAAAACATTGGTATTTTTTTTAATTGTCTGCAGTGAATTTTCTGTGATTGAGTTTTGAGCCGCTAAAATAAGTTTGATCGACATAGTTTCTTTCTCCATTAATTAGTTTCTAATAGTTAGTGTATCATGAACAACTAACGGTACAAAATAATTACTTGAAGCTGTTAATTGAAGCCGCTGACAAATAATGATATGCTAAAACTAACAATTGGAATTGCGGAGGTAAGAAATCGTGAGTGGTAGTGAAATTGCAGCATTGATCGCAGCTATTGCGTTTTTGATTCTAGTCGTTTTTATCGTGATGTTATTGTTGCGGTTGACAAAAGTCGTGGCTGAATTGAAAGATAGTGTTAAATTGGTCAATCAGACGGTAACGATCGTTAATGATAAGTCGGAAGTTTTGATGACCCAAGTCGAAAGTTTATTAGATAAGAGTAATACACTTTTAGATGACGTGAACGGTAAGGTCAAAGAGCTCGACCCCGTATTTGTTGCAGCCGGGGATCTAGGGACGAGTATTTCTGATTTGAATGCTTCTTCCAGAAATCTTGCAACTAAAGTGACTCATGCCACCGCAACGACCGGTAAAGTCGGTTTGTTTGCTAAGAGTGTTGGCGCCGTCAATCGCATGCGATTACGTCGTAAACAAAAATAAAAATTGGAGGTAGACGTTTATGAGTGAAAAAAAAGGACATTTTTTTGCAGGCTTGTTAATTGGTAGTGCCGCTGCTTTTGGGGCGACGATGTTTTTAGCACCCAAGACTGGGGCCGAAACTCAGGCTAAACTAAAACAATTACTTGGCCATACCAAGTCTAAGAGCAAAGATTTTTATGGCTATGCCAGCGATGCGGCTGAAGATCTGAAAGATAATTCCAGTGAAAAAGTCAGCCAATTATTGTCAAAGACCAACCATAAAATTTCAGATTTGAACTTAGAAGATAAGAAGGCTAATGCTAAAGCAACTTTTGATTCCGCAACTGCTAGTCTGCGGGATCAATTTGGTAAGGCTAAAGCACAGATGGGCCACGATAAAAGCGATAAAGCAAATTACGATGATATTGTGATCGATGCGACTAATTCCGCAACTGATACGATCGATACAGCTAACGAAGCAGCTCAATCAGCTTTTGAAGAGGCTAAAGGCGCCGCGGAACAAACAGCAAGTGCTGCAAAGCAACAAGTTGAAACTGTTAAAGACAAGGCAACCAGTACAGATCAATAATTTTTGGGCTGGCATTAAATCGTTAAATTAAGAAACGCCTAAGTTAGATCAGCGGCGTAAATTACAACAAAAAAGTTAGACAGTTAATAGAATTTTAAGTGATGGTTTGATTTCGATATTTGATCGGAGTCAAACCTTTTTGTTTTCTGTCGTTAGACCTAGTGGTGTACCATAAGACATGAAGTAGAAAACTATCTGTTAAGTTGATGTTGGTACGCGATCAAATTATCTATTTAATTGAATTTGCAAAATTTAAGTTGACGCTGCGATCGGGCAGGAAAATCTCAGAAGTACTTGGCTCAAATTTGGACGCCTCTTTTGGTTAAGGAGGACTAGTTATGAAATTTAGAAAATTAACCGATGAACGCTTAATTCAAAAACGTCTGTCTAATACGCGCGTCCTTTTTAATTTACAAACTGCCCTCATCATTTTTACAATTATTATTGAGACGATTAATAAGGGGTTTTCATCACTCCCTAACAATCCATTAGTATTCATATTTACAGTAACTACTGTTGCGATGGCCTTTCAGGAAATGTTTATCTCTCGGGATGTTTATAAAAACACCCCCATATATCAAATTGGACTTGGACTTCTAATTAATTTGGCAATTATTGGCTTGATTTTATTTACGTTTAACGGTCTTTCTGCGTTAGCATATGTATTAATTCTAGTGCTGACATCCATTGTTACTTTTGCAATTGCAGTTGGTATTTTTAAGGCCCGTAAATAATTTTTAGGAAAGGCGGTAAGCAGCCATGAAATTCGTGTGTGATAACTGTGGTCGCAAAATCGAGGTTTGGGAAAAAACTTTTTTCTTTTTTGAACTGCCTGAGAGGTCTTTTACAGAGATACAAGCATTTCTGCATCGGAACGCAAAGTGTTACTGCCAGCAATGCATTAATATTATAAATAGAAATAATTAGTTTATAATGTTAATGCTGATTTCGGGTAATATGCGCATTTGGATTTCAAAAATCTATTTTCTTCATAAAAAAGAGACTTGCTAACAAAAATAACAAGCCTCTTTTTTATGAAGAAAATGACTAGTAGTTGGCAACAAAACATTAGTTTTATTTCTGACACATACTAGAAATTATTTTAATCATGGGTCACTTCAACTTCGTCAAAACTAAATTGAGTATTTTTGGTGGCATTAACTCAACTTTTATAAAGGTAGTTCGATCAATTCTTTGGTTGTATGGGTAAATGGTTCGTTACCAGTTTCAGTCAAGTGAATGCAATCTTCGATGCGGACCCCGGCAACCTTAGGGATATAAATACCCGGTTCAATTGAGAAGCACATGCCGGGTTTTAATTCTAAATCATTGCCAGCCATGATTGATGGAAATTCATGGTCGGACATCCCAATACCATGGCCTAAGCGATGAATAAAGTAATCGCCGTAGCCCGCCTTCGTGATGATGTCACGAGCAACTTGATCCAATTCAGCTGCGGTAATACCTGGCTTTGCAGCATCCATCGCCGCTAATTGAGCTTCTAAGCAGACTTTATAAATGTCACGTGATTTATCATCGATCTTGCCATAGGCGACGGTTCTAGAAGCATCACTCATGTAACCTTTATGATTGGTCCCCAAATCGAACAGGACTAAAGCGTTAGGCTTAATTTTTTCAGGGAGTGGGGCACCATGAGGGTTTGCAGCGTTGGCGCCACTTTGGACAATAGTGTCAAAACTCATATGCATCACACCTTGTTTCATCATCGCATATTCGATTTCTGCGACGACCTGTTGTTCGGTGCGTGCACTGGAAACGGCCTCAAAACCAACTTTGAAGGCATTGTCAGCTTCTTTACCAGCAGCAATCATTAATTGAATCTCAGCATCGGTTTTGAAAAGCTTTTGGTGGGCGACGAAGTCAGTGACATCAATATCGAATTCGGCGTTTGGAAAGTGGGCGATCAGAGCCTCGTAACGTTTGAATTGCAGCTGTGCTTTTTCAATGCCCCATTTGATTGGGTTAGCGACACGCCGTTTGATTTGATCGGCAATCATCGCATAAGCATCCTCGTGGTCAAGGTAACCATAAACGTCATAAGGCCAACCAGTAGCTTTCACAACTTCGACTTCTAATGCGGGCGCAAAAATAAATGGTTCTTGATCAGCGAATACAAATAGACCCAAAGTTCGTTCATGAGGTTCACTGTAAAAACCAGTATAGTAATTGATGTTTACTGGATCACTAATATAAACGACATCTAACTGTTGATCTTGCGTCCATTGACGTAATTTGGCTAAATTTTCCATGACAAAACTTCCTTTTTCATCTTTTACTTTTAAGTATAGCATAGGTTTTTGAACTCATTTTCAAAAAACAGGGTTCGAAAAAAATACCGTGTTTTCATGAAAATTTCATAAAAACGCTTGCATTTTTGGTTTAACAATGTTAAATTTATTTCTGACAAATGAAAATGATGGGGGTACGACGACATGGATAAACAAACAATTACAATCTATGACGTTGCCCGTGAAGCGAATGTTTCAATGGCAACGGTCTCTCGGGTTGTAAACGGCAATCCAAATGTAAAACCTGCAACACGACAAAAAGTACTAAAAGTTATTGAGGAATTAGACTATCGGCCAAATGCAGTTGCTCGTGGCTTAGCTAGCAAGAAAACAACAACCGTTGGGGTAATCATTCCTGACGTGACTAATATTTATTTCTCTTCGTTAGCTCGTGGGATTGATGATGTTGCAACGATGTATAAATACAATATTATTTTGGCGAATTCTGAAGAAAATGGGCCTAAGGAAATTCAAGTATTGAACAGTCTATTTGCCAAACAAGTAGATGGTTTGATTTATATGGGTCATACATTATCTGATGAAGTACGCGCTGAATTTTCCCGTGCTAAAACGCCAGTTGTTTTGGCAGGTACGATTGATCCTGACGAACAAGTGGGCAGTGTGAATATTGATTACACTGAAGCTTCTCGTCATGTGGTCGATAAACTGATCAAGGACGGCAATCAAAAGGTTGCGTTTATCAGCGGTGACTTAAACTACCCTATTAATGGAAAATATCGTTTAGAAGGTTATAAACAGGCCCTTAAAGCTAACAAGCTGCCATTTGACGACAGTTTGGTTTTTGAAACTGATTATAGTTATAAAGCAGGGGAAGCACTCTGGTCGCAATTACAAGCAGCTGGTGCGACCGCAGCTTATGTGATCGATGATGAATTGGCAGTTGGTGTAATGAATGGCATGATCGACCATGGCATTAAAGTGCCGGAGGAATTCCAGATCATCACCAGCAATAATACGATCCTAACCGAAATGGTACGGCCAAAAATCACTTCGATCAGTCAACCCCTTTACGACATTGGTGCAGTTGCAATGCGGCTTTTGACAAAGATGATGAATAAGGAAGAAATTGATGAAAAAACAATTTTGTTGCCTTATGATATGGTGCAACGGGAGTCAACAAAAGCTTAAATAATTGTGACAAATGTGCTTGTCACCCGTAAATTTTGGCACATGGTTAAAGTTAAATTGGTGGTAATTAAACAGAGTGGCTGAGACAAAACTAACGTTTTGTTTTCAGCCACTTGTTAATTACGAATATTTATTGCTTAAACGTGTGCCAAAAGGCAATGTCCTCACTTAACTACGAATCACTCAAATGGAAAGGCCCACCATTTGAGTGACTCTTGTTAGTGCTCGGCCACTGAACGCCTTTTGTCTCACTCTCTCTATTTATTTTACAATTAATTGAAACAGCTAGCATGAATCTTGCAAATCATGGTCGTTGAACCTCTGCTGTCTCGTGGACTAGATCGTTTGTTGATCAATCGCTTCCACATTATGAATGGCTTCTAAAACATCCGCTGACGTGAGTTGAGGATTTAATAATTTAAAACTCTCATGGTCGCTAGCCGCAAAAGCAGCAACCTTTTGTAAATCAGCTTGATCACCTTCAGCAACATCTAGACCAGATAAGTTGGTTGGTAACCCTACGCTGTCATAAAATGGCTTTAATTTACGGATCTCATCATAGTCACCTGTATAAGCAAGCTGGACGAGAATACCGTAAGCTACTTTATTGCCGTGTAAGATTTTATGGGTGGCTTCAATATACGATAAACCATTGTGGACAGCGTGGGCACCAGCCATGCGACCATATTCAGCAGCAAAACCACCCACAGTACCCGCTAAGCCAATAACCGTATCGGCAATTCGACCAAAGGCGGGCGTTGATTGTTGTTCGGCTAGACTTGCTAAAGCCACCGAAGCGTCATTGAGTAAGATATTTAAAATTTCTTTGGCACTGGCAATACCTAGTCGGATAAAAGCTGTTTTAGCCGTCGCATCTAGTTTGCGTGTGAGACCTTCAATTTCATACCATTTGGCTAAGGTGTCACCAATGCCGGCTACCAGATAGGCTTTGGGTGTTTGTAAAAGCAAAGTCCAGTCTACAAGAGTTAAATCAGGGGCTTTTTTGAAATAAGCCACACGTTTAAATGTGTGATCTGGATGGTAAATGGCACCAATTGGGGTATAGGGTGCACAATTAGAAATTAATGTGGGAATTGAAACAAAATTAGCCTTTAAATTCTCAGCTGTAACTTTAGCCGTATCTAACAGACGGCCGCCACCAATACCGATAATGGTATCCACCTGACCGATTTTTTCCGCTAAGACTTGGCCATTTTCATCACTAGCCGTCCCATCGTAGAGATAAGTTTGATACGGTAACGTTTTTTGATAAAAGTTTTCGAAGACGCTGAAAGACTGGTTGCCAGTAATTACGGCGCACGTCCCGAAATCTTTTAAATAATCTTCTAGGCCATCTAAGATATGGTCGCCGCTGACATAACGATTGGCACCAGGCCGTAGTTCACTTGCTGAATTCATGATGAAGCCCCCTAATAAAATAAGAAAATGATAAGAGCAATTTTAGTATTTACTCATTAAAATGTCAAATTTAATTGAAAGGTTGTGCCTTGATGCAATATATATCGATTCCAGATCAACAACATAGGCGGGTAACCTTGATTCCAGAAATAACTTATCAAAATGAAGCTTATTGGTTTGGGCAAACTAGGCGTGATTGGCGGATGAGTTTATTGTTGCCGTTTGACTATAATCAGCAGCAACAACGGCATCCGGTAGTTATTTGGTTGTCGGGTGGCAGTTGGCAAATGAGTGATCGTAGCGCGTATTTACCAGAGTTGACCTATTTAGCTCGCGCTGGGTATGTGGTTGCTAGTATTGATTATCATATGGGTATGGAGGGCACTTTTCCAATTCAAATCCGCGATGTCCGTCGAGCAATTAATTATCTAACGGAACAGCAATCCGTTTATCATTTAGATATGCAAGCAATTACGCTGATGGGAGATTCAGCAGGTGGACATTTGGCCTTAATGACGGGTTATACGTCGCAAGAAAAAACGTTAATGACACTTGATTTGCCGCCGATACCTAAGATTCAAAATGTTGTTGCTTACTACGCCCCTAGTGATTTGGTAGCTTTATGGGAAGGCTATCAACAGCGGGTGCCACAAGCAGCACAATTCATGTATTCAGCACCGTTAAAAAATCTGTTAGGTGTCATGGCTTTTGATGCGGCAAAATTCCAGGCGGCTAGCCCGATCAACTATGTTTCTGATCAGGTACCAGCGACACTTCTACTACAAGGTGACCGCGATCACTGGGTTCCTTTGGATCAAAGCAAACGCCTTTATCAACGGTTACAGGCTGAAAAGATTCGCTCAGAATTACTGATCTTAAAAGCGGGCAACCATATTGACAGCCGTTTTTTTGCACCGGCAGTTAAGACAAGGGTACTCGATTTTATCCAAAACACAGTACAGTAGGTCAAGAAAGTTTAAGTAAAGCAGCTTTAATATAAATTAAAAACACCTAAAACAACCAAAATAATTCATTTCGTTGTTTTAGGTGTTTTTTTGGTTACCCTTATTTTTGGTTCCAATACGAGTTATTTTTACCGGTAGGCGTTATAACTCGTAGCTGTGTTGCTGTTACTGCTATAAGTCCCATAGGTTGAATTGGAATTTAAGCCAGAACCTGAGTAATTGTAGTTATTATAGTTATTTTGCTCGCTGTCATTAGTGTTATTGTAGTTACCTTGACTGTAGCCGCTGTAGGTCCCACTGCCAAAGCTCCCATAAGTGCCATAAGAACCATTGCTGTAATAGTACTTAGAGGCGTCGTCTTCAACCGAATCATCTGGGTCTCGAACAGTCTTGCCTGTGTAGGTAGAAGTAATGCCATAGTCATTGCTTGCACCAAAGAAATGGTTCCAGAATAATTTATAGTTCTTTTCTGTGCCGCCAATACCAAATTGATAACTGACATCTTTCGGCAGCTCATCATTATAGTAGGCTTTGACTTTTTTTCCGGTGACATGGGCATTAGCACCATTATAGGTAATTGCACCAGACTTTGTGCCCGTATCTTCTAAAACCGTATCCGTTTTAACTGTACTTGGTTGTTTCATCTTTTGATTTAATTTAAACATTTTAGGATTAGTTTTGTATAAAGCTGAAATAATATTAGACCAGTAAGTTAAATTGGCATCACTTGAAGACTTATTTAAAGTATAGTTATGACCGTAAAAGTTATCATAACCAATCCAAGAGGCCATTGTCACGCCCGGGGTGGAACCAATGAACCAAATATCACGATAATCATTAGAAGTACCAGTCTTACCAACCAAATCACTCTCAGAAAACGGTAATTGGTAAGAAAGTGTTGAAGCCGTACCTTTGGTAACCACACCATTCAACATCTTTTGCATGATGTACGCTGTGCTCTTAGAAAAGACTTGTTTCTTAGTTGCCGGTGCTTGGTAGATCACTTTGCCAGATGGATCCGTGATCTTTGAAATGACGTGGGGCGTTACGTGGGTACCTTGATTGGCAAAAGTAGAGAAAGCACTAGCTTGCTGTAAAACAGAGACACCATTTTTGGTACCACCTAAAGCAATACCTAATTCACTGTATTCTTTATCAGATAGATGAATGCCCATTTCAGACATGTACTTTTTCGTATTCTTACCACGCTGTAAGGCATCGTATAGATTAACCGCTGGAATATTATAGGATTCTGCTAATGCCTCACTTGCTGAAATAAAGCGATTTTGAATTTGTTGCCCAAAATCTGTTGGGAAATAACCATGGAAACTTACTGGGAAATCGGCGATCATCGACTGAGTATTGATCAGCTTGTTTTGGACAGCGGGTCCATAAACCAACATCGGTTTGATTGATGAACCTGGCGAACGCTTAGTATCAAAAGCATGATTTAATTGGAATTTTGAAAAATTACGACCCCCAACAAAAGCTAGGACAGCACCGCTTTGATTATCCAATAGCACTGTTCCATTTTGAACGTATTCGGTAAACTGAGTTGGTTTTTGTGTCACTGGATCCGTGATCGTTGATGTTTTCGAGGTACCAAGATAAGGGGCGGCTTGTTTCGAAGCCACTTGCATTTCATCGTAGAGTTTTCGATCAATGGTACTATGCACACGATACCCCTTTTGCCGTAATAACTGATCGGCTTGATTCCAATACGTATTATATTGATCTTTGTTCTTGCGGACAGTTGTGACATTTTTACCATCCTCATGAATCAGTTGGTCGATCAAAATATCGCGTGCTTCAACGGTGATCAAGTTATAAACATAACCATAGCCGCGGTTTTCAGGCTGAGGTTCCGTTTTAGGTTGGAATTCTGCTTTAAGATCGACTTTTTTGGCAGCATCGTATTCAGATTTAGAAATGTCATTATGACGATACATCCGAAAAAGAACCGTATTTTTGCGATCCAAGCCAGCTGAAATATCTTTTTTCAAAGTTCCATTTTGCTTATAGGGGGTGTAAACAGAAGGACTCTGGGGCAAGCCAGCAATAAACGCAGATTCAGCTAAATTAAGATCAGCCGCATGTTTGTTGAATAACCCTAGAGCAGCTTGTTCAACACCACCAACGTTTTGGCCTTTATTATTGCGGCCAAAAGTTGCAGCGTTTAAATAATCTGTCAAAATTTCTGACTTTGTAAAGTAATTATCCAATCGGACAGCTAGTAAAATTTCAATGGCTTTACGTTTAAAGGTCGTTTCTGAAGATAGAATTTTCATTTTAACCAGTTGCTGGGTCAAAGTGGAGCCACCAGTTTGTGTGCCAAGACCGGTTAAATCTGAAAGTAATGCCCGTGAAATTGCTTTCGGTACGACGCCATGATGCTGGTAAAAATACTCATCTTCCGTAGCAACGATTGCCTTTTTTAAATAAGGCGAAATTTGATTGCTTTTTACTGGTGTCCGAATTAGATCGGTTGTCAAATTACCAAGTTTGTCATTTTTAGCAAAATAAAAGGCTGCCGATTCATTAGAATCTTCAATTTGATTCTTCATTGCTTGATAACTGGGGACCTCTTCTTGGCTTGCCAATGACGCAAAATAGCCTAGTCCGATACCAATACCCAATCCTGCTAAGACGATTAGGAAACTTAATAAAATTAGTAAGACTGTTTTCAAAGAGCTGATCGTGACGTTGAAATAAAAGCGGATCCGTTGCCAGACTGATAGCTCAGTTGGGTCAACCGTCTGTTCATCAGAAACTGCTTTGATTTCATATGTAAAGAAATTACCGATTCGTTTGAAAAGATTTTGTAATTTCTGCCACCATGATTGTGGTTCTTTCAAAATGCTTCCCACCTTTTTTCATACAGATGTCATTATATAACAGAATGAAATTAGAATATAGTTTTAGTTTGTCGACATTGTTTGAGTTGTTCTCTAAATTAATGGTGCGTATAATAAAAAAATAATCTCGTTAATTTGGAGGTCATTGTGAGCTATAAATTTTTACTATTTGATTTAGATAATACAATATTTGATTTTGATGCAGCAGAGGCAGCAGCCCTAAGCCGACTATTTGAACAATTAAATATACCCTTAACACAGGATATTCGGCGCAAATATCATCAATTCAATCAAAAACTTTGGCAAATGTATGAAAAGGATGAAATCAGCCGGTCAGAATTGTTGGAGGCCTGGTTTCCATTATTTTTTCAAAAGCTACGGGTGCCATTACATGGACTGAATCCGGGTAAGATTTATCGTGGTTACCTACAAGAAGGTCATCAGTTATTACCAGATGCAAAGTTCATTTTACAACAATTGGCTAAATCATTTCGGCTTTTTGCAGTCACAAATGGTATTAGCGCAACACAGCGGCAAAGATTAGATGATGCCGGTATTATTTCTTATTTTGATGATCTATTTATTTCCGAAGAAATTGGCCATCAAAAACCAGCAAAATCTTTTTTTGATTATGTTTTTGCCCATATTCCTAATTTTGAATTAGCTGAAGCGGTGGTTATTGGGGATTCGTTATCTTCTGATATACTCGGTGGTACGAATGCTCATGTAGATACAATTTGGTATAACCCTGATTTTGTGCCAAATCATAGTTCGATCCACCCAATTTATCAAATCGCACATTTGACGGATCTACCACAATTATTAAGCAATCAAGTCGTGTGAGTTTATGCTATACTAAAATTAAAATTCTGAAAAACATGGGGTATTGGTATGCAACGAAATCGGATTGAACAATTTTGGGATAATTATCGTCAGATAAATCCACAAGCACCCGAACAATTTCAAGCTTGGGCGTTCGGCTCGGGTGCTAAGATGGCCGACGAGTTGGCAGATCTAGTGCTGGCAGGCAAGAAGACCGCAACTGCGTCTAACTATTTATTATACGAGCTGACCAATGAACCCTTGCCACAGGTAGGGGACCTAAGTATTGTTTTGAATGGTTCACAGCTGCCAGTTTGCGTTATCCGAACCACCAAAGTTTATGTTACGCCTTTTAAGGATGTGACTGCTGAACATGCGGCTAAAGAAGGTGAGGGCGATCGTTCGCTAGCTTATTGGCGTTCCGCGCATGAAAAGTTTTTTGCTGAGGAGTTAGCTACAGTGGATCAGCAATTTACAGATAATATGATGGTTGTTTGTGAAGAATTTGAGGTTGTATATAGTTAAATGATCAAGAAAAAATGATGTGATTTTCAGAAGTTAGCTTAACAGCTAGTTTCCGAAAAACACATCATTTTAATTTATTTAAAATTATTCAGCAGTTTGTGTCAAACGATAGATTGCATCAGCATAGATAGCACTGGCTTTTAAAATATCTTCAATATACATTAATTCATTAGGCTGATGCATAAGATCTTTACGACCCGGGAATTGAGCTCCGAATGCAACTCCGCGTTTTAAAATACGGCCGTATGTTCCGCCGCCAACGATAATTTCTTCGCCGGGTTGACCAGTATGATCTTCATAGGTTTTCAGTAAAGTCTTGACTAGCGGATCACTTCCTGGCACATAGTGGGGCACTTCAAAATGACCTTTTGTGGCAATATTAAATTGTGCGCCAAAATGATTACTTAGTTGTTGGGTCATTTGTTCAACAGTGGTTCCTTGAGGGTAACGCACGTTTAATAGAATGCTGGCTTGACTATTGGCGCGATCGTAGTTAAAGATTGATGCACTGACTGTTAGTGGGCCCATTAAGTCGTCGCGGTAAGCAATAGCGATATTTTGGCCATAGATATCTTCATGTAGATCATTTGCGATGACTTTGAGATATTGCTGTCCGCTAGCATCAAATGCCCATTGATTCAAGAAACTTGCTAGGAATGTAGCACCATTGCGGCCCTCTTGAGGATTGGCCGCGTGGGCACCTTGTCCTTGTAGTAATAAGTCATAATAGCCACCCGTATGTGTTATTGAACCTGTTAGGTGATTGGTCGATAAATATTGATCGAAAGCTGCTTCAAAATCTGGATCAAAGTCATGCTGCACACGTGCTTGAGCTGAATGAGGCACCATATTATCGCGAATCCCACTTTTGAAAGTCAAAAGGGTATAAGTACCAGCTTCGGCGTGCGTTAAATTTTGCGTCAATACAAAAGAAACAATGCCCTTTTCACCGTTGATAATTGGAAATTCAGCATCAGGTGAAAAGCCCCAATCTGGTGTGGGCTCTTGTTCGAGATATTCATGTAAACCGACCCATTCACTTTCTTCATCCGTACCTAGGATAAAGTGGATACTTTGTTTAGGTTCGAAACCTTGATCTTTTAGAAGTTTCAAGGCGTAATAAGCGGCCATGACAGGGCCCTTATCATCTGAAGTACCTCTGGCAATGATTTTGCCATCTTGAATGACCGGTGTAAAAGGATCTGTCTGCCAACCTTCACCTGCTGGAACGACGTCGACATGGCCTAATACACCTAATATTTGATCACCGGAACCAAATTCAATGCGTCCGGCAACATTATTGATGTTTTTAGTCGCAAAGCCATCACGCTCGGCGAAAGCCAACATCTTTTGTAAAGCCTTTGCTGGTCCAGGGCCTAAAGGAAAATCTGATGTTTTATGTTCAATATCACGTTCACTATTGATTGCCAATAATTCACTTAGATCGCGAATTAAGTCGTCCTGGTAGTCTTGGATCGCGGTTTGCCAATTGATTGTCATGTGAATCCCTCGCTTTTATTCAAATTAAATTTTATGAGCTCTTTAGTATTGTATGCAGTTCGGCATCATTTGGCTAGCTTTTTGTATCTGATGAGCGTTTTTTATGATTCTCAATTTCATTAACGTGTTCCAATACTAAGCGGAAAATGTTGATGATATGATCATCTGCTAGCGAATATAACACTTCTTTACCGACTTTACGGTTCTTGACTAGTTTGGCTTCTTTTAAAGCACGTAATTGATGGGATACCGAGCTTTGCGACATATCTAAAATACTGGCGATATCCAAAACTCGCAATTCCGATTCGTATAAGGCATAGAGAATGGTAGCTCGAGTTTTATCACCGAACGTTTTGAGCATTTGGGTCATATCATTAATGGTTTCACTGGGCGGGATCGTTTGACGAACCCGACGAATAATGGCTTCATGGTTGACAGTTTCATCTACAGACATAAATATCATCCTTTAATATTAAGATTAGTCGTCAGGGGATAAAGTATCGTACTCATTTGTGATGAGGGGCAAAAGCTGGTGAGCTGTTGGGAAACAGTACTACTTTGTTTTTTAGCGGTGGACACTTTCAAGTGGGTCAAGCTTGGCAATGAGGCTAATAAATCAACATTATTTGGTCGTTGATCATTATGCTCATGTAAAAATAAGTTGAGGGCAAAGTCATTATTGTGGCCTTGATTGTTAAAATCTACCAAGACTTTATCTCCTTGGATCCAGCCACTAGCGAGTTTGAACCAAAGTGTATTCGCAATTCGCCGGACGGCTTGTATGCGATAATTTTGATTGGGGAAAATTAAGCCACTGGTCTGCTGGGGATAAAGCGGCGAATGATAAGCGACTTGCATCGATGTTTCTGGTTTTAGGCGGAGGGTCTTGTTCAAATAGTTTATGTTATATAATAAGTCATCTGCGTTATTTAATGCGTCTGCAGAAACAAAACGATTTTCGCCGATTTGATAGTATGTTTGCGCACCTAAATTGACGACCTGGGTTGCTTTAACGATTTGAAAGGGTTTCAAAGGTGCTTGAGTCAACTCAGTTCGATACGGATTCTCATAAGTAGGCACGCGATGATTGCTAACTAAGGTGACGGCTTCATCAATGTTGCGAATGCGGGCATCATCTTTACTTTGCTGATAGCTGGCACCAACAGCGGGATAATTCGTAACCACACCATCAATCGGCAAATTAACGATTTTATTCCAACTTTGCTGTTTTTCGGTCATTTCGTCCCAAATATAAACTTGTTTGCCCAAGTAATGCAATTGATCAACTAGTTGCGGCGTGACCAATTCGGAAGAAATATTGATGCCGGTAACATATTGCAAGGCATCGAAATTGATGCGTTTTAAGCTGCCAACAATAAAGATACGAGGGACATTCGGCAGTAAGGTCTGCATTTGACGCAAGCTTTCTAAGGAAAAGGAATGGATCATGACACGATTTTCCATATGGTATTTCTTAACCGCGGCAGTGATCAGTGCTTCCATATCTTTGGGATTGCCAGATTTTGTCTTTTTTGTTTCTAATAAAAACTTGGTATTAGGCTGGTTTTGATAATGGGCAAAAAGCTCATCCAAACTATGGATGGGTTCGCCATTAGCACTATGGAGTTTTTGCAATTGTCCAAAAGGCATTTGGGAAACAATGACCCCTTGGCCGGTGACACGCTGCAGATTACGGTCATGAGAAATGACCAATACGCCGTCTTGAGAACGATGTAAGTCTAATTCGACGTAATTAGCTCCCTCAGAAAAGGCGGTATCAAAACTTTGAAAAGTTTCTTCTGGCGCATTGATTGGATCACCTCGGTGTCCCACAACTGTAAATCCTGTGGTAAAATAAAAGACGCTGAGTAAGGCAAACAAACTTAAAAGTAATGTTAGTTGTTTTGGTTGATTTTTTTTCATGTTAAACACTATTCCTCAATTTTGATTACAACTAATAAACATACCATGAAATAGAGTTTCGGGCTACTATACATCCCGGATCAAAGCTGGAGGTAAATGGCTTGACACAAAGTTATCAAGATTTGAATTTGATTGAAGAAATTACCCGCTTGGATGGTAGTAAGTATTATGAAGTCGCCAACATTTTTATGAATGGACGCGCTGAATTGGCAGCCATTCGAGGATTTATCAAGCAAGTTAAAATTTTGCAGTTAAACATTCCTAAATCAACGGCGGTCAAAGTTTATGAACAATACGTTAATGATACTTATACTTTTCCAGCGGAGGATTTTGACCACTGGGAAGAGTGGCAAAAGCCCGCTGGTAAAATTGAAACGGCTTTTCAACAAATTCTAAAAGAAAACCATATTGGTTAAAGAAGTTCTCATAATGAATTGTTTTTCACAACAAATTTTAAAGATTACCCTTTACAGATTAGATAATATTTGATATTATATTTTTTGTTGATTGGCCAGTAGTTCAGTGGTAGAATGCCAGACTGTTAATCTGTGGGTCGTTGGTTCGAATCCAACCTGGCCAGTCGATATAAGCTTAGAGATTAGGCTTATTTTTTTTGACATCTGTTAATGATAAAATTCGAATCGTAAGTTTAATTTTAAGAAATAGAAAAGAGTCTAGATATGATTTACTATATTTCTGATACGCATTTCTTTCATGCTCAATTATTGGCGCCCAATGATTTTGCACCACGGCATTTTTCTGATGTTGCGTCAATGGATGAACAAATGATCACAGCCTGGAACGCTCGTGTAGCTGACAAAGATACTGTCTATCATTTGGGGGATATAGCATTACGACCGGGTAATTTTCCAAAGCCGGCAGAAGTCTATACCCTCATTAAACGCTTGAATGGTCATATTGTTTTCATTAAAGGTAATCATGACGCTCGGGAGCTGTTTAAATATATTGCTCAGCACAATTACGATTTAAATGGGCAGCCGAAGTATCAATTTGAAGATGTGGGTGCGCTGATCAAATTTGACCATGCTCAATATTACTTGACGCATTACCCATTGTTGTTGGGCATTGCAACCCAAATCTATAATCTTCACGGACATATTCATCATAATATGATGCCAACGGCGCTAAATATTAATGTTGGGGTGGATGCACCAGAACGGGAGCTATTGCCAGCACCATTACCCTTTGGCACGCCACTTACGGGATCAGAGATTGAAATGATCATTCAAAAGAAGCAACAGCTATTAGCACAAAAAAATTAGTGAATATTAATTTTCACATTGATTTCTAATTTTGGGTTCGTTATACTAATTATATCATTGTTATTGGAGGGGATTGTTTGCTGGGTGAGCGAAACTTAATGGCATTAAGAAGTAGGGTACTGGAATTGACCAAATCTGAGTATCAAGAAGATGTTGCTGCAATTTTAATTCTTGCTTTCCGCAAATACCAACAGCAGCAATTGTCTCAGGATTATTTCAATTACAGTTTGATGCCGCAGCTGGTACCCTTAGTAAAAGCTGAAGCGTTACAAACAGTTGAAAGTATGCTGATTTCATTAATTCAAACAAACTAAAATTATGGATCAGGCAAAAGACAGCCAAAATAGGGTGTCTTTTTTTAATATGAATTATTTTCTCCTAGCAATGCAGGACAATTAATGAGAGAATAAAGCACATATAAATGGTGCTTGACGGGGGTTCGTTGTTTCATTACGATTGACATTAGTTAGGTTCACCGTCTAGGTATAAAACGATTCATGGAGTTGACAGTAATGGCTGCAGAGACAATTGAGATCGTCCATACGAATGATTTACATTCACATTTAGAAAATTGGCCGCGAATTCGACGGTATATTCAGGCTGTTCAAGCTACAGAATCACAAGCAGGGCAGACAGTCTTGGTTTTTGATATTGGTGATGCAGAAGATCGGGCCCATCCTTTGACCGAAGCAACGAATGGTGAAGCTAATGTTGCGCTATTAAATCAAATCGGGTATGATGCTGTGACGATTGGTAATAATGAGGGGATCGGCAACAGTCATGCTCAGTTGGAGCACTTATATGATCACGCCAATTTTGATGTGGTCTTAGCTAATTTGTTTGAAAAAGATGGCTCACGACCTAAATTTGCTCAGCCCTATAAACAAATGACGACAAAACAAGGCACACGTGTGACGATTATCGGTCTTACGGCACCATTCTTCCTAACTTACCAACCGAATGGCTGGCAGCCACGCGTGGTTCAAGATGTGCTTCCAGATATTTTAGCGCAAACACGAGCTTCAACGGATATTTTTGTTGTGCTTTCTCACTTAGGTATTGAAATGGATCGTTATTTGGCAAAGCACTTTCCAGAATTGGCCGTAGTTCTCGGCTCACATACACATCATTTATTACCTCATGGTGAACAGCACGGGCATACAATGTTAGGCGCTGCCGGGAAATATGGTCAGTACATTGGTAAGATGACTTTGAATTTAGATGCGCAACATCATATCATACAAACAGTAGCGACTGTCCAAAAAACCAGTGAACTGCCTGAAGAACCTGAAGACAAGACTGAAATTCAAGACTACGCGCATCGAGGTCATGCGTTACTGCGGCAAGTAAAAATCGCCAACATACCTGAACCGTTGGTGACAGCGATTGACCGACCAACGAATATGATTCACTTAGCTTTGAAAGCCCTAAGAGTAAAGGGGCAAACTGAAGTGGCTATTTTAAATCAAGGCTTATTTTTACGTGATTTGAAGGCGGGTATAGTAACAATGGATGATCTGCATGATCAAATGCCACATCCAATGCATTTATTGCGGGTCACCTTACGTGGTTATGATTTATGGCGTTTAGTTATGGAGATGGAGAAGAATCGGTTGTTTTTACGTCATTTTCCAATTAAAGGTATGAGTTTTCGAGGGAAGTTGTTTGGTGAACTGGTTTATGATGGTTTAACTATTGAACCAGGAACACGACGCGTTTTGTGGCATGGGTCAGAGCTTAATCCTGAACAGACTTATACAATTACTGTTTTAGATCACTATTTGTTTATTCCATTCTTTCCTACAATTGAGATCGTGGGTGAAAATGAATTTCTTTTCCCTGAATTTTTGCGTAATGTTGTTGCTGATTATTTACAACAACACTATCCAGTTTAGAAACGAGGCAAGCCGTTGACAGAAAAAAATGAAAAAAAGACGCCGAAAAAAGACGCCGTCAGCAAACTAAACGAAATTTTAGACGAAACTGTGTCAACGCCAGAATTGACTAAGTATGCTCGAGTCTTAGATGGGCAGCTAATGATCAATGGCGTGGATTATGAGCTTGTGGTCAATTACAAGGATGCCTTTAACCTTGATGCTTTAAATGAACGTTATAGTGAAGTACTCAATAAGTATGACTATATCCTTGGAGATTGGGGGTATGACCAATTAAGGCTACGGGGGTTTTATCAAGATGGGAATCACCACGCCAATCGTGACCAACTTATTGGGACTGTACAAGATTATTTGTATGAATACTGTAACTTTGGCTGTGCGTACTTTATTGTCAAACGGACTGGAAAATTACCTGAACGTGATATTCGCCGTAATGCTAAACCGCAACGTCGGCGGTCGGCCCGGGCACGCAATCAAAGTCAACGCCCAACTTCTAGAGTTGCTAATGATCATCACAAAGTTGATTCCCGTAAGAAGGCCGTTGCTCAGCCCAAAAGGCAAGCGCCAAAGCGGAAATCATTTACCATGCGGCAACTTGATGATGATCAGAATTAAAAAATTATAAATTTATTTGGAGTGTTATTGTGGATAAGAAAGATTACGCTGGCTATTTTATTGATTTAGATGGCACAGTTTACAAAGGCAAAGAACGGATCCCTGCAGCAAAGCGCTTTGTTGAGCGTTTACAAGCTGCCGGCAAGCCGTTCTTATTTTTGACGAACAACACGACTAAAACCCCTGAGGCAGTCGTAACCAATTTAGCGGAAAACCATGACATTCATGTCACCCCAGATACGATCTATACGCCAGCCCTTGCAACAGCCAGTTATTTAACGGATCAAGTCAACGGGCAGCCAGCAGAGCACAGTGTTTATATTATTGGCGAGTTGGGTTTGAAGAAAGCAATTCTTAGCGAAGGATTTAAACTCAATGAAGTTGACCCCGATTATGTCGTTGTTGGCCTAGATTATGACGTGACTTATCATAAGTTCGAATTAGCAACACTAGCCATTAAACGCGGTGCGACTTTTATTGGCACTAATGAAGATACAAATTTACCCAATGAACGTGGCTTAGTACCAGGAGCCGGTTCAGTAATTTCACTTGTAGAAACGGCAACACAGCAGAAGGCCTTTTACATTGGTAAACCACAAAAACCAATCATGGCTGCTGCCTTGAAAAAGATTGGCTTACCTAAATCGTCAGTTTTAATGGTTGGGGATAATTTAAATACTGATATCCAAGCTGGCTTTAATAGTGATGTGGATACGCTTCTAGTTTTAACAGGTTATAGTAAGCGTGCAGATTTGGCCGATCGGAAGCAACAACCAACTTACGTGGTTGAGTCATTGGATGAGTGGGTTTAAGATGCAGCGATTCAAGCGATGGTGTGGGCAAGCCTGCATTTTGATGGTCATATTGACAAGTGTCATTTTCGTAACGATTATGAGTACTTTTATTTTGTACCCAATCGACGCGCATATTCAGCAGTTACCTGAATTAGAAAATATGCCTTTAGGCCGTTTGTACCATAATTATGTTCAACTAATGGCTTTTTTGCATTTTCCTTGGCTGACACAGCTGCGGATGATGGATTTTCCGAGTTCTTTAAACGGTATTGCTCATTTTCGAGATGTAAAGCAACTATTTATTTTGAATGATTTATTGATGCTGGTATTGGTGCCCTTAGCAATTCATATTTGGCGGAAATGGCGTCGAACTGGTCAACTATGGCAATTAAAGTTGCCATTTCAAATGGGATTTTTAGTGCCAATAATGGTTGCTTTAGCAGCAAGTATTAATTTTGACCGTTTTTTCATTACTTTTCATCATTTATTTTTCCGCAATCGCAATTGGCTGTTTGATCCCAGCACAGATCCGATCATTAATGTTTTACCAGAAAGTTTTTTTAGCCATTGTTTTATTTTAGCGTTTGTTTTATTTGAAGCGGCCATGTTATTGGGCCTTTATCGCATAAAACATGTGTCTGATCTAAAAAAATAAGCTTGTCATCCGACTGATTTTAGCCGTGATGATAAGCTTTTTTAGGTTAATCTTTTGGGACTTCAACTTTAGATTTTTGAAATTTGTTTTTAAAGAAGACGAAAACCATAGGTAAAACAGAGATAACAACAATGGCAATGGCCACTAGTGAAAAGTGATCACGAACAAAAGGAATATTACCGAAAAAGTGACCAGCGCCGACACATAGCGTGACCCATAAAAAACCGCCAATAAAGTTATAGAGTATGAAATGACGATAATTCATGTGGCTGCCGCCAGAAACAAAAGGTGCGAACGTCCGCACAATGGGGATAAACCGAGCAATTGCAATTGTTTTACCCCCATGACGATCGAAGAAGTCTTCGGCCACCTTTAGTTTGTCCCGATTGATCAGCCGACCAAAGAAATTCGTTTCTAAAGCTTTATCACTGAGATGGCGGCCAATTTCGTAGTTAACGGTGTCGCCAATGATAGCGGCTGCGAGGAAAATCAAAAACAACAACGGTGTATTTAAGTGATAGTTTGGATTGGCTGCCAATGCTGTGGCGGCGAATAGCAATGAATCACCAGGTAAAAATGGGAAAATAACAATACCCGTTTCAATGAAGATCATTAAAAAAAGAATGACGTAAGTCCAATTGCCAAAAGTATTCACTAATGTGACTAAATGATGATCAATATGCAGGATAAAATCGATAAGTTGAGTCATGCATTACCTCCTATTTGTAAATTGAGTATAACTGAAAATCTTTAAGAATTGGTGAAGTAAATATGATGCTTTGCACGACTTTGTTAATAAATATCCTCTTCATCATTAGGGTGGCTATGGGCCATTCGACCTGCGGCGGCAGCGGCAATTGCACCGACAATATCATCTAAAAAGGTATGCACTTCACCTTGTTTATGAGCATTTAATTCGGCCAAAATCCCCGGTTTGATCTTATCGATATAGCCATAATTCGTTAGGCCGATGGAACCATAGACATTGACGATTGAAAGGGCGACGATTTCGTCCACGCCATATAAGCCTTCGTCGGTTTCAATAATTTTCTGTAATGGTTCTGGCAGTTGTTTTGCTTGAGCCAATTCATCAATCGTAACGCCGGTCATAATAGCATTCTGGACTTCGCGTTTTTTAAGAACCACTAGAACATTATCGATGCATTCTTCTATCGTTAGATCGACAATATAATCTTTTTGCAAGAAATAAACGAGCTCAGCGATACTTTTGATGGATACATTTTCTTGCTGTAATAATTGAATACTGTGTTCGTAGAGATCAATCGGTGATTCAGCCATTGACGGTTCACTCCTTAATTAAAGATTGATGTGGAATGAAGGGGTTGCTTGCGTTCTGGGTAGAGTGTTTCCAAAGCATCATTAACAGCTGCCGGTACCTCACCAAAACCTGTGGCAATCAATTTAACTTTACCTTCATAATAAGCACTATCACCAACACTATAAACTAACTCCCGACTTGTATGCATGTTGTGGTCTACCTTTACGTCAGCACCCTTTAAGTCGATTGCCCAATTTCTTAAGATTCGGCTATCAGAAGTAAAGCCGTAGTTGACCAGTAATTTATCTGCTGTGATCGTTTCATGGTCATCAGACTTCATTTTTTTCAAGTCAATATTTAGTCTTTGATCGGTTAAGGTTAAATCATTTAATAGGTAGGGCGTTTTGATGTTGATCGTCGATTGTTTCATTTTTTCGACGCTAGATTCTAAGCCTCTGAATTTATCGCGGCGATGGATGATCGTCACCGACTTTGCAATTTCATTGAGTGCTAAAGCCCAGTCAATGGCTGAATCACCACCGCCAGCGATAGCAACATCAATATCCTTAAAATCTGCTAAGTCGTTGACATAGTAATTAACATAAGTGCCCTCTAAAGCGGGATCATAATCAAAAGCCAACTTGCGAGGTGCAAATGCGCCGGTACCAATGGCAATGATGACGGATTTAGAATAGAAAGTTTCTTGATCCGTGCCAATTTCAAAAACACCATTATCGTCTTGTGTCAATGTCTTGACCGATGTATCTAAGGTAACTTTGGGTTCAAAAGCAGCCATTTGTTGCTCTAATTGACTGACTAAATCCTTCCCCTTAATATGAGGGAAACCTGCAACATCATAGATTTCCTTCTCTGGGTACAAAGCTAAAGTTTGCCCACCAAGTTGCGGCAAACTTTCTATTAAATGGACATCGGCGTTACGCAAGCCAGCGTAAAAAGTTGCAAACATGCCGACAGGGCCACCACCGATAACTGTGATATCATAAATGTGTTGAGACAATCTCTATAACGCCTCTTTCTTCAAAAAAGTTAAAAGCATTTACAGATTATCATAAAACGCTCGTTTTTTATAGCTTTATGATGCGTATCTTTGCTTTTAGTTATGTTACATTATATTATATGTTGGAATAAAAAGTAGAAGGAGTTTTTTTATGGACTTTCCGCAATTACATTTAGATGAAGTAAAAGGCACTAAGGCGACCGTGCACACAAATATGGGGGATATTGAAGTTCAGTTATTCGATGAACTTGTCCCTAAAACGGTGGAAAATTTTGTTTCCTTAGCTAAAAATGGTTACTATGACAATATTATTTTCCATCGGGTGATTCCTGATTTCATGATTCAAGGCGGTGATCCCACTGGGACAGGTACTGGCGGTGAAAGTATTTGGCATAAACCTTTTGCAGATGAATTCACACCACAGTTATTCAATATTCGTGGGGCGTTATCGATGGCTAATGCTGGTCCAAATACTAATGGCAGTCAGTTTTTCATTGTAAATAATGAGCATGTTAATGAACAAATGTTTCAGCAGCTTAAAGACGCAGGCTACCCTGAAGAGATTATTGCTGCTTATAAAAACGGTGGGACACCGTGGTTAGATTTTCGTCATACCGTTTTTGGTCAAGTTGTTAATGGCATGTCTGTGGTTGACGAAATTGCCAATTCAAAACGTGATGCTGCCGATAAACCGTTGAAGGATGTCGTAATTTTAGGTGTTGATATAACCGAGGCCCAGTAAAATGACATATCGTATTGGCCAGGTACTAAATGGAACAATCACGGGAATACAGCATTATGGTGTTTTTGTTTCATTAGATGAGACAACTCAAGGCCTGATTCATATTTCTGAGTGTGCTCATGGCTATGTCAGCAATCTAGAAAGTTTGTTTCATATTGGACAAAATATTGAAGTTTTAGTGCTAGATATTGATGAGTACTCTAAAAAAATCAGCCTTTCAGTAAGAGCTTTACAAAAAGACCCAAACATTGGCACGAAATGGTGTAAAAAGCATTATTGGACAAATCGGTATGTTGATAGCGGGTTTCAGCCTATATCTACGAACATGCCAAGCTGGTTGCGTCAAGCTGAAAAAGACTTTGGTGTACCTGATGTAGAGTGATGAATATTCATACAATCAAACCTAAATGATCTGAAATCGTTCGGGTTTGATTTTTTTTACAAATTTTCCTTGACGTGGGCCTCGCATCTTGATATTATAATAAACGTTGTTACGACAGAGGTTGCTTAACTGCTTCAAGCGTTGACAAATAACGCATCAGCACTCTTTGTTGTTAAAATGAATGTTGAATATTTATTCAAAATAATTGAAAAAATATGTTGACATCGAATGAAACACTTGATATAATATAAAAGTTGTTTCACGAACGTAGGCCTTTGAAAACTGAACAAAATTTCGACACCAAATGTGCAGGCTAGACCTTTTGGTCTAACAAACATTTGCGAAGTCAATTCGCTAGCAACAAATAATAATGAGTCACAAACTTGAACTTTAGTTGAGAGTTTGATCCTGGCTCAGGACGAACGCTGGCGGCGTGCCTAATACATGCAAGTCGAACGAGAAACTTCTACCGAGTGCTTGCACTCAACTGAAGTTTCGAGTGGCGGACGGGTGAGTGACACGTGCGGCAACCTACCCTAGAGCGGGGGATAACATTTGGAAACAGATGCTAATACCGCATAACAACCAGAAACGATTGTTTCTGGTTTGAAGATGGTTTCGGCTATCACTCTACGGATGGGCCCGCGGCGTATTAGCCAGTTGGTGAGGTAACGGCTCACCAAAGCAATGATACGTAGCCGACCTGAGAGGGTGATCGGCCACATTGGGACTGAGACACGGCCCAAACTCCTACGGGAGGCAGCAGTAGGGAATCTTCCACAATGGACGAAAGTCTGATGGAGCAACGCCGCGTGAGTGAAGAAGGGTTTCGGCTCGTAAAACTCTGTTATCGAAGAAGAACGAGGGTAAGAGTAACTGTTTACCCTGTGACGGTATTCGATCAGAAAGCCACGGCTAACTACGTGCCAGCAGCCGCGGTAATACGTAGGTGGCAAGCGTTGTCCGGATTTATTGGGCGTAAAGCGAGCGCAGGCGGTCTTTTAAGTCTGATGTGAAAGCCTTCGGCTCAACCGAAGAAGTGCATCGGAAACTGGGAGACTTGAGTGCAGAAGAGGAGAGTGGAACTCCATGTGTAGCGGTGAAATGCGTAGATATATGGAAGAACACCAGTGGCGAAGGCGGCTCTCTGGTCTGTAACTGACGCTGAGGCTCGAAAGCGTGGGTAGCAAACAGGATTAGATACCCTGGTAGTCCACGCCGTAAACGATGAATGCTAAGTGTTGGAGGGTTTCCGCCCTTCAGTGCTGCAGCTAACGCATTAAGCATTCCGCCTGGGGAGTACGACCGCAAGGTTGAAACTCAAAGGAATTGACGGGGGCCCGCACAAGCGGTGGAGCATGTGGTTTAATTCGAAGCAACGCGAAGAACCTTACCAGGTCTTGACATCCTTTGTCAGTCTGAGAGATCAGATGTTCCCTTCGGGGACAAAGTGACAGGTGGTGCATGGTTGTCGTCAGCTCGTGTCGTGAGATGTTGGGTTAAGTCCCGCAACGAGCGCAACCCTTATGATTAGTTGCCAGCATTCAGTTGGGCACTCTCAGTCAGACTGCCGGTGACAAACCGGAGGAAGGTGGGATGACGTCAAATCATCATGCCCCTTATGACCTGGGCTACACACGTGCTACAATGGATGGTACAACGAGTTGCTAGACCGCGAGGTCATGCTAATCTCTTAAAACCATTCTCAGTTCGGATTGCAGGCTGCAACTCGCCTGCATGAAGCTGGAATCGCTAGTAATCGCGGATCAGCACGCCGCGGTGAATACGTTCCCGGGCCTTGTACACACCGCCCGTCACACCATGAGAGTCTGTAACACCCAAAGCCGGTCGGGTAACCTTTTAGGAGCCAGCCGTCTAAGGCGGGACAGATGATTAGGGTGAAGTCGTAAGCAAGGTAGCCGTAGGAGAACCTGCGGCTGGATCACCTCCTTTCTAAGGAAAAATTACGGAAAGCCTGTACATGTCGAAATTTTGTTTAGTTTTGAGAGGCCTACGCCAAGACTTATCGGGCCTATAGCTCAGTTGGTTAGAGCGCACGCCTGATAAGCGTGAGGTCGATGGTTCAAGTCCATTTAGGCCCATTGCGATTTTATCGCAACCTTATGGGGGTTTAGCTCAGATGGGAGAGCGCCTGCTTTGCACGCAGGAGGTCATCGGTTCGATCCCGTTAACCTCCATAGCGACCGAAAGGTCGCAAACACTTCGTTCCTTGAAAACCACATATCATGAAATATTCTAATAACCGAGAATCAACTGTGTATTAATTGCCGAACGACCAGCACGAAGTGCTAGGTCAAGTTAACAAGGGCGCACGGTGAATGCCTTGGCACTAGGAGCCGATGAAGGACGGGACTAACACCGATATGCTTCGGGGAGCTGTAAGTAAGCTTTGATCCGGAGATTTCCGAATGGGGAACCTGACTATCCTGATCGATAGTTGGCCGTCAGTGAATTCATAGCTGGCGGCAGGCAGACGCGATGAACTGAAACATCTCAGTAGTTGCAGGAAGAGAAAGAAAACTCGATTCCCTGAGTAGCGGCGAGCGAAAGGGAAGAGCCCAAACCAGGATGCTTGCATCCTGGGGTTGTAGGACTAAACATTGGAGTTACCAAGCGGCGGCTTAGCCGAATGACCTGGGAAGGTCAGCCAGAGCGGGTGAGAGCCCCTTAGGCCAAAGGCCGCTGCCTCCGTTCAGGATCCTGAGTACGGCCAGACACGTGAAATCTGGTCGGAATCTGGGAGGACCATCTCCCAAGGCTAAATACTCCCTAGTGACCGATAGTGAACCAGTACCGTGAGGGAAAGGTGAAAAGCACCCGGAAGGGGAGTGAAATAGTTCCTGAAACCGTGTGCCTACAAGTAGTCAGAGCGCGTTAACGCGTGATGGCGTGCCTTTTGTAGAATGAACCGGCGAGTTACCTTTGCTTGCGTGGTTAAATCAGAAAAGATGGAGCCGCAGCGAAAGCGAGTCTGAATAGGGCGCAAGAGTAAGTAGAGGTAGACCCGAAACCAAGTGACCTACCCATGTCCAGGTTGAAGGTGCGGTAAAACGCACTGGAGGACCGAACCCACGTACGTTGAAAAGTGCGGGGATGAGGTGTGGGTAGCGGTGAAATTCCAAACGAACTTGGAGATAGCTGGTTCTCTCCGAAATAGCTTTAGGGCTAGCCTTGATGTAAGGATCACGGAGGTAGAGCACTGTTTGGACTCAGGGGCCCGTCTTGGGTTACTGAATTCAGATAAACTCCGAATGCCGCTGATCTATCATCAGGAGTCAGACTGCGAGTGATAAGATCCGTAGTCGAAAGGGGAACAGCCCAGATCACCAGTTAAGGTCCCAAAATCTATGCTAAGTGGAAAAGGATGTGGAACTGCGCAGACAACTAGGATGTTGGCTCAGAAGCAGCCACCATTCAAAGAGTGCGTAATAGCTCACTAGTCGAGTGGTCCTGCGCCGAAAATGTACCGGGGCTAAGCATAGTACCGAAACTGTGGATGGACACCGATGGTGTCCGTGGTAGGAGAGCGTTCTAAGGGCGGAGAAGCCAGATCGTGAGGACTGGTGGAGCGCTTAGAAGTGAGAATGCCGGTATGAGTAGCGAAAGACAGGTGAGAATCCTGTCCACCGTATGACTAAGGTTTCCTGGGGAAGGCTCGTCCGCCCAGGGTTAGTCGGGAACTAAGATGAGGCCGAAAGGCGTAATCGATGACAAGCAGGTGGAGATTCCTGCACTGGTCTGCTCCGTTATGAGTGATGGAGGGACGCAGGAGGCTAAGGAAAGCATGCCGCTGGATGTGCATGTCCAAGCAACAAGTCGGGGACTGAGTCAAATGCTTAGTGCTAACGACAAGTTGTGATGGGGAGCGAAATTTAAGTAGCGAAGTTCCTGAGGTCACACTGCCAAGAAAGCTTCTAGCCAGAAGCAGACCACCCGTACCGCAAACCGACACAGGTAGTCGAGGAGAGTATCCTCAGGTGTGCGAGAGAACTCTCGTTAAGGAACTCGGCAAAATGACCCGTAACTTCGGCAGAAGGGGTGCTGACCGCAAGGTCAGCCGCAGTGAAAAGGCCCAAACAACTGTTTATCAAAAACACAGGTCTCTGCTAAATCGAAAGATGACGTATAGGGGCTGACGCCTGCCCGGTGCTGGAAGGTTAAGAGGATCAGTTAGCGTAAGCGAAGCTGAGAATTGAAGCCCCAGTAAACGGCGGCCGTAACTATAACGGTCCTGAAGGTAGCGAAATTCCTTGTCGGGTAAGTTCCGACCGCACGAAAAGGCGTAATGATTTGGGCACTGTCTCAACGAGAGACTCGGTGAAATTATACTACCCGTGAAGATGCGGGTTACCCGCGACAGGACGGAAAGACCCCATGGAGCTTTACTGTAGCTTGATATTGCGTGTTGGTACAGCATGTACAGGATAGGTAGGAGCCGTAGAGCTCGGAACGCTAGTTTCGAAGGAGGCATTGGTGGGATACTGACCCTTGCTGTATGAACACTCTAACCCGCGCCACTAAGCGTGGCGGGAGACAGTGTCAGGTGGGCAGTTCGACTGGGCGGTCGCCTCCTAAAAGGTAACGGCAGGCGCCCGAAGGTTCCCTCAGAATGGTTGGAAATCATTCGCAGAGTGTAAAGGTAGAAGGGAGCTTGACTGCGAGACAGACAGGTCGAGCAGGGACGAAAGTCGGGCTTAGTGATCCGGTGGTTCCGTATGGAAGGGCCATCGCTCAACGGATAAAAGCTACCTGGGGATAACAGGCTTATCTCCCCAAGAGTCCACATCGACGGGGAGGTTCGGCACCTCGATGTCGGCTCATCGCATCCTGGGGCTGTAGTCGGTCCCAAGGGTTGGGCTGTTCGCCCATTAAAGCGGTACGCGAGCTGGGTTCAGAACGTCGTGAGACAGTTCGGTCCCTATCCGTCGCGGGCGTAGGAAATTTGAGAGGCGCTGCCCTTAGTACGAGAGGACCGGGGTGGACATACCGCTGGTGTACCAGTTGTGCCGCCAGGCGCAGAGCTGGGTAGCTATGTATGGACGGGATAAACGCTGAAAGCATCTAAGTGTGAAGCCCCCCTCGAGATGAGATTTCCCATTCAGTTAATGAAGTAAGACCCCTGAGAGATGATCAGGTAGATAGGTCAGGCGTGGAAGTGCTGCGAAGTATGGAGCGGACTGATACTAATCGGTCGAGGACTTGACCAAAAGAACGGCAAGCAGAAGATTCAAGGGTAAAGAAGACATGATATGTGGTTTTGAGGGCACGAAGTGCTCAGGAGAAGTGCGGTGGCGATAGCAAGAAGGCAACACCTGTTCCCATGCCGAACACAGAAGTTAAGCTTCTTAACGCCGAAAGTAGTTGGCGGGCAACCGCCTGCGAGGTTAGGAAGTCGCCGCGCTTTAGATGGAGGTTTAGCTCAGCTGGGAGAGCATCTGCCTTACAAGCAGAGGGTCACAGGTTCGAGCCCTGTAACCTCCATTGAGTCGTTAGCTCAGTTGGTAGAGCATCTGACTTTTAATCAGAGGGTCGACAGTTCGAGCCTGTCACGACTCATTGCCAGATGATGCGGGTGTGGCGGAATTGGCAGACGCGCTAGATTTAGGTTCTAGTGTCCGAAGGACGTAAGGGTTCAAGTCCCTTCACCCGTACTTGGTAATAGGAAATAATGCCGACTTAGCTCAGTTGGTAGAGCATCTGATTTGTAATCAGAGGGTCGGGCGTTCGAATCGTCTAGTCGGCATTTATGCGGAAGTAGTTCAGTGGTAGAACATCACCTTGCCATGGTGGGGGTCGCGAGTTCGAATCTCGTCTTCCGCTTTAACCAGTCCCAATGCCGGGTGGCGGAACTGGCAGACGCACAGGACTTAAAATCCTGCGGAGAGTGATCTCCGTACCGGTTCGATTCCGGTCCTCGGCATACATGCACCCATAGCGCAATTGGATAGAGTGTCTGACTACGAATCAGAAGGTTGTAGGTTCGACTCCTACTGGGTGCATCATCGGGAAGTAGCTCAGCTTGGTAGAGCACCTGGTTTGGGACCAGGGGGTCGCAGGTTCGAATCCTGTCTTCCCGATTGCAACAAATAAAGAACTATATTTTTTGGCGGTGTAGCTCAGCTGGCTAGAGCGTCCGGTTCATACCCGGGAGGTCGGGGGTTCGATCCCCTTCGCCGCTATAGTGCTTGGACCTTTAGCTCAGTTGGTTAGAGCAGACGGCTCATAACCGTCCGGTCGTAGGTTCGAGTCCTACAAGGTCCACTTGGACCATTAATATTGTTATCGCGGGATGGAGCAGTCTGGTAGCTCGTCGGGCTCATAACCCGAAGGTCGTAGGTTCAAATCCTGCTCCCGCAATTTTGGTCCCATGGTGTAGGGGTTATCACGCCTGCCTGTCACGCAGGAGATCACCGGTTCAAATCCGGTTGGGACCGTTTATATGGCTCGGTAGCTCAGTCGGTAGAGCAATGGATTGAAGCTCCATGTGTCGGCAGTTCGATTCTGTCCCGCGCCATTTGAAAAATAACGCGGGTGTAGTTTAGTGGTAAAACCACAGCCTTCCAAGCTGTTGTCGCGAGTCCGATTCTCGTCACCCGCTTTACACTTGTGTTATAATGGGCCTATAGCTCAGTTGGTTAGAGCGCACGCCTGATAAGCGTGAGGTCGATGGTTCAAGTCCATTTAGGCCCATTTGGAGAAGTACTCAAGTGGCTGAAGAGGCGCCCCTGCTAAGGGTGTAGGCTGCGCAAGCGGCGCGAGGGTTCAAATCCCTCCTTCTCCGTTTTTAGTTCGACCCGTTGGTCAAGTGGTTAAGACACCGCCCTTTCACGGCGGTAACATGGGTTCAAATCCCGTACGGGTCATTTCCCTTTTTTATATTTTTATTGATGATGGAGGATTACCCAAGTCCGGCTGAAGGGAACGGTCTTGAAAACCGTCAGGTGGGTCAAACCACGCGTGGGTTCGAATCCCACATCCTCCTTATTGTTATCGCGGGATGGAGCAGTCTGGTAGCTCGTCGGGCTCATAACCCGAAGGTCGTAGGTTCAAATCCTGCTCCCGCAATTTTGGTCCCATGGTGTAGGGGTTATCACGCCTGCCTGTCACGCAGGAGATCACCGGTTCAAATCCGGTTGGGACCGTTTATATGGCTCGGTAGCTCAGTCGGTAGAGCAATGGATTGAAGCTCCATGTGTCGGCAGTTCGATTCTGTCCCGCGCCATATAATGGAGGAGTAGCGAAGTGGCTAAACGCGGCGGACTGTAAATCCGCTCCTTCGGGTTCGGTGGTTCGAATCCACTCTCCTCCACTTATTATAGGGATATAGTTCAATGGTAGAACAACGGTCTCCAAAACCGTCGATGTGGGTTCAACTCCTACTATCCCTGCTTACCATGGCGGAATTGGTGAAGTGGTTAACACACCGGATTGTGGCTCCGGCACGCGTGGGTTCGATCCCCACATTCCGCCCTTGTACCATTTTTACTTTTGGGTTATAGCCAAGCGGTAAGGCAACGGACTTTGACTCCGTCATGCGCTGGTTCGAATCCAGCTAACCCAATATCCGATTTATAATCGGTGGATTTGAATTTCTTGGTGGCGGTATAGCCAAGTGGTAAGGCAGAGGTCTGCAAAACCTTCATCACCGGTTCAAATCCGGTTACCGCCTTTATTGGCGAAGCTAATATGTTTTTACTACATGCCGGTGTGGCGGAATTGGCAGACGCGCTGGACTCAAAATCCAGTGTCCGCGAGGACGTATCGGTTCGACCCCGATCACCGGTATCATATGTACTTTTTAACTAAATATTAGAAAGTATAACAAGCAAAGAACGTTGAGAAATCAACGTTTTTTATTTTGAAAAAATATTGGAATGTACTAGAAAAAATATTTCTGCTAACATCATGCTAACAATTGGCTAATTTTTAAAAATTGTTAGCAGATTTGTTAGCATGAAACGCTGTACCTATTGATAGATAAGGGAACGGTATAGATTGTCAAAGACCCAAAAAAATTAAGTATTGGTAGTAGTTGCGTACAGGTATTTGCGACTACTTCCTGGTCAACAACTCGGCTCATCTCAGAGGTGTATCATAGGGGGGAACAATAGCTGGATACTCACAATTTAGCGAAGTTTTTATTTTCAAATAATCGGCTCCTGGTATTTTGACAATTGTTGAGATACTATTTTTTTTGGAGGCGATTAATTATGAATAATGATAATGCTGGAAATTACGAATTAGAAGCTGTGGTGTCTGAATCAATAAAAGAATCCAAAATCTTTAATTTCGAAACTGAAGATGTAAATGTATATAGTTCAATGAAAAGCAAAATTGAAGAGCAATTTCCGAATCTAAGATCTATCGTAAACTTGCCCAATATACCACATATATCTTTGAACATGTATCGGATTCAACAAACGAGAGATAGACGGCATGTGCTTCCGTTATCATTATCGCTATATATTAACTATCCGTATTCAAAAGAACTGGCTAGTTATATTAGAGAGATATTTAATTCTTATCAAAGAAGTTGATCATAAATAAAAGACACTCTTAGTAAGTGTCTTTTATTTATGCCAAAACAATCAGCATCGCAAAATTTAATATGTGTTTACCCCTAGCAGTTAAGATAGGTTCTTTGTCAATGAGTGTTGGTGAACATTTTTTATAAAGATTTTGAGAGGTTAGATCTTAATCGGTCTAACTTTTTTGTTACCGTCAAGTAATGGTCTGCCAGCCTTTGGCTGGATTGCTTTATTTATTTAGATATGGGCGAATTGCAGGTAAATTCTGAGCTTGAAATTCCGTTGGTTTCTAAAGCCATAACTGGTACGTTTGATCTCTTTGATTTTATGATTAGCCCCTTCAATTGGACCATTGGAGTAGTCATAACGGCAACTATTGAGGAGTGCCTGCCAATGTATTTTAAGGCTTCTGATAGTCGTATCCATTTCATTGTGTAATGGTCGGTAGTTATTCAAGACTGCTTTCAAAGCTTTTCGCATCACGATCGTGAACTGCTGAGTAAATGCCTTGGTAAACTTCATAAGTTTGTTTGAAGGTCTCATCTAAGCTCAAAGCAAGATGGACTAGATTGACATCGGTATCGTAATAACCAACTGTCGGTGATAACTCAGTTTTTTGGCTTCCAAAGTTTTAGCATCACGCAAGAAAATACGCCAGTTAGATTTAAGTAATTTATATTCTCTGCAACTGCGTTTCTGTTGTTTCATCAACCGCTTACGACAGGTATTCAAAGCACGATTAGCCATATTGATGATATGGAAACGGTCGATAATGATCTGTACATTGGGAAATACAGCTGGAATAAAATTGATGTAGGCCGCATTCAGATCAACGACGATACTTTTAACTTTTAGTCGCTCGGCTAAAGGAAAACCTAAGAAGTAATCCTTGAGTGTCGCTATCCGACGTGAAGGCAGGACAGCCCCAAGGGCATGGCTCTGGGCATCCATCCAGATAAAGCTATAGGTGTCTGTTGCTTTGAATTCGTCGAAACAAAGATGCTCTGGTAAATAATTCCGCTTTTCTTGAAGGGAGTAGGCGTTATCTTGGATCAAGATCCGTTGGACTGAAGCGCTTGAGATATGATAGCGCTGGGCAATAGTTTTGAGTGATGTGTTGATACGAGCATCTACGGGTGATCGCCCAGTGAACTGGTCGAGTGATCGAACAATGAGCTGCCACAACCTCAGTTTTTGCCATAAAAGTCGTTCGGCATTGCTTGCACAGATAACGTTGTTTTTTCAATTCCAAATAGACCGGTTGTCGTGTAGCCGTCACATTAGGTAATTTTAACCGACAGGTTTTCGTCCCATATTTGATCAAGCTGCCTTCAAAGTCACAGTTTATGCAACGTATTTCCGGGCTTTCTAGCTTGGCATGGTAAACAGCGGCACGTTCATCTTTGATCTTTTTCGTTTCAAAAGGCAGATTTTCATCAAACTTGATATTTCTATCCTTGATTCCTAAAACATTTTCTGTAGAATCAGTAGTAGGGAACATCATTCATCCTTCTTTCAATTGGTTTTAGACGACTTGATTGTAGCATAGGAACATGGTGTTCCTTTTTTGTGTCTCAAAATTGGTATAAAAATAAGGTGCCAGTGGACTGACGTCCACCAACACCAAAAAGTATAGAACCTTAAGATATACTGTTTTAGGGTGATTATTTGTAATGTATTCAATTGTAGTGGTTGTGTATTTTGCTAAAACACCAAACATGATTGGGCTAGTGTCTTCCATCGCCGCACTTTTTTATCAAACGACATCTATAAAGCACTGAGACAAGATGAAAGAAGAAGAAATCATCTTGAAGATAGTCGCAGACTTTTTCTAGCTTTATGGGCCAACCTAATTATTTTGTTCACTACAATACCGATACCTCTTAGAATGTTTCGTTTTATAATTCCAAAGTCCTTAGTTTTAGTGTTATTGACATTTTTTTGTGGCGTTAGTTTTGGTAGAAGCTATTATCGTGAACGCTTTAGGTATGCCAAGAAATCAAAAATAGGCACGTTGGTGTCTTTTTTTATACATGGAACTCAGTCAATCGGAGTGTAGTGACTTTGTGAAATTAACCGAGAAGCAACGAAAAGATACAGTTGCTAAGCCTTGGGCAAAGATGGCAAGGATTTTTTAGCATGGATCTGGAAGAACTATCGCAAAAAGTTGTCCAACCAATTAATGAATGTCATGTTAAAAAACACATTATTGGGATATGGTTCTGCACGATTAGCTAGAGGACTGTAACAAAGTTTTACCAATGGAAAGTGGAATAATATCCACCGATTGATCATTACAGAGCTGGGGCACATTGTTGAATAAGCAACGGCTAAAGCATACGAGGAATCTAACATAGAAAAGTATAAATAGATGGTAACTTTAGAAACATCTACTTGTGCTATTGAACCAAGTGACATTCAAGCTAGTGAACACAAGCCCAGTGATTCATGTATCCACCATATCTTATCTGGAAGGTTTACCACCAATTGAATAGCGTTAGATGCGAGATTCTGAAACGGGCAAGGGTAAGTTGATTAAAGAGATTAGATTTCATGAGTGGTATAATTTGGTTCGACAAGATGAAAGAAATAGTATAATGGTACAGAAATAAGTACGAGTATCAAGGTCCCGAATATCTCTCAGCATTTGATTGACCAAGTTCTGGAACGTGGTTTTAATTTATATAGAGCACAGAATGTACTGGAAAAACCATTGCATATTTTTCCTTTTGAATATTCAAATGATAAACTCGCTCAAAAATATTTAGGTGAAAATGTTATGGTGATAATCAACCCACAGACTGGAAATATTATTAATGGGTATAAAACGTCAGCTAAACGAAAAAAGTGGAGGAATCATAGTGAGAATAAATGAATTATTGACGAAGAGTGAGTTGAAAATTGTTCATCAATATTTACCCGATGTAGATTTTGCGAAAGAGCTGACCGATGATGGGATGGCTGACTTTGAAGAAAAATTCGATGATGTTTATATTTATTATGGCTTTACCAATGAAGAAATTAACGAAATTGGTAGGCAATTAGAACCAATTGTCGATAAGTTAGCCGAATCTTAGGTAGTGATTCAATGGCGAAAGATGAATTACTTTGTGATTATGTATTTATTATTGAAGCGGCTTTATTCATTGCTTAAACAAGGTCAGTCAATAACTAATAACCAGCTTGAACAATTGGGTAGTCAGTACAATGCCAAGTATTGGCAGTATATCTTGATGGATATGACCAAGAACGGCTATATTACTGGTGTAACTAAAGTAACGAGAGTATCTGGAGAAACAGTGAAGTACCATAATGCATAAATTACGCCAATAGGTATTGAATACTTATTTAGTAATTCAGTGACCGACCGGTTAAAAATGAAACTATTTGGTGTTGGTGTTCAGTCCACTGGCACCTTATTTTTATACCAATTTTGAGACACAAAAAAGAAACACCATGTTCCTATGCTACAATCAAGTCGACCAAAACCAATTGAAAGAAGGATGAATGATGTTCCCTACTACTGAGTCTACAGAAAATGTTTTAGGAATCAAGGATAAAAATATAAAATTTGATGAAAATCTGCCTTTTGAAACGAAAAAGATCAAAGATGAACGTGCCGCTGTTTACCATGCCAAGCTAGAAAGCCCGGAAATACGTTGCATAAACTGTGACTTTGAAGGCAGCTTGATCAAATATGGTAAGAAAACCCGTCGGTTAAAATTATTTAATATGGCGGATACGCGACAATTGATCTATTTGAATCTGAAAAATAGAGGATATAAATTGCTTAAAGCTAACTAGTGTATTTTCTTGCGTGGCTCTGAAATATTGGAAATCAAAAGACTGAGCTATAACCTAGCAGTTGGTCATTACAATATTGATCTGACCTGGGCAGAGGAATCGACCGTAAGATCAAAGACATTAAAAGTACCAGCCATGACTTTAAAGACAACAGAATTCCAAAATCATAATCTATCTGATATTTGGTCATGTGTAAATTACTAATTCTTCCCAAAGGCTGACCGTCTGTTAATTAGCTGTAACAAAAATGTTAGACCATTCAGAATTTAGCTTCTCAAAATTCCTACAAATATTTTGACAACCATTCATTGCAAAAGAACCAAATAAGTATAGATAATTGGATTTATCGAAGTACAGAGATTTATAATTCTTTATTAAAGACTTATTACTAATTGAATAACACTGGTTGTGTTGTCCTCAAACAAATAAGGGTAGGATGATTAAAAATATAATTTAAGGAAGTAATCTAATGACTAAGAATAACGCAGTAAGATTGTGTGGCGGTGGTTGGTTATTTATGTCCTAATTCTGCTAGATAAAGCCGCAATTATCTGGTTGGCAAGGTATTGCGCGATGATTAATTTATATTCTGGTAATATTAGATAAAATTAATATTAATGACAACGATATAATTATGACTTGTGGATTTACATTCCAGTTCTATTAGATAAAAACCGTCAAGGTTATTCAAACCTTTACTGGAACAATCAGATTTACATTCCAGTTCTATTAGATAAAAACCTTCTTCAATTCTCGAATGATCCTCACTCAGATAATATTTACATTCCAGTTCTATTAGATAAAAACATCACCAGTCAGTTATGTTTGATGTGCCTGAAGACGGATTTACATTCCAGTTCTATTAGATAAAAACCGTCGCCACCTTCGGATACAAGAATATTCATGCCTGCTTATTTACATTCCAGTTCTATTAGATAAAAACGGGGTAAGTGTTGGAACAACTTCATATGAATCAACTATATTTACATTCCAGTTCTATTAGATAAAAACTATCTGGTAGCTGCAATAGTGCGCGCTCAGTGATCATATTTACATTCCAGTTCTATTAGATAAAAACAGGTAGTGAAATGTTAAAAGAAATGACTTCAACTTTATTTACATTCCAGTTCTATTAGATAAAAACTCCAAAGATATTTTGCGTATACTGCCCCATTTAGGATTTACATTCCAGTTCTATTAGATAAAAACTTGCCCTGAGCCTCACTGCGAGGCATACCATCAAACTTATTTACATTCCAGTTCTATTAGATAAAAACCATACAAGCGCACGCCCTTATTCGTTCTAACAGCTCGATTTACATTCCAGTTCTATTAGATAAAAACAACATGCTAGCCCCCGATGTTTCGGCGGCTATTTTTATTTACATTCCAGTTCTATTAGATAAAAACACGCAGAACGAGTTGTTAATGACGATCATTCAAAATGTATTTACATTCCAGTTCTATTAGATAAAAACAGAAATCAATATCGCCAGTTCCAGTAATACGTAATATATTTACATTCCAGTTCTATTAGATAAAAACCAAGTTGCCCTAGATTATATGAAGAATAATAAATTATTTACATTCCAGTTCTATTAGATAAAAACGATATGGGTGACATGTTGGGCTCAATGATGCCGAAACGTATTTACATTCCAGTTCTATTAGATAAAAACCCAAGGCACAACTACATCAATAGAATAACATATTTTCATGACCTGATCTGTCGATGTACAAAAAGTACATTTTATTTTTATACAATATTTCTTTTAGTTTAGTAAAACGGTTGATATTATGGGATGAATTCGATCTGTCGATGCCCCATAAAAAATGCAGAGCTAACGATCGACAGAAATAAATATAAAACATTTAAATTTGATGAACTTACATTTCTTCGGTTAAGTTAGATTTTTAATATCACAAATAAGACAGATTTAGGAAATTGTCTAAGATATGTTCAGCCCTCATCACTGCTGGTACAACTATTTTTATAATATATATATTTCAAATGACAATCAATTTTAAGATGTTTATCTTAAATTAAATTCAACTAAAAAAGCCTTACAACACAAAATTTAGATTTGTGCTGCAAGGCTTAATTAATAGCAAGATTTTATTTGTCGTTCTTATTATTTAATTTTTCATTAACTTTATCGAGTGTATTTCCAGCTTTATCTGAGAGGTTTTCTTTAACGTCGTTTGCCTTTTCTTTGAGCTTGCCAAGTGTTTGTTTGCCTTTGCCTTTAGTTTCTCTTTCCTTATCACCGGTTAATTTACCAGCACCTTCTTGAACTTTACCTGAGAATTGATCTTTCATACCGTCTAATTTATCTCTGTTTGACATAATAACGCCTCCTTGATTTTCTATTTTAAATTATAAGCAAATTTATTTTTAAATGCGAAAATCGCAAGATAAATCGCAATGGCAAGGAAAAGAGGTAGAATAACTTGAGTTATATTTTGAAGAAGCGCTTTCGCTAAGGTACTAATTGCACTACGCTGATGTCAATTTAAATGTAGTGGTCATTGTTATGCGCAAAGCTGTTTTATTTACCGATTCAGCACAAGGTATCAGTGCTAAAATTGCCGAGAAATTAGCGTCTGATGGTTATCAAATGGGTTTGCTGATTTGCCTACGTAACAGTTCATAACGACAGACTTTATTCACAAAATTGGAGCGGGTCGAGCTAAACTTCTATCAGTTGATACTGCTGATCAACAACAAGTTTATGATGCTGTCGATGGCGGTTGGTTTACTATAAGCAAGAAGCAAGTTTTTGAGTCGGGGTATGTTTACCTCGGCTTTTTGTGTGGCATAATATTTATGATTGTACGTTACTTCAATAGGTAGCTTTTGTAGTTTTGCTTATTTTACGTTATGATATGAATTCAGAAGCTTTTACATTTAGCCTTATCACTAAACTAACCGCAAAATTGAAAATATCAAAAGTATTCTCCTTAGCGATAATTAGACTTTTTTAGAAAAGGTGATCAATTTGAGTAAACGCAAACGTAAGCGGCGTACAGTGAATATTGGTGAATATATTAGTGCAAATGAATTGAGAAACTATATCGATCATGCCGACATGAGTGATTTGAATTTTTTGGAGACGTTGATTCAACAAAAGCGGCAACTGATTTTAGCAAAGGAAGGTTCAGCAGAATTTCCAATTTTTCAAAAAGTAGAAGCTCGTTTACATGAGGATGAAACAGCTATGCGGCTGTTGATCAAGCAAGCTGGAACTGTGCGGTTACCGTCTGATTTTGAATTTACGCCTAGTTTTTTATATGGCTATTTTCGAGATTATCCAACGGATGAATTTTTTGAGAAATATGCGGATTGGCAAAAGACGATTAAAAAGCTGCATGAATTGCAAACCAAGATTGGCCCAATCTTAGCCATTCGGGAACAGATCAGGCAGTCTGGTTTTACGATTACTAAGATGCGTTACAGTCAGCGTAGTTTGAGTCTTTATTTGTTCATTCCTTTGACGCAAGCTTCAGCGTTTGAAGTTGTTTTCGGGCGCGCTTTTGATGTGATGAATTTAACAGCTGATTTAGCCGTTTCTACAACTAAGGAAGCAGCTTCGTTTTCGGTCAGGATCTCAGACCATGTTAGCGGCCAGTTTTTCAATTCGAAATCACAGCAGTTACAAAAATACCATCAAGCAGACGTTAATATTTATATTTAATAAAGAAGTGAAATTATGATACAAGATCGTTTTTACCAGCCTAAGGATGCTAAAGATGCGATTAGATTCGTTTCGGAATTATTTAATCAATACAAAGATGCCCCGTTAACCGACGCTTTGGTAGCCTATAATCAAAAGTTGATCAATTACCTAGAAAATGATGTCGCACAGGCGGCAGTGCAAGAGCACAATCAAGTTCGACGTCAGCGGGCGTTAGAGATGGCCACTACGCTAAGACATTGGGTGCCAACACGTTTGGAAGGACAGTATATGCGAGGCAAGATGCATAATGGCCGCCTGACGAAGCAAAATAACACAAAATATAAAACACTAAAAGGTCAGCATAAGAATCGGCCAGCAAAATATGGGAAAACCATGCACAAATAGGTCAAAAGTGGGATAATTTTTAAATGAGTTATTGCTATAATAACTAGTAAATTGCATAATGCGTTTTATGACTTTATAATGAACGTTGTATGTTTAGTGAAGGAGGGAAGGTAATTGAATATCGGTTTATTTACTGATACTTACTTCCCACAGATTAGTGGTGTCGCGACTTCGATCAAGACACTCAAGAATGTTCTGGAAGCTAAGGGGCATTCAGTATATATATTTACAACAACTGATCCAAAAGTGGATAAGGATGAAACTGAACCTAATGTTTTTCGTTTTGGAAGCGTACCGTTCGTATCTTTTACAGATAGACGAATTGCGGTACGCGGTCTTTTTCATGCTTTGGAAGTTGCTAAGGAACTAGATTTAGACATTGTTCATACGCAAACTGAATTTTCGATGGGCATGATTGGTAAATTTGTCGCCAAAAATTTAAAGATACCTTGTGTACACACCTACCATACGATGTACGAAGATTATTTACACTATGTTTTGAATGGTAAACTTCTAAAACCCGCACATGTTAAGCAATTTACTAAAATGTATTTGACGCACATGACGGCAGTGGTAGCGCCAAGTGATCGCGTATTACATACACTCAAACGCTATAAGATCAAAATACCAATTTCGGTTATTCCCACCGGTATTGATCTAACGAGATTTAGTCGGCCGGTTTCAATTGACGTCCGGAGTCAATATGGCATTGGTGCGCGCCACTTATTGTTATCATTGAGTCGAATTGGTCAGGAAAAAAAGCTAGATGTTTTGATCAAAGCCATGCCGCAGATTTTAGCGGTATGTCCAGATGCCTATTTGCTAATTGTGGGCGATGGCCCAGCGCGAGAAGATTTAGAAGCACTTGTTTCTGAGATGGGACTGCAAGATTTTGTTGGTTTTGCTGGTGAAATTGACCATGAATACGTTAATGATTATTATAAGTCAGCTGACTTGTTTGTGTCAGCCAGTGATTCTGAAACGCAAGGATTGACTTTTGATGAGGCGTTAGCGGCAGGTGTAAAGTGCGTGGTATATTCAGAGCCTTATGTGAACAAGCTGTTTGATGATCCTTCTGTTGGTGCAACATTCAATACTCCAGGTGAAATGGTTGCGGAGATTTCACAATACTTATTACATCCAGCGGCCTTTAATGACGAAATTATAAGACGCCAAAAATTAAATGAAATTTCTGCAGATACGTTTGGAAACAGAATATTGGATTTTTATCACAATGCTCAATCTATTTTTGTGGCATCGGATGATGAACCTGAAGAAATTTCAGATAAGGAGTTTTTGAAATGATCCATATCAACATGTTCTCTTCAGCGGATAAAGTTGCTGGCCAGGGGGTTGGTAGCGCCTATTTGGAATTAATGCGTTTGTTAAAAAAATATGGCCAACAATCGTTTGAGGTCACGGTCAATCAATATGGTAGTGCTGATATCAGTCACTATCATACGATCGATCCGCAATTTTTTTTGTCTACATTCATAGGTCACCGTGGTCGTAAGATAGGATACGTTCATTTCTTACCCGAAACGTTAGAAGGCAGTTTACAGTTGCCACGGCCAATCAAGGCAATCTTAGATAAGTATGTGATTGCTTTTTATAAACGCATGGATCAGATCGTTGTTGTGAACCCTATTTTCATTGATAAATTAGCGGCATATGGTATTCCTAAATCTAAAATTGCCTATATTCCCAATTTTGTTTCTCAAGATGAATTTTATGCGCAGTCTGAGCACAAAAAGGCGCAGACTAGAGCCAGCCTTGGTATTAAAGCCGATGCCTTTGTTGTGTTTGGTGATGGTCAAGTTCAGAAACGCAAGGGTGTCGATGATTTTGTTGCACTTGCGAAACGCCATCCTGAAATGAATTTTGTTTGGGCCGGTGGTTTTTCTTTCGGTAAAATGACAGACGGTTATGAGAAATATAAAAAAATTATTGATAATCCGCCTAAAAATCTAACATTTACAGGTATTGTCGAGCGAAAATCGTTGGTAGATTTTTACAATATGGCAGATGTTTTTTTACTGCCTTCTTATGATGAGTTATTTCCTATGTCTGTTCTTGAAGCGTTTAGCTGTCAAACCCCAGTTTTGTTACGTGATCTGCCACTGTATCAAGCCATCATTTCAGGTTATTATGCCTCTGGAAGTGATTTGGCTGGACTAGATGAACAGTTGGTTTATTTGAAAGAAAATCCCGAAGAACGGCAACGCCTTAAATTGGCAGCTAAAGCAGCGGCTACAAAATTTTCAGAACAGAATTTGGCAAAAATTTGGCAAGACTTCTATTTAAAACAAGCACATAATCAAATGTCTCAGCTTGTTGAAGATTTAATGAAAAATTAGGAGCATAATGACAAGAAAAAATAAACTTGCTTTCTTGATAATGCTATTCGTAGGTTTAGGCATTTTTTGGTGGGAAGCACGAACTGAAAAATTATCAACTTTAATTCAGGGGTTTCGAACGCTCAACTTTTGGTGGCTGCTGGTAGCCTTGTTAATGATGGCAGGGCAGTTGCTGCTTGAGGCGCATGTACTTCAGGTTCTTTTGCGTGGCCGAGTTGCTTATTTTCCCTTTCGAAATGCTGCTCGAGTACCAATGATCGAGCAGCTGTTTAATAGTATTACGCCATTTTCTTCCGGGGGGCAGCCTGCCCAATTGATCGCAATGATGCAGTCAGGAATCGAGGCTGGCCAAGCAAGTTCAGTTCTTTTGATGAAGTTTATTATTTATCAGATGATGGTTTTGATCAATTTTGTGCTGACGATGCTGTTTGGTTTTCATGAAGTTGTCAGTCGTTTTCATGGTATTGCCTGGTTGATCGTAGCAGGTTTTGCGCTACATTTATTTGTGATCGCAGGTTTGTTATTGGTGATGTACCAATATAAATTTACAAAGAAATTATTACAGTGGGCGACAGTTCCGTTAGGGTGGTTCCTAAAACCTGAAAAGGTTACGCGTTGGAAAAAAAATCTAGATGATAAAGTGGATACTTTTTACGCTGAAAGTTTACATTTGAAACGTGAAAAAAGGAAAGTCATTAAAGCATCAATCCTAACGTTTATACAGTTAATTATTTTTTATGCCATTCCATATTTTATTTTACTGGCACTGGGACAGACAAAGGCAGATTTTTTAAATGTCGTTGCAATGCACGTTATGATCGTTATGATCACATCGATCTTTCCGATTCCAGGTGGCACTGGTGGGGCAGAGTACAGTTTTAAAACGCTGTTTGCAATCTTTTTGACTAATCCAAGTAAATTATTGATCGGTATGTTGCTTTGGCGCTTTGTAACTTATTACTTTGGTATGTTTTTAGGAATCGGTGCGTTGGCCGTACCGATTAAAGCTGCGCCCCCAACCGCTGCTAAGGCTGATCAAGAAAGTCATTAAACATAAAAGAGAGTGAGACAAAAGGCGCTCAGATCACTAACAAGAATGGCTCAAATGGTGAACTTGCCATTTGAGCCATTCGTGGTTAGGTGAAGGTGTTGCCTTTTGGAACACGTTTAAAATTGAATTGTTCGTAAACACATAGTGGCTGAAAACAAAACGTTAGTTTTGTCCCAGCCACTTTTTGATATAAAAAATTACAGTTTTGAAGTCGCGTGGTTTTGTGTAAATTCACCCAAACGCGTCATGGCTTTTTTGAGATCTGCTAAACTAGCAGCATAGCTCAAACGGAAGTAACGTTCACCGCCAGGACCAAAACCTTCGCCAGAAATTAAGGCTAATTTACTTTCTTGGGCTAATTGGTAAGTAAACTCTTGGGCTGAGCCTTTGAACCAATTCGGTAATTTAATAAATAGATAAAATGCACCATCAGGTCGAGCAACCTCATAACCAAGTTTTTTGATTTCAGCAAGGCAATAGTTTCGCCGCTTAATGTACTCAGCTTTCATAGTTTGTGTATCTTCATATCCATTGGTAAGGGCTTCTACGGCCGCCTTTTGAGAAATCGTGGTTGCAGCAGTGACGTAATATTGATGGACTTTTTTCAATTGATCGGTAATTACCCTAGGCGCAAGTAAAAAACCGATGCGCCAACCGGTCATTGCATGCGATTTTGATAGACCGTTAATCAAGATTGTTTGATCTCTTAAAATATTTGCTATTGAAAAATGATCGTGGTCAAAAGTTAGCGAACTGTAAATTTCGTCACTAATGACCCATAAATTTGCAGTCTTGAGGACTTTAGCCATAGCAGTGATTTCATTTTGATCGTAAGTAACACCCGTGGGATTACTTGGATAGTTTAAAATAATTGCTGTGATATGTGCATCTGGATGTGATGCAATAGCTGCCTTGATCATTTCTGGCGTTAAGACGAAACCATTTTTTGAAGTGTCGATGAATATCGGCTGTGCATGATTTAAGGTAATCAAAGGTAAATAGGCTGGAAAAATTGGTGTGGGGACTAAAACAGCATCGCCCGGATTTGTAACTGTCGTAATGGCTGTAGCAATGGCTTCAGTGGCACCAACAGTCACTAAAATTTCATCTTCAGCTGCATATTTCAGGCCATATAATTTTTCAAAATAAGTGCTTGCAGCTTGCCTTAGCTCTAATAATCCAGCCATACCAGTATAATGACTATAATTATCGTTAATGGCTTGAATCGCCGCTTGTTTGATGTGTGCTGGTGTATTAAAATCCGGTTCACCCAATGTCAATTTTAATATATCGGGAATTTTACTGACGGCTTCATCAAATTGACGGATGCCCGAAACAGCTATTTTAGTTACTTGTTGATTAATTTGTCTCTCATTTTCCATTAAATTTCACCTCATAATTTAATACTATCAGAATATGATAGTTAATTGAATAAAATATAAAAAAATACTGTTTTATGCCGCTTTTTCTGGTAAACTGCTATTAGTTATTTAAGGAGGCCTTTTTAATGGAAAAATCACAATTGGTTGCTATCATCAAGCGCTTGGAGGCAATGCAAGTCGAAGATAGCGATGAGATTCAAACAAGACGCTTCGAGGCCAATGGTGTTGAAAAGGGCGTCGTATCATTTAATCCTAAAAGTGATATCTATACGTTAGAGGAAACAAAGTCACATCAAACGTTTGATTTTGATAATATTGATCTTGCGGCAATGGAGATCTTTGATCTATTGGATGAGTAATTTAGAATATTTTCTTTCGATTTGAGTGGAAGTGGGCCAGCAACGACAGCTTTGCCGGCTTATTTTTTTGTAAATTTATAATTCATAAAAAATTCACATGGCCATAGTACAATACAGTCTGGCTATTGATGCGACGAAGTTTTATGAATATTTTTGTGGAGGCTTTCGTAATTATGTTGAAAACAGTCGGCAAAAAGATTCGCGGTATCTTGAATACCCGCGTAGGCTTTTTCATGCTGGCCATTATTCTTTTCTGGCTAAAGACGTGGTGGACGTATTTAAATAAGTTTAATCTTGGTGCAAAGGGTTCGATCCAACACTTATTGTTAATGATCAATCCTTTTCCCACAACAATTTTATTGTTTGGTATTGCGCTTTATCTTGCAGGACGAAAGTCATATATCTATTTATTATTGATTGATTTTGTGACGAGTTTTTGGCTCTTTGCCAATGTTCTCTATTATCGAGAGTTTTCAGACTTTTTAAGCATTAACTTGATCAAAGGGTCTGGTGCAGTATCCAATAACTTAGGTAAGAGTATTTTAGGTATCTTGGATCCATCTGATTTTTTGATTTTTTTAGATGTGCTTATTTTGATTTTATTGTTGGCTTTCAAAGCAATTCACATGGATGTTCGTCCGATTAAAAAGCGTTATGCTATGACCGTCACAGCAATTGCTGGTATTTTATTTGGCTTTAATTTGAGTTTTGCCGAGAGTGATCGTTCTGGCCTTTTGACACGAACGTTCGACAATAATTATATTGTTAAGTATTTAGGCTTAAATGCTTATACAGTCTATGATGGCGTCAAAGCAGCGCAATCGAATGCTGCAAAAAATAATGCAAATGCCAGTGATCTTCAATCTGTGCAAAAGTATATCAAAGAAAATCATGTGCCGGTTAATGCAGAATATTCTGGTGTTGCTAAAGGTAAGAATGTTATTATCTTCCATTTAGAGAGTTTTCAACAGTTTTTGATCGACTTTAAGTGGGATGGTCAGGAGGTAACACCAAACCTTAATAAGATTTATCATGAAAGTGATACATTGAGTTTTGATAATTTCTTCAATCAAGTTGGTACAGGTAAAACGGCAGATGCTGAAATGATGCTCGAAAATTCATTGTTTGGGTTGGCAGAAGGTCCGGCAATGGTTCAATATGGCACAACAAATACATTTCAGGCGGCGCCAGCAATTTTTGATCAAAACGGTTATACATCTGCCGCTTTTCATGGTGATGTTCCTAGTTTTTGGAATCGAGATAATACTTACAAGTCTTGGGGGTATGATTATTTCTTTAGTTCTAATTATTACCCGAAAAAGTCTGCTTATAGCATTGGTTATGGGCTCAAAGATAAGATTTTCTTAAAGGATGCAGCGACATACTTGGAGCAGCTGCCACAGCCTTTTTATGCAAAACTGATCACTGTGACGAACCATTATCCGTATTTATTGGACAAACAAAATCAGTCAATTGCTAAGACGGATACTGGTGACAGTACTGTAGATGGTTATGTGCAAACGGCAAAATATTTAGATCAATCTGTTGGTGAGTTTATGAATTGGCTAAATGATTCGGGACTCGCTAAAAATACAATGATCGTTTTTTATGGTGACCACTATGGTATTTCTGGAAATCATAAAAAAGCAGTTGCTAAATTACTGGATAAAGATAGCTTTAATAACTTTGATAATGCTCAATTTCAACGCGTGCCGCTGATGATCCATATGCCTGGACTTAAAGGTGGCGTCAATCATACCTATGCCGGGGAAATTGACGTTTTACCGACATTATTGAATCTTGTGGGTATCCCGGACAATGACCGTATTCAATTTGGTCAAGATATCCTCTCGCCACAAAAGAATCAGACCGTGGCTTTTCGAAATGGGGATTTTGTTTCACCAGAGTATACTAAAGTCGGTAGTGCTTATTACAATACCAAAAATGGTGAAGCATTGAAGCATCCAACGGTTACCCAGAAGAAAACGTTGGATCAAATGACAAACCACGTTGCGACAGAATTATCTCTTTCTGATCGTGTGATTACTGGTGATTTACTCAGATTCTATACACCTAAAGATTTCAAAAAAGTAGATAAGCAAAATTATAGCTATAAGAAGTCTAAGGCAAGTAAGACATTAAAGGCTGATCTAGATAAGAATTCACTGCTACATCAAAACGATGGCAATAGTACTACTGACATGTACAAGACCGATGCGCCAGAATTGCAAAAGTGAGGCTAGTGTATTAGGCGACATACCTGGGAAGTTTGATAGCAGATAAAAAATAAGTTTGTTACTATGATGATTGTGAATCGCACATCGATTGACTGCTCAGAATAGTAACAAACTTTTTTATATAAAAAGGATGCTTGAATTAGAAGCCTTTTCGAGATATATTTAATTTGTAATAATTATAAAAAAGATGGGTGACTTTTATGAATAGAGAGGCTATGGAAGAATCCATAAAGAAGCTCCGAGATGGTGGTGTCCGTATTACCCCACAAAGAGAAGCAGTTTTAAGATATTTGATTCAAAGTGATGAACATCCAACGGCAGATGAAATTTATCGACATTTGGCTGCAGATTTTCCTAAAATGAGTGTGGCAACTGTCTATAATAATTTACGGGTATTAACGCGTTTAGGCATTGTGCAAGAGATGTCTTATGGTGACAGCTCATCACGGTTTGATTTTGCTGAAACAAAACATTATCATGCGGTTTGTGAACGTTGTGGTCGTATTGTAGATGTTTTCTTTCCGGACTTTGATCAAGTTGATACTGTAGCTGAGAATTTGACCGGTTTTCAGGTTAATGGGCATCGGCTAGAAGTTTATGGTTTATGCCCACAGTGCCAAGCTGAATTAGTTGCTGTGAAAAAATATCAAAATTAGTGTTGACGACGTTATATATTTTTGGTAGTATATTTCTTGCGCGTTAATCACTGCGTTATTGATGATTAACACTGATATGTCAATGATTCAATTGTTTCTTAAAAAATTAATTGAAAAAATATGTTGACATCGAATGGAACACTTGATATAATATAAAAGTTGTTTCACGAACGTAGGCCTTTGAAAACTGAACAAAATTTCGACACCAAATGTGCAGGCTAGACCTTTTGGTCTAACAAACATTTGCGAAGTCAATTCGCTAGCAACAAATAATAATGAGTCACAAACTTGAACTTTAGTTGAGAGTTTGATCCTGGCTCAGGACGAACGCTGGCGGCGTGCCTAATACATGCAAGTCGAACGAGAAACTTCTACCGAGTGCTTGCACTCAACTGAAGTTTCGAGTGGCGGACGGGTGAGTGACACGTCGGCAACTTACCCTAGAGCGGGGATAACATTTGGAAACAGATGCTAATACCGCATAACAACCAAAAACGATTGTTTCTGGTTTGAAAGATGGTTTCGGCTATCACTCTACGGATGGGCCCGCGGCGTATCAGCCAGTTGGTGAGGTAACGGCTCACCAAAGCAATGATACGTAGCCGACCTGAGAGGGTGATCGGCCACATTGGGACTGAGACACGGCCCAAACTCCTACGGGAGGCAGCAGTAGGGAATCTTCCACAATGGACGAAAGTCTGATGGAGCAACGCCGCGTGAGTGAAGAAGGGTTTCGGCTCGTAAAACTCTGTTATCGAAGAAGAACGAGGGTAAGAGTAACTGTTTACCCTGTGACGGTATTCGATCAGAAAGCCACGGCTAACTACGTGCCAGCAGCCGCGGTAATACGTAGGTGGCAAGCGTTGTCCGGATTTATTGGGCGTAAAGCGAGCGCAGGCGGTCTTTTAAGTCTGATGTGAAAGCCTTCGGCTCAACCGAAGGAGTGCATCGGAAACTGGGAGACTTGAGTGCAGAAGAGGAGAGTGGAACTCCATGTGTAGCGGTGAAATGCGTAGATATATGGAAGAACACCAGTGGCGAAGGCGGCTCTCTGGTCTGTAACTGACGCTGAGGCTCGAAAGCGTGGGTAGCAAACAGGATTAGATACCCTGGTAGTCCACGCCGTAAACGATGAATGCTAAGTGTTGGAGGGTTTCCGCCCTTCAGTGCTGCAGCTAACGCATTAAGCATTCCGCCTGGGGAGTACGACCGCAAGGTTGAAACTCAAAGGAATTGACGGGGCCGCACAAGCGGTGGAGCATGTGGTTTAATTCGAAGCAACGCGAAGAACCTTACCAGGTCTTGACATCCTTTGTCAGTCTGAGAGATCAGATGTTCCCTTCGGGGACAAAGTGACAGGTGGTGCATGGTTGTCGTCAGCTCGTGTCGTGAGATGTTGGGTTAAGTCCCGCAACGAGCGCAACCCTTATGATTAGTTGCCAGCATTCAGTTGGGCACTCTAGTCAGACTGCCGGTGACAAACCGGAAGGAAGGTGGGATGACGTCAAATCATCATGCCCCTTATGACCTGGGCTACACACGTGCTACAATGGATGGTACAACGAGTTGCTAGACCGCGAGGTCATGCTAATCTCTTAAAACCATTCTCAGTTCGGATTGCAGGCTGCAACTCGCCTGCATGAAGCTGGAATCGCTAGTAATCGCGGATCAGCACGCCGCGGTGAATACGTTCCCGGGCCTTGTACACACCGCCCGTCACACCATGAGAGTCTGTAACACCCAAAGCCGGTCGGTAACCTTTTAGGAGCCAGCCGTCTAAGGCGGGACAGATGATTAGGGTGAAGTCGTAACAAGGTAGCCGTAGGAGAACCTGCGGCTGGATCACCTCCTTTCTAAGGAAAAATTACGGAAAGCCTGTACATGTCGAAATTTTGTTTAGTTTTGAGAGGCCTACGCCAAGACTTATCGGGCCTATAGCTCAGTTGGTTAGAGCGCACGCCTGATAAGCGTGAGGTCGATGGTTCAAGTCCATTTAGGCCCATTGCGATTTTATCGCAACCTTATGGGGGTTTAGCTCAGATGGGAGAGCGCCTGCTTTGCACGCAGGAGGTCATCGGTTCGATCCCGTTAACCTCCATAGCGACCGAAAGGTCGCAAACACTTCGTTCCTTGAAAACCACATATCATGAAATATTCTAATAACCGAGAATCAACTGTGTATTAAATTGCCGAACGACCAGCACGAAGTGCTAGGTCAAGTTAACAAGGGCGCACGGTGAATGCCTTGGCACTAGGAGCCGATGAAGGACGGGACTAACACCGATATGCTTCGGGGAGCTGTAAGTAAGCTTTGATCCGGAGATTTCCGAATGGGGGAACCTGACTATCCTGATCGATAGTTGGCCGTCAGTGAATTCATAGCTGGCGGCAGGCAGACGCGATGAACTGAAACATCTCAGTAGTTGCAGGAAGAGAAAGAAAACTCGATTCCCTGAGTAGCGGCGAGCGAAAGGGGAAGAGCCCAAACCAGGATGCTTGCATCCTGGGGTTGTAGGACTAAACATTGGAGTTACCAAGCGGCGGCTTAGCCGAATGACCTGGGAAGGTCAGCCAGAGCGGGTGAGAGCCCTTAGGCCAAAGGCCGCTGCCTTCGTTCAGGATCCTGAGTACGGCCAGACACGTGAAATCTGGTCGGAATCTGGGAGGACCATCTCCCAAGGCTAAATACTCCCTAGTGACCGATAGTGAACCAGTACCGTGAGGGAAAGGTGAAAAGCACCCCGGAAGGGGAGTGAAATAGTTCCTGAAACCGTGTGCCTACAAGTAGTCAGAGCGCGTTAACGCGTGATGGCGTGCCTTTTGTAGAATGAACCGGCGAGTTACCTTTGCTTGCGTGGTTAAATCAGAAAGATGGAGCCGCAGCGAAAGCGAGTCTGAATAGGGCGCAAGAGTAAGTAGAGGTAGACCCGAAACCAAGTGACCTACCCATGTCCAGGTTGAAGGTGCGGTAAACGCACTGGAGAGACCGAACCCACGTACGTTGAAAAGTGCGGGATGAGGTGTGGGTAGCGGTGAAATTCCAAACGAACTTGGAGATAGCTGGTTCTCTCCGAAATAGCTTTAGGGCTAGCCTTGATGTAAGGATCACGGAGGTAGAGCACTGTTTGGACTAGGGGCCCGTCTTGGGTTACTGAATTCAGATAAACTCCGAATGCCGCTGATCTATCATCAGGAGTCAGACTGCGAGTGATAAGATCCGTAGTCGAAAGGGGAACAGCCCAGATCACCAGTTAAGGTCCCAAAATCTATGCTAAGTGGAAAAGGATGTGGAACTGCGCAGACAACTAGGATGTTGGCTCAGAAGCAGCCACCATTCAAAGAGTGCGTAATAGCTCACTAGTCGAGTGGTCCTGCGCCGAAAATGTACCGGGCTAAGCATAGTACCGAAACTGTGGATGGACACCGATGGTGTCCGTGGTAGGAAGAGCGTTCTAAGGGCGGAGAAGCCAGATCGTGAGGACTGGTGGAGCGCTTAGAAGTGAGAATGCCGGTATGAGTAGCGAAAGACAGGTGAGAATCCTGTCCACCGTATGACTAAGGTTTCCTGGGGAAGGCTCGTCCGCCCAGGGTTAGTCGGGAACTAAGATGAGGCCGAAAGGCGTAATCGATGACAAGCAGGTGGAGATTCCTGCACTGGTCTGCTCCGTTATGAGTGATGGAGGGACGCAGGAGGCTAAGGAAAGCATGCCGCTGGATGTGCATGTCCAAGCAACAAGTCGGGGACTGAGTCAAATGCTTAGTGCTAACGACAAGTTGTGATGGGGAGCGAAATTTAAGTAGCGAAGTTCCTGAGGTCACACTGCCAAGAAAGCTTCTAGCCAGAAGCAGACCACCGTACCGCAAACCGACACAGGTAGTCGAGGAGAGTATCCTCAGGTGTGCGAGAGAACTCTCGTTAAGGAACTCGGCAAAATGACCCGTAACTTCGGGAGAAGGGGTGCTGACCGCAAGGTCAGCCGCAGTGAAAAGGCCCAAACAACTGTTTATCAAAAACACAGGTCTCTGCTAAATCGAAAGATGACGTATAGGGGCTGACGCCTGCCCGGTGCTGGAAGGTTAAGAGGATCAGTTAGCGTAAGCGAAGCTGAGAATTGAAGCCCCAGTAAACGGCGGCCGTAACTATAACGGTCCTAAGGTAGCGAAATTCCTTGTCGGGTAAGTTCCGACCCGCACGAAAGGCGTAATGATTTGGGCACTGTCTCAACGAGAGACTCGGTGAAATTATACTACCCGTGAAGATGCGGGTTACCCGCGACAGGACGGAAAGACCCCATGGAGCTTTACTGTAGCTTGATATTGCGTGTTGGTACAGCATGTACAGGATAGGTAGGAGCCGTAGAGCTCGGAACGCTAGTTTCGAAGGAGGCATTGGTGGGATACTACCCTTGCTGTATGAACACTCTAACCCGCGCCACTAAGCGTGGCGGGAGACAGTGTCAGGTGGGCAGTTTGACTGGGCGGTCGCCTCCTAAAAGGTAACGGAGGCGCCCAAAGGTTCCCTCAGAATGGTTGGAAATCATTCGCAGAGTGTAAAGGTAGAAGGGAGCTTGACTGCGAGACAGACAGGTCGAGCAGGGACGAAGGTCGGGCTTAGTGATCCGGTGGTTCCGTATGGAAGGGCCATCGCTCAACGGATAAAAGCTACCCTGGGGATAACAGGCTTATCTCCCCAAGAGTCCACATCGACGGGGAGGTTTGGCACCTCGATGTCGGCTCATCGCATCCTGGGGCTGTAGTCGGTCCCAAGGGTTGGGCTGTTCGCCCATTAAAGCGGTACGCGAGCTGGGTTCAGAACGTCGTGAGACAGTTCGGTCCCTGATCCGTCGCGGGCGTAGGAAATTTGAGAGGCGCTGCCCTTAGTACGAGAGGACCGGGTGGACATACCGCTGGTGTACCAGTTGTGCCGCCAGGCGCAGAGCTGGGTAGCTATGTATGGACGGGATAAACGCTGAAAGCATCTAAGTGTGAAGCTCCCTCGAGATGAGATTTCCCATTCAGTTAATGAAGTAAGACCCTGAGAGATGATCAGGTAGATAGGTCAGGCGTGGAAGTGCTGCGAAGTATGGAGCGGACTGATACTAATCGGTCGAGGACTTGACCAAAAGAACGGCAAGCAGAAGATTCAAGGGTAAAGAAGACATGATATGTGGTTTTGAGGGCACGAAGTGCTCAGGAGAAGTGCGGTGGCGATAGCAAGAAGGCAACACCTGTTCCCATGCCGAACACAGAAGTTAAGCTTCTTAACGCCGAAAGTAGTTGGCGGGCAACCGCCTGCGAGGTTAGGAAGTCGCCGCGCTATTTTTTTGCCTAAAATTAGTTGGCAAAAATGGAGAGTTGTCCGAGTGGCCGAAGGAGCATGATTGGAAATCATGTATATGGGCTTAAACCTGTATCAAGGGTTCGAATCCCTTACTCTCCGTTTTTAGTTCGACCCGTTGGTCAAGTGGTTAAGACACCGCCCTTTCACGGCGGTAACATGGGTTCAAATCCCGTACGGGTCACTACTTGGAGGTTTAGCTCAGCTGGGAGAGCATCTGCCTTACAAGCAGAGGGTCACAGGTTCGAGCCCTGTAACCTCCATAACTGGTCCCATGGTGTAGGGGTTATCACGCCTGCCTGTCACGCAGGAGATCACCGGTTCAAATCCGGTTGGGACCGTGATGGAAAGCGTCATAAGCTAAGACAAAAGAAAATCTTTGTCTTAGCTTATTTTTTTGGTCTAAATATACCTATTTTAATATAAGGCCGAAATTCATAAATGTTAAAAAATGAGACCCAAAACAAAATTGCATTTTGCCCTGGATCTCAAAGCTTACTTATTCAAAACTAAATGATATTCGCAATCAATAATAAGACAATAAATACAAGTTGATACTTTATATGTAAATTTGTTTTTGAAGTAAAACCTAAACTGATTAAGAAGAATATTGTAATAAGAATTTGTACTAAAGTAAAATAATTAATAAATAAATACAGGTTTAGAAATATCAAAATTAGACTAAGAACTAAGGGCGTTACATGGTCTTGTAAGAGTAAATACAAGATCACCGTAATAAGCGGTAGTAGCGTCAATATTGTAAGGCTAAAGGTAAGCATATGTGTCTGGATGATAACTGCCACTTCAATAAATAAAAAGAGACTAACTAGATTGATGATTTTTGTGAACTTTTCATTAAATGTTGTTTGTGTGATGCCAACCGTTAAAAGAACTAAAGCTATCATTAAAAGGCCGAGTGATCTTGAGACTTTAAATAAAATCAGACTACTGCTAAACAATGGTATAACTAACAAAAGGTAGCGCCACTTAGGATATGGCAAATATTTAAAAATGAGTAGTGCTACCAAGTAGATTAGAAAGGTCATCGTGTAAAGCGTCCAATTGGCTTTAAAACGAGGAAAAACCGTAGCTGGTATGATCAAGATAGTTAGTAAATCTAATATGTAATCAATAAGGTTGAAATGATTGGTGTTTTTTGTCAAAGTCATAACTCCTTTTCATAGTTTATATGCTATGCTATTACAGTTGTAGCGTCAATTACTAGCTAAGTTTATTTTGATTTTTATTTGTTAAAATGCTAAACTCAATTAGTTGACTATCATTCCCGATAGGATTCGCAGTAGCGAAGTACCTTGTAACCGAATAATGGGGGAAAAAAGATGCAAGAAAGACATTTATTTACATCCGAATCAGTTTCTGAAGGACATCCCGATAAGATTGCCGATCAAATTAGTGATGCAATTTTGGATGCGATGTTAGCGCAAGATCCTGATGCTAGGGTGGCTTGTGAAACAACTGTTACAACTGGTCTAGTTTTGATCACTGGTGAAATATCAACCTCTGCTTATGTTGATATTCAAAGTATTGTGCGGCAAACAATTCGTGACATCGGTTATGTCGATAACCAATATGGCTTCGATGGTGATACTTGTGCCGTTTTAGTTGCTTTAGACGAACAGTCACCCGATATTGCCCAAGGGGTGGATGACTCCTTTGAGAATCGCACGGATGATTCTGATCCTTTGGAGAAAATTGGTGCCGGTGATCAGGGGTTGATGTTTGGTTTTGCCATTGACGAAACACCTGAATTAATGCCATTACCAATTTCTCTAGCACATCGGATTATGCGTAAGGTTGCAGAATTACGCAAGACCAATACTTTGACATACTTGCGTCCAGACGCAAAGTCACAGGTTACGGTCGAATATGATGATGCCGGCAAACCATTCCGAGTGGATACGGTGGTAATCAGTACGCAACACGATCCTGACGTGACCCAGGAACAGATTGCTGAGGATATGATCGAGAAAGTTATCAAGCAAGTGATTCCTGGTCAGTTTCTGGATGAAAATACAAAATATTATATTAATCCAACTGGCCGTTTCGTAATTGGTGGACCACAAAGCGACGCGGGTTTAACGGGTCGTAAGATTATTGTCGATACTTATGGCGGTTATGCGCGACATGGTGGCGGTGCTTTTTCTGGTAAAGATGCGACTAAAGTTGATCGCTCGGCTAGTTATGCTGCTCGATATATCGCAAAAAACGTCGTAGCTGCAGGATTGGCACGAACTTGTGAGATACAGTTAGCCTATGCTATTGGTGTCGCAACACCAGTGTCTATTTCAGTGAATACATTTGGCACCAATCAAATTGCCGAAAGTGATATTGAACAGGCCATTCGAGACTACTTTGATTTACGACCGGCTGGAATTATCGAAATGCTAGATCTTAAGCGGCCAATTTATAAGCAAACGGCAGCTTATGGCCATTTCGGACGTACAGATGTTGATCTACCTTGGGAACGGCTAGATAAAGTTGATGTTCTCAAAAAATTATTAGATTAAACGAGATAAAGAGGCGTCTACACTATCAACAGTGTAGGGGTCTCTTTTTTTAGTACACCCGGCATGGGCGCTAGCTTGGTGGTGAAAGTCCACTATAGACCATAGTAGTCGGAACTATTAGCTGAGGACAAGGGTGTCCACCGCGAGGTGGAATCTGAAGCAAAGTGCTGAACCAATGAACAAGAAGTGGTAATAAGGCTGTTTGCAGTGGATAAGGTTGCTTAACAAACTGAAGTCCCATACTACTCGAAACTGTACGCAGCAAAGCCAATGGTTACATGGCACGAAAGTTAGTGTTCTTACCCGGGGAGGTCTGTTTCATACGTTCCCGACAAGAGAAACGAAAAGTTTCACAGGCACAAACCAGGCAGTGATGTCTAGCTGAATGAAATAGAAGTCAGCCGAGGCCATAGTAGTTGTCCTTGGGACAACAAAGGGCCGAATTTTAACAATTCTCATCGGAAGTGGAGGTGGAAATCATGGAAGAAAATCAAAACGAAGTACCGAAACCTTAGAAAGTTAGGGGAATCGGTGTCAGAAGTACGAATATTTTCTATTGGTATACCGCACATACTGGTGTACTGAAAGATACTCTAACAAATAAAAGACTGGCACGCCTTGGACTTATCAATCTGTCCACAACGTACCAGTCTATTCAGAAACGCTTAAGTTATTGAACCGCCGTATACGGAACCGTACATACGGCGGTGTGAGAGGTCGATCCATTAGGGTCTCCTACTCGATTGGAGGTAACATGACTAAAAAAACCAATGTCCCTTTGACGACAATCGCAATTTTTATTGCGACTTTCATGACCGCCATTGAAGGCACAATTGTTTCTACGGCAATGCCAACGATTATTGGCAATTTGCATGGTGTTGAATTAATGAACTGGGTTTTCTCGATTTTCTTATTAACCAGTGCGATGGCTACACCGATTTACGGTAAATTTTCTGACCGTAATGGCCGTAAGCCAGTATTTATCTTTGGCTTGATTATTTTTGTGGTCGGATCTTGTCTTTGTGGGCTTAGTACAAACATGATGCAGTTAATTATCTTTAGAGCGATCCAAGGTATTGGCGCCGGCGCGATTCAGCCGATCACTTTCACCGTTATTGCGGATATTTACCCTTTTGAGAAGCGGGCCAAAGTACTTGGCTTTAATGGTTCAGCCTGGGGGGTTGCTTCTGTAATTGCACCTTTATTAGGTGGTTTTATTGTTGAAAAATTAAGTTGGCACTGGATATTCTTTATTAATTTACCAGTTGGTTTATTGACCTTATTGATGATCAGTCTTTATTATCGTGAAAATCGCCAAGTGAATAAAACGTCAATTGATTGGTTGGGCAGTTTTTGGCTGCTAGTATTACTATTAGCCCTCATGCTTGTTTTTCAACTAATCAGTCAATCCGCTCAACCATTATTGATCAGTGGACTTATTTTGACTGCCACAATCAGCAGCTGGCTTTTTTACCGGCAAGAAAAAAAGGCCACTGATCCGATTATTGCTTTGAAACTATTAAAGAATAAAACTTTCGTTAGTCAAAACTTGGTGGCGCTATTAGTCAGCGGTTTTGTCATGGGCTTTGAAGTTTATATGCCGACCTGGGCCCAAGCTATTTTAGGTTTTCTACCGACTTCAGCCGGTTTTGTAGTGACACCCAGCTCACTAATGTGGATCGTGGGTTCATTCATTGCTGGTAAATTAATTTTGAAATATACGCCCCAGCATATTCTCAGCGGCGCACTACTTTGGTTACTTATTGCGGCATTCGTCATGGCTACAAATGGCATTGCCACACCTTTCGGCTGGTTCTTATTTTGGGCAGCCTTTATGGGCCTATCCTTTGGGGTAATTATTACAACAACCACCGTAACTATCCAAAGTGTGGTCGCTAAAAATGAGGTCGGTGTGGCTACCTCTCTAAATACATTGGCCAGAACATTAGGTCAAACGTTATTAGTTTCAATTTATGGTATTGTGATGAACCGGGCGTTATTACAGGGGACAAAAACCCATGCAGATGTAACGATGGCGCAATTGAATCGCCTAATTGATCCTTTGAAAGCTAGGACACTGCCCAAGCAACAGTTACCGACGTTACGCAGTATTTTGTACCAAGGGCTGCATTGGATCTATGTCGTAGCTGCTATTGTCATTATTTTAGCTTTGCTGATCAATTTATGGGACCAATATCATACGCGTCATCAGGCAAAGCAGCTCGTAGATAAGGTTGACTAATTCGAAAAGATACGATCAAGTTGCCTAACGCTAAACTCCAACCAGCTAAAACGTCACTGGGAAAATGAACTTGTAAGTAGATTCGGCTGCATCCCACTAAGAAAATCCAAAAAATGACGAACAGACTGAGTAGTATCCGGTTTTTACGCTGTCTAATAAAATACCAGGCTATAAATAACAAAGAGCCATATAGTAAAACAGCATTGGCTGAATGACCGCTGGGGAAACTATAGCCGCCTTGTGGGACAAGTTGCGTCAATGCGGGACGTTGACGTTGAATCAGTAGTTTCACACCGTGGTTGAGCAAATTACCAACGATTAAATTCTGAGTCAAAAAGAAACCAAGTACTTTTTTATGCGTCAGCCATGTAGAGATGATGAAGAGGCTAGCGATAACGATGGTTATGCCATTTTGTGCGCTATAAGTGATTATTCTGATAATCGGTGTCAGTTCTGGATGATGCAAACTGGCGATGGTGCGATGGCCCCATTGATCAAAGGCAATTAACAGCGGCTGTTTGGTCAATAAACTGATTAGTATAAAGCTAAAGATTAGATAGCTGACCAGGGCAATCATAGCCAGGTGTTTCTGAAGTTTTGTCAAAAGTACACACTCCTTTATACTAGTTATGATAATATTTTTTATCCAAACTTGAAAACTATTGCTGGTATTTATTCGGTATACTTTAAATGAATATTTGTAATTAATGAGGGATGAATCATGCAAACAAGACGCGAATTGATGACTCAAAGACGTTTCGCACGATTAGAACAGGAACAAAAGCGGCGTCGGCGGCATTTACGGCAGACAATTTCATTGGTCAGCGCTGGAACGGCATTGTCTGCAAGTGGCATGATTGATACACAGCAGACGGCTCGAGCCGATACCAATACAGTTCAAGCAACGCGCAATTTTCAGACAACGACTGGATCGGTTGGGTCTCAAAATATGACGTCAAGTAACCCTGAAAATTCCGCGACATCACAAACTGAAGATTATGTCGCGCCTTCAAAGGGACAAGGAGATATGGCCTTTTTGAATGCATTGGGTAATCAAGCGCGTACTTTAGCAGCTGATAATGATTTATATGCTTCGGTAATGATCGCCCAAGCGTTATTAGAGAGTAGTTGGGGGATGAGTGATTTAGCAGGTGCGCCAAATTACAATCTTTTTGGTATTAAGGGCAGCTATCAAGGTAACCAGGTGAGTTATAGTACTTTAGAAGATGATGGCACTGGCAAAATGTACAGCGTTCAGGCCAATTTCAAAAAGTACCCGTCTTATAAGGCTTCATTGTCAGATTATGTGTCTTTATTGCGTCACGGCACCGATGATAATCCTACGATTTATGCGGGTGCCTTTCGCAGCAACACTAAGTCTTATCTAGATGCAACTAAATGGCTTACGGGGCGCTATGCTACTGATACGCAGTATGCTGATAAGTTGGATCATTTGATTGAAACTTATAATTTGACTCAGTTTGATGGCCCAGCACTTGTAGATTATACCGTGCAATCAGGAGATTCGCTCTGGTCTATTGCCCAAAATACCGGTATGGACTTTAATCAATTGGTTGCAGTCAATAATTTGAGCAGTACTAGTGCATTGATGGCCGGGCAAGTATTGAAAGTTAAACAAACACAACCATCTAACGCGACACAGGCAGCAGCGCCACAACCTCAAGCTGAGAATGTAACAGTAACTCAGCCGGCAACGACTGCTAAACCACAATTGAAGCCAAAACGTGTGACTGTAACTGCGAATGACTCATTGGCAAAAATTGCAAAAGCGAACCATATTTCTGTGGCTAAGTTGAAGTCTTTAAACCATTTGAAAACAGATTTAATTTTAGTTGGGCAAAAATTAATTATCCGCTAGTATTGATTGGAAAATTGAAGTTTGTTATTATCGATTTATGTTTCTCCACATAGAAACGAGTCGATAGGACCAAAATTAGTCCTGTAGAACATGTCGTTCTATGGGCTTTTTTTGCAAATATAGGGATACATAGATAAATCGGAGGGTGCTTTCATGACGTATAATCACCATGTGGTTGAGAAAAAGTGGCAAAAATATTGGCACGAGCATAATGTTTTTAACACAACGAATGATCCTAATAAAGAGAACTTTTATGCGTTAGACATGTTTCCTTATCCTTCGGGCCAAGGCTTGCATGTTGGTCATCCGGAGGGTTATACCGCAACAGATATTGTTGCGCGGATGAAGCGTATGCAGGGCTACAACGTGTTGCATCCAATGGGCTGGGATGCTTTTGGTTTGCCAGCTGAACAATACGCGTTGAAAACTGGGCATGATCCTAAAAGTTTCACTAAAAAAAATATTGAGAATTTTAAACGTCAAATCAACGCTTTAGGTTTTTCTTACGATTGGAACCGCGAGATCAATACAACTGATCCAAGCTACTATAAGTGGACACAGTGGATCTTTGAACAAATGTACCAACGGGGCTTAGCTTATGAAGCTGAAGTACCGGTCAATTGGTCACCCGATTTGGGTACAGTTGTCGCCAATGAAGAAGTTATTGATGGCAAGACTGAGCGTGGTGGTTTTCCTGTTGTGCGTAAACCAATGCGCCAATGGATGTTGAAGATCACAGCTTACGCTGATCGATTACTAGATGATTTGGATTTAATTGATTGGCCAGAAAATGTTAAAGAAATGCAGCGTAATTGGATCGGCCGTTCTGAAGGTGCTGCGGTAACTTTTAAAGTGGTTGACAGCGAAGATACAATTGAAGTCTTTACCACACGTCCTGATACGCTGTTTGGTGCGACTTATATGGTCATGGCACCGGAACATGAGCTAGTCGATAAAATCACGACAGCTGAGCAAAAACAGGTGGTTAAAGCCTACCAGGATGAAGCAGCCCATAAGAGTGATTTAGATCGAACCGATCTAAATAAAGATAAAACCGGCGTCTTTACTGGAGCCTATGCGGTTAATCCAGTTAATGGCAAGCAGATTCCAATCTGGATTTCCGATTATGTTTTAGCAAGTTATGGGACTGGGGCAATCATGGCCGTACCAGCACACGATGATCGGGATTTTGCCTTTGCTAAAAAGTTTGATTTACCAATTATTCCAGTTGTCGATGGTGGTAATGTTGCCGATGCAGCCTTTACCGGTGATGGATTACACATTAACTCTGAGTTTTTAGATGGTACCAATAAAGATGAGGGTATTCATAAGATGATTGCTTGGTTGGAAGATCATCATGTAGGTGCTAAAAAAGTAAATTATCGGTTAAGAGATTGGCTGTTCTCGCGGCAACGGTATTGGGGTGAACCCATTCCAATCATTCATTGGGAAGATGGGGAAACAACCCTTGTTCCTGAAGAAGAGTTACCATTAATTCTACCAGAAACACCAGATGTTAAACCGTCTGGATCTGTGGAAAGTCCTTTAGCTAATTTGGATGATTGGGTCAATGTGGTTGACAAGAATGGTCGCAAAGGCCGGCGTGAAACAAATACGATGCCGCAATGGGCCGGTAGTTCTTGGTATTTCCTGCGCTTTGTAGATCCTCATAATAAAGAAGCTTTAGCCGACTATGATAAACTAAAAGCTTGGATGCCAGTGGATCTTTATATTGGCGGTGCGGAACATGCGGTGCTGCATTTACTTTATGCCCGTTTCTGGCACAAATTCTTATATGATATTGGTGTCGTACCAACACCAGAACCATTCCAACATCTCTTTAACCAAGGTATGATTTTGGGTGCAAACCACGAAAAAATGTCTAAGTCTAAAGGCAATGTGGTTAATCCTGATGATGTTGTTGAACAATTTGGTGCCGATACATTGCGGCTTTATGAAATGTTTATGGGGCCGTTGGATGCTTCTATCCCGTGGAGTGAAGAGGGACTATCTGGAGCACGGAAATTCTTGGATCGAGTTTGGCGGTTGATTGTTGATGATCAAGGCAAACTACGAGACCATGTCACAACAGAAAATGATGGGACATTAACAACTATTTATCATCAAACTGTGAAAAAAGTAACTGAAGATTTTGAAGCTTTGCATTTCAATACGGCTATCTCGCAAATGATGGTTTTTGTAAATGAGGCTTCAAAGGCCGATGCTTTGCCAGTTGAGTATATGGAAGGCTTAGTCAAACTATTAGCACCAATCGCACCACATATGATGGAAGAACTTTGGCAAGAATTAGGGCATGACGAAACTTTGACCTATGAACCTTGGCCAACTTATGATGAACAATACTTGATTGAAGATGAAGTTGAAGTAATTGTTCAGGTCAATGGCAAAGTTCGCGGGCACTTAAAAGTTGCTCGAGATACAGATAAGGTAAAATTAGAAGCCTTAGCTCGGGCAGATGAACATGTCCAAAAATTTGTCGGGACACAAACAATTCGTAAAGTGATCGTTGTGCCTAATAAGATCGTCAATATCGTTGCCAAATAAAACTATTCAAAGCTTTATTTGGATAATGCAACATACTAAAAAAGGCCGGATACCAATGATATTTTGGATTCGGCTTTTTGCTATGTTCAGAGGCAAGTTATTTTGCTATAATTACTTTTGTTTGTGTATTAAAGACACATAGGTGGTTCGCAAAATCCCACCTTAAAAAACTAAGGAGGCAATATTTTGGAAAAAGTTTCAACTAAAACGGCAGAAGTTACAAAAATCGCATTGGTGGCTGCGTTATACGTGGCCGTAACCATGGTAATTGTACCCTTTGGCTACGGGGCGATTCAATTACGTTTGTCGGAAGGATTTAATCATCTCGTAGCGTTCAATAAGCGTTATATCATAGCGCTGACGATTGGCTGTGCATTAGCTAACTTGGTTTCACCGCTGGGGATCGTTGATATTGTGTTTGGAACTTTAGGGACTTTAGTCATGACAACGATCAGCTACTTTTTAACCAAACGAGTTAAATCAGTGCCAGTGAAGTTAACGATCACAACGGTGGTTTGTACTCTGATGACTTGGAGCGTGGCTTTGGAACTTAATATTGTGACAAAAGTGCCGTTTTGGCCAACTTATGGCACAGTTGCTTTGGGTGAATTATTGTCCATGGCATTAGGCGCCATTCTTGTTTATCTCTTACAAAAACGAATTGACTTTACAAAATAATTAATAAAATGAATTTTGAGGTGTTTGGATGACTTTTGAAAAGATTTTACCAGAAATTAAAAACGGCAAAAAAGCAGTTCGCCAAGGCTGGGGTGGCTCAGAGCTTTATATTTTTGAAGTACAACAGCCCTTAGAAAATGGTGAAGCAGTCACACCATATTTCTTGATACGTACCAAAGAGGAACCTGCACTTTCCATGTTTCAACCGACAGTCTGTGATATTTTAGCAGATGATTGGGTATTAGTAGACTAGTGACGCAGCCAACTTATCCTGAATTAGTTGGCAAGACTGCGCTGATCACCGGTGCAAATTCTGGGATCGGGTTCCAACAAACGTTACAACTTTTACAGCAAGGTACCAACTGTTATGTGATCGATCGCCAACTTGGCAACGCCTTGCAGACGTTGCTTGACCGTTATCCGCAGCAGTTAAATTTTTATCGCTGTGATTTAAGTCAAGAAGATCAGCTGCAACAAACTGTTACCAAGATAAAGCAAGATCTTGGGCGAGAAACAATGGCGTTTTTGCTCAATACAGCCGGGATACTCGATGGTTACCGGCCCACACTAGAGACAACCAGCCAGACTTGGGATACATTCATGCAGACAGATCTAAAAAGTCAGTTTTTATTAGTCAATGCATTTTTACCGGACATGATTCAAAACGGCCATGGAAAAATCGTGAATATGGCTTCGATTGCCGGTTTAGTTGCCGGTGGGGGCGGCGCCGTCTATACCGCAGCCAAACATGCAGTGATTGGCTATACGAAACAGCTAGATTATGATTATGCGGCTAAGGGAATCAGTGCGAATTGCTTGGCGCCGGGGGCAATCGATACACCCATGAATGCTGCCGATTTTGCTGGAACGGGCGCCATGGCTAAAGCTGTGGCTCAACAGACACCAGCTAAGCGTTGGGGGACAGCCAAAGAGGTTGCTTTAACAACCCTATTCTTACTGAGTGATGGGGCTGATTTTATCCATGGCGTTGTGATTCCAATTGACGGCGGTTGGATCGAGCAATAGTTAAAATAACTCACAATAGGTTATGTAAATTTGAGTGGCTGAGACGAAACGAATGTTTTGTTCTTGGCCACTTTTCCATTATGTTTATTTCTAAGATAAACCGTTTGTGACGTTAATTTGCCATGTGCTCAGACTTATTTTATAATTCTTAAATTTTTAGGGATTAATTTTTAAATTCACTTAAATAAAATTGCGGCGGACGGGAGAATAACTTACAATGTAGTTTAATCGTGTTTTAAAGGAGAACGGATCAATGGCTAATTCGCCAGAAAAAATAAGTGCTCAAGAAACAGCACATACTGAAGATAAACCAGTGCAATCGTCTAAAAGTTCCTTGCTCAAGGGCTCAGCTTGGATGACTGCTGGTAGTATCTTTTCCCGGGTATTAGGTGCTATTTATATTATTCCTTGGACAACTTGGATGGGGGCACATTCCTCATCTGCAAATGCAATTTACAGTAAAGGTTACAATATTTATAGCATCTTTCTAGTTATTTCGGCAGCAGGCATCCCTGGGGCCATTTCAAAGCAAGTAGCCCATTATAATTCTTTGAATGAATATGCGCTAGGTCAACGATTATTTAAACAGGGTATGAAAATCATGGCCTTGTTTGGCTTTGTTGCGGCGCTGGTGATGTTTTTTGGTGCGCCAATACTATCCATGGATTTTGGCACATTTAAAGTCGATCAACGAACGGTGCCACTATTTCGTTCCTTGAGTTTTGCGTTATTGTTAATTCCAATGATGAGTATTACCCGAGGCTTTTTCCAGGGCTACAATGAGATGGCGCCTTCAGCCTTATCCCAGTTTTTTGAGCAGCTGGGTCGAGTAGCTTACATGTTATTACTGACCTATTTAATCATGCGGGTAGGTAGTGGTAATTATGTTTCAGCGGTGACTCAATCTACCTTTGCGGCATTTATTGGGGCAATCACGGGGATCGGGATCCTATTTTGGTATTACCTGAAACGCAAGCCTAATTTGGATGAATTGGCCGCTAATTCCGCCAATGAGATCAATATCTCAACTGGACAGATCATTCGTGAAATCATCCACCAAGCCATCCCATTCATCATTTTAGATAGCGGGACAACTTTCTTTCAGGTTATTGATCAATATACCTTTCCACCAATGATGCGTGATTTTGTGAATGCTTCGCAAAATACGATTGATGCGATGTTTGCAATTTTTAACTTTAATGCGAATAAACTCGTGATGATTACGGTGTCTTTAGCCACTGCCTTGTCATTAACTGTGGTGCCATTACTATCTGGCGCCCACGCCCGTAAAGATATCAAAGGGATTCAGACACAAATTAATGATGCGGTGGAGTTATTTATGTTTGTCATGGTGCCGGCATCATTTGGCATGGCCGCCTTGGCGCACCCACTATACGTCTTATTTTATAATTCTGGTGACTTACAATCCTGGGCCATTCCACTAGGCACCGTCGTATTACAATTTTATAGCTACCTCGCAATTTTTTTGGGTCTATTTATGGTTCTAGCTTCAGTATTACAAGGCCTTTATATGAACCGAAAAGCGATGTTATATCTTGGTTTCGGTGTCATTACCAAAATTATTTTACAATATCCTATGATTTATTTCTTTAGGGTGTTTGGGCCTTTGGTAGCTACTCTAGCCGGTATGACCGTTGCCTGTGGCTTTATGTTTTGGGCGTTATATCGGATCTATGGGTTCAACTTGAATCGCTTATTGCGGCGTATTTTCGGCATTGTTATTTTTGCAACTATGATGATGATCGTTGTTTGGTTGGTAGTCAAAGGCCTTTATTTATTTATCAATCCATACAGCCGTTTTATGACCGTTATACCGCTGGCATTCGGCGTACTCGTTGGGATTGTTATTTATGGTTATCTTACTTTAAAATTTCATTTAGCAGATCGAATTTTAGGGTCTCGAGTTGCTGGCATTCGACGCCGATTAAATATTAAATAGAAGTTAATGATTCGATGAAGGGAATTAAATATGCGTTTAGATAAATATCTCGCTGATTTGCAGATCGGGACACGAAAAGAAGTGAAACAGCTGCTGAAACAAAAACGAGTCAAAGTGAACGGGTCCATCGTAAAAGATGCAAAATTTCAGGTAGAGGCAACACAAGATGAAGTTACATTTGATGAGATTCCATTGGTTTACCAAGTCAATTTTTATTACGAAATGAATAAGCCGGCTGGTGTCCTTTCGGCAACGCATGACAAGGTTGATGATACAGTGATCGATTTATTACAGCCTAATGATTTTAGAGCTGATTTATTTCCGATTGGCCGCTTAGATAAGAATACCACCGGGTTATTGGTAATCAGTAATGATGGTCAGTTAGCACATCGACTTTTGAGTCCTAAGCATCATGTGGCTAAGATATATGAAGCAGAAGTGCAGGGGGACGTGTCGGCACAAGATATTGCTATTTTTGCAGAAGGTATCGAATTAGAAGATTTCACAACGCAACCAGCGCAACTGGAAATTTTAAAAAAAGAAACAAGCGCAGACCAAGTAGTCTCGCTTGTGCGGGTAACAATTGCGGAAGGAAAATTTCATCAAATCAAGCGGATGTTTAAAGCGGTGGATAAATTAGTATTAACCTTAAAACGCGTGCAAATGGGCGGCCTAGTTTTAGATGATCAGTTAGAGCCCGGCACTTACCGAGCATTAACTGTTGATGAAATCGCTATGTTAGAAATGAAAGCCTAATTGATGGGCTTGGTTGGAACGATCAGCTAATTGATGCATGAAGTAGGGCAGGCGTTCACTTAATCGTTGTGGTAAAACCACATATTGTTCTTGATAGATTTGATCAGCTACGGCACTGTGGGTATAAACACCCGCAAGTATACTGGCAGACAATGGTTTAAATTGACCAATAAAAGCTGCTAGAATACCTGTTAATGCATCGCCAGAGCCACCCGTCGCCATTCCGGGATTGCCCGTTGTATTTACCCAAATTTCCTGATTAGGTAAGTAAACCTTTGTTTGGTTGCTTTTGAGTACAAGATAGATGTTTTTGTTTTGAGTGACCATTTTTTGTAAAGCCTGCTGATTATTTGCGTCAGTTTGGTTCGCAATCGTAATGTCTGATAGCCGCTGCCACTCCATCTGATGCGGGGTGAAAATCAGATGACCTTGTCTAGGCAAGGTTAACTTTTTGGCGGCAATCAGTGTGATTGCTGAGCCATCAATAATGATACTTTGATTTTCACTGACTTGATTTAGAACAGTCCGTAAAATTTGTTCACTAGGTGCATCGGTCCCTAGGCCAGGGCCAATGACGACTACATCCATCTTTGCCATCATAGTGCTCAAAGCATCTAAGTCATTAAAATCTAAAACCATACTTTCGGGTAGGCGCGCATGTAGTGCGGTAAAGTTCATTGGATCCGTGGCTGTAGTGACGAGACCTGCACCAGCGTAAACTGCGGCTGTGGCACTCATAATCGCAGCACCACCAAAATTTTGGTTGCCCCCAATGATCAGAATGCGGCCATAATTGCCTTTGTGGGTGGCGGACTTTCTTGGAATAACGGTTTTTTTGACGAAATCTAATGTGATTTTATTCATAAAATACCTTCTTAAAATTTATGCTTTTAATTTTGCTGATTTCTGGTAAAATATAATATGTTGTTGCCGATGTGGCGGAACTGGCAGACGCGCAGCGTTCAGGTCGCTGTGGGATTTTATCCCGTACAGGTTCGATTCCTGCCATCGGCATTTTTGAGTGTTTACTAGTTTTACCAGAGTTTCGATTTAATACCTATGAACCTTGATGTGACAAGGTTTATAGGTATTTTTTTATTTTAAGGAAATTCAAAGTTTTTATATGTTCTATTAAAAATACAGAGTGGGGTAACATTCGTTTAATTTTTTCTGTTGGATTCTTTGTTTAATCTTTCTACTAGTAACTGTAAGGGCAGTAGGTCTACTGTTCCAGTTGCTGGTCTGTAGTTATAGTCTAACTCTTTTCCAGTGCGACTTCTTATTGAACGTTCTAATATATCGACGAGATCAAGTAAGTAATAAGCGAGTAATCTGGATTCTTTACGATCCATTTCTTTTCCATTTAAAACATAATTCTTGCCGCAAAAATAAGCACCAATTAAATTTTCTAATAGTTGATCAACACTGAAAGTTGCATTTTTGTTTTCTTTAGCCATAAGAATTTACCTTTCTAAATTTAGCTTGAAATATAAAAAAAAGAGAGAAAGCTTTTTGAAGTTGTAATTAGATAACTGAATCATTTATTTGTTGAAAAAGATATTGTTGCTTAGGAAACCAAATAGATAACCTGCTTATTTTCAATAGTAATTACAATTATAACATTACTATATGAAATACAATTAACTTTAGAATTTGAGTCCATACCAGCCGCCAATCATGTCAAAAATAGTCCCACGTTGTATAATAGCTTTAAATTACGTGAGGAGGTTTTTTCATGACAAAATTTAAATTATGGCCTGCTATTGCAGCTGGAACGGCAGCTGGTATCATCGCTGGCATGGTCAAAATGGGTTGGGAAAATTTGATGCCACCCCGAACACCAGCTCGGGATGCGACGAATCCGCCGCAGCAAACATTAGAAAACTTTGGTGTCAGCACTGAGGCTGCCCATGCAACGTATAGTTATAACGGTCACGATTTACCTTGGCCAAGTTACTTGGTTCATTATGGTTTTTCAACAACTTTTGGTGTGGCCTATATGGTATTAGGGCATTATTTGCCAATTCTTAAGTTAGGTCACGGCACTTTATTTGGTATTGGCGCTTGGGCTGGGGCACATTTATTTGCTTTACCCGCTATGAAAGTCGTGCCCGCTGCGAAAGATCAACCAATGGAAGAGCATGTTTCTGAACTGTTGGGCCATATGATTTGGATGTGGACAATTGATGCGGTGGGCAGCAAGGTTTATGAGCGCAAGGTTGAGCAGTCTAATCACTAAAGAGGGCTATTAAAGATGACTCACCGACAATTGGAGCAACTGGCAAAATCAACTGAGTCACAATATCGCCAGCAGATGTTGGCTGCTGTGGGCGAAGCATTGCCGCTCGGTGTGCATATTGTTGGTGTCAATTTTGCTCATGACAGTGTGAGTTCTTATTGGCTATTATCGCGTCAAAAAGGGCAGCACATGCAGTGGCTGACGTTAAGAATCGCCAATCATCCTTCATGGTTGAAAAATGCTCAGCAAATTGAGGTAATTTGGTCGCAGTTTGACCATCCTGGGAACTTGATGCCTCGGATACGATATTTATTAGCGCGTACAGATTATGAGGTGCCTTGGTTTAGGTTAGATTCGTTAAGTCAGGCAATACTACAATATTGTCTATTTTTGGAGCGAAAGCGGTTAGTTTGGTATATTCGTTTACCGATAGTTATCGCCCAACACCATAAGCAGCGGCCCATTGATCTTAAAACGGATTTTCCTAAGGCACATTTATTGCTTGGTGATCGTAATAATCCCAATAAAGGTTTGAAATGTCTCGATTCACCAGACTTTCAAAGCCGGCTTGGCCAGTTATACGGTCAGAACTTATTATTTTCCCAATTTTCTAGTCATCAATTATTAGCATTATTGCCGACGAATCAATGGGTGCAAAAAATTCTGCAGCAGATGCCCTTCGTCAACAGTTGGCGTCAAATTCTTCGTAAAAATTTTGGGATAAAACAATTCTAATCTAAGTAACAAAAAAACACTGTCTTAACAAGATGCTTCAGGTCAAGACAGTGTTTTTATATGCCAATTCTAACGGCGTTTCCGTCTAGAATTGCCAGATTTTTGATGTCGTTGCCGCCGAGATTCCCGCGTCGGTGTTTCAGTCATACTTGACCTTGTCGGTTGGACCATCGGATTATCAGGCATTGGGGCTGATCGCAAGTTTGGATTTCGGGGCGGCAGTTGATTGGTTGGTACAAAATCAGCATTTGCTTGTCTAGGCGGTAATTGTTGGTTTCTCAAAGGTTGTGGTTGACGATAATTTTGCCCCGGTTGTCTGGAAAGTGGCGGTTGCGGACGCTGATTTAAATAAGCGGCTGACTGATCGGGTTCAAATGCCTCAGACGCAGGATCAGTGGTCAGACCGCCACGTCGATGCCTAGTATTTTTTTTATCTGGTTGATTACCAGCATCCGTAAAGACAACTTTGATGATATGCCAGAGCAAAAAGCCAACGCCAAGCAGTAAACCTAACCAAGCCCACACGTTTAAAAAGTTATACAAAACGGTGTCATTACGGGCAGAGAACCAGCCAACAAACATGAAGATAAAGTAAATTACCTCCGGAATAAATGATTCTGACCGGTAGTAGACCATGTTAATAATGCCACTGATCAAATAACAGGCTGAAATGGTAAAAGCAGTATAAACAATCTTTTGACTTGAGTCAGTGGTGATGCTTTGTGACCAAGCAGAATATGTCTGGAACACGATAAATACCGCGATAAAATACTGCACGATGCTCACAAAAAGCTTAGTGGCTTTCATCGTGTAACCTCCTAGTCAATTCAATACTAAAATTATAGCTTATTTAGCCTAGAAATTAAAACAATGGTCTAAGTTTAATTGAAGCTTAAATTTAATTTAAAGGGTTCAGTCTGCGACTTCTTGATATAGGTGTGATTGTTGACCCTGATCATCAATAAAAACAATATCTGTAAAGAAGTCCGTGGCTTGAGTAAAGAAAAACTGATAGAACGCTGGAAAATTCTTTGCTAAACCGAGCCAATGCTGATACATCTCAAAATCATTGTCAAACATGGCTAAATTAAAATCGGTCTGCTGGACATCCAAAAAATTCTGTACAACTGAGTGAAAAAGCCATCCCATAAATAATGGGATATCTTCAGAACTAATTTTATGATCTTTTGTCTGGGCACGATAATGCTGATTCGTATATTCAATCTCAGAGTCATTTTTAGCAAAACTATAAAATTGGGCTTCCGGATAGATTTCGGCTGTTATTAATTGATCATAATAGGGTTGATCATCCTGGTCGAGTTTTAAGTATTGTTTTGGCAAGGTTATGCCTCCCGTTCAAAATAGTTACTGCAAGCATTCTAACATACGAACCTAAAAGTTTGACAATAATTTTTGAGAAGCGTATAGTTACACCAATCGCTACCAACGACCGTCTAATTATTAACCTTAGGAGGTCCTTAGATATGAAATACAAAATTATGTTAAATACCGAAACTCAATTATTTACTGTTGTTGATGCTCACAACAAGATGGGTCAAGGTATTACCATCCAAGCGGCTATCAAAGCGCTCAAACGTAATCCTCAAGTTGCCGCTTAATTAAATTTAATACAACTTCGTAGTCATTTACATTAGGTAAGTGGCTATTTTTATGTTGCCTTCAAAATAAAAAAGCCACCCAAGCGGTGACTTATCTATGCTTCCTCCCAATAAATTTATTATAACTAACGGGGTGGAAGAAAAGTTTCAAGTTCAGATAAATTTTCTGTTCAAATATGAATTTAATACTTTGATTGACCGAATTAATTTAACCAAGCAACACCAAAAGATAGGTAAGTGGCAAATAAGATCCAAATGAGATAAGGCACCATCAAGTAACTGGCGAAGACTTGAACCTTACTAAATTGCGCAATACAAGCGATAACTAAAATATCTAGTAAGATAATTAATGCAAAGCCAAGCCAGTAGTTGTTCCCAGAGAAGAAAATAATCGTCCAGAGAAAGTTGATCAACAACTGAGCCCCAAATAGAATCAAACTAGTTCGTTTTAAACCGCTGGTTACTTGAGCCGAAATCAGCAGATATAAGGCCATACCGATAAATAAATACAAGATGGGCCATACGATGCCGAAGACTGGTCCTGGCGGTGATAATGGTGGTTGGTTTAAACTATTATAAGTCTGACGGATATCACCTGATAACACACTTGATAGAAACCCGATACCCTGAATAACTACGATACAAAGGATCAAGGGCAGCCAATTGATTGCTTTTAAGGTTTTGACCATGGTTAGTCCTCCTTTTTATAATTATATTTATAATCTTATTATTCAGGATTCATGACTCTTTGCCAAGAAACGATGGCCGGTTGACGAGAGAATATGATGAAGTCAAGGTTTTAGTGTTGTTTTTCAGGGGCCATAGAAATAACGGGTGTTTTAACAGGGCCTGGTTTTAACAACATCCCAATGCTAATGTCCCCGTACTTTATGGTCGTGTGATTCTTATGTTCGATCATAGGCAATGTAGATTTGCTTAATCAGCAAGTAAATAGCAAGTGCATCGACGCATAAAAGAGCTAATAAGTTTGTAAAGTGAGCGAAGAACACAGTTGCGACCAGTAACAGTAGAGCAAATAAATAGAATACGGTATTTAAGAACAGGTTATAGTTATCGATATTTTTCATAATATTGCCTCCTTTCACTTTTATTAAATCTCATTAACACAAAATACAGAAATTGAAATAGAGGTGACTCAATATATATTCATAGAGTGGATTTAATTCAGTTTAAAAGTGTTGATCTTAAAGTATTTGTCACCAAAAGAGGATTTTTGGTGGCAAAACTACTGTTTTTAAAGTGATTTGGTGACAAGACTTTTGCCGTTCTCTGCCGTTTTAAGCAAAACAAAAAGCCCCAAAACACTGATTTAACAATGTTTTGGGGCAACTCATCTGTTCTCTGCTGTTTTAATTATAGCCCGTACGGGAATCGAACCCGCAACTCCGCCTTGAGAGGGCGACGTCTTAACCATTTGACCAACGGGCAATAATGGCACAAAAAATATTTTAACTGACAATGACTAAAAATACAAGCTAAAGTTAACTTTTTCGGTCTAAAATCCAAATTAAAATCAAACCAATGAAAAGTAAACTACAGTATAAGACACAACCGAAAAAGGCAAAAACTAACCAAATTGTGGTAAAGATTTGGCGTAAAATTAGTAGCATCAAACCAACCAGTACAAATGTCAGTAATTGCGTGCGCAGAGATTTAAAGATGCGAGCATAGTCACGATGTTTCATTATTCAAAAGACAGCTCAACTAATAGTAAGCCCAGATCCGTTAGATGCGAGGTTGTCAGCCAGACATTTTCAAAAGTTTTTTTAGATTTTTCAGCGGTCATTTGGAAAAAATAAGTCAATAAGTCATGATTAGACTGAATTTCAGCTGTTGGCATACGTAACACGTGTAATCTTCGATCTGGGAATTGTTTAACGTCATAGGAGTAGTATTTATCGGATAGTCCAAAGGTTAGAACATTCGCATAGTTTAAGGGCTCTAAGACGACTTTAGTGGGATTTTTCTGGATAAATTCCAGGATCTGAATATTTTGTTCTGACTTGTTTTGTGTCATATTAAACTCCATAATATTATTATATTTGTAAACGTAGCGCGACCAAAAATGAGTATGCTTAATTTTAGCATGATTTGTTGATAATAGTAAGGAGTGGGGGAAATGACAACTAATCTGATCTTGGTTCGACATGGTCAAACCCAGTCAAATAAAAAAGGCCGTCTACAAGGCTTAACGGATTCACCACTAACACCAACGGAGATTGCTGCTGCGGAAAAAGTTGGCCATATTTTACAGATAATTCCCATCAAACATGCTTACTGCAGTGATAGTCAGCGGACTAAAATGACTGCACAAACCATTCTCAAAGCTGCAGATCAAGTAGTCCCACTGGAAGAAGTTTCATTTTTACGGGAGTATAATTTTGGCAATTTAGAAGGTGTGACGTATCGCCATATTTTTATGCGGATGGTGCATGCTTATGGCCTGCAAAAAACGGTGTTGCTATTTAATGATCCTAAACGATTCTTAGGTTTTATCAACGCCTTACATCAACTTGATCCGACCCACCAAGCCGAGTCTTATCAAGAAGTAAAAGAGCGGTTGTTATCTGGTTTTGGCCGACTTTTAAACCGATCTGAGGTTCAAGATGGCAATATTTTGGTTGTATCACATGGACTGGTGTTAAGTACCTTTATCTATCTATTAGATCCGACACAAGTGCCCCAGCGGTTGATCAAGAATACGGGCGTTAGTATTGTGCAGTATCATCAGGGCGACTGCCAAGTTCAGTTGGTCAATAGTGCCGATCGCCAACAAATTCGTGCAAAGTTACAGATTTAAGACTTTACTTTTGAACGATTCAGCGTATAATGACACCTTGTCATGTGACAGGGTGTCATATTTTGTAAAGGAGTTAAAATGCCGAAACAAACTTTTTTTAACTTAGATGTTGCCAAGCAAAAACGCCTAGTTGATGCGGCATTTCATGAATTTTCTCGAGCACCTTTTGATGAAGTCTCTATTACCGATTTGGTCCAAGCTGCTAAGATTCCTCGAGGCAGCTTTTATCAGTACTTTTATGATAAAACTGATGTTTATGACTATCTGATTGAAAGTAAGCGGCAAGCCTCGATCGACGACTGGTTTCATGCTTTAGATGAATTTCAGGGCGACCTCTTCGCTGCTTTCAAACACTATTTTGGTAATTTGTTGACAGATGCGATCATGGGAACAAATGCGGCTTTTTATAAGAATGTCTTTTTGCATATGGACTATTCCCGCAGTAAGAAGTTATCCGACCGCTTTAAGCATCAAAATCATCCTTCAAGGCGGCCAATCGACCTACCTGATAATGTAGATTGGCAAAAACTGAAAATTCAGGGATCTGAAGATTACCAACTGTTAATGCATATTTTGATGGGCGTTTTTTATCAAAGTGTGGCGCACTATTATCTTAAGAAACAAGTAGAGCCAGACTACGATTTAGCGGCAACAAAGCATCAATTTTATCAAATTATTGAGTGGCTCCAGTTTGGCGCTCAAAAAGAAAAGGGGATGTGACCAGATTGTGGAAACTGATTAAGAAGCGGGTATCATTTTGGGCAGTCCTGTTAGCGACTGTTTTTATGATCATTCAAGTGATTGCAAACTTGTCCTTGCCCAAATTGACAGCAGATATTGTCAATAAAGGGATTACCAATGGGGATGTTGCTTTGATCCAGCGCATTGGAATCCAAATGCTAGGGATTTCACTCATTAGTATTATTGCCGCAGTGGGCAATGTTTTCCTAGCTTCGAGGATTTCTCAAGGGTTAGGGCGAGATTTACGAAACGAAATTTTTACGAAAGTAACTAATTATTCGAACGATGAATTTGACCGCTTAGGGACAAGTTCATTGATCACGCGGACGACAAACGATGTGGTCCAAGTCCAAAACGTCATGATGATGATGCTACGTATGATGATCATGGCGCCAATCACGCTCATCGGCGCTAGTTTTTTAGCTTATCAGCGTGATCATCAATTGACCCAGATTTTTATTTACGTCATTCCAGTTCTGTTGATCGTTATTGGCGGTCTAATGTACTTTGCGGTGCCATTATTTAAACGGATGCAGAAATTAACCGACCGCTTGAATCTGGTATTTCGTGAGGGTTTGACTGGTGTGCGAGTTATCCGTGCCTTTCGCCGTGATGATTTCGAGCAAAAACGATTTGATCTAGCCAATACCGACTTCACCAACAATGCTTTAAAAGTATTTTCAATTATGGCCGGTATGTTTCCCTTAATGACCTTGATCATGTCGGGTACAAATATTGGGATTACTTGGATGGGAGCTAATTTGATTGCCAACCAAGCGACTGAAACTGGGAACATGATCGCATTCATGACCTATGCGATGCAAATCCTATTTAGTTTTATGATGCTTTCTTTTGTATTCGTCTTTTTACCAAGAGCCCAAGCGGCCGCTGACCGGATCAACGAAGTCTTGAATTTAAATACAAAAATCAACGATCCTAAAACACCTAAATCATTTGCAAATACACAAGCAGCTTTGCAGTTTGACCATGTGGACTATCGCTATCGCAAAGCTGAAGAGTTAGCGTTAGCCGATATTAATGTGGCTGTCCATGCAGGCCAAACCTTGGCTATTATTGGTGGCACAGGTTCTGGTAAGTCGTCTTTCGTCAATCTGATTCCAAGATTCTATGACGTGGAAAAAGGGCGTGTCCTAGTCAACGGATTGGATGTTCGTGATGTGACTAAGGCCGACTTGCGAGATCAAGTGTCATTGGTTCCCCAAAAAGCCCTATTATTTAAAGGCAATTTGCGTGAAAACATGCAGTATGGGAACGCTGTGGCTACGGATGAGGCTATCTGGCATGCGCTGGACATCGCCCAGGCTTCTGATTTTGTCAAAGAAACTGGTAAAGGTTTAGATATGACTGTTGAGCAGGGGGGAAATAATTTCTCCGGTGGACAAAAACAGCGTTTGGCGATTGCGCGAGCTTTAGTTAAGGATGCTTCGATTTATGTTTTTGATGATTCTTTTTCAGCCTTGGATTTTAAAACGGATGCCCAGTTGCGTGAAGCACTCACTAATGATCCGCAAATGAAAAATAAAGTTATTGTGATTGTTGGTCAGCGAGTTTCAACGGTGGCTTCTGCAGATGAGATTTTAGTATTAGATAATGGCCGAATGGCTGGTTACGGCACGCATGAAGAGTTGAAGACAAATAGTCCAGTTTATCAAGATATTCTGGCATCTCAAATTAGAGAGGGGGCGGCAGTCGATGAGTGAGACCAAGCATAATAATGGAACGTCATCACCCCGTGGCGGTGGTCATGGCTTTGGTGGCGGTCATGCGAATCTTCCCGGTTCCAAGCCGAGAAACTTTTGGCGTACAACTGGCCGGCTATTCAAATATATGCGTCGATATTATATCGGCTTGGCCGTCGTGGTTGTTTTTGCGGTCACTTCACAAATTTTTCAGATTCGGACACCTAAAATTTTAGGTGAAGCAACGACAGAAATTTTCAAGGGTGTCATGCGAGGAACAGCTGAGCAAAAAGCAGGCATGACGGTCAGTCGGTATCCAATCGATTTTGATAAGATCAAGCACATCATTTTGATTGTTATTTTAATGTATCTTGCTTCAGCTTTATTCAGTTTTATTCAGCAATTTGTGATGACGCGTATTTCCCAACGGACGGTTTACTTTTTGCGGCGAGATCTGAAACGTAAGATGAAACATTTACCGATCAATTATTATGATACCCATGAAAATGGAGATATTATGTCCCGGGCTATCAACGATATGGATAATATTGCCAATACCTTGCAGCAGAACATTACACAAGTGATCACTAGTACTGTGATGTTCATCGGCACGTTATGGATGATGTTGACCATCAGTTGGAAGTTGACGCTGATTGCGTTAGCCATCATCCCACTAAGTTTGATCGTCGTTGGCGTCGTGGCGCCACGATCACAAAAGTTTTTCGCTGCCCAGCAGAAATCATTAGGGTTATTAAATAATAAAGTCGAAGAAACTTATGGTGGTCATATTGAAACTAAGAGTTTTAATCATGAAGCTAAGGATCTGACTGTTTTTAAAGCCGAAAATGATCGTTTATTTAGTGCTTCCTGGAAAGCACAAATGATTTCTGGCTTTATTATGCCTTTAATGACATTCGTCAACAATTTAGGATACATCGTTGTGGCAATTGTCGGTGGGACAGCGGTGGCTCATGGGACGATTGCCTTAGGGGATATTCAAGCTTTCTTACAATATACCCAACAATTCTCACAACCAATTTCTCAGTTAGCTAATTTGGCAAACACCATTCAACAAACTATTGCTTCGGCTGAGCGTATTTTTGAAATTTTAGATGAACCAGATATGATGGACACTCAGGTAGAAATTCCTGACGTCCCCAATGATCCACGTAAAATTGCGATGGAGCATGTTCAATTTGGTTATGATGGGTCAGAGCTATTATTAACGGATTACAATTTAGATGTGCATCCTGGACAAATGATTGCCATTGTTGGGCCAACTGGTGCTGGCAAAACGACAATCATCAATTTATTGGAGCGCTTTTATGATATCAAGGCTGGTTCGATCAAGCTGGAAGGCCGAGATACTCGGAACATGAGTCGCGAAGCGTTGCGGGCTCATTTTGCGATGGTGTTACAAGACACTTGGCTCTTTACAGGGACGATTTATGACAACTTGAAGTACGGCCGTGAAGAAGCAACGCATGACGAGATTATTGATGCTGCCAAAGCTGCTCATGTGGATGAGTTTGTGCGCCAGTTACCAGATGGTTATGATACGGTCTTGAATGAAGAAGCTTCTAATATCTCTCAAGGGCAGCGACAGTTATTAACGATTGCACGTGCTTTTGTAGCGGATCCTGATATTTTGATTCTTGATGAAGCCACGAGTTCCGTCGATACTCGGACAGAATTGCAGATTCAGCATGCGATGAATCAATTGTTGAAGGGGCGGACAAGTTTTGTAGTTGCCCATCGATTATCGACGATTCAAGATGCGGATAATATTATTGTGATGAATCACGGGAGTATTATCGAGACTGGGACCCATGAAGAACTATTAGCTAAAAATGGCTTCTATGCTGATTTATACAATAGCCAATTCTCAGGTAGTTTAGCAGTTTAATTATAGTTTAAAATTTTTACGTAAATAGTGGTCTCAGACAAAGCAAATTTGTTTGTTGACCACTATTTTTAGGTATAATAATGTGTAAGCGGTTAGGTTCATCAGCACTTTCGTTTTTAAAAGTGTGGTATGATTGGTCTAGAGCGTTTAAATTTGGTTAGTTTAATTTCTTTAGCTTAGTGAGGCGAATTATGATGGAAAACTTTCGAATTGCACCAGAAACGCGTATTGGTTTCGTTGCTTTAAAGGTTTCAGATTTGAGCGCCATGACTGATTTTTATACAAAAATCGTTGGCTTTGATTTGTTAAAGCAAACGCAAGATACGAGCTACTTGGGGGTCCGAGTCAATCAGCAGGTATTATTGACTTTACGTGAAATTGATGGTGTTATGCCTAATCAAGCGGTTACTGGCCTAGAACATTTTGCAATCTTATTACCCCATTCAAGTCAGCAAGGCACGATTTTGACACATATCCAGAGCAACAGTATTAGTTTGACGGGCGTTTACGAAAATGGGTACAGTCAAGTATTTGCAATTATCGATCCTGAAGGTAATGGTGTGGAATTTGCTGTCGATAAAACAATTGAAAAATGGACATCAATGGACAAATATGATTGGGAAAATGAAATAACGCATGATATTGATGCCAAAGTTATTTTAGACCAGAAGAGAGGTTCTTTTTCCGGTCTGCCTAGTGGCACAACAATCGGCCATGTCCAATTAGCAGTTAAAGATCTGCAGAAAACAGCTGATTTTTATACGAAAGTTTTAGGCTTTTCACTAAAACCGACTGGCAATCCTGAAGAACGCTTTTTATCAGCGGGTGACTATCATCATCATATTGGCGTTAATTTGGCACCAGAAAATCAACAATTGGCACTTGTTCAAGATAATAATTATGGCCTAGATTTTGTAAATATCTTATTACCGGAAAAACGCGACATGACCACTTTAGTTGATAATTTGCAAGATAATGGCTACACAAATTTTGATTACTCAGAAGCCAATGAATATTTGATGTTGCAAGATCCTAATAATATTCGGCTATGGTTATCTTTGGCTTAAGGAAGTATGAAATAAATGGCTTTTGAAGAAACAAAAAGTCTGATACAACAATTAGTCCAGCAAAAGATTGTCCCTGGTGTCAGTAGTGCGCTAATTGACGGCGCACATACATACATATCTTATCTTGGCGATCAGCAATGGCTGCCAGAAGTTAAAAAATTACAGCCTAATTATTTGTACGATTTAGCATCGTTGACTAAAGTGATGACAACAACGCCAATGATCTTAAAATTGATTCAAGCCCAGCAACTATCATTGACTACGCCGATCCGACGTTTCTTGCCTGGGTTTCAAGATGAACGTGTCCAGATTTGGCATTTATTGACACATACTTCAGGAATCGGGGGCTACATCCCACATCGCAATGAATTACCACCAGCTGAATTAAAACAAGCTTTATTGCACTTAGGTGTCGGACCAGGATTTGAACAACGAGTTAAATATACAGATATTGGCTTGATTTTTTTAGGCTATATTATCGAAGCTATTTATCATGAACCCGTTCAAAAAACATTAACGCAAGAAATACTGGTGCCTTTAAATTTAAACAACACGACGTTTGCACCAGATCCTAGGTTGGCTATTCCGACCACGTATGATGATCAAACGGGGTTGTTGCGGGGAATCGTTCACGATCCCAAGGCCCGTATTTTAGGCAGTCATTGCGCATCTGCTGGTTTATTTAGTAATTTAGCAGATGTGGTTCAATTTACACAGTGGATTTTAGGACAATATCAGCCTGAAACCGCGCCCCTTGATCAAGGAACCATTCAATCACTCTTCCATAACTATAGTCAATTGCCGAATCAACCGCGGTCCTTGGGCTGGGATATTCGGTTAAGTGCACAGGATCAGCATGTGCTGCTTTATCATACAGGGTATACAGGGACTTTCTTGATCATTGATCGACAAAATCAGAATGCTCTGGTTGTGTTGACGAATCGGGTACATCCTAAAGCGGATAATCAAGCTTTTTTGGATCAGCGTGACCGAATTGTAGACGCGTTTTGTCAGGAATCCTGTAACTTTACAGTTTAAAATCACATAAAAGGAGTTTTTATATGGCTCAAAAGAATGATGTTTTATTTTTAAAACCGGTATTTAAAGAAAAAATCTGGGGTGGGCAGAAACTAGCTCAGTTTGGTTATCAATTACCTGCAGATGACATTGGTGAGTGTTGGGCAATTTCCGGGCACCCTCATGGGACTAATGTGATTAAAAACGGCACACATGCCGGTGAAACATTAGCACAAATTTGGCAAACCGATCGCTCTTTGTTTGGTAACTATCCTGGCGAAAGATTTCCATTGTTAACAAAAATCCTAGATGCCGAAGCTAGTTTATCTGTTCAAGTACACCCTGATGATGCTTACGCAAAGGTAAATGCACATGATTTGGGTAAGACAGAATGTTGGTATATTATTGATGCTGATCCAGGAGCTTATTTGATTTTTGGCCACCACGCACAAACTAAAGCCGAGTTTGAAGCGATGGTTAAAGCGGGGCAATGGGATCAGTTATTGCGAAAACAGCCAGTTAAGACGGGAGATTTTGTTTATGTACCAAGTGGAACAGTCCATGCCTTGAATAAGGGCATCATGGCTCTGGAAACGCAGCAAAGCAGCGATACGACTTATCGGTTATACGATTATGATCGCGTGGACGCAAAGACTGGCCAAAAACGTGCGTTACATTTGAATGATGCCTTCAATGTGACTCAAATTCCCTTTGCGCCAGTTGCAGCCAATACAACCGAAACAACACGGGGTGCTTCTAAATTGATCACATTGGTTTCAGCGCCTGTATCTAAGTACTTTAACGTTTATCATTGGCAGATCAAAGATACTGTCAATTTTGAGAAGCACTATCCGTTTACCCTAGTATCTGTCTTACATGGGACTGGCACATTAACTGTTGGCGGCCAAACCTATCAATTAAAAACGGGCCAACATTTCTTATTGACAGCTGAAGCTTCAAGCTGGCAATTGTCAGGAAATTTGGATTGTATTGCTTCCGTACCGGGTAAATTGAACTAGACCAAAGATGCCGTAGCCTATAATAATATAGATAAATTAAAAGGCATACTTTTAAAATTAAATTGTTCGTAAAATAAACGGGTCCTTAGACAAAACATTAGTTTTGTCTAAGAACCCGTTTATTTTGTATGATTGTTATTATTGGAGATAATTAGGCGTTAATCGCTTCATCAATGGACTTTTGGCTTAGTTTGCTAGCGGCAGCTTTATCAACGATGACAGTAACATTATCTTTGTCCTGTAAAACTGATGCAGGTAGATCCGTAGTTACAGGGCCTTCAATCATGCCTTTGATGGCATCTGCTTTGTCTTCACCGAAAGCCATTAAAATGATTTTCTTGCTCTTCATAATGGAGCCGATACCCATGGAGTAGGCATAACGTGGCACTTCGTTTTCATCTTTGAAGAAACGAGCATTGGCATCGATTGTTGATTGGGTTAATGGCACTTTCCGTGTTTGAGCATCGAAAGGTGAGCCAGGTTCGTTGAAACCAATGTGACCATTACGACCAATCCCTAAGACTTGCAGGTCAATTGGATTATCAGCAATCACTTGGTTATAACGTTTTGTCTCAGCGTCAGCATCTTCAGCTAAACCATTTGGGACATAGGTATTTTTAAATGGTTTCTTATTGAAGAGGTGTTCTTGCATAAAATAGCGATAACTTTGTGGATTATCTGGTGCCATGCCAACATATTCATCTAAGTTAACGGATGTCATTTGTGAGAAGTCAACGTCACTGTTGACCATAGCTTCATACATCTTGACTGGTGTACTACCAGTAGCCAAACCTAAAACTTTGGCACCATTAGCCATCGCATCTTTAATTATTTCAAAAGCTTTTTTTCCTGCTTCTGTATCGTTGTTCGTTACAATTACGTGCATGCAACTTACTCCCTTTCTTATTAGCTTTGTTCTATTTGGTATAGTCCAATTATAATATGGTTATAATCGGCTGTCAAGAGGTAAGCTTGGGGTAAAAATTGGCAACAGTTGCGTAGTGGCAAGTATTTCGATAAATTCAGATCTTTCCTATATAGTTGATTTATATTTTTATAAATAGGTAAGGTCGTCTCTTTAAGCAGTTATTAAATTAAAATAGGCGTCATCAAACGACAATCACACAGCAACGGGTGTTTCGTTATGGCTGACTGTTTTTTTAATCACAGCATAAATTAAGTTTTGGCACATGCGACTGTGCCAAAGATGTCATTGAGGAGATATAAGTAAGCACTTACAGTGTAATGTGTAAGCGATTGAAAGGAGTGAAAAATGAATGGAAGCAAATGCAAAAAGCGTTTCAGTAGCCAAAGAAAAAACTTCTATTAAAACGAAATTACAGCGCTTAGGCAGCAAGCTCTCAGGAATGGTCATGCCAAACATTGGTGCGTTCATTGCTTGGGGGTTGATTACAGCTTTATTCATGAAGACGGGTTGGATTCCCAATGCGCAACTCGCAAAAATGATTACCCCGATGGTAACTTATTTACTGCCATTATTAATTGGATTTACAGGTGGCTCGATGGTCTATGATCATCGTGGTGGTGTTGTTGGTGCGATTGCTACGATGGGGGTCATTGTAGGGACAGATATTCCCATGTTTATTGGTGCCATGATGATGGGGCCCTTAGGTGGCTGGTGCATTAAGAAATTTGATGCCTGGGCACAGCCAAAAACACGTCAAGGTTTTGAAATGCTGGTTAACAATTTTTCGGCTGGTATTTTAGGTATGATTCTTGCTATTATCGGATTCTTTGGCATTGGCCCAATTGTTTCTGGTTTAAGTGCGGCTTTAGCAACAGGTGTTGATTGGATCATTGCTCGCAATCTGATCCCGTTAGCCAATATTTTCATTGAACCAGCGAAGATTTTATTCTTAAATAATGCGATTAACCAAGGTATTTTAACACCGCTTGGTATTCAAGCTTCAGCAGAGGCTGGTAAGTCGATCCTCTTTTTACTGGAACCAAACCCTGGTCCTGGTCTGGGCGTATTGTTAGCCTTCATGTTTTTTGGTAAAGGCACAGCCAAAAGTAGTGCACCTGGTGCTGCTATTATCCATTTCTTCGGTGGTATCCATGAAATCTATTTCCCTTATGTCTTAATGAAACCCGCTTTATTCCTATCAGTTATTGCTGGCGGGGTATCTGGGACATTCATGTTTAACCTATTAGGGGCTGGTTTAAAAGCTTCACCATCACCGGGTTCCATTATTTCACTGCTATTGATGACGCCAAAAGGTGTTGGCAATTATGTCGCCGTCTTGAGTGGGGTTGTTGTGGCGACAGTGGCTTCCTTCTTAGTTTCAATGGTGATTTTAAAACGTGATAAGACGGCTGAAATCGACGATATTAAAGCCGGACAAGCTAAGATGGCGGATATGAAGAATAATGCTAAAGGCACTGGCACAGTTGCGGGTGCCAATACAGAAGATGCTAAAGCAATCTTGCAAACAGCTAGTGATGTTAGTCATATTATCTTTGCTTGTGACGCAGGCATGGGTTCATCTGCGATGGGCGCTTCGATTTTAAGAGATAAAGTCAAAAAAGCCGGACTGGACCTTTCAGTTACGAATACAGCCATTAATAATTTGAAAGATGAACCAGGATTGCTGGTCGTTACTCAGGATGAATTAGCTAATCGAGCATTGCAAAAGACACCTTCAGCTGTCCATGTTTCTGTCGAGAATTTCTTGAACTCACCAAAATATGATGAGATCGTTACCGGTTTGAAGACGAAAGAAGTTTCTGATCCTAAGGCAGAAGAAACCACGGATAGGCCAACAGATATTACTTCAGAATTGCAAAATATTGATGCCAGCAAGGTTTCTGAAATCGATTTTATCCATCATGATCAAAATATTGGTTCGGCAACAATGGGTCGATCTTTATTTAAGGCTAGTCTTAAGAAAGCCGCTAAGTCAGGTATCAAAGTCAAGAATGTAGCTGTAGGTGAAGTGATCGATGAGGATAGTACCCTTGTTATCGCTAGTAAAGAGACAGCCAAACGTATTAAATTATCGTTTAAGAACGTTCAAGTGCTTGTAGTCAATGACCTCGTGGATGCACCAGAGTATGATAAACTTATTTCTGAATTAAAATAAATAATTTTATAGGGAAGTAAGTTGAAATTTATGGATCTATCCAATCGTGAGGCAGAAATTGCATTATTAATGCTGAGAAATCCGCAGGGATTAACAATTTCGGATTTAACTAAAGGCGTTAATGTAAGTCGACGCACGATTTATCGTGAACTATCCAGTCTGGAGACGGCTTTGGCACATCTTACAATCCAGCTTGTGAAAACAGAGGGCACTTACCATTTGGTGGCGGCTAAAGCTGACCTGGATCAACTGCAACATGAATTATTGCAAAGTGACAACTTGTCTTTTTCGTCCGTTGTCACTCGACAAAGTGCATTGGCCGTTCGCTTATTGTTAAGCAATCAAATTGTACCAACCAAGACATTGGCCGATGAGTTTGAAGTAAGTAATGCAACGATCACACAAGACCTGAATACGATTGAGCCTATTTTTACGGAATATCAGTTGACGATCAATCGCATCAAGGCAAAGGGCATTGCTGTGAGTGGTAAGGAAAGTAATGTTCGTCGAGTAGTCAGTGGTGTTTTATCCAGTGAAATCAACGAGTATGAATTCTTTGAATATTTGAATAATACCAATCAAACTGGGCTATCCGCTGAATCAGATTCACAGTATTTTATTGCGACCATGGACGCCAAACTTTTGAGAACGGCCAGTCAGTCAATCAGCCAGCGCGTTAAAGCAAATTTTGCTCATTTTTCTGATAGTCAGTTGAAACAGTTGATCATCATTTTGACAGTTTCAGCGCAACGGATCCAACAAGGGAAGTTGATTACAAAATTGGATCAGGTCGATAAAAATGCGTTGTTCAAATATCAGCCGATCGCAATTGAGCTATATCAGCAATTTCCGAGCGAGATCCGTAGTCGAATGACACTAATGGAATTAGAATTTATGGCTCAGCAAGTTCAGGGCATGAGTTTTACATTAACTGGACATGCGTTAATGGATGATTATGATTTACGGTTATCTTATCAAGTTCGCAATCTCATTCAGATGGTTAGTCAGACATTTGGCTATGATTTTCGTGGCGACAGTACTTTGTTTACTGATTTAATGGCGCACCTAGCTGCCACACTGCATCGTGCAACCACTGCTTTGCCAGAAATTAATAATCGAGTGCTGCAAAATGTGGTTACAAATTACCCGAAACTTTACCAACAAATTCAACTTGCTTTGACTAGAATTTTTCCAGATGAAAAGTTTTCTAACAGCGAAGTTGCCTATGTCCTGTTACACTTTGCCTCAGCCTTTGAACAGCAGCGTAAAGTTGGGCCGATTCGGGCACTTGTTCTTTGTGCGAATGGTGTTGGTACCGCTAGAGTTTTAGAGAGCCGGCTGAAAAAAATGATTCCCGAGATCAGTGAATTCAAAGTTTCCCGAGTTGCTGAGCTGAATCATTTAGATATGGCCCATTATGATTTGGTATTATCAACGATTTTTTTGCCAGGTTTTAAGTACCCCTATAAAGTTATTTCACCGTTGTTACTAGATGATGAAGTAAAAGACATAAAAAATTATTTAGTTAATCAGTTTGGTGTTCATTCGGGACAGCGGCCAGTGGTACCGGACATGTCGGCACATCAGGCAACAGCAGATTTTGATCACATGTACGATCGCATGCAGCAAGCAAAACAAATCTTGGATTCCATTGAAGTTACTGTGATTGATAATCGTGACCTAGACTTGGCGCAAACCTTATTACTATTGACAAAGCGGCTGCGGCCAGTTTATGTGCGTAAGCCTCGAATCGTTGCCGATGCGTTATTGCGTCGAATGCAGCGTGCGCCAGTTGGATTGCCGGATAGTGGGCTAGCCCTAGTCCACACAACGACTGCTGAGATTGGTCAACCTTTATTTGCAATTTACGAGCTGACGAACCCATTGACAACTATGGGGATGGATTATCAGCCAATGACGTTTAAACGGGCTTTCTTTATGATTGCACCAACTGAATTATCTAATTTTACGGCCGATCTGCTGGGGGATATTTCTGGGTCTGTTGTTGAAAATGAAACTAATCTTAAACTTTTTCAAACGGCAACGACCACACAGCCTGTACGCAACTTAGTTAGTTCCATTTTTCTAAAAAGAATATTTAAGCAAATAAATTTAAAAAATTAGGAGGTGGGTTGATGAAAGCCTTAGACAAAAATTTGATCAAATTAGGTCAGACGGTTAAGACAAAAGAAGAGGCCATTCGTCAAGCGGGGCAACTATTAGTTGATAACGGAAATGTTGAACCTGGTTATATTGACTCAATGATTGCTCGGAATAAAGATGTTTCGGTTTATATGGGCAATTTCATCGCGATTCCCCACGGTACCGAAGATGGCAAGCAATTTATCAAAAAGACAGGTATTTCAATTATTCAATACCCTTGGGGCGTTGATTTTAGCGATGACCCAGCTGATGAAAAGCTGGTAACTGTTGTATTTGGTATTGCTGGATTAAATGGGGAACATTTGGAATTGTTATCTTCTATTGCTTTATATTGCAGCGATATTAACAATGTTGAAAAATTGGCGGATGCACAATCGCCAGAAGAAGTTATTAATTTATTGAAAGAAGTTGATTAATGTGCGTGCAGTTCATTTTGGAGCCGGAAATATTGGTCGAGGATTTATTGGTGAAACTTTAGCAGCTAATGACTTTAGTATCGATTTTGTTGATGTGAATGAAACGATCATTGATGCTTTGAATCAACGTCATGAATATGATATTGAATTGGCGGCACCAGATCATAAAAAAATTCATGTGGCTAATGTAGATGGCATCAATAACAAAAACAACCCTGAAAAAGTTGTCGCTGCTATTGAAAAAACAGATATGGTCACGACAGCTATTGGGCCTAAGATTCTACCATTTATTGCTGAATTGATTGCAGACGGCATTAAGGCACGCCAACAGCAAGGTAATCAAACTACATTAGATGTGATTGCTTGTGAAAATATGATCGGTGGCTCACAATTTTTAAAAGGTGAAGTTTATAAACATTTGGACGCTACTGGACAGCAATTTGCCGATCAATATATCGGTTTTCCTAACGCAGCTGTTGATCGAATCGTACCTATTCAACATCATGAAGATCCATTAGCCGTTTCTGTAGAGCCTTTTAAAGAATGGGTCGTTGATCAATCACAAATGAAACACCCTGAAATCAAATTGGACACTGTTGTTTATGTCCCTGATTTGGAACCATATATTGAACGGAAACTCTTCTCGGTTAACTCTGGCCACGCAACCGTTGCTTATACAGGTGAATACCTAGGCTATAAGACAATCGGCGATGCAATCAAAGATGACAAGGTATTAGCACAATTAAAACAAGTTTTGAATGAAACTGGTAGTTTGCTCATTGCCAAATGGGATTTTGATAAAGCTGATTTAAAAGCTTATCAAGATAAGATTATCAGCCGTTTTCAAAACCCTTATATTTCCGATGATATTTTGCGGGTCGGTCGGACACCAATTCGTAAGTTAGGCTACGATGAACGTTTTATTCGGCCAATTCGTGAATTAAAAGATCGTGGTTTGGATTATAGCACTCTATTAGATACAGTTGGAATGATCTTAACTTTTGATGAAGTCCAAGATGCTGAAAGTGTCGAATTACAGAAAATGTTAAAGGATGCTGATGTGGCTACTGTTGTCAAAAAAGTGACTGGTTTGCATGATCAGGCCTTGATCGATGACATTGTGAATACTTATGAAGCTAAAATGAGCAGGGTCAATGCTTAGGTCGTTTTAGTAAGTATAAAAAAACACTGATATTTGTTTTACCGTCATTTAACGGCAAAACTAGAATATCAGTGTGTTTTTGTTTATATGATCGGTTGTCGACCATTATAAAAAGAACTTTGAAATTACAAATCCTAAAATGGCAGTCAGTGCAAAGATACCGGTGAGCCATTGTAAGATGTTACTTTGACGCTGCTGTTTTTTAGCAAAGGCAATTTCGATCAGCGCAATCACAGCTAAGCCCAAAGCAGCTTTGATGATGATCCAGATCGGGGACAGTTGAAAGGTACTTAACAGCATAACGGCACCAGAGTAAATCAAAACGAGATATAAAATACGATCGAGCATTTTACTAGTTGTTGTGAGCGACGGATTGGTTGAAATTAAACCAAAAACCGTTAACATAGCAATTAAAATTGCTGTAATGACGTGAATCAATGCAATCGTTGGCATGTATGACACCTCCTTACGATTGATGATTTCAGGACCAGTTTAAAAACCTTCTTTGATCAAATTAGCACTAGCCAAAGCCTTTCGTAACTGCAGCATAGCTGTGTAAGTTGCGAGAACATAGACTTTCTTAGTCGGCAAATCCTTAACAGCATCTAGAACCGGGGCCATACCTTGAACGTGGTTTAATTTGTCTTCTGGGACATTGGCAACTTGCAAGCGGAAGGCAATATCATCTGAACGTTCACCACCAGCCACATAGCCTTTGATCTTATCAAATGGTAAATGTTCAAAATCGCCATCCCAGATCCAGCTGGTGTCGATCCCATCGGCATAATTGGCATTTAATAATACGGCTAGCGAAAAGTCATCTGTTTCATTATTTAATAGATTTAAGACTTCATTTAAGCCAACCGGATTTTTGACTAAAATCAAAGTTAGCTCTTTATCGGCCATGGAGATCACTTCTTGGCGGCCAAAGACTTTTTCATCGTAGGCGAAAGCTTGGGCAATTTTGACTGGGTCAATATCAAAGAAACGGCCCACGGTGTAAGCAGCTAAGGCGTTATAAATATTATAGGTTCCACCGATATTGATTGTAAACGTTTGCTCATTGATCATAAATTTTGAATGTTTTGGGGTCTTTTCTAAAATTTGAGTCACTTTCTGAGCTAATTCCGGACGATGAAAACCACAGTTAGGACAGAAATAGTTACCCAAATTAGCGTAGCTTAATTCATGGTAATGTAAAATGTGATTACATACCGGACAAAGCACACCATCAGTATTGACATTGGCTTTGAAATCGCGATGATCATCTTCGGTACTGAAGCCATAATAGATCGTCGGGTTTGGCAAAGGCTTAGAAGCAAAGATGGCTGCGTCGCCGTTAGCAATCACTGTTGCTTCAGGTGCCAGTTTAATGCCATCGAGTATTTTGGCATAAGTGGTATAAATTTCACCGTAGCGGTCCATTTGGTCGCGAAAAATATTAGTTAAAACAAAAGCTTTAGGTTTAATGTAGCGGCAGATTGGCGCAACGTTAGCTTCATCAACTTCAAGAATAGCTAATTTCTTGCCGTTTTTATTCTTTTTGTGCGCTAGAAATGCCGTCACGATACCCTGCGTCATATTTGAGCCAGTAGGATTCGTTAAGATACCGTCATATTTTTGCTGCAAGACTTTAACGATCAGAGCAGTCGTCAAAGTCTTGCCATTGGTACCAGTTACGATGACCACATCATAACCATTAGCTAAGGTTTTTAAAATATCAGGATCGATGCGTTCGGCAACTTTACCTGGGAAAGAGCTCCCGCCTTTTAAAAAATTATGTAAAAACCAATAGGACGATTTTCCTGTAATGGTTGCTAAAGCAGACTTTGTACTCATAATAGCCGCCTTTCTAGTAATTGATAACAACTCCTATATCATAGCAAAAACTCGTTAGAATGAGTAGTTTTTGCATGAATTTCATGATGAATTTTAGCCTATAAACGGGTATACTAGATGTTTGTGAATATCTCGGAAAGGAACGATCAGCGTGGCACAATTATTTTTCCGATATGGTGCAATGAACAGTGGGAAGACAATTGAAATCCTAAAAGTTGCTCATAATTATGAAGAACAAGAAAAACCTGTTATTATTATGACAAGTAGTGTGGATACGAGACATGGCGTTGGGATGGTTTCAAGTCGAATTGGTTTGGAACGTGAAGCGGTGGCGATTTATGATGAGACCAACCTTTATGATCTTGTGAATAAATTAAACCCTAACGCTGCTTGTATACTAATTGATGAAGCACAATTTTTGAAAAAGCATCATATTTTAGAGGCTTCCCAAATTGTAGACACTTTAAAAATTCCGGTGATGGCTTTTGGGTTAAAGAACGATTTTAAAAATGATTTATTTGAAGGTTCGAAGTATTTATTATTGTATGCTGATAAAATTGAAGAGATGAAAACAATTTGTTGGTTTTGTAAAAAGAAAGCCATCATGAATTTACGTGTGCACAATGGTCAACCAGTGTATGAAGGTGAACAAGTCGAAATTGGTGGTAATGAAAGTTACTATCCTGTGTGTCGGCGGCACTATTTTCATCCTATTTTACCTCGCCGTAATGCAACAAATGAATAAGGAGCAACTATGGATAAAATATTTGAACAGTTAGATGGTTTGTTGGATCGATATAATGAATTACAAGAATTAATGTCTGATCCAGATGTGATCAATGATACCAAGCGTTACATGGCTTTGTCTAAAGAAGAAGCAAATATGCGTGAAGTGGTCGCAAAATATCGGCGTTTGAAACAGGTCAATTCGGATATTGAAGAAAGCGAAGAAGTCTTACGCGAATCACATGATTCTGAATTGGAAGAGTTAGCCAAAGAAGATCTGAGTAATCTCCAAGATGAAAAGACAAAACTTGAAGCTGACATCAAAATTTTGATGTTGCCCAAGGATCCTAATGATGATAAAAATATCATTATGGAAATTCGTGGCGCGGCCGGTGGTGATGAAGCCAGTTTATTTGCCGGCGATCTATTAGGTATGTATCAAAAATATGCTGAGCATCAAGGCTGGCATTTTGAAATTATTGATGAGAATCGAACCGAAGTTGGCGGGTTTAAAGAAGTTTCTGTTTTGATCACTGGCGAGAATGTTTACTCTAAATTGAAATACGAGAACGGGGCACATCGGGTACAGCGGGTACCGCAAACTGAGTCTCAAGGTCGGGTCCATACGTCTACGGCAACTGTAGCCGTTATGCCTGAATATGATGAAGTTGATATCGATATCGACCCTAAAGATATCCGAGTCGATGTTTATCGTTCGTCAGGTGCTGGTGGACAGCATATCAATAAAACCTCATCAGCCGTACGAATGACGCATATTCCTACGGGAATCGTTGTTGCGATGCAAGATCAACGCTCACAGCAACAAAACCGAGAAAAGGCCATGCAAATTTTGCGTGCCCGGGTCTATGATTATTACGAAAGTCAAAACCAATCTGAATATGATGCTAATCGTAAATCTGCAGTAGGGACTGGCGATCGTTCGGAACGTATTCGTACCTATAACTACCCACAAAACCGGGTGACAGATCATCGTATTGGATTGACCTTGAACAAATTAGATCGCATTATGTCTGGGGATTTAGGTGAAGTCATTGATGCGTTAATTCTGTACGATCAAACTAAAAAATTAGAGCAGATTCAAGATGGCGAAACAAACCTATTTTAAGCTGATCAATGCGGCTAAAACGCAATTGACTAAAGCAGGTAAAGATCCAGAGGCCATTGTTTATGTATTGCTGGAACGCAAACAGTGGACAATGACTGATTTTTTAGTCAACCAGCAGCAAGCAATGCCACTAATTGAACAACGGCAATTAGCTGCCGATATCAAAGCCTTATTAGCTGACGAACCACCACAATATTTAGTAAAACGATCCTGGTTTTATGGTCTGCCGTTTTATGTTGATTCTCGGGTGTTGATTCCCAGAATGGATACGGAAATACTAATTTCTTGGGTTTTGGCTGATTATCCAGACACCAAGCAACTTAAAGTTCTAGATCTTGGAACTGGCAGCGGTATTTTAGGGTTAACACTCAAACAACAGCATCCTGATTGGCAAGTGACTTTAGCTGATATTTCTACTGATGCGTTAGCCGTTGCTAAGCTTAATGCCGCTAAATTAAAAGTAGACGTTACTTTGGTTCAAAGTGATATGTTTGCAAACATTGCGGCTAAATTTGATCTTATCGTTTCGAACCCACCTTATATCGGTGTGCAGGAACGAGACGTGATGGATGCCAGTGTTTTGAAGTATGAACCACAAATTGCCTTATTTGCTGAAAATAAGGGTTTAGCGTTTTATCAACACTTTTTTACAACGGTTTCCCAGTATTTGAAAGCACAAGGGCGTTTTTACATGGAGTTTGGCTTTCAACAAAAAGCTGCATTAAAGGCGCTTTTACAGACAGAATTACCTACTGCAGGCATCGCATTTCATAAAGATTTGGCACAAAAAGACCGCGTGCTGCGGGGAATAATCAATTCTGGAACCAATCAATAGTAAAAATAAAAAGAAGTGATAATGTGACACAAAGGTTAAAACGAACAGAGTTAGCACTAGCTGCGCAAATGATACAAGCTGGTGAATTAGTGGCTTTTCCCACGGAAACAGTCTATGGTCTCGGTGCAGATGCAACCAACGCGGCAGCGGTTAAAAAAGTCTATGCTGCAAAAGGGCGGCCCAGTGATAACCCATTGATCGTACATGTTAGTTCCTTTGAGCAAGTTAAAAAATATGCTGTCTTACCTAATGATTATGCGGCCACTTTAGTAAAGGCTTTTTGGCCGGGACCATTAACTTTAATATTACCAATTAAACATGGCGCCCTGGATCCGATCGTTACGGGCGGTTTAAAGACAGCGGCTTTTCGCATGCCCAGAAACCAGTTGACGCGGGATTTGATTGATTTAGCTGGTGTTCCACTAGTCGGACCATCGGCAAATACGTCGGGGAAGCCAAGTCCAACGTTAGCTGATCATGTTTTACATGATTTGAGTGGCAAAATAGCTGGTGTTTTGGATGATGGACCCACCGATGTTGGCGTAGAATCGACTGTTCTAGATTTGTCGGTTGTACCACCAGTTATTTTGCGTCCGGGCGCTGTCACGCGCGAAATGCTATTGCAATATATTCCTGATGTTTTGGATAATCATCATCATGTTGCTAAGGATGAGATTCCTAAAGCACCAGGCATGAAATATAAACACTACGCGCCTAATGCACAAGTTTATATTGTCAATTCAACAGATCCAGATAAATTTCAAAGTGCTGTCAAGTGGGGACTGGCTCAGAACCAAGAAGTTGGATTGTTAGCAACTGATGCCATTATTGCAAGTCAGCATCTTTTGCGCTTTAAAAATCAATTTAGTCTAGGTGAAGATATTCAATCAGCCAGCCATCAGCTATTCGACGGTTTACGTTATTTCGACTTAAATCCTGAAATTAAATTGATCATTGCTCAAGGGTTTCCACGGCAGGGATTAGGCGAAGCCTACATGAACCGGCTGGAAAAATCAGCTGGATCAGAGTACTTACAAATTGATGACCAGCAGGTAAGCGTCATACGTGAAATGACACGTTAGTTTCATGGTGCGTTAAAAATGTGTGCCAATATTAGCTAAATTAAATAAGACCCCCAGAAGTTAGACTGAAAAAACTAATTTTTTGGGGTCTTATTTGGTTAAATATCGTTAGGGGTTCAAAGTCAAATTCGAGCACACTATAGCTTATAGCTGGTGCATGTTCGTTAGCTTAAAAGACGGCATTCTAAATATTGTGAATTTCAATACATTTAAGCAAATTTTTATAAGTGGGTTTAAAATGGATATACCGGTACTTTTAAACTGTAAGCGTTATTTAATTGCTTGTGAAATTGCGATATAATAGTGATTTATTACACATTTTATGCTATGATTTGATTATATTAAGCGGGAAGGAGGATAAATATGGTTAACTGGCTTAGAAATAATAAAATTGCAATGTGGATTTTAACCATTATGCGCATTTATTTAGGTTACGAATGGATTTTAGATGGTTGGGGAAAAGTCTCTAAAGGTTTTGATGCCTCTGGATTCATTATGAATGCCATCAAACATCCCGTACCTGGGCCACATGGACCTGAAGCCGTGTATCCAATGTACACTAGTTTCTTGAAATCATTTGTTCAACCCAATATTTCTTTCTTTAATTTTGCAGTTTCTTGGGGCGAATTACTCGTTGGTATTGGTCTATTATTGGGCGCATTCACAACTGCGGCTTCATTCTTTGCAATTTTGATGAACTTCTCATATTTATTGGCAGGCACTGTTTCAGTCAATCCTAAATATGTTATTTTCGAAATTTTCTTTTTAATTGCTGGCGTTAATGCCGGTAAAATTGGTTTGGATCGCTGGATCATTCCATTCTTGCGTAGAAAGCTACCTTTCTTAAAGGGCGATCCTGATCTAAAACACAATTAATGTACTTATAATTATGATTCAACCGCTTAATATAAATTAAAAGCTAAATCAATCAAATAAAGAATGATTTGGCTTTTTTATTTATATGGTAATAAAAAATTGGAGATGTTTATCACGCAAAAGACACGTAAAATGAATCGGATTTGGGCAATTATTTAGGCTGGTATTTTTGGTGGCTTGATCTCAGGCTTAGTTAAACTTGGCTGGGAGAACATCTTACCGCCGAGAACAGCTGCTCGAAATCTTACAAACCCACCACAAATGTTGTTGCAGCAATTAGGGATTCCTAAGCACATTACTCATTTAACCTATACTTATTCTGGCGCACAGATGCCTTGGGTCTCATTCATTGTACACTTTGGTTTTTCAATCGCATTTGCAATTATCTATTGTTTGTTGGCTGAAAAGTTTCCCAAAATCACCTTGGGTCAAGGCACCGTATTTGGTCTTGTGGTTTGGATTGCTTTTCACCTAATAATCATGCCAGTCATGGGTACCGTACCAGTACCTTGGCATCAGCCAATTGAAGAACATATTTCTGAAGCTTTAGGCCACATGGTCTGGATGTGGACAATTGAGATTTTTAGAACAGACTGGATCCGTCGTTTGACAGGGCACGTTGCTTAAGATAGTGAGTATTAGGTAGTCATCATAGGTATCGTTGTTTTTTAATGTCTATTTAAGTTAAAATGAATCATAACTCATGGTTGATCAAAATGAAGTGTAAATTTTATGCAACCTGATATTTTGAAGAAATGAACGGTGAAAAAATGGTTTTAACGAATAAAACGCCTGCCACTAAAGTTCAAGCAATTTTTAATAATATCGCTGGGAACTATGATGCGATGAACAATGTCATTAGTCTGGGTTTACACAATCATTGGCGGACAGTAACTAACCGGGCCTTGCAGTTAACGGCCGGTGATCAGATTTTGGATGTTTGTTGTGGGACAGGGGTATGGTCATTTGGATTGGCTCAATATGTTGGTCCTAGCGGTTTGATTACTGGTTTGGATTTTAGTGAAGCTATGTTACAAATTGCCACAGGGAAAAAAGACGCTGCAGGATTGACTAATGTGCGATTTGAGCAAGGGGACGCCCAGCACCTGCCATTTCCTGACAATCATTTTGATCGCGTCACTATCGGCTTTGGACTTCGTAATGTTCCTGATGCCGATCAGGTGTTACGGGAAATGTTTCGCGTGGTAAAGCCAGGCGGGATTGTTGCTTGCTTGGAAACATCTAAGCCTCAGAATAAATTTGTGCGTATGGGCTGGGAGTTATATGTGGGTAAACTAATGCCTTTGCTGGGCGGCTTGGTACATCATTATAAGGAATATAATTATCTGCAAAGTTCAACCCATGGCTTTTTATCGCCACAGGCTTTAGCAGAAAAGTTTTGGCAGGCTGGTTTCAAACAAGTACATTATCAGACGTTTTTGTTTGGGACGGCTGCCGCACATTTTGGTACAAAATAATTGGATCAGTATGATCAGTTTTAGGATTGAAGCCAGCTAATCGCTGTTGCTCAATCCTTTTTTTGCGAGTTAACGCACGGCGCAGTCAGTCTGGTATAATTTAATTTATCATAATTACAGGAGGACACGTCATGAATAAATACGAACAAGTTGATCCAGAATTATTTGCGGCCATTCACGATGAAGTGCAGCGCCAAGAACATACCATTGAACTAATAGCATCTGAAAATATTGTTTCGGATGCTGTTCGTGCGGCCCAGGGGAGTGTGTTGACTAATAAATACGCTGAGGGTTATCCGGGACACCGCTATTATGGTGGCTGTGAATATATTGATGTTGCTGAAAATTTAGCGATTGAACGCGCCAAAAAATTATTTGGTGCTGAGTTTGCCAATGTACAGCCACACTCAGGGTCATCAGCTAACATGGCCGTTTATCGTGCCTTTTTGGATGATGGCGATCGTGTAATGGGCTGGAGCCTGCAAGATGGCGGTCATTTGACTCATGGAGCTAAAGTAAGTTTTAGTGGACAAGAATATGAATTTCATGAATATGGTCTTGATCCTGAGACGGAACGGTTAGACTACGATCAAATTTTAGCACAGGCTAAAAAAATTCAACCCAAGATGATCGTTACTGGTGCATCAGCCTATAGTCGTGAAATTGATTTTGCTAAATTTCGAGACATCTGTGATCAGGTTGGAGCCTACTTAATGGTTGATATGGCACATATAGCTGGATTGGTAGCTGCTGGTGAGCATCAAAGTCCAGTGCCATATGCCGATGTCGTTACGACTACCACCCATAAAACTTTGCGTGGTCCAAGAGGCGGTTTGATCTTGGCCAAAAAAGCTTATGGAAAAGCCATTAATTCTGCCGTTTTTCCAGGTATTCAAGGTGGCCCTTTAGAACATGTGATTGCTGCAAAAGCAGTTTGTTTAAAAGAAGCCATGCAACCAGAATTTAAAGTTTATGCCCAACAGATCAAGAAAAATGCGCAAGCGATGGCTGATGTTTTCAATGCTAGTGACCAAGTTCGCGTGATTTCTGGTGGTACGGATAATCATCTGATGTTGTTGGATGTTACTAAGATGGGCCTGTATGGTCGCGATGTCCAAGATTTATTGGATGAGGTTCATATCACTTTAAATAAAAATACGATTCCTAATGAACAAAATGGGCCTTTTAAAACAAGTGGCGTACGTGTCGGAACTCCAGCCATCACGACTCGAGGGTTTAAGGAGGCACAAGCAAGGCAAGTCGCAGAGTTAATTTTGGCAGCGTGTGCTGCAAAAGATGATGCAGCAGCATTGGTAAAAATAGATCAACGCGTTCAAGAACTGACAGCTGCCTTTCCAATTAAAGGATAATTTGGTTATCGTATTGCAATTTGAAGTCAATACGCTAAAATGGTATGAGATAAAAATGAAGGTGGCTCTTAAAAATTGGGAAAATTTACCGTATTAAATCACCCGCTTATTCAACATAAGTTGACGATTATTCGGAACAAGCACACAGGGACAAAGGTTTTTCGTGAAGTAGCAAATGAAATTGCTGAACTGATGGTTTATGAAATTACACGAGATTTACCCTTGGAAGATGTTGAAGTTGAAACACCAATGGGTAAAACAACACAGAAGACATTAGCAGGTAAAAAACTTGCCGTCGTGCCGATTTTGCGTGCCGGCTTAGGTATGGTCGATGGTGTTTTGGAATTGATTCCTGCCGCTAAAGTAGGTCACGTCGGGATGTATCGTGATGAAAAGACGCTAAAACCTCACGAGTATTTTGTGAAGATGCCCGCAGACATAGATCAACGTAATTTATTTATTGTTGACCCAATGCTAGCTACTGGTGGTTCTGCCAATATGGCTATTGAAGCTCTAAAAAAACGGGGGGCAACTTCAATGCGGTTAGTTGTATTAGTAGCTGCACCAGAAGGTGTCAAAGCTGTTCAAGCAGCTCATCCAGATGTAGATATTTATGCTGCGTCCTTGGATGAACGTTTGAATGAAGATGGTTATATCGTTCCAGGTTTAGGCGATGCTGGAGACCGTTTATTTGGTACGAAATAATCATGAAATTTGATTATTTTTAATATAGCATCTTGTTTATTGAATCTGAGATAAGCATTTCTGCACTTAAAATTTAATTATGTAAACAGTTTGAGGTCGGTAACAAAACATGAGTTTTGTTCGGCCTCTATTTTTACTGTTTTCAAAAGTTAACAGAGTTTGGCAGCTATTAATACAGGAATTTTTTGAAAATATATTTGTCAGTATAAATTTTTATTTTTTTTCATAAGGTACTTTGTTTTTTACTTAATTTGGTGGTATCATTTCACTTGTATTTTGACTCAACTCGGTTCGTCAAAATGCTGAGCATAGTTTTGCTGGATTGTGTTGATTGCCCTTGCCAGACGGGCATCTACATAATAAATTTCATATAGAAAGGAGGCTAATCTTTGGAAGATAAAATACCTACTTTCACCATTGCTGGATTGAATTTTAATCTTGGCAATGATATTTCTGGAGTCATTGCTGCATTAATGGTATTGGGCTTTGTATTTTTTCTCGCAAAAAATCCTAAAATTCGGCCCAGTAAGCGCCAAAATATCTTAGAATGGCTCATTGACTTTGTTAATAATATTGTTAAAGGTTCTATTCCGGGTGAGGAAGGTCGAAAGTTCTACGGGCTAGCTTTTGTCATGTTCTTATTCATTTTCATGGCCAATCAGCTAGGCTTGTTCTTACAGGTAAACGTTGGTGATTATAATTTTGTTAAATCACCAACCGCCAGTCCAGTGATAACTATGACTTTAGCAATGATCATCTTGCTATTGTCTCATTATTATGGTGTTAAAAAATGGGGCTTTGGTACTTACTTAAAGAATTACTCAAGACCCGTTGCGTTTTTGACACCAGTCAATGTTCTGGAAGAATTTACAAACTTTTTAACATTGTCATTACGTTTGTTTGGTAATATTTATGCCGGTGAAATTTTATTGAAATTGATTGCAACCTTCATGAAGAGTCATGGTGTAATAACGTTTATTCCTGGTATTTTTCTGGAGATGGTCTGGCAAGCATTTTCCGTATTCATCGGAAGTATTCAGGCATACGTTTTCGTAACGTTGTCTATGGTTTATATTTCTAAAAAACTTGAACAAGAATAATAGTTGAAAAAACTAGGAGGTATTTTATTATGGGGTTAATTGGTGCTGGTATCGCTGCAGGTTTAGCTGCCCTTGCTGCGTCAATCGGTAATGGTCTTGTTATTTCTAAGACTATTGAAGGTATGGCTCGTCAACCAGAATTGTCATCATCATTACGTGGTACGATGTTTATTGGTGTTGGTTTGATTGAAGCCGTGCCAATCATCGCAATCGTTGTTTCATTCCTATTATTGTTCTAAAAACTTTGGTAGCTTTGATATTGAAGTCAAACAATGATAGAGAGGAAGTGCAAAATATATGAATGCCCTTGTTTTTGGTGTTGCACTTCAAACGGGTGATATGCTGATATATTTGATTTTATTCATTCTTATGTTTGTCATCGTCATGAAATATGCTTACGGGCCAGTTTCAAAGATGATGCAAAAACGTGAAGATAAGATCAATGGTGATTTAGATTATGCTGATGAAACGCGCAAAAAGGCTGATGAATTGGCTGCTCAACGTGAAGCTGAATTGAAAAACACACGGACTGAAGCAACACAAATCGTTCAAAATGCTAAAAAAAGCGGTGATAATCAACGTGATCAAATCATTACGCAAGCTCAGTCTGAAGCTCAGCAATTAAAAGCTAATGCACAAAAAGATGCGCAACAAGCACGTCAAGATGCTTTGAATAGTGCTCGAGACGATGTGGCTCAGTTATCTGTTGAAATAGCTTCTAAATTGATTCAAAAAGAATTAAGTGCAGATGACCAAAAAGCATTGATCGATTCTTATATTGAAGGGTTAGGCGATACCAATGGCTCTAGATAAATATACTGTTGGTAGACGCTATGCAAAAGCCTTATTTGAATTATCTGACGAACACGGTAATTTAGAAGCAACGTATCAAGAATTGCTCGCTATACGTCAAATCTTTACTGAGAATGACGATTTAGGGCAAATTTTAACGGATACACGGTTGAATTTGCTTGAAAAAAAGCCAATTCTTGATGCTTTAAAACAACATTTTAGTCCGCAAATGCAAACATTTCTTCAAATGGTGTTTGATTATAAACGGATGGACGATATTTTATTCATGGTCGATTATTTTGAAAAAATGTACGACGAAAAGAATAAAACAGTGTTAGCTACCGTTACTACGACGGTGCCATTGACTGATGATCAGCAACAACGCCTCTCGGATCGACTTAAGACGCGTTTTGACGCTAATTCCGTGGAAATTACTAATGTTGTTGACACATCAATTATGGGTGGCGTGATCGTTCGTACAGAAGATAAAGTGATCGATGGCAGTATTAAGACACGTTTGCAAAAAATGCGTGCCTTGCTGCTAAACAAATGATCCAATTGAGAGGTGAAATGAATGAGCATCAAAGCTGAAGAAATCAGTGCTTTGATTAAACAACAACTGGAACATTATGATGATCAGCTCGTCGTTGACGAAGTTGGTACTGTGACCTATGTTGGTGATGGTATTGCTCGTGCTCATGGATTAGACAATGTCATGTCTAACGAATTGTTGGAATTTTCTAATGGTTCTTATGGTGTTGCCCAAAACTTGGAAACGAACGATGTTGGTATTATTATTTTTGGCCGCTTTGACGATATTCGTGAAGGGGACCAAGTTAAACGAACGGGCCGTATTTTGCAAGTACCCGTTGGTGAAGAAATGATTGGTCGGGTCGTTAATCCTTTAGGCCAGCCAATTGATGGTTTAGGTGAGATCAAAACGACTAAAACACGACCAATCGAATTTAAAGCACCTGGGGTTATGCAACGTCAGTCTGTTAGTGAACCCTTACAAACTGGGTTAAAGGCCGTTGATGCCTTAGTTCCAATTGGTCGTGGTCAGCGTGAATTAGTCATTGGTGACCGTAAGACTGGTAAGACATCAATTGCCATTGATACAATTATCAATCAAAAAGATCAAAATATGATTTGTATCTATGTGGCGATTGGCCAAAAGGAATCGACTGTTAAGAATCAGATTGAAACTTTACGTAAATATGGGGCAATGGACTATACGATCGTGTTGACAGCCGGTCCTTCTGAACCAGCACCTATGCTTTATATTGCACCTTATGCTGGTAGTGCCATGGGTGAAGAATTTATGTATAACGGCAAACATGTTTTGATCGTCTTTGATGATTTATCAAAACAAGCTGCTGCTTATCGTGAAATTTCTTTACTATTGAGAAGACCTCCTGGCCGTGAAGCTTATCCTGGTGATGTTTTCTACTTGCATTCACGTTTACTAGAACGTTCTGCTAAGTTAAGTGATGAATTGGGTGGCGGTTCAATGACAGCCTTACCATTCATTGAAACACAAGCCGGCGATATTTCCGCTTATATTCCAACTAACGTTATTTCCATTACCGATGGTCAGATTTTCTTGGAAAGTGATCTTTTCTATTCAGGGACACGACCAGCTATTGACGCCGGAGCTTCTGTTTCCCGTGTTGGTGGGGCTGCTCAGATCAAAGCGATGAAGAAAGTCGCTGGGACGTTGCGTGTTGACTTAGCGTCTTATCGTGAATTGGAATCATTTGCACAGTTTGGTTCTGATTTGGATGAAGCAACACAAGCTAAATTAAATCGTGGCCGGCGAACGGTGGAAGTTTTGAAACAACCACTGCATAAACCACTACCTGTTGAAAAACAAGTTTTGATTTTATATGCTTTGACTCATGGTTATATTGATGCTGTACCAGTTGATCAAATTCAACGTTATCAAGATGAATTGTTCTCATTCTTTGATTCGAATCATAAAGATTTATTAGATTCGATTCACAAGACAGGCAATCTGCCAGCTGAAAAAGATATGAATGCGGCAATTGACTCCTTTATGTCTGGTTTTGATACTGGTGAAGCTTCTGAAGATGATACTGATCAAACAGATGCTCAGGCAAACGGTGCAAACTAGTACAAATGAAGGCGGTGCAATCAAATGGCTGAATCGTTAATTGATATTAAGAGAAGAATCGCATCGACTCAAAGTACACAGCAAATTACGAAGGCCATGCAAATGGTATCAGCTGCCAAACTCTCACAAACACAAGAACGGGCGCGAAATTATCAAGTCTATTCTTCTAAAGTGCGTGATATTGTCGTTCATTTGGCAGCATCACAGATTTTGTCTAATGCCAATGGGGCTTCAGGTTCTAAAGATAAGGATGCTATTTCAACTAGTAGCTTGCTGCAACAGCGTCCGATCAAGAAGACGGCTTACTTGGTGATCACGAGTGATCGCGGTCTTGTGGGGAGTTATAATAGTACGATTCTAAAGAACATTATGTCAGTTATCACTGATGCAGATGATCCAGAAAAGTATTGTTTGATTGCCATTGGTGGGACAGGCGCTGATTTCTTTAAGGCACGTAATTTAAATGTTTCTTATGAATATCGCGGCGTAAGTGATATTCCAACTTACAATGAGGTTCGTGAGATTGTCAAAACAATTGTGTCTATGTATGATGCTGGTGTCTTTGATGAACTTTACGTTTGTTACAATCATTTTGTAAACACTTTAAGCTCAGCATTTCGAGTTGAAAAGATGCTACCAATCACAGATTTAAATGATTCTGAAGATTTAGAGAAAATCGACTATATTGCCGATCCGTCTCCAGAAGAAGCTTTAAATGCAATTTTACCGCAGTATGCTGAAAGCTTGATCTATGGTGCTATTATTGATGCCAAGACTTCAGAACATGCCAGTTCTACGACGGCAATGAAGAGTGCATCAGATAATGCTGATGATTTGATCAGTCGGTTATCGATTCGATATAACCGGGCTCGACAAGCTAAAATCACTACCGAGATCACTGAGATTGTCGGTGGGGCAGCTGCACTAGAATAACCTTAAGAAAGGAGAGTGACCATATGAGTAATCAAGGCCAAATTGTCCAGGTTATTGGACCAGTCGTTGACGTTTCGTTTCCGCTGGACAAGGACTTGCCTGATATCAACAATGCCTTAAAGGTAAAGAATAACGAAGGCAAAACAATTGTGTTGGAAGTTGCCTTGGAAATGGGCGATGGTGTGTTAAGAACCATTGCTATGGACTCAACCGATGGGATTCAACGGGGTACAACTGTTGAAGATACGGGTGGCTCTATTTCTGTGCCAGTCGGTAAAGAAACTTTGGGGCGTGTGTTTAACGTCTTAGGTGAACCGATTGATGGCGGCGAAGAATTTCCCAAAGATTTTCGTCGTGATAATATTCATAAGGAAGCTCCAAAATTTGAAGATTTAAACCCAAGTTCCGAAGTGCTTGAAACTGGGATCAAAGTTATTGATTTACTAGAACCCTATCTACGCGGTGGGAAAGTTGGTTTGTTCGGTGGTGCCGGTGTCGGTAAAACCGTATTGATCCAGGAATTGATTCATAATATCGCCCAAGAACATGGTGGTATTTCTGTATTTACTGGTGTCGGTGAACGAACCCGTGAAGGTAATGATTTATACTTTGAAATGAAAGCATCTGGTGTATTGGAGAAAACAGCCATGGTGTTCGGACAAATGAACGAACCGCCTGGTGCTCGGATGCGCGTTGCTTTGACTGGGTTGACAATTGCGGAATATTTCCGTGATGTTGAAGGGCAAGACGTGCTCTTGTTTATTGACAACATTTTTAGATTTACACAGGCTGGTTCAGAAGTATCTGCTTTACTTGGCCGGATGCCTTCTGCCGTTGGTTATCAGCCAACACTAGCAACTGAAATGGGTCAATTACAAGAACGAATCACATCTACTAAGAAGGGTTCTGTTACATCGATCCAGGCCGTTTATGTGCCTGCCGATGACTATACGGATCCTGCTCCAGCCACAACGTTCGCCCATTTGGATGCAACGACTAACTTGGAACGCAGTTTGACGGAACAAGGTATTTATCCTGCCGTTGATCCTTTGGAATCTTCTTCTAGCGCTTTGGATCCTGAAATCGTTGGCGAAGAACATTATGAAGTTGCAACTGAAGTACAGCATGTCTTGCAGCGCTACCGTGAATTACAGGATATTATTTCTATCTTAGGGATGGATGAATTATCTGATGAAGAGAAAGTAATCGTTGCCCGGGCACGTAAAATTCAATTCTTCTTATCACAAAACTTCCATGTTGCCGAACAATTTACGGGACAACCAGGCTCCTATGTGCCAGTTGCCGAAACTGTCAAAGGCTTCCGGGAAATTTTAGATGGTAAATATGATGATTTACCAGAAGATGCTTTCCGTTCAGTTGGTCGCATCGAAGAAGTTGTCGAAAAGGCTAAGAAGATGGGCTTTTCAAGTGATAAGTCTACGGATGCTGACACTTCTGATCAAGCTAAAGCTGCTAATGCCTAAGGGGGTTAGCAAAAATGGCTGATGATCAAACCCAAAATAGAACTGAACAAGATCAAGTTTTACGTGTCAATATTGTGACACCTAATGGCTTAGTCTATAGCCACCGAGCACGGATGTTAGTTGTTAAGGCAATTGATGGTGATTTAGGTATTATGGCAAATCATGAACCGATTATTGCACCGCTGAAGATTTCTGAAGTGCGGGTTCACCGGATGGATGAGAATCATTTAGATGCAATTGCGGTGAATGGGGGCTTTCTTGAAGTCAGTCATAACCAAGCATCAATCACTGCCGATTCAGCTGAACGTGCGCGTGACATTGATTTACGTCGGGCGCAACGCGCAAAGCAAAGGGCTGAAGGAGCAATCCAGACGGCAAAAATGAAGCATGACGTTGATCAAGTTCGTCGAGCTGAGATTGCTTTGAATCGAGCATTGAATCGTATCAGTGTATCAAGTCACAAGTAAAACTTAGTGATCGATATTTTCATTTAAGCATGGTTAAAACAAGCTTTTTGTTTGTTTCTACCATGCTTTTTTATATACAAATTGATGTGATTCCCTTTGACGCTCGTTTTGAATTAAGCTAAAGTAAACTTATCAATCTTTTTTATAAAGGAGCTCAAAGTGAAATACGTTGGTATTCAAGCAATTTATACGGTAACCAGTCATATCTTTTTTATTGTCTTAAGTTTTTGGGCCATTCAATCACTGCGGTTTGATCAAATTGTCAAGCGAGATCATATTCCTCAAGCTCAATTGATCTTAGTATTTATAGCGATTGCCATTGGCTATAATGTTAGTTCATTTTTCATCAGTTTAGTCGAGCAAGCGCACAATTTTATTTTTTTGTTCCGATGATCCATAAACGGTCTGAGGGCTTATTTCAATGGCTTTGGATATATGCTATAATCAATCAGCGTGAATGTTTAATGTAATGAGAGGAGAATTAGCATGGCAAAAGGAATTGGCATTGACTTGGGCACGGCAAATGTTCTGATCAATGTTCAAGGCAAGGGGATCGTTTTAAATGAACCTTCCGTCGTCGCCATCAATATGACGGATGGTAAGGTATTGGCGGTGGGTTCTGAAGCGTATCGAATGGTTGGTCGTACGCCAGGTAATATCCGTGCAATTCGTCCGCTCAAAGATGGCGTGATCGCTGATTTTGACATTACGGAACAAATGCTGACGTATTTTATAAATAAATTAAATGTAAAAGGATTGCTTTCTAAGCCTAATATTTTGATTTGTGCACCAACAAATACAACTTCTATTGAACAAAAAGCAATCATTGAGGCGGCTGAAGCTGCTGGCGGTAAGAATGTTTTCTTAGAATTTGAACCAAAAGTAGCAGCTGTTGGGGCCGGCCTAGATATATTTAAGCCTCAAGGCAATATGGTGATCGATATTGGTGGCGGTACAAGCGATATTGCGGTACTCTCAATGGGTGAAGTCGTCACGAGTGAATCATTAAGACTCGCCGGTGATAAGATGGACCAGAATGTCGCTAATTTTGTCAAACAAAAGCATAATTTATTGATCGGGGATCATACGGCTGAGATGATCAAAAAACAGATTGGCTCAGCTTTTGAACCGGAAACGGATACAGAAATGTCTGTCCGTGGGCGTGACGTTGTCACTGGCTTACCAAAAGAAGTTGTGGTGACGTCTACTGAAGTCGAGTCAGCATTGCATGACACGCTTTATGCCATTATTGCGGCGGCCAAGTCAGTCCTTGAAAAAACACCACCTGAATTATCAGCAGATATCATTGATCGTGGCATTATGATCACGGGTGGTGGTGCGCTCTTAAAAGGGATCGATCGACTATTTGCAGATAATTTGCAGGTACCCGTATTATTAGCTGAACAACCATTGGATTCAGTTGCTCTAGGTACTGGTAAATTATTGGAACATATAGCAGATAAAAAGCGCTAATATAGAGGGTGTAGCAACATGGCAGAACAAAAGCAAGTATCTAAAGCAACGGCAAAACAAGATAATTATGCTCATTGGATTTTGAAGCGCTTATTGATCTTGTTAGTCGTTACTTTGGCGATGCTCATTATCGGTTTAATGATTGGTTATAAACTCGGTGGTGGTAACCCATTTAGAGTATTTTTGCCAAGTACGTGGCAACATATTTTTAGCTTTTTCCACTAAAATGAGGTAAATCATTATGCGCTCTATTGCAATTACTTTCGTACATTTTTACCAACGTTTTATCTCACCACTATTACCACCTAGCTGCCGCTACTATCCGACTTGTTCAAACTATATGGTGACGGCTTTAAAAAAATTCGGGTTTATTAAGGGGACAATTATGGGGATTGCACGAATCTTACGGTGTAATCCCTTTGTTCATGGTGGTGTCGACCCAGTACCAGATAAATTTACACTTCGACGTAATCCCCATCCTGAACGTTACGTTGATGAGATCATTGCTAAAAAATTTTATGCCGACAAATGAGGAGTTTTTTATGGCTAAAAAAGAACAGAAAATTGATGTTGAGGTTAAAGATATCTCAGCAGGTGAAACGCAAAAATTTGAATTATGGATCAAAGATAGTGCCTTTGCGACCATTACACAAATTTCAGAGCAGCGCTTTGAAACTCAGTTTGCGAGTCAAATTGAACCACGACACTTCAAGATGTTAGACGATGCAATCAACGATGCGTTAATGGAATATAATTTGCATCGGGGTTCGTAGTTTCAAGTTAAAGGAGTCTATTCATGAACGAAACGACAAATGATGGATCTTCAAGAATTGATTATGGCATCATTTTAACAGTAATGCTTTTAGCGTTGATCGGATTGATGTCGCTATATGTTGCGATCAATCATGATTCCAGCGCGGGGAGTCCATTGCGGGCGATTATTATTCAGGCTTTATGGTATTTGATTGGTGGGATTGCCATCATCATTATTATGCAATTTGATGCTGAACAACTATGGAAAATTGCGCCGTATATTTATGGGGCAGGGATTTTATTGTTAATTGCCGTCTTGTTTTTATATAGCCGACCCTATTGGGCAAAAACGGGTGCCAAAAGTTGGTTTGCGTTAGGCTCGCTGACTTTTCAGCCCTCGGAAGTGATGAAACCAGCCTTTATCTTGATGCTGGCTAAAGTCGTTAATCAACATAATAGTCAATATAATACCCATACGGTTAAACTGGATTTTATGTTGATTGGTAAAATGCTGCTTGTTTTACTACCAGTTGCCGTCCTACTTAAATTACAAAATGACTTTGGAACAATGTTGGTATTCTTTGCCATTTTTGGTGGCGTATTATTGGTTTCCGGAATCAGCTGGAAAATTTTAGTGCCTGTTATATCGGCGGTTACAGTCGTTGGTGCCACTGCAATTACCTTTGTAAGAACTGACTGGGGCCGCGCTGCGTTAGCCAAAGCGGGTTTTCATACGTATCAATTTGCACGTATTGACAGTTGGTTAAATCCATCTCAGAATACAACCGACCAGGGTTTTCAATTGTGGCAAAGTATGAAAGCTATTGGTTCAGGCCAATTGACAGGCAAGGGCTTTAATCATGCGAGCGTCTATGTGCCCGTGCGTGAATCAGATATGATCTTTTCAGTGATTGGAGAGAACTTTGGCTTTATTGGTGGCTGCCTACTAGTTTTACTTTATTTTCTCTTGATTTATCAAATGATTCGAGTGATCGTGGATACTAAAAATGAATTTTATGCCTATATTTCAACAGGTGTGATCATGATGATCCTGTTTCATGTGTTTGAAAATATTGGGATGTGTATCGGCTTATTACCTTTAACCGGGATTCCACTACCATTTATTTCTCAAGGTGGTTCTGCGTTACTTGGCAATATGATTGGGATTGGCTTAATTATGTCAATGCGTTATCATTATAAAAGTTATATGTTTAGTACTGATGAGAGTTTTAAATAATGCGAAGGAGATTGAGTTATGGCAATCAAACAGACAAAATATTTCTGGACACAAGCGCAAGCTGATGGTACCACGCGGGTGGGCTTGACGGCAGAAGCTCAAGATGAATTGGGCCGAGTTAAATTTGTGGACCTACCAAATTTAGACGGTAAGTTGGCACAAGGCGATACCTTATTAGCAGTGGAAGCGGAAAAAGCCGTTTTGGATTTAGAATCACCGCTCGCTGGAACTATTAAAGCTGTGCACCAAGCAATTGTTGATGATCCAGAACTAATGAATAGTACGGATCGCGACAAAAACTGGATTGCCGATATTAGTGTAGACTAAAAGTTCTTGACACGTTTTATAAAATTGTATAGTATACTAGTCAAGATTAAAATAATAAGTTTTTTACTGGGAACAGATGAGTATATCATTAGTTTTTGCCAAGAGAGTTTCGGTTTGCTGAAAAGAAACCAAAAACAATGATTGAAGATGGTCTGGAAGTATTGAGTGGCGAGCTCTTGTAAGCCATTCACGGTGGGATCCGTTATCCGCAAACTATCCATACGATAGTTATTGAGACAAGTATTGTGAAGTATTTGTAAATTAAGGTGGTAACACGTTTTAACGTCCTTTCGTCATAGAAGGGGCGTTTTTTTATGTCTTTGAGGAAGTGATTTATTTTTGATTGAATTTAAAAATGTCAGTAAGATCTACCATACACGCGAAAATACGATTACCGCTGTGGATCAGGTTTCATTAAAAATCGAGGCTGGAGAAATATTCGGCATCGTTGGCTATTCTGGTGCTGGGAAAAGTACCTTAGTTCGATTGATCAACAACTTGGAAAAACCAACTTCAGGAGAAGTTTTGATTGATGGCGACAATATTACTGAATTAAGCGGCAAAGCTTTACGCCAACGTCGTCAAAATATTGGGATGATTTTCCAACACTTTAATTTGCTTTGGTCCCGAACTGTTCGTGACAATATTGAATTTCCATTGGAATTGAAGGGTCTTAGCAAAGCAGAGCGGCAGCAAAAAGCAGATGAGTTAATTGATTTGGTTGGTCTAAAGGGGCGTGAAACGGCCTATCCATCTGAATTGTCTGGTGGACAGAAGCAAAGAGTTGGCATTGCGCGGGCCTTGGCTAATGATCCTGAAATTTTGCTGTGTGATGAGGCTACGAGTGCATTGGATCCGGCAACCACCGAGGAAGTATTGGAATTGTTATTACAGATCAATAAACGGCTTCATATCACCATGGTGGTCATCACACACGAAATGCATGTGGTGCGTAAAATTTGCCAACATATGGCTGTGATGGATGCCGGTGCTATTGTTGAACAGGGAGCGGTGTTAGATGTCTTTCGTCATCCCCAAGCTGATCTGACCAAAGAATTTGTTCAAGATGAAGTTAATCCTGAAACTGAAGAAACGGAAACGGTTGTCAGCGAATTATTGGCACAGGTTCCAGACGGTTTGATCTTAAAATTAACTTTCCATGGTGAACAGGCCAAATTGCCGATTATTTCTGAGATGCTGAAACGCTTCCCAGCAATTGAATTAAATATCATTGAAGGTAACATTCACCAAACACAAGGCGGGGCTCTGGGAAATCTATATTTACAGTTAATCGGAGAAAAGCCCCTGCTGGATGAAGGGGTCCATTTTCTGAACCAAATGCATGTGGATACGGAGGTGATCAGAAGTGCAGGATCCAAATAGCTTTGCATCATATTTTAATTTTTCACAAGTCAATTGGCATGACTTGATGACGGCAACCTGGGATACCGTTTGGATGACGTTGCTGTCAGTGATTTTCGTATTTATTTTAGGAATCGTTTTAGGTTTGTTACTGTTTGAGACAACTGGCAAACACTCGTTTTGGGCGGTATTGCTGAACAAGTTAACTGCAATTTTCGTCAATGTCTTTCGATCAATCCCATTTATTATTTTGATTGTGCTCCTGATCCCCATTACAAAGAAAATCACGGGGACGATCATTGGACCAAAAGCAGCTATTCCTTCATTAATTATTTCCGCGGCACCATTTTATGCACGGCTGGTAGAGATTGGCTTTCACGAAATTGAAGCTGGTGTGATCGAAGCGGCCGAGGCAATGGGCGCCAGCAAATTACAGATTATGTGGAAAGTACTGATACCAGAGAGTATGCCAGCCATTATTTCTGGAATTACGGTAACTGGTATCTCATTGATCGGCTATACAGCGATGGCTGGGGTAATTGGTGCCGGTGGTTTGGGAAATTTGGCTTATCAAGATGGCTTTCAAGCGAACCAAAATGCCGTTACTTTAACGGCAACGATCGTAATTTTAATCATCGTATTTATTTTTCAGGCAATTGGTGATTTAGTCGTCCGCAAAATTGATAAGCGGTCGATTGCTTAGAGATTGATTTTAAATTTATTGGAGGTATGAATTATGAAGTTATTAAACAAAAAGATCAGTTTTGCCTTAGTTACTTTTGGCGCGGCTTTACTATTTGCAGTAGGCGCTGGTAAAGCTAATGCCGCTACGACAATTACGGTTGGGGCCTCACCAGTACCACATGCTCAAATTCTAGAGCATGTAAAGCCACAATTGAAAAAAGAGGGCGTCAATCTAAAAATTAAAAAATTTACCGATTATGTGATGCCTAATCGGGCGTTGACCGCTAAAGAGTTAGATGCTAATTATTTCCAGCATATTCCTTTTTTAGAGGATTATAACAAGAAAAATAATACCGATATTGTCAATGCTGGGTCCGTGCATATTGAACCGATCGGTATCTATTCCAAACAAGTCAAAAAATTATCACAGGTTAAAGATGGGTCTAAGGTACTCGTCAGCAATAACAAACCTGATTGGGGTCGGATTTTGACAATGTTGAAAGACGCTAAATTAATTACCCTCAAAAAGGGTGTCAATGAAACTAAAGCCACTTTTAAAGATGTCGCTAAAAATCCAAAGCATTTGAAATTCGAATATGATTTTGAACCAAAATTAATGCCGGAGTTATTAAAAAATAATGAAGGGGCTTTGGTTGCCATTAATGCTAACTATGCTGTTGGTGCAAAATTGAATCCTAAGAAAGATGCTATTGCTCTAGAGAAAACATCCTCACCGTATGCCAACATTATTGCCGTACGTAAAGGGGACCAAAACAAACCGGCTATTAAGAAATTAGTTAAAGCTCTAACATCTAAGAGTACCCAACAATGGATCGATAAAAAGTATAAAGGGGCTGTCTTACCAGTTAAAGACTAGACTAGCCGAGTGGTCTGATTTATGTAGACATCACGAATGATATGAATCATTGAAGAACAATAGAAAAAGCCTGAGACAAAATCAACGTTTTGTTTTCAGGCTTTTTCTGTATCTATAAATTAATAATTTCAGAATAAAGGTAATGTTGAGACTTATGTTTGATAAAATGAGAAAATTTTGTGAACTTTCAAATTGTATTCGCTTCACTAACTGTAATTAGGCGATTCCCCATAAATGATAATCATTATAAAAATCATTGAAAATCATTCTCAATTAGCATAGAATAAAGTTACTCGAAATAAATAAAATGAGTTAGTTACTACCTAACTGGAGGTTAATGATTATATGGCAACTTTAGAAGTTAAAAATCTTCATGTATCCATCGATACCCAAGAAGAAGGCCGTCAAGAGATTTTGAAAGGCGTTAATTTAAAGATGTCCACTGGCGAGATTCATGCCATTATGGGGCCAAACGGTACTGGTAAGTCAACACTTTCTGAGACAATTATGGGTAATCCCACTTATCAAGTTACAGAAGGTGATATTTTGTTAGATGGTAAAAGTATTTTGGACATGCCGGTTGATGAACGCGCACGTGCTGGTCTTTTCTTAGCAATGCAATATCCTGCTGAAATTGCCGGGGTAACCAATGCTGAATTTATGCGTGCTGCTATCAATGCGCGTCGTGCCGAAGATGATCAAATTTCAGTTATGGACTTCATTAAATTTTTAGATAAAAATATGGCTGTTTTGGACATGGATGAGGATATGGCCGAACGTTATTTGAATCAAGGCTTTTCCGGTGGTGAAAAGAAACGTAATGAGATTTTACAATTGATGATGATCCAACCATCTTTTGCCATTTTAGATGAAATTGATTCGGGGTTAGACATCGATGCTATGAAAGTTGTTGCTAAAGGTGTGAACTCTATGCGCGGCGACAATTTTGGTGCCTTGATCATTACCCACTATCAACGACTCTTAAACTATATTGTGCCCGATGTGGTTCACGTCATCATGGACGGTCGTGTCGTTAAAACTGGTGGTCCGGACTTAGCTAAAAAGTTGGAAGATGAAGGTTACGCTGGTTTGCGTGATGAATTAGGGTTAGATATTCAACTGACAGATGATAAAGCGTCTACTTCTAAGGAGGGTTAAGCGTGAAATTAGCACAAACACTCCCAATTGCACCAACAGCTGTTAAAGCTTTTTCAGAAGCACATCATGAAGTTGCTTGGATGACGCAGCTGCGTCAAGCGGCTTTGAATCAATTTGAATCGTTGGATTTTCCCCAATATGAACGCATGAATTATCGGAACTGGCCCTTAACAGAAACACGTAATTTTGAAGTGGAAAGTTCAGAACAGCCTGATTTAAGTACGATCAATATGCATTTAGAAAAGGCTGCTGGGTCTATCGTTCAGTTTGGCAATCAAACAATTAAGATTGCTTTAGACGATGCACTTAAAGCAAAAGGTGTAATTATTACCGATATTTTCACGGCTGAAAAGGAATATCCCGACTTATTACAACAGTATTATATGCAAGTTACGACAACGCCGGATGAACATAAATTAACGGCTTTTCATGCCGCTTTGATGAATAACGGTGCTTTTATTTACGTTCCTAAAAACGTAGTGATCGATCAGCCAATTCAAGCCTATTTTGTTCAAGACAGTACACAGGCGCAAGATTTTGTACATCATCTATTACTAATTGCTGATGAGGGTAGCGAATTTACATACCTAGAAAACTATGAAACTTTAGGTGATCACAAAAACGTAGCGAATATCGTGGCTGAAGTTATTTTAAAGAATAACAGTCATGTTCATTATGCGGCTGTTGATCAACTTGGCGCCCAAACGACGACTTATTTAAATCGGCGCGCTTATGTCATGAATGATGCGCAAATTGATTGGGCCGTTGGTGCCATGAATAACGGCAATATTATCAACGATTTCAATACCGCACTCAAGGGCCGTGGTTCCCATGCGGAAGCCAATGTTGTCGCTATTTCTACCGGTAAGCAAACGCAAGGTATTGAAACTCGGGTCACAAATTATGGGCAACAATCAATTGGTAATATTTTGCAACATGGGGTTATCTTAGAAAAAGCAACGTTAACTTTTAACGGCGTTGGTCATATAGTCAAAGGCGCACGCGGTTCTGATGCCCAACAAGAGAGTCGGGTATTGATGCTTTCCAATAAAGCCATTGGTGATGCGAACCCAATCTTATTAATTGATGAAAATGATGTTCGTGCGGGTCATGCGGCTTCAGTTGGTCGTGTGGATGAACAGCAAATGTATTATTTGATGAGTCGTGGTATTGATAAAGAAACAGCGCAACGTTTGGTAATTCGTGGCTTCCTTGGTTCTGTATTGACAGCCATTCCTGTAAAAGCTGCCCGGGATCAACTAGCTGAAACCATTGAGAGGAAGTTAGTAGATGGTCAAGCAACTGAAAACGATAAAAACTGATTTTCCAATTTTAGATCAAAAAGTCAATGATGAACAATTAGTCTATCTAGATAATGCAGCAACGACGCAAAAGCCTAAAGCTGTGGTTGAAGCTTTAGACCATTATTATTACCATGATAATGCTAACGTTCACCGTGGGGTGCACACATTAGCAGAAAGAGCCACCGAGCAGTTTGAAAATGCTCGCGAAAAAACGGCTGCTTTCATTAATGCACCTAGTAAGCGCAATATTTTGTTTACCCGGGGCACGACCCAAAGTTTAAACTGGATCGCAGCTAGCTATGGTGAACAAAATATAAAAGCTGGCGACGAAATTGTGATTTCTTATATGGAACATCACAGCAATTTGGTTCCTTGGCAACAATTAGCGTTACGTAAGCATGCGACCCTAAAATATATCGGTATGCATGATGATGGTACCTTGGATATGGCTCAGGCTAAAGAACTGATCACGGATAAAACCAAAATCGTTTCAATTGCTCACGTTTCCAATGTATTAGGGGTTGTGAATCCATTAAAGGCATTAGCAGCATTGGCTCATGAACATGGCGCAATTATGGTAGGTGATGGGGCTCAATCCGTCCCCCACATGCCCGTTGATGTTCAAGACTTAGATGTTGATTTTTATGCTTTTTCAGGGCATAAGATGTTAGGTCCAACTGGTATCGGTGGTCTTTATGGTAAAGAAGCGCTGCTTAATGCCATGCCCCCAATTGAATTTGGCGGTGAGATGATCGACTTTGTGGATCTCTATGAGAGTTCTTGGAAAGAATTACCTTGGAAATTTGAAGCTGGGACACCGGATATTTCTGGCGCAATCGGCATGGGTGCGGCCATAGATTACTTAGAGGCTATTGGTTTAGATCAAGTGCAAAAACATGAACAAGCGATTGTTGATTATGTTTTGCCAAAACTATTAGCAATCGATGATTTAGAGGTCTATGGCCCTCAAGATCCAAGCAAACATACTGGGGTCATTGCTTTTAACTTAAAAGGGTTACACCCACATGATTTGGCAACTGCGCTAGATATGGAAGGGGTAGCCGTTCGCGCGGGTCATCACTGTGCACAACCATTAATGAAGTATTTATCTGTGCCAGCTACAGCTCGAGCTAGTTTTTATTTATACAATGATTTTAACGATGCCGATCGTTTGGTTGACGCAATTAAGGCCGCAAAGGAGTTCTTTAAAAATGGGGCTATCTAAATTAGATAATTTATATCGTCAAGTGATTCTTGATCATTCCGAACACCCCCATCATCATGGTCAATTGGCTGATGCTACGAATGACATTGAAATGCGCAACCCTACTTGTGGTGATGTACTAGAATTGCAAGTTCAATTGGATGGCGATACCATCAAGGATATTGCCTTTGGTGGTAGTGGCTGTACGATTTCACAAGCATCAGCTAGTATGATGACCGATGCTGTTTTGAATAAAAGTGTGACTCAGGCGGAAAATATGGTTGAAGTGTTTTCAGAATTAATCGTTGGCGATAAACCTGTGGACAGCTCTATTCTTGGCGATGCTGCTGTTTTAGAGGGCGTTAAGCAGTTTCCGGCACGAATCAAATGTGCCACGTTAGCTTGGAAAGCGTTGCATAAAGCTTTAAATTCAGAAGACCATACTGCCGAGATTGGCGATCTTCATGCACATGCACCAAAGGAGGACGAATCCCATGACAGAAACTAAAAATACGAAAAACAATGAAGAGATGCTTTCTTCAGTACCAACGATAGACGATTATGACTATGGCTTTAGTGATGATGTGAAACCGGTCTTTTCAACCGGCCGTGGTTTGACGGAAGAGATTGTAAGACAAATCTCTGCGCACAAACAAGAGCCCCAGTGGATGCTAGATTTCCGCTTGAAATCTTATAAAATTTATAAAAAGTTAGCCATGCCTGACTTTGGCCCCGATTTATCTGCTTTGGATTTGAAGAACATGCTTTATTTCCAACGGGCAACCGACAAACAGTATCGTGATTGGGATGAAGTTCCAGATAAAATCAAAGATACGTTTGAACGTCTGGGTGTCCCTGAAGCTGAGCGGAAATATTTAGCAGGTTCATCAGCACAGTACGAGTCTGAAGTTGTTTATCACAATATGCGCAACGAATTTGAAAAGTTAGGCATCATCTTTACGGATATGGATACAGCCTTGAAAGAATATCCAGATCTTGTTAAAAAGTATTGGGCTAAACTGGTTCCACCAACAGATAATAAGTTTGCGGCTTTGAATTCGGCTGTTTGGTCTGGTGGCACGTTCATTTATGTACCAAAAGGTGTTCAAACCGATACGCCAATTCAGTCCTATTTCCGAATCAATGCGGAAAATTCGGGTCAGTTTGAGCGTACTTTGATCATCGTTGACGAGGGTGCAAGTGTAAACTACGTGGAAGGCTGTACGGCACCAAATTATTCTTCCGATAGCTTGCATGCCGCTGTTGTTGAAGTCAACGTCTTAAAAGATGCTTACTGCCGCTATACAACGATTCAAAACTGGTCTAAGAATGTTTACAGTCTAGAAACCAAACGCGCTCAAGCTTTGGAAAATGCCACTATGGAATGGGTTGATGGTAACCTAGGTTCTAAGATCACGATGAAGTACCCAAGTGTTTATTTGAATGGTCGTGGTGCCCGGGGGACCATGTTATCTATCGCTGTGGCTGGTGAAGGTGTGGACCAAGATGCTGGTGCACGGATGATTCATAATGCGCCTAATACTTCATCTTCAATTGTTTCTAAATCTATTGCCAAAGATGGCGGTGCCGTCGATTACCGTGGGACAGTGCGCTTTGGTCGTAAGAGTGATGGTTCTTTTGCCCATGTGGAATGCGATACCATCATCATGGATGAAAAGTCCAGTTCCGATACGATTCCTTATAACCAAATTATGAACGGTAACGTTTCGATGGAACATGAGGCCAAGGTTTCTAAAATTTCTGAGGAACAGCTGTATTATTTGATGAGTCGCGGAATTTCTGAAGAAAAAGCAACTGAAATGATCATCATGGGCTTTGTGGAACCATTTACTAAGGAATTGCCAATGGAATATGCAGTTGAACTGAATCGTTTGATTTCTTATGAAATGGAAGGTAGTGTAGGGTAATCTAATTTTTATGATGCTCTACTTTTGGGTGTCGGTGGATGTTTGTCCACTGACACCTTATTTTTATACCAATTTTAAGATGGAAAAAAGAATATCAATATTAATAAATTTAGGAAGAAGATTTTTTATGAACAAATTATTTGAAAGTAATAGAATTCAATTGCCTCATTGAGTGAGGAAGATGCGATTAGTTTTTCTAAATGGAGTGAAGATAGTGAATATTTAAGAGGGCTAGATACAGATTTCGCAAGGCCACGAAACGCAGAGTTTTATAAACATCAAATTCAGTCATTTGAAGATTCATCAGATATGATCCAATTTGGGCTGTATGTACCACAAGATCAACTACTATTCGGTTTTATTTCTCTTCACAGTATTGAATGGAATAATCAAATCGCTTCAATGGCAATCGGCATTGGTGAAGCAAAATATCGTAAAAATGGTTATGGTAGTGAAGTAATTCAATTACTGTTAAATTATGCATTTTATGAATTGAATTTGCACAAAGTTGAGTTGGATGTCATTTCTAATAATGATACTGCTATTTATTGTTACAAGAAAAATGGATTTGAAACTGAAGGCGTAGCAAAAGAAGCTATACGAAGAGATGATCAGCGTTTTGACAAGATATATATGGGCATATTAGCGAAAAGCTGGAAAGCATCAAAGATTAAATAAAAACAATCGGTTCTTGTAGAGTAATTAAATTGCTTGGTTTTTGTGAATTTGTTTCTTATAGAAATCCAAGTCACTAGGATCAATAAAATCGTGGGTTGCTCTAACAGATTTTTCCCAGATATTTAAGATTAAAGCGTAATCCGACATTGTTGCTAATTTGTTATTAAAAATAATATTTACCTATTTTCTTTCATTTTCGAATCTATGCTCAGTGTTTTTGTGTTAGTTAGTCTTAATTGTTTTTATTTTCCTTATGGGTGCGCTATACTGACTTCATCAAAGTGACGAGAGGGGTTAGATGTTTGCCATGTTAGATGTTAAGAATTCAATTGAACGGCTAGATTGGACCGTCAATCACCACTTTTTACACATTCAAGCGCAGCATGAATTTATGCGGGCCTGGGCAATACAATTTGAATTAGCTTACACTGATTTTCGAACGATTCAGATGGCGTTACAAATTGATGGCAGCCATCATGAGTTATTAGCACGCTTTTCTTATGCTTATGAAGCCATCTATCCATATGAGTATGAATTTGCAGCGAATGGCTTAGCAGGTTTCAACGCCAAATTTGCTGATAAAATTGATGATTATAAGTCTGCTGTTGATAAATTTAATGATATTTTCAAAGAAGTGAAGGCTTTGAATCCAGCATGATCTGAAGATGAAGTAATAAGTTGCATAATTTTCACTTGTAGTTTAATTTGAGATCAAATAAAGTTAGATTGACAAGATTCAGTAAAAAGTATTTGTTAAAGTACCTTGTAATTATTAATTGGAAACTAATGATTATGAGGTCTTTTAATAGCAAAATTCAGAAGCTATTATTTATTTCCTAGCAAGCTTCTGCTATAGTCGAACCAACTACTTACAATTTGGTGGTTATTAGTCATATAAATGTTGCTCTTATTATTTTGCGCTTCATTCTTATATTGAACTAATTTTAGCTTACTTTTTAAACCAAATGGAACCGTTGGAGATGTCGAATCGTGAAACAAGAGTCTTTATTTTCAAGCACTAACGATGATACGCCATTAGCTAACCGGGTACGGCCTAAGACATTGTCAGAATTTGTAGGACAGGCCCAATTACTGGGGGAAGGTAAGATTTTACGTGAGATGATTGAGCAGGATCAAATTTCTTCGATGATTTTTTGGGGGCCGCCTGGCGTGGGTAAGACAACGCTAGCTGAGATCATTGCCCGACAAACTCAAGCAAAGTTTTTAAGTTTTAGTGCCGTGGATAGCAGTATCAGTAAAATTAAAAAAATTATGCATCAAGCTGAAGCAGATCGTGAATTGGGACAAAAAACTATTGTTTTTGTAGATGAGATTCACCGTTTTAATAAGGCTCAGCAAGATGCTTTCTTACCATTTGTGGAGCGAGGCAGTATTATTTTGATTGGTGCAACGACTGAAAATCCTTCTTTTGAAGTAAATTCAGCTTTGCTTTCGCGATGCAAAGTCTTTGTTTTAAAATCGTTACAGCCAGCTGATATTGTTCAGCTGCTGACCAATGCTTTACACCATCCTGACGGCTTTGGCAAACAAACGATCAAGATTACCAAAGCCGAAATTCAAGCGATTGCTGATTTTGCCAGTGGTGATGCCCGGATGGCTTTGAATACGTTAGAGATGGCCGTTTTGAATGGCGAGCGTCAAGGCCAAACGATTACGATCACCGCAGCTGATTTACGTCAATTGATCAGTGCTAAATTTATGCAGTATGACAAAAATGGCGATGCGCATTATGATATAATTTCAGCATTACACAAATCTATGCGTAATAGTGATGTGGATGCAGCAATTTATTGGCTATCCCGTATGCTTGCTGGTGGTGAAGCACCCACCTATATTGCCCGGCGGCTGGTTCGTTTTGCCAGTGAAGATGTCGGTTTAGCAGATACAAATGCATTGAATGTTACGATTAATGTTTTTCAGGCCTGTCAATTCTTAGGTATGCCGGAATGTGATGTTCATCTAGTCGAAGCCGTAACTTATTTGGCGCTAGCGCCGAAATCAAATGCAATTTATGCAGCGCGACAAGCCGTTAAACCAGATGTCCAAGCAACCATTAATGAACCAGTACCACTACAGATTCGGAATGCACCGACTAAATTGATGTCTGATTTAGGTTACGGTAAAAATTATCAGTATGCCCATGATACCAAAGATAAATTAACCACCATGCAGACAATGCCTGCAAAGTTAATTGGACACATTTATTATGTGCCTACAGAGCAGGGCCATGAAAGTCGGTTCAAAACCCGTTTGGCACAAATTAAAGCGTGGCATCAAAAACATCCCCTAGATTCAAAGCACCCTAAAACTGACGATTAGTGAAGTGAAGGAAATTTAATGACATATATGTATTTACAGCCAGCACATCAATTGGATCTGGATCGTATCATGGCCATCATCCATAGCGCGCAAGCAACTATGGCAACAGATGGTGTGCATCAGTGGTTCAATGGTTATCCAGATCGAACTAATTTATTATCAGATATAGCCAAAGCACAGTTATATGAAATTATTTATCAGCAACAAATTGCTGGCGTACTTGCCATTCAGACCACACCTGAACCTAATTATGAAACGTTAAAGGGTGGTCACTGGCATAGCGATGCACCTTACGCTACGATTCATCGGCTGGCTATGCATCATGAGTTTGCTGGCCATCATCTTGGTAAAATGGCTATTGCTCATGCACTGACCCTAATTCGAAATCAAGGCATAATGCACGTGCGGATGGACACCCACCATGACAATAAACGGATGCAGTATTTAATGCGTCAGTTTGGGTTTGGACATCGTGGGACAATCCATATTCATGACCCACACGGTGATTTAGAAACAGAAGCCTATGAACTAAGTTTAAATTTATAAGCAGTTAGTCAACTTATTTGAAATAAATGGTGTACAATCTAAGTGAGGTGATTAGATGGCAAAAATTACAGTTTCTAATAGTGTTGTCGATTTACTAACGCGTAAGGGTATTGTTGATAAAACGTTGTTACTAGTGACGGATGACGGTGGTGGTGACTACTCACTACAAGGTGGGGCTTGTAGTATTGGTTCCAAGTTCTCGATTGTAGTTTTGGAGCAGCCGGATCCAGCCTATCCGATCAAGATGGCTAATAACGCTAATTTGAATTTATATACATCCAAATATGACTTGATGTTCTTTAGTAATGGTTTGAAAATGGATTTCAAAGATTATGCGATTATTTTAAAAGATGATTCGGGTATGTTGGATGGGTCAGTATTGATTGCCAATGGCCAGGAAATTTTAGATGCTTTTAAACAAGGCATTACGGCTAATGGTCAAAGTTGTTAGAATAAAGTTATAAAAAATGCGATTCAAGGGTCTAAACAGACTATGAATCGCATTTTTTAAATTATAATTGAAACTTGAAATTAATGTGCCAATCATTATTGCAACACAAAATAATCAATCGCCGTAGCGACACCATCTTGATTATTCGTTTTAGTTATAAAATCAGCCGCTGTTTTTGCAGCCACTGTACCATTACCCATGGCAACGCCTACGCCAGCATATTCTAGCATGGATAGATCATTGGCTTCATCACCAATCGCCATAACTTCACTAGCGTTGATGCCTAATTTTTCAGCCAGCTTGGCTAGCGTTTGGCCTTTACTAGCTGCAGGATTCATGGCTTCAAATACGGTTGGAATCGAGTGCAACAAAGTATATTGCTTAAAAGCAGATTTTGGAACTTTTGGTATGAAATGAGCTAGCTTATCAGGGTAGTCCACGTACATGATTTTTGCCAATTTTAGGTCAGGGTCAAGGTCGGCCAAAGTCACGTGGCGTAATGGCAGGTGAACCTTTTGGCTTTCGGCCACACTTAGCGGATGATCATGGGTCGTAAGTGTATAGGTGTAGTTGCGGTCCTGTGCAACTAAGTTCATATCATTAACTTGTGCTAAAGCCGCAAAAAATTTGAAATCATTAATTGTAAGCGTTTGTTCGATGAGGACTCGTTGTGAGTTATTTTCTTGAGCGGTTGCACCATTACTAGCAATGGTATAGTTGTCTTGATACCATAGGTCTAAAATTTCGAGTTGGGGCTGGATACCCGGTAGTGGGCGGCCTGATGTTAATACGATTTTTACTTGTTTTGCTTTTGCAGCTGCAATAGCTTTCTTAGTGGCTGCTGTAATTTGTAGCTTATCATTTAGTAATGTACCATCGATATCAATTGCAATTAATTTGATCATAGTAAAATTAAGCTCCTATGCATATTTTGATTGGGTTATGAGACTAATATATATTTTAGCAAATAGTACCGCTAAATAATTCGTGATTTAAAGGATAAGTTTATTCTTTGTCACAAGCAATATAAAACGGTAAAATGAATATAAGTTATTTTTTGTAAAGGAGTGGCGTCAATTGGCCAATATAAAACTTGTCTATGCTAGTATGGGTGGACGTAACGAACAGATTGCAAACTACTTACAGGAGTACCTTGAATCTCAAGGGGCAACTGTGGATAAGAGTGAGATCTCACAGACAGATGCCACTGATTTAGAAAATTTTGATGTTGGTATTGTTGTCACTTATACTTACCATGACGGTGACTTACCAGACGAAGCAGTTGATTTTTTTGAAGATCTGAAGCAACTAGATCTCCATGGTAAAATTTATGGTGTTGCTGGTTCTAGTTCCAAAAAACATCAGCATTTTGGCCGAGCTGTAGACTATTTTGATGCGGCCTTTCAACAAATTGGCGCTGTGAAGGGTGCTGAGAACGTTAAAATCAATGGGGATCCTGAGACCTCAGACCTAGACGATTTGCGTATGTTTGCCGATCAATTATTGAACGCATAGGAGGCAATTGAATTGAACGCAGATCATGAAGTGATTCAAAAAGTTAGTCGTGATTTAAAACAATCACGGTTACAATTTGAGTCGGGCAAGATTTTTAAGAATTTATCAGGTAGAATCGGGCATATTTTTGATGGTGTTGTCTATCGCAATAAGGTGACGCGGATGGACCTGCCTGAGGATGATGAAGCCGCCTTAGCGCGAATTCAAGCAGTTGCTGTTACAGCTAAACAAGCGGGAGAGCCTGTATTACTAGACGAAGATTTAGATTATCTGTTAGATCATTTAGCCGCTTTGAATCCACAGGTACGCGACAAGGGCGTTTATTTTTTGTTCAATGATTTATTACACATGCAGGCTTTCTCAGATAAGCAATTGCACTATGTAAAAGATACATTATTATCCGATGATTTCTTATTCTATCATATTTTAGAGCCACAAAATGATGGTGTCTTCAAACGATCCTTTAGTGTCTTGATCCTTTCAGCGCTATTGTATGCCGATCGGTCTACATATCATACTTTTTCAGACGCCGAACTTGTCGCAATTATTGACCGAGTGACCGCTTATATTGTTTTAGAAGCGGACGGCCGTGGCTATATTGGGACCAAGGGCTGGGGGCATGCTTATACTCATGTTGGCAATGTTTTTGACGAAATTATGGCTTCAGATTTGAATCGGGCCAATAAACTATTTTTCTTAACTGTTTTTCTTCAAGGCTACCGACATATGAGTGTTCCGCTCGTATTTGGTGAAGACCATCGATTGGCAATGACTTTCAGCTACTTAGCTAATCGAGATAATTTTTTTGCGGAGTATTTTCTAACTTTACTTAAAGATTGGCAAGCTAGTATTTTGTTGGTAAGACCACAGGAAAACGAAGCGTTTTGGAATCGGTGGTACAATCGTAATCGCTTATTGCAAGCCTTGATCGTACGCAATGACTTTCCAGATGCAATTATGGATTATCTGAATGAAATTGTGACCATGTATTAAATTTGGGTTCAAAAATAGTTATTAAAAGCACAGCGAAAAGGCCACTAAAATAGAATGATATCGGTACAATAAAAGCCTGAGACAAAAAATATTTTGCTTTCAGGCTTTTATTTAGCTGAGTTTGGTGGTAAATGGAGGCCTTGATGTTTTAGTTTCGGAAAGATATGGATATCAGCCCAGCCGATGATTGAACCTTGTGGGGCTAATGAAAATGCTGTGCCAATATTGATGGCGTAAAGCTGGTGCGTGATCAAGAAACAAAGTAACGAAACGAGCAAGGGCGGCATAAAGGAAACCCACATGCGATTGCAGCATTACCTTTAAAAAAACGAAAGCGAATAATTTGCATGAAGTCGTCATTTGGATGCAGTAAAATGTTCACACGCTGATAAATGGAAACAGCGATTGCTATTAAAATAATACCGAAGCAATCCAATAAGATACGCAGTACTAAATCAAAACGCTGTAAATTAAGTAAATCGAATGTGTCCGCAAAAACACCAACCAAATAACTGAAAGGTACCATAAAAACAAAGTTATTCAAGATTCGTCTCGGCTCAATTTTCTGTAAAATAACAGCGTTGATGATGACAACAACAACGCCATAGATAATTAATAGCCACTTGAGATTAAAGTGAAGTAGATGACTTAAATTGACACCTGACGCCGTCCAAAGCGCACTCCCTAAATTCAGGCTAACAGTTAAACCATTTCCAGTTGCATTTAAGATGATGGATAAAATTAAAAAAGAAATACTTTGTGTTGCTGACAAGTGCATTGCCGATAAATGTTGTTTTTTCATTAATATTTGTCCCGTTATTTAATTTAGATGGTTTATGAGTTAAAAAACAATTGGTATAAAAGAATGAGAATCATGGTATAAGTACAATAATGAGATAATTACTCATTTAATTAAATAAAAATAATGTATTATGATTTTTATGTTGCGATTTTTGATTAAATAACATATAATTTGATTGATAATAAGTGCCATTACATTACTTATTATTTTGGGGTATAGGTTTTTAGAAAAGCAATATTTTCTATAGGGGTTAAATTTCTGTGTTAAATTATTTTTGGCAAATTATAAAAATATATTTATAATTACCGATACTATGGATGGAGTGACAATGACAATGAAAATACTTGGTAGTAAGATCAAACATTATCGTCGTGATCTGGGATTATCACAAAAAGAGTTAGCTGAGGGGGTTTGTACTCAAGCAACCATTAGTTTGATTGAAAAACAGAACAAAGTTCCAAGCATTCGCATCTTACTCAGTATTTGTGAACGTTTAAATATTGAATTAGATGACATTATGGATTCTGAACGCAACGAAACTAAGACTTCGTTATCACAAACAAGGGAACTTGTAATTCGAGGCGATTTTGAAGCGGCTTTAACCTTGATCAATCAGTTAAACGTTAATGAAATTCTAGATATGGTGCAATTAAAACAATATTATACTATCAAAGGTATTATTCAGTTATTACGCGATCAAAATCCGGATAAGGCTATTTTTTCCTTTAACCAGACATTAAGCCACTATACACCGACAACTTCAATCTATGATCTAGAGGCTGTTGCTGGTTTGGTATTGGCATATATTGATAAAAATGACTTAGAAGACGCTTTAAGTTATGTGAAACAGTTACAAAAAATGTTAAGCAATCATACTGAAACATATCAATTGGACAATGATACTAAGATTTTTGTAGATTATGCGATGGGTATTGCTTTATTCAAAGCTGGCCGCAAGCACGATGCTATCAAATATATTGATCAAGGTATTGAAATTGCCAAGGCAAAGCAAACTCTAGTTTTTCTAGCCATTTTTTATGGCCTAAATGCTTTTTGTGATGATATCACTGCCGCTAAGAACAAAATGATTGCCTGTGCATTAGCAGAGATCGTTCATTTGGATTTGGCTAAATTATTATTTAGCCAAGAATTAGAAATCAAAAAATGGGTCAAGTTTGCTTGATGTTTTTACAATAGCAAGAACAAGAATGTAATAAAAAAATTTAGTGTTCGGAATGATGAGAGGTCGGAGACAATTTTGTCTTCGACCTCTCATTCGTGGTACCTATATAATGGCTTAATAATAAGTCAAAGTTCTTATTTTTGAGGACCCTTGATCGTGCTTTTCTTATTCACAACATCTAAAGCGGGCTTGTTTTCCAAATCGGAACGGACGACCAAGACGTCACAATTTGCTGAACGTGTGACAAATTCAGTTACGGATCCAATCAATAACCGCTCAACAGCGTTGAGACCAGTAGCCCCGATCATGATTAAATCGATGCCATTGTCTTTGGGAAAATCACGCCCGATGATTGTTTTTGGTGCCCCATATTCGATGCTATATGAAACATCATCTAAACCGGCTTGATTAGCAGTTTTAACATATTCTTCCATTGTACTTTTGGCAGTCTGTGTGACTTGTTCAACCATCGCTGAGTCAAAACTGGAAACATTTTGAAAAGCTCGCGTATCAATGACGTGAATTAAGTAAAGGTGTGCCTGGTTACGTTTGGCAACTTCTACTGCCTTTCGGAAAGCCAGTTCAGCTTCATAAGAACCATCTACAGCCACAAGAATTTTTTTATATTGTTGTAACACAAAAATCACCCCTTCGATCGTTACGATCTTATTTATCTTTATTGTACAACAAATTTGGATGTAAAGGCTTTTTTTATTACATCAATTTACCAATACTTACAGCAAAAAATGCCACAATGAAGCTGGCCAATAATAACGGAATAACTTGTAGTTTTGGCTGACCAACGAATAATAAAATAACACTGACTAAGATAATTAATAAGAGCGCGTAGGCTGTTATTTGCATCGTTCGTTTGAGTACTGGTTCGTCAGTCATTGAACGGCCCAAAAAATTAGTATGACTATGGCGCAGTAAATAGATGGCTAATGCAGCAACAACGATCAGAAAAATAAGTATGGCAATGGTGATCAACATAAAATAACTCCTTATAAAGATAAATGTTCATATCGAATTTCAATTATTGCAAAAATAAAAAGCCGGAACAAAACGCAAATTTTGTCCCGACCTCTATAAAGCTCAACGCTTTATGTGATAACTAGTGGTGCCGGTTCGTATATTCCCTTGTGTTGAACCCGCTATTCACTAAAGCGAGTGGATGGTTAACTTCTTAATCAGGATCCTCGTGAAAAGGCATGCCAATCATCGATAGTATAGCCACCCTAATGTAGAATTACTTGATCGGTCAACCATAAGTGGGAAAAGTCGTACACCTTAGTAACCACATCTTTAATTTATCATACTTAGGTGGGACGTGCAAGAAAACGCTTCGAATATGGTCAAGTTCGCCTTAAATTTGATCCAATAGTTTTTTGATTTTTTCATATTGCTGCTTGAAAGCTTGTTCATATTTACCATTAGTTTTGGGTTCATAATATTGCCGATGTTTTAATTTATTTGGTAAATATTGTTGTGGCGTAAAATCACCGGGGAAATTATGTGGGTATTGGTATGTCGTACCATGACCCAAAGCCTTAGCACCGGCATAGTGGGCATCTTTTAAGCTAGCAGGAACTTCGCCCATTTGTCCATTATGAATATCTGCAAGTGCAGCATCTACAGCAGCCATGCCTGAATTTGATTTCGGCGAGAGACATAATTCGATGACGGCATCGGCTAGGGGAATGCGTGCCTCGGGTAATCCTAACCGTTCGGCGGCTTGAACAGCAGTTACGGTTCGAGCGCAGGCTGGTAGATTTGCCATGCCGATATCTTCATAAGCAATAACCATTAAACGCCGCATAATACTTGTCAGATCGCCAGCCTCAATCAAACGTGCTAAGTAGTGTAGGGCAGCATCAGTGTCACTACCACGAATTGATTTTTGAAACGCAGAGATCACATCGTAATGAGCATCACCATCTTTATCGTGGGAAAATGATTTTTTCTGTAATGTTTCTTCAGCTGCTTTTAAATCGATTTGAATATTACCATCAGCATCAGGCGTTGTTGATAAGACCGCTAGTTCTAGTGCGTTTAAGGCACTCCGTAAATCACCATTGGTGGCCTCAGAAAAATGAGCTAAGGCTTCCGATGAGAGTGTCACATGATAGGTGCCTAACCCATGCTTAGTATCGTTTAAAGCACGCGTGAGTGCTGTTTGAATATCAGCCGGAGTTAAAGGCTTTAGCTCAAAAATTTGTGTACGGCTGCGGATTGCTGGGGAGATATTGATGTAGGGGTTTTCCGTGGTTGCACCAATCAAAATGATACGGCCGCTTTCTAAATGGGGTAATAAAAAATCCTGTTTGCTTTTGTCTAAACGATGAACTTCATCAAGTAATAAGATAACCGTGCCACTAATTTTGGCTTCTTCGGCGACAATTTGAAGATCTTTTTTTGTGTTGGTCGCCGCATTTAACATTCTAAAAGCATATTTAGTGCTGCCGGCAATGGCACTAGCAATACTAGTTTTGCCGATACCGGGTGGGCCATATAATATCATTGAAGACAGCATTTTGGCCTGGACCATACGGTAAATGATCTTACCTGGGCCAACTAAATGCTGCTGCCCAACAATTTCAGCAATGTTTGTCGGGCGCATTCGATAGGCAAGTGGTTTTTGCATGATTTCTCCTTTGATTATTAATGTACAAGTGATTTCTGGGAAGTTATAATGAAAACTATAGTACCAGAGGGGTGAAGGGATGCTAACAAATATTGGCGAGACGATCATTGATTTAAAATTACAACAGCAACTTAATTATGCCAGTCTCAGTATTAAAAAAAATATTCAATTTGTGCAATTTACTGAGGCAAAAGCAGCTCTGCCTGAGATAGCAAAAATTAAGGCATTGGTGCATGAAAACTATAGTCACTTAGGGCACCAGGACACCCAGTTACTATTAGAAACTGATTTTTTTACTGATGAAGCCAAAACAATGGCACAATTGAAAGCATTGGACGATGTTATTGATCGACAGTTGGCTCAAGATGTCTATCAATGGCCTTTAAGTTATTTACCGCAGGATTTTGGACAATCAGCTAATCATAATACACCATTTGAAGCTTCACAGACAGCCGTTCGTTTTGCTTTGCCAGAAATTTTGCTCAGATCTTTATATGGACGTCTAGGTAGTGAATACGATAGTTACCGTGCATTCAAGGATGCCTGTTATTTACATATTGCCAAAAATATGGTTGCTGAGCTAGCAACGTTGACTTATTTTTTTGCGGCTACTCCAATATTTGATCAAGCTAATAGTCGTTTAAAACGTTCAGCTTTTCAAGCGGAGTTATATTTAGATGGGGCGCTTTTTAATAGTTTAACAAATTATCGACAGGCAATCCGACAAGCGGCTAAATTGGCACAACCTAAATTGTTGAACAGTCCTATTTTCTTACGGCCAGCAGCCGGAGATCCTGAATTTAAACAGGGGATTCAGTTCATTGAACTTAGGGGCTTAGATCTTCAACCTAATGTGGTGGATGGTATTTTTGAATATCAGCTGCAATTAGTCAAAATTGCGTTGCTAAATGCGTTTGTTAGTCCTGAAGCGACCACGGTGCATATTCAAACAAAATTGAAACACTGGCGAGCACTGGTCGGTGAAGATCCCTTGGTTGCCAGTGCTTATCAAGATGACTTAGTTAACGCAATTTCAAGTTTGAGTTATTTTAATGACAAGTATTTAAAAAACCATGGTTATCAGAATCTATTAACCCGGTTAATTGCGACTGCACGTCAAAATAATCAGTTACAAGCTTATCAAGTCGCCCAATCTTATTCCAATATTGGTGCATTGGCTTTTGGCAAGACAGTTGCGCAAAAGAATAAACGCATTACACGGAATAACGGTTTCTCATTGCGTGGCTATTCTGAAAAGACCTTGTCAGTGCAACATCTTTTAAGCAGTGTGCTTAAGTTTGGGGTACACTATCACTTTTTGAACGATATGACCGACATGCTGGCTTTGCGGTTGGGGCATCATTTAGAATACGTGGCACAGGGGCAAAAAACAAGCCAAAATTCGGCCACTTTAGCGGCGCTTTTGGCAGATCCAATTGCATTAAACCAAACACTTGCCAGTGTTGTTGCCATACCCAAGAGAATTGTTACGGATTCTTGGACGCAAGCACAGCAACAATTTAAGCGTCGTTTTGCGAACAATGGGTTGATCATTCAACCATTGCATCAAGCAGACAATCAATTTGGCGAACATTTTTTTGCTGAACCGATTTCAGAGCGACGATTTAAGCAGGCCTATCTTGAAGCAGAAGATGTTGACGCTCATGTGATGGTAACTGCTTATGTACCCGGGTCGATTTATGATTTCTACATTTGTGATGGTCAGGTTCAAGCTGTGATAGAGAAAGTACCAGGTAATGTGATTGGTGACGGAATCAGCACGATAGCTGAGTTGATTATGCAAAAAAATGATCACGCTGACCGAGGCCGTTGGGAACAAACCCCCTTTGTCACGCTGCAAGCTACAGCTGAAGTAAAGGCAATGTTAACGCGCCAAAATATGACACTTGACACCATTCCAGAACGAGGTGTTCAAGTGCTATTGAGCCAGCAAACAGGTCGACACTATGGTGGCGAAACGATGATTGTTACCGCAGAAATAGACACGAGTTATCTTAAGTTAGTTGAAAAAGTAGCTGCACACATTCAATTGCGGCATGGGACGATGAAACTAGTCATTGATAATATCTATGCCCCTTATCAGGCTAGGTCACAGAACGCTATCTTATTGGCTGCCTCAAGCACACCTAATTTAATTGCTTTTGATTATCCAGCCAGGGGCAAAGCAGCGCAGTTAAGTGATCAATTGATTCAGACTTTATTCAAATCAGAACTTTTATTGGAGAAATCACATGATAACACTAGATGATTTTGAGATCTTTCAAGACCCAACATTGGCTGGAAGATTAGCAAAAATCAAGCAAACATTAGATCCAAAATTTGAAGTGATCGGTAGTCAATTTGTCGATGCTTTTAAGCTTAAAACACAACGACCATTTTATTTGCATATTGCAAAACATTTACGGCGGCATAAAAATCCACCACCAGATACTTGGCTAGCAATTAGTGAAGGGACCCGCGGCTATAAAATGATGCCGCATTTTGAAATTGGCTTATGGCCGGACAAACTATTTGTTTGGTTAGCTTTACTATCTGAAGTTCAACAAAAGGCATATTACGGACAGCAATTGCAAAAATTACAACAAAGTCCTAATTTATTTGATTCAAAGTTAACGTTGTCTAAAGATCATACGCAAGCTGAGTTCTTACCACTAACGCCTAAAAATTTTACCAGTGTGCAGCAACGATTCGCTAAAACAAAAAAAGGGGAGTTTTTAATAGGTCATCTTATTCCAAAAGCTGATCCAATGTTTCAAGATAAAAGACAGCAGGAAGAATTTTTAAAGTCCGAGTTGAATCGATTGCTAAATATCTATGAATCAATTATTATCAGGTAAATATATTTTGGAGGCATCTTTATGACAGAATATCCTAAAAAATACGGGCTCAAGACATTGTTGATCATTTTGATTCCTGTCTTTGAGCTTGGATTAGGGAATTTGATTGGGTATATTAAGCCGTTACGAGAGAATCCGACTTGGGCAAGTTTTGTCAATTGGTTAATTTTTTTAGCTGCTTTTATTATTATTATTATTATGTTTAAGCCGTTATTTAAAAGAGATTGGGCTATTTATCGAACTCATATCTGGCGAAACTTGCTGTTAAGTATTCTTGGCGCCGTTATATTAACTTTTATTTTACAATTTGTTCGCAGTGGATTAAATTTACTCAGTGTGGCGCCTAAATTCAACTTTTTAACTGCTGCGGATCCTGGAAAGATCACAGCTGTACCATTATGGGCCCAATTACTGCAAGTGACGTTGCCGCTAATGGCACCCTTTGTAGAAGAAGTTATTTTTAGACATTTACTGTTTTATCGTGTCAAGCCAATTGGACTTAAATGGCTCATGTTTTTTGTTTCCGCAGTCTTATTTGGTTTGGTTCATTGGAACAATTTTAATGGTCAAGTATTACAAATGATTCCTTATATGTTCATTGGTATGTATTTTGCCTTAATTTATCAATTTACGAAGACCATTTGGGGTTCACTTTCGGTTCATCTAATCTTTAATGGCAGTAATGCAATCTTAATGGCTTTTGGGATGATTGCAGCACAGTTTGCACATTAACATGGTTTTGAAAGTAAAAAAGTAAAGCACACAAAAAGCGCGATGCAAAATGCATCACGCTTTTTTGATAGAACCAAACTAAAATTAAAGAATTTGGTTATAGAATTCAACGACTAATGATTCATCGATATCAGGTTCCATTTCATCACGTTCTGGTAAACGGACAAGCGTCCCTGTTTTTGCATTGTCATCAAATGAAACATATGGTGGCCGTGCAACAGTTGCTTCAAGAGAAGCATTAACGATATCTAAGTTTTGTGAGCGTTCACGTAGACCGATCACTTGGCCAGGTTGTACTTCATAAGAAGCAATATCCACACGTTTGCCATCAACAGTAACATGGCCGTGGTTCACAAGCTGACGTGCTTGTGGCCGAGTGCTGGCAAATCCAAGGCGATAAACAACGTTGTCTAGACGTTCTTCAAGTAAGATCATGAAGTTAACACCATGCTTACCTTCCTTGATTTTACCGGCGCGAACGAAAAGATTTCTAAATTGGCGTTCATTTAAACCGTACATTAAACGTAACTTTTGCTTTTCACGTAATTGTGAACCATATTCAGAAATTTTCCGACGACTATTAGGACCATGGTCACCAGGTGCATAAGGGCGACGAGCTAATTCTTTACCAGTGCCAGAAAGAGAAATGCCTAAACGGCGAGATAATTTCCAGCGTGGGCCAGTATAACGAGACATAAATAAATTCCTCCAAATTTTTATTGGAGTAAAATAATTCATTATAAACTTAACAGTCGTACAGTTGATGTTACAATCTTCACCTTTGCAGCACCTAAGGCTACACAATTGAACGTTATTGAGTACACTTTGAAGTGTAGTGCCAACAACTGTTGACGGCTCTGCCGTTTACTGCTGCATTATTTTACACAAAGAGTAGTGTAACACCATATGGGTTTAAATAGCAAGGTGAGCCATCAATTTATGAACAAATGTTATCAAGAGCGCCTCATCATCAGCAGTAAAACGATCGAATTCAGGAGAATCAATATCTAAGACCCCATAGCCTTGTCCAGCTTTGATTAAAGGTATGACAAGTTCAGAATTACTAGCACTGTCGCAGGCGATGTGACCAGGAAAGTCATGAACATTAGCAACGCGCGTAACACTTTGCTGCTGAAAGGCAGTACCACAAACGCCAGTACCATTTTTAATATGCATACACGCTACTTTTCCCTGAAAAGGACCTAAATCTAGTGTGTTAGTTTTATGATTAAATAAGTAAAAACCAACCCAATTGATATCTTTCAAGGATTGCATTAGTAGGGCTGAAGCATTGGCTAAATTGGTAATGGAATTTGTTTCGTCAGTTAACAAAGCATCAATTTGTTCAGGTAGTAGTGCCAAAGTTGTGTCCGTCATGGGCTTCATCCTCACGTATTATTATGATAAATTCAATAGTAGCTATGTTTTGAACGTTAACATCTGGTATAATTTGATATGTATTGTAATCGGAAAATGAATTTTCTGCAAATTTTTTGTAATTATGGCTCAAGGATGTGCGATGTTATGTGGTATTTTCTAGTGGCAGTGGTTGTAATTGTACTTGTCACTTTGATTGTTGTGATGTTTCAAACGAATGCAAATCGTAAACGGATTCGTATTTTAGAAACGCGTCAATTAGAGTTGGCGAATCATCCACAAGATGACAAAATGACTAAAATAGAAACACTCGACCTCAGTGGGGAAAGCCTAAAAAATTATCAAAAGTGGTCAGGTGCGTATCATAAATTAACGACGGACGAGTTCAATAAAATTGACCAGTCGCTTCAGGCTGCCACGGACAATAATACGTTTGCCCATTTTCTTAAGAGTAAGCAAGTCATCACAGAAATCGAAAATGATTTGTCTAACGCAGAGAAACAGATGGCCGACATTTCAGCAGCTTTTGATACGATATTAACACGTGCAAAAGCAAATCAGTCTAGAAATATGGCTTTGGTTAAGCAATATGAGCAATTACGCAAGCAACTGTTGACGCAGTCATTTGCTTTTGGCCCTGCGATTGACAAATTAGAAGCAGCCTTAGCGGCCATTGGTAAAAGTTTTGATTTAGCTGACACAGCGAAAGCCAAAGGCGATTATCTGGAGGAACAGTCTGCCTTAGATCAAGTTGAGAAACAGATTGAAGCCTTGGATGCGAACTTAATTGAAACAAGGCCACTATTTGCACAGATCATGAATGAATTTACGCCGCAGTTAGACGAGCAACAAAAGGGCTTTAATGTATTACATAAACAATCTTTTCGATTTGCAGGTATCGATATACCTGGGGAAATTGCTAAACTGCGTAAGTATCAAGAGGGGACATTACTTGCAATAAAAAATTTGGAACTAAAAACAGCTAAGACGCGTAATGGTGAACAAAAACAGACCATTGACCACCTATATGATGTGATGCAAACTGAAATTGACAGTCAGACTTTTGTAAATGAGCAACAGGATAAATTAACACGCTTTTTCGCCCATGCGCAGCGACAAAATCAAAATTTACGGCGCGAGTTGGACCACCTAGATAAGAGCTACGTGCTAAATGATCATGAGGTGGCTGATGCCGAAAAATTAGGTAAACAATTAAGTGAACTGCAAAATCAGTTTGATGCAGATGTTCAAGGCATGGTTGAAAAGAAGGTTATTTATTCAGAATTGGCAGCACATTTTAAACATTATCAAACAGCGCTCCAAACAATTGAAAAGAGTCAAGTAAACATTCACGAAAAAGTTTCGGGGTTATATGAAGGTGAGAAAGTCGCAGATAATAGTGCGAAACAATTTGAAGTCACTTTAAGAAATATCAAACGGCGTGTGAGTCAATTCAATTTACCGGGCTTGCCTAAAAAATACTTAGATTTCTTTTTTGTTGTATCTGATGAAGTCAATCAGTTAAAGTCTGATTTAAACCAAGTGAAAATTGATTTGGATCAAATTACAAAACAACTGATTTTGATTCAAGATGATCTCGATAAGTTAAAGCAACAAAGTGAAGACTTAATTGACTCAGCTACTCTAGGTCAGGCAATGTTGCAGTATGCTAATAAACTAAAGGCTGACCGGCCAGAAGTACAAACAGCGATTGACTCAGCTACGGATTTATTTGAACACTATGACTATCCAACTGCGTTGGATCGAATCGCCACGGTGGTTGAACAAATCGAGCCTGGGACATATAAAAAAATTGAAGATAGTTACTATGCCAATAAAGACGATGCACTAGGCTAGTATGCTGACTGCGATTTGACTGATGAATTGAAAAGTTTGAAACAGACGGCAGGTTTGTTTTCGGGCTTTTTTATTTGTAAATAATTTATGTTAAACAGATCGTCTGATTGGAAGTTGTTATTTTTGGTTTTTTTGTTATACTTTTGTAAGTGAAAAATGACAGAAGTCTCTGTTGCTAGTAATATTTCACGGAGATGAATCGAATTTGATAACATTGAAAATGGTTAATGGACATTGAAGAGGGACAAACATGATTTATTTTGACAATAGTGCCACAACTAAAATTGATGACTCAGTTTTACAAACTTATGTGAAAGTGAGTCAGAGTTTTTTTGGAAATCCATCGAGCTTGCATCGTGTAGGCGAACAAGCAAATACAATTTTACAACAATCGCGCCAGCAGATTGCGGACTTAATGCATGTTTTACCAGAAGAGATTTATTTTACAAGTGGTGGCACTGAGGGCGACAATTGGATCATCAAAGGTACTGCTATGGAAAAGGCCCCCTTTGGCAAGCATATTATCACCTCTCAAATTGAACATCCGGCTGTGATCAACTCTATGAAACAGTTAGAGCGTCTCGGTTTTGAAATCACTTATTTACCAGTGGACCACGCTGGGTTTGTAAATCCTAAAACGCTAGCACAAGCAATTCGGCCGGATACAATTTTAGTATCGATCATGGCTGTAAATAATGAAATTGGTGCGATTCAGCCAATTCATGAAATCGCCCATGTTTTGGCTGATTACCCCTCTATTCATTTTCATGTGGACGCTGTGCAGGCTATTGGTAAAAACTTAGATCAATTGTTACATGAGCCACGCATCGATTTTTTGACTTTTTCTGGACATAAGTTTCATGCGCCACGAGGTATTGGCTTTGTCTATGCTAAAAAACATCGACTTTTACAGCCATACATGACTGGCGGCGGCCAGGAAAAAGATATGCGTTCGGGTACAGAGAACACACCGGCCATTGCTGCCATGGCACGTGCATTGCGTCTTGTTAAAACGGATGAAGCTAAAAAGGCCGCTGCACAAGCAGCCATTAAAAAGTATTTAGTAACCGAAATTAGTAAAATGCCTAATATTCGGATCTTCTCACAAATGAACGATCAATTTGCACCGCATATTTTATGCTTTAGTATTTTAGGCGTTCGGGGTGAGACTATCGTTCACGCTTTTGAAGACAAGGATATTTATATTTCGACCACAAGTGCCTGTTCTTCAAAAAAAGGCGAAGAGTCTAGCACGCTTAAAGCAATGGGCACACCTAAGACAATTGCAGAAAGCGCAGTACGGGTGAGTCTGGATGAACATAATACGATGGCAGAAGCCCGTGACTTTGTGGCAGCTTTTCACGAAATTTATCATCATTTTGAAAAATTATACGCATAAAAAGGAGTTTATGAATGCAATATACGGAAGTAATGGCTCGTTATGGTGAGCTATCCACCAAGGGCAAAAATCGGCGCGATTTTATTGGCCGGTTAAATGGTAATGTCACAAAAGCTTTGCGTCAATTTCCAGCGTTGAGTATTAAGCCGAAACGGGATCGACTCCATTTAGTATTAAACGGTGAGAACGCCGATGCGGTTATGAATGCACTAGGTAAAGTCTTTGGGATTCAGACTTATTCACCAGTCGTTCGAGTAGCTATTGAGGATTTTGAACAGGTCAAGCAAGTTGCGTTAGAGATGGTCAATGAGGGTGCATCCGAAGCTGGCATGTCTTTTAAAATCAACACACGTCGCTCGGATCACAACTATGCATTGGACACAAATGATATTAACTTAGCGGTTGGTGACTTCGTTTCAGAAGCAAGACCAGACTTAAAAGTAGAAATGAAAAGACCAGATGTTAAAGTCCGAATCGAAGTTCGTCGTGATGCTTTTTATGTATCTTATTTGACCATCCCAGGTGCTTTGGGATTGCCAGTCGGGACTTCTGGTAAGGCGATGCTGATGTTGTCTGGCGGAATCGATTCACCGGTAGCCGCATATCTAGCTTTGAAGCGTGGTGTAGCTATTGAAATGGTTCATTTCTTTTCACCACCTTATACGACAACAAACGCACTAAACAAAGCGAAAGAATTGACTGCTAAAGTTGCAGCTTATGCCGGTTCAATTAATTTTATCGAAGTACCATTTACAGAAATACAAGAGACGGTTAAAGAAAATGTGCCTGAGGGTTATCTGATGACGGTTCAACGGCGCTTTATGTTGCGGTTAACCGATAAAATCCGGGCACAACGTGAAGGCTTGGCCATTTTTAATGGTGAGTCAGTTGGACAAGTGGCTTCCCAAACGTTGGAAAGTATGGCGGCCATCAATGATGTCACGGCAACGCCTATTTTACGACCAGTGGCGACTTTAGATAAAACGGAGATTATTGATATCGCTAGAGAAATTGATACATTCGATTTGTCAGTTCAACCCTTTGAGGATTGCTGCACGATTTTCGCGCCACCACAGCCTAAAACACACCCCAATTTAGAAAGGGCACGCTATTATGAGTCGCAGTTAGCCGTAACTGAGTTGGAAGATAGAGCTTTAGCGGGTATTAAAGTTTCAAAGATCTATCCAGAAGATAAGTTCCTAACGCGGGGTATGACTAGTGATCAAATTGCCGATTTACTATAGCAATCAAGGTCTATCTGAAACCTAAAGATAATTCATGAAAAAGACTATATTAATAAGGTCTCCAGAATTTAGATATGCATCTAACTTTTGGGCGGCCTTATTTTTTTGTGTCAATTAGTTACTATATTAAATACAGCGGATTTCGAATGGTTAGAGTTGTCAGCGCTTTCTTATGGTGATACAATTATATGTGAAATACTATACAAACTGAGGTAAATAATCATGAAATCAAAGACAAATCTACCGAATGCTACTGCTGAACGGATTCCCATGTATTATCGATATTTAAATATGCTGGCAGCGAGTCAGGTTCAACGAATTAAGTCCCAGGAATTAAGTAAGTTGATCCATATTCCCTCAGCAACGATTCGTCGTGACTTTTCTTGTTTTGGCGAATTAGGTCGGTCAGGGTATGGCTATGATGTCCAATTTCTAAAAGAAACCTTTGCTAAAGTTTTGAATGTCAATAAATTGGAAAAGATTGCTTTAATTGGGGTGGGAAATTTGGGTCAAGCGTTGATTCGCAATAATTTTCGCCGCAATCCTAATTTAAAAATCACAATTGCCTTTGAACAAAATGAGACATTGATCGATACCATCTTTAATGGTGTTCCAATTTATAGCATGGCGCTGTTAAGACAAAAGATCCAAGAAAATGAGATCACGACGGCAATTTCCACAGTACCCAGTGCTCACGCTGGCAAAATCATGCCATTATTAGATGAAGCTGGGATCCGATCGGTTTTGAATTTTGCGCCTGAACGTTTAAAAACACCGCAGCACATGATGATTCGTTATATTGACCTTACTTCTGAATTACAAACTTTAATTTATTTATCTGACCGTGAAGCTGAAAATCAAGTACTTTCTGGTGTTGACCAAAGTTAATTCCCGCACTATAATAATAGAAATGCAAAGAACAAGAGCGGGTTTTATCGCCTTTTCAGAGAGGAAAAAGCAAGGCTGAGACTTTTTCTATGATCCGATAAAATACTGGTAGCTTGGAAGCAGTTGGACTGAAACTTAGTAAGTTCTTCCGGATTTTTTCCGTTATCTCAATGAAGTTGGGTTATTGTAACCAAACTAGGTGGTACCGCGAGCATTCGTCCTATGTCTAAGACGAGTGCTTTTTTTCTTGTTAAATTTAAAGGAGGATCCCTATGGCAACGCAAATGTCCACAAAATATGATCCCAAAGAAGTTGAAGCAGGCCGTTATCAAAAATGGTTAGATGAACAATTATTTAAGCCAAGTGGCGACCAAAAAGCCAAACCGTATTCAATTGTTATCCCGCCACCTAACGTAACTGGCAAGTTGCATTTAGGTCATGCTTGGGATACAACGCTACAAGATATGATCATTCGTCAAAAACGGATGCAAGGGTACGATGTTTTATGGCTACCCGGAATGGATCACGCTGGGATTGCCACGCAAGCTAAAGTTGAAGCTAAGTTACGTGAACAGGGGATTTCTCGTTATGATCTCGGCCGAGAAAAGTTTATTGATCAAGTGTGGGCTTGGAAAGACGAATATGCAAACACGATCAAAAATCAGTGGGGCAAATTAGGTCTATCAGTAGATTATTCTCGGGAACGGTTTACTTTAGATGATGGTCTATCTAAAGCTGTCCGTAAAGTATTCGTTGATTTATATAACGAAGGTTTGATTTATCGTGGTGAATATATCATCAACTGGGATCCAGAATTAAAGACAGCTTTATCTGATATTGAAGTCATCCATAAAGATGATGCTGGGGCACTTTATCATGTCCGTTACCCTTTGGCAGATGGTTCTGGAGATATTGAAATTGCGACAACGCGTCCAGAAACAATTCCTGGTGATACAGCGATTGCCGTCTATCCAGGAGATCCACGTTATAAAGATTTAGTTGGTAAAGACGTAATCGTGCCATTATTTGACCGTAAGATTCCAATTATTGAAGATCACTACGTTGATAAAACTTTTGGGACTGGGGCCGTTAAGATTACGCCTGCACACGATCCTAATGACTTCTTAGTTGGTAACCGGCATGATCTGAAACGATTAAATATCATGAATGACGATGCTACCTTAAATGAACAAGCCGGAAAATATAATGGCATGGACCGCTTTGAAGCACGTAAAGCAATTGTTGCTGATCTTAAAACAGCTGGCTATTTGCTAGACGTTGAATCAATCACGCATAGCGTTGGTCATTCTGAACGGTCAGATGCTCAAGTTGAGCCGCGGTTATCCACTCAATGGTTTGTTAAAATGAAACCTTTGGCAGAGGCAGCTTTAGCCAATCAAAAGTCAGACAACAAAGTTGATTTTGTACCACCTCGTTTTGAGAATACCTTTACACAATGGATGGAAAATATCCATGATTGGGTTATTTCACGTCAATTATGGTGGGGACATCGAATCCCGGCTTGGTATAATAAGCAAACTGGCGAGACATACGTAGGTATGACCGCGCCTAAAGATGCTGAAAATTGGACACAAGATCCGGATGTCTTAGATACCTGGTTTTCCAGTGCCTTGTGGCCGTTTTCGACAATGGGTTGGCCAGATACCCAAGCAGCTGACTATCAGCGTTACTACCCAACTAATACGTTAGTCACAGGTTATGATATTATCCCATTTTGGGTGGCTCGGATGATATTCCAAGGCTTGAAGTTTACTCAAAAACGGCCATTCAAAAATGTCTTGATCCATGGTTTGATTCGAGATGAACAGGGCCGTAAGATGAGTAAATCACTGGGCAACGGGATCGATCCAATGGATGTCATTGATAAGTATGGTGCAGACGCACTCCGATGGTTCCTTTCTAATGGGTCTACACCTGGACAAGATACCCGTTTTTCTTATGACAAGATGGATGCTGCTTGGAACTTTATTAATAAAATTTGGAATGCCAGTCGGTTTGTAATCATGAATTTAGCTGACACACCAGCACCGACCAAAGCTCCGGATAAAGCTAATTTTGATTTAGCAGATCGTTGGATTTTTGCACGGTTGAATCATACCATTCGCGAAGTCACTCGGTTGTTTGACAGTTTTGAGTTTGGCGAGGCTGGCCGCATACTCTATAACTTTATTTGGAATGATTTCTGTGATTGGTACATTGAAATGAGTAAAGAAGTCCTCTCAGGAACCGATACAACTGCAAAGAAAAATAAACGGTACCATCTAGCTTATGTACTTGATAAAATTTTGAAATTGATGCATCCAATCATGCCATTTGTCACGGAAGAAATATGGTTATCCATGCCTCATGAAGGCTCATCCATTAGTGTGGCGGCTTATCCTGAAGCTATATCTGATTTTGATAATGCTCAAGCTGTTGAAGAAATGGAAGTTTTGATCAATGTGATTCGGGCAGTCCGTAATATTCGTTCTGAGGTGAATGCGCCATTATCGTCACCAATTGATATTCTGATTCGGACACAGGACACCCATATTACTGATATTTTAGAACACAATCAGGAATATATTGAACGCTTTGCGCATCCAAAGGCCTTACAAATCTCTGAAAAAGTGACCGCACCTAAGTTATCTAAAACAGCGATTATTACAGGTGCAGAGATTTTTGTGCCGTTAGCTGAGCTGATCAACATCGATGATGAAATTGCCCGCTTAGAAAAGGAAGCTGAAAAGTGGCAAAAAGAAATCGACTTTGTGGACCGCAAGCTAGGCAATGAAAATTTCGTCAAAAAAGCGCCTGAGGCAGTTGTGAACGAACAAAAAGAAAAACAGACCGATTATGAAGGCAAATTAAAGGCCGTTCAAAATCGTATTCAAGAATTAAAACAATCCTAATTTTTTTGATATTAAGTGAGTGAGATTGGCACAAAAGGCATTTAGCGGCTGAGTCTTAACAAGAATTACGATAACTAGTGACTTTTGTTAAGTGAGGTCGATGTTGCCCTTTAAAGTGCATTTAAAATTAAATTGTTCGTAACTAAGGCTGGGCTGAATGTAAAAGGTTAATTTTGTCCCGGCTCTTCATAAGCGTCTGATTGTTAGATGAATTTTCTAACGATCAGGCGCTTTTTTTGAATATTGTATTTGCCATTTTCACGCCTATGATTCTTTAACTTTACAAGTAAACATGATAAATTGAATATTGTTGTTTAAGACAACCACCGAAAATAACAAATACAGGGGCACATGATGCAAACATACGATGAAGCTTTAACTTATATTCATTCACGGCCCAAAAAACATCGAACGGCTAGTTTAGCAAATATGCACCAGATATTAACGTATCTGGGGGAACCACAAAAAAACTTTCAGTCGATCCATATTACGGGCACTAATGGCAAAGGTTCTGTATCCTATCTATTGAGTGCAATGATTCAGAATACCGGTGTGAAAATAGGCACCTTCTTGTCGCCTTTTATTCGTCGATTCAATGAACGTATTCAAATTGACCTTGAACCTATTAGTGACGACGAACTTGTGTATTGGACGAACCAAGTGGCTTTAGGGGTTCAGACAATTAAAAAAAAACAGCCTGAGTTTGAGTTGGCAGAATTTGAAACCGTAACAGCAATTATGTTCGCGTACTTTGCGGCACATAAAGTTGATGTGGCTGTTATCGAAGTCGGCATTGGCGGTGCTCATGATAAAACGAATGTGATTGATCCGCTATTTTCAATAATTACGACTATTGGCGCGGATCATTTACAATTAATTGGGCCAACTTTAGCAGATGTTGCCATTGAAAAAGCTGGTGTGATCAAGCCTGGCCGACCAGTGATTCTCGGCCGGCTGTCCTCTGAATTAGCAGCTATTGTAACAGCTAAGGCACAGGCGCAGAACAGCCCGGTTTACCGTTTTGATCACGAATTTAAAGCAACACAAGTTCATTTATTACCGGATTATCGTCAGACATTTGACTTGACGTTACCTAATAGACGTTTTAAAAACTTGACAATCAAAAGCATTGCTGCTTTTGAAGTCGATAATGCTGCTGTGGCGGTAATGGCTTATATTTTGTTTTGCAAATTGACAGGTCAGCTACAAACTCAAGATACATTCAAGCCTGTTTTGGCCAAAACTGATTTGATTGGGCGTACGGAATTGATTAGTGAATCACCATTTATTTTATTAGATGGCGCCCACAATCCACCAGCTTTTAAAAGTTTATTAGATAGTTTAACTCGGGCGTTCCCACAGACAGAGATTCATCTGATTGCAGCATTTATGAAAGACAAAGCTATTGCGGAGGTTTTACCGTTATTGCGGCGTCAGTCGGGGCTAAATTTATACTTAACGCAACTAGACATGCCGCGTTCGGCTACCAAAGCGGATCTAGAGCCGCTAATGCATGCCAAAGACCAGTTTTACACTCATTGGCAGCAAGCGTTTTTAGCGGCTTATCAAAATGCTTCTGCAGAGGATCTGATTGTGATTACTGGATCTATTTACTTGGTTTCTGCAGCACGGCATGAACTATTGGAGGATGGAAAAGAAGATGTATAAAGGTATTATTTTTGATATGGACGGCTTGATGTTTGATACAGAAGCAGCTTATTTAAAAGCAAACTTGATGGCAAGTGATGACTTGAATATTCATATGGTTGCTGAAGATTATTATCAGCTTGTCGGCGCATCTGAAGAAGAAGCAACTGGCTTCATCGAGACACATTTTACGAGTCCAGAACAGGAACAAACTTTTTATCGTCTGACGGAACAGCATGTTTTAGAGCTGCTTGAAGCTGGGGAAATTGCGCGAAAGCCGGGTTTGACTGAACTGTTAGCTTTTATTGAGCAGCATGGTTTACAGCGTGTTATTGCTTCGTCTAATAATAAGCGGATGATTGCGGCTTTTTTAGATTATTTTAAATTGAATCAATACTTTGACGAGATTATTTCTCGAGAAGATGTTACGGCAAGTAAGCCGGCACCAGATTTGTTTTTAAAAGCTGTTGCGACACTGAACTTAGCGAAGTCGGAGACTTTGATTTTGGAAGATTCGCCGAATGGTGTAGCGGCCGCAAAAGCAGCTCAGGTACCAGTGGTTATGATTCCAGATTTACTGCAGCCTAAAGCGGCTGAGCGGCAGGTAGCAACGGCTATTTTGCCCGATTTAAAACAAGTCATTGATTTTTTACAAGTGGTTTAATTAAATTGTAGCCATATAAAAGCTCCTATTTTTCGTAATTTATGAAAAATAGGAGTTTTTATTATGATTGAAACAGTTCATGCAGATTCTTTAGATGGGCCTCGTGAAATTATTGCCCAACATGGTGCAAAATCTTTGAGTGACCGCCAGTTAATTATGGCAATTTTGGGCAGTGGCACTAAGCAGCAACCAATTGATCAAGTTGCCCGAGAGCTACTATTATCCGTTGAAAATATTGGTGCTTTAGCCGATTGTACATTGGCAGAGTTATGCCAAGTGACTGGAATCGGGTTTTCAAAAGCAGTTATGCTTCAGGCTGCAATTGAACTCGGGCGCAGATGTCTACAGATGAAGACCTTTCGTCGGGGTCAAATTGTTTCTAGTCAGGGTGCTGGAGAATTGATGCTGCAACGTTTTCTAGGGGTTGAGCAGGAACAATTAATCGTTATTTTTTTAGACACGAAAAATCAAATTATCGCCGAAGAGATGATTTTTCAAGGGACGCTAAATTCGTCAGTAGCCCATCCGAGAGAAATTTTTCATCGAGCAGTCCTATTGTCTTGCATGAGTTTTATTATTTGCCATAACCATCCTAGTGGCAATCCTAAGCCCTCACAACATGACATTGAATTTACTCAACGTTTGGTCAAATGTGGTGAATTGATGGGCATTAATTGCTTAGATCATTTAGTTATTGGGCATGACAAATTCGTAAGCTTTCGTGAATTACAGTTGATTTAACAGCATATTGTTTGTGGAAACATTATTGAGCCATTTTTTTATCCTGAACCTTATGTTATAATGCTACATGACTTAATTGAGATGACATGAGGAGAGAATCGATTTGTTTGGAATCGGAACAAAAAATATTGGTATCGATCTTGGTACTGCCAATACCCTAGTTTATATCGATGGCAAGGGGATCGTTCTACGTGAACCTTCCGTTGTCGCAAAAAACACAAAAAATGGTGATGTACTGGCTGTCGGCTCTGAAGCGAGAGATATGATCGGTCGTACACCTGAAAGTATTGTCGCTATTCGACCTATGAAGGATGGCGTAATCGCAGATTATGACACAACAGCTGCGATGATGAAATATTTTATTGAAAAAGTCGTTGGTAATGGTAAACCCCTTGTGATGGTTTGTGTCCCAAGTGGGGTCACTGAAGTTGAAAAACGGGCAGTGATCGATGCAACTAAAATGGCTGGTGCTAAAGAAGCTTATGTGATCGAAGAGCCTTTTGCTGCTGCAATCGGTGCGGGCTTACCCGTCATGGATCCGACTGGAAGTATGGTTGTTGATATTGGTGGTGGCACGACTGACGTGGCTACAATTTCTTTGGGTGGTATTGTTTCTAGTCGATCAATTCGCAATGCAGGGGATCGTTTAGATGAATCCGTTGTCGCTTATATTCGCCAAAACTTTAATTTACTGATTGGTGAACGAACAGCAGAACAAATTAAGATCAATATTGGTTCAGCATCAATCGAAAAGGCTCAAGAGATTGAATCAATGACGATTCGAGGACGCGACTTACTATCCGGTTTGCCAAAGACTATCGATGTTGAGGCCACAGATATTGCTAAAGCCATTCATGAAGTCGTTGATGAAGTGATTGCTGCCATCAAAGAAACGTTGGAGGAAACATCTCCTGAAATTGCTGCCGATATTATTGATCATGGCATTGTATTAACCGGCGGTGGGGCATTGCTTAAAAATTTGTCTGAGGTTATTTCTGATGCAACTGGTGTCCCCGTGTTTATCGCACAAGACCCACTAGATTGTGTTGCAATTGGAACTGGTGAATCATTGAAAAATATCGACGTGATGCGGCGTCGTTAAACAATAGCGGGGATGGAGGGAACTCTCCCCGCTATTAACTTTTTATTGTAAAGAAGCGTAACGAGGTTACCTATGTCAAAATTTTTCTCTAACAAAAAGTTGATTATTTTACTGATTACAATCGTAGCAATGATTGGGTTTATTTCAATCAGCATTTCTATTCGTGATCGTCGAGAAACCCCACCAGTAATACAACAAATTGGTAATGATGCCGCTGGTATCGCAAGTCAAATCGTTAGTGCGCCGGTCAATAGTATTCGGACTGGATTGACATCAATGGTCAATTTGGTAAATACATATCAAGATAATGAGCGTCTGAAACAACAGCTCGATCAATTAGATCAGGTTAAAGAGACGAATACAACTTTGCGGCGTGAAAATAAAGCACTGAAGCGGCAGTTAAAATTGAGTGCTACTTTAACGGACTACAAGGAGATGAACGCTGCGGTTATTTCACGTTCACCGGCCTCGTGGCAAAATCAAGTAGTAATCAATAAGGGGCAACTTAATGGTGTTGTTAAAAATATGCCAGTTATGTCTGGATCGGGGCTTTTAGGTCGAGTTGTAGAAGTGAACAAAACCAATTCTAAAGTTGAATTGATCTCGACAGATAATAAAAATACCAATCGTTTTGCAGTTGAAGTTAAAATTGGTGCAGATAAATATTTGTCTGGCATCGTTTCACGCTATAATTCAGCACAGCATCGTTTGATTATTAGCCAGCTAGATACGACCGAGGGCGTCAAAGCGGGTGATATGGTTTCAACGTCGGGACTAGGTGGCCTTACGCCACGAGGGTTATTTGTCGGTAAAGTGACTTCAGTGCGTAAAGATGATTATGGCCTGACAAATTCCGTATATGTTAAACCAGCGGCAAATATTGATGACTTCACGGTGGTGACGTTGATTGATCGAACAGTGGCGGGTGATTAAATGACAATAGCTGCAAAGAGATTAAGATGGTTCATCCCCATAATTTGGACTGTTTTATTTTTGTTGGACGGCACGATCAGTTTGTTATTTCAAAAATGGTTATATCATGATTTTTTAAATATCTCTTCCCAAGTTCTGCTGATGGGGGTTGTAAGCACTAGCTTCCATTTTGACACAGAACGTTGGCTGATTTGGCCAGCATTTGTTATCGGAATTTTTTATGATTGCTTTTACCTAGGCATCGTGGGTTATTACACGTTTCTATTACCTATGGTGGTTATGATTGTCCGCTGGATAGCAGATTATTTACCAGATTCAATGTTATTTCAAGCGGTTACTTATATTCTAATGTTGATTATTTTGGAATTTGCTTTGTTCATTTTAAATAGTTTCTTTGGTGATGGCATCGGATTTTTTACCTTCGTTAGTACAGATCTAGGACCAACCTTGGCTGCTAACGTAATCGTATTTCTTTTGATATACTATCCGTATAAGCAGTTGATGAAAGCAATTTCCAACTAATGATTTTTAGGAGTCTTAACTTTTATGGATAGTGTCGTATTAAAAGGTCGAAAAACAGGCTATGAGATTTATCTGAATGATGCAGCTAACTTCGATGAAATTATGCGTGAACTCAATGTTTTATTACAAAAATTACAGACAAGTGAAGCTAAATCCGACAATCAGTTAGCATTTGCGCTTGAAACTGGAAACCGTTTGTTAACTAAGGCACAGGTTAAAAGGGTACGTGAACTTTTTGAACGCTTTACAAACTTTAAAATTGAACATATTCAAGCTAAAGTGATTGATATTGCTACTGCTAAAGAAGCAGAACGCAAGAATAATATCCATGTCGAAATGGCGGTTATTCGCAGCGGACAAGAGCTAGCTTTTGATAGTGATGTATTGTTCCTGGGTAATTTGCATCAAGGTGGCGTGTTGCGTAGTCACGGTAGTATTTTTATGTTGGGTCAAAGTTCGGGCATTATTGAAGCCGGTTATCCAGATAACGATGAAGCTGTGGTTGTTGGGGACCTTTCAAGTACGACTCAGGTCAGAATTAGCGACACAGTAGAGATCATTAATCCTAAAAATCATAGTTTTGATAACAGCACGGTAGCGTTGATCAATGATTTACATGTGCTGGATTTTGATGAAGTTAGCAATTTAGCAACGCTTCGACCAAAATTATTTCGTAAGATGGAGGAAAATCAATAATGGCAACTTCATTAGTCATCACGTCTGGAAAAGGCGGCGTTGGTAAAAGTACTACGGCTGCCAATTTGGGTACGGCTTTGGCTTTGATGAATAAACGAGTTTGTATGATCGATTTAGATATTGGCTTACGTAATCTGGATGTGATCATGGGTCTGAGCAATCGCATTATTTACGATATTGTAGATGTTGCCAGCGGGCGAGCACAGCTGCATCAGGCTTTAATTAAAGATAAACGTTTTGATGATAAGTTGTATTTATTACCAGCTGCTCAGAATACGGTCAAAAATGTACTTAGCCCGATGGATATTGTCACGATTGTGAATCAATTGCGTCCCGATTTCGACTACATATTATTAGACTGCCCAGCTGGAATCGAACAAGGATTTCAAAATGCAATTGCTGGGGCCGATGGGGCTATTGTTATCTGTACGCCCGAAATTCCTTCTGTAAGTGATGCTGATCGGGTTGTTGGACTGTTGGAGCAAAAGCAGATGAAATTAGCACCACGGTTGATCATTAATCGAATTATTCCAGGTATGATGAATGCCGGGGATACAATGGATATTGATGAAATAACCAAGCACTTGTCGATTGGCCTGTTAGGGATCGTCTTTGAGGATGATCATGTTATTCTGGCTTCTAATAAAGGGGTCCCAGTTGTGATGGATCCAGAAGATAATGCAAGTAAAGGCTATCGTAATATTGCCCGCCGTATTTTAGGAGAATCTGTCCCATTAATGACGTTAAAGGAACACAAGCCTTCGTTTTTTGAACGAATTTTTGGACGCAAAAAAAGAAGGCATTAGATTTATACTTGACATCATTCTCATTATGATTTAACATTCAGTTAATAATTTTAGCGAAGAACAGGAAAAGTATTTTTATTATTTGAAAACAAAGAGACGTGTTGGTTGCTGAAAAACACGCAATGATAAAAAGAACACACACCTGTGAGCTTGATTTCTGAACAAATGTAGGAAATCACGGGATTCCCGTTACCACGCAGTTGTTACTGTGGAGGTTTAGAGTTTATCTAAACAAATTGAGGTGGGACAGCGTGATTAAACGCCCTCTTGGATATCATTATCCAAGAGGGCGTTTTATTTTAGCCAAATTAGGAGGCGGTAAGATGAATGGAATACTAAAGTACAGCACTGAAATTTTGCCCTCATTGTTACAGGGTACAAAATTGACGCTTGGGTTATTTGTCATTACGTTGGTGCTTTCATTACCGATTGGGGCACTGGTCAGTTTAGGTCTACGCTCACGATTTAAGCCATTGCAATGGTTATTGAATTTTTATGTCTGGTTAATGCGTGGCACGCCATTATTATTACAATTAATTTTTATTTTTTACGGCTTACCAGTTTTACATATTTACTTTGAACGATTTAGCGCTGCTATTTTTGCCTTTGTATTAAACTATGCTGCCTATTTTGCGGAAATCTTTCGTGGTGGCTTTCAGTCAGTGGATAAAGGTCAGTTTGAAGCAGCCAGAGTTTTAAGATTAACTTATCCACAAACGATTCGCAAAATCGTATTGCCACAAGTTACAAAGATCGTATTACCTTCTGTGGGCAATGAAGTCATCAATTTAGTTAAGGATTCATCACTGGTTTATGTCATTGGCTTAGGGGATCTATTACGTGCTGGGAATATTGCGATGACACGTGATGTTACTTTAGTGCCACTGTTAATGGTTGGTGCCATTTACCTTGCTTTAACGGCTCTATTTACATTTTTATTGCGTAAAGTCGAACAGCACTATAGTTACTACCGTTAGGAGGGCATTAAAATGTTAGAAGCAAGTAAAATCAATAAAAGTTTTAATGGTACGCAAGTGTTGACTGATATTTCTCTAGAAGTGGACTCGGGTAAAATTCTTTGTATTGTTGGGCCTAGTGGCGCTGGTAAAACCACTTTATTGCGAATCATTACTGGATTAGAACAAGCAGACTCAGGTTCTTTTAAAATTGATGGTCAGCCCTTTGATCCAGATAGTAATAATACGAGTAATGCCTTGATTGGTGTGGTATTTCAGGATTTCCGTTTATTCCCACATTTGAGTGTTTTAGAAAATATTACACTGGCACCAGAGCTTGTTTTGAAAGAAAGCCGCACCAAAGCTCAAGCTAAGGCAAAAGATATTTTATCGCAGCTAGATTTAGCAGATAAAGCCGATATTTATCCTTTTCAGCTGTCTGGGGGTCAAAAACAACGGGTGGCCATTGCTCGGGCACTCGCATTAGATCCAAAGATACTTTGTTATGATGAGCCAACAAGTGCTTTAGATCCTGGTTTACGCCAAAGTGTAGAGACTTTGATTCTTCGGCTTAAAAGTCAAGGCATGACACAAATTGTGGTTACCCATGACATGACTTTTGCTCAGAATATTGCGGATAAAATTCTAGAGGTAAAGCCAGCGCAGGAGTTGTGAAGTTATGAAAAAAATGAGACGTGTGGGGTTATGGTTTGTACTGCTCCTTGTATTGCCTGTTTTGGCTAGCTGTGGTCGTGTCAATAATCAAGTAGATAGTTGGCCACAACTGCAAAAAAGGGGTCGGCTGATTATTGGCCTCGATGATAGCTTTGTCCCCATGGGGTTTCGAGCTAAGAATGGTCAATTAAGGGGTTTTGATATTGACTTGGCTAATGCTGTGGGCAAGAAATTACACATGAAGATGGATTTTCAAACCATTGATTGGAATATGAAAGAAACGGAATTAAAAAATCATACCATTGATTTGATTTGGAATGGTTATACAGTCAATCCTGATCGTGCAAAAAAGGTCCTTTTTAGTAAGACTTACTTGAATAATCGCCAAATTTTAGTTTCTTTAAAGAAAAACAAAATTGAGAAGTTTGTAGATATGAAAGGTAAGTACTTGGGGGCACAAAATGGTTCCTCGGGTCAATCTGATCTAAATGGGCAACCCAAGTTGTTAAAGCAGTACATCAAAAATCAAGATCCTATTTTATACGATAACTTTAATGAAGCGTTTATTGATTTGAATGCAGGTAGAATTAATGGCTTATTGATTGACCGGGTTTATGCTGATTATTATATTGCGCACCAAAAAGATCGATCACTTTATCGCAAAATTCCCGGTGAATTTTCCGATGAACATTTTGCAGTAGGCATGCGCAAAAAAGATAAATTATTAAAAAAACACCTGGATAAAGCTCTCGTTGAGCTTTACCAAGATGGCACGATTAAACGTATTAGTGAGAAATGGTTTGGTCAGGATGACACGGTGCCTATCAAATAAATAGAATACTAAAAAAGACGCCAATGGAACTACTCCGTGTCAAGTAGACAACTTAAATAATTAAAATGCTTATGCACTTTTCTTAACGGCATGGCACCCATATTCGTTGGGGGTCATGCCGTTAAGTGTTTCTTGGCGACGTTTGTTGTTATACCAATCGATACAACGTGAAATCTGAAGCGCTAGTTCCTCTTGTGAATACGCTTGTTCAAAGGCGAAGAATTCTTCTTTCATGTGACTCCAGAAGCTCTCCATAGGACTGTTGTCTCCAGGTGTCCCTGGACGGGACATACTATGGGTGATGCCTAAACTGGCTAGTTTTAGGTTGTAACTGCCTGAAGTATAACTGCTACCTTGATCACTGTGTACGATCTTTGGTTTAGCACCAGATACTTGTTGTAGGGCTAAGTCGAGCGTTTTACTGACTAATTCTGCTGTTTCCGTCGACGCAATAGCCCAACTTACGATCCGATGATCGTAAAGATCTTTGATGGCGCTTAGACGGACACGTTGCTCATTATTAACGCCATATCTTAATTCGGAACAATCAGTCACCCAAGTGTGGTCCATCCGATCGGGTGGAACTCATGTTCCAGCTGGGCATTTAGTAGTTTATTACCCGAGATAATATCTTTGCGCTCAGCTTTACGATCATGCTTGGCAATACGGATCGATGCGTAGATGTGGTGAAGATGCATCAGGCGTCTCACTCGACTGGCACAAGCATGATAAGGCGTTTCTTTGTCAATGTAGACCATTAATCGTTTGACTCCAAAAATATAGTGATGCGCTTCTTCTAATTGTTGGATAAAAGCGACAATAGCGGCATCTTCAAGCTGGCGCTTACTGGGAACGTGATGACACCATTTATAATAAGCCGCACGAGAAATTTCAGCCAAGCGGCATAAATTACTGACAGTATATAGATTCTGGGTGTCTGGATTAATGATCTTTGTCAATTCTTTGATGGCTAAGTATGCTTCCTGTGGGATCTTTCGCTCCTTTCCAACTCTGCGAATTTTTTTAACAAGGCATTCTCCGTTGAAACATATTCCAATCTTGCTTTAAGACGTTTGATCTCTAATGATTGGCGTTCATTGGCAGATAGATGGCCATCGTCTGACTTAGCTTTACCACGACGGTCGACCAAGGCCTCTGGGCCTCCTTGTTTAAACTTCTTGACCCAAGCATAGACTTGTCCATAGGAGATATCGTACTGTTTTGTGGCGCCTGTATAGTCCATGTCATTTACGATGACCCACTCGGCAATCTCAATGCGTTCAAGTCTGTGTCGTCTTGCGTCCGTTCTTCATGGCTAGATTCCTCCTAGCAGATACTAGTGATTTACCACTAGTATACCGAGAAAGCCACTGAAAAATAACTCCGGGATTTGAGACCTCGAATTTATCACAAAGTTGAGGCATTGAAATACCGCCTGCTAGATACTCTTGAACGACTTGTTCCTTTAATTCGATAGTATAACTTTTACATGTATGTTTGGGTTTTAGTGCGACTATACCTCCATGATGAAATAAATAATTCCAATGACTGATCGTTGTCGCTTTGATACCAAACTCCCGTTCAATAGAATTGGCCGATCGGCCGTTTTTAAGTAGGCCAATGAAATGAAGTTTCTCATCAATAGAATATCTGGAACCTTTTCGGCCCATAAAAAATACTCCTTCCTAAGCAAACAGGTTTTAATTATTTACCTGTCTACTTAAGTAGGAGTATAGCCAATTGACGTCTTTTTTAGTATATCGGACAATTAAAATGTTTTTTCAGCAAAAATTTCAATGGGTTGATGTGCAATAAAAGTATCATATAAACCTTGAACGGCGGCATCTGCATCAGCGGTACGAATCCCAAATGTGATTGAAACAGGTGAAGCTCCATGGTTGACCATGACAATTGAAACACCGGCTTGGGCAATACTTGCGGTGGCAGCTGCCATTGTGCCCACACGATCTTGAATGCCTTCACCCACAATCATGACCATCGTGTAATTATGTTGAATTTGAAAATCGTCGGGATGAATTTCAGATTCGATTTCAGCACGTATTTGTGTTTCAAGTTCAGGTGTTAATTGATTGCTGCGGATAATAATTGTCAGATCGTCAATTCCAGAAGGCATGTGTTCGTATGAAATATTTAACTTGGCAAGAATTTCCAACAGCTTTAAAGTGAATCCAACTTGTTTATTCATGAGGTATTTTCGAATATATATACCTGTAAATCCGCTGTCACTAGCAATACCAGCAACAACATCATCATGATTGATCTTTTTGTGTTCTGAGATCAGCGTACCAGGTAAGCTTGGGTGGTTCGTATTTTTTACAACAACAGGGATTTTACCTTCAATGGCTGGAATTAAGGCCTCATCATGAAAGACTGAAAAACCTGCATAGGAAAGTTCCCGCATTTCTCGAAAAGTCAAATTGGTGATTTTTTTAGGATTCGGCACAATATTTGGATTGGCTGCGTAAATGGCGTCAACATCTGTAAAATTTTCATACTCAGTGGCAGCAACTGCTCGAGCTAAAATGGCGCCAGTAACATCTGAACCGCCCCGAGAAAAAGTACAAACTTCACCAGAAGTATTATAGCCAAAAAAACCGGGAACTACGGCTACTTTTGTGCGCTGAGTCAACGTTTGAGCTAGTTTCTCATAGCTGCTGGGTAAGATTTGAGCATCATCAGGGACATCCGTGACAGTTAAGCCAATTGTTTTAGGATCTAAGTATTCAGCGGGAATCTGTTGATGATTGAAGATTGCAGCAATCAATTTAGCATTGTTATTTTCACCGGCAGCTTTAAAAGCAGCCATCTGATAAGCTCGACTTGGAAAAACTTGCGTTGCTAGTTTAGTGATGCCTTCAACGATTGGTTCTAGCGCTGTATCAGGCAGGCCAAAGTGACCGGCGATTGCTTGATAACGTTTGATGATTTTATTTTGAATGCCGGTGATATCTTCGCCCTGACTAACCGTATTGCAATATTTGATCAACAAGTCAGTAACCTTAGTATCTGTGTCTTTGCGTTTGCCAGGTGCGGAAACCACGACAATGCGTCGATTCGAATCTGACTTAATAATATCAATAACTTTTTGTATTTGAGCCCCGTTAGCAAGAGAACTGCCACCAAACTTTGCGACTTTCATCATATATGCCTCACAATATCTAATAAATATTTTGCTTATTTTTAATCTGGTTATTAGAATATCAAAAATAAAAGCATACTTCAATTCAAAATAAATATTAGGTATATCTTTAATTAAGTATTTTATTCAACGACCGATCAGCTATTTTCAACAATCAAAAAAGACCTAAACAAAAAGTTTGGTCTTTTTAACGTTCCTATTCATTAATTCATTGGCATGATTTCGAAAATCGCACCAATAATAATGCTGCCTAGAGTAACGATCAACATTGCCCAAACAACAATTCTTGTGATTCTAGAGAAGGTACTTTTTTCTTTTTTCATACGTGACCACCTTGTCGAAATTACGCTAAGTAGTTTACTATATTCATTATAATATTGCAAAAATAGATGTAAATCGTAGGAGCACAAAATTTTGAAATTAACATTATGGGGTATATTATTACCATTCATTGGTATTTTCATTGGATTCATCAGTAAGCAAGTAATACATTTTAAGCGACTACGGCAACTTAAACTGATCGATTATCTACCACCCTTCTTTCTGATTGGCAGCCAATTAATTAGTGAGGGGCAACAACAGTTATCGATTTTAGAATTTATAGTTTTGGCATTGCTAGTTTTGGCAGTCAGCTTGGCACTTTTTTTAGCTATACGTGATCGTGAGTTGATTTTACCACGATATTTCCGTATTTTTTGGCGCTTAACCTTTTTGATCAGCATAATTTGGTACTTAGTCTTTTTAATACTCATGTTATTTTAATAGAACAGAGCAGCCAAGTTTTATATTGATGCAGTAGTCGGCAGAAAATACAGGCTACTTTAAATTACAAATAAGGTGGAAATAAATTATTTCAGAAATGTGTCTCATTCAGAATTGTATTGATGTTGACCTCTAAAAGTTAGCGTGAAAAGCTAATTTTTAGAGGTCTTTATTTAGCTAGAAGGATACGTACTTTGAAGCGGCATTTTATCTGCAAGTCATGCGTTACCAACATAAAGTTAAATATTTATAATGATAGTGGTATTTTTTGACCATTGTGTGGTAGGAAGTGGGGGATTGTGGTAGACTTTATTTGTTGGTATTAAAGGGGTGAAGTGTATGCTTTTGGGCGAGTATCAGCATAATTTGGATGCTAAAGGTCGTTTGATCATTCCAGCCAAATTCAGAAAAGATCTCGGCCAAGAGTTTATACTGACACGAGGTTTAGATGGTTGCATTTTTGGCTATCCTTTATCTGAGTGGCAAAAGTTAGAGGCTAAGTTGACCCAACTGCCTTTAAATAAAAAAGATGCACGTACCTTTGTTCGTTTTTTTTATTCGGCTGCGACGGAAGCAACATTCGATAAACAGGGCCGGATCAACTTACCCCAGACACTAATCACACACGCTAAGTTAGAAAAAAGTTGTGTTTTAGTAGGGGTATCCAATCGGATAGAAATTTGGAATGCTGTTCAGTGGCAGCAGGTTGATCAACAAATGAGTGAAAACTTCGATGATATTTCGGAGAATTTAATAGATTTTGATTTATGAATTGATGGTGAATATGGCGGATTTTAAACACGTAACGGTACTACTTGAAGAAACGGTAAAAATGCTAGCTATCGATCCAGATGGTATTTATGTAGATGCGACCCTTGGTGGTGGGGGCCATACAAATTTGATTTTGCAGCAGCTTGATCAGGGTCATTTATTTGCGTTTGACCAAGACCAAGTCGCAATTGACCACGCCAAGGCACGTTTCAAGACAGCGCTGGCAAAGAATCAATTAACATTGATCCACGATAATTTTGCTAATTTACGATCAGCGTTAGCAAAGCATGAGATCACAGCAATTGATGGCATTGCCTATGATCTCGGTGTTTCATCGCCTCAATTTGATGATGCTAAGCGGGGATTTAGTTATAAACTGACAGCACCGTTAGACATGCGCATGGATACGAGCCAAGCATTGACCGCCAGAACGGTAGTTAATGAGTGGGATTTTAGTCGTTTACAAAAGATTATTGCTCGTTATGGTGAAGAAAGGTTTGCGAAGCGCATTGCTCGGGCAATTGAAAAACGCCGAGCAATTCAGCCAATCGAAACGACTACGGAATTAGCTGAAATTGTGAAGGACGCTATTCCGGCCGCCACGCGGCGAACGGGTGGCCATCCTGCTAAGCGAACGTTTCAAGCTATCCGTATTGCTGTGAACGATGAAATGGCAGTTTTAGAGAGTACTTTGAAGCAAGCTGTTACGTTACTTAAGCCAGAAGGGCGTATTGCTGTTATCACGTTTCAATCCTTAGAGGATCGAATTGTGGCGGGATACTTTAAAGATTTATCGAGAATGCCTGATCTTCCGAGAGGGTTACCAATCATACCAGATGATAAAAAGCCGATTTTAAAAATTGTGACACGTAAACCAATCTTGCCTGACCAACAGGAACAAACTGGTAATCATCGGGCACATAGCGCACGTTTACGGGTAGCTGAAAAAAACTAAACTTATGAAATGGAGTTGATTAGCAAATGGATAATGCTGCCAAAAAGAATTATGATTCATCACAAACTCAGGTTTCTAGTGAAACGCAAACTCAAGTAACGCAACAGCCTGAGGTTCAAAATATACCGCTTGAAAGTAAAGTGCCGTTTTCATTGTTCGAGCGGATAGCAATTATTTCTTGTTGTGTCATGACAGTGTTATTGATGGTTGGTCTAGTCAGCTCTAAAATTGCGCTCGCCGATTCACAGCGAACTTTACAACGGGTGAATGCTAAGGTGAGTCAAGTAAAGTCAAACAATACAGATCTAAAGCAAGAAATTGGGACATTAAACAGTTCGGATCGTTTACAATCATTTGCGAAAGCACATGGACTTTCCTTTAATGAACAAGCTGTAAGGAACGTTGCAAAATGAAAAACCCTTCTCCAAAGAAAATACATAACTACAATAAAATTAGACGGAATCGCGTCTACTTTGGCATAGTCCTACTAATGGTCGTGGTAGGGCTATTTTTCATATTTCTTGGTCGCTTTTCTTATATTGTCGCATCCGGCAAATTAAATAATATTAATTTGAAAGAACGGACCAATCTTAAGTATCAACAGGACCGACGGTTAACTGCAGTACGGGGGACGATCTATGATGCCAATCACAATGTCATCGCCGAAGATTCGAATGTTTATAATCTATATGCGGTTATCGATTCTAAATATGTTTCCAATAAGAATAAACCGCTTTATGTCAAGGACAAGGCGCATACGGCCGCAGTATTGAGTCAATATATCCCACTCAGTAAGGCTAAAATATACGGCGTACTTAACAATCAAGATCCCAATGCATTTCAGGTAGAATTTGGAAATGCCGGTAAAAATTTGAGTTTAGAAGTCAAAAAAGAAATTGAGGCAAAGCATTTGCCTGGTGTCTATTTTACAAAGAGTCCCTCTAGACTTTATCCCAATGGCAATTTTGCTTCACACATTGTTGGTTTAGCTCAATTAGACAATAGCAAAAAAGCAAGTAATGGGACCCTAGTAGGGGTTATGGGGATTGAAAGTTACTTTAATAAAGTATTGACAGGTAAAAATGGTGTGCGCCGTTTCAAAACGGATTCTTATGGCTATGAATTACCAGATTCACCAGTGACGACTAAAAAACCAAAAAATGGTCAAAATATCACTTTAACTTTAGATTCTCGGCTACAATCTTATATGGAATCTACGATCAGTGATGTTTATCAACAATATGCACCTGTTAAGATGACAGCTACTTTAATGAATGCCAAAACAGGGAAAATTCTAGCTGCTACTCAGCGGCCAACATTTAATCCAGCCACAAAAGCTGGCCTTGATGGGTCTTGGCAAGACGCGTTAGTTCAAGAAGCTTATGAACCTGGTTCTGTTTTTAAATTGCTTAGTTTAAGTGCTGCAATTGATTCTGGACATTATACCCCTAATGCTTATTACCAGTCTGGGGCAGTAAATGTATCAGGAAATGTGGTGCGTGATTGGAATTATAACGGTTGGGGCAGTATTCCATTTAGCCAAGCTTTTCCTCGTTCAAGTAATGTTGGGTTTGTTAAGATTGAGCAGCAAATGGGTGCGAAAACTTGGCTGGATTATTTAAACCGCTTTGGCATTAATAAGAAAACTGGGATAACTTTACCGGGTGAAGCTTCTGGCAGTTTGGCGTTCAAACGGCCATTAGATCAAGCAATTACCTCATTTGGCCAAGGTGTGAATGTTACGGTGATGCAAATGATGCAAGCATTTTCTGCCGTTGCGAATAACGGAAAAATGGTTAAACCACAGATCGTTTCTGAAATTAGCGATCCCACAACCGGTAAGACAACCAAGACTAAAACTCAAGTTACCGGCAAACCAATTTCAAAAAATACAGCAATTTCAGTGAGAAATGCCATGAAAGATGTGATCAATCAGAGTTATGGTACCGGTCAAGTATATGCCATCCCTGGATACGATATCGGTGTTAAAACTGGGACGGCACAAATTGCGCAGAATGGGGCTTATTTAGCAGGAGATAGTAATTATATTTTCTCCGTAGTTGGCATGGCGCCAATTGACGATCCTCAGTATATTTTATACATTACGATGCAACAGCCGCAAAAAATGACAAAACCAGCTGAACAAATTCTGGCGAGTGCTTTTAATCCAATTATGAAGCGTGCTTTGGAATATAACACAGATCAAAAAGCACCTGATGTTGCTTCAATTACGATGCCGACATTAACGGGGCAAGCTTTAACAGAAGCTGAGACTAAATTAAACCAAACCGGATTGACTTATGGTGTTGTGGGCTCAGGTGATAAAGTGGTCCAACAATTACCGCTGGCAAAGGAGAATGTGCTGGCAGGACAACGGACAGTATTACTAACAAATGGTGCAATGACGATGCCAGATGTTAAAGGCTGGTCTAAAAACGACGTGCTAAAGCTAGCTGAGATTACTGGCGTCAAAGTTAAATTTAAGGGAGATGGCTATGTCGTCAGTCAGAGTATTCCCGCAAACCATATTTTAAATACTGATTCTAAATTAGAAATTTTATTATCATCTCAGAAAACGGAATAGGAGAATTTAGGAGAAATGAATACTTTAGAGCTCGTGCTCACCTTGCTAATGGCATTTATTTTAACTGTGATCATCATGCCAAGATTGATCACATATTTTCGAAAACGTAAAGAAGGCCAAATGATTCGTGAAGAAGGGCCAAGTTGGCACGAAAAAAAATCTGGTACGCCAACAATGGGCGGCGTTGCTTTTTTGATCGTTGTTGCTGCAGTTAGTTTAGTCAGTGCTGGATTACAACATCAATTAACTCATGGTCTTTTGATTACCCTATTCATTTTGCTGCTTTATGGTGTGGTTGGTTTTCTTGATGATGGGTTAAAATTGTTTCGACATCAGAACGAAGGTTTAAAGGCTTGGCAGAAGTTTTTAGCCCAGGTTCTGGGTGGGGCCATTTTTCTATGGGTTTATTTTGCAGACCATTTGACCCGACAAATATTCATACCACTTTTAGGTAATGTTGATGCCATTTGGTTTTTTGTCCTATTTGCTTTATTCTGGTTAGTAGGATTCTCAAATGCAGTCAATTTAACAGACGGTCTAGATGGGTTAGTCGGCGGTTTAGCTATTATTGCCTTTATAACTTATGGTATTATTGCTTACCGTGATCGACGACCGGATATTTTAATTCTCATTATTGCTTTTGTTGGTAGTTTAGCTGGTTTCTTGATTTTTAATCATAAGCCCGCCAAAATATTCATGGGGGATGTCGGTTCATTAGCTATTGGAGGTGTCTTAGCGGCAATCTCAATTTTGCTGCATCGCCAATGGTCACTCCTGTTGATAGGGCTTGTCTTCGTTTTGGAAACAGCTAGTGTAATCCTACAAGTTGCATCCTTTAAGTTGACAGGCAAACGTATCTTTAGAATGACGCCGATTCATCACCATTTTGAACTTTTGGGTTGGAGTGAATGGCGCGTGGTGACCACCTTTTGGGGCGTGGGTGCACTGACTGCAATCATCTATTTATTACTATTTTTATAAGGAAGTTTGATTATGCGAAAAGTCACAAAATATCAGAATCAAAAAGTATTAGTTTTAGGGTTAGCCAAAAGTGGTGTTCATGCAGCTCAATTATTACATCGGTTGGGTGCCTTGGTAACGGTCAATGATAAGAAACCGTTTGACGAAAATCCGGATGCACAAACTTTATTAGACGAGGGTATCCGGGTCATTACTGGGGGGCACCCCCTAGAGTTATTGGATGAGGATTTTGCTTGGATGGTCAAGAATCCTGGGATTCCTTATGACAATCCAATGGTTCAAAAAGCATTGGCTAGGAAAATTCCGATTATTACTGAACCTGAACTGGCCTATGAAGTCTCTGAAGCGCCGATGATTGGTGTGACTGGAACCAATGGCAAGACGACAACTACCACGCTGATTGCTTTGATGTTAAATGAAGGTCAGCCCAAAAAACGGGCTTATTTAGCTGGCAATATTGGTATACCCGCCAGTGAAGTTGCCGAAAAAGTAACTGCTAATGATGTTATGGTCACAGAATTATCTAGTTTTCAATTGTTAGGGATTACGTCACTAAAGCCACATATTGCCGTTTTGACAAATATTTATGAAGCACATCTGGATTACCATAAAACTCGAGAAAATTACATAAAAGCGAAAATGCATATTACTAAGAATCAAACGGCTGCAGATTATTTTGTGGTTAATTGGGATACGGAAGAGTGGCAAAATCTAGCACGTCAAAGTCAGGCAACTATTGTGCCGTTTTCACGTCGAGATAAGAATGAAACTGGCGCCTATGAAAAAGACGGGATGTTATATTTCAAAACAGACAAAATCATGGCGGCTGCGGACATAAAAATTCCAGGGGAGCATAACGTCGAAAATGCGTTGGCCGCAATTGCTGTGGCTAAGATCATGGCTGTACCTAATGAACATATTATCCGCGTGTTACAGACTTTTACCGGCGTTAAACACCGGATGCAATATGTTGAGGAATGGCGTGGCGTTCGTATCTATAACGACTCTAAAGCTACAAACATCGAAGCAACTGAAGTTGCATTAAAAAGTTTTAAACAACCTATTGTATTAATTGCTGGCGGTTTAGATCGGGGCTTTACATTTGAAGCGTTAGAGCCTCTCTTAAAAGCACATGTAAAGGCTGCTGTCGTTTATGGGGAGACCAAACAACTGATGGCAGACGCCTTAAAGCATGCGGGTGTTAAAAAAATTGCTATCGTTGATAATTTGGATGAAGCCGTACCTGAAGCATTTGCACAAGTTAGATCCGGTGATATCTTACTGCTATCACCGGCCGCGGCAAGCTGGGACCAGTTCCATACATTTGAAGAACGTGGCGATCGTTTCATTGAAGATGTGAATCAATATATCGGATCGGAGCAGAAATAATTATGCGTGTGATTGTTTCCGGAGGCGGTACGGGTGGTCATATCTATCCTGCCTTAGCCCTCATTCAGCGATTGATTGAGACCAAAGAAGCGAAAAAAAGTGAAATTTTATATGTGGGCACAAAACGTGGTCTGGAAAGCCGAATTGTCCCTGAACAAGGTATTTCATTTACTTCAATTGAAATCCAAGGTTTCAGACGTTCACTAAGCTTACAAAATGCCAAAACAGTAGCGCTTTTTTTGAAAAGTATTCGGCGTTCTAAAAATTTGATTCGGGAGTTTAAGCCAGATATCGTGATTGGGACAGGCGGTTATGTTTCCAGTGCTGTGGTCTATGCTGCCGCGCGTTTACATATACCAACAGTTATTCATGAACAGAACTCAATTGCAGGTGTTACAAATAAGTTTTTAGGCCATTTTGTAAATAAAATTGCTATTTCATTTCCTGATGCAGCTGCAGAATTTTCTGAAAAGAAAAAAATTGTTTTAACCGGTAATCCACGTGCACAACAAGTAGCTGGGATTCAAGCAAATGATCGGTTAACTGACTTCGGGTTGCAAAAGGACGTCCCGACATTATTGATTTTTGGTGGCAGTCGCGGTGCTGAACCAATTAATCAAGCTTTTATCAATGCTTTCGATGATTTTGCCAAACGCGCTTACCAAGTCTTATTTGTGACTGGTAAAGTTCACTTTGATCGTGTTAAAACTGCAATTGGGTCTCGCAGCAGCGACAATATCGTGATTCAAGATTATATCGGAGATATGCCGAATATTTTAGCCGATATTACCGCAATCGTTGGTCGAGCTGGAGCCACTAGTATCGCCGAGATTACGGCCCTGGGTTTGCCATCAATATTGATCCCAAGTCCCTATGTTACGCATGATCATCAGACAAAAAATGCCGAAAGCTTGGTGAAATCCGGCGCGGCGCTGATGCTTAAAGAGGACCAACTGAGTGAGCGCAGTTTGCTCCGTAATGCAGATACGATTATGCAAGATGCCATCCTACGTAAAAGTATGATGGCTGCCTCAAAAACTTTAGGGCAACCCAATGCTGCAGATCAGTTGATCCAAGTGATGACAAATTTGGTGAAACAGACGAAATAGGTGGTGTGATCTATGGCCTTCTTTGGCAAAAAAAATAATAAAAGTGTCAAGAAAGAACCTGCAGAGTTAATAAAGCCTTGGCAGAAATATCTCGAAAAAAAAGAAGGTCAAAAACAAACCTTTGAATATCGGCCAGTCGGGAAGACATTGCCTAATCTTTCAAAGGTTCGACACACAAAACTTAAAAGAAATTTAATACTTGTTTTAGGACCGTTAGTGATACTTTTAATATTGGTATTCTATTATATTGCGCCCATTAGTAAGGTTGGCCAGGTTTTCGTTAAGGGTACAGAAATAATTCCTGAACAAACGATCATTGATCATAGTGGGATCAAAGCTTCTGATCATATTTTTAAGTTACTTTTACAAAAGCATGCGATTCAAAAAAAAATTCGGTTACAGACGCCAGGTATCAAGAATGCGACTTTACAAGTACGCCACTTTAATGATCTGACCTTTCGGGTTCAAGAGTATCAACGCGTGGGTTATTTGAATAAGCAAGGTAATTATTATAGTGTGTTAATCAATGGTGTGATTCTAAAATCAGCTGTGACAAAACCCGTCGGTAATTTACCTGTATTAGAGAATTTTACTTCTGGGAAACGATTGAATTTATTCATTAAAACTTATCGTAAATTGCCAAGTTCAATTCAAAATGATATTTCAGAGGTTCACTTAACGGGTTCGAAAATTAATCCTTATCAAATAAGGCTCTTTATGAATGACAACAATGAAGTAATCGCTGATTTACGAACAATGGGGCAAAAGCTGCCTAAATATCCAACTTATGCAAAGGCACTCAAGACAAAAGGCGTTGTCGATCTAGAAGTTGGGGCTTTTGCCTATCCATTTAAAACAAATCCTAAAAAATAAGGCTTTCTTAAAATTTTCATGGTATGGTAGAATTTGTTAAAGTATTCAAGTTAAAATAAAAGTGAATTTATGCATTTTTGTTGTGAGGGGGTTCCATTTTAATGGACAATTCAGGAATATATGTTGGTTTAGACATCGGAACCACATCAATCAAAGTGATTATTGCTGAATCTGTTCAAGGTCAACTAAATATTATTGGCGTTGGTAGTGATCGCTCAAAGGGAATGAATCGAGGCGTTGTAGTCGATATTGATCAGGTTGCCGCTTCGATTCGAAATGCGGTCCGCCAAGCTGAACAAAAGGCAAATGTAAATATTTCCGACGTTTATGCTGGAATCCCTGCGAATATGCTGAGTATTGAGCCTTGTCAAGGGATGATTGCTGTAAGTGATGAGTCAAAAGAAATTACGGATCAGGATGTTCAAAATGTTGCTGCGGCAGCATTGATCCGTAACCTGCCACCTGAACGTGAAATTGTTGACCTTGTTCCAGATGAATTTATTGTCGATGGCTTCGATGGTATTAAGGATCCGCGCGGGATGATTGGTGTGCGGTTAGAAATGCATGGTATTTTATTTACATCTCCTAAGACAGTGATTCACAATATTAAAAAAAGTATTGCGAAAGCTGGTTTAAACCTGCAAAGTCTTGTCGTGAACCCACTTGCTCTTGGCACCGTTGCCCTAACGGATGGGGAACAAGACTTTGGAACAATTCTAATGGATTTGGGCGGTGGCCAAAGTACAGCTGCTGTTATTCATGATCATAAGCTGAAATTTACGCAAGTTGATCAAGAAGGCGGCGAATATATTACCAAAGATATCTCCGTTGTTTTGAATACTTCTTTTGAAAGTGCTGAAAAGATTAAACGCGATTATGGTAACGCCAACGTTGAGGCCACCTCAAAAGAAGAAGAATTTCCGGTAGAAATTGTTGGGCAAACGGATCAAGTGCTGATCAACGAACGCTACTTATCTGAAATCATCGAAGCTCGTGTCGAACAGATCCTGACACGTTTGGGTAAAGCCTTAAATCAGGTTAAGGCTTTTGATTTGCCAGGCGGTGTCGTCATAACTGGTGGTGTCACAGCCTTACCTGGCATCGTTGACTTGGCTTCCAAGATATTTGACCGCAATGTTAAAATTTACATTCCCGATCAAATGGGATTGAGACATCCATCTTTTTCTCAAGCTTATGGGCTTGTCAATTATGTTTCTAAACTTTCTGAGGTTGATCGACTCGTACACAGCCCAATCTCTAATGCTAGCGTGAATTATACTGCGATGAGTAGGCCATCTGCAGCAAGTACTATGGATCAGTCACAATCACCGAGACCCAAACAAACTATGGCCAAACAAAAAGTTGAACCGGTTCATGAGTCAGAAGTGCCCCAACAAGAGACACCTACTCAAGCTAAGCCGGCGAAGAAAAAGAAAAATCGTACTGAAAGTATTAAGAAGTTTTTAAATAACTTCTTTGAATAACCGTCACAGATTATTGTAGGAGGAAATTCTATGGAATTCTCATTGGACTCACGGCAAGATACCGGTGCGATCATTAAGGTGATCGGCGTCGGCGGTGCTGGAGGCAACGCTGTTAATAGAATGATTGATGAAGGCGTCCAAGGCGTCGAATTTATTGTTGCAAATACGGATGTACAGGCTTTGGAAAGCTCTAAAGCTGAAACTAAGATTCAATTAGGCCCCAAATTGACGCGTGGATTGGGTGCAGGATCGAATCCTGAAATCGGTGAAAAAGCTGCTCAAGAAAGCGATGAAACAATTCAGGAGGCTCTGAAGGGTGCTGATATGATTTTTGTCACTGCCGGTATGGGTGGCGGCACTGGTACCGGTGCAGCACCAATTGTTGCTAAAACAGCTAAGGATTTAGGTGCTTTAACGGTTGGTGTGGTGACGCGACCGTTTAGTTTTGAAGGGCCAAAACGTGGTCGTAATGCAGCAGAAGGTATCGCTCAATTAAAAGAGCATGTAGATACGTTGGTGGTGATTGCTAACAATCGTCTACTCGAAACTGTTGATAAAAAGACGCCGATGTTAGAGGCTTTCCATGAAGCGGATAATATTTTGCGACAAGGGGTTCAAGGTATCTCAGATTTGATCACAGCACCAGGTTACGTGAACTTGGATTTTGCTGATGTGAAAACTGTTATGGAAAATCAAGGATCTGCTTTGATGGGTATCGGTTCAGCCACTGGTGAAAATCGCACGACAGAAGCTACTAAAAAGGCAATCTCCTCGCCTTTATTAGAAGCCTCTATTGATGGTGCAAAGCAAGTTTTACTCAATATTACTGGTGGCCCTGACTTTTCACTATTTGAAGCGCAGGATGCCTCTGGTATCGTTGCTCAAGCAGCAACAAGTGATGTTAACATTATTTTTGGTGTTTTGATCAATGAAAATCTCGGAGATGAAGTTGTTGTTACAGTTATTGCAACGGGTATTGAAGACGAACTAGGCGCTGGGCATGCTAATGGCGGTCGGACCACACAAGGTAATGGTGTATCCGGAAATCGGGTACGGCCAACGAATCAAACTAACCGGCCAACGACAAATACTGATGAACCAATCCATACAGATAAGAATCAAGTACCGCATCAAGATGCTAAAACAACCGATCCTTTTGGTAACTGGGATGTTCGTCAAGAACCAAGTAAGGGCCACAGTCGCCGACCAGATCAAGACTTTGATAATGTTGAGAAAAAAGATTTTGATATTTTCCAAAGAACTGATGAACCAATTAATGATGATGATAACGATAGTACACCACCATTTTTTAAGCGTCGCAATAAATAATAACATCTTGTTCAAGGAGGGCTTGCATGATGGGATTTGAAAAAATAAGTCGCTTTTTTGGTATGAACGATGATGATTTTAACGATTTAGGTACAAACGAAACCGAGACACCAAAATCGGCCACAGTTAAAACAGCTTATGAGACGGTGCCACCGATCAGTCAAAGCACGAGTAAGACAAATGTGAACAATAATGTTGTATCGATGGATACTGTTAAATCAAATCAAACTACTAAAATCGTTTTGTTTGAACCACGAGTTTATTCGGATGCAAAAGAAGTTGGGACGCATTTGATCAACGGGCGTGCAGTTATTGTGAATTTCACACGTATTGATGAAAAACAAGCTAAAAGAATCCTTGATTTTTTGACGGGTACAATTTTTGCAATCAAAGGTGAAGTTCAACGTGTTGGTGATTGTATTTTCTTGTGTACGCCGTCTAAATTTGAGATTGATGGTTCAATTACAGATATTATCCGCAAGACAAAAGTGGATTAATTATTCAGAAAAATTTATGAGGTGAAAAATGTCATTACTGGCACTTTTATATATCGGCGTAAAATGGATATTTGATATTTATACCTTTTTGATCGTAATTTACACATTGCTATCTTGGGTTCCTGGTGCATACAACTCTAAGCTAGGACAACTGCTTGGTCGAATAGTTGGACCATTTTTAGGTGTCTTTGACCGTATTATTCCATCAATTATGGGTATAAGTTTTTCACCCATCGTTGCGATTTTGGCACTGCAGTTCATTGAGATTGGGTTGCTCAAGTTTCTAAGTATTTTCATGGTATAGATTAGTGGGGGAATCATGGATTTAGATATTTACCAGCATTTTAGAAAAGATGAGATACCTTTTATTGATCGTATGCGTGAGTTGATTGGCATTGTTGAATCTGAATATCGTCCGGTATTGACTGAGTTTCTTGATCCACGAAAAGTTTTTATTGTCCATAACTTGCCCGCTTTTGAAGGCTTGAAGATATATGAATTTGGTGGTTTTCAGCATGCGGAACAACGCCGTTTGATTTTAGCGCCAGATTATTATCAACCGGAAAATAAGGATTATGAGATTCAGCCGATCGAAATTCAATATCCAGAAAAGTTCGCTACTTTAAAACATGGACAAATCCTCGGAACACTGGCGAATCAAAGTGTTGATCGGCAACATTTTGGAGATATTATCACAGATGGTAGCCATTGGCAGTTTTTTGCGGATGCCAAAATGGCGGATTATATTATCACACAAATAACCAGTATTGGCAGAATTAAAGTTAGGTTAGAAAAGATTGACTTTGCAGACGTCATTTCGGCTCAGGTAGATTGGCTTGAAGAATCGTTGACTGCTAGTTCTCTACGTGTGGATACGATTGTTTCTGATGTGTTTAATATTTCCCGACAACGAGCCAAGCAAATGATTGAAACAAAACAAGTTAAGGTTAATTGGCAGGTAATTGAAAAGCCGGATTTTGATGTTCAAATGTTGGATATACTTTCGGTTCGCCACTTTGGTCGAGTTCAATTGTTAGCAAACCAAGGTGAAACTCGAAAGGGTAAAGTTCGATTAAGTATTCGAACCTTACGGAAATGATGTGTAAAATTTTGGAGGCATAAATTATGGCGTTGACACCAATGGATATTCATAATAAAGAGTTTAATGTGAGGTTTCGTGGTTATGATCAAGATCAGGTTAATGATTTTTTGGACCAGATCATTAAAGATTATGAGGCATTGTTGCGCCACAATGAAGATTTGGAGCGTGCTTTAAAAGATAATCAGGAGAAAGTGGCTTATTTTACTGATTTAAAGGACGCCTTGAATCAATCTATTATCGTAGCTCAAGATGCAGCTGATAAGGTTAAAACAAACGCTCAGCGCGAAGCAGAGATCATTCAAGATGATGCTGAGAAACAAGCTCGACAGTTGTTGAATGAGTCCACAGATAAATCAAATCAAATTTTACAAGATGCTTCTGAAAAGGCACGTCAAATTACAATTGAAACAGATGATTTAAAGAAACAAACTCGGATTTTCCGGCAACGGCTCCAAGTTATGTTGGAGTCGCAATTGGAGATTGTTCGCAGCCCAGAGTGGAATGAACTATTAAATGATGATCAGATCGATAATAGTGACGACCAATATAATCAACAATTAAATTATAGTGAAGATACAACAACCACACAGGATGCCAACAATTATGCTAGTGGCCAAGCCGAAACACACCAGGGCCATCAACAGGACTATAATTTTGATCAGAATCAAAGTACAGATGGTCAATATTCAAACTATGATCAAAGTACAGGTACAGCTGATCAAGCCAACCCAACCAAAACCTTAACACCTGATGATATGAATGTACCTAATCAAGATTATACTGCCGGACCAGACTATCAATTTGATGATTATAATCAGCAAGCCCAACAAGCTGATGATCAAACAGCTACCGGCTACAATCAGCCAACGCAGGGCACGGATACAGCTGCACCACAAGTTAATCCGGGAGATAGCGCACATACACAGCAACAAGATGGTAGTCCGGCCGCTCAACTGGATCCTGATTATTTTGACCAGAATCCGGAACAAAATCGGCCAACAATCATCTTTCCAGATGACCGAACAAGTGGTAAAATGAATGACAATAATCAAAAAGACACTAACGACACACATAATTAGCACATACTTAACAGCGACTCGGTAAATGGTGAAAGGCCGAGAAGTCACTGGCAATATTATATCAGTCGTTCTCGTCTTTGGTCTGAATTTTTGTAAGATCAAACGATTCATGGGCGTTATACCATGCTAAAGGGGAATTTTATTCCTGAATTTAGGTGGTACCGCGAAGATCTCGTCCTATAAATGACAAGGTCTTTTTTTATTACCAAATTTTGAGGAGGCAGTTTATGCGAGTTAAGGATACGTTAAATTTAGGCAAAACCAAGTTTCCAATGCGGGGAAATCTCCCCAACAAGGAACCTGAACGACAAAAGGCCTGGTATGAAAATGAAGTTTATGAACAACGTCAAAAGTTGAATGAGAGGAAACCAACTTTTATACTTCATGATGGCCCGCCATTTGCCAATGGTAATATTCACATGGGGCATGCGCTGAATAAGATCAGCAAGGATATTATTGTCCGTTATAAATCCATGCACGGTTTTCGGGCACCTTATGTACCTGGCTGGGATACCCATGGTTTACCAATTGAGCAAGAATTAACCAAACAGGGCGTGGATCGCAAATCTATGTCTATGGCTGAATACCGCGAACTTTGTCGCCAATATGCGATGAGTCAGATTGACAAACAACGATCCGACTTTAAGCGTTTAGGGTTGCTGGTGATTGGGATCATCCTTATATTACATTGCAGCATGAATATGAGGCCGAACAAATTCGCGTTTTTGGTAAGATGGCTGACAAGGGTTATATTTATAAGGGTAAAAAACCGGTTTATTGGTCGCCTTCTTCTGAATCAACTTTAGCGGAAGCTGAAATTGAATATAAAGACGTGAAGTCACCATCTATTTATGTTGCTTTTAAAGTTGTAGATGGTAAAGATTTGTTGGATACAGATACGGTCTTTATTATTTGGACAACAACGCCTTGGACAATGCCTGCTAACTTGGCTATTGCCGCAAATCCTAAGTTTAACTATATTCAAGTTGAAGCTGATGGGAAAAAATATGTCATTGCCGAATCATTGCTTGAACGCGTCAAAGAAGCATTAGGTTGGACGCATACACAAGTATTGCAAACGTTCAAGGGTACTGAACTAGAATATATGACAGCACAGCATCCTTTCTATGATCGGACATCACTATTGATTCTTGGGAACCACGTCACCCTTGATGAGGGTACTGGATTAGTGCATACCGCTCCAGGTCATGGGACTGATGACTTCTTCGTTGGTCAAAAATATCATTTACCACCGCTATCACCAGTCGATGAACAAGGGCGCTTTACTAAAGAAGCTCCTGGTTTTGAAGGTATGTTTTACGATGATGCTAATAAAGAAATCACTAAATTATTAGATGAAAAAGGGGCATTATTAAAACTCAGCTTCTTTACCCATAGTTATCCGCATGACTGGCGGACTAAAAAACCAGTTATTTTCCGAGCTACGACGCAATGGTTTGCTTCTGTAGCAGCCTTTAGAGACAATTTATTGAAGGCTGTTGAAGGTGTGTCTTATAAGCCTTATTGGGGTAAAACACGACTTTATAATATGATCAAAGATCGTGGAGATTGGGTCATTTCCCGGCAAAGAGCTTGGGGCGTACCGCTGCCAATTTTCTACGCTGAAAATGGTGATGCAATTATTACTGACGAAACGATCAATCATGTAGCTGATTTATTTGCCAAGTATGGTTCAAATATTTGGTTCCAACGAGAAGCAAAGGAATTATTGCCTGAGGGCTTTACTTATCCAGGTAGTCCCAATGGTAAGTTCACCAAAGAAAATGATATCATGGACGTTTGGTTTGATTCAGGTTCTTCTCATCAAGCTGTCTTGAAACAACGACCTGAATTAAGTTTTCCGGCCGATTTGTATTTAGAGGGTTCTGATCAGTATCGTGGTTGGTTTAATTCAAGTTTGATCACTTCAGTAGCTGTTACTGGCCAAGCGCCTTATCGGCAGATCCTTTCGCAAGGGTTTACCTTGGATGATAAGGGCCGCAAGATGAGTAAGTCATTAGGTAATGTGATTTCACCCAATGACGTCATCAAACAGATGGGTGCAGACATTGTTCGTTTGTGGGTTTCATCTGTTGATACTAACTCGGATGTCGCTGTTTCCATGGATATTTTCCGACAAACCTCTGAAAGCTATCGTAAAATCAGAAATACGATTCGTTTCATGCTAGCTAATACGAGTGATTATGAGCCCAAAACTGATCGAGTAGCTTATGCTGAATTAGGGTCGGTAGATCGGTATATGATGGTTCGCTTGAATCAAGTGATTAAAACTTGCTTAGATGCCTATGATCAATATGATTTTGCCACTGTCTTTAAGACGATTTCTAACTTTTTGACAAATGATCTATCTTCGTTTTATTTAGACTTTGCCAAAGATGTCGTTTATATCGAAGCTGCTGATGATATCAAACGTCGGCGCATGCAAACAGTCATGTATGATGTGGTTGTTGCTTTGACCAAATTATTGACACCAATCATTCCACATACAACTGAAGAAATCTGGAGCTTCTTAAAGGAACCTGAGGCATTTGTTCAATTGGCTGAAATGCCAGAACTAGAAACATTTGCAGATCAAGATGCTTTGTTGTCAGAATGGTCTAATTTTATGGCCTTTAGAGATAATGTTTTAAAGGCTTTGGAAGTTGCTAGAGATAACAAAGTGATTGGTAAGTCGCTTGAAGCATATGTGACAGTTTATCCAACAACACCAGTTAAAGATTTGTTAACTGCGATTGATAATGATGTGAAACAGATGTTGATTGTTTCCAAATTAACGGTAGCTGGCTCAAAATCAGAAGCACCTGCAGACGCTATGGACTTCGAAGATGTTGCCATTAAAGTTGAACATGCGCCTGGTGAAGTTTGTCAGCGTTGCCGGATGACACGTGAAGATGTTGGTCAAGATCCACAGTTACCAAATATTTGTGCGCGTTGTGCCAAAATATTGCATGAACATTTTGAAGATGCAGTCAAAGCAGGTTTAGAACCATAGATTTCAACGCGTATTAAGGTTAAAGATTGAAAGTATATTATAATGTGGAAAACCGGTCCAATAGTTTCTGTGACCGGTTTTTTTATGGCTATTTTTAGGAATATAGTAGTTTATTTTCAGTTAGCCCGATTTATTTAATTAAAAATCTATGATAAACTATTCTAAACCTATTTTTAGGAAGTGCGAAAATGGATATTCAATTAATCAAGGTTCACGGTTCTGGAAATACATTTTTTCTTTTAGATACAACAAAATTACCACGTCAATTGACAAAATCAGAAATTGTAGCCTTGACCCAAAAGTTAACGGATCATAAGAATGGCTTGCTCGGTGGGGCAGACGGCTTATTATTGGTTGGGGACAGTCAAAAGAATGACGCTGCTGGACGGATGCGGGTGATCAATGCGGATGGTTCTGAAGCCAGCATGTGTGGCAACGGATTACGGACTGTAGCACGGTACCTAGCACAAAAGAATCATGCTGAAAATTTTGAAGTCGAAACCATGTATCAAAATCTTCATGTTCAAAAAGCGCAAGATTTATTTACTGGTGTTTCAGCCTTTAAAGTTGAAATTTCACCCGTTAGTTTTGCAGCACAAGACTTGAAAATGCATTTTAAAGCTAAAGATCAGGTCATTGATGAAATTTTGCCTGAATTATCAGATACGTTAAAATTTACAGCAGTTGCCGTACCTAATCCGCACTTGATCAGCTTTGTGGATGACGCAACTTTGCAAGGTCCAAAATTAGAACGCATTGCGGCTTATTTAAATGGTGAGAATCCTTACTTCCCAGAAGGTGTCAATGTAAGCTTTGTGAATTTACGTGCTAAGGACGAAATTTTTGTCCGTACTTATGAACGTGGTGTTGGCTTTACCAATGCTTGCGGCACAGCAATGTCAGCCTCTAGCTTGCTAACAGCTCGTTTATATCCAGAATACGCTAATTTTGATGATACTTTGAGTGTTTATAATCCTGGTGGGATGGTCAAAACAGTGCCTCATAAAGATGGCAATCGTTACTGGATCGATTTAATTGGAAATGCCACGTTCCAAGACTATATTACACTTGACTTAAGTGCGGCATTAAAGCAAGACTTTACGGACGTTGAGGTTCAAAAGACAACAGAACAAAAACAATATCTTCAGTTTATTCAAACAATTACAAAGTGAGGTGTCCAGATGATAGGGACGGTAAAAACTTTTAATAAAGAAAAGGGATTTGGGTTTATTGAAACTCAAGATGAAGGTGATATTTTCGTTCATTTTGCGGCAATTATTGAACCTGGTTTTAAAACGCTCAATCCTGGTGACAAAGTAAATTTTGTGGTTGTACAGGGTTCAAGAGGCCCTCAAGCTGCTAATGTTTCCTTAGTTAAGTCGGATGAAGACTAAAATGGTATGATGAAAAAATAAAGTTGTTGCGGATTTTCAATTGATCATCCGTTACAACTTTATTTTTTGTTTCCTGTTTAAATTATTTTATTTTGAGGTAAATTTCGGCTATAATATCAAAGTTGCAAATTTATAAACGGAGGCAGTTCGATGGATCATGTAAAAAGTTACGTGGACGATAGTGACGTCCAAAAACATCGCTGGTGGATTCTGACTGCAGTGGGGATGTTTACTTTTATGTCAACTTTAGATGGCAGTATTGTCAACATTGCGCTACCAGTCATGAGTCGCGATCTGCGAGTCCCACTAAACCAAGTAGAGTGGGTCGTTTCGATATATTTAATTATTATCTGTGCACTGCTATTACTTTTTGGGAAAATTGGTGACAGTTTTGGCAAGATCAAAGTTTTTCGCTGGGGGACGTCTTTATTTATTTTGGGCTCTTTATTAGCCGGTTTTAACCATAGTTTATGGTTTTTGCTCTTTGCTCGAGTAGTACAAGCAACTGGCGCTAGTATGACGATGAGTACCAATAATGGTATTATTACAGAGATTTTTCCCATGCACGAACGTGGCAAAGCTTTGGGACTAATTGGGTCATTTGTTTCTTTAGGTAGTATTGCTGGTCCAGGGATTGGTGGGATTATCTTGGCCCACTTACCTTGGGGTTATATTTTCTGGATCAATGTACCCGTTGGTATTTTAACGATGATCATGGGACACTTCATGTTGCCAAAAGACCGATTCTTCAATAAAGTTAAAATTGATGTTCCCGGGTCTTTAACATTTGGGTTAACGATTGTTTTATTTTTCTTGGGTGTTTTCTTAGGTCAGGAAATTGGTTTTAGAAATTGGATCATTATTACATTGTGGGTAGTTTCTTTAATTGGTTTGTGGCGATTTATCCACGTTGAGCGGCATACAGAGCAGCCGTTGTTGCCATTCCATATTTTTAAAAATAAAAATTTCACCATTAGCTTATTAACGGCCATGCTGATTTTTATTGTCAACTTTTTCTTCAATGTTATCGGGCCATTTTATCTAGAAAATGCTCGCGGACTAGAACCTAATTACGCTGGATATATTTTAATGATCTTTCCGATTGTTCAAGTTGTAATTGCACCATTGGCTGGTAGTATATCAGATAAAATCGGACCTTATTTATTAACGGTGGTTGGGTTGATTGCTATTTTAATTAGTCAAATTGGCTATGCAGCGACGCAGTTAACGTCACCTTTGTGGTTCTTTATGGCAATGATTGGTGTTGTCGGGTTAGGTAACGGTATTTTTCAAGCACCAAATAATACCATTGTGATGAGCACGGTTGAGACTCAGGATCTGGGGATCGCTGGGGGCTTGAATGCATTAGCGCGAAATATGGGTATGATTATTGGCATTTCTTTATCCACAACAATTTTATTCGCAGCGATGAGTCATAAAGCAGGGTATCACGTGACCACTTATTTGAATCATCGGCCTGATATTTTTATTTATGGCATGCACATGGTCTTTATTATTTCCTCAGTGATCTGCTTGATTACGGCCGTTGTGACAATTAATCGCTGGCGTCAAAGCAGTCGAAACTTAACGAAATAAGTTTTTTGAGTGAGGTTGGTTCGAATCATCAAAAGCAAAGTTTACTCAAGAACATTATCTTTTGGCTTATAATTAAAATTAAATTCTGTGTCAATAACTAGGGGCCAGGAACAAAATTAATACTTTGTTCCTGGCCCTTTGTAGGCTAGCTATTAAATTATTGACCCGTGACATCTTTGGGCCCAGTTTGATCCGGTTTTTGCTTGGTCGTGATTTGTAAGAGTTGATCATGTAAATCATCTTCCATACGGTTTAATTCGAGTTCAGCGTTTTGCCGTTTTTCGCGACCTTCTTTTTGAATTTTTAATGTTTCTTGTAAAGTTTCGACTAAATCATTCTGGGTTTTTTGTAAGGTTTCAATGTCAATTACCCCACGTTCATTTTCTTTGGCGGTTTCAATTGAAGACATTTTCAGCATTTCGCTATTTTTCTTCAATAAATCATTTGTTGTTTCGGAAACCTGTCGCTGCGCCGTAACGGCATCCTTTTGCCGCAATAAAGTTAATGCGATAGCGACTTGATTTTTCCAAAGCGGAATAGCCGTATTGATGGACGCTTGAATTTTTTCGGCCAAGGCTTGATTTGTATTTTGAATCAGTCGAATTTGGGGTGCTTGCTGTAAAGTAACTTGTCGGGCTAATTCCAAGTCATAAGTCCGTTTTTCCAGACGATTTTTGAACTGTTGCAAATCTTGCACTGCTTGAACATCCATTTGATCTTGGGTAGTTTTGGCTTTTTGCTCGGCTTCTGGAATCAGTTGTTGATCCAATTCTTTAATTTTAACTTGACCAGCAGCAATGTAAATATTCAAGGCTTGGAAGTAAGTTTTGTTTTGCTGATATAGTTCTTCCATAGTGACATTATCAGTTAACAAACCATTTTTTTCATTATTTAATTTAGCGGCAATTCCATCGATTTGAGCACCAATTTTTTGATATTTATTTTGAATTTCAAAAATTGAACGTTTAACTTTGCCAAAAAGTTTTTTAAATACATTGCGATCTTCGGCTCGTAGTTCATCTGGATTTGCTTCATTTAAGCGATACATCAAGTCGGTCAAAGCATCGCCAATTTCACCCGTATCTTGTGATTGAACTTTAGTTAAGATGTTCTGTGAAAACTCACCTAACTGTTTTTGAGCCTGGGCACCATAATTAATGACACTGGTTGTATTGGTCGTATCGATCGATTTTGCAAGTTCTTGGGCCTTCTGCTGATCTTCAGGCGGCAGCTTTTCTAAAATGCTTGCATTAGATGCCGTTTGTTGCTTTGGGTTTACTTGAGGCGTTTGTTTTGTGAAAGGATCCGCCAATAAATCGTTCATTAAATCATCTGTGGTTGCTTGTTTATTCTGATTTTCAGCCATGTTGTTGCTCCTTATCGCGTTGATAGGTCTCATTGATCTTTTGCATTGCTGCGTCCATCTTATCTGCGTCTTTTTGTAGATCAGATAGACTATCCTTAGCAACGGACATTTCGTCGTCCATGTCATCCAAATCATCTGCGACAAAGGTAGTGTAATCTTTACGGATTTGGTTACCTAGATTTTTGATTACATCTAAGCTTTTTGCCAGCACTTCCCAAGTATCGGTAGTTTTGATCTCGTGATGAGAAATTTCGATATATTTGTCGCTTAATTTTGTAATCGTAGGCAAGTGCTTATATAAGAAGTCACTGGCTTCAGCCATACGCTGAGGTTCTTTAACGATTGCCGCAAACATTGATTTGGAAACTTTGATAATATCCAAGTTCAAATCGATTGTTTTTAACTTTGGCGTATCATTAATAGCTTTGTCTAAGTGACGGATGGTTTTTTCAGCCTCAGCCATTGTTTGCCGAAAGAAGACAATGTCGCTGTCACTTAAACCAGCTTGCTTATAGTGTTCCATTAAACGATGTGATAATTTACCTGTGGGTAAAGTTGCATCATCTGCAACTTTCTGGTGCCGCAATGCCCGCCGCTGGATGATATAAAATGGTAAACTGATGATGAAAACGGCAAAGCTGATCATTGCAACCATCATCGCTAAAAAGGGGATAGAACCCATATACCTAACTTGCATAAGGATACCACTGATCAATAAGACAATGACACTACCAATCAGAGTGTTTCTTATTTTTTTCATATTGTCACTCCTACATCTCTCTTGTTCTGTATGGCTTCATTTTAACACAGGGACTAAGCGCAAAAGTATAAGTCTAAAGGTGGATTTTTCCACCAACTAGGTGCTGATCTTTGCTTGAAATAAGCAAATATTGGGACCTTACATTTACAAATTCAGCGGACACTTGTAAGATGATAGAAGATAATGGAGGTCAAGTATGAATTTCGAAGAAAAAGTCATTAAAACACAGCCAATTTATCGTGGGGCTATTCTGAATTTAGATTTAGAAGATGTGCTTTTGCCCAATGGTAAAACAGCAAAACGTGAAATTATTCATCATCATGGTGCCGTTGCAGTTATGCCAATTGACCAAGATGGTAAGATGATTTTTGTGCGGCAATGGCGCGCACCAATGCAAAAAGAGACCTTAGAGATACCGGCAGGTAAAATTGATTTAGGTGAAAAAGATCCCCATAAAGTAGCCTTACGAGAGTTAAATGAAGAAACTGGATTATATACTGACCAGTTGCAGCATGTAACGGATTTCTATTCAACACCAGGATTTGCGGATGAATTTTTACATCTATATTATAGCGATCAGCTACAAAAGGTCACACATAAACGCAGTTTAGACCCCGATGAATTTTTAAATGTCAGTCACTTAACGTTTGCTGAAGCAAATGATGCAAAACAGGCAGGCTTGATTTGTGATGCCAAGACAATCATGGCTTTATATTATTGGGAAATATTGCGATTAAAGGGTGCGGTTCGACTTGATTAAATTAATGACTGCTTTTAAACAAAAATTTGCTGAAAGAAAAACAATTCGACAACGCCGAAAAACGGATCCAGACTTTAGATCTAGTGATGACCAACGTTTAGCTGCTGAAAAAGCTTATCAAAAACGAACTTTGAAAGAAAAATTAGCCTTAACAGGAGCTTATGCTGAAGAAAAGTCGTATACCTTGAAATGGCGCTTGAATTGGGCTATTTTAATTATTGGCTTTTTGACGGCTTTTGTTTATGTTATTTTATTTTTCGTTTAATCAAATTTAAATTAAGATTGGGTGGCAATTTTGAAATTAGGGATTATTTGTGCAATGCCGGAAGAAATCACCGTTTTGAAACAAAATTTGCAAAATACACATACGATAATCAAAGGAGGCGTGACGCTTTATTTTGGCGAGATTGGTACGCATGAGATCGTCCTTTGTGAAAGCGGTATTGGTAAAGTTCAAGCAGCTATCACAGCCACTTTGTTATTAGAAGCTATGCCGTTAGACGCATTGATCAATACTGGCTCTGCTGGTGGGATTGGTGCTGGCTTACAAATCGGAGAGACTGTGGTTTCAACTGGTGTAGCCTATACCGATGTAGATGTGACTGGCTTTGGCTATTTACCTGGACAACTACCTGATCAACCGCAGATTTTTCCAGCAGATAGCGTATTAGCAGACAAAATTGTACAGGCAGCCAAAGCTAAGCAGTTACCAGTTACGAGGGGATTAATTGTTTCCGGTGATCAGTTTGTCAATTCTAGTGACCGTATTCAGGAGATTCTAAAACAATACCCCAAGGCGCTGGCTAATGAAATGGAGGGTGCGGCTGTTGGTCAAGTAGCGACTCAGTTTGGTGTACCCTTTGTGATTATTCGCGCCTTGAGTGATGTTGCTGATGAAGCGGCTGCTACTAATTTTGATGATTTTATCATTCAAGCTGGCCGCCAATCAGCTGAGATTCTATTAAGCTTTTTGAAATGATATTAAGTATTGCTGCGAGTCGATAATGGTATAGGAGGTTATTATGGAACATATTTATTTAGATAATGCTGCCACAACACCCATGGCACCAGAAGTCATTGCCGAAATGACAGACCAAATGGCGCATGATTTTGGTAATGCTTCCAGCACCCATTACTTTGGGCGTACCGCTCGAGCTGTTTTGGATGAGAGTCGGCACATTATTGCCCAGAGTATTCATGCTAAAGACGATGAGATCATTTTTACCTCTGGTGGCAGTGAGAGTGACAATACGGCAATTGTACAAACGGCGTTAGCCAATCAAGCTAAAGGTAAACACATTATTTCAACTCAAGTAGAACATCCGGCAGTTTTGAAATCTTTGGCCTATTTGGAATCTTTAGGTTTTGAAGTGACATACTTACCAGTTGATAAAACAAATCATATCGCTTTAGCTGATTTCAAAGCGGCGTTACGACCAGATACTATTTTAGTAACGGTCATGATGGGCAACAATGAGACTGGTGCACGCATGCCGATTCAAGAAATTGGGGCCTTATTGCAAAATCACCAAGCCGTTTTTCATACGGATGCTGTTCAGGCTTATGGATTGCTACCCATTGATGTTGAAAAAATGCATATTGATTTATTATCCACTTCAGCACATAAAATTAACGGTCCCAAGTTTATTGGGTTTTTATATGCCCGCACAGGACTTAATTTTATGCCTTTAGTAAAGGGCGGCGAACAAGAACATAAACGGCGCGCTGGGACGGAAAATATTCCTGCAATTGCTGGCTTTGCTAAAGCGGTGACTTTAATTGATGATACGGAACGTGCCAACCGGCAATCCAAGTACCATCAGTTTAAATTACAGATCACGCAAGCGCTAGATGCGGCTGGGATTGACTATGGTATCAATGGCACGTTAGCTACCGATGATTTGCAGCATGTGATGAATATTTGGCTGAAAGGCGTACCAACTAATGTTTTACAGATGAATTTGGATTTAGCTGGTTTTGCTATTTCTGGCGGTTCTGCATGTACAGCTGGTAGTTTGGAACCTTCCCATGTTTTAACAGCCATGTATGGTCGTGAAGCACCACAAGTTGCTGAGTCTATTCGGGTTAGTTTTGGTGCTCAGACAACGACTGAAGAAGTGGCTAAGTTTAGTGAACAATTGATTCAGAGCGTCAAAAGTTATTTAACGAAGCAAAAAAGTAAAATTGGGGGTTAAGCAGTGATGGCATTAACAACGACGGCAAAAGTTCAAGGCTCACCAGTAACCTATGCTTTAAGTCCAGAAGTGAAACGTTATACTTTACGAGATACAGGCTTTGTGCCGACACGCAATGGTAATTTTCAATTAGAGCGGCCTTTGAATGGCGATTCGCCTTATGCTGGTGGCTTCAAATTGAAGATAACGGTGGATAAAGATTTAAAGAAGTTAAAGCTATCGATTACTGATAATTCTGGCTTGCATCCAATGAATATTTTTAAGGATCCTAGTAAAACTCAAGCAATTATTGATCAGTTTAACTTTGTAATTCAAAATCTGCTGGATCGTGAAGTTTTAGCTATTAAATAATACTTGACACCTTTGTTATAATGTAATGTACTGGTGTTCGCGACCTTCAAATCGTAGAAAACTAGAATTTATATGAAATGATGGTGAATTTTATGGATAACAGCCAAACGCGTGTTGTTGTCGGTATGTCAGGCGGTGTGGATTCATCTGTGACGGCGCTTTTGCTCAAGCAGCAAGGGTATGATGTCATTGGTGTGTTCATGAAGAACTGGGATGATACCGACGATGCTGGGGTCTGTACAGCAACAGAGGATTACGAAGATGTAGCGAAAGTCGCTGCTAAAATCGGCATTCCTTATTATTCAGTTAATTTTGAAAAAGAGTATTGGGATAATGTATTCGAATATTTTTTAGATGAGTATCGTCACGGGCGGACGCCAAACCCTGATGTTATGTGTAATAAGGAGATCAAGTTTAAATCCTTTATGAACTATGCAATGGATCTGAATGCTGATTATATTGCAATGGGGCATTACGCACAAACTCAAAAAGATGAAAATGGCACGGTGCATTTATTGCGTGGTGCTGATCAAAATAAAGATCAAACTTATTTTTTAAGTGCTTTAAGTCAAGATCAATTACAAAAAGCGATGTTTCCAATTGGAAATATGCAGAAAAAAGATGTCCGAAAGCTTGCGGAAGCAGCTGGTTTAGCCACAGCACATAAAAAAGATTCAACCGGTGTTTGCTTTATTGGTGAGCGTAACTTTAAGAAGTTTTTGGGTGAGTTTTTACCAGCACAGCCAGGTGTCATGCAGACACCAGCCGGCGAGATCATGGGTGAGCACTCTGGCTTGATGTACTACACGATCGGGCAGCGTTCTGGCTTAGGAATCGGTGGCAATGGTAAGTCTAACGAGCCGTGGTTTGTCGTTGGCAAGGATCTGGATAAGAATATTCTTTATGTGGATCAGGGCTTTGATAACCCACATTTGTATGCGACAAGTCTAGATGCTAGCAAGCTTACATTTATGACACCTGAGGCTAAGCCAGATGTCTTCCACTGCACCGCTAAGTTTCGCTATCGTCAGCAAGATGTGGGCGTGACGGTTCACTTATTAGCTGACGGCAAAGCTAAAGTAGAATTTGATGCACCCGTTCGAGCAATTACACCTGGACAGGCGGTCGTTTTCTATGATGGTGCTGAATGTCTTGGCGGTGGCACGATTGATGCTGCTTATAGTGCTGAGAAACAATTACAATATGTTTAGAATTTAATGGTTTATGATTTAAAATAAACTAAATTAGATCTATTGAAAAAGTGTGTGATCACTTTATTCAATAGATCTTTTTTAGTTTGTATCTGGTTGCACGTTTCAAAATAGTTGAGTTGTAGTTGTCATTTTTGAATCGCTTATTTTTTTGCACCGTAATTATTGGTATAATGGGACTATTACGATATGTACATAAGTGTCATTAATTTAAATAGTATAAGGTAAGTGAAGAGGCAGATCATGACGAAATTATATTTTATCAGACACGGTAAAACTGAATGGAACTTAGAAGGGCGTTATCAAGGCGGTCAAGGGGACTCACCATTGCTGCCACAAAGTTATCGTGATATTGCCAGTCTGGGTCATTATTTGAGTCATATTAAATTTGCCCGCCTGTATACAAGCCCTTTATTACGGGCCAAAATGACAGCCGTTTATTTAAAAGAGGCCTTAGGACAAGATTTTCCGATTATTATTAATGAAAATTTACGCGAATTTAATTTAGGTAAAATGGAAGGTATGAAGTTCACGGAGGTTGCCCAACGTTTTCCAAAAGAATTGGCTGCGTTTCGACATGAGCCAGCAAATTATAATCCAGCGCGAATTAGTGGGGAAACCTTTCAGGCGTTGATTGATCGGATGCAACCGGTCGTTAAAAAAGCGGTACGTCTTGATAAAACCGGTCAACAAAATATCCTCTTCGTCAGTCATGGTGCCGCGTTAGTAGCTTTGATCCAGTCCTTATTAGGCACGCCAATTGCAAATATTCGTAAAAATGGCGGTTTGACTAATAGTAGTGTCACCATCATTAAAACCCAAGATCATGGTCAAAAATTCCAGCTGGTTAAATGGAATGATACTGAATTTTTGAAACACCGGTTAAATGCGACGGATACAATTTAGTTAGGTGAATTTATGAATAAGCAAGCAGAAAAATTATTTAATCAGGACGAAAAGCAGAAGGCCGTTCACGTTTTAGTACAAGCAATTAATAATGAGCCAGAACAAATTGAGAATTACTTGCAATTGAGTACGTATTTAACACAGTTACAGGATGTTGAGCAGGCAGAAGTGTTATTACAGAAAGCAATTGGTAAATTTGGCGCGCAAACCGAGCTACTTTATAATTTAGGGGTTGTTTACTATGAAGCGGGCCGTTATGATTTAGCTCAAACCGAGTTTGATAAGTTGAACCAACAAGACGCAAATTTTGATAATAATCTAATGTTAGCGCGTATCTTTTTTAAGACGAAACAATATGCAAAGGCAGCAGCTTTTGCTTTGACAGCTACTGAAAAAGCACCTCAAAATTCGGCGGCTTATTTGGTGTTAGCGGATAGTTTATTAAGTTTGGGACAGTTATCTCAAGCGAAAACTTTTTACCAAAAAGCGTATCAGTTAAAACCAACTGATCTAGATGCTTTGTTTGGGATAGGCTTAATTGACTTTGTTCGTGACCACGATCAAACTAAGTTATTAGCTGTGAAAGCTAAAGATGCTCAGTACTATGCTAGCAAGCAAACTCAATTAGTGGCAATTGAAAAAATGATTCGTGATCAAAAAGATAAACGTTAGGAGGGTGGCAATGGCAGATGCAATTCAGCAATTATGGCTGACGGGGACTGTTAGTAGTATTTTCTTTCAAAACCCAGAGAATTTTTTTAAGATCTTATTGATTAAAATCAAAGATCATAATTTGCCGAATTTTCATGAAGATGAAATCGTAGTTACGGGTAGTTTTGGTGATATTAAAGAAGATCAAACCTATAAGTTTATTGGGCACCCAATTGATCATCCTAAATATGGGTATCAGTTTAAAGCAGACAACTATGAAACGCTAACCCCCACTTCTAAAGAGGGGCTAGTAGCATATCTATCTGGCAATCAATTTAAGGGTATTGGCCCTAAAACAGCCGAGAAAATCGTTGATCGACTGGGTGTAAATGCGATTGATCAAATCATTAAAGATCCAACCTGTTTACAAAACCTGGGTTTATCACGCCAGAAACAAACGGACCTTGTAGCTGCACTACAAGCTAATGTTGGTATGGAGCGCGCAATTATCAGTCTAAATGCATTTGGTTTTGGGAGTAGTTTAGCGACACAGATTTATCAGAAGTATCAAGAGGACACCATTCGTGTGATTACTGAGAACCCTTACCAGTTGGTTTATGATATTACCGGCGTCGGGTTCAAACGTGCTGATAGCATTGCTGAAAAACAAGGGATTACGGCTGATGCGCCTGAACGTTATCAAGCGGGTATTTTACAAGTGTTAAACGATTTAACTTTTCAGGCGGGAGATACATATACGGATGCAGGGCGTTTATTGGATGAAACTCTACATTTGTTAGAATCCAGTCGGCCAGCGCCGGTGAGTGAGGATCAAATAGCAATTGAAATTCAAAATCTTGCCAAAACAGGTAAGATTATTTCTCAAGATCATCGATTATATCCTGAATTTCTTTTTCGAAGTGAGTGGCAAATTGCTGAGCATTTAAAGCGGTTAACTCAAGAACGACCCGAAAAAATTGAGCCAACCGTTTTAAAACAATTGATCCAACAAGCCGAGCAGAGCTTAGGGATTCAATATGATGCCGCACAACAATTAGCGATTCAACAAGCTTTGGAAAGCCCGGTTAGTTTACTAACAGGGGGACCAGGCACCGGTAAAACAACGGTTTTAAATGGCATCGTGGTTTGTTTTGCACGCTATTTTGAATTTTCCTTAGATGTTAATGAATATAAAGATACTCCTTTTCCGGTTTTGCTAGCAGCACCCACAGGACGAGCAGCTAAGCGCATGAGTGAAACAACGGGATTACCGGCGAGCACCATTCATCGGCTGCTAGGCTTAAATGGACGTGAAGAAAATAATCAAGATTTAGAAACAAATGATTTGGATGGTAAGTTGTTAGTGGTTGATGAGATGTCAATGGTAGATACCTCATTGTTTCGCCAGTTGATCAAATCGGTTCATTTGGGAATGCACGTGGTGCTGGTTGGTGATAAAGATCAGCTGCCATCTGTCGGACCAGGCCAAGTTTTTGCTGATTTGTTAAATTCACAAGCACTGCCCAGTCAAGAGCTAGAGCAGATTTATCGTCAGGATGAAAATTCTTCAATTGTCGAATTGGCCCATGAAGTTAACGAGGGTGTCATTTCAGCCGACTTTTTCAAAAATCAAAGTGATCGTAGTTTTATTAAATGTCTACCGAATCAAATTCCAGATGTCATCGCGCAAGTTGTTGCGAAAGCAAAAGCACGTGATTTTTCAGCTAAAGATATGCAGGTGTTGATTCCAATGTATAAGGGTCCAGCTGGCATCGATCACTTGAACCCATTAGTACAAGATATTATGAATCCTAAAAAATCGGATCGCAGTAAAGAAGTCAAGTTCGGTAATTTTATTTATCGCATTGGTGATAAAGTATTACATCTAGTGAATAGCCCAGACTTAAATGTTTTCAATGGTGAACTCGGACAAATCGTTGCCATTACTTTGGCCAAAGAAAATACAGACAAAGTTGATAAAATTACTATTGATTTTGAAGGGACTGAGGTGACGTATAAACGTTCCGAATGGAGCCGATTTACCTTGGCTTATTGTACGTCGATCCATAAAGCTCAGGGAAGTGAATTTCCGTTAGTTATTCTGCCGTTAGTGATGCAATTTCGCCGTATGTTGAAACGCAATCTTTTATATACTGCTATTACTAGAGCAAAGGCGTTATTGATCATGGTAGGCGAACCTCAAGCGTTTGAAACAGCCGTTCATGCGTTGGCAAACACGCGTAAAACGAGTTTGGTGCTGCGCATGCAGAGTATTTTTACAAGTACTTCAAAGCTAAACGAAGCGGCTCGGGTTGAAGCTGCACCGCTAAAAGCAGAATCAAGCACCATAACTAATTCTGTTGATGAGCCGCTTTCTCAGAAATTAACACCTGAATTGATTGATAACCAAACGATTGATCCTATGATTGGTATGGGTGGTCTTTCCCCGTATGCGTTTTTGAAATAGGAGTGAAGATGATGGACAAAGATAACAATATTCGGCAACAATTGCATATCAAGTCAGTACCGGTGGCAGACGTTGATCAATTTAATGATCTATTGCGGTATGTTTTTCAAGTCACCAATCAAGACCTCTTGGAGAGCGGTTATGAAGAGGGAGAATTGGTGCGGGCTAAACAACCGATTCTGGAAAAATCAGATGTGATCGGGTGGTACAATCAAACACAATTAGTTTCGCAATTGGCGATTTATCCTTGCGAGGTCAATATTCATGGTAAAGTTTTTAAAATGGCTGGTCTAACAGGTGTTGGCACTTATCCTGAGTATGCAGGTCATGGCTTAATGCACGACCTTGTAAAAGTTGGGTTAGAAAAGATGCGGGACAATCAACAGTGGATTTCATATTTATATCCATATAGCATTCCTTTTTATCGTAAGAAGGGCTGGGAGATCATGTCTGATCATTTAACTTTTGATTTGCGCGATACTCAATTACCAAAACCAGTACCAGTGACCGGCCACGTTGCACGTAAGGAAATTGACGATTTTGATGTTTTAGATACTTATGACCGCTTTGCTCACCAGACGCACGGTGCAATGATCCGCGATCAGTTAGCTTGGGATGAATATTGGCGTTGGGAAAATGAAGAAGAGCGTACTGCTGCCGTTTACTATGATGAAAATCAGGTGGCTACAGGTTATGTGATTTATTGGATTGCCGAAGAAGTTTTCCATCTCAAGGAAATGATTTATTTAAATCAAGAAGCCCGGGTTGGCCTTTGGAATTTTATTAGTGCCCATTATTCGATGGTGGAACATGTCAAGGGGCATATTTATAAAGATGAACCTATTGCTTTTTTGATGGATGCAGGGGATATCAAAGAAACGATTGAACCGTATTATATGGCGCGGATCGTTGATGTGAAGGATTTTCTTAAGGCTTACCCCTTTGAAAATATTACGGAAGATATTAGTTTTGAAGTGACTGATCCGATGGCAGCATGGAATAATGGTTTATTTCATATTCATGTGAATCGTGATGGTAAATTATCGATCAATCAAACCAGTGCCAATGGTTACGTGGTCAAAGTAGATATTCAAACTTTGACGGCGATGTTGATGAGTTACCGGCGGCCATCCTATTTAGCTAGTATTGAACGTCTGCAGGCCTCAAAAAATGCCATCAAGTATTTAGAAAACATTATTCCAATAGAAACACCGTATTTTTCTGATTATTTTTGAACACTTAATAGTAAGTGCGTCATTCCGTTTTGCCAAGTGAATCACGGGTTTTAAGGAGGTTGTTTATGTTTGAACGTGGGGCCATTGTTGTGCACGGTGCAACTCAAAATAATTTACAAAATGTGAATTTGAAGATTCCTAAATATGCGATCACTGTTTTTGCGGGTTTATCTGGATCGGGAAAATCTTCTTTGGTTTTTGATACGATTGCGGCCACTTCAAGACGAGAATTGAACGAGACCTTCCCCAGTTTTACCCAGCAGTATTTACCTAAATATGGCCAGCCACACGTCCAGCAAATTGATAATTTACCAGTGGCCATTGTGATTGAGCAAAAGCGGATCGGTAAAAATGCCCGGTCCACGTTAGCAACTTATACAGGAATTTATTCGCTTTTGCGTCTGTTATTTTCTCGAGTTGGTCAGCCGTTTATTGGTTATTCGGATACTTTTTCATTTAATTTACCGCAAGGGATGTGCCCCACATGTCAAGGGCTCGGCTACGTAGATGATATTGATGTGAAAGCACTTATCGATCCGAATAAGTCGTTAAATCAAGGAGCAATTACATTTGTCAGTTTTGGACCCAATACCTGGCGCTGGCGCCGTTATGTGGATAGTGGTCTTTTTGATAATGATAAATTACTTAAAGATTATAGTGAAGCGGACTTACAGCTGCTATTATATGCACCCCAGCAGCGCTTAAAGAATGCACCAGCTGCCTGGCCACGAACAGCACTTTATGAGGGAATTGTCCCACGAATCCGCCGTTCGATTATTGGTAAAAGCGAAGCCAAACATCATCAGGAAGCTTTGGCAAAAGTAGTGACACGACGGGCATGTCCGACTTGTCACGGGACACGGCTGCAAGCTAAAGTGTTAACTTGTAAGTTGAATGGTAAAAATATTGCTGAAGTATTGGCGATGGATTTGGTCCATGTACTGCAATTTCTGCAGGCGGTTGAACAACCCCTGGTCCAAGATTTGATTCGGGAAGTAACCACAAAAATTCAGTCTTTGATTGATATTGGTTTAGGCTATTTGACCCTTGACCGAGGGACAAGTTCACTATCTGGTGGCGAAACACAACGGATTAAAATTGCTAAGTTTTTGACTAGTGCCTTAGTTGATATGGTTTATATCTTAGATGAGCCCAGTGTTGGATTGCATCCACATGATATCCAGCTGATCAAAAACGCATTGAAACAATTAAAGGCCAAGGGCAATACGATTCTGGTCGTAGAACATAACCCTGAAGTGATGCCGATTGCCGATTATGTCGTAGAAATGGGGCCAGAAGCCGGTGTTGCCGGAGGAAAAGTGACCTTTACTGGGACTTATCAACAACTGCTGGCCAGCAACACGCTGACGGGCCAATATCTAAAGCAGCCGCTTAAATTTCGTCGACCTCGCAAGATCAAAGATACGATTTCATTAGCACACGTGACCACACATAATTTAAACAATGTCACTGTTCAAATACCATTAGGTGTGGCAACGGTTATTTCTGGCGTTGCCGGTTCTGGGAAAAGCTCGTTGATGGATGCCTTACGTTCAAAGTTAAAGGATACCTATATTGATTTAACACAAGGAGCAATTGGTGTAAACATTCGTTCAACGCCAGCTACTTATCTCGCTATTTTAGATGATATCCGGCACTTATTTGCCAAAACCTCAGGTCAGTCTACAAGTCTTTTTAGTTATAATGGCAAGGGCGCTTGTCCACGCTGTAAAGGGAAAGGTGTCACAATCACTAATATGGCTTTCATGGATCCAGTCGTACAGACATGTGAAAAGTGTCAGGGTCAACGTTACAATGCCAAAGCACTCAGCTATCAGTATCATGGTAAGAATATCAGTGACGTTTTGAATTTGCCTATTGAAATGGCTCTACCTTTTTTTCACGGGATTGCAAAAATTGAACATAAGCTGGTTAACATGAAAAAAGTGGGGTTAGCTTATTTAACATTAGGTCAGCCGTTGACGACACTTTCAGGCGGTGAATTACAACGTTTGAAATTAGCCGTTCAGTTAAATTTAACTGGCAGAATTTATTTATTAGATGAACCCACCGCTGGGCTGCACATGAAAGATGTGACTAAGTTGAGTCATTTATTTGATGAATTAGTGGCTGCGGGTAACACGTTAGTTATCGTTGAACATAATCTAGCAATCATCAGTCAAGCAGATTGGCTGATCGATCTTGGTCCAGGAGCTGGTCGGTATGGCGGTCAAGTGCTATATGCGGGTGTGCCTGAAGCTGCTCAGAAGGTCATTGATTCTAAAACTGGTGTTGCGATGAAACAATATAATGCTCAGCGAAACTCCTAAATATATAAAAATCCTAATTCGAATGACTGTGTGCGTCAGCGAATTAGGATTTTTTGTGTCCGTAATTTATTTTATAACCAAAAAGGGTACTGAGTGACTTGAGCAGTGACATGAAAAGCAGCTTTGCCTAATAATTCACCATCAACTTGACCATAGTTTGGCTGCTGGATTTGTAAATCGAACTGAGTTGCTTGGGTATAATAAACACCTCGTTGGTAAAGATGCGTACCATCTTTGAATACGCAGTAAAATAGCGGAATTAATTGTTTCAATGGCTTTTTTTCAACTAGAATCAAATCAATTTGATGATTGAAAAAAGTCGCCCGAGGTAGGATCGGTACCCCGCCACCAAAATAAGGTTCGTTACCAAGCGTGACTAAAAAGATATTATGGAAATTTTGGGTATATCCGTCATGTGTGATTTGCACATCAAAACTAGGCTGCTGCAAAAAGGCCCGTACGAGATTGGCCAAGTAAGAAAAAGAGCCTAGTTTGATTTGATTCAATAACTTTTTAAGCGCGGAAATATTTGTTAAATGGACAGTGCGTGCATCAATACCAATACCAACATTGTTTACGAAAATTGTTTCTGGTGCATGATCATATTTTAAACTGCCAATATCGATCAAAGTGGCTTGATTGGTCGCTAATATATGGGCCAAATTTTTGAGTGGATCCAATTCAATATTTAGACTTCGGCGAAAATCATTACCAGAACCGCTGGGAATGTAGGCCACTGGGAGCTGTTTCATATTTGAATTTTGTCTTAAACCAGCGATGACTTGATGTAACGTGCCATCACCACCAATGACAACGACCAGATGGACTCGATTTTGCAGCTGTGTTGGGATGGCTATATTTTTAGCTATAATCGTCGCATGACCTGGAAACTGCGTGCGTAAGAGGTCATAGGGCTGCTCGATTTTATTCAGGTATTGTTGTACTTTTGCCGTCGTCTGCCGACCATGATTGCTGCCAGCGGTTTCATTGGCAATAATATGTAAAAATTTTGTATTTCTTACAACCAACGGGTCATACCTCAATTTCTATTAGTTTTGTTGTTTTTGCTTCAAATGGGTCGTGATTAATGCAAAAATCAAGGCTATTATGAATAAACTGGTTTTGATGACTTTCCAGAGCAAACTTTGGGGTGCAACGAAAAATAAAATTAATGCAATTACAAAGCTAAGACTATAAACTAATGTTGTCCAGCGTATTTTAGTCAAACTAAAACCTCCTTAGTTATCGCTTTGGTTGTTGTTGAAAATTAAAAAGGCTGTGCAGGATAAAACTACAGCAGCCTTTAGTAGAACATTAAATTTCGAATGATTAATTTGCAGAGATGATCATTGGTAGAATCATCGGATGGCGCTCAGTCTGGTCAAACAGATAGTCTTGTAAACTATCAATGATCGCATCACGAAGTTTTGCTTCCGTGACGTGTTCGTTTTGTTTGAACGTGTTACGCATGACATTAAAGATACGCCGCTGTGATTCTTTGATCAGAGGCCCAGATTCACGCATATAAACGAAACCTCTTGAAAGCAGATCCGGACCAGCAAGAATTTCACCGGTCTTGTAGTTGATCGTTGCTACCACAACGACTAAACCTTCTTCAGAAAGAATTCGGCGATCATTTAATACAACGTTACCGATGTCACCAACGCCACTGCCATCAACATAGACATCACCGGCAGGAAAGTGACCGGCACGACGCGCTTTTTCATCTGTCAACGCCAAAACATCACCGTTTTCCATGATAAAGATATTGTCTTTATCGACGCCACATTGTTCCGCAAGCTCACTGTGAATGCGCTGCATCCGATATTCACCATGGACAGGCATAAAGAACTTCGGTTTCATAAGCCGTAACATCAATTTTTGTTCTTCTTGACCACCGTGCCCAGAAGTATGGATATTATTAACTTTTCCGTGAATGACTTCGGCACCGGCTTCAGACAACTGATTGATCAAATGGTTGACAGAAGTCGTGTTACCAGGAATTGGATTGCTGGAAAAAATAACGGTATCATCCGGTTGGATTGTTATTTGTCGATGAGTGCCGTTTGCAATGCGACTCAAGGCAGCCATAGGTTCACCCTGAGAACCAGTACAGAGAATTAAAACCTTATTAGCTGGCAAACTATTGATCGTGTGGGCATCCACTAACACATCATCTGGAATGTTCAAATAGCCTAGTTCTCGACCGTTAACGATGGCACCTTCCATACTGCGGCCAAAAACAGCAATTTTACGCCCTTCATGCATCGCAGCTTCAACGGCTTGGTTGATTCGGGAAATATTAGAAGCAAAGGTTGCAAAAATAATTCGGCCTTCAATGCCTTCAAAGATGTGGCGAATTGAATTTCCGACAAGGCGCTCAGATTTTGTGAAATTAGGAATTTCAGCATTGGTGCTATCAGACATCAGCAATAAAACACCTTTTTCGCCAAGTGCAGCCATCCGTTGTAGATTTGGGGCGGGCTGATCACCAACAGGTGTTAAATCAAACTTAAAATCACCAGTTTCAACAATCACCCCTTGCGGCGTTTCTACGGCGACACCCAGCGTATCGGGAATTGAATGGGTAGTTCTGAAAAAACTGACTTTTGTTTTACGGAACTTTAAGACGGTATCTTCATTAATTTCATGTAAATCAGCAGTCCGTAATAACCCATGTTCTTCTAATTTACCTTTAATCAATGCTAAAGCTAAAGGACCGGCATATATTGGAATATTTGGAACTTGTTTTAACAGATAGGGGATACCACCAATATGGTCTTCGTGGCCGTGAGTAATTACCAATGCTTTGATCTTTTGTTGGTTTTGAGCTAAATAAGAATAATCAGAAATGACATAGTCAATACCTAATAAGTCGTCTTCGGGAAATTTGATACCTGCGTCAATAACGATGATTTCATCTTGAAATTGAACGCCGTACATATTTTTCCCGATTTCACCCAAACCGCCAATGGCAAAAACTGCGGTCTCGTTATTCTTTACTTTTAATTTCATTTAGTCGGAAACTCCGTTAATTTAAAATCAGGTTCATTTTGTTCAAACTCAAGAAACTTACCACTTAATTCTTGAACAAATTCGATATTATAAGCCGTGTTTTTTTCAACCAATGCCCGAGCGTCAACGACATTGTCTGCTTCTAAGTATAAAGCATGTGTTGTTTCTCGTCTTGGGGCTTGATTTGTGTTTTCTTGATATAAAACTTTAAAAATCATAATGAAACTCCTTTATTAATTTGTTCAGTTATCAAAGCAGACTATGCAAATAAATAAGCATAGTCCGAACCAATATATGTCCGATTTGAAAAGTGCGGTTCAACCGCCGCTGTACCGTCCGTGATGTTGATGAACAACAATTAGGTCAAATATATCATAATTCACATATAAAGTACATTTATAATCAATGGAAACCCTTCAGTGATTCTGATATGATAGGCTTATGTTAGTACAAGATGAATTAGGAGCATAATTTATGTTAACATTTGCAGTTGCAATTACCAGTGTCATTATAATCGTTGCCCTTTATTACTTGATCAAACGTATCAGACGCAATGCTGCTTTAAAAATTCTTTTGAATCACAGTCAAAAGCTAACGAATAAAATTTTAGCACAGACATTAATGGATCCATCAACGAATTACGAAAATATCTTACAAATTCCTAAGCAAATTGATTCGGAGCCGGTCCAAGATATATGGGGCAAGGGCATCATGGTTTTTGAATACAAATTTGCCATTGGGCCGAATTTTAGTGGCACGGCTGATTTCTTTGATGATGATTTCACAAATGCCCTGGCCCAAAAGCTCAATGAACACGCTTCTGAGAATGGGGTGATTTCTTCAATGCCACGTTATACGCCCTTTGTGATTAGTGATCATTGGTATTTAGAGAATTATTATCATATTGATATTGCATTCATGACCAATAAACCAACAATTGATTATGTGAAAGATATGAAAAAAGTTACGACTGAAGCGTTGTAGCTATCATTGATTTTGTAAGAAACGTGTCATCTTAGAGTCTGCGGCTAAAACTTTGTTTTTACCAAGGTCTCTTTTAATTTACCGTTGCCACATATAGTAGGAGTGTGTTGATATGCAGTTGATGATTCGATATTCACTAAGATACAAGAAATTGATTTTACTCAATCTTTTTTTTGTACTTGGTTTTGCTTTGATTGAGTTGGGCTTGCCAACCTTATTAGGCCAAATGATCGATAATGGCATCAATAAAAATCGCGTCCAAGGTGTTTTTCAATATGGCGGCTTGATGTATTTAATTATTGCCATTGGCATGATTGGTCTAATCGGTTTGGCTTATACAGGCTCACGGTTGACCAATAATATTGTGCGGGATATTCGGGATGATATTTTTAAGTCAGCCATCAATTTTTCGCAAAGTGAATATAAGCAAATTAGTGGGGCATCATTGATCACACGCAGTACCAATGATGCTTTTCAAGTTATGACATTTTTACAGATGGTCTTTCGAACTGGATTTATGACGCCATTAATGTTTATCGTTTCTGGTGTGATGATCGTTCGAACGAATGCTTTTTTATCTATTTTTGTTTTTCTAGCAATTCCAGTGCTGTTATTGGGGATTCTTGTGATAGCGCATTATTCAGAGCCCATGTCCGAAAAACAACAAGCAAACTTGGATAAGATCAATCAAAATATGCGGGAAAACTTGTCAGGTATTCGTGTCATTCGGGCTTTTGTCCGGGAGAAGTTCCAGCAGCAGCGCTTTGCAGATGTTAACCAGGCTTATGCTAAAAGTTCCATTAATTTATACACATTGATGGCAACGTCACAACCGGCTTTTTCGTTTGTGTTTAATATTGTATTTGCCTTAATTCTATGGCAAGGTACTTTGTCCATCAGTGCTGGTAATTTGGCAATTGGGTCATTGATTGCTTTTGTAGAATATATCTTTCATGTGCTTTTTTCATTTTTAATGTTTTCCAGCGTATTTATGCTTTATCCTCGGGCTGCTGTTTCGGCAAAACGTATCCAGGAAGTATTAGATACCAAAAGTGAGATCAAGGCTCCTGAGCAACCAGTTCAACAAAAAATCAAGGGCCATATTCAATTTGAAAAAGTTACTTTTTCCTATACCTCTGCAGAAGAGCCCGTCATTCGTGATGTGACCCTAGATCTACCCGCAGGTAAAACAACCGCTTTTATTGGTAGCACCGGTAGTGGCAAATCCACATTGATCCAATTGATTCCGAGGTTTTATGATATTACCGCCGGGAGGCTTAGTTTAGACGGTGTTGGCATTGATCAATATCAAATTCAGCAATTGCGCCAGCAGATCGGTTTTGTCCCGCAAAAAGCCATGCTATTCCAAGGTACGATTCGTGAAAACCTTAGATTTGGTAAAACAGACGCATCGGATGACGAAATTTGGCAAGCGTTAACGATTGCCCAAGCTAAAGATTTTGTACAAGCCTTACCCGATCAGCTAGATACAGAGGTCTCTGAAAGTGGCAGTAATTTCTCTGGTGGTCAGAAACAACGACTGTCAATAGCTCGGGCGATCGTGCGCCAACCAGCAATTTACATTTTCGATGATAGTTTTTCAGCTTTAGATTATAAGACTGATCTTAAATTACGGCAGGCACTCTATCATCAAATTCAAGATGCAACGATTCTAATCGTGGCCCAACGGATCAGTACAATTATGAACGCTGATCAAATTGTAGTCTTAAATCGTGGGCAGGTCGTTGGCGTTGGGACACATGCAAGTTTATTAAAAACAAATCAAGTTTACCAAGATATTGCATATTCTCAATTATCGAAGGAGGAACTCTCATGAAACAAATGATCCGCTCCTTCAAGCAATTGCAGCCTTTTTTAAAGCCAAATCGGCGTCATCTGTACTTGGCGTTGCTTAATGCTGGCTTGTCTATGTTTTTTAATGCGCTTTGGCCAGTGATCATGGGACTAATTGTCACCGAAATTACGAATGCTGCTCGACAGCATCGGGCTATTGATTTTACCTATGTTTTAAAGATCATTGCTTTGATTTTGCTGTTTGCTTTGTTGTACCAGATCACCATGTTTTTATCGCAATATTTGATGACATTAGCAGTACAGCGGTCTATGCGTGGGTTGCGGGCACAGTTGGATGAAAAGATGAATGCGTTGCCGGTGAGCTACTTTGATCGTCATCAGTTGGGCAATCTATTGTCGCGTTTCACGAATGATGTCGATGCCATTACTAATGCCTTGCAACAAGGCTTGATTCAGGTTGTCAATTCAGTTGTAGGTATCACGGTTGCTGTAATTATGATGTTTACGATCAATTGGGTAATGGCCCTGATCTCATTATGGATGATTCCAGCGACATTTTTGGTTTCACGAATTATTGTCAAAAAGTCACAGCCTTACTTTACAAACCAACAAAACTATTTAGGCAGGTTGAATGCAGCAGTCCAAGAAAACTTTAATGGTTTCACTGAAATTAAAGTATTTAGTCAAGAAAAGGCAGCTTTAGCGAGGTTTAGTGATGTCAACCATAATTTGGCAGAACATGGGTTTAAAGCCGCTTTTATTTCGGGCATCATGATGCCCTTGGTTTCTTTGGTGGCCTATCTAACCTATGCGACGATGGCAACTTTAGGTGGGTATTTTGTACTTCGTGGCGTCATTCCAGTTGGTAATTTACAGGCCTTTATCCAGTACATTTGGCAAGTGAACCAGCCATTGGCTTCGTTGACGCAGCTGTCTAGTATTCTTCAAGCGGGTCAAGCGGCTACTGGGCGTGTTTTTGAAGTGCTTAACGAACCGATAAAACCCGAAAAAGCAAATTTACAAATTCTGCCAAAACCAGTTAAAGGTGCCGTGACTTTTGATCATGTGTCTTTTAGCTATGTTAAAAATGAGCCCTTGATCAAAGATCTGTCATTTACAGCCAAGCCGGGCGATACGGTAGCCATTGTTGGACCTACGGGCGCAGGTAAAACAACGATGATCAACTTATTGCTCCGATTTTATGAAATTGATGCCGGTCGGATTTTGTTGGATGGTGTCGATACGCAACAACTTAGCGTTCAAGATCTAAGATCTAATTTTGGGATGGTTTTGCAAGATACCTGGCTTTATCAAGATACAATAGCTAATAACATTCGCTTTGGAAAATTGGATGCAAGTGATTATGAAGTGGTGGATGCGGCGAAGATGGCGAATATTGATTATTATATCCATACTTTACCCGATAGTTACCAAACCACGATTTCGTCGGAGGCAGACAATATTTCCCAAGGCCAAAAGCAACTTATGACGATTGCCCGGGCAATTATCGCAGATCCAGCAATCTTGATTTTAGATGAAGCGACGAGTTCGGTAGATACACGCCTAGAACAAATGCTGCAAAAGGCAATGGATCAGGTCATGGCAGGACGGACTAGTTTTGTGATCGCACATCGTTTGTCAACAATTCGTAATGCCGATTTGATTCTTGTCATGCAAAACGGTCAAATTATTGAGCAAGGAAACCATGAGTCCTTACTTGCAAAAAATGGATTTTATGCACAACTTTATAACTCTCAGTTTGAAGATGCAGATGCTTTAAATGAATAGCTCTATGAAATAGGGGTATTAGAAAAGACTCGACAAATTTAACTTGTCGAGTCTTTTTGTTAGGTTTAATAAGCATTAATTAGGTGGATAATTTTTATTCAATGACGACTGTGTTCTCTTTAAGCGTAAAAGGATTCTTTTTATCGATATGGTCATAAAAAAGAATGCCGTTAAGGTGATCGATTTCATGCTGGCAAACAATGGCCGGATAATCTTTTAATTTAAGTTTAATGATTTTGCCGTCCATATCCTGACAGCGAATGGTGATGCGGTCATGGCGGGGCACATATCCAGGAATATCTTTGTCTACGGATAAACAACCTTCGCCTTCAGCTAACGCCGCATCTTTAACAGAGTGGCTAATGATCACTGGGTTGATCAAAACTGTTTTTAATAGCGGTTCTGCCTCGGGATCATTGCTTGGTACCAAAACAGCAGCCATCTGTTCTGAGACACCGACTTGAGGTGCTGCTAAGCCGACGCCTGCCCGTAATTGGTGCTTTTTGGCGATTTCCGGATCTTGCGAGTTTTCAAGATAAGTCATCATATCTTTAGCTAGTTTTTTGTCATCATCACTCAAAGGAAAGCTGACCTTTTGTGCAGTCTTCCGTAAAACAGGGTTGCCATCCCGGGTGATATCTTTCATTAAAATCAAGGTTCGTCCCTCCATTAGTGAATTCTCGTAAAATATTATCACAAGTCTGACATGAAAGCGAATTGAAAAGCATCATGCAAAGTTGACTTATAAATAAAAAGTTGACAAAAATATGTTTACTGTGTAAAATAATTAACATTGCGTGTGAAAAGCGTATAATAAACTTAAAAGATAATATAAGCTTATCCCGTTAGGTGAGGCTCCTATATGAAAATACGCTGTTGCTCAGAAACATCGAGAGATGCCAACGAGTCAGCCGGAACTGCCCATTAAGGCTTTTTCTAATACAGCTGATGAATTTCTACGTCATATAGTGCTAAAACTAAACGATTGGGATCTTGTTTTCGGACACCCAATTGTTTGCGGTGTCCTTTTATTTTATCTTAAAAAAATGATAGAAAGAAAAGAGAGGTGAGTTGAATGTCTACAGATTCTAAACCAGGAGCGACGGATACAGGTGATCAGCAGAAGAAGTTAGATGTTTTACCCACCTCGCTTTTTAATTGAATGTGGTTGAACACAACTTCTTTTGCCTTACAAACAGGAGGCAGAAAGTATGTTCAAAAAAACTTTTTTGAAACAACGTCTGTGGAACGGGACACTTCCAGTTACTGATATCCGCGCTAGTATCAAAGTGGACACTTCAGTAAAAGCAAGTGGCTTAAGCATTTCTGAAATTCAACACTTGATGGTGCAAAATGGGCGGAATGTTTGCAGCAGTTTACGGCGGGTTTCACTTATGAATGAATTATTAAATTATTTAAAGAATCCACTGTTTTTGGCTATTGGTTTTTTAGCTATGGCAGTTGGCTTTGCTACTATTTTTGTAACGGGTTATGTTTTAGGCATGATCCTTTATATAAGTAAAACGGTTATGTTTAACCGGACAGTTGATCAAATCAATCATATTTTAACAGCCGATGTTCTGGTTATTCGGGAAGGCTTAGGCCGGCGTCTACCAGCAACAGAGCTCGTACCAGGTGACGTAATTGTATTAACAGCTGGAGATGATGTACCAGCACATGTTCGTTTCTTTCAAGACAGCACTTTAACGGCTGATCATGATGGACAATTTGGTTCAAAAATCATTGCTGGTGATGGCCTTGCTGTGGTATTACAAACGGGGGCTGATTTATTTAATAATGAATCAGCTACAAAAGCTAGTTCAAGTCTTGTAGCGGTAATTAAAAAGGTAGTTAAAGTTTTCACAGGATCAAGCCAACCAATAGTTTCAACTTCGGCAGATAATAATGTGCGTTCTGATTCCTTCACTAATGTTGCTTTGACAGAGCTTGAAAGCAACATTATACCGGAGTTTTTGGATGAGCCATTACAATCCTCAAGACGCAGCTTGGAAGCTGAACGACCGTCGCAGTCAACTAGGACTCATTTTTCAAATGCTTTTCTACGAGCGGCGTAGAGCAGAAATATCAATTAAAATTAAATATCGTATAAAATAAACTAAAATTTGTATGACTAGGGCAAAACATGTGTTTTGTTTCTGGTCATTTTTTATTGTTCAAAAATGTTGAAATTAGGTAATAAAGAATCAAGTCTATTAAATGGTTTGTATTTGGTAATTTGGTGTCGTTTTGTAAAAATTACATAGCTGATTTAGATACAGTTTGGTAAAATATAAACTGAAATATATAACAGATTGCTTGGTGTTAACATCAAGTTAATCATTTCACTAATTTAATAAGGCTAATTTGCTATAAAAATATATAAAACGCTTGCAAAAGCGTTTGCATAATGCTAAATTTGAACAAGAAGAGGTTTATAGTAATACAGTTTTTTTATTTGTATTGCTACAGATAATAACGAAGGGGACTGAATATCTATGGCAGGTAAAAAAAGTACCAAATTGCTTGATTTTGAAGCACTATTAAAAGATCAAGATAAAGACTTCAAAATGGTGCAGATTCTCAACGAAAAAGGTGAGCTTGTTGATGCGGATCATGTTCCTGATTTAAGCGATGAACAATTAGTTGAATTAATGTCTAAAATGTTGTGGGCTCGCGTGTTAGACCAACGTTCAACTGCTTTAAACCGTCAGGGTCGTTTGGGTTTTTACGCACCAACAGCTGGTCATGAAGCTAGTCAAATGGCTAGTGTTTATGCAATGGATAAGGCTGATTTCTTACTACCGCGTTATCGAGATGTCCCAGAATTAATTCAACATGGGTTACCTTTATACAAAGCGTTCTTATGGTCTCGCGGTCATGTCGAAGGCAATAACTATCCTGAAGATTTGAAAGCATTACCACCACAAATTATTATTGGCGCACAATATGTCCAAGCAGCTGGCGTTGCCTTAGGCTTGAAGAAAAATGGTTCTAAAAATGTTGCCTTTGCTTACACCGGTGACGGTGGCACGTCGCAAGGGGATTTTTATGAAGGCATGAACTTTGCCGGCCATTTTAAGGCACCAGCTATTTTTGTGGTTGAAAATAATGAATTTGCGATCTCCGTACCGCGTTCGGCACAAACAGCCGCTAAGACACTAGCTCAAAAGGCCGTTGCTGTTGGTATTCCTGGCGTTCAGGTTGATGGTATGGATCCATTGGCTGTTTATGAAGCTATGAAAGAAGCACGTGATTGGGCTGTAGCCGGTAATGGACCTGTTTTAATTGAAACGATGACTTATCGCTATGGCCCGCATACATTATCTGGTGATGATCCAAAACGTTATCGTTCTGAAGAATTAGATGAAATGTGGCATCAACGTGACCCATTGAATCGGTTCAGAATTTATTTGGAAGGTAAGAATCTATGGTCCGATGAACAAGAAGAAAAATTGACAGCGCAATATAAAGATGAGATCAAAGCGGCAATTGATCAAGCAGACAATGTTGCAAAACAAAAAGTTAGCCAATTCCTAGAAAATACCTATGAAGTACAGCCCCAAAACATTAAGGAACAAATTGAAACTTATCGTCAGAAGGAGTCGAACTAATATGGCAAAGAAAACAATGATTCAAGCAATTACCGATGCATTAGGACAAGCCATTGAACAGGACGACAAAGTACTGATCTTCGGTGAAGACGTTGGTAAAAACGGTGGCGTTTTCCGTGCTACTGAAGGCTTACAAGCTAAATATGGTGAGGATAAAGTATTTGATACACCATTAGCCGAATCTGGTATTGGTGGTTTGTCAATTGGTTTGGCACTGGAGGGTTATCGGCCGGTTCCGGAAATCCAATTCTTTGGTTTTGTTTTTGAAACGATGGACTCCATTGGTGGTCAGATGTCGCGGATGCGCTATAAAATGGATGGTACGCGCCAAATGCCAATTACAATCAGAGCGCCGTTTGGCGGTGGCGTGCATACACCAGAAATGCACTCGGATAACTTTGAAGGTTTGATTGCTCAATTTCCTGGTATTCGGGTTGTTGTGCCAAGCAATCCGTATGATGCCAAAGGGTTATTATTGGCTTCCATCAAATCAAATGATCCTGTTCTTTTCTTGGAACATATGAAGTTATATCGTTCTTTCCGTGAAGAAGTTCCTGATGAAGCTTACGATTTACCTTTGGATAAGGCTAACATTAGTCGTGAGGGTAAAGATATCACGATTGTGACATACGGTGCCATGGTCCGTGAAAGTTTAAAGGCTGCTGACGATTTAGCCAAAGAAAATATTGACGCTGAAGTGATCGATTTACGTACAATTTCACCTTTAGACCTTGATACGATTCTTACTTCTGTTAAAAAGACCGGTCGTTTGGTTGTTGTTCAAGAAGCACAACGTCAAGGTGGCGTTGGTAATAACGTTGTTTCAGAAGTATCTCAACGTGCCATTCTTTCTCTAGAGGCGCCAATCGGATTTGTGGCTGCACCAGATACACCATTCCCGTTTGGACAAGCCGAAAACGATTGGTTACCAAATGCAAGTGATATCAAGGCAGAAGTTAAAGAAATCATGAGCTACTAATCGCAGCAGAAAGGAAGAATATCATGGCATATCAATTTAAATTACCCGAACTAGGTGAAGGTATTGTTGAAGGTGAGATCGTCAAATGGATGGTCAAGCCTGGGGATACTATTAATGAAGATGATACATTATTAGAAGTTCAAAATGATAAATCTGTGGAGGAGATACCATCTCCAGTCACTGGTAAAGTTGTGAAGTTGATCGCAAATGAAGGTGATACCGTCGAAGTTGGTCAACCATTAGTTGAGATTGATGCGCCTGGTGCAGCCGGTAACGATGCACCAAGTGCTACACCAGCTGCAGAAGCACCAGCAGAATCGACAAAAGCTGATACTGCAAATGGTGGCGGCGTTTATCAATTTAAATTACCTGAACTAGGTGAAGGCATCGTTGAAGGTGAGATCGTCAAGTGGATGGTTAAGCCTGGGGATACCATTAATGAAGATGACACATTATTAGAAGTTCAAAACGATAAATCCGTTGAAGAAATTCCATCACCGGTCACAGGAACAGTTAAAAATATTGTGGCAAATGAAGGCGATACGGTTGAAGTTGGCCAAGTGTTAGTTGAAATTGATGCACCAGGTCATAATGATGCTGCGCCTGAAGCGTCAACTGCATCGGCTACCCAAAATGCCGCCAGTGGTCCTGCTGCTGTTAATGCAGCTAGTGGACCGGCAGCTGTTGATTCTGCCAGTGCTGCTAATAATGTGGTGCCAATTAGTGATCCAAATCGTGAAATTCTGGCAATGCCATCTGTTCGTCAGTATGCGCGTGAGAAAGATGTAGATATTTCTCAAGTTCCAGCAACGGGTTCTCATGGTCGTATTACAAAACAAGATATTGATAACTTTATTGCGGGTGGTGCCACTACGGCATCCGCTCAGTCAGCACCAGCAGCTAAACAAACAACTACTGCAGCTGCACCGGCTCCAGAGAAGCCAAAAGCATATACTTCAACGGAACCAGATCGTGAAGAGCGTGAAAAGATGTCGCCTACACGTAAAGCAATTGCAAAAGCAATGACCACAAGCAAACATACCGCACCACATGTTACCTTGTTTGATGATGTGGAAGTTTCCAAATTGATGACACATCGTAAGAAATATAAGACTGTAGCAGCTGACCGTGGTATCAAGTTAACGTTCTTAGCTTATGTGGTTAAAGCTTTGGTCGTCATGGTTAAAGAATATCCAGATTTGAATGCGTCAATTGATGATGCTGCCCAAGAAATCGTGCACAAGCATTACTTTAATATTGGAATCGCTACAAATACCCCACACGGGTTATATGTTCCAAATATTAAAGATGCAGATAAGAAGAGTATCTTTGAAATCGCTAAAGAAATCTCTGAGAATGCCCAATTGGCACAAGATAACAAGCTGAAACCAGATCAAATGCGCGGTGGTACGATTACGATCAGTAATATCGGTTCGATTGGTGGCGGTTGGTTTACCCCAGTCATTAATTACCCAGAAGTTGCTATTCTAGGATTTGGCCGTATCGCCAAAGAACCTTACGTTACTGATGATGGTCAAGTAGCTGTCGGATCAATGATGAAACTATCTTTGTCATTTGATCACCGTTTGATTGATGGGGCATACGCTCAAGAAGCAATGAATCGATTAAAACAATTACTCGCAGATCCAGAATTATTATTGATGGAAGGATGACAGACAGATGGTAGTTGGTGACTTTGCAATTGATTTAGATACAGTAGTGATTGGCTCTGGCCCTGGTGGGTACGTTGCCGCAATTCACGCAGCTGAATTGGGACAAAAAGTAACCGTTATTGAACGTGAATTTGTTGGTGGTGTTTGTTTAAATGTTGGGTGTATTCCTTCTAAGGCACTGATCAATGCCGGCCATCGGTTACAAGAAGCTGCCGATGCGTCAACTTTTGGTATTAAAACACAGCAACCATCAATCGACTGGCAAGCAACGCAAGACTGGAAACAACACAAAGTTGTTGAACGTTTAACCGGTGGTGTTGGCATGCTGTTCAAGAAGCACAAGATTGATTTGATCATGGGTGAAGCCTTCTTGAAAGATAGTAATAGTCTGCGTGTCATTCAAAAAGACAGTGCCCAGACTTATACTTTTAAGCACTTGATTATTGCTACTGGCAGCCGGCCAATTGAGATCCCTGGTTTCAAATTTGAAGGTCGGGTCGTTGATTCTACTGGCGGCTTAAACTTGCCAGAAATTCCTAAAGAGCTTGTCGTTATCGGTGGTGGTTATATCGGCTCAGAATTAGCTGGGGCTTACACAAATTTAGGGTCGCATGTTACGATTCTGGAAGGTACACCATCAATTTTGCCTAACTTTGATAAAGACATGGTTTCACTTGTCTTGAATAATTTCAAGAAGAAGGGCACAGATGTTATTACCAATGCAATGGCTAAAGAAGCTAAACAAACAGATAAAGATGTGACTGTCACTTATGAAGTTGATGGCAAATCGCAAACTATCAAGGCGGATTATGTCATGGTCACAGTTGGTCGGCGACCAAATACCAATGATATGGGCTTAGAACAAGCTGGCGTAAAAACGACTGATCGAGGCTTGATTGAAGTTGACAATCAAGGTCGGACTAACGTTTCGAATATTTATGCAATTGGTGATGTTGTTGCTGGTGCGGCTTTAGCTCACAAAGCTTCTTATGAAGGCAAGATTGCCGCTGAAGCAATTTCAGGCAAGAAATCAGCTGTTGATTATCGAGCAATGCCAGCAGTTTGTTATGCTGACCCTGAACTCGCTACGACAGGGCTAAGTTTGAGCGAGGCTAAAGATAAGGGCTATGATGCCAAGTCTTCTAAGTTTCCATTTGCAGCTAATGGTCGGGCAATTTCATTAGATGAAACAGATGGCTTTGTCAAATTAATTTCTGATAAAAAAGAAGGCACTTTGCTTGGAGCCCAGGTAGCTGGTGCTGGCGCAAGTGATTTGATTTCTGAATTAACTGTTGCAGTCGAGGCTGGTATGAATGTTGAAGATCTTGCTTTGACGATTCACCCACATCCAACTTTAGGCGAAGCAATTATGGATGCTGCCGATGTTGCTGAGGGTATGCCAACAAACATTTAAGCTGATATCTTTCAAAATAAGTACGTGTCGGTTTGAGCTGACACGGCTTATTTTTTTGCGTATTTGGCAAATACTACATGTTGTCAGCAATTTGCGGTATAATGTTCAACATAGAATCATCGTTCGGTTAATAAGTGTAAAGGGGTCGTTTTTTACGGGTACGGAAGGTTATTGTTATCCTATTGATGATCAGTGGACAACATCTGAACTTGTCGCTGTCGTGAATTTTTATAATGAGGTTGAAGCAGCCTACGAGCACGGGGTTGATGTTGCCAATTTATTAGCGACTTATCAAGTTTTTAAACAGGTTGTTCGCTCTAAGATGCAAGAGAAACAAATTGATCGTGCTTTTGAAAAGGCATCGGGTTATTCTATCTATCGGACTGTTAAGCAAGCTCAATCACAACAAAAGGGCAGACTCAAAATGGTGGATCCGACATAGGGAGGTCAAATAATAAGTGACAGTCAATTCATGGCAAATCGCCACTAAGCTTAAAATATGGATTCAAGCTGCTGGCCAGCATCTGCGCCAACACTTGTATGATGATTTACAGGTTGCTACAAAATCTAATCGGAATGATTTAGTAACAAATATGGATAAAGCAACGGAGAAACTGTTGGTACAAGAAATCCGGCAGGCTTTTCCTGAAGCTAAAATTATTGGTGAAGAGGGTTTTGGAGATAAGGTTGCAGATCTCTCAGGATTGGTCTTTTTCGTTGATCCAATTGATGGGACAATGAATTTTGTTAAAGAAAAAGAGAACTTTGCGATTATGATCGGTGCTTATCTAGATGGCAAGGGCATCGTTGGTGTCATCTTAGATGTCGTACGACAAAAAATGTTTTGGGGCGGCCCTGAATTTGGGGTTTATTGCAATGATATCCAGATAAAACCACCCAAAAATATTGATTTGGCAGCCGGATTGTTAGGCGTTTCTGGTCCGTTACTGCGGCAAAATAAGTATCATGTCGCTGACTTTGTGGCCCAAAGCTCTGGTGCACGAATCATTGGCAGTGCAGGAGTAGAATTTACCAAGGTCATTCAAGGCATCGAGAACGGCTACATTTCCCATTTGATGCCTTGGGATTTTGCAGCTGGTAAAATTATGGCAGAAACTTTAGGTTTAAAAGTTACAAATATTGACGGGGACCCCTTAAATATGCTATCATCTGAAATTGTGCTAATTGCAACGGAACGGACGCATCAGCAGATTATGACGATAACAAGAGAGCATTCTTAACTGTGACCTGCGTCACAGCTTTTTTATAAGATTAAGCGCGTTTAGCCCGTTTCGTTAGAATTTTTCTAAGAAATTCGGCTAAGAAATGAAAGGAAGTTTGCGCATTTGAAAACCAGAGATGATATTCGTAACATCGCTATTATTGCCCACGTCGACCACGGTAAAACAACATTGGTCAATGAATTATTAAAACAATCCGATACATTGGATGAACATATCCAATTGCAAGATCGGGCCATGGACTCCAACGCAATTGAGCAAGAACGTGGTATCACGATTTTATCCAAAAATACGGCAGTAGATTACCAAGGTAAAAAAATTAATATTTTAGATACACCAGGACATGCGGACTTCGGTGGTGAAGTTGAGCGAATCATGAAAATGGTTGATGGTGTGTTATTAGTTGTGGACGCTTATGAAGGAACGATGCCGCAAACACGGTTTGTATTAAAAAAGGCGTTGGAACAACATTTAACACCGATTGTCGTGATTAACAAAATCGACCGTGAAGGCGCTCGCCCTGAAGAAGTTGTGGACGAAGTACTTGAATTGTTTATTGAGCTTGGTGCCGATGATGATCAACTAGAATTCCCAGTCGTGTATGCTAGTGCGGTTAACGGAACTTCTAGTTTAGATTCTGATATTGCGACACAAGAACATACAATGAAACCTATTTTTGATACAATTATCAATACGATTCCAGCGCCAATTGATAACAGTGACGAACCATTACAATTCCAAGTAGCGATGTTAGATTACAATGACTACGTTGGCCGAATTGGTATTGGCCGGGTATTCCGTGGAAAAATTAAAATTGGCGATAACGTTTCGGTACTTAAGTTAGATGGCACTGCTAAAAACTTCCGCGTTACGAAAATTTTTGGCTTCTTTGGTCTCAAGAAAATCGAAGTTGATGAAGCTAAAGCTGGTGACTTGATCGCTGTTTCTGGGATGGAAGACATTTTCGTTGGGGAAACTGTTACACCAGTAGATCATCCAGATGCTTTACCAATTTTACGCATCGATGAACCAACGTTACAAATGACTTTTGCGGCCAATGATTCACCATTTGCTGGTAAAGAAGGTAAATTTGTAACTGCTCGTAAATTGGAAGACCGTTTAAAGAGTCAATTACAAACTGATGTATCCTTACGTGTTGAAGATACAGACCAACCAAGTGCTTGGACTGTTTCTGGTCGTGGTGAATTACATTTGTCAATCCTTGTAGAAGAAATGCGCCGTGAAGGCTTTGAATTGCAGCTTTCGCGCCCGGAAGTTATTTACCGCGAAGTTGAGGGTGTTTTGAGCGAACCATTTGAAGCTGTTCAAATCGACACACCAGATGAATACGTTGGCTCCGTGATTGATGCTATGGCTCAACGTAAAGGTGAAATGCAAAATATGGAAAGCACTGGCAATGGCCAGACACGCTTGAACTTCTTGGCACCTTCACGTGGTTTGATTGGTTACTCTAATGAGTTTCTTTCACAAACGGGTGGTTATGGGATCATGAACCATACCTTTGAAAAGTACTTACCAGTAATCAAGAATTGGACACCAGGACGCCATAATGGGGCTTTGGTATCTATTAATGCTGGTCAGGCAACAACTTATAGTTTGCAATCTGTTGAGGATCGCGGTCAATTATTTATTGATGCCGGGACTGAAGTATATGAAGGTATGATCGTTGGTTCTAGTAATCGTGATCAAGATATTTCGGTAAACGTTACAAAAGGTAAAAACTTAACGAATACCCGTGCTTCAGGTAAAGATCATGCTGCTGCAATTCGGACGCCTAAAACACTATCATTGGAAGAATCTATCGAATTCTTAAATGATGACGAATATTGCGAAGTGACACCTGAAAGTATCCGTTTACGTAAAAAGATTTTGAATACAGGTGAGCGTCAAAAAGCCGCTAAGAAGCGTAAAATTGCTGCCCAAAAAAATTAATAAAAATTAAATCTTCTGAAAAATAGGCAACTTTGAATTATAATAAAGTTGCTTATTTTTTTATGCTATTTTTATAGGAGTCGTTATGAATAATATTATTAGTACTTTGATTAGTCGACGAAGTGATTTACTACAGGCCTTGTGGCAACATTTGGGTATTTCATTACTATCATTATTGATTGCTATTTTGATTGCCGTGCCTTTAGCAATTGTGGTCTTACCACATAAAAAAACGGCTAACATTTTTCTACAATTGACCAGTATTTTGCAAACTATTCCTTCTCTAGCACTATTAGGTTTACTGATTCCGCTTGTTGGTATTGGGACGGTACCTGCAATCATTGCCTTAGTTGTTTACGCACTGTTACCTATTTTTCAAAATACATATGTCGGATTGACGGAAATTGATCCTGCTTTAGAGGAGGCAGCCGATGCTTTTGGCATGTCGCGTTTGCGTAAGTTATTCAAAGTAGAATTGCCCTTAGCAAAACCGTTTATTATTTCTGGAATCCAAACGGCTGCAGTTTTGATTATCGGAACAGCGACACTGGCCGCTTTGATTGGGGCCGGTGGTTTAGGTTCGTTCATTTTGCTGGGGATTGACCGGAATAATATGCCTTTGATCATCATCGGTGCCGTTAGTTCGGCAGCGCTAGCATTATTGATCAGTGGCTGGATCTTCTTCTTGAAGAATCACCGGGCACGCTGGTCCTTTCTGTCGGTGGCTCTTATTATACTTGGTATGATTGGGGCTGGTTTGTATCAGGCTGTAAAGCCTAAGCCAGAAACAATCACTATTGCTGGAAAGCTTGGATCTGAACCGGATATTTTGATTCATATGTATGCGGATTTGATCAAAGCCCAGTCGCCAAAAACACATGTTGTTTTAAAATCAAATTTCGGTAAGACTAGTTTTCTGTTTAATGCTTTACGTAATGATGATATTGATATCTATCCCGAATTTACTGGGACTGTGTTAGAGTCACTGGTCAAAACGCCAAAGACCAAGCAACGACTTACAGCTCCCCAAACTTATCAAAAGGCGCGACGGTTATTGCAGCAACAATTCCAGTTAACCTATTTGCAGCCAATGGCCTATGAAAATACCTATGCCTTAGCTGTCAAAGCTAGTTTTGCAAAGGCACATCATCTCAAAAACATTAGTGATCTTCAAACGGTACAAAGTCAGTTACACGGTGGTTTGACCTTGGAGTTTATTGATCGTGATGATGGTTTCAAGGGTGTTAAGCGGTTATACCATTTAGATTTTCCAGTTCAATCTATGGAACCTTCTTTACGTTATGAGGCAATTGCATCGGGTCGTGTTAATATTGTGGATGCTTATTCAACGGACAGTGAGTTACAACAGTATCAGTTATTGGTTTTAAAAGACGATCGACACCTATTTCCACCTTATCAGGGTGCGCCACTTATGCGGCAAGATTTTGCAAAACAGCATCCTAAAATCGTTAATGTCTTAAATAAATTAGCCGGTCGAATTAGTGCCACGGATATGCAAAAGATGAATTATCAGGTCAATGTTAAGAAACAATCAAGCGCTAAAGTTGCACGTCAGTATTTATTAACGCATCATTTATTGAAGGAGTAGGTTATGGACAGTAATTTAGTTAATTTAGAAGACCGTTTGGCTAATGTACATGACCAGCCATTGATTGAATTTAAACACGTGGAAAAGAAATTTCGGCAAATGGTAGCTGTTCGCGATTTTAATTTGCAGATTCAAAACGGTGAATTTTTCGTATTAGTTGGACCTTCTGGTAGTGGTAAAACAACCACTTTGAAAATGGTCAATCGGTTGTATGAGCCAACGGCAGGCAACATCAAGTTTTTAGGGAAAAATGTGACAGCATACCCGATTAATCAATTACGTTGGCATATGGGCTATGTGTTGCAGAAAATTGCGCTTTTTCCGAATCTAACTGTGGCTGAAAATATTGCGCTAATTCCTGAAATGAAGGGAATATCCAAGTCAGAAATTACAAGCTATAGCCGTGAATTATTAGAGCGCGTACAGTTGGCACCGGATATTTACTTAAAACGTATGCCAGCAGAGCTATCTGGCGGTGAAGCTCAGCGAGTCGGTATTGTACGTGCGCTGGCTTCAAAGCCACCAATTATGTTGATGGATGAGCCTTTTAGTGCTTTAGATCCCTTATCGAGAACACAACTCCAGGATTTGATTTTAGATTTGCACCATGAGTTAAAAACAACCATTATTTTTGTGACCCATGATATGAAGGAAGCCATGAAACTTGGTGATCGAATTGGCGTCATGCATGAGGGGGAGCTTTTGCAAACTGCTAAACCAGTAACTTTGGCGACTGATCCAGTCAATGATTTTGTGGCTAGTTTTTTTAAAGCAAAGGATGTTTTGACGCCCTTGCAATATGAATTAAATGACGTGATTGCTGATAATGACCATATAGAATATACAGCTACGTTACCGGAAAAGTCAGTAAAATTCACACCACACGAAAATTTGAATCGAGTCATTGAGTGGATGACACAACATCAGATTACCGTAATTTATGTTTTTATAAAGCAAACGCACAATTACGCTAAAGTGTCCACACTAGATATTTTGAATTTTATAGTACATCAATATTAAGGAGGCTATTTCATTGGAGAAAAGTTACGATGTTATTATTATCGGTGCTGGTCCGGGTGGGCTAGCGGCCGCTTATCGGTTGCATCCTGAAAAAAAAGTGCTGGTTGTTGAAAATGATTTGTTTGGTGGGACATGTCCTAACCGAGGGTGTGATCCGAAAAAGATGCTTTATTCTGCAGTTGAGGCAAAACAATGGAGCCAGCAATTATCAGGCTTTGGTTTGAAAAATACGCCTGAAATTGATTGGACAGAGCTAATGGCTTTTAAACGGCAATATACTCAGGCAATACCTGCAGGTACTAAAGCTGGATTGAAGTCAGCTGGAATTGACTATGTTCAAGGTACAGCACAATTTATCGATGCGCATCATTTACAAATCAATGATAAAACTGTTACCACAGAACAAGCAATTATCGCCACAGGACGAAAACCGACAATTCCTGATATTCCTGGAAAAACATATTTCAAGACAAGTACTGATTTTTTAGACCTTGATCAATTACCTAAAAAAATTGTTTTTATTGGGGCTGGATTTGTTGCGATTGAGCTGGCAAATATCGCGATTGAAGCTGGCAGCCAAGTGACGATCGTACAACATAATCAGCGCGTACTAAAAGCTTTTCCAAAACCATTAGTTAGCCGTTTAGTCAAACAATTACAAGCAAAAGGGGTTCATTTTCAGTTAGATACCAGTGTTACTCAATTGACTACAGACAAAGATCAAAAGTCTTATCAAGTACAAACAAATCGAGGTAATTTTGAGGCGGACTATGTGGTTGCCGCTACTGGCCGTGAAGCCAATATCGAGGCGTTGCGACTACCTACAGCTGTTAAAGCCGATGGTAAAGGGATTCAAGTAAATAACTATTTACAAACTGATGTTGCTAATATCTATGCAATTGGCGATGTGGTTGTTAAAACACAACCTAAGTTAACCCCAGTGGCCAGCTTTGAGGGTAATTATGTAGCTGACTACTTACTCGGTCAAACTAAAACATCAATTCAGTATCCAGTAATTCCCAATATTGTTTTTGCCAATAGTGAATTGGGCCAAGTTGGTATTCGATATCAAGATGCTGTTGATAATGATAGATATACCATTAATGATTTGGATATGACACAATGGTATACTTATAATCGAGTTAAAGATCCTGATGCCCATGTGATCACGATTCAAGAGAGCAATACTAAAAAATATGTTGGATTTTGCGTTTTAGCTACTCAAGCTGAGAGTATGCTCAATGCTTTGACGACAATTTTAAATCAACAACTTACTCTGGAAGATATTCAGCGGACAATTTATGCTTATCCGTCTGATCAAAGTGATTTGCAGTACATTTTGTCTTAACAATAGGAAGTGCCGATGCAAAAGGAGAATGATTGTGTGCCCTTTTAGCAGAAGGCCTTCTTTTTTATATCATCAAAGCCGCATTGTTAGATGTGAAATGATATAATGTTGGTTGTTGAATTAAATAGTTCAGTAATTTCACCATAAAAGTTAGACTTTTTGGAGGTCACTCATGGAAAAAACTAAATCCAATAAGGCACTCACCGTTTTAAAAACAGATGCTAAAAAAATTCGACAAGAATTGTTTGGACAATTCGATGAACTTTGTTTGATGCAGTGCCCCATTGTTGAAGAAATTATGGATACACAGATGTTAGTCTTTTCAAGGGAAGTTGATTTTGCTAAACGATGTGATTTAATTTCAAAAGAAACGGCGTTAATGTTGATTAATGACCTCAGTCTTGAAATTGAAGCTTTTTATCAAGAAATTACTAAGAAACAAACGCAACAGAAGGGCTGAGTCGTACGTGCAGATTCACAAGAAGTTTTCATATTTAGATTATTATATATTGGTACCATTCCTGTTGTTGATTGGCGCTGGCGTTGTGATGATTTATTCAGCTAGTTCCGATATGTTGGCCGTTGCCGGTGCTGATCCAACGATATACTTAAAACGGCAATTTTTTTGGGTAATTGTTGCTTTGGTGATTACCACGATTGTGTTTCTATCGAAAATTGATATTTGGCGGTCTGATCGATTGATCAAAGGATTGTTGATCATGACTTTAATATTGCTGGTTTATTTGGTGGTACTTTCGATTGTGCATCCAGCGGCAGCCGTCAACGGTGCCGTTGCCTGGATCAATTTAGGCCCGATCAATATTCAGCCAACAGAAATTGCCAAGTTAACAATTATTTTATACTTTGCATTTATCTTCAATAAGCGCGGCCCCAAATTATCTCATGGCCAGATTTGGCATAATTTATTTGGGCCCATCATTTTAGCTGGCGTGATTACTGGCTTGGTTTTGATCCAGCCAGATACTGGTGGTGCCTCGATCCTGGCATTTATCGCTGCAATTATGATTTTTTCGGCAGGAATTCCAATTGGCTGGGGCTTATCATTTGTCACGCTTTTAGGCGCTTTTATACCTTTAGGTATCAATCTACTTAAGAAATTTCCATTACCATTTTTAGAACATAGTTACCAGTATCAACGTATTTTATCATTTCTTTATCCCTTTCAGCGTGAACGTGCGGGTGGCAGCCAGTTAGTTAATTCATATTTTGCCATCAATAATGGTGGTTGGTTGGGCCGTGGGTTAGGCAATAGCATCCAAAAAAAGGGCTATCTGCCCGTACCCTATACTGATTTTATTTTGTCAGTTATCGCAGAAGAATTAGGAGTTATTGGCGTTGCCGTCATTTTGGGTTTATTATTTTTCTTAATTGGGCGCATCATTTATGTCGGGATTCGAGCGCATTCTACCTATCGAACGCTGATTTGTTATGGTGTCGCAGCTATGATGTTTGTTCAAGCTTCTTTTAATATTGCTGGTGTGATCGGTTTCTTGCCAATCACCGGGGTAACATTGCCATTCATTAGCTATGGGGGTTCTAGTATTGTAACGCTGTCCATTGCTATTGGATTGGTGTTAAATATTAGCAGTACTGAAAAACGTGAGCGGGCAGCACGAAGCAAAAAAGCACAACATTGAGGTTGAATTCTAATATTAAATCAAAAAGATGATTGCTTATTTTATAATCATTGTTTAAGCTTATTATAATAAAAGCAAAGGAGCGCACGTTCATGCATAAAGTATTAGTTGCAAATAGAGGCGAAATTGCAACTCGAATTTTTCGTGCTTGTGAAGAATTAGGTCTAAAAACGGTCGGTATCTATGCCAAAGAAGATGAACTATCCATTCATCGATTTAAAGCACAAGAAGCTTATTTAGTAGGGGCTGGTAAAAAGCCAACCGACGCATACTTAGATATTGACAGTATCATTCGTGTGGCGCAAAAAAGTGGGGCTGACGCTGTTCATCCTGGTTATGGGTTTTTATCTGAAAATGAAGAATTTGCAAGGCGTGTTCGGGCCGCTGGCTTAACTTTTATAGGTCCGAAAACAGAACTTTTACATATATTTGGTGACAAAATTAAGGCAAAGGCCGCTGCGAAGGCTGCAGGTATTCAACCGATTCCTGGTACAGATCATCCCGTTGAATCTTTGGCAGAGGTGCAAGCTTTTGGTCAGAAATACGGCTTTCCAATTATGATCAAAGCTGCTTTAGGTGGTGGCGGTCGTGGTATGCGTGTGGTTGAGACACCAGAAGAACTACCAGATGCTTATGAACGTGCCAAAGGCGAGGCAAAACAGGCTTTTGGTGAAGATGAGCTCTATGTTGAGCGGTTTATTGCCCATGCCAAGCATGTGGAAGTTCAAATTCTTGCCGACGAACACGGTCATGTGATGCATCTTTTTGAACGAGATTGTTCTGTGCAGCGTCGAAACCAAAAGGTTGTTGAAGTGGCCCCTTGTGTGATGTTAACGTCTGAACAGCGGGAGACTGTCTGTGGGGCAGCTGTGAAATTAATGCAACACGTGGGCTATAGTAATGCTGGCACAGTAGAATTTTTGATGGAAGATGGCCACTTTTACTTTATTGAAGTGAATCCTCGTATCCAAGTGGAACATACGATTACCGAATTAATTACTGGTGTTGATATTGTCGGGGCTCAGTTAAGAATTGCAGCTGGCGCCGATATCCACAAGGACTTGGGTTTACCCGCTCAAAATGAATTGCATTTTGACGGGGCTGCTATTCAGTGTCGGGTAACTACGGAAGATCCAAGTAATAATTTCTTCCCAGATACCGGAACTTTAGATACTTATCGTTCTCCCGGTGGTAATGGGGTTCGGCTAGATGTCGGAAATGCATATACTGGCGCAGTAGTGACACCTTATTTTGATTCTCTACTGGTTAAAGCTAGTGTTCATGCTTTGAGTTTTGAACAAGCTTGTCACAAGATGAGTCGCGTTTTAAGTGAATTTGATATTCAAGGTGTCAAAACCAACATTCCATTTATGCAAAATGTTATTGTGAATCCTGTTTTCATTTCTGGGCAAGCATTGACAACGTTCATCGGTGACCATCCTGAATTATTAAAGATCAAAGCACACAAAGATCCATCTCTAGCGTTAATGCAATACGTTGGTGATATTACGATCAATGGTTACGCCGATTTACCACGTAAGAAGGAAAAATCAGCTAGTCTAGTTGATTTACCTGTCATGCCTGCTTATCCAGATCCAACGCAAATAACGGCCAAGCAGATTTTGGATGACCAAGGTCCAGAAGCCGTTTCAAAATGGTTATTGGCGCAACCTAAAGTTCTATTAACCGATACAACCTTAAGAGATGCGCATCAAAGCTTATTTGCTACGCGGATGCGAACGCATGATATGGTTCGGATGGCCGGACAAATGGGACGAGCATTACCAGATCTTTTTTCCTATGAAATGTGGGGCGGCGCAACATTTGATGTCAGTTATCGCTTTCTCCATGAAGATCCTTGGGAAAGACTGCGGCGATTGCGGCAGTTATTACCTGGAACGTTGTTGCAGATGCTGTTCCGTGGTAGTAATGCGGTAGGTTATAAAAATTACCCCGATAACTTGATTAAAAAGTTCATTGATTTAGCTGCTCAAGAGGGCATGGATGTTTTTCGTATTTTTGATAGTCAAAATTGGCTGCCACAAATGGAAAAAAGTATTGATGCAGTTCGGCAAAACAATAAGATTGCTGAAGTTGCCATGTGTTATACCGGCGATGTTTCAGATTCCAGCTTACACAAATATGATTTAAATTATTATAAACAGCTGGCTAAAGACATTGAAGCTGCCGGTGCTAACATTTTAGCGATTAAAGATATGGCTGGTTTATTAAAACCACAGGCGGCTTATGAATTGATTTCAATGTTAAAAGAGACCGTTTCTATTCCGATCCATCTACACACACATGATACGGCCGGTAATGGTATTTATACTTATGTAAAAGCTGTTGAAGCAGGGGTAGACGTCGTTGATGTTGCGCAAAGTGCTATGTCTGGGGCAACCTCACAGCCAAGTATGAGTAGTCTATACTATGCACTTGGAGATAGCGCACGCCAGCCTGACTTGGAAATGCAGTCAGTTGAAAAAGTTAATGAATATTTTCAAAACTTACGCCAGGCCTATGTTGCTTTTTCAACGAGTGTGACCAGCCCGCAAACAGACGTTTATTTAACCGAGATGCCTGGCGGTCAATATACGAATTTGTATCAACAAGCTAAGGGCGTTGGTCTAGGTGATCGCTTTGATGAAGTTAAGGTCATGTACGCCAAAGTCAACCAATTGTTTGGTGACATTATTAAAGTTACGCCATCTTCCAAAGTTGTTGGCGATATGGCTTTGTTCATGCTGCAGAATAATCTAACCCCACAAGACGTACTTGAAAAGGGCCGTGATATTGATTTCCCTGAGTCCGTTATTAATTTCTTTGCTGGTGATTTGGGGCAACCGGTTGGCGGTTTTCCCAAAAAATTACAAGCAATCATATTAAAAGATCGCAAACCAATTACAGTTCGACCAGGTAGTTTGGTGGCGCCTGTTGATTTTACGGCTGTTAAAAGTGAATTAACGGAAAAAATGAAGCGAGAACCATCGGATGAAGAAATTGTGAGTTATCTACTTTATCCTAAGGTGTTCATGGACTATATTAAAGATCATGAAAAATATGGTGGTGTGACACATTTAGATACACCAACTTTCTTTGAAGGGATGCGTCTCGGTGAAACCATTCATATTAATTATGGTTCGGGCAAAGAAGCTATCGTGAATTTAGAAGAGATCGGTGAACCTGATGTTGAAGGCATGCGGACCATTTACTTTACTTTGAATGGGCAGAGGTTGCAGATCAGTGTTCAAGATAAGTCTGTCAGTCACGGTGTTGTCGGCAACCAAAAAGTTGAACCGACGAATAATGATCAGATTGGTGCTATGATGACTGGGACAATTGCCAAAGTTCTAGTTAAGAAGGGACAGTTTGTGAAGAAAGGGGAACCATTATTAGTTACTGAAGCAATGAAAATGGAAACCTCGATCCCTGCACCATATAATGGCTTGGTTCAGCATATTTATGTTAAACCAGGACAGCGTGTAGATGCGAATGATTTATTGATGGAAATGACGCCACAAGAGGCTAAAAAATAGGACTATCAAGGGATGATCGGGTTGATTTATGATGAACATATGGCTGCTGTAGAAGACAGTATTGATCATTTAGTAGAAAAATTAGCTCAATCCAAATATGTAACGCACTACCAGCAAAAGCTTGCAGCGTTACAACATGATTTACAAGCACAGGTGCTCATTGATAAGTTTCATAGCCTACAGCAACGTTTAAGTCAGGTAGAACCTTATGGCGCTTATCGTCCTGAAGTAATGACATTAAAACAAACAACTTTAGCCGCTAAGCGTGCGATGGATCTAAATCAACAAGTGGCTGCTTACAAATTGGCCCAGCGTGAATTAGAAACAGTCATTGATACGATTGCTGTTGTCATGGCAAATAGTGTTTCTAAAGATATCAAAGTAGCGACTCAAAATCCCTTTTTTGAGACTAAACGGCGACCGCACAACAAGTTAGAAAGGTGAAGCACATGTTTCAAATTAAACCGCGCGTTGGTGTTATTGTTTGGTTGTATAATTTACATCATGTCAAACAGCTGCGCCGTTATGGTATGATTTATTACACCTCAAAGCGTATGAAATACGTTGTTCTTTACGTAGATCAAATTCAAGCAGATGCGGTCAAGACAATGATTGAAAAATTGAATTTTGTACGAAAAGTAGAACTTTCACATCGCGGTGAATTGAATACTGAGTTTGGCGAGCGATTAGATCAGCTTGCTGAACAATCAGAGCAAGCTATTCCAGATGTTGAAAATTACCGTAAATATAAAAAAAGGAGCAACGACGATGCGCATCGTAGCCGGTGAGTATAGTGGGCGCAGATTAAAGCCAGTACCTGGTCGTAAAACGCGACCCACGACCGACAAAGTTAAAGAAGCAATCTTCAATATTATTGGCCCCTATTTTGAAGGTGGAACTGCATTGGATTTGTATGCAGGGACAGGTGGCTTAGGAATTGAAGCTGTATCACGGGGTATTGCTAAAGCGTATTTGGTGGATCGGCAGTATGCGGCAATCAAAACAATTGAAGCAAATGTTTCAGTTACCAAGGCACCAGAGAAGTTTGATATTATCAAATCACCTGCTAATCGAGCACTTGTAAAGTTTTCTGAAGACCAAATCAAATTTGATTTAGTCTTGTTAGATCCACCTTATCGTGAACAGCAAATCGTGAAATTATTGGGTCAATTTCATGAGCAAGTGTTGTTACATCCCGGTGCTTTGATTGTTGCTGAAACTGATGTTACGGTCCTATATCCCGAAATTACCGGTTTTTCACTGATTGGACAACATCAATATGGTATTACAGAAGTGAGTATCTTTAAGTATACGAGTTAATTTGCGAGGTAAGCTATGACTGAAAAAATTGGGCTTTTCCCAGGTAGTTTTGATCCCTTTACGAACGGCCATTTAGCCACGGTTAAAAAGGCTTTGACTTTTTTTGATAAAGTCTATATTGCTGTTGCCACCAATACTGGTAAAAGTGCTTTGTTTTCTACAGAAGAAAAAGTTGCGCTGATCAAAGATGCTGTGACTGCATTAGAATCGGTAACGGTCATTGCGGCTCCCAGAAAACTAACGGTAACATTGGCTCGAGAACTAGGGGCAACGACGCTGATTCGAGGATTGCGCAATGGTAATGACTTTGAATATGAAGCTGGGATTGCTCAAATGAATAAAGTTCAAGATGCAAGTATCGAAACGGTTTTTTTCATGGCTGACCAAGAGTACAACTTTATTTCTTCTAGTATGATCAAAGAGGTCGCGGCTTTTAATGGCCGCGTGACTGGTTTGGTGCCTAAAAACGTTGAAATTGCTCTGAAACAGAAGCTGCAGGAAGTTCACTATGGCAACTAAGTCACGTTGGCTCTGGTTCCGACGACTTTTAATAGTCATTGGTTTGGTTGGTCTAGCGGTTGTTTTTTTGTGGCCGACAAATTATTACTTGGAATCTCCAGGATCGGCAGAAGATGTCAGTCAATTTGTTAAAGTCGATCATCAGCATGCTAAAACTAAAGGAAAGTTTTTGTTAACCACAGTCCAAATCCAACAAGCCACACCAATACAGTTACTGATTGGGCATTTTCGATCGTTCACAGATATCTATAGTAAACAAGAATTAATGGGTAGTGCGTCTAGCGCGGCTTATGATCGCTTGCAACAATATTACATTGAAAACTCTGAAAATACCGCTATCGCACAGGCAGCAAAACGTGCAAAAGTCCCGTATCAATGGCATTTCATTGGTGTCTACGTTCTAGATGTGCTTCAGCAATCGAGTTTTCAGCATAAGTTGCAATTAGGCGATACTGTTTCTCAGGTCAATGGGCAGAAATTTACGAATACGGCTAATTTCCAAAAGTATGTGCGCCATTTAAAGTTGGGCCAGAAAGTCTCTTTAACCTATACTCGAAATAAAAAAACGCACCATGCGATTGGCCGACTGATTCGATTACCCGATACCAAGCGCCCTGGATTAGGCATCACGCTAACAGATCATACGCAGATCAAAACTAAAAGATCAATTCGTGTAGATGCTGGTGCCATTGGTGGGCCATCTGCTGGATTAATGTTTACGTTGCAAATTTATGATCAGCTCAGTCAGCAGCATTTATTGCGCGGTCGAACGATTGCTGGAACCGGCACAATTTCAACGGATGGGCAAGTCGGGCCAATTGGCGGGATTGATAAAAAAGTTGTTGCTGCGTCAAAAATGGGAGCAACGGTCTTTTTTGCTCCTGATGATCAATTAACTAAAAAAGAACGTCATGCCATGCCGCATTACCAAAACAATTATATGATTGCTAAAAAAGCGGCTCAGAAAATTCACACAAAAATGAAAATCATACCTGTGCGAAATTTAAATGACGCAATTCATTACCTAGAAAAATAATAACCTCAGATTTCTGCGTACGTATTAGTAGCAGAAAGTGAGGTTTTTTTAATGGAGTGGATTAAACGTTATTATTGGGTGTTAATTGTCGGTGTTTTTCTAGCAGGTGGTGGGTTTTGGTATCTGAGTCAGCCAAAATCTGATGTGACACATGATGTCGCTACCGCCGAGGCGACTTTTCCTAAAGCTGGCCCAGCTTCAAACCAAAAGGGTGCGATATCGTCTGGTAAGTCTAGTGATCACGCCGCCAAAAACCAAACCGTTGTCGTTGACATTAAAGGTGCAGTTGTCCATCCAGGCCTTTATCACTTAAAAAGTGAAGATCGCATCAATGATTTAATTCAACGTGCTGGGGGATTTCGACCAGAAGCGGATCAGACGCAAATCAATTTGGCGCAAAAAGTGCAAGATCAAGGCATGGTTTATGTCCCTCAAAAAGGAGAACCAAGAGTTGCGGGAGCAAGTAATACAGCCAATGCACCCAGTAGTTCTACTACTGGAGCTAAAATCAATTTGAATACAGCAACTAAAGAAGAGCTGCAGCAAATTGATGGTGTTGGTGAGAAGAAAGCCGAGAAAATAATTGATTTTCGGACCAACCAAGGTCAATTTTCAAGTGTGACCGATTTAAAAAAGGTCAATGGATTTGGGGATAAAACCGTACAAAAATTAAGTGATAAATTGACCGTTTAGATGATTATTCAGAGACAAGCAAAGTGGTTGGTAAACCGGCTGGAAGATCGCCTGATTTTTATTGGCTTGGCAGCCATCTTAACTGCTTGGTTGGTGAATGGTCAACGTTGGTGGCTACCCGCATTACTATTAAGTTATTTATGCATACGCGTAGCTAGCCTAGCCGATAAGGTCGTATTTTTTTTAATGATCAGCATTATTGTGGTCGTGGGAACGCTGGCTTTTCGCGTGCGGCCACCTAGAATCACGACTATACCAGCGCCAATAAATATTCATATTCAGGCTGATTCAATCAAGGTCAATGGCGATCAGTTGAGCGGTATTGCGACTGAAATCAATAGTAAGTCAAAGTCATTTTTAGTGTATTATCGGTTACAGTCACCTCAGGAAAAATTATATTTTCAAAATAACTATCATAATTTAAATTTACAAATTACAGGTGAGGTAACGCCTATTATGGCCGCAACTAACCGCGGTCAATTCGATAATCGTAATTATCAATGGCAAGCCCACCGTATTCAATATGCAATCAATGTGTCGCAAATTCAAAGCTGTGTCTATGATGATCATCATTGGATTGATCAACTTTTAAGTTGGCGCCAACAGCTTTACTTGCATTTTATGCGTTTTCCAAAACCCCTCAATGTTTACTTGACCGGTTTGATTATTGGCAAATTTGATGGCGATCTGACGTTTAAACAAGACATGAGTCAGCTAGGCATTATTCATCTGTTTAGTTTATCGGGACTACATGTTTTTGTCTTGATCAATGGCATTTATTTTTTCGCAACTCGATTAAGATTTACAAGAGAATTGGTTGAGCGTTGGCTTTTAATTTTATTACCCCTTTATTGTTTATTCGTTGGCGCAGGGGTGGGCATTCGACGTGCTGTCTTTTTGACTGTATTAAATATTTGCTTGCATCAAGTCAAATGGCATTGGGGAAAGTTGGATAAAATTAGCGTTATTATGATCGTCTTATTGCTGCTTGACCCCTACTTATTATTTAATTTAGGCGGCCAATTAAGTTTTGGCATGTCATTAGCGTTGATTTTAAATCGTTGGCATTCCGCAATTGGCAGACAACTAAATTTAATGTTGGCCAGCTTACCCCTTTTATTATATTTTAGTTATAGTTGGCATCTGGGAACATTGATATTAAATTTGATAATGATCCCACTTTTTGAGGTTATTATTTTGCCAATTATCATTGGCGTGGCGTTTTTGCCGTTTGATATGTGGCATATACATAGCTTTGTTAATGGTGGGCTGACAGCGTTGGACCAGTGTCTACATTTTGTAGCACAAACACGAACTTTAAATGTGATTTTTGGGCAGCCGTCGCTTATCATTGTCACTGGATTAGTCATGACAGCATTTTGGATTTTAAATCAAACTCAGCAAAGAAATCGTTTGAAGGGTAGTGTTGTTTATGGTACTTTATTAGTCGTTTCTTTTATCATGATCCACTTTCCTCTAATGGGGCAGATAACTTTAATTGATATTGGTCAAGGCGATTCTATTCTAATTACCACACCATTTCATCGACAGACCGTTTTAATTGACACAGGAGGTAAACTGAAGTTACCACTGCAATCCTGGCAAAAGAAAATTCAACAAGATGGTGTTACAAAAATCACATTACCTTTTTTAAAACAACAAGGGATCAGTCATTTGGATGCCATTGTTTTAACACATCAAGATGCTGATCATCTCGGCGATTTACAAACGTTATTACAATCAATTCCAGTGGTACGTGTTGTTTTTGCACAGGGACTGACGCAAAATCCACATTTTTATCAGAAACTAGTTGATCCAATGATCAAGCCGCATTACTTTCCGGTTTTAGCGGGTGATCAATTGAATCTGGCTGGTATGAGGTTTTCAGCTGTTCATCCGTTTCAGCCCGGAATGGGCGCTAATGAAGATTCATTAGTGCTATATACTGAGCTTGGACATAAGCGTTGGCTTTTTACTGGAGATGTCGATCAAGCAGGGGAAAAGGGCATAATCACGCACTATCCATCATTGAAAGTAGATTTTCTTAAAATTGCGCATCATGGTAGTAAAACGTCGTCAAACCCAGATTTTATTCAACAACTGCAGCCACAATTTGCTTTAATTTCTTCAGGCCGGCATAATCGGTATGGTCATCCGGATCAAGAAACGTTGCAAACTCTGACAAAGCTACGCGTGCCATATCTAAACACGCAAACATCTGGTATGATAACCTTTAGGTATTCTTTGAACGGTAATTATCATGTCCGGGTATTTGGCGTAAAATCTTAATCGCATTCAATATTTATTTTAAATGGAGGTTTCTAATCAATTTGGCAAGTACAATGATAAAAGTCGATGCCTTAAATAAACAGATAAAACAGCACCAAGCTGGCTCGCTTTATTTAGTTCTGGGGACTGAAGACCACTTGATCAATCAAGTAGTGTCTGCTTTTCATGGTGTGTTACGCCCCGAAGAGCGTTCAATGAATTTTGCTCAATATGATCTTACAAATGATTCTTTAGGTAGTGCAATCGACGATGCCTCATCAGTGCCTTTCTTTGGTGACCATCGACTTGTATTTTTAACGCGGCCTTTCTTTGCAATGTCTGAAAATATTAAGGCAACGGTCGAGCAGGATGTATCTATTTTAGAACGTTACTTGAAAAAACCAACACCATCAACAATACTCGTCATTTTTGCACATACACATAAACTAGACGGCCGTAAGAAGATTGCTAAGTTATTAATGAAACATGCACAGGTCGTTGATGTTCAAAAGATCGAGGCACGACAAGTCGAAAGCACTCTGGATAATTATCTCAGCCAACATGGTTTTCAAATTAATGCAGAAGCAAGAACACTGCTATTACAGCGTTCAGACGGTGATTTTTCTAATATTATTGATAATTTAGAGAAGTTGTTTATCACGGCAAGCGATAAACAGATCACGCTACCGATGGTTGAAGATCTTGTTGCACCAACATTGGAAAATAATATTTTTGATTTGGTAGATTACGTGTTGCATAAAAATGTCACACAAGCATTGGAACTTTATCACGACTTATTATTGAATAAAGAAGAACCAATTAAAATTAATAGTATTTTGTTAACGCAGTTTCGATTATTAATGCAAGTCAAGATCTTAACAAAGAAGGGCTTAACGCAAGGAGATTTAACCCAAGTTTTGAAAGTTCACCCTTATCGCATTAAACTTGCATTGCAAACAGCGCGCCATTTTTCCATGAAAGATTTAAAGCGGGCTTTTCTAGGCTTGGAAGAGAATGATTATAAGATGAAATCTGCACAAATAGATAAGCAATTGCTATTCGAATTATTTATGTTAAAATTTGCAGATCCAGTTAAGCAATAATTGAAAAGGGCCATTTGTCATTAACTAGTGATTTACATACATTAGTCAATGACAAATGGCCCTTATTTTTTTAAATAAAAAAGACTCGACGATTGCGAGTCAATCTTATCAATTATTTTGCTAATTTTGCAAGACGTGATTTTGTATTAGCAGCTTTATTAGCGTGAATCAAGCCCTTAGATGCAGCTTTGTCAACGGCACTAACAGCTTTTGTGAACAAAGCATCGCGATCTTCACCATTATTAGCTGCAGCAGCTTCATATTTTTTGATAGCTGTACGCATCGCACTTTTTTGTGCTGTATTTCTTAAGTTTGCTTTGTGGTTTGTTTCAACGCGTTTAATAGCAGATTTGATTTGTGGCATATTGACACCTCCGAGTAAGATTATTTACGAATACTCATTAATACGTAACGAAGTTATTATACAGAATTGTTAGTTTTAATGCAATAACAAACTTGTAAAGTATTTTTACTTGATATGAATAAAACTTGTGTTTTGAAGAAATTTTGATTATTATAGTAGATGTGTTTATTGCTACGGTATCTTAGTTTGACGAATCACCAACGTTTTACCAAGATAACCGCGAATAACGTTTGAGAGGGTGATAGATTTGGCAATTACACAAGAACAAAAAAATGAGATCATCAAGAAATATGCGCGTCATGAAGGCGACACTGGTTCTGCAGAGGTACAAATTGCAGTATTGACTGCTGAGATCAATGCTTTGACAGAGCATATGCGTTTACACAAGAAGGACCACCATTCATATGTTGGTTTAACTAAGAAAATTGGTCATCGTCGTAACTTACAAGCATACTTGAGAAACAAGGACATTGTACGTTATCGTGAATTGATCAAGAGCTTAGGCTTACGTCGTTAATTCTAGAACAGTGGGATCAGAAATTGATCTCGCTGTTTTTTTAATATAGAAATGGGGGCTGGCGAATTGTGAGCAAACATGTTTTTAAAATGCGATTTGATCAGATGCCAGTTACAATTGAAATTGGCGGATTGGCAACACAAACAGATGGGAGTGTTTTGATCCGCTATGGCGACACGGTTGTTCTAAGTACAGTTATTAACGGTGAGGAAACGGGGCAAGGTGAAGCCTTATCTTTAGAAGTTCAATATCGATTAAGTTCACTTGTAACTCCGGAGCTCGGCGTTGATGCAGCGGTTAATGAAATACAACCAAAACTAGCGGCACATAGAATCAAACAAATTTTAGAGCCGCTTTTACCAAAAAAAGCTAATCAAGATATACAAATTACAAATACAGTTTTGAGTTATGATGCTGACTGTGCACCATTTTTAGCGGCGCTACTGGGTAGTGCCTTAGCATTAGGTATCTCTGACATACCATTTTTAGGACCAATCGCGAGTGTTGCAGTTGCTCAGCTAGACGACAATACGGTCATTTTAAATCCAACATCGATTCAGCGGCAACAAGCTGAAATGTATGCTTTAGTGGCTGGTACAGATCAAGGATTAAGTTTTGTGAATGCAACTGGTAAATCAATGTCTGAAAAGACACTCAGCCAAGGTTTGATGTTTGCTTTAGACGAAATTAGAAGGATCAATAAATTTCAAGCTAAAATTATTGCGACTATTGGGAAGTCTAAATTAGAGTTTAAAAAAACGGCCATTGCGGACACTTTAAAATCAGAAATTTTTAAGTTGTATCGTAAACAGATGCTGGCCACACTAACAACCACAAATTCAGCAACACGAGCTGCAAAAATTAAAACAATCAAAACATCAGCATTGAATTATTTTAAAACGAGTATGAGGGTGGAAACCAATACGCAAGCGTTGGTTTTAAAATATCTTGCTGAGTTAGAACAAGCAATGACGCGTCAATTATTATTAGATAAAAATATTCGAGTTGCTGGGCGTGCACTAGATGCGTTACGGCCGTTATCAGTGCAATTAAACATGTTATCAACAGCCACTGGTTCTAGTTTGTTGCAGCAGGGTAAAACTCAAATTTTAGCAGCTTTACGGTCTGCAAAGATAAAGTCAAATGACGTAAAAGCAGCGATACAAATCAATACACATTTCTTACCTATTAGGGGAGAAAGCAATGATGACTTTCAAGTTACACAGCAAATAGATTGGTTAGATCATCAGTACATTCGAAATGCGCTAACTCAGGTATGGCTGCCTCAAGCGGATCACTTGCAGCGGTTGAACTTGGATTTAGAAATTCTAGATCGAGATGGCAGTATCCTCTCCGCCAGTACGAATGCTGCGATGTTAGCCCTATTAGCTACAGGAGCCTTGGTTGATTCAGCTGTTGTTAGTGTCACAATGGGACTTGTCCAGCACCAAGGGAAAATAGTTGTGCTGACGGATATAAGCAACTTGGAACAGCGTTTTAGTGAGAGCCGCTTAGAAATTGCCGGAACAAAACAAGCACTAACAGCTTTCCAAATGATAGGTCAGCCAATAGTTATGGCTCAACCTGAATTAACCAAAGTTATCATGCAGGCTAGGCAAGCGCAATTAGCACTACTAGAGTTGGTTAAGCAGGCAATATCTATCTAATTATTGATAAAGTGATTCATTCAAGCACATTTCGAGTTTTAATTATCAGTACGGTTATATTGGTTTTCATTTTGATGCATGTCAATCAAATGATTAAGATATTTTTAATGATTTTCGTTTGCAAAAGCAAGGATTTAAGCAAACTAGCGGCTGTGTATTTTTTTATTGATTCGTGGTAGACTTAAAAACATTAAAAGAATCTAATTTATTTTGAGAGAGGTTTTAAATATGTCTGGTTATAATGTAGCTATTGTCGGCGCAACTGGTGCTGTAGGATCACGGTTTATTCAATTGTTGGAATACGAAACAAAATTACCAATCAATTCAGTGAAACTATTGGCGTCTAAACGTTCTGCAGGCAAGCAACTCAAGTTTAAAGACCAGATGCTTACAGTAGAAGAGACAACACCTGATTCATTTGAAGGTGTTGATTTAGCATTATTCTCAGCTGGTGGTTCTGTTTCAGCGAAGTTTGCACCAGAAGCTGTCAAACATGGTGCTGTTGTGGTTGATAATACAAGTCACTTTCGAATGGACCCCGAGGTACCTTTAGTTGTACCTGAAGTCAACCCACAAGCTTTGAAACGCCATCATGGCATCATTGCTAATCCAAATTGTTCGACCATTCAAATGGTCGTTGCTCTGGAACCTGTTCGGCAGAAATTTGGGTTAGATCAAGTGATTTGCTCTACCTATCAAGCCGTATCTGGAGCTGGTCAAAGTGCTATTAATGAATTGATGACTGAGGCCCAACAAGTGTTAAATCATGAACCGGTTGAACCTAAAATACTACCAGTTAGCGGCGATGAAAAGCATTACCAGATTGCTTTCAATACGTTAGCTCAAATCGATGTGTTTGAAGATGAAGACTATACTCATGAAGAGTGGAAAATGATCAATGAGACACGTAAAATCATGGAAGACAATGATTTGAAAGTAACAGCTACTTGTGTGCGTGTGCCTATTGTCGTCAGTCATTCGGAAACTGTTTATTTTACAACAACGGATCGTTCAGCAACACCTGATGATATCCGAGCTGTTTTGAAGACCGCCCCTGGTGTCGTTGTGGAAGATGACCCGAAACACCAAGTTTATCCGCAGCCAATTAATGCCGAGGGCAAAAAAGACACTTTTGTCGGGCGTATTCGTCGGGACATGGATAACCAAGGGTCATTCCATATGTATGTGGTTTCAGATAATTTATTAAAGGGTGCTGCCTGGAATTCGCTTGAAATTGCCGAGACCTTGCATGAAATGAATCTATTACATGTCCAAGATTAGTGGGGGTTATGAATTTGCTGTTAGATGATGTATCAGTTATCACTGCAATGGTCACACCGTTTGATGACCGCAATGAACACATTGACCAAGAACGGTTACGGGCGTTAATCGAGCATTTGTTGGCAACGGGAACAGAAGCGTTATTGATTGGCGCAACGACGGGTGAAGGGCCAACATTGTCTCATGATGAGAGGTTAGAATTATATCAGGCAACTGTAGCAATCAACCAAGGCCGTGTTCCAGTCATTGCTAATGTAGGTAGTAACAATACCCAAGAAACAATTACATTTATGAATGAAGTCGCGGAAATTAAGGGCATTGATGCGGCTCTAGTTGTGGTACCTTACTATAATCGGCCAAATCAAGCGGGACTATATGCCCATTTTGCCGCTGTTGCGACACAAGGTAAACTACCATTTTTGATTTATAATATTCCAAGTCGAACTGGTGTCACTATGGCTGTGGCGACAATTTTGAAATTAGCAACCTTTGAACATGTTATCGGTGTTAAAGATTGTACGGGTATCACTAATTTAGGTGCTTTAGTCAATGGCACAAGTGATACTGATTTTGCTGTGTATAGCGGTGAAGATAATTTTGCCTTTGCAGCTAAAGCTATGGGTGCGCAAGGCGTGGTTTCAGTAGCAAGTCATTTATATGGTGAAGCAATCGCACGCATGTATCGCCTAATTGCCTTAGGAAAAGTCCAAGATGCTGCCAAAATTCAAATTAGTTTGGATCCCAAAATAAAGGCACTTTTTTCGACGCCTTCGCCAAGTGCCACTAAAGCTATGTTAAATGTGAATCAGTTACCAGTGGGCGGTGTGCGGCTGCCATTGGTGATGCCTAGTGCAGCGGAGTTTGAAACAATTAAACAAATTTTAGATAATTAATATGATTAAAGAGGTGAAGAGATGAGTCAAACAATTAAAGTTATCCCTTTTGGCGGATTGCGTGAAAATGGTAAAAATATGTACGCCGTTGAAATTGATAATGAGATTTTTGTGCTTGATTGTGGCCTGAAATATCCTGAAAATGAACTTTTAGGAATTGATGTGGTCATACCTGATTTTAGTTACTTAGAAGAGAATATCGATAAGGTTGTTGGTATCTTTTTAACACATGGACATGCAGATGCGATTGGCGCGTTACCTTATTTCTTAAAAGATCGTGATATTCCTGTTTTTGGGTCCAAGTTGACTGTGGAGTTAGCAAAAATCAACACAGAACGTGACCCATTAACAAAGAAGTTTGATGATTTTCATGTTGTCAATGAAAAAACGGCGATCGATTTTGAACAAGCAACTGTATCTTTCTTTAAAACGACCCACTCAATTCCAGGTTCTTTTGGGATAGTTATTAAAACGAGTTTAGGCCAAATCGTCTATACTGGTGATTTTAAATTTGATCAATCGGCAACGCCCATGTATCAAACAGATTTTGCGCGCTTAACAGAAATTGGCAAACAGGATGTTGCTTTGCTGTTAAGTGATTCTGCAAGTGCTGAGTCAGTGGGACCAAGTGTCAGTGAATTAGAAATTTCCCGTTATGTAGAAGAAACTTTTAATTTTCATGATGGTCGAATTATTGTGGCTTCCGTAGCTTCGAATATCGTTCGTATTCAGCAAGTAATTAATGCTGCTTATAAAACCGGGCGTAAGGTGGTCTTAACTGGTCGTGATTTGGAACGGATCGTTCGGACAGCTATGCGATTGCATTATTTAGAGTTTCCGGCTAAAGATATTTTAGTGCCGATCAAAGACATGAAGAAATATGAAGATAGTCAGCTCGTAATTTTAGAAACTGGGCGGATGGGTGAACCACTCAAAGCGCTACAAAAAATGGCTCAGAAACGTAATCGAAATGTCCGTATCCACGAAGGAGATCTAGTATTTATTACGACAACACCTTCCTATGCTATGGAAACGAATGTTGCCCGCACAAAAGATATGATTTATCGTGCTGGTGGTGAAGTAAAGGCTATTTCTGACGATTTACATGCCTCAGGACATGCAAATAAGAATGATCTACAATTGATGATCAATTTGTTGCATCCAAAAAATTTACTACCAGTTCAAGGTGAATACCGCCTAATGGATGCTCATGCCGAAATTGCTCATGAAACTGGGTTACCTTATAAAAATATCTTTTTAGCCCAAAATGGGGATGTTCTCTCATTGACAGAAGTGGGGATTAATCTAGGGCAATCGGTTGATGCTGGCAATGTTATGATCGATGGTAGTGGTGTTGGTGATATTGGCAATATCGTTTTGCGTGATCGTAAAGTACTTTCAGAAGATGGTATCTTTGTGGCAGTGGTAACGATTGATCGTAAAAATAAAAAGATTGTAGCTAAGCCTAAGGTGATTACACGTGGGTTTGTTTATATTAAAGCCAATCGAGACTTAATGGCCGAGAGTATTGAAATTGTAAGTCAAACAATCCAGAATAATTTAGATAATAAAGAATTCGATTGGAGTACCTTAAAACAAGATGTACGAGAAGATCTTGGTAAGTTCTTGTACGAACAGACACATCGGCACCCCGTAATTTTACCAGTCATTATGGAGGTCAACCAAAATAAAATTCGTTCACAGAATCATAGTCGTGCAAAACGGGCTTCAAATCAGTGACACTGACGACTTTTATGTGAGGGGCGCAGTCAATGCCAAAAGATAATGTCATTAAGTTTCCTAAGAACTTTGAAACTTTAATTGATCAAGGTAATCATTTTTTTGATGAATCAAAGTGGCATCAGGCGTATGAATGTTATTATCAAGCTTATGAATTGCGGCCAGTATTTTCGTTAAATTACCTACTTTCGGTTTTGTTAAGCAAAATGGGCGAAATTGACGAAGCTTTAGCTTTGACGAAGGAGTATTCTGAAGAATATTTGCAGCATGGTTCAGAGTGCACATTCTATTATTTACAATTATTAGTAAGGCATCGAGATTTTATCTTGGCGCGCCGTGATTTAAAAAATCTTCGGTCAGCTAAACTGGTTAATGTTTTGACAGCTTATATTCAAATGCAGGAACAAAAAATGATGCGCCATGAAGTTCAGATGCAGACAAAGCTGCGGCAGGTCTATACATTAGTCAATGCAACTCCAGCAGAACAACTGCATATTATTGCTGAAATCAAGCGATTACCACTAGCAGTTTATTTGCAGGCATTAACAGTTGTACTGCAAAATGATTGGATCAATCCACTTTATAAAAGCGAGCTTTTAAGTTACATTGCACCTCTGGATGTTAAACAAAAACTGGCATTTAATTGGTTTGGACAAGTGAAAACAGTTGATTTGGCGACTTTACCAAGTGATTTTCGGGTCATGAGTTACCAAACCGTCTGGACACATTTAACAAATATGGCACTAGATGATCCTATTATTTTGTTACAGATACAACAAGAGTTGGATCTACAATTTATACTTTTGTATCCATTTGCAGATGAAGTCGTGCAAGCACCTGCCGTTTGGCTTGATGAATTACTGCTTAAGTATGAGGGACAAACAGCTGATACAGGCGACAAGCCGCACTTACAAGTGCGACGATGGCAAGATAAGATCGACGCATATATTGCAGAATTAAATATGTGAATTTTTTTGATTTGAATGTTTACAAATCAAAGGGAAGCACGTATAATGCAAAGAGGATATTTTTAAGAGGAAAATGTTTAGTTTCTCCCTTAAAAGTAGTACAATTAAACTTAGAGAATTTTTGGCATGAAGTAGCCTGAGTGCCAACATTTTCTTGTCAAAAATACAGGAGGTTTCTTTTAATGGCTGAAAAAGAACATTATGAAAGAACAAAACCCCATGTTAACATTGGTACTATCGGCCACGTTGACCATGGGAAAACTACTTTAACTGCTGCTATCACTAAGGTCTTAGCTTCTAAAGGTTTAGCGAAAGCTGAAGACTATGCTGATATCGATGCAGCTCCAGAAGAAAAAGAACGTGGTATTACAATCAACACTGCCCACGTTGAATACGAAACTGAAAAACGTCATTATGCTCATATTGACGCTCCAGGACATGCGGATTACGTTAAAAACATGATCACTGGTGCCGCTCAAATGGACGGTGCTATTTTAGTTGTTGCTGCTACTGATGGTCCTATGCCACAAACACGTGAACATATCTTGTTAGCACGTCAGGTTGGTGTTGAATACATCGTTGTCTTCTTAAACAAGACTGACTTAGTTGATGATGACGAATTGATCGACTTAGTTGAAATGGAAGTTCGTGAATTACTTTCAGAATACGATTACCCTGGTGATGATATTCCAGTTATTCGCGGTTCTGCTTTAAAAGCTCTTGAAGGCGATAAGGAACAAGAAGAAGTTATCTTACATTTAATGGATGTTATTGATGACTATATTCCAACTCCAGAACGTGATAACGACAAACCATTCTTGATGCCTATTGAAGACGTATTTACGATCACTGGTCGTGGTACTGTTGCTTCTGGCCGTATCGATCGTGGTGAAGTTAAAGTCGGTGATGAAGTTGAAATCATTGGTTTGAAACCAGAAATCTTGAAATCAACAGTTACAGGTCTTGAAATGTTCCGTAAGACACTTGACTTTGGTGAAGCCGGCGATAACGTTGGTGTACTTCTACGTGGTATTAACCGTGAACAAGTAGAACGTGGCCAAGTTTTAGCTAAACCAGGTTCAATTCAAACTCATAACAAATTCAAAGGTGAAGTTTATATCTTAACTAAAGAAGAAGGCGGTCGTCATACACCATTCTTCTCAAACTATCGCCCACAATTCTATTTCCATACAACTGACGTAACTGGTGTCATTGAGTTACCAGAAGGTGTAGAAATGGTTATGCCTGGGGATAACGTTACTTTTGAAGTTGATTTGATTGCACCTGTTGCTATCGAAAAAGGTACTAAGTTCACTGTTCGTGAAGGTGGCCGTACTGTCGGTGCCGGCATGGTTAATGAAATCTTAGATTAATAATAAGATGTTTTAAAAAGGGCTTGGGAAACCAAGTCTTTTTTTATGGATACACTTAATTAATTCTGTCAAATCATTTACTTTTAGCAACACATAAGTTAGTATAAATTAGTATGCAAAAAAGCAATAAGTATTTAAGTTATGATCCGGAGGGAAACGTATGTCTGCAAAATGGGAAAAAAAAGGCACCAATGATGGTGAACTTACTTTTGAAATTGATGTCAATAAAATTAATAGTGGTTTAGATCAAGCTTTTAAACGTGTGCGCAAGACTTTAAATGTGCCAGGGTTCCGTAAAGGCAAAGTGCCACGCCAAGTATTTAACCGTATGTATGGTGAAGCTGCATTGTATGAAGATGCTTTGAATATTGTTTTACCTGATGCTTACGATAATGCTGTCAAAGAAGCTGCTATCGAACCAGTTGATCAACCTGAAATTAATGTTGAAAAGATGGAACCCAACGAACCTTGGGTCATCAAAGCTAAGGTAACCGTTAAACCAGAAGTCAAATTAGGTGACTATAAAGGTTTAACAGTACCTAAGCAAGAACGTGATGTAACTGATGCTGATGTTGACGCCGAGCTTGAAAAACGCCGTGAAGATCAGGCTGAATTGGTGCTTAAAGAAGATGGCGCTAGTGAGAAAGGTGACACAGTTGTCATTGACTATAAAGGTAGCATCGACGGCAAGCCTTTTGATGGTGGTTCCGCAGAAAACTACTCTTTAGAGTTAGGTTCAAATTCTTTCATTCCTGGGTTTGAGGATCAATTGATTGGTCATAAAGCTGGGGACGACGTTGAAGTTAAAGTAACTTTCCCTGAAGATTATCAAGCTAAAGATTTGGCTGGTAAAGAAGCTACTTTTGAAACTAAGATCCATGAAGTTAAAACAAAAGAGTTGCCAAAACTAGATGATGAGTTTGCTAAAGATGTTGATGAAGATGTTGATTCTTTGGATGAACTTAAAAAGAAAATCAAAGCTGATTTAGTTGAAAAGAAGAACACAGCTGCGGATGAAGCAATTCAAGATGCTGCCATTTCTGAAGCGGTTAAGAACGCAACTATCGAAGAATTACCAGAAGCTATGGTTCATGAAGAAGTGCATAACCAAATGAACCAATACCTCGGAAATATGCAACGTCAAGGTATTTCACCACAAATGTACTATCAATTAACAGGGACATCAGAAGATGACTTACACAAGCAATTTGAAAAAGATGCTGATGAACGTGTTCGCACGAATTTAGTATTGGAAGCTATTGTAAAAGCCGAAGATATCAAACCATCTGAAGATGAAATTAATGATGAAATTAAAAACTTAGCTTCAGAATATAATATGGACGAAAAAACAGTTCGACAAACATTGACGAATGATATGTTGAGCCATGATATTGCTGTTAAAAAGGCAATTGATATTGTCGCTGATTCAGCTAAAGAAGCTTAAAGCATAAGCATCTAAAAGGGAGGTAAACGGTGAGTTTAATTACTGTTTACCTCTTTTTAAGCGCATTACTTTACGAACTGTTGTTTCTATGCTATCGTTCATGTAGTATTAGTTATGAATTACTCACAGGATTATGGGTAATGGAAGGGTTGATTAATTCAATGTTTGACAATATGGAAACCTCTGGACCTGTCAAGTGTTCGTTCTGCGGCAAAACCCAGGACCAGGTCAAGAAAATCGTTGCCGGCCCCGGTGTATATATTTGTAATGAATGTATCGATTTATGTAAAGAAATTATTGATGAAGAATTTAAAGAAGAAGCTTATCATGATCTTGTAGATGTACCAAAACCACAACAGATCTTAGATGTTTTGAACCAATATGTTATTGGTCAAGATGATGCAAAAAAGGCCCTTTCAGTTGCCGTTTATAACCATTACAAGCGGGTCAATCAAATGTCAGTGGCTAAGGAAGATGATACTGAACTGCAAAAAAGTAACATTGCTTTGATTGGTTCAACTGGTTCAGGGAAAACGTTCCTAGCTCAATCACTTGCGCGTATTTTGAATGTACCTTTTGCTATTGCCGACGCAACAACATTGACCGAAGCTGGATATGTGGGTGAAGATGTGGAAAACATTTTACTCAAGTTGCTGCAAAATGCGGATTACGATGTTGATCGTGCACAACGTGGTATCATTTATATCGATGAAATCGATAAAATTGCTAAGAAGAGTGAAAATGTCTCCATTACACGTGATGTTTCCGGTGAAGGGGTACAGCAAGCTCTATTAAAAATACTTGAAGGTACCACAGCTAATGTGCCACCTCAGGGCGGTCGTAAGCATCCACAACAAGAGTTTATTCAAATTGATACAACCAATATCTTGTTTATTGTTGGTGGCGCTTTTGATGGGATTGAACAAATCGTTAAAAACCGTTTGGGTGAAAAAACGATTGGTTTCGGGACGAATACAAATCAACAACTTGACGAAAATGAGAGTTTGATGCAGCAAATTATTCCTGAAGATTTAATGAAGTTTGGTATCATTCCTGAATTTATTGGACGGATTCCAATTATTGCAGCTTTAGAAAAACTAACTGAGAATGATTTAGTGCGCATTTTGACTGAACCTAAGAATGCACTTGTCAAACAATACCAGAAGTTATTGTCGCTTGACGATGTACAGCTAGAGTTTACAAATGATGCTTTACATGCTATTGCTCATGAAGCTATTGAACGTAACACGGGTGCACGCGGCCTTCGTTCAATTATTGAAGAAGTTATGATGGATATGATGTTTGATTTACCTAGTCGTGATGATGTTGCTAAAGCAATTGTAACCAAGGCTGCGGTTGAAGACCATGCCGAGCCTGAACTTGTTTTGGTTGACGGTAAAAAGGCTTCTTAAAAAGTTAAAGTTGTGTTGATGTTTTTAAAAGAGCTGGTGGCAGAATATGTTCTGTGCCAGCTTTTTTAGTAAAAGTATTGGAGTGAATTATGCAATTTAATGATATAACCTTATTGATCAGTGCCGTTGACCCAAAACAATATCCGCAAGATGGCTTGCCGGAAATCGTCCTGTCTGGGCGTTCGAATGTGGGTAAATCTTCATTAATCAATACCTTGTTAAGTCGAAAAGCGCTGGCACGGACTTCTAGTAAGCCGGGTAAGACGCAGACCTTGAATTTTTATCAAATTGAAAAGCAGCTTATTTTTGTGGATGTTCCAGGTTATGGTTATGCTAAGGTTTCAAAACAGCAGCGAGAACGTTTTGGCCAAATTATTGAAACGTATCTGCAAACGCGAGAAGTGTTACAGGGTGCTGTATTATTAGTTGATGCCCGACACGAGCCTACAGAGGACGATTTTAATATGTACAACTATCTCAAGTATTATGATTTACCTGTGCTTGTCGTCGCAACTAAAGTAGATAAAATCAAACGAAGTCAGCATAATAAGCAGACAAAGATCATCAAACAGAAGTTGCAATTTGATCCTAGTGATCAATTTGTTTTCTTCAGTGCGGAAACAAAGGTCGGCCATGATGAAATTTGGCAGTGGATCAAGGCACATACCCAGGTTGATTTTGTTATTAAATCTGTGCAATGATTGCTGCGACTTATTTGAATAGCGCGTCGGGCGTTAAGCTTTATAAAAAATGATGAGAGCGAGACAAACGGTGTTGCCTTTTGGCACACGGTTAAACTAAAATTATTAACAAACAGATAGAGGGCGAAAACAAAACGTTAATTTGTTTTCGCCCTCGTCATTTTTATGGTTCTTTGTCAATGAGTGTTGGTGAACATTTTTTATAAAGATTTTGAGAGGTTAGATGGAACTACTCCGTGTCAAGTAGACAACTTAAATAATTAAAATGCTTATGCACTTTTCTTAACGGCATGGCACCCATATTCGTTGGGGGTCATGCCGTTAAGTGTTTCTTGGCGACGTTTGTTGTTATACCAATCGATACAACGTGAAATCTGAAGCGCTAGTTCCTCTTGTGAATACGCTTGTTCAAAGGCGAAGAATTCTTCTTTCATGTGACTCCAGAAGCTCTCCATAGGACTGTTGTCTCCAGGTGTCCCTGGACGGGACATACTATGGGTGATGCCTAAACTGGCTAGTTTTAGGTTGTAACTGCCTGAAGTATAACTGCTACCTTGATCACTGTGTACGATCTTTGGTTTAGCACCAGATACTTGTTGTAGGGCTAAGTCGAGCGTTTTACTGACTAATTCTGCTGTTTCCGTCGACGCAATAGCCCAACTTACGATCCGATGATCGTAAAGATCTTCTGATGGCGCTTAGACGGACACGTTGCTCATTATTAACGCCATATCTTAATTCGGAACAATCAGTCACCCAAGTGTGGTCCATCCGATCGGGGTGGAACTCATGTTCCAGCTGGGCATTTAGTAGTTTATTACCGAGATAATATCTTTGCGCTCAGCTTTACGATCATGCTTGGCAATACGGATCGATGCGTAGATGTGGTGAAGATGCATCAGGCGTCTCACTCGACTGGCACAAGCATGATAAGGCGTTTCTTTGTCAATGTAGACCATTAATCGTTTGACTCCAAAATATAGTGATGCGCTTCTTCTAATTGTTGGATAAAAGCGACAATAGCGGCATCTTCAAGCTGGCGCTTACTGGGAACGTGATGACACCATTTATAATAAGCCGCACGAGAAATTTCAGCCAAGCGGCATAAATTACTGACAGTATATAGATTCTGGGTGTCTGGATTAATGATCTTTGTCAATTCTTTGATGGCTAAGTATACTTCCTGTGGGATCTTTCGCTCCTTTCCAACTCTGCGAATTTTTTTAACAAGGCATTCTCCGTTGAAACATATTCCAATCTTGCTTTAAGACGTTTGATCTCTAATGATTGGCGTTCATTGGCAGATAGATGGCCATCGTCTGACTTAGCTTTACCACGACGGTCGACCAAGGCCTCTGGGCCTCCTTGTTTAAACTTCTTGACCCAAGCATAGACTTGTCCATAGGAGATATCGTACTGTTTTGTGGCACCTGTATAGTCCATGTCATTTGCGATGACCCACTCGGCAATCTCAATGCGTTCAAGTTGTGTTGTCTTGCGTCCGTTCTTCATGGCTAGATTCCTCCTAGCAGATACTAGTGATTTACCACTAGTATACCGAGAAAGCCACTGAAAAATAACTCCGGGATTTGAGACCTCGAATTTATCACAAAGTTGAGGCATTGAAATACCGCCTGCTAGATACTCTTGAACGACTTGTTCCTTTAATTCGATAGTATAACTTTTACATGTATGTTTGGGTTTTAGTGCGACTATACCTCCATGATGAAATAAATAATTCCAATGACTGATCGTTGTCGCTTTGATACCAAACTCCCGTTCAATAGAATTGGCCGATCGGCCGTTTTTAAGTAGGCCAATGAAATGAAGTTTCTCATCAATAGAATATCTGGAACCTTTTCGGCCCATAAAACATACTCCTTCCTAAGCAAACAGGTTTTAATTATTTACCTGTCTACTTAAGTAGGAGTATAGCCGATCTTAATCGGTCTAACTTTTTTGTTACAGTCAAGTAATGGTCTGCCAGCCTTTGGCTGGATTGCTTTATTTATTTAGATATGGGCGAATTGCAGGTAAATTCTGAGCTTGAAATTCCGTTGGTTTCTAAAGCCATAACTGGTACGTTTGATCTCTTTGATTTTATAATTAGCCCCTTCAATTGGACCATTGGAGTAGTCATAACGGCAACTATTGAGGAGTGCCTGCCAATGTATTTTAAGGCTTCTGATAGTCGTATCCATTTCATTGTGTAATGGTCGGTAGTTATTCAAGACTGCTTTCAAAGCTTTCGCATCACGATCGTGAACTGCTGAGTAAATGCCTTGGTAAACTTCATAAGTTTGTTTGAAGGTCTCATCTAAGCTCAAAGCAAGATGGACTAGATTGACATCGGTATCGTAATAACCAACTGCCGGGTGATAACTCAGTTTTTTGGCTTCCAAAGTTTTAGCATCACGCAAGAAAATACGCCAGTTAGATTTAAGTAATTTATATTCTCTGGAACTGCGTTTCTGTTGTTTCATCAACCGCTTACGACAGGTATTCAAAGCACGATTAGCCATATTGATGATATGGAAACGGTCGATAATGATCTGTACATTGGGAAATACAGCTGGAATAAAATTGATGTAGGCCGCATTCAGATCAACGACGATACTTTTAACTTTTAGCCGCTCGGCTAAAGGAAAACCTAAGAAGTAATCCTTGAGTGTCGCTATGCGACGCGAAGGCAGGACAGCCCCCAGGGCATGGCTCTGGGCATCCATCCAGATAAAGCTATAGGTGTCTGTTGCTTTGAATTCGTCAAAACAAAGATGCTCTGGTAAATAATTCCGCTTTTCTTGAAGTGAGTAGGCGTTATCTTGGATCAAGATCCGTTGGACTGAAGCGCTTGAGATATGATAGCGCTGGGCAATAGTTTTGAGTGACGTGTTGGTACGAGCATCCAGGGTGATCGCCCAGTGAACTGGTCGAGTGATCGAACAATGAGCTGCCACAACCTCAGTTTTTGCCATAAAAGTCGTTCGGCATTGCTTCCACAGATAATGTTGTTTTTTCAATTCCAAATAGACCGGTTGTCGTGTAGCCGTCACATTAGGTAATTTTAACCGACAGGTTTTCGTCCCATATTTGATCAAACTGCCTTCAAAGCCACAGTTTACGCAACGGGTTTCCTGGCTTTCTAGCTTGGCATGGTAAACAGCGGCACGTTCATCTTTGATCTTTTTCGTTTCAAAAGGTAGATTTTCATCAAACTTGATATTTCTATCCTTGATTCCTAAAACATTTTCTGTAGAATCAGTAGTAGGGAACATCATTCATCCTTCTTTCAATTGGTTTTAGACGACTTGATTGTAGCATAGGAACATGGTGTTCCTTTTTTGTGTCTCAAAATTGGTATAAAAATAAGGTGCCAGTGGACTGACGTCCACCAACACCAAAAAGTATAGAACCATTTTTATTTATCTTCTTTTTGACTATCAGTTGTTTTTTTCTCTTTTTTTGTATCTTTTTTCTTTTTGTCATCTTCTAAATCTGGCATAGTTGCAAATTTATCAAATAGACCAGTCAGATCAACATTGCGTTTAACGGTTAGTCCCATATAATCATTCCTTTCTTTACTTGTATTCTATCAGATTCATTAAAAAACACAATTGTTGCACCTTAATGTATAAATATAAGAAAAATGCCGTTTATATTGAATATTAATGAATATTAGTGTATACTAATGCTCATCAATTATAAATAGGAGTTATTATGTTAAGGCGAAAAAATTATTTTAAGCAATTATTATTATCTTTAGGTTTAGTCCTATTTGCTTTTATTGGCTTATTGGGTACGATTACGCCAGTCCATGCGGCAGACAACTCATTGCAGCGTATCAAACAAAAGGGTGTCATTGTAATGGGTACCAGTCCGGATTATCCACCCTATGAGTTTATTACGAAAGTCAACGGCAAAAATAAAGTTGTCGGTATGGATGTACAAGTTGCGCAACAAATCGCCAAGGATTTAGGTGTCAAACTTGAGATCAAACAAATGGACTTTGACAGCTTACTTGTTGCATTAGAGACGCACAAAGTAGACATGGTGCTATCAGCAATGACGCCAACTGAAACGCGCAAACAAAGTGTGGACTTCTCTGAACCTTACTATCATGCTAGACAATCCATTATTGTACGTAAACAAGATAAGCGTTTATATAAAAATAAGGATTCTTTCAAAGGTAAAACAGTAGGTGTACAGACCGGTAGCTTGCAACAGAATCTGGCGAATAAGCAGATGAAAGGGACAAAAAAGAAGGGCCTAACCAAAGTTACTGATTTGATCCTTTCATTGGAAACTAACAAAATTGAAGGGATCGTTGCCGAGGATGCTGTGGCACAAGCTTATGTGGCCAATGATTCACGCTTAGCTAGTATTGATGCTGGATTTGATTTGGGCGGTGATGAGACCGGCACGGCGATTGCGTTTGCAAAACATTCTGATAGCTTAGTGAATCAGGTCAATCAAAGTTTAGATAAGATCAAAGCTAAACATTTAACCAAGCAATATTTAGCGAGTGCTGGCAAATACATGGCTACGAATACGCAAAATGTTTCGATGTTTCACTACTGGACGTATTTTGCCAAAGGGATCGGATATACATTGCTAATTACAGCAATCGCTGTTGTGATTGGGATCATATTGGGCACACTTTTTGCCATGGGACGTTTAAGCAAACGTACTTTTATCCATTATCCCGCTGTTTGGTATATTGAGTTTGTTCGGGGCACACCATTGATGATTCAAGTCATGTTCGTTTATTTCGGCGTTGGGATGCTATGGAATAATATTCCAGCGTTCTTTGCTGGTGTTGTGGCTGTGGCGCTAAATAGTGCCGCTTACGTCGCTGAGATCATACGTGGTGGGATTGATTCAGTACCTACCGGTCAAGTGGAGGCTGCACGTTCTTTGGGTATGTCGCATCGAGATGCGATGCAGACAGTTGTCTTACCTCAAGCCGTCAAAATTATTTGGCCATCGTTAGGTAATGAGTTTATTTCTTTGATCAAAGAGAGCTCAATTGTTTCGATTATTGGGGTCACGGATCTAATTTATCAATTGCGTGCCGTTCAAGCTGCTACCTATCGTGGTGTTGCACCAATTGCAGTGGCAATGATTATTTACTTTATTATAACGTTCACCTTGTCTCGGATTTTGAACCGTGCTGAAAGGAAGATGCAACATGACTGAAATGTTAAAAGTTGAGAATTTGACAAAGACATTCGGAGAAAATAAAGTTTTGCGAGGTATCGACGGAACAGTCAATAGCGGTCAAGTGATCGTTGTGATCGGACCTTCAGGTGGTGGTAAGAGTACGTTCCTGCGTTGCCTAAATTTATTGGAAAAACCGACGTCTGGTAAAGTTTCATTTGAAGGTACTGACTTGACAGGGCTCTCAGAAAAAGCGTTAGATGATATTCGTGAAAAAATGGGAATGGTATTTCAAAGTTTTAATTTATTCTCGAATATGAATGTTTTAGATAATTTAACGTTGGCCCCAAAACGGGTTAAAAATGAAGCTGAAGCTAAGGCACAAACTCATGCCATTGAACTTTTAGAAAAAGTCGGTTTAGCTGATAAAAAGGCTGCTTATCCAGATAGCCTTTCTGGTGGGCAGCAGCAGCGGGTGGCGATTGCCCGGGCGTTAGCGATGGATCCAGACGTTATGTTATTCGATGAACCAACCTCTGCTTTAGATCCAGAGATGGTTGGTGAAGTTTTGAAAGTTATGCAGGATTTAGCTTCTGATGGCATGACCATGGTAGTTGTGACCCATGAAATGGGCTTTGCCCGCCAAGTTGCGGATGAAGTTTGGTTTATGGACGGCGGTAATATTGCCGAAAAAGGGACGCCAGAGCAAATTTTTGATCATCCGCAGAACGAACGGACCAAGGACTTTTTGTCAAAGGTATTAGCCCAATAAAATATTAAAAAATAAGCAGGGTAGCGAATAGTTGCTATTCCTGCTTTTTGTATGTATGATAGTAAGGCAAAAATATAAATTTACTTGTTTGCCATTATAAAAGTAGGAAGTGAAAGTATGGCAACTGAGCTGATCGAACATAAATTGGCTTTACTCCCCGGATTGCCGGGTTGTTATATGATGAAAGATATTAACGGCAAAATTATTTACGTAGGTAAAGCCAAAAATTTAAAGAATCGTGTGCGTTCTTACTTTAAAAGTTCGCATACCGGTAAGACAGAGCGGTTGGTTTCTGAAATCCGTGACTTTGAAACGATTGTAACTTCTACTGATAAAGAAGCCTTTCTGTTAGAAATCACTTTGATTCAAAAACACCAACCTTATTATAATATTCGTTTGAAGCGCGGCACTGGTTATCCTTATATCAAAATCACCAATGAACGTGATCCAATGATGAAAATCACCGGTAAAATTGAAAAAGACGGCGCTTATTATTTTGGCCCATATCCAAATGTTTATGCGGCTGAAGAAACCATGCGCTTTTTGCAGAAAGTTTATCCTTTACGCCGTTGCCCGGGCCATTTAGGTCGGCCATGTCTGTATTATCATATGGGCCAATGTTTAGGTGCTTGTTTTAAAGAGGTGCCTGAAGCGGAATACGCCCAACAAATTGAGAAAATCAAAAAATTTCTCAACGGTAATGTGGCCCATATTAAAAAAGAACTATCTGAAAAAATGCAGCAAGCAGCTGCTGAAATGAAATTCGAACGTGCTGCTGAACTACGAGATCAGATTCAATATATTGAACAAACTGTTGAAAAACAGAAAATTATTTCTAATGACCATACCTCTAGAGATCTGTTTAATTTTTATTATGACCGTGGTTATATTTCGATCCAAGTCTTTTTTATCCGTCAAGCTCGGTTAATGAAGCGCGAGAAGAAAATCGCACCAATTATTAATGATCCTGTCGAAGAATTTACAACATTTATATTGCAGTTCTATAATCGTAAAAATAATTTACCCCCAAAGGAAATTTTGGTACCTAAGAGTGTAGATATTGCTAATATTGAATCTTTGGTAGGTGTGCCAATGCGAACGCCACAACGCGGTGAAAAACGGGAATTAATGGCACTAGCTAAGAAAAATGCCAAATTGGTATTGGATGAAAAATTCCGATTGATGGAATTAGATGAAAGTAAGACAATCGGTGCACAAGATGAGATATTTGCTGCTTTAAGTTTGCCTAAAGGGCATGTTATCGAAGCCTTTGACCATTCCCATATTATGGGTCAAGATCCTGTTTCAGCTATGGTCATGTTTGTGGACGGGCGTCCAGAGAAAAATATGTATCGTAAATATAAACTTAAGGGTGAAGTTGAACATCAAAATGGTGCTGATGAAGCTAGCAACACCAGGGAAGTGATTCGACGACGTTATACGCGCCTATTAAAAGAACACGCAGATCTGCCGGATCTAATTTTAATGGATGGCGGTGAAATTGAAATGTTAGCCGCCCGGGATGTTCTTGAAAACGAGTTGAATTTGAATATTCCGTTAGCTGGAATGGTTAAGAATGATAAGCATAAAACAGCCGCATTATTGTTTGGTGATGATGCGCATATTCATGAGGTGCCTTTAGATCATAAGAGTCAAGGATTCTATTTACTGCAACGCATTCAAGATGAAGTCCATCGATTTGTCATAACTTTTCATCGAAAAACACATTCGCGAAACAGTCTCAGCTCGCAATTAGAGACCATTAAAGGTGTTGGTCCGAAAACACGGACTAAGTTACTGAAAACGTTTGGTTCGCTAAACAAGATCAAGACGGCATCAGTTGCTGATATTCAAGCAGTGGGTGTTTCTAAAACCACAGCACAAATGATCAAGCTATCGTTAAATACCGCTGTAAAGAGTTAATTATCGCTCAAATAAAAAACCACATTTCCGTTCAAAACGAGAAATGTGGTTTTTTGATAGTGCGCCCGGCATGGGCGCTAACTTGGTGGTGAAAGTCCACTATAGACCGTAGTAGTCGGAACTATTAGTTGAGGACAAGGGTGTCCACCGTGAGGTGGAATCTGAAGGAAGTCTAAAGCAAAGTGCTGAACCAATGAACAAGAAGTGGCTATAAGGCTGTTTGCAGTGGATAAGGTTGCTAAACAAACTGAAGTCCCATACTACTCGAAACTGTACGCAGTAAAGCCAATGGTTACATGGCACGAAAGTTAGCGTTCTTACCGGGGAGGTCTGTATCATACGTTCCCGACAAGAGAAACGGAAAGTTTCACAGGTACAAACTAGGCAGTGATGTCTAGCTGAATGATACAGAAGTCAGCCGAGGCCATAATAGTTGTCCTTTGGACAACGAAGGGCCGAACTTTAACAATTCTCGTCAAAATTGGAGGTAGAAATCATGCAACAATCGCAGAAAACAGAACCATGTTCTGGTCACCGGCGGATGGTAGACCTGGAAGGTCAAGAGCAACCCGGGGCGCGTAGTGTGATTTCCGGTGAAGATAAGATGTGGAATGGCGTTTCATTTCAAGATTTAGTTTTGTCCCGAGATAATTCGAATCAAGCTTACCTTAAAGTCAGAAGCAACAAGGGTGCAGCGGGTATTGACGGTCTGAACTGTCGATGAGCTGTTGCCTTATCTGAAACAACATCGTGATGAGCTAATCGCATCACTGCGTGATGGCAGTTATCAACCATTACCAGTTAAACGAGTCGAGATTCCAAAACCGGACGGCTCCAAGCGCAAGCTCGGGATTCCAACGGTGGTCGATCGACTTGTTCAGCAAGCAGTCGCTCAAGTGATGTCGCCAAGGTTTGAAAAGATATTCTCGGATAGCAGTTTTGGTTTCCGACCCAATCGAAGTGCTCATGATGCCATCAAACGGGTCATAGCGCTGTATGACCAAGGTTATCACTATGTGATCGATCTTGACCTTAAGGCATATTTCGACACGGTCAATCATGATTTACTGATGAAATTTGTCGGCCAATATATCGATGATCCCTGGCTATTAAGACTTATTCGTAAGTTCTTAACGAGTGGGATTATGAATGGAGGCCTGTTTGAAAAATCAACTCAAGGTACGCCGCAAGGTGGAAATATCTCGCCATTATTGGCGAATATCTACCTTAATGAGTTGGATAAGCTGCTCATGGCCAGAGGCCACCAATTTGTGCGCTATGCGGATGATTGTAATATCTACGTCAAAAGCAAGCGTGCGGGCTACCGCGTTTTGGCCAACGTGACTCGATTCTTGGAAAAGGACTTGAAGCTAACGGTCAATCAAAAGAAAACTCGCGTTGGCTCGCCCTTGAGATTGAAATTTCTAGGGTTCACTTTAGGTGTGAGTAAAGGCAAAGCATATGCCCGACCGCACAAAGTTGCCAAAGAACGTATCAAACAGGCCTTAAAGCTAATCACAAAACGGAACCGTGGTGTTAGTTTAGATGTCATCTTTAATGATATTGAGCGCAAAATGCGCGGCTGGTTACAATACTACAGTATTGGGCATATGAAGAGTTTTCTTAAAGCGCTAGACGCATGGTTGCGTACAAGGATTCGGCAGTATATTTGGAAATCATGGAAGAAAACCAAAACGAAGTTCCGAAATCTTAGAAAGTTAGGGGAATCGGTGTCAGAAGCACGAATATTCTCTAATACCCGTAAAGGATATTGGTACACCGCACATACTGGTGTATTGAAATATACCCTAACAAACGAAAGACTGGAACGCCGTGGACTTATCAATCTGTCCATAACGTACCAGTCTATTCAGAAACGCTTAAGTTATTGAACCGCCGTATACGGAACCGTACGTACGGTGGTGTGAGAGGTCGACCCGTTAGGGTCTCCTACTCGATTTTAATTAAATCGCTTCTTTTTCAGCTTGACGTTTTGGCCGCCAAACACCTAAGATCACACCGGCAATAATGGCACCAATCACAAATGACAATAGATAGAACAGTGGTTTATTTGCTAGGAAGATAACGAAAATACCACCATGAGGCGCTGGAACATTGACATGCCATAATTGTGTTAAGCCGCCAGCAATTGCGGAACCAATCACGCTAGATGTGATCACATGAAGCGGATCACTGGCTGCAAATGGAATCGCACCTTCTGTAATGAAAGAGATACCTAGGATGTAGTTACTGATCCCAGCTCGGCGTTCATCACCGGTAAACTTATCTTTCCAGAAAGTAGTTGCAATGGCAGTTGCCAACGGTGGTACCATCCCACCGGCCATAACAGCAGCCATTAGTGTACCATCGCCAGTTGCTGTATAGGCGCCAATAGCAAAGGTATAAGCGGCTTTATTGAAAGGACCACCCATATCGATCGACATCATCCCACCAAGAATGACGCCTAAAATTACGGCATTACCAGTACCCATACTCTTTAAGAAGTTTGTGATTGCGGCATTGATAACGGCAAAGATTGGATCAACGGCAAAGTACATGATGGCACCAACAACGAGTAAGCCCAACACTGGGAAAATCAGAATTGGTTTTAAGCCATCAAGTGAGTGCGGTAAATTCTTGAATAATTTCTTTAAGCCAATCATCACATAACCGGCGATAAAACCTGCAGCTAAACCGCCTAAGAAGCCTGCTGGACTTTTAGAAGGGAAGAAACTAGCTGCCGCTTGGGAAGCCATATAGCCCCCAACGAAACCAGGCATTAATGCTGGTCGATCACCAATTGATTCGGCAATATACGCTGCTAATACGGGGATCAAGAAACTAAAGGCAAAGTTACCGATTTGATTTGGAAAGACGAACCAAGTTGATTTCGCACCAACCATGTGTTCCAACAAGAAGGAGATAGCCATTAAAATACCGCCGCCGACAACGAACGGTAACATATTAGAGATACCATTCATCAAATTGGCGTAAATTTGGCTACCAACTGATTTTTGCTCTGAACTGCCAGATTCAGAATCGGCAGCGCCATTACCATGAAAGACAGGGGCTTTTTGATCTAAAGTTTCTTGAATCAGTTCTTCAGGTTTATTGATACCTTCTGTAACGGGACGATTCAATAAGCGCTTGCCGTCAAAACGATCCATTTCAACCTTTTTATCAGCAGCTACAATGACACCAGTTGCCCGAGCAATATCATCAGCTGTCAAGCGATGCTTAACACCTTCTGAACCGTTCGTTTCAACTTTGATATCAACACCCATTGCTTCTGCTTGTTTTTTTAGTGCTGCTTCAGCCATATAAGTATGTGCGATCCCAGTTGGGCAAGCAGTAACGGCTACAATAAATGGTTTATCTGCTTTAGCATCCGTTGTTGGTGTCTGGGTAGCGGCCTTAGCTTCCGCTTCGGCCTTTTCTTTAGCAGCTTCTTGAGCCTCTTTCGCTTCTTTGGCTGCTTGGGCATCGCCAAAAAGTTTTTGAACTTCTTCAGGTGTTTTGGCTTGTTTTAAAGCGGCAACTAAATCGGGATCAATTAGTAGTGATGAAAGTGCAGCTAATGCTTGTAAATGTTCATTATTGGCCCCTTCAGGAGCAGCAATCATAAAGAACAGATAAACTGGTTGTCCATCTAAAGCATCATAATCGACACCTTTTGAACTCTTAGCAAATAATACAGTCGCCCGTTTAACCGCTTTGTTTTTGGCATGGGGCATGGCAATACCATCACCGATACCAGTGGTGGATTGGGCTTCACGTTTGATGATATCAGCTTTGTAAGCTGCTTCATCGTCAATGACGCCCTTGTCATAATACTGGTGCACCATTTCATCGATTGCACCTTGCTTGGTAGTTGCTTTAAGATCCATGATCATGACATCTTTTAGCAATAAATCTCGTATGTCCATTGAAATCCTCCGTTCAAAAGTTTAACTTAATTAAATTCCTCAATAGTGATTTTAGGTAACAAAGCATCGATTTGTGCTTTTGTGGCTAAATCTTTAGCAAAAGCTGTAGCACTACCACAGGCAAGGCCAATTTTAAAACTAGCCATTGGGTCATTAGTCTTAGCAAATGTACCTGTAAAACCAGCAATCATTGAATCACCAGCACCAACAGAATTGACCACAGTGCCTTTCGGTGCTTTTGAATAATATGTTTGGTCAGATGTAATCAAAAAGGCACCATCGCCAGCCATCGAAATCAAAACATTTTTAGCACCAAGATCTAATAGCTTGCGGCCATACTTCGCAATATCTTCCAAGTTATCAAGTTGAACATTGAAGAGTTGGGCTAACTCGTGATGATTTGGTTTCACTACTAAGGGGTGAGCTGCCAGCGTATCCTTTAAGGCCTGACCAGTCGTATCGATGACAAAATCAGCACCTTGAGCTTGAATCATTGGAATCAGATCACGATAAAAAGTATCAGGTAGGGTAGGTGGCAAACTACCAGACATAACCACCACATCACCAGCTTGAAGCTGCTTTAAATTTGTTTTGAAATCAGCGACATTTTCAGGACTGATCGTTGGCCCCTGACCGTTGATTTCGGTTTCTTGGTCAGCTTTGATCTTAACGTTAATACGCGTATCATCAGCCACTTCAGTGAAACTAGTCGTTAAGTGGTCTTTTTCTAAAGCCTCTTTAACGAAACGCCCTGTATAACCCCCAATAAACCCTAATGCCGTGGTTGGTAAACCCAATTGACGAAGAATTCGGGAAACATTGATACCTTTGCCTCCGGGTAGTGAAGTGCTGGAATCTAAACGATTAACAGTACCTAATTCGATTTTGTCAGTTGTTACAACATAATCAATGGATGGGTTTGCGGTAACAGTATAAATCAAAAATGAACGACCTCCTCTATAGATGTATATGTTTTTAGATGTTGAAACTTTTCTGGCATAGTTGAAGTGATGATTTCGGCATCAGAAAGATTACCAAATCGGTCAAAGGAAACACGGCCAAATTTATTGGCTTCTGCTAGAATGTAGCGCTCGGCCGACCGTTTTAAAACGATACGTTTAAGGGCACCTTCTTCAGGATCTGGTGTAGAATAACCATTTTGTTCGTCGATTCCGTTTGTACCAATAAACGCTAGATCAAAACGATAGTCATTCAGTTCAGCAATGGCTTTAGCGCCAATAACAGCTTTGGTTAGATTTTTAATTTGTCCGCCAATTAAATAAATATGCAACTGTTTCTCTGCCAGCAGTGCAGCTGTGTCAACGCCAGTTGTCACAATAGTCACGTGCTGTGCTGGCGTTAAGAAGGAAATCAATGCTTGGACAGTTGTCCCGGCATCCATAAAAATCACATCACCCTGGTGAATTTTAGTGGCCGCATATTCAGCAATTTGCTGTTTCTCTGCAACGTTGGTGTTAGCCTTGCTAGTTTGGCTTGGCTCGTCCATTAAATTGTTCAAACGCTTAGCACCACCGTGAATCCGCACTAAACGACCAGCATCCTCGAGTTCTTGAAGATCTCGACGAACGGTCGATTCAGAGGCTTTGGTGTGTGCAACTAGATCTTGTAGTTTGACAATTTCTTTGGTACGCAAGCACTTCAAAATATAATGCTGTCTTTCTTCTGTTAACATACACTCAACTCCATTTGGTATTGTAATCGGTTAACCAGCAAAAATCAACAAAAAACGTTCAAAACCTGTCATTTTCTGTTATTATTTTTTTAAATTCTGTTTTAAGGCTAGGTTATATTTACTTTTCCTGTTAAAATAAGTAGAATAATTAAATGGATTCTAGAGGTCGTAGAAAGGGCGTTACCGATGTTTGTCGACCAAGTTAAGATACAAGTGAAAGCAGGAAAAGGCGGCGATGGTGCTGTTGCATTCCGAAAAGAGAAGTATGTGCCAAAGGGGGGTCCAGCCGGTGGTGATGGCGGAAAAGGCGGTAGTATTGTCCTTGTCGTTGATCCAGGGTTACGGACGTTAATGGATTTTCGCTATAAGCGGATTTTTAAGGCTGCTAATGGTGAAAATGGTATGAATAAAAGTATGTATGGCCACGGTGCTGAAGATACGGTTATTAAGGTACCCCAAGGCACGATGGTTAAAAATGCAGAGACAGATGAATTGATTGGCGATTTAACGGAAATTGGACAACAACTGGTGGTAGCTCAAGGTGGTCGTGGCGGTCGTGGCAACATTCATTTTGCCAATTCTCGGCGTCGTGCCCCAGAAATTGCCGAAAACGGTGAGCCTGGGCAAGATTTAGAAATCAAATTGGAATTACGTGTTATCGCTGATGTAGGACTGGTTGGATATCCTTCGGTTGGTAAATCTACCTTATTATCTGTGGCTACCAGTGCGAAACCTAAAATTGCAGCATATCATTTTACAACTTTAGTGCCTAACTTAGGGATGGTGCAGTTGAGTGATGGTCGTGATTTTGTTATGGCTGATTTACCTGGGCTAATTGAGGGTGCTTCAAATGGCGTTGGCCTTGGATTTCAGTTTTTACGTCATATTGAACGCACACGAGTCATTTTACATTTAGTAGATATGGACCCCGAAAATGGCCGAGTACCAATTGATGACTTTGAGCAGATCAATCATGAATTAGAAACTTATGACCCCACAATTTTGAATCGACCACAAATTATTGTGGCTACAAAATTAGATTTACCAGGAGCTCAGGAACGTCTTGATGAATTTAAGCAAGCATTGGCTAAATCCAAGCATTTCAAAGATGCAACTATTTTTGCAATTTCAAGCGTAACTCATAGTGGCGTGCGTCAGTTATTAACCACAGCGGCTACGGCTTTAGAACAAATACCAAAAGCACAGCCTGAACCTGTAGCAGCAAAGACCTATGACTATGAAACCCAAAAAGCAGCTGATTTTGCAATTCACCAAGACGAGACGGGTGCTTATATTGTAACAGGAGAAAAAGTTGAACGTTTACTTAAGATGACGAATTTGAATCATGATGACAGTGTATTGCGTTTCGCAAGACAATTGAAATCAATGGGGATTGAAGAAGGATTAAGAGCTGCTGGTGCCAAAAATGGTGATACCGTAACCATTGCTGACTTTAGCTTTGAATTTGTTGATTAAGTTTGAGATATTGACACACAATTTAATGAAGAGATTTAAATATGCATAATTGAGGATTTGGCAGGATGAATAATACGCAACAAACAAAAAAGAGACGTTATATAACTGGATTCGACGGCTTACGCGCTTTAGGGGTTTTAGGCGTTATTTTATATCACATGAACCCTAACGTATTTAAGGGTGGTTATCTTGGGGTGCCAATCTTTTTTGCGATTTCTGGTTATTTGATCACAGATCAGTTGATTACTCAATATCAAAAAATGGGCAAGTTCGATTTTAAGACATTTTTTGTTAAACGTTTAAAACGTATTTATCCAGCATTAGTTGCTGTGTTATTCAGTACGAGTGCTTATATTGTTTTCTTTGAACGCAATTTGTTAGCTAATTTGCATAAAATTATTTTAACGAATTTACTGAACGTATACAATTGGTGGCAAATCGTAAATGGCCAATCTTATTTTGAGCGCTTTGCTAATAATGAATCCCCTTTTACGCATCTTTGGACGTTATCAATTGAAGGTCAATTTTATATTGTTTGGCCGATTCTAATGGTTTGTATGTTAAAGCTACTGAAGAAAAGATCGCGGCTATTCAATGTCACGATGGTTCTGGCAATTTTTTCCGCTGTCCTAATGGCTATCTTATATCAGCCCCATATAGATCCCAGTCGGATTTACTATGGTACTGACACGCGGATGTTTAGTATCTTGTTTGGTTGTGCTTTGGGTATCGTATGGCCGAGTGAGCGATTAAGGGCGGATATTGAGGCCCGTGATCGGGTTTTATTGGATACTATTGGTATTGTTTGTTTTGTAGGCATGGCATTTTTGTTTATGCAATTAACTGATCAAGGGGCTGCTTTGTATCGTGGCGGTATGTTTTTATTCTCATTCCTAGCAACTGTTTTAATTGCTATCGTGGCACATCCAGGTGCAGATTGGAACGGGGTATTGACTAATCCGATTTTTTCCTGGATTGGATCAAGAAGTTATGGCATTTATTTATACCAATTTCCAGTAATGATTTTTTTTGAATCTAAAATGACTAATATTGCTGATCACCAAGTACTTTACCATGTCATTGAAGCGGTGATGATTTTGCTGATCAGTGAGTTATCTTTCCGTTATATTGAACAGCCTTTAGCCCATTTTGATTATTCGCAAACAGGGGTATTTTTCAAGTCATTATTTTCACGAAAAGGCACTCAAAGTCGCCGGACACGTATCATTGCCTTTGTATCGATGTTTATTTTAGTGGCAGGAATGACAGGCGCTGTTCAAGCAACAACTGTTAAGCCTGGTGCAGCAAATAATTCACAACTGGCAAAGAAAATTAACAAGAACAAAAAGGCAAATGCAAAGCGAAATACCAAATTGATTCAAGAAGCCAAAAAAGAAAATAGACAGAAAAAATTGGCACAGAAGAATGCTTCTTTGAGTCGTTCATTAAGCATTTCTTCCAGTCAGGAACTAGAAAGTCGTGCTAAATCGCACCCTGTTAATGAGCAATTGGGAAAACAATATGGCATTCCTCAAACAGCACTACAAGCCGCACAGAATATGCAAATCACAGCTTTTGGGGATTCGGTTATGTTGGATGGCCAAAATATGTTGCAGCAAATATTCCCTAAAATGTTGATGAAGGCTGATGTTGGTAAACAAATGGTTTCTGTGATTGGTGAAGCTAAGGGCTTGGCTGATCAAGGGGCTTTAGCTGATAATATTCTTGTAGGTTTAGGCACAAATGGCCCATTTACGCCAGAACAAATGGATCAGTTAATGGCTGTATTCGGTCCAGAACGCAAAGTTTATTGGATCAATGTTCGTGTCCCAACTCGTGAATGGCAAAATCCGGTCAATGATACTTTGAATCGAGCAACGAAGAGGTATAAGAATTTGGTTGTGATTGACTGGTTTGACTATTCTAATAGTCACGATGACTGGTTTTATGCGGATCGTGTACACCCTAATACCGTTGGTGGGCCGTATTATGCGACATATATTGCCAAACAAATATTAAATGTAAAATCTTAGAATATAAGCTTAAGCTGGTTGGCTGAATCTCATTTAGCTTCCAGCTTAATTTTTAGCGATTTTGTTAAATTTATAGATAGGAAGTCGTCCATGGAGTTACAATTTTTAGGAACTGGGGCTGGGACACCAGCCAAGCAACGTAACGTTACAAGCATTGCATTGAAACTATTAGCTGAGCGCAACGAAATTTGGCTATTTGATGTTGGTGAAGCGACCCAACATCAAATCTTATACACAACAATTCGGCCACGAAAAATTGACAAAATTTTTATAACTCATTTACACGGTGATCATATTTTTGGATTACCGGGGTTGCTTTCCAGTCGATCTAATCAAGGTGGAAATAGTGCGCTAACCATTTATGGCCCTAGAGGTATTGAAGATTTTGTACGATCTGCCTTGAGAGTCTCTGAGACACGTTTAAGTTACCCGCTAAGTTTTGTCACTGTTAAACCCGGTCTTGTGTTTGAAGATGACACTTTTTCTGTGTTTGCAGATGAATTAGATCACCGCATTCAAAGTTTTGGTTATCGAATTGTAGAAAAACCGCATCCAGGGATCCTGCTAGTTGATAAATTAAAAGAAGATAATATTCCTTCGGGACCAGTTTATGCTAAACTAAAAGCAGGTGAGACTGTAAAATTGGCTGACGGCCGAATTGTCAGCGGTCAAGATTATGTGACACCGGAACAGCCAGGGCGTATCGTAGCTATTTTAGGCGACACACGAAAAACCCAACATGCTTTAGCACTTGCAGAGCATGCTGACGTGCTAGTACATGAAAGTACCTTTGGCCGGGATGAAGCTAAACTTGCGAAGCAATATTATCATTCAACAAATATTCAAGCTGCAACGATTGCCAAGCAAGCACAGGTAAAACAGTTACTATTAACCCATATTTCAGCGCGGTATTTGGGCAAGCTGGTTCATGAATTACAGACTGATGCCCAAATGGTTTTTCGGAATACAAAAGTCGTATCTGATTTTGACGAAATAAATATTCCTTTTCAAAAGAGGTCAATCAATGAAAAAATTAGCAGCGTTAAGAAATCTTGATGGTAAGATTGTTGTCATCACTGGAGGATCTTCAGGCATTGGTCGAGCTAGTGCTTTACAGGCAGCTAAACGGGGGGCGATTGTGATCGTAGCAGCGCGGCGCCAAGCACAGCTGGATCTAGTCGCTAAGCAGTGTGCGGCTTTATCGGGGCGGTCAGCATATGGCTTTACCTTAGATATTTCTGATCCTGATAATATTGACTATTTTTGTCGACGGGTCGTTAATGAAGTTGGCATTCCCGATGTTTTGATCAATGCAGCCGGGTTTGGTAAGTTTACAAACACAGTTGACATGGAACCGGCGATGATCGAGCGCTTGATTCAAGTTGATGTTTTAGGAACGATTTATATTTCACGTCTAATTGCAAAACTAATGATTGACAGAAAACCAGGCCATATTATTTTGTTAGGTTCAATGGCTGGTAAAATTGCAACGAATAAGAGCGCAATTTATTCCGCAGCTAAATTTGCTGTGGTTGGCTATGCTAATGGCTTGCGCCTAGAACTAAAACCTTTTGATATCCAGGTAACGACTGTTAATCCTGGTCCAGTTGCTACAGACTTTTTCAATATTGCTGATGAAAGTGGAACTTACCTTAAATCGGTAGGGGCTTTCACATTAAATGCAGATCGGCTGGCTCAACGAATTGTGAGTGCTGTTGGTTTTTCTGTACGTGAAATTAATACACCAGCTATCATGGCTTTGGCGGCACACTTTTATGATATTTTTCCACGTATTGGGGATTATTTAACTAGTGAGCTTTTCAATAAGAAATAATTTTATTTGCCGGTGGGGGAATTTAGATGAAGAAACAACGTAATTTCATATTGGGTTTGATTATTGCTGTTATTTTGGTTGTTTTTGCTCTGATCAATCAAAAACAAGTTCAAATCAGTTTTGGTTTCACAATTGTAAAGTTGCCGTTAATCTTGATTCTATTTATCAGTATTTTACTAGGGGCTTTAGTAACTTACTTATTTGCCACGATGGGTAATTATAATATGAAGAAACAATTGAAACACCTGACAACACAAATAGATGATGCTGATAAAATTAAACAAGCTGCTGTGGCTGAAGCTATCACAACAACGACTAAAAAGCTGGATCAACAGTATCAAGCTGAGTTAGCTAAAAAAGATGAAAAAATCAAGCAATTACAAGTCCAATCCAATGGAAACGCCCAACAAAAAGGACAGTTAGCAAAAAATCAATTCGATGCATCGGATAAATAATTTTCAGACTTAAGTATGTTGCACTTGAGATGGTTAGATTATAGAGTGAGGAGGTCGGAACAAAACTGCGGTTTTGTTGCCGGCCTCTACTTAGCTATGAATAATTTAATTTGAAACGTATTTCGTTGCTAATTTATTTAAATTAGATATAAGTGGTTTTACTCAAATATCATAATGGGGTGATTTTTTGAATCCAGAATTATTAACACAGGTTGTTCAAGAAGCACTTGCTGCAGCTCAACAAGTTGCCGTGACGCGGCATCATACAGAAATCGATATTGCACATTTATTTAAAGTCTTGATGCAACCTGGTGAAGTTTTGCCGGATCTTTTAAAAAAGGTTAATGTGGATACGGCAGCGTTTGAAATCCAAATTGACCATGAGCTAGATGCCCTACCCGTAGTTCAAGGGCAAGCCAATTATGGTCAAAATATGAGCCAGAATCTTTATCAATTATTTAATGATGCGAATACGATCCGTCAAGAATTAAAAGATGACTTCATTGCTGCAGATACGTTACCATTGGCTTTATTAAAACAGCAATATCAGCCACTAACTAAATTTTTAAATGAGCATGGTGTAACGGCCGACAAACTACGGCAAACGATCCTAGATATTCGAGGAAACCAGCGTGTAACTTCAAAAAACCAAGAGGCCAACTACCAAGCATTGGAAAAATATGGGACCGATCTTGTCAAGGCAGTTCGTTCTGGTGATCAAGATCCAATTATTGGTCGCGATGAAGAGATACGCAACGTCATTCGTATTCTTTCAAGAAAAACTAAAAATAACCCCGTTCTAATTGGGGAACCAGGCGTTGGTAAGACTGCTATCGTTGAAGGTCTAGCCCAACGAATCGTCAAGGGCGACGTTCCTGATAATCTAAAAGATAAGACGATTATTTCTTTGGATATGGGGACATTAATTGCAGGTGCAAAATACCGTGGTGAATTTGAGGAGAGACTTAAAGCTGTTTTAAAAGAAGTTAAACAAAGCGAAGGGCAGATTATTGTTTTCATTGATGAGATTCATACGATTGTTGGCGCTGGCAAATCAGAAGGTTCAATGGATGCTGGTAATTTGCTAAAACCAATGTTAGCTCGAGGAGAACTGCATTTAATTGGAGCAACGACCTTAGATGAATATCGAGAAAATATTGAAAAAGACAAAGCCTTAGAGCGTCGTTTTCAACGGGTATTGGTTCAGGAACCCAGTGTCGCAGATACGATTACGATTTTGCGGGGATTAAAAGAGCGCTTTGAGATATTCCATGGCGTACGCATTCATGATAATGCCCTCGTGGCTGCAGCGACCTTGTCAAATCGCTATATTACGGATCGCTTTTTACCAGATAAGGCAATTGATCTAGTTGACGAGGCAAGTGCAAACATCAATGTTGAAATGAATTCTATGCCCACAGAACTGGATCAACAAACGCGGAAAATGATGCAACTTAAAATTGAAGAAGCTGCTTTGAAAAAAGAAAGTGATCCTGCTTCCCAAGCACGTTTAGCTGAAATCAAACAGCGTAAAGCTGATTTACAAGAAAAGATTAATCAGTTAAGTGCAAAATGGTCGGCTGAAAAATCAGAAATTAATGCAATCAATGAGAAAAAGACTCAAATTGATAAAGCAAAACATCAATTAGAGGATGCCCAAGCTAAGTATGACTTAGAAGCAGCAGCTCGAATTCAACATGGTACTTTACCAAAGTTAAAGCAGGAATTAACTGATTTAGAGAAAAAAGAAAATTCAGCTGATAATTTGGTTCAAGAATCCGTAACAGCTGATGAAATTGCCGATGTCGTCAGTCGCCAAACAGGTATTCCAGTGGCAAAATTAGTTGCCAGTGATCGACAAAAGTTATTACATTTAGAAGATACTTTGCATCAACGTGTCATCGGCCAGGATCAAGCTGTTAAGTTAGTTGCCGATGCAGTGATCCGCAGTCGGGCTGGATTGCAGAACCCTGATCGGCCACTTGGATCGTTTTTGTTTTTAGGACCAACTGGTGTTGGAAAAACTGAGTTAGCAAAAACGCTAGCTGAAGATTTATTTGATTCTGAAAAGCATATGGTTCGTATCGATATGAGTGAATATATGGAAAAATACGCAGTTTCACGTCTAGTCGGAGCAGCTCCTGGTTATGTCGGGTACGAAGAGGGCGGACAGTTGACTGAGGCTGTTCGTCGAAATCCTTATACCATTGTTTTATTGGATGAAATTGAAAAAGCGCATCCAGACGTTTTTAATATTTTATTACAAGTTTTAGACGATGGTCGTTTGACAGACGGGCAAGGTCGAACTGTTGACTTTAAAAATACAATTATCATTATGACTTCTAATTTGGGGTCTGATATTTTGTTAGATGCTCAACAGTCCGATGCGGGTATTACAGCACATACGCATCAGCAAGTGCAAAATCTGTTACAAGACCATTTTAAACCAGAATTTTTGAATCGAATTGGTGATATTGTTATTTTTGATCCATTAACTTTGGCAGCGGTAAAACAGATTGTGGTGAAATTAATTCGACAATTGACGAAACGATTGGCAGCTCAAGAAATTAAACTAACGGTGACACCAACGGCACAAACATGGATTGCAGAGAAGGGGTATGATCCTGCTTTTGGAGCGCGGCCATTACAACGATTTATTGTTGGTCAAGTAGAAACACCATTAGCAAAAGAGATTATAGCTGGACATATCTTGCCGCATAGTTTAGTGACAATTGATTTAGTTGATGATACTTTGACTTTTAGGCACGAAAAAGTGCAATCCAAGACACCAATTATTTAAAATAAACTTGCTTCATAGTGAAACATCTAGTATTATGTTTGTTGTAGGCTTTTTAGCCGAGATGAGTCGATTCTCACGCGACTAATTTATTAATTTTGCAAAGTTAATTAAAGGAGTTTGAATAGACATGGCAGTTCCAGCAAGAAGAACCTCAAAAACCAAGAAACGTATGCGCCGTGGTCACATTAAATTGAATGTGCCTAATGTTCATTTTGATGCAACTAGCGGTGAATACCGTGTAAGTCATCACGTTTCACCAAAGGGCTATTACAAAGGCCAACAAGTTATTAAAGACAACAACGATTAGTTTGTCTATATTTTTTACAAAAAGGTGGTTGAAATCAATTCTGATTTCAGTCACCTTTACTTATTTATTTGTATATTTATAAGTTCGTTATTTTTGAATATGGGAAGCGTGGAAAATGCAAAAGACACGAAAATGGGTTCTGAGTTTGATGGGTATTATTTTGATGGTTATCTTATCGGGATGTCAAACTCAGAAATTAAGTACGAATAAGAAAAACTATCAGCCAGATTTGATGGCCACAGTTATTAAGGGTCATGCTGGTACAAACCAGGTGAAGTATCAGGTAGCTCATGGTAAATGGCAAGAAGTGCCTGTACGTGATGGTGCTTTTGCCATTACAATACCTCGTGCGAATCAAACTGCTGAAGTTGCTATAAAATCTGGATCACTGCAAAAACAAGTAACCGTAAATAAGGCAACTGTGATTATGCCGTTTGCTCAATTTCTGGCAGGTTATACGATGGCTAGTCAAGCAACACAACAGACGCCTTTACAATTAGTCGATAATTTATCTCAAAAGCATCAATACAACGGTTTAATTGCAAAGGATGATAAGTTAATGGTACGTGGTGTTGTGAGCAATAATCAATTAATGGGTTTAACGTTAATTACTAAGACGTCGAACATGAAACAGAAAAAAGATTTGACGGCTTTTGCGACACAGTTAGCTACGTTAGCTACAGTAACTGGCGCTGATGGCAAAACAGTACTCAAACAGTTTGGGGATAAAACGAAGTCTGTAAAAAATGGCAAAACGACAATTGACACCATTAAATCTAAAGGGGTCAAATTCGATGTTGCCTTTAGTGATAAAAATATTTATGTTTTTGTCACTAAATAGGTAGATAAAAGATTTACGACAATTTCATGATGTCGATGATGGGCATATCATTGACATCATTTTTTTTGGTTGAAATTTCCAAAATGGCTTTAATAATTGGGGATAAAGGGAAGTAATAGCTAGTGATTTGATTTGTTTTTAAATAGTCCATTTGTTGAGCTGTCAAAAATGTCGTATATAGTACAGGTTCCAGCGCTATATCTACCTTTGAATGGGTAGCTTGAAAATTGATCAGATCATAGAAATTTGTAAAGATAATTTTGGCTGCTGAATCTAATTTGGTATCAAAGTTAATGACAGGGGATTGAGTGGTTGTAAAGTGGAAATGCTGCAATAATTTTGGCTGAGTTGTTTTTAGTTGATTGATAATATTGGGAATAAATGATAAATCCGTTAAACCAGCGCTGACAGGAGGCTGTTGATAGAAAACATTTGTACTTGATAACCAACTTAATAGTAGTTGATTGAAAACTTGGGTGTTGAGTTGCATTGTTGGCGTGATAGTTTGAGAGATAGCATTAGCAAATGGTATGATGCGATATAATGATATATCCTTTAATTGAATTTGATATATTAAGTTCTCGGATGATAAATGACCTAGAATAAGAACCTGATCTGTCGCCGGCTGTAATGAGCCTAAATCTAGTTGATTAGCTTGCTTGAGATCAAAACTGAGCACCTGATAATATTGCTGGTTTTCGAGCCTTTGCAAAGCTTGGCGCAAGGCTAATTCGAATAATAGCTCTTGATCTTGATACTTTTCACAAATGAGATAGATATGTTGGGTGGTATTTTTTGAATTACTGTTTGTCACTGATTTAGCGACAAAACTGCCAGCACCACGCTTGCGATAAATCATACCAGCACGTTCTAAATCATCAAGCGCACGTTTTGCAGTTATACGGCTTACTTGATATTGCCTGCTTAAATCTGACTCGGTGGGTAAACGGTCGCCGGACTTTAATTGTTGCGTGTTGATTAACTGAGATAGGTCATTGATGATCACTTGATATAATGGTTCCGCCATAGCACAGCACCCCTTTTTGATATAGTATATCATATTTCTTATATGATATAGCAATTAGACGGTTTATACATTCCTTAATCCTGAAGGCTATCAAACAATTATTGAAAAGATATATTTAACATTCTCAAGGTGGCTGTGAGCTAAAAGCTTTTTCTTACAGCAGAGACTGATTAAGACCAAATTATTTATAAAATAAAAATGACTGATGCAAAATATTAATTCGCATCAGTCATTTTCTGAAATGTTGGGCAGTTACTTCGTACTTAATTTCTCAGACCAATTTAATAAAGCAGGCACAAATCCCAAAGCAATCGCAAAAACGACTGCGGTACCAACGGCTTGAATGGGTACGAAAGTTGTATGGGTTAAAGATGAGCCGATGAATCCGACAATAAATCCGAAAATAGCGCCCCAAAACATCATCATAATGTAACGCATTTTTTGACCCTCTTTCATCAGGTTGCCCGTTTAGTATAGCATAATTTTATTTTGCTCGTGAACCTGTTATCTTTAATATTATATAATAAGAATCCGAAAAAAGGGGTGTATGAAAAGAATGGCTTTTACACCGAATTTTACTCAATTGCAGGTAAAATCTTCTTTTAGCCTGCTGCAAAGTCCGATAAAAATTCCGGAATTGGTACAGCGTGCTTATGAGATGGGTTACCAAGCTTTAGCTATTACTGATGTTAATGTGGTCTATGGCTTAATTGATTTTTATAAAGCTTGCCAGCAACAGCATATCCGTCCAATCTTAGGTTTGACAGCTTATCTAGGCGGTGTATCTGCACAGTACGATGATCAACGTTATCCTTATTTATTTTACGCTAAGAATAATCAGGGGTATCAACACCTTCTAGAGATTTCAACGCGAATCATGATGCATCCAGATCAATCAGTATCTATTACTGAATTACAGGATGTACTTTCAGATCTATTTGTCGTTTTGCCACCGCGAAGTGAGTTGGAGTATCTGATTGCGGATGGCAATAATCAGCAAGCAGTTGCTTATTTAAACCATTTGAAATCATTATTAGATCCTAGTGATTTACTTATTGGTTTAACCTTGCAAGGCAATTTTAGTAGGGAACTTTCTAAGACTCAAATTATTGCGCACCAAAATCAGATACAAACATGTGCATTGGGCAAAGTGGATTATTTAACTGCTGATCAAGCTTTTGATACAAAAGTTTTGCAGTATATTGATGCTGGTTCAAAATTAAATTTAAAAACGGAATTACAAGATAGTGAAGGGCCCTTTTATTTGCTGACGCCAGCTGCCGCACAGCAGCCTTTTGAGCAGCAGAACGATCAAGAGGCAATACGCAACAACTTACGCATTGCCAATGAGTGTCAGGTAGAGCTTGATTTGGGACAACGCACACAGTTGCCTAAGTTTCCAACACCTAACCAAGAATCCGCCAAGAGCTATTTGTATCAGTTAGTTCAGCAAGGGTGGCAAAGCCGGTTTGCATCCAAGACGATGAATCCAACCTATCAGAAACGCATTGATTATGAATTGCAGGTAATCAATAAAATGGGGTTTGCTGATTACTTTTTGATTGTTTGGGATGTGATCAACTATGCACATCAAGCTAATATTATGACAGGTGCTGGCCGGGGCTCAGCCGCTGGTTCATTGGTTGCTTATTTATTGGGTATCACTGATGTGGACCCCATTCAATATAATCTTTTATTTGAAAGATTTTTGAATCCTAATCGGGCGAATATGCCAGATATTGACTTGGATATTCCTGATAATCGCCGGGATGAGCTTCTGGATTATGTTTATCAGCGTTATGGCGCTGACCATGTATCCCAGATTATTACATTTGGGACTTTAGCAGCTAAAATGGCCCTTCGTGATGTGGGCCGAGTCTTTGGCATTTCACAAGCCGAAGCAAATCAGTGGTCTAAGGCCATACCTGGTGTCTTAAAAATTACCCTAACACAAGCCTACGAACAATCTCCTAGTTTGCAACAGATTGTTCATCAAAATCATATCAACGAACGTATTTTTAAAACGGCCCAGCAGCTAGAAGGTCTGCCACGCCATTATTCGACGCACGCGGCTGGCGTTGTTTTAAGTGATGAACCACTGACACAGCGGGTTGCCTTGCAAATTGGCGGCGATGAAATTCCGCTGACGCAGTACCCTATGGGCGATGTGGAAGCAGTTGGATTATTAAAGATGGATTTTCTAGGCTTGAAAAATTTAAATATTTTAGCTCAAGTTACAGATGCTGTACATCGGGAAAGCGATCCAGACTTTTCGCCGCATAAGATTCCATTAGATGACGTTAAAACTCTGGCACTATTTCAACGTGGCGACACAAACGGTGTTTTTCAATTTGAATCCGATGGTATCAAACGAGTTTTACGACAGTTACAGCCAGATTCTTTTGAAGATATCGTCGCTACTAATGCGTTATATCGGCCAGGACCAATGGAAAACATAGATATATTTATTGCGCGTAAAAATGGTCAAGAGCCAGTCGTTTATGCAGACGAAGCTTTAGAACCAATTTTGAAGCCAACTTATGGTGTATTGGTTTATCAAGAACAGGTCATGCAAGTTGCTAGTGTTATGGGTGGTTTTACACTTGGCGAAGCCGATTTGCTCAGGCGGGCTATGAGTAAAAAGAAAAAGGTAGTCATTGATGAAAATCGTACGAAGTTTATTGATGGTGCTGTAGCTAAGGGGTTTTCAGTAACGTCTGCACGCATGGTTTATGAATATATTGAACGTTTCGCAAACTATGGCTTTAATCGATCCCACGCAGTGGCTTATAGTAAACTGGCTTTTTGGTTGGCATACGTTAAAGTGCATTTTCCTGCAAGCTTTTTTACCGCCCTTTTAAACACAAGTATTGGTAACGATGTCAAAACAAAAACATACTTTAGGGAAGCAAAGCAACGGCAAATCAAAATATTGGGGCCCGATATCAACCAAAGCAATTTTGATTTTACAGAAAAAGAAGGGCAGATTCGTTTTGGCTTTATTTCAATCAAAGGTGTGCGTCGGGACTTGATCCAGGCTATTCTAACAACTCGCGCAAATGAAGGGTTATTTCAAAGCCTAGAAGATTTTCTTAAACGGTTACCCAGCAAGTTCTTGAAAGTTGATACGATTAAACCACTCATCGAAGTGGGCGCTTTTGATACGCTTCGGTCAAATCGCAAGCAATTGCAGATGAATCTGCCAAAATTAATTGATAGTATCACATTAGCAGGAGATTCTATGTCGCTTTTTGAAATATTGACTCCAGAAATGGCCTATGTTGATGATTATGCCAAAGCTGAAAAAGCCCAACTGGAAGCCGACTTATTAGGTACTTACATCTCAGGTCATCCTTTAGAACGGTTTAAATCCTTAACTCACGAACCGATTCTGAATTTGGCTCCGGATAAAACCGGACGCGTGCTGTACTATGTCCGTAAAGTTAAGGTGATTCGCACAAAAAAGGGTGCCCAAATGGCTTTTTTGTCTGGAGAAGACCTGACACAGACTTTTAGTGTAACTGTATTTCCTAATATTTATAAACAAGTGCAGACTTGGTTACAAAAGGACCAGAACGTTATGATTGATGGTAAATTTGAGTGGGACAAGGATCACGCCCCACAATTGATTGCCAATCATATGACATTAGCTGAGCAAGTTGCTAAAGTATCAACACCGACCGCAGCAACTACGGAACCATCTGACCAAAAACAGCAAGTAGAACGTAGCTTAAAGCAACAGCAAAAATTATATTTGCAGATTCCAACAGTCTTAGATACGTCAGAATTACGACAAGAAGTTTATCAGACATTACAAAAATCCCATGGCACAACACCGGTCGTCATATTTTTGCGCAAAGATCAGCGCAAATTATTATTAAAAGAAACCCACTGGATCACTTGGACTGAGGGCTTGAGGCAGACGCTAGAAAAGTTACTCGGCAAAGAAAATGTTGTTTTCAAATAAAGTTTCAAAATAAATAGTAGCTTAAAGCCTTTACATTTCAAAAACATGCAGACTTTTTGAATGAAAGGTGGTATATTAACAATGTCTGTGAAAACGAGTTGCGACTTGTATTTTCATGAATTTTTAATTGAGGTGACAACATGAAGCGCATAGGTATACTTACCAGTGGTGGCGACGCACCTGGTATGAACGCGGCCATTCGTGCAGTAGCGCGCAAAGCGATGTATGAAGGGTTAGAAGTTTACGGGATCAATTATGGATTTGCTGGGTTAGTTGCTGGAGATATCTTCAAAATGGATGAAGCATCTGTTTCTGATAAGATCCAACGTGGAGGAACATTCTTGTACTCTGCACGGTATCCAGAATTTGCTCAAGAAGAAGGTCAGCTTAAAGGTATTGAACAATTGAATAAGTTCGGTATTGAAGCATTAGTTGTCATTGGTGGCGATGGTTCTTATCACGGTGCTTTGAAATTAACTGAGCATGGTTATAATGCCATTGGTTTACCAGGTACGATTGACAACGATATTCCTTATACAGACTTCACTATTGGATTTGACACAGCTGTCAATACTGTTCTTGAAGCTGTCGATCGCATTCGTGATACTGCGACAAGTCATGAACGCACGTTTATCATTGAAGTTATGGGCCGTGGCGCTGGTGATATTGCGCTTTGGTCAGGTATTGCCGGTGGTGCTGAGGAAATTATTATTCCTGAACATGACTTTGATATCGCTCAAGTAGCTGAACATATCCAAGCTGGTCGCGATCGTGGTAAGAAACATACGCTGATCGTGTTGGCTGAAGGTGTGATGCATGCGCCTGATTTTGAAAAGGAACTTGCTAAATATGGTGATTTCCATGCACGTTCGACTGTGCTCGGCCACGTTCAACGTGGTGGCTCACCAACAGCGCGCGACCGTGTGTTAGCGAGTCAAATGGGTGCTTTTGCTGTTGAGTTATTGTTGGAAGGTAAAGGTGGGCTGGCTGTTGGTATTGAAAACAACCGGTTGTCTTACCACAACATGACAGATTTATTTGATGGCAAACATCATGCAGAACTATCACTTTACAATTTGAATCATGATCTATCAAATTAGGGTTTGCATTTTATTAGATTCTTGGTATCTTAAGTATTAGGTTTTTATAAAATTGATTTAAGGAGAGATTCCCACCTATGAAAAAAACCAAAATTGTTAGCACATTAGGTCCTGCCAGCAATGATGTTGAAACAATCACAAAATTAATCGAAGCAGGCGCAAATGTTTTTCGCTTTAACTTCTCTCATGGTGACCATGAAGAACATCTTTCTCGGATGAACATGGTTCATGAAGCAGAAAAGAAGACCGGTAAAACCGTTGGTATCATGTTAGATACTAAAGGTGCTGAAATCAGAACTACGGTTCAAAAGAACAAGGGCTTTGATGCACATACTGGTGATGTGATTCGTATTTCTATGGATGATTCATTAGAAGGTACACCAGAAAAAATTGCTGTTACATATCCAGGTTTATACGATGACACTCACGTGGGTGGTCACGTGTTAATCGATGACGGCTTGGTTGATCTTAAAATCACTGAAAAAGACGAAGCTAACAAAGAACTTGTAACTGAAGTACAAAATGACGGTTACATTGGTTCTCGTAAAGGTGTTAACGCACCTGGTGTTGAGATTCGCTTACCTGGGATCACTGAAAAAGATAGTAGTGATATCCGTTTTGGCTTGGACAACAACATCAACTATATTTCTGCAAGTTTTGTTCGTAAAGCTCAAGACGTTTTAGATATTCGTGAAATCTTAGAAGAAAAACATATGGAACACGTTCAAATCTTCCCTAAAATCGAATCTCAAGAAGGTATCGACAACATCGATGATATTCTTAAGGTTTCTGATGGTTTGATGGTTGCTCGTGGTGACATGGGTGTTGAAATTCCATTTGAAAATGTCCCATTCGTTCAAAAACGGTTGATCAAAAAGTGCAATGCCTTAGGTAAACCTGTTATCACAGCAACACAAATGTTGGATTCTATGCAAGAAAATCCTCGTCCAACTCGTGCCGAAGTAACTGACGTTGCCAACTCTGTATTAGATGGTACAGATGCAACCATGCTTTCAGGCGAGAGTGCAAATGGTGACTATCCAGTTGAGGCTGTAGCTGCCATGAGCCGGATCGATCAATATACTGAAGAGGAAGTCAGCAACAGTGGTGTATTGGCTTCTGAACGATTCAATGCCTTTCCAACAACTAACTCAACTGAATCTTTAGGTCAATCAGTTGTTCGTGTTGCTGAAGATTTGAATATTAAGACAATCGTCGCTGCTACAGCTTCTGGCTATACAGCACGGATGATTTCAAAATATCGGCCAAATGCAGATATTTTAGCTTTAACTTTTGATGAAAAAGTACAACGTGGCTTGACGGTCAACTGGGGTGTTAAACCGCTATTGACTGAAAAACCTGCAACAACTGATGACATGTTCACTATGGCAACTCAAATTGCTCAAGATGAAGGTCTTGCTAAAGAAGGCGACCTGATTTTGATCGTCGCTGGTGTGCCTGTTGGTGAAAGTGGTACAACTAACTTGATGAAAGTTCAATTGATCGGTTCTAAATTGACACGCGGTCAAGGTGTTGGTGATGAAACTGTTGTCGGCAAAGCAATTGTTGCTGATAGTGCCAAAGATGCTGTTGATAAAGCTGTTGATGGTGGTATCTTAGTTACTAAGACAACAGATAAAGATTATTTACCAGCTATTGAGAAATCTTCTGCACTAGTTGTTGAAACTGGTGGTTTAACATCACATGCAGCTGTTGTTGGTATTGCAATGGGTATCCCAGTTGTTGTGGGTGCTGAAAATGCAACTTCATTGATTCAAGACGGTGAAGTTATTACAGTTGATTCTCGTCGCGGTATTATTTATCGTGGTGCTTCTAACTCACTTTAAGATTTAGATTTAATCAGTATTGTATTATATTCTAGAATAATTGATCAGAAAAAGGCTGAGTCCCCGCTATTGAGACCCAGTCTTTTTTCTTCAATTATTTTCTGAAAGGATTGAAATTCATGGAAAGTTGGCTATTTTTAGCGGCAATTTTATTAGTGGCTATCTTTGGCAAGAATCAATCATTGATTATTGCCACTGGCGTTGTTTTAATTTTAAAGTTATTACCATTTTCCAATCGCGTTTTTCCGATTATCAATGCTAAGGGGATCAATTGGGGTGTGACAATCATTTCAATTGCCATCTTGATTCCCATCGCTACTGGGCAGATCGGTTTTAAAGATTTATTGAGTGCTTTTAAAAGTCCGGTGGGATTTATTGCGGTCGGCTGTGGTATTCTGGTTGCAGTATTATCAGCAAAAGGTGTGGGGTTGCTGTCTCAAAGCCCGGAAATTACAGTTGCTCTAGTTTTTGGTACAATTATGGGTGTGGTATTCTTAAAGGGCATTGCTGCTGGACCCGTTATCGCTTCCGGTATTACGTATACGATTTTAACAGTATTTAATTTACTACCAGGTAAATAAAGGAGACACTATGGATATTAATGCAGATTTAATTGGAACAATTCAAAGCGCACCGGTTACAGACCAAAATGATAAAGCTGTTTTCGTGCAATTGGCCGGCACGACCTTAACGGTTCTTAAATCAGAATTGACAACACCTGTATCGGCAGGAGAGACACTGACAGGCTTTATTTATGAAAATGCGAAACATCAACTACGCTTGACCCCCAATCTACCAAAAATTAGGTTTGATCATTATGATTTTGGGGCTGTCACAGAAGTGCGTCGTGATCTAGGCGTTTTTGTATCCATGGGACTAACAGATAAAGATTTAGTGGTATCATTGGACGATTTACCTGAAGAAAAACAACTATGGCCAGAGCGCGACGATCGGTTGATGGTCACACTAAGTGTTGATAAAAAAGGCCGGATGTGGGGGAAACTGGCGGATACAACGATTCTTAAGAGTGTGGCAAATCGTCCGAGTGCTAAAATGCGCAATGAAAATGTGACGGCAACTGTTTATCAAACAAAACACGTGGGGAGTTTTGTGATCACTGATGATTACTACTTAGGCTTTATTCATCGGACAGAGGTCGATGTTGCACCACGTCTTGGTCAACAAGTACACGCACGTGTGATCGGCTTGACGCAAAATAATGAATTAAATTTATCCTTAAAACCTAGGGCTTACGAAGAAATTGGTGACGATGCGGCGATGGTATTAGCTGTTCTCAAACGCAGCTCCGATCATAGTATCGATTTTGATGATAAAAGTGATCCTGAAGCTATCAACGATTATTTTGGTATCTCTAAAGGCGCTTTCAAACGGGCAATTGGTCATTTATTAAAGGCAGGTTTAATTGAAACTGGTGCTGGAAAAACAAAGTTGAAATAGGGGCTTTTACTTATTGTCCATTGCTTAATTGTTGCGTATGCTGTAATTAGTGAAAAAATTATTTTATTGGGGTCCTCATTATGAGTCAAGCCATAGCTTTAGAAAAGGATATCAAAAAACAATTAAAACAAGCGGGTTATAAAATGACCCCACAACGGCAAGCAACGGTCGCTGTTTTGTGTGCAAACCAGACTACTTTTTTGACGGCGGAAAAAATTTTTATGCTTGCTAAAGCAATTTCACAAGATATTGGTTTAGCAACGGTTTACCGTACTTTAGAAATTTTAGTAGGCTGCCAGATCGTGACAAAGAGTGCTTCTAATGAGGCTGGTATTATTCGTTATCAGTTGGCACATGCGCATCAGCTTTTGCTTGTTTGTAAAAATTGTGGTCGTGTGATTGACTTAGACAATGAGACTTGGCAGTCGATCACACAACAAATTCAACAACAAGTTGGCTTTAAAATTCAGACGGCACAGGCAGACCTTGAAATTGAGGGCTTGTGTGCCAATTGCTTAAAACAGCGACAAACAAAAATTTTAACCTAAGTGAAGGGTTATGGGATGAAAGACTTAATTGGTGATTATTTACATTATTTAGATGTCCAACGCGGCTTATCACCACAGACACGGCAAAGTTATGCGGAAGATCTAAAACAGTTTCGAGAGTTTCTTGAAGCGCAGCAATTGACGGATTTTCCAGAGGACACGTTGGTAATTAGTGAATTTCTTAAGGTTGAAACAACTAGTGGTAAAATGGCGAGCTCTCTAGCACGCATGGTATCAAGTCTAAGAACATTTTATCAGTATTTACTGGTTGAGCACGTGATTAGGACTGATCCAATGGATACGATCACGTCACCAAAAAAGCAGCAGCATTTTCCGGTGACATTAACTATTACTGAAGTAAACACATTATTAACGATGCCTGACACAGGAAAGCCCCTAGGATTAAGAGATCGAGCCATGTTAGAAGTACTTTATGCTACCGGTCTGCGTGTCAGTGAATTGATTAATCTACAGTTGAACCAACTCCACTTAACAATTGGTTTGATTCAAACAATAGGTAAGGGAAATAAAGAGCGAATGTTGCCTATTGGTGATGTAGCCAGCGACTGGATTACGCGTTATTTAGAGAATGTACGGCCTAGCCTAATGATCAAAGCCAATCCGCGTAGCGCTAATGTTTTCTTAAACAACCGTGGGCGTCCATTGACGCGGCAAGCTGTGTGGAAAATGATTAAAGCTTATGTACGAACAGCAGGTATCCAAAAAGACGTTACGCCGCATACGCTGCGCCATTCTTTTGCGACACATTTGTTAGAAAATGGTGCTGATTTACGCGTGGTGCAAACTTTATTAGGACACGCAGATATTACGACGACACAAATTTATACGCATCTTTCGACACAAAAAGTCCGCCAAATCTATAATAAAACGCATCCGCGGGCATAAAGCTAAGTTGAGAGAATGTGGGTTATGTGCTAAAGTGTATCTTTGTATAAGATGTCTGAAAGTGGAGGTCATCATGTTAGTTAAATATAAGCGGAGCTATGAGAAAATCGCGATGGGATTTCTTTCATTTATTCCAGACTTAAAAGATTTGAACACCTTGAACAATGAAATTACGTTATATCAAGATGATGATAGTCATGAATTGTATCTTTGGAAAAATGAATCAGACGATTTCTCTGGTATTGTTGGCTTAGAAGTTGAAGATAAATATATCGTGATCCGGCAAATCTCACTTTCACCTTCTGAACGTGGGGAAGGGAATTCTTTAGCTATTTTAGATGAAGTTCATGCCTTGTATCCAGATCATAAGATGATGGGCTCGTTTGAGACAACTAAACTTGTGGCTAAGTGGGAAGCACGAAACCGTCATCAGAATACAGGGGTTTGACTGTGGCTGGATTAAATTTAGTTTTACCTGAGTTTGAAGGGCCATTAGACTTATTACTCTATCTGATTAAAGTGGCTAAAATTGATATTTATGATATTCCGATTGCTGAAATCACCAACCAATATCTGACTTATTTGCATGATATGCGTGTCATGCAACTGGATACGGTTGGTGACTATTTAGTTATGGCTTCAAACCTAATGGCAATCAAAAGTAAAATGTTGCTGCCCAAACCAGAACCTGCATCTGAAGCTGATGATGAATTTGAGTTGGATCCACGTGATGAATTGGTCAGCCAATTATTGAGTTATCAAGCTTATAAACAACTTGCTGGTGAATTAAGGGTAAAAGCTGAAACAAGACGGAAATCAGTGGTCAAGGAACCTTCGCAGCCAACAGGTACATTTATCATTCCGCTACAAAGGGGTGCCGTTGACTTAACTCAATTGACACAAGCTATGAATGTAGTCCTAAGACGTCATTTCGCTTCAAAACCACAGAAACGGGCAGTTCAACGAGAAAACATTTCAATCCAAACGCAGATAAAAAAGGTGTTGACGCACTTGGAACAGCATCATGGTTATGTTCAGTTTTCCCAACTGCTCGAAGCGCGTTCCTCAGATAAAGTAGATGTGATCGAAAATGTTGTCACAACATTTTTAGCTGTTTTGGAGTTGATGAAAAATGGACGGATCGTTTGTGAACAAACCACGATCAATGATGATATTTTAGTGAAGCAGGTGGGGACTGGTACATGAATTATCAAGCAATCATACAGGCATTACTTTATGCTGCTGGCGATGACGGAACCACCATTCAGATCTTGGCAAGCACGCTAGCTTTAGATGCGGCGGCTGTCAGACAGTGGCTGGAAAAGTTAACGAATGCTTTACAGCAAGACCAAACCTCCGGGTTAGAGGTTTTACATTTTGGTGAAACCTATAAATTAGCTACCAAGCGCGTTTATGCGCAATATTTGACACAATTTATGTCCGGGAATATTGGCCAACACTTGAGTCAGGCGGCTTTAGAGGTATTAGCTATCGTTGCCTATGAACAACCGATCACGCGTCTTGAAATTGATGAATTGCGTGGCGTGAACAGCTCGGGAGCGTTACAAACTTTGGTTGCGCGACAGATGCTTCAAGAACAGGGACGGAAAGATGTTCCCGGACGGCCTATTTTATATGGGACTAGTGATTACTTCTTAGATTATTTTGGGTTACAGTCTTTAGATAATTTACCGCCGATCGACCAGCATACGCCCTCAGATAGTGGTAATGAAGATATGAATTTATTTTATAATGAATTTGATGCAGCAATGAATCAAAATAGCGCTAAGACGACGGCACAGGCACAAAGTGATGTACAAGAAAAGGATGGATTAAATGACTGAGGAAAGACTACAAAAAGTGATCGCAAACGCTGGATTAACATCTAGACGTAAGGCAGAAACCTTGATCACATCCGGTCGAGTAAAAGTTAATGATCAAGTTGTTAAAACATTAGGGACCAAGGTTTCAGAGCATGATCAGGTAACTGTTGATGGGGTACCTTTGGAGAAAGAGCGTAAAGTTTATTATCTATTTTATAAACCCAGAGGCGTTATTAGTGCGGTGAGTGATGATAAGGGTCGAAAAACTGTGACCGACTTTTTTGACCAAGTTGATCAGCGAGTTTATCCCGTGGGCCGGCTAGATTATGACACTTCTGGTCTATTGATCATGACTAATGATGGTGAACTTGCCAATCTTTTGATGCATCCCCGTTATGAGGTTGATAAGACCTATGTCGCTAAAATCAATAACATTCCTGATGTTTCTGCTCAAATCAAATTACGCAATGGTGTTGAAGTCAATGGTCGTAAAACATCCAAAGCAAAATTTAGCCTTATTTCTACGGATCATAAAAAAAATACAGCAATTGTGCGACTAACGATTCATGAAGGTATGAATCATCAAGTTAAAAAAATGTTTGAAGCAGTTGGTAGTCAAGTTCAAAAATTGTCTCGAGAATCCTTTGGCTTTTTAAACTTAGAAGGTTTGATCTCGGGCCAATTTCGGCCATTATCGCATTTAGAAGTTTCGCAACTGCGTAATCAAGCTTTGGGGAAGCGCGTTTAATTTTTGAATCAGATTTAAAAATAAATGTGTCAAAATACTTGCTTTTATTTAGTAAGTTTGATATGTTTGTTTTTGTAAATGAATAACTGTTCGTCTTCAGGGCAGGGTGTAATTCCCGACCGGCGGTGATAGTCCGCGACCCATCTTTTGATGGCTGACTTGGTGAGAATCCAAGACCGATAGTATAGTCTAGATGGAAGAAGATAGAGCTTATTTTGGATGTCTAATCATAATAGCTCATGCCCTGTATGTGTTTTTGGGTGTGAGTTTTTTAGGCTGAAGACGCAACCGTTAATTCAAATACAACTATTTTATTTTAACGGGGGTCCTTGTATTGCAAAGTCTCAAAGTCAAGAAGTTAGTTGGTATTGCTATGATGGCAGCGATTGCCTATGTATTGATGTTTTTCGCTTTTCCGATCATTCCTGCTTTTAGTTTTTTAAAAACGGATCTCAGCGATTTGATCGTTTTAATGGGGACGTTCATTTATGGCCCATTTGGCGGTATTGCAATTGCTGTATTGCGCTCATTCTTGCATTTCATCACGACTGGTGCCACTTTACCAGATTTTATTGGTGATTTTGCCAGTGTCTTAGCTTCCATCATATTTTTAATACCAATGTATTACTTGCTACGTAAGGGTTCAAATCTTGGCCGACAACTACTAGCTTCGACAGTGGCAACTATTTTGTTGGCAGTTATTATGGGCTTCTTGAACTTAGTGATTATTACACCTTTGTATATGCAACTTTTAGGCATGAATTTAGGGATGCCAATCATTAAATACGTTTTGATTGCTGTCATACCTTTCAATGTGATTAAGGGTGTTTTACTAAGCGCAGTCTTCAGCGTTATCTATGTTAAAATGATGCCGTGGGTCAAGGCTCAGGCGGCTACTTTTAAACATTAATCAGCACAATTAAAAAGAGTTTCTGCGTAGTTTTAATGCAGAAACTCTTTTTAATTGGTTTCATAAATATTACTTAGTCAAATGGAAGGGGACGTCCCGACGTTTGATTGCACCTGTTGGGCATTTTTGATAAGCTTGTTTAAATTGTGACATTAGCTCATTAGGAATTGCTCGCTGCCCTTTATTTTGGTCAAGTTTGCTATAAGCAATACCTTCATTATCATAATCAAAAATGTCTGGTGCTTGTAATTGACAGATGCCACAGGCAATACATTCTGGACGTGCAACTCTGGTAAACATTAAATACGCTCCTTTTGAAAGCAAGATAAAATCTATGGATAAAATTGATTTATTAAGTTTTTTTAATCAACAGCCGCAAAGAATTAAACCAATTTTTTATGTGTTAATTGGAAAAAGAACGATTTCTAATCTTTTAGCAGGTCGGCGCAATCATTATTTGAATTATTTCCGGGCGGCACCGACATTAGCCCAAACCACTTTTAATCGTACCGCAGATGTACTGATTCAAGAAGCCCTAATTACTGAAACAGCGCCAGAAAATTATAGCTTAACTGTTAAAGGAAAACAGTATTGGCAAGACAATCAGGCCTATGTTTATCGATTAAAAAAATATGATGGGTTATTTGTGCCTGACTTAGATGTGATCGATCAGTTGCTTGGACTAGCGGTTCAAGTAACTTCGAACTTTGTCCACGGACAGACACATTATATTCCGGTTAGCAATGCTTGGCTGGTTCAGCGTCGTGTACAGCACTGGTTTCAATCTTATAAAAAGAAGCCAGATTTTGCGCAGCAGTTTATGGAAGAGCTAGCTTTTTGGCTGGCACAGTTACCAACCGCCCAACCGAATGCTGATTATATGGCAGCGACGTTTCAAGGCTATCGGGTGGGCTGGTCTGATTTAGCACTGACGGATATGTTTGGATTGACGCCACTTTCGCAGCATTTTATGCGTTTAGATAATTTGACTAATTTATTATGGCTGCTAAAGCAAAAACAACAGGTGCTACCAATGATTTATACGTTACTAAAACCGACTATTTATACACAAAATCCCATCAGCATCAGTGCACAAAAAACGTGGTTACTTTTTGAGCAAGGCTATCCTTTGTCCCGTATTGCTGCACGTAGGCATCTGAAGCCTAGTACGATTAGAGAACACCTATTAGAAGTCGCTTTATTGAATGATCAGTTTGATTTTAAACGCTTGATTCGCCAAGATGATCTACCGGTCAATGCTTATTTTACCGAACGTATGCAAAGTATTCAGGAAATGGAACAATAAAATGGATTTAGAACAAGAATTAACGCATTATTTTGGTTTTAAAACGTTTCATCCAGGGCAAAAAGCAATTATCGATCATGTTTTAAAAGGTGACGCGGTGTTGGGCGTTTTACCTACTGGTTCAGGTAAGTCACTTTGTTATCAGTTACCTGGTTTAATCATGCATCGACTAACCGTTATTGTGTCACCGTTGATTTCCTTAATGCAAGATCAAGTGATTCAATTGCGGCAACAAGGTCGATCAAAGGTGGTTGCTCTTAACTCAACCGTCCGTAAAGCTGAACAAACTTATATTTTACAACATATCAAAGACTTTGATTTCTTATTTGTGTCGCCTGAGACATTGGGGCGATCAGATGTATTATTGGCTTTGAAACAAATTAATATTGGCTTATTCGTGATTGATGAGGCACATTGTATTTCCCAATGGGGCGTTGACTTTCGCCCAAGTTATTTACAGTTGCGCCATTACCGACAAATTCTAAAGCCTCATAGTACGTTAATGCTAACGGCGACAGCAACCCCTAAAGTGCAGGTAGATATCCTAGATAAACTGGGGTTGATAAAAAAAGCCATGCGTATTATTACAAACGTTGATCGACCCAACATCTTTTTAGATACAGTCAAAGTAACTGATGATACACAACGTCAGCAAATGCTACAAACAATTATAAAGCATATCACCTGGCCAGGAATCATCTATTTTTCCAGTCGGCAAGCAGCAGAAGAAGTGGCATTACAATTACAGCAGACATTACATATTCCGGCTGCGTTTTACCACGGGGCATTGTCTAATCGGGATCGGCAATTGATCCAGCAGCGATTTATGGCCGATCAAATTCCAATTATCTGTGCGACAAATGCATTTGGAATGGGCATCAATAAAAAAAATATTCGTTTTGTGATCCATTATCATGCACCTAGCAGCTTTGAAAGTTATTTACAAGAGTTTGGTCGCGCAGGTCGCGATGGCAAGCAAAGCATTGCCATTACCTTTATTACACCAGCCGATGCTGGTCTGCAAGCTAATCTATTAGCTTCAGGGTTACCATCAACAAGTATGATCCAGATGTTTTATAATGAGCCCCGGCTATTTGCTCATACGGATGATCAAGCGCTCGAGTTATTGCGCGATTTTTATTCAAGCGGGCTAGAAATGACACAAGTTCAACAAATGCTAGCCGCAAAATATCAGGAAAAACAAGCTGCTTTGACAGAATTTCAACGTTATTTATCTGCAGCGACATGTAAACGTCAATTACTGAGTGATTACTTTGGCCAAAAAGCAGTGCACAGCCATGATGATACTTGCTGCTGTTTAGGGCAAGATGAGGCTGTTTTGACGACTTTAAAGAAGTTAAACTTGTATCAAAGGGATTCTACTCAACAACCTCGAAGCTTGCAAAAAGCAATTGAGACGCCGAAAGTGGTTCACTGGCAGCAAACTTTAAAGCAACTTTTTGAATAACTTTACCATTACTTAATTTTTGATATGCTAAAATATCATGAAGAAGCTTTTAGGAGGGCCAATGATGAGTGATGATAAAAAAAGTCAAGAAAAAAGGGACTTAACCAGCCAAGAAACGACCGGTCAATCAACAAATGCAGCCCCAACGTCTGACACAAGTACAGATCAAGCATCTGAGTCATTCACGGCTCAAAAAGAGGCAGCAGCTAAAGATAAGGCTGCAGATGCAACTGCAACGACGACAGTCAGTAGTACTGATGCCGATACATCTGAGGCAGAGCCTTGGGAAAAACAGTTTGACGATGATGGCTTATCGCGAGTTGCCAATAAGAAAAAAGAACAGAATAATACCTTTTTTGTGGTGGGACTAACCGTGTTACTACTTGTTGTTATGGCAATTCCGATTGGCTATTATATTGTAAGTATGAACAAACCGGTTAATTCTTCAGATAATAGTAATCAAATCGTTGTCAGTTCCAAGTCAAAATCTAAATCAGCTTCTGCTGCTAAATCGAAATCTCGAGCAAAGGCAAAATCTGAGAGTATAAAAAGTGCTCAGGAAAAACAAGCAGCGGTACAACAATCTAAGCAAGCAGCTGAAAGTGAAAGTGCAAAAATTGCTTCTCAAGCAGCAGCAAGTCAAAAGGCGGCTCAGACAGCTGCCGCACAATCCCAGCAAGCAGCAGCTCAGCAGTCATCTGCAGCGGCTAGTCGTCAGGCAGCAGCGAGTGCATCTAGCCAGCAAGCCGCACAACAGGCCCAACAAGCGGCTGCTCAAAAGAGTAGCACTAGTCAACAAACTTCAACGGCGGATAGTGGGCAATACCATACCGTTAAAGCTGGCGAGAACCTTTATCGTATTGCTGTTAACAACGGGTTGACCTTAAGTCAGCTACTGCAAATGAATGGCTTATCTTCGAGTTCCAATATTGCACCAGGACAACAACTACGTGTAAAATGACAGGTAGTGAGCCAATAATATAGTTTATGAATGGATGAGATTTTTGAAAATTGCGATCGATGGACCTGCTTCAGCGGGTAAAAGTACGATTTCTAAACGGGTTGCTCAAAAATTGGGGTTTACTTATTTAGATACAGGTGCGATGTATCGCGCTGTCACGTACCTGTGTTTTAAGGAGCAGATTGCTCTAAATGATGAAGCGGCTATTGTAGCAGCACTTGCAAAAGCAAAAATTAGCTTTGGTCCAATGAAACAAGAAGGCCAGCAGGTTTTTCTGAATCGGGAAGATATTACAAAACCGATACGTTCCGTTAAGGTTACAGCAGCCGTTTCACAAGTGGCTGCTTTGTCAAAAGTACGCACTGCTTTAGTTGAGCAGCAACGAGCATTGGCGGCAAAACAGGACATTGTGATGGATGGCCGCGATATTGGCACAACTGTTTTACCAGATGCCGATGTTAAAATTTTTATGACTGCCAGTGTCGCTACACGCGCGAAACGGCGTTTTTTGGAGAACCAACAGAAAGGTATGCCTGAAAGTTTGACAACGATTACGAAAGACATTGAAGCGCGTGACTACAAAGATAGTCATCGCCAAGTTTCACCCTTGCGGCAAGCTGACGACGCAGTAGTTGTCGATACATCTAATTTGAATATCGAACAATCAACCCGCAAAATTCTGGAGATAATTCGGCAAAAAACAAAAGTTTAATGCTTTTTTAATCTTTTTGCTGGTAAAACAATCGGAATTCAAGTAGAATAGTTACGTAGTTAGTCGCAAGGAGGATTTTGTTTATGAGCGAAGATACAAATACGAACAATAGCAAGGAATTAATGGAGGATGCCTTAAATAGCGTTCACGACGTCAAAATTGGTGACGTTGTTGTAGGTGAAGTTTTGGCTATTGATGATAACCAATTGATCGTTGGTATTGAAGGTACAGGCGTTGAAGGCGTAGTACCACTTAAAGAATTGACCGGCGATCCAAGTGCTAATATCAACGACCAGGCTAAAGTCGGTGATAAGTTAGACTTGGTTGTTATCTCTTCCATGGGTAAAGACAAAGAAAATGGCAGTTATCTTTTATCCAAACGACGCCTTGAAGCTCGTAAAGTCTGGGACGAGATCGAACAAGAATATAAAGATGGTAATACGATTAAGGCCACAGTTACGAACGTTGTTAAGGGTGGCTTAGTTGTTGATGCCGGTGTTCGTGGCTTCATTCCTGCTTCAATGGTCGAAGATCATTATGTGGAAGATTTAAACGAATACAAGGGTAAAGAATTAGAATTACAAATCATGGAAATCGAACCAAGCGAAAATCGTTTGATTCTTTCTCATCGTGCCATCGTCCAGAAAGAAAAAGAAGCTAAAAAGGCTGAAACAATGGCCAAGCTGGTTCCTGGTGATATCATCGAAGGTAAAGTTGCGCGGTTAACAAACTTTGGTGCTTTCGTTGATTTAGGCGGTGTTGATGGGTTAGTCCATGTTTCTGAGATTTCTTATGATCATGTTGACCAACCATCTGACGTATTAAAAGTTGGTCAAGAAGTTAAGGTTAAGGTATTAAACGTTGATATTGAAAAAGAAAGAATTTCTCTTTCAATTAAAGCTACGTTGCCTGAACCTTGGACAAATATTGAAGATAAAGCACCAGTTGGCGCTATTTTAGATGGTACTGTTCGTCGCTTAACTACTTTTGGTGCCTTTGTTGAAGTGTTCCCAGGTGTTGAAGGCTTGGTTCATATTTCTCAAATTTCCCATAAGCATATTGCAACACCTAATGATGTGCTTAAAGAAGGCCAAGAAGTTAAAGTTAAAGTATTGAGTGTTGATCCTGAACAACATCGTTTAGCTTTGTCAATTAAAGCACTTGAAGAGCCTGAAGCTGAAAGTCATGAAGCTCACGAAGATCATGCTTCGGCACCTAAAGCTGCGCCAAAAACATCGTCATCTGCCAATGATGTTGACGACGATAGTGGTTTTAGCATCGGTGACATGGTTGGTGATGCTTTAAAGCATAGTACAGATAATCAAGATTAATTTTTAAATTTATTAATTTAACGATGAGAGGCTGGGACAAATTAATTTTGCTCCAGCCTTCATACGTTTAGATAATTTTTTGATAATAATTAATATTAAGGGATTCGAGGTGAGTATATGTTACCAACTGTTGCTATTGTTGGCCGCCCTAACGTGGGCAAGTCGACAATTTTTAATCGGATTGCTGGCGACCGTATTTCTATTGTAGAAGACGTTCCCGGTGTAACCCGAGATCGGATCTATGCTCGGGGCGAGTGGTTGACTCATGAGTTTGCGCTGATCGATACTGGTGGAATTGATATTGGTGATGCACCGTTTGTTAAGCAAATTCAAGAACAGGCGGAAATTGCAATTGATGAGGCCGACGTTATCGTTTTTTTGGTAAGTGTTCAAGAAGGAGTTACCGATGCTGACGAGAAAGTTGCCCAGATTTTATATCGATCAGATAAACCAGTAATTTTAGCCGTGAACAAGGCAGATAATCCAGAACAACGCCAAGATATTTATGACTTTTACAGTCTTGGATTTGGTGAACCAATCCCCATTTCTGGTTCTCAGGGAACTGGGCTTGGTGATTTATTGGATGTTGTCATTTCTAAATTTCCTGAAGGTGCTGATGAAACTGATGACGATGTCGTTCGATTTAGTTTGATTGGGCGGCCTAATGTCGGTAAATCATCCTTGGTAAATGCAATTCTTGGCGATAACCGAGTAATTGTTTCTGATATTGAAGGGACAACGCGTGACGCTATTGATACACGATTTACAAGTGAATCTGGGCAAGAGTTTGCTATGATCGACACAGCTGGTATTCGTAAACGTGGTAAAGTTTATGAAAATACGGAGAAGTATGCTGTCATGCGAGCTATGCGGGCTATTGACCGTTCAGACGTTGTTTTGACTGTTTTAAATGCTGAAGAAGGCATTCGTGAGCAAGACAAAAAAGTGGCTGGTTATGCACATGAAGCTGGTCGGGGCATTATTATCGTAGTCAACAAATGGGATACCTTAAAAAAAGACGACCATACGATGCGTGATTTTGAGAATCAAATTCGACAGGAATTTCAGTATTTAGACTATGCGCCGATTATTTTTGTTTCGGCGCTAACAAAACAGCGGATTCAAACGATTCCTGATCTTGTCAATAAAGTTCATGTCAATCAAAGTCGGCGTATTCAGTCCTCAGTGCTCAATGATGTTTTGTTAGATGCAGTTGCGGTAGCCCCAACGCCCAATGTCCGTGGTCGGCGTCTGCGTGTTTATTACATGACACAAGTTGCCATTAAGCCGCCAACATTTATTGTTTTTGTAAATGACCCAGAATTATTACACTTTTCTTATCAACGTTTCTTGATCAATCAGTTACGTAATACGTTTGATTTCACCGGTACGCCGATTCGTATTATTCCACGAAAACGTCAATAGTCATGCTGATGAAAGGGTTTTTTAGGTTTTTTTTGGTAAAAGTTTTGAAAAAGGATTAAAAAACCGACTTTTATTGTAAAAAACCTTGCTATGATAGGGTTCGTATGATAAGTTTAGATGTGAAATGGTGATGGTCATCGCCATTGTTCATCATTTTTGGACCACTCAGAAATGATAACCTAGATGACTTGTTCATCTAAATTTTCAGGAGGTGAATCATAGCATGGCAAACAAAGCTGAATTGATTGACAGTGTTGCTGCTGAAACTGGTTTAACTAAGAAAGACGCAACAGCTGCTGTAGATGCTGTATTTAGTTCAATCCAAACATCTTTATCTAAAGGTGAAAAAGTACAACTAATTGGTTTTGGTAACTTTGAGGTTCGTGAACGTGCTGCTCGTAAGGGTCGCAACCCACAAACTGGTGAAGAAATCCAAATCCCAGCAAGCAAAGTACCTGCATTTAAACCAGGTAAAGCATTGAAGGATTCTGTTAAATAATTTGAATCTTATAAGAAGCTGTGACGAAACTCAAGTTTTGTTGACAGCTTCTTTTTTTGACTTCATTTAAATAACAATGATTGCGTGTAGGCATACAAAGTCTTACAATTACAGCCATGGATCAAAGGAGGACAAGCTGTGAATTATAGTCAACAAGTCTTACAAGCATTACAAGATGGTGATATGGCGGCTGAGAAGCAACTTTTCGCCAAAGCATTACGTCATGATGATGATGATACCCTATATAGTTTAGCTGAAGAGCTATATGCTTTAGGCTTTTTACGCCAGGCACGACGGATCTACTTAAAACTGTTAGATAAATACCCTGATGAAGATGAATTGCGGACGGTATTAGCCGATATTGCAGTTAGTGATGGTCATACTGATGAAGCTTTAACTTATTTAGATGCTATCCAACCTGACTCGCCAGCTTATGGGCAAGCATTGATGACAGCGGCCGATGTTTACCAGACAATGGGTATGCCTGAGGTTAGTGAAGCAAAACTTAAAGCGGCCCAAGAGTTATACCCCGATGAGCCAGCAATCTGGTTTGGGCTAGGTGAACTTTATTTTTCGTTAGGCCGTTATCAGGAAGCAACGATCGCTTATGAGCAGTTGTTACATGATGATATTGAGACCTTTGCCGGCGTGATGTTATATCAGCGGTTAGGTGCTAGTTTAGCTGGTTCTGGGGATTATGAAGCTGCAATTTCAGCATTGACAAAATTACCGGAAGAAACTTTGGACAAAGATACACGTTTTCAATTAGGCTTTTTATATTTACAAGTTAAAGATTACGCTAAAGCCATTCATTTGTTATCAGATCTTGAAAGCGCTGATCCAGACTATACTTCCCTGTATCCTTATTTAGCTGAAGCTCAAGAAAAAAATGGTGACTTAAAAGGTGCTTATTTAACGACTCAGACGGGAATTGCGCATGATCAATATAATGAAGTTTTGTACCAACATGCTTATGATCTTGCGACTAAATTAGGTGATGAAACTGCTGCTGAAGAATATTTGAAAGAATTATTAACAATCAATCCAGATAATCAATCGGCTGTACTAGCCTTAAGTAATTTATTGATCAAGCAAGGGCGCTTTGAGGATAATTTAGCGTTATTAGATGACCATCAGCCTACAGAAAATGATCCGCAGATGCTTTGGAATAAAGCTCGTTCCTTGCAACACATGGAAAATTATGCCGAAGCTAAGGAAACTTATTTATTGGCTTATAATCAGCTGAAATCTGATCCCGAATTTTTACGAGACCTGATTACTTTCTTTCAAGAAGAAGGTATGGTCAAGGAGGCCATTTTGGCTTTACAAAATTATGTTAAACTAGTACCAGATGATTTTGAGCGCCAAGAGTTATTAGACGAACTCCTAGACGAACAAAATTTTTAAATAATTAATCGATTTAGTTATGGAGTGATCAATTTGGCAAAAATACGTGTCATTGTTGCTGGTTTCAAAGGACGGATGGGTAAAACGACCTGTGAGACGATTTTAGCGCATAATAAAACATTTGAACTGGTAGGTGGATATGATCCTCACGGCGCAACTGATAAAGATTTGGGAACCCAAATCGAAGTGTCTGCGGCACAGCACTTACCAGCTTTCACAGAAATCGAAGAAACAGTCACAGCCAAACCAGATGTTTGGGTCGATTTTACAACACCAGATGCGGTTTATGGGAATACCAAGTTCTGCTTGCAACATCAAATTATGCCAGTTATTGGGACGACCGGCTTGACCAACGATCAGATTACTGAGTTACAAGCATTAGCCAAAAAGCAGCAAGTGGGCGGTTTGATCGTCCCTAACTTTGCTTTGAGTGCTGTCTTAATGATGAAGTTTGCTCAAGAAGCAGCGCAGTATTTTCCTGATGTGGAAATCATCGAGTTGCATCATGATCATAAAAAAGACGCCCCTAGTGGCACTGCTTTAAGAACGGCTGAATTAATCGCTCAAAATCGGCGTCCGAAACGCCAAGGCGCCCCTGATGAAAAAGAAACGTTACCAGGCGTTCGTGGTGGTGATTATCAAGGGATGCGGATTCATTCAGTACGTTTACCTGGTTTGATTGCCCACCAACAAGTTCAATTTGGTAGTGTTGGTGAAGGCTTGACCATTCGACAAGATTCATATGATCGGGCGTCGTTTATGACAGGTGTTGTGTTGGCGATTGAAAAGGTACATGAATTAAATGATTTAAAAGTGGGGCTTGAGAACGTTTTATGAAATTAAACGAACTGGCGCCGGAATTTCAAGCAGCACAGCCAATATTGGCTGATTTAGAAGCTGCAGGGTTTGAGGCTTATTTTGTAGGTGGTGCAGTACGTGATGCACTCTTACAGCGGCCAATCCATGATGTGGATATTGCGACAAGTGCCTATCCAGCTGAAGTCAAGCAAATTTTTAAACGGACAATTGATACCGGCATTCAACACGGCACGGTAACAGTGATGGCTCATGACGTTGCTTATGAAGTAACCACGTTTCGAACGGAGTCTACCTATCAGGATTTTCGGCGACCAGACAAAGTGACTTTTGTCCGCTCTTTAAAAGAGGATCTAAAACGTCGCGATTTTACGATCAATGCTTTAGCGATGCGTCATGATGGTGAGATCATTGATTTGTTTGATGGCTTAAAAGATTTGCATCAAGGTATGTTACGTGCAGTGGGCGATCCTTACGCACGTTTTCATGAAGATGCCTTGCGAATGATGCGTGCGGTTCGCTTTCAAGCTCAGTTAGCCTTTCAATTAGAGGCTCAGACAAAAACCGCGATTGCCAAAAACCATAGATTACTGCAAAAGATCGCGATTGAACGGATCCATAGTGAATTCATTAAGCTGATGCTTGCTTCTAATTGGCAAACCGGACTGGCAACTTTTATAGAAACTAAGATGAGCGAAGCTGTTCCTGGTTTTAGTGGTCAAGCGACACAGTTGCAAAAACTGACAGCCTTAGCTGGTCATCTGACTAATGAGTGTCAGGTTTGGGGCCTATTCGCTTTGACCTTGACGTTAAATCAGAAGGATACGAGACAGTTATTAAGAGCCTGGAAATCAGCTAATCAAGTGATTGATGGTACGGAAAGGCTAAGACAGTTAGCCACTGATCTACAAACAACTGATATTGATGAAGCTGAATTAAAATGGGCACTTTTTTCAGCTGGGCAGATAGCTGTGCAGGATACTTTATCGGTTCTGAAATTAATGGCGCGGATCACTTCCGAACAACAAGCTGAATTCAGACAAATTTATGATCAATTACCGCTTCAATCAAGTAAGGCTTTGGCGGTTAATGGGCAGGATCTGATGACTAATGGTATCCAACCTGGCCCAGAATTAGGGCGAACTTTACAGCGGTTACGATATGCCGTGGTTGTGGGTCAATTGCCGAATAACAAGGCAGCTCTCCTAAGTACAATAAAAAAATGAACTTTTAGTTACTTCTGTTAAAGATGTGTTAGAATAACAATGTAAGCACATTCAGAAAGGGTGGATCATATGGATCACGTATTTAAAGAACTGAAATTTTATTTTCGTAATGGCGATGAATGGGTCGTTAATCATAAAGAGTTTAATGATCTTTGGATTTCTAGAATTACGACAAGTTATGGTCGTATTAAAGGTGGCCGCATGCAAGAAATTCATCCTTGTAAGAGCTTTAAAGCCGATATCAATCCTGAAGCTGATCACGCTAATTCAACTGACATCAATACAGGATCGTTAGAGATGGGCATGTTTGGTCGGGCAACGAAATACCAAGATATTGAGCGCTGTGAGTTATTTTTTGATGATAAGGGTTCTCAAGAGATCTACTTCCCATTCAAAAATAAAGACTCATCTGGTTTAGATAATGTTTACCAAACAAGCTATGTTTCACAAAAGGATGGTCACCTGTATATTGTCATTGATCAAAATAAGACGGTTTTTGATGAATATCCAGATGCTTAATACTTAAATTTATTTAAATTAAAAAGGCATACCTAAGCTGTTGGAACTACTCCGTGTCAAGTAGACAACTTAAATAATTAAAATGCTTATGCACTTTTCTTAACGGCATGGCACCCATATTCGTTGGGGGTCATGCCGTTAAGTGTTTCTTGGCGACGTTTGTTGTTATACCAATCGATACAACGTGAAATCTGAAGCGCTAGTTCCTCTTGTGAATACGCTTGTTCAAAGGCGAAGAATTCTTCTTTCATGTGACTCCAGAAGCTCTCCATAGGACTGTTGTCTCCAGGTGTCCCTGGACGGGACATACTATGGGTGATGCCTAAACTGGCTGAGTTTTAGGTTGTAACTGCCTGAAGTATAACTGCTACCTTGATCACTGTGTACGATCTTTGGTTTAGCACCAGATACTTGTTGTAGGGCTAAGTCGAGCGTTTTACTGACTAATTCTGCTGTTTCCGTCGACGCAATAGCCCAACTTACGATCCGATGATCGTAAAGATCTTTGATGGCGCTTAGACGGACACGTTGCTCATTATTAACGCCATATCTTAATTCGGAACAATCAGTCACCCAAGTGTGGTCCATCCGATCGGGGTGGAACTCATGTTCCAGCTGGGCATTTAGTAGTTTATTACCCGAGATAATATCTTTGCGCTCAGCTTTACGATCATGCTTGGCAATACGGATCGATGCGTAGATGTGGTGAAGATGCATCAGGCGTCTCACTCGACTGGCACAAGCATGATAAGGCGTTTCTTTGTCAATGTAGACCATTAATCGTTTGACTCCAAAATATAGTGATGCGCTTCTTCTAATTGTTGGATAAAAGCGACAATAGCGGCATCTTCAAGCTGGCGCTTACTGGGAACGTGATGACACCATTTATAATAAGCCGCACGAGAAATTTCAGCCAAGCGGCATAAATTACTGACAGTATATAGATTCTGGGTGTCTGGATTAATGATCTTTGTCAATTCTTTGATGGCTGAAGTATACTTCCTGTGGGATCTTTCGCTCCTTTCCAACTCTGCGAATTTTTTTAACAAGGCATTCTCCGTTGAAACATATTCCAATCTTGCTTTAAGACGTTTGATCTCTAATGATTGGCGTTCATTGGCAGATAGATGGCCATCGTCTGACTTAGCTTTACCACGACGGTCGACCAAGGCCTCTGGGCCTCCTTGTTTAAACTTCTTGACCCAAGCATAGACTTGTCCATAGGAGATATCGTACTGTTTTCGTGGCACCTGTATAGTCCATGTCATTTGCGATGACCCACTCGGCAATCTCAATGCGTTCAAGTTGTGTCGTCTTGCGTCCGTTCTTCATGGCTGATATCCTCCTAGCAGATACTAGTGATTTACCACTAGTATACCGAGAAAACCACTGAAAAATAACTTCGGGATTTGAGACCTCGAATTTATCACAAAGTTGAGGCATTGAAATACCGCCTGCTAGATACTCTTGAACGACTTGTTCCTTTAATTCGATAGTATAACTTTTACATGTATGTTTGGGTTTTAGTGCGACTATACCTCCATGATGAAATAAATAATTCCAATGACTGATCGTTGTCGCTTTGATACCAAACTCCCGTTCAATAGAATTGGCCGATTGGCCGTTTTTAAGTAGGCCAATGAAATGAAGTTTCTCATCAATAGAATATCTGGAACCTTTTCGGCCCATAAAAAATACTCCTTCCTAAGCAAACAGGTTTTAATTATTTACCTGTCTACTTAAGTAGGAGTATAGCCGTTTGCGGTATGTCTTTTTAATTTGGTCTTTGGATAGTCTACTCGCTATTAATGCTAATTTTTGGTAGACTTTATAGGAAAATAATAAAACTGAAGAGGGGATACGATGCAGACATTAACTGCAGAAAATTTGTCTCGGGCATATGGGGACAAAACCCTATTTGATCAAGTCAATTTTTTGATCCACAGCGAAGATAAAATTGGCTTGATTGGTTTGAACGGCACCGGTAAAACAACTTTGCTGGAAACCATTGCTGGTATCCAAACACCAGATGCTGGTCAGTTTACCAAACCTAATGACTATAAGATCATTTATTTACCTCAAGAAACTAAATTAGAGTCTGGGACTGTTTTACAGGCCGCTTTAACAGGCACAGGGCCAGAATTTGAAGCGACTCGTAACTATGAATTAAGTTTAGATAAATATAATGGTAATCCTGATAATCAAGCGTTACAGGATCAGTTTTTCCAAGCAGAGAATGCAATGAACCGGTTAGATGCTTGGCAGTTAGACACACAGCTAAAAACAATTTTAACCGAATTAAAAATCACGAACTTCAATCAAGCTGTTACTGAGCTGTCAGGTGGCCAAATGAAGCGGGTAGCCTTGGCCCAAGCTTTATTGTCTACCGCCGATCTATTGATCTTAGATGAACCCACAAACCATTTGGATTTTGATAGTATTGCTTGGTTGGAAAAATATTTACAGAGTTATCCTGGCGCATTAATGATTGTGACGCATGATCGTTATTTCTTAGATGCGGTAACCAATCGTATTTTTGAATTAGATCGCGGCCGCCTGACTGAATTTAAGGGTAATTATGAGGCTTATGTCACGCAAAAACAGACACAAGTCCAATTAGAGCAAGAACAAACACATAAACAAAAACAATTATATAAACAAGAGCTGGCTTGGATGCGTGCTGGTGCCAAGGCACGTTCAACAAAGCAGGCGGCCCGTATTACCAGATTTAATGATTTGAAAGATCGTTTAAATACCGATCAGCAGGAACAATCACTTGAAATTGATATTCAAGAACAGCGGCTAGGCAAGAAAGTAATTGCTTTAAAAAAAGCGAATCTTGCCTTTGAGAACCAAGTGATCTTGAAAAATTTTGACTTGTTGGTACAGGCAGGGGATCGGATTGGGATCACGGGCGCGAACGGGGCTGGTAAGAGTAGTTTGTTAAATGTGGTTGCCGGGCGAGTGCCCTTAGATTCAGGTGTTTTAACAATTGGTGAAACTGTTAAAATGGCTTATTATACTCAAATCACGGAACCTATCGACCCTAATGTACGTGTCATTAAATACTTGGAAGATGTGGGCCATAATGTCACGAATAGAAGTGGTGAAACAACGAGTGTCACCCAATTGTTGGAGCAATTTTTGTTTCCTCGCAGCATGCATGGTACGTTAGTAGCGCGTTTATCCGGCGGAGAGAAGCGCCGACTATATCTTTTAAAGTTATTAATGAGTGAACCTAATGTGTTATTGCTAGACGAGCCTACGAACGATTTTGATATCCAGACGTTAAGTGTATTGGAACATTATTTGGATCAGTTTAATGGGACAGTAATCACGGTGAGCCATGATCGCTATTTCCTAGACGCAGTAGCCGATCAGCTGTTGATATTTAAAGGCAATGGTCTGATTGATCGTTATACGGGCCGATTGAGTGATTACTTGGCAGCTGACGCGCATCAATCTAATGATAATAGTCAGACGGCTGCTAAATCTGTGCAATCGACATCGGATGATTTAAAAGCACCACAAGTAAAAAATATCGCCAAAAAGACCAAACTCACTTATAATGAGCAAAAGGAATTTGAACAGATCGAATCTGTTTTGGATGACTTAGATAATCAGATTCAAGCGTTAAAACAAGAAATGGCGCATACGGATGGTACGGATTATCAACGCTTAGGCGACTTGCAGCAGCAAATTGATAAGTTGAATCAGGCGGTCGACCAAAAGATGGATCGTTGGGATTATTTAAGTCAATATGCTTAAATTTGATTGCGTAATGAGATGAGGAGAGTTGTCATGTTAGAAGAGGCTTATTTGGATTTAGAGCGAAAAATTCTAGAACAAGGTCATTATAAAAACGACCGCACGAATACGGGAACCTATAGTATTTTTGGGTATCAGATGCGTTTTGATTTGAGTACTGGATTTCCCCTATTGACCACTAAAAAAGTACCCTTTGGTTTGATTAAGAGTGAATTATTATGGTTTCTAAAGGGTGACACTAATATTCGTTTTTTGCTGCAACATAAGAATCATATTTGGGATGAATGGGCGTTTAAAAACTTTGTTGAAAGTGATGCCTATCATGGTCCTGATATGACTGATTTTGGACATCGAGCTGAGCAAGACCCAGCTTTTAAAAAGGTTTATACAGAACAAATGCAGCTATTTGATCAACGTATTTTGGACGATGCGCAATTTGCTCAGAAGTTTGGTAATTTAGGTGATGTTTATGGGGCACAATGGCGACATTGGCGGACAACTACTGGCGAAACGATTGATCAAATTCATAATGTGATCGAAATGATCAAGCACACACCGGATTCTCGGAGAATGATCGTGTCCGCTTGGAATCCAGAAGATGTCCCTACAATGGCATTGCCACCTTGTCATACACTATTTCAGTTTTATGTGGCTGATGGGAAATTATCCTGCCAACTGTATCAACGCAGTGGTGATGTATTTCTTGGTGTCCCCTTTAATATTGCAAGTTATGCGTTATTAACACATTTGATTGCGCATGAGACGGGGCTGCAGGTGGGTGAATTTGTACATACATTGGGTGACGCCCATATTTATAAGAATCATCTCCGGCAAGTTAAAGAACAATTAACCCGTCAGCCTAAATCAGCACCAAAATTGATTTTAAACCCAGATAAGCATGATATCTTTAGTTTTGACATGGCAGATATTCGGGTTGAGGGTTACGACCCATACCCGGCCATTAAAGCACCGGTGGCAGTCTAGGAGTGAGACATTATGTTTGCATTTATTTGGGCAGAATCCAGTAATCATGTGATCGGTAATCAAGGGAAAATGCCTTGGCATATTTCCGATGATTTGAAATATTTTAAACGCACGACGTTGAATCATCCGGTGATTATGGGCCGCAAGACATTTGCTAGCTTTGGCAGTAAGCCTTTACCTAAACGAGAAAACATTGTGTTGACCCACCAGGACATAATTTTTTCAGAATCTTCGGTAACGGTCGTACATGACTTAGATAAGCTCTTAGCCCGTGAACAGCGTAAGCCGACTGAATTATTTTTCGTGATTGGTGGGGCGCAAATATTTACATTGTTTAAGCCCTATGTTACCCAATTGTTTGTGACCCGAATTCACCGGGCTGTCGATGGTGATACGTTTATGCCAACGCTGCCGTGGTCAGAATTTGCGTTGACCAAGCAAACACCCGGTTTGAAAAATGAACAGTGGCCGCATACGTTTGAAATTTATCAGCGGCAGAAAGATTTCGTAAAGTAAAGTATATGATATGCTTTATAGTCATAAAAATTATGATAAAGATTGTGAGGAGTTAGATCTCATTGGTCTAACTTTTTTAACCTTGGGTACCTACTTTTTAATGAGGGCCATTTTGATGTCTGTAATGGTCATAAAGTCGTTGCCGTTTTGGAACACGGTTAAAATAAAATTGTTCGCAAGTAAATAGAGGGCGAAAACAAAACGCTAGTTTTGTTTCGCCCTCCTTGTATTGTGAAAAATATTTACTTGATATATAGCAAAATTGAAAAATACATTAACCCGCTACCCAGGATTACAAACAAATGCCAGATTACGTGGATAAAAGGCAATCCTCTTAAACTATAAATTAAAGCACCAACAGTAAACGCTAAGCCGCCGAGAATCAAGAGTAAAACACCCTGAAAGCCCATGGCCAAATATAATGGTCGCATGGCAAGGACAACTAACCAGCCCATCACGATATAAATTACTGTTTCAGCGTTTTTAAAACGGCCAACGTTGAAGATTTTGTACAGGATGCCAGCAATCCCAATTGTCCAAATGACACCGAAAAGGCTCCACCCCAAAGCACCCTTAATGGCAAGTAAACAATACGGGGTGTAGGTACCTGCAATCAATAAAAAGATGCTAGAGTGATCGAATATTTGGAAGACATGTTTGGCTTTAGTAAAGATCAAGCTGTGAAAAAGGGTTGAAGATAGGTATAAAATGATCATAGACCCGCCATAGATTGCGTACGATACAATGGCTAAAGGGCTGCTTTCGCGGATGCCTTTGAGTAATAGTACAATTAGGCCAAAGATGGCAAGGCCGACAGCAATTCCGTGAGTCACGGCATTTAGGACTTCATTAACGATTTGATATTTTTTACTCCAATTGGTTCTTTCACGGAAAATTGGTTGGCGCATAAGCAACCTCCTAGTAGATAATTATTTTTAAAATAAAAATCATAATCTATTTAAGTTATATTTATCTTAACACCATTATAAAATAAAAAGCTGTTTCCTCAAAAAAAACCTAAAATATAGTTGCTCGATGGCTTTTAGGCGGATAAACTTAGAAGCACATGTTAAAATTAAATAAAGAGCGAATATTTTAATATTAACCATAAAAAAATTGATGATATGATTGTTGAAAGGCAGTGTTTGTATGAGCACAGTTAAAGTTGTAACAGACTCATCTGTTCAGTTAACTCCAGAAGAAATTGAAAAGTATCAAATCACGGTGGTACCACTGACGATTGAAATTGATGGTCAGTCTTATATTGATGATAAAGATATCACCCGAGAAGAATTTATGAAAAGAATGGCTCAAGCAGATAATCTGCCAACAACCAGTCAGCCCTCTGTTGGCACTTTTATTGACACTTTTGATCGGTTGGCAGTAGATGGTAGTCCAATTTTGGCGATCCATATGACGGAAACGATAAGTGGGACAGTTAATGCCGCACGGCAAGCAGCTCAGATTTCGCGCGCAGATGTCACGGTCATAGATAGTCAATATACAGATCGGGCGATGGCCTTTCAAGTTCTTGAGGCTGCGCAAATGGCTGAATCTGGTGCTTCAGTTCAAGAGATCATACCAGCAATTGAACAAATCAAGACAAAGACTGAGTTGATCATGGGTGTCCGTGACTTGACGAATCTAGTTAAGGGTGGACGTATTTCCCGCGTGTCTGGGATGATCTCAGGTTTGTTGAATATCAAAATTGTTTTAACCTTAAAAGACGGTCAGCTTGAAGTTGTCAGCAAGGGCCGCGGGATGAAGACAATTATGAAATATATTGATAAGGTGATCGCCAAATTGAAACAAGTGCCGCACATCAAGGGCATTGGTATCTCTCATGCGGCTGGCTTGGACGTTGCCCAAGAAATTGAGGCGAAGATCAAAGCGGAACTACCACAAGTTCATATTCTAATTCGCAGTACTGATCCTGTCATTGCAACGCATGCTGGGCCTGGGGCTTTTGCACTGATGTATTACACAGACTGACGTTTCATTTACTTAGGAGGTGATGTCACTATGAAAAAATTCAATATCAGTTCGATTTTAATTACTGCTTTGGCTGCCTTTTTAGTAGGCATCGCCAGTTTTGTGACGACACCTAGTAACAATTGTACTAATAGCACAGTAATGGCTGCCAAAAAAGCCAAGTCGGTAATTAAGCAAAATATCCACATTACAGCAATTGGGGACTCTTTGACCCAAGGTGTGGGCGATGGCACCAAGAATCAAGGCTACGTCGGGTTAATTAAGCAGACAATTAAAAAGCATCATCCGAAAGTTAAAGTGGCGACGCGTAATTTTGGTGTTGGTGGCAATACAAGCACGCAAATATTGACCCGAGTTAAAAGTGATCCTAAAATTGCGGCTGATGCTGCTCAAGCAGATGCCATTATTTTGACCTTAGGCGGCAATGATATTATGCATGTGGTGCAAAAAGATCCGCTTAATGTGACAAAAAAGGCAGTTTTACAGCAAGCTCAGTTAGCAGCTAGCAATCTGACACAAATTATTGATCAATTGCGGCAAAGCAATGCTCATGCGCCTATTTTTGTTTTCGGGATCTATAATCCTTTTTATGTTTTACTGCCAACAGTGACAACGATGCAAGCGGTCGTTGGGGATTGGAATGACATCACCAAAACAGCAATTAAAGCCCAAGAGGATGTTTATTTTGTTTCGGTGGATCAATTGCTGTCAAAAGGCAGTAAAAAAACCCAAAAGGCAGTGGCACGACGTATTAAAGACGCTAATCAGCACACAACTGTTAAAGCTAGTGAAAAGAAAAAAGACCAGGAACTTTTGAATCCGTATTTATATAAAAAAGATCATTTTCATCCCAATCATGTTGGTTATGAATTGATGACCAATGCTTTATATAAAGTTATGGATAAACATGAGTCTCAATGGTTATATCAAGAACAGTAGGAGTTTGAAGTAAGTATGAGCGTAAAACAACCGCGGCGGCATAATTTTTGGATGATTGCATTTTTTACATTGGTCATTTTATTGATTTGTGGCGGTCTTTTTGTGACTTTTAAAGCCCTGAGGCCAGTGCAACCACCTGCTCGAGAACAGTTGATTCAAAATAACGAAGCCTTTTCAGTGACTTTCAATAAAAAGCAAATGAATGGTTTTGTCAAATATTATTTAAATAACCAGTTAAAAGATCAGAAAATGAAGTACGCCTTTCAGTTGGATGATCACGCCACAGTTCGTAGTACGATTGAATTTTTAGGTCGGCCAGTAAGCTTTTCGTTGGTGTGTGACCCTTATGTACTGACAAATGGTGATGTACAGCTCAAAGCCCGCAGTCTAGCTGTGGGGCAACTAGATTTGCCGTTAAGTTTTGTCATGGGCTATATTGCCCATAATTTTAAACTGCCGAAGTGGGTCGTAGTCAATCAAAATAAGCAGACGATCAATTTACGATTGAATCAATTTAAGCTGGAGAATGGCATGCAATTCACTGCTAAAAGGATTGATTTGAAACAGGATAAAATTGAATTTAACGTTTTCTTTCCCAACAATGATTAGGGGTGTAGCAATAGATGAAACGCAGCTTTTATCAGTGGCTAATGACACAGCGTAATCCAAATGGTAAAGATGAATTAGCTCATTTTGCCAACAGTGCTTTTTTTGATCAGAGTTTTCCAAAACAGTCAGAGGATTATCATGAGATTTCCGATTATTTAGAATTAAATGGCAATTATCTGCCCAATATGGCTGTTTTTGACCAAGCTTTTACAGAATATCAAGCATTAAATAAACTTTAATTGATGAGGCGAATATATTGGCTGACGAACCAAAACAAAATAACCAAAAAAAGCAAAAGAAGACGGTATCCAGATTTGTGCCGATTTTCGTAGGGATACTTGCCTTTTTGATCGGGGTCTTTTTAACGATCATTGTAGGCTTTTTTCTAATAAGTCGAACTTTAATGGCGCCAACTGGCCAGAACAGCAGTGGCTTTAATAAAATCAGTACTGTTTATCAAACCATCAAGCAGAATTATTATCGCCCGGTCAATAGTGAAAAGTTGATCGATGGTGCGGTCAATGGCATGGTTCAAAGTTTGGGCGATCAATTTTCTGAGTATTTACCTAAAGAGGATGCCAGTGATTTGAATACGACTATTTCAGCGAGCTTTGGTGGTATTGGAGCTTCCGTGAAACAATCTGGCAATTATGTGGCCGTGGATGCACCGGTCAAAGATACACCAGCAAAGAAGGCGGGATTAAAGACCGGCGATATTATTCTGGCAATCGATGGTCAGTCAGCTAAAAATCTTGGTGTTTCTAAAGTCGTTAGTAAAATTCGCGGTAAGATCGGAACTAAAGTTAAATTAACGCTCAAGCGTGACGACCGGCAATTTGACGTGACTTTAACGCGAGCTAAGATTCCAGTTAAAACAGTTTCTGGTAAGCTTGATTCAGATAATAAACAAATCGGGAACATTCAGATCAGCACTTTCTCTGAACCAACGGCTAAAGAATTAAAGCAAACGATTAAAAAGCTGCGTACTCAAGGTGCTAAATCTTTTGTAATCGACTTGCGTGGCAATCCTGGTGGAACTTTGCCAACGGCTTTAGCTTCAGCTAGTATGTTTTTAAAGAACGGGCAGACAATCATGCAAGTCCAACAACGAGATAGTAAGCCTGAACGATTCACCGCTGGTAAGACGTATGATGATGGGTTTAAGGTCACGGAGCCAACCGTCGTACTGGTTGATGAAGATTCTGCCAGCGCTTCTGAGATTTTTGCAAGTGCTTTGAAAGAGTCAGCCGGAGATCAAATCATCGGGACAACTTCTTTTGGGAAAGGGACAGTCCAAACTGTTAGTGATTTAGGCCATGATAGTGAAATGAAAATTACCACCGCGCGCTGGTTAACACCGGATGGTCATTGGATCAACAAGAAGGGTGTGCGGCCAACAATTGTGGCTAAGTATCCAGATTATGCTTATTTATCAACTTTTGATGTTGAAAAAACGTACAAGTCGGGAGATAGTTCGCGAACAATCATTACAATTCAGAAGAGTTTGCAAGCATTAGGTTATCCATTGGACCAAACAAATGGCGTTTATGATCAGAGTACGTTGGATGCGGTGAAACAATTCCAAAACGATTATCAAATACCAGTATCTGGTGAAATGGATCCCACGACTAATCGGCGTTTGACTGAGGCATTAAGCCAGTTGATAGGCAAAAATGATAATGCTTATAAACAGGCAATAGCAACACTAACTGCAAAGCTGAAATGAGAGTTAAGCTAATTTAATAACACTTTTAATGTGATAGAAGGAGAGTGGGACAAAAGGCGTCCAGCGCCTGAGCACCAACAAGAATTACGAAAAATGGTGGACTTTCCATTTGAGTCATTCGTCGTTGAGTGAGGTTGTTGCCTTTTGGAACACGTTTAAGATACAATCGTTCGTGAAATAATCGGGGCCGTAGACAAAACATTAGTTTTGTCCCGGCCCCCTTTTTGAAAATATTTAGAATGTATTAGAATGTAAATCATAATCCACATATACTTGCATATCATGCAGGATTCACAGATAATGTTTTACGACGTCTTAAATTTATACGTTCGTAAAATGTTTCGTTGAATAAATATATTAATATATAAGGAAGTTGCAAACATGACAATTCAATGGTTCCCCGGCCACATGGCAAAGGCACGTAATCAAGTGCAGGAAAAATTAAAATTAGTAGATATCGTATTGGAAATTGTTGATGCGCGTATCCCGGAAAGTTCCCGAAACCCAATGATGGATGAAATCATAGCAGACAAGCCCAGGTTGTTAGTTTTGAATAAAGCTGATTTGGCCGATAAAAAGCAAACAGCCGCTTGGTTAGACTATTATCAAAAGCATGATTTACCAGCTATTGCCATCGATGCGCAGCACAAGTCCAGGCTGCCACAAATTGAAAAAACAGTGCGACAGATCTTGGCAACAAAAATTACCCGGCAACAAGCAAAGGGCTTAAAAATCGTTAAATTACGCGCCATGTGTATTGGTATTCCTAACGTCGGAAAATCGACAGTTTTGAATCGTTTAGTCCAAAAAAATATTGCCAAGACCGGGAATAAACCTGGAGTGACTAAAAATCAGCAGTGGCTTAAAGTCAGTGATAGTTTTGAAGTACTTGATACGCCAGGGATTCTTTGGCCCAAATTTGAGGATCCTGATACTGGGATGAAATTGGCTTTGTTAGGCTCGATTAAAGATAGTATTTTTCATGCTGACGATGTGGCTTTGTTTGGGTTGGATCTTTTGCGGCAACGTTATCAAGCCCAATTACAGCAAACCTATCATTTGCAGGCAGCTGATTTTGAGCGCGACAATGCTGGCCTATTATTGACACTTACAAAGAAAAATGGGTTTAAAGATGATTATGATCAATTTTCTGAAAAAATGATCAATGATTTACGTAAAGGGCGTTTCGGTGGCGTTACATTGGACGTTATACCGACGCCAACGTCTGAAACTGAGGTGCCAACAGATGATTGACTGGCAGCAGCAATCAGTGCAAGCGATTAAGGCCCATTTAAAAGGGCACACACTAACGCCTGAAGTGCTAAAAATGTTACGCAATGATCCCCGCAAGGGCGTTCAAGCTGCATTGAAGCAATATCAACAGCAGCAAGAGAAAGCAGCTTTGCAATATACCGAATTTCTGAAACGCACGCAATTGGAACAAAGCTTTTGGCGACAAGGTCAAATCGTGGCTGGTATTGACGAAGTTGGTCGAGGGCCATTAGCTGGTCCGGTGGTCACATGTGCGCTTGAGTTAATGCCCAGTTTTGACCTATATGAAGTTAATGATTCTAAACAATTAAGTCATGCTAAAAGACTAGCTTTATATCCTAAGATTTTGGCGCAAGCTAAAAGCGTCCGAATCGGTTATGTAGATAATCAGTTGATTGACCGGCTAAATATTTATGAAGCAACTCGGGTGGCTATGGCCCGGGCGGTATCTCAATTAAAACCACAGCCAGATCATCTATTGGTGGACGCCATGAATGTGCCGGTTGATGTGCCACAGACAAAATTGATTCATGGTGATGCACGCAGTATTAGTATTGCGGCTGCCAGTATTGTGGCCAAAGTCGTTCGTGATGATTTGATGGGTCTATATGGCCGTGTTTACCCAGGTTACGATTTTGAAAAAAACATGGGTTATGGTACCAAAGCACATTTACAAGGTTTGGCACAAAGGGGTGTCACGCCAATTCACCGCCAGTCATTTGAGCCAATCAAATCAATGGTGCGTAATTTAAAACATTAAGAAATGCTGTCTTCGCGTAATTTAATTAAAACGTGGAGGCTCTTTTTTTGACAACAGATTACCTTTTATTACTAAAACTAACAAATTGTTTTACCAATTTGCAACTCTATAAATTACACTTACTAAGTCAGCAATTTTTTAAAAGAAATATGACGTTAAGTGAGATTTCTGAGTGTTTACACTTCAATGTTGCGAAGCAACAATTATTAGCCGCAAAATTAAATGATCCGAAAATCATTGATAGTGTGGCGCAGCATTTGCACCGCCAGGATTTTTTAGCATTGACGGATAGAAATTACCCTCAGCGGTTGAAAGAAATTTATGATCCACCGGTTATTTTGTTTTTCCGCGGCAATTTAGCACAATTACAGCAGCCAACTTTGGGTGTGGTTGGTGCCCGCAATAATTCAGAATATGGGTTGCAAGCACTGCGGCGTTTGCTACGGTCATTGGCATCCCCAATAAATGTTATTTCTGGATTAGCACAGGGTATCGACCGATTGGCGCATGAGACAGCTTTACAATATCATTTCAGTACGACTGGTGTGATCGGTAACGGACTAGATTATTATTATCCTAAACAAAACCAATCGTTGCAGGAAAGAATGGCTAAAGAACAATTATTATTATCGGAATATGATAATTTATGGGCGCCGAAGCGTTACTATTTTCCCCAGCGGAATCGGATTATCGCGGGTTTGAGTCACGCGTTATTAGTGATCGAAGCTAAAGAAAAAAGCGGCAGTTTGATCACAGCCAATTTAGCTTTGGAATTTAATCGTAATGTTTTGGCAGTGCCCGGGAGTATTTTTTCGCCTTTATCCGCTGGTGCTAATGCTTTAATAGCTGCAGGGGCCATTCCCGTACACCAAAGCACCGACATCATATCGCACTTGACCTATTATCCTTAAGCGTGTATCGTGTGGTCCTTGTAAACTATCTTTTTTATTATAGGTAAGATTTGACAAATCAAAATTGAATAGCATATGATGTGTTACGGTTTAGTTACACAGGAGAGAGGAGTTTACCTATGGCTAAAAATTTGGTCATTGTAGAATCACCCTCAAAAGCCAAAACGATAGAAAAATATTTAGGGAAAAATTATAAAGTTGTTGCCAGCCTAGGACATATTCGGGATCTGCCGAAAAGCCAAATGGGTGTTAACATTGAAAATAACTACGAGCCTAAGTATATCTCTATTCGTGGCAAGGGCGATGTTATCAAGGGATTAAAAAAAGAAGCAAAAAAAGCGGATCATGTCTATTTAGCGGCCGATCCAGATCGTGAAGGCGAAGCGATTGCTTGGCATTTATCACACCTATTAGACTTAGATCCTAAAGGCAAAAATCGAGTCGTCTTTAATGAAATTACTAAAGACACTGTTAAAAATGCATTTAAAGAACCACGCAGTATTGATATGAACTTAGTAGATGCGCAGCAAGCTCGGAGAATTTTAGATCGGCTTGTAGGCTATTCGATCAGTCCTATTCTATGGAAGAAAGTTAAAAAAGGCTTAAGTGCTGGTCGAGTCCAGTCAATTGCTTTGAAACTTATTTTAGATCGTGAAAAAGCAATTAAAGACTTTGTACCAGAAGAATATTGGACGATTGATAGTGAATTCAAAAAGGGTCAAAAGAAGTTTAAAGCTGCTTTTTACGGCTTGAAAAATAAGAAAAAAGCTTTACCTAATAATGACACTGTCCAAGAAATTTTAGGACAGATCGATCGAAAAGCGGACTTTGATATTACTAAGGTTTTGCGTAGAGAACGAAAACGTTATCCGGCAGCGCCCTTTACGACGAGTTCGCTGCAGCAAGAAGCTAATCGACGATTAAACTTCAAAACGCGGAAAACAATGATGGTTGCCCAGCAATTATATGAAGGTATCAACTTGGGCGGCCGTCAAGGCACGGTAGGTTTAATTACCTATATGCGGACAGATTCAACGCGGATTTCCACTGTAGCGAAACATGAAGCTTCTCAGTATATTCATGAGGCCTATGGTGAAGCCTATGCGGCGGTGAAAATCCGTAAGACTAAAAATCCTGAAGGGGCACAAGATGCCCATGAAGCGATTCGACCAAGCTCCGTCATGCGGACACCAGAAAGTCTGAAAGATGTATTGAGCAAAGACCAAATGAAATTGTATCGATTAATTTGGTCAAGATTCGTTGCCAGTCAAATGACACCGGCAGTTCTAGATACAATGACTGTAACTATTATGCAAAATGAAGTCACCTTTAGAGCAAATGGGTCAAAAATGAAATTTCCTGGTTTTACAAAGCTATATGTCCAAACAGGAGATGAATCTAAAGACAACGAACTGCCTGATTTAAATGAGGGCGATAAAGTCAAGCTGACCAAAACTGATCCAGCCCAGCATTTTACGCAGCCACCAGCTCGATATAGTGAAGCAAGTCTTGTCAAATCGTTGGAAGAAAATGGTGTTGGGCGGCCATCTACTTATGCACCAACCATTGATACCATACAGCGCCGGTATTACGTGCGTTTGAATGGTAAAAGTTTTGAACCGACAGAATTAGGTGAGATCGTTGATGAATTGATCGAGGACTTTTTCCCTGACATCGTTAACGTTGATTTTACCGCTAAGTTGGAGGATGAACTGGACGAGATCGAGGAAGGCCAGCAACAATGGGTCAAAGTTGTCGACCAGTATTATCAACCGTTTTCTAAAGAAGTTGCACAAGCAGAAGATAAAATTGAAAAAATCCAAATTAAAGATGAACCAGCGGGTTTTGACTGTGATATCTGTGGCGCACCGATGGTGATCAAGATGGGCCGCTATGGTAAATTTTATGCCTGCAGCCGTTTTCCAGATTGTCGGAATACTAAAGCGATTACCAAGGAAATCGGTGTGATTTGTCCTAAATGCCATGAAGGTCAGGTTATTGAACGTAAGTCTAAGAAAAACCGGATTTTTTATGGCTGCTCCCGCTATCCCGATTGTGATTTTGTATCATGGGATAAACCGGTTGGGCGTGATTGTCCAAAATGTGGGCACTTCTTGGTAGATAAGAAAGTTAAAGGTGGGCATCAAGTCCTCTGTCCAAATGGGGATTACGAAGAGCAATTACAAAAATAATCAAATCAGTATCAACAACGAACTAATGTTAGGTGATCTAGCCTAAGGTTAGTTTTTTTACTTAAAAAAGTATATTTGTAATCGCATGCATTCTCTAAATATTTTTGATATGATATAATTTCACGGAGATATATTCATAAAAAAAGAGAGTTAGGCGGGGATTCGTATGACAGCAAAACCTTTTGTGAACGTTATCGGTGCTGGCTTAGCAGGTAGTGAAGCTGCTTGGCAAATTGCGAGCCGTGGCGTTAATGTTAAATTGTATGAAATGCGTCCAGTAACAACGACGCCAGCCCATCATACGGGAAATTTTGCGGAGTTAGTTTGTACCAACTCACTGCGCGCAAATCAAATTAGTAATGCATCCGGTCTATTAAAAGAAGAAATGCGACATTTGAACTCCATTGTGATGCAGTCTGCAGATCATAATAGTGTCCCTGCTGGTGGCGCATTGGCCGTTGATCGAGAGCCTTTTTCACAAGAGATCACAGCTAAATTAAGAAGTTTGCCTAACATTGAGGTTATTAATGAAGAATTAAATGATTTTCCTGAAGGCATCACTGTTGTCGCAACTGGTCCGTTGACTGCAAGTGGTCTAGCCCATAGAATTGAAACGCTAAACGGGTCAGATGGTTTGTACTTTTATGATGCCGCTGCACCAATCTTAGATGGCCAGACGATCGACCGGGACAAAGTTTACTTAAAATCACGTTATGACAAGGGCGAAGCTGCTTATCTAAATTGTCCAATGGATAAAGCCGAGTTTGAAGCTTTCTATGACGCTTTGATCCATGCGGAAGTAGCTGAGAGTCATGACTTTGAAAAAGAAAACTATTTTGAGGGTTGCATGCCGATTGAAGTAATGGCTAAGCGCGGTATTAAAACAATGCTCTTTGGGCCCATGAAACCAGTTGGTCTGGAGGATCCCAAAACTGGTAAGCGGCCATATGCTGTGATTCAATTACGGCAGGATAATGCCGCTGCGAGCCTATATAATATTGTTGGTTTTCAAACCCATCTAAAATGGGGAGAGCAAAAACGTGTTTTCCGAATGATTCCAGGGTTAGAGAACGTTCAAATTGTGCGTTATGGGGTCATGCATCGTAATACTTTTATGAAGTCACCGGAAGTATTACAGCAAAGTTATCAATCTAAAAAACAAGCTGGTCTATTTTTTGCCGGCCAAATGACAGGTGTGGAAGGCTACGTTGAATCAACTGCAAGTGGCTTAGTTGCCGGTATCAATGCTGCTAATTTAGCCCTTGGAAAAGACCTCCAAATTTTTCCAGAAGAAACAATGATGGGGGCAATGGCTTATTATATTACCCATACAGCTGCCAAGCATTTTCAACCCATCAATGCTAACTTTGGTATCATGCCACCACTCGCGCAGAAGATTCGAGATAAAAAGGAACGTAATTTAGCCTTAGCTAACCGTGCATTGGATCATTTGGATGACTTTATTCAAGTACATTTAGATCAGTCAATATCCGTCTGAAGTCCTTTTCATCCCCGCTTAGCTTGTGGTAAGCTTAATTAGACAAGCTGAGGGGGACTTTTTATGTTTGAACTATCTTGGCTGGAAAAATTTGTTGGTTTTCTCCAATTTGAACGCCATTATTCAGATAAAACAATAGCGGCTTATCAGCTGGATATTAAACAATTTATGCAAATTGTAACGATCAATGATCACGCCAAATCATTCAAAAAAATCGATGGTTTAGACGTGACTAGTTATTTAGAAACATTAGATCAGAAACAACTTTCACCAAATAGTATTGCCCGTAAGGTATCTAGCTTGAGAACATTTTATCATTTTCTAAACGAAAACGATTATACTCAGCTGACGCCATTTACAGGCATCATCACAAAAAAGAAGCAAAAACGCTTACCTGAATTCTTTTATCCCAAAGAAATGATGGTATTATTACAGTCTACTCAAGGAGAAACTTTTGCGGACAAGCGTGACCGCGCTTTAATTGAACTGCTTTACGCAACAGGTATGCGTGCGAGTGAATGTGTTCAATTAACTTTACCACAGCTTGATTGGCAGAATCAGATCGTACTCATCCACGGTAAAGGCAATAAGGATCGTTATGTGCCCTTTGGAAGATATGCGAAAGCTGCTTTGCTGACTTATCGAACTGTTAGAGATAGTAAAGTGGCTAATCTTGAAACAACGCATGACTTTGTTTTCATTAATCAACGTGGGCAACCTTTAACGACGCGTGGTTTAGAATATATTTTAGATCAGCGGATCAAACATACCTCGTTGACATCTGGAATCCATCCACACATGATTCGGCATACATTTGCGACACAGATGTTAGAAAATGGTGCAGATATGCGAACGGTTCAAGAGTTGTTAGGACATGCAAGTTTGGCAACGACTCAAATTTATACGCATGTGACAATGACGCATCTACAAAAGGACTACCGTAAATATTTTCCCCGAGCAACGGACTGAATAAAAATTAACGATAATAACGACGGAGGTTCATTATGACAACAATTGTTGCAGTAAGACATGACAATAAGACAGCTATTGCAGGTGATGGTCAAGTAACTATGGCTGAAAAGTTTATTATGAAGGGTACGGCGCAAAAGGTACGGCGAATTTACAATAATCAAGTAATCATTGGATTTGCAGGTGGTGTGGCCGATGCTTTTACGTTGACTGACTGGTTTGAAAAAAAGTTAGAGTCTTATTCTGGAGATTTAAAACGTTCCGCAGTGGAATTGGCACAAGATTGGCGTAAGGATCCCACCTTACAAAAATTAGAAGCTTTGATGATCGCGATGGATAAGGAAAATTTGCTGGTAATTTCTGGTAATGGTGAAGTGATTGACCCTGATGATAATGTTGTGGCTATTGGTTCTGGTGGCAATTTTGCTCAGGCAGCAGCAATTGCAATGAATCATCATGCTAAAGACATGTCTGCTAAAGAAATTGCTATTGAAGCTATTAACATTGCTGCTGATATCGATATTTTTACCAATCATAATGTCATCGCGGATGATTTTGAGGAGTAGTGAAAAAGTTGGACGAATTAAATAAAACACCTAAAGAAATAGTTGCTGAATTAGACCATTACATCGTGGGCCAAAACGAAGCCAAAAAAGCGGTTGCTATTGCCTTATATAATCGTTATCGTCGTATGCAGTTACCAGCGGACATGCAACAAGAGATCACCCCTAAAAATCTTTTAATGATCGGCCCAACCGGTGTTGGTAAAACTGAGATTGCACGTCGTTTGGCTAAAATTGTCAACGCGCCCTTTGTTAAGGTTGAAGCAACCAAATTTACAGAAGTCGGTTATGTCGGCCGAGATGTCGAATCTATGGTCCGTGATTTGGTGGATGTGGCAGTACGTATTGAAGAAGATATTCAGTTCAAAAGAGTTCGTGCCACTGCTGCAGCTGCAGCCGATAAGCGTTTAGTGAAATTACTCGTACCCGGCATTAAAAAAGAACAACGTCAAAACGGCTTTCAAGAAATGATGAATATGTTCAATAACTTGCAATCGGGTAATGAACAAGTGCCGCAAGAACCTGAAGAAGAAGTTACTGATGAGATTCGCGATCAGCGCTTATCCGTTAAAGAACAATTGGACAAGGGATTGTTAGAAGATCGTGATGTTACGATTACCATGGATGAGCCTAAAAAAGTTAGTCCGATGAATGATATGATGGGGCAAATGGGCGTAGATATGGGTGACATGTTGGGCTCAATGATGCCGAAACGTCAAATTCAACGAACATTGCCAGTTAAAGAGGCTCGAGAGATTTTGATTCAGCAAGAGGCTGATAAATTAGTCAATCACGATGATATTTATCAAGATGCGATTGAGCGTGCAGAAGCTTCAGGAATTATTTTTATTGATGAAATCGATAAAATTACTGCTGGACAAAAACAAAGTTCTGGTGAAGTTTCACGTGAAGGTGTCCAACGGGACATTTTGCCAATCGTGGAGGGTTCTCAGATCAGTACGAAATATGGTGCCATCAATACCGATCATATTCTGTTTATTGCTTCTGGCGCTTTTGCGGAATCTAAACCAAGCGATTTAATTGCCGAATTACAGGGCCGTTTCCCAATTCGAGTTGAATTAAATGATTTAACAGAAGCTGACTTTGTCCGAATCTTAACTGAACCAGATAATGCCTTATTAAAACAATATATGGCATTAACAGGCGTAGATGGTGTTAAGTTGACCTTCACCAAAGAAGCTGTTCAAAAAATTGCCGCTACGGCATTTGAAGTCAATCATGGGACGGACAATATTGGGGCACGTCGCTTGGCAACAATTCTTGAAAAACTTCTTGAAGAAGTGTTGTTTGAGGGCCCTGATATGCAAATGGGTGACATTACAATTACTGAAAAGTATGTTGATGATCGAATTGGTGATATTATCAAGAATAAAGATATGACGCGTTATATTCTTTAAAGTAAACGTGTTGTTAATGTTTCGGAGGGGTTTGTATGGTCACGATCGAAAATGATTTCATTCGTGCTGAGGTTAGTGAACACGGTGCGGAATTACAGAGTTTATGGAATAAAACAGCAGAGATAGAACATCTATGGCAAGGTGACCCTAAAATATGGGGCCGAAAAGCGCCAGTGCTTTTTCCAATTGTTGGTAAGTTAAAAGATGATCAGTATACTTATCAAGGACAAACTTATCATATGACACAGCATGGCTTTGCCCGCGATCAAGATTTTGAAATTGTTGCTAAATCTGATACAGAAATCATTTTTGAATTACGTGATAATGCTGAAACTCGAAAAATGTATCCATTTGCTTTTAAACTAACGATCCGCTATGCACTGATCAACAACTTATTGAAGGTACGCTATCGGGTTGAGAACCCGAGCGATGATGCTTTACTGTATTATTCAGTTGGTGGTCATCCCGGGTTTAAAGTCCCTTTTATAGCCGATACTAAATTTACGGATTATTTTTTGAATTTTTCACCTCGTAAATCTCGAATTCGAGTACCATTAGGTGCTTCTGGTTTGATCGATTTTTCAGCACGTACCTTGGCTGCGACGGATGCTGATATTGCTTTATCGCATGATTTATTCAAAGATGATGCGCTAATTTATGAATTATTGGGCAAGGGAGATACTTTCCGGATTAAAACGGAGCAATCCGAGCATTATTTGGAGTTGATGGTTAACGAGGGCCCCTATGTTGGTGTGTGGTCAGCGTACCCTACGCAAGGTGATTTTGTTTGTATTGAACCTTGGTGGGGCATTGCTGACGGCGTGAATAGTGATGGCGATTTGACGCATAAAGTTGGGATTCGAAAATTAACACCGCACGAGCACTATACTGCTCGTTATCGCATTGCTTTATTTTGAAAATAATTAGAATGATATAAATAAAGAAGCTGATAAGTTTAAGGTAGCCACACCTTAGATCAGCTTCTTTATTTTGATATGCTTTATTCAAGTCAAGGTTCACTATGACGTTTTCTTAATAGGTAAACTAGACCAAAGGGGACAATGCTTTCGTTACCATTTTTGATTCGAATGATGTTAGCTCGATGCCGATAAATCAATAAAGCGGCTAATAAAGCAAGAAAGCCGGTCATTAGATAGTCTTTAAACAATAATGACGTTAATACAACAAAAACCGAGCCCACAATACTAGCAACAGAAACCATGCTGCTAAGCAAAACAATAATTAAAAAAATTAAAATAGCGATCAAAAAGAATTTGGGATTATAGCCTAATAAAACGCCAGCGCTTGTTGCCACAGCCTTACCACCGCTAAATCTCAAGTAAATAGAGTAGCAATGGCCAATAACTGCTAAAATGCCGGAGATCAGTAACAAATAATGTGCGTGGTAGCCGCCGAAAATAGGCAATAATGTACCCAGAGTGCCTTTTAAAATATCCAGTATTAAAACAATTGTGCCGGGTATTTTACCTAGTACGCGAAAAGTATTAGTTGTACCAATATTTCCGCTGCCATACTGGCGAATATCCTTTTGATAGAAAAGTTTACCGATTATCACACCCGATGGGATTGAACCTAACAAATATGATAGAATAAACAACAGTGCAATTTTCATCGTTACCTCCTAGTGTTCTGCTATATTGTAGCATGTACTTTTCTGAAAATAAATTTAGACTTGAATTTTTAAAGATATTTACGTAAGCTATTAATGTTACGGGAATATATGTTCCCTTTTTGAGAAGGAGTAGAATTTAATGGCTCAGAGCAATGAATATAATGATAAATCCATTCAGGTCTTAGAAGGCCTTGAAGCTGTCCGCAAACGGCCCGGGATGTATATTGGATCGACAGATGTCCGCGGCCTACACCACTTGGTTTATGAGATCGTTGATAACTCAGTTGATGAAGCTCTCGCCGGTTTTGGTAATGAGATCAACGTAACGATTCATAAGGATGGTAGTTTGACAGTCCAAGATTTCGGCCGCGGTATGCCGACGGGAATGCACAAATCTGGTGTACCCACCATCGAAGTGATTTTAACGGTTTTACATGCGGGTGGTAAATTTACGCAAAATACTTACAAAACTTCTGGTGGATTACATGGTGTTGGGGCTTCTGTTGTCAATGCTTTATCTGAATGGCTGACGGTTCGCGTAGTGCGTGATAAACAGGCTTTTGAAGAACGTTTTGAAAATGGCGGCCATCCAGTCGGAACATTGAAAAAATTAGGTAAAGTTAATGCACCTAATGGGACAACTATTACATTTAAACCAGATGCTGAAATTTTTACAACAACTAACTTTAGCTTTGATACGTTATCGGAACGCTTACGAGAATCTGCTTTTCTTTTAAAGGGTGTAAAGATCACACTTACGGATGAACGCACTGATAAGGCTGAAGTCTATCACTACGAAGATGGTATTAAAGCTTTTGTAAATTATCTAAATGAAGATAAAGATACTCTTGGAAAAGTTTTTTACTTTGAAGGCCAAAAAGATGGCATGGAAATTGAATTCGCCGGCCAATATAATGATGGTTATTCAGAAAATATTATCTCTTTCGTGAATAACGTTCGGACCGGTGACGGCGGCACTCATGAAGCCGGGATGAAATCGGGTCTGACGAAGGCATTTAACGATTATGCTCGTAAAGTTAATTTACTTAAAGAGCGCGACAAAAATTTAGAAGGCTCGGATGTTCGTGAAGGTCTATCAGGTGTTTTGTCAATTAGGATTCCCGAAGAAATCTTACAATTTGAAGGTCAAACAAAGGGTAAGCTAGGTACACCACAAGCTCGGACGGCAACGGACACGATCATTTCCGAACAAATGAGCTATTATTTGATGGAGAACGGTGATTTCGGCCAAATGCTCGTCAAAAAAGCCATTAAAGCTCGAGATGCACGTGAAGCAGCCCGTAAAGCGCGGGAAGAGAGCCGAAATGGGAAACGCCGAAAAAAGGGTGAGAGTCTCTTATCAGGTAAGTTAACGCCAGCCCAGTCCAAAGATGCGAGTCGTAATGAATTATATCTAGTGGAGGGTGATTCTGCCGGTGGTTCGGCTAAGTCTGGCCGCGATCGTAAATTTCAGGCAATTTTACCTTTACGTGGGAAAGTCTTGAATACCCAAAAAGCAAAGCTTGCTGATATTTTAAATAATGAAGAAATCAATACAATGATCCATACCGTCGGAGCTGGGGTTGGTCCTGAATTCACATTGGCAGACGCTAATTACGACAAGATCATTATTATGACTGATGCAGATACAGACGGTGCTCACATTCAAATTTTGCTATTAACATTCTTTTATCGCTATATGCGACCGCTTATCGAGGATGGTCGTGTTTATATTGCTTTACCACCATTGTACAAATTACAAAAGGGACAAGGACATAAGACTAAAATTGTTTATGCGTGGACAGATGAAGAGTTAGAACATGAGATCAAGCAAATGGGGCGTGGCTACAGTCTGCAACGATTCAAAGGTTTGGGTGAAATGAATGCCGACCAGCTTTGGGACACCACAATGAACCCTGAGTCACGAACATTGATTCGAGTTAAAATTAATGATGCTCAATTAGCAGAGCGTCGTGTGACCACATTAATGGGTGATAAAGTGGCACCTCGACGGCGATGGATCGAAGACAATGTTCGCTTTTCTCTGGAAGAAGATGGCAGTATCTTGGATCATAATGTCGCCGCTGAGACAGAAGTCAATCGGCATGCAGATAATGAACATTTATTGGAACAATTAGATCAACAAAAGAAGTGAGTGAAATAGTTGGCTAAAGCAGCACAAAAAATTCAAGAATTATCTTTAGAAGAAGTTATGGGCGATCGATTTGGACGCTATTCAAAATATATTATTCAAGAACGTGCCTTACCAGATATTCGAGATGGCTTAAAACCAGTTCAACGGCGAATTCTTTATGCCATGTATTTGGACGGCAACACCTCTGATAAACCATTTCGGAAATCAGCTAAATCCGTGGGTAATATTATGGGTAATTTTCATCCCCATGGAGATAGTTCAATTTATGATGCGATGGTTCGGTTAAGCCAGAATTGGAAATTGCGCGAACCATTAATTGAAATGCACGGTAATAATGGTTCGATGGACGGTGATCCACCAGCTGCCATGCGTTATACCGAAGCAAGGTTAAGTAAGATTTCAGCTGAATTATTACGGGATATTGATAAAGATACCGTTGACATGGTCTTGAACTTTGACGACACAGAACAAGAACCAACGGTATTACCGGCTCGTTTTCCCAATTTGTTAGTTAATGGTGCTACGGGTATTTCGGCAGGTTATGCCACTGAAATACCCCCCCATAACTTGGGAGAAGTTATTGATGCAATGGTCTATTTAGTTGACCATCCTGCAGCGACTTTAGATGACTTGATGCAGTTTATCAAAGGCCCAGATTTTCCAACGGGTGGTATTTTACAAGGTTTAGCTGGTATTAAAGAAGCCTATCAAACTGGTCGAGGCAAGGCAGTGTTGCGAGCTAAAACCAATATTGAACCCTTGCGTGGACATAAAGCTCAAATTGTGATCACTGAGATTCCATATGAAGTCAATAAAGCCCAATTAGTTAAACGCATTGATGAGATGCGTTTGCTTAAAAAAGTCGATGGCATTGCTGAAGTTCGTGATGAAAGTGACCGAATGGGCCTATCTATTGTGATCGAATTAAAAAAAGATGCTGATGCCAAAGGTATTTTGAATTATCTGTATAAGAATACTGATTTACAAATTACTTACAATTTTAACGTTGTCGCCATTGCTGATATGCGTCCAAAGCAAGTTGGGTTAGTTGAAATTTTACAGAGCTATTTAGCGCATCAACAAGATGTGGTGACTAGACGGACCAAATTTAATTTAAAGAAAGCCCAAGATCGACAGCACATTGTTGAAGGTTTGATCAAGGCCTTATCAATCCTAGATCAAGTGATTCAAGTTATTCGTAGCAGTAAAAATAAGAAAGATGCTAAATTAAACTTGATTCATCAATTCCAATTTACTGAAAAACAAGCGGAAGCAATTGTGATCTTGCAGTTATACCGCTTAACTAATACGGATGTCACTGAATTGCGTCAAGAAAATGAGGCACTTTCTAAGTCAATCAATGACTATCAAGAGATTTTACAGAATCCTAAAGTATTAGCCAAATTGATTAAAAAAGAGGCATTAGCCGTCAAAAAAGCTTATGCTTCGCCACGGCTAACAACGATTCAAAAAGAAATCGAAACAATAAAGATCAGTACACGCGTCGTTGTTGCCGATGAAGAGGTTCGAGTAGCGGTTACCAAAGATGGGTATTATAAACGTAGCAGTATTCGCTCATTTCAGGCTTCTAAGGGTGGCAAAGATGCTAAAGATAATGGCGTGCGTGAGGGTGACTACTTCGTTTTAAATACGACTGCGCGGACCTTGCAGCACCTATTTATGTTTACCAATAAGGGTAATCTTATTTATCGACCGATTCATGAGATCACCGAGGTTCGCTGGAAAGAAGTGGGCGAGCACGTTTCTCAGAGTGTGGGATTAGATGTGGATGAAGTGATTATAGCTGCCAAAGTTATCAATACTTTAAAAGAGCCACTCAACTTTATTTTTGCGACAAAATTGGGACAAATTAAGCAAGTCACTTTAGCAAATTTGCAGCCAAATCGAACGTATAAATCGAAGCCGCAGATGGCTGTCAAACTTAAAGATATCCAAGATGAAGTTTTATTAGTAGCTCAAATAGACGCTATTGACGTTTTACACACTGATGTTGTTGTCGCAACCTATAAAGGCTATGGTCTACGATATCCTTTGTCAGAGGTACCAGAAGTTGGGGCTAAAGCTGCTGGTGTTAAAGCAGTGGACTTGAAAGACGATGACTTTGTGGCTGCTTACACACTAGTATTTGACCCTCAAGACGATTTAGGCGTGTTAACCCAGCGGGGTGCTTACAAACAAATGCACCTATCAGAGTTGCCGGTATCCAATCGCGCACGTCGAGGGTTGTTGATTTTACATGAACTCAAGCGAAATCCACACCGGATATTCCGAATTTTTACTGAACCAAAACAGAGTGGGCAGCAAATTGAAAAAATCGTCTTAACAACAGACACACAAACAGAAGTGACTATTGATCCGAAAAAACATAGTTTTGGTGATCGTTACTCTAATGGGTCATTCATTTTAGATACCGAGACACAAGGCGTACCAGCGCATATAGATATTCAGTATAATTTATTGGAAACAGAGTCAGCAGATAAAGATAGTAAATAAAATAATATAAGGTGTTATTAAAATAAAACTAGCGAAGACATCAAGATTACTAGGTTAAATTCGACCGGGTAGTTATTGATGTTTTTTGTTGTGTATAATAATTGGAGGGAATTTAATGCTATAAAGAAATTTATTTTGAATATAACTGTGAAAAACAGAACAAAGACGACTTATTTTTTATTCTGTTATAGTAAAAGAGTAACGAAGTGTCTTCTGTATTAACACAGAAGACATGCGCTAGATTAGTTGCTTACAATTAAATGATAGCGATAGTTAATTTGGTGTTTTAGTTGATTTAACAGTCTTTTACAAGAAAGCGCTATAAATATTTATGCAAAAGCAAAGAAAGGGCTTGCAAAGAACTTGTGATGTGTTATACTTTAATCGTTAAAGCTGTTCCTTGTGAATATGTTGCTGTTTATGATTCCACAAAATGGAGGGTATCAAAATATGAAACAATTAGAAAAAAACGAAATCAAGAACTACTGGGAAGGGTTTAATGGTGGCGACTGGCAAGATGAGATCAATGTCCGCGATTTTATCCAACAGAACTTGAATCAATATGATGGTGATGAATCATTCTTAGCTGGTCCAACTGAAGCAACAACTGAGTTGAATGATCAATTATTAGCGCTCAAGAAAAAAGAACGGGAAGTGGGCGGTGTACTCGATGCTGACAATAATGTGGTTAGCACGATTACCTCTCATGGCCCTGGCTATTTAAATAAAGACTTAGAAAAAATTGTTGGTTTACAAACTGACAAACCTTTAAAACGTGCCTTTATGCCTTTTGGTGGTATTCGGATGGCCGAAGATGCTTTAAAGGCTTATGGTTTTAAGACCGATCCAGAAATGCATAAAATCTTCACCGAAGATCGTAAAACACATAACCAAGGTGTTTTCGATGCTTACACACCAGCAATGCGTAAAGCACGTCATTATAAGATTGTTACTGGTTTACCTGATGCTTATGGTCGTGGCCGGATCGTATCTGACTTTCCGCGTATCGCGATTTATGGGATCGACCGTTTAATGGCTGAAAAAGCTAACGATTTTGCCCACATTGGTGACGGTGAGATGACTGATGATGTGATCCAATTGCGGGAAGAAGTTCAAGAACAATATCGAGCTTTGAACGAAATGAAAGAAATGGCTGCTGCTTACGGCTATGATATTTCACGGCCAGCTGCCAATGCACAAGAAGCCATTCAATGGATCTATTTTGGTTACTTAGCTGCTATTAAGACGCAAAATGGTGCGGCTATGTCTGTTGGTCGGATCGATACGGTGATCGATGCTTATATTCAAAGAGATATGGATCGTGGTATTTTAACCGAGGAACAAGCTCAAGAATTAGTTGATCACTTTACAATGAAATTGCGGATGGTTCGTTTCATCAGAACAACAGAATACAATGATTTATTCTCTGGTGATCCAATTTGGGCAACATTGTCTATGGCTGGTATCGGTATGGATGGTCGCCATCATGTGACACGGACAGCCTTCCGCTTCTTAAAGACGTTAGATAATATGGGTGCCGCACCAGAACCAAATATCACATTATTGTGGTCAGATCGGTTGCCAGAAGGCTTCAAGCGCTATGCCACAGAAGTATCTATCAAGAGCTCGACGATTCAATATGAAAATGACGAATTGATGCGTAATCAATGGGGTACAGACTACTATGGCATTGCCTGCTGTGTTTCAGCACAACCTATCGCTGATGGGGTTCAGTACTTCGGGGCACGGGCAAATTTGGCAAAAACCGTTCTTTATGCCATTAATGGTGGTAAAGACGAAATTGCAGATGCTCAGGTTGGCCCTGCTTATGAACCAATTACGTCAGAATACATTGATTATGATGAATTTATCAGTAAATTCGACAAGATGATGGACTGGTTAGCCGATGTTTATGTCAATGCGTTGAATACCATTCATTATATGCATGACAAATACTATTATGAATCAGCTCAATTAGCACTTAAGGATACTCGCCTAGATCGTACCTTTGCTACAGGTATTTCTGGTTTATCTCATGCTGTTGACTCAATTTCTGCTATTAAGTACGGTAAAGTTAAAGTTATTCGTGACGAAAATGGCGTTGCTGTCGACTTCAAAGCTGAAGGCGACTTCCCACGTTATGGGAACAACGATGACCGCGCTGACGATATTGCAAAATGGTTAGTTAAGACATTCTACAGCAAGATGAATCAACATCATCTCTATCGTGGGTCTAAGTTATCTACGTCAGTTTTGACCATTACTTCTAACGTTGTTTATGGTAAAAACACTGGGACAACACCTAATGGTCGTCAAGCCGGTGAACCATTCTCTCCTGGTGCGAATCCTGCTTATGGTGCTGAAAAGAACGGCGCTTTGGCATCACTACTTTCAACCGCTAAAATTCCTTATAAATATGCCACTGATGGTATTTCTAATACATTTGGTGTCACACCAAACACATTAGGTCACGACGATGAAGATCGTAAAGATGCTTTGGTAAACATGGTTGATGGTTATATGGAAAATAATGGGATGCATTTGAACATTAATGTCTTTAACCGCGACACTTTGATTGATGCTCAAAAACACCCAGAAGAATATCCAACATTAACCGTTCGTGTTTCTGGCTACTGTGTCTACTTTGCTGATTTAACTAAGGAACAACAAGATGACGTTATTTCTAGAACATTCTTCGAATCTATGTAATTAGCAGCATAAAATTAGTTTGAGAGGGCGGATAAGGGGACTTATCCGCTTTCTACTAAAACAGATGACACTCGTTTGAATTCAGCCAAGTCGTCTGCTTTAGTAGGAAGCCTCATTAAGGAGGAAATTAAGATGTTAGCTGAAAAAGATATTCAAATGACAACTGATAAAGCACAACCGGTTTTAGGCTATGTACATTCTATCGAAACATTTGGCTCTGTTGATGGACCTGGTGTTCGTTTCGTGGCCTTCTTACAGGGCTGTCGAATGCGTTGTCAATTTTGTCATAACCCAGATACTTGGAATATTGGCGTTGGGACTGAATGGACGGCCGATGATCTGTTGAAAGAGGCTATGAAGTATAAGGCTTTTTGGGGTAAAAAAGGGGGTATTACTGTATCCGGTGGTGAATCTTTGCTTCAAATCGACTTCATTTTGGATTTATTTAAAAAGGCGAAAGCATTAGGCGTCAATACTTGTCTAGATACTTGTGGCCAGCCATTTTCTTATAAAGAACCTTTCTTTAGTAAGTTTCAAGAATTAATGCAATACACCGATGTTTCTTTAGTTGATATTAAGCATATTAATGCTGCAGAACACAAAAAATTGACAGGTTGGACTAATGAAAATATTTTGGGTATGATTCAATACATGTCAGATAACGGTTATCATATGTGGATACGGCACGTACTTTTACCAGAACGAACGGACTATGATGACTATTTGCGGCAATTAGGTGCTTATATTAAAACAATTAAGACAGTCGATAAAGTTGAAGTGTTACCTTACCACACAATGGGTGTTAGTAAATATCAAAATTTGGGGATTCATTATCCCTTAGAAGGCATCGAACCACCAACGGCTGAGCGTGTTGCCAATGCGGAGAAATTATTAGATACTAAAGCTTACACTGGTTATAAAGTTCGTTGATTGAGTTTGATATATTGAAAAATTATAAAGTTATAAAAAAGAACAACGAATAGGTTGCTCTTTTTTATTGATTTCATTATGATTAGATTATCGAGTAAATAGACAACAAAATTTAATTCTGCTTGATAATGATTGACTGTTAGCCGTCTTCTTGAAGGGAGTTTACCGTTTTGAAAAGTAAGCAAGAAAGTATTTTTTCTTCTAAAACTTTAACTTATTTTTTGCAACTTGCAGAAACTATGAATTATACGCAAGCAGCACAAATTCTAGGTATTACACAACCAGCACTGACACAACAGATTAAAAAGCTAGAACGTACTGTAGGCGCCCCATTATTTTATTCTGTTGGCAAGAAATTACATTTATCCGAGGCAGGCAAGACGATGCTGGCAGCAACACATCAAATTTATGACGTGTTGAATGATGCTGCAGATGCGATTCAACAGACGACAACTGCAACGAATGGCAAAATCAGTATTGGCTTTTTGTCTTCTATGGAGAGCTCTGTTTTTGAAGACTTTATTATTCATTATATTAAACAAAATCCTAATATTGAAATTTCATTTAGGTTAATGACACGTAAAGAGATCTGGGATTCGTTGGAGAATAATTTAGTGGATCTAGCTGTGATGTACCTGCCAGATGACTCTATAAAAAACTGGAAGCCTTATGCGACTAAGAAAATCATTGAAGAGCAACTGCTTTTTGTGCATAACAATCCAGACATTAGCAGCCGACAAAAAACTGTTCATTATCAAGATACCTTGGATAAGCAATGGGTCACTTATCCAGACGATTACTATCTATCACACATTGTTGCTGAAGCTTACAAGAATGAATTAGTGGACCGACCACGTAGTGCCGCACAATTTACCACACCATTTCAGTTGATGAAATTTAGTCAGGCAATTGATGTGAATACTGCTTTGCCAGATAGTTTCTTTAAAGCACACCGTTCTGAGTTTGAAAAGTCAGCACTGCCATTTGAACCGCCAATTACTTTCCAGATGCAGTTTGTTTTTCGAAAAGATAAAACTGCTATTCCTAGAATTCAACAATTCTTCAAGGAATGGGATAATTATTTTAGTGAAAGTGACTATTATACTCGCTTGCAAGGGCGTTAAGTCTTATAATGGTAGTTGTGAATGACAAAGGTATAAAGGAGCGTTTTCATGGTAAAGCAATTAATTTTTGGACATCAAAATCCAGATACTGATGCAATTGTAGCAGCAATTTCATACAGCTATTTCCAAAATCAATTAGGTTATGATACGGAAGCTGTTGCATTAGGAGAACCTAATGACGAAACTAAATATGTTTTAGCACATTTTGATCAAAAGGCCCCTCGAGTAGTTTCTAAAGTGAGTTCAGAAGTAGATCAGGTCATGTTGGTAGACCATAATGAACCACAACAAAGTGCAGTTGATATTGCGGATGTGAAAGTAACTCATGTTGTTGATCATCATCGAATCGATGATTTTAATACTACAGATCCCTTATATTATCGGGCTGAACCAATGGGGTGCACGAGCACGATCTTATGGAAAATGTACGCCGAACAAAAAGTTAAGATCCCAGCCAAAATTGCTGGTTTAATGGTTTCAGCAATCATTTCTGATACATTGCTGTTAAAATCGCCAACAACAATGCCTGATGACAAGAAAGCTATTGAGGACTTGGCTAAACTAGCTGGTATGGACGACTATGAGCATTATGGTTTGGAGATGCTGAAGGCAGGGACTGATTTAAGCAAAAAATCGGCTGAAGAGCTTGTTGATTTGGATGCTAAAAGCTTTGATATGAATGGTCACCAAGTACGTGTTGCTCAAGTGAATACGGTAGATATCAAAGATGTTTTAACGCGTGAGGCTGAACTACGCCAAGCTATGACTACAGAAAGCATGAACAAAGGTTATGATCTTTTTATTTTGTTGATCACGAACATTTTGAATAGTGACTCTGAATTATTGGCTATTGGTGATGAGACTAATAAAGCTGTGGTTGCCAAAGCATTTAAAACACAGTTACAAGATGACAAAGCTAGTCTACCAGGTGTGGTTTCACGGAAAAAACAAGTTGTCCCACCGTTAACTGAAGCTTTTAACTAAGTATTTTGATTTAGAATCTTAATAAGTATCCTAAAAGCATTTATTCGTTTTTAGGATACTTATTTTTTTACCAAAATTAATGTTATTATTGTTAACAATTGTTTTTGAAATTAATTCTAGATTAGAGAAATAAAAGGCTTTTAGAAGAAATTGAAAAATTTACGCGTCACTTTTTATCTAAACAATCGGAACTGATTGTTGAAAGTACCAGTTCAAATAATGGCATGTAATGTTTACTAACATATTATTTAAAAACAACTTGACAAATGTTAAAAAGATGTGAAAATGGTTATATATTAATAACAATATAATCAATCTCTAATTTTAATTTATGGAGGTGGCTTTACATGAAATCATATAAAGATACTTTTCCGTGGCATGATCAAGTAATGACTTATTGGAATATTGAACAGTTCGCATCTGACCATGGTACAACGGTTACTAAATTACCTTATACGATTAGAATATTATTAGAGATGGTATTACGGCATGATGCCAACAATCAACAGGCGGCACTTAATTTGCTGAACTGGGATCAAAACCATAAGGCGGACGTCCCATTCAAAGCTCAGCGTGTCTTACTTCAAGATTTTACCGGTGTCCCAGCATTAGTAGATATAGCTGCCATGCGGGACAAGGTTCAAGCTTTGAAGGGCAATGGGGCTGTAATTGATCCAGAAGTGCCAGTCCATCTGATTATTGATCATTCTGTTCAGGTCAATTTTTCCGGTTCAACCGCAGCATTTTCAAAAAATCAGCGGCGAGAATTTCAGATCAATCAAGAACGTTACCAATTTTTAAAATGGGCTCAGCAAGCCTTTGACAATTTAACGATCATTCCACCGGATAACGGTATTATTCATCAAGTTAATCTAGAACATATTGCTCAAGTAATTATGACACAAACAAATCATAGCGAAACTTTAGTTTATCCTGACACGGTTGTAGGGACAGATTCACATACGACAATGACGAATGGGTTAGGTGTATTAGGATGGGGCGTTGGCGGTATTGAAGCTGAGGCAAGTATGTTAGGAGAAATAACTTATTATCCTATTCCTGAAGTCATTGGCGTATATTTAAAAGGTCAGTTACCAGATGGAAGTACAGCTACTGACCTTGCATTAACCGTCACGCAACGATTGCGCCAGGAAAATGTGGTGGGTAAGTTTATAGAGTTTTTTGGGGATGGGCTGCGGCATCTACCGGTTGCTGATCGAGCTACAATTGCCAATATGGCACCTGAATATGGGGCAACTTGTGGTTATTTTCCGATTGATCAGCAAACCATTGATTATTTGACACTAACGGGGCGAGAACAAACCCAGATTGACTTAGTTGCAGCGTATGCACAGCAAAATCATTTATGGGATACAGGTGATTTAACACAGCAATATAGTCAAGTTCTGACGATTGATTTGAGTCAAATTGGGGCTAGTTTGGCTGGCCCTAAGCGACCACAAGATTTGGTGCCTTTAAAGCAACTTAAACAGCAGTTTAAAACCGAGCCGCACGACACGTTAACGGTTGAGACAAAACAGGGTAAACAACGACTGAAGTATGGTGCAATTGGCATCGCTGCAATTACCAGCTGTACGAATACCTCTAATCCTGCATTGATGATCACAGCTGGCCTTTTAGCACGGAATGCCGTCAAAGCTGGTTTAACGGTTCCTGATTATGTTAAAACTTCATTAGCACCAGGATCACGTGCCGTAACAGATTATTTGGCTAAAGCTGGTTTGACACCTTATTTAGATCAACTTGGATTTCAGCTCGTTGGTTATGGTTGTACGACTTGTATTGGTAATTCAGGCGATTTGAAACCAGAATTGATACAAGCGCTGCAGACGAGTACGTTTCCTATGGCGGGTATTTTAAGTGGTAATCGTAATTTTGAAGGCCGAGTAAATCCGTTGATCAAAGATACTTATCTAGCTTCACCACCGTTAGTTATTGCCTTTGCGTTAGCAGGGACATTAGCGATTGACTTGACTCAAGAGCCGATTGGTACGAATCAACAACAGCAACCGATTTATTTGCGAGATATTTGGCCGACACCAACTGAAATTAGCTTACTTGTAAAACAAGTTATGAAGCCGGCTATTTTTCAAAAGAACTATGCGCATATTTTACAAGGCAATCAACTTTGGCAGCAGTTGAAAATTGCACCGACTAAAACTTTTCCTTGGCAGAAGGATTCCACCTATATTGCAGCACCACCGTTCTTCGATCATTTGAACTCGGATACTGCAACACAGGGCACTTCAGATATGCTAACAAATTTGCGAGTACTAGCAAAACTAGGCGATTCGATCACAACAGATCACATATCTCCAGCTGGATTTATTGGTCAACAAACAGCCGCTGGACGCTATTTATTAGCTAAAGGGGTCCAACCAAGTGAGTTTAACTCTTACGGTTCACGCCGCGGCAATCATGAAGTGATGATTCGCGGCACATTAGCAAATATTCGTATCAAAAACCAGCTTGTGCCTGGCAAAGAAGGTGGCTATACCAAGTATTGGCCAACTGGAGAAGTTTTAGATATCTATGATGCTGCTCAGCAATATCAACAATTGCCACCACAGCAATGTAATGGTTTGGTGATTTTGGCGGGTAAGGATTACGGCATGGGTTCATCACGAGATTGGGCAGCTAAAGGTGTCAAACTACTTGGGGTCAAAGCGGTCATTGCCAAGAGCTTTGAGCGAATCCACCGGTCAAATTTAGTAATGATGGGTGTTTTGCCACTTGAATTTATGCCTGATGAAGATGCGACAACATTAGGCTTGACTGGCCGTGAATCATTTCAAATAACTTTAGATAATGCGCATCACTTAGCACATGTCATCGCAACGGATACGTTTGAATCGCAGTCTAGTAAGGCTTTTAATACCCGAATCCGTTTTGATACACCAAGTGATGCAACCTATTATGAAAATGATGGTATTCTACCAATGATTATTCGGCAGACATGTCACCTATAGGAGGTTAGGTCTATGCGTATAACCGTACCTAGTAGTTTAACAAATGTTGTTTGCGCTCAAACTAAGATCACACTGATCAAACACAATAATTTAGCTTATAGTGGTTATGCCATCGATGATTTGATCGCTCAAGGGATTTCCTATGAAGCTGTCTTATATTTACTGTGGCATCAAGGACTGCCAAATCAGCAGCAGCTACAAAGTCTTAAGCATGAGCTGTATCAAGGCATGCACTTGACGCCAAGTTTTATCAATGAACTACATCAGCTATGTCACAATCATCCAACAGCACACCCAATGGCACTTTTAAGAACGGCAGTTTCTATGTTTACCCCGGGCGATCAAACGAACCAATTTGAAGCGCAAAATGCTTGGTTACAGGGTCACATGTTGACGACAGTGACGACAATTATTGCTTTTTTACAACAGCGTACGCCATTGGCTGCGAAACCTGAACTAAACGTTGCACAGAACTTTTATTACTTATTGACTGGTGCGTTACCAACACTTGAACAGACACAAATCATGAATCGTGTTTTGGTTTTGCATGCCGATCATGATCTAAATGCGTCAACTTTTACAAGTCGGGTTGTGGCCAGTACGGAGTCAGATACGGTAAGTTGTTTGACAGCTGCTGTTTGTGCGCTTAAGGGTCCATTACATGGTGGGGCTAATGAAGCAGTTTTTGAAATGCTCTCAGAATTGAAGCAAGCAGTAACCGATACCGAAACGACGGTTGCAGATTTTATTCAACTGAAATTAAATCGCAAAGAGAAAATTCCGGGCTTTGGTCATCGAATTTATAAAAATGGCGATCCACGGGCAACCTATTTAAAACAGAGTGCTGAAAAGATTACCAAATTAAACCATCAAAGGGTATGGTTTGAGCTTTCTGAACAGGTATGTCAAGTAGTCGCGGATCGTTTAAATTTAAAGCCAAATGTTGATTTTTATACCGCCACAATTTACCACTGTTTAGGGTTGCCAGCAAATGTTTTTACGCTACTATTTGCCGTTTGCCGTACTGGTGGTTGGTTAGCGCATATTCATGAACAACGGACGGTACATAAGCTGATTCGGCCAAGTTCTGAATATATTGGTAAGAGAAATCAAGTGATTAAACCGACATTTAAGCCAGGTGAATTTGATGCAAAAGCAGTGATTATTCGTAACGCAAAAAATAAACAGCAGGGGGCATAAAGCGTGACTGGAGATTATATTACGTTTTCGGCTGGACATTTGAATGTGCCAAATCAACCGATTATTCCATATATTGAAGGAGATGGCATTGGGCCAGAAATCTGGCAAGCTGCCCGTCCAGTTTTTGATGCTGCCGTTAAAGCCACGTTTAAAGGGCAAAAAAGGGTAGCGTGGTGGGGCATAGGTGCTGGTGAAACCGCATTTAAGCAAACTGGTTCATGGTTACCTGACGATACTTTGAAGGCATTGAAACAGGCTCATGTCGGCATTAAAGGCCCATTAACAACACCGGTAGGTACAGGTCATCGTTCAATCAACGTAAAATTGCGTCAAGCACTAGATTTATATGTTTGTGTGCGCCCAATTCAATATTATCCAGGGACACCGTCACCACTAAAACATCCTGAGAACGTTAATATGGTCGTTTTTAGGGAGAATACCGAAGATATTTATGCTGGGATCGAATATGAATATCAAACAGCAGCATTGAAAGATTTTTTGGCTAAAACAAAGCAATTAGCTAAAGTTCGCTTTCCTGAGACGAGTAATTTTGGTATTAAACCGATTTCAAAAGAAGGCAGTCAACGTTTTGTTGCGGCAGCAATTGATTATACGCTAAGTCATGGACGCCATAAAATCACGTTAGTACATAAGGGAAATATTATGAAATATACTGAAGGTGCTTTTAAAAATTGGGGCTATGAAATTGCTAGTGAAAACTATGCTGATAAGGTTTTTACTAAGCAAGTGTGGCAGCAGCTTAAGGCAACTGAGTCCTTAGATGCTGCGAATAAGGCATTAAAGCAAGCACAGGCACAAGGTAAAATTTACATCGATGATATAATTGCCGATAATTTCTTTCAGCAAGCCTTGATTGATCCAAAGCAATTTGACGTGATAGCGACTTGTAACTTAAATGGTGATTATATTTCTGATGATTTAGCGGCTGAAGTTGGCGGTATTGGCATTGCGCCAAGTGCAAATATCAATTATCAAACTGGTTATGGTTTATTTGAAGCAACTCACGGTACAGCGCCTGAATTTGTTGGTCAGAATAAATTAAATCCAACATCGCTTATTTTATCAGGTGCAATGATGTTTGATTATTTAGGTTGGCCAGAAGTCAGTCTGCATATACGAGCTGCAGTTGCCAAAGCTATAGAGCACAAACAAGTTACGTGGGATTTTGCACAGAAAATTGCCGACGCTCATGAATTAAGTACCAGTGACTATGGCAATTATCTAGTGCAGTTGATTGCACAACAAAAATAGCTGTAAAAAACAGCATTTTTGTTGTTTTTGCTTAACTTCGCTTAATATATATTATGTAAATTAAAATTATTATTTTGTACTTTTAGCATCTTAATGATGCCACCCCACTTGGTTTTGAATGAGGTCAACATCATTTAGTGATTTGGCATTAAAAATTGGGCACTAAAATAAAAAATAGATAGATCAGAAATTTATATTTCTAGTCTATCTATTTTTTTGATGATTATTCAGCTGCTTGAACTTGTATCGGTTCAATAATATTTTTTGGTAATCGATCTAAGTCTCGCAATTTATCATCGATCAATTTTAAAACTTGTTCTTGATCACTTTGATTATCGACAAAATCTAGTTGATCACCATCAATCTGAATTTTGTCTGAGGCGTCATATTGTTGGTACCATTTTTCATAATATTGAATCAATGTTTTGTAATAACCAGCTAAACTTGGATCTTGATTTAATTGTTCATAAGTACGGCCGCGTTTTTGAATACGTTGAATCATAGTTTCATACGACACATTAATGTTGATCAATAAATCCGGGTGTTTTTTTGGCATGCCAGCTAGTTCTTCCATCATATTATTTAACAGATCGGAATAGATTGCATATTCTTCTTTGGTCGCATTACCCTGATCAGTATTCATCTTCATAAAGATCTGATCTTCATAAATGGAACGATCCAATACATTATTATCGTCTGTGAGTGCCGCTTTGATTGAATGGAACCGGGTATTTAAAAAATATATCTGCAATAAAAAGGTATACGGATTCGTAGCGTCTAATTGTCCAGCCGCCCTTTTCTTTTCAGCAATTGCATTACCCTTATAAAATAGCGGTAATACTGGATTGTTATCTACTTTTTCGTAAAAAGCTTGAGTACCCAAATGTTTCGATAAAATACGCGTTAATGAGCTCTTACCTGAACCAATTACGCCACTTAATACAAGCACTGTCATTCATCTGCCTTCCTTTGCGCTATGATTTGCCTGTGAGTTATTCTGGTCATTGTCTATTCTTCAGTTAAGTTAGCTGCAGTTGTTGCTGTCACTTTGCTACGATGTTCAAACCAGTTGGATTTAAAGAAGGCAATTAAATCATTGGCTACATAGATGCTATAAGTAACGGCCAATGCCCAATCGCCGGATCCACTATGTAGAGCCGTCATTGTCCAAAGAATTAAGGACATTACACCTTGAGCAAACCAGAAATAATATTGCTCTGGAAAACGCCGAACACAAAGCCATGTTGCGACTAAACCAATCGCTGTGCTGAGTGCGTCTACTGCTGGGCGCGCATCATTTGTAAAGTTGGCAATCAATAGATAACCGATGCCCCAAACAAGCAATGTTAAGACGGCATATTTTATTACCATAATTGTTTTATTACTATCGCTGAAATGACGTAACTTTGCATCTTTATCCCATTCTGTACCTAATAGGATTGGTAAATCCAACATAATGATGTAGGTACCTTGAAGTACAATTTCCATATAATTTGTATTAGGAATAGCCGTCAAAATAATCATTACGGCTGATGCTAAGCCAAACAAGCCATTTAGCCATTTACGCGATGTGATCAAATGGACACAGGCCATACCTAAAACACCAGCAATAGTTGAAATCCAACTTGCTTTGGGGTTGATCAGCTGCATTCCAATCAGAAAACCGACCCCAAAAGCGAATAACAAATAACTTTGAAGTGCCCAGCCATGCCAATCTAATAAGATATGTTCCTTAAATTTCTTTGGAAGTGATGTTAAACCAGTAATGATTTGCAAAATAGATCCCTCAATCCATATAAATTTTATTTATAGCGGCTGTCACACAGACAACATACTATATATTGATTCATTTTTTTGTAAAAGTCAATATATAGTAAAAAATTTAGATTGGGTTTCATTTTTGTAATTTGCCAATAAAAAACTCGAGCTTTTCAGATACTCGAGTTTTAGTATAATAGTTTGATATAACAAATAGGCTTAATCTGGATATTTACGTATCCACGCCAACGCAATAGCTTTATCCCCTAAATGCGTCCCAACAACAGGTCCAAAATAACTAATTTGAAATGATACTTGTGGGAACTTTTGCTGTAAATCAGTTTGCCAGCGCTGGGCTTCAGATAAATCATCACCGTGAATAATAAAAGCCTGAATTGGATAGTCAACTTTGGCAAGAGCATCTGAAAAAATCGATTCAGTGTGTTTATAAGCTCGCTTAATTGATCTGACTTTATCAAAGGCAACAATTTTGTGAGTTTGATCATCAAACGTCAATAATGGCTTAATTTTGAGCATGGTCCCAACAAATGCACCGGCATTTGACAAGCGTCCACCGCGAACTAGGTTCTGTAAGTCATTGACAATAAACACTTCATTCATGGTCTGACGCATTTCATCTAATCGAGCGATAATTCTATCGAGTGCAATCCCCTTTTGTGCCAACTTTGCTGCTTCTAAAACTAAAGAGCCCATTAACATAACCGTTATTTGTGAATCATACGGGATTATTTTAATCTCTTTGGTTTCTTCAGCCAACATTTGGAGATTGTTAACAAATCCAGATATCGTGCTAGCTAAATGAATAGACAAAACGGTGTCATAGCCAGCCTGAGCTAATTCATGATAAAGTGCTGCAACTTTGCCTAATGGTGGCTGTGAAGTCGATGGAAAGGTGCTAGATGTTTTTAGCAAATGGTAAAATTCAGATGTTGAGATGTCAACGCCTTCTTGATATTGCTTACCATTAACAATAAAGGGAATGGGTATGATATGAATACCATAGGCTTTTATAAGCTCATCTGACAAGTAAGCAGTGCTATCAGTAACGATGGCAAGTTTCATAGGGCTATCTTTCCTCTATTTTTTTAATAGTTATCGTAGGTTACGCATAGGTAATTATAAGTGATTAAAGTGACTAATGTAGATGCTATAAAACGCATAAAGAGAATGATAGCATTAAAGGCTTTGATGCACAAATGAAAAATTACAATATTAAAAAACTTTAAAGTATTGCGGCTTCGATAGGCTTACCGTCGATAGTGTCTGGCATTGTTAAACCCATGATTTTTGCAAAGGTAGGTGCTTCGTCAACTAGTTTAGCTTTTGGAATTGCCTGCCCTGCTTTGATCTTAGGACCGTTCAAAATTAAAGTAGTTTGGTAATCAGGTTTGTCAGGTGCATAACCATGAACTGCACGATATCTGTCAGGACGACCGATTTGATCAGCTGTCACGGTTTCAATGATGGAACCGGTAGCGTTATTAATGAAGTAATAACCAGATTTCGCGTCACACATAAAAGTACATTTAGGATCAGCACCCTTTTCTGCCGCTTCTTGCTGAGTATAAACATGATCAATTTCTGGACGGTTTTGTAAAATTTCAAATAACTCTGATGTTTTGTCAAAACCTGGTCTTGTATAGACATAGGTGGTGCCATCACAGGAATTGGCAAATAATTGCCAATCTGAGTCAACTAGCCCATCAGGTGAAAGCTGGAGCCAGCCTTTTTCACGAAACAGTGAATTCAAACGAATCATATGAGTAACGTCAATTTGATAATGGTCACCTAAAATAGCAAAAGTTGTATTAGCAAAAGTATGAGCGTCTTTGGTGGCTTGGATAATTTGTCCAACTCTTAGATCAAGCCGTTTTAAAGCTTGATATGCTTCTTTAGAGCGGACACCGTAACGATGGCGATGTGCATCCATGTCAACCAAGTGAATCATTGTTAGATCAGGTCGTTTATGTTTAATAGTATCTACGGCAGCTGCGGTTATAAAATTATCAAGGTAAGGCTGACGAATACCCCGACGTAAATAGCCGAACTTTGTATTCATTTGAATTGCAAATAAAGGCGAACTTGCCCATAGTGACACCATGATTTGATTATTCCAAAAGCGATTAGGAAAAATTTCAGCAATGTTATAATCGATTTTTGCCCGTGCCGTAACTGGCCAAAGAAATGCGGCCGTGGTCAGCCCCGCTTCTTTGGCAATATCGTAAAGTGGTTTGACCTGAACAGCCTTCCGGTACCAATACCAATCGGGAGATTGGCGTAAACTTTCCAATTTAACGTTGTTGATAATACCATGCTTGTTGGGATAAGTCCCAGTAATAATTGATGTATGTGATGGGTAAGTCAAGGTGGGGAGAATGGGTTCTACTGTTTTGACATGGGTTCCGGTGCGAATCAAATTGGCTAAGTTTGGTAACCATTTTAATTTATCTGCGGTTAAATCGTCAGCGCCCATTGCATCCAGCGATATAATAATCATTTTTTCTGACATGATAAAACCCCCTAATGCTAATAAATTATAGCATAACCTTGAAATTACAGTAACAGCGATAGCAAACTCACAGAATGATATTTAGAAATGAACCAAGTTTTTTAAGATTATGATATGATAGGTTTTTGAATGCAGCTAAACAGTTGCATTTTATATTTATTGAGGCGTTGATCAAGAAACTAATTTTCAGTTATTAAGCGCTCTAAAAGAATTTGCAGCATGCGCAGTTCTGTATCGGACCAATGATTGAAGTAATCATGATAAAGTGTTTTTTGAAAGATTTCAGCTTTAGTGAGGCGTTCTAAGCCGAGTGTCGTTAGTTTAAATTTCTTCTCGTGTCTGTCTGTGAACCCTTGAAGCGTCAGTAAGTTCTTTTTTTGTAGCTGATTCAATTGTCGTGATAAAGTTGATTTTTTTAGATTTAACATTTGCGCTAAAATCGGCGTTAACTGGGTATTAGCATGAATTGCTTTTAGTATTGTATATTCGCGATATGACAGTGAAATTTGATTCAATTCATCTGCCAATCTTGATTGAACAATTTTGTTGGCGTTATATAGTTGATTGAAGAGATCTTTTCCCATTTTACCACCCAATATGTAGTATACATTTTTAAAAATGTACTGTACAATTGAACGCCAATGTAACGGTGAACCAAAAAATCAAGTCAATATTTTTATATTTTAAGGAGGTTCTTTCATGTCCTTTGATGGTGCTTTTACACATGCGATGGTTGCTGAATTAGTTTCAACTATTCAAGATGGTAAGCTGAATAAAATTCAACAGCCATATGAAAACGAAGTAATTTTGACAGTTCGTAAAAATCGTAAAAATCAAATGCTACTTCTGTCGGCACACCCAAGTTATGCTCGGATTCAAACTACTAAAATTCCTTATAGTAATCCAGCTGTACCAACTAAGTTTGTGATGACGTTGCGGAAATATTTAGATGGCGCCGTCATCAAATCAATTACACAGCAGCACAATGATCGAATTATACATTTCACTTTCACTTCACGGAATGAATTGGGAGACCTTCAGAATTTACAATTGATCGTAGAACTAATGGGACGGCACAGTAATATTTTCTTAATCGACTTAAAGGATCATCATATTATTGATCTGGTAAAGCATGTGCCAGCTAGTGAAAACAGTTTTCGGGGTTTGATGCCAGGGGCGATTTATCAGCAACCGCCCTATCAAGATAAACTTGATCCTTTTCAGATTGAACCTGCAACTTTAGAACGGTTGGCTATTGAATTACAGCAGACTGATCGGCCGGTGCAATTATTACAGCATAAATTTCAAGGCTTGGGACACGATACTGCTAGTGAATTGATATATCAAATCAAAGAAAAGAATATATCAATTTGGTCTGATTTTTTTCATCAATATCATCAACCACGACCAACGCTCTATGAAAATAGTAAGAAGTCTTATTTTACTCCCTTTACCTTTACAAGTTTTGAAGTGCAGACTAATTTAGAGGCTCATACCTTTGGCAGTTTGAGTGAATTGTTGGATGCTTATTATGCACAAAAAGCCCAAAAAGATCGTGTTAAGCAGCAAGGCAGTGAATTGATTCATTTTATCAATACTGAGTTGCATAAGGATCGGAAAAAACTCAAGAAATTGCAGCAAACATTAGCTGTTTCTGAGAATGCAGATGAGTTGCGCATTAAGGGTGAGATTCTAACGACTTATTTACATGAACTACACAAAGGAATGACTGAGGTTTCTTTGCCTAATTTTTATGATAATGAAGCGCCCTTAAAAATTGGATTATCTAATCAGTTGACCCCCTCAGAAAATGCGCAAAAGTACTTTTCTCGCTATCAAAAGTTGAAAAATTCAGTGGCGTATGTAACTGAACAAATGCGATTAACCCAAGCTGAAATCGATTATTTCGAGGGTATTCTCGCACAAATTGATCTGGCCGAACCCAAAGATTTGGCTGATATCAAACTAGAGTTGCAACGAGAAGGTTACTTACACATTAAGAAAAAGCAGAAAGGCAAGCCAGCCAAAGTTAGTCAGCCGGAAATCTTTCATGCAGCAGATGGTACAAAGATTCTGGTGGGTAAAAATAATTTACAAAATGACGAATTGACTTTGAAAAAAGCTAAAAAGACGGATACTTGGCTTCATGCGAAAAACGTCCCCGGCTCTCACGTGATTATTGCTTCTGATCAGCCCAGTGATGAAACGCTAGTTCAAGCCGCTACTTTAGCTGCCTACTACTCTAAATCTAGATTATCTGGGACTGTACCGGTAGACTATGTTCAAGTTAAAAAAGTTCATAAGCCTAACGGTGCTAAGCCTGGTTTTGTTATCTATGAAGGGCAAAAGACTTTGTTCGTGACACCATCAGTGACTGATATCAACAAAATGCGTTTGTAAAAGGAAGTGAGACAAAAGGCGTCCAGCACCTGAGCTACTCTTGGTTAGGTGAGGGTGTTCCCTTTTGGAATATACGTTTAAAATTTAATTGTTCGTAAACACAAAGTGGCTGAAAACAAAACATTATTTTTGTTTTCAGCCACTTTTGTTATATTTCATTCATAATTATCTTTAAAAAATTAATCAAATTGATGTGACCAAGTTTCAGGGTCCTCACGCCATTGTTTCAATGATGTTAGTAAGTGATCACCAATATAGTTTTCTTTAACCGCGACATCAATTAAGGTTTCATAATTTGTCAATGTTTCAAAAGGAATGCCTGCTGCTTTAAAATTATCGTAAACAGCTCTTAATTGATAGCTAAAAATACCCGCTACACCAATAACTTCAGCGCCCTCTTTTTTAGCAGCATTAGCAGCGGCAAGAACACTACCACCGGTAGACAATAAATCATCGATCACAACCATTTTTTGACCTTGGATCAAATGGCCTTCGATTTGATTGCCCTTACCATGATCTTTGGGCTTAGAACGAATATAAACCATTGGTAAACCTAGTAAATCAGCAACCCAAGCTGCATGGGGAATGCCTGCGGTCGCGGTACCAGCAATCACTTCAACACTGGAATAGTCTTGAGCAATCATATCGGCTAGTCCTTGGGCGATGTGTTTTCTTACAATTGGATAAGCCAAAGTAATTCGATTGTCACAATAAATTGGACTATGTAAGCCCGAAGCCCAGGTAAAGGGTTTTTCTGGCTGCAAGAATACGGCTTGCACACTTAATAGATCCTTAGCAACTTGTTTAGCAACTTCTTGATTCATCTTATCCCTGCCATCTCTTTTTAATTTCTTGATATGCTGCAACGTGATCAACGGCTTGAGTAATTGGCCGGCCAACCACAATAAAATCACTGCCATTTTGCCGGGCAGTTTCCGGTGTCACAACTCGAGTCTGATCTTTATCAGGACCAGCTTGCAGACGAATGCCTGGTGTAACACATAAAAACTTTGAATCGGTAGCTTGTTTGATATCATGAACTTCAAGCCCTGAAGCAACAACACCATTTGCGCCGTTATTTTGTGCCAATTTGGCATAATTCAAGACAGAGTCACGAATCGACCCAGGAATTTTTTGTTCTTCATTCAATTGTGTCTGAGCAGTGGATGTTAATTGAGTGATAGCTAATAATTGAATCTTTTGACCAGAAGCTGTCGTATCTAGCCCTGCTCTAGCAGCAGCAATCATATGTGAGCCACCAGCAGCATGGATCGTGGTTAACTTGATGTTACCCATTTCAGCAATAATATGCATTGCGCGCTGTACGGTGTTAGGAATATCATGCAATTTGAGATCTAAAAAGATATCATGACCCAAACTACTGATTTCAGAAATAATACTTGGTCCAGTTTGATAGAAAAGTTCCATCCCAATTTTTACGAATAAGTGTTCATCTTTAGGAAATTCGTGTAAAAATTGTAATGCCTTAGTTTTAGTTTCAAAGTCCAATGCAATAATTGGCAGACTCATACGCTTACCCCATTTCGTTGTGCAATCAAATCTTTTAATGAAGTGATGTGGTATTGGTCCATGACGTTTGGTAAGTCTGCAATGATTTTCGGACAAACAAAAGGATCTGTTAAATTGGCGGTACCGATCGCCACTGCATCAGCACCGGCAATCATCATTTCTAAAACGTCTTTTGCACAGTTTACACCACCCATACCAATAATTGGTAAATCGCAAACTGATTTAACTTGATTAATCAACCGTAAAGCAACCGGCAATACGGCAGGACCTGACAAACCCCCAGTGCGATTAGCTAAAATTGGCTGTTTGGTATTTAGGTCAAAACGCATACCTACCAAAGTATTGATCAGTGTAAATCCAGCTGGGTTAGCTTTAGCTACTGCTTGTGCGATTTCTCGGATATCCGTGACATTGGGTGAAAGTTTGACATACACCGGCACATTAGCAGCAGCCACACAAGCCTTAGTCAATGAATAAGCTGCCTCAGGATCCACGCCAAATTCCATACCGCCGTGAGCTACATTGGGGCACGAAATGTTTAATTCGATAGCTGCAATCTTCTCTGGCTGTCCGATTTGGCGACAAACAGCAACATAATCACTTTCTGATGAACCTGCGACGTTGGCAATGATTGGTAACTGATTAAATTTTGCTTTTAAATTAGGAATTTTTTCAGCAACGATCTCATCTACGCCAGGGTTTTGTAAGCCAATAGCATTCAGCATGCCACTAGGTGTTTCTGAAACTCTAGGTGTTTCGTTACCAAATCTTGGTCGCGATGTAGCTGCTTTGATCATGATGGCGCCGAGCTGATTTAAATCATAAAGATTGCCCAATTCTTCACCAAAACCACAACAACCACTTGCAGGCATAATCGGATTTTTAAGTGTCAATCCTGGTAAATCAACGTTTAAGCGCGCGTTTTCATTTGTCATTATAGCAACACCTCATCAATATGAAAGACAGGACCATCAACACAAACTTTTTTTTCTGAGGGGCCGTTGGGATCTGCTTTTGTATGCAAGACACAGGCATTACAGATACCAATACCACAAGCCATGCGTGCTTCTGCAGAGATGTAAGCGTTGGGGTGACCAGCGAAGTAATTACTAACGGCAATTTCTAAGCCTCTTGGGCCACAAGCATAAATTGCTTGATATTCATGGGCTTTGAATTTTTGATTCAGTAAGTCAATGATTGTTCCTTGGATTCCATAAGTGCCGTCATCTGTACTAACATAAGTTTCACCGAAGGCCGCAAATTCATGTTCATAAAAAACGCGTTCCCGAGTTGGAAACCCTAAGGCCATTTCCATTTGTACTTGTTTTTGTTGGAGTCGGCGACCTAATTCGTATAACGGTGGTAAGCCAGTACCACCACCAACAATTAGCACCCGATCTTTAGGTTGTAGAAAATCAATCGGGAACCCGTGACCTAAAGGACCCAATACCTTTAACTGATCATCAGGTTGTACTTTAGCCATGATTTCTGTCCCCTCACCAACAACACGGTAGATCAATTTGATCTGTGCTTTTGTTTCGTTGACTTCAGCAACGCCAAATGGCCGTCTTAAAATATACTGATCATCAGGAATTTTAACATTTACAAATTGTCCCGCTGTGATTCCTGCAGTTGCGATAGCACCATTGAGTGTCAGTTCAAAAATAGTTGGTGCTAGTTCAACCTGTTGCTCCACCGTAACCGTATAATCTTTGATCATGGTCGGCCTCCTTGAAAATAGTTACATTTTATCTAACAATTAAAGCGGATTTGTTACAAAACTCTTAGACTCTAATACTTTAACAATTGCAGCAGCGGTGTCTAATGAAGTAAAGAGTGGAATACCATGCATAATTGCCATTTCTCTAATTTCGATCCCATCATTTGCACTCTTGCTGTCTTGACCGATCGTATTGACAACAGCTTGAATTTCACCGTTTTCCAAATTCTGCAGTAAATTATTTTCGGACTCATGAATCTTTTCAACGCTTTTGACATCAAGCCCATTTTCTTCAAAGTAGCTTTCAGTACCTTTGGTTGCCCAAATTTGGTAACCTACTTGGCGGAAACGCTTTGCTAAATCTAGCGCTTCTTGTTTGTCGGCATCAGCAACGGTAAATAAAATATTACCGAATTCAGGTAAATGCATTTTTGCTGCCTCAAATGCCTTATAAAGTGCTTTTTCTAAAGTTTGATCGGAACCCATAACTTCACCAGTTGATTTCATTTCTGGGCCTAAGAGACTATCGACTTTAGCAAGTTTTGAAAATGAGAACACGGGCGCTTTGACATGAATTAATTTACTTGGTTTTGCAAGTCCATTTTCATACCCTAAATCTTTTAATTTCTTGCCTAGAACAACTTGAGTAGCAACTTGAGCCATGGAAATACCAGTAACTTTGCTTAAGAATGGCACTGTCCGACTAGCCCGTGGGTTAACCTCGATCACATAAGGCTTTTCATCATGGATGACAAATTGAACGTTCATCATGCCAATGCAATTCATACTTAAGGCTAGCTTTTGTGTGTAGGTAACAATTGTGTCAATGACAGTTTGTGACATATTTTGTGGTGGATAAACGGCCATTGAATCACCAGAATGGACTCCCGCCCGCTCGATATGTTCCATGATGCCAGGAATCAGAACAGTCTCACCATCACAGATTGCATCAACTTCACATTCCTTACCAACCAAATAACTATCAATCAATACAGGATGTTCATTGGATGCCTTGACCGCGTTCTGCATATAATTGCTAAGCTCTTTCTCGTTGTGAACGATTTCCATTGCTCGGCCACCTAAGACATAACTAGGGCGCACAAGTACAGGATAACCGATACGTGCCGCAACTTCCGGAGCTTTAGCCGCATCAGTAACAGTATCACCGATTGGATGTGCAATATTTTCAGCTTTGATGACCTGTTCAAATTGGTCCCGATCTTCAGCCCGGTCTAGATCTGCTAATTGAGTGCCTAAGATTTTAACACCGTGAGCGACTAATGGGGCAGCCAAGTTGATGGCAGTTTGACCCCCGAATTGCACAATAACGCCGATTGGGTTTTCCAAGTCAATTACATTCAAAACATCTTCAGCTGTCAATGGTTCAAAATACAATTTGTCAGAGATTGAAAAATCAGTTGAAACAGTTTCAGGATTGCTATTCATAATGATTGCTTCATAACCAGCCTTTTGAATCGCCTCAACCGAATGAACCGTCGCATAATCAAATTCTACCCCTTGACCGATACGAATTGGTCCGGAACCCAGGACTAGAACAGAAGGTTTATTAGTCACGTGGCTTTCATTTTCCATTTCATAAGTACTATAGAAATAAGGCGTCTGAGATTCAAACTCACCGGCACAAGTATCTACCATCTTATATACGGGAACGAGTTTATTTGCTTTGCGCAATTGCCGGACGTCATCAGCAGATTCCTGCCAAATGTGGGCAATTTCTTGATCCGCAAATCCGTTTTTCTTTGCAAGCTCCAAACTAGCCAGATCGTTTTTATTTTGGGCAAGTTCTTTTTCAATTTCAATGATATGTTGTAATTTATCAAGGAAGAAAATGTCAATTTTAGACAACTCAGCTAATTCTTCGACAGTGTAGCCTCGGCGTAAGGCTTCAGCTAAATAGAATAACCGATCATCTTGGGGATGAATAATTCGTTCAGAAAGGTCATCATCAGGGACCTCACTTAATTCAGGCATTTCCAAATGAATCGTCCCGATTTCTAATGAACGTACCGCTTTTAGTAAACTTTCTTCGATATTTCGACCAATTGCCATAACTTCCCCAGTCGCTTTCATCTGGGTGCCTAAGTTACGATCGCCCTTTTCGAACTTATCAAATGGCCAGCGTGGAATTTTTGCAACAACGTAATCTAAAGCAGGTTCAAATTCTGCATAAGTTGTTTCTGTCACTGGGTTTTTAATTTCATCTAATGTTAACCCGACAGCAATTTTAGCGGCCATTTTTGCGATTGGATAACCAGTTGCTTTGGAAGCTAGCGCTGAAGAACGGCTTACACGTGGATTGACTTCAATGATGTAATAGTTAAAACTATTAGGATCTAGAGCCAATTGAACGTTACACCCACCTTCGATTTTTAAGGCACGAATAATTTTTAGGGAAGCGTCCCGCAGCATTTGGACTTCCTTGTCTGAAAGTGTTTGTACTGGTGCAAAAACGACTGAATCACCAGTATGAATACCAACAGGATCGAAGTTCTCCATATTGCAGACAACCATGGCGTTATCATCTGCATCCCGCATGACTTCAAATTCAATCTCTTTATAGCCAGCAATACTGCGTTCAACGAGGACCTGTGTTACCGGTGATAAGGCCAAACCATTTTCAACGATTTCTTTAAGTTCAGCATCATTATTAGCAATGCCGCCGCCAGTGCCACCTAAAGTGAATGCCGGACGGATAATGACTGGATAACCAATTTGAGCTACAAACTCTTGGGCGTCTTTCAAAGAATAAGCAATTTGTGATTCAGGAATTGGTTCATCTAACTTTTGCATTAATTCTTTGAACTGTTCACGGTCTTCAGCTTGATCAATTGCCGAAAGCTTGGTACCTAATAATTCAATATTTAATTCATCTAAAATACCGGACTCAGATAGGGACATGGCCATATTTAGGCCAGTTTGACCACCTAAAGTTGGTAAGATCGCGTCTGGTAGTTCTTTACGTAAAATCTGTGATACAAATTCTAGCGTAATTGGTTCAAGATAAACTTTGTCGGCAATTTCTTTATCCGTCATAATGGTTGCTGGATTAGAGTTGATCAGAACAACTTCATAACCCTCTTCTTTTAATGCAAGGCAGGCTTGCGTCCCGGAATAATCAAATTCTGCCGCTTGGCCAATGACAATTGGGCCAGAACCGATCACTAAAATTTTCTTTAAGTCTTGACGTTTTGGCATTACTTAAAAGCCCCCTGTTAGTTTTGGCGTTGCTTTTGTTGAAAAGCATCGATCATTTCCATAAATTCATCGAATAAATGAACAGCATCATGTGGACCAGGCGCAGCGTCTGGGTGGTATTGAACGGTAAAAGCAGGATAAAAACGATGACGTAGGCCTTCCACTGTATGGTCATTAATTTCTTCATGAGTCACCATCAATTGATCCTTGTTGACTGAATCACGATCAACAGCGTAGCCATGATTTTGTGAGGTGAAGTCAATTCGACCAGTCGCAATTTCACGGACGGGATGATTGAAGCCACGGTGACCAAATTTCATTTTGAAAGTGCGGCAACCGTTTGCCAAAGCGAAAAGCTGATGGCCTAAACAAATACCAAAAATTGGAATTTTACCTTGAATGCCTTGAATCATTTTGATGGCTTCAGGGACCTCCGTTGGATCACCAGGACCATTCGTCAGCATGACACCGTCAGGATTTAAGGTTAAGATTTCTTCAGCAGTCGTATTGTAAGGCACGACAGTAACATTGCAGTTATGACGTGACAGCTCTCTTAAGATCGAGTGCTTCAAGCCAAAATCAACGACCACAATATTCCGACCTAAATCCGGACTTGGATAGGCTTGACTTGTAGAAACTTGTTGTACTTGATTTTTAGGTAAGACTAAAGCCTTTAACTGATCAAAAGCATGTTCATCCGCAGTATCCATAATACTTGCTTTCATGGTACCTTCTGAACGAATGCGTTTGGTCAATGCTCGGGTATCAATACCGGTGATACCGGGAATCCGTTTTGCTTTAAGAAATTCGTCTAGGGACATTTGATTGCGCCAATTACTAGCTCGACGGGCGACCTCATGAACAACGACCCCCTTACAAGTTGGGATAATAGATTCATAGTCATCACGATTGATGCCGTAGTTGCCAATTAATGGGTAAGTAAATGTCACAATTTGACCATTATAAGATTGATCTGTAATTGTTTCTTGATAACCACTCATACCGGTATTAAAGACAATCTCACCGGTAGTTGTAAATGGCGCACCGAAACCTTCACCGGCAAAGACACTACCATCTTCTAATATTAAATAGCGCTTCATGCTTGACCTCCTAATTGGGGAAATTGTACTTGTTGGCCATCTACAAAAGTTGCTTTTGGCCAGCCATAAACTACATCGTTAACAAATGGTGAATTTTTACCTTTTGAAACAAAGTCAGCTGTTTGAATTTGATGTTCTTGGTGTAAATCAAAGACGGCAATATCGGCAGCTTTATTTTCAGCTAAAACACCTGCATTTAGATTAAAGATAGCTGCGGCTTTAGCTGTCATGGCCGCTAAAAGCTGTTCTAAAGAAATTATTCTAGTTTTAACCAAGTTTGTATATAAGATGGCAAAAGCCGTTTCAGAGCCGGTAATTCCAAAAGGCGCTGTTAGCATAGAACCACTCTTTTCTTCAATACTATGCGGCGCATGATCGGTTGCAATGCAATCAATTGTCCCATCCATCAACCCAGCAATTAATGCTTGTCGATCGGCAAAGCTACGTAGCGGTGGATTCATTTTCATCATAGGATCGTCTTTCGTGATCATTGTGTCATCGAGGACTAAATGATGGGGACTAACTTCACAAGTTACGTGGATTCCGGCAGCTTTAGCAGCACGCACTTGGCGAATACTCTCAGCAGTTGAAATATGGCAAATATGATAATGAACACCAGTGGCTTGAGCAAGTTCAATATCGCGCGCAACCTGGGCGGATTCTGAAACAGATAGAATACCCGGTAAGTTCAACTTATCAGCTATCGGACCGGCATTCATAACCCCGCCACGGACTAAAGAGTTATCTTCAACATGGGCAACAATAGCTTTTTGAACTGTTTTGGCCGCTTTCATAGCGTCATACATTGTACCAGCTTCTTGCACACCCTTACCATCATTGGTAAACGCAACAGCCCCAGCGTCAGCCATTGCTTGAGCATCCACAAGGTCTGTACTTGTTAGATTTTTGGTAATGGGGGCATATTGAAATACTTTAACGTGACCGTCAGTTTGATTTCGTTTGATTTGATTATGTAATAGTTCCGGTGTGTTTGGGACCGGATCGACATTTGGCATGGCACAAACAGTTGTAAAGCCACCATGAGCTGCAGCAAGACTGCCTGTAGCAATGGTTTCTTTATAAGTTAAGCCTGGATCACGGAAGTGTACATGAATATCAACTAAGCCTGGTGTTACTAATTGACCGTTTGCATCATATACCTTCGAATCAGCTGGAGCTACGATATGAGGTGCGATTTGTTTAACTTTGCCATCAGCAACCAAAATATCTAGTTTTGTTAGTTTGCCTTGGTAGTAGACTGTTCCATTTTTAATAATTAATGACATGTTTATCAGCTCCTGCAGATAAATTACTTGTTGGTTGAATCAGGTTTTTGGCTCGTAACAAAGTTTCTAAAATGGCCATTCTCGTAAAGACGCCGTTAGTCATTTGTTGAAAAATACGGGATTGTGGGCATTCAACTAATTCAGAGGCAATTTCAACACCTCGATTGACAGGTGCAGGATGCATAATAATTGCCTGTTTTTGCAGATGAGTGGCTCTTTCAAGTGTTAAACCATATTTTTTGTGATAGTCCGCTTGTGAAAAGCTTTGATTATCCGTTTGGTTTAAACGTTCATGTTGAACGCGGAGCAACATCAAGACATCGACTTGATCGACAATCTCGCCCATCGACAAATGGGGGCCGTATGCCGCAAATTCATCGCTATACCAAGCATCAGGGCCACCAAAAACAACCTCAGCACCTAAATCTTTGAGCAACATCATATTGGATTTTGCGACACGAGAATGTAGCAAATCACCAACAATAGCAACTTTCAAACCTGCAAAATGATGAAATTCTTCATAAATTGTCATCATATCTAACAAACATTGAGATGGATGTTGGCCGGCACCATCCCCCGCATTGGCGATACTAATCGGTAAATTTGCTTGTAACAACGGTTGATAGTACGCATCTTTTGGATGACGAATCACGGCAATATCAGCACCAATCGAACTGACTGTTTTAACGGTGTCATAAAGCGTTTCACCCTTTTGGATGGAGCTTGTTTGGGCTTCAAAGTTCAAAACTTGCATACCTAATTTACGTTCAGCCATTTCAAAACTTGTATGAGTCCGGGTTGAATTTTCAAAGAATAAGTTGATGGCATAAACAGGCCGTTTTAGCTGAATGCTAGCGCCATGCTTGAATGCCTCTGCTCGTTGAACTAATTCTAAAACTTGATCGTTAGATAAATCCGCCACCGTGACAAAATCATGTTTGCGTATCACTTACGCCACTTCCCTTTCACTTGCTGCTTGCTCTGGTAAAACGAGATTCAAAACAATACCTAGTACAGTTGCAATTGCTAAGCCAGAAAACTGAAATTCACCAAGTTGTAGATAAGCATTGCCGATACCAATTACTAAGATCGATGAACCAATCATTAAGTTACGCTTTTTGTTGAAATCAATGTGGTTATCAATTAATACACGTAACCCACTTGAAGCAATTACGCCAAAAAGTAGAAAGCTGATACCACCAATGACTGGTGATGGAATACTTTGAATCAAGGCACTCAGTTTACCTACAAAACTGAATAATACAGCAAACAGGCCAGCACCCATGAGTACATAAACACTATGAACCTTTGTAATTGCCAATACACCAATATTTTCACCATAAGAAGTGACTGGTGGGCCACCAACGAAACCGGCAATGATTGAAGCTGTCCCATCGCCAGCTAAGGTCCGGTTTAATCCTGGCTTTTTGAAAAAGTTTCGATGGGTTAAACCATTTAGAACCATGATATGGCCCATATGTTCGGTCATGGTCACAAAGGCAATCGGAACCATACTTAAAATCGCACCCCAGTATAAGTGTGGGTGGTAAGAAAGAAAAGGTACCTGGAAATTTGGCAGTTGTAGCCAAGCCGCTGCTATAACGGGTTTGAAATTTACGATACCAACTAAAACAGCCAACAAGTATCCAGCGATGATGCCTAGTAAGATCGCGATTTGACTTAAAAATCCTTTAAGGAACATATTTAGAAAAATTGCGATCAATACGGTAGCCATGGCAACGATAAAGAAACGAATATCATAGTGTGTACCATTCATTGTTGCATCTTTAGCCGCAGTTCCAGCTAAAGATAATCCAATGACCATTACGATTGGCCCAACCACAATTGGTGGTAATGCTTTGTCAATCCAGCTGTAACCGATCTTTGCAACGATCAAACTCACAATCAGATAAACAATACCAACGCCAACCGTTCCTTGAGCGATGCCAGGATAACCCGTCGTTTTCATGAGGGCCAACATAGGTACGATGAAAGAAAAACTGGAACCCATATAAGCGGGAATACGTCGATTGGTGATCAAGATATACATCAATGTGCCAACGCCGGAACTGAATAAAGCGATTCCCGGATTCAAACCTACTAAAATTGGAACCAATACAGTAGAACCAAACATGGCGAATAGATGCTGAATCGACAATCCCAACCAGTGACCAAAGGTTGGTCGATCTTGAATATCTAAAATAGCTTCTTTATTGCGAAATGGCTTTTGATCTGACAAGCCGGACACCCTTCCTTATATCAAATATTATGCTTTGGTTTGTAAATCGGAAATATCAATACCATCCCGACCGTCGATTTCTTCAACATTAACATGGATCTGTTCATCTAAGGCCGTTGGTATATTCTTGCCAACAAAATCTGGACGGATCGGTAGTTCGCGGTGACCGCGGTCAACTAGCACAGCTAATGAAATCTTTTTAGGTCGGCCAATATCCATTAAGGCATCTAAAGCGGCACGAATGGTACGCCCTGTGAACAACACGTCATCCACTAAAATAATGTTCTTATCATCAATCGAAAAGTCAATTTCAGTACTATTAACCTCAGGTTCTCTTTTTTTAGAAGCGTCGTGGATATCGTCACGATAGAGGGTAATATCTAAAGCACCTACTGGAACGCTGATGTCTTCAAGCTGTTGTAAACGACTTGCGATTCTTTTCGCAACATAGATACCACGAGTTTTAATGCCAACAAGGGCAATGTTTTCGACACCCTTATTTTGTTCAATAATTTCATAAGTGATTCGTGTCAGGGCTCTTTTCATTGTTGCGCTGTCAACTACTTCCTTGGTCATAATGATTCGCTCCTTTATAGATATGTATTAATGCATAAAAAAAGCGCCCGATCCAGAGTGGATAGAGCGCTATACAAGACAACACATAATGCCTAAACTACCAACTTAATTCAATGCAGTTAATCACTGCTTGAAAGTGGTTATGTTTTAACGTGTATACCTTCTTAGCCTCTCTGGACTAAATTTAAAGGTGCTTTTATTTGATTGATTAAACTATATCGAATAACACTGTAACTGTCAACCAATTGTTCTAAGTTTTTTGAGTGTTTGTTGAAAAATCTTAGGTGGCTCAATACTGAACTGCAATTCCTCATTGGTACGTGGATGTTTGAAGCCTAAGGTCTCGGCATGTAAAAATTGTCCATTTCCCGGAAGTGTCTTTTTAGGCCCATACACCGGATCTCCGGCCAAAGGATGACCGATATATTTCAGATGGACACGAATTTGATGTGTTCGCCCTGTTTCTAAGACGCATTTGATCAATGTATATTGGCTCTTAGGGAAACGCTCCAATATTGTAAAATGGGTGACGGCCGGCCGCCCATCGCGGACAATTGCTTGGCGTTTACGGTCTTTAGGGTCACGGCCAATTGGGGCATTGATCGTACCCGCTGGTTCTTGAATAATGCCGTGGACGATGGCTAAATATGCGCGTTCATTGGTTTTAGCTTTGAGTTGGGCCGTCAGCGATTGAACTGCCATTTCATTTTTGGCAATCATTAATAAGCCTGAAGTATCCTTGTCAATTCGATGTACAATACCAGGGCGAAGTTTGTCATTGATTCCTTTGAAATGAGTATGGTACAACAAAGCATTAACCAATGTATGATCAGGATGTCCTGGGGAAGGATGCACGACCATACCTTGAGGTTTGTTAACGACCATGACGTCTTGATCTTCAAAAATAATGTCCAAAGGTATCTTTTCAGGAATAGCCTCTAATGGGGTCGGTTCAGGAATGTCAATCTGAATATGATCGCCAATTTGGACTTGATAGTTTGCTTTAACAACTTGACCATTGACGGTTATGCGATCATTTTTTAACCAATGCTGTACTCGGGACCGAGAGTATTTCGTAAAATGGGCACTGATAGCTCGATCGATTCGTTGTTTTTCAACTTCAGATTGGTAGCTGATAACTTCACTCATGCTTTGACATCATCCTTATCAAAAAATAGTAAATAAATAAACAATAAAACAACACCAACCGTCACAAAGGTATCAGCCACATTAAAGATGGGAAAATTGATGAAATCTAGTCGAAACATGTCAACAACATAAGTTAGATGAAGTCGGTCAATAAAGTTACCGATGGCGCCGCCCAAAATAAAACTTAACCCGAGTTTTAACAAGATGTGATCATGTTGTTTTCGATACAATAGATAGATGATCACAACACTAGCAACTGTCGTAACAATATAAAAGAACCAGGTTTTTCCCTGCAAGATACTCCAAGCAGCCCCATAATTACGAACGTAGAAAAGTGAAAAAACATGTGGTAAAAGTACATGACCTGCCCCAAGCGTAAGATTTGTGAGCACCCAATGTTTGACAAGCTGGTCAATAATTACGATGATGGCCGCTAAGCCGAGCCAGAGAAAAAACATAATTCACCTTCACTATTATTTAAAATAAACCTGAAATAACACCATTCTCATCAACGTCCATATTTAATGCTGCCGGTTTTTTAGGTAATCCTGGCATTGTTAAGACAGAGCCTGTTAAAACGACTAAGAAACCTGACCCCGTTTTAGGGATGATTTCACGAACATGGATCGTAAAGTCTTCCGGCGCACCTAGCACATGTTGATCATCGGTAAATGAATACTGCGTCTTTGCCATACAAATTGCTAAATCTTGCCATTGATTTTTGTTGATTAATTTCAGGTTTTGTAATGCTTTGTTGGAAAATTCAACGTGTTTACCGCCATAAATTTTTTGAACGATTGCATTGATTTTATTTTCAACTGAGTCCTGGCGATCGTAAAGTGGTGTGAATTCAGCAGGCTGTTTTAAAGCTTCAGTAACAGCCTTTGCTAAATCAATGCCACCGGCACTGCCCTTGGCCCAAACTTCAGTATTAATGGCTTGGACACCTAACTCAGCACATAAATCTTGAAGTAATTTAATTTCAGCCGCCGTATCTGCAGAAAAGGCATTGATGGCTACAACGACCGGGACGTGATACTGTTGCATATTTTTAATATGTCGCCGTAAATTTGCAAAGCCTTTCTTCAAAGCGGTCAAGTTTTCATTAGTTAATTCAGCCACAGGAACGCCACCGTTATATTTTAAAGCACGTACAGTCGCAACAATAATGGTTGCATCTGGCGTATGGCCAATGGCTGGTGCGGCAATATCCATAAACTTCTCACCGCCAAGGTCTGCACCAAATCCAGCTTCGGTTACGGCAATGTCTCCTAGACCTAAGGCCATTTTAGTAGCTAGAATGCTATTGCAGCCATGCGCAATATTTGCAAATGGCCCCCCATGGATAAAAGCAGGTGTTTGTTCTAGTGTCTGTACCAAATTTGGTTTTAAAGCATCCTTTAATAACATTGTAATGGCACCTTGGACTTTTAAATCTGCCACGGTGACGGGTTGCCGGTCATAAGTGTAAGCAACGGTAATGTTAGCGATGCGTTGCTTCAAATCACTAATATCTTCAGCAAGGCACAAAATAGCCATCAACTCACTAGCTACGGTAATATCAAACCCATCTTGACGCGGGGTACCTGAAGTTGGACCACCAAGACCGATCACAATTTGACGTAAGGCACGGTCATTAATATCCAAAGCACGTTTCCATTGGATCCGGCGCGGATCAATGTTTAGTTCATTACCTTGCTGAATATGGTTATCGATCAAGGCTGCTAAAGTATCATTTGCCGTCGTCAGTGCATGCATATCACCGGTGAAGTGCAAATTAATATCTTCCATTGGAATCACTTGGGCTTGACCGCCACCAGTTGCACCACCTTTCATACCCATGACAGGACCCAAAGAAGGCTCACGCAAGGCAATGACTGTTTTTTGACCAATTTTGTTTAGGGCATCTGCTAGTCCAATTGAAATCGTCGATTTTCCCTCACCTGCTGGTGTTGGATTAATCGAGGTAACCAAAACAAGTTTTCCTTGGGGCTTGTCCTTAACTTGTTTGATTGCATTATAAGTAAGTTTAGCCTTATATTGACCGTAATTTTCTAAATCGTTCGCTTGTAAACCTATTTTTGCACCAATCTCATTGATTGGTTTCATTGTGGTTGCTTCAACCGCTTGTGCAATTTCAATATCGCGCTTCATGAAATGCCTCCTGAAAAAGAATTAGTTGTCAATTAACACTTTATCGACGTCCACTATTGTAACACGATTTTTATTCATTGTTTCTAAGAATTTGTTCATTTTTTTACGACTCATTAGGATATCATAGTGTAAATAGCCAGGCTTAATCATTGTAATCCGAACATTGTGGTTCAAAATTGTGATTTTCTTAATATTTTTAATAGAAAGCAGCTTCGTGCGACCAAACGCCCGATGATACTTTAGGGCAGCTAATGATTTCTCAGTAAAGAGCAGTTCGAGCTTGAAGCCTAGCACACCATAAATTGTTAAACTGATAGCAATTAGCCAAAAAATCATACCTATCCAGCTGAAACCCGTCGTTTCAAATTGAATAATCAGACCTAAAAATAAAAAAATTAACATGATACACCAATAAATAATGGTGTTAGTCATTGCTGGCTGGACGCGAAATTTATGTTGTTGATCCATATAGAGGCCTCCAAGGTTATATTTCCATGAAATATATGTTAACATAACTTTTAAATCAATGTTGATTTGTTCGAGGTGTTCACATGCTAAAATTGTATACCGACGCCGCTGTGCGCGGTAATCCAGGACCAGCAACGGGCGGTGCTTTAATTATTCAGGCACATAAGCAAATCCAACTCAAAACCTATCTGGGTACAATGAATAACCATGAAGCCGAATTTAGGGCTGCAATTTGGGCTTTCACTTATCTAACAGAAAATTTCTCTACCGATGAAGTTGTTGCGTTTTATGCCGATAGCAAACTGCTGATCGATAGTTTGACGAAACATTATGCAAAGCACTTTGCATCTGTATTGAAACAGTTATTAGTACTGCAAAGCCAGTTTACCTTGGTTTTGAATGAATGGATCCCCGAACGTGCAAACAGTGGCGCCCATTCCCTTGCCTTAAGCGAGTTACAAAATTACTAACTGATTAAGTAAAGACAAAAGCCAGTCAACAATGGGCTTTTGTTAAAAAATAACGTGGGCCCTAAGACAATGTAAGAAACTGTCTCGGAACTCACGTTATTTTAAATATCAATTAGAAAAAACTAATTATTTTAAGACCTTGAAACGATCTTCGCGATCCATAAATTCTTTTTCGCCAGCTGGTTGTTCGATTGAACCAAAAGGCAATTGTGCGCGTAATTTCCAGTTATCTGGAATGTTGAAAGCGGCTTTAACCTCATCATCGATCAATGGGTTATAATGCTGTAAATTTGCACCAATGCCTTCGTTAGCAAAAGCAGTCCAAACGTTGAATTGTGCATTCCCTTGACCTTGTTCAGCCCAATCAGCAAAGTTATCAGCATACAAAGCAAAGTTGTTTTCAAATTCTTTAACAACATCAGTATCCGTGTAGAATAAGATTGTACCAAAGGCAGCCTTGAAGCCTTCAATTTTAGCTTGTGTGCTCTTAAATGCTTCTTCAGTAGGTACTTCAGGACGAAGGCGTTCCAAAGTAAGATCCCAGAGTTTATCGTGGTTTTCGTTAAATAAGAAAACGGCACGCGTCGTTTGGTTATTGAATGCAGATGGTGACAATTCAATTGCACGCTCTGCTAATTCAACGATTTCATCAGGCGTTTGTGTTACCTTTTTACCCAAAGCATAAATTGTACGACGTTTTTCGACTAAATCCAAGTATTGAGAAGACATAAAGTTTTTAACCACCTTTAATTATTTATTGCATGCTTAAAAGTATACCAACTTACTTTACGTTAGTAAAGGACTTTTTCAAATTATTTGGAATCCAGTGTAATTACGTTATAATAAAACAAACTAAATGTATTTTGGAGTGAAACATTATGAAAACAGCTGTGTTAACGGATAGTACGGCTTACCTTACACAAGCACAACAGGATAGATATCAAATACAAGTCGTACCAATTCCAATTATTTGGGGTAATCACACGTATTATGATACGAAAGATATAACTTCAGACGAATTTTACTCACGCTTAAATAAAGATCAAGAGCTACCGACAACTTCGACACCTGCTCTTGGGGAAGTTCAAGTATACTTTGATCGCTTAGCGGCAGCTGGGTATACAGATGTGATTTGTATTCTGTTATCCAGCGGCATAAGTTCTTTTGTACCCAATTTAACGGCCTATGCTAAAGAAGTATCTAATATTAAGGTCCATGTCTATGATTCCCATATCACTTGTGCTGGTTTAGCAGATATGGCCTTGTTAGCCGGAAAATTAGCTCAAGCTGGTAAAACGCCAGCAGAGATCATTCAGGCGCTAGATCAGGAAAAGACAACAATGGGCGTTTACTTTATGGTTGATGATTTGAGCCATTTAAAAAGAACCGGCCGCTTGAGCAATGCCTCTAGTTTTATCGGGGGGTTACTCAAAATTAAACCGATTCTTTCAATGGATATCCAAAATGAAGGTAAAATTTCTGCCATCGCCAAAGAACGACAGGCTAAGAAAGCTTATGAACATATTAAAACGGCTTTTGGTCAAGCCATAGCGCAAGTAGACTATCCTGTTCGCGTAACCGTGTTCGATGCGGCAGATGAGGCGGTCAAACATCAGTGGATGACCGATTTACAGCAAAGCTTTCCCAATATTATTGTCGATGAAAGTATTATTGGTCCAGTAATCGGTGTGCACACAGGACAAGGCGCCATGGCTATGATTTGGGCGCGAGATTGGCAGAGTTTTAATTAAAACCTATTTTTCCCATTTGACGAAGTCATCAAGATGTCTACCAAGATAATTGATGGCTTCTTTTGCTAACTCGTTAGCTTTGCGATCGGTCTTTGCTGGGTCTTCGCCATAATAGTCAACAATGAATCCCTTAGCAACATCAAGAAAATTTTCAGTACGGCCAAACCCATTATCTTGGAATAAGTCGTCTAGGTTTTCCAGACCCTTGCTAGCTGCATCATAAATAGTGTGGACAACGTTACGATCTTCAGGCAATTTTTGATTACCATACTTGATCAAAAATTCATTCATATCAATAATTGCTTCATGTTTAGCTTCTTTTTCCTTTTTCACTTACACTCACCTCATAAAAACTATATTACGCTTTCTAATATAGTTTTTATACGTTTATTTGGCAAATTCATCTCATCGGAATGATTCCCTTTTTTACAAATAAATTGTATACTTTGAATATATTGATGAAAGGGGTTTTATAATGCGTTACGTAATTATGAAGTCTAATGATATTCGGGAAAATTTGGCAACAGAAACTTATTTAATGAACAATAAAAATTTTGACGAACCTTTATTGTTATTTTATATAGAAGGTCCTTGTATTATTGTAGGTCGGAATCAAAATACATTTGAAGAAATCAATCAAAAATATGTTGAAGATCATCACATTACAGTCACACGCCGGCTTTCTGGTGGCGGTGCTGTCTATCAAGATCTAGGAAATCTTTGTTTCAGCTTTGTAGTCAAAGCTGACAGCGAAGAGTTTGGCGATTTCAAGTCATTTACCCAACCCATTGTTGACGCCTTACATGAAATGGGTGCGACTAGTGCAGAAGTCAGTGGCCGTAATGATATTTTGGTCGATAATAAGAAGTTTTCGGGTAATGCCATGTATACTAAAAACGGAAAGACTTTCAGTCACGGAACCCTTTCATATGATGTGGATCTTGATGTTCTAACGGAAGCGCTGAATGTGCCTGCTGATAAGATTGCTTCTAAGGGTATCAAGTCCATTCGTAGCCGTGTTACCAATCTTAAGCCCTATTTAAAACCAGAATATCAGAATCTAACAACGGCTCAGTTTAGGGATATTTTGTTATTGCATCTATTCAATGCTAAAAGTATTGACGAGATTAAGGCTCATGAATATATTGTGACACCAGAAGATGAGCAACAAATTAAGAAAATCTTTGATGATACTTATAATAACTGGGATTGGGTTTATGGCAAGTCACCAGACTTTACGTTACAAAAACGGAAGCATTTTGACTTTGGAACCATTGATGCTCGCTTATTAGTAGAAAGCGGCAAAATTCAGAATATCAAATTCTATGGCGATTTCTTCGGCCCTGAAGATGCGACACAATTGGCAGAGAAACTTAAAGGCACAATTTATGATCGGCAGCATTTGAGCGAAACCTTAGAAAATATAGATACCAATAAATACTTTAATGGCATTCCTAAGTCTGAAGTTATTGAGTTGTTAGCACAGTAGTCATAGTTAATGTGCTTAAGGAATCGAGTAGGAGACCCTAACGGGTCGGCCTCTCACACCACCGTACGTACGGTTCCGTATACGGCGGTTCAATAACTTAAGCGTTTCTGAATAGACTGGTACATTGTGGACAGATTGATAAGTCCACGGCGTTCCAGTCTTTCGTTTGTTAGAGTATATTTCAGTACACCGGTATGTGCAGTATGCCAATACCCTTTACGGGTATTAGAAAATATTCGTGCTTCTGACACCGATTCCCTAACTTTCTAAGATTTCGGAACTTCGTTTTGATTTTCTTCCATGATTTCCAGATATACTGCCGGATCCTCGTGCGCAACCATGTGTCTAGCGCTTTAAGAAAGCCCTTCATGCGGCCAATACTATAGTATCGTAACCAGCCTCGCATTTTACGCTTGATCTCTTTAAGGACAGTGTCTCAGACTAACACCGCGGTTCCGTTTGGTGATTAGCTTTACGGCCTGTTTGATACGTTCTTTGGCAACTTTGTGCGGCCGGGCATATGCTTTGCCTTTACTCACACCTAAAGTGAACCCTAAAAATTTCAATCTCAAGGGCGACCCGACATGAGTTTTCTTTTGGTTGACTGTTAGCTTCAAGTCTTTCTCCAAGAACTTGGTCACATTGGCCAGTACGCGGTAGCCTGCGCGCTTACTTTTGACGTAGATACTACAATCATCCGCATAGCGCACAAACTGATGGCCTCTGGCCATGAGCAGCTTATCCAACTCATTAAGGTAGATATTCGCCAATAATGGCGAGATATTTCCACCTTGCGGCGTGCCTTGAGCTGATTTCTCAAACAGACCACCATTCATAACCCCACTCGTTAAGAACTTACGAATAAGTCTTAATAGCCAGGAATCATCGATATATTGGCCGACAAATTTCATCAGTAAATCATGATTGACCGTGTCGAAATATGCCTTAAGGTCAAGGTCGATCACATAGTGATAACCTTGGTCATACAGCGCTATGACCCGTTTGATGGCATCATGAGCACTTCGATTGGTCGGAAACCGAAAACTGCTATCCGAGAATATCTTTTCAAACCTTGGCGACATCACTTGAGCGACTGCTTGCTGAACAAGTCGATCGACCACCGTTGGAATCCCGAGCTTGCGCTTGGAGCCGTCCGGTTTTGGAATCTCGACTCGTTTAACTGGTAATGGTTGATAACTGCCATCACGCAGTGATGCGATTAGCTCATCACGATGTTGTTTCAGATAAGGCAACAGCTCATCGACAGTTAGACCGTCAATACCCGCTGCACCCTTGTTGCTTCTGACTTTAAGGTAAGCTTGATTCAAATTATCTCGGGACAAAACTAAATCTTGAAATGAAACGCCATTCCACATCTTATCTTCACCGGAAATCACACTACGCGCCCCGGGTTGCTCTTGACCTTCCAGGTCTACCATGCCGCCGTGACCAGAACATGGTTCTGTTTTCTGCGATTGTTGCATGATTTCTACCTCCAATTTTGACGAGAATTGTTAAAGTTCGGCCCTTCGTTGTCCAAAGGACAACTATTATGGCCTCGGCTGACTTCTGTATCATTCAGCTAGACATCACTGCCTAGTTTGTACCTGTGAAACTTTCCGTTTCTCTTGTCGGGAACGTATGATACAGACCTCCCGGGTAAGAACGCTAACTTTCGTGCCATGTAACCACTGGCTTTACTGCGTACAGTTTCGAGTAGTATGGGACTTCAGTTTGTTTAGCAACCTTATCCACTGCAAACAGCCTTATAGCCACTTCTTGTTCATTGGTTCAGCACTTTGCTTTAGACTTCCTTCAGATTCCACCTCACGGTGGACACCCTTGTCCTCAACTAATAGTTCCGACTACTACGGTCTATAGTGGACTTTCACCACCAAGTTAGCGCCCATGCCGGGCGCACTAATAAAAAGGTATTGATTCCTAGGAACTACTCCGTGTCAAGTAGACAACTTAAATAATTAAAATGCTTATGCACTTTTCTTAACGGCATGGCACCCATATTGGTTGGGGTCATGCCGTTAAGTGTTTCTTGGCGACGTTTGTTGTTATACCAATCGATACAACGTGAAATCTGAAGCGCTAGTTCCTCTTGTGAATACGCTTGTTCAAAGGCGAAGAATTCTTCTTTCATGTGACTCCAGAAGCTCTCCATAGGACTGTTGTCTCCAGGTGTCCCTGGACGGGACATACTATGGGTGATGCCTAAACTGGCTAGTTTTAGGTTGTAACTGCCTGAAGTATAACTGCTACCTTGATCACTGTGTACGATCTTTGGTTTAGCACCAGATACTTGTTGTAGGGCTAAGTCGAGCGTTTTACTGACTAATTCTGCTGTTTCCGTCGACGCAATAGCCCAACTTACGATCCGATGATCGTAAAGATCTTTGATGGCGCTTAGACGGACACGTTGCTCATTATTAACGCCATATCTTAATTCGGAACAATCAGTCACCCAAGTGTGGTCCATCCGATCGGGTGGAACTCATGTTCCAGCTGGGCATTTAGTAGTTTATTACCCGAGATAATATCTTTGCGCTCAGCTTTACGATCATGCTTGGCAATACGGATCGATGCGTAGATGTGGTGAAGATGCATCAGGCGTCTCACTCGACTGGCACAAGCATGATAAGGCGTTTCTTTGTCAATGTAGACCATTAATCGTTTGACTCCAAAATATAGTGATGCGCTTCTTCTAATTGTTGGATAAAAGCGACAATAGCGGCATCTTCAAGCTGGCGCTTACTGGGAACGTGATGACACCATTTATAATAAGCCGCACGAGAAATTTCAGCCAAGCGGCATAAATTACTGACAGTATATAGATTCTGGGTGTCTGGATTAATGATCTTTGTCAATTCTTTGATGGCTAAGTATACTTCCTGTGGGATCTTTCGCTCCTTTCCAACTCTGCGAATTTTTTTAACAAGGCATTCTCCGTTGAAACATATTCCAATCTTGCTTTAAGACGTTTGATCTCTAATGATTGGCGTTCATTGGCAGATAGATGGCCATCGTCTGACTTAGCTTTACCACGACGGTCGACCAAGGCCTCTGGGCCTCCTTGTTTAAACTTCTTGACCCAAGCATAGACTTGTCCATAGGAGATATCGTACTGTTTTGTGGCACCTGTATAGTCCATGTCATTTGCGATGACCCACTCGGCAATCTCAATGCGTTCAAGTTGTGTTGTCTTGCGTCCGTTCTTCATGGCTAGATTCCTCCTAGCAGATACTAGTGATTTACCACTAGTATACCGAGAAAGCCACTGAAAAATAACTCCGGGATTTGAGACCTCGAATTTATCACAAAGTTGAGGCATTGAAATACCGCCTGCTAGATACTCTTGAACGACTTGTTCCTTTAATTCGATAGTATAACTTTTACATGTATGTTTGGGTTTTAGTGCGACTATACCTCCATGATGAAATAAATAATTCCAATGACTGATCGTTGTCGCTTTGATACCAAACTCCCGTTCAATAGAATTGGCCGATCGGCCGTTTTTAAGTAGGCCAATGAAATGAAGTTTCTCATCAATAGAATATCTGGAACCTTTTCGGCCCATAAAAAATACTCCTTCCTAAGCAAACAGGTTTTAATTATTTACCTGTCTACTTAAGTAGGAGTATAGCCCTACTTTGAATCAATACCTTTTTTTATACTTATAAATTGGCTGATCAATAGCCCGCATGGTAATCGATCTGGTTACGGATCAAAGTACCATCCTTCATGAATTGGGCTAGATTGGGTTTAAATACATTAAAGAAAGCAATGCGAAAATGCTCTAACAAGCCTGAAGTGTGGGGCGTGATCAAAACATTATTCATTTGCCACAAGGGAGATGTTTGTGGTAATGGCTCCATCTCAAAAACATCCAAGGCAGCTGCTTTGATTTGACCATGGCTTAAAGCATTGATCAAAGCCGTCTCGTCTACTGAGGGGCCACGACCAACGTTAATAAACGTAGCCTGATGATTAACTTGTTCGAAAAATTGCGCATTAAAAAAATGATGGGTTGCTGTTGTTAACGGCATGACGTTAACAATGTAGGCTACATCGGCTAGTAAAGCCGCATAACCTTGATCGTCAACAATTTGATCAAAACTAGGTTTAGCTCGCCCACTACGATTAACTCCAATGACATGCATGTTAAAAACTTGAGCAACTTTAGCAATTTGCTGCCCAATATGTCCAGTTCCAAAAATCATCATTGTTTTACCATCAAGATTGACGATTTTTTGCGGATCTAAGCCATATTGGTGTTGTGTCTTAGCTGCGATAGCTTTGTCTAAAGCTCGCGCCCAATAGAGCAGATAGCCAAATACATTTTGGCTGATTGCTTGGGCGTGAATACCGCTAGCGCTTGAAACCAGAATATGCTTTTTAGCTAGTTGTGCCAATGGCAAATAATCTACACCGGCCGAGATCGTTTGCAGCCATTTTAATTTACTTTGGGGATCATTAAGTAATTGGGTCAAAAGTTTGGCATAAGTATTTTTATAGCCATAAATAATATTTATCTGCCGTAACTGATCTGCCACAAGAGCCTCGACTGGGATAATTGTTAGTTCAGGATAAGTTTGTTTTAGGAAAGTACTTTGTTCCGGTTTCAGGCTTTCCATGGTTAACATCGTCGTCATACACAGGCCTCCATTCAAATATTATCTTAGTGCTTTTGGGCCCAGTATTGGAAGTAATCTGCTCTCAAGGCACCATTGTAAAGTTTACGCCGTTTGGTTGCTTTTGCACCAAAATAGTGTTCGAATTCGAGATCTGAGGTTAGAATATACTTGCTCCAAGTTTTCAATGGCCGAAAAACTTGGCCCAATTCTTTGTATAGTTCACGAGCACTTTCAGCGTCTTTTAGTCGCTTCCCATAAGGTGGATTGGTAACTAAGACGCCATCATCCTCATCAATATTCAAATCTTTTACAGCAATTTGTTTAAATTGAATGTCGTGAAGTACCCCTGCATTGCTGGCATTAACTTTAGCAATTTGAATCATATTTTGATCAATATCAGATCCATAAATCGTTAGTGGGTCTTGTCTGATCATTGTCTCTGCTTGAGCTTTAGCATCGCTCAATAGTTGACCATCAAACCAATCAAATGCTTCAAAAGCAAATTTACGAAGTCGACCTGGTGCAATATTATGTCCAATTAAGGCTGCTTCGATAGGTATGGTTCCAGAACCACACATTGGATCGCTAAAGGGCATGTCGTTATGCCAATTTGTTAATAAGATCAAAGCTGCAGCAAAGTTTTCTTTGATGGGTGCACCCCCTGCTTCGACACGATAGCCGCGTTTGAATAAACTATCGCCGGTTGTATCTAGTGTAAAACGAGCTTTATCTTTAGTGATGTTGATGTCAAACAAATAACGTGCCCCAGTTTCTGGAAAACGAGTACGTCGATGGTAAAAGCTTGCTAAGCGTTCGACCATAGCTTTTTTCGTAACCCCTTGAATATCTGGTTCCGAATGTAATTTTGAACGTACGCTGCGTCCCGTAACTGGAAATTGCGCATTCATTGGTAAGTATTCTTCTAAAGGGACTGCTTTGATACCTTGGAAAAGATCCTCAAAGCTTAAAGCTTTAAATTCTGCTAGAATAATTTTGATTCGATCTGCGGAACGCAACCAGAGATTTGTGCGAACCACATCTTTTAAATCTCCTTTGAATAAAACACGCCCATTTTCTGTTGTTGTTTCATAACCCAATTGTTGTAACTCTTTAGCTGTTATTGCTTCTAAGCCAGAAGCCATGGTGGCCATTAACTGATATGTCATATTCGTCTCCTCATATAAAACCCGTTTTCATGTCAATAAAAAAAGAGGCTGAAACCAGCCTCTCACCCTATAAATCTCTATAAGCCATGTTCTGTTCCAGAAAGCCTTGGGGAAACTTTCCTTCAGTGATCATCTATCTGCTAATAATAGCTCCTGTAAGTCGTTCAGTTTCTTTTACAAGACGCCCCTACCAAAAGTTTGGGTTACTCGCTCATGGGGTTTACCGCGTTCCACTCGTCAAATTTCTAAGACGACTCCGTCACTGTGGCACTTTTCAGGTAATTCAGCATAGTCCCAAAGACCTTAGTTGAATTCTCCGCCGTCAGTCGATTTGACTGCCTTGGCTTATTGGGCCAAGCACAAACACTACAGGCATCGCAGCCTGTGCGGGCATGGACTTTCCTCAGCCTGCAAAAGCAGACCGCAATCACTCAAGATTTACTTTATCCATTATACAGAATATTAGAAACGATTCAAGTCATTATTATCATATCGATTGGGTGTATTGTTTTGGAATCTTGGATCAGGATCATTTTGGTCGAAACGATTGTTACCATAATTATTGTAATTACGATTTGCATTGGCTACTCGAGGGTCCGACACATTGTCATTAGGACGAACATTTGGATTAGAATTTAAATTTGGATTACCCATCCCATTATTTGCTGGTGCCGTTTGGGGCATAGCAGGAGTTGCCCGATTATTTACCGGGGTTTCAGGTTGATTAGGATAATTATTCTGCCGATTTTGAACGTTATTCGTAATCGTGTTTTGGTAACGGCCAGCTCGGTTCTCTTGACCAGCTAAATTCGGATTAGTATTAAAATTATTACCAGATGTGGCTGGTGTACCAGGTTGTGCCGGAGATTTTTGTTGTCCAAAGACATGACGTTCCAGATTTGACAGCCGTTTTAAAATATCATAATTTGAAGGTACATTGGCGTTAGTCGCATTAGGTTGGCCATTAGCCAATCCTTGTCCAGATGCTGCCTGTTTACTCAACTCATCAATACGTGAGATCAAACGTGCATTTTCCTGGTTTAATTGCTCTAATTGGGTATTATAAGTTTCATAATCTTTAATGACATCATCTAAGAATTCATCGACCTCTGCAGGATCATAGCCACGCATTTTTGTTTTAAATTCTTTTTCTAAAATTTCTTTAGGTCGTAAATTAATGTGTACTTGCGGACGATTGGCCTGCGAGTCTCTTCTTCCATCCATGTTTAAAAACACCTCATTTTAATTGAAAACAACTACTTAGTGACCAGTATACCAAAAATATTTTCTTTTCAAAACCATTATTGACTAAGAATCCTGGGAAATTTGGCGGCTTAAATCTTCTAAATCATACATATCGATCAAATCAAGTGTATAATCTGATTGCGTTTGATACTTTAAAATCGCATCATAGTCATATTTGGGTTTGCCTGGATACTCGGGGTCGTAAAGCATCAGGGCACCATCTGTATGTTCAAGCATAAAGGTTTGATAATTTTTCAGCTGTTGCGGACTATGATAAGCTTTGGCACTTACATTGCCCGTAAAATCTGCCGTAGTCAAAATATTGTTTAGCTGGGTTTGATTGGCCTCATTCCAGTTATGTCCAAACTCCATGAAAGGCAGCATCGCAGCTACCCGTAGTTCAGGATAGTCCTGTTTTAGCTGTTGAGCAACTTGAATGGTCCATTGTTCACTTCCAAGCTGAGCGCCGGTGATGATCCAAGCTAAACCTTGATCAAGATAGGTAGTTAGTTGTTGTCGTAACGCATATTTAATAATTCGAAGTTTTGGGTCTTTGTCATCGTAAACATTCAATTCATAATTACGATAACCTGTCACCCATAGATTTTCCAACAATTCACCTTCTCTGTTAAGATAGACTCATTTTTTTATGACAAATATATGAAATTAAAAAGTTTGTTTAAAATTTTTGTTATAATAGGACAACTGGAGCGTGACTGTCATGATAAAATATCCCAATGGACAGGCGTTTGAGCCTGTAGCACAATTAAAGCACGAACAATTTGTTAAAGCAAAGCAACAGAAAGTTGTTTTTGGCCATCGTGGTATGGCACTGGAAGATGAGATCAACAGTAGTAATGAGTACTACCGTAACCATGATACTGCTGTCGTTTATAAAAAACCAACTCCAGTACAAATCGTCCACGTCGATTATCCCAAACGCGCCAAAGCTGTCATCAAGGAAGCGTATTTTCGCCAGCCGTCTACAACGGATTATAACGGTGTTTATCAAGGCAGATATTTAGATTTTGAAGCGAAGGAGACTAAGAATAAGCGGTCGTTCCCTCTGAAAAATTTTCACCAGCACCAAATTGACCATTTCAAACGTTGTTTAAAACAACAGGGAATCTGTTTTGTACTCGTTAAGTTTGTTGCCTGGGAGCGTGTTTTTTTGTATCCAGCTACGAAATTGATCACAGCTTGGGAAGCACAACAACAGGGCGGCGCTAAATCAATTCAATTAACCGAATTTGAACATCACGGTTATGAAATTAAATATGCGATCCACCCTATTCTACCCTACATTCAAGCGGTAGAGCAATTACTTGATTATTTAAAGGAGTCAAATTAGTGAGTTCAAATAATACAAATAAAACAACGAAAAAAAACCACTTTTTTCGTAATACCATGTTAGTTTTACTCGGTTTGGTTTTGATTGTTGTTTGTATCTTTTTTTATCTTGGTCGACAAGCACCAGCTGTGACACAGGCTAAGCTGCAAAGTGGCGGTTCTTCGGTTATTCTAGATTATCGTGGCAACAAAGTAACCACTTTGGGCAATGAGAATCGGCAGTATACGACAAGTGACCAATTTTCGACCACGTTAAAAGATGCAGTTGTATCAATTGAAGATCGGCGTTTTTACCAAGAACCTTTTGGTATTAATCCAATTAGAATCGTTAAAGCCGGCCTTCATAACCTGACACATTCTGGTGCGCCCCAAGGTGGTAGTACTTTAACTCAGCAATTAGTCAAACTTTCTGTGTTTTCAACTAAAAAATCGGATCAGACATTTAAACGTAAAATACAAGAGGCTTATTTAACAATCAATGTTGAACGCAACTACTCTAAGCAGCAAATTTTAGAATTTTATATGAATAAAGTTTATTTAGCCAACGGTGTTTACGGCATGGGCACAGCAAGTGAATACTATTTTGGCAAAAAGCCCAGTGAATTAACCCTCGCCCAGGCAGCGTTACTTGCTGGTATGCCACAAGCGCCGAACACTTATGATCCGTATAAAAATCCTGATGCAGCTCAGCAGCGACGTGATTTAGTGATTGATGCGATGTTAGCTAATCATAAAATTTCACAGACTGATGCCACTGCTGCTAAGCAGACACCAATTAATTCTGGATTACTGCCGAAAAAAGATCCTGATCAAGATAATGACAATCGATATGTCACAGACAATTATGTTAAAGAAGTTATCAGCGATGTAAAGTCAAAAGGCTATGATCCTTACCGGGATAATCTAAAAATTAAGACGAATTTGCATTTAGATGTTCAAAAAGAACTCTACACCTTGGCTAATAATAGTTTGCTATTTCCAGATAACAAAATGCAGTTAGCCGGCACAATTGTGGAACCAGATACGGGCCACGTGATTGCCATGATCGGTGGTCGTAAGCAAGGTAATGTTTTGCTTGGATGGAATCGGGCAACTTCAACCAATCGCAGTAATGGGTCAACAATTAAACCGATTTTAGATTATGGCCCGGCAATTGAATATTTGAACTGGTCCACTTATCATTATGTCCAAGATACACCTTATACCTATGCTGGCACAGACATTGATTTGAAGGACTGGGATCATCAATACATGGGCAATATTACGATGCGGAAAGCCTTAGCACAATCACGAAATATTCCAGCAATTCGGACGCTAGAAACAGTGGGTTTGAGTCGTGCAAAAGATTTTGCTTCGGGCTTAGATATTACTATCCCAGATAGTGCCGGTCTAAGTGTTGGGATCGGTGCAGATGTATCCACACTACAAGTTGCCAGTGCTTACGCGGCATTTGCCAATAATGGGGTCTATCAGAAGCCAGAATACGTTTCTCAAATCATAACAGCTGATGGAATGCAACATAATTACCAAAGTCAATCTAAGCAGGCGATGAAGGCCTCTACTGCTTACATGATTACCGATATGCTTAAAGATGTGATTCGTAACGGCACTGGAACCAACGCACAAATATCAGGCTTATATCAAGCTGGGAAAACCGGAACTGTACAATATTCAGACAAAGAAATTTCACAGAACCCTGCTTTGGCTAATTCAGCCAAAGATGCTTGGTTTGCTGGCTATACGAAGCATTACAGTATTGCGCTTTGGACCGGATATGATCAACCAGAGAAAAATGGGTTATCTATGTCGGAACAACAAATTCCAGTGTATTTGTATCGGCGTTTAATGAGTTCGTTATCAGAGAATGTTGAGAATACGGATTGGACCAAACCAACTAATGTTATTTCTGAAAACATCATTACTGGTACGAATCCACCGGTTATTGGAACTTCAGCCGTTGGTACAACTAAAGAGCTCTTTATTAAGGGGCATCAACCAACACTACGTCGCTCTAATGGTTCTTCAAGTCGTAGTTCACAGGAGCAATGGTATGCCGTCTCGTTCAGGGGCAGTAGGCTCAGCTGATGAAGCTAGTACAAGTTCATCAAGTTCTTCTGAAACAGAAAGTGACTCGCGCGTCGATGAAAGTTCCCGAATTCAAGATGAACAAAGTCAATCTAGCAGCAGTGCTTCCAGTAGTTATTCAACTGAAGAAAATAATCAAACAACGCCCGACAATCAACCAGATACAAATATAAACCCAGCGACGCCACCAAACTATCACGAACCAGCAACACAAACAGTGCCTTGATTATTAGATGAAAAAAGAGACTGAACCGCTTAGTTAGGCAGTTCAGTCTTTTTGTATTATATTTACTTTGTGTTTACACGACGTTGTCCCTCTGCACAAATACTCAGCAAAGGACAAGTCTCACATTTAGGGTTACGCGCAGTGCAACGATAACGCCCAAATAAAATCATGGTATGATGGTCTATCACCCACTCGCCTTTCGGTAATTTTGCAGTTAGCGCCTGTTCGACCTCTTGAACCGAAGCACTTTTTTTGACAATCTGCAATCGCTTGGAAACTCGAGCAACATGCGTATCTACTGCAAAACCAGGAATACGAAAGGCGTCACCCAATACAACATTGGCAGTTTTACGCCCAACGCCAGGGAGTGATTCTAAATCTGTGTGGCTTTGAGGAACCTGGCCATCAAAGCGCGCAATAATTTGTTGTGCACACGCTTTTAAATGCTTGGCTTTATTGTGATATAAACCAATTGAATGGATATAAGATTCAATTTCTTGAAGATCAGCACTAGCTAGAGAAGCCGGGTCAGGAAAGCGATCAAATAAAGCTGGTGCAACCTTATTAACGGAAATATCGGTTGCTTGAGCACTAAGAATGACAGCCATTAACAAGTGAAATGGTGTATCCCAATTCAAAGCCCCTTGAGCATTTGGAAATTCAAGTTTCATTTGTTCTAACGCCCATAAAGTTTTGGCTTTTGATAACAAAGCGATGTTCCTCCCTCAAAAATCACTAGCTTAATACTGATTCCGCATATCTTTTTCACGTTGGACTTGTTCTTTCGTACGAATATTTTTCTTTTCCCAAGTCAGTAAGATTCGATCCATATATTTCAAAGAATAGACTTGGTTTAAAACAGCCTCACGCAGGGCTAATTCGATTAGATCAGGATCATAATGATCTTGGTTTAACCAAGCATCGATTGTCTGAATTTCAATTGGTGAAAGGACACGATTGAATTCGACCTCAATTTGTTTGAAAAGATTCTGACGCTTTAGCTGCACTTGTTTTTGACTATCTGTTTGCTGTGCCTGTTCTAAAACGAGTTTTAAACGGCGAAATAATGGTAGCAAATTATAATGATCAGTCTGAACATGTGCCGTAGGGTCTTCCTTAGTTTCAATTAAAACAAATTGTTTATTGATCAATTGTTGTAAAACCTGAAAAATTTGATTTTGCGGCCAACCAAGCGCAGATGCGATTTGCTGTGTGCTTGGAAAATCGATTTTTTGATCGTGAAATCGCAGCAGCGTTAGGTAAAGTAATAATTCGTCTCCGGAAATACTTAATTGACCAATGTGTTCTAATAGTAGATTAGGGACGCTGGTATTCCCATGTTCCAGGAGTGCCTCGGAAAAGTCAGCCATTAATCGAGTCACCTCTTTATATCATCTCAAAATAATTATGTGCATCACGGCCGCATGCGATTGATCATTCTTGGGAATGGGATGGCTTCACGTAGATGGTCTAGATGGCAAATCCATGTAATTGCGCGTTCAAGGCCCAGACCAAAACCAGCATGAGGCACGGAACCAAATCTTCTTAGATCCAAGTACCAATCATAATCTTCTGGCTTTAAACCAGCGTCAATGATACTTTGTTTGAGCGTTTCAAAGTCAGTCTCACGTTCAGAACCCCCAATGATTTCGCCATACCCTTCAGGAGCCAACATATCGGCACACAAGTATACATCGTCACGAGTAGGATGGGATTTCATATAAAATGGCTTGATTGTTTTAGGATAATTCAAAACGAAAACGGGTTGTTCAAATTGGTCTGAAATAAAGGTTTCTTCTGGGGAACCAAAATCATCGCCCCATTTAACATCAAAGTTATTTTTCTGAAGCATTTCGATCGCTTCATCATACGAGATGCGAGGATAAGGTGTTTTCGTATACTTTTCTAAAATCTTAGGGTCGCGATCAAGCAACTTTAAGGCATATTGACAATGATCTAAAACAGATTGTACCAAATAAGCAATATAACGTTCTTGAATTTCTAGACTTTGTTCTTGGTGCATAAAAGCCATTTCTGGTTCAATCATCCAAAATTCAGTCAGGTGACGTCGGGTTTTGGACTTCTCAGCACGAAAAGTGGGGCCAAAAGAATAAACTTTATTGAAAGCCATAGCACCGGCTTCTTCATAAAGCTGTCCACTCTGTGATAAATAGGCATCTTCGTCAAAATAATCAATGTGGAATAGCTCGGTTGTCCCTTCCGGCGCATTGGCAGTTAAAATTGGTGGGTCAAATTTTAAGAAGCCTTCCTGGTCAAAGAAACGGTGTGTGGCGTGAATTAGTTCGTTACGAATTTGCATGATTGCATATGGCCTTCGTGAACGAAGCCAGAGATGCCGATGATCTAATAAGAACTCAATCCCGTGTTCTTTCGGTGTAATTGGGAAGTTCTCGCTTTCACCTACAATTTCAATGTTACTAATTTCGATTTCATAGCCAAAATGTGACCGAGAGTCTTCATGAATCACACCAGTGACCCACATACTACTTTCCTGTTTCACTTCTTTAGCTAGCTGAAAAACAGCCTCTGATACGTCATTTTTAACAACAACACCCTGGAAAAAAGCAGTGCCATCACGTAGCTGCAAGAATGAGATTTTACCACTGGAACGTTTATCTGTCAGCCAAACCCCAATTCGAACTGTTTCGTTTACGTGATTTTTTGCATCTATAATGTTGATCTGCTTTGCCATTTTTAAACTCCTTAATTCAAAATTAATCGTTTGCTCTGCCGGTGATAAAAGCATTGATCCGATCAATACCTTCCACAATATCATCTAAGTTGGCAGCGTAACTTATTCTGAGGTGGTCGGGCATGCCAAATGATCGGCCAGGTACAACGGCAACGAACTTCTGTTCCAATAATTCATCACAGAAAGCTTCCGTTGTGTCAAAACCAGTCATTTGCACGGCATTTTTAACCTCAGGGAAAAGGTAAAATGCACCTTGAGGTTTTTCAGTTAATTCAAAGCCGGGTAAAGCCTGAACCATAGGATAAATTGTATTGAGTCGCTCTTCAAATTCAGAACGCATCTGTTCAACTGAAGTTTGCGGTCCAGTTAAAGCCTCAATCGCTGCATATTGACTAACCGTTGCCGGGTTACCGGTCGCATGTCCAGCTAAGATAGACATTACCTTGATCAAACGTTGTGGACCCAATGCAAATCCAATACGCCAACCAGTCATTGAGTATGACTTAGACAGGCCGTGAATTAATAGCGTATGCTCACGAATTGCTTCTGAAATGTTGATCAAGGCACTAGACTCGGCATGGTTATAGGTTAATTGATTGTAGATATCATCAGAGATAATTGTGATATCATTTTTAACCGCCCAATTACCAATTTGAGTTAGATCCTCTTGATCATAAATCGTACCGGTTGGATTTTGCGGTGAATTAATAATAACTGCTTTTGTTTTACTTGTGCGTGCGGCTTCTAATTCATCAACGGTTACTTTGAAATTTCCAGCGAGACTATTAACCGCTACTGGTTTGCCCCCAGCTAGTTTTACTTGTTCCACATAACTGACCCAAGCAGGTGTCGGAATCAGAACTTCATCACCAGCATTTAATAATACTTGAAAAGCCGCATATAAGGCAAATTTTGCACCAGTAGTGATAAGTACTTGACTCTGTTGATAAGTAACACCATAAATAGATTTAATTTTATCGATGACAGCTTGTTTTAATTCTGGTAAACCACTGGCTGAGGTATAACCGGAAACGCGGCCAGCTTTGATAGCCGCAATAGCAGCACTTTCAATGTTTTCTGGTGTTTCAAAGTCAGGCTGACCAATCGACAAATCGATGACATCTAACCCAAGTGCTTTTTTCGCCTTTGCTTTACTGCTTAATGCTAAAGTTGCTGAAGGTTGTACCTGTGTGACATTTTTTGAAAAATGCATGAAAATTCCCCCACTCACAAGTTATTAATGGTACTAATGACCTTACCAGTCTTGAAATCAATGGTTTCATAACCTATGCTACTATTTTTATTGCGAAAAGTAACCTCCCAAACCGGGCGCTTGTGATAAAGACCTAATGCAACATTATGAATTTGTTTGGGCCGGTATTTTTGAATCACCTTATGGATCGCTTTATTTGCCGTGATTCCTGAGGATTGAGATAAAATCGTCACTTGATTTGTTTTGGGGTCGATGATGGCAAAAATTTGATGACCTTTACGATCTTTGCCGCCGACAGTCCAATTTTTTTGATTTCTGGTGTATAAATAAAATGCTTCCGGTGTCTTTAGATCAGTATTCTTTTTTGCAAATGCAATCGCCGCTTTTTGTTCTTGATGATAAGGCGATTGCCCCACATGATAGATAATAAATAAAGTACTGATCAAGATAATAATGGCACTGGCATAGAGCCAGTGTTTGATGGTTTCATTCATAATATGACGCTCCATATCGATACATTCTTAGAGATCGTTATGCTGCATTTATCTAATGCAGTTCATTACACAAGTAGTTATTATACCGAAAAATATGATGCTTTGGTTAATTTATATTAGGATCGTGCAAAAAAATTATGAATCGTTGCCACAGCTTCATGTAAGGGCATTGCAAGAACTGGCAAAGATTTAGGCAGTGACCGCAACATTTGTTGCCCATAATGGGTGCTGTTTAGCCGGGTGTCTAATACTAACATGATGCCACGGTCAGTCTTGGTCCGAATGAGGCGGCCAAAGCCTTGATTGAGGTGCATGGCTGCTCTGGGCAAAGCATCAGTTCTAAATGGATTTTTACCGTGACGTTTTAACCAATCATAACGTAGTCTTACCTCGGGCTGGTCTGGAGACTCAAAAGGCAAACGCGTCATGATGACGAGTTGCAACATGTCACCTGGTAAATCAATACCAGTTAAGAACGCATTAGATCCTAAAAGCAAGGCTTGATCATTGATCATAAAGCGTTTAAGTAGTTTTTCATTACTGCCGGTAATCCCCTGTGCCAATAATTCCCGCTGTCGGCCAAAAGGTGTATCTTTCAAAATATAGTAGGTTTGTTTGACCAAATCTAAAGCATTAAATAAAACAAGTACCTTACCATCAGTATAGGTTCCAATTTGATTTAAGACAGTCGTAATGTAGTCCGCAAGATAGCTGTTATTTGTCTGCTTAATGTCAGGACTATCTGTTAGTGTAATCAGTTTGGCTTGGTTGGCAAAATCAAAAGCAGAAGCAACTTTTAAAGTTTTGAATGCTGGTTCAGCTGTTTGTAATGTATCAGTTTTTTGGAATTCATAGCCTAAACGAGAAATAAAATAATCAAAACGGTGGTTAAATGTTAAGGTTGCACCTGTTAAAGCAACATGATCAAAGGCGGCAAATAATTTGGCTACTGTTTTTTGATTATCAAAGTTTTCAACTGCAATCTCTAGAGATTTAACATCTGTGTATTGTCGCATTGACAAAATGGTGCCTTGGTCAATAAAAGTACCAGAGTTAAAAATGGCAATAAAACGTTGGAGCTGTTGTGCCGCCGTGACAAAGTCCCCTATTAAGCTGTAAACACGATCAAATAGATTTTGGGTAGCCTTATCAAAATGAGCTTGCATATTTGTCAACTGATTTAAAGCTTGAACAAAATTAACTGGTAATTTTTGAATGGCAGTCGCCATAATTGCTAATGGTGGTTTGATATAAGTCTCAATATCTAAATTATGCAAATCAATCGTAATGTCAATCGGGGTTGAACGTTTGGCGCGTGGTACATTATCTTCGATGTAACTTGCAAAAAAGACCTGCTGCAAAGCATTGATTTGCGTTTGAATCTGTTCTAATTGATCATAGGCTCGGTTGATTTTCGAAACTGCTGGATAAATATCCGTTAACTTACTTTGTAACTGACTTTTAACGCTCTGCAGATCACGTGAGATTTCAATAAATTGTTTGAAGTTTGTATTAAATTTATTAAAGTGTTCCAATTGATCAATAAAAGCATCAGCTTCATCAATAATTAACGCACTATGAGTTTTAATTGAGTCAAAGGCTTCATGATGCAGTAAAAAAGCATGATTCGTAATGATTAATTCGGCATTTTGAGCCTGTAAAACAGCATAATTATAGAAATTATCGTTACCAAATTCACTTTTGGCATTTACCTCTGTGGTTACTAGGCGATTGAGAAAATGACTCCGGTTTTTAGTTAACTGTAGTTCTGACAGATCCCCCGTTTTGGTCATAGTTAACCAAACTAAAATTCGCATTTGTAATAAGCGCGTCGGACGATTCATTGAAGGCAGCTGCAATGTCTGCCAAAAGACATCTAAATCCAAATAATGGCGTGCACTCTTAATTAGCGCTACCGCAGCTTTAGTGCCGAGTAGTTCCTCTACTAGCGGAATACCTTGATCGCGCAGCTGATTTTGCAAAACTGTAGTTGCCGTACTAATGACCACTTGCTGCCCTGTTTCCATAGCAAAGTAACTTGGCAATAGATAGCCGAGGGTTTTACCACTTCCTGTTGGTGCCTCAATGATCAAAGGTAATCTTGAGGCCTGTGAAGACAATAAGTCGTGGAGCTGATTCATCATTTTTGCCTGACTGCTGCGATATTCTAAAATGGGTAATAAGAGTTTTTTCTTGGCTGCCGGTGATTTTGGATAAGTTCCTAAAGGTTTTAAAGATCTGGAAGTTACTTGTGGCTTATTGCGGAGGATTATACCATGGGTTTCGTGCAAATAATTGGGTAGTGGCACACGTTTTTGATTATCACGAATCGATTGAATATACTTACCAGTTTGCTGAGATAATAAATCCCCCAAACGTACCAATTCATCTAAAACAGCCCCTGGTAGTTGCCGTAAGCGTTTGGTTAATGTAATAAAAAGTTTGGCTGTAACGATTGCATCACTATCCGCATGATGTGGATTTTTATGAGTGATGGACAAAAGACTGGATAAATCTTGTAGTTTGAAGCTGACTGCAGTTGGTAATAAAATTTGTGCTAATTCAACGGTATCAATTGCTGGAATATCTAGAGCTGGTAGACCAATACTTTCAAACGCATGATTAATAAAGGGAAAATCAAAATTAACATTATGGGCAACGAAAACTGTATCCATCAACATATTATGCAAGGCTGGACCAATCTCAGCGAAGGTTGGAGCTTCGCGGACTTGAGCTTGATTGATACCAGTTAAATCAGTGATGGCTGGGGGAATTGCAATTGTCGGCTGAATATTCTGTGAGATCGTATTTACTACTTTGCCATGTTGAACTTGCGCACAGCCGAATTGAATAATTTGATCCTCATTACGCTTTGTACCAGTCGTCTCCAAATCTACTATTGAAAAAATCTGATGTTGTTCAAACATGTCTTACACCATTTCTGTTGTTATATTTCGATCAATTGTCGATGAATAAGACCATAAAGGTATTTGTGGGCTATTGGACGGTTGAGCATTTGTTTGAGAGCTAGGGCATAAAGATTCAATTGTCCTTGATAGTCATGTGCTAAGTCAAGTGCCTTTTTGTGGTCGGTCTTATAATCCACTAAAATAACGCCGTCAGCTGTTATCAAATAACCATCGATCATCCCGTGAATCAAGACATTGTTTTGGGGGTCAGCTTTAACGCCAGCAAACAAGCGCTGAGCAGGGTAAACCATTGAAAAAGTTACTTCACGATAGAATTGTTCTGGTGTTTCTCTGATGGCTTGACCAAGATCTGTATTGTAGAAAGCAAGGATACCTTCAATATCAATGTGTTCTGCTAAAGCAGCCGTCAGTAATTCACGCGCCACTAATTGAGCGATTGTTTCCTTGACAAAAGTAGGCGTGATTGGCTGAGTCAAGTCTAGTTTTTGAAAAACCAAATGTGTGGCAGTACCTAATTGTGTCGGCGTAATTTGGCTCTGCTTCAAAAAGGTAGGTTCATTAAAGTTATTTGTGGTTGATGTTTCGGTTTCAGCAGCTGTCGGTATGATGGTCAGTTGCTGAGCCGCCATTTCTGTTGCTGTTAACGGCACTAATTGCTCTAAATCAGGGTCATCAAATTGACGTTTAATGTCAGAAACAGATTGATATGCCGTTGTTTGTGTTGCTAATAGATTATTATAATGATAGTTGAAGCGTCGCTCAACTAAATTTAAAAAATCAGGGGTTACGGATGTGTGCTCTTGAGGCACTGGATCCGGTTCATTTTTTTTAGTTGTTTGTGTGTCTCGTGGCTTTCCTTTTGCTGCTTGCGAAGTTGTCACGATGACCTCATGAGGTAAGTTCTTAAAAATTTGTGGTTGATATGTGGCTGCAAAAGCTGGCAGGTCAACACCGCGAACCAGAGACGGTCCAATAATATCTAGAAAAGAGCGGGCTGCAAAACGTTGATTTAAAGGTAGTTTAATGTCTTTTGTAGACGCACTTTTCTGCCAACTAGCAGCGATTTTATCGAGAGAGTCTTTCACATCACCAACTAATAGCAGCCGTTGCTGAGCGCGCGTAACAGCGACATAAAGTAAACGCAATGCTTCTGAAAGCTGCTGTTTACTTTTGGATAGTTTGATGAGATTTTTCTGTAAAGTGCTGACTTTGATACGCTCTTCAGTCAATACGTCAATACCTATACCCAACTGCTGATCAAAAATATACTTTTGACGTAGTTCATTTTGATTAAAGGTATGCTCCAGCGCAAAAACGAAAACAACTGGGAATTCAAGCCCCTTACTTTTGTGAATGGTCATAATTTGGACCGCTTCTGTTGTTTCACTGGGAACATCAGGCTCAGCGAGATCTTTATCATTGGCCTGCATATTTTCAATAAATTTAATAAATTGAAATAGTCCCTTAAAGCCGTTCGCCTCATACTGTGTCGCACGTGTATAGAGTGCATTTAAATTAGCTGCTCGTTGTGGTCCCGAAGGCATGCCGCTAACATAATCTAAAAATCCAGTTGTATTATAGATTTCCCAAATTAAGTCTGCCAATTGACTGCGTTTGGCTAAGCTTCGATAATGCGTCAATAGGTCAGCAAAATGATTTAATTTTGTTAAAAAGTCGGGTCGGCAAATTTCAGGATCGAAGTGTTGCTCTGCGAGGGTCTCTTGCAAACAAGCATAATAAGATAGTTTTGGCTGGCTGGCACTACCTCGAATATACCCCAGTTCATTTTCATCTAAAGCGACAATCGGTGAACGTAAAACAGCCACCAAGGGAATATCTTGGTCGGGATTGTCAATGATTTGTAGTAGCGCGATCATGATTCTGAGTTCAGTTGTTTGAAAATAATTTTGGGTATCGCTAACGATTAACGGAATTTGTTGTTGTTTGAAAACATCAATAATTTGCAGATTATCATTTCGAGTTGGCACTAGAATTGCAATATCACTATATTTGATTGGTCGACTTGTCTGTGTTGTCGGATCGTAAATGGTTTCTTTTTGAGCGATCATTTGTTGAATTCGCTGTGCCATTAGGTAGATGCTACCCGACGTTGAGGCATCTGAAACCGCATCAAGTTGACCGGCCATCGAGTGATCTGAAGTATCTGCTGTTTGTAGTAGTACCTCAACAGGCTGGTCGCTATCTTGATCGTAGTACTTAGCACCGTAATGTAATTGTGCTGCTTGATCGTAAGCAATGTCACCTAACGCTTCATCCATATATTGACTAAAAATATAGTTTACAAAATTAGTGATGTTGTGTTTCGAACGGAAATTATCCGCCAACACGATCTTTTCTGCAGGTAGTTGAACTGCTTCATTTGTTGCCAGCGGGTACTGCTGATATTTTTGGGCGAATAGACTTGGGTCAGCCATTCGAAAGCCATAAATTGATTGTTTGATATCCCCTACCATGAAACGGTTACCTGGCTTATGGTGCGCCACCAATGATAATAGTGATTCTTGTAAGGGGTTGATATCTTGGTACTCATCGATCAACACTTCTGAAAAGCGTTGTTGATAGTATGCTTGAACAGGATACTGCCCTTGTTCATCTTGATAATTGAGTAAATCAAAGGCTAAGTGTTCTAAATCACTAAAATCAATGAGATTGCGCCGATTTTTTTCGGCTTGGAAGGCAATGCCAAACTTTGAGAGCACTGTTTGCATTTTTTTAATTAATTTTAAGGCAACTTGGGTGGTCTTTACGATTTCATCTTCCGTTTGACTGAAATAAGGCTCAATAAATTGCTGCTTCAGCTGCGTCTTTAAATCATTAAAAGCATTGATGATTTGTTCAGTCTCTTCGGGGTAAGCTTTAGCCAATTTAGTGCCTCGGCGTTGATTAGGCACCTGCAATAAGCCATCAAGGCTGGTTTTGAGCACACTGTAATCGATCTGTTCGGTTGTGTTATTGATCTGGTTCAAAGCAGTCAAGATCTGATTAATAAAGTCCTGATACTTAGAGGCATCAATTGCCGCCACTTGTGATTGTAGTTGTTTGAATACAGCTGTTTGTGTCTGAATCCAGTCACGAAGGTGCGGCAAAATGGTTGCTGTGAATAGCCGGTTTGATAAAATAGGTATTTTTAGTTGATAAGCATCAACTAAATGTTTGAGCCAAAGCCGATCATCAGCGAAGGCACGGCTATAGTCATAAAGTTCAAAAATCATCTGCTCTAAGCCATTATCATCACGGTCGTTAGAAAAATTTTCAGTCAATTTGAAAAAAGCTTCGTCATCAGCGTTGTAATAAGCTTCGCGAATCGTTGCAAACACGCTTTGTTTTAATAACTGGGTTTGGGCAGCATCTTCAAGAATCGTAAATTCGGGATCGATGCCTAATAAATAATAAAATTTATGAATGATTTGTTCGCAAAAAGCATGAATCGTACTAATATTTGCTAAGTTAAGACGATTCATTTGCCGACGAAAGTGGTGTAGCTTTTTCTGTGCGGCTTGAGTCAATTGTTCTTTAGCCGTTAATTGCTGAATTTGCTGTTCGACAGCGGTTTGAATTCTAGTTTTCATTTCTTGAGCAGCCAAACGTGTAAATGTCACGATGAGTAATTGATCCACATCAGTGCCGGTAAGGACCTTTTGAATGACGCGTTGGACCAAAACAGCGGTTTTTCCGGATCCAGCTGATGCTGAAACTAAAATATCATGACCCGTATGATTGATTGCTTTTTGTTGATCTTCTGTGAATTGAACCATCAGAACCTCCTTGAAGTGGTTAGGTGCAGTACCTTAGGCTTTGGGTCTGTCATTTTCATTTTTTTTGCTATCAGCGTCATCATTATTTTTATCATGAATTTTGGTGTCTGGTAATTGTGCCTGAATTTTTCGGAACCAAAAGTCAGTATCAGCTTGACTCCGTTTATTTGATTTTTGCAGATCCAAATAATTATTTTCTGGTAACATGGCGTCAAATTGGAAAATATTTAAGTAAGGACTATATTTTAATGCATTTTCTTGTCTTGACTGACGTACCGGACGTAATGGAAATTGGCCGGCAAAAATATCTTGGGCAGCTGCTTGAATTTTTTGGGCATTGTAACGCAGCAAAGTTTCTAGCTGGTGCTCGGTAATCAAACTAAATGAAGTTGTTGTGTAGCTGCCGTCCTTTTTTTGCCGAACCGGTATAATTTTTGAACTACCTGAAATCTGATTGTCATTTGCTTCAATAATTTCTGGTTCGCTGAGCATGATACCTTGGTATTTAAAGGCTAATAATTGGAGTTGTTCTAGTTCTGTTGGCGTTACTGGGAAGGTCACTTTTTTTTCTGAGAAAGTTGGGTTTTGCAAGTGGTAGTAAAAAGCACTGGCAAATTTAGCATCTGTTAAATTTAATTGTGGCAAATTATTCAGAATACTTTGAACATAGGTCAGCATCTGCAGCGATAGACCATAGTAAATTTTTTGCAATTCTAAACTGTGAGCACTAGATTTATAATCGATGAGATTAAAGTAACGGCCACTTTCAGTTTCAGCGGTATCGATTCGGTCTATTTTGCCGCGGACGGCGACTTCATGATCAGCATCGACTGGAAATTTTAGACTTTGTAGGTGATTGGCGCCATTACCAAAAGGCACCTCGGTTAAAAATGGTTTGAATTTGCTTTGTTGGCTTTGACGAATATTGGTTTGGATTGATAAGTTCAAAATATTTCTTAGTTTGTAGCGGATATAATGCATCCGTCCGGTGCTGGATAAAATATCATACTGGGGTAATTGATATACTTGATCAAGCACTTGGTTTAATAGCTTTTGCGCTTGCTTTGAAGAAAGTGCTGCTAAATCAATCCCCTTTTGTGCCAATAATTTGATAAACGTATCCATGACTTCGTGGTAGAAAGAGCCTCGACTTGCTGGTGAAAGATCGTAAACCTCTCGTTCTTGTAAGCGCAAACCATAAGTTAAGAAATAGGCGTATGGGTTTTGATAAAAAGTTTCTAGCTGTGATACCGAAGCGTGTAGTGTCTGACCAAAAAGTGTGTCCAAAACGGCTGGTTTAACTTTTACAGGTACATTATGATAGTTTAAACTGGCAAAAACATTTTGAGCAAGCCGACCCCAGGTTTCGTCTTTTTGAAGTGTGTCGATCAAAAAACGGACCTTACTGGCTACGGGCTTTCTTTGATCCAGAGTTGCTCGGAGAATAGGCACTAATCGATGGATCATTTGGCGCTTGGTGCCAATTAATTGTTCAAATGTATTTTGATTGGGATCAGTATGCAATAATGTATTAAAAATTACAGGTTCAATATGAAAATGTGTTTGCAGACGCGTGCCAAATGGTGAAAATTCAAATTGTTGGGTGTCATCATCTCCCCTGGCATAACTCAAATCTAAGCGTTCTGTAGGATTTTGTAACGCTGTATACATGAGATAATTTTCATTAGTCATTACGATCTCAGATGTTGGCAAATCATCAAATTCAGACGATGCTTCTTTCATTGCTTCACGATCGTCATCGTTTAAGATTGTTTGTGGCTTCGCGACTTCTGGGAAGTTACGATCGTTTAAACCGATGATAAAAGTCATTTTACGATTGCCCATTTGCACCTTGCCAACTTCGGATACATTGACAGCATCAAGTGTGGTTGGAATTCGGGCATAATCTGTATTTTCAAATGCAGCTGTTAACAAATCCATAAAATCGGTTTGATTGAAAACATCTTCACCTAAAACAGCTACAAATTGATCTAAAAAGTCGATAAAAGCATTATACCCTTGGCTGCTCTTATCCAGAGTACTTCCAGTTGTACCGATCTCTGCTTGCCATTGTTGTAACTGATGAATAACGCCTGATGATTGTAAAAAATGATATAGTGCTGTCGCCGCTGCCTGCCCTGTTTTAGCTCGATGTAGTTTTTTAAAAAAGGGTTCTAACTGTTGACGTACGAGTTGATGAATGGTTTCGATCATTTGTGTCTTAGTAATATCTTCAGTAACGGTTGTGCCAGTTTCGTCAAAAGATTTAACTTCGAAGTGCCAACTTTCAGCCTGTAGCCAATCACTTTTATGCAAGTTGTGAGCTAAAAGATAATTATCCGTAATGTCTAAATCATTGCGAAAAATAGAAATTTCGAGAAAATCCCCCGTTGACAGTTTTGGCAACAACAATTCTGTTTTTAATAGTTGCATTAAATCTTCATAGCGGTAGTCAAAACGGTCAATAGCAAATAAGTTCGTAAGAAAAGCTAATAATGGGTGGTCGCGCATAGGGATGGGTAAATCGTCGAAATAAGGGATTTCAAATTGATCAAAAATCGGTTGAATGACACTTTGATAAGCTTCAAGATGTTTCGCTAAAACTAAAAAGTCACGATATTGGTAGTGCTCTTCTGTGATCAGTTGATGGATTTTGAGGGCAACAGCTTCAATTTCTTGATAGGTGTTGTCTGCAACGGTAACCGTTAAAGCTGAATCAAGTTCTGGTGAAACAGTCGATTTTTGTTGCGGCTGGCGCCAATAATTACCGATAGCTGTAATTTGTGGGTTCGTGCGCTGAGTTTGTACAGCGATATTATGAAAAGCAAACCGATTTGCTTTAGCGTAGGCAATCAACTGAGCTTGTAATTTTTTGGTACGGTTGAATAAATCATCAGCTTCAAAATTAAAGTCAAGCGCTGGTTTATCGGTCACTAATGTCATCGCAACTTTGCGACTGTGTTGACTTAAGACTTCAACTATCTGCCGCTCTAAAGTTGTCATTTGAGTGAAGCCGCTTAAATAAAAATAGGTATGCGTTAAATCAGCCGTACTTATATAATTATATAAGGCGTTCATTAATTGTTCATTCGTAATAAATTGATCGCCTAGTTCTGCTTGATAAGCGGCATAGACAAGACTTAAATCTGTCAGCTTCATCTGTGTATCAGAGTTAAGTGGCAATTGTTCAGCCAAATGGCTAAGCTCATCAGGTAAGATGTTAGTACTTTGTAATTCATCTAGCTGGCTGGCTAAGGCGTTTAGAAATCCAGGCTGCTGTTGTTCGCTCCGAAAAATTTTGAGATCAGGATTGATCTGTTTTAAAATTTTCGTCAACATCATACTTTGTGCAGCTGAATTTAATCGATTTTTTTGGTAGAATTGAGTGTCTTTAAGAAAATACCAGAGTAATCGTGTAAATGAAAAAACTTGAACCTTGCTGGTTGCATAGCTTTCATTATCTTGCTGGGCACGTAATTGATTCATCGTCATGACTTCAGCTTCAAATTTGATGTGATCTGGTATAAGTAAGAAAAAATGGTCTTGAGGATTTTGTTTTTGGTCAGCGATCAGCTGGTCGATCAAAGCTTGATACAAGTCTTTGTCAGCTGTGCCATATAAAAAATTTAAACTCATATGCCCTCCTGTGGCGTCAGTTTAACCTATTGGATTACTTTAAACATTATCATCAAAGTTATTTTCATAAAAGAATTAAATTGAAAAAGCGATCTATGAGAAAGGATGAGTACCTTGCAATCTGGTCTCGGAACGAGTCACGCTAAAATAATTTTGATTGGTGAACATGCCGTCGTTTATGGATACCCGGCAATTGCTTTACCTCTGCCTAGTGTGCAGATACAGGCAACGATACGGACAGCTAAAGTGGATCAAACCATCCATTCGCGCTATTATGATGGTCCAATTCAAGGGGCAATTGCTGAATTGTCTGGTATCCGACGGTTGATACAACATTTACTGTTACATTTTGATGCTGTTGACCAAGCTTTTGATTTGACGATCAAAAGCCAATTACCGGCTGAACGTGGTATGGGGTCATCAGCAGCTACTGCTATTGCTATTATCCGGTGTTTGTTTGATTTTTTCAAGAAACCCTTAACGCATCAGTTATTATTACAGTGGGCAAATTTTTCCGAACATATTATCCATGGTAATCCTAGTGGTTTAGATGCTGCAACTGCTAGTGCCCAAACGCCAATTTGGTTCGTGAAAGCACAAGTACCACAAGAACTAAAATTAAACGTACCTGGTTTTCTCGTGATTGCAGATAGCGGTATTAAGGGCAAGACCGGTGAAGCGGTTAGGTTAGTGGCACAGCATGTTCGAGATATGCCAAACCATTATCGCCCTAAATTAGCTGCTCTAGGCACGATTACAACAAAAGTAAAAATTGCTTTAGCAAAAGCGGATATTGAAGACTTAGGCCAATTGCTGACTGCTGCCCAGACTAACTTACAGGCTTTAGGTGTGAGCTCAAACCAGTTAGATAAACTGTGTCAAGTTGCTTTAGCCAATCAAGCACTGGGCGCTAAATTGACTGGCGGCGGTCAGGGCGGCTGCATGATTGCGGTAACTAAAACAGCTGCCCAAGCACAACGACTAAGCAATGCCCTACAAACAGCTGGTGCAACTCAGACTTGGATCCAGCCTTTGAGTGAGATACATACTTTAAAATCAGCAAGAGGTAGTATTAAATGACAATTGCCCGCGCACACACAAACATTGCCCTAATTAAATATTGGGGAAAAAAAGATCCGACTTTGATCATTCCTTATGCTAACTCACTTTCTTTGACCCTAGATCAATTCTATACCACGACTGAAGTAACTTTTGCTGACGAAGCCGCTCATCAGGATGAATTTATCTTAAATGGACAGCGATTAGCACCGAAGGCAACCACACGCTTAGCTGCATTTCTAGAATTGATTCGTCAACGAGCACGGGTACAACGCTATTTTAAGGTCAAAAGTGAAAATCACGTGCCAACTGCAGCTGGTTTAGCATCATCAGCTTCCGGTTTTGCAGCACTTGCCTTAGCCGCGAGCACCACTGCCGGCTTACAACTTAGTAGTCGTGACCTATCACGATTAGCACGGCGTGGGTCAGGATCAGCCTGTCGTTCTATTTTTGGCGGCTTTGTGGAATGGCATAAGGGCTATGATGACCAAACCTCCTATGCTGAACCATTACAAGCTGATCAGCACGTAGCGATGGATATCGGCATGTTGGCATTAATTATTTCGGACCAGCCTAAGCAAATATCCAGTCGTAAAGAAATGGCTAATACAGTGGCGACCTCTCCCTTTTATGATGCTTTTATTCAAGCCTGTGAACAAGATATGATCATACTTAAACAGGCAATCACCCAAAATGATTTTGTGACCTTGGGCCAAATAGCTGAGAGTAATGCTATGAAAATGCATGCTACTACTATGGGGGCTCAACCACCTTTTTCTTATTTTTTACCGGAAACCATTCAGGCGATACAAGCGGTACAGCGAGTACGTCGTGAAGGCTTAGATTGTTATTATACGATGGACGCGGGTCCCAATGTGAAAGTCATCGGGCGTGCCAGTGAATTAGAAACACTTCAAGTTCGTTTAACAGAGTTGTTACCAAATACGCCGATGGTTGCGGCCAGGCCAGGTCCAGGCGCAATGTTATTGTCAGACTTTGAATTTGGCCAGGAATAGGGATCATAGGTTTGCGTGTTCATGCATAAATTTGAAGGGATAAGATATAACTATGGCTCATGAAACAAAACATGCCCACCGCAAAGATGAACATTTAGCTTTAGCCGAACACTTTTATAATGCTGTGCAACGAAACGATTTTGATCAATTACATCTAATTTTTCGCAACTTACCAGAGTTAGGTGTTCAAGATGTCTCTTTAGAAACGACAATTTTTGATCAAAAAATTGCTGCCCCGATATATATCAATGCAATGACTGGCGGTTCTAGTCGGACGGGAGCCATCAATGAAAAATTGGCTCAAATTGCAGCTGATTTACGGATTCCAATGGCAGTTGGTTCTGAGAGTATTATTTTAAGTGAACCTGAAAGCTTAGAGACTTTTTCGGTTGTTCGCAAAGTTAATCCTACGGGAGTTATTTTTGCAAATATTGGTGCTGGTAAAGATTTAGCTGCTGCGAAACAAGTCGTAGCAGCAGTAGCAGCAAATGCCTTACAGGTGCATTTGAATGTCCTACAAGAGATCGTGATGCCTGAAGGTGACCGGGATTTCCACTGGGCGGAAATGATTCGTGAGTATCAGCACTTAGACGTCCCGATTATCGCCAAGGAAGTCGGTTTTGGCATGTCTGAAATGACCATCAGTCAATTGGAACAATTGGGCATACGCTACATTGATCTCGGTGGTGCTGGGGGGACCAATTTTGTGCAAATTGAAAATGCACGCCGTCAAAACCACGATATGGCTTACTTGGCCGAACAAGGGTTAAGTACGGTAAAAAGTTTGCTGGAGAGTCAGCCTTTTCAACGAGACCAGCATTTGACCTTTTTTGCGTCCGGCGGTGTTCGTCAGCCGTTAGATATTGTGAAGGCTTGGCATCTAGGTGCCAAATATGTAGGTATCAGTCGGACCATATTACATCTATTGTTACACCACACGGTTTCTGAGACAGAAACTATTTTAACCGCTTGGTTAGAGCAGCTGCGGTTATTGTTAGTTGCTTTTGGCGTGCGGACACCCGCAGAACTGCCTCAAGTTGAACATTATTTCGATCAGGAACTTTATCTGTTTCAGCAACAGCGCCAGTCGTAAAACTTGCTATTAAAATTCAAAAATGAACCGCTCAAATTATGACGATTAACGTCTAATTCTTTGAGTGGTTCATTTTTAATTTATATTTAGTCTCTTAAGCCTTTTGGATAGTAGTTTTTGAGCTGCTGGTTGACTAATTTACCAATGGCAAAGCCAAGACCTTGATAAGTCAATAATCCAAATGTTTTACTTTGCTTTTGTGGCGTGGCCTTGATCCAAGCTAACGCTTCTCCGTGGCGATAATGCTGGTATTGCTGTTCGTCAACTTCAAAAACCTGTCGAAATTCAGAAGTTGTCAGCGCGAGAGCTAAGGCATGGTCGGCTTCAAAGCGATTTTTTTTAAAGACACCTAGATTGAGGCCATTGCGTAAAATTCGAATGCCCTCATAATCTAATTGAATATTGGGACGCTGGTGCACATGACCATCATTAATTTCTATTTGTGTGAACGTAAAAGGATTCGTTTGAAATGTCTGTTTAATAAAATCCGTTAATAATTCTGTTTCTGCTTTAGTTAACATCGCTTGGCGAACTGATTTACGACGTTTTTTCTTTCTAGTTTTAGCAGATTCTGCGGTCGTTATTTGGGCTGATTGCTTTATGAGTTTGGCAATAAAGTGGCCTTCTCCCTTGAGCAAATGCGGCCATAAACGAACAGTATCATTAAGCATGGGGTTATTGTCAGCCCATTGTGGTTGTCCCGACTGCATACCGGGGTATTTTTGAATCGGCAGCGTCCTAAATTCGGGATAATTTTTAAGTATCCAAGCAATGATCTGCTCATCTTCTTCTGGCGCAAAGGTACACGTTGAATAAATAAGCGTCCCACCCGGTTTGAGCATTTTAACAGCTTGACTGACGATTGTTTTTTGCCGTGCGGCACAATCAGCCGCATAGTTGGGATGCCAATATTGAACTGCTTCGTGGTCTTTGCGAAACATCCCCTCCCCAGAACAGGGTGCATCTACTAAGATACGATCGAATGTTTCAGGCCATTTTTCCGCTAGTTGCTCTGGCGCGTTATTGGTTACGACGACATTTGTCAAACCAAAACGTTCAATATTTTCGGATAATATTTTGGCGCGTTTGGAATTGATCTCATTGGCAACTAATAAACCAGAATTTGCCATTTGACTGGCAATATGGGTGGATTTACCACCAGGCGCAGCACAGAGGTCTAAGACCATTTCCCCTGGTTGTGGGGCGACCGTTTGACCCACATACATTGCACTGGGCTCTTGAGAGTAAACGCCACCGGAAGTGTGGACGATAGATTTACCAGCAACATTGCCATAGTAACCACCTGATACATAAGGGACAGGCTCGGATGTATCTACGAGTGGCAGGACAGCTCTTTGCTTAGCCGGATTGATTCGAAATCCCTTACTTGGTTCAGCATTGAAACTCGCTAAGAAAGCATCACTTTGGCTGCCTAAAAGCGTACGATATTTCTCTTGGAATCCTTCTGGTAAGTTCAACTTTATTTCCCCGTCCTTATAAGTTAAATATCACTGACTTCATTTAATTCTTTTGTAGGTGTTTTGAAAATTAGAATTGTCATAACCAAAAGGTTAATAACCGTAACGATCAAAGTGAAAAGGTTAACCGTATGATAATTGATCAGATAGGTTTGCCAAATCCCTATTAAATAACCAATTAATGTACTGATCACATAATGCAGGGCAAAACGCCTAAGGTGCCCCCACTTCATCTTTAATGTTAGCATATGGTCTAATTCACTGACTTGAATAAAACGGCGAATAGCAACGTAAAAAGCAAGTGTTAAGGCGAGTAGGCTAATAAAAGATAACCCATAAATAGCTATTAAGGCGTATTTACTGCCCCAACGACGATGCTCTTTTTCCTGGTTCGTTTTAGGGACATAAGTCCGACTATGTTTTGCTTTAATGATTTTACTAAATGCTTGTTTATGTTTGGTTACTAATGAACCATCCGCAATGACTTCTAAGTTTCGAATTGGTGTGGTATTCGTTGTCTGATAAGGTGAAACCGTAATAAAACGGTGCGTATTTAGCGGTGACGTTCCTGCCGTTCCCGCGGTTCCAATTACAGCAACATATTGATGACCACTGGGCAAGTAGGCTTGAGATTGGGGTTTATATAAACGGTTGGTCCAATCTTGACCGACAATCGCAAAAGGCAGCGGTGCCTCAAAATCACTCGTGTTAAAATTGCGACCAGAAACCATACTCAGGTTGTTGTTTGGATGCTGCGCATAAATATAACTTAGAGCTTTTTGTTGTGGGTCAATAAATTGAATCTGAAAATTGTCAAATTTCTTTTTGGCAACAGCAGCCGTGATTTGCTGCATATTTTTAGAGCTTTTAGCTTTGAATATTAAGGCATCTTGTGACAAACCGCCATGATCCAATTGAATTTGATAGGTATTGCGGTCGTGAACACTGACAAACCACAAAGATAAAAAGACAACGATTGCAACTGCCATATCTATCAGTATTTTCCGTCTTAACAAACCATAAACCTCCGAATTAACGTACACAATAAACTTGATCTTGAATGAGATCAAAGTGTGGAAAGATTTGATTGATACCAGCGATACGTTTATTTTGTACTAAATTTGCTTGTTCCCAGAATCCTTGAGAATTGGTCGCACCACCGGCCCCCTTTTCACCCACGACAAAAAATAATTTACCGGCCATATATTGACGATAGCAGTTTAAAACTTGTTGGTCGATCGGATTATGATCTTGACTCCAAATCATCACAAGCGCGGTAGCAGTTTGACCGTAATGTCGAATGGCAGTCAATGCATCCAGAGTTTGAATTGGTACCCAGGGGTCACTAGCGGTAAGACTTGTTTTACCCCAGCTACGATCATCGGTGGCAATGCTGGTTTGACCAAATTGTTGCATACTGAATGTAAATAAGCCATTACCGGCCATAATTTCAAGGTATGTTTCATCGGGAAATAACTGATGCCACCGACGCATAAATGGCACATTAAAAAGTGCCCAGATACCAAATGTTCTAGCAACAAAGTTTCGAAAATTATGTAATAAATGATCCAAACGATGTAATTCGGTTTCGATTTGTTGTGGCGGTGTTCCAAAATTCATTAAGAACGCTTGACTATAACTGGCAACGTCTAAGCCTAACATACGAAAACGGCGACTGGGCAGTTTGTGAGCTGCTAAGTCCACCGTGATACTTGTAACCGTATCAATTTGATCAGCTATGGCCGGAATCTGAGCATATTTTTGTCTATAAAAATGAAGTGCTTGTAGGTAAGATGTTTGCAATATAGCTGCCATCAATACCGTTTCTCGCGTTCAGGGACAAGGTTTTTGACGCCTTGATCTGTGCCTACAAAGACCTCATCAACAATATCTAAAAAGAGGCCATGCTCTAAAATGCCAACTTGATGTGCCAACCAAAGTGCCAAATGATGTGGATGATTAATTTGCTGAAGGTGTAGGTCGATCACATAGTTATGCTCATGTGTAAAGTAGAAATGATCTTTGTCGACCATACGAAAAGATGGATTCAAGCCTTCATTAGCCAAGCGGCGAAAAACTTTGGTGCTGCCATATGGTACGACTTCAACGGGCAGTGGAATATTATGTCCCAGCGTATCGACTAACTTTGAATCATCTACAATCCAGAAATTTTTATCTGAAGAAATTGCCACCATTTTTTCATATTCATGTGCTGCCCCACCATCTTTGATACCTTGAAAATGCTTGTCGATCTCACCGGCACCGTCAATGGTTAAGTCAATATGACCAACATCATCGAGATCTTTCATGGGGATATTTAAGGCATTGGCTGCCTTAGTTGTCCGATCAGAAGTAGACACCCCAATAATATTTAAATGTTCCTGTTGAATCCGCTGTGCCAGTCCTTCTAACATATACTGGACCGTTGTCCCTGTGCCTAAACCAATGATCATATGATCTTGAATGTGATCCAAAGCAGCCAAAGCAGCCATTTTCTTTTTATCTTCGACGTCCATATTGTGCCTCCACATTAAATTGTATATATATTATAAAGATACAGGGTTTAAATATCAAAATAAACAAAAGTATTGTAAAATTAATGAAAGACTAATTTATGCAACTCGTCTTATCTCAATTTACAAGGTGGTTTATCACATGGTACTTTACTATCGTAGTACACGTAGTGAGCAGACTCAAAATTTAACAGCTTCTGAAGCAATTTTGCAAGGCTTGGCCCCTGATAATGGGCTTTATGTGCCAACACAAATGCCGCAATTAAAAGAAGACCTAGCAACGTTACTTGCTAAAGATTATCCGGCGATGGCCTTTTCGATTTTAAAAGTTTTTCTTGATGATTTTTCAGATGATGACTTACAAGCATGTATTGATGCAGCCTACCAAGATACTTTTGATACAGCTGACATCACACCTATCCGATCAGTGGGTCCGCATCATTTCTTAGAATTATTTCATGGACCAACGCTAGCTTTTAAAGATGTCGCTTTGCAGTTGTTACCACAACTAATGGTCACGGCAATGAAGATGCATGCTTCGGATAAAAAAGTCGCAATTTTGACGGCAACTTCTGGGGATACAGGTAAAGCAGCTATGGCCGGTTTTGCTGATGTGCCGAATACCAAAATTATTGTGTTTTACCCCCAAGCCGGTGTTAGCCCGATTCAAAAGCAACAGATGATCACCCAAGTAGGCCAAAATGTTACGGTTGTTGGGATCGATGGAAATTTTGATGATGCCCAAACAAATGTAAAACATATTTTAAACGATAACGTGATCGTTAAAAAGTTAGCTAGGAACCATATCCAATTTTCTTCAGCAAATTCAATCAATATTGGCCGCTTGGTCCCCCAAATCGTTTACTATTTTAACGCCTATGGTCAACTGGTTCAAAATGGCACGGTCAAATTAGGTGAGACGGTTGATTTTAGTGTACCGACTGGCAATTTTGGGGATATTTTAGCAGGCTGGTACGCGAAACAATTAGGGCTACCGATCAATAAATTAATTTGTGCGTCTAATGCCAATAATGTGTTGACTGACTTCTTCACTACTGGTGTGTACAATCGTAAGCGTGACTTCCACTTAACGTCTTCACCATCAATGGACATTTTAGTATCAAGCAATTTGGAACGCCTACTTTTTTATAGTTTTGATCAAGATGCTGCAGCTTTAGCTAAATTCATGACAACTTTTGAAACCAAAGGTAGGGCTGAATTACCGGATACCGCTCGGCAAAAGCTAACTGATTTTGTAGCTTTTTCTACGGATGAGGTTGACACATTGACAACGATTCGCTTGATGCAAACGAAGTACCAATATACAATTGACCCGCACACGGCAGTCGCAACTCATGCAGCCATCCAGTATAGCCAGGAACACAAATCTGAAGCTAGACCACTGATCATTTTATCAACGGCCAATCCGTACAAGTTTCCGGAAGTGGTCTTACATGCTTTAACAAATCACCAACCAAGCGAAACCGATTTTGCAGCGATCCAAGCTTTGTCTAATTTGATTGAATTGCCAGTTCCGAAGGCGATTCGTCGCTTAAAACATGCAAAAGTATTACATGAACAGACAATTCCAGTTGCGAAAATGTCCGATTTGGTATTAAATACTTTGAGTGAGGATAAAAGTAAGTCTAAGGACGTGAAGAATTGAATAGTCAAGATACTAAGAAGCAACGTAAACAAGACGATGCTTCACCAGCACGTTTATTTTTAGAATTTATTGTATTAGCTCTGATTTTTTTCGGGATCGGACAGGCTTTAAAAACTTGGGTCTTTGCCAATGAGCAAGTCGAAGGCCCTTCAATGCAGTCAACCTTTCAATCTGGAGATCGAATCATTGCCTTTCGTCATGCGAAAGTTGAGCGTGGCGACGTCGTGATTTTAAAAGCGCCAGACGAACCCGATACTTATTATATTAAACGTGTCATTGGCTTGCCTGGTGAAACTGTAGCTTCTCGTAACGATGTGATGTATATTAATGGCAAAAAGCTGAAGGAACCCTATTTAGACCGTAAATTAAGTACGGGCCCATTATATACAACTAATTTTTCGCTGAAAACATTAAATTTACCAAAAACTACGAAAGATGGCCGCGTCCCTAAAAATAACTATTTTGTTATGGGGGATCATCGCGATGTCTCTAAGGATAGCCGCATGATCGGTTTCATTCCTAAGAGCAGTATTATTGGTATTGTAAAATGGCGTTATTGGCCATTAAATGAAATGAAAACTTATTAAGTTCTTAACTGAATTGTCTAGTGAAATTAAAAAGGCTGGCCCAATAGAATTAGGGTCGGCCTTTTTTGACTCAATTAATTTGTTTTTTCTTCTAGCGGTTCGTTAAAATTCTTACGATAATAGTCAGCGTCAATTATTTTATAAGATCCATTGGGAAATTGAACGATTATTTTGTTTAGACCAACTGGCGTCGTTTGCCCTTTTTCGTCAATAAATAGTTGATCTGCCCGATATCGGACCACAGTATCGAAGTCATGCCCAAAAAAGTGACGCAATTGCGCCATTGTCGTTTCAGCTGTATAGGGTAAAAAGCGCGCCATCTTTGCAGTTGAAAAAGCGCTAAATTGTTCCTTGGGAAAACCTTGTAAACCATTTTGCTCGTTTGACATATAAAAAGCCTCCTTCAGCAATAAAAATAATAGTGCCTGTATTTTGCGCAGAATCAGGAACAATGCTATGCTTAATTTATGCAGAATGTGACGTTTAGAAACATTTTGAAACTTAAACTGAGGTGACTAATTTGTCTGAATTGAATCAACTAGCACAAGCAATTATCCACTTTGAAGAAAGAACTTCTATGACGGATGCGCAATTAGCTTTTTCCAGTCATTTTTCTGTGGAACGCATTCATGATCTTAAATCTGGAGAAAAAATAGCGATGCCAGAAGAAGCAGAAAAACTGATGAAGTTTATGAATAGTAATTAATTATTATCTTCCTCAACTAGAATTATCTTTGCTTAAGCGGTGGCTGAGACAAAACTAATGTTTTGTTTTCAGTCACCTATTTATTTGCGAACAATTAAATCTCAAACGTGTGCCAAAGAGCAACACCCTCACCTAACAACGAATGACTCAAATGGGAAGCCCACCATTTTTCGTAGTTCTTGTTAGTGCTCAGGTGCTGAGCGCCTTTACCTCACTCTCGCCTTTTGTTGTGCTTAAAAATAATACGGCATCTATCAAAGGTTCTTATCCATGTTGAACGTCAATTTGGATAATTGTAATCCCTGGGTCACAAATGCGCCAATTAAAGCATTAGCTTGAGCCTCAGCCTTTTCGACGATTTGGTAATTTGCTTTGGTCAAAAATTCGGTCAATTCATTCGCATCCAAATTAGCCGCTTGGGCATCAATTGCTTTGATTTGAGCTTTGAAAGTGCGACGGCTTTCTTTTAAGTAGTCAATATCTTGCTGAATAAATGCTTGATGATGCGATTCAACTAACATGGAAAGCGTTCGGAATAACCAGTAGGCACTCTTCAGATCCCAAGTCATGGGTGTTGTGCTATAACTTGGATGTGTATCGTTGGCATTGGTATAAAACGGCACATAAGGACTAAATGCTGGCATGCCAAGATTGAGCCACATAATTGCTTGAAAACTTGGGTCCACGTTAGGCCGAATCTCAAGGATATGAGAATTTTGAGTTCGGTTTAAACCAATTGGACGATAACGCAACTTATCATGTTCAGAACCGTTTCCTAAGGGATCAAAGTCAGTCTCGTTATAATGCGAGCCTAACAATGCTTCGATATCGTCAGTACCTAGCTTTCGTTTAGGTTTTACGATAAATGGCAGTTCACTAGATTCAGGCGTACCTTCAAAATCAGCGTCAAATAAATGATGGGCGTACCAAACTCGCGGTGTGTTATAATGACGATCTTTTTGTGTATCTGTCCCAAAAATATGGCGGAAATTGAAGCCTTCAAAATCGGGATTCAAATGGTTTTTAGTCACGAATTCCTGGATACCGTCTGAATACATAAAGTTACGAGCATCTGAAAAATCAACCCATTGGATCGCCACTTGATTTGCAGCCACGGCATAACAATCATCAGGAATACGTTGAGCAAGCCAATGATGACCAGTCACAATTTCCATGTACCAAACTTCATTTGCATCACTAAACAATACACTGTTGCCGGCTGCAGAACCGTATTTTTTAATTAACTGACCCAAATATTGGACGCCATGTCTAGCCGAATCAATGTATGGCAAAACCATTGTTTGCATACAGTCCTCATCAAGACCACTTTTTTCGTTTAATGGATCATAAGCTAATGTACGTTCATTGCCATAAGTACTTTCTGTACAGCTCATGGCGACATTTTTTTCATTAATACCACTTTCTTCATAATACCCTTGCTCTTTGTAATTCACGTTGGGTACAGCATTATAGCGGTAAGCATTTGCGGGCAAAGTTGCTTCAAAGTCATTAAGATAAGACTTCAAAACCCGACCAGGTTGGTTATGGATGGCCTCATGCATATAAAAACGCTGGGGCGCGATAGGTAAAAAGGTATCATCGTTTCTAGCAATTAGAGTTGAACCATTTAGACTGGCGTTTTTGCCAATCAAAATTGAAGTGCATGCAGAATCTTTCATAGGGAACCTTCCTTATTTGATTTGAAGTTTTTTGAACATTACTAATTTCTAGTATAGAGAAAGCTAGGTATTGAAACAAGCAATCTATTCAATATTTTAAGGTATTTCGCTATCTAAAAAATCACCATGATTTGGGATCTCTAATGTAGTTGACAGCTGATAATCATTGTCAGGTTTCAAATTGACACATAATTTGAATTTTAGCAGTTTTGATGAGTGAGAGATCATTCATTCAGTTATATTATTTGCGTAGAATCTTTTACACAAATCGGTCTGTGCTCAAAAAATGCTCTTGGAAAAGCCGTGTTGGCAATGGTATAAAACAAAAACCCCACGGAATGTTTTAATTCATTCAGCGAGGTTTTAAAGGATTAAAATGATTATCTAATGCCTAAAGCAATACGTGCATAGCGGCTCATGCGCTCGGTTGTCCATTGAGGATACCATACCAATTGAACATCAACATCTTTTACTTCAGGAACAGTACTCAGTGCTTGGTTGATCTGTTCTGTTAATAAGTCCGACAATGGGCAACCCATCGTGGTTAAGGTCATATTGATCGTACACAAACCGTCTTTATCTAAACTAATATCATAAATTAGACCCAAATTAACAATATCAATACCAAGTTCTGGATCAATAACAGTTTCTAGGGCACCTAAAATACGATCCTTAATATCATTAGAAGCAGCATCTGTAGCTTGAGTTTCGGGCGTAGTGGCGTTATTTTTTTCTTCTTCTGCCATAGCTGTCCCCTCCTTTGTTTTCTAAAAGTAAGTATAACGGTTATATCCATAAAGTACAACTAATCCTCTTCCTATTAGAATTAGAATCCTAAATTTGGCCTAGCAATCATTAAGAAAGTTTAAATCTCCACGAAGTGACAAAAATGTAATTACAATTTAAAGTCAATAATGTTACAATATGGTTACAGACAGGATATCGAATAGGAGGTATCATTATGAGACGTACGAGATTTGTAACCTTACTTCTTTCTGGAGTTATGGCTTTAGGATTATTTACTTTTAGCAATACAACGATCGACCAGGCACAAGCTGCAACAACAGTTGGTTACGTGAATTACATACCTGATCAAGGTATTCCTGTTTACCAAGTACCAAACGGCGCTAAGACAGGACAATATCTACCGACTGGCACAGCTTGGCAAATTAATGGATCACGTTATGATGCTCAATCTGGTACTTGGTTTAACGTTGGTACAAACCAATGGGTTCAAGCAGATTATATTGTCAACCAATCCAATATTGCTTACGATAATGGTGTTGCCTTTAACTACGCAAAAACAATTAAGATCAGCCAACCAACCACAGTTTATATGATGCCAAATGGTTACCCAACGCAGCGTATTTTAAATAGCGGTTCTACTTGGCAAACAGTTCAAGTTACCACGGTCCATGATGGCTCATTATGGTATAATATTGGCACTAATCAGTGGATTCCCGCCAAAGGTACATTTTTAACAAATTAATTAAATTAGAAATTTGAACAATAATTAAAAACAGTCGACGCTATTAGCAATCAGTGCTAAGTGTCGACTGTTTTTTATATATCTAAACGGGTTAAATCTGCATAAGATTCACGTTTTACAACGAGTTGGGCCTGATTGTTTTCAACAAAAACAATTGCTGGTCTTGGATTACGATTATAATTGTTGGCCATGGCATAGCCATAAGCACCTGTGACAAAAGTTGCCAAAATATCTCCTGGTACTGTTTTTGGTAATGGTTGATCCCAGATCAACATATCACCAGATTCGCAATATTTACCAGCAATCGCAACTGTTTCAATAGGCGCGGCTTCAGGGTCATTACACAAAGCGGCTTCATATTTGGCTTGGTAAAGCGCTGGCCGAATATTATCACCCATGCCACCATCAACAGCGACATAACTGCGGACATTTGGAATATCCTTACGGGCACCGATCGTATATAGCGTAGTACCTGCTTCAGCAACGATTGAACGTCCAGGTTCGATCCAAATGGCTGGTTGTTTCAAATGAGCTGCTTGCGTCTGCTTAAGGATTTCATCAACGATATCTTCAACATAGACCTGGGGTGCCAGCGGGGTATCGCTTGTAGAGTAACGGACGCCAAACCCACCCCCAACATTAAAGATATTGGTCGTTATATTTAATTCATTAGTCCATTTGGTTGCTAACTTAATTAAGGCATCGGCTGCTTTTTCAAAACCAACCGTTTCAAATATTTGTGAACCAATATGCACGTGCAGTCCATCGTATTTTAAAAACTTAGATCGTTGAATTTGTTGGACTGCTTTGTCTGCTTGGCCACTTTGAATGTCAAAGCCAAACTTAGAATCAACTTGACCAGTCATATCATATTCATGTGTATGTGCAGAAATACCTGGTGTGACGCGAATCAATACTTTCAACTGCTGCTGCGTTGCGGCTAAGATAGATTCCAACAATTCGATTTCATGAAAATTATCAATGATCACATGGCCAACACCAGCAGCCAGCGCCGCCTTTAACTCTGCCGCAGATTTATTGTTACCGTTAAAAGAAGCTTGGCTCATATCAAAACCGGCACTTTGAGCAGTATAAATCTCACCACCGGAAACAACATCCGCACCGATACCCTCTTCAGTAAGAATCCGATACATGGCCTTGGTAGAGAATGCTTTGCTGGCATAACTGATATGATAATCAATATTTCGAGTTTCAAAAACCCTTTTAAAAGCTCGAATTCGCTCACGGATTAAAGCAACGTCATAAACATATAATGGTGTCCCAAATTCTCGAGCTAAGTCTAATGTGTCCACCCCACCGATTGCAAGATGACCAGCAGCGTTTGTAGACATCGTCCCATAATGATAATAACTCATCAGATTACCTACTTATTAATTATTTATTTTTGTCACTATCTAAGATACCGCCAACAGCATAATGATCATGCTGCATCTCATTTAAGACAATATGAATGTGTTCAGCTGGGGCACCAGTATTTTTTTCAACAACTGCCGTCATTTCCTTGACTAAGTTTTTCAATTGCTCTTTGCTACGACCTTCTAATAAATCGACATGGATCAATGGCATAAAGTTTCCTCTTTTCTTAATTTTGTTAACATTATAGCGTAATTATCTCATGGACTCTAGCGTAATATGAAATTTTAAATAGAACATTCTCATTTTCATTTGAATGAATCTAACTTTAATGATTGTCAGTTATGATTGCTGTTTAGTGTGCATTGTATTATTTTCGGTTTCCCACGGCGTCACCACTTGAGCTAACTTTAATAATTGCCTTGTAACTTCCATATATTCATTTGGTGTAATCGCATAGCCCGCTTTTGATTGTGCTTGCGTGGGATCTTCATGAATGCTAAGTTTAACGCCCTGGGCACCCGCAGCAATAGCAGCGCGTGCGATTGGCCGAACAAGTTCTGAAGAAGCGCTGATTTTGCCTGGATCCACCAATAAAGGATAGTGACTTAAATTATGAATAATCGGAATTGTCGCAATATCCAAATCGGATTGAGAGAAGTCATGGTCAAAAGAGACTGTCCCAGAGGCCATCAAGATAATCTGCTGATTACCTTCACTGGCAATAAACTCGGTAGCGTTTAACCAATCCTCAATCGTAGCATCATTACTTTGATGTAGTGCAACAGGCTTTTTTTGTTTGCCTAAAGCTTGCAGCAATTCACTATTGCGCATATTTTCTGGACCAACTTCTAAAATATCAGCATATTGTCCAACTGTTGATATTTGTGAGCTATTTGTAACTTGACTCATCACGTCCATATTCATTTCGTCTGCTGCAGCACGGAGGTATTTTAAACCAGCTTCACCTAAACCAGCAAAATCATAAGGTGCATCGATGTTAACAAAATTACTGGCACTTAAAATACGTGCACCGCCTTGCTTGGCAACTCGAGCTAAAGTATGAATCATTTCCTCACTTTCAACAGCATCGGGTCCAGCAACTAATGTAAAGTTATTTCCACCCAAAGTACCATTCGGCAGCTTGATCAATGTATCGTCAGGTTTAAAATCTCTGCTGGCTAACACGAAACTTGGCTGCTCGGGAATCACGACATCAATGGCGTTCAGCTCATCTTGATTAAAGTCATAGTGTTCAATACCTAAAACGGTTAAATGATTATCAATTAAAAAACCATGTTTCCCCATCGATGCAAATTTTTTAGTTAAAATTTGAACGATGTTTGTTTGTAAAGGCTGTTTGAAATGGATGATCATTATTGTATCTCCTTTGTGGACAAAAAGTTAATGCTGTTGATCAACGTTCAATTCATTGATTTTTAAAATCAAGTCGGTAGCCTGGGCCATGGTCTGTGTGGAAATATATTCATAACGGCCATGCATATTTTCACCACCGGCAAATAAATTAGGTGTTGGCAAACCCATAAATGAAATTTTTGAACCATCGGTACCGCCACGGACTGGTGTCTCATCTGGTTCAATACCTAGTGCGTGCATGGCCTTTTCGGCAAGGGCTACGACATCCATATGATCCTTCATAATATCGATCATATTATAATATTGATCCTTCAAGGTGAGCTTGATGCGATTTTGATGACTATGGTTTAAATCAGCGGCTACTTGGGTCATCACCGCTTTTCGTGCTTCTAAACCATCACGTTGAAAATCGCGAATAATATAGTCCATAGTTGCGTGATCTACGGTACCGGAAAATTGATATAAATGATAGAAGCCCTCTTTACCACTCGTTTGCTCAGGAACTTCTTTTTGTGGCAAAGCGTTTTGGAAATTGATGGCTAATTGAATAGCATTGACCATGATTCCTTTGGCATTGCTAGTATGACTGTTTTTCCCTTGAATTTCTATATGTGCTGCCGCAGCATTGAAGGTTTCAAACTCTAGTTCACCTAATGGACCGCCATCAACCGTATAAGCAAAATCAGCGCCAAAATCAGCCACATCAAAATGATCAGCACCTGTACCAATTTCTTCATCTGGGCCAAAGCCAATTTTGAGGTCACCATGTTTGATATTGGGATGAGCAATTAGGTAAGCCATTGCCGTAACAATTTCAGCTACACCAGCTTTGTCATCAGCACCAAGTAAAGTTGAACCATCCGTTGTAATAAGAGTGTGTCCTTTATACCGCTTTAAATTTGGAAATTCTGCCGGGTCTAATACAAATTGACCTGCCTTGTCTAAGCTAATTTTTGAATGACCGTCATAGTTTTCATGGATCTGTGGTTTTATATTTTCAGCGTTGAAATCTGCGGTATCCACGTGAGCTAAGAAACCAATGGTCGGTACTTGCTGATTCGTTAAATTACTGGGCAGCTTTGCTGTTACATAGCCATTTTTCTCATTGTATTTAACCTCGGATAAACCGATCTCTCTAAGTTCGGCTGCTAATACTTGTAGAAACTGGACCTGATTTGGACTTGATGGAATAGTGGTCGCATGTTCATCTGAACGGGTGTTAATTTTGACATACTTTAAAAAGCGGTCAACTAGTTGGTCATATTTTGCCATGGAAAAACCTCCAATATTATATAAAACGAAACGGATCAGTCGATAGTTGTGAAGATATGCAAGTCACATCCCAATGAAATTGTACAGCCCACTGTTGAATCAATGCAGTCATTTTTGTTTTGACAATACTTTCAATATGATGTCCAGGATCGATAACGTTCAAACCAGCAGCTAACATATCATGGGCAGTGTGATAATATACATCGCCTGTAATTAAGACATCGGCATGAGCTTTTAACGCATTAGGATAAAACTTACCAGCATCGCCGCCGATAACAGCAACTTTCTGAACTAGCTTTGAAGGATCCGGGCTGACATAACGTAGCCCAGATAAGCCAAAGTCATGTTTAATTTGTTGAGCTAAAGCCTGCACCGTCACTGGCTCGGGTAAGTTCCCAATCCGGCCTAAACCAATACTTGGTGCTGTGTTAGCGAGAGGAATTAGATCAAAAGCCGGTTCCTCATAAGGATGGTTAGCTCGCATAGTTGCGACCATTGTAGTCAATTGTGTTCGTCGAATCAAGAATTCAATGCGAGATTCCTGAACAGTTTCCGCTTTACCTATTGCCCCAATTGTTGGATTGGCATGATTTTCGGGTAAAAAGCGCCCCTGCCCTGCGCCGGTAAAGCTGGCATGACTATAATTGCCCAACATACCAGCCCCGGCATCCCCTAAGGCATGTCGCATTTGGTCCGCATTTTCTAATGGTGTAAAAACAACAAATTTATATAATTGGTCAGGCTCTTGGCTAGCTAAAACTTGAATATCTTGTAAACCAATTTTTTCGGCTAACCAATCATTCATACCACCTTGAGCTTTATCAAGATTTGTATGCGCGGCATAAACTGTTATATGGTGGCTTAAAAGATCAGCATACATCTTGTTTTGTGGGTCACGAGTGTCCAGATTTCGGGCAGGATGAAACATCACTGGATGATGTGCAAAGATAAAATCAACATTGGCGGCAATCGCTTCGGCGACTACTTCTGGGCGGACGTCCAGAGTTACCATGATTTTATGGACTGGCTGTGTGGGATCACCTAGTTGTAAACCGCTAGGATCTTGAGGTTCTTTAAGCATTAATGGTGCAAGACTTTCGATTTGATGGATCAATTCAGTTCCCGTGGTCATTTTTGCAACAACTCCTCGATACTTTTAATAGCCAATTCGGTTTGACGAACTTTGTCCAGTGGTACAGTTTGACTTTGGGTCAGCTGTTTTAGAATTTTGTTTTTGATCAATAATTGGTGCTGCCATTTTTGACGGAAAGTTAGACTTTGCTGCCGAGCCAAAATTGGACCATATTGAATGTCTATTTGGGTTAGTGGCATACTTTTTTTCCGAGTGTCTGCAATGATAAATTCATAGTAATGACCATCTTCAAATAGAATGGTCTCGTTAACGATTTGAATTTGCTGGTCAGATAACCACTGACGGACAAGTGCTTCTTGGTTATTTGCTTCAAGAATCAAAGTCACATTTTTTAACAACGGTTTTGGTGCTGTTGCCAGTATCTGCCGAATTAATTCGCCACCCATACCGGCAATTACAAAAGTATTGATATGATCTTCATATTGAATTGGTGCGAGACCATTGCCTAGGCGTAGTTGAATTTTTTCAGCTAATCCGGCTGCTTCAACGTTATCGCGGGCAATGTTAAGTGGTCCAGCACCAATATCTGTTGCAATAGCAAAGTTTGCCATACCCATTTTGATAACTTCAATGGGTACGAATGCATGGTCAGTTCCGATATCTGCTAGACGTGCCTGTGCTGGTACAAAATCTATAAGTTTTTGAATGCGATCAGATAATTTCATAGTTCAGTCCCTATCTAAGTTTCTAACGTTAATTATAGCAAAGATGTACTAGAAACATAAAAAAGATTCCACAAATACAAAAATAAGGCATTCAAAACAAAACAAGAGTTTTATTTTGAACGCCTTATTTACAAACAATTTGGTATTAAATCTGGGTCAGAGCTCTATTCTAAAAAGTCTTTTAATTGTTTTGAACGAGAGGGGTGCCGTAATTTACGTAGAGCTTTAGCTTCAATCTGGCGAATGCGCTCACGCGTAACACCAAACACTTTACCAACTTCTTCAAGCGTCCGAGTACGGCCATCATCTAAACCAAAGCGTAACCGTAAAACGTTCTCTTCGCGATCAGTCAAGGTATCTAAAACATTTTCAAGTTGTTCCTTAAGCAATTCATAGGAGGCATGGTCTTCAGGACTAGTGGCATCGGCGTCTTCAATAAAGTCGCCTAAATGAGAATCGTCCTCTTCACCAATTGGTGTTTCCAAAGAAACGGGTTCTTGAGCAATTTTTAGGATCTCGCGTACTTTCTCTGTTGGCATGTCCATTTCTGCACCAATTTCTTCGGGCGTAGGTTCACGTCCAAGATCTTGCAGTAACTGTCGTTGGATTCGAATCAATTTGTTGATAGTTTCAACCATGTGCACTGGAATCCGAATTGTTCTAGCTTGATCCGCGATTGCACGGGTAATTGCCTGCCGGATCCACCATGTAGCATAAGTAGAAAACTTAAATCCTTTACGGTAATCAAATTTTTCAACAGCTTTCATTAGCCCCATATTACCTTCTTGAATCAAATCAAGAAATTGCATACCACGACCAACATAACGTTTAGCAATTGAAACAACTAAACGTAAATTTGCTTCGGCTAAACGTTGTTTAGCCTCTTCATCACCCTGCTCGATTTTTAAAGCTAATGCAACTTCTTCATCGGCAGTTAATAAAGAAACCCGACCAATTTCTTTAAGATACATCCGAACCGGGTCATTGATTTTCACACCAGTTGGGGCAGACATGTCTTTTAATTCTTTTTTAGTAACTTTATTTTTCTTAAGGCTACGTGCTGTAGGTTCCCCATGTTCATCGACAACACTAATACCTTGGTCTTCAATTTTTTGATACAGATCATCGATGGCATTACTATCCAATTCAAAAGGTTGCACAAGTTTAGAAGTTAGATCTTCTTGTGAGATTTCCTTTTTTGGTTTGTATACTTTGATTAAATCTTTAACAGCTTTGTTATATTCTTTTTTAGTTGGTTTTGCTTTTTCTTTAGCCATATAAATGATCCTCCTCAATTAATATTGGATGATGACCGTAATAAACGGTTCAAATCAAAAATTAAGCCCCCTTTAAGTAACGCGATAAACGGATAATTTCATTCGTCCAATGCAACTCTTCATCAAAATTTCCCGTTTCATTTGCGATTTTTAGGGCTGCCTGGGCATCTTGTAATTGTTGGTGGATGTCTTGGCGGGCAATCACTTCAAGTAAATCATTAATTACAAAAGAATCCGGGATACTCGGTAACTGACTCATTTCAATTTCAGCGACAACATTTTGTAGTTCCGCTGGTAGCTGATCAATAAACGCGGAAATACTATGATTATCATGATTTGTAGTAAACGTAAGCCACAACTCGAAGATAGTTTGATAAGGTGTATGGACAAAGTTAAATGTTTCATGGCCTACTAATTCTCGGCAAGTAGCTTCATCATGCAACAAATAGTAAAGTAATAATCTTTCAGCTTGTTCCACACGGGAAAATTTAGTGATACCAGCTGATAAAATCTGAGCACTCGCCTGTGTTTTAGTTTTTTGATATTTCGCTTTTGGCTGTTGACCATGTTGGTTTTCTTTTAATTTGACCTCAGCTAACTGAGTTAAAACTGCATCTGGGTCAAGTTGCAGTTCCTGAGCGAGTTGTTTCGCATACGTGCTTTGCTGTGTGGGTGTGCCAATACTTTTTAATAAATATAACGCCTTGTCTAAATAATCAAATTTAGCTTTTTCGTTCTGTAAGTTAATATTGCGTCGTAAATACCTTAACTTGAATCCAAGTGCGGTTTGTTCAGTATTCGAAATGATTTTGCGAAAAGCTGCTGCACCATGATGTTTAATAAACTCATCAGGATCCTGATCGTCAGGTAAAACGACTATACCAACAGAAAACTGGCTTTGATTTTGTAACATGTCCACGGCTCGATTTGCGGCATTGACTCCCGGCTCATCACCATCATAACAAATGATCAGATGGTCTGTTGTCCGTTTCAGTGCATACAATTGATCATCCGTCAGACTCGTCCCCATCGAAGCTACACCATTTTTAACGCCTGCTTGATATGCGGAAATAACATCCATAAAACCTTCTAACAAAATCGCACTGTGCGCTTCGCGAATCTCGTGTTTTGCCAAGTCATAATTAAAAAGTACTCGGCGTTTATTAAAAATTGGTGTTTCTGGACTGTTTAAATACTTAGGCATATTCGGATCCTTAGTTAAAGCGCGGCCAGAAAAGGCAATCGTTGCTCCACCTTGGTCTTTGATTGGAAACATGACTCGATCAACAAAACGGTCTATTTTTTGGCCATTATTCGTTGTTGCAAATAATCCCGAATCAAGTAAAGCCTGGGCATCATAGTGCTTCTCTTTAAAAAATAAAGTTAGCAAATCAGCTTTTGCAGGTGCATAACCAATACCAAAAGTATTAATAGTTTCATCGGTCATACCTCGATCATGTAGATATTTTAACGCTTGCTGCCCGGTTTGCGTATTGACGAGGATGTGATGAAATAAGGCCTGGGCATCTTGATGCATCTGTTTAAGGGTTTGGTGCCCTTGTTCCTGAGGCGATACTTGTGTATTCAAGTATTGAGGGTCAATTGAAATCTGGTTCATTTGTGCAACTTTGATAACTGCTTCAGGAAATGAAAGATTTTCAATATCCATTATAAATTTGAATACATTTCCACCCCGGCCACAACTAAAACAGTGAAAAATTTGTTTATCTTCAGCGACAGAAAATGACGGTGTTTTTTCTTCGTGGAATGGACATAGGCCAAATAAGTTTTTACCAGACTTTTTTAATTGTACATATTGACTGATGACATCAACGATATTAACTTGACTGCGAATATCTTCGATGACAGTTTCAGGAATACGTGCCAACATAATCACGACCATTTCTACGCTAAGGCAACTAAAAGCCGCATACAAAGTTGAATGCGACTTAATAAACTCTATAATAATACCGCTATATCATACAACGTATAGTGATGAATTGCAAGCTTGACGTTTATTTAATGATTAATTGGTTTAGATCGCCAAAAGTACGGGCAAGCTGACTGACAATCATCAGCTGGTTTAATCGATTTTGCCGAATCTTTGGATCATCAGCCATGACCATATTTTCTTCAAAATAATTTTCGATTAATGGTTTTAAGCTTTGTAGAGCTTCATAAACTGATTCCATTGATCTAGATGATAATGAGTGGCGAATTTTTTCAACGGCTTCATATAATGCTGTTTCAGATGGGTTTTCGAATAACTCAGGATCAACCGTTAAGTCTTTTGATGGCTCTGCCTTGCTTGCAAGCCGCATCACCCGAGTTAATGCTTCCATGGTAGCTTTGAAAGTTGAATCCTGCCGATGCTGCTGTAGAATTTTGGTAGCTTGGAACATGTCTGCAATATCACTATTGCGATTTTGAACGACTGTATCAATCAAATCATAGGATTCATCATGGGTAGACAGCCATTGCTTCACGCGATCAATAATGAAGTTCTTTACATCATCTTGGTGAGCGCTAAGATTTAAATGTTGTTGACTTGTCTTTTCAGTCAAGGCTTGGGCAATTTCTGCTTGGAATTCGTCCAATGGGAAATGCCATTGTTTTGCCTCTAAAATACGGACAATACCAAAAGCTTGTCGACGTAACGCATATGGATCATTTGAACCACTTGGAATCATGGCCACTGCAAAGAAGCTTAAGATGCTGTCCAACTTATCGGCAATGGATAATACAGCGCCAACATTTGTCTTCGGTAAAGCACCCTCGGCAGAAGTTGGTAGATAATGTTCCCGGATTGCGGTTGCGACTGCCGGGCTTTCACCTTGTAGAAGGGCGTATTTTTCGCCCATGACACCTTGAAGTTCTGGAAATTCGCCCACCATTTGTGTGACCAAGTCAAATTTGTATATTTGAGCAGCCCGATCTAAATCTTTAAGCTCTTTAGCTGTTAAATCGAAATGTTGCCCCAGAAAGGCAGCGATATGACGCACACGAACCATTTTTTCATACATTGAACCAATCTTATCATGGAAAGAAACATTTTTAAGTTGGGCAACGTAATCAGCGATAGATTTCTTTTGATCCTCATCATAAAAGAATTGCGCATCTTCTAGACGAGCAACAAGAACTTTTTCATTCCCAGCAATGACATTATCTAAGTGTGCTTTGTTCCCATTTCTAACGCTTAAAAAATCAGGTTGTAACGTGCCTGATTGGTCACGTACGTAAAAATAGCGCTGATTATCTTTCATTGAGGTGATCAAGACTTCTTCAGGAATGTCCAAATATTTTTCATCAAATTGACCAGCAAAAGCAGTAGGATACTCAACTAAATTATTAACTTCTTCTAAAAGGTCTTCATCTAAGTCAACAACCCAATGATGATCATTGGCGATTTCTTCGATTTGTTCACGAATCAATTGTTTGCGGTCGGTGGCATTGGCAATCACAAATTCTTTTTTCAATTCGGTTTCATAGTCTGCTGCACGTTGAATTGTAACCGAGTTGCCTAAAAAGCGGTGGCCTTGACTTTTTCGACCAGTTTTGATATCCAAAATTTCGAAGGGAATAATCTCATTGTCAAATAATGCAACCAGCCAATGAATTGGTCGAATATATTCAAAGTCATAATTCCCCCAATGCATGCGCGTTGGAAATGTCATTGACATGATGACAGTCTTTAATTTAGGTAAAATCTCTGCCGTTGGTGCACCCTTCACATTCTTTTCTAAAAACACATAAGTTTTACCTTTGACATCTTTAAAGGAAAGGTCATCGACGCTGGCTCCTTGACCACGGGCAAACCCTTGGGCAGGTTTTGTCCAATTACCAGCTTCATCTTGAGCAATTGCTTTTGCGGGACCACGCAAAGATTCGTGGGTATCTTTTTGCTGTTCAGCCATTTGACTAATGAGCAGGGCTAATCGTCGTGGCGTTGAAAATTTTTGAATTGCTTTAAATTCGATTTGCTGATCATTCAAAAAATCCTGAACACGTTCTGCAAATTGATCGATGCTTGGGGTCACCACATGTGCAGGCATTTCTTCAAGTCCGATTTCGATGAGAAAATCTTTGGCCATTATTTTGCAGCCTCCTTTGAATTTTCTTTAGCTTCATTAGCATGTTTCAGTAACGGGAATCCGCGCTTTTCACGTTCCGCTACAAAAGCTTTCGCGATGGCGTGAGCCATATTCCGAATGCGCGCCAAGTAGCCGGCACGTTCAGTAACTGAAACAGCACCGCGTGCATCTAAAAGATTAAACGTATGACTACATTTGAGGACATAATCATAGGCTGGATGAACAAGCCCGAGGTTAATCAGACGTTTAGCTTCAGTTTCATAAGCATCAAAAAATTTTAAGAGCATCGCTTGGTTGCTTTCTTCAAAAGAATATTTAGAGTGCTCATACTCAGGCTCTTTAAAGATATCGCCATAAAGCACACCATCGCCCCACTCTAGGTCAAATACAGAGTTAACATTTTGAATATAGGAGGCTAAGCGTTCTAGACCATAAGTGATTTCTGAAGTTACTGGCTTAACATCTAAGCCACCAACGACTTGAAAATAAGTAAACTGAGTGACTTCCATGCCATCCAACCAAACTTCCCAACCAACACCAGCACAGCCCATAGAAGGGTTCTCCCAATTATCTTCAACAAAACGGATGTCATGCTCTAGGGGTTCAATACCTAGTTCTCGAAGACTATCTAAATAGTATTCTTGGATTGCTTCAGGTGATGGTTTCATCACAACTTGAAATTGATGATGTTGATATAAGCGATTTGGATTTTCACCATAACGGCCATCTGCAGGTCTTCTAGATGGTTCTACATAGGCTGCATTCCAAGGCTCGGGTCCAATGGCACGCAGAAACGTATAAGGACTCATGGTACCGGCCCCCTTCTCGGTGTCATAGGCTTGCATTAACATACAGCCTTTGCTGCTCCAGAACTTTTGTAACGTCAAGACAATCTCTTGAACTGTCATTTTATTAGTCATGTACTTGGCTCCTTTTTAAATTTTTACAGTAAAAAACCCTATACTGATAAATATAAATACCAGTATAGGGACGATGAAATCGCGGTTCCACCCTATTTCAGATTCTAATGAACCTGCACTTGATTAATTTGACTCCGAAACGCCAGAAACTACGTCGAATATGTGGTTCGCACCAGGCCACACTCACTGAAATTCAATTCGTAGATTCTCTTTTCATCACTGTCAAAGCTCATAATTACTAACATGTACAAAATAATATTACAAATTTTTAAATTCAAAGTCAATTAATTTTCAGGATTATCTGAGTTTGTTGTTTGATCAGGTGGTTGTAATTTTGTAGTCCATTGATCCATGTCGTCAATAAATTGCTTACTTTTTAAATAAATACCTACTGTATCACTATAAATTTGATCGATGATACGTTTAAGCTCACTTTTTGTGGTTGCTTTGATTTTAATAGAATTGATTCGCTCTAAAGAAATTGCTGAAAATAGGCGTAAAAAATAAATGGCACGCTGACTGGCATGGAAACGATGCGTATCTAAATGCCAATGCTGATCACATAATAGTCCACCGTATGTTTCAGAATAATCATAGGGGCGATCAGTCCGTTGACAAATGACACAACTTTCCAGGTGTGGTTGTACGCCAAAATTACGTAACAATTGGACTTCAACAATGTGAGTAATAATTTCTGGATCCAGGGCATCATCAATCAAACTTAAAGCCATCAAGGATTTATCAAACCACTCATTTAAAGATTCTCCATCTATAAATGCTTTGTCAACTAAACTTAAAATATAAGTTGCATAAGCATTTAGACGAATATCATTCGTAATCGTCCAAAAAGTTTTCGTGTCTTTGGCAGAATTGATAAAGGATAAGCCGTCTCTGATATCACCAATATAAGTACTTGTTGTAAATGGCAATAAGGCTGATTTAAGCCGATTTCTTGGCTTTTTTCCGCCACGAATCAAGAATGTTTTTTTACCAAAACGGTCTGTGAAGATTTTGACTAATAGGTCTTTTTCACGATAATCGTGACGATAAAAAACAACGCCTCTAAATTCTTCAATACCATGTGTAGACATAACTACTTAAACTCTTTCAAGTTGTAGCCTGAACGTTGTAGAAATAAAGGATCATCGCGCCAATTTTTTTGAACTTTGACCCATAACTTAAGATTGATTTTTTCACCCACTAATGTTTCAATTTCCCGACGTGCATTGATACCGATTTGTTTGAGCATTTTACCGCCCTTACCGATTACAATGCCCTTTTGACTATCGCGCTCAACATAAATTGTTGCTTCAACTTGAAGTTTATTATTGAGTCTTTGGTTCATTGATTCTAAAATGACAGCCACTGAGTGTGGAATCTCATCTCGGGTTAAGTGTAAAACAGCTTCCCGAATCAATTCAGCAACGATAAAATATTCTGGATGATCAGTCAATTGATCTTCAGGATAATATTTAGGGCCAACTGGCAAATGAGTTTTTAAATTAGCTAATAAAGTGTCAACGTTATTGCCCAATGTTGCTGAGATTGGGAATACGTCTTCAAAATTCAAAATTTCGGTATACCCATGCAAGATGTCTGGTAGTTGATCTGGATGGACGAGGTCGATTTTATTGATCACTAAATATACCGGTGTTTTAACATCTTTTAAAAGATTCATAATGTACTTGTCGCCGGGGCCAATTTTATCATCAGCGGCAACCATAAATAAAATCGCATCAACCTCTTTAAGTGTTGATAAAGCCGCATCATCCATATATGCATCAAGGTCATTCTTGGGTTTGTGAATACCGGGGGTATCGACAAAAACAATTTGGGCTGTTTGATCGGTATAAATGCCGTTAATTTTATTTCGCGTTGTCTGAGCTTTATCCGACATGATTGCAATTTTTTCGCCAATGACACGATTCATCAAAGTAGATTTGCCAACGTTCGGTCGACCGAGAATGGCTACGAAACCTGAGTGGAAAGTAGACTGAGTTTCAGTCATGGTTTAAATGCTCCTTTTTAAAACTATAAGGTAATAGTTCAGTTAGTGTATAGGTAATTAATTGCTTGTCTTGAGTAGCGACATATATTTTTGCTGTTGGTGCCATGAATTCAGCCATAACTTGTCGACATGCACCACAAGGCATAGGTTTGACGGATCGGCTTAAAATTAAAAGGTCATCAAAGACTTGATACCCTTGGCTGACAGCCGAAAAAATAGCATTTCGTTCAGCACAAATTGTTAAACCATAAGAAGCATTTTCAACATTACAACCACTGAAAATTTTACCCTCTGGCGTTCTTAAAGCTGCTGCAACTGGAAAATGAGAATAGGGTATATAAGCATGCTGTAAAGTTGTGTCAGCCGCATTAAATAAAACATTTATTATTGAGTTTGAGTCCAATATTCTAGCTCCTATGCAGACAATGTTCAAGCAAAAAATAGATGCCACAACGCTGGGATAAAGATTATTGCACCAATAACCGTGGCAAAAGTAGCTGTTAATAAAACGATTCCGGCAGAAAGATCCTTGATGATCTTTGCTAGGTAATCATATTGATGTTTCGTGGTTAGATCGACTAAATATTCGGCAACACTGTTCCAAAGTTCAGCTTGGATGACCAAAAATACCATGAGTGCTAACCAAAGGAAGTTGTACCGAGATAATTTTAATAAATAAGCCACAACAAAAACAATAATTGTAAAACTGACGTCACGTCTAAGATTTTTTTCATGAGCAATTGCAAAATGTACCCCACGAGTGGCATGTTTCAGTGATTGCCAAAACGTGTGATTTTTATCAGTTTGAGGTTTATGGGGTTTATCGTGTGAGACCATAACTCTCCAAAATCTCCTCTTGGCGTGCAATCATTTTGCGCTCATCTTCGGGCTGTATGTGATCGTAACCATTTAAGTGTAAGAAGCCGTGCACGACAGTGTATCCTAATTCACGATGATAACTATGACCGTATTGTTGTGCATGTTCTTTCGCAATTTCTGGGGCAATCATCAAATCACCAATATTTCTTGGAACTCCTAGTTCGGATTCTAAGGCTTCGATACCATCATCTTCATCTTCAATGGCGAAACTAATCACATCTGTGGGGCGATCGACTTGACGATACTTTCGGTTAATTGCCTGAATTTCTTGAGGTGTCATGAATGTGATAGACATCTCAGTATCTTCTGCCAGTTCAAGTTTGTTGGCAGCCAAGTCGATCAGGTCACGAACGATCTTAGTTTCTTCTGCCGTCAAAAGTTTTGCTTCATCGTAAATCTCTAAGTTCATGCATTTTCTCCTGATTTTAAATTATCTAATTTGGCATAGGCGTCAATAATACTTGCGACAACGGGATGACGGACCACATCGTTAGCGGTAAAGTTTACAAACTGAATATGCGTAATGTTTTTTAAAATTCGTTGGGCATCGATCAAGCCACTTCTTTGATTGTTGGGTAAATCTATTTGGGTAATATCACCATTAATGACCATCTTTGAATCAAAGCCTAGACGTGTCAGGAACATTTTCATTTGTGCGCGGGTTGTATTCTGAGCTTCGTCAAGAATTACGAAAGCTTCTTCTAGAGTCCGACCACGCATATAGGCCAATGGTGCAATTTCGATCACACCGCGATCAACAAGGCGATTGGTTTGTTCTGTACCCATTATATTGTATAAGGCATCATAAACAGGCCTTAGATAAGGATCAACTTTTTCTTTTAAATCCCCTGGAAGAAAACCAAGATTTTCCCCAGCTTCCACAGCTGGTCGAGTTAATACTAAACGCTGGACCTTCCCCTTTTTAAGCGCCTGAACGGCTTTTGCAACGGCAATATAGGTCTTACCAGTTCCGGCTGGACCAATTCCAAAAGTAACGTCATTATGGTCAATGGCAGCCACATAACGGCGCTGCCCCATATTTTTAACACGTATAGGTCGGTGTTTGGCATCGCGAATGATTTCTTGATTATAGAAGTCTTGAAAATATTCTAACGTTCCCTTCGTGACCATTTTTAAAGCACTAACCACATCAGCACTGCTAATACTAATGCCTTTGGTCAGTAATTGATATAAATTATCTAAAACAGCATAAGCATCTGTGACGGCTTTTGCTGAACCTGTGATTTTAATAGTTGAGCCAAATGGATGCAGCACAACATCCAAACCCTCTTCAATCAATTGAAGATACTGGTCATTTACACCTAGTAAGCTCACAATTTGGTTGGCATCGTTAATTGTAAATGCTTTTTCTGTATTCACCGTTTCTGTCAATACATAAGCTCCTTCAAAAGTTTATACAAGTATCATAACATAATTTAACTTGAATGGGCGGTTATTCAAGACACCGTTAAATTAAAAAACGATCAAGAATTGAGTTTGACTCATTCCTGATCGTCTAATGATTGTCTATAAATTTGTTAAAGTAGTTTTGACAATCTCATTAACCTGACCGCCATCAGCTTTACCCTTAACTTGAGGCATTAATGCACCCATTACTTTTCCAAAGTCTTTAGTAGAAGTAGCGTGTACTTTTTGGATTGTTTGATCGACAAGATCTTTGATCTCTGCTTCAGTTAATTGTTTGGGCATGTAACCTTCAACGACTTCAATTTCATGATTAACATGTTCAATTAAATCGTCACGATTGGCTTTTTGAAAATCAGCCAGAGATTCTTTACGCTGCTTTAATTCTCTAGACAAGACTGCAAGTTCATCGGCTTCAGATAAATCTTGGCCAAGTTTAATCTGTTCATTAGTAACCGCGGTTTTCAACATCCGGATCACAGCTAAACGATCTTTGTCTTTGGCTTTCATTGCAGTCTTCATGTCTTCGTTTAATTGTTGTAATAAACTCAAAGGATCATTTCCTTAATCCTAGTATTTTTTACGCTTGCGGGCAGCTTCTGATTTTAATTTACGACGAACACTTGGTTTTTCGTAAAACTCCCTTTTGCGGTATTCTTGGAGTGTGCCGCTTTTGGACACAGAACGCTTGAAGCGACGAAGAGCATCATCTAAAGATTCGTTTTTATGAACGACTGTTTTTGACATTTGAAAATCCCTCCCTCCAATTGAGTGTAACGCTGTGCAAAAAGAGTTATGCAAACCGTTCTCAATCATTATATCTAATGAAATATCGTCGGTCAACAAAGATTATCAGTTATTTTTCATTAGCGGTTAAAAATTAAGTATTTCCGGCAAAATATGCTAATATTTTAATATATGAATGATGGAGGCGTTTTTATGGCAATACAGCAAAAAGTGATTTTATATTTAATTTCTGATTCCGTTGGGGAGACAGCTTTTAACTTAGCACAGGCTGCAATGGCCCAATTTCCAGATATTAAACCGATCTATTGTCGTTTTCCTTTTGTCCATACTCAAGAAAAATTGATGCGTGTCTTGGAACAAGCCAAAAGTGACCATGCCATTGTTCTGCACACATTAGCGACTGAGGGGCTAAGTGAGATCATTGCTAATTATGCAGAACAAAATGGTTTGGTTCAGATTGATTATATTGGTCCTTTGATCAGCGAAGTCGCTCACCGTACTGGTTTAAAGCAGTCGCATGAAGCTGGTGCGGTGCACCACCTTAATGAAAAATATTTTGATCGCATTTCGGCAATGGAGTTTGCCGTTATGTATGATGATGGTAAAGATCCCAAAGGTTTTTTGGAGGCCGATGTGGTTTTACTAGGGGTATCGCGGACTTCTAAGACACCATTATCGCTTTTCTTAGCTAATCGCAACATCAAGGTTGCCAACCTGCCACTTGTACCTCAAGCCCATATTCCCGATGAATTGTGGAAAGTAGATCCAAAAAAGATCATTGGCTTAACCAATGACCCGACAGTATTAAATAATATTCGGCGTGAGCGCATGATTGCTTATGGTTTGAATCCAGATACGACTTATTCTAATATGGATCAAATTCGGGAAGAGCTTGAATATGCCAATAAACTATACAAAAAGTTGGGCTGTATGGTCATCAACGTCGCGCATCGATCTATCGAGGAAACAGCAACCATCATCATGGAGGCTTTGAATTTAGAAGATTATGACTATAAGACCTCTAAGTAGTTATTGAGCTTGGATTTTAGTTAGCAAGTCAGGGTCAAATTCATTTTGGCGTAACATCGCAATCTCAAAGCCATAAGGCGGCCATTGATGTTTTTTATCAGGCCCGACGTACGGTGTTTCTAGAATCATCGGACGATCTTGCAGCTGTGGATGATGGGCGACGTAACTGAGTGCCTCAAACCCAATGGTGCCGAAACCAATATTGGCATGTCGATCTTTATGAGAGCCTTGTGGATTTTTAGAGTCGTTAAGATGAAGCAACTGCAATTTATCTAAGCCGATAATATGATCGAATTCATTTAAAACACCATCAAAATCGGATCGAATATCATAACCAGCATCATTAGTGTGACAAGTATCAAAAGTCACACTAATTTTTTCGCTTTCAGTAACGCCATCAATAATGGCCGCGATTTCCTCGAAGGTCCGTCCAACTTCAGTACCTTTACCAGCCATTGTTTCAATAGCAATATGTACCTTTTGATCCTTAGTAATAATTTCATTTAAACCCTTGCTGATCTGCTTAATTGCGACAGCAGCACCCTTGCCAAGATGAGCGCCTGGATGGAAAGCCATTTGAGTCGCACCCAAAGCATCAGCGCGAGCAACCTCCTGACGCATAAATTCAACGGCAAAGCCGTAATTTTGCGGCTTGACCGTGTTTCCTAAGTTGATAATATAAGGCGCATGAACAACGACAGATTGAATATTGTGTGCCGCCATATAGGCCTGACCAGCTGGAATATTCATTTCTGAAATGGCCTTTCGACGTGTATTTTGCGGCGCACCAGTATAGACCATCATGGTATCCGCATGGTAACCTGCTGCCTCTTGCGCGGATCCGAGAAGCATTTCTTTGCCTTTCATAGAAACATGTGAGCCAATGATCATTTTCATACCTCCAATTATTCTTGTTTTGGTTCATAAAAACGGCCGATAATCTTAACGGCACTGGTAATACTAACAAAAGCATGCTCATCCGCCAGTTTCATGGCGTTCTCCAAATCGTAGATCTCAAACTGAGAAATGACGGTAAATAAAATGGTTTTTTCTTGATGTTTATACGCCCCTTCTGCATCGTGAACAATGGTGATCCCCCGGGGCATCTCATTTTGAATTTGCGTAATGACTGCTTTGGGCCGACTGGTCACGATCATAACTTGCAAACGCCGATCTCGAGTGTAGAGCATGTCGATCACACGACCATTGATGAAAATACCTAGAGCGCTGTAAAAAGCATGGGGCCAGCTGTAAACAAAGCCCGCAGCAATCAGTATCATGACATTAAAGGCGATATTAATTGTGCCCACACTTCGACCTGTTTTTTTACGCAACGTGATGCCCAAGATATCTAAGCCCCCGGTTGAGATACCATTACGCAAAGCTAAACCGGTGCCGATACCATTAAAAATAGCTCCAAAAATAGCACAGATAATTGGATCATTGATCACTGTCTTAACAACAATTACCTTGATCAATATACTAGATAAAATAACAGATAGCATCGTAAATATTGTAAAATGATGGCCAATTTTTCGCCAAGCTAAGATAAATAGCGGTGCATTTAAAACAGTTAACATCACCGGTGTTGATAAGGGTACTGCCCAGTGTTTGGTAATCGTCGCCACCAATTGAGCTGCACCGGTAATCCCTGATGCATAAATTCCGCCCGGCTCCCAAAAGAAATTAAGCGCAAACGCAACGGATAGTGCGTAGAAAAAAGCACTCGTTGCTCTACTAAAATTCTGATGGCGCCGGACAATTCGATCTAATTCTATCATGAATTAATTTTGCCTCATTTTCCTTTGAGTTTGAATAAATTAGATTTTATCATATAACTAAAAAAAGGACAGGTTTGCAATAAGATTGCCCTGTCCTTTTTAGCTGTTTAATTTCATAAAAATTAAAGGTCAGCTTTTAATTTTTGTGCCAATGGCTTTTGATAAATTGTGCCCGGCCACCGGCTTCTTCTAAGGCATACCGGCTAGGATCTTTCTTATAAAAATCTTGGTGGTAGGTCTCAGCTGGATAAAATGGTTTAGCAGTTTCGATTTGAGTTACGATTGGTTTATCAAAGCGCCCACTAGCAGCAAGAGCGGCTTTAGACTTTTCGGCGATAGTCCGTTGCTCAGACGAGTTTACAAAAATAACAGGGCGATAATTATCACCACGGTCTTGAAATTGCCCCATGGCATCAGTAGGGTCAGTAACTTGCCAGTAAATATTAACTAGATCTTCATAACTCATGACATCATTATCGAATGTGATCTCAACGGCCTCAGTATGACCAGTTTTGTGTGTTAATACTTGTTCGTATGTCGGATTGGCAACATGCCCACCGGTATAGCCAGAAACAACTGAGATCACGCCTGGCTGGGTATCAAATGGTTGAACCATACACCAAAAACACCCGCCAGCAAAAATTGCTTTTTCAACTGTCATTAATATCACGCTTTCTGATTCGGAATTAGTCAAATAATTTTAAGTAAGCACCGTACCCCTGTGTTTGTAACTCTGATTTGGGCACAAAACGTAGGGCAGCTGAATTGATACAGTAGCGTAGGCCGCCTTTATCTTGAGGACCGTCCGTAAAAACATGGCCTAAATGAGAATCTGCCTCTTGACTGCGGACTTCGGTACGTTCCATTAGAAAAGAACGGTCACGCTTTTCTTTCAATTTAGCAATTGGTTTGGTAAATGATGGCCAACCGCAACCAGCATCATATTTATCCAGTGATGAAAACAATGGTTCACCGCTGACAACGTCGACGTATATTCCAGGTTCATAAAAGTCATCATATTCACCAGAAAATGGCCGCTCTGTCGCTGCATGTTGGGTGACATTGTACTGTTCTGGGGTTAAGCGTTGTTTTAATTTAGCTAGATCAAGTGATTTTTGATCCGTATCTTGGTTAGACATAAGCCACACCTCCAGATTCAATTATACCGAATATTCAATTTTGCACAATTAGATTGCTCAGCTAAGCAATACACGTTCACTTTTATGAACTAAGTTTTTTAACTACAAAAAAGTTAAATTAGTCTAAAGGTTTTTCGACTTCAATACCTAATTCATCTAATTGTTCTGCGGCAACTGGCATTGGCGCATTTGTCATTGGCTCAGTGGCTTTGGAATTTTTTGGAAAGGCGATGACATCACGAATATTATCACGGCCAGATAATAGCATGGCAAAGCGATCTAAACCAATTGCTAAGCCGCCATGTGGTGGGAAACCATAATTCAAGGCATCTAGTAAGAAACCAAATTGGCTTTCAGCTCTTTCTTTGGTAAAGCCTAAAGCACGCAACATTTTTTCCTGAACTTCCCGCGTATGAATACGAATCGAACCGCCGCCCAATTCATAACCATTTAAGACGATATCATAACTTTGGGCATGGGCTTTATGAGGGTCTTCACCTTCATCTAAGTAGTGCAGATCTGCCTCATTTGGCATTGTAAATGGATGATGTGCCGCTGTCCAGCGATGAATACCTTCATCATATTCAAATAGTGGCCAATTAACGACCCATAAGAAGTTGAACTGTGTTTCGTCGATCATATCCAAATCATGCGCAAAATGTAATCTTAAATAGCCCAAGCTATCGGCAACGACTTTCCGTGTATCAGCGACAAATAAAATTAAATCACCAGCTTTGGCATCGAGTGTTTGTAATAATTCGGTGCGTTGTGCTTTGATGAATTTGGCTACTGGTCCAGTTAGGTCGTCAGCTGTTACTTTTACAAATGCCAAGCCCTTAGCACCATAACGTTTGATGTGCTCTTGCTGAGCTTCAATATCTTTACGAGAATATTTATCAGCCGCATCTGGCACCACGATTGCTTTGACTTGACCTCCGTTTTGGATAGCACCACTAAAGACTTTGAAATCACTATCCTTAAACAATTCAGAGAGATCCTGTAATTCCATCCCAAAACGAGTATCTGGCTTGTCTGAACCAAAACGTGCCATAGCTTCATCCCAATCCATCCGTGGGAATGGCAGTTTGACATCAATGCCCTTCTCATCATGCATGATTTCAGCAATTAAGCCTTCAGTCAATTCTTGAATGCCTTTTGCATCTAAAAAGCTGGTTTCCATATCAATTTGGGTAAACTCTGGTTGCCGATCACCGCGCAAATCTTCATCCCGGAAGCAACGGGCAATTTGATAGTAGCGGTCAAAGCCGGCGCTCATTAACAATTGTTTAAATAGCTGTGGTGATTGTGGCAAAGCAAAGAAACTTCCTGGATATACCCGAGATGGGACCAAGTAGTCTCGTGCGCCTTCAGGGGTTGATTTTGTTAAATTAGGCGTTTCAATTTCAATAAAATCTTGACGATCAAAGAAGTGATGGACAGATTTCATGATTTGAGCCCGAGTTCGAATTGCCTTAGACATCTCTGGGCGGCGTAAGTCTAGATAACGATATTTTAATTTAAGGTCCTCTGAGGCGGCAACGCCGTCTTCAATATAAAACGGCGGCGTCTTAGATTTGTTCAAAATCTTGACATTGCTGACTTCAACTTCGACTTTACCAGTGGTCATTTTAGGGTTGATAGCATTTTCTGCCCGTGCCACAACTTTTCCCTCAGCTTCGATGACAAATTCTGCTCGTAATGTTTCAGCAGTTGCCAAAGCTGTCTCTGAAAACTCTTTGCTGAAAACCAACTGCAAGATACCTTCACGATCACGTAAGTCAATAAAAATTAAATTGCCTAAATCACGACGCTTTTGCACCCAACCATATAATGTGACTGTCTGACCAACGTACGACTCAGTAATTAAGCCCGCGTAATTTGTTCGTTTTTTCAATTATTTTTCCTCACTATCTCTAAATTCTTGATAAACACCCTTAAAGTTGTTGGTCAATGTTGCCATAGCAACTGATTTTTGTTGTCCTGTTTTCATATCTTTAACTTGTGCTGTTTGTTGAGCCAGCTCTTCATCGCCAATTGTAATTACTACAGCGGCGTTATTACGATTGGCAGATTTAAACTGAGCTTTGGCTTTACGATTCAAGAAATCCCGGTCTGCAGAGAAGCCTTGCGCGCGCAAGGCTTGGGCTAAAGCTAAAGTCGTGTCTGATGTATCCGAACCTAGCCCAACAATATAAACATCTAAATCGTGTTTCATTTTTGCTGCTTTAGCGGCATCAAGCAAAAGAATCAAACGTTCGACACCTAATCCAAAACCAAAGCCAGATGTTTCGGGACCGCCTAATTCTTTAACTAAACCGTCATAGCGGCCGCCAGCAATAACGGTGGTTTCTTTATTGTCAAATGCAGGACTAGTCGTCATAATTTCAAAAATCGTATGATTATAATAATCTAATCCACGAACCATATTGGCATCGATGACATAGTTAATTTTTAAATCGGTCAGTAATTGTTTGACAGTTTCGAAGTGTTTTTGCGCATCCGCTGTCAAATAATCCAAAATTGATGGTGCATTCGCAACGATTGCTTTATCTTTAGGGTCCTTACTGTCTAGAACACGAAGCGGATTTTTTTCAAGACGGACCTTGGAATCGTCGCTTAATTCATCAAAATGTGGTCTTAAGAAATCAACTAATGCTTGATGATAGTTTTGGCGTGTTTCGGGATCACCTAAGGTATTAATGGCTAGTTTAAGATCATTAACACCAAAGGTTTGCAATAATTGAACTGCCATTGCGATAATTTCAACATCTAATGCCGGATTTTCAGCGCCAAAAGCTTCAACCCCAATTTGATGAAATTCTCGTTGCCGTCCAGATTGAGGTCGCTCATAGCGAAACATTGGGCCCATATAATAAACTTTATAAGGTTTATTATATTCTGGACCATAGAGTTTGTTTTCCACAAAGGCGCGAACCACTCCAGCTGTGCCCTCTGGACGCAGAGCCATATGCCGGCCACCCTTATCGTCAAAATCGTACATTTCTTTTGTCACAATATCAGATGTTTCGCCTGAACTACGCGAAAAAACATCGTAAGCTTCAAATAAAGGTGTGCGAATTTCAGCAAAACGATAACGATCAAAAATTTGACGCGCAGTGGCTTCAATATATTGCCATTTCTCGGATTCACCCGGCAAAATGTCGGCTGTTCCCTTTGGACGTTGGTATTTCATGAAGTTCCTTCTTTCTAGAGATGGTGTATTTGAGAAATTAAAATCAAAAGAAAAAGCGCCCTTGTAAGAACAAGGGCGCTTGCGCACGGTACCACCTAGTTAAAATCAACTGAAATTGATAACGTTGTTGCCAACGGGCGCGTACCAAGCTTAATTCAAAAGTGTCAGAAGGCCATGATACTTTTCAGCTACCGTATCTCTCTGTACTAACCCTATGTATTGTCTTTCTCAAAAGCACATTATTATTTATTAATTACCTCTGAGATTACCGCATTTTACAGTAAAAAGTCAACCCAGAAATTGTAAAAGTCTTTAAGATTTTTATGTGATTTGTTAAAAATGAACGATTGCTGGTGGCAGTTTGATATATTATAGTATGAACTTTAAATACGTATATGGGAAAGATCACTATGAAACAAAGCCTACAGCTTCTAAAAAAATACTTTAATATTATTCTGATTGTTTTTGGCCTCTTGTTAGCAACTGGATCGGCAGTGGCATTAGCTGATCAAAATCAAATTCAAGTTAAGGCTGCAATCGTTAACGTCCGCACCGGGCCAAGTCTCTCATATGACGTGATGTCGAAAGTTAAAGCCGGACAGCGGCTTGACGTGATCGGTCAAAAAAATGGCTGGTACCAGATTCGCTTAGATGAAACGAAAATTGGTTGGGTGGCGAGCTGGTTAGTGGATAATACCGAAATCGGTCTGAATTCAAGTACAAAAAGTGGTCGCATCAATACGGCTGGTGTGGATTTATTTCAAACAGCAAGTGAGAACGGTCAAGTATTGGCCACACCACCAGCTGGCAGTGTGGTGACTATTTTGTACAACAGTGGTGATTGGACACAAATCAAGTATGGTCAACTTGTTGGTTGGCTAAAGAGCAGTCAGCTTAGTGAAATCAGTCAAAATGAAGCTCATAAAAATCAACCAGCCCCCACAAATCAAAGTGCTGATTTAAGTAACACCATGGAACTAGTAACCAATCAAGCTGATACCAAGCTAAGAATGCAACCTAATACTGCGGCAAGCATTGTCACTGTCCTACCAGCACAAACGACGTTGACTTTACTTAAACAGAGTGGCAATTGGTATCAAGCTCGAACATCCGATGGTAAGATTGGTTATGTGGCGAGTTGGGTCGTAACAGAAAGAGCTAAAATCATACCGATCCAAAAACCAAGTCGTTTGTCCGCAGCTACGATCGTATTAGATCCTGGTCACGGCGGTGCTGATTCCGGTGCAGTTTCAGCGAATGGTAAGTTTGAAAAAACATATACGCTAAAGGTTGCTGAGATGACAGCCTCAAAACTACGGGAAGCTGGGGCAAATGTTATTTTAACGCGAAGTACCGACCAATTTGTTTCATTGGCTGAACGCCCGCAAATTGCGAATAAAGCCAACGCTGATGCGTTTATCAGTTTTCATTTTGACTCTTCAGAAGCAAAGAATGATGCCAGTGGCTTTACGACTTACTATTATCGTAAAGCTAAAGATGACGACTTAGCAACAACGTTAAATAAAAATTTTGGTAATTTACCATTGACAAACAAAGGCATCCGATTGGGTGATTTTCAGGTGTTGCGAGATAATCAACGGCCATCAGTGTTACTAGAGATGGGCTATATTAATACATCAAAAGATTTTGCTAAAATCACTTCCGAAAGTTATCAAGAAGCAGTTGCTGATGACATATACCGTGGATTAACGGCATATTTCGGTAATTGATTTTTCAAAATTAGGTAGAACTAATAAAGCACACAGGCTTTAGACAAATCATCGATTTGTTCTCGAGCGCGTGTGCTTTTTAGATATTATTTAGATATATTGAGTGATCTGTTGTAATCTTTGAACGACTGCATCCGCATGATGGTCATCATGAAATTGATCGACATCAAAATAGATCGTATGAATATTTGCATTTTTACCGGCAACCACATCTATGGCACGGTCTCCAATCATTGCGGTACGTGTTGGCTCTAAATTGTAAGTTTGAATCAAATAATTTAAAGCACTTGGATCTGGCTTTCGTGGAAAGTCACCATCAGACGTCACACAGCCAACAAACTTATTTTTCAAGTCATAGTTTTCAAGAAAATCAAACACATGGTTATCGCGATGAGTGTATAAAAAATTCTGTTTATTTGCGTTAACCACGCTTTTAATGACAGCAACTGTATCTTCAAAAGGTTTCGGTGCACTTTGACGCTCAAATTCAATTTTGTGGTAATGCTTGTTCAAAGCGTTGTTGTCAACGCCATATACTTGGTGAAAATGATCAATTGCAAAACCAATCGATTCTTTTTTAATTAATTTATAAAGTTCATTTTTGTCAAAGTGAAGCCCAAAATCACTCAAAGCTTGTTGAAAAGATTGTAAAATTGGACCATAAGTATCAAATAAGGTGCCATCAAAGTCCCAAATAAAATTGTCTAATTGCATGAAAAACGCCCTAACATTATTATTTATTATCTGTATCAAAAATTATCGTCACAGGACCGTCGTTAACTAACGAAACGGCCATATCAGCACCAAATTTACCAGTTGCTACTTTCAGCCCTGCCCGTTGTAAGGCTAAGTTGAAAGCATCATAAATTGGTTCAGAAATCTCTGGTCTCGCCGCATTAGTGTAGCTCGGCCGGTTACCTTTTTTCGTATCGGCGTAAAGCGTAAATTGAGAAATCGAAAGTATTTGGCCATCAACTGCAGAAATTGGTAAATTCATTTTACCAGCTTTATCCGTAAAGACACGTAAGTTGACAATTTTATGCACCAAATAGTCAATCTCTTTTTGTGTGTCTGTGGCTTCAATCCCAACTAATAATAAAAAACCCTGATCAATAGCGCCAACGATTTTGTCCGCAATACGGACATGGGCTGATTTTACCCGTTGTAAAATTACTTTCATTCGTTATCACCCTTGTGCCCGTTTAACTTCATAAATATCGGGAATATTTTTTAAGCTGTCGATCAATCGTTCAAGATGAGCTGAATTATTTACACCAACGGTTACGTGGATATTCGCCATTTTATTGTGATCTACACGGCCGTTTACATTGTTCAAATTCTTGGTTTGTGAGTTTAAAGACTGCAGGACGTCATTGAGTAAGCCATTTCGATTATAACCGTAAATCTCTAGATCAGTGTTATAAGCCTGGTTGGAGTTGAAACCATCTCGCCAAGAAACGTCAATCAATCTACCAGGAATCGACTTGGCATTTTGAATATTTGGACAATCGCTACGATGAATTGTGACACCTCGGCCTTTAGTTACATAGCCGACAATATCATCACCGGGTACTGGGTTACAGCATTTTGCTAAATGAACCAATAGATTGTCTACGCCTTGAATAATAATATTGTCATTGCTGCTTGTGGACGAACGCTTTTCGGTTGTCTCTGGTTTATGCGTATTTTTCCCATGAGTTGGATTACTTTCAAAGACTTCTTTTTCTCGCGCCTTTTGAGCCTCTACTTCTTTTTCTTTGCGATCCGATTCAGTCAGCCGATTAGTGACGATCAGTGGTGAAATTTCACCATAACCAATAGCCGAAAGTAGCTCATTTTCTGTACCAAAGTTAAAGCGAGCTAAAACTTTGGTCATCGCTTCTTTGGTTAGGTATTTTTTTGGTAAAAAGCCTTTATCTGTTAATGCTTTTTCTAGTGCTTCACGCCCTTTTTCAATATTAACTTCTTTATCAGCTAATTTGAAATAGCGCTTGATTTTATTTCTTGCCCGGCTAGTGTGCACTAAAGAAACCCAATCTCGACTTGGCGCTGCATTAGCTGCTGTCAGCATTTCAACAATGTCGCCATTCTTAAGTTGGTAATTTAAAGGGACGATCTTGCCATTAACTTTAGCGCCGATGGTGTGATTACCAACTTCAGTATGAACCACATAGGCAAAGTCCAAAGGAATCGAGCCTTTCGGTAATTCATAAACATCCCCGCGAGGTGTAAAAACGTAGACACGATCAGAAAAAATATCACCTTTGACACTTTCCATAAAATCAGCAGCATCGTTAGATTCATCCTGAATTTCTAAAATTTCACGAAAAATATCTAATTTGTGACCGTTCTTATCCAAGTTAACTGGATCTTTGATACCCTCTTTATAGGCCCAATGTGCGGCAACCCCAAATTCAGCAATGTGATGCATATCTTCGGTCCGAATCTGAACTTCTAACGGCTTCCCTTGTGGCCCAATGACGGTTGTGTGCAGAGATTGGTAGCCATTGGCTTTGGGCATGGCAATATAGTCTTTAAAGCGACCAGGCATTGGTTTCCATTTTGTATGAATCGAACCTAAAACGGCATAACAATCTCTAATTGAATTTACAATTACGCGGATCGCTAACAAATCATATAATTCATCAAATTGCTTGTGCTGATCGCGCATTTTTTTATAGATAGAATAAATATGCTTTGGACGACCATAAATTTCATATTGAATATCTAAATCGGCAATGGCATGTTTAATATCTTCAATTGCCAAAGCAATATATTTTTCACGTTCCGTTCGCTTTGAAGCCATCAAGTGAACGATGCGATAATATTGCTGTGGATTGAGATACCGTAAGGAGATATCTTCAAGTTCCCACTTGATGCGACTGATACCTAAACGATCCGCTAATGGGGCATAAATTTCTAGAGTTTCATTGGCAATCCGACGTTGTTTGTCGGGGCGTAAATGCTGTAATGTTCGCATATTGTGCAAACGATCCGCCAGTTTTACCATGATCACTCTTAGATCCTTAGCCATCGCTAATAACATCTTACGGTGATTTTCAGCCAATTGCTCCTGATGAGACTTGTACTTTATTTTGCCAAGTTTCGTGACGCCATCAACGATGACTGCGACATCGTGGCCAAAAAGTTCTTCCACATCACCTAGTGTAATATTCGTATCTTCAACGACATCATGTAAATATCCAGAAGCTACTGTTTCAGGATCCATTTTGAGTTCTGCTAAAATGCCTGCCACTTGAACAGGGTGAATGATATACGGCTCACCTGACTGACGCTTTTGTTCTTTATGAACATAGGCCGCAAAATCATAGGCTTTTTTAACGAATTGTAAATGTGCCTCATTCATATATTCACTGCAGATTGTCATAACTTCATCTTGACTTAATTCTTTTTCTTCAGCCATATGATCACTCCCCATATGTTCGTTAATTTTAGTTGTCATAAGATATTATAAAAAAGACTGGAACAGAGAACCAGCGGTCCACTTTGCCAGCCTTATCATATACTAGTGCCTATTTTATTGGAAATAAATTATAAAGGCAATTTTGAATGCTTAAAGTTGTTTAATTGGTTGTATGCTTATTTTTTTGATATAGCCCTAACGTCAGGTAAGTGATACCTAAATAAAAAGCGCTAAGCCAATAGACATAATCATTATATTTGAAAAAAGCGAAGATCAAAAAAATAATTGGGAAAATTAGCATTGACCACCATCGTTGATTTGTGCGCTGGATATCATAGCCCACCCAAATACAAAATAAAGTATCGATTACTAAAAATAACCACAGAATCCGTACTGCCTTGGGCACATGTAGTAGTGTACAAAGAATTGGGACCACCACTGCTAATATCAAACTAATAAGCCCATAAAAAACTGGACGTTTACGAACTAAAATCTTTATTTTTTGCATATTTCGTTCCATTCATTTCTAACTTTTTCAATAACTAAAATAATAGCACAAAGTTTTCTGAAACCCTATCATTTTTGGACGATTATCCTTTTAATTCGAAATAAAAAGATAAAGCACTCAAAAAATAAAGCGGAGCAGTTTCGGTACGCAAAATTCTCGGTCCTAACCCAATAGGTGTAAATCCTTGAGAAACTAGATAGGCGACTTCATTAGATGAGATACCGCCTTCTGGGCCAAAGACGCAGTAAGTTGGTGTTTTTGGCTGATGCGCTTGCAACGCTAGCACTAATGCCTTCGTTTCGCTGGACTTAGCACTTTCTTCATAAGCAATTAACTTGGTAGCTTGAACTTCAAACTTGAGATCTTTTAAGTTTTGCAGGAATTTAATCTCAGGAATGGTGTTGCGGTGGCTTTGTTCCGCCGCGGACAAAGCAATTGTCTGTAGACGTTGTAACTTTTTTATGGCTTTTTTCTCATCCCAACGACTCACAGCCCGCTCACTAGCAAAAAAGTATATTTTATCGGCACCGAGCTCAGTCCCCTTTTGGACGATCCATTCACTTTTCTCTCGTTTTGGTAAGCCACAAAGTAAAATGGGTTTTGCAGGTAACTCTGTCTGCCGATTTAATCCATTGATTGGTCTTACCTGGATTTCAGTACCGGAGATATCTATTTTTTGAATCACTGCTAGAAATGGTTGCTGCGTGGCGTCAACTAATTCAATTTGATCATCAGGCTGCATACGCATCACTTTAGCAATGTGATGTATAATCCGTTTATCAGTGACCGTATAAAGCCGGTCAACACTTAAAGAACCTTCAACAAAATATTGTTGCACTATAATTCATCCTCGCGGCCAACAATCAAAGCGACCCATTCTTTTTCCTGTAACTTAGTTTCGATTGCCAAATGATAGGCAGCCAAACGTTGCTCGATTGCTGGTAATTTGTCCTTAATAATACCCGAAAAAATAATTCGTCCCTTTGAACGTAGAAAAGTATCAATATCCGGAATCATTAAATCGATAATCTCAGCAAGAATATTAGCTAGAATCAGATCTGCCCGCCCTGTGACACTTTGAAATAAATTACTTGGCATTACCGAAATATTATTAACATCCGAATTCAACGCAACGTTTGCTTTCGCAGCAGCCACTGCGACCTGGTCCAAATCGTATGCCTTGACTAGACCAGCCCCCATTTTGCTAGCCGCAATACTTAAAATGCCCGAGCCGGTCCCAATGTCGAAAACAGTTTGACCGGAGCGCAGCACTTTTTCTAAAGCCAACAAAGCCAAGGTTGTCGTTGGGTGTGTACCGGTGCCGAAGGACATGCCAGGATCTAGAATAACCGTGTATTCATCTGGTGTTGTTGGATGATAAGTTTCCCAATCCGGAACAACTGTCAGAAAACGTGTAATTTGGGTTGGATGATAATACTTTTTCCACGCTTCAGCCCAATCTTCGTCTTTAATACTTGTTGTTTTAATAGTTCCAGCCCCAATAGATAACCCAAATTTTGGTAAGGCTTGGATACGTTGGTTCAGTTGTTGCGTTATGGTTTTAATAGATTGGTCATCGGCAAAATACGCAGCAACTACCGCGCCTTGCTGCAAATGTGGGATTGAAGCAACATCTTCTACCTCGCCGTAAGGTCCGATTGCTTCAGGATCGATGTGTTTAAAATCAGCAGCGTCTTGAATTTCAACACCCTTTGCGCCTAGTTCTGTTAAGATTTCGGAAACAGCTTCAACACTTTCAGAGGTTGTTGATACAGAAAGCTTAATCCATTTCATTTACTCATTCCTTTCAATTATTAATAACGGGGATATGCTAAAAAAATTTGTTTGTCAGAAGTTGGTCGATTTTCAAGTGTGGTTTGAAATTCATCTGCATGCCACTGTAATAAGAAAGTTTCCGCTTTACTGTTGGGATCTAGAAAATCCATCAAATCGCTAAGTCCGTCATCTAAAACATCTTGGAAGGTAATCAAAAAAGCATCAACTGTTGCCTTAGAAATCCCTTTTTTTCCATCAAAAGGTAATGTGACTAAATAATCGTCAGTAAAATCAGCGCCATTTAATTTTGTTTGATCATAAAATAACACCGCATCCTGATACTGTACGGCTTCGCCAGGCTGCGTTGGGGTCTGATCGTTATCCGTTAAAGTCAAAACTTCGCCAGATGTATTTTGGGCTTCCATTGTGAGTAAAACTTCGAAGACGTGTACTTGTTGATCCCAGTTCAATTCGATTGTGCCATCAAAATCTAGTCGCTGGATACCATCATATAAGTAATCATCCATGGTTTGTTTTTTCATTTTGCCAACCCCTATTCTGCCAATCAATTGCTGATTTAGGCATTTTTGAAACATATGGATTACCCCAAACAACAAAGCGCAAATTAGCCTCCGTCCAGCGCCCCTTATTGGGTACACCAATCCGCGGTAATGCGCGGATTAATTGCGGCTGCTGTATCTGTTGCCTTGATAGGTTCAAGGGTACTGAACCTAATTGCTGGCCATTATAGGCCAGGGTATGTAAATTGATAGCTTGTGTTAATTTGCCTGGGCCATTGGTCAATTCTGCGCCAGTTTTGCCGTGGCGATTTTGGATCATTTGCGCCAAACCTGCCGTTGGTTCAAGCCCGCGAATCAATACGCCTCGTGGTTTGTTTTTTGCTTCAGTAATGAAATTTAATAGGAATAAACCGCGCATTGTGTATACGTAAATAGAACCACGGGGACCATAAAGTGCTTCATTACGTATGGTTCTGCGACCCTTAAAAGCATGAGAGGCTGCATCCCGTTCGCCTAAGTAAGCCTCTGTCTCTACGATCAACCCTTGATATTGCGTGTGACCATCACTATAGGTAAGCTCTTGCCCAAGCAACGCTCGAGCAACTGCAACAGTATCGTTATTTAAAAATATTTGATTCATCTTGATCCCTTCATTTACAACTAGTAATCATATCAAAATTAGGCCTATTATTGTAGTGGGAATTTTTTAAAGATCAGATATAGTTACGCAACAAAAAGTGGTCCAGGAAATTCCTGAACCACAGTTACACCGTTATCAAAAAATCTTAAGTTATTAGCAAAGCATCAACTATTAGATGTGAATTTTGAATTGCTGGGGACACCCCAAAAAGTAATATCATATTCGCCAGAATGGTACGGCGTCATTTCAATGCCTAATGTTGTTAGAGGTTCACTCAAAATACGTGCATAAGTAGGTAAACCAAATTGTTGGCCAATCATTAGCTGTGTATAGATATGTTTGGCAATTTGTTCTAAAGTAATTTGTGATAAGTTTTCCTCAGATTCAAACCACAATGTCGCAAACATCATTTCATTCGTATTACCATCAATAGATAGTTTTTTGTAATGCAAGCCACTATTATCACGCTGATGATAAATATTTGCAAAAAAGTCATCGATTAATTGTTGCTCAAAATTCGCTTTATAGATCATAATATGCCATTTGAAGCGTAACATAATATTGCCACCTCAGTTTTTATGCTTGTAAAGCATATTATACTCTTTTAGGCAAGGTCTGTGGCAGAATTAAGACTTAGAAACACATCTTTAATTGCTGAATTTTATCTAAAGCGGCCTCCATTTTTTCTTTAGCTTTTGTACGTCGACTATTTTGTTTTCTTATTATTTGTGAGCATATTTCGTTATTAAAAGGATCAATTGCATCGCTACATGCGGAAAGTGAAGCTTGGTACTGTTCTAAAGCTCTAACAATCTTTTTATGAGTCATTTCGTAATCATCCGGAACTGGCACAATGTTCATTTGATCACATAGTTGGTCATATTTAAGTTTATTTTTTGAATAATATTCTTTAAGGTCATGAAGGTTTTCGCTAGCAAGACAATTCCCATTATCAACATTCAAAATCGTTTTATCATACTCATTGAACACATCATCCATTACGTTGAACTTAAATACCTGATTTCTTAAAAACTCAATATATAACTTTGCAAATTCAAAATTTTGATAACCTGTTGTTTTACTCATTACCATTCATCTCCTTATTGTCCATTTGTTTACAAACTAAGCATATCATAATTTTATTTATAGTCAAGATAACTTTAATATTATAATTAATCACGTTTGTTATTTAATGTTGTTGTAATAAAAAACGACGATTATTATTAGTTGACCTGTTCAAATCGATGTGCTAATATACGTGTCAGATAAGGAGGTGATGTCTTTTGACAAGCGGAATATTGTTAAAGGCATCAGCTCCCGATAAAGCTGAATAATCAACTTATCGGTGACTGATGCCGTAACAAAAGAGCTACCTAAATTTATTAGGTAGCTTTTTATTTGCCCTTATTTATTTGGTGATACGATTTCTTTAATTTTGAAAAAGCATTCTGTACACTTTTCAAATGACTACTATCATTGCGAACAGTATTCATCAAATTCGTAAAATCGTGATCTTTTATGGGATTATATACTTCATGCGATGATTTATTTTTTTTGGCAAAAATCAATCTACTCACATCCTTCGTAAACATTATTATACAATGATTTTGAATAAAACTAAAATTTGATATGATATAAGTGTGGAGGCAGATAATGAGTAAGAAAAAAGAACATTTACACAAAACGTTAGTTGAAAAAATTCTTGATAAAGCTAATATTTCTTATGAATCTTTGGTATTTGCAACGCATCAAGAAGGCGATGTGCAACAACTAAACGTGGATCATATGGGGATCGATGAACATACCATCTATAAAACACTAGTATTAACTGGTAATAAGACTGGTCCTGTCGTCGGGGTCGTGCCCTTAGACAAACATATTGACTATAAAAAAATGAGTAAAGTTTCGGGCAATAAAAAAGTTGGTATGGTACCCTTAAAAGACTTAGTTAAAACCACGGGATATGAGCATGGTGCAAATACACCAGTAGGCATTCATGAAACACATAATTATCCAATCTATTTTTCCACAATTGCGCAGTCACAACCACAAATTATCGTATCTGCAGGAAAAATTGGACGCTCCGTCAAAGTTGCGCCGGATGCGCTTGTTTCATTTTTAAATGCATCTTACGCTGATATCACAGATTAGTAAGGAAGTGTAAATATGTTTCAATCTAGATTTGGTCGTTTTGCAACTGTTGGTGTCATTTCAAGCCTGCCAGGAGAAGTTATTGGTTCGTTTTGGCATATTATTGATCGAAATCTTCAAGGTGTGATTCCATTGGATAATTTGTTGCATTTTGAATTAAAACCTAAAGATGGTAAGTTGACCATCACATTTTATGAGGATAATGTTGATTTAAAAATGACTTTCGATCAACCACTGCCGTGGAATGAAGATTATCCTAACAAGATTCTCGCCTACGATGATGGCACCAGCCAAACGATTTTGCTACCATCAGAAGCGAATTAATTAATTTTGATAGGCTGGCTGATTAATGCCGGCTTATTTTTTTATGAAAAATTTTAAAATCCTACTTTCCGGCCACTCTGTTTTTTGGTATACTATTTCTTGTTGTGGAGAGTTGGCAGAGTGGTAATGCACCGGACTCGAAATCCGGCGAACCGGTTAATATCCGGCGCGCAGGTTCAAATCCTGTACTCTCCTTTCCCATATTTTTTAGTCCCTCATAAACGGTCAAAATGCCGTTAAATGAGGGATTTTTATTTTTTACAAGAACATGAAATATCATGTTATAGCATCTGAACGTAACCAAAACCGTAACCAATTTGATTTTTGCGTTTTGGTTACCATTTTTGAATTTTGTACAGGTAAATACAGGTAAATGTGGAAGTAACTAATTAGAAAAAGAAAAAATTACAAAAAAGTCTCCCATTCAATCCGAATGAGAGGCTTATTTATTTGACACGCTTGATATTTTATATCACTAAATTAGCAACTAGGCTAATACAATTTCCGATAAAACACCTGGTGATGACAAACGTAACACCTTAACCTATCATTGTTGTCACATCTATTGTATCTGTCGCTTTAAATCTTTAAACTGTGTCTAAACTTATCAGGGAGGAAAAATTCATGCGTAAAAGTACAAAGATTTTCATCGGCATCATTCTGACATTAGGAATTTTATACGGTGGCCTGAGGATTTTTGAAAAAGTATATATGGGCGGCACTGAATACTACACTCAAATCACTACAAGCGGTAAACAACTTAAAGAAAAAGATGACCAAGGACATACTTTTTATGATTATCGCTATCAACAACTTGGATTTGACGAAGAAGGCCGACAGCAAGTTTTAGAATTTAACGCCAATAAGTCTCGGCCGTTAAAACATCAGGCCTATCTTAAAATAACTTTTAACAGTAGTAAGGGTGTAACACAATGGAGCGAAGTAGCTGCTTCGGAAGTACCAAAAAAAGCAAAACAAGCATTAGCTAACCGTTAACGCCTCAAGGATGCAGTATAATAAGAAGTAAACAAGGAGGTTATTTTAAAATGAATAGTTATCGGGAATATTGGCGCAAAATGTTTGTGTTTAATGCGACAGCTACGCGCAAGCAGTATTGGTCTGCTGTTATTATTAATTACATTGTAATTGGCTTATATGCCTTTCTTAGTGGGCAATGGCGCAATTTTGATGATTATGGCCGCTTTCAAATGAACCTTTCAATAGGATCTTTGATTTTTGGCTTGTTGTTATTATTAGTTTGGATCGCAAATTTTACAATTCGTGCCCGTCGTTTACATGATACTGACAGAAGCAATTGGTGGATCTTAATCACGATTCTACCTTTAATTGGTAGTATCTGGTTCTTTATATTATTGATCTTACCTTCTCGACCATCCAGGCGTTGGCCGCTAAACCAGACTGAAGTTGAGAATTGATTTAAAAAATTTAGGTCTAAATAACTCATAACGCATAAGTAAAGAATGACTAAACAATTTTATGCTAAAAGAATAATCGCAGTTTTCAGATTCAATATTGATCTAGAAAACTGCGATTATTTATTAGTGCGCCCGGCATGGGCGCTAACTTGGTGGTGAAAGTCCACTATAGACCGTAGTAGTCGGAACTATTAGTTGAGGACAAGGGTGTCCACCGTGAGGTGGAATCTGAAGGAAGTCTAAAGCAAAGTGCTGAACCAATGAACAAGAAGTGGCTATAAGGCTGTTTGCAGTGGATAAGGTTGCTAAACAAACTGAAGTCCCATACTACTCGAAACTGTACGCAGTAAAGCCAATGGTTACATGGCACGAAAGTTAGCGTTCTTACCCGGGGAGGTCTGTATCATACGTTCCCGACAAGAGAAACGGAAAGTTTCACAGGTACAAACTAGGCAGTGATGTCTAGCTGAATGATACAGAAGTCAGCCGAGGCCATAATAGTTGTCCTTTGGACAACGAAGGGCCGAACTTTAACAATTCTCGTCAAAATTGGAGGTAGAAATCATGCAACAATCGCAGAAAACAGAACCATGTTCTGGTCACCGGCGGATGGTAGACCTGGAAGGTCAAGAGCAACCCGGGGCGCGTAGTGTGATTTCCGGTGAAGATAAGATGTGGAATGGCGTTTCATTTCAAGATTTAGTTTTGTCCCGAGATAATTTGAATCAAGCTTACCTTAAAGTCAGAAGCAACAAGGGTGCGGCGGGTATTGACGGTCTAACTGTCGATGAGCTGTTGCCTTATCTGAAACAACATCGTGATGAGCTAATCGCATCACTGCGTGATGGCAGTTATCAACCATTACCAGTTAAACGAGTCGAGATTCCAAAACCGGACGGCTCCAAGCGCAAGCTCGGGATTCCAACGGTGGTCGATCGACTTGTTCAGCAAGCAGTCGCTCAAGTGATGTCGCCAAGGTTTGAAAAGATATTCTCGGATAGCAGTTTTGGTTTCCGACCCAATCGAAGTGCTCATGATGCCATCAAACGGGTCATAGCGCTGTATGACCAAGGTTATCACTATGTGATCGACCTTGACCTTAAGGCATATTTCGACACGGTCAATCATGATTTACTGATGAAATTTGTCGGCCAATATATCGATGATTCCTGGCTATTAAGACTTATTCGTAAGTTCTTAACGAGTGGGGTTATGAATGGTGGTCTGTTTGAGAAATCAGCTCAAGGCACGCCGCAAGGTGGAAATATCTCGCCATTATTGGCGAATATCTACCTTAATGAGTTGGATAAGCTGCTCATGGCCAGAGGCCATCAGTTTGTGCGCTATGCGGATGATTGTAATATCTACGTCAAAAGTAAGCGCGCAGGCTACCGCGTACTGGCCAATGTGACCAAGTTCTTGGAGAAAGACTTGAAGCTAACAGTCAACCAAAAGAAAACTCATGTCGGTCGCCCTTGAGATTGAAATTTTTAGGGTTCACTTTAGGTGTGAGTAAAGGCAAAGCATATGCCCGGCCGCACAAAGTTGCCAAAGAACGTATCAAACAGGCCCTAAAGCTAATCACCAAACGGAACCGCGGTGTTAGTCTAGACACTGTCCTTAAAGAGATCAAGCGTAAAATGCGAGGCTGGTTACGATACTATAGTATTAGCCGCATGAAGGGCTTTCTTAAAGCGCTAGACACATGGTTGCGCACGAGGATCCGGCCGTATATCTGGAAATCATGGAAGAAAATCAAAACGAAGTTCCGAAATCTTAGAAAGTTAGGGGAATCGGTGTCAGAAGCACGCGTATTTTCTAATACCCGTAAAGGGTATTGGCATACTGCACATACCGGTGTACTGAAATATACTCTAACAAACGAAAGACTGGAACGCCGTGGACTTATCAATCTGTCCACAACGTACCAGTCTATTCAGAAACGCTTAAGTTATTGAACCGCCGTATACGGAACCGTACGTACGGTGGTGTGAGAGGCCGACCCGTTAGGGTCTCCTACTCGATTAAATATATTCATTGGTAGTTGCATATCTTGGTTGCGACCGTTTTATTGAGGTAACTATGCATGATTATAATGTTGCCTACGAACAATTTCAAATATGCTTAAAACGCCAATAACCAGCCCAACGCCAGTACCTATTAAGTGGTGGTTTACCTTAGAACCTGTATGCGGCAGGGTTTGCTGTGCCGTAATTGGGTAAAGTTTGGGCACTCGTTTTGAGAGAACCGGTTGTGTTTTCGTCGTCTCCTTTGAATCGGAGTTCTTATTATTTGCACGTAGTTGAGATAAATTAAGTAGATTTTCATCGTCTATTGACTGATAATCATAGGTTCTCTTTATGTTCACAGAGCTTATATCGTGTCTTTGGTTTTCGGTCATGATTTGAAGGTCACGACTGTCACCCACTATAGTTTGTCCAGAGTCAGTCAAGCTAGTAGTAACTGGATTAATCGTAGGTTGAGCTTTTTGGGTTGAAATACCCGTAGCCGATGATGTGTCACTTGATTCAGTCGGCACGACAGTTTTAGTTTCAGTGGGCACTGTATTTTCATTGCCGTTTTGAGTTTGATTACGATTTAAATAAAGTGGCGCTTGTATTGTTTCTGAACTAGCTGTTTTCGATGCGTCTTGATCTTTGCTCATTACTCTTTCATTGGTGTCTGTGGCAGTAGTAACCTGTGAGCTGTTATTGGGCTCTGTAGTTTGATTTGGTGTTTGAGCTACTTTTGTTTCAGAGTTAGGCTGTGACACAATATTCTGTACTGGTCCCACTACCCTATCATTGGTAAATTTTGAAGACTCAGGCAATTGTACCGTTTCAGATACGTTAGTTTGAGTTAAACTAACATTATTAACCGCTATTGAGGCTGATTGTGTGGTGGCCAAGCTTTGTTGTGGCCAAAATATACCCGACAACAGACTGCTACAAATCAATAAATATAAGCCGACATACTTATTTGACGGCTGGCTTTGTTTCCTAAATTGCCCCATGAATCGTCGTTCCTTCCCCCGAGGTACATGTGAAAATGATGTGATCAAAAATTAGTCCGTATAAATCAACGTTATTATCATAACATAGATTGTTTTCCAAAATAAATAAAGAAATAAAACATGTGACCGGGTCAAAACAAATAGTTTCCAGTCACATGTTAATTACGAATATTTTGATTTAAACGTGCCCAAGTGTTGATCGCCTTTGATCTTGCTTTCTTTAAAATTATTATAGTGATAATTGATATTGTTACTTTTTAACTCAGGGAAAATGCAATTTATATCAAGTTTTAATAACTTTTAAATAACAGCTTTTAAATGGTATTCTGGTGAAAAACTAACCATTGCTTCCTGGTGCGTAAATTCTAAAGAGAAACGATGCCATTTAATTTCAGATAAAACATTCTGATTTAAGGGAAATTCGTTAATTTCTTTACAGGTATGATTTTGATAGTGGATAATGATGGCTTTGATCTGAATATAGTGAAATTGCCGTTCAGTTAAGCTGTGCTGGATAATTGCTTTATGACTCATTTGGCTAGCCTCCTAAAATTTGCTTAAACTAAGCTTATCAAATTTAAAGCTAAACTATGATTGTCATGAAGAAAAGACCTGGTATAGGTGGGTACTAGGAAGAAAATTTTTAAAAACAGCTGTTTTTTTGATTTTTTTCTAAGTTAAGTATAAATTTCATTGAATAAGCTTCACAGGCTTTTCATTTATGCTTATACTTAACAGAGTTATCCAGATATGATTGGGGAATTAACATGCGATTGTCCATACGAAAATTACCGGCGCTATTTGATTTGATTTTTTTATTAGTTACGATATTAGAAATTTTAACGCTCTTTTTAATGTGCCTATTCTCTTCCCGCTATACAGTTCACGATATATTTAAAGTTTATGGTAACATTTCTGCTAAGGTTTTCTGGATTTACAGCATCGGTATTTTATTACATATCATTTCTTATATTAAGTCGTTAGAAAGTAATTGGATCCTCTTTGCCAATTTAATCGGTATCTTTTCATTTTTGATTTATTGGATCCTACCAAATTATTTTCTGGTTGCATTAGTTTTTCAGTGGATCTCTGTTTACACTTTAATGACACGATCGCAGAAATCATCTGAAGCCAATTTACATTAATTTTGCTACTGGGGGTTTTAGAGTGTTATTCCAGCATTATATTGATAAGTTTCAACATATGAACTCAGTTGAGCAGTTTGTGGCCTTATGTTTATTAATCGCGCTTGGCTTAATGATTGTTGAACCACTGGTTGCTTATATTGCAGCGACAGTTAAAAAACACGCCGTGGAAAAGGATATTCGACAACAAACTATCCGCAAAAAGAATTGAATTATAAAAACGCATTAATCACCTGATATTGTCATAATAGTGATTAATGCGTTATTTTATTTGTTTTGTCAGCAACTGGTTTGGCCCAAATAAATTTCTCGATTGCTTGCGTTACCGTCGGGTTATGCATATGCAAATGGCTATGTTGCGCATTCGAACCAGTCACTTGAAGTTCTTGATAACTTTTAGCATAAGGCTGAATTAAATAGCTTAAAGAGCGGGCTGAAACCAAACTGACAACAGAATCTGAGTTAGAGCCATCTTGTAAATTGCCATAAATATTTAAAACCGGGACCTGTTTTGGAAACTGATCAGCGGTTGCTTTCATTTGTCGAAAAAGTGGTGTTTGAAATTTAGGTTCTAACTGGCTATTTAAAAAGTAATTACGATTAGCTTGGTCACCAAATCCCAAAATCCCATCAAAAGGTCCGGCAATTGTCACTAGCTTTTGCATTCGAGGTACGGCGTTCAAATCTTTTTTTCTCAGACTATATAATACCCAAGCAACAGCACCCATTGAATGTCCAATCGCATTGTAATTGGTTACATGATATTTTTGCTTTAAAAGGACCAATGCCTTTTGAAGCCATAATGAGAACTGCATTTCACCAGCGGTATTATTTTCAAATACAATACCGATTAATGGATTTAAAGTACCCTTTGATAAAACCCCTTTAACGTGAAGTTTTCCTTTCAAATCAACTGTGATAGTCATCACATGGGTTCCAATACCAGCCTCATGAATATCAGCCATCATATCCGCTTCCGAAGCAAAACGCCCGTGGTATCCATGTACAAAAATAGTTGGGGTGGCCGTTTTCTGGTAAACACGTTTAACGGTTTCTACTTGCTGCTTCATATGATATCTGTGGACACCAAAAACAACCGCTATGATGACCATAACGATTGTTAAAATGATGCCGATCCAACCCCAAAATCTTTTCCTCAAAATGACGCCCTCTTTTTATGAAGTGGTTGTTGACTGTCGGGCAAAACGCCAGTGCTGTTGCATTTTTTTACCGATGATTGCCGCTACAATTGGTAGTGTGATTCCAACAAGGCTCAGAATTGTCCAAGCATCGAAATTGATTTTTTCGAGTACGAAAAAGACGGCTTTGTGTGAGAACATAATGATCATGGTGTGCTTCCCGACGATTGCTAGAAAGTGTTTCAAAGGCGTAAATTGTAACCAGTAAGAAATTGCTAAAACAGAAAATGTAAAAATTAATGGCACAAACATGGCAAACCAGGAATTAGTAATCTGATGTGATTTCATATAAATGACTTCATCGATCATACCGAGGTTTTGAGCAACAATCAACCCAGATGCTGTAGCAATACTCAAAGCAAGTAACCACCGCGATTGGACCAAACGTTTTAAATATTTAAATGAAAAATAACCGATCCACATATAAAAGGCTGCCATTAAAGTCACATCAGCATTCCAAGGCATTGGGAACCCAAAGGCTGATTGGGCGTCTTTATAAGAAGTACCCAGCAAAAATAGTGTGCCTACGATCAGAAACTGTAACATCTTATTGGGTATAAACGTAATGATAAAAGTGACTACAATTAACGCCAGAATATAAACAGTCATAAACCAAAAAGCACTAGTATAGCCATTTAGCTCGGTACCACCATATAACAAACGCCCAAAATAACCCAAGGTATAGTGGACATTTCGTTGTTCCACAAAAAAGTTGATCAAAATGATTGTAGCCCCGGCTAACAAATAGTCCCGCAAAAGCGGCCAAACTTTTCGCTGAATGAACTGTGGTACCGTATATTTTTGAACTTTCAGCGATTTGATAAAGAAACCACCAATTAAAAAGAACAAAGGCATGTGCCACCAGTAAGTAGTCTCATAGAAGGTGTCTTTTGCTGGGTAAGCATGGCCGACAACTACGGCAACGATGCCTAAAGCCTTGGCAATATCGATCCATTCAATTCTTTTTTTCTTTGCATGACGACCAAAATTGGTTTCAAGCATATATTAAAAAACTCCTTCATTTTGTAATCATAAACAATTTTATAAAAACAATTATAACGAGTTTGTATGAAGAAAGTTTTAATGAAAGCAGAATAATTCTGAATCTTTCTGGTATGTTCCTGTTTACAGTTATCTGAAAAAATATTTTTTTAGATAACCCACGTTTTAATATTGCATTAGAGTAAACATATCATAATCTTTAATTTTATCTCGACCATGCAGATCTCGAAGCTCAATTAAAAATGCGGTGCCAACCACAATGCCACCCAATTTTTCCACGAGTTCAATTGTTGCAGCAATTGTGCCACCGGTGGCCATTAAATCATCTACAACTAAAACTTTTTGTCCCGGTTTAACGGCATCTTTGTGCATATATAAAGAGGCCTTGCCATATTCCAAATTATAACTGACTGAAACAGTTTCTCGGGGCAGTTTACCCTTCTTCCGTGCTGGTGCAAAACCAACCCCGAGTTTATAGGCAACTGGGCAGCCAACAATAAATCCACGGGCTTCAGGGCCACAAATCATTTCTACACCCTTATCAGCGGCATAATGTGCAATATCATTGGTTGCCTGACTGTAAGCCTCGCCATCTTCCATTAATGGTGAAATGTCCCGAAAAGTAACGCCCTTTTCAGGGAAATCAGGGACATCAGCTACAAATTGTTTATAATCCATTATTATTAATCTTTCCTTAATCCTTAGATTCTTTTTATAATTAATCTTGTTTGTTTTCAGAAACCAGCTGATTGATCCAATGCAATAATTCCTGATTCGTTTGTCGGTCAATCTGCTGTTCTATTTGCAAACGCTGTACCATTGATTGGTAAACGGGTGCCTCAGTTAATTGATGTTTTTTCAAGTGTGATGAGATCGACAAAGCACCATCTTCTATTTTAACAAATCCCAATTGGGAAAACACCTTCAAAATAAACCGTAATTCTAAGTCGCTGATTTGTAAATAGGCCGCCATTTTTTGTTGCTGCATTACCGGTAAACTTGAGTGACTTCTGACGTAATTGAGTACGCGCGAAAACTTTTGCCGATTTGGCAGTTGGAAATTAGTTGGCTGGGCATTGAAAAAGGTAAATCGTAACTTGTTTGCGTGCTGTTGGCTAAGTAAAAAACTAAGTTGTGCTAAAGTTTCCGGCTGGTCGATAATTGTGATACTAGTGGCTTTTGTAACAAGTTGGTCTGTAAAAAAAGCTACTTGACGATCAATACTGTGAATAAACTTTTGTGATCGTTTTAAATAATGTTTTCTGAAGAAAACATAAAGATCCGGTGCTGAAAAAAGGCCAGCTGTTAACTTTGTCTGTTTTGTAACCAGTATTTTAGGCTGATGCTCAACAGCTTTGTGGGGCTTAATGTCGTTTGCGGTCGGTTCACTAGACATTGTAGTTTGGTTAAATTGAATGTCTTGTAATAATAGTTGTAAATTTCTTTGACCACGAAATTCATTTAAGCTCAAAGTGCCGAGCACATTGATGGCTCCGCTTTGTTTTTGAGCCGAGGCAATTAATGTCGGTGCGTTAAAACAAACCGCAGTTAGTTTTTTGTTTTGATCTGATAATTGGAGACGCATGTGTTGCTGATTTTGGCCCATTGTCTTAAGCTGACTAAAATGAACTCGATCAATTGCAATTAGTGGCTCGGGATTATTCGTTCCAAAGGGCGCTAATGTCTGTAACGCCGTAAAAAAAGTCATATTACAATCGGCTAAGCTTAAAACTAGATCAACATATTTTATTGGCGCTGTTTGAACATGAAAATTATTATTTGTCGCATAAGTTTCCATTCCTCGATGAATCGTCGCAATATTCTCTTGTTTGATTGTCAGCCCCACTGCCATTTGATGTCCCCCAAAATTTTCGGTCAGTTGCCGATTTTGGTTGATACTGGCGAATAGATCAAAACCGGCAACGCTACGGCCAGAACCCTTGGCAATATTGGTTGTTGGGTTTAAATTCAAAATAAGTGCTGGTTTACCTGTTGTTTCTACAATATGACTGGCCACAATCCCTAGAACACCTTCATGCCAATTTTCACCAGTAATCACTAGGGTTTTGGCAGTTTGATTCTCTGGAGCTTGAGCGGTTTTTAAAGCTGCCTGAGTGATTTTTTGAACTAACTTTTGACGTTCTTGATTTGTCTGTTCCAATTGTTTGGCCAGTTCATCAGCATAATCAGGATCTAACGTTGTCAATAAATCTACACCTGGATTAGCATCACCCATGCGTCCAATGGCATTTAGACGTGGTCCAATCATAAAGCCAATGGTCGTTTCATTAATCTGTTCTGGCTTGATGCCTGCCGTGCGGTAGAGACTTTGAAGGCCCATACGCTCTGTATGTTGTAAAACTTTTAAACCATTAGCGACAATAATACGATTTTCATCTGTGAGTGAGACTAAATCAGCAACGGTACCTAAGGCAGCCAAATCCAAAAGATCTGTGGGCACTTCTTCTAATAAGGCACAAGCCACTTTAAAAGCAACGCCAGCACCAGATAAATCCCCAAAAGGATAGTTGCCCTCAGGGTGCCGTGGGTGGATGATTGCTGTGGCTTCCGGTAAAACTTTAGGTAATTCATGGTGATCGGTAATGACGACATCAACGCCATGCGTCATGGCATAAGCAACGGCTTCGTTGCCTGCAACGCCGTTATCAACTGTAATGATCAACTGATAGCCTTGTTTGACGAAGTATTTATAAACTTGCAAATTTGGGCCATATCCGTCGTCAAATCGATTGGGGATGTAAGTTTCAACTTCGCCGCCAATACTTTCAATGGCTTCTTTCATAATGGCAGTACTTGTCAAGCCATCAACATCATAGTCACCATAGATCACCATTTTTTCATTTGCAAGAATACCTTGTTTAATTCGATCGATACCAGGTTTCATATCGAAGAGTTGCTTGGGATCATGGAGATTTTGTAAGTCAGGGTGAATAAAATTTTCGTATTTCTTAGGTTCATCGATTCCCCGAGTAACGAGTAGCTGCGCGACAGTCTCGTCAAGTCCAAAGGTTTCACGCAGGCTTTGAACACTAGTTTTATCAGGCCTATCTTTAGTCTTCCAAGTGAATTTGGCACACAAATTTAAAACCCCTTTGTCTTTTTTACAACTAGAAAAGTATAACAGTCTGGTCTAAAAAATAAAGCAATTAATAAAATAAAAAAACTGAGGTTTGTGATGTCAGGACCTCAGCAAAATATTTTAATTAAAAACAGCTAAATTCTCTTTTGTAGCTGACTGCTCATTGATCAGGTTTCCTTGTAAGCACCAACGATTAACGCCGCCATCGGCACAAGTAATCAGTGTCAGTAGTTTGGCACCTTTTACATCATCAATTAGCCAGACTGACTTAGGATCAACAATTTTCTTATAAGTAATCCGGTAAGTATAAACTTTATTCAAATCGGTAATATACATATATTGACCAAGCTGAGCACGTTCTAATGGTGAGAACAAAGCACCTTTGTTTGTCATATAATGGCCGGCGAGTGCATAATTGCCCTTCCCCATCACCTGATCTGGTTTCATGGTGCCCCCGCCAGTGCTTAAAGCGGTGTCACTCAATCCTTTTACAATCGGTAATTTTAAACCCACGGCAGGAACAGCTAATTTGCCAAGTGGATTAGCGTCATTTTGCATGGAAGTTTTGACGACTTGATTTACGGAAATACTTTTAACCTTTGAAAAATCAAATTGACCATCTTTAAGTTCATTTTGTTTGATCTGATCACGAGTTAGATTTTGCATTTTAGCCTCGGCATTGCGCTGCACCAAGTAACTCTTGATTGGTTCGTTAAAAATCAATAACAGCCCTATTATAAAGACGATGACGAGAAAAATCCATCCCATTGCCTTGCCGAATTTTTTCATAGTCAGTCACTCCTAAAATTGTCCAAACTTGATTATCATATAAATAATAAGGAAAAGCAAACAATATAATTAGACCAGTTGATAGTCATACTTTTTCAGTGATTTGAATTGAAATGTCCTCGACGAGCGTGAGGTAAAAGGTACTCAGTACCTGAGTACTAACAAGAATTGCGACAATAGTGGGCTTGCCATTTGGGCCATTCGTGATTAGATGAGGGTGTTGCCTTTTGGAGCATTTTTAAAATCTAATTGTTCGCAAACGCATAGTAGCTAAAAGCAAAGCGTTAATTGTGTTTCAGCCTCAAAAACGACCCATTTTAATGCGTAAAAAAACGCTTTATAGTAAAATAGCAAGAGTTCTGATTAAAAAGTAACCATCAATCAATGATCAAGAAAGTAGCGATTTGATATGTATGTTGTACAAGATTTAAAGTTAGACTCATTTCCTTTAGCAGCTTTTATTCAAATGAGCCAACGGTTTGACCCAGTCTATATTTTTGATGCGCCAGATCAACCGACACTAAAAATAGCTCTGGGTGCAATTGATAGTTTTGAACCGCAGACTAATCAAACAGCTTTTAATGATATTTCGAATTGGTATGCCCATATTGCTCAAAGTATACCGGATAAATATATGCAAGATTTAGCTGTTGTTGGGGGGCTCCCTTTTCAAAAAAACGGTCAGGCTTCAATCAGAACAGATGTATGGCGTGATTTAGATCACGGCTATTTTTTCCTGCCTCAATTGCTCATTCATATTGCTAAAGATGATTATAAAGCTCACATTTTTAGTGTTGGCACCACATTTGACAACACTCAACAGCAATTACAATCATTTTTGACTAACCTAAAACTTTTGGCTGCTCACGCAGATACTGGATCAATTTCAAAACTACATCTGCAGCAAAAGAAAGAACTGGCCTTACAACATTGGCAGAGTCTTGTAAAACAAACGGTAACACAGTTAAATACAACAGCGAACTTACAAAAGGTTGTTCTTTCGCGACAGATGCAAGTTCAGTTTACCGGTACGCTAGAGTTAAAACAATTGTTTAACAATTTGCGACGCGCCAACCTGAATACTTATCATGTGATTTTGAAATTGCGTGGGTCAGTTTTCGTAAGTGCCACACCTGAGCGGCTGTTGAAGATAGCTAATCACCATTTATATACCGCAGCAGTTGCTGGAACAATTCGTCGTGGTACTACACCTGATTCGGACATACGCTATGGGCAAACATTGTTAGCAGATCAGAAGAATTTGCAGGAGCATCAATATGTCGTTCAAAATATTATTGACAATTTACGGCGGCTAAAATTACAGCCACATTATGCCACACGACCACAATTGCTAAAGAATCCCAATGTGCAGCACTTATATACACCAATCACTAGTATTTTGCCTAAACAAATTTCAGCTTTTGAGATCTTACAGCAATTACATCCAACGCCTGCATTAGGTGGTTTGCCGCAAACGTTAGCTTCACAAGTGATTGCGGCCGTTGAAAATTATGATCGTGGTTTATATGGCGCGCCTATTGGGTATTTACAGTTTGATGGTGTTGGCGAATTTGTAGTCGGTATTCGTAGTGCATTATTACGGCAACAGACTGCTTGGTTATTTGCTGGTGCAGGTATCGTGGCTGATTCAGATGCAGCAGCAGAAGTGTTAGAAACACGATTAAAATTTCAGCCAATGTTAAATACTCTATTTAGTACAGATCAAAGAGGAGATCACGCAAATGGCAACTAATGGTAATGCATCAACTGAAGCGGCACAAACCTTAACGACTTATGTGCACACACTGATAGCAGCCTTACTAGCTCAAAAGATTACGCACGTAGTTTTAGCGCCAGGTTCACGTTCGACACCAGTTGCTTTAATTTTAGCCCAATATGCCCAAGCCGGCAGACTTACATTGCATGTCGATGTCGATGAGCGGTCAGCTGGTTTTTATGCACTAGGTTTAACTAAAGTAAATCATCAGCCCACCCTACTTGTCTGCACGTCGGGAACCGCGGCCGCAAATTTTCTACCTGCGATTTGTGAGGCTCGGTTAACAAATCAACCGCTGATTGTCTTAACCACAGATCGACCACCAGAATTAACCAATATTGGTGCGCCACAAGCTATCGATCAGGTGAAGCTATATGGTGATCAAGTTAAAAATTTTACCCAATTACCTCTTCCATCGACTTGCGCTGATGAACTCGCGTATCTTGATTTTAACGTCCAACGCCAGGTTATCTATGCCCAGCAAATACCAATGGGCCCAGTACATCTGAACTTACCTCTGCGCAAACCGTTAATGCCAATCTTAGATCAGCCGCTGCCAAAAAACTTAGTAAAACCCGTAGCCATAGCAGAGATCAAGCAACAACTAATGCCAACATTGTCAACGCAAATCAAACAGCTGTTCTCAAATAAAAAAGTATTGGTCATCGCTGGTCCAGATATGACAACAACGATAACAGCACAAGATCAGCAATTTTTAAAAACAAGTGGTTGGTTGATTCTGGCTGATGTTTTAAGTGGGTTACGCGGTCAAAATATGCCTAATGTTATTCATAGTTATGATATTTTGTTACAACAATATCCACAATTGCCAACAGAATTGATGCCGGATATTATTTTACGCCTTGGCACAACGCCCGTTTCCGCAGGAATCAAGCAGTTGCTACAACATTTTGAAGGGCCAATTGTCTATTTGGATTCGCAAGCTACTTTAGCAGACTATACCAAATCGGCGCGTTTGGTATTGCCAGGAACCTTCCAAACTGTGAGTCAAGCAGGTCCCTTTATCAACGCGCCAGAACAGGAAAGTTTTAACCAACGGTGGCAGACTTTGCAGACAGCTCTAACGGCAACTGTCTCACAAACACTGGCTGCGCAAACGGCTCTTTCTGAGATACAATTACCGGTGATCATGGCAGCCACTTTAACGGCTGGAAACATTTTTCTCAGTAATTCCATGCCTATTCGCGATTTTGACAACTATTTTGAACCGCAAAATAGTCAAAAGTTTGCTATTTATTGTAATCGTGGGGCAAATGGCATCGACGGGGTCACTTCGACTGCCTTAGGGATATTTAGTCAGAGCGCAAATGCGGCTAACTTTTTGGTAACGGGTGATTTGGCCTTTTTCCATGATCTAACGGGATTAATGATGGCACAAAGGTATCATCTTAATGTGACGATCATTGTCATCAACAACAATGGTGGCGGTATTTTTTCCTTTTTGCCACAACATGCAGCTTCAGATTATTTTGAAACAGTTTTTGGCACACCACAAAATTTGAATATTGAAAAAATTGCTATGGCTTATAACTTTAACTATCAATTGATTAAAAATAAATCTGCTTTACAAAAAGCATTAAGCCAGTCAAATAAGGGACCAAGAATATTAGAAATTCAAACAGATCGTGAAATAAATTTAAAACAACATCAAGCATTGACACAAAAAATAAAACCAATATGGGAGGCCAATTTTGCAGATTTCCGTAAATGATGCAAACTATAAAATTCAAAAAATCGGTCATGGGGCGCCTTACTGGTTAATTTTGCACGGTTTTATGGGCAACCATCATGAATTTGAAACGATTGCCACTAAATTACCGGGTACAAAGCTATTACCCGACTTATTGGGACACGGTGGAACAACAGCAACAAAGCAGCATGCGTTCACAATGACACAACAAGTTATAGATCTGATGATGCTCACAGCCCAATTGGTACCCGATCAACGATTAAATGTCTTAGGTTATTCTATGGGTGGCCGGATTGCCGTTGCTTTTGCGAACACACACCCCGAACGTATCCAAACATTATTTTTAGAAAGTACCCGTCCTGGTATAGCTACTCAAAAGCAACGGGATATTCGACGACAGCATGACCAAGTGTTGGCCAAAAGATTACTGACTCATGGGCTTCACGATTTTGTAAATTATTGGACTGAGTTACCCTTATTTGCATCTCAAAAACGATTACCACAAGCCGTTCAGCAACGAGTTAAAGCTATGCGCCTACACCAGAGGGCAGATTTACTGGCTCGGAGTTTGACAGAAATGGGTACTGGCAGCCAAGCAAATTACTGGCCAGACCTCATAAAATTAACGCAACCAACGCATTTGATCGTTGGGGCACTCGATCGAAAATTCACTGATATCAATACTAAAATGGTCAGACAACTGCCTAATGTAACCTTGACCAAAATTCCGAATGCGGGGCACAATAGTCACTTAGAGGCGCCCAATACTTTTATCAAGGCGGTGTTGAAGGAGTTGACTGATTATGCGTTTGATTGAGATTCAAATCCGCTCGCTGACGTTAAATTTAAGGCAAAATTTCAAATCCAATCATGAGAATCTTAGACAACGCCGGTTACATATTTTGCGTTTAACAACAGCAACTGGGCAAATTAGCTATGGTGAACTTGAAGCCTTCGATACACCAACTTATATGGCCGAAACACAGGCAACCGCTATTTGGCAATTGAAACATGTCATTCTGCCAAGAATACTGAATCGTGATTTTACTTCACCACGGGATTTCAATAGTTATCTGGCTGATATTGTAGATAATCAACTTGCAAAAGCTGCAGTAGAGATGCCCGTTTGGGAATTGTTTGCTCAGTTGGCTCAATTACCATTAGCTGATTATTTGGCTCAATCTATTGGGACAAAGGCTCAAAGCAAAGCTACTTTTGGCGTGAGTTTGGGTATCAATGATCAAGTTCAACTCATTGAAAGCATTAATCATCACATTGCTAGCGGTGTCCAGCGGTTTAAAATTAAATTAGGTTCAGTTGCTGATATTGCGGTTTTGCGCACGATTCGTCAAATTTTTCCAAGCATTGCATTGCTGGTAGATGGTAATGGTGCTTTTCAAAAATCAGACTTACCCTATCTAAAACAACTGGACACGCTGCAATTAGACATGCTTGAGCAGCCTTTTACCAATCAGTCTTTTTTAGATCACCAATGGTTACAACGACAATTGCAGACGCCAATCTGTTTAGATGAACGGATCCATGATATGGAGGATCTGCGGGTGATGATGATTTTAAAGAGCGGTCAAGTATTAAACTTAAAACCTGCCCGAGTTGGCGGCTTTCAAGTAGCGTTAGCAATGCTGAAGTTTTGTCAACAACATGGACTGCCATGTTGGGTCGGTGGTATGGTGGAAAGTGATCTTGGCCGTCGTTACGTTCAAGAGTTTGCTCGGCTAAGCGGTTTAGAATACCCAGGTGATATTGGCCCAGTACAACAATTTTATCAGCAAGGATTGTTAGCAAGCACACCAGAAGCTGAACGCTCAGAATTAACTTTTCATAATCAAGTTGGACTCGGCCTGCAACCAAGTGAGTTATTGACGCAACTATTTGATTAAAGCCATCTTTCAGAATCAAAATGAGACAAAGCTTTGGAAACCACGTTTAAGCAATAAACAGCCGTAACTTAAATAAAGTGAGGTCGGAAACAAAACATTAGTTTTGCTTCGGCCTCACTTTATTATTTAAGGGCAGTTTAATTTAGACTGTTTGTAAATGGCATAGCTTCTATCTCACACTTACGCGCGCACTTTTTAATATTTAATTTCTATAATTCTTCTATAAAGCGATCAAATGCTGCTTGCCCTTTAGCACTACGCTTAAAGACGCCAGCATCTTCTAAGACACGGGCAAAAACATAACCAACTTCTTTTTGAACAATTGAATGGATATTTTCAGCAGTAAAGTTATATTTTTGTTTTAATTCATCAGCCCAAATTTGATGATAAGCCTTCATCTCGTTTGGTTGTTCAAGTAAGTACTTTTCGACCTCTACCAATTCGGTCTTTAATCGAGCTGGTAAAATTGCGCGGCCCATCACTTCAATCAACCCAATATTCTCTTTTTTAATATGCTGAACATCCTGATGTGGATGAAAAATACCATCAGGAAATTCTGCTGATGTCTGATTATCCCGCAAAACAAGATCTAATTGATAACCATTAGCTGAGGTACGCCGCACAATAGGTGTGATAGTGTGATGTGGTTCACCATTAATTTGTGCTCGAATCGACACACTAGGATCGGAATAGTTTTGCCAATGTTTTAAAATGTAGTCGCCACAATTGACGAGTGCCTGTACATCATTACTTTCTAAACGAATTACCGACATTGGCCACTTGACAATACCTGCTTTCATATTTGGAAAGGCGGTTATTTTAATTGGGCGGTCAATACTAGCTTTAGCCATAGGAAAATCATGACGTCCGCCTTGATAGTGATCTTGACTTAACATGGAGCCGCCGACAATTGGTAAATCGGCATTACTACCAACAAAATAATGTGGGAATAAACGTACGATTTCTAATAAATTACTGATTGTTGCCGCATCGATGTGCATTGGTCGATGCGCAGCGGATAAGAAAATACAATGTTCGTTGAAATATGCATAAGGTGAATACTGCATTCCCCAGGTTTCACCATTCAACATGACACGAACGATACGGTGGTTCGTTCGAGCAGGAAAATCTACACGACCAAGATAACCTTCATTTTCAATACTCAATTGATCTAAGGGATAATTTGTCTTGGGCTGTGACTTAGCCAGAGCAATCTCCTTTGGATCCTTTTCGGGCTTAGAAAGATTAATTGTAATTTCCAGATCACCATAAGCCATGTTGACGTTATAACTGATATTTTTTGCAATTGCGGCCGTTTTAATGTAATTATTGGCCTTACTTAAATTGTAGAAATAATTTGTTGCTTGTTGCGGTTCAGCCTGATATTCGTCCCAAAAAACTTGATTGACTTTACTAGGTGCTGGCGTATAAAAGTTAGTCAATTGAGCTTCCAGAATATCTCGTGCCGCCGTTGTGTCCGTTATTTTTCCATTCATTACTGCTCGGGCAACTAAAGTCTGTGCCAGTGTTACGAGGTCAGTACCGTCTTCAAGTGTCGATAGTTGGTCATGCCCAACTAATGCGTAGATTTGATTAGTTAAGTAAATAAAATCCAAATTTTGATAAGTTTGTCCGGTAGCAATGATTGCATTAGCAAATTGTTGTGCTAAGTCTTGACTCATTTGTCATCATATCCATTCGGATGCGTTTCAATCCACTGCCATGCTGTTGCAATGATTTTTTCAACATCATCATAGTTTGGTTTCCAACCTAAAACTTGGCGTGCTTTTGTTGAATCAGCCACCAGAGTACTAGGATCACCGGCACGCCGTGGCGCAACTTCAGCTGGAATTTCTTTACCGGTTGCCTTGCGTGCGGCTTCCAAAATTTCTTTGTTTGAAAAACCAGTGGATGAACCTAAATTGAAAGCATCTGAATCACCGCCATCAATGAGGCGTTGAATGGCTAAAATGTGGGCATCTGCTAAGTCTACAACATGGACATAGTCACGAACATTCGTCCCGTCTTTAGTCGGATAATCACCACCGAAGATCTTCAATTGATCGCGTTTACCTTGAGCAACTTCTAAGATAATTGGAATCAAATGTGTTTCAGGATTATGATCCTCGCCAATTGTGCCGTCCGCTTTTGCGCCAGCAACGTTAAAGTAACGCAAGGCGATATACTTAATGCCGTATGCTGTATCACTCCACTTCATGATTTTTTCCATAGCTAGCTTACTTTCCCCATATGGGTTTGTAGGCACTTGGGGATCTGTTTCTTTAATTGGAACTTGTTTAGGTTCACCATAAGTTGCTGCTGTCGAAGAAAAGACAATATGGTTTACCTGGTGATCATGCATAGCTTCTAGCAGCGTAATCATGCCACCCGTATTATTATCAAAATACTTTAATGGTTTGGCCATTGACTCAGGGACAACGGAATAGGCGGCAAAATGAATGACACCATCAATTTTTTCTGCATTAAAAACTTGTTCTAAAAAGCCGCGGTCGCGAATATCGCCTTGATAAAAACGAGCCTTAGGGTTAACAGCATGCTTATGTCCGGTAATTAAATTATCAATGACGGCAACATCGTAGCCCTTCTCAATTAATCGATCAACTGTATGTGACCCAATATAGCCAGCACCACCGAGAACTAAAATAGTCATATAAAAATTCCTCCTAATCTAAGCGATTACCTTTGGCCCATCCGCAATTTCGGCAATATAAAAGTCCGCATCATAACCCACTTTTGCTTTATAGTCTTGACTAACAGCAGTGACAAAAGTTTCAATGTCACTTGTCTTGACTAAAGCAATCGCGCAACCACCAAAACCAGCACCAGTCATTCGTGCCCCTAAAGCACCGTGTGCCCAAGCAGAATGGGCAAGAGTATCTAATTCTACTCCTGTGACTTCATAATCATATTCTAACGAGATATGTGAAGCATTCATCAAATGCCCAAAGGTTTTTAAATCATTGGCCTTCAATGCCGTAGTTGCTAATTTTGTACGCTGATTTTCAAAAACAGCATGGCGGGCACGTCTAATCAAGACTGGATCATTGATGGCATACATATATTCATCAAATCCATCTTTATCTAGTGCGCCCAGTGAAGGGATAGCCGTCTGTTTTTGGATTAATGCCAGTGCCTTTTCACATTCACCCCGGCGTTCATTATACTTTGAATCAGTGAGTTCACGCCGTTTATTGGTGTTCATGATAACGATTTTATATTGCCCAAGTTTGATGGGCACTAAGTCATAATCAAGTGTATTAGTGTCTAGTAAAATAGCATGGTCTTTTTGTCCCATACCAACGGCAAATTGATCCATGATACCAGAATTAACACCAATAAATTTATTTTCCACTTCTTGACCAATTTTGACAACTGAAATTTGATCAATATCAAAGTTAAATTGATCAGTCAAAATTTTACCAAATAACATTTCGATGGACGCTGAAGATGAGAGACCTGAACCGTTAGGCAAATTCCCATGAACACAAATATCAAAACCATGCGTAATCTTCAATCCGTGTTTTTCAAAGAAATAGAACATCCCTTTAGGATAGTTGGCCCAGGTATCAGCTTTGTCATATTTTAGATCTTGAAGTGTAATTGTTTTGATGCCAGCTTCAGGAAAATTTTCGGAATAAAGACGAACTTGATTGTCATCTCTAGGGGCGACTGCAGCATAAGTGCCCAGACTAATCGCACAAGGGAAAACATAACCACCATTATAATCGGTATGTTCGCCAATTAAGTTGATGCGGCCAGGAGCAAAGTATTTTGCTGTTGGTTGCGTGGCGAAAACCTTTTCAAAATTTTTATCAAGCGTTTTCAAAATAGGCGCTGGTTGATAAATTCCACTCATAATGACACTCCTTTATTAAGTTTCTAATATTATCTTACCTTAATTTTATGATTAAACAAGTTTTTTAGTAAAATTAAGTAAAAACCGCTCTTCAATTAAATTGAAAGCGGTTTTCAATCGAAAAATATTTTTTAGTTTTTATGGCTTTCGGTTTCATCAGTACGCAGAATAGACATGAACGCTTCTTGAGGAATCTCTACAGAACCAACCGATTTCATTCGTTTCTTACCGGCTTTTTGCTTCTCTAGTAATTTTCGCTTACGTGTAATGTCGCCACCATAGCACTTAGCTAAGACGTTTTTACGATAAGCTTTAATATTAGACCGTGCAATGATTTTATTGCCAATTGCAGCTTGAATTGGAATTTCAAATTGTTGTCTCGGAATGGTCGTTTTTAAAGCACTAACGATTTCTTTACCCCGTTCAAATGCAAAATCTTTGTGCACGATAGAACTCAGAGCATCCACGACCTCCCCGTTGATCAAGATATCCATTTTAACTAGGTCACTGGCGCGATAGCCTTCGATTTCATAATCTAAAGAAGCATAACCTTTGGTATTGGACTTCAAATCATCAAAGAAATCGTAAATTATTTCTGATAACGGGATATCATAAATAATATTCACCCGATATTTATCCAAATAATCCATTGTCACAAATTCCCCACGTTTACGTTGAGAAAGTTCCATTACTGGTCCAACATAATCATTCGGTACCATGATCTGTGCTTTAACATACGGTTCTTGAATTTCTTTGATTGAAGTAGCTTCTGGCATTTCGGCCGGGTTATCAATTACCTTTTTTGTATCGTCGGTCAAGATAATGTGGTAATCCACAGCTGGCGCGGTCATGATCAAATCCAGATTGAATTCACGTTCAAGTCTTTCTTGGACGACATCCATATGCAGTAAACCCAAAAAGCCGCAACGAAAACCAAAGCCTAACGCTTTAGAGGTTTCTGGTTCAAACTCTAGTGCGGCATCATTTAGCTGTAATTTTTCCAAGGCCTCTCGAAGATCATTAAATTTAGCATTGTCAACGGGATACATACCTGAATAAACCATTGGTGTGATCTTTCGATAGCCAGGTAAGGCCTTTTCCGCTGGTCGATCGGCTAATGTGATTGTGTCCCCAACACGCGTATCTTTGACGCTTTTAATACTGGCCGTGAGGTAACCAACATCGCCAGCTGATAATGTGGCTGTTTGAACTGCTTTAGGGGACATCACACCAACTTCAGTAACTTCAAATCTTTTCTGATTATTCATCAACTCAATGGTATCGCCAACTTTAACAAAGCCATCAATGACACGAATACTAAGGACGACCCCACGGTAATTATCATAAACCGAGTCAAAGATCAATGCTTTAAAGGGTGCGTTTACATCACCCGATGGGGACGGAACTTCATGGACAATTTTTTCAAGTAACTCGGGAATGCCAATACCTTCTTTAGCACTAGCTAAAACCGCATCACTTGCATCGATCCCGATCATTTCTTCAATTTCTTCCTTGACTCGGTCAGGGTCAGCAGATGGCAGATCAATTTTATTAATGACTGGAATGATTTCCAAATCATTATCGACAGCTAAATACGCATTCGCTAATGTTTGTGCCTCTACCCCTTGAGCAGCATCCACAACTAAAATAGCCCCTTCACACGCTGCTAAGCTTCGAGATACCTCATAAGAAAAATCCACATGTCCTGGCGTATCGATCAAATGAAAAACATAAGTTTTACCGTCTTTAGCATGGTAATGGAGTTGTACTGCATTCAATTTGATGGTGATCCCACGTTCGCGTTCAAGGTCCATATCATCGAGAATTTGATCCTGCATCTCGCGCTGTGAAACTGTATCCGTCATTTCCAAAATTCGATCAGCAATTGTTGATTTACCATGATCGATATGCGCGACAATGGAAAAATTGCGAATCTCTTTTTGATGTTCGATCATCTCGTTACGATCCATTATGTTTCCTACCTTCTTTGACTTATCTATTAATTATAGCAAGCAAAAATTATGAATACAAACTGGTGCTGATACTAATGCTATTAAAAAGGCGAATTTCCAGATTAAGTTATAATCTAAAAATTCGCTAAAAATCATCTATAAGAATTGATTATTTTTCACCCTTAAAGGAGTCTTTGATTTTATTGAAAAATCCACCTTCTTGAGGTTGAACATGCTCACCAGATGCATTCATAAAGGCTTCTAAAGCTTCACGTTGTTTATTGTTTAATGACTTAGGGGTAACAATTCGGACCTTAACGTGTTGATCGCCTGCACCATTTCCGTGAAGTTTTGGCGCGCCTTTGCCACGCAGTCGGAACGAGGTATCTGTTTGTGTGCCAGCGGGAATCTTTAATTTAACTGGGCCATAAACCGTATCTACATCAATTTCGTCCCCTAATGCGGCTTGAACAAAAGAAATATTCAAGCTGGAATAAATTTCAGTGCCATCACGCGTAAACTGACGGCTTGGTTTGACCCGAAATACAATGTACAAATCCCCATAAGGGCCACCATTAGACCCTGCTTCACCTTGACCTTGCAAACGCATTTGTTGGCCATCATCGACCCCAGCAGGGACTTTGACTTTTACGCTGTGGCGTTCACTTTGATGGCCGGAACCATGACATGTTGGGCACTTTTCCTTAATTTCTTTACCAGTGCCACCACACACATCACAAACTTCTCGTGTCCGCATCATGCCAAGTGGTGTCCGGCGATCAACTTCCACGTAACCACTACCGTGACATTTGTGACAGGTCACCGGACTAGTACCAGGTGCAGCACCACTACCATTACAGGTTTCGCACGTTGCTTCACGATTATAAGAAATCGTTGTTGATTTACCAAAAATTGCTTCTTTAAAATCTAAATCCATACGATATTGAAGATCATTACCTTGTCTTGGTGAAGACGCAGATTGTTGTGCGTTGCCGCCACCAAAGAAGGAACTAAAGATATCGTCAAAGCCGCCAAAACCGCCGAAGTCACCGAAACCACCAGCGCCGCCAGCATTACCGGCACCGGCACCATCCATACCTGCATGACCATATTGATCATAGGCCGCACGTTTTTGAGGGTCACTCAATACTTCATAAGCTTCATTGACTTCTTTAAATTTTGCTTCTGCATCAGGTGCCTTGTTTAAATCAGGATGATACTTTTTTGATAATTTACGAAATGCTCTTTTGATCTCATCATCACTAGCATCTCTTGAAACACCGAGGACTTCATAGTAGTCTCTCTTTTCCGCCATGATTTGCCTCCTTAAAGGAAAAACTAAAGTCTGGAATAATATAACACAAATTCATACTATTCTGAAAATAATTTTCCACATGATTACAAAAATGACCCACCAGCAAAAGTCAGACATTCTGCTGATGGGTCAGCTTAGACGTGCTAGATGTCAACAAACTAAGCTTGTTTGTTATTTATCGTCTTTAACTTCTTCAAAATCACCATCAACGGTATCGCCATTATCACCTTTTTGATCAGATGAACCTGTCGTACCTTGTGCACCAGCCCCAGCAGCGCCTTGATCAGCACCCGTTTGTTGCTGTGCTTGTTGATATAATTTGACTGTCAAGTTTTGGATGATCTCATTCAAAGCATCCCGTTTAGACTTCATGTCTTCAAGATTATTTTCTTGTTTGGCTTTTTCGAGGTCAGCTTTAGCATCCTTAGCTTTTTTAATTTCATCATCAGATACCTTACCTTCAACTTCTTTCAAAGTCTTATCGGTAGTAAAGAGCAATTGATCGACATCGTTACGTAAATCAACTTCTTCTTTACGTTTTGTATCTGCTTCTTCGTTTTCTTTAGCTTCTTTCATCATACGATCGATTTCTTCGTCTGAAAGACCTGAAGAACTCTTAATGGTGATCTTTTGTTCTTTCTTAGTCCCTAAATCTTTAGCCGAGACGTTAACGATCCCATTTTTATCAATATCAAACTTAACTTCAATTTGAGGTACACCACGTGGTGCAGCTGGAATATCTGTTAATTGGAACCGACCAAGCGTCTTGTCATCAGCTGCCATTGGCCGTTCACCTTGTAATACGTGAATATCAACAGCTGGTTGATTGTCAGCGGCGGTTGAGAAGACTTGCGATTTACTCGTTGGAATTGTTGTATTCCGATCAATTAATTTAGTGAAGACACCACCCATAGTTTCAATACCTAGAGAAAGCGGTGTGACATCCAACAAAACAACATCCTTAACGTCACCAGTAATGACACCACCTTGAATTGCAGCACCCAAGGCAACGGCTTCATCCGGATTGATAGAATGATCTGGTTCCTTACCAGTCCAATCTTTTACAGCATCTTGGACTGCTGGAATTCGTGTTGAACCACCATTTAGAATAACTTTATCAATATCACTGTTACTCAACTTAGCATCTTTCAAGGCATTTTCTACTGGAATCTTAGTTCTTTCAACTAAGTCAGCCGTTAACTCATCAAACTTTGCTCGAGTCAAAGTTGTTTCCAAATGTAACGGACCATTATCGCCTGCAGAAATAAATGGCAAACTAATTTGGGTACTTGTGACACCAGAAAGATCTTTCTTAGCTTTTTCAGCAGCGTCTTTTAGTCGTTGCAAAGCCATCTTATCTTTGGATAAATCAATACCGTTATCCTTCTTGAAACCTTCAATCAACCAATCCATGATTTTTTGATCAAAATCATCCCCACCTAAATGGGTATCACCGTTGGTAGAAAGTACTTGGAAGACGCCATCGCCTAATTCAAGAATGGAAACATCAAATGTCCCACCACCCAAGTCATAGACCAAGATCTTCTCATCACTGTCAGCTTTGTCTAGGCCATAAGCTAAAGCTGAAGCTGTTGGTTCATTAATGATCCGTTCTACTTTCAAGCCAGCAATTTTACCAGCATCTTTAGTTGCTTGGCGTTGAGAATCGTTAAAATAAGCTGGGACGGTAATAACCGCTTGAGTGACTTCTTCACCCAAATAATCTTCAGCAAACTTTTTAATATATTGCAAAATCATTGCTGAAATTTCTTGTGGCGTGTATTCCTTATCGCCAGCCTTAACTTTATAATTGGCTTCACCCATATGACGTTTAATAGAAACAATCGTGTCTGGGTTGGTAATTGCTTGACGTTTAGCCACTTCACCAACTTGAATTTCGCCGTCTTTAAAAGCGACAACAGATGGTGTCGTACGTGCACCTTCTGGATTTGTGATAATTTTAGGTTCGCCGCCTTCAAGTACTGCAACGGCTGAGTTAGTTGTACCTAGGTCAATACCAATAACTTTTGACATATTACTTAACCCTTCTTTTCTTACAGATTAGTTACTGAGCAACAACAACCATAGCTGGTCGAATTACTCGGTCTTTTAATTGATAACCACGTTGATAAACTTGAACAACTGTATCCGCTTTTTGGGCTTCTGTTTTCGGCACTGTTTGTACAGCTTGATGTAGTGTTGGATCAAACTTTTCGCCCAATGCCTTAATTTCAGTGATGTGGTTATCAGTTAATGCTTTTTGCATATCTTTATAAACCATCTCAATACCCTTTTTAAGCTGTTGTCCACTATCGTTGTCCACTTCTACAGCTAAAGCACGTTCAAGATTATCAATTGCAGGCAAAATATCTTTAGCTAAACGTTGACCGTCATACTTTGCCAATTGCTCTTGTTCTTTTTTATGTCGATTGGACATATTTCGAATTTCAGCTTGAGCTCTTAAAAACTGATCTTCTAAAGCGTCGTATTTTGTCTGCAATGTTTTTAAAGCTTGATCCGTTTCCGATTGATCAGATGCCTTATCGGATGCAACGGCTTCAGTAGCTTTGTTCTTACTTTTAGAGGCTGTTGTATGTGTCTGCTCATTGGCAGCTGATTTTGCTTCAGGTTCTGGTTTGGACTTTGTTTTTTGTTGTTTGATTTGCGCTTCTGTCTCATCGGTTGATAAATCTTTTTCAGAAGGAAAATCAACTTTCTTCTTGTCAGCCAAGTGAAAACTCCTTTCTAATCATCGAAATTAGAATAATAATCGGTCAACCGTCTAGCTAATTCCTCACGAATCAAGTCTAATAAACCAATAATTCGGGAATAAGGCATTGTTGTTGGCCCTAATAATGCAATCACGCCACGACCGTGATCATGTACGTCATACGTTGCCGTTATCAACGAATAATTGTGTAGCGTTTGTGGGTGTAGTTCATTGCCCAAACGAACGATGATTTTACCATCCTTATCACGTTCGATGTCCGGCATACGTAACAACTGAGCTAAATCATCATTCTTTTCAAATAAATGATAAAGTGACTTTAATGAAGCAACATCGTTATTTGCGAAGTCCAATAGATTTAATCGACCGCCGACATAGAAACGATCAGACTCTGCTTGTTTAAGGACATTACCAAAAATATCCAAAAAACCATTAGGTGTTGTGACATACTTCATCAACATTTGCGGTACGTCGGTACGAATCCGTTTTGCAACGGTCGAAAGCGGCTGCCCCACAAGTTGATCATTAATGATTCGAACCGCTTTTTCCAAATCTTCACCAGCGACACTAGCAGGCAACTGAAAAATTTGATTTTGAATGGATCCTGTACTGGTAACCAAAATTGCCATAATTTGATGATTACCTAAGGGAACCATTCTAAAGCCATCCAACCGAATATCAGAAACATCCGGCCCTAAAGAAATAGCAGTGTAACTTGTTAACGTAGAAAGAATCATGGCTGATTGTTCCACGATATCATCAATCATTTGATATTGTTTATTAAAAGTTTGTTGAATCACAGCTAGATCACTTTGTGAAACGCCACTCGGCTCAAGCAAATGGTCCAAGTAGTAACGATAACCACTGGTTGAAGGTATTCGCCCAGAAGACGAATGCATTTTATCCAGTAGCCCCATGTCTTCTAATTTTGCCATATCGTTACGTATCGTGGCGGAGCTAACTTTGATCGGCAACTCATCCATCAAATGTTTGGAACCGACTGGCTGACCAGTTTCTGTAAAGATCCTGATGATATTCTTTAAAATAAGCGCCTGTCTTTGTGTCAGCATCAAACCACCTCTTTTAGCACTTAAAGACATAGAGTGCTAATACAAGATATAATATAGCAATCCCTAAAGAAGTTGTCAAGGAAATCACACGGAAACTCTGGAATTTTACACTTAAGTTTCGTCATCCAACAAGAATTCAGCAAAAACATTATTGCCAAAAAAACGGCCATCATGAGTTAAACGTATATGTCCATTCACATCCACTAAAAGATGACGTTGAATTAAGTTTTTAACCGTGTCGCCATAAATTTCATCGATCGTATAACCATATTTATCTTGAAAATGTTGTTTGGAAACACCCTTATTTGTGCGTAAGCCTAAAAACATTTCTTCTTCAACTTGTTCTGAAAAAGGCACTAAATGATGCTCAAATACGGGTAATTTATGCTTGCGTAATGGTGCCATGTATTGCTGGATCGGTCCATTGTTATGATATCGATCACGGTCTAAATAGCCATATGCACCAGCACCAAAGCCAAAATAATGTTCATTATGCCAATACATTAAATTATGTTTAGATTCTTTGCCTGGTTTGGCAAAATTACTGATTTCATACTGGTTTAAACCATGTTTGCTAAATTCATTGATTGCTAGTTCATACATATCTGCTTCTGCATCTTCACTTGGTAAATGCAGCCGGCCTTGACGTTGAAGGTTATAAAAAATTGTTTTGCGTTCTAGGATCAGAGAATACGTGGCGTAATGTGGCAAGTCTAATGCAATTGCTTGCGCCAATGTCTGCTTAAAATCGGCCGTGTCTTGTCCTGGCAATCGGAAGATCAAATCAATGCTAATATTTTCAAAACCGACTTTATGTGCGTTATGGATCGCAGTCAGGGCATCTTGGGCCGAATGTTTGCGTCCAATTTTTTTAAGTACAGCATCATTAAACGATTGTACGCCAATACTCAAACGATTGACGCCATAAGTACGCATCACTTCTAAGCGTGTTGTATCCAATAAATTATTAGGATTACATTCAATGGTAAACTCGCCGCCTGATTTTACAGGTAGATATTTCTGGATGCCACTTAGTAAGTGCTCTAATTGCTGAGGACTAATACTGGATGGTGTGCCGCCTCCAATATAAATGGTGTCGATTGGCTCTTGGCGGTAATGGGCCATGGTCATTTTTATTTCACGTAGCAACAAATCAATATATTCATCAACCGGCTGGCCTTCAATGAACACTTTGTTAAAGTCACAATAATAACAAATAAAATCACAAAAAGGAATATGAATATAAGCTGCAGCCATGATCACACTTCTTTCTTAGGTTGCGTTGCAAAATATTTTTGTGTTGCTATTTTATCTTGATCGAGTTGCGCAACTAGTGCTTCTGCACCAGAAAATTTTATTTCACCGCGTAAATAATGGTACCATCGAATTTTAACTTGTTCACCATAAATAAATTCGTCAAAATCAAAAATATTAACTTCTAAAGTCAGTGTTTTGGTTTCATCAAAAGTAATATTATACCCAACTGAAGCCATAGCTTCATACCAATGATTATTCACGTTGATTTGAACGCTGTAAATACCAATACCAGGAATTTGTTGTGCTTGACTTGTGATTACATTGGCTGTGGGGTACCCTAACGTTCGGCCCCGGGCAAGGCCATGAACAACAAGTCCTTGAGTTTCATAAGTATAACCTAACAAGTGATTGGCTTCGTCGATTGCACCCGCACTTAATAGCTTTCGAATCCGGGTAGAACTAATTTTTAAGTCGGCATCATCTTCTTCTGATACGGTTTCAATTTCGAATTGATGGTGGCTAAATTTAGGCATCGTTGTCATGTTGGCTACCGCTTGCTTACCAAAGGTATAGTCAAAGCCAGCAACTACAAATTTTGCGTGTAATCCGATGATATATTGGTCGACAAACGCTTGCGGAGAGAGGTTGGCAAAATTTGACGTGAAATCTACAATATAAAAAATATCTACGCCCAACTGCGCCATTAATTCAGCTTTACGTTTTAATGGTGATAAGTACTGAATACCTTGAGGACCGACCTGCTCAAAGACGATAGCTGGATGCTGGTTAAACGTCATGACTGCCAAAGGCAAATTTTGTGTCTCCGCAATCTCCTTACCACGCTTAATAACGGCTTGGTGTCCTCGGTGCACACCGTCAAAAAAACCTAATGCCAAAACAATCGATTGATTAATTATTTTAGTGGTATCATACGGATGATGTAAATGAACAATTTGCATGATAAAACTCCTATCTCACGGGCGGATGCCTTCGTTTTCTAAAAACATGGACAGTGGCTTAAAAATATCATCGCGTTTCCTCTGATATAACGCCTTAATATGTTCTTGGTAAGTTAACGCAACCACAGCCTCAGTTTCTCCAGGTAATTCTAAAAAGCCACCGTTTTTGACACGTGACCATGTCTCGGTTGAAATTTCTATTTTAGGATAATCAGATAATGCATGATCCAATGGAAAAAGATATGATTCAATTTTCCCATCGGATACAGCCTCCGCAAATTCATTTAAGCGAATCGTTTGCGATATAGTAAAGCCGCCACTGGATTGTCGGGTTAACTGGGCCATTAATGCCGGTACACCTAATTGTTTGCCCAAATCAACCGCTAATGTCCGAATATAAGTACCTTTAGAGACCTCGGCTTCAAATTGAATTGTTTGCAGCCCACTATTTTCATCAAAAGCTGTTTGTTTAAAATCAAAACGATATATATGAACTGGTCGCTCAGGTCGTTCAACTGGTAGACCTCGGCGTGCATATTCATATAAGCGCATGCCATGTACTTTTACGGCTGAGTACATGGGAGGAATCTGAATCAAATCGCCAGTCAAAGCTTGCATAGCTGTTTTGATGCGGTTAATTTCAAAGGGCTTAGACAGAGGTTCACGTGCAATCAATTTACCTTCCAAATCTTCGGTCTCACTGGCCTCGCCCAAAATGATTTTGCCAGTATAAGTTTTCCCTTTGGTCATCAAATAATTGACAACCTTGGTCGTATTCCCCAGACAAATCGGTAAAACACCTTCGACGGCAGGATCTAAAGTTCCTGAATGTCCGACCTTTTTTTGATGGATAATTTTTCGAATTGCGGCGACACAATCGTGACTAGTCATGCCGGCTTCTTTATAAAGCGGTAAAATGCCGTCCATGTTTATGCTCCATTCTGATAAATTCAAATACTTATAGTATAACTGGATTCCTATGATAAGCCTAGGGTTTTCTACAATTTTACTTAATCGAGTAGGAGACCCTAACGGGTCGGCCTCTCACACCACCGTACGTACGGTTCCGTATACGGCGGTTCAACAACTTAAGCGTTTCTGAATAGACTGGTACGTTGTGGACAGATTGATAAGTCCACGGCGTTCCAGTCTTTCGTTTGTTAGAGTATATTTCAGTACACCGGTATGTGCAGTATGCCAATACCCTTTACGGGTATTAGAAATACGCGTGCTTCTGACACCGATTCCCCTAACTTTCTAAGATTTCGGAACTTCGTTTTGATTTTCTTCCATGATTTCCAGATATACTGCCGGATCCTCGTGCGCAACCATGTGTCTAGCGCTTTAAGAAAGCCCTTCATGCGGCCAATACTATAGTATCGTAACCAGCCTCGCATTTTACGCTTGATCTCTTTAAGGACAGTGTCTGAGACTAACACCGCGGTTCCGTTTGGTGATTAGCTTTAGGGCCTGTTTCGATACGTTCTTTGGCAACTTTGTGCGGCCGGGCATATGCTTTGCCTTTACTCACACCTAAAGTGAACCCTAAAAATTTCAATCTTAAGGGCGACCCGACATGAGTTTTCTTTTGGTTGACTGTTAGCTTCAAGTCTTTCTTCAAGAACTTGGTCACATTGGCCAGTACGCGGTAGCCTGCGCGCTTACTTTTGACGTAGATATTACAATCATCCGCATAGCGCACAAACTGATGGCCTCTGGCCATGAGCAGCTTATCCAACTCATTAAGGTAGATATTCGCCAATAATGGCGAGATATTTCCACCTTGCGGCGTGCCTTGAGCTGATTTCTCAAACAGACCACCATTCATAACCCCACTCGTTAAGAACTTACGAATAAGTCTTAATAGCCAGGGATCATCGATATATTGGCCGACAAATTTCATCAGTAGATCATGATTGACCGTGTCGAAATATGCCTTAAGGTCAAGGTCGATCACATAGTGATAACCTTGGTCATACAGCGCTATGACCCGTTTGATGGCATCATGAGCACTTCGATTGGGTCGGAAACCAAAACTGCTATCCGAGAATATCTTTTCAAACCTTGGCGACATCACTTGAGCGACTGCTTGCTGAACAAGTCGATCGACCACCGTTGGGATCCCAAGTTTGCGTTTGGAACCATCTGGTTTTGGAATCTCGACTCGTTTAACTGGTAATGGTTGATAGCTGCCATCACGCAGTGATGCGATTAGCTCATCACGATGTTGTTTCAGATAAGGCAACAGCTCATCGACAGTTAGACCGTCAATACCCGCCGCACCCTTGTTGCTTCTGACTTTAAGGTAAGCTTGATTCAAATTATCTCGGGACAAAACTAAATCTTGAAATGAAACGCCATTCCACATCTTATCTTCACCGGAAATCACACTACGCGCCCCGGGTTGCTCTTGACCTTCCAGGTCTACCATTCGCCGGTGACCAGAACATGGTTCTGTTTTCTGCGATTGTTGCATGATTTCTACCTCCAATTTTGACGAGAATTGTTAAAGTTCGGCCTTTCGTTGTCCAAAGGACAACTATTATGGCCTCGCTGACTTCTGTATCATTCAGCTAGACATCACTGCCTAGTTTGTACCTGTGAAACTTTCCGTTTCTCTTGTCGGGAACGTATGATACAGACCTCCCGGTAAGAACGCTAACTTTCGTGCCATGTAACCATTGGCTTTACTGCGTACAGTTTCGAGTAGTATGGGACTTCAGTTTGTTTAGCAACCTTATCCACTGCAAACAGCCTTATAGCCACTTCTTGTTCATTGGTTCAGCACTTTGCTTTAGACTTCCTTCAGATTCCACCTCACGGTGGACACCCTTGTCCTCAACTAATAGTTCCGACTACTACGGTCTATAGTGGACTTTCACCACCAAGTTAGCGCCCATGCCGGGCGCACTAAAAAAACATCAAATCCGTTGAGCAATAGATTTGATGTTTTAATTTAAATTATTTAGTTAGATTGTTCAGATTCGTGCAGTTTTCGGATCAATTCATCAATGCGCTCACCGTACTGAACCGATTTATCTTGTAAAAATGTTAATTCTGGCACTTTAAATAATTTTATTCGTTGACCTAACTCGCTACGAATCAATCCTTTTGCTTTATCTAAGCCAGCCTGTGCCTTTTCAACGTCACTTGCTTTCTCAGAAAGAATTGAATAGTAGATTTTGCAGTGCTGTAAATCACCTGAAAGATCAACACCTGTGATCGTGACTCCAGTCACCCGGGGATCACGAATTTTCTTTAATAAAATATCGGTTACTTCACGATTGATTTGTTGTTCTACTCTGCCAATGCGATGTTTCATCAAGTAACCCTCCCGTAGATTGCGTCTTAAAAACTATTTTGCTGGTACTTCTTCCATGACATAAGCTTCAATCTCATCGTCAACTTTAATGTCATTATAGTTTTCAATCGTTAAGCCACATTCGAAGCCTTGGCGAACTTCTTTCACATCATCTTTAAATCGTTTTAACGAAGCTAACTTACCTTCGTAAATAACGATGCCATTACGAATCAACCGAATACCTGAGTCGCGAGTAATGTAACCACTATTGACATAAGCACCAGCAATCGTCCCAACTTTAGACACTTTATAAGTCTCACGTACTTGCAGATTACCAGTAACTTTTTCTTGGTAAGTTGGTTCCAACATACCCTTCATGGCGGACTCTACCTCTTCAATGGCATTGTAAATGACATTATAAAGACGAATATCAACATTATCCATATCAGCTTGGGATTTAGCATTAGCCGTTGGCCGAACATTGAAGCCAATAATAATAGCTTGACTTGCTGCCGCCAAAGTCACATCACTTTCATTGATTGCCCCAACAGCTTGGTGGATGATATTTACACGAACACCTTCGACATCAATTTTTTGTAAACTATTCGCTAACGCTTCGACAGAACCTTGAACATCACCCTTAATGATAATGTCAACTTCTTTAAGTTCGCCCTGCTTCATTGACTCAAAGAGGTTGTCCAACGTAACGTGCGTGGTATGACTACGTTCTTCTAAGAGTGCTTTCTTAGCACGTTCTTCACCAGCTGAACGTGCTGTTTTTTCATCTTCATAAACAGCAAATTTATCAGCTGCCGCTGGCACGTCATTCAACCCAGTAATTTCAACTGGTTCAGATGGCAAAGCCTCTTTTACACGTCGACCTCGATCATTTGTCATGACTCGAACGCGGCCAAAAGTATTGCCGACAACGATAGGATCTCCAACATGCAATGTCCCCTGTTGGACCAAGAGGGAAGCTACTGGGCCTTTACCCTTGTCTAAACGTGCTTCTAAAACTGTTCCGACTGCTTTTTGATCTGGATTAGCTTTCAATTCTAACATATCGGCTTCAAGAAGCACCATTTCCAATAATTCATCGATATTTTTGCCAAATTTAGCTGAAATTTCAACGAAAATTGTATCGCCGCCCCAGCTTTCAGGGATCAGACCATATTCCGTCAATTGTTCCATTACATGGTTAGGATTAGCGCCAGGTTTATCAATCTTATTAACAGCAACAATAATCGGTGCATGCGCTGCTTTAGCATGGTTGATTGCTTCAATTGTTTGTGGCATGACCCCGTCATCAGCGGCAACCACTAAAATGATGATATCTGTGACATCAGCACCACGCGCACGCATATTTGTGAAAGCAGCGTGTCCTGGCGTATCCAAGAAAGTAATCACGCGATTATTCAATTTAACCTGATAGGCACCAATGTGTTGCGTGATTCCTCCGGCTTCACCTTCGGTTACATGGGTATGACGTAATTTATCCAATAATGTTGTTTTACCATGATCAACGTGACCCATGATCGTTACAACAGGTGGGCGTGCTTCTAAGTGGTCTTGATTATGTGATTCTTCATTAAAGATACGATCCAAATCACTAATATCTTCTTCCACTTTTTCTTGCGCATCAATACCATAATCTGCTGCCAATAATTCAATGGCATCTTTGCCTAACGATTGGTTTTGATTCGTCATGACGCCTAGCATAAATAACTTTTTAACGATTTCAGCTGGCTCTCTGTGCAAGATCTTACCTAAATCTTGCGCATTCATACCTTCTGTATAGAGCAATACTTTAGGCAATGGCCGATCTTTACGTTGTGGCATTGGTTTCTTAGGTGTGTTATCTCGCCGGCGGTTTTTCTTGTTATTACGACGTCGATTACCGTATTGATTCCGATTATTATTGTTACTCCAGCCACCACGGTTATTATTGTTGCGATTGCGATTATTACTTTGATTATTGTTATTATTAGTAGTACGATTTTGTGTCCCTGAAGTAGACCCTTGTGTTCGGGTACTTTGACCTTGTGTTTGGTTGTTGCTTGGCCGCTGTGTTCTATTTACGTTACTGTGATTGTTATTCTGAGTTGTTTGTGGCCGGCTTTGTTGTCCTTGCGGTCGATTGGTATTTGACTGGTTCCGATTGTTAGAAGAATGGTTGCGTTCGTTAGATCGAGTGTTTTGCTTAGCTGAATTGCTCTGCATTCGATGATTAGCCTGCCTTGTTTGATTATTAGAGTGATGAGGTTGACTCGCGACAGATTTCTGTGAACGCGATTGTTGCTGGTTGCCATGATTTTGTTGTTCTGAATGGGCGGCGTGTTGACCATTCTTATGAGTATTATGACTTGCTATATTGGTATTATGGGGTGTTTTTGCGGCCGTATTTTGTGGTTTTAATGCCGTACGGATCTGTTGTTCTTGAGTACTGTCGATTGCCGCCATATGGTTCTTAACACTTAAACCAGCTTTTTGTGCCGCTTCAACGACTGTTTTACTCGGTAAGTTTAATTCTTTTGCAAATTCATAAATTCTTTTTTTCCCCATATCTTCACGCTCCTTATTTTACATGAGCTTCACCATACCTTTTGCAAAGCCTTTATCGGTAATCCCAAGAATCTTTCTTGGACGGCCAATTGCTTGGGTGATCTGCTCAGTTGTTAATTCGTCATGTATGGGTACATGATAAAATTCTGTTTTGTCTTTAAATTTTTTCTTGGTACTAGCACCAGTATCCTGGGCAACATAAACTAATGCTAACTTGCCATTGACAAGTGCTTGTTGAACCATTGATTCACCAGTAATAATCTTACCAGCACGCATGGCTAAACCTAACAAGTTCATTAATTTTTGTGTATTTTCATCCATTAATCATTACCGAAAAGCTCCTGCCGTGCTTTTTGATGGTCAACGTATTCAAAAAGCTCATCGTAAAATGATTCCGGAATTTTAGCTTCGAAAACACGATCAATCGTTTTCTTAGCTTTGGCTGCTTTAACAGCTTCTGGATTCAAGGAAACATAGGCACCACGGCCCGGTTTCTTGCCAGTTGGATCCAAAGAAATCTCGCCTTCTTTATTTTTGACAATACGGACCATCGATTTCTTGGGTTGCATTTCTTCAGTTAAGATATCTTTACGCATAGGAATTTTACGTTTTTTCATCTTAAATCACCTATTCTGCATCATTTGAAGCTGTGTCATCAGTTGCTACGTTTTGCTCCGAAGTTGACGATTGATCTTCTACTTGTGGTTCATTTTCAGAAAGTTGGTCAGGTTCTGAAGATATCGTCGTGTCATCGACGTCGCTTTCCCGTTCAATATCAATACGATAACCGGTTAGCTTCGCAGCCAAACGTGCATTTTGACCTTTTTTACCAATTGCTAATGATAGCTGATCATCAGGCACAATTACAGTACAGTCATGATCATTCGTCGGATCAAAGCTAACCCGTAAAACTTCAGCCGGATTCAAAGCGTTCGCAATATAGTCTTGCGGCTCATCTTCGTATTCGATAATATCCATATTTTCACCATGGAGCTCATTGACAACTGCTTGTACTCGTTGTCCACGTGGGCCAACGCAAGTACCGACAGCATCAATATTAGTGTCTGTTGATCTGACAGCCATTTTAGTGCGGTCGCCTGCTTCTCGAGCAATAGAAACGATTTCTACCGTGCCATCGTAAATTTCTGGAACTTCTTGTTCAAAGAGGCGTTTAACTAAATCGGGATGTGTCCGACTGACAAACACCTGTGGCCCCTTAGTCGTATTCTCAACTTTGGTCACGTATACTTTAATACGGTCATGGGGTTGATAATCCTCATTCGGCATTTGATCTTGTCGGCCTAAAACAGCCTCAATACGGCCTAAGTTAACGTAAATAAAGCGGTTATCCCGACGTTCAACGACACCTTGCATGATCTCATTTTCATACTGACTATATTCATTATAGACAATACTACGCTCCGCTTCACGCACTCGTTGCATAATTACTTGCTTTGCAGTTTGAGCAGCAATACGGCCGAAGTCTTTGGGGGTCACTTCAAATTTTATGTGATCACCGACTTCATAGCCCTTATTCTTATTGAGTGCGTCTTTGAGACTAACTTCAAGGCGAGAATCAAAGACTTCTTCAGTTACCTCTTTGACGGCATAAACGTGAATATCACCTTTTTTTGCATCAAAGTCAACTTCAACATTTTGCGCCTGTCCGTAATTACGTTTATAAGCTGAAACCAAAGCTGCTTCTAAAGCTTCGATAACAACTTCTTTTTTTACACCTTTTTCACGCTCGAGCGCGTCTAAGGCCTCTATCATTTCTTTACTCATGACTTACCCTTCCTAAGTTAGAATTCTATTGCTAGACGGATCTTGGCAATATTATCCCGCTGGAATGTACGCTGGATCTTTCTTGTCTTATCCTTAAGCTCTAAAGTTAATTGATTTTGATCAACACTTACCAATGTGCCTTCGAATATCTTAGCATTGTGAACCTGTTGATATAATGAAATATGGACATATTCACCAATTGCGTTTTGAATATCTGTTTCAGTTTTTAGTGGTCGTTCGGCACCTGGAGATGAAACTTCCAAAAAATAAGCCTGAGGAATCGGATCTGGATCGAGTTGATCCAGTTGCTCACTGAGTTGTTCACTGACCATTGCACATTCTTCGATATCTATACCACCGGGTTTATCAATATAAACGCGTAAATACCAAGAATGACCTTCTTTGACGTATTCAATATCTACTAATTGAAACTTATGGCCGTCTAGAATCGGTTGAACGATATCAGTTACGACTTGTACTACGTCACTCAAAAAGCCACCTCCATTCGAATAATTTCATTAAAAAGAGTGAGCATCACTGCTCACTCAAACGAAAAGTATCAAAATACTTAATAAACATAACACAAATTGCTTAATTTCGCAAACTTATAGCCTTTTAGCTGTTATTTGTAAGATCAAAATAACGAGAGTTGATTTTCATCAGGTAGGTCATCTAACACATGGTTATCTGTCAAATATTGGATCAAAGACGTGGAAACGCCCCCACGATTTGCCAGGTCTTCTTTGGATAGAAACGGCTGTTCTTCTCGAGCAGATACGATTTTTTTAGCCACATTATCACCTAAACTTGGCACGGCATTGAAAGGTGCTAACAATGTATGATCATCTAAAATAATAAAATCTTGAGCATCAGATTTATTGATATCAACCATTTTAATTTGGATGTCACGTTCTAAACATTCATTTGCAATCTCTAGAACAGTCAGCAGATTTTTCTCTTTTTGAGAAGCATCTAACCCTTTGTCGTTAATTTCTTTCATGCGTGCTTTAACAGCTTCTTTTCCCGAAGACATCGCTACTAGATCATAGTCATCAGCACGAACCGATAGATAAGCACAGTAATAAACGATCGGGAAATATACTTTGAAGTAAGCAATTCTTAACGCCATGAGGATATACGCTGTTGCGTGCGCTTTAGGGAACATATACTTAATTTTTAAACATGAATCGATATACCAAGCGGGTACATTAGGATTTGCGCGCATTGCTGTTTGCCAATCATCTGGAATCCCGCGACCCTTACGGACATGTTCCATGATTTGGAAGGCCATTTGTGAGTCCATACCCCAGTGAATCAAGTCCATCATGATATTGTCCCGACAGCCAATAACTTCTTTTAAAGTGACAACACCTTTATTAATGAGTTCCTCAGCATTGCCGAGCCAAACATCCGTTCCGTGAGATAGGCCAGAAATTTGTAACAACTCGGCAAATGTTGTGGGATGAGTCTCTTCTAACATACCACGAACAAACCGAGTGCCAAACTCAGGAATCCCTAAAGTTCCAGTTTTAGACTGAATCTGTTCTGGCGTAACTCCGAGAATATCTGGATTTGAAAACAGGGACATAACCCCCGGATCATCCGTCGGAATTGATTTAGGTTCCACACCTGATAAATCTTGTAACATACGGATCATGGTTGGATCGTCATGACCAAGAATATCTAGCTTCAAAATATTATCATGGATAGAATGGAAATCAAAGTGAGTGGTTTTCCAAGCTGCGTTCTGGTCATCGGCTGGATATTGAATCGGTGTGAAATCATAGATATCCATGTAATCAGGTACAACGATAATTCCAGCCGGATGTTGACCCGTTGTCCGTTTGACACCCGTTGCACCTAATGCCAAGCGTTCGATTTCTGCATTGCGAAAGTTTTGTTCGGTTTCTTCTTCATAATGTTTCACGTAACCAAATGCTGTTTTATCTGCAACAGTGCCAATAGTCCCAGCACGAAAAACATGATCTTCCCCAAATAATACTTTCGTATAATTGTGAGCAACTGGTTGGTAGTCGCCGGAAAAGTTTAGATCAATATCTGGCACTTTATCACCTTTGAAACCCAGAAAAGTTTCAAAAGGAATATCGTGCCCATCTTTAATAAGTTCTGCACCACAATTGGGGCACTTTTTGTCAGGCAAATCAAATCCTGAACCAACTTCCCCTTTTGTATAAAACTCACTATATTTACAGTTAGGACAACGGTAATGTGGTGGTAATGGATTGACCTCAGTGATCCCAGTCATTGTCGCAACTAAACTTGAGCCTACTGATCCACGGGAACCAACCAAATAACCATCTTTGTTAGATTTGTATACCAATTTCTGAGAAATTAAATAAATAACCGAGAATCCATTCCCAATCACACTGTTCAATTCTTTTTGCAGCCGTGCTTCCACAATCTCTGGTAATGGTTCGCCATAAAGCTCATGTGCTTTATTCATGGATAGAGAACGTATTTCGTCTTCTGCCCCGGGCATTTTAGGTGTATACAATTTATCTTTGACCGGCGTAATACCCTCATCGACTAAATCAACAATTTTATGTGTATTGGTAATCACAATTTTTTTAGCCGTGGCCTCATCTAGAAAACTGAATGCCTCTAACATCTCTTCTGTGGTGCGAAAATGAACGTCAGGTAGTTGTTGTCGAGCCAAGGGACTGCCCTTTAGTGATTTGATTAGAATTTCGCGATAGATGTGATCTTCTTTATTCAAATAATGAACATCGCCAGTAGCAACAACCGGTTTATCCAATTCTTGACCGATCTTGATGATGTTTTGAATGATATCTTCGAGAGCGGCATTGTCTTTAATAAGTTCACGATCTAGTAACGGTTGATAAACGGCTTTGGGCATGACTTCTAAGTAATCATAGTACTTAGCGAGTTCAAGAGCTTCATTGTGTCCCTTTTGCATCATCGCCGTAAAGACTTCACCTGAATCACATCCAGAACCAACTAGTAAGCCCGCTCGATATTTGTTTAGTAAACTTCGGGGAACACGCGGTTCACGATAAAAATAATGAACCATGGATTCAGAAACAATTTTGAACATGTTTTTGAGACCAGCCTGCGTTTGAGCAATCAAAACCGCATGGTGAGGTCTTGATTGTTTATAAGCATCGGCACCACCAACGTGATCGTTTAATTGCTGAACGTTCGTCGTTTGATAACGTTTCTCCATTTGCTCTAGTAATTTATACATCAAATAACCTGTCGTTTCCGCATCTGAATTTGCCCGGTGATGATGTTCTAAAACAATGTGATATTTTTTAGCTAAACTATCTAGTTTGTGGTTTTTATATTCGGGATGTAACAATCGGGAAACCTCGAGGGTATCAATGACAGGAGCCGTAACTAATTCAAAGCCGTTACGTTCGTATGCGGCATTTAAGAAACCAATATCAAAAGTAACGTTATGGCCTGCTAAAATAGCATCACCACAAAATTCGCGGAAAAGGGCCATCACTTCAGCTTCGGATTTAGAACCTCTGACCATATCATCTGTAATACTCGTTAATTCGGTTGTCAAACGAGACAATGGATGACCTGGGTCGATAAATTCATCAAAGGATGCCAACACTTCATTGTCTTTCATTTTGACCGCCGCTAATTCAATAATTGAATCGTAAACTGCTGACAGACCGGTTGTTTCCACGTCAAAAATAACATATTCAGAATCTATTAATGTCTGATCACGTAAATTAAAAGCGAGCGGCTTACCATCATCGACCAAGTTGATTTCGACACCATACAACATTTTGAGTTCATTCTTGGCACCCGCACTGTGTGCATCAGGAAAGGCTTGCAATCCAAAATGATCCGTGACTGCTAATGCCGTATGACCCCAAGCTTTGGCTTGCGCTGCATAATCAGAAATTGAATTAGTAGCATCCATCATACTCATATTTGTATGCAGATGTAGCTCAACACGCTTTTCACCCTCATAATTGTCTTGTCGCGGTTCATGATGGTAAATATTAATGTCGGTCGCATTAATTGTTAGATCACGCATATAAGTATCTTCTTGTACAGAACCTTTAACAATGACCCACATACCCTTTTGAAATTCATCAAAGACACTCTCATCGTCAGTATCACGTGAGAAGCGTTTGATGACAAAAGAAGAAGAATAATCAGTTACTTTCAACGTTAATAATTTACGTCCGGAACGTAAATCACGGACTTCGCAGTTGAAGACGTAGCCTTCTACAACGACACTGCGTTCTTCTTCCGTGATATCAGCCATTCGTAGAACTGGCAAATCTGCTTTGATTTTGCGACCCAACAAAACATCTTTGTCTGCGCGGCTAGTTCGTTTAGGTGCTTTTGCTTTTTGCTCAGCAGTGGCTTTGGCAGAGGCTTGAATCTTTTGCTTTGTTTCTGCTTGTCGTTGTTTAAAGGCAGCAATTTTTTCTTGAGAGGCACTTTGATCAATTGTTGCCGTAATATTAAACTTTTCAAATCCCAAGTCAGCGTATGTCGTTTCAACCGGTCCAAGTGCACCTTTGACTAAGTATTCCTTAATAATTTCATTTTCAACTTGTAAAATAATACGTCGATCTGAAACAACTGGCAGTTTACTATCACAGATCTGTTTTAATAACTGTGAATTCAAGTCACTATGTGTCAATACGTAGGGCCAGTATGCACGTAATACATGTTGGTCAAAACTGGATGTTCGTGTTTGAATGTGAAATTTGATTTTTGCAATATTTTCAAAGGCGTGTATTAATAATTGTTGAAATACTTCAAAGTCTTCGAAATCTAAAATTTTTGGAAATGCAAAAAAGAACTCCCACTGATTTGATTTTTCATGAACGACCACTTTTTCGATCGTTCCAGCCTTAAAATCAGGTTTTTCTTGCAAATCAGTTGGTAGTTCAATTTGCGCCAACAATTTTTCGAAGAGTTCATTTTTATCAAACATTCAAGATCTCCTCATTCATTGAAAGCAGCTAAAATCTATTATCATTGATTATCGTCGTCAATTTGTTTTAGTAATATACCTAAGACATTTACTAATTCGTCTTTTTTAACTTCGATCGTTTCTTCAGTTTTTCGAATTTTGACTTCAACGATGCCATCATCCGCTTTTTTACCGACCGTAATACGAATTGGCAAGCCAATCAAGTCTGCATCAGCAAACTTAACTCCGGCGCGTTCTTTACGGTCGTCTAAAAGAATGGAGTAACCTTCGTTCTCGAGATTTGTTTCAATTTGTGTTGCTAAAGTCATTTGTGTTTCAGACTTAACGTTTACAGGAACAATATGCACATCATATGGTGCAATATCCCGTGGCCAAACCATACCACTCTCATCGGAATGCTGTTCGACAATTGCTGATAATAAGCGGGAAACGCCAATACCATAAGAACCCATAATAATCGGCTGTGATCGGCCATTTTCATCTAAAAATTCAGCATGCATCATTTTGGAATAACGTGTCCCTAATTTGAAGATATGACCAATTTCAATGCCACGATCAAAGTGTAGAATACCGGCACCATCAGGTGAGGGTTCCCCTTCCTTAACGAAACGAATATCATGATAAAGATCAATATCCAAATCACGATCTGGTAAAACGTTCGTATAGTGATAGCCATCTTTATTAGCCCCTGTCACTGCATTGACCATTCCTTGAATCGTTAAATCAGCAACTACTTTGACACCTTCAGGAACCTTTAATGGACCTATCGCACCAACATGCGCATGGAAAATATTTTGAACTTCTTCTGGTGTAGCCATTCTTAAGAAATCGGCCTGTAACAAGTTCTTTAGCTTTGTATCATTGATCTCATAATCGCCCCGGACAATTGCCAGAACAGGCTGGTCATCTGCTAGAAACAAGACACTTTTAATAAGCTGTGTTCGTGCCACATTTAAAAAATTAGCAACTTCATCGATTGTCTTTGCATTGTCCGTAGGTACTTGTGTTAATTCATTGGCTACTTCATCAGAAATTGCCTGCGTTGGTTTACTAGTAGCCATTTCCAAATTAGCCGCATAAGAACTCCCATCTGACCAAACAACCGTATCTTCACCAATTGGTGCGATGGCAGAAAACTCCTTAGAGTCTTTGCCACCCATTGCACCTGCATCACCAATAATTGTTTTAAAATTAAGCTTGATGCGTTGGAAAACGTTGTGGTAAGCGACTTCCATTTGATCGTAAATTTTATCTAGGTCACCTTCTGTTGCACTGAAAGAGTATGCATCTTTCATGATAAATTCACGTACACGCAGTAAGCCATATCGTGGTCGATCTTCATCACGGAATTTGGTTTGGATCTGATAAAGAACAAAAGGCAGTTTTTTATAAGAACGAACTTCATTACGAACAAGATCCGTAAAGGTTTCTTCATGGGTTGGTCCTAAAATAAAATCACGATCATGGCGATCTTTTAGTTTAAATAGGTTTTCACCATAAGTATCGTAACGGCCAGATTCACGCCAAAGATCAGCCGGAATCAAATTTGGCATTTTCATTTCAACAGCATCAATTTTAGCCATTTCTTCACGAATAATTGTTTCAATTTTTTCCAGTACTCGATAAGCCAAAGGCAGATAAGCATAGACACCAGCCGAAACTTGACGAATGTATCCGGCACGAAGCATTAATTGATGACTTTTTGCCTCCGCGCTGCTTGGTACCTCCTTCAATGTTGGTATAAATACTCTTGATTGTTTCATTTCCTTTTATCCCCTTTGATTTGGATTTAACGCTGGAAAATTCTTTGAAAATCATTGAAGGTAACCGCAACCATTAGTAGTACTAAAATTCCTGCACCAATTAATGTTACAATGGCTTCCTTCTCTTGTGGAATTGGTTTTCCTCGAATGCCTTCAATAATATTTAAGATCAACTTACCGCCGTCTAATGCTGGAATTGGAATTAAGTTGATAATTCCCAAGTTCACTGAAAGATAGGCCAAGAAGTATAAAATACTAGCGAATCCATTTGCTGCAAATTGTGACGTCATAGTATAAATACCGACCGGACCAGCCAGTTGATTCAATGAAAAGTGCCCAGTGAGCATTTTGCCAAGAACTTGAAATATTTGGGAACTAATGCCGACAAAACCTGTCCAGCCATACGAAACTTTAGCACCGACACTCGTATCAACCGGCTGTTCGATGCCTATCTGTCCTATCTTTTTTTTATTTACGGTTACAGTTTTAGGCGTAATTCGGAGGTTGTGCCGATGATCATTACGGTTGATGGTCACAGCCGTAACTTTATTGGCTCGCTTTGAAATCAAAGTTGAGGCCTCAGTAAAACTTTTAACTTGATGTCCTTGTACTTTTTCAATTATATCGCCAGTCTCGACATTTGCCTTTGCAGCTGGAGAATCAGGCACAACTTGTCCAACAACATTGGCGTTTGAAGGTACACCGCCACGAACAAAAGCAAATAAAATAAATACTAAAATAGCGAAAATAAAGTTATTCATTGGACCGGCAAAATTCGTAATCATCCGTTTAGGAATACTAGCAGACTGAAATTGAACATCGATAGGTGCAATTTGAACCTCAGTACCATCTTTTTCAATGATTGTGGCATCATGATTTACAGCAAAATGCTTGAGTTCAGATTCATCACCATTTTCGTATCCTTCAACGTAAAGCTCATGCTCTAAGTCGGTTTTACTGATTTGAAAAGGGATGCCATCGGTCGAGACAATCTTATCACTAGTATTAATGGTCTGCACTTTGTGGTTCGCGTCGAAAATCAACGTTGCCATTGTACCCGCATCAATTTCAGCTTCATCATCAGCGGCGCCTGCCATTCGGACATAGCCACCAAGTGGTAACCAACGGATCGTGTAGGTTGTGCCGTTTTTGCGGGTTGCGAATAATTTGGGACCCATGCCAATTGAAAATTCACGAACAAGAATACCAGATTTACGTGCAAAATAATAGTGTCCAAATTCATGTACAAGAACCAGCAAGCCAAAGATGATAATAAATATGATAATTGTTTTCAAAAACTTGTCCTCCTGCTAATTCTCAATTTAGAAAAAACCGAAAAAGTGTAGCATGGGTAATACGACTAAGAGTGAGTCAAATCGGTCAAGAATACCCCCATGTCCGGGCAATATTTTACCGGAGTCTTTAACACCATAATAACGTTTATACGCAGATTCAATTAAATCGCCTAATTGACCAAAAATTGAAAAAACCAAGGCAACCGCCATCATCGTAAAAACGCTGTAAATTTGAGGGAAAAACTGCAGATAGATCAAGGCAACCATTAAAGCCAAAAGTGTCCCACCAATTGAACCTTCCCAAGTTTTGTTTGGTGAAATTGCTGGCCATAATTTATGTTTCCCGAATTTCCGTCCAAATAGATAGGCCCCCGTATCTGTCGACCAAACGATTAAAAGAAATAGAAATAAAGTGTCTAGACCAGCTTCATTACGAACGGATGCCAACGCATGAAAACCCATACCAACATACAAAGTGGCTAAAGTATTGACGCTCATATCATCGAAATTAGTACGATTTTTTGAGAAAACAGTAATCAATAGTAGCACCAGTGTAAGTAAAAAGAAAATATCTAGTTGAGAAATTGTAGCTGGCAACCAATTAAAATAACGCTTGGGAAATACTAAAGCAATTACCGCCACCGTTGAAATGACAAAATCGGGAGAAACGATAATTCTTTTTTGCATAATATAAAACTCTGATAAACCAATAACAGCAAGCACAGCCGCTGCTATTTCAATCCATACTCCACCTGCAACTAAAATTGGAACAAAAATTGCCAGAGCAATGACTGCAGTTATAATACGTTGACGCAAAATAGTTCAACTCCTATTTTTCAACAAGTCCGCCATAACGGCGATGTCGCTTTTGATACTCATTAATAGCTCGATTCAATGATGTAGTATCAAAATCGGGCCAATATTCATCGGTAAAAACCATCTCACTATATGCCAGCTGCCATAGCAAAAAATTAGAGAGTCGTTCTTCACCACTGGTACGGATCAATAAATCGGGATCAGCCAACTCAGATAATTTGTGTGTCATTAAATGTCCTTGTAATGTTGCTTCTGTAATTTGATCAACATTAAGTTCACCTTGCTTTACAGATAATGCGATTGCTTTGGTTGCTTGAACGATTTCTCGGCGGCTACCATAATTGAGAGCAAAATTAAGAATTAAACCGGTATTATTTTTCGTTTGCTCTTGAGCGCGAGTGACAGCGTTCAAAGTATAACTCGGTAGCTCATCGGTAAACCCCATTACTTGAACTTTAACATTTTCGGCAATTAAATCTGGCATAAACTGATCAAAGAAATTGACTGGCAGGTGCATTAAATAATCAACCTCATCTGTAGGTCGTTTCCAGTTTTCGGTGGAAAAGGCATAAAGTGTTAATACTTTGACACCAATTTTATTGGCATAACTCGTAATTTTTTTGACATTGTTCATGCCAGCCTTATGCCCGGCGATTCTCGGAAGCAAACGTTTCTTGGCCCATCGACCATTGCCATCCATAATAATGGCAATATGATTTGGGATCTTACCGTGGCCAATATTTTGATTGTCGTTGTTTTTTGTTGACATGTATAGCCCCCATTAAAATAGGTTTCAAAAAATAAAGAATGGTCAAAAACAATAGACGTTTGTAACCATTCTAGCAAAGTATTAGCATTTAACCTTCAGTAATTTCTTTTTCTTTGGCAGCAGCTAAGTCATTAACACCAGCAACGGCTTCATCAGTGATCTTTTGAACATCTTTTTCTAATCGATGTAGTTCATCCTCTGTAATATCACTATTTTTCTCTTGTTTTTTTAGATCTTCCATGGCATCTCGGCGAACACTACGAATCGCAATGCGTGCATTCTCAGCTTGTTTTCCAACTTCTTTAGCGATTTCTTTTCGTCGTTCACCAGTAAGTTGCGGAATAACCAAGCGAACAACATTACCATCATTAGCCGGTGTTAACCCAAGATCTGATGCTAATAGAGCCTTTTCAATGTTATCTAAAGCTGTCTTATCGTATGGCGTAATCTGCAAAACCCTAGGTTCTGGAATAGAAATTGCTGCCATTTGATTTAAAGGTGTCGGAGCACCGTAATAGTCCACATTGATTCGGCTTAGCAAGCTTGCATTGGCACGTCCAGCACGAATGCTTCCCAGTTCACGACTAAGCGCTTCTTGTGCCTTTTTCATATGATTTTTAGCTGTATCAATGGTATTATTTTGAGCCATTTGTCTTACCCCCTTGAATTGTTGTCCCAATTTTTTCACCTTGAACAACGCGTTTAATATTGCCCGGTTCATTCATATTGAAAACAACTAATGGAATATCAGTGTCCATTGATAACGAGCTAGCAGTAGAATCCATAACTTTTAAATTTTTATTGATAATATCAAGTTGTGTCAACTCATCGTACTTCTTAGCATCTGGATTGGTTTTTGGATCAGCAGAATAAACACCATCCACATTATTTTTGGCCATCAAGATAACATCTGCATCGATTTCAGCAGCCCGTAAAGCGGCCGTAGTGTCAGTTGAGAAATAAGGGTTTCCTGTACCACCAGCGAAAATAACGACGCGACCTTTTTCTAAGTGACGAATTGCTTTGCGCCGAATATAAGGTTCGGCAATTTGACGCATTTCAATAGAAGTCTGGACACGTGTTGGCACATCTTCATGCTCCAAGCTATCCTGTAAAGCTAAGGCATTCATTACAGTAGCTAACATCCCCATGTAATCAGCCTGTGATCTTTCCATACCAAGTTCAGCCCCTGTTTCGCCACGCCAGATATTACCACCGCCACAAACAATGGCAACTTGAACACCCAAAGCTGTAACTTCCTTAAGCTGATCTGCCAATTTTGAGATAATTGGTGGCTTGATACCAAAACCGTCAGTACCAGCTAAAGCTTCACCACTTACTTTTAAAACAATACGTTTATATTTAATGTCAGACATGTGTTACCTCCGATAATTTGCTAAAGTATATTCTATCATAAAATACTGTTGAAACCGAAACAATATCCATATAAATATTTTTTATTGAAAAACTGCCTAAAAAAAATAGCCAGGTCACCCCAGCTATTCTTGCATACTAGTCTTTAATTTGACTCATAACTTCATCAACAAAGTTATCTTCGCGTTTTTCGATACCTTCACCGACTTCAAAACGTGCAAAGGAAACTAACTTTCCACCCTTACTTGCAACATATTGAGCTACGGTTTGATCTGGGTCTTTCACAAATTCTTGATCAGCTAAACTAATTTCAGATAAGAACTTGTTTAATCGGCCTTCAACAATCTTAGGAACAATTTTTTCAGGCTTACCTTCATTTTTGGTTTCTTCGGTGAGTACTTCTTTTTCGTGATTAAGCACATCACTTGGGACATCATCACGAGTTACATACTGTGGATTGATTGCAGCTACATGCATAGCGACATCTTTAGCAGTTGTTTCGTCGGCACCTTCTAAAGTAACTAAAACAGCAATCTGACCACCATTGTGGAGATATTTACCAAATACTTGGCTATCAGTTTTTTCAACAATTTTGAAACGACGAAAACTAATCTTTTCACCAATTACGGCTGTTAAGTTAGTAACTTCGCTTTCAATTGTACCATCGTTTAATGGTAGTTTGAGCGCAGCAGCCATATCAGCTGGTTGTTTTTCAGCAACAGCTGCAGCAATTTTTTCAACCAAAGAAGTGAAATCGCTATTAGATGCTACGAAATCTGTTTCTGAATTAACTTCAACTAAAGCTGCGTGATTACCTTTGAAGGCAATTTCTGCTAAGCCTTCAGCCGCGATACGGTCACTCTTCTTGGCTGCTTTCGCAATCCCCTTTTCGCGTAATTCATCAATGGCTTTGGCCATGTCACCATCTGTAGCAACCAAAGCTTTTTTAGCATCCATCATGCCGACACCAGTTTTTTCACGCAATTCTTTAACTTGCGCCGCGGAAATTTTTGCCATGATTTGGCCTCCTTGATCAGTTAAAATTTAATTAATTATTTTTTACTTTCGTCGTTGTTACCTTCAACTGCTTCAACAATATCTTCCATTGAGTCAGCTGAAGTTGTATTATCTGATGCAGCTAATTGTTCAGCATCAGCGGCGTCGCCTTCATCTTCACCTTGACGGCCCTCAACGATAGCATCAGCCATTTTAGATGTGATCAAACGAACAGCACGAATAGCGTCGTCATTTGATGGAATAATAACATCAATATCATCTGGATCTGTGTTCGTGTCAACCATAGCGACGATTGGAATATTTAATTTTTGTGCTTCTTTAACAGCAATCCGTTCTTTACGTGGATCGACGATAAAGATAACGTCAGGAATACCAGGCATATCTTCAATACCGCCCAAGAAACGTTCTAATTTTTCACGTTCCTTGTTTAATAAAGAAACTTCTTTTTTAGGTAAACGATCAAATGTACCATCTTCAGCCATTTCCTTAATGTGTTTCAAGTATTTGATTCGCTTTTGAATTGTATCCCAGTTTGTTAATGTGCCACCTAACCAACGATGATTCACATAGTATTGACCAGCACGTGTTGCTTCTTCAGCAATGGAATCTTGAGCTTGCTTTTTAGTCCCTACAAATAAAAATGTGGCACCCTTGCTTGCTTCATCTTTGACAAAGTTGTAAGCGTCATCAATCATCTTAACCGTTTTTTGCAAATCAATGATATAGATACCATTTCTTTCGGTAAAGATGTATTTCTTCATCTTAGGATTCCAGCGACGTGTTTGATGTCCAAAATGAACACCAGCTTCTAACAATTGCTTCATTGACAATACTGCCATAATAAAACTACCTCCAAATGGTTTTTCCCGCCATCTATGTCATTTCTCACAGTAACCAAAAGGCACCAGCCATGAGATCCATAGATGTGTGAAATATTTTTTCATACCAGCATAGTATACGCAAAGTTACTAGGCAATGCAAGTCTTAAATTAGAATGTTATGCGCTCTTAAAAATCGAAGTTTTTGTGTCCGTGTCAGCTTTTTAAAATGTGCTTCTGCCTTTAATGCTTCAGACTTAGTTGATAACTGCCAGTAGTACAATAATTTAACGGGGCGTCGTGCCCGCGTGTATTTTGCCCCCTTGCCCGCATTATGCATCGCCACCCGATGCGTAACGTCGGTTGTATACCCAGTGTATAGCGTATTATCAGCACATTTTAAAATATAGACATAATAGTTTGAAACTGTATGTACGTCATTGACCATAAACAAGTCTTCTAACTTCTTTAGTATAGTGATCATTCTCATAAACATATAAAGGCGGTTCAACTTTGACGCCGTTCTCCCGGCCACGATTAATTGCTTCCACCAATACCATATTTGCGTCTAAGTTATCATTCAATTTGGGATAAACAAATCGCAACCGCTTGGGTGCAAGATGGTATTTTTTGAAAAGCACAAATAATTCGTCCAGACGATCCGGGCGAAAGATCAAACTAAGCTTGCCATTTGTTTTCAGCATTTTATGAGCATTGGCAATAATGTCTTCAATTGTCACTGCTAATTCGTGTCGTGCAATTGCCAGGGCTTTGTTCGGATTTGTAAGACTCCCCTCATTTATTCGAAAATAAGGTGGATTACAACTAATATAGTCAATAGAATCGGGTGTGAAGTGGTCAGTAATCGTTCTTAAATCCATATTTTCAACAGTTACTTGATTTTGAAGCTGATTTAATCTAATTGAGCGTGCAGCCATGTCGGCTAACGGGGGTTGAATTTCAATCAAGGTTATTTTAGCCTTGGTTTTATGACTCAAAAATAAGCCGACAACACCATTGCCAGCACAAAAATCGAAAATTTTTCCGCTTGGTGGTACTTTCGAGAAATCGGCTAATAAAATGGCGTCAATACCGAAAGCAAAATATTTAGACGATTGAATAATTTTTAAATTTGAGCTATAAAGTTGATCGATGCGTTCATCAGCAGTTAACATGATAAATTCCTTTCAATTTTACTGAGAAAACAATATAATGGGCTAGGTAAATTTATGTGAGGTGTCTTATGTTATATACAGTTTTTTATCATATTGTTCATTTTTTACTATTTATACTCAATGGCAATATTCATTTTGAGGCAAAACAAAACTTGCCAAAATCTGGTTATATACTTGTTGCACCCCACCGTACTTGGTGGGAACCAATTTTATTTGCCGTCGGTGCCTGGCCCAAAAAGTTTGGCTTTATGGCGAAAAAGGAACTATTTAAAAATCCGATTTTAAGTTACATTTTAAAACATGCTAATGCCTTTCCAGTTGATCGGGCGCACCCAGGGCCTTCAGCAATAAAAATTCCGGTTAAACAACTGAAGCACGAAAATTTAGCATTGATTATGTTTCCATCGGGAACGCGGTATTCGAACAAGTTAAAGTCCGGAGCTGAAGTGATCGCTAAATTAGCGGGTGTGCCTCTGATTCCCCTTGTGTATCAGGGACCATTAACTTTTAAAGGCGTTTTACAACGAAAAAAAATTACGATTCGTTTTGGCAAGCCAATTATGGTCGAACGTAAGGGAAAATTAACCGATGACAAAACACTAGCTATTAATCAGTCTTTGATCACTGCTTGGCATGATTTAGATCATGCCATTGATCCAAACTTTGTTTATGTACCTGATAGCAAAAAAGCTGAGCTTGAAAAGGAAAAAGGCGAGCTTTAATACGTACAACGGATTCTTAGAATTTGAGTCTAGCAAAAGTGGGCGACGCAAAACAATCGTTTTGCTTTCGCCCACTTTTTTTAAGTCTGACATATTCTAAGTTAGCTAATAAATATAAACCTACTTTTTAGCTTGCTTCTTTTGTTGCTGTTTCATAGCAGACATAACTTGGTTTAGTTTCTTTTGTGATGGTTTTTGTCCCATTTGCATCATCATTGTACGCATCATATCTTCATTGATTGGTGGATTGTCGGCCAAATATTTTTTCATATACTGACGTGCTAAAAAGAACCCACCGATCACACCAACGATCAAGCCGATGACGATACCTAAAATAATTGCAACAGTTGTACTCATAATTATTAGCCTCCGATTAAAATGTCCAAAGAATATGATACCGAAAAAAAGCTGATTTGAAAACTAAAAGTTAATCATCGCGCAAACCTTTTTTGCGCTGAATATTTTTTACCTTGTCAGGTGTCACTTCTTTGCCTGATTTATCAAATACACGCAGCATTTCAATTTGTGATTTGAATCCTTGTTTGAAATTTGCCAAATATTCTTTGCGTAGTTTAGCTTGTTCTAATTTTTCTTTTTCCGTTAGGCCTTCAGACTTCTGCTTATGAGCCAATTCATTAATGCGTTTGATACGTTGTTCAGCTTCTAAATCTTTTTTTTCAGTCATTTGAATCAATCTCCTTAAAAAAATACGAACATTTGTTTGAAAAGCTTATATACCTATGATAAGCTTAGTTTAATAAAAATTAGGGGTGTCAACATGGTAAAGAACCAGACGTCAAAACAAATGGAGGTCTTGCGCTTCATTTATGATCGCGTTAACGAGCAAGGCTATCCACCAACCGTTCGTGAAATTGGTGAAGCGGTCGACTTATCCTCTACTTCTACTGTTCATGGTCATTTATCCCGGTTAGAAAAGAAAGGCTTTTTGCAAAAAGATCCCACCAAACCGCGGGCAATTGAACTAACAAAAGCAGGTTTAGAAGCTCTAGGGGAAGCCTCTAAGGAAATCCCAATGCTTGGTGTGGTAACCGCCGGCGTACCGATTTTAGCAGTTCAAGATGCAACAGAGTATTTTCCATTACCACCAAATATACATGACGCACATGATGTTTTTATGCTAACAATTCGCGGTGAAAGTATGATCAATGCTGGTATCTTAGATGGCGATAAAGTTATTGTTCGCCGACAAGCAACAGCTGATAACGGCGATGTTGTAATTGCCATGACGGAGGAAAATGAGGCAACTTGTAAACGTTTCTTCAAAGAAGATGGTTATTACCGTTTACAGCCGGAAAACGATACCTTTGAACCAATTATTTTAGAGAATGTAATTATTTTAGGCAAAGTCATCAGTCTTTACCGGGATCAAATCTGATCCTTATTGTTAACCAACTCGTGGCCAGTGGCAGGTCTTGCTGCTTCGGCCACATTTTTGTATTCTAAAACTAAAATAAAAAAGCAAGTAGCCGACTGGATACTTGCTTTTTTTATTAACGACGGCGTTCTTTGATTCTTGCAGCCTTACCACGTAATGCCCGCAAGTAGTACAATTTAGCTCGACGTACACGACCTTGGCGTGTTACTTCAATCTTGGCAACACGAGGTGTGTGTAATGGAAATGTTCTTTCCACACCGACACCGCTACTAATTTTACGAACAGTATAAGTGGCACTAATACCAGTACCCCGGCGTTTGATAACCACACCTTCGAATAACTGGATACGTTCACGTGAACCTTCGACAACACGAACGTGGACACGAACGCTGTCACCAGCACGGAATTCAGGAATATCCGAACGTAGTTGTTCTTTTGTTAATTCTTGAATCAATGGATTCATTTTAAGCTCTCCTTTATAACAGACATTCATGAGCAACTTTCATCCCAGCGGAATATCGTTGATAGTGACCATATATCACAAGTAAAAATACTATCACATAAAGTTAATAGTGTAAAGATTTTTTCTTAACAGTCATTGTTTTTTATATCATTTAGCATCTGTTCTGCTTCGGCACTCAGTGCTTGTTGTGCCAGTAAATCAGGTCTTTTTGTGTAAGTGCGTTTCAATGCTTGATATAAACGCCACTGCCTAATTTTTTCATGATTGCCACTGCGTAATACTTCAGGAACAACCTGACCTTGAAATTCAGCTGGCCGCGTGTACTGCGGGTATTCTAACAAGCCGCTGGAAAATGAATCGGTCTCTGCAGAATCCTGATTGCCTAGTACACCCGGCACAAAACGAGCAATCGCATCAATCATCACCATCGCCCCTAACTCCCCACCAGTAAGTACAAAATCACCAATTGAAACTAAATCCGTGGCAAGATCATAAATGCGATGATCATAACCTTCATAATGACCACAAATAAAGTCCAGTTCAGGCTCTTGTGCGAATTCCTGCGCCATTTTAGCATTAAATGGTTGACCAGCAGGATCTAAAATGATCACACGTCGTTTGTTGGGGTTACTCAGTTTCTTTTCAACAAGGCTATGCATCGCTGCATAAATAGGCTGAGGCATTAACAACATACCTGCGCCCCCACCATATGGGGTATCATCAACCGAATGATGTTTATTTGTTGTGTAATCGCGAAAATTAACAATATCGACCTTTAATAGGCCATTTTCTCTAGCTTTACCGATCAATGATTGTTGCAAAGGTGCAAACATCTCTGGAAAAAGCGATAGTATATTAATTTTCACGATCAATCAGTCCTTCTGGTAAATCAACCCAAATTTGTTGTTGAGTCACATCAACTTTTAAAATTACCGATTTAATGTAAGGTATCAATATTTCGCCATATTTTGCGGAGTTTACGACCCAGACGTCATTAGCACCTGGTGATAAAATCTCAGTAATCGGACCATAAACTTCTTTTGTTTGTGCGTCAATTACTTGAGCACCAATAATCTGATGGTAATAAAATTCTCCTGATGCCAACTCGTCAGCAGGTCGTTTTTCAGCAGCAATATAGAGCTCGCTCCCCTTAAACTTTTCTACAGCATTAATATCATTGAATTCAGTAAACTTTACAATTGGTAACCCCTTTTGAATACGGGATTTCTCTATAGTGACGGGTAAGTATTGTTTTTGAAAAAGGATCGCTAACTCCGCGCCAGGTTGAAAACGCGTTTCTGGAAAATCTGTATGACTAACGATTTTTACTTCACCTTTAATGCCCTGTGTGTTCACGATTTTGCCAACTTTGAAGTAAGCCATTGATTTTTAATCACCTCACCAATCTACAAAAAAAGACCTGGTCATCCCAGATCAATTTATTGTGAAACACTAGTTAATGTTTAAGCGCACACGCTTTTGATAATTTGTCTTTGCCGCATAAACAATATTACGAATAGCTTGAACCACATGACCCTGGCGACCGATAATTCGGCCTACATCGCTGGGATCAGCTTTTAAATCAAATTCGATAAATCGATCTGATTCATGCTGCACGATGTTAAGCTTTTCTGGATACTGACAAAGTGGCTCTACGATGACTTTAATCAGATGATCAATGTCTACCATAAAAAGCAGCCCTTATTTCTTGCCGTATTTAGCTTCGTGCAATTGTTTCATAATGCCGCGAGAAGTAAGTAAGTTACGAACTGTATCTGAAGGTTGTGCACCTTTTTTCAACCAGTCTAAAATAGTTTCTTCTTCAAGTTTTAATTCTACTGGTTCTTTAAGTGGGTTGTAGTAACCAACTTCTTCGATGAAGCGGCCATCACGTGGAGCACGTGAATCAGCCACAACGATACGATAGAAAGGTTTACGTTTTGAACCCATACGTTTCATACGAATTTTAGTTGCCAAGTAGGACACCTCCATTAAAAATTATCACGACAATAAATATAACAGTTCGTCGGACACATGTAAAGTGTTTTTTCTTTACACTTACGATTTAAATCTTTTGGCATTTTTTAAGCGTTTCTTTTTGCGCTTCTTTTGCTTGCGGGCCATGGAACTCATTGCCATTTTACCAAGCTTGCCTTGAACGCCATTACCAAATAAACCCTCCATACCACTCATGTTACCTTTGGACATTTGTTGCATCATTTTAGAGGACATATCAAACTGTTTGATCATCCGATTCACTTCTTGAATTGGACGACCCGAACCGGCAGCCAAGCGACGTTTACGGCTGGCATTTAAAATCTTAGGTTCTTCTCTTTCAGCTGGTGTCATTGAATAAACAATGGCTTTAATATGATCCATTTCTTTTGGTGAAATATTCATATTTTTCATTGCCGGGTTATTTGCAACACCGGGGATCATTTTCATAATTTCATCTAATGGACCCATTTTTTGAATCTGGTCCATTTGATCTAGAAAATCGTTGAAATCAAATGAATTTTCCTTGATCTTCTCAGCCATGGCCGCGGCTTGCTTTTCATCAAAGTCATTTTGAGCTTTTTCGATGAGTGACATCATATCACCCATGCCTAAGATTCGGTTAGCCATGCGATCAGGATAAAAAACATCCAACTGATCTAATTTCTCACCTTGACCTGTAAATTTGATGGGTTTACCAGTAACCGCACGAATTGACAGGGCAGCCCCACCACGAGTATCACCGTCTAATTTTGTCAGCACTACACCTGTGATATTTAAGCGCTCATTGAACCCTTTAGCAACTTCTGTAGCTGCTTGCCCTGTCATTGCATCAACGGTCAACAGGATTTCATTAGGCTGAACTTCAGCCTCGATGTCTGCCAACTCAGTCATTAATTTTTCATCGATCTGCAATCGCCCAGCAGTATCAATGATGACATAATCATTCTTTTGTAAGTCGGCCTGAATCATACCCTGCTTGACGATTTCAACGGGATCATGATCTGTACCCATATCAAAAACGGGGACGTTTAATTGTTGACCAATTGTTTTTAATTGATCCACAGCAGCAGGACGATAAACATCTGCAGCAATTAGCAATGGCCGTGCTTTTTCATTTTTGATTAAGTAATTTGCTAATTTACCGGCAGTGGTTGTTTTACCTGCCCCCTGGAGTCCGACCATCATGATAATCGTTGGGATGTGGGGTGCCTTATTAAGAGGTACAGCAGCTTCTCCCATCGTTTTAGTTAATTCATCATTAACAATTTTTACAATCTGTTGAGCGGGCGTTAAGCTTTCTAATACTTCAGCGCCCACAGCTCGTTCTCTAACTTGTTTGACAAAATCTTTAACGACCGTGAAATTGACATCGGCCTCTAACAAAGCTAAGCGAACTTCCCGCATCATTTCGCGGACATCACTTTCGGTTACCTTGCCCTTCTTTCGAAGCTTGCCAATGGCATTTTGTAAACGTTCTGTTAAACCTTCAAACGCCAAGTTCATCATTCCCTTTTATTAGTTTGTTTTGTGTCAAGCATCTGTTTCCGCTTCAATTTGCATGATCAACTCAACTAGCTTTTGATCCGTTGGATAATGTGTGGCCACATGTTGCCGCATCTGTTGAAGCAAGTGATTTTCGTTTTGATAACGTTGATAAAGATGTAATTTCTGTTCATAGTTATTTAAAATTTGTTCTGTACGATGGATATTATCATAAACCGCCTGACGGCTTACGGCAAAGTGGGTTGCAATTTCACCAAGGGAGTAATCATCGCGATAATAAAGTCGAATATATTCATGCTGCTTTTGCGTTAACAACATACCATAGAAATCAAACAATTCATTAATGCGGTTATTTTTTTCTAATTCCATATTAATCCTGCGTATTTTCCGAGTCTGACTTGAATTCTGAAGTATTTGTGCCATCGTCAGTCGTTTCTGGAATATCGATCAAGCCCTTGAATAGCCCGTAGATAAATTGGGTTGGGTTAAAGTCTTGCAGATCATCCATTTTTTCACCCAAACCTACCAATTTAACTGGAATATGCAATTCATTGCGAATTGCCAATACAATGCCCCCTCGAGCGGTACCATCTAGTTTTGTTAACACAATACCAGAAACCTGCGTTGTTTCATTAAATTGTTTCGCTTGGGACAAAGCATTTTGCCCGGTGGATGCATCCAGCACCAACAGTACCTCTTGCGGTGCATTAGGTAATTCACGCTTGATGACGCGCTTGATTTTTTCCAGCTCATTCATTAAGTTGACTTTATTTTGTAAACGTCCAGCTGTATCAACCAGCAAAATATCATAATGTTCCTGTTGAGCAGTTTTAACGGCGTCAAAAACAACGGCGGCCGGATCACCACCTGGCTGTGATGCCACAACTGGAACGTCTACGCGACGCCCCCATTCTTGTAACTGTTCAATAGCACCAGCACGGAAAGTATCACCGGCCGCTAATAGGACTTTCTTGCCAGCTTGACGATAACGGTGCGCCAACTTACCAATAGTGGTTGTTTTACCAGCACCATTAACCCCAACAAATAGAAAAACAGTCGGTTGACCATTGTCAGTAAAATGTAAGGCATTATCTTCATCCTGACCGGCTTCCCCGTAAAGATCGACTAGCTTTTCAACAATTACTTGAGAAACCTCATCGGATCGTTTCACATTTTTTAATTTAACTTCCTCACGGAGCTCGTCGCTAATGCGCAAAGCCGTTTCATATCCAACATCAGATTCAATTAACATCTCTTCTAAATCATCAAAAAAACCTTCGTCAACGGTTCGAAAATTGGCAAATAAAGCATTAATTTTTTGACCAAAAGTTTGCCGCGATTTTTCTAAGCCAGCTTCATATTTCTCAGTGGTTTCTTCCTGTTGCTCAGGTACGTCAGCATTACCACCGGTAAAAGCTTTTTTTATTTTGTCAAATAATCCCATCAAATTCCTCCTATTCTGAGATCAAGCACTTACCTGATCAGAAATCGCCACGGATACAACTTTGGAAACACCAGATTCTTGCATGGTCACACCATACAAACGGTTTGCCCGCATCATTGTGCCTTTACGGTGCGTGATGACAATAAACTGTGTTTTTGCATCATACGCTCTTAAAAAGTCCGCAAAACGAGCCACATTAGCATCATCTAATGAAGCTTCTACCTCGTCTAGGATGCAAAAGGGTACAGGCCGGACCTTAATGATCGCAAAAAGTAATGTAATTGCAGTTAGGGCACGCTCCCCTCCAGAAAGCAAACTTAACTTTTGTAGTTTCTTTCCAGGAGGTGATGCTTTAATTTCGACACCTGTATTCAATAAATCTTCAGGATCAGTTAGAATTAGTGCCGCCTGGCCACCACCAAACATTTTTGGAAAAATTTCACTAAAAGCTTCTGAGACTGCCCTAAATGTCGCTTTAAACCGAGCTCTAACTTCTTGATCAAGTTCGCCAATGGTTTCTAATAGGGTGTTTTTAGCAGTAAGTAGATCTGTTTGTTGTTGTGTTAAAAAGTCAAAGCGTGTTTTAACCTTTTGATATTCTTCAATCGCGGTAAGATTTACTGGGCCAATTTCATCGAGTGTGCGCTTCAATAACTTCACTTTCCGCTGCAAAACTTCAAGATCAACCACTTTTGATTGAGCCACTTCTGATTGTAATGATTCAAACGATGTCTGATAATCAGTTTCAACTTGTTCTAAGTCATTATGAATTTTTTCAACTACAGAATCAAGCTGCTGCTGGTTCGTGGTAATTTCAGTTCGGGTATTTTCTAGCAACCCAATGTTTCGCGTGACTTCACCTTGAAGATGATCCAATTGCTGTTTAACATTAATACGCATTTTTTGCGCGTGTTCGATATTCGTTTGAAGTGTCAGTTGTTGTTGCTTACTTACTTGAATTTCCGTTTCAATTTCAGATAATGACAGCTTTTTGTTATGTCCAGCAGTTTGAATATCGGTCAAAGCATGCTCTAGATCGTGCAGCTGTCGCTGTGTTTTCCGTTGCCGTTGTTGTTGTTGCGTTAATTGCTGCTGAAAGTTACGCTGGTCTGCAGTCAAACTAGCTTTTGTAATTTTTAGTTCATTTATTTGATTTTGCAGTTGCTGCTGTGTTTGATCAAAGTCTGTCAACGTCTGACGCAGGGTATTTAGAGTTTGCCGTGCCTCGGTCACATTCTGCTCGAGTTGAACTTGCTGTTGTTGAGTTTGCTCGATTTCTCGAGTGAGCCCGTTCAATTGCTCCGTAGATGACTTTAAATTGTAATCAGCCGCACGGCATTCACGTTTTTTATAATCTAAAGCTGTCGTCAGCTCAGTTAACTGTTGTTGTGTTTGCTGGAAGTTTGTTTGATCGGCTGCATGATTATTTTTAAATTCGGCTATTTGTTTTTTTAAAAGTGCCACATGTTGTTGCAACGACTTTACTTCATACTCTTTTTGTTGTAGTGTTTGATCCATATTTTGAACTCTCGTACGCCCAAGTTCAATTTGATTCTTCTGAGTGAGCAAGTTCGTTGTTTGCTTATGTTGTGCACCACCGCTCATAGCTCCATTCGTATTCAAAATATCCCCTGCTAGCGTGACAATACGGAAACGACGATTGGTAACTTGAGCAATTTTAATAGCTTGGTCTAGGGCCTCTACAACGACCAAAGTCCCTAACAAATGCTTGCAGACACGAATATAAGCAACCTCAGTTTTTACGAGTTGCCAGCCAACACCTAAAAAACCATTATATTGGCGTAGTTGTGCTTCATCACTAGATGAGATCGTGCGTGTTTTAATAGACGTCAAAGGTAAAAATGTTGCGCGCCCTTGATGATTTGTTCGTAAATGCTGAATTGCTTTTTTTGCAGCTAATTCATCATCTGTCACAATATCTTGTAATCGGCTGCCAATAGCAGCTTGAATTGCTTCCTGAAATTTTTCAGGCACACGCATCAGTTCAGATACTGAACCTAAAACACCCGATAACTCTTGCCGATGCTGCAAAATATATCTAGGGCCTTGGTAGTATCCCGAAAATTCCCGTTGGAAGGCTTCCAAACTTCGCAATTTGGCTTTTGCCCGTTGGTAAACATCTAAGCCATTAACCAAATTTTGGCGTTCTTGCTCATATTTCTGCTGTTCTGAAGTTAACGTTTGTTCTAAAGTTTGCAGCTCTTTTTGTGCGCTCACTTGAGCATTTTCAGTCGACTGGATTTTTGCTTTTTTTTCGCCCAATTCTTTTTGTAGCTGGGTTAATTCTGCTGTTAACGTTTCCTGCTGTGCTTGAATACGCGCTACTTGATGTGTCAAGATATTTTTTTGCTTTTCAGACATTTGAATATGATTACGATATTCTGCTTGCTGTTGTAAATAAGTTAAATATTGATCGTTTTCAGCATCGATCTTACTTTGAATATCTGCCTTCGACTGTCCAGATGTAACTGTTAGCTGCTTAATTTGGGCTTCAACAGGTGTCAGCTTTTTTTCAATAAGAGCTAACTGGGCAGTGGTTTGCTGGCAAGTTTGCGTTTGTTCAGTCAACTGATCAGTCAAGTCATGAATACGTTTTTTTAGATCCTTCGTTTGTGTTGCTTGTTGCTGATCATGGGCTTTAGTTAATGCTTTTTGTGATTTTAATGCCTCAATTTTTTGAGTTGCAGTGACTAATTGTGCTTGATCGTTATCTAACTGACGTTCAAGTTTCGTTTGTTGCTTTTTGGCAGCCGTCAGATCTTCGGCAAGTGTTGCTTTGGCTTCAGCTAATTGTCTAGCAGTTAAATTTAATTCGTTGATTTTTTGCTGTAACCGGGTTTTTTCTGCTGAATTCTGATTAATGGAAATAACCAGCCATGATTTCATATAATGATCGTATTGTTTTTTTTGTTCAAGATATTCCTTAGCCAAACTACTTTGTTCATGTAGTGGAGCTACTCGATCATGCAACTCTGCAATAATATCTTCAACACGATTTAAATTATCAGTTGTTTGTTCTAACTTTTTTAACGTTGTTTCTTTTTGTATTTTATATTGATGAATCCCCGCAGTTTCTTCAATGATCGTGCGTCGATCTTCTGGTCGACTATTAAATATTTCTTCCACTTGACCTTGAGAAATAATCGAAAAAGAAGAACGACCGATTCCAGAATCTAAAAACAAGCTGACGATATCCTTTAAGCGGCAGCTTTTTTGATTGATATAAAATTCACTTGTGCCGTCTCGAAAAATTTTACGCGTAATTTCGATTTGATCAGCATCTTTTTTTAACGCGCGGTCCTGATTATCAAATTTTAAAGTAACTAACGCTAAATTCATAGCAGGACGTAATTGTGTGCCTGCAAAGATAACATCTGGCATATGTTCACCACGCAATCCCTTAGCTGACTGTTCACCCATCGCCCAGCGAACTGCTTCGGTAATATTACTTTTACCACTGCCGTTTGGCCCAACGATACCTGTAACACCTTTGTCAAACGTTAACTCAGTCTTATCTGCAAATGATTTGAATCCAGAAATGATTAGTGATGTTAGTGACATTTAATTCGCTCCAATATGACTGTGGTCGCTAATTTGTTTGTGAGGACTGATTCATTTTGATTTGAGTTAATGCCGTCTTGGCAGCAGCTTGTTCAGCACGTTTTTTGCTGGCGCCTTGACCTTCCCCTAATACCTCACCATTAGCCGTAACGTTTACATGAAAAACACGTTCGTGCGCTGGACCATCTTCAGACAGCGTATGGTAGGCGATTTCTACTTCGCCATTTGTTTGTAATTCTTCTTGCAATGCTGTTTTATAATCTGTGAACTCATTAAATTGACCGACATCAACCTTCGGAAAGATAATTTGTCGGATAAACTTTACCACAGCTTCTTTCCCTTGGTCTAGGTAAAGCGCACCATTAAACGCTTCAAAAAGATCCTCTAATAACGTGTCACGATTACGTGCTCCCATTTGCTCTTCGCCTTTACCCAGTCGAACATAACGATCAAAGTGTGCCTCTCGCGAAAAACTACTGAATCCTTTAGTGCAAACAATCGAAGCTCGCAAACGTGTAAGTTTGCCTTCAGGAAGTTCTGGAAATCTTTTATACAAGTGTTCAGAAACAGTTAATTCCAAGACAGCGTCGCCAAGAAATTCCAACCGTTCATTGTCTTTTAAATTAAGTTCTTTGTGTTCATTGACGTAAGAAGAATGCGTAAAAGCTTCATCTAATAAACTCAAATCTTTAAACTCGATACCGTATTTTTGACGCAATTCATTTGCTAATTCCTGGATCATTTTTAAATTCCTTTCATTGTGTCCGTTGACTTTGATTTTTTCTTATCTCTAGCTGGTAAAACAATGATAACAGCTAAATATATTAAAAAAGCAAATAACAGTTCATTTTACATACTGATTTAGTTTATCAGAAAAAGGGGCAAACTGCACTGTTTTACCATATAAAAAAGCTAGCACAGAAATCAACTCACTGGCTAGCTAAAATGGTGTCTGGTTAACAGATATTTATTTTTTGGGCATATGTTCTTGAATATAAGAAACGGCATCACCGACTGTCTTGATTTTTTCCGCCTCTTCATCTGGAATCTCTGCACCAAAAGTATCTTCTAGCTCAATTACAAATTCAACAATATCAATAGAATCAGCTTCCAAATCATTTTTAAAATTTAAATCATTCGTAACTTTACTTTTGTCAATATCAAAACGATCTTCTAAGATAGCTGCTACCTTATCAAATATTTCTTGCTCAGTCATAACTTGCCTCCAAATTTTAATGCAAAATTAGTCTATCCGTTTTTCTGTGACTTGTCTATGAATTTTTTTCTTTGGAAAAATAATCAATCACATGTTGGACGGTTTGTTTATTAACCATATCATGAATTTGCGTTAATGCATAATAGACAGCGCGATCATCCGAAGCACCATGAGATTTTACGACCGGTGCAGCCACGCCTAACAGTACGGCACCGCCATATTTTGAAGTATCAAACTTATCCTTTACAGCGGCAAATGCGGACTTAGACATGGCCGCACCTAATTTAGATAACATACCACTATTTAATAAACTATGCTTGATGACTTTCATTAAAGCACCAGCTGTGCCTTCAATTGTTTTTAGAACCGCGTTCCCAGTAAAACCATCAGAAACGACGACATCAGCTGGACCTTCTAAAATATTGGTAGCCTCAACGTTACCAATAAAATTAATGTCTGGATCATCTTTGAGTAGTTGATAAGCCTCTTTGTGAAGATCATCACCCTTATCATACTCGGTGCCGTTATTTAAAAGTCCCACTCTTGGTTGCTTAATTTTACGGACATCTTGAGCATAATAAATGCCCATCTTAGCATATTGATAAAGGTGATTCGGTTTGCTACTGGCGTTTGCACCAGCGTCAATTAAATTAAACCCATCGTCTGTCGCCACCGTTGGTAATGTAGGCATTAGTCCCGGGCGCTCGATGCCCTTGATGCGGCCGATCACAAAAATACCACAAGCTAAAACTGCACCAGTATTACCACAAGAAAAGAAAGCATCCGCATGATGATCTTTCACTGCTTGTGCCGCTAAAACCATAGAAGCTTGCTTTTTACGTCTAACAGATCGTACAGGCTCATCGTCACCGGCAATAACCTCATCCGTATGCTGAATTTCAATCCGCTCTATGTTAGATACCAAAGGCTTAATTTGTGCCTGGTCACCATACAAAATAAATTCCATATCGGAAAATGCATCTCTGGCAGCCAACACGCCCTTAACAATCGCTTCTGGGGCATTATCTCCGCCCATTGCATCAATGGCAATTTTCATTCTATAACTCCTCTTCTGATATAAAATTAGTCTAGTCGTTTTAGATCAATTGTTGTTTTTAAAAAAGTCCGTAACGTTTGATGTTCAGCTTTCGATAGACTTGGATCGTCTACAAAAATTTGCTGTGCTTCAGTTTGAGCAACTTGTAAAACGTTAAAATCAGCAACTGGATCGCCGATTTGAAAATCAGGTAACCCCGACTGTTTTTGACCAAAAACATCTCCGGGACCCCTTAATTCTAAATCTTTTTCAGATAAAACAAAACCATCATTTGTTTCGGTCATTGCCTGTAGTCGTGCAACGGCCACCTCGTTTTTGGGCTGAGCCACTAATAAGCAGTATGCTTGCTGCTGACCACGACCTACGCGTCCTCGTAACTGATGCAGTTGTGACAACCCAAATCGGTCAGCATCATAAATAATCATGGTATTGGCATTTGGCACATCGACACCGACCTCCACCACTGTGGTAGCCACCAAAATTTGCACCTCATTTTTAGCAAAAGCCGCCATGACTGTGTTTTTATCATCATTGCTCATTTGTCCATGCAGTAAAGCTACTTCATATTCCGGCGCAAAAGCTTCACGGTAGCGTTCATATAATAGTTCGGCGTTTTTCAGGTCCATAGTTTCAGACTCCTCTATCAGGGGTGAAATTACAAACGCCTGATTATGCTGAACGAGTTGTCGTCGGACAAAAGCAAAAGCTTGTTGATCTTGATTATTTTTAAGCCAATATGTCTTAATCGGTTTTCGACCACTTGGTAATTGATCAATCGTCGAAACATCCATCTCGCCATAAGTTGTAATAGCCAGTGTTCTGGGAATCGGCGTTGCCGTCATCATCAAAACATCTGGGTGTAACCCCTTTTCACGTAATGCCTTACGCTGATTAACACCGAAGCGATGTTGCTCATCAATGACAACGAACCCCAGATTTTTAAAATGCACACTCTCTTGAATTAACGCATGTGTCCCAATTAAAATGTTCACGCGACCCTGAACCAAATTTTCATCAATTTTTCGTCTATTTTTATTGGTTGTTGCACCAGTTAGCAAAGTCGTTACCACATTCATCTTAGCAAATAAAGGCTGTAATTTTTCAAAGTGCTGCGTGGCTAAGATTTCTGTGGGTACCATCAAGGCCGCCTGATAACCAGCAGTTACAGCACTAAACAAGGCAATGGCTGCAACGATGGTTTTGCCACTACCAACATCCCCCTGAAGCAAGCGATTCATTTGATAAGGGCGTTTCATATCGGCTGCAATTTCATTAACGACCCTTTTTTGTGCTTGTGTTAATTCAAAGGGTAATTCGTGAATAAAATCCTGCACAGCCGCTAATTGGTATTTCAAGCTCAATCCTTGGTTTCCTTGGCGCTCTTTTTGTCGCATGGCTTGCATCCGACATTCAAATACAAAAAATTCACGGAACACCGCACTGCGATGGGCTGCTTTAACTTCAGCTGCCGTTTTCGGAAAATGCATACCAGTGATGATTTCACGATCATCGAGTAAACGATAACGCTGACGAATATCAATTGGCACTAGATTGCCAATAACCGATTGATATTTCTCAAATGCCAGCTTAACTAACTTGATTAATGTGCTCTGACGAATATTTTTGTTGACTGAATAAATACCAGCTAAATCATTATCGCCTTTCGGTGAGAAAAACTTCATTCCAGTCAGACCGCGGCGGCGTTGATCCCATTTGCCAAATACAGCAACAACTGTATCTGGAATAAAGCGATCTTTTAACCAAGGCTGATTAAAAAAAGTTACAATTACAACTTGGTGTTCCACTAAAAGACGAACAATTAAGCGATTTTTGTTAGGTCCAAAGCGATTCAAAATTGGCGCTGCAATCACTGTCCCTTTGAGCGTTATTTTTTCTTGGTCTGTAACTTCCGCCAAAGATTTAACTTTTAAATCATCATAGCGAAATGGAAAATAAAACAGTAAATCGTTGATGGTAAAGATACCCAGACTATTTAAAGCCGTAACCCGCTTGGCACCGACACCACTCAGAGTTTCAACTGAATCAGAAAGTTTTAACAAGTGCGTCCCCCCTTCTTGATTGACAGTTTAGAAAGAAAGGACCGATGCAAAATAACTGCAAATCGGCCCAATATATATCTATTTTAGAAACAATTATTAACTATTCTGCTGAAATCAAGAAAGGATAAACTGGCTGGTCGCCCTCATGAATCTCAATTTCTAGATCATCATGTTTGGCTAAAATAGCAGCTTCAAGTGATTTAGCTTCCTGACTGGTTGCATCAGCACCATAAATAATTGTAATAATCTCAGTTTCGTCATCCAGCATTGTTTCTACCATTTGAATGGCAGCCTGCAGACGATCAGGGTTAGCAACTTTGATCGTACCATCAACAATTCCTAAATAATCACCTTGTTTGATTTTGAGACCGCTAAGCTCTGTGTCTCGAGTGGCAGCTGTTAATTGGCCGCTAACAACGGTCGTCAGTGCATCGGTCATCTGTTTTTTATTCGTATTTAAATCAGCAGCTGGATCAAAAGACAACATAGCAGTCATCCCTTGAGAAATTGTTTTAGTCGGCACAACGGCCACAGAAATATCGCTAACATCAGCCGCTTGTTCCGCTGATAAGAAGATATTCTTATTATTTGGCATAATTATGACCCGTTTGGCATTTACTTGCTCAATAGCATCTAAAATATCCTGAGTACTTGGATTCATTGTCTGACCACCATTGATTACAAAAGTGACCCCTAAGCTTTCAAATAGTTGCTGCAGACCGTCACCCGAGGCAATTGCAATCACGGCATAATCCACTTGCGGCCGTTTTGACTGCTTATTAGAGGCAGCTTGAGCTTCATTAACGACATTTTCATTTTGGACACGCATGTTATCGATCTTAATTTTATGCATGACACCAAATTGACTGCCATAACGATAAACTTTTTCAGGGTGTTCTGTGTGAACGTGAACTTTAACAACCTCATCGTCGGCGACAACTAGCAAGCTATCACCCAGATTATTCAAATAATTTCGAAAAGTTTCGTAATCAAATGTTTTTTGATCCGCTTTCTTTTTGGCAATATTTACCATCATTTCTGTACAATAGCCATAAGTGATGTTAGCCGTTGCTACCTGACCTTGGATTGCTCGGTGATGGACAGCATTAACCATTTCGTCCATTTCAGCTTCGTCAGGCGTGTAAATATCTTTAGCAGCTACTTCACCAGTTAAACCTTCTAAAAAGCCCTCATAAATGAAAACAAGGCCTTGACCTCCGGAATCAACGACACCAACCTCTTTAAGGACTGGCAACAGGTTGGGCGTATTCGCTAAAGCTTTTTTGCTTGCCAAAATGACAGCCTTCAAAACTTCGGTGATGTCATTCGTTTCATTCGCCGTTTTATTACCCGCTTTTGCACCTTCTCGAGCAACCGTTAAAATGGTACCTTCAACTGGTTTCATGACAGCTTTATAAGCTGTCTGCACGCCAGCCATGAATGCATCAGCTAATTGACGCGCACTAATAGAAGTTTGTGGTTCAATTTTTTTGGTAAAGCCACGAAAAATCTGCGAAGTGATGACACCAGAGTTGCCACGTGCCCCCATTAGTAACCCCTTAGCCAAGGACTTACCTAGTTCACCAACTGAATTGCTGGGATTTTCATTGACTGCCTTTGCGCCACTGGCAAACGTCAAACTCATATTGGTACCAGTATCTCCATCTGGAACCGGGAAAACGTTTAAAGAATTAACAAAGTCACTATTTTTCTTTATTCGGTGAGATGCAACCCGAATCATATCCTTAAATTTATCGCCATTAATTTCTTCAATTTTCAAGGAAGTTCCTCCTGAATAGCAATTATTCTATTAATGTGTGTTAATCTAAATCATCAGTTATTTTGACACCTTGGACGAAAACATTGACTGCCTTTGCCTTGATACCTAACATACTTTGTAAATTATATTTAACTTTATCTTGGACATTACGGCCGACCTCAGATAATTTTACGCCATAACTGATAATGATATAAATGTCTACAATAATCGCGTTGTGCTCTTGTCGAACAACGACACCACGACTATAATTCTCACGATTTAAAATATCATTTAGATTATCACGAATTTGGTTTTTACTGGCCATTCCGACGATGCCATAAATATCAGTAGCCGCACCGCCGACAATTGTTGCAATGACTTCATTGGAAATATCGACATCTCCATATTGCGTCTTAATTTTAACAGCCATTTCTAATCCTCCTCATTCGTTACGTTTCAATTACACTACAAAAAATTTTAGCACACCAAACGCTTGATTGAAAGAAAATACGACATTTAACGAGGTGTGTCAAGTAAAAATACTTTAAAGAAAAATCTTGCAATGAAAGCATTGTTGTGATAACTTAGTTTGGTACATGATTGATACCAAAGTAACCTTAAAGGAGGTTTAACATTGGCTAAAGACGTTATCACAGGCCGTAAAACTCATTTCGGCAATCAACGTTCACACGCATTGAATTCAAGCCGTCGCAGCTGGAAGCCAAATTTACAAAAGGTTCGCATCCTTGTTGATGGCAAACCTAAGCGAGTTTGGGTTTCTGCACGCGCTTTAAAATCTGGTAAAGTTACCCGTGTTTAATAAAAAAGCCTTAAATCATGATCTACTTCATTTGTCGATCATGGTCTAGGGCTTTTTTTATTTGTATTTTTCAGATTTTAATTATACTGACTGATCTGTACTTTGAATGACGCAGATCGTCCCACTTTCAAATTGAAAATGAACTGTGTCATTAACAAATTCATTACTGGCATACGAAACCGGCACATCTAATTGCGCATCATGCAATTGATACTTGGCATCATGAATCGTTAAATGTTGTACTGGCGTCATCGCAACGAAAGCCAAATACTTCTTATCTGATTGTTTTCTAATCTCATATTTTCCTGGTAGATAAAAGGATAAATGGTTATGTTGATCAACCATTACAATATTAGCCGTATGCGTGCGAAAACATGGCTCTAGTAACATAAAAAAATTCACTAGAAAATGGTCAAGACGGCCACCAGTTGCCCCGTAAATCGTCACACTATCAGCATGTAATTTTTCTAGTGCAAGTTTCAAACCTAATTCGCTGTCCGTATCATCTTTTTCGGGCTTTTCGTAATAGATATCTTGAATATGGGCTTTGACTAAATCTAGTTCAGAGGCACTCAAAGAATCATAATCACCAACAGATATCTTGGGCTGAATACCCATTTTTAACAGGAATAAAGTTCCCCGATCAACACCAATCCAATCACCCACAATTTCTGTGGGTGATTTTTTTAATTGTTGCGGCCAAAGCTCTTGTGGCCCACCAAGTAATAAATTGACTTGTTTCATTCGATCAAACCTTTTAATTTTGTAATTTGTTCAGCAACAGAATGTCCACCAAATATATAAGAACCCGCCACGAAAATATCAGCACCAGCTCTTGCTGCTTGTTGGATCGTTTGATCATTGATACCACCATCAACTTCAATATCAAAAGTTAAAGTAGTATCTGTTTGTCTAATTTGATCCAAATGGGCTACTTTTTCTAATGTACTTGGCAAAAAAGCCTGCCCCCCAAATCCTGGATTAACGGTCATAATCAAAACTTGTCCAACTAAAGGCAATACAGATTTTAACGCATCTACGGGTGTCCCCGGATTAATGACGACACCAGGTTTCACATGGTGCTGTGCAATCAGTTGTAGTGCATGATAAATATGTGGTGTGCTTTCAAAGTGGACCATGATCGTATCGGCTCCAGCAGCGGCAAACATATCGATATATGCTTCAGGATGGGACATCATTAAATGGACATCCAACGGCAATTTTGTAATTGGTCTTAAAGCTTGAACAACTTGGGGCCCAAAAGCCAGGTTTGGGACAAAATGCCCATCCATAACATCTACATGTAGTAAATCAGCCCCGCCTGCCTCCAAAGCAGAAACATCTCGTTGTAAGTTTATAAAGTCGGCACTTAAAATTGAAGGTGCAAGTTGCATCGCTATCACTCCTGAACATTAGTTTAAAAATTACGTTTCGTTGCTTGATTTTTGACACATTTCATCAATATCGTTTTTGTTGCTGAACTTCTTGACGAAATTGTTGATAACTCTCATATCGGCTGGTTAAAATTTCACCGCTAACTACAGCAGCTTTAACTGCACAGTCAGGTTCGTTGATATGTTGACATTCTCGAAATCGGCATTGAGGACTAAGTGTCATAAACTCTGGAAATAGATTTTTTACCCGTTCAAGTGGAATTTGTGGCAATGCCATATTTGAAAAACCAGGTGTGTCAGCAATCAAACTGCCAGCAACCTGATGTAATTCTACATGTCTGGTCGTGTGCTTGCCACGATTTAAACTCTGAGAAATAGCCGCTGTTGGTAATTTCAATTCTGGCACTAAATGATTCAATAGCGTCGATTTACCAGCGCCAGACTGACCAGTCACTGCAGTAACTTTACCATTAATAAGTTGTGCTAGTTTCTGTAAACTATCATCTGAAAATGGATTAGACGAAAAAATTACCGCATACCCAATGTTCTGATAATAATCAAAGATCTCTTGAAAATTTTGTAGCTGTTGTTGGTCGTGAACCAAGTCGCTTTTCGTCACATAGATGATTGCTGTTAGATCATTAAATTCTTGTGTAACTAAAAAGCGATCTAACAAATTGGGTTGAAAATTGGGCGTTATCAAAGAAGTTACAATAACCATCAAATCGATATTTGCCAAAGGCGGCCGTATCATTCGATTTTTTGCTGGCAATATTTCTAAAATATAGCCGTCAGTTGAGTTAGTAGATTCAAAAATAACATTGTCACCAACGACTGGCTTAATTTTTCTGCTTCTAAAATTACCACGCGCTCGGGTTTGGTAAACCTGATTACCGGCAAGAACATAATAAAATCCACCGGTAAGTTTAATAATTTTTCCTTGGCTTTTCATGCCGTCTCCTTTGTCAACTGGGTTTGACTTCATCGGTCAAGATCACATCACCATCACGTACAACTTTGTAATATGCTGATTCATTACCTTTGACAGTAAATGTTAAGGTAACATTGGTAGTTTGTGTGATAACCATTTGCCGATAGACATCACTAATATTGTGTGTTTCATCTTGAATGAAGATCGTGACATGGTTTTCATGGACTGGCGTTGTAGTTGTTGAACTACTGGTTGAGGTACTCGCACTGGCGCTAGAACTGCTTGAAGAAGCCGTTACACCATTGTCATTTGGATTAGCAATATCAGCTGTATTCACCTGTGTAGCGGTCTTAGGGTTAAAAGGTATGGTAATCGTTTTATTAAAGCTAACTTGTTCTGGGGCTTTATTTTTTTCACCTAGGGAAATAACGACATTCAAACTACTGCCTTTACTAAGCCTTGTTCCTGCAGCAGGTGTTTGTGAGATCACTAACCCTTTTTCAACTGTATCAGAATATTGAGATGTAATGTTCAACACGAGGCCCTTCTCATTGGCATAGTCTTGAACACTCTTTTGGGTGTAGTTCGTTAAATCACGTAAGTTAAAAAATGCTCGTCCTGAGCTAACTGTCAATGTGATGATTGTTTCCTGAGGAATCACCTTTTTACCCTCAGGCACATCTTGATTCATAATCTGACCGGCAGCATACTTGGTTGAAGATGTCTCGTTTTTACGAACGGTAAAGCCAAGTTTCATCAGTTTTTTGCGTATTTGAGTATAATTTTGCCCCACATAATTACCAATACGGATTTTTTTAGGCCCTTGACTGATCAAGAGATTAACTTTGCTTTGTTCTTTAACAACCATGTTCTTTTTAGGGTAACTACGGATCACACGATCTTTTTGCACGTCATTATCATATTGATGACTGATATCACCGATTTTTAAATGATTATCTGTTAATACAGATTTAGCCTGCGTCTCTGACATCCCGGTCAAATCAGGAATCTCAACATTTTTTTTAGTAGTTCCAATAATAAATCCCACCGCCAAAATGAAAACAAGCAAGGCCAATCCAAAAGCCATCCAAAATCGACGTTTTTTTAAAAAAGTCCACCATTTTTTGTCTGCTTTAAGTTGTTCCTCGTGTTTATTAGGCACAACTTTATCGGCTAAATCTGGATTTTTGGGGATTTGAATGACTTTTGTTTCATCTAGATCTGAATTGCTGTTTGGCACAAATTTGGGTTCATTCGCCCGCTTTTTATCTAGCGAGGTACTGAGATCAACGGCCATTTCAGCTGCACTCTTGTAACGATCATGAGGATCTTTGGCCGTCGCATGTAAAACCACATTTTCTAAGGGCTGTGGAATCCGGGGGTCTAGCGCTTGAACCGAAGGAATCTCGTCTTGAAAATGTTTGATTGCAATTGAAACAGCAGATTCACCTTCAAATGGAACTTTGCCAGTTAACATCTCGTAAAGAATAATACCCAATGCATAGATATCTGATTGTTTCGTGGCCATACTACCCTTAGCCTGCTCAGGGGATAGGTAATGAACGGACCCTAATAACGTATTAGTTTGAGTCAAAGAATTGTCATGGAGAGCAACCGCAATTCCAAAATCAGCAATTTTTATATGATCATTTTTGTCGATCATAATATTTTGCGGTTTTAAATCTCGATGAATAATGTCATGATCATGAGCAGCTTGAACAGCAGATAATATTTGTTTCATAATATCGATTACTTTGCGATACGGAATTGGAAAGTTTTGATCAATATAATGTTTGAGATCCATGCCTGTCACATATTCCATCACGATATAGCTCATACCAGCATCTTCACCAATATTATAAACCTTTACAATATTGGGGTGATTCAGTTTTGATGAGGCACTGGCTTCACGTTGAAACCGCTTCTTTGTATTTGGATCATTCTGTAAATCCATATGCAAGATTTTAACAGCGACATCTTGATCATTCTTTTGATCATGAGCAAGATAAACATTGGCCATGCCGCCCTCGCCAATTGGACGAATCAACAAGTACCGCTTGTCTAATAAATAACCTTTTTCCATCATGAAGCATCCACCTGCGAATCGTCATAAATCAACAATGCCGTTATATTATCTAAACCGCCATGGGTGTTTGCAAGGTCAATCAGACGATCACATTTTGTTTGGAGATCAACGTCAGATTCAAGGACCGTCTGAATTTCTATATCGCTTACCATATTTGTTAAGCCGTCTGAACAAAGCAACAAATAATCTTGTGGATAGCTGTGAAAGATTGTGACATCAGCATCAACATTTTTTGAGATACCTAATGAGCGCGTAATTAAATTCTTTTGAGGGTGATTTTTTGCATCTTCCGGAGAAATATCGCCATGTTTTACCAGCTCGTTGACTAACGAATGATCCTCTGTTAATTGTTTGAGCTGGTTTTCGCGTAGGCGATAACACCTAGAATCTCCGATATTTGCCACGATATATGTATCAGCAACCATTAACGTAGCCACAAACGTCGTACCCATGCCTGACAAGTTGGCGTGAGTATGTGCTGTTTCTAAAATACGCTTATTTTCTGAATTTAACTCAAAAACGAGCCAACGAACTAATTCATCAATATTAGTTGCTTGATTATTTCGAAAATTGTCACCTAGATGTGAAACAACCATTTCCGAAGCAACGTCACCGCCCTGATGGCCACCCATACCATCTGCTACAACGGCAATATGCGCGCCAGCTTCGTTTTCAAATACACCTACCGAGTCTTGATTGCTTTGCCGCTTACGACCAACATCGGTACGAAAGGCAAATTTCATCTTTTCACCTCAAGATTTCCGTTTCAATGTAGCAATGAAAAAGCCATCTGAATGATAGTCATCCGGATAAATGTGTAGCGACTTTTCATTCGATTTTGATTTCAGCGCCACTGTTGAATATGTTTTTGTTAACTCAAAATCAGAATGGTGTTTTAAAAAATTTTCAACAACCATTTCATTTTCCTGTTTAATAATGGTACAGGTACTATAAACCATAGTACCACCGCGTTTCAAAGTTTTTGCCACTGAATTGAGAATCTGTAATTGAACCTTTTTTAAATTCACGAAGTCAGTTAATTCTTTACGGTAACGTATCTCTGGTTTGCGTCGCAATAGACCAATACCAGAACAAGGTGCATCTACTAAAATACGATCAAATGTCTCTTCCAAAAATTTGGTGTCAGCTGTTGTCGCATCAAGCAACCGAGTTTTGACAACTGAATTTAAGTGCATTCTTTGAACGTTTTGTTGAATTAATTTTACCTTATGTTCATATAAATCTAAAGCAGTCACTTGACCACCAGCAGAAGCAGAAAGGTTGGCAGCAATCTGCATTGTTTTGCCACCGGGTGCAGCACACGCATCTAATACCTGATCTCCTGGTTGCACTTGCAAAGCTGGCACGACTAGCTGAGCGCTTTCGTCCTGAAATGTAAATGCCCCAGTTTTAAATAATTCTGTTTGGGTTAGTTCACTGACACCAGTTGTTGTGATTAAACCTTGAGGCGAGATCACGCTTTCGGTTGTGTGAATATCAACGTCAAGTAATGCTTCTTGCAATTCTTTCCGAGATATTACCACCTCATTAACACGTAAACTAATTTTGGGGACGGTATTAATTGAAGTTAAAATTTGAACAGTTTTTTCTGAGCCCAAATCCTGGTTTAGTTGGTGGATCAAAGATACGGGTATGCTGTATTCAATACTCAAACGCGCCCACTGATCTTGAATATCAGCTAGATCACGCCATCCTTGGCGTTGAACATTACGTAATATGGCATTAACAAGTTTGGCAACCCCTTGATGACCGCGGCGCTTTGCAATTTGAACACTTTCGTAAATAACCGCCCGAATTGGAATACGCGTCAAGTATTTCATTTGATAAACTGCTGTTTCCAATAAAATTTGAACCCAGTCATCCATTTTTTGCGGTTTTTTGATAAAGGGTGCGAGTTGAAAATCCAATAGATATTTTTGCTGTAAGACACCATAGACGATGTTTGTTAGCAAATGTCGATCCTGTGGTTTCAGGGCATGATGTTTGATAGCCTGATCCAACTCAATATTTGAATAAGCTTGCTTTTTTAAAACAGACAATAGTATTTCAATTGCTAGTTTTCTTGCTGACTGGTTAATGGCTTGTCTCCTCCGTTATTAACTGATCTCCTACGGCAATATTTTGACCAGCACCGTTTAAATATGCTGAGATGGGCATCACGTTTTTACCAGCAGGTTGTAGCTGTTCGATTGCCAACCCCATTTTAGAATCACCGGTTGCCAGTACAAGTTGTTTTTTTGTTTTACTTAATACCGATCCGGGGGTTGCTGAATGTGAAACTTCAACAGGTCGTGCAAACCAAATCTTTGTGCGCATACCCTTGAAATAAGTATAAGCAACTGGATCTGAGTTTAAAGCTCGAATTTGGCGATCTAGTTGAATTGCTGATTGTTTAAAATCTAAAATTTCCTGTTCGGGTTTAAGATTGTAAGCAAATGTTGCTTCAGCTTCATTTTGAGGTCGTGCAGTGACTTCGTTAGCTATCACTTTTGGCAAAGTTGCTAACAGCAGATCACGTCCAACAAGACTCATTTTTTTGAAGAGTGAGTCAGAAGTTTCATCTTCAGTAATCGGCACCGCTTGCTGCGCTAAAATATCACCAGCATCCATTTTCTTAGCCATATACATAATTGTAATTCCTGTTGTTGATTCACCGTTCATAATTGCCATTTGAATCGGCGCACCACCACGATACTTAGGCAGCAGCGAGCCGTGAACATTGACTGCAGCAACTTTAGCACTGCGCAACACTGACGTTGGTAAAAACTGACCAAAGGCTGCCGTAATGATCAAATCTGGTTGCACTGATTTTATGAAATCAGCTGTTGAACTGCCACCCAACTTTTCTGGCTGAAATATTTTTAATTGATGTGCTTGAGCAAACACTTTAACGGGGGCCGCCTGCAATTTCTTTTTGCGCCCGACTGGCTTGTCTGGCTGTGTGACAACTGCTTGAATATCATAATTTGCCTCTAACAAACCAGCTAGTACGGTAACTGAAAATTCTGGAGTTCCCATGAAAATAACTGAAGTCATCAAAATCACTACTTTCTAAATGAATTGTAATGGTTCACGATCAATGGCAATTTTTAATAACCGATCATGAGCCTTGGCTGAAAGTTCCAGAATATGATTCAAACCTACAGCTAATTTTGGTTCATTTTTATATTTTATAATTATTTGGTAATAATATTGATTTTTGACGCGGGCAATTGCTTTGGGCGTTGGCCCAAGTATAATTGCTTGTTCGCTAAGATAGGGTTGGATTGCCTTTAAAATACTGTAAGCAGCCTTTGCTGCTTGACTTTCATCGGGATGCGTCGTTTGTAGTAATACCGTGAAATAATACGGAGGATAGCCACCTTCGTGCCGCAAACGCATTTCTTGTCGAAAGAATTGTTCATAATCTTGTTTCTGTGCCAATTTAATTGCATAGTGATCTGGATTATATGACTGTACATAAACCTCACCTTTTTTAGAACCGCGTCCAGCTCGACCAGAAACCTGGGTCAATAACTGAAAAGTCCGCTCACTGGCGCGAAAATCCGGCAACCCTAAGGCCGTATCCGCATTGATGACGCCTACTAATGTGACATTAGGAAAATCCAATCCCTTAGCAATCATCTGCGTTCCAAGTAAGATATCGGCTTCACGTTTCTCGAACTTTTTTAGTAACTGCTCATAAGCACCTTTACGCCTAGTGGTATCAACATCCATTCGAATAATCCGTGCTTCAGGATACATTTGTTTTAATTCTTGAGCTACTTTTTCAGTTCCTGTACCATAATAACGAATTTTTTGACTATGACAGTTGGGGCAAGTTTTTGGTATTTGCTCCTCATGTCCACAATAGTGACATTTCAACGTATGCGAAGACATGTGTAGGGTCAATGAGATATCACAGTTAGGGCATTTAGCGACATAGCCACAATTACGACACATAACAAATGAAGAAAAACCACGACGATTCAGCATCAGAACACTTTGTTCTTTTTTGGCCAAACGCACTGTGATTGCATCAGATAATGCCCGTGAAAAATCTAGTGTTCGATGTTTTTCAATATTTTCACGCATATCTACAATATGCACATGTGGCAGTGGAGCCTGATTCACCCTCTGTGGCAAAAGTAAGAGTTGGTAAACACCCTTTTCAGCTCGGGCACGAGACTCTAATGAAGGCGTCGCACTTCCTAATACCACCGGACAATTGTGCACTTGAGCACGATGCAAAGCAACATCACGCGCATGATAACGAGGCGTATCTTCTTGTTTATAACTGTATTCATGTTCTTCATCCATAATAATTAAGCCAATATTCTTCAAAGGTGCAAAAATTGCTGACCGAGCGCCAACTACCACTCGAGCTTCATTGGCATTGATTCGGCGCCATTCATCATATTTTTCACCATTGGATAAGCCACTATGCAAAACAGCAACTTGATGACCAAATCGTGCATAAACTCGTTGAACCATTTGAGGTGTCAAGGCAATCTCTGGTACTAACATTAAGGCTGTTCTTCCCTTTGCTAATACAGCTTTAATACTCTGAAGATAAACTTCTGTTTTGCCGGATCCAGTCACACCTTCCAACAAAAAAACTTTTTTTGCTTTAGCTGCTGTAGCTTGGTTAATAGCAATAACTGCCTTTTGCTGGTCCGGAAGCAGCGGCTTATCATGTTCATGAACGAATGCTTTATCAGTAGGAATCACTTCACGCTTTACTTCCACGTTTTGTTCTGTAAGAATTGATTTTTCAACTAAACTTCTAATGGCCGAACTAGAAAATTTTTTATTTAAAACTTGTAATAAAATATGTTTTTGTTCTTTTGCTTCTCTCGCTAAATAAGCCAGAACAGCTGCCTGTTTTGGAGCTCTTTTGCGCAGCTTTTGACTCAATTTTTCATATTCCTGACCACTATGGTCCAAGATAATTGCCTTTTGTTTTTTTACTCGTGCTTGGTTCTCAACTGCATATTCAAACTTTACTTTTCCAGCTTGGCGCCAGCGCATTAAATCACTGATCACCTGTGCATCCAGTTGATCAGTGATTTCGATCATTCGTTGGTGCTTAAAGACACTTTTAACTTTTGGATCCTCAGTATCAGTGACTTGAGCATATTTATGGTATTTTCCCCTCATGACACCAGGTAAGATTGTTTGCAAGCTGCTGATTCGAAAAGAAAATGTTTTTTTTGCTAACCAGTCAGATAATTGCAATAATTCTTCATTTAAAACTGGTTCAAGATCAATGACATGTTCAATTTTTTTTAAATTATGAGGCTTTGTTTGTGCCTTTTTTAAGCCAATAACATATCCTTGCAATAACCGATCGCCTTTTCCAAATGGGACTGAAACACGCATGCCAACCGCTAAATTATTAGCATAAACTTCTGGCACAAGATAATCGAAAGGTCGGTTTGTTTGTGCAACTGGTACATCGACAATCACGCTTGCAATAATTATCATGGAAACACCTCAACTAATATGTTGTGCGATTAAATCAATGATTTTTGTAGCCAACTGGCTTTTTGCCGCCACTGGCAGGCGGATAGGTTTACTGGAATGCGTTAACACAGTTACAGCATTAAAATCACTGTTGAAACCCAGCTCCTGTTTGCTGACATCATTCGCAATAATCATATCTGCATGTTTACGTGTTAGTTTTTGATTTGCGTAAGTCTCTAAATCATTAGTTTCAGCTGCAAACCCAACTAAATATTGATGCTGCTTTTCTTCGCCTAAGCTAGCCAAAATATCTGGATTTTTTACAAGTTTTAAATCCGTCAAATCATTAGCTGTGCCTTTTTTTATTTTTTTGGACCATTTTTTTTCAGGTCGGTAGTCAGAAACAGCCGCTGCCATGATTACCACATCGACAGTAGCAAAGATTTTTTTAACTGCCTGTTGCATTTCAAGAGCTGATTGAACATATTGTGCTTTTACCCCATGTGGCACTACACGAGACGCATTGGTACTAATTAAATAGACTTGTGCCCCAGCTAAGGCGGCCGCTTTAGCCAGAGCATAGCCCATTTTACCAGAAGAATCATTAGTAATATAGCGAACAGGATCGATTCGCTCTTTAGTTCCACCAGCTGTGATCAAAATTTTTTTATTTTTAATTTTAGAAGTTGCATGGGCAATGCTTTCTTGAAATTCAAGGTAATCAAAAATTGCTTGAGGTTCTAGCATTCTACCTTGCCCACTGTATCCTTCGGCTAATTGTCCATTATCGGTCGGTAAAATGGCCGTGCCATCTTGTCGCAATAATGTCAAGTTACGTTGTGTGACTGGATTCGTCAGCATCTTCGTGTTCATTGCCGGCACAACATACTTGGATTTATTTATCGCTAGCCAAGTTGTAGTAGCCAAATCATCCGCAATGCCGTTAGCAAGCTTAGCAATAACATTTGCAGTTGCAGGCACAAAAATTGCAATATCCGTCCAATCAGCTAACTCAATATGCACCACTGGCAAATTTTGGGGATCATCAAACATATCTGTATAAGTATGTTCGTGTAACAGAGACTCAAACACAAAGGGAGTCACAAATTTTTGGGCTGCAGAGGTCATGATGACGCGCACTTCAGCACCGGATTTTTGTAATAATCGCACCAGTATTGGTACTTTGTACGCCGCAATACCACCACTAATAAACACAGCCACATGTTTTTGGTTGAACATTTTTCCACCCCAGTTACTTAATATAAAAAAACCCTTCACCACAAAATGGGAAGAGTGAAATTATAATTACTCATTTTTTTCTTCATCGTCAAGCTTCTCGGCTTCTTTTTCCAACATAATAGAACTTGGATCAATTACAACTTTTCCATCTGCAATCTCTTCCAAAGCCTGACCAACAGATTTTGGTGATTCATATGAGCTTAACATTTTCACATCGCCCGCTTCAAGTTCATGGGCACGTTTTGCTGCTAGAACTGCTAGCGAATACCGTGAATCAACCTGGTCTAGTAACTTATCGATTGAAGGATAAGAAATCATTTTTTAACCGCTCCTATCATCTTTTTATAATTATCAATCACCCGAGGGACTCTTAAATGCTCACTCTCGATGATTTTTTCAATTCTTTTAACAGCTAAGTCTACTTTATCATTAACAACCGCATAATCATAGTTTTGCATCATTTTAATTTCTTCGCGTGCTTTATTCAAACGTTTTGCAATTGTGGCTTCATCATCTGTACCGCGTTTAACAATTCGATCGCGAAGGGCCATTAAATCCGGAGGTGTTAAGAAGATAAATACGCCGTCGGGACATTTTTCGCGGACCTGCATAGCCCCATTAACTTCAATTTCCAAAAAAACGTCAACGCCTTGTGCCAAGGTATCGTTAACATATTTTAGTGGTGTCCCATAGTAATTATCAACATATTTAGCAAACTCCAACATACCGTCATTGGCAATTTCAGATTCGAACTCCGCTTTGGTACGAAAAAAATAGTCTACACCATCAACCTCACCAGGACGCATTTTCCTAGTTGTCATTGAAACTGAATATTTAAAATCTTGGGGTTTATCCTTTAACATCGCCTGGCGAACAGTCCCCTTCCCCACGCCCGAGGGACCGGATAAAACAATTAACATGCCGCGATTTGCCATTCGAGTATTGACTCCTTTAAAATAGTTTATTAAAAACTATTTTGCACTTTCTAAGTCAATTTTTCAACAAAAATGAGGAATTGCTCACATGTCATTAAGAATTTCCTTTAATTTGCTTAGTTCTTCATTAGTTAGTGTGAGTCCTTTACCCATTTTCTCATGGTCTTCAGACCAATCGCGTAAATCAAATTTTGGCGGTCGATCATTCCAAGAAACGAGATTGAGCTCCCGCTGCCAACCAGATTTATTTGTTGATAGTACACCAATATTTTCTATTACTTCGTATTTTATAGATGCCAATTGTGTGCCCTCCTTTATAACTTCTTTATAATTTTAAGGAAATATTTAATTGATTTTACGAACACCTGTTCATATAATATATTTATATCAAACGTACGTTCGGAGGAATCCAATTATGGATGCAAAACAATTAATGAATCACCCTTTAAAAAAATTTGCCACAACTTTACATACACAATTTGAAAAAATATTGACTTATGACGATTATGTGATGGACTGTGATGTGTCTATGGACAAAATCATGCGTATGCCAATATTTCAACTTAACTATTTTATCGAACAAGCGGAAATGCGTCATTACTATGTGGCCCTCACAACTAGAAATGGCGAGATTTATACAGGTAAAATTCAACTTTTAAGAAACCGGCAAAAAGTCTTAGTACACAAACCTAATAAGAACGTTATTAGATACATCAATTTACATGACATTTACTATGTTAGTCGACAAGATTAATACAGGCATTAGTTTTTCCTCAACTACTTTCTTGATTAATCAAATTAGAAATAGTGAGCGGATTAATATTACGCTTTCATTAGTGCGGCCTTTTGGTCTTCAGCTAATTGTAATAGCTCCTGAGCATGTTCCAATGCAAGCGTTGTAATTTCTGTACCTGTAATCATGCGGGCAATTTCAGAAACACGCTGTTTTTCTGCTAGGTGATTCACTGAAGTTTTCGTACGGTTAGCTGTAATTTTCTTTTGAATCAATAACTGGATATCAGCCATGGCTGCAACTTGTGGCAAATGTGATATACATAGGACTTGAGAGTTTGCAGCAATCACGGCAATTTTATTAGCAATTGCTTGTGCAACACGACCGCTGACACCTGTATCAACTTCGTCAAAAATAATACTGGTGATGCCCTGTGCATGAGAAAATATTGTTTTCAAAGCTAACATAATTCGGGATAGCTCACCCCCGGAGGCAATCTTAGCCAATGGTTTGCTACCCTCCCCAGGATTAGTTTGAATATAGAACTCCACATCATCAATACCATCTTTGAAAAACTTAAGTTGTTGTTCATTTTGTTTAAATCGAACCGAGAATTTTGCTTTATCCATATATAAATCTGATAATTCACTTTGAATTTTTAAGGTCAATGTCTGAGCCGCTTTTTTCCGCCTATTTGAGAGTTCTTGCCCAAGCTGTAATAGTCTTTTTTTAGCACGTTGTACATCCGCTTCCAATGATTCAAAATCAGTATCTGATTGATTCATTTTTTCTAATTCCGCATCAATTTTAGTTTGATATTGTAAAATTGATTCAATTGACTCGCCATATTTGCGTTTTAGTTCATTAATGACTTCTAAACGATTATCAATTTCATCAAGGCGACCCTCATCCCAAGATAAATTATCGATTTGCCGTGACAATTCACTGGACGTATCTTGAAGTTCATAGAAAGCTGAATTTACGGCGTCTGAAATTTTTTGATAAACTGGGTCTAATTCAGCAATATCAGCTAACGCTGTCATTGCTTGGCCAATTTGATCTAAAGCATTGGGTTCGACACCAGTCAAAGTTTGATAAGCTAACCCCAGATTTTCATTAATTTTTTGAAAATTTTCCAAACGCTCTTTTTCTTGACTTAAAGCGTCATCTTCACCTAATTTTAATTGAGCACCATTGATTTCCGTAGACTGATATTGCAACATGTCTAATCTTTGCGCCCACTCTTGTTCATGATTACGGCGCTGTTGTAATGATTGATATAATTTTTTGTATTGTTCAAAAGCTTGCTGGTAAGCTAATCGTGTATCTTGGATTACTGGCTTTGCAAATTGGTCCAATAGTCCCAAATGCTTCTCAGGAAACATCAATTCTTGATGCTCATTTTGCCCATGAATATCAACCAAGTGTTCACCAATAGCCTTCAATATCGTTAAATTCACTAAATGCCCATTGATTCGACAAATACTACGACCATGCTGGTTGATCTCACGCTGCAATAAAATTGTGTCGTTATCTTGATCAATACCATATTGATCTAATAGTGGATTCAAAACTTCCGGTTCATCTAAAATAAATAACCCCTCGAGCGTACACTTATTTGCGCCAGCTCTAATAAAGTCAGTAGAACCTCGGCCCCCGGCCAATAAACCTACGGCATCAATAATGATCGATTTCCCAGCGCCTGTTTCCCCAGTTAATACAGTCATGCCTGGTTGGAACTCAATTGACAGTTTATCTATAATTGCAAAATCATGAATGACCAATTCTTGTAACATAACAGCCACCTTCAGAACGTATGTTTGTGTTTAAAAAGATTGTATCATAATATTTTAAGTCTGCAAACCATTAAATTATAGCTTCAAAATTCAAAATCGTATAAAAAAGCTGGTCAATTTGACCAGCTTTTTAACTTACTTCTTAATCAGAAACTTAAAAATTTCTTCTAGTTGTTTTGCCGCTTCTGAGGAATTACAAATCAATAATATTGAATCATCATCCGTCGATTTTCCAAATACTTCTGAATATCTTTTTTGCATAATCAGAGTTGCCAGTGCGCTGGCACTTCCAGGTACTGTTTCAAGATATAAAAATTCATTGTGCCTGCGAAGTCGATTTAGTGAAGTATTCAGTGCTCTTTGTAACTTCTCGTCCACATTCAAATGTCTCTCTAGAGGTAATGAATATTTCATTCCTCCAAGAGAATCTGGAATTTTTAATAATTGCATATCTTTGATATCTCTGGAAATTGTAGCTTGAGTCACTTGTTGCCCACGCTCTGCAAGCATATTTACAATTTCAATTTGCTGTTCAACTTCATGATTCGTGATAAAGTCTCGAATTAACTTTTGTCGTTCAGCCTTATTCAAAGTCATCACCTACTGTAAAACTTTTCTTTATTATAGCATATACATACATTCACTGAGATGACTTTGGATTTTTATTCAAAATTTCAGCCGTTCTTGATAGCAATGCGGGAATATCTACCGATGCTGCGATTCGACCCTGTCGGTTTTGTACATTACGTAACCAAATCAAGAACTCGATATTGCCGCCACCACCTTTTATCGGTGAAAAATCCAATCCTAGGACGTCATAATTTTGAGTCAGCGCAAAGTTTGTAATCATTTCTAAAACATCCCGATGTACTTTGGGATCGCGAACGATGCCATGCTTACCCACTCGTTCGGGACCAGCCTCAAATTGAGGTTTGATCAAAGCCACTAAGTCATGGTCTGGTTTCAAAATTGTACGTAGGGGTGGTAAGATCAATTTTAGCGAAATAAAAGAAACATCCGTTACTGCAAAATCTGGCAGACCTTCTTTAAAATCATCCGGTTGACTATAACGAAAGTTTACACGTTCCATAACCTTCACTCTTGGATCTTCACGTAATTTCCATGCGAGCTGGTTATAACCGACGTCTAATGCATAAACTAAGCGTGCCCCATTTTGTAAAACAACATCTGTAAAACCGCCAGTTGACGAGCCAATATCCAAAACTAGTTGATTGTGAACGTCAATATTGAAAACTTGAAGTGCCTTTTCAAGCTTTAAGCCACCCCGACTGACATAAGGCAGTTTTCGACCTTTTAACTGTAATGTTTGCTCCGCCGGAATTTTTTCTCCTGGTTTATCTAAACGTTGGTTTTTTTGATCATAAACTTCACCAGCCATAATACCTCTTCTGGCCTGTTCTCTTGAATCATACAACCCTTGTTCATATGCTAAAATATCAACTCGTTGCTTTTTCATTTGATTGCCTCAAGAAATCCCAAAAAACTAGCAATTAAGTCGGTGGGCGCCACCTTAATCTGATCTAACGTCTGTTGAGCGGCGATAATCTGTTGAGATAATTTATTTTTGGCATCAACTAATCCATAAAGACTAACGTAAGTTTGCTTATCTTCGGTGACATCTTGACCACTTTTGGCATCAACAATGTCATCGGCAATTTGAAAAGCTGATCCGAACTGCCAGCCGAATTGATCTAATAATTTATCAACTGGTGCCTCAACTTTTGCGATTATTGCCCCCATAGTAATAGCAGCATTCAACAGTGCACCTGTTTTTTGTCGTTCCATTTTTTGTAAAACCTCAAAGTCAGTTTTTTGAGTGTCTGCTTCTGACAGTGAAATGTCTAAATATTGACCAGCAACCATATTGCTTGGCCCAGCAGCTTGACTTAACCGTTGTGTCAATTGAATTCTGATATCGGCGGGTAAATCTGCTTCAGCCAGCCATTGAAATGCTAATGTCAACAAACCATCACCGGCGAGAATTGCCTGGGCTTCTCCGAATTTCTTATGATTGGCTAATTTTCCTCGCCGATAATCATCATTATCCATTGCTGGTAAATCATCGTGAATCAGCGAGTATGTGTGTACCAATTCTAAAGCAGCTGCTGGTTTTAGTGCCGAACTCAATTTCTGTGGTGCAAATATTTGTACAATTGTCAGTAACAATAATGGTCGAAATCTTTTTCCACCTGTTGCTAAGGTATAACTCATTGCTGCCCGCAGCTTACTATTGCTAACCGATCGTTGCAGTTCTGTTGTTAAAACCTGTTCTAACTTTGGTAAAACATCTGAACTAAACGCTTGATAATTTTGGTAGATCTCCGTCATTCTTTTGAACCCGTTTCATTTTCAGTTTTTGTATCATTCGGCTGCTGACTGTCAACATCGTGATCAGATATTTCAAAGGGAACCTCTTCACCCGCATCATTCATAACTTTTGTTAAGGTGCTTTGAGCTTTATTGAGTGTCACTTCTAATTGTTGGGTCAATTTAATACCGGTCTGAAATTGTTCTAAGGCCTCTTCTAGAGGGACTTGACCTGATTCGAGATTTTTAACAATTGCTTCTAAATCATCTAAATTCTCTTCAAATGTCTTTTTGTTCGCCATGTTCGTGCTCCTTTTTAATATGCGTTACTTTGGCTGAAACGATGCCATCTTTCATATGAACAGCAATTGTTTGATTGATCTGAACATTTTCGGTGGATTGAATTAATGCACCTGATACCGGATCTATAACATAGCTATAACCACGGCCAAGTATTTTTAAAGGGCTTAAATGGTCTAACGATTGTGCTAAATTTTGCATTTGAGTCATCCGTGTCTGCAAATACTGTTGAAAGGCTTGCAATAACCGTTGTTTTTGTTCGAAAATTCGCTGCTGTGCCGTTTCAATCTGGCGATTTGGCCGATAAAGATGTAATCGCCGTGTTAAATCAGCAAAATGCGTCTGTTGTGTTTTCAGCTGTTGTACTAAATTACGAACTAAACCTTGTTTTGCTAAATCTAATCGTTGCAAATAGTTTTCATAAAGTCGCTTTGGATTAGTAAAAACATAACTTTGCTGCAAACGGACTAATTGTGTATGTGATATCTTAATTGCTTGCTGTAGAGCCTGAATCAAGCGCAGTTTTTGTTGCTGCAAACGAATTAATTCATCTTGTAATACTGGCGTCGCCAATTCTGCCGCTGCCGTTGGTGTTGCCGCTCGCACATCAGCAGCCAGGTCACTTAGCGTTGTATCTGTTTCATGACCAACAGATGAAACAACTGGAATTTCACTAGCTGCAATAGCTCGGACAACTGGCTCTTCATTAAAAGGCCAGAGATCCTCAATCGAACCCCCACCTCGACCAATAATAATCGTATCAAAATTACCAAGTGTATTCACTTGTCGTAAACGATGTACCAAGCTTTCTTTGGCACCGTCTCCTTGTACGACAGCGGGAAATAGCACCAATTGTGCAATTGGATAGCGCCGGCGAGTCGTGGTGATGATATCTCGAATAACCGCTCCGCTCGGACTGGTAATTACTGCAATTCGCTTTGGAAAACGCGGCAGTGGCCGTTTTTCTTGAGAAAATAAACCTTCGTCGGCCAATTTCTTTTTTAACTGTTCATAAGCTAAATATAATTCACCAATGCCATCTGGAATCATTGAGTTGATATAGATTTGATAATTTCCGGTGGGTTCATACACGGATATGCGGCCGGTAACTAGAACTTGCATCCCTACTTCAGGCTCAAATTTTACGTGTTCAAATGCTGATTTAAACATGATGGCATTGATTTTGGCTCCGTCATCTTTGAGGCTAAAATATTGATGATTATGCGGCCGCAGTCGAAAATTTGAGATTTCGCCACGTAAATAAACTTGATCAAGATAAGGATCAAAATCAAATTTCCGTTTAATATATTGAGTTAGTGCAGATACCGTCAAATATTTTGGCATTTCAGCTGTCATCTTATTTTGTTCGCCTACTTGCAATATTAATTGTTTGTTGCATTAACATCGTGATAGTCATTGGTCCAACACCGCCTGGCACGGGCGTAATCATACTAGCCACTGTTTTTGCACTATCAAAATCAACGTCACCAGTTAAATGATTATTGCTGTCACGATTCATACCCACATCGATCACGATTGCCCCGGGTTTAATATCTTCGCCACGAATAAAATGACTGATACCTACGGCAACAATTAAAATATCCGCAGCATGAACCAGTGTCTTTAAATTATCCGTTTGAGAATGAGCAATCGTGACAGTTGCATTGGCATTAAGTAACATTGCTGCCATAGGCCGACCTACGATTGTACTGCGGCCAATAATTAATGCATTTTTCCCTGCAATCTGAACATGATAACGATCCAGCATAGTCATGATACCGTATGGCGTGCTGGGTACAATCTTACCGTCATTATTCCATAAACGACCAACATTAATTGGATGAAAACCATCTACATCTTTCTCAGGCGAAATATGTTCCAAAACCGCCTTAGCATGAATATGTTTTGGCAAAGGCAGCTGTACCAAAATACCATCAATATCAGGATCATGGTTTAGATCATCAATCTGTGCTAATAGCTCAGTTTCAGATATATCCCACGGAAAGGTAATGTCACGAGATTGTATCCCGATTTTTTGACTGCGCCGATGCTTATTGCGAACGTAGATTTGACTTGCTGCATCATTACCAACCATGATGACCGCCAGCCCAGGTACGACACCTCTTTGTTTTAATTGGCCCACTTGCCGTATCATTTCATTATCTAAAGTTTTCGCCAATTCCTTACCGTCAATTATTTCGGTCATTTTTTCACCTGTTTCATAATTAATTGTGAAAGACTATAAAAAAAGACGAGAACAAGCTCATCTTTAAAATTGGAAAGCTTAAACTATTCGTTCTTATCGACTTCTTCATGTACAAATTTTGACAACACACCATTAATGAACGCTCTTGAAGTGTCATCTCCAAATTCTTTTGCCAACTCAATGGCTTCATTGATCGCGACCTTTTTTGGTAACTCAGTTTCAAAAATTATTTCAAACACACCTAGCCTTAAAATAATTAAATCACTACGATTTAATCTCGGTAGTGACCAGCCAGTCTTTAGACTTGCTTGGATCTTAGCATCGATATCACTTTGTTGATTTAAGACACCGTCTACTAAATAAATTAAGTAATCTGGAATAACAATCTCTTCATCTGTTTTAAGACGTTGCGTTAAAGCCCAAACCCTCTCGATTGCATCTTGGGAGTCATCAATATGATTTGAATAAATCATGAATAATGTCTGAAAAGCAATTTTGCGGATATTGTGTCGATTTACTTCGGTCATGAATCTTTCCCATCTTCTGTGTCTTCTATTGTGTCATCAGTAAATAAACTATTTGGATCGATCGTTGGTGCGGCCTTTTCTGGGATGACACCAACAACGTGAATATTAATTTGATCAATCACAAGATCAGTCATATATAAAAGCTGCTCTTTAAGTGTTTTTTGCATGCTCATAGCTACTTTAGGCACCGAAACACCATAACGCAAGTAAGCATAAACATCTACGAATAAATGGCCATCTACCAAACTAACCGAAACACCTTTACCATGGTTGATATGACCGAACCACTCATTAATATTATTTTTTAAAGTTCCCCGCATCTCATAAACACCTTCAATTTGGGAAGCGGCAATACCTAGTAGAACTTCTAAAACTTCAGGCGCAATTTCAATGCGTCCTTTACCGTTATCTAACTCTTGCAAAACGATATTTGTATTTTCAGCCATGATTGCACTCCAATCATCAAAAATTAAAATTCCGTAAGTTACAAAATAAGTATATTTTACGTTCGTTAGCTACTATCTATTGATTATAACGAAAAAAACAGTCTTTGACTATTGAAATACTGAGTTTCTCTAAGAACTTGTTTTTAAATATGTAATAAGTTCTCTTTAGGCGCATGCGTTAAAAGCTGATTACCTTCAGGGGTGATAAACAAATCATCTTCAATTCGAACGCCACCTTTGCCTTCTAAATAGATTCCGGGTTCATCAGTTTCAACATTACCAACCACCTGAGCCTGCGCTTTATATGAACCAAATGCGCCAGGGCCCTCATGAATTTCAAGACCGATACTATGGCCAGTCCCATGGCCAAATTGTGCCCCATAGCCGGCATCATTGATAATATTTCGAGCAGCAGCATCAATCTCTGCACCGGTCACACCAGGTTTGACCATATCAAGAACAGCTTTATTAGCCGTTAAGACAATATTATAAATTTTTTCCAATTCTGGATCAACTGTTCCCAAAGCAACCGTACGAGTAATATCAGAAGTATAGCCTTTATAAAAACAGCCATAATCTAATGTGATCAATTCATTATTAGCAATTTCCTTATCACTAGCAGATCCATGTGGCCAAGCAGAACGATAGCCTGAAGCTACAATTGTTTCAAATGAAACATCGGATGCGCCTTGTGACCGCATATAATAAGCCATTTCATTTGCTACCGCTAATTCTGTTAAACCTGGTTTAATAAACTGAATAATATGATCAAAACAATCATCAGCGATTTGACAAGCTGTTTGAATTAATTCGATTTCTTGAGCATCCTTAACTTCCCGTTGAACTTCGATGAACCCATTTAGTGGTATTAACTCTGTCTCCGGTAAGTTAGCCTTTAGATTTTGAAAATCATGAAATAGCACAAAATTACTTTCGAATGCGAGTGCCCCGTATTTGGGAATCCATTGATTTAAATCGGTAAAGAGCCCCCGTTTCTGCTCGAATATGCTAATTTCATTAGATAATTGACGGTGAGCTTGTGCGATATAACGAGAATCGGTGATCAAAGTGGCCGATTGATCATGTAATAATAAGGCACTGTCTTCACCTGTAAAACCTGTTAAATAATATATATTAACCGGTTTAGTTATCAAAAAATTTGAAATATGATCTGCAGCCATTCGCTGAAATAACTGGTTCAATCTTTGCATACAAATACCCACCTTCATCATTTACTTTTACTCTAGCAGAAATAATACCGATAAAAAAGGCTTGAACACATATCATCTTGTGTCAAGCCTTTGAAATAATCTTAATTATTTTGCTTGTGCTTCAGCAACTGGATAAACTGAAACTTGTTTTTTATCACGACCAAGACGTTCGAATTTAACAACGCCTTCTGCAGTTGCAAATAATGTATCATCGCCACCACGACTAACATTTGCACCTGGATGAATTTTAGTGCCACGTTGACGGAAAATGATTGAACCAGCTGTAACTAATTGGCCATCAGCAGCTTTGGCGCCCAAACGACGACCGGCAGAATCACGACCATTGGCTGTTGAACCGCCACCCTTATGGTGCGCAAAGAATTGTAAGTTCATTTCTAACATAAGTTTCACCCCCGAATTTTTTCTTGTTGTGAATCATTATTTAAGGAAATATAATCGCCATAATTTGTTTCGATGCTTTTAAGCGTACCGTACAAATTCTCTAAGAGAACTTGACTGATCAAACGTTTGTCATTATTAGTATCTAAATTGATATTAACGTCCAGTAAACCACCGTTTTGTTGGTCTGCTGCAATCTTTGGTTTCAGGCCAGCCAGAGTTTGTAAACTATTAACTGTGCCAATTGCTGTTGCAGAAACAGCAGCACAGACAATATCATGACCATAAACTCCAGAATCCGCATGACCTGTAATCCGAAAATGACTGATGTAGCCTTGTTCATCACGATAGAAATTTGCTTGAATCATAAAAACATCTCATTTTCACTAAAAATTAACCGTTGATCTTATCGACGACAACTTTTGTATATGGTTGACGATGACCCTTCTTTTGATGACTGTGTTTTTTAGGTTTGTACTTGAAAGTTACTACTTTCTTTTCCTTACCTTGTTTTTCAACAGTCCCAGTTACAGTAGCGCCTGCAACAGTTGGTGTGCCAATCTTGGTATCACCTTCATTGTTAACAAGTACTACTTGATCAAAAGTTACCTTTTCGCCAGCTTCAGCAGCTAACTTTTCAACATAAATTGCTTGGCCTTCTTCGACCTTATATTGTTTGCCGCCTGTTTGAATAATTGCGTACATGTATGTGTGCACCTCCTATGTTCTTATACTCGCCGCATCAGGCGCTTATGCTTAAACCTTTAGCGTGCGGTTGCAGCTGTGGCGTTCACAAATACAACTCACTTATATTAGCAAATACCCATCATTTAGTCAATCCTTTTCAACAAAGTAATAGAAGTCCTTAATACCTGAACCGTTGTCACTGGTTTGTTGAATAAGGTCAATAAAAATCTGACTCATAAAATTAGCTGAATAAATTTGATGTGTTCTTAACCAATCTTTTAAAAAACCTAACAAAGCGGAATTATAAAAATCAATGATCAATTTTATGGGAATATTCTGGTCAAAAACACCCAAATGCTCGTTGATCTGCATATACTCACGCATATATCCCATTAAACGAGTCTCTAACTCGTCTGCAAAAGACAATTGTCTTTGCTGATTTAATAAAATATTGAATATAGCAGCATGTGAAAAAGTATACTCAAAAACAGCATCAACATCTAATACCGGAAAATTTTGAACCGTTTTTGAGCTTTCAAGATAATGAATTGTGTGGTTAAAAAAGTCATTTAGTATCTGTGTTTGCATTTGTTGCATAAAATCAGCTTTGTCTGAAAAATGTAAGTAAAAAGTACCTCGTGTAATATGGGCAAGATCCGTTAGTTTCTGTACATTTAGTGCATCCAAATCATTTTTTTGCAAAAAAACAACAAATGCTTGTCGTAACTTTTCAAATGTTTTATTGACTCTTGAATCCCGACTGATATGCTTTTTTGATAAATTTCTGTCAGCCATTTTTTATTCATTTATCCTTCTCATCATATATTTCATAGTGGATCAAGTCTGAAAAATCATAAAGATGACCATCGCTATCTTGTATGCTGCCCTTTTTGCTTCTTAAATGTGCTAGCATTTCCTCTTTTTTAGAATCATCATTTTCAGAAACAATCAGCGGCATCTCGACAATTTGTCCATTGGCAAATTCCAAATAAAAATAAATCTTATGTGTGAGCGTTTGTTTGAGTTGTTTTCGTTTAAATTTCTTTCGCATGATCCTCACTCCTATTAACATAAATAATACCAGTTTTTACGGGGTTCTAAAACTGTCCACACTCGAGAAATTCACATGTTATAATTAAAAGTACAAAAGGAGTGCCAACATGTCGCAAATGAGTAGAAGTCGGCGAAAGACACGATATTATCACAAACGTCAATTTTATCGAAAATACTGGTTTTTAGGTTTTATTTTGTTAGCGGTAGTTGGTTCGCTTATTTTTGGAATCATCCGAATAAATCAATCCAAAAGCTCCCAGACAAAATTACAGCAAACTAGCCAACAGCATGTTGCAAAAAAATCAGCCTTATTCTTGCAGCAAGCAAAATTTAAGTCTGATTTATTTAGCGCACGGGGCGTCTCAATCAAACTGACAAATGGTAAAATTATTACAGATGCTAATAATCAACCAGTTTTGATGATTGAATTCAAAATAAAAAATAAGACATCAAGTTATTTTGAACCTGATGAAGTTTGGCGTATGGTCACCCATGTATCTCAGCAAAATCAACTGTTAAAATTGACCCGTGCCATTAATAAAGACACGAGTATCCACGACTACCAATTGCTAGCAAAAGCAAAAAAACAGTTGGCTCCTGGTCGATCTGTGACTGCGGCCATACCCTTTACTTTGAAAAATAAGGCCACCATTCAGATACGCTTTAGGGGACCAAAACACGATCAGCACTACATCGGGCTGAAAAAATACCATATTACTGGTTAAAAAAATCTCTGACTATCGGGTATAGTCAGAGATTTGCCACTTTTGGGAGGAAAGTGACTTAAAAAGTGTATCATGTTGCTATTTGTTTGTACAGCAAACATACCATTAAAATTAAGTGAGGTTTACATTATGAATGGTGATAAAGTTTTAAGTGGTTTATCTTATATTTCAATCTTATTTGCACCGATCCTATTTCCCATAGCTGTTTGGTTACTTTCTTCAAACGTTGCTGTGCAGTCTCATGCAAAGAATGCTTTGATTTTACACATTTTGCCAACGTTTATTACTATTGGACTGATTGTTGTGATCGGTATCAATGGCTTATTGATGCAAGATGCTCAGGCTACTGGAATGGTAGCGATTGTCTTAATAGGCGTTATAGCTATTCTCGATTTCTTTCTATATATCTATAATTTGTATAAAGGTATCAAAATCCTAGTAAGTTCTAATCATTAAGTTAGTTAGTTCTATATAAAGCCTTGTTAGTAACGAGTATTTAGCTCGTACTTAACAAGGCTTTTTAATGTCTACAGCGAATCATAATAACTTGGTTTTTAATCATAATTTTTTCTCTTGACTTTTCCCTTTAAAAATCAAAAATTATCGCGTAACTATTTAATCAAAATGTTTGATGTGCATGCAAGAATTGCTATGTTATACTGCATTTGTTGTGAAGTATTATTTTTAATTGTAATTTGATTCTATCGTGCGTGCTCTTGCATTTTTTGCAGCACAAAGTTGGTCTAAAGCATGCAGTTAAGTACCAATATTTATGTTTCTCGAATTAGATTATGATTGGCAAGATTCATTTAATTTTGGGAGGTATGGGAAATGGATGGTAGAAGCAGAAGCCAACGAAATAATGGGAGTAGAAATCGAAAACGTTCAAAAAATAATCGGCGCCCAAATAATAAAAAACCGAACAAATCACTAAATGGACTAGGACCTACAAAATTAGTATTGGGAATACTATTGATTCTGTTTGCACTATATATTTTCTTTGAATCAATGCTTGCAGGTATTGGTAACGCAATCTCCCAAAATGGACAAGTCAGCGGTTCAGCTGGTATTTTAACTGGTATTTTTTATTTAGCTTCAGGGATTGTATATATTGTGGCACATAAGAACCAAGGACGTGGCGGGGATATCACTGGTTTGGTGTTACTGGGAACATCATTTCTGATAAGCATCCTCACAGCTGGTAGTTTTGCAGATTTAAAATTTTGGGCATGGTTAGGTTTAACCATTGGTTTGCTATTTTATATCTGGCATTCGATAGCTCTCGGCAATAAACCAATATTTAAATCTGCATGGTTATGGACCAGTGTTGGGATATTGGCGCTTGGTCTGATTTTCACTGGTACTAGTAGCGACAGCCAAACTAAAATCCGTGCTCATGTAGATACAAGCACAGCTTTATCTTCCAAAGAGACTAAATCATCCTCAGCTACTCAATCCACCAGTAGCAAACCAGAAAAAGCAACAAATAAAACTTCAGGCGGTTTAGCACATGACCCAAATCATTGGACTTACAAGGATAATGTATTTGATGCTGGCATATTAACTTATAAATTCACTAAATCAGAGGTCATGGATTCTATATCTGAAGGCGAAAAAGTTTTAGTCCTTTATTGTGACATCACAAATAATTCTAAAAAGGAGCAAGATCCATCAAATATTCATATGGTATTAAGTGCCAAACAAAAAACTGACACGTCAAATGTTAGTTTAAGCCCTGGGATGGTTAACACGGATGATACAGGTAAAAATCCTATCCAAACTCAAGAAGACGCAATTCATGAGAAATTATTGCCAGGTAAGACAATTCAAGGTGCGATAACGTATGATTTGAAGAATAACAACCCAGTAACTATTGAGTTTGAAAATTCTGACTCAAATGTTATAGGTACAAAAGTAGTCAATATACAGTAGTAGTTGTATTGACTGATTTTGGCGAAGATTAGAGATGGAAAGTAGAAGCCGCAGCAATAATGAAAACAATATTAGCAAAAGAAAAAAGCCTACTCTATTAGTAAGCTGATTGAAGATAAAACGGTCCAACTGTACGAAGACCAGCGCTTGTCTAACTACTTTGAACCAAGATATAGATATTAATTTTGAAATAAGCCCTTTTCTGGGCTTTTGTTTAACGCTTAAAACGAACATACATTCGGAGGCAAAGAAATGAATACAGCAGAACTTGAACAATACCTTGATGAAAATAGTGATGTAATCAAACAATTTCGAGCTAAGTGTCTTGAATTTCAACAAGAAAAAAATCACGGTCGGCAGTTTGCTAAACGTTGGAACGATGCTAAGGTCAATCGTGCCGTTGATAAGATGGTAGCCCAATTTGTTGGTAGTATCCGTGATAATCTTTCCCACGCGATCAAAGGAAAAAATGATTATAAGAGCTGGCAATTATTTATCGACGAGAATGAAGTCATCGAAGGTTTGGAAGAATCTGTTATGAACTTGGAATTTGAATAAGGAGTGGTAGCTATGGCATCCTATCGTAAAAAAGGTAAGAAATGGGAGTTTCGCATCATTTATTGTGACAAGAACAACAGGCATCGTGAGGTCAGCAACTCTGGCTTTCGTACAAAAATTAGGGGCTAAAAATGCTGCCGAAGAATTGGAACAAAAACTTAAGATGGGCTTTGACCCCTCACTCAATGATATAACCTTTGCTGATTATTTTCTCGAATGGATCAACCGTTACAAAATTGGCAAATATTCACATGACACAGAACAGAGCTATCAAATAGCCGAACGTCTTTAGTAACTGATGAACTTCTTGAACAAATGAAAAAACTAAAACAAGAACAATTAGAGTTTTATGTTAAAATTGGGTATCGAGATCCTCATGATCTCGTATTTAGAAATAATAAGCTTTCAATAAATGACAATGGTTCAACAAATCAGGCCCTCGCCCGATTATGTGCATCGGTCAATGTGCCGCGCATTACAACTCATGGATTGAGACATACCCATGGTAGCATTCTCTTATACCATGGAGCGTCCATATTTAGCGTTTCTAAGCGTTTAGGGCACAAAGACATACAAACCACCATGGATACCTATTTGCACGTCATAGACGAACTGAGACAGAAAGACGACACCAAAATGTTGTCTGCTCTTGAGCAAATATTTTAGTGGGCAATTATGGGCGTGCTCAATACCTTATATATCAAAGAGTTTGACCGCATATCTAGTAAAATTTAAATGGGCAATTTAATGGTCGAATGCGGGTTACAGCGATTTATTTTTTAACCTAATTCATGATTGCCCATTGATTTGCCCACCAAATCTGTTAAAACTTGCAAAAATAGCAAAAAAATAAACGAGTTACAAAACGTTGCCAACTTAATAGCTATCACGCTTCATAACTCGTTTAAGAGAATCTTGTAAATGCTTGGAAATACTACAAATGTCACAGGTGAGATTTGAACTCACGACCTACGGTTTAGAAGACCGTTGCTCTATCCAACTGAGCCACTGTGACGCAACGCATATTATTTTACACAATAATATGAATCCTTGTCAATCAAATTTTTGAGGTGATTTTTTGAAGTTAAATCAATTTGCATTTCATCAAGTATCATCAGAGCAATTGTATCAGGATCTTGTCAACATAAAACTATTAGATGAATCTGACAAAACGCTATCTTCACTTAAGCTTTTTCAAAAATTGATAGCTGGTATTTTCCCTGAATATCACAGTCTGTCAAGTTGTTTAGAAGCATTACGTTATATTTCAGTGGATAGCCAACATACATTGGCTGATATTTTTAATACTGAGCCCTTTCACTTAAGCCGGCATCAATTTATCATCATGGTACTCCAGTTATTAAAATTCGAAATAGGAATTGATTTTCAAATGGATAATGCTGAAGCCTTTTATCAGGATTGTGGTTATCCTAAATTATCTTTTGATCAAATCAATGACAGCGAGACTCTTTTACGTGCATTTTATCTTCTATTAAACTTACGTACTAAGAATGGCATGAATTTTTTAGATGATTTGGCAAATCGCGGCTTCTTTAATAGTTTCTTTGACGCCCAAGCACCACATTTTGTGTTCTTTAATAACCGTGTTCAGGCTGTTTTTGATGCTAGTAAGACGATTCGTGAGATTGTATATGTGGAATCTGATTTAGATACTGACCATGATGGTAAACATGACTTATTAGAAGCAACCATTTTTCGACCAGCAGCCACTGATAGGGGTCTAAAAGTACCAACACTTTATACAGCAAATCCTTACTTCAAGGGTACCAATGATATGACCCCCAGCTTACATAATGTTAATCAAAATTTACAGCCGAAGAAAGCTCAAATAATCGATAAAGCTGAAATTCAAGCAACCCACACTTTAGCCTATCAGCCAATTGGAGCTAAAGCATCCGAAGAAAATCACGATACCGAAATTAGCGCCCAAGCAGAAACTGTTTATTCACTAAATGATTATTTTCTCAGTCGTGGCTTTGCTTCGGTTTATGCAGCCGGCATCGGGACACGTCATTCCGACGGCTTAAGAACAACAGGATCACAGGAAGAGACCGCTTCAACGATTGCAATTATCCAATGGCTTCACGGCGATCGAATCGCCTATACTAATCGAACTGATCATATACCGACGACTGCTTGGTGGTGCAATGGCAATGTGACGATGACTGGAAAATCTTATCTAGGGACTTTAGCCACGGCCGCAGCAACAACTGGTGTCACTGGATTGAAGGCTATTATCTCTGAATCAGCTATTTCCAGCTGGTATGATTACTATCGCGATAACGGTTTAGTTGTTGCGCCAGAAGACTGCCAAGGTGAAGATACAGACGTTTTAGCCATTGATACTTTTTCAAGGCTAAAAGATGATGCCGATTTTCAAAAGATCAAAGCTGTCTATGAACGCCAGCAACAAGCACTGACAGTTGGTCAAGATCGAGACACAGGAAATTATAACACCTTTTGGGACGAACGTAATTATCGTAACGATGTCAAACATATTCAGTGTGCTGTTTTAATCGTGCATGGTTTGAATGATTGGAATGTAAAACTTCGTAATCCCGAAAAGTTATGGCGAGCTTTGCGTGCTGCTAAGATCCCGGCAAAAATTTTTCTTCATCAAGGGCAACATATTTATATGAACAACATTCGCTCAATCGACTTTAACGATATGGTTAATTATTGGTTAGTTGATAAACTTTGTCATGATCAAAAAAATGCTAGTGATGCTGACCTTCCCAAAGTCTTGATTCAAGACAACGTGACACCTGAACAGTGGCATCATTATCAGGATTGGTGTGCGGAGTCTGCGCCAATAAAACAATTCTATTTACAGAAGAATCGGTTAACAACTAAGCCAAAGCCAACTGAAACTCAAAGTTTTATTGACAATGGCACAACTGATTTCTTAAAGCACAATCAAACTGAGCATCAATGGCAAAACGCATTGTTAAGTCAAACCTCTGAATATCAGCACAATCGGTTACTATTTTTAACCGATCCATTGACAAAAGATCTATACATTGATGGTAATCCGATTGTAACATTACAAGTTGCTGTTGATTCGACTTCCGGAAAACTCAGCGTGATGTTGGCAGATTATGGCATAGCAAGGCGCTTACAAGCACAGCCTTCAATCGTTGGTCGTGGCGCTTTACAGTTAGGTTTCAATAATCTTACTGAAGACTTAAAGGAATTTCAATTGGAGACTCACCCTTCTCCATTCAAACTAATCACAAAGGGACATATCAACATGCAAAATCGACGTAATACCTGGTCTAATGATGTCATTCAACCAGGTAACTTTTATACGGTACGTTTTGAATTACAACCCACCCACTATCACCTATTAACTAACCACCAGCTTGGACTGATAGTTTACTCCACTGACATGGGTATGACTTTGCGTGAGTCACGGGTGCAAAGTTATACTTTGGATTTAAATGCTTCTCGATTAGAAATACCCTATAATAAATAGAGCCGTTAGAGTTAAATATTAAATAAAAAAACTGCCCATTTTAGGCAGTTTTTTTATGGATTGCTATATTATTAATAGAGTTCCAAATATTGATCTCTTTCCCAATCTGATACGGTTTGCCGGTAAGCAGCCCATTCTAGATCTTTAGAATCAATAAAGCTACGGTATAAATGATCACCTAAGGCAGCTTTGATCACATCATCCTTTTCTAGTGCTTTAATGGCATTATGCAAAGTTGATGGTAAGTCAGTGATGTGATTCTCTTGACGTTCTTCCTCGTTCATCCGATAGATATTACGATCGACTGCAGGAAATGGTTCTTGTTCTTTAGCTAAACCATCTAAGCCTGCGTTCAAAATTGAAGCGATTGCTAGGTAAGGGTTGGCACTTGGATCGACTGAACGCATTTCTAAACGTGTCGACAATCCTCTAGACTGAGGTACACGAATAAGCGGTGAACGATTCCGACCAGACCAAGCAACATAGACCGGTGCTTCAAACCCAGGCACCAAACGTTTATAGGAATTAACTGTTGGATTATTAACGGCAGTCAATGCTCGAGCGTGATTCATTAATCCGGCTAGGAAGTGATAGGCTGTTTCCGAAAGTTGGCCTTCAGCATCAGCGTCAAAGAATGCATTCGTCTTGTTATCATTAAAAAGAGACATATTAATATGCATTCCAGAACCATTGATACCTTCCAAAGGTTTAGGCATGAACGTCGCATGTAAGCCATGTTGACGAGCTATTGTTTTAACAACTAGTTTGAATGTTTGAATGTTATCAGCTGCTTCTAACGCATCTGAGTATTTAAAATCGATTTCATGTTGGCCAGGTGCAACCTCATGATGAGAAGCTTCAACCTCAAAGCCCATTTTTTCAAGCTCTAAGACAATATCACGACGCGTATTTTCCCCAAGATCAACTGGTGCAAAGTCAAAATAACCACCCTTATCATTCAAAGTCAAAGTTGGTTTAGCTTCATCATCTAATTTGAATAAAAAGAATTCAGGTTCAGGGCCAATATTAAAAGCAGAAAAACCTTGTTTTTTCATGTCATTGATCACACGGCGTAAATTGTTGCGGGGATCGCCAGCAAATGGCGTTCCATCAGGATTATGTACATCACAAATCAAACGAGCAACTTTCCCATGTTCGGAACCCCAAGGAAAGACCAAAAAGGTTGATAAATCCGGGTATAGAAGCATGTCACTTTCTTCAATACGTACAAAACCATCAATTGAAGAACCATCAAACATAATTTTGTTAGATAATACCTTTTCTAATTGATCAACGGGGACTTCAACATTCTTGATAATCCCATTGATATCTGTGAACATCAAACGCAAAAATTGGACATTTTCCTTAGAAACAACCTCGCGAATTTCATCTGCGGTAATATTTTTATTAGCCATACACCGAACTCTCCTTCATTATTAGGATGCTTTTGTGTTTTATAAAGGTTTTTTATGAAAGAAACCAGGAATTTGATGGTCTGGACCTTCCAAACCGCCAGTCTGCATTAACTCTTCACGCAAAATGCGCCGAACATCGTCATCATTAAGTGGTTGTACATGGTTTTGTTGATTTGAAAGTTTCGACTTGCGTTTTTTTTCTTCAAATTCATATCTAATCCCGGCAATATTCATACCTTCGCTTAGATAATCTTTGATTTCCAAGAGCCGATCAATGTCATTTAAAGAAAACATCCGTTGATTACCTTCATTTCTTTGAGGATGAATCAGACCTTGATCTTCATAATAACGAATTTGGCGTGCACTTAAATCAGTTAATTTCATAGCTGTACCGATTGGCAGCACCGCTAAGGTTCGACGTAGTTCCTTTTCCTTCATAATTAACCTCCTCTCTGTTACAAAACCTATCATAACAATCGAAATTATGCGTGTCAATGTAAAATGTTAGCTTTTATAACATTATTTTTGCCAAACATCGATCAGGCTATTAATCGAACTATACCAATTTTCATCTGCGAAAGGATCAAACCAGTGTACAGGCATTTGATTCCTAAAGTAAGTCAATTGCCGCTTAGCATAATGCCGTGAATTACGTTGAATCAACTCAATTGCCGTCTGCAAGTCTATTTGACCATCAAAATAGCGAAAAAGCTCGCGGTAGCCAATTGCTTTGGCCGCCAATGGCATTTGATCGCGATAAGCATACAATTTTTCAGCTTCAGCAACCAGACCTCGACTGACCATAATGTCAACGCGGTGATTGATTCTTTGATAAAGTTGGCCACGATCAGTATTCAATCCAATCACTAATGAATCAAAAATTGGCTGTGGCTGTTTTTGTTGTGAAAATAATTGTTGTTGCTCTTCATTAACCTCTAAAGCCCGAATCAGACGATGTCGATTTGTTTCCGGAATTGCCTTTGCACTAGGTGGATCCAGTTGCTTTAATCTTAACCAGGCTTGGTGCGCCCCAACATGGTCATAATACGTACGCCATTTTTGTCGTGTCTTTGCAGCTGTATCAACCTGCTCATTATCACCGAGATTTAAATTCAATCGCAATGCATTCAAATAAAAACCAGTGCCGCCTACAATAATTGGAAGCTTATGTCGAGCTTGGATTTCATAAATTAATTCTGTTGCTTGCTTTTTAAACTGATAAGCAGAATAACCTTCATGCCAATCTAAAATATCAATTAAATAATGGGGAATATTTTGACGTTCCGCAGGCATGATTTTAGCCGTGCCAATATCGAGTTGCCGATACACTTGCATTGAGTCTCCCGAAATAATCTCGCCGTTATATTGATGTGCTAGGCGTAAACTGAGTTCAGTTTTGCCAACTGCGGTAGGTCCAACAATCATTAAAACTTTTGGTTTCATAGATCTCCTCGATTTTTTTGTATATTAGTTGCATTAATCAGGACCAATACGTGATAATATAAACATATAGGAGGGATAATTATGGCAAAAAGATTTGCATCCGGTGTTTTAGTAGGCGCATTAACAACCTTAGGTGCTTTAGGCGGTGCTGTATTAGCTTTCAAAAAAACTGTGATCGATCCTGAAGAAGAAATCACTGATAAGATTGAAGAAAATCGTCGTAAAGCTAATCGCAAACAACATGCGGCACACCAAGGATAATTTTAATCTAAAAATAAAAGGGCTACAGCACGATCATCATGTGCGAGCCCTTTTTTATTTGACCATTTTAGCCTTTTTTCGTTTTGCCTTTCCAATTGCGAAAGCCATCTTCCAACCAGTTAATTTGTTGGAAGCCAGCTTTTTTTAACTTCAATGTTGCTCTAACGCTGACAGACTTACCATCTTCGTAAACATAAACTGGTAAATCTTTACGTAATTCTCCCATGCGCTGCTTTAGCATCGTAAATGGAATATTTCTTGCGCCGAGAATATGACCCGCATCAAAATCTTTTTTCTCGCGTAGATCAATCAATTGGGCTTTACGCATCGTACTTTCAAAATCGGCCTCACTCAATCCCGCTTTCAATTGTTTGGATCTAAGCCAATAATATAGCCAATTGCCAGCAAAAGCCAAAAGAATGACAAGCAAGATAATATTTAAGATCCAGACGCCGCTAATCGCATTAAAAAACAAAAAAACTCGCCCCTTCACGAATACAAATTTAAATTAACCGTTAACTGCGGTCTTGGCAAGTGAAGCTGCGCCAATTACACCCGCCTCATTACCTAAAGTTGCTAACCGTAAATGTGTGGTTTCACGCACATTAGGGAAAGTATTTGTTTTGAACGCTTTGTCAACGCGAGTCAACAAGAAGTCCCCAGCAGCTGATACGCCGCCACCAATAACAATAAAAGCTGGATTTAACAAGTTTGCTGCGTTTGCCAACGCTAATCCTAAGTAATTAGTCACACGGTCAACGACCATGAGTGCTAACGGATCATTAGCTTTAGCTAAATCAAAAACAATTTTTGATGAAATCTCGTCACCATCATCTAGCGTTGCTTTAAGTTTTGAATCACCTGAATATTCTTCGGCCATGTCCCGAGCTACTCGAACAACACCTGTTGCAGAGGCAACGGTCTCAAGGCAGCCACGCTTGCCACAGGTACATAGATAACCATTTGGTTGTACCGTTACGTGACCAATTTCACCACCAGAACCGGCAACGCCATGCAATAAATGACCGTCAGCAATCAAACCACCACCGACGCCTGTCCCTAAAGTAATAAAAATCACATTGGCCTCATTTTCGCCAGCGCCTTTCCAACGTTCGCCTAAAGCTGCCACATTGGCATCATTATCGATCGTAAAAGTGATCCCTGTCCCAGCCTCAATGTCTCGTTTAACGTATTGCAATGTCTTCCAATTTAAATTGAAAGCACCAGTGACTGTTCCAGCCTGCAAATCCACTGAACCGGGGGAGCCCATACCAATACCCAAGAAATCCTCTGCATCCATTTGATAAAGACTCAAGTGATGATTAATCGAATCAACAATATCTGGCACAATATGCGTCCCATCGTCGAGTATGTTCGTGTCAATACTCCATCGTTGCTGAATTTCACCTTCCAAAGTTAAAATGGCAAACTTAATCGTTGTCCCACCAAGGTCAACACCAATCAGTTTTTTGTCAGCCATAATGCTAAATACCCCTCTCATGTTTCAAATTATTTTCTTCATACCTGTGTTCTCGCTTTAAAACTAGAACGGCAGATTTAAATACCTTATCATCGATCAACTTTGCATTATGAATTTTTTTAAGTTCTTCAAACATCAATTCGATATCCCAAATACGATGGCCTAAGTGCACGAATATGCCAAATTGCTTTAAAATCTGCTGCACATCATATAACGTACGAATCACTTGCTCATTATCCATACATACCATTCCAATACATTAAACTGCCTAAGCCTACAACGATAATAATTGCGAGTACTTGTTGCCAATAGGGGATTTTACCAATACTTTTAGGCACATTGATAGCAAAGGCGATCAATAGACCACCTACGAATCCACCAATATGCCCCCACAAATCTATTGACGGCATAAACAGATCAAACACTAAGTTGATAATCACTAAAACACCAAATTGTCGTGCCACGGCTTGAATAAAAGGATTTTGTTTAAAAACAAGTCCCAGAGCAATAAAAGCTCCAAATAAACCAAACAAGGCTGTGCTTGCACCCGCAGAGATAGTTCCGTCATTGCCGAAAGCAAAACTAGTTAAATTTCCAGCTATACCACTAACGAAGTATATTAGCAAAAAGCGAAGATGTCCAAATATCCGTTCAAGTTGCGTGCCAACATAATATATCATGACACCGTTAACAGCGATATGCATGAAACCAATATGTAAAAAAATAGGTGTGATTAAACGCCACCAGTCGCCTTGACGCACAAGATCGTTCACTTTTGCACCTAGATTAAACAAAACTTGCTGATTTTGACTGCCTCCAGAGATAATTTCTAAGAGAAAAACCAAGACCGTCATAACTAACAACAACCAAGTCACAAAAGACGTATTGTTAATTCGCTGTAATGTACGTTTTGAGTTCATGCGACATCTCCTTTGGACATTAACACATTCTGCCTATTGTTCTGGGACAAGCAATATCTCAATTGGCACATCCAACATAGATACCGGCCACTGCGGCTCATCAAACACCATGGGTGAAAGCGCTAATGTAATCGTATGTGGTTGGTAACGATTCAAATAACGATCATAATAGCCTGCGCCAAAGCCAACCCGATAATTACCATCTTTTGCAAATGCAACTCCAGGAACAACGACAAGATCAGGCGGATCTTGTCGTTTAGATTCATCCAGCTTAGGTTCCAAAATGCCAAAAGAACTTCTTTCAAGATCCGTTTCTTTGTCAGGATACGGTAAAAAAGTCATTTGGTATTCTGCTAAAGTGCGTGGCACATAAACTTGTTTACCTAAATTTTGTATGGCTGTAATTAGCAGCTTGGTATTGAGTTCGATATCCTGACTAATCGTCAGACCAATTGTTTCCGCATTTTGAAATACCTCTGTTTGAAATAGCTTCTGTGTCAGCTCTGCTTCTTCTTTTTGCTTTTGATCGTCTTTTGCAAATGAAACCAAACGATCGATTTGCTGTTTCCGAAAAGTGACTTTATCCATTATTGCCCCCCTTAGGTCAATCAATATCATATCATGTTTATGTTGTACATTGAAATACAATCTAAACAGATTATTTAGCTGCTGTTTGGGTATTAAAGTAATCCGTGAACATTTCTTTAGCCATATCTAAATTATAATGACTGTTACTTGCACTTTCAGACAGGTTTGGAAATACAACGGCTACTGCAATCTGCGGGTCATCTGATGGCGCATAACCAACAAAACTTGAGGTTAAAGTTTGTGTCAAGTTCTTACCATCGGAATAAAATGATTGCGCCGTCCCTGTCTTACCAGAGATTGATGGAGAAACACTTTTTAATGTATGTGCCGTCCCCCAGCCATTAGTACCATGGACAACATTGTAAAAACCAGTCTTAACAACATCTAATTGTGAATCCGTAAAACCAACTCGATTTAAAATTGTTGGCTGAGTTGAACTTTCAACAGCACCTTGAGTCCCATCATTATCGGTTTTTTGTATCGATTGAACGAGATAAGGCTTCATGCGGTAACCACCATTAGCAATTGTTGAAACATACTGGGCCATTTGAATTAAAGTGTATGCATCGTAGTTTCCATAAGATAAATCTAGTGCTGAACCCACTTTTAACTGCCCGTACTCATTAAGTGTGCTCCCCAAGAAAGCAGGGGCTTCACCTGGAATATCAATGCCCGTCTTAACGCCTAGTCCAAATTGTGAGAAATAACCACGTAATTTTGTGAAAATATCAGAATCCATATGGATATAAGAATTTGGAACATATTGCGCATTACCCTCTTTTAAAGCCAAGCGCATCATGTAAATATTAGAAGAAACCTCAAGTGCTGTAACAGCATTCATGCCTGAGAAAGTTCCAACAGGATAAACGGATTTCTTAACGGGTGTACTTGGTAAATAAATTGGATCATCTGACTGATAGTTACTAGATGGCGTAATCACACCATCCATCATTGCTCCCAAAAAAGTTGCACCTTTCACGGCAGACCCCATAACAAAAGAGCGATTGATTGTACCTAGTGCATCATCGGTCGTCTCACCAGTTTTGGGATCGTTACGCACACCAGCCATGGCCAGGATTGCCCCTGTTTTAGGGTTCATGGCAATTGCGTAAGCACCATCAGAATAGCCAGCATGTCCATTAGATTTAGCTAAATTAAATTCATTTTTAAGTGCTGCCTCAACTTTAGCTTGATAATTAGAATCAACAGTTAGGTTAAGGTTACTACCCTTATCCCCAGTATAAAGTGTTTGAGATTTAAGTACCTGATTATTTGAGCCGACAGTTACCTGAGTTTGAGATTTAGTCCCCTTCAGAACATTTTCATATTCTTGTTCAAGATAACTTGTCCCAACTCGATCATTTCGTGAATAGCCTTGAGCCAATAAAGAGTTGATTTGATCTTCAGGCAGTCCCTGACTCTCACTAGATACATTACCAATGATACTTGACATAGAATCTCCATTAGGATAATTTCGCTCCCAGTCGGTCCCGATATTGACACCTGGCAGACTTTGCAAATGCTCACTAACTTCAGCGACCTCTTTTGAAGTTACATCGGAATTTTTAATAAACACGGTTGAAAGTTGATAAGCACCACTCATAGTTTTAAAAATCGCAGCTTGTTGTTTTTCTTTAGCCGAAAAAGTTAATTTCTGCTTAGCGACCTTATTGACTGCTAATTTATATAAAACCGCGTCTGGTACCTTATCGCCATTTTTTGTCGTCCGCTTTGACTTTGGCAATGTATCAATCACACGCTGCAGTTTTTTATTATCTGATAGATAAAAGTCTGCCAAATCACGATCCGTCAATTTGCTTGTGTCGACAGAAATATAATTGCTTAATCGACGGGCAACAGTTGCCAGGTCGGATGTTTTAACATTCATCGACTTGGTGAATGTAACCGCACTATTTGCTTTATTACCAACTAAAACACGGCCTTTAGAGTCATAGATCATGCCTCGAGGAACATTACCCTGAATTACAGTTCGATCAGTCCGGTTCACTTCAGCTTGGAAAGAACTGCCATGGATAACTTGCAAATAAGCCAATTGTGCAACAAGGGCGGCAAATAGCAAAAATACAATAAAAAATAGAATATTTAAACGAACGGGAATTCGAGATTTCGTCGAGCTTCCAGTAGTCTTGATTTGTTTTTTTAAATACTTCAAGGCATGAACTCCTAATTGATTCGATTACAAGTAACTTGTTTTAGCGATTGATAATGAGTCGCTCTTTATTGTAATATAAAAAGTACGATTTGATAACCTTTCATATATAGTTTTCAGTTAATTTTAATTTTTACATTACGAGGTCAAAAAATTGCACAGTTATCTTAAACGTCATTATATCTATATTTTTAGTTTTTTAATACCCGCCTTTAGTCTGTTGTTTTACTTTATGTACCGAGGCGCCTATCCTTTTGGCAAAAGCTCTTTGTTGACCGTAGACCTTGGTCAACAATATATCGATTTCTTTGCGTACTTCAAACAAAATATTTTGACCCATCCAACAAATTTAATTTATTCATTCAGTAAAGCTTTGGGTGGGGACATGTTAGGCGTTAGTGCCTATTACCTGATTAGTCCACTAAATATAATATTACTCTTATTTCCACAACAATTACTGCCTGTTGCCATTTATTTGATCTCCATCCTAAAATTTGGTTTCGCTGGGTTAACTGCAGCCATTTTTTTCAAAAGAAGCAAGCTTCAGCGTGGCCCTTTAACGATTGCCTATGCCGTTAGTTTTGCGCTCATGAGTTATTTGATTGTTAATCATTTCAATTTAATGTGGTTAGATGCAGTTATCGTTTTGCCTTTAGTCTGTCTGTATGTGCCTCAGTTTTTTAAACAAAAATACAGCATAGCTTTTTCGATTTGGCTCGCAATTGCGATTTTACTCAATTATTATATTGGCTATATGATCGTTATTTTTGTAACTTTATATTTCATATTTCAGGCTGCCTTGTATTTTCGCAACTGGTCGCGTTTATTTAGACAAACATGGCACTTCTTTTTAAGCGGTTTAGCTGCGGTATTAACGAGTAGTGTCCTGTTATTACCGACACTTTTCGCTTTGTCTGAAAGCAAAGGGCAATATACGATCCAACACATCAAATGGCAAATAGAATATGCCCCCTACAAATTAATGTTGAAGCTGATTATGGGGAGCTTTAATTTTGACCAAATGTCAACTGGTCAAGCAAATATATTTGTTGGTTCTTTAGCTATTTTTGGCTTTTTATTTTTCTTCACGTTACGACAGATTCCACTGCGAGCCAAAATTACAGCAGCCTTCATCACTATTTTTCTGATTGTTTCCCTATTTTTTGAACCCTTTGATCTCTTCTGGCATGGTTTTCAATTTCCCGTGTGGTACCCTTATCGATTTTCTTTTGTCGTTAGTTTTTGGCTACTGATTTTATCGGCCTATAGTTTTCACTTCATCGAAACAGTCAATAGATTACAGATTGCATTAGCGTTGGTTTTCACGGGTATTTTAGGTGCTCTTGCATTTTGGCAGATCAAAAACGTCAACTTCATAGAAAAAGATCAAATTTTTATTACGGTTCTATTAATGCTGTTAATGCTAGTACTATTAACACTTAAAACAAATCGAGCCGTCGGTATCAGCACCATTATTACAGTTGTGACAACAATTGAATTGGCTGGCAACTTAATTTTTTCTTTAAACAACATTACTTACCTTAATGAATCAGATTTCACTGATTACACCAGCCAATTGGTTTCAGGAGCCGAGGCGGTCAAACAAAAAGCCAATGCAACGTTTTATCGTATTGGTAAAACTTATGAACGCACGAAAAATGATCCAATGCAAGCAAACTATAATGGTGGTTCACAATTCAATTCAATGATGGAGCCAGCTCTCACTCACTTCTATGGGCGCATGGGCCAGGATAAAGGTGATGGTTTTGTAACTTACAATAATGGCACGATTTTTACAGATGCACTTTTAGATATGCGCTATTTCATGCAGCAGCGTACCGAAAATACTTTACCTAAAAATGCCCTTACCCCGAACACTGTTTTCAAAAATGTTGCTTCTCGACCGGATTTAAGTGAATACAACACGATTGATGTTTTACCACTACAAACCATCCATTATAATCCTATGACGCTGCCAATTGCATTTGTGGCCGATCGACAAATATTACGGGCAAAACAATATGTCGATTTTCCCCTTGCCCAACAAGAATCTTGGTTCCATGCGATTAATCCTAATTTCAATCAACCCCTTTTTGAACCTAATAATTATCAAATCAAACGTCATAATTTACGATTAAAGAAAAAAAGCATTGGCCAAGATTATGTAAAAATCAATCCGAAAAAAACGGCTATGCTCGAATTGACTTTTGTACCACGTACAGATGACCCGTACTATCTCACCTGGGGCTCTAGTCTAAACAATAAGTTGGTTTCGTTGACAATTAATAATCAAGACCTGCAACTAGAAGATAGCTATGATAACCCGCTTGTTTATGGTGTCGCTGACCAGCAGCAAGGTCAACCTATTACGATCAAAATCACCTTAAAGAAAAACAATCTTTGGCTTGATAATATTTCAATTAATCGTTTCAACATGGCTCTATTCAAGAATTGGATCAACCAAACCCAGGATACTGCACTTAAGCAAGTGCAAACAACACCAACAAGTATCAGTGGCTCGATCAATGTAAAAACAAACCAACAGTTAATGATGACAACTATTCCTTACAGTAAGGGCTGGCACCTAACTGTTGATGGAAAAGCACATAAGATCAAACGTATTCAACAGACCTTTTTAGGTGCAGAATTGAATCCAGGCCAACATAAAATTAAATTTAGTTACCGTCCGCCACTATTAGTGCTTGGCGCAAGTCTATCTTTTCTAGGTATTTTACTAGTTATCATTTTAGAACTGATCAATCGCAAATCACATTAATTTGGTTCAATAACTAAAAAAGGCTGAAGGTCTTTGCAATGCTTACACTCATTGATCTAAATGATTGTAAGGCAGTGTATTGAGACTTCAGTCCTTTTTATGCTATATAAGTATAAGTACTTAAATAGTGCGAAAACTTACCTAAAAAACACAATTGGAGCAAATAGTTATTAAAACCATCACAGTGCATTACTGTTTATTTTCTGCTAAAAAATTATAGACAGGTTCTTCTTTTTGTGCATTATAATCTACAGCTAAATCATAGTCAGCAAAGAACCATTCGTCAGTTTTATCTACTGAAAAGATTAGCCCAGAAATCGTTTCTTTTACCAGCGGATCAGCCGCGATTCCCTTTTCGATTCCAATTGAAAAACCCTCATGAACTTGGGTCTTGCCATAAACCTTACCGAAAAATCGAATGCCTTCGCCAGGCTTTAAGGACATCTCTGATTTAAACCAATTTATTGCAGCTTCAGAAACGGTTATTTCCATTTGAAAATACCCCTTTATCATTTATTTGCAAAAATCTTACGGTTGCATTATACCAAATCGTCTTTAACTTAGGAAACCAATCCATGTTTAAAAGCATAAATTGCAGCTTGAGTCCGATCCTCAACTTGTAACTTAGATAAAATATTAGAAACATGTGTTTTGACTGTTTTTAGAGTAATAAAAAGTTCATCGGCAATTTCTTGATTACTTTTCCCTTGAGCAATCAATTGTAACACTTCTTGTTCACGTTTCGTTAAATCATCATATAATTCTGGTTTATTTTGATGAGAAATATGATTCATCATCTTAGTGGTTACTTCAGGTTCAAGTACACTCTCCCCAGCATAAGTCTGGCGAATCGCTTTAGCAATTTCTTCAGCAGTAGATGTCTTCAAAATATAAGAGGCTGCACCAGCTTCAATAGCTGGATAAACTTTTTCATCATCAATAAAACTCGTCAAGATAATAATTTTTGCTTCAGGCCAATCAGCTAATATTTTCTTGGTTGCCTCGATTCCATCCATTTTTGGCATAACAACATCCATTAAAATAACATCGGGCTTTAATTCTAATGCTTGCTTTAAGCCATCCGCACCATCAACGGCCTCGCCAACAACTTCTATGTCATCTTGAATTTGTAAATATGTAGAAATACCTAAGCGTACCATCTCATGGTCGTCAACGATCAAAACTTTAATCAATGTTATTTACTCCTTTATGACTGGAATTCTAATTTCGACACTCGTACCTTCATTGGGAAAACTGATGATTTTGATTTGACCACCAATAGCACTTGTTCGTTCCTTAATATTTTTCAACCCATAACTACCCGTTTCCCGCGTCATCTTTGTGTCAAAGCCAACGCCATCATCTACAACTTTTAATAAAATCAACTGGTCGAGCTGCTTCAAAAAAATATCAATGCGGTTAGCCTTGGCATGACGCAAGGTATTTGAAAATAACTCTTGAACGATTCGAAATAGGTTATCTTCAACGCCTGATGGTAATTTTACATCATCTAGGTCAGCATGAATATCTATTTTAATTTTAGACTGTAGTTCTTTGACCAATGAGTCGATGCCTTGCTTCAGACTTTTACCTTCCAAATTGGTTGGCCGCAAATGTAATAATAAGGCCCGCATTTCTGATTGAGATTCATTAATGACTTTTTCGATTGTTGCAACCTGTTTAGAAAAAACTGCCGTATTCGGCTGTTTTTTAACGGTTTCATTGAGAGCTGACAGCATCATCATCGCTGCAAAAAGCTGCTGGCTCACAGAATCATGCAGTTCCCTAGCCAAGCGATGACGTTCATCTTCCAAAATTTTTTCTTTTGATTCTCCAGAAACGTCAATAGGCTGTTCAGAATAAATCTGAACTTCCTGCTGTAATTTGATGAGCTGCTGACGAATCGCTTCAATTGTTTGATCTGTCGCTGTAGCACCAACCGTTCGCAAAGTAGACGCCTGATACTGCTGATTCGCTAGAGCCGTCAATTTACTTTGGTAATAGACAGTATCCCGTCGATCAATCACAAATGATGTCAAAGTTGCAATAAAACCAGTTAAAACCGCAAGAACAACAAAAAAAACAGCTAAAGGTACATCATAAATAGGCTGTTGTAATAACTGTAGCAAACCATTGATATTGTGTTTAGGTAAAAAATAAGCAAAACTAATCATTACCAATAATGCAAGCACTGTAAGTGTTGTGACAAAAAAGACAGGTAACCTTGATGAACGATTCATACGTAGATCACCTCGAGGTCGCCAACCCAAACATTTGTAATAATACGCAATTCTCGATTGCTATTCTCCGCATCTAGGGTTACTGAAATATTTTCATTGTGTAATTGCATTGTCTCCTGATCCAAAACTAACTTTCCAAAAAAGACTGAATGATTGACTTGAACCTTGGTGCCTACTGGTACAAGTATGCGTGTACGGCCGAAGCCTTTACGCATAATAATAATGTTCTCGCGTTCAGTTGGCAACAGTGTATTTCCGAGATCAACAATTGTGTCACCGGCAACAATTGATAAATTCATATCATCCCACAAATAAAGATCCGAGCCAAAAGCAGTATTGCCAAACCACGACTGGCGCTTCATTTTAACATGATCCGTTTCTGAATCTGTGGCTTTATCTTTCATAGTATCAGTTTTAAATTCTGGTGCCAAATACGACTTTTGGTTCCATGGCATCCAACTGCTGAACGTATTCTTAGAATCATGCCAGCCATTTGCACTACCATATAAAGCTATCATTAAAAATGCAATCAATAGCATCAAAAACCAAAAACTAATATTTTGACCTAGACTTAGCATCATAAAAATCAAGCCAAAAATTAATAGTCGGTCGTTTTTTTGTGATCTTTTTTTCTTTTTAGTAGAACGAATTAATAATAAAAATACACCGATAATCATTGCTGTCAGCGAACTTGGGTTTGTAAAAATCTGCCAACCCAACATAGCTAGCACAAACATGATCATTAAAGTAAAAACGGTCCAAATTCGACTCATGCACACCGCTCCTGTTATCCGATTTATCTAAGTACTATTGTACCAACAATTCAAGCCCAAGGAAAAACGTTTTAGACTGATTTATCGTCAGTCTTAAGTCTTAACTAAATCGAGTAGGAGACCCTAACGGGTCGGCCTCTACACCACCGTACGTACGGTTCCGTATACGGCGGTTCAACAACTTAAGCGTTTCTGAATAGACTGGTACGTTGTGGACAGATCGATAAGTCCACGGCGTTCCAGTCTCTCGTTTGTTAGAGTATATTTCAGTACACCGGTATGTGCAGTATGCCAATACCCTTTACGGGTATTAGAAATACGCGTGCTTCTGACACCGATTCCCTGAACTTTCTAAGATTTCGGAACTTCGTTTTGATTTTCTTCCATGATTTCCAGATATACTGCCGGATCCTCGTGCGCAACCATGTGTCTAGCGCTTTAAGAAAGCCCTTCATGCGGCCAATACTATAGTATCGTAACCAGCCTCGCATTTTACGCTTGATCTCTTTAAGGACAGTGTCTAGACTAACACCGCGGTTCCGTTTGGTGATTAGCTTTAGGGCCTGTTTGATACGTTCTTTGGCAACTTTGTGCGGCCGGGCATATGCTTTGCCTTTACTCACACCTAAAGTGAACCCTAAAAATTTCAATCTCAAGGGCGACCCGACATGAGTTTTCTTTTGGTTGACTGTTAGCTTCAAGTCTTTCTCCAAGAACTTGGTCACATTGGCCAGTACGCGGTAGCCTGCGCGCTTACTTTTGACGTAGATATTACAATCATCCGCATAGCGCACAAACTGATGGCCTCTGTCCATGAGCAGCTTATCCAACTCATTAAGGTAGATATTCGCCAATAATGGCGAGATATTTCCACCTTGCGGCGTGCCTTGAGCTGATTTCTCAAACAGACCACCATTCATAACCCCACTCGTTAAGAACTTACGAATAAGTCTTAATAGCCAGGAATCATCGATATATTGGCCGACAAATTTCATCAGTAAATCATGATTGACCGTGTCGAATATGCCTTAAGGTCAAGGTCGATCACATAGTGATAACCTTGGTCATACAGCGCTATGACCCGTTTGATGGCATCATGAGCACTTCGATTGGTCGGAAACCAAAACTGCTATCCGAGAATATCTTTTCAAACCTTGGCGACATCACTTGAGCGACTGCTTGCTGAACAAGTCGATCGACCACCGTTGGAATCCCGAGCTTGCGCTTGGAGCCGTCCGGTTTTGGAATCTCGACTCGTTTAACTGGTAATGGTTGATAACTGCCATCACGCAGTGATGCGATTAGCTCATCACGATGTTGTTTCAGATAAGGCAACAGCTCATCGACAGTTAGACCGTCAATACCCGCTGCACCCTTGTTGCTTCTGACTTTAAGGTAAGCTTGATTCAAATTATCTCGGGACAAAACTAAATCTTGAAATGAAACGCCATTCCACATCTTATCTTCACCGGAAATCACACTACGCGCCCGGGTTGCTCTCTGACCTTCCAGGTCTACCATTCGCCGGTGACCAGAACATGGTTCTGTTTCCTGCGATTGTTGCATGATTTCTACCTCCAATTTTGACGAGAATTGTTAAAGTTCGGCCCTTCGTTGTCCAAAGGACAACTATTATGGCCTCGGCTGACTTCTGTATCATTCAGCTAGACATCACTGCCTAGTTTGTACCTGTGAAACTTTCCGTTTCTCTTGTCGGGAACGTATGATACAGACCTCCCCGGGTAAGAACGCTAACTTTCGTGCCATGTAACCATTGGCTTTACTGGCGTACAGTTTCGAGTAGTATGGGACTTCAGTTTGTTTAGCAACCTTATCCACTGCAAACAGCCTTATAGCCACTTCTTGTTCATTGGTTCAGCACTTTGCTTTAGACTTCCTTCAGATTCCACCTCACGGTGGACACCCTTGTCCTCAACTAATAGTTCCGACTACTACGGTCTATAGTGGACTTTCACCACCAAGTTAGCGCCCATGCCGGGCGCACTAAAAAAGCAACCGGTCAAGACTAAATCTTACCAGTTGCTCTTCATTGAACCCTGAGCTATTAAACCTAAATCGGGCTATTCAACCGCTTTAATGGTCACATCCATAGTGCCACCCGGTGTCTGGATCTGAACCTTGTCACCGACGTGCTTACCTAACAAAGCCTGTGCAATCGGCGAATCATTGGAAATTTTTCCAGCAAAGGGATCTGATTCAGCTGCACCAACGATTTGATATTCTTCGGTATCATCTTCACCGTCTTCCAGAAAAGTTACGGTTTTACCAACTGAAACCTCATCTTCATCGACAGCACTTGCATCGACAACGTCGGCAAAACGAATCATCTCTTCAATTTGTGAAATACGCGATTCAACCACGCTTTGTTCATCTTTAGCAGATTCATACTCGGAGTTTTCAGATAAATCACCAAAGCCACGTGCTACTTTGATTCGTTCAATTACTTCGGGTCTTTTTACGGTTTTTAATTCTTCTAACTCTTGTTCGAGTTTGGCTTTTCCTTCAGCGGTCATTGGAAACGACTTTTGAGCCATTATTACACCTCCACATATAATGTGAAATTTAAATATTACAAGTAAACATCATATTTATTTATGAATCGTTTGTCAATGCTGATTTTAAAAAACCACCCACAAGGGGTGATTTTTATTGACCTAAGTTTGAATTCGTATTTAAATGCTCATCGTAGGAATGCGTATAATACACCTTACCCGTCTTTAGATCAGCAACAAAATAGAGATAATCCTGATCTCGATCAGCTGGATTTAAAACAGCTTGAATTGATTCAAGACTCGGTGAATTGAAAGGCCCCGGTCCAAATCCTTTATTCTTATATAAATTATAAGGCGATTTAACTGCTGTATCTTTGTTAGTCAAATGCGTTTTATGTGTATTCAAAGCGTACATGACCGAAATATCTGATTGAATCGGCATATCAATTTCAAGTCGGTTGAAAAATACACCAGCAATTTTACGCCTATCAGTATTTGTCACACCTTCACGTTCAACCAAAGAAGCCAATGTCAATGTTTGCTGCACTGTCAAATCTTTATTTTTAATAGTTTGATAATACGGCGCCATGACTTGATTCATCTTAAGCACCATGCTATCAACCAATTGGCGCAAAGTATCACCTTGATAGATATCATAACGTGCTGGGAATAAGTAACCTTCTAAATGATAACGTACATTTTTTTCAGCCATCGTTGAATTCAACAACTTAGGATACTTCTTTTGTAAAGCCTTAAGATAGGCTTCATTTTTCATCAATTTAAGAAAGTCTGCTTTTTTAAACTTAGTTTCTTTTTCAATTGCATCGCCGATTTGTTCGACAGTAACGCCTTCTTTGACAGTTACACGACTGGCAACTTTCTTAACCGGTCCTTTTTGTAATTCACCAGTGATTTGATCCAACGTTTGTGCTGGCGAAAAAGTATAGGTTCCAGCTTGGAAATTAGAGAAATTGTGTGCTTTGACATAATAATTGAAAACGGTGGCACTCTTAATAATATTTTTGTCTTCCAATTTTGCAGCAACTTCTTTAGTTGTCGAGCCGATTGGAATTTTAACAGAAACTTCTGCTTTACTATTACGATCATATGGTTTGAGAGAGCTACTAATGTAGTGATATGTCATCAAACCCAACACAACAACTAAAACAGCTAAAACGGCTAAAATCCAAGTAACAATGCGATTAGCTGCTTTTTTTTCAGTTTGACGTTGCTGTTTACGTTTTTGCGCGGCAGCTTTTAATTCCGTTTTGGAATCTTGATTGTGGTTATTCTCACGCAAAGTTAGCCCCCCTGAATGCTTAATCTTCACAATTATACAAAATTTAGCACGTTTTTGCACGAGCTTAATGAACTTTTAAGAAAATTAACGAATTTCAGCATTCAGTTCAGATTTCAAGTAGTCCAAAATATGAGTCATTTGTTCATTGATCACACCTTCAGTTAAGGTATCCTCAGGATTTTGAAATTGTAAACTATAAGCCATTGATTTATAACCAGTTGCAATATTCTTGCCTTGATAGACATCAAAAAGTTTGATTCGTTGCAGATATTGACCACCGCGTCTACGGATCACAGCATCAATTTGAGCATTCGTGGTATTTTCAGGAACAACTAAAGCTATATCCCGAGAAACAGCAGGATATTTAGGTGCCGGCTGAGAAACAATGCGTTGATTTGGCATTTCAAGTAGCTTTGTTAAATCTAGTTGAAAAACATAAGTTTCGTGAATGTCATATTGTTTGGCAATCAGTGGATGGACTTGCCCAATAAAACCAACAAACTGATCCCCAATGTAAATGTCAGCTGTACGTCCCGGATGCATTTCTGAATACCGATCAGTGGCTCGATAGACCACCGCATCTTTTAATGCCAAAGTCGCCAAGTAATTTGTCACAATGCCCTTCAAAGTATAGAAATCAGCGGCTTGTTTAGGTTCGAGCCAATTTGGAGATTGTGTTAGCCCAGTAATGGCCCCAGCTAAATATTCGACTTCATTTGGTCGAACTTGCTGTTCAGGTTTCGGAAAGACACGACCTTGTTCATAGATTGCTAGATCCGTCTGTTTTCGAGCAACATTATAAGCAATATCATTTAATAGCCCACTTACTAGATTTAATCGTAAATAAGCATGGTCTTCAGTCATTGGCCAATTCAACTTCGTCAATTGATCTAATTGCGTCATTTTAAACTGTGTTGCTTTTACTTCTGTCGTCAATGCATAGCTGATCACTTCTGATAGACCTGCGCTCTGAAGTTGTCGTTTAGCATGTCGAATGAACTTTTGTTGGGGATTAAATTCACCTGGTGTCATGGCAACTTTAGGTAACGAAACTGGTAAACGATCGTAACCATACATACGTGCGATTTCTTCAACCAAATCAGCTTCAATATGTATATCCCAGCGGCGTGGTGGCACGGTTACTTTGATCAGTTCACCATCAGTGACTGCGGTACCAAAGCCTAAGTTATGAAAAATTTCAATAACTTGATCTAATGTTAAACTGGTTCCCAAAATATGATTAATTCGATCTAACTTAATCGGGATAGTAACGGCCTGAGGTTTTATTGCTTGACCGGTCAAATAGCCTTGATCAACTGTAGCTGCTGCATATTTGACTAACAAAGCGGCGGCCGCATTTAAGGCTTCAATGATCGCACTTGTATCAACTCCCTTTTCAAACCGGGTGGAAGCATCCGTCCGTAAATTCTGACGTTGTGCCGTTTTTCGAATTGCTGCCCCATCAAAGACGGCTGATTCTAAAATAACATCAGTCGTGTTGCCATCAATCTCGCTTTGTTTGCCACCCATGATACCGGCTAAAGCAATTGGTGTTTGGCTATCATCAGTAATCACAATGTCATCAGTACTTAATTGACGTGTCACTTCATCAAGTGTTTCCAATGTTTCTTTCTTTTGTGCTTGCCGTACGACAATATGGTCACTGGTTAATTTGTTAGCATCAAACGCATGCAATGGCTGCCCGTAAGTGATCATAACGTAGTTGGTAATGTCAACGACATTATTGATTGGCCGAATACCAGCATTCCAAAGACGTGTTTGCAACCACATCGGACTTGGTTGCAGTTTAACGTTATGAATTCTACGTAAATAATAGGCTGGTACCAAATTTTTATTTGTCACATCAACGCTTAATTCATTGGCAATTGACTGCCCAGTTTCAACTAAATCGTTGGTTTCAAATTTAGGCTTTTCAGCATACATCGCACCAACTTCCCATGCAGCACCATGCATACCCAACGTATCTGCTCGATTTGGTGTAATATCAAAATCCAAAATAATGTCATCCATACCTAAATACTTAAATACCGGTGCGCCCACAGTAACTGGCTCTTGAAAGACGTAAATGCCGTTTGCAAATTCTTTAGGTACAACATTTTCGGAAAAACCGATCTCTTGAAGACTGCAAATCATGCCCATGGATTGCACACCACGCATTTTTGACTTTTTAATTTTAGTATTGCCGGCAATACGTGAATTAGGCAAAGCCACGATGACATTCTGGCCAGGTGCGACATTAGGTGCGCCACAAACGATTTGATAATCTTTAGCTTCACCAACATCAACTTGGCAGATATTTAGATGATCTGAATCTGGGTGTGGTGCCATTGCATTAATATGCCCAACGACGATTTTTTTCAAGCCAGCCTCTGGTCGAATGACACTTGCAACTTCGATCCCAGTTCGAGAAACCTTATCGGCTAAGACATCAGGATCTTCAGATAGTGGGATATAATCTTGTAACCATTTATAAGAAATTTTCATTTTGTCTTATCCTTCCGTATTAAATTGATGTAAGAAACGAATATCATTTAGATAGAATTCACGAATATCATCAATACCATATTTCAACATCGCAAAGCGATCAGGTCCTAACCCAAAGGCAAAGCCGCCATAGACATCAGGATCGATTCCAGCATTTTTGATGACGTTTGGATGGACCATTCCGGCACCAAGAACTTCGATCCACCCGGTATATTTACAAACAGCACAACCTTTGCCACCACAGGCAAAACATGAAACATCGACTTCAACTGAAGGCTCAGTAAATGGGAAGTAACTCGGACGTAAACGAATCGTTCTTTCAGCACCGAAGACATGCTTCGCTAAAACTTCCAATGTTCCCTTTAAATCAGCCATTGTAATATGCTTATCAACAACTAAACCTTCAATTTGATGGAATTGATGCGAATGGGTAGCATCGTCTGTATCACGACGAAAAACACGGCCTGGACTGATCATTTTTAGAGGGCCTTGTGAAAAGTCATGTTTTTCTAACGTGCGTGCCTGAACTGGAGAAGTATGCGTTCGCATCAGTAATTCATTTGTAATATAAAACGTATCTTGCATATCACGAGCAGGGTGATTCTTAGGAATATTCATCATTTCAAAATTGTAATGATCTTCTTCAACTTCAGGCCCATCCACAACTTGATAGCCCATACCAATAAATAATTCTTCAATATCATCCATCGTCTGCGTGAGGATGTGGCTCGTGCCCACATGAACCTGCCGACCCGGTAAAGTAACATCAATCGTTTCCGCCGCAAGTTGTTTATTTAGAGCTCGTGCTTCTAAGGTACTTTTCCGGGCTTCAATTGCTGTCGTTAATGTATCCCGAATCTCGTTAGCAAAAGCTCCAACTTTTGGACGTTCCTCTGGAGATAAGTCTTTCATCCCCCGGAGAACATTAGTAATTGGTCCCTTTTTCCCCAGTAATTTGACACGAATATCATTTAGATCTTTCATTGCCTCAGTGGCTTTAATTTGTGTTAAGCCTTGGTCACGCAAAACTTCCAAATCTTTTTTTAAACTCATAAGCAATTCCTTTCTTGGGTTACATTAATCACAAAAAAAGACCTCATCCAACGAAGGGACGAGGTCTACACGCGGTACCACCCTAATTTACAACGTCAAAAACGCTATACACTTCATGTTTAACGGTCACTCAACCGGAGCACCTTCAGCAAAAAGCCTAAGTGTCAACTCAGGAAGTGAATTCATACAACCAAACATCGGATAATATTTCAGAAAACGATTATCTCTCTAACCCGCCTAGTTGTATTACTATTTTCCTTCAACGTTTTTCAATATAGCTATCATACCGCAAGCTTGCAGAAAGTCAATACAGAATCATCAAGCATCGCATTCAGCTTCGGTAATGTATTCATCAGCCCAAGCATGCACTGACTGCATGACTGGTGCTAAAGCCTTGCCTTTTTCTGTTAAATGATATTCTACGAGATTGCTATCATAAAATGAAACACGACTAACAATGTTCTCTCGTTCAAGTTCTTTTAAGCGTTCAACTAAGACACGGTCACTGCACTTTTCAATTGAATGTGCTAAATCACGAAATCTTAATGTGCCATTTTCGACCAATACATCAATGATCAGGCCATTCCATTTTTTCCCTAAAATAGAAAAAGTCTTTTGAAAACGTGGACACAATTCAATTTGTTTCTTTTGACATGCTTCAACATTGGTTGTTTTTTGCATCATTCCGACCACCCCTCACTTACTTAAAATAAGTATACACAAAAAGGCTGCTTAACGCAACCTTTGTTTGATTTTTAAATTATTGTTCTATTATTATTGTTCTATAGAAACGCCAAAATGCTTTTTAATTCTTGCCGCAGCTCGATGATATAAAGGATCCCCAACTTCTTCAAGGGCGCAATAATCATCAACCAGCGTAACAACCCAACTCTCCTTGTACTTTGGTAAGGCTAAAGTAGCACCAAACATGTGCTTGATGATAATATCTTTTTCCATTGGAGATAGATCTGTAATTTTTTCGGCATTTCTCAAAGCAATTCTTGGATGGACATAGGCGTGTGTACCCATATCAAACTTCGTATTACGCCAATCGTAATAAAATAAGTCGTGTAAAAGGCCAGCTCTTGCTAAAGCACGCGTATTTAATCCAAGTTTTTTCCCAATCAGATAACTCCGATATGAAACATGAATCGAATGCTCCAATCGGTTAGAATAATAATGTTGGGTAAATTCTGCTAATCTTAATACTTCATCTCTTTGTAATAAATCCGAAACTAATGCGACGTATTCAGAATCATGTTGCCAACTATTTACGGTCATTCACAAACTCCTTTGACAAAGTCACATATTCAAAAACTAACGACATAATATCATTTAAAGTATTTAAGTGCAATGATTTACTTCTAAAAAATTAGTAAATTTATTAAAATAATCTATCCTTGTGAAAAATGGTACATTATAATTGCAGCTGCAACTGCCGCATTCAGTGATTCTGCTTTACCTCTGATCGGAATTACAATATTTTGAGTTGTCTGCGCAAGAATAGCGTCCGAAACACCGTTGCCCTCATTACCGATCACGACGGCGAAATTCGATGTAGCGGGTATTTGCCCAATACCGACCGCATTTGGTGTTAACGCAGTGCCAAAAACCGGAATTTGTTGTTGCTTCAGCGCAGTTAATACAGTCAGTAATGATTGGGTCACTATTTGTAAATGAAACTGACTGCCTTGAAGTGCACGCAATACTTTTGGATTGTATACTGATACTGTACCTTCGCCTAAAATAACACCTTTCAAACCCAAAGCATCTGCTGTTCGAATAATGGTGCCAAGATTTCCTGGATCCTGCAAGGCATCCAGCAAAATCCAACCTCCCGCTAAATCAGTTGGTAAGGTTTGTTCGGCTATTTTGATAACGGCAAAAATACCTTGTGTTGCTTTCGTGTCGGATAAGTAAGCACTGACGCTAGGCTCAATTTGAATCATATCAATTTCAGTTGCTTCAGTCGCAAAGCTCAACTGAATGCCCTCAGTAATCAATAAGTGTTTAATTGGCGCATGTGCCTGAATCGCTTCTTGCACTTCATGAGGGCCTTCCAATAAATAAGCCCCAAATTTTTTTTGATACTTAGTTTGTTTTAATTTATGAATTTGCTTAATCTGATCGTTTTGAGTTGAACGAATTATCTTCATAGTTTCACCTTATTCTATTTCTATCTATTCCATCGTATTATAACATGTTCTCTAGGAGGTCATGTGATGCAAAAGGCATTAGCATTAACTGTTTTTGGTCGTGTTCAAGGTGTTGGCTTTCGTTATACGACTAAAATGTTAGCAGATGAATATCATTTAGCAGGTACCGTCGCAAATAAAAGTGATGGCTCTGTCTATATTGAAGTGGTTGGTCCAAAACAAGCTGTAGATCAGTTTGTAGCCGCAATTAAGGCTTCTCCCACCCCGTTTAGTAAAGTACAAAAAGTTATCGTGCAATCACTCAGTCCTACGCCCGATTTTTCAAAATTTCGCGTGATTGGTTGAATATTGGCTTCCCTTCACGTATAGTAATTTTGTATTCTTATCGGAAGGGAAGCTAACATGAAGCAAAAAAAAATTAAATACTTACTTTTGATTTGTTCAGCCTTTGCACTAATGTTTATTTTAAGCGGTTGTTCATTTCAGAATTTCTACAAGCCAGGGCAAAAACCACCCTCAGGATTCTTTTATGGCACACTTTATAATGGTTTAGCCGTACCAATGCAGCATCTAATCAATTGGACGGCTGATAAGATTGGAGGCCCTAGTGGTTATGGCTGGGGTATCTTGATTATTACTTTTGTGGTCCGTTTGATTATTTTACCGTTGATGTTAGTTCAATCTAAGAAGTCCACCATTCAACAAGAAAAAGTTCAACGGATCCAGCCTCAGTTACAGTTGATTCAAAAGCAAATGAAAAAGAATAATTCTCAAGCAGCGCAAGCAAAGCTTGGTCAACTGCAAATGGATGTTTATAAGAAAAATGATCTTAGTTTGACTGGTGGCATGGGTTGTTTACCCCTGATCATTCAATTTCCAATTATGATCGGGATTTTTCAAGCTGTTATGTACTCACCTGAAATTTCTTCTGCGCATTTCCTGGGTATTAATTTAGGCCGCTCCAACTTGGTTGTTGTAATCGTTGCAACTTTATTTTATGCCTTGCAAAGTTACCTCATGCTTTTATCTGTTCCAGAAGCGCAAAAACAAGCAATGCGTGTTTCTGCGATGATGGGACCAATTACGACATTTATTTTTGCTTTGATTGCACCAGCTGGTTTAGGCCTATATTTCCTAGTCGGTGGTCTAATCGTTGTCATCCAACAAATTATCGTTACATTTTGGATGACCCCACGTATTAAAAAACAAATTGATACAGAACTTAAAAATAAACCAATTGTAGAAGTTGTCAATGAACAAGTCATTGAGTCACTAGATGACAATCCAGCCGCAACTACTCAAACGAATAGTTCTGAAACGGCGGAATCGCTTAAAGCAATTCATGAGCGCAATCGTCAACGTAACGCTGGTAAACAGAATCGACCAAGATAGTAAAAAAAAGAGGTGCCGTAATGGCCCTCTTTTTTGTTATCCTTTGATAAAAAATGTCACAAACTTATTGTTCCTTTTTAGCCAGTTTTTCTTCTTCTTTCTCAGCTTCTGGTACAAATAAAGGCACGTCTATCCGAAAAATCGACCCTGAACCAACGGTACTTTCTACTGAAATGCTACCATGGTAGCTTTCAATCAAGCGTTGAGCAATCGAAAGTCCCAATCCATTACCGCCTTTGTCCCGACTGCGAGCCTTATCAACGCGGTAGAATCGATTGAAAATATTTTTACGATCATTTTCAGGTATACCTGCGCCAAAATCTTGAACTGCAATATTTACAAAACGAGAATCTTGTGAGGCTGATAAGTGAATTTCTTTTCGATTTTCAGAATATTTAACGGCATTATCCATTAAGATGACTAAAATTTGTTCAAGATGATTACGATAAATTCTTACGAAAGTATCCGCCTTTAAATCTAAATCCAAAACAATTGAAAATTCTGGATGTAACATTTTAAAGTTATTATAAATTTGATCGACCAATGGGACTACCTCTGTAGTTTCTTGGCCATAAAGTTCCTCAACCTGATCGGCGCGTGATAGATCTAACATTTCTTGAATCAAATATTTCATCCGTTGTAATTCTTGGATAGAAGCATTTAATGATTCATCCAAAACTTCTGGATCATCCTTGCCCCAGCGATTCAACAATTGTAGATGCCCTTCTAAAACAGCGACAGGCGTCCTTAGTTCGTGAGATACATCTTGGACAAAATTATTTTGAGCATCTACAAAACGTTGGGTTTTATCTAACATATGATTGAATTCATCAGTTAGTTCGGCTAATTCATCGTCACTATTAATTTCTGGCACACGCATTTGAGTATTGGGCTCGACTTTAACCAATTCAATGGCATCACTCAACTTGCGAATCGGCCTAAGAAAATGTCGAATAATCAGAAATGAAGCCAAACCGCCTAGCAGGACAGCTATGGCTGTAAATAGAACCATAAATAAGCGCAAACGCTCCATATTGCGATGATAGCTTACCATACCGTCAACAACTTGAATATAGCCAATCAAACGATTATTGCGCTGTGAATGTATCGCAGCTTTGCCTTGCATCACCGTTTGGTGCTTATATTCGCGCAAAAACACCCCTAAGTCACGCGTATTCTTTAACGGCAAAGAAGTAGCTTTAGTTGTAAAAATTTGTGTACCACGACTATTATAAACACCAACATTAATATCATTCCGTGATAACTTTTGTATGACCGAATCTTGAAAAACATCGGTCTGATCCCAATTCGGTGAGGCTGGATAAAGCGCATTTTTATCTCGTTCAATATTTAAACGCGGCAACACATTATCTGCAGACAATTCATGTGTTTCAGAATCTAATCGATGTTTAACAGCCGTAATTGTTTCTTGAACTGTAATTTTTTCCTGATCCAATAAGACGTTTCGAACCGTATAATAAATCACAAATGAGAACAAGAGTAGCGTTCCCAGTATAATAACAGACATCCCTAAAGTCCATTTGGCCTTTAAAGATGTCTTTAAACTACGGGTGCGCTTTTGTGGTTGAGCAACTTGTTCTTCCATCAAATCAGCATTCCCCCTTCACAGTCTAGGAGCGCATAACGTATCCTGTACCACGAACTGTTTGAATATAGCTTGGCTTGCCAGCAACATCGATTTTATTACGTAAATAGCGAATATAAACATCCACAACGTTTGTTTCAGCGTTGGAATCATAACCCCATACTTTACGCAATAAAAGTTCCCGAGATAAAACGACATTAACGTTTTCCATCAATGTCAAAAGCAATTCATACTCGCGCTTGGTAAGTTCAATGATATCCTCGCCCCGACGCACAACTCGATTTTCTTTTTCAATCGTCAGATCGCGATACGTAATGGTGTGTTGCTTATTTGCATTATGTTCGCCTTCAATGTCGATTCTGCGTAAAAGTGCGCGCAACCGTGCTAAAAGTTCTTCAATAGCAAAAGGTTTGACAATATAGTCATCAGCGCCATGATCTAGTCCAGAAACACGATCAATGACTGAATCCCGAGCTGTCATAATAATAATCGGTGTATTTTTGACTTGGCGAACACGACGAGCAACTTCCAAACCATTCAACTCTGGCAGCATTAAATCTAGTAAAATAGCATCCCAATCCTCATTAAGTGCCGCATCTAATCCAGTACGCCCATTAAAGTAAACTTCAGCGTCATAACCTTCATGTTTTAGCTCCAATTCAACGAATCGTGCTAAATTTTTTTCATCCTCAATTACTAATATTCTACTCATTAAAAAAAGCAGCTCCTTATAATAATCCACTTAGTTGGGCTTAATCATATTATATAAATTAAAAAGTGAAACTTTTCCACATGCCATTTTACCATAAGAACCAACTTAATACAGCAAAACTTCATAAATTATGAGCGAATCGTATTAAATTAGGATAACAAAAAACTGAGATACAAAAGTATCTCAGTCTAATCTCATAAATAATAATTATAATTATTGTTCTTTATACCAAGTATAATGAAAAATACCATCCTTATCGACACGTTGATACGTGTGGGCACCAAAATAATCCCGTTGTGCTTGAATCAAATTAGCTGGTAAAACCTCGCTGCGATAAGAATCATAATAGGAAATAGCTGCACTAAAAGCGGGAACAGGAATACCTGCTTGCGCTGCCAAAGCAACGACATCACGAGTGGCTTGCTGATAGTTTTTAGCAACGTCTAAGAAATAATCATCCAATAACAAGTTTTGAAGGTCTGCTTTGCGGTCGTAAGCATCAGTAATTTTTTGTAAGAACTGAGCACGAATAATACAACCTGCACGCCAGATTTTGGCGATTTCACCATATTGTAAATCCCAATTGTATTTTTCGGAAGCAAAACGCATTTGTTCAAACCCTTGGGCATAACTCATAATTTTACTGAAATAAAGGGCTTGTCGAACCTTGTCAATTGTTGCTTTGACATCAGAGATTTCAGGCATCTTATCTGGACCCGGCAAAACTTTGCTGGCGGCAACCCGTTCTGTCTTTAAAGCAGAAATATAACGCGCATAAACAGCTTCGGTGATAAGTGACTGTGGCACACCTAATTCTAAGGCATTTTGTGAACTCCACTTACCGGTACCTTTATTACCAGCAGCGTCTAGAATCATATCAACGATCGGATCATCAGTGCCTTCGTCATCTTTGCGTGTTAAAATTTCGGCTGTGATCTCAATCAGATAACTTTCAAGTTCACCCTTATTCCACTCATTGAAGACACCTGCAAGATCTTCAACGGAATAATGCAACACATTACGCATAATGTTATAACTTTCAGCGATCAATTCCATATCGCCGTACTCGATACCGTTATGTACCATTTTGACATAATGGCCTGCGCCATTTGGGCCAATATAAGTGACACAGGGTGCGCCATCGTTAGCTTTAGCAGAAATTTGTTCTAGAATAGGCGCTACTAGATCATAAGCCTCTTTTTGACCACCAGGCATCATCGAAGGCCCTTCAAGGGCACCAAGCTCACCACCAGAAACGCCCATACCAATGAAATTAATGCCAGATTGATCTAATTTTTCATTGCGACGCATGGTATCTTCAAAGAAGGTATTACCACCATCGATCAATACATCGCCTTTATCAAGCAAAGGCAATAACTCATCGATCACTGCGTCAGTACCCGCACCAGCCTTGACCATCATTAAAATTCGACGAGGCTTTTCGAGTGATTTAACGAAATCCTCAATTGTGTAACTTGGTACTAATTTCTTTTCACTGTGTTCTTTCATAACAGCTTCTGTTTTAGCGGCAGTCCGATTAAAAATTGCGACTGTGTAGCCCCTGCTTTCAATATTCAAAGCTAAGTTTTTGCCCATTACGGCCATGCCGATAACACCAATTTGTGGTTGATCCATGAAATATACCCTCCTATTTAAATTCTTTGTTTATCCTAGCATATCTACTTCCCAAACTTCAATTAATCTGTGTTTTTTCTGTCTTGCCCAGAGAATAAGTCTTTTAATTTCTCGAATTCAGGGTTGGGTGTGCCCTCTTCTTCAGACTGAGCAGTTTGATAATCTGCTTCGGAAACGACATGCCACCCCTGGCCTTTAGGCATGATATCTGCTGCCTTTTCTTCGGGCGTCAACACTTGTGATGGAATGCTCAAAATAATATTATCTTCGATAGATTGCTGAAGATCTATTTTTTTGTCTTCAATTTCAATGACTACCTCATCTTCAAAATTCTCATCATCAGCATTTTCACTCGTCACATAAACTTCGGAAACGTAACGATCAATTGGTAGAGATACCGGTGCCAAGCTTCGTGTTGACGGCACTGTAATCGTACCAACAAGATGCATATCTAAAATCCAAGCATCATGGTCAAAAGTCAAACTACCCTTAACAGTAAACGGCTGGGCATCGCTAATCTCACTTAATCTCTGATGCAATGCCTGCTTTAAATCCAAAGTTTCATTAAATTGCAACGGTTTTTGCTGAAACTTTGCAAGCTCAGCTAGCGTCCATTGTAACAATATACTACCTCCTGATATAAATCGGTTGACGACCATAATTTTGACTGACATGCGTTAATAATTCAACGAATTGATCTACCCGGTTTTGTAAATAAAAAAGACCATCTGATTTAGTATTCTTTGAATTGGCGCGAGTAATAATTGGTAACGTGATTTGCTTTTTTACCTGATTTAAATAAGCTCGACCACACTCATTAAATCCCAGGGGATGAACAAAATCTTTGGCTAAATGCATTTCAGATTTTGTAACGCCTAATAAAATATAAGTCAATACGCGTTGTAGTCGTGCAAAAGTGTAACGCTTAGTCTTAATAGCATGAAGAAAGTCCGTAAAAGAATCGCAATCTCGGATATGTTGCAGTATTCGATATTCTAGACCTTCGTTGATCTGATAGATTTTTGCCAACCGCTCTAAATCTGTGGACAACAAACGATACTTCAAAAATTCAAAACAGTTGGTCCAATTCAAAAATTTAGGTGCTTGTTTCAATTCAAAGACACTCGTTTGTGGCAAAAAAGCCGTCAATGCTTCTGGCAACACACCCGCTAATAATTGATTGCGTAACGCACTTGCACTTTGATATTTTCCAGTCTTAACAGAACTGTCATGTTCGACACCTACGCGCTGAATTGGTACTAATGACAGCGGCATTGCCAAATCAGCATTAGCCCGAGCATAACTCGCAGCCAATAGCATATTAGGTTGATCAAAACTCAGCCCCAGCTCATTTTGAAAGAACTCATTAATTTGGGTGGCATAAGTTTTCCGATAATCAACAAAATAATCATTTCGGTTTGGTAACTGCCGCAATTTAAAGCCCAGTTGTTGATAATTTATCTCGGCAACTTCAGTGCCAAAAGCCAGATGCTCACATTGCAACGCACTTAAAATTGTCAATGCACCTTTTGCAAACAAGTCTGCTGGTTGGACACTATTAGAAAACGGTAACTCCACAACAAGGTCTGCCCCATTTGCCAAGGCCATCGCCGTTCGTTGATACTTATCGACAATGGCAATCTCACCACGTTGAACAAAATTACCACTCATTACAACGACCAAAACATCCGCGTGCGTTTTGATTCGAGCCATTTTTAACTGATATGCATGTCCAGTATGAAAAGGATTATACTCAGCAATTACCCCACACGCAGTCAATTTTTTTTGTTGCACTTAAAAAAATACCTCTCTGAATCTGATTGAATTTCTGTACGACCGAAATCAGCAGTAGCTACAATATTGACAAAGCCAGCAGCCGTCAATAATTGCTTAAAATCAGATACTGCGTAAGTCCGTTCATGGTGAATTTCTTCAATAGCTTGATAGCCTTGAATACCTTCATCCCAAACAAAAAAAGTCAGTTCATGCACCACAGCATGTGCGCGTTGGTCATCCGCATAACTAGACCACATAAAAGCTAAATCTTCAAATTTAGCATTATACATGTATCCTGGAAAAATATGGTCCATTTGATAAAGCGAATGAACATCAAATAAAAATATGCCGCCAGGTTTTAAGGCACGATAGACGTTGCTAAAGGTCTGTGCCACCGCCTTAGAATCGCGTAAATAACAAAGTGAGTCATCAAAACAAGTGACCACATCAAAATTTGCTGGAAAACCCAGGTCTAACATATCTCCTTGAATTAAAGGAACTTTCAATTGAGCTTCAGAAATTTTCTGATCGGCTAGTGCCAACATTTCTTCAGAAATATCCAGCCCCGTTACCTGATAACCGTGTTGTTGTAAACGAACTGCCAAGTCACCAGTCCCACAGGCCAACTCTAATAGTTTAGGATGGACACCCGTCTCACGTAGTACAGATTGATTGACGTAAGTAGCCCACTCGTCATACATTGCCTCGTCCATGAGTCGATCATAGACGCTAGCAAAGGTTGTATAAATCATTCTGTAACCCACTGTGAAACATTAACTAACGGTGCATCAGACCATAATTTTTCAAGATTGTAGAAATCGCGTTCTTCTTTTAAGAAGACGTGCACGACAATATCGCCTAAATCGATCAAAAACCAGCGAGAGCCCTTCTTGCCTTCCATATGTTTGATTTCAAAACCATGTTTTTCTTCCTTATCGACAATTTCACTAACAATAGCTTCAACTTGCCGTTCGGAATTTCCATGCATGATCAAAAAATAATCTGCCAGGAGACTAACTTCTTGCATATCTAACGCCACAATATCTTCTGCATGCTTGCCGTCAGCGGCCTTAACTGCTACTTCTAACATCTGTTGACTATCCAAGTATTCAAAACCCCTTTATTAATTTTCTAAATATTCCCGCCATGTATTATAACTTATAATTGTTTTCGGATAAATCTTAGCGCCTTGCGTCACCAAATACCTTAAAGTATGTTGCAATTCAAAAGCAACACCGATTGCTAACGATTTTTGAGCTGCTTTTCGAGCTGCGTCAATACCCGGGAAATTGCGGTTTGGTTCAATATAATCAGCAATAAAAATAATTTGATCCAACGCTGACATTTCGACATCAGCTGTCGTATGCTTAGCAACGGCCGATAAAATGGCAGTATCAAAAATACGTAAATCACGTTTGATAAAATAGGTGCCGACGACACCGTGCCAAATCCCGTTGTTATAGCCTAATAACTCTGGCGCTAATTTTTGAGACATAATGACTTGCTTAAACGCTTCGTCTGGAAATTGCTTGGCATAATCATGAACAATCCCAGCAATTCGTGCTTTCACCGGATCAGCTGAATACTGTTGTGCCAATGCTTCAGCCGTATCCGCTACTCGCAAAACATGATTATAGCGGCTATCGGTTAATTTGGCATGAACCTTTTGTAATAATACCTCATAATCATATGGTAGTACTTCATTTATTTTTGTCATGAACATACAGACCCTTATCATAAATATAGTCTTCAACTGCATTTGGTACTAAATAATGAATCGAACGATTGGTACGAACACGTTGCCGAACATTACTAGATGAAATATCAATCAGTGGTGCATCCACCCAGATCACTGGATAGGGTGAATGGACAGCATAGTCTTGACGACGAACCCCTACGAAATGAACCATTTTTATTAATGACTCAATTTTATACCACTTTGGTAAATAGGCTACCATATCGCCGCCGATAATAAAATAATAATCTGTATCCGGATGACGCAGCTTTAGCTCACGAATCGTGTCATAAGTGTAACTTTTACCACCGCGTTCCAATTCAAGCGTTTCTAATTCAAAATTCAAATTATCCAGAATCGCTAAATTGACCATATCTTTTCGAAAAGTGCTTGGGATCGTTTGTTTCTGATCAACATGGGGCGGTTGATTGTCTAGCATAAAAAGAACTTTCTCCAAACCAAGTTGTTTTAAAACTTGATCTGCCATGATTAAATGACCTAAATGTGGTGGGTTAAAAGTCCCCCCGAGAATACCGACCTGTCTTCTCTGATTCAGATAAACCAACTTGCGTTTAACTTCAGTGGATATGACTGGTTGTCGCAGTGTGACTGTCTTTTGCTGCACATTAATCTCTTCCTTATCAATTAAATATTATAATTCAGCAATCGATTTGGAAATGTCTTGAAACTTTTCTTTAGTTGATGGGCGAAAAACTAAAATCGTCCGACCAATAATCTGAGCAATCTCAATTTTATGATCCTGAGCAACTAACCACTCAGCCGTATCCTGAGGTGTTACAGCTGCTGCTTGCAATAAAGATATCTTAATCAGTTCACGTCGTTCTAAAGTCGCGTCGACTTGTGCAAACAAATGCTGTGAGAATTCATTTTTACCGATTTGCATGATTGGCCGCATCGTTTGACCCTTTGAACGTAAGAAACGCTTTTGTTTTCCTGTTAGCATAATAACTCCTTTTAAATAATTGCTGGTCGAACTGCAACATTGACACCTTCAGGTACATAAGCGGCCACTAGTCCTGGATGTTTGACTGTGATCCATCCTAACCCGGCATAAACAATGTCACTCGGTTCTTGAATCGAAAATTCTTGACGAACAAGTTTGGGAAAGTTCTTGAGATCCTCAGTACGGGGTGGTGTTAATAATTGCCCAATCTGTCTCGTATAAAATACATCCGCATTCTCTAGCTTGGTGCGATGGAGATACAGTTGATTATCAGCATAGACGGTAATTCCTTGACGTGCACCTTGTATATAATCAAAACGTGCAATACCCGCCAAAAACAATGTCTGTCTAGCATTTAACTGAAACGTTTTCGGCTTGATTTCTTTTTGCGGTGCGATCAAATTCAAATCTTTGTCATTTAAATAATGCGCCATTTGATGTTCATGAATAATACCTGGCGTATCAATTAGGTAGCGACCATCTTCAAAGGGAATTTCGATTTTATCCAAAGTTGTACCTGGAAATCTTGAAGTTGTGATCAAATCTTTGATGGTCATATTCTGACGAATCACTTGATTGATCAGTGTTGATTTACCTACGTTCGTAGTTCCAACCACATAAACATCTTTATCTTCACGATAACGATCGATCACTTTTAAAAGTCCTTCAACATTTTCACCGGTTTTAGAAGATACCAAAACTGTTTTGATTGGCCGTAGACCTTGAGCATGACTTTGCACTTCTAACCAGTGCCGAATCTTTGGCCTTGAAACTTCTTTGGGTAAAACATCTACCTTATTGCCGACAATAATCACAGGGTTTTGACCCACGAAGCGATGTAAACCTGGGATCACACTACCATCAAAGTCAAAAATGTCAATCACGTTAATGATCAGTGCATCTTTAGTACCAAGTTCATTTAGCAATTTAATAAATTCATCATTTGCAACAGATACTGGCACAATCTCATTATAGTGTCTTAACCTAAAACACCGTTGACAATAAATCGTTTCTGCGTTTTGTGTCAGCTGTTTTTGCAAAGCACTATTAGGAATATACCCTGGAGCAGATTTATCCAAAGTTTGGATCTTAGCACCACAGCCAATACAATATATATCTTCAGTTAAGTCCATGCATACCTCCAAAAAAATTAGCGGTCCGTCAATTTTTGATGCCAAATTAAAGGACCGTTTTGATAACGTAACTTCATAAAAATAAATTGCTCTAAAAAGCGATTAATGCTTGTGTTCCAACCATCAGTTGCTACCAGCGGTTTGACTAGAACTGTACGAATACCTGCAGCATTACCGGCAAAAATATCCGTCATCAACTGATCGCCAACCATTACAGTTTCACTGGGGCGCAAGTTAAATTGTTGAATCGCATGACGAATCCCTTTTGTAGTTGGTTTTAAAGCTCGTGAAATAAATGGTACATCAATATCCTTGAGTGCCAGTTTAACACGCTGATGGTTATTATTAGAAACCACAATAACTTTGATTCCCGCTTGAGTTAAGTGTGCCAACCAATGTTTGAGCTCATCGGTTGCGCGCTTATCATTCCATGGTAATAATGTATTATCTAAATCTGTCAGAATATTTTTAATATCTAATTGTTTAAGTTGATCAGCATCGATATTAAAAATGGACTCAATCATAAATGTTGGCGTAAAACTCACAGAACTTTCTCCTATTTTTCGTTTTATACATATACATTTATACATTATAGTAGATTTTAGCATTTAATGCATGTTTTATGGTAACCTTGTTTTGTAAGCGATTTATTAAGTCCAAAGTTATTGCTTACTTTGTGTAAGTAATATACAATAACTTAAAAGGGAGGATCTAACATGTCAAAATTGCATCACGTCTCCTTATTAACTAAAGATGCTAAAAAGAATATTGCATTCTATACACAAGTCCTTGGCTTTCGTTTCGTTAAAAATACGGTAAATCAAGAAAATATTCATATGCGGCACCTGTTCTATGGTGATTATTTAGGCACACCAGGTACTGTTACTACTTTTTTTGAAGTGCCTAATATCGGTCATCGTTATGACGGCAAAAGCTATTTGAATGGCATCCATTATGCAATCCCCGAAGCTAGCTTATCATTCTGGTATGACCGTTTGAATCATTATCACATTATGACCACACAGGTTGATGATAATTTACAATTCAATGATCCAGATGGTGTCACAATTACGCTCCATCCAAGCTTTAAAGCGCTGGCACCACAACAATATGTTTCTAATAATATTCCGGGCAACTACCAAATCGTCGGCCTTTTAGGTACTGAACTACACGTGCCAGAAATAGCACCGACACTTGACTTTTTTGAACGTTTTTTAAATTTACATTTTGAAGATGATCAATTGCTGCTGGATGATGGTAACTTTTTAAAGATTATGTTTTCTAATTCAACCGATAAGCACCGCTTTGGCCGCGGTAGTATGGACCATGTTGCATTAACGGTAACAGACATTAAATCACTGCAGGCCATGATTCAAAAAGCTCAAGATCAAGGTTGGTCAATTGAAGAGGTCCGCGATCGTGGCTGGTTCACCAGTCTCTATATTCGTGAGCCGAACCATAACCGAATTGAATTTGCAACGATGACACCCGGATTTACCTTAGATGAACCCTTAGCAACGTTAGGCGAAAGCTTAGGCTTGCCCCCTAAATTTGAAAGCAAACGTTCCGAAATTGAAGCATATTTTAAACAAAGGAGTGTCGTTTTTAATGGATAATGAAAATTTACTAGGTTTACACCATGTGACTGCGATTACATCGGACGCACAAAAAATATTTAATTTCATGTCTAAATTATTGGGCTTACATTTAATAAAAAAAACAGTCAACCAGGATGATGTCTCAGCCTACCATCTTTATTTTACGGACGATATGGGCACTGCTGGTACAGATATCACCTTTTTTGAATTTCCCCATCTAGCCAAGGGTAAAAAGGGAACCAATCTAATTTCACGAATTGGCTTTCGTGTGCCTAACGATGCAGCTCTAACTTATTGGACCAAGCGATTCGAAGTAAATCACATTACGCACTCAGAAATCAAAACACAATTCAGAGATAAAATTATCCAATTTGAAGATTTCGATGGTCAACAATATCAGTTGGTATCCGATGAACATAATAGCGGTATTTCTGGCGGTACACCCTTTAAAAAAAGTGACGTCCCTGCCGAATTTGCTATTGTAGGTCTTGGCCCCGTTCAAATTACCGTTTTTAATCAAGGCCATTTAAACTTGATCTTAACTGAACTGATGGGCTTTACTCAAAATGAAACAGAGGGTGCTTTTACTCGGTATGAGTTAAATAATGGTGGCCATGGTGCTGAAGTGATCATGGAACACCGCGAAGATGTTGCTCCCGCTGAAGAAGGCTATGGTAACGTACATCATTTAGCCTTTCGCGTTAGTGATGAAACTGTTTTGCGAACCTGGATTGAAAAAATCAAAGCCTATCGCTTGCCACAATCTGGTTTTGTAGATCGTTTTTACTTCAAATCTGAGTACTTTCGTGCTGCACCACAGATTTTATTTGAGATTGCAACGGATGGCCCTGGATTTCTACAAGATGAAACTTATGATGAAGCAGGTATTCATCTGGAACTACCCCCATTTTTGGAAAATCGGCGTTCTGAAATTGAAGCTGGCTTAACACCAATTAAAACGGAGCTGAAATAATTAATGAAAACTAATGATATCAATTACGAATTTGTTCAAGGATCAGCCCATGTTGCACCTTTACTTCTGCTACATGGGACTGGCGGTGATGAGAAGGACTTACTACCGATTGGACATTTTCTCTCACCAGAAGCAAGCCTTTTATCTATTCGCGGCCGGCTCATTGAGAATGGTCTTACCCGTTACTTCAAACATACAGCAACTGGTGGTTTTGATCTAGATAGCTTAACTCAAGAAACTAACTGGTTATTTAATGCCATCAAAACCCTAACAAACGAGCATGGCTTGTCTATCTCTGAGATGATCGTGGTGGGTTATTCAAATGGCGCAAACGTTGCTGCGAAAGCGATATTGGCTGGTATTAGCCCAATCAAAACTGGGATATTTTTTCATCCGATGGTTTTAGCAGCTAATGAAGCAACACCAGCAATTACAGATACCAAAGTTTGGTTATCTCACGGCAATCAGGATCCAATCGTTTCGCCAGCAAACTTTAACGCTTTAAAAACAATGTTCCAAAAACAGCAAGCTGATATGACCGCTTATGAAGCCAACCAGTCACATAATCTTTCCGAAAACGAATTAGAAGCGGCTAAGGCTTGGTTAAGTACGAGTGGTCGAATATGATTACCTATGCGGCACAAGATTTATCGCACATAGATCAATATAAACTTTTATCGGGTAGCGTGATTCCACGACCTATTGCCTGGGTCACAACTTTAAATTCAGACACAAAAGTCGTTAATCTAGCGCCCTTTAGTTACTTTTCTGTCGCTAGCAATCAAAAGCCGATTATTAGTTTAGCAATTTTGCGGCAGAATCAGTCTGTTAAGCATACAGCGTTCAATATTTTACACCAAAAAGAAGCTGTCATTCATATTGTCAGCGCAGAATTTGCTGCGGCAATGAATGCTACAGCAGCCGGTATAGCTGCTCAAAATAGTGAGCTGGATCTAATTAATGAACCGCTAATTAAAAGCGATTTTATCGCGGTACCTGGTTTAGTCCGTGCCAAGATTCGTCTAGAAACAACCTTATATCAACATATCCCATTATTAGATAAAAATAAGCAAGTTATGACTGATCTGTTACTCTTAGAAGTACAAGGATTTCATTTTGCCGAACACATCTTGGATGAAACAACAAAACATATTGATGTCGAGGCATTACAACCACTTGGTCGCCTAGCAGGTCCAAATTACACTTATTTAGGTAAAACTTTTTTCATGCAACGGCCGAAATGAGCTATGATAGAACTATTGTGCCATATTTTAAATTAATTGGAGGTTTTGCTTATGAAATCTTTTGGTTTTAATACTTATGGTGCACCAGAAGTATTTGAAACAATTGAGCGCCCTAAGCCCGAACCTAAAAATAATCAGGTTTTAATCAAAACAGTGGCTTTTGGTGTTAATCCTTATGATGTGAAATTACGCCGAGGTTCAGAACAACAGAACCGGCCGCTGGCCTTCCCCATTATTCCAGGCTCTGATGTTGTCGGTCAAATTGTCGCTATGGGATCAGAAGTCACTGATTTTGAAATTGGTGACTGGGTCATTAATCTACGACCGTTACGTGGTTATAGTGAATACGTCACGGCCACCACATCTAAAATTGTCAAAAAACCTAAAACTATGTCTATTTTAGATGCTGCCAGTCTACCAACACCAGGCGTTGCCGCCTATAATATTATTCATCGATTCTTAAAACGTTTTACGGATACAAACGACAAAACAATTGCTGTAATTGGCGCAAGTGGCACAGTTGGTTCAATTGTTGTCCAAATTGCTAAAAGCTATGGTAATCGAGTCATTGGCATTGGTGCCAAGAAAAATGCCGCATTTATGCATTTGATTGGTGTAGATGAGATGGGATTTTATGATCAAGAAGATGTTGGGGCCAAATTTGAGAATCAAGCTGATTTCGTCGTTAATGCGGCTATGAATGGAACAGACAATGGTTTGATCAACCAACTCGTTAAGGCTGGTGGCGGCTCAATTGCTACTGTGGGTGATATCGCCCCAGTGATTACTAAATCTGGAACTTCACTGGCTTACGTCCATCAAGACAAGAGTTTTGATACCAACCAGGCTTTGCGTTTTCTCACCCACTTATCACGAACATTTGGTTTAATCATTCGCGCTGATGAGGCACTTCCTTTTAATGTTCAAGGTGTCATTACGGCCCACCAGAAACTGGAACAACATACTAATGAAGGTCATTTAGTTATTGCTCAAAAACACGAACGCACAACAACTCATGGCCCGGCTAAATAAGTTAAATATTTTTTATACAAAAAAACCACTCATAATTAAAGAGTGGTTTTTTTGTGCTTTATTAAGCAGCTAAAGCTTTTTTAGCAGCATCAACAAGTGCTGTAAATGCAGCAGCATCACTGATAGCTAAATCAGCAAGCATTTTACGATTGATATCAATACCAGCGACTTTTAAGCCATGCATTAATTTGCTATAGCTAATTTCATTTTGACGTGCAGCAGCATTAATACGTGCGATCCATAATTTACGGAAATCACGTTTACGTTGCCGACGATCTCTAAATGCGTAACGATACGAATTCATTACCTGTGCATTTGCAGATTTGAATAAAAGATGCTTAGCACCTGTATAACCTTTTGCTAATTTTAAGACTTTCTTACGACGTTTGCGGGTAACTGTTCCGCCTTTAACACGAGCCATGGTTTTTCCTCCTTGAAACGATCATCTGACTTGGTCAGGACTGTTAATTTAAAGATTGATTATTTTACTTGTGAAAGCATTTGACGGTAACGACCGCGATCTGCGCTTGATACTAAAGTACCTTTACGTAATTGACGACGTTGTTTAACCGTTTTGCCATGGAAACGATGCCGTGTATAGGCATGGTGTCTGGTTAATTGACCAGTGGCAGTTTTCTTAAAGCGCTTTGCAGAAGCGCGATGTGTTTTTTGCTTTGGCATAATTGAAAAATCCTCCTAAGTACAGAACCTGATTAATAATCAGGTTCGAAAAATGTATGTGACAGTAAAGCTTATTTACTGTCTTTTTCGGCTTTAGGGGCAAGCATTAAGAACATGCTGCGCCCATCCATTTTTGGATGAGATTCGACAGTTGCAACATCACTAGCTTCTTTGGCTAGTTTTTCCAACACTTGACGACCAATGTCCTTATGCGTGATTGCCCGGCCTTTGAAACGAATTGAGACTTTAACCTTATCACCTTTGCTCAAGAACTTACGAGCATTGTTCAATTTCGTATTAAAGTCATTTTCTTCAATAGTTGGACTCAAACGAACTTCTTTAACACTGATGGTCTTCTGTTTCTTACGAGCTTCCCGTTCTTTCTTTTGCATTTCAAAACGGTATTTCCCGTAATCCATGATTCTTGCAACTGGTGGTTTAGCTTTCGGCGCGACAATTACAAGATCTAAGTTGGCTTGGTCTGCTAACTTTAGAGCATCTTGTTTAGATTGAACACCTAATTGATCACCGTTTTCAGCAATAAGACGAACTTCGCGGAAACGAATGTTGTCATTTACCATCATGTCTCTTGCTATGGTCAAGCACCTCCATAAAAGTAGAAAAAAGGCGGATTTCCACAGAAATCCGCTCGTAATCTTCATTCATATAACGTTCAATGAAAAATACAACCCAGAGGCTCAAAAGCATAGGCGAGAAGACGGACTTCTACTTTCTTATTTTTTACAACATCAAACAGTATACTTAACTATCGTTTACTTGTCAAGTTTACTTTCAACGGTATTTTCTTTACCAGTACGACTATAATTATTGATTTCAGCAATAATTGCATCAACAAATAAATTAACATCTTCTGTAGTTGACTTCTCAGAACCGTATTTACGAACAGAAACCGTGGCGTCCTCAACCTCTTGGTCCCCTACAACTAATGTATATGGTATCTTCTGAGTTTGCGCTTCTCGAATCTTATAGCCCATCTTTTCGTTACGCAAATCTACTTTGACTCGGATACCCTTTGCAGCCATGCGTGCCTTCAATGATTGAGCATAATCAGCATGCAAGTCCAAATTGACCGGAATTATTTCAACCTGGTTTGGTGCTAGCCAAGTTGGGAAAGCACCCTTGTAAATCTCAGTTAAGTATGCAATGAAACGTTCCATTGTACTAATTACACCCCGATGAATCATAACTGGCCGATGTTCTTTGCCATCTTCTCCAGTATACACTAAGTTAAATTTCTCAGGCATCATGAAATCTAATTGGATCGTTGATAAGGTTTCGTCATTGCCTAATGCTGTCTTAGTTTGAACATCAAGTTTTGGACCGTAGAAAGCAGCTTCACCTTCAGCTTCATAATAATCTAGGCCTAAATCATCCATGGCACCCTTAAGCATTGATTGTGACTTATTCCACATTTCATCATCATCAAAGTATTTTTCCGTATTTGCTGGATCACGGTAACTGAGCCGGAATGTATAATCTGTAATATCAAAGTCTTCATAAACACTCATCATTAGCTGTAAAATCTTCTTAAATTCATCTTGAATTTGATCTGGGCGCACGAAGGTATGACCATCGTTCAATGTCATTTCACGTACCCGTTGTAGCCCAGACAAAGCACCAGATTTCTCATAGCGATGCATCATGCCCAATTCGGCAATCCGAATTGGTAATTCCCGGTAACTCCGTAAATGATGTTGGTAGATTTGAATGTGTGACGGGCAATTCATCGGCCGTAATTCCAGCATTTCACCGTCACCCATATCCATTGGTGGGAACATATCTTCCCGATAGTGGTCCCAGTGACCAGATTGTTTATATAGATTTAAATTAGCCAATACTGGCGTATAAACATGTTCATAACCGGCAGCAACTTCGCGGTCAATGATGTAACGTTCAATTGTCCGTCGAATCGTAGCCCCATTTGGCATCCAATATGGTAACCCGGCACCAACTTCTGGATCAACGAAGAAAAGATCCAATTCTCGGCCTAATGTCCGATGATCACGTTCTTTAATTTCTGCCCGCCGTTTAAGATCAGCTTCTAAGTCAGCTTGTTTAAAGAAGGCTGTCCCATAAATTCTTTGCAGCATTGGGTTACTGGATTTACCTTGCCAATAAGCACCGGCAACAGATAACAATTCAAAAATCTTGGCTTCTCCGGCCTTATTCAACAAAGCACGATAGCCAAAGTCAATAAAGTCCCCTAATTGGAAAGCAGCAATCTGCACACCCGTTTCAGCATTGATCAATGATTCCATATAAGGATCATCAGCGAATTCTTTGAGTAAATCGGCTTTATCAACAAGTACCCGCTTGATTTCACCATTGGCTTTAACTAGCTCTTGCATCTTATTTTTGATATTTTCTAGATCATTAACAGTCACTTGGCCATCAGCATTATCTGTATCATAGAAAAAGCCATCTGAAGTAGAATGACCTTCGCCAAAATGCATTTTAGGATACAAAGATTTTAAAGCAGCGGCCAATAAAAATGCAGCTGTATCATTTAATACGATCAAGGCATCGTCATCTTGCGCCGTTAAGATTTGCAGCTTACCATCTTGTTTGATTGGTCGTTGTAAATCAACCAATTCATCATTAAATTTACCGGCAATTGCTTTTTTACCTAACGAAGTGCTGATAGATTTAGCGACATCTAATACAGAAACACCCTCATCAAAAGGCTTCTTTGAACCGTCTGGAAATTCAATTGAAATTGTCATATCTAAAACCCTCCAAGTTTTTGCGCTTTAACGTTGTAGTTGGGTATAAAAAAAGCCCTAGAACAAACTACAATTTGTTCTAGGGACGCTTTATTAAAAGCGCGGTTCCACCCACGTTAAAATCACAAGATTTTCACTCTTAGCTGATATTGGTTGCCAACCAATTTCGATCGAAACTATAATTCATGAAAGTGGTTTTGCAAGTTAGGATTTTTATTGATGTTTCAGCCATGCATCAATTCTCTGCTACCTTTTGCAACATATCTTTCAACTCAAGGACTATTAAAACACGATTTACATGAAACCGCAAGTTCCTTTTGAAAAACATCTGAAAATTGATAACTGACCAGTGACTAACTAACGCCGATTTTCACCCGCCACTGAAATCTCTTGACTTAAGAAGTGGATGCGTTCCATGATGCGTGCGGCTTTAATAGGTTCATTACCCTTATTGCTATTACTCAAAAAGGTTTTTAACTCAGTCCAGGAAAAGTTTGAAGTAAAACAGGTCGGGAGCTGTTCTTGCATCCGGTATTGCAAGAGCACGCCGAGGACATCATCTCTGATCCAAGCGCTCGGAGATTCAGCACCAATATCGTCTAACATTAAGACAGGGGCACTTTTCAAGCTATCAATACGATCAACCACACCATTAGTACTGATCGCACCACGCATTTCAACGGCCAGTGTTGGAAAATGAATCATTGCAGTTTGAATGTTGCTTTGAGCGAGCTCATTGGCAATTGCGCTAAGTAAATATGTTTTACCAACGCCAAAAGCCCCATAAAGATAAAGCCCTTTGTGAAAAATATTTGGTTTGGTGATCATATCTTTAACAAATTCCATAGCTGCCATCAAGGCTTGCTTGCGGCCAGTAGTAATATCGTAATCTTTAAAACTCGCCGTCTCAATCGCTTTAGGCATATTGACCCGAGTCACACGCTGCTTCAAAGCCGTATTTTGCTGCTGGGCAATCAATGCGGCACTAGGTTCATATGAAACATCGATTAGGCCGTTACTAATGACCAATTTAGGAATATAACCTGGAATTAAACCGGATTTGCCAGCACGTACCTTATTTTTTTCCCGTACGAATTCGTATAGTTTAGAGGCACTGCGTTCGATTGCTGCTTGATTTAAGCTATCATGGTTATTCTGCAGAAAAGTTTGCACATCTGAATCCTGTATCGTCTGTTGAATCACGCGCTGGTAATTTTCATTTAACTTTCGCCGATCCATATAAGCCGCAAACTGGTCACTAAGACTTTTCACGTTTCTCCCTCCTTTGTTTGATATCATTCAATTGATCAAAAAGTTTATCGAACTTAAGGTCATCCTGACTAGCTGACTTAGTGGCAGAAGGCGTGTGTTTACCCTTATTTTGGGTATTGGTTGATTCTTCTGATAACTCTGAACTTTGAGATTCCTGATACCATGCAGGTATTGGCTCAGTAATTTGTTTGGCCTTTGGGGTCCGACTATAACGTTTCCCATTAACTGCTTGATTGGTACGTCCATTGGTTTGGTAATGAGCTTGGATACGTTTTAACGCAGCTTCAGGCGTTTGAATATCATTTTGCTGCCAATCATTGGCTACATTTTCAATGAAAGCCAGCGTCACGGTACTACTTTCAATCAAATTAGCATAGGTCAACATATTGATCAATGCGTCAGAAAAAATATTGCGATGTTGCAATTCCCGTAAGACTCGAGTTTCACCCTTACCTACGAACCCTTTTTTCAATTGTTTTTGCCAAGCAAGAAAATCAGTTACTGATAAAGCCTTTGCTTGACGTAACAAGCGTTGTTCATCATCTGAGTAAGTTTGTGCTGCCTTTGAAGCTGAAGTATCATTTTCAACTGTTTTTGCTTTCACAGTCGTCGATTTAACGCTGCCTTTAGTTTGAGTGTATTCCTGTAACGCTAAACTCTCTAACTTTCGTGGATTAATTTCATTAGTCACAATATCTAAAGTACTTGTGATCAAGTTAGCCATGGCCACTTCATCAATACCATAAAATCGATGCAGTTCATAAATCATTTGCTGATTTTTTGTGAGTTCGGTTTTGGGTATTTGATAACGCTGTAATAAATCTTGTAATAATGCCCAATCAAATGATTGTATTTCTCGCGTTGAAAACGATGTTGGTGTCCGGTCTTTGATCTGAAAATTTGCTTTTGTTTCTTGAATACGGTCGGCATCTGTAACGGCATCTTTGACTGCATTAGGAAAGATACTGGCAAATGGTACTGTAATTTCCTTTAGGTCTTTTGTCACTGGGTGTAACTGAAACTGCGCTTTAATTTGATCAAAGCGTTGAGTCCCTACCGTTTGATAAAGTAATAAACTTAATAAATCCTCATGAAAAAAGTTGCTTGGATCTAAAGGTGCATATAATTCATAGACAAAATAACGCCCCATCATATCTTCAGCCGTATAGGTTCGCAGTAAACTTAAAGCTTCCAATCGACGTCGTGCTGTTTCCACGGCGACAAGATCAACACCCAGTGTATCCAATAAAACCCGATGCAAAGGGCGTTGTGTACGCATCAAATCAGGATTTTCAAGAGATTTTAATGTCGTATATAACGCCGCTGCAACGGGTCCAAGAATTGGTTGATATAAATAAACAAGATATTTATTTTGGGCATCATTATAATAATCCGCATGAGTCACTAAAAAACCATCTTTGGGCGAAAATTGAACATCACTACCATTCATTTTGTCACCTCAAATCATTCTTTTTTATCACTAGCCGGTTTAGCTTTATGCATCATCTCTTGAACTTCCTGCATAAATCCATTCATATCCTTGAATTCACGATAGACACTTGCAAAGCGAATATAAGCCACATCATCAATTTTGGCGAGCAGTTGCATAACATATTCACCAATCTCACCGGATTTGACTTCAGTCTCGCCAGTCGCCCGAATTTTATTTTCAACTTGATCAACTAAATCGCGCATTTGATCCATTGAAATTGGCCGCTTTTCAGCGGCGCGAACGACGCCACGTAATATTTTTTCACGATTGAATTCTTCTCGCGTCCCATTTTTTTTGATTACTAGTAATGGAGTTTGTTCAATACGTTCAAAAGTCGTAAAACGGTAGCCACAATTTTCACATTCGCGACGGCGCCGAATAACTCGACCTTCGTCAGTTGGTCGACTATCGATGACTCGTGAGCTATTGTGATGACAATGGGGACATAACATGATTATCTCTCCTATATTTCAACATAGATTAACAACTACAATGAATAATTATTTAAACTTACAATAAAAATAGCGTAAAGTGACTAACTTTGCAAGTTTATACGATGACGATGCTTAACTGGGGCTAAAATCTTGTTTTACAAGAAATGCTTTAACTTGCTGTTTCAAATCGGCTATCGACCCCGTATTATCCGTATGATAATCCGCACGAGCTAACTTGGTATCAATATCTAGCTGACTATTGATTCGATTCATTGCTGCTTGCCTAGATAAACCGTCTCTGGCCATCAATCTTTTTAATTGCAACTCACGTGGCACGTAAGCAACCATGACCGCATCGACTATTTTTTCATAATGGTATTCGTATAATAATGGTATATCTAAAATGACTAATGGCACTTGTTTTTTCTGCCAAGAAGTTAACTGGGCCATAATTTCTTGGCGAATCAATTGTCCATTGATTCGATCAAGCAAATGCCGTTTATCTGTATTTGAAAAAACAATTTCACCCAATCGTTGGCGATCCAAACTACCATCGGCTTTAAGAATTTGTGGTCCAAAATTAGCGACAATATTAGTTAAGCCGGGAGAGCCTGGTGCCACAACTTGATGTGCGATTTTATCGGCATCCACTATTGGACAACCATAATCGCGAAATATTTGTGCAACTGTCGTTTTTCCGGTGGCAATGCTTCCTGTTAAACCTAATATATAAGTCATTGAATCACCGCCATGGTTGAATCCGCAGGTAAGACTTGTTCTTGCGGGCAAAAATGAGTGCCCCGACCGCCGACTTTGATTTTTTGGATCAATGCACCACAGCGTTCACAAGGTTGCCCTTCACGACCATAAACATGGAGATTAAATTGAAAGTGTCCTGAATCTCCATTAGCATCTACATACGAGCGGATCGTGGTACCACCAGCAGCCACAGCCTTTTTTAACTCTGCTTGGATGGCAGCATGCAACGATTGAGCTTGAGTAAACGTAACTCGATTTGCTGGTAATAAAGGATGGATTTTGCTTAACCAAAGTACTTCATCACAATAAATATTTCCCAGACCTGCAACTGTATGCTGGTCTAACAAAACAGCTTTAATATTTTTTTTATGTTTCTGTAGTCTCTGATAAAAATCAGCAACTTGAAAATCAGGCGATAATGGCTCTGGCCCTAGAGCATGAATTCCAGACAACTGATTCTCTTGACCAGTTTTTAATAACGTCATCCGTCCAAATTTACGAACATCTGCGTAACGCAATTGTGTCCGATCTGTAAACGCAATAATCACATGGGTATGTTTCGTAACTGGCTCATCAGACTGATTTAAAAAGTATCGTCCTTCCATGCGCAAATGACTGACCATTGTCAAATGGCCTGACAGTCGGAACAACAAATACTTTCCACGCCGATCAATTGCCTCTATGGTCCGACCCGCTAACTGCTGCTTAAATTCTTCACTATCGTTAGTCACAATTTTGGGCCATAAAACTTGGACGTCAACAATTTTTTTACCAACAACTAACGCTTTTAACCCACGTCGAACTGTTTCTACTTCGGGTAATTCTGGCATTGTGCACCTCTTTGTTCTATTAAGTTATGCTTTAACATCGTACCAAGTAGCGCCATGACCACTATCAACCTTCAAAGGCACATCCAGCTGAATTGCTGAATCCATAACACTTGGAACGAGCTTTTCTAAAATTGGCAGTTCACTCTTTGGTGCTTCAAAAATTAATTCATCATGAACCTGTAATAACATTGTGGCCTGAAGTTTTTCAGCTTTCAATTTTTGAGCCATTTGAATCATTGCAATTTTAATAATATCAGCGGCACTTCCTTGAATTGGTGTATTCATTGCCGTGCGTTCTGCAAACGAACGTAGATTGAAATTCTTTGAATGAATATCTGGCAAATAACGGCGCCGATGTAACAAAGTTTCGACATAGCCCTGTTCACGAGCTGTTTGAACAATAGCTTCTGTCCAGGTTTTAACCTTCGGATATTGTTCAAAATAGGCTTCAATAAACTGCTTAGCCTGTTTCCGTGTGATACCAATGTTTTGGGAAAGACCATAATCACTAATACCATAAACAATGCCAAAATTGGTTGCTTTTGCCTGACGACGCATATTTGGGGTAACTTGTTCTGGGCGATCCAAACCAAAAATCTTCATCGCAGTATTGGCATGAATATCGCGGTTTTCCCTAAATGCTGCTTGCATGTTTTCATCACCCGAAATATGAGCCAGCACACGCAATTCAACCTGAGAATAATCAGACGAAAAGATCTCCCAGTCCTTATGCCTAGGGATAAAAGCCTGACGAATTTGGCGGCCTTCTTCTAAACGAGCAGGTATATTCTGCAAATTTGGATCAACAGAAGATAGCCGACCAGTTTGTGTTAATGTCTGTAAATATCGTGTGTGTACCTTATGATCAGGATGGATCTGTTTCAACAAACCTTCAACATACGTAGATTGTATTTTTGAAATTTGGCGATAGTTTAAAATTTCATCAATAATTGGTGAAGCAGACCGTAATTTCTCCAAAACATCAACTGAAGTAGAATAACCAGTTTTAGTCTTTTTAATGACGGGTAACTGCAACTTTTCAAATAAAATTTCAGATAATTGTTTGGGTGAATTGATATTGAACTCTGTACCCGCAATTTCATAGATATTTTTTTGGATTTGTGCTAATCGCTGTTTGAACTCACCTTGCATCGTAGTGAGGCGCTGGGCATCAACCGTAATTCCTGCAATTTCCATATCGGCCAATACAATAGCCAATGGCATTTCTAAGTCTATGAAAAGATCCCATTGTGCATGTTGTTTTAGTTGATCACTTAATGGCAAACGCAAATCAGTGATTGCTCGGGCTTTGTTAGCCAAGTGTGTGAAGAACAGTTTCTGGTCCGCTGGTATTTGTCGCTTGGCGCCTTTACCATAAACGGCTTCATCTGTTTCAACTTGCGTATAATCATGTAATCGTGCAATTTCACCCAAATCATTACTATTATTGTTAGTATTCAATAAATATGATGCCAACAATAAATCAAAATCTACGCCTGCCAATTTGATATCTAAGCGATTTAAAGCCACATAGGTTCGTTTTAAATCAAAAACGGATTTTTTGATTGCCGCATCGGTTAATAGACTCTTGATTGTCGGTTCTTGTAACAAACTGATATCGTTGGAAACATACCAATGTCCCTCACTACCAAGGACAAACCCATCCAAAGTTGCGGTGTGATAATTATCATCTAACATTTCGATGATTAGACTGATTGGTTGCTTTAATTGCTGAAGCACATCTAAATTATCGCCATTTAATAGCGTGTACATTGCATTGTTTTGCATTTGCGGTGTAGCAGTCCCTGTCGTGACATCTAATTGCGCTAAAAAGGCATTAAAATCCATTGCCTTGTAGAACTCAATTAACTTTGCTTGGTCTGGGCCATGATAAATTGTGTCATCGAGTTGAACTTTGAGCGGAGCATCTGTTCTGATTCGCGCTAAGTCTCGGCTCATATATGCCTGATCTTTATCATTGATCAGATTTTCTTTCATTTTACTTTGCTTTAATTCATCAATATGTGCATACAAGTTATCAATACTGTCAAATTGAGTTAAAAGTTTTAAAGCTGTCTTTTCGCCAACTTTTGTCACACCGGGATAATTATCAGAAGTATCTCCCATCAAACCTTTAAGATCTACAATTTGACCCGGTTCGATGCCAAGTTTTGCTTTAACATGAGCTGGTGTATAGGTTTCAAGTTGATTGACACCTTTAACAGTCACCTGCACAGTAGTTTTGGTAGTTGTCAACTGCGTCAAGTCCCGATCTCCCGTAACAATTGTTGTACTAAAGCCAACAGCTTCAGCTTCTTTAGCGAGCGTTCCAATGATGTCATCAGCCTCATAATCCTTTAATTCATACCATTTAATACCATAACTATCTAAAAATTCGCGCATATATGGTAGCTGTTCTGCCAATTCACTTGGCATCTTGGCACGCCCACCTTTATAATTCGCATATTTAACGGTTCGAAAAGTCGTTTTGCCTGCATCAAAAGCAACCAAAATATGTGTCGGCTGTTCTTGTTTAATAACCGTTTCCAGCATATTCTTAAATGCATAAATTGCATTAGTATGTAACCCATCATGATTTGTGAAGTGATCCAACGCATTATGCAGTGCAAAAAAAGCACGAAACATCAACGAGTTACCATCAATTAATAAAAGTTTTTTTGCCGTCATATTGACCTCCAATAATTCCTAGTATTATTGTATCAGAGCCCACAGATGATTCAAATTCTAAATTTTAGAATTAAGTAAAATCACCGATTTTAGAGTAAATAAAAACCGGAACAGAAAAATCTATTCCGGACATAGCTGAGCCATTAATTATTTTGCGTATCAAAGCCAAAAATCTGCAAAATATGCAGGAAAATATTAATAAAGTCTAGATATAAATTTAACGCTCCCATGACAGCGATATTATTCAAACTAACATCTGCTGACAAATCACCACGGTTGACACTTTGATAATAGACACCCTTCAAGTATTGGTTATCATAAGCCGTCAGCATTGAAAAAATCAAAACGCCAACGTAAGAAAGTATCAGTTGCATGAAACTAGATTGCATAAATAGATTGATCACTGATGCTAAAATCAGGCCAATTAACAAAGCCATACTCATCTGACCCATGCGTGATAAATTCCGTTTTGTTACAAAACCTACGATTGCCAAAGCAACAAACAGTGCCGCAGCAGTCACAAAGGCTGTCGTAATATCTGCAATATTATAAAACGACAATGTTACGGATAATACAAGGCCGTTAATAGCGGCAAAACTTGCAAATAAAGCTAAGTTAATTGCCGTTGATCGCCGCTGGGTTGCTCGAAAACCAAAAACCATTGCAATTTCAGCAATAAATAAAATCCAGAGTGTCATTGGATGTTCTTGTAACAGCTGACTGTACTGATCTCGAAATGTATTCAAAGCCAAAAAAGAAATCAATGCAGAAATAGCAATACCCAAACCCATATAACTATAGACTCGAGTGAAGAAGCGATTTAAACCGACATCTTTGACGTAAACTTCTTTTGAAGGTACCTGTTGCATAAAACTGCCCCCTTTTACATAACTTAATTATATTGTATATGATTCGATGAAACAAATAATCGGTCCAAATACTTATTTAATTCACTTGATTTTGTAATAACTTTTCATAAGCGACTTCATATTTTGGAATATCACCCGCACCCATAAAAATAACTACGGCATTATGATATTGCAATAGTGGTGTCATATCAGCTACTTGTAAAACAGTTCCACCATTCGGTAATTTATCAGCTAAGTCATTAATTGAAATATTGCCAGAATTTTCACGTATAGATCCAAAAATATCTGTCAAATAAACAACATCTGCTTTGCTTAAACTCGTGACAAAACCAGTCAGCAATGCTTTCAGCCGAGAATAAGTGTGTGGTTGAAAAACAGCAATTAGTTTTTTATCTGGGAATTTTTGTCGAGCAGCATCAATTGTTGCTTTAATTTCTGAAGGATGATGTGCATAATCATCAATGATAGTCATATCACCAATATTTTTTTGTGCAAACCGTCGTTTAGCCCCTTGATAAGTCAAAAATTCACGCGCCAATAAACTTGCATTGATTTTTTCGAGATGACTGACGCCAACGACTGCAAGACTATTTAAGATGTTATGCTGGCCAAACAATGGAATTTTAAAATGACCAATTATCTGGCCTTGGTGACGTACATCAAATTCTGAACCAGCGGTTGTTTTTTCAATGTTGACAGCTTGAAAGTCATCGGTATCCCGTAATCCGTATGTGTATATTGGTGCATTAGCGTGCAGCTTCTTTAGATTGACATCATCGCCCCAGACGAATAGACCTTTTTTGACTTGTTCAGCTTCAGTTTGAAAAGCTGAAACCACATCATCTAAATCTTTATAATAATCTGGATGATCAAAATCAATATTAGTCATAATTAAATAATCAGGATGATAGGCTAAAAAATGACGGCGATACTCATCAGCTTCAAAAACAAAGAATCGTGCATCTCTAATACCTTTCCCCATACCGTCACCAATCAAGTAAGCCGTTTTGTCGATACCACTTAAAACATGAGCTAACAGTCCAGTCGTACTTGTTTTACCGTGCGTACCAGCAACACCAATACTCGTATAATTAGTCATTAAATGACCTACGAATTCATGGTAGCGATAAAACGGCAACTTCATTGCTTTAGCTTGTTTAATTTCGATTTGGTCGTCTGTAAATGCATTTCCAGCAATAACGATCATATCTGACTTCAAGTTGGTTGTTGCAAAATCAACTATTGGAATACCTGCTGCTTCTAAAGGCTGCTGTGTAAAAGTATGTTTTGTAATATCTGAACCAGCAACTTTAAGTCCCATATCATGTAAAATTAACGCCAATGCGGCCATCCCAGTACCTTTAATCCCAATAAAATAATACGTTTTTTGTGTTTGAAATTCCATGAATAAACTGCTCCTAACGTTACTTGTTTTTAATTTTTGGCCTGAAGTTTATCCAAGTCACTTTGTGAAAAATAAACCTCTCTAGGTTTAGATCCCTGAGATTGCCCAACATAATTATTCGCTTCTAAATCATCAATGATGTTTGCCGCTCGGTTGTAGCCAATCGAAAACATCCGTTGTAATTTTGATGTCGAAATTGTTTTCTCTTGAACCAAATATTCAAAAACCTGGGGCATCAACTCATCTTCTTGAGACTTAGCCATCGAACGTTTTACTAAATCATCAGGTTTAAACTGATAATCAGGTTCACGCTGCGCTTTCACAGCGGCTATGACTTGATCAATTTCAGATTCAATATACGTCCCTTGAATACGGATCGGGTGGTTTTGCCCATTGCCTAAATACAACATATCACCACGGCCAAGCAAGCGCTCTGCACCACCAGTATCCAAAATTGTTCTGGAATCGATTTGACTGGAAACCATGAAGGCAATTCGTGTTGGAATATTGTTTTTGATTGTTCCAGTCACGACGTCCACGCTAGGCCGCTGAGTTGCAACAATCAAATGAATACCTGCAGCTCTTGCCTTTTGCGTAATTCGAGCAATACTATCTTGAACATCATTAGAAGCTGTCATCATTAGATCAGCTAATTCATCAATGATAACAACGATATAAGGCATCTTAAGACCTGCTTGCTGATTATGTATTGCCTTTTCATTAAATTGTCGAATATTACGAACACCTGCATTAGCAAAACGAGCGTATCTTTTTTCCATTTCAGTGACGACCCATTCTAGAGCGGCCGAAGCTTCACGGGTATCTGAAATCACAGGCGTCAATAGATGTGGCAAGCCGTTATATGGTGCTAATTCAACGACTTTAGGATCGATTAAAATCAGTTTAACTTGATCAGGGTCAGCCTTATACATTAGCGAAGTCAATAGTGAATTGATAAATACACTCTTACCAGATCCAGTGGAGCCGGCAATCAAAGCGTGCGGCATTTTGGCAATATCAGCAATCACAGGTTTTCCAAACAAATCAACACCTAGTGCAATGGTTAGTGGCGATGAACTCGATTTGAATTGCTGTGTTTCAAGCACTTCCGACAACCGAACTTGCCGAGACTTTAGGTTCGGAATCTCTATGCCGACTGTATTTCGTCCCGGGATTGGTGCTTCTATACGAATATCCTTAGCTGCTAAGGCCAATTTTAAATCATCATTTAAATTGGTGATTTTATTGACTTTGACGCCACGTTCCAAATGGACTTCGAATTGGGTCACTGTTGGCCCAATTGTGTAACGCACCACATTGCCCTTAACGTGAAAGGCATTTAACGTTTCATTTAATGTTTTTTGCTGCTGTTCAGCCCATGAGTCAGCGTCAAAAGCTGGTGACACGTCTTTATCTGGCAATAAATTTAACGGCGGTACATGATAAGTCTCCGAGGCAGTAATTTTAGTTGGCGTATCAGAATGATTACTCGTCCCAACTTCTGTTACTGGATGTTTCACTGTAGCCGACTGTTCAGGCAAATGGTCCTTCTCAACGCCAAATTTCACATCGTTAATTGTTGCTTTATTAGCAGTGGTAGTCGTTGCTGCTTGCCTTGCTAAGTTGTTCGCCATATTTTCCATCTGGGATGTGTCAGTAGAGCTTAAAATCATAGCTGCATTATCTTTTTCTTGGTGCTCATGGCGCTTAGCGACTGCTTCCCTGGCGGTTGATTCAATTGTTGGCGCTGTAGTTGCTGATTCTGCCGTGACATTGGTTGGCGTCACCTTCCCCAATTGCTTGGTTATCGATTCAGGTTGCTTAGCCAACATTGCCGGCGCGTGCAATAAACTCGCAGATTTAATCGTGTGCCCGGCATCTACTGATTTAGAAGCCATTGTTTCAGTCGATGTTTTTATTGTTTCCTTTGGTTCTGGTGCAGCTGTTACTATATTTGCTGGTGCTGTAGTTGCTGCTTGTTGGCTTTTTTGGTCTGTTTTTGTACCTTCGCCATAATAAATATTGCTCACATCGGAAGCAGCAAGCAAATAATAACTCTCTAAAGGCTTTTCAAGTTGATTTAATAAATGAGCATAATATTGTTTTTCATGGTTGGCCCGGTGATAGGTAACTGTGTGTTTCTTCGTAAAATTTCTAAAAGCAGCAACATTATCTGTTTCTTTTTTCTCTTTAGTAGTTGTGGCACTATGTTTTACCGTTTGAGCTTTAGGGGAAACAACCGTTACATCATCAGGTTGTGCTTCAATAATTTCCTTTGTCTGTTGCTCATGACGTTGCTTTAAACGTGCAAGCTTGCGGTAAAATGCTGGTCCGTCATAGTGTGTCATGCTTCTCCCCCTTTCTAAAATTGTCACCGTTCATTATATAACAATTTTAACCAAGACAATAGGGTTACCAGTTTTTCTAAATCAATTTAATTCATACTTTGGCGTAATGATGTGTTAAAAAAATAATCGTAGTCTTCAGATGAAACATTAGTCTGAAAACCGCGATTATTTTGTTTTGAACAGCTATGTCCCAGCTATATTGGTTAATTACAGATACTTTTAATTTTAAAATCCATCACAAATTATTGGGAAATATTTTAAATTATCAGCAGCACAATAATTAAATAAACATAGTTTGTGCAGCTTTAAAATCAAACGGACGTCCAACCGGTGCATCGGTATCAAGCACTAAAATACCACGTTGTTTTGGTGCATTGGGAATGCCCAATTCCTTAGCAGAACTGATCATACCATCAGACGCTATACCACGTAATTTACCAGGCCAAATAATACTACCGTCTGGCATCATCGCACCAATTTTAGCAACCACAACATTTTGCCCCTGAGCAATATTAGGTGCACCGCAAACAATCTGCAATTGTACCCCCTGATCCACGGTCACTTTTGTAATGTGCAAGTGATCAGAATCAGGATGATCACTAACTTCGTCCACGTGCCCAACCACAAACTTAGCAGTTTCATCTTGCTGAAGCTGGTCAGACCACCCAGCTGCTACAATCATGTCATTCAACACATCAATCTGCACTTGGTTTAAGAATACTTGCCCAGCACCCTTTAAATCAGGGATATGCTTTGAAATATTGAAAAAGTTAAATCCGATCGGTTCTTGTGTATCTTGATTGACAATCCGAGTTACATCAGCATTCGTTTTCGCCTTCTGCGCAGTACCATCGGGTCCTAAAATGACAACTAGTACATCGCCTAAACCAATAGGATTATAACTTGCAATTAACATGAATATTAAAACTCCTTTAATTTTTATGCAGGTAATGAATTAATAAAATCTTCAACCTGTTTCTTCGTTTTGCGTTCTTTATTCACATAACGCCCAATCTCTTTGCCGTCTTTAATAGCAACAAAAGATGGAATGCCAAAGATTTGCCATTTTTGTGCCAGATCCATATATTGATCACGATCAACTTCAATAAAATCAATTTCAGGGTAGTCAGCTTCAATTTGTGGTAAAAAAGGTGCGAGTGCCCGACAATCCCCACACCAACCTGCTGTAAACACAAAAACGTGGGTGCCCGTCTTAGTTAATGTTTCAAGATTATCATTTTCTAAAGTGCTTAATTGTTTCATTCTCCACACATCCTAACTTTATTTTCCACTTTAGTTTACTATAAGTAAGCAGAAAGTAAAATAATTTTGTTTAACAGTAAAAAACGATATACTAAAAGTACAAAAAGGAGGCCAAAAAATGACAAAACGCGAATCAAATTCAACAAGTTCCTTTGGTTATGGATTATTGACAGGCGCCCTCATAACTGGGGTATGCGCTGCTTATAAAAATTACAATATTAATAAACACCGCAATGAAATCCTAGACCATGTTAAGTCGCTTTTCCTACGTGAGGGTCCGATTGAAGCAGCTTGGATCGAGCATATGCCAGCACCTTATTCAGATAGCCAACATAGTGCAAAAGCCTACTTCGGCGGTGTTACCCGCGATGAAGATGGTACCCTGCAACAGTATCAATTTGCTGTTGATGCGAAAAACGGTGAATTATTGGATATTTACAAAATTTAACACCCAAAACAATAGTTTTTATAACTAACAGTTGTCGGAACGAAACATGAGTTTTGTTGCCGACTTTTTTGTGGCCAAAAACCTAAAATTGTAGCTTTAAAGAACTTAATCTTGTTTAAAATGAGCTTTAACCTGATAAATTGGTTGACCTTTCTGAGTAAACTTTGTTTCATATTCAGTTTCAATATTAAAAGTTACCCTAGTATCATGATGCAAATCTAAAGAAACAAAATCTAAAATTAACCCATACTGGCTAAAACTAACCAGTGAATACTCAAATAAGCCACGATTATCCGTTTTGAATTCGATCCGTCCCTCAACGTCAAGCAAGGTCTGGTATTGTTTAAGAAAAGAACGGTAGGTTAGACGTCTTTTTTCGTGCCGCGTTTTTGGCCAGGGATCGGAAAAATTTAAATAGATGGTCGCAATAGTGTGCGGCATAAAAAAATCCGTTAATTCAGCACCATTAGCATAAAGAATCTGTAGATTTGGTAATTGTAGTGCGACTTGCTTCTTTAAGATCATGGCGACTGCAGCTTCCTGTACTTCAACAGCAACAAAATTGATTTCAGGGAATGCTTGAGCCATTTGGATCACAAATTGACCCTTGCCAGAGCCCACTTCAATGTGAAGTGGTTGTCTCTTTTGAAAACGTTGGTCCCACTCAATTTGAGTTCGATCTTTCGCCTCAACGAGCCATTGTGGATTTTGAGCAATTAATGTTTTTGCCCAGGGTTTATTTCTTAAACGCATAAGACCTCCATTAGTTTAACGATCAATCAACTGATCTAATCGTGACATTTCTTCACGTAAATTCGTTAAATTGGTTGTTTGTTGAATAATTGAAATAATTTCTTGTAAGATACTATACCAACGAATACGACCAATCAAATCGGTATCCAATTGCTGGCCATAATCTGCCAACCAACGCGTCCAAGACGATCTGGGCACATAATTGATCAACACTGTTGTTAAATCGTAGGCAGGATCAGTCAAAATTGCTTGATCCCAATCGACCAAAAAAAGGGTATCGTTGACTGTTTCTAACCAATTTTTTTTATTCAGATCACCGTGACAGACACGATATTCCGTAACCGGGACCTGCAACGTATGGTCTTCTAACCAAGTGATACCTTTAATAATTGACGGTAAGTAACGTAGCTGATCTGGTAGTGTCTGTTCCAATTGGACCAACATTTGATCGGCAGTAACAAAACTACCGCCCATTTTTTCCAACATGCCCTTTAAAAGGTTTGAACTATGAACTTTTGCTAACAATGCCGCTGTTTTTGGTCCATTCATTTGTTCTGCTGTTAAAGTCGTGCCTGCCACCCACTGTTGCGCCGTGATGACATCGCCGTTGGGCATTCTTTTTGTCCATAATAGTTTGGGTGTGATCCCCTCAGCAGATAAAGCTGCCAGAAAAGGTGACGTATTTCGTTTAATAAAAATTTTTTCCTGTGAATGCGAAGCTATAAATGCGTTACCTGTGCTGCCACCTGCTGAATGAATCTCCCAATCCTGACTGAGTCCAAAAGCCATACAGTCAAACCCCTCTAAATCGTCCACTCATTTGGATCAATTCGTCTATTTTGATTTTCCTAGTGGCTTAGACAAAACGAACGCTTTGTTTTCAGCCACTATTTATTTGCGAATAATTAAATTTTAAACAGTCAAATTTAAGATATATACGAATGCTAATTTTAATTTTTTTAAGTGCAAGCGTCAACCGTTCATTTTAGACTTTCTTAATTCTAGTTTTACTATAGCCATAAACAAAAGCCAAAACGAATAACAAACCAACAGCTATGCATACCCAAACAAGGGGGTTCTGATAAAAGTTAATGATCAAAGGCATAGACATAATCAACCATTGAACACTCATTAAACCAACCAGCAATTGTTGGAAACTATGCAATTTAGCTTTAGACGTAACGGGATAAAGTTTGGTAAAAACAATGCCATCATACTGACTATAAAACGGTAATAATTGAAAGCCTGATAAGTATAAGAATAAAAGATACAAAACAGTGCCGACCCAAATTTGATGAATAAAAAATAAAATGATGGTGCCGATAATGACAAATCGTAAATAAAAACCCAGGTATTCTGTCCCTCTCAAAAATCCCCGGAAAAACAGATAGAGAAAGCTATTCTCGTGATTTGGTTTAACTAAGCGTAAAAATGGATCTAAATATTTCCGGCGTTTTGCTGGACTTTGCAAACTTGGAACATCTGTAAATAAATTATAGATTTTTAATATTCTAAACTGACGTGCATTTTCATTGGCAATAACAACTGAAAATCGTAAATTGCCGGAAATGACATAATTGATTACTTGATGCCGTAACCATAAATTACCAATCAGAGCTAACACGACTGTGATGATAGGGGAAACATAAAATCCTAATAAAAATGAAAGCAACGCTAAGCCATACCAAAAAGATTTATTTAAGAGCCAGTTCGTGTTAATGGTATTGCCATCATAGCAATTCATAAGTTCGACCCAGAGTAACACATCTTTAAAAATTAGTGTGCTTAGGGCCATTAAAATAACCGTCCAAACGCTACTCCCCTGTACTAGAACCAATGTGAGCGGTAAAATGGCCAAATTCAATCCGAAAATTACGATTATCGGTAAAATTAAACTGTATTTTCTGGCTGCTAGTAGATAGTGGAAGAACTCGCCTTCCTTTGGTAACAGAAACGTGCTATCGGCTGCTTCAATCAAATTAGCAAAACGCCCAATTGCCAGAATCAACGAATATATTAAACTGAGAACGATGGGCCCCCACCAATAAGCATGGGCAACGAGACGGACCAATGAAGCGTAGCCTACACCCAACGCACCAATCAGAAAAATCAAGGCGATGACAAAGTGATCATTGAAAACAAGTTTCAAGTATTTAAACTGTTCCATTTGATGCTTCCGCAATCGCTTTTTCCATAAATCAAGCATTTGCGTCAACACCCTCTCTTGTCATTTGCATGTAGATATCATCTAAATTTGCATTAGACATGTGGAATTCAGATTTCAACTCGTCTAAACTACCTTGAGCACGAACTTGACCATTATTTAATAATACAAACCGATCAGCATATTGTTGTGCAGTTGCTAAAATGTGGGTAGACATTAAAATAGCCGCCCCTTGTTTTTTCTTGGCTTCCACAATGTCCAATAAATCATGAATGGCTAAAGGATCAAGCCCAGTAAATGGTTCATCAATGATAAATAAGCGGGCGTCAGTCATGAATGCACAAGCAATCATGACCTTTTGCTGCATCCCCTTGGAGAAATTATTAGGGAACCAATCTAATTTGTTATCTAAGCGAAATTTTTTAAGTAGCTCTTGAACCCGAGCCATCGTTTGATTCGCATCTAAATCGTAAGCCATAATTGCCAATTCGATATGTTCTCGCAAGGTTAATTCTGGATACAAAACAGGCGTTTCGGGGACATAAGCAATTTTTTTGTGATAGGCGTCACGATCACTTTTCAATGTTTTGCCATCGACTTTTATCTCACCCTTTTGTGGGGTCAACAAACCAATGACATGTTTGATCGTTGTTGATTTTCCGGCGCCATTCAAGCCAATTAAGCCGGTTATTTGACCATCTTCAGCTTTAAAATTCACATTTTTTAAAACAGCTACATGTGCGTAGCCGCCAGTTAAATTATTAATCTCTAAACTCAAAATATTACCCTCATTTTTTGCTAAGTATTCGCTCTGTATAAGTTAATCACTTTATGATAGCATGAAAAATAAAGTTTAGAAATTGATTTTCTTTATTTTTTAGGAGGGCCATATTTATGGAAGACTGTATTTTTTGCAAGATCATTCGCAACGAAATCCCCAGCACAACTATTTATGAGGATGATTATGTCAAAGTATTTTTGGATATTTCTCAAGTAACACCGGGTCATACTTTACTTGTGCCCAAAGTCCATGTACCGGATATTTTTGCCTACGATGAGACGCTGGCAGCTCAAGTGTTTAGTCGCGTCCCTAAAATTGCTAAGGCAATCAAAGCCAGTGATCCAAACATTGTCGCGATGAATATTGCCAACAATAATGGTGAACTTGCCTACCAATCCGTCTTTCATTCTCACATTCACTTTGTGCCCCGATATTCCAAAAAAGATGACTTTTGGATCCATTGGGGTGACCATACGGATCAGTACACACCGGAGAAGCTGCAAACGATTGCCGATAATATCAAAGCACATTTGGAGGTTTAATCATGGCAAAATTTTCAACTGGATTAACTTGGGGGTTGATCGCCGGTGCCACGTATGGCTTACTAACTGTCAAAAAGACTGGCGCACAACGGATTCAAAGCTTAACCAATTATGTTGCTGACGTTACAATAGCCACCAATGATTTTCAAAAAAGCCTAGGCACATTTAAGACAGCATTACATAATCTTGCCCACGAAACTCAAACAACAGCTGTTTCAGCGGTTGATGACATTCAGAAATCTATGAAAACATTTAATTTTCAAACAGAACCACGTATTAAACAAATCAAAGCTGAGGTCTCAGATTTAACTGATGTGGTGCAAAACGTGAAGCCTTCATAAAAATTACATGTTTTATAAATATTCATGAAAATAGTGTGAATATTCGTGAAGTCATGTCATTATTTTTTCAGTTATGGTATATTAATCAAGGACATTACTGAAGTACAGTAAAATATTATACAATTAGGATGTGTTTTTTGATGTCAAAGGGTTTTAAAAAGCTCTTACTAGCTGTTGCTGGTATCATGCTTGTTCTTGTCGCTGCTGGCTGTTCAAATAACAGTACAGTTGCAACCACTAAAGGTGGCAAAATCACTAAGGATGAATTCTATAATGAAATGAAGAAATCCCAAGCTGGTAAGTCAACCTTACAGACTATGATCATTACCAAAGTTTTGGAAGATCAATATGGTAGTAAAGTTTCTGACAAGCAGGTCAACCAACAATACAATAAGTATAAAGACCAATATGGTTCTTCATTCAGTTCTATTTTGCAACAAAACGGCTTGACTGCTTCTGGTTTAAAGAAAAATATTCGGACTAACTTATTAACAGAAGCTGCTTTAAAAGCTAATAAGCAAGTTACAAATTCTGATCTGAAAACACAATGGAAGTCATATCAACCAAAAGTTACTGTTCAACATATCTTAGTTGCTAAAGAAGACGATGCTAAAGATATTATTAACCAATTAAACAATGGTGCTAAATTTGATGACTTAGCTAAGAAGAGTTCAACTGATTCTTCAACTAAGAACAATGGTGGTAAGTTGCCTGCTTTTGATAATACTGATTCTTCATTACCATCTGCTTTCAAACAAGCTGCTTTCAAATTGAAGAATGGCGAGATCACACAGACACCGGTTAAAACAGACACTGGTTATGATGTTATCAAGATGGTTAAAAATCCTGGTAAAGGCAAGATGTCAGACCACACTGCAGAATTAAAGAACCAAGTCTATGCTAAGTGGATGCAAGATTCTACCGTAATGCAAAGCGTTTTATCTAAAGTGCTTAAACGCGGTGACATTTCCATTAAAGATAATGATTTGAAAGATGTTTTAGCTGGTTACTTATCTTCTTCTAATTCAAGTTCCAGCGCAAAATAGTTTCGTCACTCAAAAAAGATCAATGGCAAAATTGTCATTGATCTTTTTTTATCTAAATACGAGAGTGAGACAAAAGGCGCCCAGCGCCTGAGCACCAACAAGAATTACGAAATACGAAAAATGGTGGACTTGCCATTTGAGTACTGCGTCGTTGAGTGAAGGCGTTACCTTTTGTCTTACTCTCCCCTTTTTTTATCTAAATATCACTACATATCACTACATTTTATGGGGCCGATAGAATTGGCGTTGTTCCAGTGCCGAAATGCGCGGTGTAAAATTTCCAGGCTTTGTGTGCTCAAGATGATTAGAAATCATTGTTATTGAAGCATCTAATTCATCAATTTGGTGCAAAACTTCTGCTTCTAAAAGCTTAGGCCGTTCAGGAGAGCCGAACTCCAATTGACCATGATGGGCCAATACCGTATGTCTCAAAAGCAGTATTTTCTCATCTGTTAAATCATAATTTAGTTCCTGACATGCTAATACGATCTGTTCATCAATTAAAACGATGTGTCCGATTAAGTTGCCACTTAACGAGTATTCAGTTGTTGCCGCACCAGTTAACTCAATAACTTTCCCTAAATCATGTAGAATTGTAGCAGCATATAGTAGTGGCCGATTAATACTCTGGTAGGATTGACTGAGTGTCTGCCCCAACTTTAACATACTCACTGTATGATAAGCCAAACCACCAAGATAAGCATGATGATTGGTTTTGGCAGCTGGAAAAGTAAAAAAATCTGTCTGGTATTTCTTTAATAGTAAGCGAACAATGCGATTCCACTTTGCTTCAGTAATTTCAAGCACAAACTCGTTGATTACAGCTTCAAGATCTGCTTTAGCCATGGGTGCTTGTGGTACTAAGTTATCCGCCGAATGAGTTTGTTCTTCTAAAACAGTTAACTTATCAATTCGCACCTGGGGCTTAGTTTGATAGAGTTCTCGTTTACCCTTCAAATAAACTTGCTTTCCCTGTGTAAATTGGGCAATATCTTCAGGTTTAGCACCCCACATTTTTCCCGTTATAGTCCCAGTCTGATCAGAAAAAACAAAAGCAATGAAAGGCTTGCCATTCTTGGCGGTCCTAATGTCTGCATTTTTGATCAACACTGTTTGATCAATTGTATCGCCAACTTCATAGTCTAATAGTCCCATGTGTTCAACCCCCTTTAGTATCTGTCATCTTAATCACATGTTTAGCGGACAATTCTTGCATGAAAGCACCATGTGCCGTCGTGAAGAACACTTGATTCGTCTGACTGATTTCTTGGATCAACTGAATCATTTGCTGTAATCGTTTTGTATCTGCATTTACTAAGACATCATCCAAAAATACCGGCATTTGAACATGATCCGACATAGTTTGCATGAAGGCCAGTCGAATGGCCAAAAATAATTGTTCCATCGTACCCAATGATAGTTCACGAACATCAAATAGCAGATTATCTTTAGTTTGAACGGTTAACGAATCATTTTCTAACATAATTTTTTGATATTTATCCAACGTCAGAATACTAAAATAGCGTGTCGCTTTAGCAATAATCTGTGGATAGCGATCTTCGCTTGCTGCGGATAGTGTCGACCGAATCCATTGGGCGGACATTTCAGCCGTTAAGTATTGTTGGGTTAAAGCAACAATTTCCGCCTCAAGATTGGCCTGCTGCTGTTGTAATTGCTGTAGCTGATTATCCGTCGCCAAATGCATCAATTGAACATTTAAATCCTGAATCTCACTTTGCTGTTTAGTCCGCCGCTGTTTTATCTGTTCTGTATCTTGTTGCACCGCTTGCTTTTGCGTCCGAAGATCTTCAATTTTTTGATATTTCGCTAAGGCCGGAAGATCATTTTCCAGCTGCTGATTCAAAAAATGACGGCGTTCCTGATCGTTCGTTGCTTTTTTAGCTGTTTCCAATTGTGTTTGTAGTTCAGAGAAATCGCTTAAGTCAGCTTGTTGCAAAATTTGCTGCTGTTGCCATTTCAAATCCGCAAGTTCGACTTTTTGCTGTTTTAACCAGGATTGTAACTGTTCTTGGATCACGGCACTTTCTTGCGACTCGGTCACGTAGTCTTGGTAGTCCGATAACTGCTGTTTCAATACATTGAAATACGCTTCTGAAAAGGTAGAATATTGCCCTAAATCCGACTTTAAAAAGGCAGTTAAATCATCAAAAGTCACCAGCTGTTGGTTGAGTTGTGCCAATTCTTGCTGCTGTTTGTGACTTTCATGGTCCAATTGATGCATTTCTGTTAATAATGGTTGTACTTTTAATAAATCTTGATTTGGTGTCAGATTGTACTGTTGTTCAATTTGCGTTAATTGTTGCTGTTGTTGTTTTAAAGTTTGCTGACTCTTTTGCTGGTTGATTTTTAACTGATCTGCTTGTTTCTTTAATTCATTTAACCGCGACTGCTGTTGTGATTTTGGATCTGCTTCCGCATCTGGTGCCTTAGCCGCTGCATCCGCATCATATTGGCGCACCTGACGTTTTTGATAAATTGACAGACCGATGATACCCAGACCGACTAACGATAGCGTTTTAACAAAGCTTGGCAAAAATAATCCGACAATAAACAACAAGCCACCAAAAACAACTAACCCATTTAAAAAGTTATTATTCTCAGCTGCCGAAACTGATTGGTCTTCAGACACTGGAACTTTAATTTGATCTAATGCCCTTAATACTTCCGTTTGCTGTAACTGATTAGCCATTAAAGCCTGAGATGTTTGTTGCAGCATACTCTCTGAATTTTTAATTTGGGCATTTAACTGACTGACCGTACTTAGATCTTCCACGGACATCGGTTGCATATCTAATGTAATTGCCGGATTATCACGTTTCAACGTGTTCAAACGCAACTGATTCTCTTGGATACGCGTTTGTAACGTTTTCCGACGCGCAACTTGCGCCTGAATATGGGGCAACTGTTGCTCAATTTCCTGAAAATCCTGCAGATGCTGACCATAGAAACTATCAGAATCCACATGGCTTAACGTCTCAGTGCGCCGTTGTTCCATAGTTTGAATTTGATAATCGATTTTGGTTTGTAGTTGCTGATATTGATCAAATAACTGTTGTAATTTCGTGACACTTAATTTTTGATTCGTTTGATCAGATGTTTTCAAAGCTTGATACTGTTGATAAAGAGGCCAAAGCTGTTCTAACTTATCAAGCTGTCGCAATTGTTGTGTCTTTATCTGATAATCTGATTTTATTGTTTGTAATTGCGCTTCAGATTGACGTAATTGCGTTTTTATTGCCTCATATTGGGGTAATTTAGCTTGTTGTTTGCTGATCTGAAGCCTGATATCCTGTAGGTCAACTAGCCGTTGATTGATTTCAGGTTTCTTGCCAGTGGGTTTATATAACTGGCCTGCTTGTTTTTCCAAAGCAGCCGACCGTTTGAGCCAATCACCACTGTTAACCGCACCAATAGCCAAGATTTGTGTCACCAAAGCCTCTTTGTCTAATGATTCAATGGTTAACATTGATCGTGTGTCAAAGACGAATAAGGCTCTAAAAAGATCTTTTGTCAGTGGTTTTAAAATATTTAAAAATACGTCATTATCAATTTGCTGATCATTGGCAAAGCAAACCAGTTCACCACCATTTTTACCTTCTGTACGGCGGATTAAATATTGCGTCGATCCTTCCTGTAATAAAACCTCACCGCCATAGCGACCGGAATCCTTAGGAATATACTGTTCACTGGCTCTTTTTTTAGTGGCAAAGCCAAACAAAATACTTGTCAAGAAAGCCAATAAAGTGCTCTTACCAGCTTCATTGGGGCCATAAATCACATTTAGTTTAGTATCGAATTCAAAGCTTTGTTCCACTAAACTGCCAAAGCCATATACTTTTGCACGTTTGATATACATCGCAATTATCCTTCTCGCTTCATCTTTATTACTTAAAATCTTGTTTGATGCTAAGCATGGCTGCTTGCTGTAATCTTTCAAGATTTTGCTCTGTTAAAATTTGAGTTGCCAGAAATCGTTCTTGGTTTAAGTTGCCTAATAGTTCTTGTACATTGGTCAACTGAAAAACTTTTTTGCCTGCTTTATCCCAATAGGCCTGATCTAACTGTGGCAGGTCTGGCGTCTGATCGATGGTCAAGGTGACATCGATTGGATAATCAAAACGTTGGTCATTACCATTACGAAATTCCTCTTGAAGAATTTGTAATAACTGGTCTTGGCGTAAACTATCCTGTGTGTTGCTGTCAATTGCTGTGTTTTCAATTTTGATTGATAATAAATTACTAGTTGTTCGTGGCAATCCAGTGACCATGTGCTTAATATGGGCTACAACCTCTGGGACATTTAACGGGGTTTTACTGTCCACCGTCAGGCTTTGCCAAAGAAACGGCGCGACATTATGAAACGTTGCTTTAAGTTGTGCACCTTGACTATTAATTTCATAAAATCCTTTTTGACCACGTTCATCTTTATTTCGCCCCTGTAAATTACCCGGATAAATTACTAAGGGTTGCTGGTTCAAGACTTGGCGCTGATGAATATGTCCCAATGCCCAATAATCATAATGTTTCGCAAGCAACTCATCTAATCTAAAGGGCGCATAATCTTTACCACCATAACGCATCTCTGACCCATGTAAGATACCAATGCTAAAATCGGCATCAGAAGCGCGCATCGGATAGTCAGCTAACCGATCCTCGGTCACGTGCATTTGATCATAACTAAAACCGCTCAAGTCTACGATATAACCTTCATCGGTACGTAAACGGAAGGTTTGCACTGTCGCTGGAAAAACAAAGACATTGTCAGGATAATCTAAGTTTTTTTGATTGGCAGTTTTATAATCATGATTCCCATAAATCAAATATACTGGGATTTGAGCATCAGCTAGTTTTTGGAATTGCTGCTGCAAAAACCATTGTACACTCAGACTTTGGTTATTAGCATCAAACGTATCACCAGCAATAATGATAAAATCAACTTGATTGGCGATAGCATAAGTAACCATCTGTTTAAAAGCTTCAAACGGTGCTTGATATAGTTGTTGGCCAATTCTGGCATCAATTTTTCGTAGGCCAATAAAAGGACTATCCAAATGAGCATCTGCAATATGTAAAAATTTCATAATCAACCTCTTAACGAATATATGTTTCCCTATCACATAGTATAAGGAAAATACCGCTTAATTGCATTAAAATTATTTAGATCCAACTAAAAAAGACTGAAAAGCAAACTCTGCTCCCAGTCTTTTAAAGTATTAAGTCATCCTTGCAGCCCGATAGAAATCGTCTGTTTCTAAAATAATTATTGCATTGGTTTATAGATATCTGCAATTGGTTTTGAAATAATGCGGTTTAATTCATCCATTAAAGCACTCATTTTTCGTTCTTGATCCATTAAGTTATTGATCGTATCGAACTTGGAAAGCTGTTCGCTCATCCCTTGCATTGATTGAACGTCTTCATCAGAAAATTCTTCACCATTCATTTGTTTTTGCTGTAATTCAAGTTGCTTATCTTGAAATTTCTTAAATGTTGCAAAAGCAAAATCATCTTTCTTCATATCGGCAAATGCTTTTTGTAATGCTAAAAATTCATCTGTTTGTTGTAATTCTTGTTCTAATTGGTTCGCTGTATCATAAATATTGGCAGCCATAAAACTCTCCTTTAGTTGTGTTTAATTTCCAAAAAATGACTTGATATCATTATACCATTCATTGGCTTTCTCTTGGGCACCTTGAAGCATATTTTTACCATTATCGAGCCCATTTTGAATATTTTTTTGAACATCATCAAACCAATTGCCGGTATTATCAGCATGTTCGGAGGCCGCAATACTAGAGGCGGCTTTCGTATTAAAACTATATGTGGGTGCATTAGGAAGGATATTTTCCATTTCTAATTTAAAAATTGGGGCAACGCCTTGTTCACTGATACCTTTCAAGAAATGGGCTTGATCCGTATTATCAAAACCGATCCAAGTTGCGACGACCACGTTCGGGGTATATCCGACGATCCATTGATCTTTCGTCCCATAGCCATAACTATCTGGTACCTCTGTACTACCAGTTTTTCCAGCAACTGTATACCCACTAGGCTTGGCGGTCTGCCCAGTACCGTTTTTGAAAACATCTAACATCATACTAGTCATTTCTTTGGCATGTTTACTGGAAATGACCTGCTTGCTTTTCAGATCTGAGTTGTCCACAATAACCGCACCAGTAGCATCCACGATTTTGGTAATAAAGTGCGTATCTGCCAATTTACCATTATTGGCAAAAGCGGTGTAAGCTCGGGCCATTTGGTAAGGTGATACACCCTTACCCCAGCCGCCTAAACCAAAGGCCAGATTTTGGTCCGCATCTGGGACATTGATTCCAAATTTTTCCACCGAGCCGACCCCTTTTTTAACTCCAATTTTATCTAAAAGCCATGCAGCTGGTGCATTTTTACTTTGTGCCAAAGCTACATACATTGGCACTTCACCAGCATACTGATTGTCAACATTCTTCGGCTCATAGTGATTCTTACCGTAACTCGTTAATTTATCTTGCAGCATACTATCATAGTGATAGCCGTTTTCTAGAGCTGGTTCATAAATAGCCAATGGTTTCATAGTCGAGCCCGGCTGGCGTTTGATTTGAGTGGCTCGGTTTAACCCCCGAAAAACGTGCTCCCCGCGGCCGCCAACAACAGCCGTGACATAGCCATTTTTAGGATCGATCGCAATGGATCCCCCCTGAACCTTCGTACCATCAGCCGCATCAGCTGGAAAAGCCCAGTCTTGTGCAAAAGAGCGTTGCATGGCTCGTTGGTATGTTTGATCTAGTGTCGTATAGATTTTATAGCCCTTATTCATAATATCTTCTTCTTTTAGACCATAGCGGTTAATTGCCTCATCTACAACAGCATCAAAAAAATAAGGGTAACGGTAACCGTCCTCTTGACTATACGTATCTTTTAAAACTAGCTTTTGCTGTTTGGCAAGGTTAGCCTGGCTTTGATCAATTTTTTGATTGTCTACCATCAATCCAAGCACTAAATTGCGACGACTGATGGCATTATCCATATGATCAATCGGATTATAAAAACTGGGACTACGTAACATTGCGGCTAGCGTTGCGCCTTGAGAGAGTGTCAAATCAGCAGCATTGGTCCCAAAATACTTGCGAGCAGCATCTTGAACCCCCCAAACACCGTTCCCAAAATAGGCATTATTTAGATACATCGTCAATATATCTTTTTTGGAATAAACGCGATTGATTTCGACGGCTAAAAATATCTCTTCAATTTTCCGCGTTACCGTTTGTTTTTGCGTTAACAGTGCATTCTTAGCTAACTGCTGGGTTAACGTACTCCCACCCCCTGAAATTTGACCGTGATGGATCACAACACCAATTGCCGCACGAACAATCCCTTTAATATCAAAACCAGGGTTGCTATAAAAGCTGCGGTCTTCCGTAGAGATAACGGCGTTTTGGACATTTGGACTAATTTTATCCAAAGAGACAAAAGTCCCCTTTTGAGCATATAAAGACCCAGCTTTTTGCCCCTGACCATCATAAATCGTTGTTGTTGTCTGCAGGGCAGATTTCAAATCAGCCACGTCAGAGGTTTTTGCTTTATACGTATAATAAGCACTAATCGTAAAAAAAAGTATCAAAAAGCCTAAGATAAACCATCTGACTAACTGATAGCGATGATTCAGGCGCTTAAAAAAGTGCCAAAAAATCACTGTTTGTTTGCCGATCCAGGTCACAAACCGACGAAAATATAGTTTTATTTGTTTTAAAATCATATGTACACTCCAATTACCATTGGCAAAAATTACTAATGCATTGTACCATTAAAAAATAACTTGAACACCATCCTTAAGATGGATTTTATAAATCTAATAATTGGGATGACTGGAGTGAAGATCAGTCTAATGAAAAGAAACATCTATCTCAATACCCAGACAACTTTTCCTAGTGTCCGGGCGTTATTAAAAGCGTGGTATATCCCCCGTAAATGGCAGCATGAATTACGCGTTAACAAAGCGGTTCTAATTAACGGCCAATATCAGAATTTCAACCTAGCTGTCAAACCAGACAGCCAAGTCACTTTAAACTTCAAAAATATCAGCTCTAATCAACAAAACTATCCAGCAGCATTTAGACACGACCTCGCAATTTTTTATGAAGATCGCGATCTAATCGTTATCAACAAACCAGCTGGCTTAAAAACGCATCCGAATCAACCCAACGAAACCAATACGTTGATCAACTATGTAGCAGGATACTTAGCACCCAAACGGCAACAACCCTATATTCTTCATCGCCTAGACATGTTAACCAGTGGGTTAATTATTTTTGCTAAGAATCCACTTGTCGTGCCCTTAATGAACGCTATGTTGCGTGACAAGGTCATCCAACGCCATTATCTAGCTATCGTTCGTAATAGTTTTACGCTCAAAGACCAGGGCATGATTGATTTACCGATCGATTTTGATCCTAAAGATCAGCGGAAGCGTCGAGTAGCCTCAACTGGTCTACCAGCCATTACAAACTATAAAACATTAAAGCGTCAACAAGGATTGGCTTTAGTTCAGTTAACCCTAGCAACTGGACGGACGCACCAAATCAGAGTTCATTTAAATGCCTTAAATGCACCTATTGTGAATGATCCCTTATATGATGCTTTAACACCTGAAAATACGACTGATCGATTGATGTTATTCGCCCAAGAGATCAACTTGCAGCGTCCCTTTAGTTACAACAAAATAGTCATTCAAGCGCCGATCCCGCGTGCTTTTAAAACATATTTCTAAACTATTAAAAAAACTGAGTTGCAGGATACCTGCCCTCAGTTTTTTTATTTTAATTTAAAGTAGGAAAATCAATTGCTTCGGCAATCCAATCATGAACTTCGGTTGCTGTAGCTATATCAGGAGAAATCACGATCACGGTATCATGTCCCGCTAGTGTCCCAACAACATCATCAAGTTTTGCTGAATCAATTGCTGCTGCAAAAACATTACCATTGCTTGGCAATGTTTTGACCACATTCATAAACTGAACTTGAGTAACTCGATCAACCACATCACTGATCACTTTTGTAAGTGCCTCACGATCTGTCTTGCTTTCATCAGCATAGGCAACGTAGCGAACCGTTCCATTCTCATCAGGGGCTTTAATGATTTTTAACGCCTTAATATCCCGAGACATCGTCGCTTGGGTAATTGACACACCTTGGGCATTAAGCAATCGAATTAAATCGCGCTGATTATTTACCACATGTTTCCGAATCGTTTCTAAAACGATCGCACGGCGTTCAGTACTTTTCATGGTCAAAACCTCACAACTTACATTTCTTGGGGGCTTGCAACACCCAATAAGCTTAAAGCGTTCTCTAAAACAATAGTAACACTTTTTACGAGACTTAATCTAGCATTTAATTGTGGATCATCAACAAGAATACGGGTATGGGCATAGTACTTGTTAAACTGTTTTGCTAACCGTAAGCTGTACTTAGCAATGACAGAAGGTTCATAAAGCTTAAGCGCACGTTGAATGACCTCAGGGTAATCAGCTAAGAGCTTCAAAATGTCCCAAGCGGCGTCATCAGTCAAGGCTAAAGCATCATCTAAGGTATAACTAAGGCTACTCTTTCGTAAAATACTCTGAGCACGCGCATTGGTATACTGGACATAAGGTCCGGTTTCACCTTCAAAGCGCACAACTTCTTCTAAGTTGAAATCAAAATTATCCATACGGTCATTTTTTAAATCGTGGAAAATAACAGCGCCGACACCGACTTCTTTGGCAACTTTATCTTGGTTTGGTAGATCGGGATTTTTCTCTTTGATTTGTGCCTTGGCTAAACGAATGGCATCATTTAGAACTTCTTCTAATAAAATCACGCGGCCTTGTCGAGTTGATAGTTTTTTACCGTTTTCCGTGATCAAACCAAATGGAATGTGCACTATTTGATCAGCCCAATTGTAACCCATTTCTTTCAAAACAGCTTTTAATTGTTGGAAATGTTCACTCTGTTCATTGCCCACTACGTAAAGTGATTGTACAAAATGGTAGGTGCGCTTACGGTAAATTGCGGCCGCCAAATCTCGTGTCATATAAAGGGTGGCGCCATCTGATTTTTGAATCAATGCCGGATTTAAACCATATTTTTCAAGGTCAACGATTTCGGCACCTTGGCTCTCATGCAATAAGTTTTTTGCCTTCAAAAGATCAATGACTTCAGCCATTTTATCGTTGTAGAAAGCTTCGCCATTGAATGAGTCAAATTCAACACCCAGCATTTGATAAATTTTTTGGAATTCCTTCAAAGATTCACTTCTAAACCACTGCCATAAATCAGTTGCTTCCTGATCACCATCTTCGAGCTTCTTAAACCAAGCCCGAGCTTCATCATCTAATTCGGGATGAGCCACATCTTCTTTGTGAAAACGGACATAGTAATTTAACAAATTGGTAATCGGATCTTCACGAACAGCTGCTTCCGATCCCCACTTTTTATAAGCGACAATCAGTTTGCCAAATTGCGTGCCCCAATCCCCCAAATGATTGATCTTAATTGGGTGGTAACCTGTTTTAGTCAAAATTTTAGCAATAGCGTTACCAATGACTGTTGACCGGAGATGCCCCATTGAAATTGGCTTAGCAATATTGGGCGAAGACATGTCAATGGGCACATTGCCACCATGTCCAAGATCCTGATCACCATAATTCTGGTCAGCTTTCAAAATTGTTTTTAGTGTTTCTTCACTGAATGTCTGCTTATTCAAAAAGAAATTAACATATGGCCCAGTTGCGACGACTTTTTCAAAGGCTGTCTGATCAATTTTCGCCACTAGATCTAAAGCAATTTGTTGTGGCGCTTTGTGCAAAGACTTAGCAAGTTGAAAAGTAGGGAAAGCATAATCGCCCAAGTCAGAAGACTTGGGAACTTCAATAACGTTCATCAATGCTTCTTTTGATAAAAACTCTGAAACCGTTGGTTCAAGTGCTGCAATAACTTGTTGTTTGAAATCCATAATTTCCTCCATAAAAAAATCTCTTCTGTATCATTTCATACAGAAGAGACGAGATTTTCCCGCGGTACCACTCTAATTGACCTAAAGTCCACTTTAATCATATTCAGTTGGTGCAAACGAGCGCGACATTGAAACCAATTGTAAGTTTCTCACTAACAACTTACTCACTGAAAATTGGCTTATTCAATTTATTCTCATTTGTATAATTGTTAGTATTCTAAATGAAAAAAAGTTATTCGTCAACACACGTCCCCTAAAAATGGCACTTTTGTCCCCTTACATCTTAAAAGGCTTCAAATATTCATTAATCAAAAACAAAAAATGACCAAACACAAAAGATTATTTTGCGTCTGATCAACTGTGAAAAGTATCATGCTATTACTTGCTATATCTAGAAGCGGGTGACGAGAATCGAACTCGCGACTTCAGCTTGGGAAGCTGGGATTTTACCACTAAACTACACCCGCAATACTTAGAACATTCTAGCAGTCTTATGAGAAATTGTAAACATAAAATTTTATCATTATTCTCTCATCATTTTACAATTATGTAACTTGCTTTCCAGCGGCATAACCATTAAAATTAAAATATGATTAATTAACGTTCCCACGTAATTGGAGGGAAATATATGTCGAATGAATTAAAGTATGTTTTTGGGGCAAAGAATACCAAAACTGAAACTGGGTATCAGATTGAATTTATTAATATTCCTAAAATATATGCCAAAGGGACGACTTATGAAGAAACTGTCTACTACTCTTATCGTGTCTTAGCAAATTTTTTGACTTCTCTGGAACATGACCCTAAACGAATTCAAAAGTATACCTTACAGATGAGCCAGGCAATGAAACCTAACAAAAATGTATTTTATTCAATAATTTTAGCAGACCCAAGTTTAGACCCACATCAGATGGAAACCTCTTTTATTTTGCCCCAAGCAACTGCGGAGACAATTGGTACTGAGGCAACCGCACTCAGCCGACTATTAAATTATCAAAACACATATTGAAATAACCGCAAAACGTAATAAAATTATGAGTAGGTCATTTATTTTAAGGATAAGGATCTGATTTTTTGGCACAAACAGTAGGGTCAGAACAAGACCAAGAAAAAAAATCATTCAAGTGTCCTAGCTGTCACAAAAACATTACTTTTGGTATTAATCAATGCCCTTATTGTCACGTAAATATCTTTTACCGTGATATGTCAGAAACTTTTTGGAATAAACGCAAACAAAAGCTTCTAAAAAATAGCAGCGCCATCTCAAATTAATCAGAGGTGGTTCTGCTATTTTTATTTGTGCTTATAATTTCACAACAGCTTTTGTTATTTTGTAGTCGATCCTGCCCGCAAGCACATCTGGCACGTCTGCTAAAGTCAGCTCATGGGTTATCAAGGCTTCAACGTTCACCTTTTTATTCGCTAATAATGTAATTGCGTCACCCATTGCGTATGGATTAATAAAAGCACCTTTGATCGTTAGCTCTTTGGCATAAATATCAAATGAATTGATTGTGATCATGTCTTCTGGGTTAGAGACGCCAAACATTAAAACCTGGCCGCCTTTAGCTGCCGATGCGATTGCTTGTGTTTGGGTTTGCTTAAGTCCCACACACTCGATCACAATATCAAATTGTGCGCCATGTTCTCCCTCAGCTGGGTCAAATACTTCATCGGCACCAATTTTATGGAGTAATTCCACCTTTTTAGGATTATGACCAGAAACAACGACACGCGCCATACCTAATTGTGCAAAATATCTGGTGAATAGTTGCCCCACAAAGCCGTCTCCAATTATTAAAACCGATTGATGGGGTTGTATATTTAATTCATGGATGCCATGCATCACACAACTAACCGGTTCCGTCATTGCGGCCGCTTTTAAAGATAAGTTATCAGGTATGGGATAAATATTCGTTGCTGGTACATTAACATACTCTGCCATGCCGCCATTTCGAGTGACGCCAATGGCAGAATTATGTAAGCAAAGTTGTGGCCGGCCTTCATGACAATAGCGGCAATAACCACAAGGAATATTAGGATCAATTGTGACGCGTTGACCAACTTTCAAATCGGCACGAACATCATCACCCACGGCCGAAATGATACCCGCATTCTCGTGACCCAACACAACTGGTGGCTCTGCCTGAGCTGATCCAGGCTGACCATTATAAAGATGCTTATCCGTGCCGCAGATACCGACGTATTTCATTTGAACTTGCACTTCATTGGCTAATAACGCCGGTCGTTCAATCGTCTTCAAAACCATTTTCTGAGTATCTTCTAATACGAGAGCTTTCATAAATGACCTCCTAAAATTTTATATTTGTGTCTGAGAATTTAACAGCGAAGTATAATCTTTTTCAGTTAAGTTCAACGTACTCAATTGTTGATCAACGTTAGTCAACGCCTCATAATAATCTTCTGGTAACGCCTTTAAAAAAATATTAGCATCGATACCACTACCTGAAAAATTCTGTTTAAATTTCTTTTTATCAAAGTAAATGATTGTTTGCTCATAAGACGATTTCTCAAAATCTTCTGAAACAGAAATACCCGTATATTTCTTATCCAGTGTCAAAGTCGTATTTCGAGACTTGACAAGATATTTTGTCCCAAGATCCGTCACGGAATCAATTGGGTCACTGGCACTGATGACATCCCGAGCATTCGCCACCGTAAATAGATCAGCTACCCCATCAATATCTCTTTGTTCAATAATCAAGAAATAGGCACTGCTCAAAATGGCACCTAAAATAATGATGATAAAAAATCCAGACCAATATTGATTTAAAACTTGGACGTGTTGGTAATTATAAATAATTTGTGTGCCAGCCGCAAAAAGTACCGCCACAGTCAAAATCCCCCAAGTTAGATTAATACTGTTTTTAGCCAATCGATGATGTTTCAAAAAAGTCCGAGCTGCAGATAAATCTAATTTTTTTTCGTTTGCCATAGGATACACCTCCAATTACTGCTTCATGATGCCTAACAAAACGCCACCAGCAATAACTAACAAACACCCAAGGACCGTATAATTCAATTCTCGCCGTGTCTTGTGTTCATGCAGTATAAAGATACCGCCGAGCGTGGAAATAATGATACCCATCTGTGACATTGAAAAACTGATTGCTAAACCAATTTGAGCAATGGCCAATTGATAGAACACATTACCTAATGCCCATAGTATACCTACAACCACATTGAAATAAGTGAATCGGCTACGCATTTGTTTAGGCGTAAGTGAACTAGATGCTGCAAAGGCTTCAATCAATGCACCAATAGCTTGAGGTAACAAAATAGCATAGGCATTCACAGCAAAGGCTTTGGTCGTAATTGAATAAAGTGAGATACCCACACCCGAAAGTAGAATGGCGATATAGCCAACCAAATTACTTTTTTGATTGCTGTCGAGTGTCTCTTGGTTACCCTTCTCTTTCTTAGAGGTGAAATACGCACCGATGATCAAAATTGCCAAAGCAATAAATCCTAACGTGAAATCTTTACCAGTGGTCCACTCATGAAAAATAAAGGCACCTGCTAAAGTTGTAATAATCAGCTGTGCCGCCGTTGACAGTGGCAACCCCACTGAAACACCAACTTCATTAAAACCTCGAAATTGCTGATTCTGACCATAACAATAGAAAAAGCCAGAAGCCAGGCCGACGAAAGTTGTTTTCAAATCAATCGTTGGTTGTTTGATAAAAAACATAACTAACGCAAAAACTAAAATGCCGTAACTTTCTCCCAAAATTTGATTTTGGTTGGTCCCACCAATTTTGTTACTGACAAGACCAATACTGCCCCAGCAAACTGCTGTAATTAAGGCAAAAATAATACCCACTTGATCACCTTCCATGTATACGAACACTAATTAAATTACAAGTCTATGACATCGATGTCAAACGATAAGTATTTTTTTCACAAATGATTAAGCGCTTTATTCACTGCTGGACCATTTACAGAAAATTTTTATAGCTTTTTCGTTATCAGATCTTAATAAATTTTGGTATACTGAAACTTGTAAAGGAGGGTTTACTTTGTGGGAGGATTTAAGTAGCTCTATCCGAAAGATGTTAGCGAATCATTTGCGGATCACCATCTTTTTTTCTGATGGTCAGCACATTACCGTTGATGCTTTAAATTCAACTGATCAGCCACAGAAATCAAATGTCATTTTGGCATCTAACAGTCAATCTGATTATCATTATTTGATCAATGTGTCGCAAATCACCTTTGTTCGTCTAGTCACCCACTGACTAATTTTAATTTGCTTCTGGAGGGTTGAAGATGAGTACTTATCGTAGTGAGCAGTTACTTGAAAACTACGGTTTAATTCAGTTTATAAATCATGAATTTTTACCTGAAAATATTACTGTCAGTGCTTGGTCAGATTATGACATTCTCGCAGCAATTTTAGATCAGCAGATAAATTATGAATTCCAACACCAGCAATTCCATACCGTCGTTGCTTTACTTCAAGTCATTCGTGATTTGAGTCGCAGTGCACCCCAATTAAATGATTTGTTAACGGCGGATATTTCTATTTTGTATTTTGTCAATTTTATCAGTGGCATCCAAGACGAGCACAAGCTGGTCAATGATGTTCTGACTGAAGTCAAGGAAATTGGCCCAACGCTTTTACATGATGACCAAGCAGTCACACAAAAATTGCAAGCAATTGCTCAAAACTTTCCAGTTTCGGATCATCAACTCGCAGCTGGTTTTGAGAAAGACATGCACCGTCTTTTGAATCCAAGTACAACTAACAAAATGTCCACTTAACTTTATAGAAAGCAGATGACAATCATGGATTTGTTTAAGAACCCTGGTTTGGAAATCAATCAAAAAGACATCTATGCACCTCACCAAGATGAGATCTATGCGATACATTACCAAACTTATGATCTTCGCAATACAAAACTTGTTGTCTATGTCTTACCCAACGGAAAGCTGGATTTTGTTTTTGAAAAAATTAATCATTATTAAACAAAAATCCCAAAATTTAAATTGACAAATTTTGGGATTTTTCTTATACTGATAAAGTTGATTTGTTACTTAATGGGTAATCGCCAAATCGGTAAGGCAGCGGACTCTGAATCCGCAATTTGTAGGTTCGAGCCCTACTTACCCAATCTTAAATACATTGGTTCAGATCCGTTCGCAAAAATCGCGCTAAATCAGCATTTTAAGTTTTTAGAATTTCACTGATTCACATTGATTAACAAAAGTAGTGAGCCTCGAGTGAGCCTCGGGGAATTTAAAAAATTCGGCTGGTTAGTTTGATGGCATCCCTACTAAGGGGTGTTTTTTATTATCATTATTTTTAATAATTATGAATGACACTAATGAATCAAATTCTTTTTAGGAGCTGATATTATGAACACTTTTAGCCGTTATTTAACACAACAAAAGATCACGCGCTATCAGATCGCCAAAGCAACCGGTATTTATCAATCTACGTTACAGCGTGCTTCAAAAGCCACATCACTCGACACACTAAGTGTTAAAATTTTAAAAGCTGTTGCGACTACATTACATAAAACACCTGGTCAAGTACTTGATGAATTGCTCGCGCTTTCCAATACAAATTAGATTGCTAGACCCACAAAAAAAGACCTATACCATATTTCGGTACAGGTCTTTTTTAACTGTCGTTAGAAATCACAAGTATGTCCTTTCTAAGCCACTTGATCGGTATCATGAACGGTTAAAGCATCACGAATCGCATCTTGAATCGTGTCGCCATGTCCGACCACAGCTTCATTATCACGACTAATCACTGTGAAGACTTGTGTTTCAGTATTTAATTGCACTCGAAATTTCATGTATAATTCCCTCCTTTCTTATTTGTAAATTTTTTCACGTTACTAAGTAAGTATATATGAAAATGTTTTCAATTACTTCAGACTAAAGTCTTATTTAATTAAAAATTAATTTTTATCTCTTGTTTAATATTTATTATGTTATTTTTTTATAGTCCTAAAATTATAAATTACGCAAATCAAATTAGATAAGACTTTTTGATTGACATTCAGCATAAATAAGCTAGAATTCTCTATATCTTAAGGGGGTATCTACTCATGATCCAATTAACAACCGAAATGAAATCTATGATCGTAAATAATTTAGCATACATCGCTACCGTTGACGAAAATGGTAATCCAGATGTTGGCCCTAAGGAAACCATGCGTGTTTTAGACGATAATCATCTGATTTATAATGAAATGACCGGTCGGCAGACAATGCACAATATCGCTGATAATGGCAAGGCCATCGTCGCGGTTGCAAATAAACAAGAACTGAAAGGTTTTCGCTTTGCAGGGCCGGCCCAACTCTTTACATCCGGAGTGTATTTTGAACAGGCTCAGGCCTATGCTCAAGCTAACAACTTACCGGCAGCCAAAGCGGCTGCTGTCATTACCGTAGAGAAAATCTATGTGTTGGATCCTGGTCCCCATGCTGGTGAATTAATTGCTGATAACGCTGCTGATCAAGCATGAGCCAATGGTAAAGTGACTATGAATTTAACACCTTTGGGATGGGCGTCTTCAACCCGGATCTTGCCATGGTGCTGATTAACGATCCACTGGGCAATTGTTAATCCTAAGCCGTTGCCACCAGAGTATTTATTCCTGGCCGTATCTCCCCGATAAAAACGTTCAAAAATATGTGGTCGGTCAGACGCTGCAAGTGGCATGCCAGTATTACCTATCTCAATCTGTAAATACTTTTCATTTTCCTTAGCATTAATCCAGATACTATCACCTGACGAAGTATACTGTAATGCATTACTGAGTAAGATAACACACACTTGTTTTAAGCGTTGCATATCAATTTTTAAGGTCGCTTGTTTATCAATTTGATAGACAAGCGATTTTTTTTGACTTTTGGCAATTTCTTGAAGCCAGTTCATATTTTTAACTAACGTCAAATTTAAATTCAATTGGGCCGCATCCGTTCGAGCAAGCAACAATAAATCATTTGTCAGTGTTTGCAGTCGTGAAATTTCGGTCAAACTCTTAGCAATCTCATCTGCAACATCGATCACTTGCTTATTTGGTTGTATCAATAAGTATTCTTGCTGACTTTGAATCACTGCTAGCGGTGCCCGAAGTTCATGAGCAGCATCGGCCGTGAATTCTCGTTGCCGCTGCCAAGATCGATTAATTGGCCGCATTGCCCACACTGTTAAGATAAAACTAAAAATGACCGCTAATAACCATAAAAATACGACTGTTAAAATTAATGACTTACGAAAGACATTGATTGATTGCAGTTCGCTATCAATGTTTTGCAAGATCAATACATATTTACCGGAATAAAGCGGGTCTGGATTACTGCGCGGCACCTTGACCAATAAGGTTCGAAAACTACCACTATTCGTTTGTAGTGTCTGTTTTTTATTTAAACTTGATTTCTCTAACTTTATATTGCGCAAATAGTCATAGTGGATTTGAGTCAATATCTTGGACACGATTTGAGAGATTTTTTTCGATATTCCGATGGGCGATTATTTCATCACTTCGATCGAATATCAAACCCACACCGTTTGACATCTGATCGAAGTGATGAAGAAGCCCGTTATGGAATATGCGTCAAAAAATAATGGTTATTTAGGCTCGCTTAGCTAAATTCTCCATTTGTTCTGGAGTTAAATAATCGATACTGCTGTGGATCCGATTACGATTATAAAAACCTTCAATATATTGGAAGATAGCCCGATGGGCTACTTCAAAATCTTCGTACAGCTTTGCAGGATAGACTTCCTCTTTTTGACTGAGGCGTGAAATGATTCAATACCGGCGTTGTCATAAGGGCAGCCCTTTCGGCTGAAAGAATGCTGAATATTTAGTTCTTGTAATCTGGATTCATAGGCAGCACTAGTGTACTGAGCGCCAAGATCTGAGTGGATGATCAAATCCTTGGTCGGCACATTATTCAATAGAGCATGTTCAAGTGTGTCAAGAACAAGTTTTACGGTCATTTGTTTGCCATATTTCCAGCCAATGATCTTTTTAGTGTGGAGGTCTTGGATCGTAGATAAATAAGTCCAACCGTCTTTTCGAGTGTGAATATAAGTGATATCGGTTGCCCATTTTTGATTGATAGTCGTTGTTGTAAAGTCCTGGTTCAATAAATTTTTTCGGCCTTCGGTTATTGGCTTTGAAAATCGACTCGGTTGATACTTCTTAACAGTGATGGCCCGTAGGCCCAACGTTTTCATGAGTTTTTGAACTCGCTTCAAGGAAATATGCTCACCTCGACTGATGAGAAGGTAATGAATCTTAGGAGCACCATAAATACCCTTATTCTCAAAATAGATCCCTGAGATCAATCGACAAAGACGTTCATTCTCAATTTCACGTTTAGAGGGCCGTTTTTTAAGCCATTGGTAATAACTAGACCTTGGCACTGATAGAGCAGCACACATTTGCTTGATATCATGATTTTTGACATTTGATTGGATATATTCGAAGACGATAGTTGATTCTACTTTTGAGCGAATATGGTCAAGGCTTTTTTTAAGATGGCATTTTCCTCCTTCATACGAGCCATCTCTTTCTTCATAGCTAAAATTTCTGCTTCGGATACTCCATTTTTTTCGTTTTTGGTATAAAGCTTTTTCCAGCGGTAGATTGTTTGCGTAGCGATACCATATTCCTCGGCTAACGAATCGATCGAGTGACCAGATTGGTTGAGGTCAAGGATCATCTTCTTGAAATCTTCATCAAATGTTTTTCTCTTTTTGGTCATTTTGGACACGTCCTGTTCTTAGTAGTTAGATTCTACCAAACCGTATCCATGAAATCATCCTAACATCACATTCAATGGTTCCTTTAAAGCTTGCTTCCTGGATTGGCACACTGTTGGTTCTTATCGGCCTTGTTAGTTTATTGACAGGCATGATTGGTCAATTCTCAGTGAGTCTGGAAATCCTGGCAAGCACCACATTGATTGGTGGTTTGATCTTACTAACCATCGGGATCATGGGAAATTATTTAGGTCGGATTTTCGTGCAATCACGACGACGGCCACTGTATGTTGTTTCGGAAATCGCCGGTTTTAAAAGTCAGTTAAATCAGCACTTGCAATTTGAGGAACATCAACGCTTTGGCTAATCATTAAAAAACTCGGTCTATCGACATTTGAGTATTCACTCAACGATTCGATAGACCGAGTTTTTTGTATTTATCAGAGATATTTAGCCTGCTTTTGTGCTACTTTTTGACTTTCAGTTAAATAATCCTTAGCTTTCGCTTGACCGGCTAGTACCAGCTGTACCCCGTGATTTAAAGCGGCCATTTCACTTTGACCTGGGTGGACAAAAATCGGTGCGATCCAAGCCGTCCTTTGTTTGATCAAAGCCACTAGCTGGTCATTGAATGCCATACCACCAGTTAAGACAATACCATCCACTTGACCAGTTAAGACAGTTGCAAAAACGCCGATTTCTTTAGCAATTTGATAAGCTAGTGCTTTAAAAACTAACTTGGCAAAAGCATTGCCGGACTTTACTTTGGCCATAATCTCGTCTAAGTTTTGAGTTCCAAAATAAGACATCAGACCTGCTTTTTCACCGACAAAAAGTGACACTTCATCGGCATAGTTCAGTTTTTGATCACTTACATATTGTAGCGTGGTCAATCCAGGCAACGCACCTGTTCGGTTCGGTCCAAATGGGCCCTCGCCATCTAAACCATTAGTTGCATCCACAACACGACCATGTTGGTGCGCACCAACCGTGACGCCGCCACCCATATGAACAACAATCAAGTTTTTTTCGTCATACTGCCAACCTTGTTCGGCCGCTACTGCACGTGCTGCAGCCTTTTGATTTAAGGCATGAAAAACACTTCGTCTTGGAATAGCCGCATTTCCAGAAATATAAGCAACTGGTTGAAATTCATCGGTAACAACGGAATCAACAATATAAGCAGGAATATGTAATGCTGCCGCAAACTTATCGGCTAACAGTCCACCCAAATTCGAAGCGTGCACGCCATAACGACCGCTGGTTAAATCAATGATCATCGCAGAAGAAACTCGATAAGTGCCACCTGTGATTGGCCGCAGCAAGCCGCCGCGACCGACAACGGCAATAAAATCTGAGCCACTAAAATTTTTTTGCTGCAAAAATTTCGTGATAATACCATAACGAAAATCAAGTTGATCAGCCAGCCGCGAAAATTGAGCAAGCTCTTGGGCTTCATGACGCAATTCCTCAAAAGCAAGTTCCGTTTCATTTTGATAAATACTGATCTTAGTCGTTGTCGATCCAGGATTGATTACCAAAACATAATTATTTGCCATTTTTATGTATTCCTCGATTCAATTAAATTATCGTTTATGATTTAACGTGTTCAAAGCAAATTTTAATGACGCCCTTTTACTTTCAATCCGATCTGAGCGCGATGTTAAAACAATTGGTACACGTGCGCCCACAATCACACCACCGGTTTGAATATCCGTAAATAACATCAGTGCTTTATATAATGCATTACCAGTGTCAATGTTAGGCACCACAATTGCATCAGCATCTCCAACGATTGGCCCTGAAAATTGTTTTTTTGCCACCGCCGATTTTGAAAGTGCCAGATCTAAAGAAATTGGTCCAAAAACTGTTGCCGTTGGATCGGCAGCAAATTGTTGCGTAGCTTCATGTGCTAAAACTGAGGACGGCATTTTAGGATTAAAATTCTCAGCCGCACTCAATAGTGCAATCTTAGGTCGTTGAATACCAATGTTTAAAGCTGTTGCCCGCGTGTTTTCGATAATGGCTATGTATTGATCTAAATTTGGTGCAATGTTCATGCCAGCATCTGACAGTAGAAGCTGCCGACCTTCAGGAAAGCTCAATTGAGCGACATGCGACAGAATCGAGCGTTGTAGCATCTGCTTAGGATACTGCAAAACAGCATGTAAAAGTGTATGTGTCTGAACAATACCCTTAAAGAGAATATCAGCCTCACCTTCAGCAACAAAAGCCACACATTGGGCTACAGCCGCTTTCAAGGAATCCGCCCGATGGTAATGACATGTGGCTGATTCAGACGCTAAAAATTGCCCAGTATCAAATATCTCAGCAATTAAGTCATTGGTTTGACTCATTTGTTGTAATAGGTCGATAATTTCTGTATGATTACCACCGGCGACTGCAATTGTTATCATGTTTATGACCTCCACTTTAATAGGTGTTCGAGCGATTTTTGCTTGACGTTAAACGTACTTTACTTTATTATTTTACAGTATGTTCTCATTAATTATTCATATTTAACTAATTTATACTTAACCTTTACATTGGAGGTTTTTTTTTGGGTTTTAGAAGTATGTTACAGAAACGATCCATTGACCTTGATCTCATTCGCAATAGCCCGCTTGAGCGGACAATTGGTCCCGTTGGTCTAACTGCAATGGGCGTTGGTGCAGTAGTTGGTGCTGGTATATTCATTACACCTGGTATTATTGCAGCTAGCTATGCTGGGCCCAGTGTGATCCTATCTTACATTGTTGCCGCGCTGGTTTGTGCTTTAGCTGCTCTATGCTATTCAGAATTTTCATCTACTATACCACTTTCAGGTAGTGCTTACACCTATGTCTATATCGTTTTTGGTGAATTACCCGCTTGGGTAGTCGGCTGGGCATTAATTTCCGAATATCTTTTTGCAGTTTCATCTGTAGCCGTTAGTTGGTCTGCTTATTTTCAAAACATATTAGACAGTATTGGCCTCCACTTGCCCGAAATTTTGAGAGCAGCCACTGGAACGGCGGGTCACCAAGGTTTCGGGATCAATCTGGTTGCAGGTTTAGTCGTTTTATTAATCGGCTTTTTATTAGCGGGTGGTCTGCGTGAGTCTACTCGCGTCAATACGATCATGGTTTTCGTCAAAGTAGCCGTTATTATTTTATTTGTTGTCGTTGCCGTTTTCTATATCAAGCCAAAAAATTACCATCCTTTTATGCCTTTTGGTGCAACAGGTATCTTCTCAGGCGCTTCCTTAGCGTTCTACGCTTATATTGGTTTTGATGCTGTTTCTACTGCCTCAGAGGAAGTAAAAGAGCCGCAACGAACAATGCCAATTGGTATCGTTTCTTCTTTATTAATTGCTTCATTGCTATACTCATTAGTTTCCTTTGTCATTGTTGGCGTTGTGCACTATAGTCGCCTTAATGTTGGCGATCCAGTTGCATTCGTACTTCAGGTGATTCATCAGAATTGGGTCGCCGGGATTGTTTCTTTGGGTGCCGTTGTCGGTATGACCACCGTACTTTTGGTCATGTCTTACGGTGGCACACGATTGCTTTTTGCAATCAGTCGAGATGGTCTATTGCCTAAAGCCTTTGCTAAAGTCAATCCCAAGACACATGTCCCCATTACGAATACTTGGATTTTTGCAGTTATTGCTAGTTTTTTGGCGATGTTCATTCCACTAGATGTCATTACCGAACTCGTCAATATTGGCACGCTATTTGCTTTCGCGATGGTATCGATCGGTGTGATCTTCTTGCGCAAAAATCCACAGGTCAAGGACTTGCCAACTGCCTATAAAGTCCCACTTTATCCTTTCATTCCAATCTTGTCCTTTATCCTTTGTATTGGTCTGATGCTCAAATTAAGAGCCATCACCTGGATCGTTTTTGGCTTTTGGTTCTTGGCCGGATTGCTAGTCTATTTAATTTATGGCCATCACCATAGTAAATTACTGAATGATCATGTAACCACAGCTCATAAAGATTGATTTTTAAATGCTTTTTTATGCCATTGTAATAAGAAGTAGTGGACAGCTAGTTTGGTTGTCCTAGCTACTTCTATTTTTATATTTAAATTAGCACTGGCATCAAAACCTTTGTTAAAATTTGCCAAGAATTTAGCAAGACCGTTAATTTTAGGTTAAAATATTAATGAGTTTTTCTTTGGAGGGGAATTTATGACCAATAAAACTGATTTAATCCAAAAATATCCAATTTTAAGAAAGATGGCCGCATATCAGCCTTTATTTTGGCAAAACCCTGACTTTGAGCAAACGAACCAAGCCCCCTTTTTTTCACAGGCTGATGTTTTAGATGCCGTTTTTCGCCTCATTCGTTTCCAGCCTTATATTGAATCGGCCTTTCCAGAAACTTACAATAATCAGGGTGCTATTGAATCCCCACTTATCAAATTAAACACCTTATCTGGACAGCTTGAACAATTTTGGCATCACAAAATCCCAGGCCGTATTTTCTTGAAAGCGGATCATCAACTACCTATTGCCGGTTCCATTAAAGCCAGAGGTGGCATTTACGCCGCTTTAAAATTGGCTGAAACAATTGCCCGTACCTATTCAAATATGACTTTTGAAGACAATTATAATATTTTGGGTTCGACTGATTTTTATGAGTTATTTAGTCACTTTGAAATTGTCGTTGGTTCAACGGGTAATCTTGGTTTAAGCATTGGCATCATTGGTCGTAAATTGGGCTTTAAAGTCACAGTTCATCTATCACATGATGCCAAAGCTTGGAAAAAGGATCGTTTAAAAGAATATGGTGTTCATGTGGTTGAACATGATAGCGATTTTTCTGATGCCCTTGCTAGTGCCAGAGAAAAAGCAACTACACAAGCAAACACATATTTTATCGATGATGAAAATTCACAAGATCTCTTTTTAGGTTATGCAACTGCTGCCTATCATCTACAAACACAATTAAAACAATACCAAATAACGGTCGATCAAAAACACCCCTTATTCGTCTATCTTCCAGCTGGTGTCGGCGGTAGCCCGGCTGGGGTCACCTTTGGCCTTAAAACTTTGTTAGGTGCTAATGTCTACCCCATTTTCGTTGAACCCACTCATGTCCCATCCGTAACATTGGGCATGATCACTAAAAAAAATCATGATATATCCGTATATGATCTCGGTTTAGATGGCCATACAGCTGCTGATGGTCTTGCCGTCGCTAGACCATCCAATCTGGCCGAAAAAGCCGTTAAATATATGCTTTACGGCAGTGTCACCTTCGATGACGATGATTTATTTCGTTATTTATACTTATTAGCAGCAAGTGAAAATATCCTGTTAGAACCCTCTGCTGCCGCTGGTTTTACTGGTCTAGCTTACGTATTACAGCATTTAGATCAACCCTTTGAATTAAGTCAAGCAACCCATATCATTTGGGCAACAGGTGGCCAATTGGTTCCTAAAGCCGAAATGTCTGCTTATATCCAAAAGGGGGCGTCCTTATTACACCCACACCCGAATAATTTTGTAAAATTTTAAAACAACTTCATAACAATTTAAAACAGAGATCAGATACAAAACAATTGTTTATTTCACTCCACAAAATTAGAACAGAAATCTAACTTCTGGAGGTCACATCAGTTTTGTGTTGATCTCTGTTTATTTTAATATATTTAATCATTAGCTAAAACTAATTTCTTACTTGACTATTTTTTATACACCTAAATCAGTAATGATCCGTCGTTTATATGTTAAAAAGTCCGGCGTCAGCTCAAAAGCTACTGATGCATCTCGAGTTGGATTTAAACGCAATTCATCTACGATTTGACTGGGTCTACCCGCAATTACATAGACACGATTAGACAAGACCAGTGCTTCATCAATATCATGGGTAATCAGCAATGTTGACAAGTGTAGTTTGTGCATCATATCTATATACCATTGATGCATCGTCCGTTTCGTCAATTCATCTAATGCCGAAAAAGGTTCATCCAAAAGGGTTAACGGTTTATCAAACAGATAAGTCCTTAATAGTGCCGCTCTTTGACGCATGCCACCTGATAATTCTTGCGGATATTCATGTTCATAACCAGCGATACCAAATTCCTTAAATAGCGCCAATGCTTTTTGTCGAGCTGTCTTTTTAGGTACTTTTCGCAGCAATAAAGGTAAAATAACATTATCTAACACTGTTCGATAGGGCATCAATAGGTCCTTTTGCAGCATATAACTTACATTTCCTGGTTTAAGCACATTATTGTGACCATTCAGTAATACTTGACCCTGGTCAGGCTTGCTGAGTCCAGCAATGATATTAAATAACGTGGTCTTGCCAGAACCAGATACCCCCAGTAAGCTGACAATCTCACCAGTAGCCACATGTAAATCAATATTTTGAATAATCGGCTGTTGATCAAAAGACTTGTTAATATCTCGGACTTCTAATAGCATGCTACTTTTCCTTTGGTAGATATTTATTTGTGAATCCTTGATTTTTAGTCAGTTGCCCTTTAACTAATTTATGTTCATTTAACCAAGTATAGAATTTATTCCAACGACCGGCATCAATATAACCAAATTGTTTTGCATCAGCAATATATTGTTTTGAAAGATATTGTTGTGACGCATCAACGAGCGCCCCACTCTTACCTTTTTTAAGTTCAGGATTGGCTGCCTTCAAAATATCAGCACTGGCTTGAGGATGTTTTGCAGCGTACGCATAACCTTGACTCACAGCCCTAACCAACTTGCGTGTAACTTGCGGATGCTGCTTCATATAAGTATTATTGCCAACAAGTACAGGGGTGTAATAGTCAAACGTTGGATTGACATCGCGAAAGGCAAAGTAGTTGACCGGATAGTTTTGTATTTTGGCATTTTGAACGGCCCAACCTTCATAAACCCAAATTGAATCAATTTTTTTGCTTTTTAAGCCTGCGACCTCGTCATTAAAATTACTTGGGACCAATTTAATCTTTTTATAGTTGCCGCCATCTTGATCAACAACTTCTTTAATAATGGCTTGTTCAATCGGTAGTCCCCATGTTGCGTATCGTTTGTTGGTCATATCTTTTGGCCGGGTGATGTTATCTGCTTTACGTGACATAATACCGGAAGTATTATGTTGAACGAGGGCAGCTATAGCCGTAATCGGTTGTTTATTCTTACCAGTGATCACACCAGCCATAACATCTTGATAGGAAACCCCAAATTGAGCTTTTCCCGCTCCAATCAAACCTTCTGGTCCATTTTGAGGCGGCTGAATAAACTTAACTTTCAAACCATATTTTTTAAAATACCCCTTGCTTTGTGCTACATACAGCCCCGTGTGATTTGTATTAGGCGTGTAATCTAAAGCTAACGTAATTTGAGTTAGCTTCTCATCAGCCGATCGCTGACTTTGCGCACAACCGGTCAATACCAAAATTAAAGCAAAAAATAAAATCAAAACTCGTCCTAATTTCTTCATTTGTTGGCGCGCCTCCGTGTCCATGGCATCATTAATTTTTGTAACACATCCACTAAGCCAATTAAGATTAAACTGACTAGTGAAATTAAAACAATCACAGCAAACATTTTGTCATAAGCGTAGGTTTTCATCACCCGAGTCATGTAAACACCTAAACCACTATCGCCACCGACCCATTCTGCAATGACTGCCCCAATAATCGAATAAGAAACTGAAATACGTAAACTGGCGAAAAAATGGTTTAGACTTGCTGGTAATTTAACGTAACGTAAAATTTGTAAACGTTTTGCCCCCATTGTATGCATCAAACGAATCAGATCGTCGTCAGCGCTGCGTAGTCCAGTTAAGGTTTCAACAGCTACTGGAAAAAACGTGGTCACGATGATCAGTAAAACTTTTGGTAAAATGCCATAACCAAACCATAAAATCAAGATTGGTGCAATTGCGTAGGTGGGAATCGTTTGACTCAAAACCAGTAACGGATAGATGGCACGATACAGCCAATTAATACCATCCATAGCAATAGCAATCAATAAGCCTAAAATCACACCTAACAACAAGCCCCAAAAAGCTTCCACCACTGTCGTCCACATATTGGTCATTAGTAAACCAAAGTCTTCGATAAATGCCTGTACAACGTCGATTGGCCCAGGCATCAGAAATTTTGGAATCAGTCCGGTGGCGGTTACAACATACCAAACTAAAAGCACTAAGCACACAACATAAAATGGTAAAAGTTTAATGTTGGTATTTGTGAGTCTTTTCATCAATCGTTAACGCATCACCTTTACTTTGATAGTTAATTTTTACATAAGTCATGACTGAATCAGCACCAGCTTCAGCAGCAATTTTAGGAACAGCCGTAACGACTTTCATCAATTGGTCGTAATCACCCTCAAGCGTCGTTTCAAAAGCACTAACTTCATAGTGCAGTCCTTGTTCCTGAATATATTTGACGACTTGATCGACCACCGCTAATACGTCCTTGGTCGCTTGACCCATTGGTAAAACTTGAATTGCTACACTTGCATTCATTATGAAAACCCCCATTTTTAGACAAATAAAAAGACCTAAAGTCATCTTAGGTCTTTGATATTCCTACGATGGCATTACCCATATCAGGTCTAAGGGTCGAAAGTTTTACCTTTCCTCTCAGCCGTAGCTCCCCTTCGTATTCATCTTTACTCAAAATACTAGCACGTTATGCTTTTTAGGGCAATTAATTTTTACATGTCTTTACATGATTGATACATTATTTTTACACTCAGTGTAACGTTTATTTACACTACTTTCATAAACTTAATACAGTAATAAGAAAGGGAGTTCAATAATGAATAAACGTTTACTACTGCCAATCATCACATTAATCGGTGTTGTTACTTTAACGGGGTGTGGTTCCAAATCTGCCAGCGGACAAAGTCAGGCAAAATCTGCTGATAAAAATGAAATTACTGCCGTTGGATCAACCGCTTTACAGCCGCTTGCAGAACAAACTGGTCGTGAATTTGCAGATAACCACTCCGGACTTCAAATCAACGTCCAAGGGGGCGGTTCTGGGACCGGATTGAGTCAGGTGGCTCAAGGTAATGCAACCATTGGTAATAGTGATATTTTTGCTGAGGAAAAAGACGGTGTAAACGCCAAACAATTGGTGGACCATAAGGTTGCAGTTGTCGGCATCGCGCCAGTTGCCAATAAAGAAGCTGGTGTCACAAACTTAACACACCAACAGTTGATAGATATCTTTACTAAGAAAGTAACCAACTGGAAAGATGTTGGTGGTAAAGATCAAACGATCATATTAATCAATCGGGCTCAAGGAAGTGGCACACGCGCAACTTTTGAAGCTTTAGCTTTGAACAAGCAAAAAGCTGCCACAGCCCCAGAACAAGATTCTTCAGGTACAGTTCAAAAAATGATTGCCAATACACCTGGAGCAATTAGTTATCTAGCCTTTTCTTACTTCAATGACAAAATTCAACCTGTCAGTGTAGACAATGTCAAACCAACCGCTGAGAACGTTGCAATCAATAAGTGGAAAATCTGGTCTTACGAACATATGTATACCAAAGGTTCTCCAAATGCGAATACTGCTAAATTTATTAACTATGTTCAATCCAAAAAAGTACAAAACTCTTTAGTTAAGAAATTAGGCTACATTCCAATGCAACAAATGCACGTTGAACGTAATGCTCAAGGCACCATTGAAGACGTAAAACCTTAGATTTAAATATAAATTGTAATTTAACATGCTTCTCAAGTGGCTGAAAACAAACCTAACATTTTGTTTTCAGCCACTATTTGTTTGCGAACAATTAGATTTTAAATGTGTTACAAAGGGCAATGCCCTCACCTACTCAATTTGTTAAGGCTCAAGATTGTAGAAATCACAATTCTCAGTACCTTATTCATAAAGTTAATTTTAAAAAAAATAGGTTTAATACTTCAACGCCATGTATAATAATCATGTGGGGGGTGTCGATGTGAATCAAATTGATTTAATTCTTTTCTTGGGTAGACTATATGATTGGCCAAACACGAAGCAACCGAAAATAGTTTATTTGAGTCAACTAAAAAATCAGTCCCTGACAATTAATTTGGCTTTGCAACAACATTGGATCACACCGATGCCCGACCACCCCAGCCGTTTTCAGTTGTCTTCAATTGGTCAAGCTATGCTACAACAACACGCCTGTCTTCTGACAGCCGACTATTATGGGCTCACAGCATTCATGACACCATCAGACCTTGAGACACGTGCTCAAACAGCATCATTCAATAATACATATCACTATTTGCAAACAATCATCAATTTTCTTTTTGAAGCCCTTGCTATTCATCATGATTGGTCCCAAGTTTTACGGTTATTGTCAATCATGATCCGAATCAGTAGTGATTATGCAGAAATTGATGACCTTTTAACTGCTTTAATTACAAGTATATTCATTTTGCAATTGCTTAATAACCACAAGCAGTTCGGCAAATTATATACTCAATACCTAACTAAGATCTGTGAAATTCGCCAGTTGCTAGACTTAGATGACACTGCCTTATTAAATAAAATACAACCAGCTGCAGAAACTTTAACACGTGCACTGGGTCACGCCACTGTCGCCTTTGCACCAGACAAATTACTACATAAATTGCAACGATTTGCTCGTACCGCTAACTCATCAGCAGTATCTGAATCAGACGATTCCAGCGACCCAATGATACACAAGGCTTTTTATCAACGCAATCGGCTTTTCTGGGTCGTTTTAGCCATGGGTATATTGCTGATCATATTTAGCGTCACAACTTGGACAAGTGCACGAACGGCCAGTACTTATCATGCCCAGGTCACAGCCTTTAAAAACGCGACGCGCCCTTTACCAAAAGCTGGTACAACCAATGGACAGACTGAAAAAGCAGACCAACAGAATCGTAATTTACTCAAACCAGGTTCCCAATTTACGGTCTATGACTTTAATAATAATCCGATTTTAAGGTTCAAGATAAAATCAGCTCAATTAAAAATCAATGATGATAGTACTATTGAAATCCCGATTCTAATTCATAATTTTGAATCAACCCAAGCTTACGCATTAAACTTAAAAAACTTTATGGTTCAAACGTCAGAAAATGAAACTTTACATTTACAAGCCGCAAATAATCAACCAAAAACAATTGAACCAACTGGTACTTCGGAACAAATACTTTACGCCACATCAGACAAAACCAATATTTCTGAAAGTAAATATGTTTTGCTCACATTTACAAACCAACACTTACATACGAATTTTACTTATCTTTTACCAATTGAGACAAATTAAAAAAGCCTGGAAATTCCAGACTTTTTTTGTTTACTTATTTAACTTTAACCAATGTGGCTTAAAGTCTTTCATTCAATTCTTTACCTAATGCTTCAAAACCAGGTTTGCCTAATAAACCAAACATGTTCTTCTTATAAGCTTCAACACCTGGCTGGTTAAATGGATTGATACCATTCAAGTATCCTGAAATCGCAACTGCAATTTCAAAGAAATAAATCGTATAACCTAAGGTGAAAGCAGTCCGGTCAGGAATATTAACCGTCATAACTGGAACGCCCCCGTCAGTATGTGCTAAAACAACACCTTGGTAAGCTTTCGTATTGACGTAATCCATTGTTTTGCCTTCAAGGTATTTCAAACCGTCTAAATCAGAATCTGACTTAGGGATTTCAATATCATGATTAGGTTTGCCAATTTTGACAACCGTTTCAAACATTGTATTACGCAAACCTTCTTGGATATATTGACCTAATGAGTGTAAATCAGTTGAAAAGTTAGCTGAAGTTGGATAGATGCCCTTTTGGTCTTTACCTTCAGATTCACCCATTAACTGTTTCCACCATTCGCCAAAATATTGTAACGATGGTTCGTAGTTTTCAAGAATTTCAGTAACGTAGCCTTTACGATATAAAATGTTTCTTAGTGCCGCATAACGATAAGCTTCGTTTTTATTCAAATCAGTATCCGTATATTCACTACGAGCGGCGGCTGCCCCTTGCATCAATTGATCAATATCGCCACCGGCTGCAGCAATTGGCAATAAACCAACTGGTGAAAGTACAGAAAAACGACCACCAATATCATCTGGCACAACAAATGCTTCATAGCCTTCAGCATCAGCTTCAGTTTTTAAAGCACCCTTAGCTTTATCAGTTGTCACATAAATACGTTTAGCTGCTTCTGCTTGACCGTATTTTGCAATCAATTTTTCCTTGAGAACACGAAAAGCAATCGCTGGTTCAGTCGTTGTTCCTGATTTAGAAATAACATTTAAGCTGAAATCACGATCTCCAATTTGTTGGATCAAGTCATGTAAATAAGATGGGCTGATGGAGTTACCAGCAAAGAATACTTGAGGCACTTTGCGATTTGGTTCAAAGTTATAGAAGAAACCACCTAAGAAATCCATTGCAGCACGAGCACCAAGGTATGAACCCCCAATGCCAATCGCAACTAAAACTTCAGAATCACTCTGAATTTTAGCAGCAGCCTTTTGGATACGTGCAAATTCATCCTTGTCATAGTCGACTGGCAAGTCTAAGAAACCACGGAAATCATTACCTGCACCGGTACCTTCCCGTAATTCTTGGTCTGCTGCATTGACCATTGCTTGAATTTCGCCTAACTCATTGTCATGAATGAATGGTTTAAGCTTTGAATCGTCAAAATTAATATGTGCCATCCAAATAACCTCCTATGTTGTATATATCAAACATACTCATTTTCAACCAAAACCAGTCAATTGTAAACACTAAACTCCGGTTTTTCATGAGGAAATAAGAAATTATTGCACAAAACCTAAGAAAACGCCACCAAGAATGACTAAAAGACAGCCAATTATAGTAAATATCAATTCTTTTCGAGATTTCTTTTCGCCAAGAAAAATAATACTCCCGATCGTTGAAATAATAATGCCGGTTTGGGCTAAGGAATAACTGATAGCCAAACCAACTTTACTCATCGCAATAAACATGGCAGTATTTCCGATGCCCCAAGAAATACCAGTTAAGATGTTCTTAAGTGTTGGTTTTGCCCAAGGTTGTTTTTCTTTACCCCAAGCAAGTACTAAACCACCAATAACCATCCCCATCGACTGCGGCAAGATAATCGAAATGGGGTTTGAAAAACCGCCCCACTTGACGATCACGGTATAGCCAAGATAGCCAGCAGTTGAAATAATTAATGCATTTAGGCCCTTAGCAAAGTGCGTCCCATCATCAGAACGATTATATTCGCTATTCTTATCCCGTAAAGAAGTTAAGCTGGCACCAGCAATCAACAACACTAAGGCAACACTGCCCAAAGAAATTTGCTTGGCTGTCTGCCATTCATGGAATAGTAAGGCACCGGCAACTGTATTAAAAAATAATTGCATCCCAGTAGACATCGGTACCGCTTTTGAAATACCCATGTCTTTCATGGCTTTAAATTGGTTGCCTTGACCTACAGCCCAAAAAATACCAGATAACAATCCGATAAGGAGAACTTTTACGTCAATAAATGGTCGATAAAATAAAAATAGCCCGATACCAAATAGGAAAGCGCCCAAGGTCATGCCGAGGGTTTGTTGATAAGCATTGCCACCAAGTTTCCCACTGATCAAGCCAATACTACCCCAGGCAATTGCTGGGATAAGTGCTATCAGAATACTCACAAATACGCCTCATTCCAGTTAGTTTTATATAGTACACAAGCTGTTATTTTATCAAGAAACCTGGCACTTGGCTACCCAAAAAATAATAGATGTGTCATTTTTTACAAAAATCATTTGATAAAGAATACACATTTTAGACCTTAAAAAAATTACTTTTTCAAAAACAGCCCATTAAATCAACATTGTCAATTTGAAAACAATCGTGAAGAAGTGTAGCATACGGGTTGTAAGTTAATTTTGTTTTTGGAGGGATATTTTTATGGCAAAGAAACGTATCTCACGGGGCAAGTTTGAAAAGCTGCAGCAATTGTCAAATGATCAAGGTATTATTGCAGCCTTGGCAATTGATCAACGTGGTTCTATGAAACGAATCATGAAAGCCGCAGCCGAAAAAGCTGGTAAAACTTATAACTTAGACATGGTTTATGAATTTAAGGAATTGGTTTCCAAAGAATTGACAAAGTATGTCTCTGGTATTTTGTTAGACGAAGAATTAGGTTTCAAAGGTATGAAATCTAAAAATCCTAATTCTGGCTTGATCATGTCTTATGAGAAAACGGGTTATGACGTCAACACAGTTGGCCGTTACCCAGAGTTATTGCAAAATGAATCCCTAGATCGTTTGTTGGCTAAGGGGGCTGATGCTGCCAAAGTATTAGTCTATTACAATCCAAATGACCCAGAGGAAATTAACGACGTCAAACACGCCTTTCTGGAACGACTCGGCAATGAAGGTTTAGCTGCAGACATTCCATTATTTGTTGAAATTGTGACCTACGATGACAAGATTCCAGACGCTAAGAGCGCTGAATTTGCTAAAGAGAAACCACAGTTAGTCTTAGATTCCATGAAGGAATTTTCAAAAGACAAATATCATATTGATGTCATTAAAGCTGAAGTACCTGTTAACTGGGACTTTGTTGAAGGCTATGCTAAAGATGGTGTGCAGCCGGTCTACTCACAAGATGAAGTTGCCAAGATATTTAAAGCAGCTAATGATGAAGTTAACCGGCCATTTATCTACCTATCTGGTGGTGTTTCCGCTGAAACATTTCGCTCTGAATTGACCTTTGCCGGTAAAGCTGGCAATCATTACAGTGGCATCCTGGGTGGCCGTGCGACTTGGTTAGACGGTGTTCAAGTTTACGCTGATGGTGGCAAGGCAGCTCTAGAAAACTGGCTGCAAACTCAAGGCAAACAAAATGTTTCTGAACTCAATGAAATCCTAAATAAATATGCAACTCCTTGGTATGATATTTACGGTGGACTCGATAACATCGAAGTTTTTGACCGCGATATTATGGAAGATTAAAGATCGTTTTAGCTATAAAAAAAGGCTTGCCTAGACAAGTCTTTTTTTATTTTGGGCGAATGGCTGAGGCAAAGCTTGTGTGTTGTATTCAGCAAACGCTGATGATAAATATTTTTGGTTTCAATATGTTCCAAAAGGCAACGGTCCGACCTTCTTCAAATGAGCTAATCATCCAAATCTTCTTCAATATTTAACCCATATAACTGACTAACTGGTTCGTCTCGCGGTGCCTGGTGGACAACAACAATGCCAATCGCGCCTTTGCTGGTCACATAGTTGGCAAAAGTCGTCACCTCTTCAACCAAGTATGCCAGTCCATCTGAATTCACGATATACTGCCCTTTGATCGGTAATTCTTCAAAAAATACTTTATTCATGCGAATATAATCTTTGCCGTCATGAAGTACTAATAATACTTTTAACATCATTAAATCTCCTTAGGTCTTATTCCAAAATGATCACAACGAGTGCCGCTTAAATAAACGATATAATCCAAAACCGATCACAGTACCGACTGTATTGAAAATCACATCATCAATATCTGTAATACCGGTGTGTAACAAAAACTGAAACACTTCAATACTGATCGAGGTCATAATGCCCAGTAAGAGCACCTTTGCAAAAGTAGGTCGGCGCATCAAAATTGGTAAACCAATCCCAAAGGGTATGAACCAAAGGATGTTACCAAATAGATTATACAGGAAATCTAGTTTGGATAATCCATAGATCAGTTTCAGTGTTTCAACAAGCGGCACAAAATTGATTTCGTTCAGCGAGCGGTCAAAGTCTAGTTTGACCTGCCAAGGGAAATAAATACCTCGAAACACAGTTAAGAAATAAAGCATCAATAAGTAACCGACAAATAGAAATAGCATCAATTCATGACTGAATTTAAGCCGCTTGTGCCGCCATCTTTGCCAAATGATGCGCAGAAACATGAAAATCAGCAGGTAGAAGATAGTCTTGTCCAAACTATAGAAGATCAATCGAATCAGCGGAAAATGATTGATGCGCGTTTGATATTCGGTGGCAACCATTCGATAAATTGGCCCTAGAAAAATCATATGACTTCCTCCGAATTCTTAACAAACTTCAATGCCCTATTTTATCAAAAAAAAGAGCTTTTTTGTGGCATTTCAAAAATATCTTCATTTTTTCGTCATGATATCTTTATATACTAAAATTGTAACTACTGGTTTCACGCGTTATAATAATTGAAGCTAAATTCTGAAAGGAACAACTCATGAATAAACTCAGAATAAGGGCCTTTTTTAAGAGTCGCTTAGGCTTTTTCACTCTACTATTGATTTTACTTTGGGCAAAGTCTATTTACATCTACTACACAGACTTCTCATTAGGCTTAACCGATCCCTACCAGCACTTGATCATGTGGCTGACACCATTTGGCACAAGTGCTTTGTTACTGAGCTTGGCCTTATACATACGCAAACCAATTCTATCCTATATTGCCATGTTTGTGATTTACATTTTACAGTTGATTCTATTATTTGCTAATGTCATCTACTATCGCCAGGCAACTGATTTTTTGACGATCAACACAATTATGAGTTCAAGCAAGGTATCCCAAGGGCTAGGCAAAAGCACGCTAAGTCTACTGGCACCACAAGATATTCTGATTTGGCTCGATGTGATCATTATTTTGATTTTACTGTTTCGCCGTATCATCCCGATCGATCCTAAAAAATATCGGCCTAAAAAGGCATTTGTCGTTTCTTTATGTACCTTTACATTCTTTTTATTAAACTTATTTCTTGCTGAAACGAGTCGACCACAGTTACTAACACGGACATTTGATCGTAATTACATTGTTAAATATCTGGGCATTGAAAATTTCATGTTCTATGATGCAATTCGGACCGCGCAAAACAACCAAGTACGTGCCAATTCTGATGGGAGTGAAATGACGGCGGCTTACAATTATATCCAACACCATAAAGCCGCACCAAACCCTACTTATTTTGGAACAGCTAAGGGCAAAAACGTGATCATCATTCACCTAGAAAGTTTCCAGCAATTTTTGATCGACAAAAAAATCGATAATCAAGAAGTCACCCCGTTTTTGAATAGTCTTTACCATGATAAATCCACCTTAAGTTTCTCTAATTTCTTCCACGAAGTAGGCCAGGGCCGTACCAGTGACGCTGAAACGATGTTAGAAACAGGTTTGTTCGGCTTACCTGAAGGGTCTGTTTTTACCTCTTTAGGTACAGACAATACCTTTGAAGCCGCGCCAGCAATACTACAACAAACACAAGGTTATGATAGTGCTGTCTTTCACGGTAATACTGGCAGTTTTTGGAATCGTAAGGATGTCTACCGTAATTTGGGTTACAATTATTTCTTTGATGCCTCCTATTTTGATACGTCCAAAGATAATGCGATCGGTTATGGTTTGAAAGATAAGCTACTATTTGCTGAAAGCACCAAATACTTGGAACGTTTGCAGCAACCTTTCTATACCAAATTTATCACCGTTACCAACCATTTTCCATTCTCTCTAAGCGATACTGACAGTGATTTTCCCAAACCGAATACCGACGATGATATCGTGAATAATTATTTCCGAACGGCACATTATTTAGATGAATCTTTGCAACAATTCTTTGATTACTTGAAAGCATCCGGCCTCTACGATAATACTTTGGTAATGATCTATGGTGATCATTATGGTTTAAGCAATAGTGACAATCTATCCTTAGCCCCTTTACTAGATAAGACGAGTTCTGATTGGACAGCATTTGATAATGCTCAATTACAACGTGTCCCTTTAATGTTTCATATGCCTGGCCTTAAGGGCGGCATTAATAGTACCTATGGCGGTGAGATTGATGTCTTGCCAACATTGATGCACTTGCTTGGCGTGGATACAACACCATATATGTTTATGGGAACGGATCTACTGTCGACCCAACATAACGACATTGTTGCGTTTCGAAACCGGGACTTTGTAACACCGACATATACCGTCTTAGGTGGTAAAGGTGCCAGTGGGACAGTGTATGATAACAAAACCGGAAATATTATCAAAGATTTATCAAATCAACAAATCAAAAGGTTAAATGCGGATCAGCAAGATGTCAGTGACCGCTTATCCATTTCTGATAATATTAATAACAAGAATTTACTTCGCTTTTACACACCAATCAACTTCACCCCAGTTAATCCAGAAAATCAAGATTACACTCAAAATTGGTTACGGTTATTATCCGTCCAAAATCATTTAGGCAAAAAGTCAACCAGTGTCTACAGTCAGCATGGCGGTTCCACGACAGACTTATATCAAACAGATGCGCCAGAACTGAATGATGACAAATCGCCAATCACCGAGCTTCCAAGTGAGGTCAAAGAAAATACCAAAGCGGGTAAGCATAATCGTTCGAGTACCACCAGTAGCCAAGCCTTTTCTAGTTCGGCAATGACCAGTTCTAGTGCTTCAAGTACCAACACACCATAATTTTGTATCTTGAATTGTCAAATTAAACGCAAACTCTTATCGTAGAATACTTCGTAGGGTGTTTTCCAACCTAAACATTTCCTTGGCCGGTGATTCAATTGGCTTGTGTATTGAGCAATCTCTCTATCGGAAGCTGTGATATCTTGACCCTTGGGTAAATATTCCCGGATCAAACCATTGGTATTCTCACTAGTTCCTCTTTGCCAAGGAGCATGGGCATCTGGAAAGTAAAACTCGATCCCCGTCTTCTCAGTAACTTCTTGATGGGCTGTGAATTCTTTACCGCGATCAGGCGTGATCGTTTTGATCAATTTGATCGGTAGTTGGCTCGTCAATTTCAATAGAGCTTCTGTGACAGCACTAGCTTTTTTATAGGCAGCCTTGCCAATCAAGGTATACCGTGATTTTCTGTCAACGACCGTTACAACACAGGCTCTACCAGTTTTCCCCGCCATAGTATCTAATTCCCAATGACCAATCTCCGTTCTATCATTGGCGGCCAACGGCCGTTCATGGATGGTGTGACTGATTTGAATTTTACCGCGTTTTTCCACATACCCTTTGGCATGACGTGTTTTACCTCGATGGCGTAGTTTGCGGGTGGCTTTTTGATTTTGTTGGTCGAATGTGCCGTTTTGAATAGCCCGATAGATCGTATTGTAGCTGATTTGGAGTTGATGATGTTCAACCACTAAGCGGTTCGCAATTTCTTCAGGGGACCAATGGCATTCTAAAAACAAGTGTTGGACGATCTTAAGACTCTCAGGATCTGTCAGCTTTCTTTTCCTACCGCAATTGCGCTTTCTGTCTGTATAGAGTTTATGTGCTTTAGCAGGTGAGTAGTTATGTGTGTCCTGATTCCTAGCAAGCTCACGATAGATCGTTGAAGGACTACGTTTAAGGGCCCGTCCAATAGTTAAGCTGTTTTTTCCTTGGGCATGCATTAAAAATATCTGTTCTCGTTCTTCTATGGTAAGATGGTGGTAGTGGCTCATAGCTAAGACCTCTCTTTCAATAATGTTGTTGGTAGCACCTTTATTGTACAGGATTCTAGCTATGGGTCATTTTTATTTGCACTTAAATTGTAAATTCAACATACAAAAAGGTATGAAACTAGCAAAATAGATGTTTTGCTAAGTTCATACCTTTTTAATAACTCTATCAAAGTTGAGCTGCTAATTTGTCAGGGTCTAGTACCGTGATTTTTCGGCGATCCTTTTGAATCAAATTGGCCTGGCGCAAAGCTTTAAATGTCCGCGACAAGGTTTCTGGCGTTGTCCCAATATAGGCGGCAAGCTCTTTAAGCTTCATTGGCAATACGAATTGTACTTGTTGTTGTGCTTCATACAGATCCATCAAATAACTCACTAACCGTTGTTCAATCGAGTCGGCACTTAAATAACTTGTTTGTCGTTCCAATGCCGCCAGCTTTTCCGCAGATTCCTGCAGTAGTTTTAAACTAATTGCTGGATACTTCAACAATAGCGCCTGAAAATCTCGTTTATAAATAACGCACGCCGTACCATCGGTTAAAGCTTCAGCATAAGCATCTGGTGTCTTAGCACCAAATAGAACTTTCTCACCTTCAAAATCTCCAGGTCCAAGGACACGCAAGAGCTGTTCTTTACCAGTACTGGAAAGCTGATATAGCTTTAAATGACCTTGATTTAAGATGATTAATTCTTGGGTCTCTGGATCAATGACCACATTGCCCTTTTGAAAACTTTGATGGTGGATCAATTCAGAGATCTTCAATAATTGGGTCTGATCCAAATTTGAAAAAATAGGGACGATCTCCGCACAAGTATGATTTTGGTGCGTTTTTTCATGAATATGGAATATTGTTTCTTGCGTCATGAGAGCCATCTCCTAAAATTCAAATTACTATACTAAGCTTCATCATCCAAATCTAAGTCAATTTTTTGACCTAGCTTGTGTTCAATTATCCAAATATTCTGTTCGTTAACACTTAAAACATGAATTAACTGTTGGGCTAAGGGATAGCGTTCTTCTTTTTGTGCCAATTTGATTGCACGTGTTACAAACAAGTTAGCCTTTGCAAAGTCTCGGCCGGTATCATTGAGCATGGCAGTGACTGATTGGTATTTATTACGACCGTCATCTTCGATCATGGCATAATCAGTCATTTCTTTGACCGTTGTTGGTACTAGTTCATGCTCTGCTAACATAACTTTCGCTAAATCAAAATATAACTGCTGATTACCATCATATAATGATCTGAAGTAGGTATTTTCTCCTTGAGCATACCACATATATTGTTCCAATTTAAAACTTTGTCGTTTCAAGTTGGCCAGAATGTGTCCGGTCATTGCCCCTGCTGTCGGTGTGTGGTGGTCCTTGTCTGCTTGTTCAATTTCCGCTTGATATGCTGCTTCAATTTTTGTATCAGTCATTTATTAGAACCCTCCGATACAATTGTTTTGTGAGATTTTACTTCGTAACCCAAATCAGTCACAACAGCGGCAATTTTCTCTGCTTGAACAACTTCTGGGTCAAATTCTGCTTTAACTTTACCAGCATTAAATAATACTTTGACGTTGGTAACCCCCGGTGTGCTAGAAACCGCTTGTTTGATTTTAGTTAAACATGAAGGACATGTTAATTCATCTAATGCTAAAGTAACTTTTGCCATCGAAAAAACCTCCTAATTTCATTTACAAGTTCAGTATAACTTGACCATGATCTAAAAAAATTGATACAAATCAAGTTTATCGTTGAACTGCAATTTTTTTTGCAGTTTGAATTCTTTTAGCTAAGTTTGAGTGCCGCAATAAACGCATGGCATTAAAAATCACAACTAAAATACTGGCTTCATGAACAAACATACCTGACGCCATATCAATTTTACCAAGCAATAAACCGATCAATAGAGCGGCCACTGTCCCAATTGCGATGACAATATTTTGCACGGTGTTGGCATGCGTTTGCCGACTTTTTTGGATAGCAACAACCAAGGCCATAAAGTTTGCATTCATCAAGGTCACATCGGCAGTTTCAATGGCAGCATCAGCTCCGGCACCCATTGCGATGCCAACATTGGCTGCAGCTAAGGCTGGACTATCATTGATGCCATCACCCACAAAAGCTACTTGATGCCCCTCAGCTTGTTGTGCTTTAATATAAGCCAATTTATCTTCTGGCAACAGTTCTGCTTGAATACCACTTAACGGTAATTGCTGGCCAATTGCCTGGGCACTAGCGGCGTTATCCCCTGTCAACATGATCAGCCGGTTTAATCCCATAGCTTTCAGTTTGCTTAAAGCAGCGGCAGTGTCTGGTTTCAACGCATCACCGATACCTAAAGCCAATAACAAATGTTGCTTATCTGCCACTAGAACAGTCGAAAGTCCTTGCTGTTGGATTTGCTGCACGGTCAGTTTTTCTTTGGCATCAAGTTGAATCCCATGATCAGCCAATAACCGTTGATTACCGACAAATAACGTATCCGTAACTAGTCCCTGCCCCTTAACGGTTTCAGGTGAATCTTTTAAGGAAATATTCGGTATTTTTTTATGCATGAGATCGGTCACGATTGCTTGGGCTAAAGGATGTTTGCTCGTCTTTTCGATGGCTAGTAATTGTGCTGTTGTTTGTTTTAATTTTTCGGCATCGTCAATTAAATTGATTGTCGTCACAACTTCAGGTTTACCCACCGTTAACGTACCCGTTTTATCAAATAAAACGGTATCAACGTGAGCTAGTGCAGTCGTTACTTCCCCACCTTTGACCAGAATACCTGCTTTGGCACTACTTCCGATACCAGCCACATTAGATACGGGCGCTCCGATAACCAAAGCGCCAGGACAACCTAACACTAATAATGTGATCGCAGTGTTTAAATCTCGAGTTATCAGATAAACAACTAGAGCAATTACTAAAACTGCCGGCGTATAGAATTTAGCAAAGCGGTCGATAAACTTCTCAGCCGGCGATTTGGCATCTTGTGCTTCTTCCACCAGTTCAATGATCTTACCAAAAGTGGTTTCATCGCCAACTTTTTCGGTTCTAACCGTGAGCATCCCACTGTCTAATAGTGAACCTGAATAAACTTGAGTCGTAGTTGCTTTAAAAACTGGTTTAGATTCACCGGTGATTGCCGCCTCATTGACATATCCTTGGCCTTGAATAATCACACCATCGACTGGGATCTGGTCCCCCGGCTTGACTAACACTTGATCTGCGACTGCTAAGTCATCTACAGCTACTTGCTTTTCACCTTGTGCCGTTTTGACGGTGGCTGTGGTTGGTGCCAATTCCGTTAGCGTTTTGATCGAGGCTCTTGTCTTTGCCAACGTTTTCTTTTCGAGATATCCTCCGAACAAGAACAGAAAAGTGACGATTGCGGATTCATGAAATTCGCCAACAACGAAAGCACCGATCACAGCAATGGTCACTAATAGCTCAATAGAAATCGTTTTGTAACGCAATGCACTAAAAGCATGCAAGGCAATTGGAAAAACCCCAATTATCGAAGCCGCAATCAGTAAAATAACTGCGATAGTCCTTTGATCAGTCCAAAAATTGAAGCTTAACCCTAGGACCATTAAAATGCCATTCAATAATAAAAATTGGTGGTTATGTTTTGTAACAAATCTTTGTAATTTCATTTGCGTCGTACCTCCTCGTTTACAAAATCCAGTATAAAACGATCAAGGCATTCAAAAATTGACCTATATCAAGTTTTAAAAAATAACACCACAACTATTACAAAATACCAGCTAAAGAAACAAATAGACCCACAAAAATTAGACTAAAAAATCTAATCTTTGTGGGCCCTTGCGATTAAAGCGGTACGCTTAAAATAGGCTTTTTTCTTGGCTGCCGAGCACTTTTTGTCACAGGCACTCTATTTTTTACCTGATTCATGATTAGTATCATTCTTTTCGCTTGCTTTTTTATTAGGGAACGTAATAGTAAAGGTCGTCCCAACATTTAGTTCACTTTGAACTTGAATAGTTCCGTGATGCTGTTCAACTAGGGAATGGACAATTGCCAATCCTAAGCCCGACTCACCATATTTTGTATTCTTTCGGGATGGATCCGCCTTATAATAACGTTCCCAAATGTTACGAACCTGTTTTTCGGTCATACCGATACCATTGTCTTTAACGATAAATGTCGTGCTATTATAATCATCTTTAGCTGTCACATTAATCGTTCCGTTCTGCGTAAACTGAATGGCATTTTGCATAATATTGAATATGATTTGAACGAAACGATCGTAATCCGCATATGTCGTGAGTTTATCGGGTGCGTGTAGCTTCAATTTATCGCCTGCATCACTGGCTTTTTTAGTTAACTGTTCAATAATATTATGCAAAGCTTGCACCGAATCAAATTCTTTTTTATGCAAAGGAATCTGGCCGGTTCGAATCTTTTCATAATCTAGATTTTCATTCACCAACCGAATCAACCGCTTCGTCTCATTACGCATTAATTCGATACTCTGACCTTTGGATTCTTCAGGAATTGCATCATAAGCCAGGCCTTCAAGTAGACCATTGATGGTCGTCAAAGGCGTCCGCATTTCATGAGCAGCATCAGCCATAAATTGGCGCCGGCGTTCTTCTTGACGTTTGATTTCCTCGTTAGACACTTTTAGCGACGTAATCATCTTATTAAAATCGTCAGCCAATTCATCTAATTCATCGCGATCGTGACTTTGAATTTGTACTTCAAAATTCCCTTCAGCCACTTGATGGGCCGCGGTTCTCAAACGATTGATCCTAGAAACTTGAAAACGCGCCAAAAAATAACTTAAAATCAAAGCAGCTATTGAGGAAACAATGACAGCAATCAGCAAATTATTTTTGATTTGATCGATACTTGCTTGAATCTGAGTGACTCGTGAACTGACAATGACTGCCGCAACCATCTTATTATTATAAAACCAAGGTACAATGACAAAGGTCCGTGCTGGGCCACGCTTCTTTGTGGATGGTGTTAAGTCAGTTTGGTTCTGGGTTGTTTCTTGCCGATAGCGTTTACCTTGCTCCAAACCTTTCCAAGTAGACTTGTTCAAAGCTGGCGCGCTAACCATGGGGTCGCCATAAACACGCGTATTCGTAGCATCATAGACGGTAAAACTCACTTCTTGGTCCCGTAAAACAAACTCTAGATCACGCAAAAAGGAAGCTTGCAAGTCTTTAGTCTGACCAGTTTGACTATTGGTTACTTGCATCGCATCATCGCGCAGATTATCCGCATAACCTTCTAGTTGGGTCCAAGTTTGTTGATAGGCTGAATTCCGTGAATAACTAAAAATGGTGGCACTGACGATTAAAATTGTCGTCAAAATTACGAAAAAGAAGCTTAGCATTTGCTGATAAATCAGTTTCATTTACATCAAGCCTCTGACTCTTTAATGCTAGAATCATCGAATTTATAGCCGACGCCCCAGACCGTTTGAATGACTTGCGGCCCAACTTTCTCAATTTTTTGGCGTAACTTTTTAATATGCGCGTCAACTGTCCGTTCATCACCAAAATATTCATAGTCCCAAACTAATTCCAATAATTTTTCCCGGGAAAAAACTTGTTTGGGATTTTTAGCCAAAGTGTGCAGTAAATCAAATTCCTTTGGCGTTAAACCTTCAATTGCTTTATCATCTAAATAAGCTTCACGCGTTTTAGTACTTAATTTAAAATGTTCCGTGATCACATCAAAATTTTGATCATCATTAGCTGTTTCACTAGATTTATGAGGCGCATCTTCTTCAACAATTTCTGCACGACGATGTAAGGCTTTCAAGCGTGCAACCAAAGTGATCGGACTAAATGGTTTGGTGACGTAATCATCAGCACCAAGTTCAAGGCCTAAAACTTGATCACTTTCAGAATCACGCGCTGTCAGCATGACCAAAGGTACAGCCTGTGAAACTTCCCGTATTTCTTTAGCCACTTGCATACCATCTTTACCAGGCAAATTGAGATCTAAAGTAATAATATCCCAGCCATCTGGATCTTCTTTGAACATTTTGACGCCTTCATCGCCGTCATAGGCAAAATGGGCGTCCCAGTTCTCTTTTTGAAAAAACATACTCATCATTTCAGAAACAGATTTATTATCTTCAATCATTAATATTTTCATTTGATAACTTCCTTCATTAAAACTTGCATCTTATGTGAGAAATAACTTAGTATTAATTATACAATGAATTTAAGCAATATTGCTTTTTTCACAGATTGTTTTCAAAAAAATCAATCTTTTAGCGAACGAATACGTCGCAGTTAAGTTCATATTAGCATAAAAAAGGCATTTACAAAATTTTTGGAGGTAAAACAAACTATGACAGAATACAAAGGGGTCGTCTTTTTTGACTTGGATGGCACACTCTTAAACGAACATAAAACCATCGATACAGACGTTGTGGCTGCGTTGGATCAATTAAAAGCCAATGGGTACTTACGGGTGATCGCCAGCGGCCGCCACGAAAGTGAACTACGAGATGCCCGGCAACAAGCTGGGATTAATTCATTTATTGCTTTAAACGGTGCGTATATCGAATATGAGGGCAAGCCAATTTACAAAGCCCAAATTCCTGCACAAACTGTCCAAGGCGTCGTGGATATTGCCAATGGTCTGGGAGAGAGTGTCGTTTTTTTCTCGGGACACCATAAAGGTATGTTGCGCATTACCGATGACGCCAATAATTCTTTCAATTACACTAAAACACCGATGCCCCCTGTGAATTCAGATTTTTTTGAGAAATATCCAGTTTACATGATGTTGATTTTGACTACAGCTAATGACAAACGATATAGCTATCCCTTTAATGACCGCTTAACTTTTTACCGCAACACGCCCTACTCCATCGATACCGTTTTAAAGGACGTTTCCAAAGCTCAAGGCATTCAAAAATTATTGGAAGTTATGCACTTAAAAAAAGCGCCAACTTATGCATTTGGTGACGGCTTCAATGACTTACCAATGCTAGGCTTGGTTGACCATCCTGTGGCGATGGGTAACGGTATTGATGCGGTCAAAGACCGTGCAGAATATGTGACTGATACCAATGAACGGGGTGGTATCATCCAGGGATTGAAGCACTATCACTTGATCTAAGAAGCAACTCAAAAAGACGACTGAAAATAAGCCTAAAAGCTTACGCTCAATCGTCTTTTTAGTTACGAATAATTTAACTTTAACGGTATGCCAATCGACTTAGGCTCTAATCTGGCCATTACCTTCAGCGATATACTTAGTCGATGTTAATGCAGTCAAGCCCATTGGTCCACGAGCATGTAATTTTTGAGTAGAAATACCGATTTCTGCACCAAAACCAAATTCAAAACCATCTGTAAAGCGTGTAGAAGCATTCACGTAAACAACCGCCGCATCAATTGCTTTTGTGAATTTCTGGCTGTCAGCATAATTATTTGTAATGATTGCTTCCGAGTGCTTGGTATTGTAACGATTGATATGTGCGATTGCCCCTTCGATATCATCAACGACCTTGATGGCCATGATGTAATCATTATATTCGGTGCCCCAATCTGCTTCAGCAGCCACTTCAATATCCGGCAAAATGGCTTTAGCGGTAGCGTCTCCTTTTAAAGTGACGCTATAAGGCTGCAGTGCTGCTTGAACTTGTGGTAAAAATTCAGCCGCAATTTGGCGATCAACAACTAACTTTTCCATCGCATTACAAACAGAAGGCCGCTGGGTTTTAGCATTGACAATAATATTGAGCGCCATTTTAAAATCGGCATCTGCAGCAACATAGACATGACAATTACCAGCACCCGTTTCAATTACCGGTACGGTCGCTTTTTGAACGACTAAATCAATAAACTTTGCACTGCCTCGGGGAATTAAAACATCAATATAGTCGGTTAGCTGCATCAATTCATCTGCGGTTTCATGAGATGTGTCATGAACCAGCTGAATGGCATCTGCCGGCAATGCCATAGAAACCAGTGCTTGGCGTAAGACATCAGCCAAAGTGATATTGGTCGCAATCGCTTCTTTACCACCGCGTAAAATAACGGCATTACCAGACTTTAAGGTTAAAGCCGCTGCATCAACAGTGACGTTAGGCCGTGCCTCAAAAATCATGCCCACCACGCCTAAAGGGACACGAACCTGCTTAATTTGTAGACCAACCGGCGTCGTCCAGCCTTGGGTCACCTCACCAATTGGATCTGGCAAAGTTTGAACTTGTCGTAAGCCCTCAGCCATGGTCTGGATACGGTCAGCCGTTAACAATAGACGATCTAACATCACTTGGCGGACTTGATTTTGCTTCGCGTGCGTCATATCTTTAGCATTCGCTGTTAAGATTTCATCTGTGTGTTCTTCCAAGGCTGATGCCATCGTCATCAGAGCCTGATTTTTTGTTTGGGTATCTAGCTGACTTAAGACTGTACTAGCAGCTTTAGCTTGTTGCCCCATTGTGGTTAAAGACATTGTTATCATTATCAAACCCTCGCTTTCATCACTTTGGTTGTAAATAAAGTCCCGATTTCTTTACCATCTAGAATATCAAAAATAATTTCCGGATCGCGGCCGTTTGCCAGTATCATTTGGCGATGGTGCTCTAAGATACGTCGAGCAGCGTTAAGTTTAGTCGTCATGCCACCAGTCCCAAACTGGGTACTGCTGCCCCCAGCATAGGCCAAAATGTCGGCATCAATGGCATGCACTTCAGGAATCAAAACAGCGTCAGGATCTTTATAAGGATTTCCGGTGTAAAAGCCATCAATATCTGACAAAACGATCAATAAATCGGCATCGATAATTTCGGTAACGATTGCGGATAATTCATCATTATCACTGAAGCTCGTTTGATGATCCAACTCATCAACTGAAACACTATCATTTTCATTCACAATTGGAATGATATGCTGCCCCATCATCGCCTTAAAAGCATTGACGACATTGCGTTTGCTCTCCGGAAACAGCATCACATCACGCGTCAGTAAAACTTGCGCGACAATCTGCTGATATTCCGCAAACTCTTTGGTATAGATACCGATCAATTGACTTTGTCCAATAGCTGAAACTGCTTGCTGTTGGGGAATCTCACTGGGCCGATCCTTTAAATGCAACATACCGATGCCTACCCCCATTGCCCCACTGGAAACCAGTACGACCTGGATGCCGCGATTACATAAATCTGTCAAAACAAATGCTAAACGGGCAATAGCACGCAAATTTAGCTTACGATTTTTTAAAACTAAACTACTGGTTCCGATCTTCACAACAATACGTTTTGGATTTATCTGACGCAACAGCACTCACTCCAATAAAAAATCTGCACTATAAACAGTATATAGAGCAGATTCTAACAAATTTAAATAAGGACTACAATTAATTTTTTTATTTAAGTAACAGTTTTAATTCACGGGGTGCTTTACAGGCTGTCCTGACGCCCCACGAACTGCCTCATTTAAGGCAGTATAGGCAATATTATGAACAGAATGTTTCGTAAAGAAAGCAATATGGGGCGTCAAAATTAAATTGGGCAAAGTCAACAAAGTCTCTAATTCAGAATTATTCAAATCTTTGCCTTGCCAGTCATAGTCGAAATAAGGCCCTTCGCCAGTCCAAACGTCTAAGGCAGCCCCCGCAATCGTGCCGGATTTTAAGGCTTGAATCAACGCTGGCGTATCCACGACTTGACCACGAGCGGCATTGATCAAATAGGCAGAAGCCTTCATCTTGGCAAAACTTTCTGTGCTCAATAATTTCATTGTTTGACTCGTTAAGGGCACATGTAACGTCACCACATCACTGGCAGTCAAAAGTGTTGTCAAATCTGTGTAAGTTGCAAATCCAGCCAAATCAGGATTTTCAACCGGGTCATTAATCATGATTTGACTGCCTAAGGCATGGAATATTTGCGCAACTGCACTACCAATATGCCCGGCACCGATGATACCGATCGTCAATTCACTCAGTTCTGGTGAGATTTTACCCAGCCAAGTAAAGTCATGCTGAATTGCGTTCTCTTCGAACTGGTTTAAATGCCGCAATAACCGCATTGTTTGGGCCAGGACATATTCTGCCACTGATCGTGGTGAATACACCGGCACATTCGTAACAACCAATCCATTGGCTTTAGCTGCTGCTAAATCAATAAACTCATAACCAACCGACCGGACGGCAATTTGCTTAATACCAAACTCGGCTAATTTGGCATAAACCGCTGGGCTACCTAAAGGTACGACTTGTTGAACAGATAGGGCATCAAAGCCCTTTACTTGATCAATATTTTCGGTAGTTAATGGTGTCTCCGTGATCGTCAAGTCTTGCTTATTTTCTTGAGCCCATTTTTTTAGCTCTACCACTTCTTCTGTAAAGGCATTCATTGCTAAAATCTTCATATCATTACACCCCTAAAATTTTAATTCTTGAAAAGCTTTGACAGCTAAAGCCAATGTCGCCATATCTTGGGTGGCGGCAATGCGAATAAAGCCTTTTCCAGAATCTCCGAAGGCACGACCTGGAATCACCAACACTTGCTTTTGTTTCAAGAGATAATCACTAAAAGCCACATCATCCATACCTGATTGACGAATATCTACAAATAAATAAATGCTGCCAGCTGCAGGCATCACCTTTAGATAAGGTACCTTTGCCAGCTCAGTTGCCAAATAGGTCAACCGCTTTTTAAAATCATCTCGTAAAGTCGGCATAAAATCAGCTAGATGTTCTAAAGCAAATTTCCCAGCTCGCTGGCCTGGCGCTGAAGGTGTATAAGCGACCCCCTCATTTAAGAGTCCAGCCGCATCGTTGATTTTCTCAGGTGCTAATAAATAACCGATCCGAAAGCCCGTCATCGCAAAAACTTTAGATAATGATCCAGTCACAATCGTTCGCTCTGGGGCCAAAGCTTCCAATGGGATAAATTCATGCGCGCCATAGACATAAGGCCAATAAACCTCGTCGGCAAATAAATATAAATCATATTGACGTGCTACTGCCACGATGGCTGCCAAAGTTGCTTTAGAAAAAACAGCCCCAGTCGGATTGTTCGGAGAATTAATGATCACCGCCTTAGTTTTAGGCGTGATCGCCGCTTCTAAATCAGCCGCTTGCAGTTGAAATTGATGGTCAGCGGTCGTTTTAACAAAAACCGGTTTCGCCCCAAAGGCTTGAATTTCCACTTTATAAGAGGTGAAATAAGGCTCATGAATAATGACTTCATCGCCGGGGTCTAAGATGGCACCTAAAGCGATGAACATGGCATGTGAAGCACCGGCAGTTGCTCGAACATTTGTTAAGTCATAATGTGTGTGAAAACGTGTATTGTGTGTTGCTAAAATAGCTTGCAAAAAACCAGGATCCCCGGCTGAAGCCGTGTAATGAGTATAGCCAGCTTTCATATCTTGATAGGCCTGTTCAATAATTGGCAACGCCGTGCGCTGATCTGGATCACCAATGGATAGATCAATAATATTTTGCATATTTGCAGCGGTTTTACCGATATCTGCTAATATATTTTTTTCTGGAGCTTGAAATAATTTTGCTAATGGTTTGACCAAAGTTATTCCCCCTATAAGCTGGATACTAATGCAATTCTAAAGGACTTGGTTCTTAGGACGCCCTAAATTCATTCGTTTCTCAAATGCATTCAATAATGCTGAAAGTACCAAAGTTAATGCAAAATAAATAAATGAAGTTAAAACTAATGGACTAAACGGTTTGAAGCTGGCCCCTTGAACGACCCCCGTTTGGAACATCAATTCACCGACACCAATAACACTAACAATTGCCGATTCCTTTAGTAAGGAAATAAATTCATTTCCTAATGCTGGCAAAATTGTTTTTACCGCTTGTGGCAAGACAACAAACCGGGTCGTGTCTTTTTGAGATATACCCAAAGACCGAGCAGCTTCTGTTTGTCCTTTTGGCACTGAATTTATGCCGGAACGAATGATTTCCGAAACATAAGCGCCGGAATTAAGCGACAATGCAATTGCTGCGGAAACAAAGGCTGATAAATCCAAACCCATGATCTGAGTACCAAAATAGATCATAAATACCTGAACGAGTAATGGCGTGCCCCGGAAATATTCAATGTAGATCACAGCAATCCAATGGGCTAAGAAGTTTTTCGCGCGTTTCATTAACGCTAAAACAGTGCCTAAGATGGTGCCAAACAAGACGCCTAAAATGGTTAAACCAATGGTAATGCCTGTCCCTGACAAGAAATAACTGCCATATTGAGCAAAAAAGCCACTATTCGCAAACATCTGCTTCTGAGCATTTTTGATATAACCATTCAGTAAGTGTTGCTGTTTGATTTGTCGAATGGAATGATTGACTTGTGCCGCTAACGCAGGGGCGCCCTTTGGCATGGCCACCGCTGCATTTTTAGTGGCGTTGGCAAACTTGACATTTTTAGCCAAGGCTAATGATTTATCCTGAGCCACATAAGCGTCCGCCACTGGTTTTTCAATGACGATCGCATCAATTTTCTTTTGTTGTAAATTAAGTACAATATCGGTCATTTTTTGCAGACTAACTGTTTTGGCACCCGTTAATTCAGTTTTAGCTAGGGTCTCTTGCGTCGTTTGTTTTTGCACGCCAACTTTTACATTATTAAAATCATTAACGCCCTGATACTTATTGGCATCTGCTTTCCGAACCATCACCGTTTGCTTAACCGTCAAATATGGGTCAGAAAAAGTAACTTGTTTGGCCCGTTCTGGTGTCTCTGACATACCTGAAATAATAAGATCAATTTTGCCAGTTTTTAACGCTCCCAGTAAGGCATCAAACCCCATTTCCTTGATGACTAAATGAACCCCCATATCTTTGGCAATTTTCTTTGCAATTGAAACATCAAACCCAATGATTTCATCTTGACCCTTGATCGTTTTATGAAATTCATAAGGTGGATAATCTGCTGATAAACCTAAAACCAACGTCCCCTTTTTCTTGATTTTTTGCAAATATGGATCTGACTGTTTTGTTTGTGCCGCCTGCACTGTGCCTGTCTTAGTCAAATTTGCTAATGGCAAAAACGTACCAATAACCATCGTTGCAATTAACATCAGATGCAGTATTCTTTTACCCCAATGCTCTTCATTTTGATTCATAATATCTACCTCATTATTTTTTAATTTTTCTCATTATACATCATAATTAATATTTATGCACGTTTTTCGAATATTTATATATATTTATACACTAAATCAGACTTCAAGCCAATTTCAGAAAACAAAAAAAGACCTACTACCTGAGGCCTGATGACCTGGAGATAATAGACCTAATTTAGTTATGTCGATTTTAGGAAGCTTTCATTATACTTTTCTATCAGACATTCACTTAAATTTGCAATTAATGACTGGCAGCAACTTTACCTGGGTTTTGTTTCTTCTCAACTTTTTCACCCATGACCATCTTGTCATTGTAGCCCCAGACCCAAGTGATGATGAAGCTGACAATTAAAGCAGCGATGCTTGAGAACAAGAAGGCATAAAAACTATTCAAATTCGTTGGATTCTTAGGATCAAAGAACGATGAAAAACCAATCAATGATCCAGTAAATCCAAACATATTGCCATGCATTAAACCTGTAATAAAGCCACCAACTGCCGAGCCTATCAAACCAGAAACAAAGACTTTACGATATCTTAAGTTCACACCATAAATCGCAGGTTCAGTAACACCACAAAATGCTGAAATCGTAGCTGCAAAACCAAGTTCTTTCAGGCCTGCCTTGCGTGATTTAATCGCAACCGCCAAGACAGCAGCACCTTGCGCAACCATTGTAGTGCTGATAATGGCGTTTAGCGGACTAGCACCATTGGCTGAAATTTGCTGAGCAACCAGTGGCACAACGCCCCAATGCAAACCGAAAATAACAAGCACTTGATAGAAACCGCCGATGATCAGACCACCAGCCCAACCAGATACACTGACCAACCAAGTAATAAAATCAGCGATACCATTGGCAATACCTTGAATTACTGGACCAGTGATTAGAATTGTTACGGTTGAGACCACCAGAACAACGATCATTGGTACAAAAATCATTTGCAAATAATTTGGTAAATGATTCTTTAACCAAACTTCCAGCTTTTTAGCTAGCCAAGCGGCTAAAATCATTGGAAAAATTGAATAGGTGTATTTTAAGAATTGAAAATCAAAACCACCAATGGTAAACATCGTCTTAAAATTCGTGCCCCATTGGACAATTTGTGGGTACGCTAGAAAGGCCCCAATTGTCGCGGCAATGATGGGGTCACCACCTAACCGACGAGCGGCGGCAAAGCCAACTAGTACGGGTAAGAAATAAAAGGCTGCATCCGCCATAGCAGAAACTGTTAAGTATGGGACGCTCTTAGGATCTAATAAAGAGCCGAGTTGCGGTAACGTCAATAATGCCAGTAAACCTTTAATAATACCAGAAGCGGCAATCACACCAATGACCGGACTCATCGAACCCGTGATCACGCCAATTAGATTATTCATCCCATGTTTCAATCGATCCCACAAACTTAAATTTTGCGGTGTTTTAGCAGTCCCACCCGTTTCAGCGACGGCTTGTGCGGTTGCTTCAGGATCAGCGTATTCCGGACCAAGTTGCTGGATCACTGCATCGTAAACATCTGTGACGGCATTTCCGATAACAACCTGATATTGTCCCTGGGCTTTACGGACATCAATCACACCCGGCGTATTTTTTAAAACAGCCGTGTTGGCCTTATCTTCATCTTTCAAGTAAAAACGCAATCGAGTAATACAATGGATCAAACTATCCACATTTTGCTGACCACCAACATTTTGAATAATCTCTTTAGCCAGCTCTGTGTAATCCTTTTTAGCCATTTTTCATTCTCCTCACTTTGTTGTCACAGTCCCCACGACTTGACTTTGTTCAACTGGACCTTTCGCAACATTTAAAGCTCCAAGTTTGTCGGCTGAATTTGTAATGACGACAATAATGACAGTATCCAGATTGGCTGCCTTGACTTGCGCCAAATCCATTGTGGCAATAGGCTGACCACCTGTCACCGGCTCATCGGTAGCCACTTGGATCTCAAAGGGTGCGCCTTTCAAATCAACTGTATCCACGCCCATATGAATTAAAACTTCCAAGCCGTTCGCCATGGTTATCCCAATTGCATGCTTGGTACTTGCGACCATGCTTACCGTGCCCGACACAGGTGCCACGATCTGATCAGCATTCGGTTGAATCCCAAAGCCTTCCCCCATTGCTTTAGATGAAAAGACTTTATCACTAACTTGAGAGATGTCGACTAACTCACCCGTCACCGGCGCATAAACTTGATTATCGATCTGCTTTTTCTTGCCAAAAAATTTAAACATTTCTCACCCTCCTAAATAAGGAATTAGCTAATTAACCGCTTTCAATGTTCAGTATACGTCCTGTACGTACAGGTGTCAACAAAAATACGTTTAGAAACCATAGATTCTTAAATAGCTTTGAAATATCAGTATTTAATTTTGAATAACATTGTTTTTCTTTTAAATTTACTTGTCCGGATAGGGATGATATAATACTTTTGAAAGCGATTCATATTGTTTGTCTGTTTTGTTACAATATCATTCGTAAATTTATCACAATGGGGTGAGATGATGGACACAACTGCAAAATACCTATCAATTGCACAAGATCTATCTAGTAAAATTAAATATGGTCAATATCCTGTTGGTGATAAGCTGCCAAGTGAAGCTGCATTAATGCGCTTATATGGCACCTCTCGCGATACCATTCGCAAAGCCCTCGAAGAATTAACAAATAACGGGCTGATCCAAAAAGTCAAAGGGAAAGGCTCAATTGTTTTAAACACTTCACGTTTTACCTTCCCAATTTCAGGAATCACGACTTTTTCAGAATTAAATCAACGTCAGCAAATGCATGCTTTAACTAAGATTATCAATTTAGAAGAACGGGCGCTGCCAGAAAACATCGCCGACCAAGTTGCGGTTGAACAACGGGCGGCAACTTTTGTGCGCCGCTTGCGGCAAATTGAACAGGAACCGATCGTCGTAGATGAAGATTATATTTTAAAAAGTATTGTGCCGCATATCCCACGTTCAGTAGCGGAAAGCTCACTTTATAAATACTTTGAACAAGAACTCAACCTAGACATTGCCTACGCAACTAAGTCAATTACCGTAGAACCAGGCGATGACTATACCTGCCAACTTCTAAATCTACCAGCAAAGTCTTTGGTTGTTATTGTCCGCAGCCTAACCTATTTGGCCGATACGTCATTTTTCCAGTACACGACGTCATTACATCGACCTGATCGCTTCAAGTTTACTGATTTTGCGCGACGTTCAGCAAAACTATGAATGGAGGATGCTTAATGAATTTTAAAAATAAAGTCATCTATCAGATTTATCCCAAATCTTTTTATGATAGTAATGGTGACGGTATTGGCGACTTACGAGGTATCATTCAAAAAATTGCTTATCTTAAAAAATTAAATATTGATATGATTTGGTTCAATCCGTTTTTTGTTTCGCCGCAACACGATAATGGCTACGATATTGCCGATTATTACAATATCGATCCAATTTTCGGCACAATGGCTGATTTTGAAGATCTGGTAGCCGCTCTAAAAACAATCCATGTCGACATCATGCTTGATATGGTACTAAATCATGTTTCCACGGAGCATGAATGGTTCCAAAAAGCACTGGCTGGTGATGCCCACTACCAGAAGTATTTCTATATTCGTGAGCCAAAGTCAAATGGCGATCTACCCAATAATTGGACTTCTAAATTTGGTGGTCCGGCTTGGGCACCTTTTGGGGACACAGGTAAGTATTACTTACATCTCTATGATCCCAGCCAAGCTGATCTTGATTGGCACAATCCCGAAGTTCGTCAAGCTTTATATCAGGTAATCAATTTTTGGCATGCTAAAGGTGTTAAAGGCTTTCGTTTTGACGTGATCAATGTTACAGGAAAAGACGAAAGCTTGACTGATGCACCAGCAGGAACCGCAAGTAAATTTATGTATACCGATACACCGATCGTGCAAAACTATTTAAAAGAAATGAACGCCCAAAGTTATGGTAAAGATCCCGATAGTATTACAGTAGGCGAAATGTCTTCAACGACAATTGCCAATTCAATTGCGTATACAAAACCGGAAAATCATGAGTTGACCATGGTCTTTTCTTTCCATCATTTAAAAGTTGATTATCAAAATGGCGAAAAATGGTCACGCATGCCCTTTGATTTTCAAAAGTTGAAACAAATTCTAAATGACTGGCAAGTAGGTATGACTAAAGGTGGTGGCTGGAATGCCCTTTTCTGGAACAATCATGACCAGCCGATTGCTTTGAATCGATTTGGCGATACTGGTAAATATCGAGAAAAGGCGGCTGAAATGCTAGCCACTACGAGCCACTTATTACGCGGCACACCATATATTTATCAAGGGGAAGAAATTGGCATGATCAACCCCCATTATCAAAGTATTGCTGATTATGTCGACGTGGAAAGTAAAAACGCCTATCAACGGTTATTAAACAAAGGTGCTTCTCCTGCCGCTGCATTCGCAATCATCCAAGCAAAATCGCGCGATAATAGCCGCACCCCCATGCATTGGGATGCAACTAAAAATGCCGGTTTTACCACGGGAACGCCTTGGTTGAAACCTACTGATCAGCAACAAATTAACGTGCAAAAAGAACTTGCTGAAGGTGAAATTTTTAATTATTATCAAAAACTAATTCATTTAAGAAAAACCCAGCCAATTATTTCTGAGGGTAATTATGAACCCCTAGACCTAACCCATCCGCAAGTATTTGCTTATCAGCGAACTTGGCAAAATCAACACTTAATTGTGGTCAATAATTTTTATGGTCAAGCAACGACTTTTGCCTTACCACGTGATTTTCAGCACCTGACTTGTCAAACTCTGATCAGCAACTATGCGCGCCAGATCCAACAAACAGAAAATAACTTATCACTAGCACCCTATGAAAGTCTGGCACTATTATTTACAATTAACTAACCAAGCACTAATAAAAAGGTCAAAACAAAGCAACTTCCACTCTGTTTTGACCTTTTTGCTGACCACTCGATATAGATATTGTATTAATTTTGGACGTTAGCTTCACGTTGCTGTTGCAAATGATGATAGAAAGCTGCATTTGTTGCGGCTTGATATGGCATGACCCAAAACTCAGGTATACCTAATAATAAAACACTCAATAAATGCCAGCCGATAAAGGAAAGATCTAAGTAAAAGAGTCGGACTTTTGCACCCCGCATCATCACTTTGCTAGCCCGAATATAGTCTAACGTATGCCAGTCGGTATCTGTTTGATGATCCCGATAAATATAATACGTCATTCGGTAAGAGTATGAAGCTACGATGCCAGGAATGACAAGCAATAAACTCCAAAGGATGGTAAAAATATACATCATTAAGGCCAGTAATAAGACCGGACCAATATAGCGACTGGTAAAACTTTGAAAAGCCAGCTTAAAAGGATGTTCAATATTTATTTTAGGCTGCTGCAGCCAATCTAAAAAAGTAAAACTGATACCAGCTGTTAATAAGCCGCCAATCAACACGCCGGGAATATTACTAAAGATCTGCCAAACAAATTCACCACCGTTATTAACATGAACTGGTGTATCAGTAATCGATTTAAGCGTGGGTTGAAAATTTGGTTGCATAAAGATATAGGCAATAATTGCGGTTAAAATAAGTATGAAAAACATCGTCAATACTTTAAACAGGGCTGGGACCAGCGTCACTTGAACTGCTGTCAGCCAGTTCCCCTTAAATAATGCCCTCACCTCACGTTTTAATTCAGAAACTTTTGTTTCCATTCAAGAAAAACCTCCTAATAATGATACACACTATAATCTAGAGTTGCTTACATTGTAACAGAAAGCAGCCATATATCATATTCAATAAGTGTATAAAATTTGACACAACTCACTTATTTATATTACTTTACTTACAGAGAGATTGAGCTTTATTTTTAATAAATTTGCCAGCAAAAATCAGATATTTTATTTTTCATTTTCACTATAATAACTTGATTTATTTCACATATTATTGGATAATACAAGTTAGAGCATATGTTGCTTACAGGAAACGGGGGGAATATTCATGGATTCAGAATACGGTCGAGATTCCGAAGCAATTTTAGAAGATTTATGGGATCTGTATGATGTTGCAAACAGTGATGACCGGTCTTTTAATCGAATTATGATTTATCCGAAGCATTTATTGTGGCGTGAGGCCAAAGTACAAGACAAAATTGAATCTTCCCATAGTCGGATTGTTAACCGTCCTGTCGTTGTTGCTTCATTTAATACATATGAAGAGCCGATGATTCTTCATGTCTTAAATAAGCCCACTGATTATGAAACTGAAAAGTCACTTTCTAACAAATTAGCAAATTTAATCAATGAACTGATTCAAGCTTATGTTGTCGAGTCTTCAGAGAGTACGGCTGAAACGTCACAAGTCAAAAGTAATTAATTATTTAGTCAATTTTAATAACGTTTTAGTGCAAAAAGAGGCTGGGACATAAGCCACGCAAAATAAAATAATCGTAGTTTTCAGACTGATATTGAATCTGAAAACCACGATTATTTTTTTAACGATTGATTTTCTAAAAATAACATTGACTTTGAGGGTCAGTTTCAGCAGATTAGCTGCCATAATTGCAATTCCTGCTTCAGTAGTAACCTTTTCAATCCACGAACCGAGGTTCGTAGGTACTTCAAATTAGCCTTCAGATTTCCGAAGAATGGTTCATCTTCGATTTTTCTCAAGGCATAAATTGCTTTTGTTTCATCATTATCTTTTAGTCTTTCACGCATCTGTTGTTTATGGTGTTCCCAATTGGGATTGATGTTGATCTGACGCAGGTTACCTCCAGGTGTATGAGCATAGAAATAACCCTCCGGGTCGTCATAATCTAGAGCACGATAGGTTCGAAGGTTTCGCACGAAACCACCCTTGTCTTTGCGGTGACCTTCTCTAATAAAGTGGAATTTGATGCCATGCTCGTCAGTATAGTAATCTTTGATCGGATCATAGTTCCAGTTCATTATTTTACTTGCATCACGTCGATAGGATCGAGTCTGCTCTTTTTCGGAACATCCCGTAAGGGATCAGAGCTTGTGCAGTCAGTTTGTTTTCAATGTAGTTATAATTCTGTTCACTACCGTAGCCCGCATCTGCCACAATATATTTTATTGGTGTTGTTTGGAAATCCATAGATTGTAAAATGGGATCAGCGTTCTTTGATCAGCTGGTCGTTGGTTGATATCGTAGTATAGTGCAAACTGATTTTGAGTCGCGATCTGAAGATTATAACCTGGCTTCAACTGACCATTTTGCATTGCATCTTCTTTCATGCGCATAAAAGTTGCATCCGGATCAGTCTTAGAAAACTATTTCGATCACCAAAAATTGCATTGTTAGACTCATATTTACGTTTTCTAGGTAGGTAGTCACTGTCGATTAAATGACGGTCATGTTTGAACTTTCGCCGTAGGCGTTTGTTAGGTGAACCGCCGGGAATAATCGGCTCTGTCGCAATCACTTGATCTAACCGTTCGATTTCGTTAGTCAACTGCTCGGACGTTTTTTCAAGTGTTTTTGAGTCTGTCTTTGGCGCTTCATCTGACATTGCCAGATCAACTTTATTTTGAACGAGTTCCTGATAAAGGCCAGCAATTTTTTTATCTAGTTGTCCTTCAAACCTTTCGGAGGCCTTGCGCCAGACGAAGGTATACTTGTTGGCATCAGCAAGTAGTTTCGTACCATCGATGAATAATGCACTATCATCGATCAAGCCTTGGGCTTTTAATAATTGCCGAAAGCTCAAGAACATTGCCTCTACCAACCGCTTCATCTGGTCGGAAGAACGAAATCTATTGATGGTACGGTAACTAGGAACGGTATCTGGATCACCGATCAACCATTTAGTCGGAATATTCTCTTGAGCCATAGCCTCTATCTTACGGCCAGAAAAGTTTTGTCTGGTATAGGCAAATAAGATGACTTTTAAAAGCATTGCTGGATTATAAGCCGGGCGGCCAGAGGTCATGGCCTTTTCGTAAATTAATTTATCGGGATCGAATCGACAAAATGACTAATGGCAACGGCAACGTGGTTTGATGGGATATTGATCTCCAAAGGGATTGATAAACGCAACTGATTATTGTTATAATTTTGATACACGACAGTGTCCTCCTTTTCTTTCTAGAGTTTTGTCGCTTATAGAATAACATTGGAAGGCACTTCGTGCCTACATAAAAGCAAAAAATTCCTTGAGATCAGATCTCAAGGAATTTTTTACTTTAGGCTGTATAAAAAGACTTATGTCCCAGCCTCTTTTTTCAATTAATTGACTGAATCACCTGCCAATTGACACCGCCAGTGTAATGCCCAATCTTATACTCTTGAGTTGGATCCACTCGAGTGATATATGGTCCTGTTGGTCTGTTCGATGTCGCATTTATCGGTTGGTCTTGGTTACTGGCGCTCGTCCATTGATTTGTATCTGATAATTCCGATAAATCCGTCACAATTGGTAGGCCGTAGTCATTTGGACCAACTGTCCCAGATTTATAAATTTGCTGACTTTGCCCGCTTTGCAGCGCCACGTCGTTATAAAAGAGTGCGAGTTGTTCACCAGAATGCACAGCTTGATTGTTGTCATTTTTAAAGGGCCCCGTTAATTCAGCTGATAATGTCCAAGGATTAAAAGCCGTATCTGTCACAGTCAAATCAAGATGCCAAGTTTGCACCGGCAGATACCGTGTTTCAGTGGTTAGATGTTTGCCAAAAGCCATCTTTGTTGGTACTTGCAATTTAATACCACCAGCAAAATTAAAAGTTGGTGCTGATTTCATCGTCATATCATGATAGATTTCATCATGATCAGTCAGATCACTCTGTTTCTCTAAATCGTAATGTGGATTCATGGCAGCTGTTTGATTAGACACTTTTCCATAACTAGCATGCATACCATCCGCATCAATAGACTGAACAGCTTGATATTGATAAGTATCTTTAGGATAAGAGAACACAATTTGCATTTTGTCACCGACTCGAAAGCGTAAATCATCTTTGATCAACGGTAAAGGTTCAGTATTATCATATTGTCCAATATGTACTGCCGCCCCCTTACCATGTAATACGCCATCTGAGTCTTTGCTAAGTTTGACGACTTGGCTCGTAGCATTAATGTACTCTGTTGGTCCGAGTACACTACCTTCACTGCGAACATTATGGGCAATAATTTCAGCAAAATTAGTATTCAATGTCCTTTGGGCTATCGTTCCATAGGGATCAACCGTCTGCTCAGAGCCCATTGCTCCAGTATTATCAGTATAATAACGCACTGTCCATCGATCGGGCATCGGGGGTGCCATTAACTTGACGACTTGTGTCGGGATATTATGAACGACTTGATTACTGTCACCTACCTGATAAGTTTTATGATTGACCTTATCCTCTAAAGTCATAACCTTGACGCCGGCACCGCGCTTCAGAAATTCAGCTGTGCCGCCTTTGACACGAATATTGGGAATTTTAAAGACACCCATCATGGTTTCATTACTACTCGGATCACCATCGGGACTTTTTTTGGGATATTCATAAAAGGTTGCTGATGTACTTGATTGCCCTGTTAACGTATAGGTCGTGTGCGCATCATCGGGTAAAAACACTTTTAGTGTTAACGCAAGTTCACCGATTCTTGCCGATGTTAATTGGCCAGTTGTTTGATTGGGGACTTCCGCTTTTAACCAGAGATATTTATCCGTATCAGCAGGTGTTGTTATCCAAGTAACTTTAGGCGTTGCAGTTACCGGTTTTTCAGATAGATAAGTGTTATTAGAAATTGGAACATAATTTGCAATTTCGTTCGCATAGTCACCTGTACTAAATGCAATATTATTGGGTGCTAGCGGCGCATCTTCAACAGAAGTATCCAAAAAATATGAGCCATAACTACCGAGAAATTGAGATGACTTATCATAAACATAATAATGTGTTGTTGTTTGCGCATAACCGGAATTGTCTACCTGAATGCCATAATCTGAAGCTGTGATCTTAGCCCCATCATAGCCATGATATGTCAATGTCACCGTGTTTGAACCAGTTTGCCCTGTATCACCAATTGGATTACCATTGGCATCTTCAGGGCGACGCGCCAAATCATTGGCTTTGGTAGAATCACCATTTAGATAGAGTGGCAATACAACAACATCTGATCCAGCCAACTGCTCAGCCGACTGGGTTGCTTTAACAATCGTGATGCCATTCTTTAAATCAGCTGTAGCCACAGAGAGCGTTTTTGGCAATGGCAGCATCCCCGTTGCACCAATTAAAGTCGCTGGCCCGGTATTATTTTGAGTACTAGCCTTAAGCGTGATTTTATCGCCGTCTTTCACATCAAAGACAGCGTGCTCATCATTCGGGGCTATGCCATTAATACCTGTGATAGTCAAATTGTTAGCCAGTGGTTGTGCATTTGTCGTTGAATTTACGCTATTTTTTTTTTACGATAAACAAAAGTCAAAGCTGTTGGTCGAAATTCATAAGATGGGATGCTTAACTCAATATTGACTGCTGGTACTTGGCGGTTAGCATCATCAGGATCAGTCATGGTCGTCTTCGTAATTATGGATTTTTGCGTATCATTGGGCATGAAACGCTGAGTCGTATAAACGCCATTGATATCGTCACTATAACGATTGATTTGTGACAATACATAGGTTCCATTATCATCCGCTGAACCTTTGTCTGTTGAATCTTTTGTATAATTGATGATTACTGGATTATTATGTACTCCCATTAAACCGCCGGCTACATCATACATTGGCTTTGCTGGTTTCAAGGCCTTGCCATTTTCATCAACATAATTCACCATTATTGTAAGGCCACCGTTATGTTTGCTACTATCATCGTCTGCGGATTGAAATAGCAGTGGCTTTTGGACGCTACGTTGACTATTGTTACGCGTCCTCGATACAGCAGATAAGGCAACCGTATTCATGCGCAGCAATTGGCTGATACTATTATTCAATTGACTGGGCTGCATAGAAGCCGCCGTTACAAAGCCGCTATTTTGAAATAATAACCATAAACAAAAACTGAAAAAGAAACATAACCCTAGGCCCTTTTTGATTTGTGCCATTGAATAAATCATATTATATTCACAATTTATAATAATAATTTAAATTATACTATTAGGATTATTCTAGCACTTATCCTGAAGCACAACGCTCATTTTTCCATTGCGCCGTTTATAGTTAAGCTTGAGAAAGATAGTTTTCATAAGTATCTTGAATCATTAAAGCGTACATAAATAATAGGCCCCAAAACAAAGTATTGGCTTTGTCTCGGGGCCCATTTGTCATCTTCTTAATACAAGCTTAGGACTTAAAGTATCATTTCATTAATTAAAACTCTTCATAATAAGCCGGATCTTGATCACGGATACGACCATCTGCACGAGTCATATTATTAATTGCCGCCATATCCTCAGGCGCTAATTCAAAATCAAAAATAGACATATTTTCATATTGACGGCTTGCATGGGTCGATTTTGGTATTGGCATGACGCCTAACTGGGTTTGCCAACGCAAGATGATTTGTCCCGGCCCTTTATGATATTTTTCGGCTAAATTCTTAATAATTGGATCCTGCATGACGTTGTTTGATGTTGCGCGTCCTAAGGGACTCCAGGCCTGGGTTAAAATATGATGTGCCGCATCATAAGCTCGTTGATCAGCTTGATTAAAATAAGGATGGAGCTCAACTTGATTGATCACGGGTTGCACGCCGGTTGCTTTTGTAATCTTATCGATGTGTTCTGGTAAAAAGTTCGAAACCCCAATGGCGCGAATTAAGCCCCACTTTTGCGCATCGACCAATGCTTGCCATGCTTCTTCATAAAGTCCAGTTTTGGGATTAGGCCAGTGGATCAAATAGAGATCAAAATAGTCTAATCCAGCTCGAAATAAGGATTCTTGAATGGTTGTAATGGCTTCATCATAATGTTGATGCCGGCCAGGTAACTTAGACTGAACCAAAATATCTGCCCGTGGAATTCCGCTTCGGCGAATTGCCGCGCCAACAGTCCCTTCATTTTCATAATTTACAGCCGCATCTAAAAACCGATAGCCCATATTCAATGCTGACACAATGGCATTGACGCCAGTTGCCCCCTTTAATTTATACGTACCAAAGCCGACTTGTGGCACGTATAAACCATCAGCCAGTTTAAAAGTTGGAATCATAAAAAATTACCTCCTACAACTTATTTATAGTCTTATCATAAAATAGTGCTTCATTTATTACCAGCTGAGTGCCCAGCTCTCCGAATCACCGCAAAGGCCTCTCTCTTTTACGGCACAACGAATGACTATTGTGCCTGTTGCCAAAGGGCCTGACGTAAAATTGGATCAACGGCATACAAATATAAACCATATCGACCCCGTTTTAATAGGACATTGATCGAATTTAAGATAATTTGTACCTTGGCTGCGGCGATATCCGTCAAATCGTGTCGCTTTTTAAAAGCTTCAGAATCTTGATATTGATCCGCTTTAATCTTGATGCGCCCTGCCACTGGATCGTAAGTGACAGACGGGCCTAAAATCACACCGGCATAATTCAAATCAAATCCCTGAATCGTATAAATAGAGCCCACTTCATGAATGGTTTCTGGGCGCATGGCCCAAGGTACCTCAGAGCGATTGATCTTATCCCAAGGTAATCGTAATTTACCAGCTGTCACAAACCAATCGCCACCGCTTAACTTATAAGGAAAATCAGCCGTTGCGATCATGCGAGATAGCCCTACTGCTTTATTTTTTTGTTGTAACCGCTGATAAAGTGGCACCCCATCTTGGAAAATACGAAAATCAAACTTTGAAAGTTTCGGTAACGGTGCAATGGTCCGTTTTTGTGTGAATTGGTCGATCCAATCAATCATTGCTTGATTTGTGACGCGCATTTGCTGTTTTAAATGATAAATTTCATGAGGATACGCAGACAACTGCGCCTTGATCATTTGCTTGTTCCAGTAACTCTTTAGTTTGAGTACCTGATGCAGATCAAAGACAAGAATAACGACTTTACTAGATTTAATAATCTCTGCAAGCTGATTCTGCTGATTAAAGTGATTATAACGGTCACTTTGGGTTAATAATAAATGTGCTTCATCAACAAATACGATATCCGCCTTTTCGGCATTTTTGCGCTGCTGATTAATGAATGTGGTCGGCTTTTGAAAATCTTTCTTATAAAGTTCAGTTGTCTGACCTGCCAAGTACTGATAAATTTTCAACATTTCGGGATGATTAACTAATAGTGAATTTTTTGTACCAAAAAGTTGACTAGCTTGATTCAAACGGCTCTCTCGCTGGATGTGGCAAAAGATTTCATTAATTAAGGCACTTTTACCCGTCCCAGCATCGCCCTCGATTACAAAAAGATGTGTTTGCGATTTATGCAGGTTAGTCATGATAAACTTTAGTAATCGATTCTGAAGTTGCTGCTGTTCTGCATTCAATTGCGTCGTGCTATCAAGTAAAAATGTGCCTTTAGTCTGCATCTAATCCCCTTCAATCTCAAAAAATCAAGTTAGCTATCAAACTAACATTCCATGCATACTCATTATAACTAGTACCATTACCCTTGAAAACCAAAAATAAAGTTCTGTGCTCAGGCAAAAAAATAAGCGTACCAGTTAAAAGTCAGTTCTAACTTCCAGCTCATACGCCTACTAGTCTTATCTTTTGAAATTTAACGGCCAAAAATTTGGTCAGTCTCAGTTAAATTACCCTCACTATCAAGATACAGTGCCAGAAAGTCATGATAAATGACAATGGTATCTACGGCGAGGTCTTCAATATAATTGCCACGCTGTCCGGTGTTGATTGTACGTATCATCGCTGCAATTTTCTTGCCGTTTGTTTGAACAAAAGCCTGGATTGCTTCAGTATCAGGTTGATCTTTTTCACCGGCCGATCCTAAATACTTAACGTAAGCCGTTTTTTTGATGGAATCTAACAATTGAAACTCATAATCCGCTCCGTCTTGCCACTTGCACAGGTCAATGTTGCGAATACCTTGTTTATCGATAATTGCCATAGTCGAACCTCCTAATATTCAAATATAATTAAATTTTATCATTGTTAAGCTGAAATTATATTTATTTTGTCTTGGCTGCGGCCATCCCAATCTGTTTCCAATTTTCATCGAACAAGCAAATAAAAAACGGCTTGACATTTAAACCACAATCGTCAATACTAAGGGACATAAAATAATAAAAAAATGATATAAAGATGAGTAAATTGCTAAGTCTTTTAGAGAATTACTGGTTGGTGAAAAGTAATAGATAAGGCAATTGAAGTATGGTCTTTAAAGTATTGGAACAATGAGCCTAGGGTCAGTTGTTTCTGGGAACGCCCATTATTGCGTCAGCATATCGCTTGAACTGTCACAGTTCTGAGCCGTATGTGTTAAGGAATGCAAGTCATTGTATTTAAATATCGGGTGGTACCACGACTATCATCGTCCCGTGAGTTCTTTTTGAGCTCACGGGATTTTTTTATCATTTTTTAGGAGGAAATCATGAAAAAAGCATTAATTTTACCGTTGAGTTGTTTCATTTTAGGCACAACATTGCTTGGCAGCGGCTTAAGTCAGCCGCAAGCGACTCAAGCAACCGCAAAACAGGTCTTGAATTGGACGGAAAGTAACGAATTAGCCACAGCAGACATCTCTAAAGCAACGGATACTTTAAGCTTCAATGTTTTATTAAATACCCAAGAGGGTTTGTATCGATTAGATAAAAATGGCACCCCTCAACCTGCATTAGCTACCAAAACTGAGCTTTCTAAAGATGGCTTGACTTATAAATTCACTTTACGAAAAGATGCCAAGTGGCAAAATGGTGATCCCGTCACGGCAAAAGACTTTGTCTATTCCTGGCAACGGACAGTCGATCCTAAAACCACCTCTCAAGATGCGTTTTATCTTTTTCAAGTCAAAAATGCCAAGGCAATCAATGCCGGCAAATTAAATCCAGATCAACTTGGGATCAAAGCAGACGATGATTATCATCTGACGGTTACTTTAGAGCGGCCCGTTTCATATTTTAAAAAACTACTGGCGTGGCCCCTATTCTTCCCTCAAAATCAAAAAGCGGTGGCAAAATATGGCCAGGCTTATGGCACTGAGGCCAATAAAACTGATAATAACGGGCCTTATACATTAACTAAGTGGAATGGTTCTTCGGACTCTTGGACTTTGGTTAAAAACAAAAATTATTGGGATCAAAAACACGTTAAATTAAATAAGATCAATGAATTAGTTGTGAAAGACCCACAAACTGGATTGAATTTATACCAAAGCCACAAAGTTGATGAAACGGTGCTTTCGGGCGAACAAGTACCAAATTTCAAAACTAATAAGGATTTTGTAAAACGAGAGGCTTCAAATCTGTTGTACTTAAATCTCAATCAAAATAAAGTTAAAGCCTTCAAGAATCAAAACGTTAGACGTGCGTTTTCCTTAGCAATTAATCGCAAACAATTAGTCAACAATGTTCTTCAAGATGGTTCACAAACACCGAAGGGCTTTACGCCCGTTGGTCTAGGCAAAGATCCACAAAATGGTCATGATTTTGCCAAAGAAACTGAAGTTAAAACAGCGGTTACAAGCAATCTTAAAACAGCGAGAGCCTTGATAAAAAAAGGCCTTGCCGCAACACATACAAAATCTTTGTCATTAACCTTAGTGACCGATGACACCCAAAATGCGAAACGCACTGCGGAGTACGTTCAAAATGCCTTAGAAAAATTGCCGCACGTTAAAGTTGCCATCCATACTTTGCCAAAAGTTCAACGGCTGACACTGCAGCAAAAAGGCAATTATCAATTAATTCTTACTGGTTGGCAGTCTGTTTTTGCGGACCCCGTTAATTTCTTAGATATTTGGACATCCGATTCCAGCTACAACACTTCTGGTTGGCACAACACCAAATTCGACCAAGCTATCGCTGATGCTGAAGGCAAATACGCCAATGAACCGGTCAAACGCTGGCAAGCATTGCAAAACGCGGAAAAAGAATTATTGACTGATCAAGGGACGATTCCACTGTATCAGCAAACCACCGCTCAGTTATTGCAACCGAAAGTCAAAGGCATTGTTTATAATGGCTCTGGCGTCCCTTACGATTGGAAAACTGCTTATATTAAATAATAAAAATTTTGAGGTGATCACTTGAACTATCGCATTGACACACAGCAGCTTTATACGGATTTTAAGCAATATGTACAGATCGATACCGAATCTAATGACCAGGTTGCCATTGATACCGTACCGAGTACTCCAGGCCAAACAGAATTAGCTAAAGTCCTCGTGCATCAATTAACTACGCTTGGTTTGCGTGAGGTCAAGTTAAACGCGAACAATGGCTTCGTCACTGCGCTATTACCGGCAACCGACTCTGCGCCAATTGCAACAATTGGATTCATTGCCCATTTGGATACTGCCCCAGATTTTACCGGCCATCAGGTTTCGCCCCAAGTACATCCAAATTATGATGGTCAGCCGATCCACTTTAAGAACGGTTTGGTCCTCGCACCGGATCAATTTCCAAACTTAAAGCATTATCTTGGTCAAACACTGATCACCAGTGATGGTACAACTTTGCTGGGCGTGGATGACAAAGCAGGCATTGCCGCTATTGTCAATGCTTTGCGCTTTTTAGTGGCTCATCCGGAACTAAAACACGGACCTGTGAAAGTTGCTTTTGGGCCCGATGAAGAGATTGGCCGCGGAGCTGATCGTTTTGACGTAGCTGATTTCAACGCTAAATTTGCTTACACACTGGATAATGGGCTTGTAGGTGAGATTGAGTACGAAACCTTTAATGCGGCACAAGCCATCATTAACATTACCGGTACCAGCGTGCATCCTGGTGAAGCTAAAGGGAAACTAGTCAATGCCATTACGATTGCCGAACAAATTGACCAAGCATTGCCAGCTAATGATCGGCCTGAATATGCTGAGGGTCATCAAGGTTTTTATCTGCTGCACCATTTTGAAGGTAATGTTGACCATGCTCAATTGACCTACATCATTCGTGACTTTGACAAAATTGCTTTTGAAACACGCAAGCAGCGTTTAAAAAATATCGTGACTCATCTGAATGAAGCCTTCCCTGAGCCTAGAATCAAATTAAAATTAACAGACCAATACTACAATATGGCGGATATTATCAATCAAGATCCCTATCCGATCGAGTTGGCAAAACAAGCTCTAAAAAACTTACACATTCAACCCTTTGTTCGTCCCTTCCGTGGTGGTACGGATGGTTCCAAACTCACTTATTTAGGTCTGCCTACACCCAACTTATTTAATGGCGGTGAAAATTTCCATGGGCCTTATGAATTTGTCACTTTAGAAGCAATGAGTCAGACTGTCGCAACTGTTTTAGAAATTATAGCGGTACATGACAAATCAGTAGACAATTAGACCATTAAAAAGTAAACTAAAGTAAACTATGGACATTAAAAAAAGGGGGAAGTATTTTGAGGAATAGACCAATGACTTGGGCTGAACGTCAGGTTTTAATTAGATTCGCAATATTTAGCCTCATTTTTGCACTAGTTTTACCATTATTTCATATTGCGCCCGTTAAAGCAGCTAGTCAGAAAACCTTTGAAGCAGCCACCAGCCAAAATTTAGATACCTTAGATCCAGCTGCTTACACCGGAACAACGAGTTCTGAAACGATTCAACAAATTAATGAGGGGCTGTATCGTTATAATGCCAAAAATAAAATTGTCCCTGGCATGGTGACAGGAACGCCAAAGGTCAATAAAGCTAAAACAGTCTATACCTTTACCTTGCGCAAAGCTAAATGGCAAAATGGGCAAGCAGTGACCGCTCAGGATTTTGTTTATGGCATCCGTCGTAAAGTTTCACCGAAATATGCTTCAAGTATGAGCGATATTCTGAAGAATGGTAAGGCAGTTCGGCTCAATCAAAAACCAGCTACAGCTTTGGGTGTGAAAGCAATCAATGCACATACGTTACAAATCACTTTGGAACACCCGGTACCCTATATCAAACAATTTTTTACGAACTCACACTTTATGCCGGTCAACGAAAAGTTTGCCAAAAAAGTTGGTAAAAAATTTGGCACGGCAGCCAAGTATACTTTGAGTAATGGACCATTTATACTTAAAGGTTGGAACGGTACTAATGATAGTTGGGTACTGCAAAAGAGCCCAACTTATTACGACAAGCAGGCAATCAAGATCAATAAAGTCAATGTCCAAGTCGTCAAAGAAACCAGCACGGCTATGAATTTATTTGATGATGGTGAACTCGATTACACGACAATTCCAGATAATAACGTGCAGAAATATCAACACTCAAAATATTTGCATCAGACAACTACGCCGACGATTGGTTATTTATCCATGAATATTCAGCGTACCAAAACTGCCAATAGCCACTTGCGCCGTGCTTTGGCTTTAGCAGTAGACAAAAAGAAATTGACTCATAATCTTTTACAGGATGGCAGTCAGCCGTTAAATGGGCTTATTCCTACTGGCCTAGCAACCGATCCAAGTAATGGCAAAGATTATCGCCAAGAAACCGGACAATTGCTTACTTATGATCCTAAGCAAGCTAAATCCGAATGGCGAAAAGCTCAATCAGAATTAAAAACCAAGCATATTGCTTTAGAATTGCTTTCAGCAGATACTTCACAAGCTAAAAGCATTGCAGAATTTTTGCAATCTCAATTACAGAACCATCTACAAGGCTTGACGATCAATGTCAAAGCAATTCCAGTGGCTCAGCGCATTCAGTTTGAACAAGACGGCAATTACGATTTAGCGTTTGGTACTTATGTCCCTGACTATGCGGATCCAATGGCTTTGCTGTTCATGTACGGGAGTGATCAAAAATTAAACTTTTCTCACTACAAGAATCAAAGCTATGATACTTACCTCGATAATATCAACGGCAAATATGCTGCCGATTCAGCTCAGAGGTTCAAAACCATGCAGTCCGCTGAAAAACAATTGCTCGATGATGCCGCAACCGCTCCAATTTATCAAGCTGGTTTTTCCTACCTATTGAGTAATCGATTCAATGGGTTTGGCGTGACGCCGTTTGGTCAATGGGCTCAATTCAGATATCTCACCCCCAAAAAATAGGAGTTTTGAATAATATATGAAACCAAAAATCGCGATCATTGCTAATCAGTATGAATTTGCTGAAAAAGTCTTTCACAATCATCCAGCTTCCTACGTGCCTCAGTTTTACATTGATGTCATCAATCAAGTTGGTGGACTCCCTTATCTTTTACCACTTACGAATCCAGACGATGTTGCCGATTATGTGCCAAGCTTTGATGGTTTCCTATTAACCGGTGGGCAAGGCGTTTCTCCGTTTCTCTATGGTGAAGCCCCCCTGCCTAAAATGGGCATGACCAGTTTGAAGCGTGATACATTTGAAATCAATCTGATTCAAGCAGTTCAACTAACCAATAAACCCTTATTAGGAATTTGCCGCGGATTTCAAGTTCTAAATGTGGCGCTAGGTGGTACGCTATATCAAGATTTGAGTTACCGAGAAGCGCCCACCTTGAAACATATGCAAATTCCAACGGATGATACACAACCTTCACACTACGTCTTACAAGACAAGCCTTCTTTCTTAAAGCATGTTTTTGGTGATAAGGTCCTGGTTAATTCCTTACACAGCCAAGGTATCAAACAACTTGCTGCAAATTTAGAAGCAATCTCCGTCAGTACCGATGGCGTGATTGAAGGTTTTCAAAGCCTGGATGCCCAGCATCAGTTTTTCGGCGTGGAATGGCATCCCGAAATGCTATTAGGTTATGACCAGCGTAACCAAGAGATTTTCCGACAGCTAATCATACAAGCCACAAAAGCAGCGAGTGCTTAAAAATCGTATCTAGCTGGCAGTGATTTTATCTAAAAGTTTGTATCCATTTGTGCACCAGTAAAGAAAGACCCACAGAAATTAGACTAAAACTCTAATTCTGTGGGTCTTTTTTAGTGCGCCCGGCATGGGCGCTAACTTGGTGGTGAAAGTCCACTATAGACCGTAGTAGTCGGAACTATTCAGTTGAGGACAAGGGTGTCCACCGTGAGGTGGAATCTGAAGGAAGTCTAAAGCAAAGTGCTGAACCAATGAACAAGAAGTGGCTATAAGGCTGTTTGCAGTGGATAAGGTTGCTAAACAAACTGAAGTCCCATACTACTCGAAACTGTACGCAGTAAAGCCAATGGTTACATGGCACGAAAGTTAGCGTTCTTACCCGGGGAGGTCTGTATCATACGTTCCCGACAAGAGAAACGGAAAGTTTCACAGGTACAAACTAGGCAGTGATGTCTAGCTGAATGATACAGAAGTCAGCCGAGGCCATAATAGTTGTCCTTTGGACAACGAAGGGCCGAACTTTAACAATTCTCGTCAAAATTGGAGGTAGAAATCATGCAACAATCGCAGAAAACAGAACCATGTTCTGGTCACCGGCGAATGGTAGACCTGGAAGGTCAAGAGCAACCCGGGGCGCGTAGTGTGATTTCCGGTGAAGATAAGATGTGGAATGGCGTTTCATTTCAAGATTTAGTTTTGTCCGAGATAATTTGAATCAAGCTTACCTTAAAGTCAGAAGCAACAAGGGTGCGGCGGGTATTGACGGTCTAACTGTCGATGAGCTGTTGCCTTATCTGAAACAACATCGTGATGAGCTAATCGCATCACTGCGTGATGGCAGCTATCAACCATTACCAGTTAAACGAGTCGAGATTCCAAAACCAGATGGTTCCAAACGCAAACTGGGATCCCGACGGTGGTCGATCGACTTGTTCAGCAAGCAGTCGCTCAAGTGATGTCGCCAAGGTTTGAAAAGATATTCTCGGATAGCAGTTTTGGTTTCCGACCCAATCGAAGTGCTCATGATGCCATCAAACGGGTCATAGCGCTGTATGACCAAGGTTATCACTATGTGATCGACCTTGACCTTAAGGCATATTTCGACACGGTCAATCATGATCTACTGATGAAATTTGTCGGCCAATATATCGATGATCCCTGGCTATTAAGACTTATTCGTAAGTTCTTAACGAGTGGGGTTATGAATGGTGGTCTGTTTGAGAAATCAGCTCAAGGCACGCCGCAAGGTGGAAATATCTCGCCATTATTGGCGAATATCTACCTTAATGAGTTGGATAAGCTGCTCATGGCCAGAGGCCATCAGTTTGTGCGCTATGCGGATGATTGTAATATCTACGTCAAAAGTAAGCGCGCAGGCTACCGCGTACTGGCCAATGTGACCAAGTTCTTGGAGAAAGACTTGAAGCTAACAGTCAACCAAAAGAAAACTCATGTCGGTCGCCCTTAAGATTGAAATTTTTAGGGTTCACTTTAGGTGTGAGTAAAGGCAAAGCATATGCCCGGCCGCACAAAGTTGCCAAAGAACGTATCAAACAGGCCCTAAAGCTAATCACCAAACGGAACCGCGGTGTTAGTCTAGACACTGTCCTTAAAGAGATCAAGCGTAAAATGCGAGGCTGGTTACGATACTATAGTATTGGCCGCATGAAGGGCTTTCTTAAAGCGCTAGACACATGGTTGCGCACGAGGATCCGGCAGTATATCTGGAAATCATGGAAGAAAATCAAAACGAAGTTCCGAAATCTTAGAAAGTTAGGGAATCGGTGTCAGAAGCACGCGTATTTTCTAATACCCGTAAAGGGTATTGGCATACTGCACATACCGGTGTACTGAAATATACTCTAACAAACGAAAGACTGGAACGCCGTGGACTTATCAATCTGTCCACAACGTACCAGTCTATTCAGAAACGCTTAAGTTATTGAACCGCCGTATACGGAACCGTACGTACGGTGGTGTGAGAGGCCGACCCGTTAGGGTCTCCTACTCGATTCTCATTCTTGATTTTGACTTCGTTCTGGTTTAAATGTCGTTAAGTACCAAACGTCTCCAGCCATTCGAATATTCTGATGATTCTTAAAGGCCATTAAAATTTTCTGATTAAGTTCGGTTATTACTTTAGTACCTTCTTTGTAATGGACAATAAATCGCACTTTTAAGACGATACCTTTTTCCTTAACAGTCACAACAGTTTCTGGATTAGGTTGTCCATCAAATAGTGCTAACTGTTTTAATGTTCTTGTCTTGCTTTTTTCATCTGCTAAAAATCGTTTGACAAAAGTTTGATAATTCTCATTAGCAAGCTCTTTTATGATGGTCAATGCTTGCTCCCAATCACTATCGAAAGTCACCAAATAGCTGAGTTCTTTCCACAAAAAGGGCGTCATATTCGCATAGTTATAAATTGGTTTGGTGAGAATATCACGATTGGGGATCTTGATCGTTCTTCCAGTAGGTGCATCTTCTTCAAACCAATTACTCAATTCCATTAATGTAAAATACAAAGGTTTAATACCGATGACTTCACCTTTAATGCCACCCATTTCAATGCGATCATATAAACGAAAATGATGCTTATAAACAATTAAAAACCAACCCACCAGATTACTAAACAAGCCCTTAACCGATATTGTGAGGACCACCACAATAAGTATAGCAATGATCAAAAATGTATCTAAAGCATTGAGCCAAACCCAAATTAAAGCAATACTGAATATCAGTCGCAACAAATTGGTACTAATGCCATGCACGGCATTAAGAATCTTGATATTATCAATCAACCGCGGCCATAACTTTGTTAATAACCGTTCACACAAAAACCAAATAAAAATCAATATAACAGAAAGTACAAGCTTCCCGCTCAATTCACCAGAATTATTAATATTCTGAATAACTTTATGACTAACCGCATCAATCACTTTGTTAACTTCTGTCTGCACCATTATCACCTACTTATCTTAATCGTATCACAACTAAAATAACTAGATGATTCTAATCAACACTACAACCTTTCCTTGGTTAGGTCCCTTTAACTATTAGCTGCTTGGGAGACCCACTGGCCGTGACGGTCATCTTGATCAAAAGGCACACTGCAATCAGCACCTAAAAGAATCCCTTGTCGACCATTTTTAGAAAGCAGACGTTGCGTTTCCGCCACAATTTCAGCGCGCGTCCCTCGATAAAAGACGCCCTGCTCTGTATTGTCAAAACCACCTAAAACCGTCCGACCGCCGAAAAGCTGTTTGCCTTCAGCTAACGTCACATGCGCCACATAGGTCGCAAAATTAACTGCCTTAAAAGGATACCCGCGATAATCTGCTAAGTAATTGTGAGCACCAGCAAAACCACAAATATGTAGTATATTTCCATCGTTGGCAGTCTGAGCAGCACGTAACAGCTTCATTTCGCTAGGAACCACATACTGTTGCCATAAAGCCAAATCAACGGTTGGATCTTGGGGCTGCTGCACACATAAGTAAATTCCTAAAATACCCGTTTGATCAATTAAACGGGTGACTAATTCACTCAGATCATCTGCCAAACGATCCAATGTTCGCCCGAATAACTCAGATTCTGCCTTTAGAAAACGATATATTTTTTGATCATCGCCATCTATGATTTCAAATCGTAAACGTAATTGATACCAGGGCGAAAAAATATTATAAAAACTGCCAATCACGTTACCATAATGAGCAACGATTTTTTTCAAGGCTTCAATTTGACGCTGAAACCAGCGATCAGTTGGCGCTACCGGTTCAATGTGATTCAAATCCGTCACTTGCTGTAATGGCAGATCCAACAAACTGGGTAATAGAAAGAAATTATCACTCATAATTTTCGTATAGTCGGGCTGATACTGATCAAAAAATTGCTGTTGTAATGTGACGACTTTTTGAATGCTATCCAAATTACGGTACCCAAAGACTTGCTGCTTTGTATCCGCGAGATAATGGTGCCAAAAACCCGCTAGGATTTGATCCGTTGGCTGATTTGCTAAGGTTGCTAATAAAACATCCTTTTTAGTTGTCATCAGAATCCACCTCCTAATTTATCAAGCCAAACGCCAGCCACCATTGACGTGAATATTTTGTCCAGTAATATAAGTCGCGCCTTTTGAAAATAAAAACGCGATTGGTGCGGCAACTTCATTGGCATCGGCCGCACGCCCTAACGGAACTTTTGCTTGGTATTTGGCTAAGTTTTCCTGAATGCGTGTATGGGTCATTTCTGTATCCGTCACACCTGGCACAATCGCATTCACACGTACCTGGTACTTCGCACTTTCAATTGCTAGTGTCTTGGTTAAACTAGTCACGGCACCCTTAGAGGCTGAGTAAGCACTATAACCTTGGATACCATCAAAAGCATCCACAGAAGTGATATTGACGATACTACCTGATTTTTGCGCGTATAGATGTGGTAAAAGCGCCAACGTTGGGTACAGCGTGCCAAAAAAATTAACCCGCATGATTGCTTCCCAGGTGGGATCATCATAATCAGTCACGTCGGTAACACTGAATATACCGGCCGAATTGACCAAACCATAAATGGGCCCGAAATGGGTAATAATCTGCGTAATGATTTGCTTAACAGCAGCTTTATCAGTTAACTCAACTTGATAAGTCTGACTGGTAATGGCTTCATTCACTGCCACTGTCTCTTGCTGAACCTTTGCTAAACGTGTGGCATCACGACCAAATAAATGGAGGTCAAAGCCTTGCTTAGCTAATTCAATTGCAGTCGCCCGACCGATACCACTACTGGCACCGGTAATAATGATAGCTTCATTTTGTGTGGCCATTTATCTATGCACCTCCTAAACAGTTGCTAAAATTTCGGCTAAAAATTGTTTGGTTCGCGAAACTTTTGGTGTTGTGAAAAGTTGACTGGGCTGTCCCTTTTCAATCACATGACCATCAGCCATAAAAATAACTTGATTAGAAACATCGCGAGCAAAACTCATTTGATGGGTGATCACCACCATCGTCATGCCTTCTGCTGCTAATTGCCGCATAACCTGCAAAACATCAGTTACTAATTCAGGATCTAATGCTGAGGTTGGCTCATCAAAGAAAATCACTTTTGGATTTAAAGCAATGGCCCGGGCAATCCCTACCCGCTGCGCCTGTCCTCCTGATAATTGAGATGGATAATAATCTTGAAAGTCAGCTAAACCGACCTTTGCTAATGCACTGACCGCAATAGCTTTTGCGGCCGCTTTTGAACGCTTTTGCGCAACAATCAAGCCTTCTGTCACATTCTGCAAGACGGTCTTATTATTAAATAAATTATAGTTTTGAAATACAAAACCTACATTACGGCGAATTGTCTGAATATCTCTTTTGGTTAGATCAGCAAAATCTTTGTCAATACCCGCAAACTGAATATGCCCGCCATCTGCTTGTTCCAAGGTCGTAATTATGCGTAAAAAAGTTGTCTTACCAGAACCGCTCGGTCCGATAAGTGTGATTACATCACCTTGATGAACGGTTAAATCAATATCTTCTAAAATCGTGCGCTGACCAAAACGCTTCTTTAAATGACTAATTGTTAACATGATTGACCTCCTTAGCGATAAACTGTGCGCGTTTTGCTTGGGTATTTGTCACTGCGGTATTTGGCTGCCTGAAACTGAACAAGCGCTGAAACCAGTTTTTATTGGGCTCAGCTACCAGATATCGACTAAAGTAGTGCGTCAAGGTTGAAAATAAGAACTCAGCCACGTAAGCAATGACAAGGTAATAAACCCAAACCACCAAATAAGCTTCCAAGAAATTATACGAAAAGGCTGCTTGCGTTTTAGCCACTGCTGTGATGTCCTTGACAGACATAATAAAAGCCAAAGAAGAATTTTTGATCAAATAAAGCGTTGTATTGGTGATATTGGGTAAGGCAGAAATCAGGGCTTGGGGTAAAATCACACGTAAAAAGGTTTGTGCTGGCGTCATACCCACAAGCAGCCCAGCTTCCAACTGCCCTTTATCGACTGTCTGCAGTGCAGAACGGAAAACTTCTGTCAAAGTTGCCACACTGTTCAAGGCAAAAACGATATAAGCGTAAATAATTGGATCAATGTTAAAGGCAGTTTTGCCGATAAACTGTGCTAGAAAACTTGGAAAAGCGCTGTAAACAATCAGGATTTGCGCAATAATTGGTGTCCCGCGCACGAATGAGACATATAGGCGGACTAGTGGGCTTAACACCTTGACTTGATAAATACGTATCAATGCAAACAAAAAACCTATCGGTAAAGAAATGATCAGCGCCACTAAAACGATTTTGAGTGTGACTGGTACGCCTTGCAGGGTCAACTTGAATACTTGACCCATGAATGCTGTATCTAAAGACATCTTTATACCGCCTCTCTTGATCCATCAATCGTCTGTCGCTTGCGTCTATAGGCTTTTTCAGCACTTGACACAAATTTATCAATTGCTAATGAGATCACCCAATAAATTAAAGCTAAAGCGCCATAAGTTTCAAAAGCAAAGCCACCCGAGTTGTTAGAAACGATCATTTGTGCCTTAGCAACCATATCTACCACGCCAATGGTGAACGTCAATGCCCCTTCTTTAAGTAAATTGATCACTGAATTGGCAAAATTGGGTAACGCAATCACGAAAGCCTGAGGTAGCAGAATGCGATAAAAGACTTGAAACTTAGTCATGCCAACCAGTAAACCAGCTTCCTGCTGACCTTTAGGCACGGCAAGATATGCTGAACGCATGATTTCGGCTACTGGCGCTGAAAATAGCAAGGTCAAAGCAATGATCACAAAATACATCCGCTGCCAGCCTTCAATATTAAGATGAAACCAGCCTTTGAAAAGAAAAGGCAGGCCATAATAGACTATAAAGATCATAATAATTGCTGGCGTTGCTCGAATAACGCTCACATAAATAGACGTTAGCCAGCGCACTGATTTGAGCCGACTCATTTTCCCCCAAGCCAGTAAAAAGCCAAAAATCGTCCCGATTCCAATGGAAATGACTGAGATAAGCAATGTGATCCAAATTGCTGGTAGAATCTGCTGCACAAATTGAAGAATCAAACTCAATTCTTTCATAAAGGGCCTCGTTTCTTAATGTCTTCAATCAAATTTTTGATTTAAAAGTTTGAAGTTATCTTGACCAAAGTATTTTTTTGAAATCTTGCTAGCTTCACCAGACGCAATAATTTTCTTAATGGCTTGATCATAGGCAGCCGCTAGTTTCTTCTGATCTTTATTGAATAACGGATAGGTCTTGATGCCGCCCAAAGTGACATAGGTCAATTTGCCTTTCAAATCAGCATTGGCGCCATTTTTCTTTTCTACATTGGCCTGAAACATTGGTTTGATGGCAAAAAATGCATCATAGCGGCCTTCATTGACCCATTTCAAAGCATCAGAAACAACAAAAGTATCTGCACTGCCTAATTTAATTTTAGGGGTGTGTTTTTTGTTATAATCGGCGATTACGGCATATTGGCCATTCTGAGGTGCGATGGGCACTAATTTACCATGGTTCTTAGTCAATTTTTTTAAACTATCATATTTTGCTTTATCTTTTGTGCGGACAACAAAACCAGAATCACTGACGCCAAAATAGTTTTTTGGAAAGAGATAAGTCTTAGCTCGATCGGCGGTATAAAAAATATTTTTCACACCGACAGCATATTTGCCGCTCTTAACGCCAATCAAAACGTCATCGTCACTTGTCCCGGTATATTTGAACTTATACTGGGGTAGCGCTTTATCCACTGCTTTCATAATGGCAACATCATAGCCATCACCTTGTTTGTTACTGTTCTGATAAGTAATTGGATAATTGGTCGTTGCATAGGCCACTTTGACTGTCGTAACCGCTTGTGCTGGGCGAGCAAAACCTAAAATAGCAAATACACCAGCCACCACTGTCGTTAGCGACAATACAATAATTTGAATCATTCGTTTCTTGATCATGTTTTTCCCTCCATTTAGGCTTCAAATACCAATTTTGCAGTACCAAATTGCAATGTTTGTGGTAAATTTTTTACAGTTGCCCCCTTAAAGCGCAACGTGACTAAATGATTTTCATCACCTTGAATAAAACGAAATTGGCGTTCCTGTATAGGTACGATCCAATCCTCGTTTTGTTGGCTCGCGGTGCTATTGAGCATTTGTGCCCACCGTTCAGCCACTGCTTGAGGATTTGAAACTTTAAAAACACCTTCATGAACCAGAATATTGCCAATAGAATGCGAGACTAAAAGCTGTTGCGCTTTTAATTGTGCCGTTCGTTCTGCGTCACTCATCTGCCAATTGATAAAAAACGGGTAAGGCAGTCCAGCAATCGTATCATCAATAAAAAAGATGGTCCAGGAAATTAAATGTCCCTGTTCATCTCGCCGTTGACCTTCCTGGATTGGCCCTACTTTGATATCAGCCGAACGTAAGCGCTGCCACGTCGCTTGGATATCTGATGTTCTAATAGCAACCGTATTAAAGCGCTCGCGTTGATGCTTAAAATCTTGAATGGCGTCATAGACAGAGGCCGCATCTGAACGCTGGACACTCTGAGCTTTTTGGCGATCATCAACAGTGATCAGCTCAATGTAGTTCAAGCCAAAGTACCCGAGGGCATTAGCCGTCCCCCAAGCCTCGTGGCGACCACCGCGAGCAAAAATCACCCCGACTGCTTTAAAATCAGCAATGGCTTGATCTAAATCTTGAATATTAAGCATTGAATGATCCCAATTTAATATCTCCAAATTAATGCCCTCCCAACTCAGTTGTCCGTTTAATTGCTGCCAAAACAGCATTTTGAATACCTGCAGCAAAATCACTTGCATCTAGTTCATGTTGCGCGGCAATACCGACCCCACCTGCTGAATTATTAATATCCAATAATTCGGCTGGGTGTTTTCCAGTTAGTTCTAACATTCTCGCAGCACCTTGCAGATTTTCCAAGGCGATCGCATTCGCTTGCTTGCGCGATAAACCACCCAAAACACCCGCATTAGTTAAAGCAATGAAAAAATTATAAATATAATTTGGGCCAGCCACGCCATAACCGGTATAACTATCAATTTGTGTTTCTGGAATATAATCTACCTTGCCAAAACTCTTAACAAATGGCTCAACTTGGGCCTGGTCAGCATGAGCTGATAAGGTAACGCCACTATAGCCAAAACCCGTATCAGTTAAAGTGTTCGGAATGACTCGTGTTACTGCCAAATTGCTAACATTAGAAGCAGCTTTTAATTGATCAAGGGTCACACCAGCAATGATTGAAACTACCTGTGCGTGGGTATTTGTTTGTGCAATGGTTTGGATCAAGCCTACCCAGTCATCTTGGGGGCGAACGCCAAGTAAAATAATTGCTGCTTCTGCTAACCGTTTTTGGTCTATCTTTGAGTCGCTGCCAATCGCAAATGTTTCGCGCAAATAAGTGACTCGATCCGGACTAATATCATTGACGAATACGTCTGTTGGTTGGAATGCATGTTTTTTCAATGCTGCGCGTAAAATGGCAGTCACCATTTGACCGCCGCCAAAACTGTACAATGCTGTTGTCATAAAAAACCTCCTAAAAAAATAAAAAAATAGCGTGAACTAAGGGCTATACTTAGTTCACGCTACAACGAATTTACGTGTATGTATCAGTCTTCAACTTTGACTAGTTTAGGCTTTTAGGCCAATATCAAGATACATTCAAGAATAGATGATCACGTAATTGTCTATGCGAAACTAAGCCGATTTCAGAACACATCGACATACAGCACATATTACAATTCATCATCATCATTGCATGCATCTTGCAAACCTCCAATCAAAATCTAATTACTATTTAATAAAACTAGCATGGGAAAACGTATCTGTCAACATTAAATATTATTTTTTTAATTTATACATCAGTTCAGGCTAATGCGTCTCTTGGTGATACGGCATTAGCATGTCGCTTCAAGCACCATAGCTGATGAAATTATATTCGTTTAAATATGACAACCGGTTGACATATGAAAACGGTTCAATTATACTTCTATTCGTAAGCAATTGCTAAAGCGTTTTCACTAGTGAATACAGATCATTTAAATTTATGACAGGGAGTCAACAGACTATGGTAAATCAAAAGCAGCTGACAACAACGCTAAAGAATCCGTCTTATTTACAAAGTTCACTGACATTATTACTTTTTTTTGCTTCATGGGGTATTTGGTGGTCTTTCTTTCAATTATGGTTAACCTCTGAAAAAAATGGCCTTGGCCTATCTGGGAGTGCCGTTGGGACGATTTTTTCAGCCAACTCATTAGTAACCTTAATTTTGATGTTCGTTTATGGCGCTTTACAGGATAAATTACGAATTAAAAGAACTTTACTTATTTTTTGTGCTACGATTGCAACCTTGATTGGTCCCTTCTTCGTTTTGTTATATGCCCCCTTGTTGAAAACACATTTTATGGTGGGCATTGTAGTGGGTTCAATCGTATTATCAGCTGGCTTTTTAGCCGCTGCCGGCATTTTTGAAGCCGTTTCAGAGAAATTCAGCCGTCAATTTGACTTTGAATACGGCCAAGCTCGGGCCTGGGGTTCTTTTGGATATGCGTTGGTCGCTTTACTGGCCGGCTTCTTATTCGTTATTGATCCAAAATTAAATTTTTGGGGTGGTTCATTCTTTGGCCTTTTACTATTAGCAAATTTAATTTTTTGGCAGCCTAAAGCCGAAAAGCAAGCTTTACAAAATATGACAGTAACGGACGCAACCACCAGTCAAACACCTTCTATTAAGGACATGCTGCATCTATTAAAATTACCAGAACTTTGGTTGATCATCATTTTTATCATGTTTACTTGGACTTTTTACACGGTCTTTGATCAACAAATGTTCCCCGATTTCTACACCAAACTTTTTGCCACTCCTGAATTAGGCCAGCATATGTATGGCACATTAAATTCAATTCAAGTCTTCTGTGAAGCATTAATGATGGGTGTGGTCCCATTGATCATGAAAAAAATTGGCGTTCGCAACACTTTATTACTCGGTATTACGGTAATGTGCTTACGCATTGGTGCTTGTGGCTTTGCAACAAATCCAGTTGCCATTTCTTTGATCAAAATGTTACACTCGCTGGAAGTACCTTTATTTACCCTCCCTATGTTTCGTTACTTCACATTGCATTTTAATACCAAACTTTCAGCAACTTTATATATGGTTGGTTTTCAAGTGGCTGCCCAAGTTGGTCAAGTAATCTTGTCCACGCCATTAGGCACGCTCCGAGACCATATCGGATATAGCGATACTTTCCGCGTGATTTCTGGCATCGTTTTGGTAGCCGGTATTTATTCCTTCTTCATTTTGAAACGGGACGATAAAGATGTCCATGGTGATCCCTTTATCCGCGCTTAATTTTTTTGCTATTTATGACAACCGGTTATCATCTTTTAAAATCTATCAAATCATATTTCAGATCATAGAAAGGATTTTTCCTATGTTAACGCAATCACCTATCTCTTTGACAGATACCCGCTATCGCTTAGGTTACCACGTCATGGCGCCTTCTGGCTGGATCAACGATCCCAACGGTTTTTGTTACTTCAAAGGCTATTATCATATCTTTTACCAGTATTATCCTTATGCTGCTGAATGGGGCCCCATGCATTGGGGGCATGCCGCAGTACCGACTTAGTCCACTGGGAGACACTGCCCATCGCCTTGACACCTGGCGACCCCGAAGACGCTGGCGGTTGCTTTTCTGGTAGTGCCATCGTTAAAAATGACAAACTATATCTCATCTATACGGGACAACATTACTACGACGATGACGATCCCGATCATTTCTGGGAAAACCAAAATTTGGCCTATAGTACGGATGGCATTCATTTTACCAAATACGAGCTTAACCCGATCATTGCTCAAGCGCCGCAGATAATACCCAGCATTTTCGTGACCCAAAGGTTTGGGCCTATGATGGCAATTACTACCTTGCCTTAGGCAGCCAAGCACAAGACGGGCTAGGCCGCGTAATTACTTATCGTTCCACTGATCTGCTGCATTGGCAATACTTAGGGCCAATCACCAAAGCCACCAATGCCAATCAAGAAGGCTACATGTGGGAATGTCCCGATTTTTTCTATCTGAATGGGCAACACGTTCTCCTCACCTCGCCTCAAGGTATCGTTCCGACACCAAAAAAATATCTTAATTTACATGAAACGGGCTATTTTATTGGCACTTATGATTACCAAACCAATCAATTCCAACGGGATACATTTAAGGAATTGGATCATGGCCACGATTTTTATGCCACTCAAACGACTTTGACCCCTGATGGCCGCCGAATCGTCATTGGTTGGCTGGCCATGTGGGAAAGTTTAATGCCTGAACAAGCAGATGGCTGGGCTGGTGCGCTAACCTTACCACGCGAGTTAGTGCTTCATGGCAATCATTTGGGGATGCGGCCAATTGCTGAAACGAAACAATTGCGTCAAGAAAAATTGCTAGACGACAAAAAGACTTTTCAAAATCAATGGTTGTTGAGCACAACAGAGCGGCACTTAGAATTCCAAATTGAATTAGAGGATGCACAAACCGATTTTACCTTTAAAATCGCTAGCCCCAATGGCGACACATTCACAAAATTAGCTTATTTGGCAGATAGTCATGAATTCGTTTTAAGTCGATCTGATCGCGAAGATCAGAGGTATGCTACAATAGACCAATCGGAAAAAGTGGTGCTGGCTATTTTCATTGATCAAAGCTCAGCCGAGATTTTCATCAATGATGGCGCCGCAACTTTTTCAGAACGATTTTATATGGCTACTGCGCCAACGATCAGTTTAGAAACAAAAAGTACATTGACCGCCAGCGTGACAACTTATAAACTAGCAAAAGATGCGATCAAATTTTAAAACAATATTGGAGGTTTCATTTTGCAAATTGGTAGTATTGAAGCAGGTGGTACAAAATTTGTTTGTGCTATCGGTGATGAAGATTATCGGATCAAAGATCAAACTCAATTTCCCACCACCACCCCGGAAGAAACATTACAGAAAACTCTGGATTATTTTGCCAAGTTTGACATTGATGCTTTGGGCATCGCCTCTTTTGGCCCGATTGAAATTCGCCAAAGCTCACCAAAATATGGCTATGTAACGAATACACCGAAACCCGGTTGGAAAAATACTGATTTTGTAGGTACTTTGAAGCAAAAAATCCGGGTCCCTATGTTCTGGACGACAGACGTTAATGGGTCGGCTTATGGGGAATACGTTATGTCTACCCTAGCCAACGAAAAAATCGATTCGTTGGTTTATTACACGATTGGCACTGGTGTCGGTGCTGGCGCGGTCATTGATGGCGAATTTTTAGGTAACGCTGGCCATCCAGAAATGGGCCATACCTTTCTTAAACGCCATCCCCAAGATTTAGATTTCCCTGGTATTTGCCCATTTCATAAAGATTGTTTGGAAGGACTAGTCAGTGGGCCAACTTTAGAAGCGCGGCTGGGCATTAAGGGCCCTGAAGTCCCCCGTGACCATCCAGTTTGGGATATTATGGCCTACTACTTGGCGCAAGCGGCTATTCAGGCAACTTTGATCATTCGACCAGATAAAATTGTTTTTGGCGGCGGTGTTGTTGACGAGGCACTCTTAGAAAAAGTACGTGTTCAATTTGATCAATTACTCAACCACTATATTGACCTACCACCTTTAAAAAATTATATTACCATGCCCCAAGTTGCTAACAATGGCTCCGCGACATTAGGTGATTTTGCCCTTGGTATCAAGGCCTTAAAAGACTAGCTAAAAAAGATTCTCTCCCAAATAGTTGCGGAAAGAATCTTTTTTTAATGGACACGTTCTAACAAACAAAACGGTGACTGCCGATACTTGATCTAAATGAATCATTTAAGAAAGGTAAATAATTCTGGAGCAAAATTCGGCAACTTTAGGATCATGGGTCACAATAACGACCGTCTTCCCCTCTTCATTCATATGACTAATTTCTTTCAAAATAATATCTCGATTTTTTTCATCTAATGATCCAGTAGGCTCATCAGCTAAAATTAACTCACTGGGTTTGATCAAACAACGTGCGACAGCTACTCTTTGTTGCTGTCCACCAGATAATTCATAGACCTTTCGCTGTTCAAATCCAGCCAAATTCACTTTAGCTAATACCGTCTTAATTTGCTGTTTTTTCGCTTTTTGATTTAATTTCAAATATTTTTGAGCAATCTCCAGGTTTTGAGCGACCGTTTCATTGTCTATTAGTGCAAAATTCTGAAAAATATAATTGATGCGTTCTCGAATCATGCGATTAGCCAGCCGACTATTGGGTTTTATATTTGAGTAATCATCAAATTGATAATCCCCAGCATCAAAACTATCTACTAGACCCAAAATATTGAGTAATGTTGACTTGCCAGATCCACTAGGTCCCATGATTGCAACCATCTCACCACGGCCAATAGTTAAACTAATATTATTGAGCACCGTGTGGTTACCAAATTTTTTTATAATATTCGTTAGTTGAATCATGATGATGCTCCTTTCAAAGACGCAATAAGATTCTTATTTTCTTTCCGATACAACATGAATAACGTCAGGCATAAGTCACTAAGCACCAATACAACGCCAATATAAAGGGCATAGATAGATTTGCCAAAGATAACTGCTGCTGATATTTGTATCGTATACATAATGAATAGAGAAACGAAAATATTATAGTATCTATCGTAAATTTTTATACCTAGTAATCGTAAAACTGCTAAGCGGGATCGATTGGTTTCAAAATACAAATTACTAGCAAATAGTGACGTTACTAAAGAAACAAAAAACATGATGATTAGAGCACTTAATGCAAGTGTTAGACCGAGTCGAGAGGACGCAGTCGTTGTGTTTAAAATTGAGCCGATGGTTGAAAACTGAAGTTTGATTCCTTTTAACTGTTTGGGTGAACTCAACGCCTTCAACTTTTCTCGGTTGGCAGCTGTATTGTTTAATCTTATTGGGTTGGTAACACCAGTTGTTAGTAGCTGGGCTTTACTCTGTTGGTCTAAATTTTGAGTGTCAATTACCTCATAGATTGGATTTACCACCGAGTGTATATTGCCATCACTATCAAAAATTTGGGTCTGATAATGCCGATCACGCTCATAAAAGTGAATATTAGCCTTAATCTTGCTGCTATGCTTATTGCTTACCTCACCTGGATGCTGTGCAGATACTATTAAAGCACCTAACTTCCTAATTTTGTCCGATTGCCTCCTATCAACTTGTGGTGCCAAGATAAGATTTTGGGAAGGCTGCTTAACATTCAAGCCAATCGTCTTAAGATAATTTTGGTTGACCCTTACAACTGTAAATTTCTCGTTGTAATCAAATTCATCAGCTCCAAGGCCATTAGCAAAGGCTTTACGGGGATAAATGACTTCACCATAAACAAAATCAGCAGCTAATTTACGATCTAATTTTGAAAAAAGAATCCCCATAGTCGCTTCATTTTTGCCATTATTTAGCTCAAAATTTCTTAACGCCTCGCCACCAGTAAACCCTATTTTCTCAATCGTAAGATTTTTGTTCACTGCCTGTGCGGCACGATAAGTCTCATTTGCATTAAAAATATCCCTAATATTTGCAACAGTGCCAATCAACAGAACTGTTGTTAAAATCACCGTTATGGCTTTTAGAACTAGCATGGTAAATATACCAAGCCTAAAATTCAAGGTGTTTTTAAGAAAATTCACAATATGAATACTTTTAACTAATACTAACGAAATCAGAACTGCAACGGTAAGTATGACTATAACAACAAGCTGAGCTAGCGAGAACACATTCCAAAAACCATTTGGATGAAAATGGAACGCGATCTTCACGAATAAAAAGTTTATCAAAATACAAAACGCCAACACGAGACTAGGTGTTAGATACAAGGCTTTGATGACAGCAAAATTAGAGAAACCCGATAGTTTCCAAATGCCAATCCTTTTAACATTGGTCATCGTCAGTGAAATGATACTTAAAAAAGCCATGATGGCTAGTACGAGAAAAAGCGCAAAGTAAATCATTAAATTACGGTTAACGAATTCTTTCCTGGACTGTAATTTAGATGTCAACAAATCAGCACGGGAACTATTAAAAAAACGGACAAGTTGTGAAACGACGATTGTCTTTCGATTTTTGTTTTCTGGAATTATGGTATAAATACCATTCACAGATTTGTCACCATTTTGGAAATATTTCGCCATGCTTTGTAATCTAATTTGTAGATTTCTGTCAAATGTAGGAATGTAGCGTTGATTTATAACCGACTTTTTCTGGGTATAGGTCTGATTGCGATTATTAAATAGCTGAGCTTTCGAATCGTTTTGGAAAAAATTAGTATAAGGAAAGCTATCTTTATTGAGCACCGCAGATTTAATAACTTTTTGATTTGAAAAATCAGTCCGAATAATCGTCACTTTTTGTGATTTTGCCAATTTATTAAAAAAAAGTAGCGTCTCTCGTGGTGTTTTTGTACTATTATCAACATAGATTTTAAAAGAATTTTCTGTCGTTTCTATATTTTCTATCCGAATTTGATCTTTAGTAGAAAAAATATTAATTATTAATAAGCTCGAGAAAAAGGTCATCAAAACAAGAAATACAATAATTGACCGTTTCAATGTGACCATCTCCTAATTAATTAGAATTCTAAGTAAAAAAATGTCCTTATTTCTAATTAGTGATTAAACTAACCATAGAAATAAGGACAACAAAAATATATACAAAACATTTAAATGACACTAATGAGCGTTAGATATAATTTAATAATAGTGCAATGATGCATTCGCCAATTCATATAAAACAAGCCTATGCTACCACGTCCTGAGTATATTCGCTTATTTTAAAAAACACAATTATTTTGTCTCAATATATTTTAAAATATTGCTAATAAATGAGTATCAACTTTAATCAGCGTAGCTTAATGTACTAATGTATAATAAAATAAATACATCATTTTTAGATAGAGGCCGTAAGTCATGACGCCAAAATTAGAGGACGTTGCCAAACTGGCAAAAGTATCCAAAACAACTGTTTCCCGCGTACTCAATAAACGCGGTTATTTAAGTCAAAAGACCATTGATCGAGTATACGCCGCCATGCGTGAGCTTAATTATCATCCAAATGTCGTCGCACGGCAATTATACAAAAGTCAAACAAATTTGATTGGCCTATTATTTCCCACAGTTGCCAATCCTTTTTTTGGTGAACTCGTAGATGCTTTAGAAAAAAACTTATACCGCCAGGGTTTCAAAGTACTCATCGGCAATTCAATGAATGACCCTAAAAAAGAAGCTGCCTACTTAGACCAATTATTGATCAAACAAGTAGATGGTCTGATCGTAGGCACGCATAATCAGGGCATTAAGGAATATGATACCGCAAACTTACCAATTGTTGCGATTGATCGCATCATGAATGCCGACATTCCGATCGTTGAGTCTGATAACTATCGTGGCGGTGAGCTGGCCACTGAGCGTTTGATCCAGCGAGGTGCCAAACACATCATTCATACAAACGGCCCTATTGACTTAGAAACGCCAGCACGGCGGCGGCGCGTTGCTTATGAGGGCACCATGCAGGCCCATAACTTAGAGCCATTGACCTACACGGTGGATTTTAATATTTCAGCCAAAGCGAAAAAAGAGATTTTTGAAAAAATTTTTCAGGAACATCCAGAGGTTGAAGCCGTCTTTGCAGCTAATGATGTAGATGCTGCATTGATTATGAACGTTGCCCAAAAACTAGGCCGGCAAGTTCCAAAAGATTTTCTGGTCATCGGTTATGATGGTACCCAGGTTGTTCGCGAATTAATGCCTAATTTAACCACCATTATGCAACCAACGGCACAAATGGCTGAACAGGCAGTTAAGGTTTTAGGTCAGCGTATGAATAATGAACCTACAGAAACGGAATACATTTTACCCGTTAAATTGTGGTCTGGAACAAGCGCATAATTGTTGCGTAAAAAAGACAGGTTTGCTAGTCAGCCACCTGTCTTTTTTGTGCCTATTAAATATTTAATCATCATGCCCAAGACCAGTTTGAACAGACTCCCAACCTTCACTGGCAATAAAATAAACCAACACTAAAGCGGCCACAGAATCAGCCCACCACCAACCGAGCCAAGCTGTTAAAATTGCGCCAACTAAAACAGTACCAGCCATATAAGCGCAAGTGATATTACACATGCCATCTTCAATTAACGCATCCGACTGTAGTGCTTTGCCCAACCGGCGCTTATTAATGGTCAAAATTGGCATTAAAATTACCGACGCAATTGCAATGGCAATACCCGAAAGACTACGGTCAGCAGCTTGACGTGTCATCAGGTTAAAAATGGATACAGCAACGACATAAACAGCTAATAACAATAAAATAATGCCAACGATCAGCGAAGACCGTCGTTCAGCCGCCGCTATTTCAGCTTGTTCATGACCATTGGCTTCTTTTTTCAAGCGCCAAATCAAAGTGCTGCCGGAAATGATTTCCAAAAAACTATCCAAACCAAAAGCAATCAATAAAATAGAGCCTGCTTTTAAGCCTGAATAAAAACCAACGACAAATTCAAAAAACATCCATGCCGTTGAAAAATATTCGATCCGTAAACTTTTGTGAATGAGTTGCTTTGTTTCAGTCATTATTCTGCCCCAATACTAAAATATTTAATTGACTCTGCCTTAGTTTACTATACTTCGCCATGCCGGCCAACATCTAAGAATCGAATTATGTTGCCATTATATTGATAAATAACCAACCAGCTATGTTTCACAAAAAAGGCGCGTTGGTGCTTTCGGTTTGAGATAGGATGATCATTTGCCTGCTCCGGTAAAGGTTTTCCTTGCAGTAATAATTGCATCAATGTTTCAAATTCTGCCTTTTTAAAATGACCATTACGAATCATTTGCTGCAAATGCTTTTTAAAGCGGGATTGATAATGCGGGATATAACTTGCCAAGAAATCACCTTATTCATCCAATATTTTAGCCATGTAAAACTCGTTTTCACAATGGACATGTTGAAAAATCGCATCGCTTCCTTGCCCTTCAATTTTAAATCCCATTTTATGATAAAGACCTAAAGCTGCTTGATTATGGACCATTACCGTCAACTCTAAACGATTGATTTGATGCTGCTTTGCCCATTCAAATAAAGCTGCAAACAAGTGCCTACCGACCTGCTGGTGGCGAAACGCTTGCAGCACACCGACGGCGAGATGGGCGATATGTTGTACCTTTTGTACACTAGAAACATTGGCACTTAGAAAGCCAATGATTTGCTGTTGCACCTTGGCAACCAGTATTATACCGCCTTGATCAATTGTATTTTGAATTTTTACACGCTCGTTTCTATATGTCGGTCGCGCTCGCCAGGTTCAAGTAACATCTTGTCCGTTTCAGTGTCTAACTGTTGTAAGAAAGCTAGAAACTGTGCTGCTTCAGACGGTAATAAAGTTGCAATTGTAATCACTGTTCAGAACACCTCCAAACACCTAATACTGTCATAAATATCTATATGTATCATAACAAAATTTACCGTAAAAAAATGACGTAGATAGACAATAAAGTCATCGCGTCATTTTTTTAGATGTTACAGCACCCAACCGGCAGTATCTTCGATCCACTCATTTTCAGTACCGATTCGATAATAACTATGGCCGTCAATAAATTTAGCGTCCAAAATACGCCAACTACTGCCTGGTGCCAACTGACGTGTCACTTTACCATCACTGTCTATGAGTGCTGCTGAATGTGTATGATCAACGACAAATGTACCCGCAAAATCGCCCTCTTGTGTACTAAAAACAGCGAGATCAAAATAAGGGTCTCCAGTCACACTATCGCCATTGCCAAAATAATAACGGTAACTGCCGTAGTTTTGATTAATTGCTTTAACACTGCTGACTTTCCAAGCCGTATGACCGCCTAAATAGTGCCCGTTTTCAGTGTACATGCCATGGTAGACATATAGTACTGTATTATACAGTGGCCGAATATCTGAAAAAGAAACATCTTTACTGCTGACCCATTCACTAGGTGCAACTAAATAACTTGTTGCGCCATCTGCCAGTTTATAGGCCATCAGCGCTGCCCAGGATTCACCATTCATGGGTAACGTTTTAGCAATTGGCATTGTCAGCGCATCATCAAGATACACCTGTGCACCTTCAGGATTTGTTACAACAACAGCCCCACTAATAATATTATCGGCTGGCTTATGATTGGTTGTAGCTGCTGGCACCGTTGTCTCAGCAGATTGAGCATGCACAACATTCACAAAAGGTACGAAAATCAGTCCAACAATTAAAAATAACAGTTTTTTCTTTACACTCATATTACATCCTCCCTTATTTGTAACACTTACGTAATATTATATGTTTTTTATCGGTAAAGTAAAAGTATCATTTTAAAAATAATGCTGTCAAAAAAAGACTTGAAAGCGAAACGAATCAGCGTTTTTTCAAGTCTTTTCCATATCAGCAATCTGAATATAATCTATTCAGCGTCAAAATGAATTCAATTTATTTAAATAACTATCTAACTGTCTCTAAGGTTTTCCCAGTCATAAATTCAGGATTAGGTGTCAAATCAAATCGTTTCGCCAACTTGACGAGATCCGCATCCGAGATCTCAGCAAGGCATTCGCCGCCTTGAGCTTGGATCGTAGTATAGATCTGAGCTGCCTTTTCGACAGTTTCGATCAGACCATAAGTCTCGTCAATGGAATCTCCAGCCGCGAAGATACCATGGTGCGGCCACATCACGACCCGAAAATCGGCCATCTTATCAGCCGTTGCTTGACCGATCTCATTCGTGCCTGGTGTCATGTAAGGCAGGATCCCCAAGCCTTCAGGGAACACGACGATAGATTCAGCCTGCATCTTCCAAAGGATCCGACTGAATGTCTTCTCGTCTTGAGGGACAGTGAAAGACATGGCGATCAGATTCGTTGGATGGCAATGCATGACTACCCGTTGATCTGGATCTTGCTTTAATCTTTGGATATGCGTCATCAAATGTGATGGAAATTCACTGGTAGGTTGGCCGCCATCATTGAAGCCCAGAGCAAGTCGGCACTATGACCATCGTCGGAAGATCTTGACTAAGCCCGTATCTCGTTCTGGAAAATCAATGACGTTCTTGAAGTAGCGGCCAGTCCCGGTGACTAAGAAGTAAGTCCCCTTCAAAGCACTGGCATCAAAGTCGATGGGGATATTGCGGAGAACTTGATGGACATCGCTATAAGCACTGACTTCAGCTTCAGTCAAGCGATAGCTGACGTTGCCCCCATTCCGTTCGTCCCAGCCATGACGATACAATTCATTGGTGATCTTACGCATTTCAGTCACATAAGGTGAATTGACAAAAGTTTCTTTGTCACTACCTGGTTTGAGAAAATCATTGCGTGAATTCAAATTGATTACTCCTTTTTGATTAAAATCCTGTCTGCGAAAAACAAGCGCTTTCAGATTGAGTGAGCAGTTGGACAAAACTAATGTTTTGATCTACACGATAGTTACAAGTACTTTTAATCGTGTACCCAAAGGCAACGCTTTTTGTCTCACGCGCTCAATCATAAACGACAACACGAAGGGTCATCTCACAGTTACTATGATCGACCACTTCAAGATTGAAGTAATTACCAATGACACAACCCTACAGTTATACTTTTACCGCTTACACAAGACAATCTCAATGACATATCGACTTAATAAAAGTAACATTTTCACAGTTGACGATTCGATTAAAATTGGTGTTACTTATTTTTGCTCATGAATTCAGATAATGTAATTACTGTTAGCATAGTATTTTAAATATTTTAATAAATCAACAATCAAAATCAAAAAGAGCTATGGCTTTAGATTGGATTAATAGTTCAAATCGAGTGTTATTGTTGCTATCGCAATGATTGGTCAAATTTCATCTCAAGCTGAAGCTGTATATATGACACGACTAAATAACATAAACACGGCTATACCAATCATTAAAATTAACGAGCATAAAAAGTGGCTGGGACAAAACTAACGTTTTGTTTTCAGCCACTATGTGTTTACGAACAATTAAATTTTAACGTGTTCCAAAAGGCAACACCCTTACCTAACCAAGAATGGCTCAAATGGCAAGCCCACCATTTTTCGCAATTCTTGTTAGTTCTCAGGTGCTGAGCGCCTTTTTTCTCACTCTCTTGATGTTACTAGATTCAATCAAAAAACTGTTTAATTGTTTGTCGAGAATCACGAATCATTTGTAAATAATGTTCAAAATCCGTTTGTAACAGACAATAATATAAAATGTCGACTACATATAATTGTGCAATTAGTGAGGTCGTCGCTGCTGTTCTCAAAGCTAATCCTTCCCCACTATGATCATGCGTCAAAACGACATCACCTTGCTGCGCTAATGTGGACAGGGTATCCCCCACGATTGCCAGAATCGGGATTTGCTTAGTTTTAGCCAAAGCAGCGAGTTTCAATGCTTCAGCCGTTTCACCAGAATTAGAAATCAGAACTAACAGTGACACCGACTGTAAACTGCTGCTAAATAAATGAACATCGGTGGTTTGAAAGGCACTTTTGCCAATACGCAATAACTTCTGCACAAGATCACCAGCCACCAATGCGGAAGCGCCAATACCAAAGATATTGATTTGTTGATGCGTTTGCAACAGACCCACCGCTTGCGCAATTGCTTCCGAACTTAAATCGTCATTGGTAGCGTGCAGGGCTTGACTCGTTCGAAAAAGCATTTTCTTTTTTAACGTGTTTAGATCGTCATCAGGCGCCACTTCATCGTATAAATCCGTATCCATTGACTGTTCAGCTGATAATCTAATTTTTAAGCCAGGCAAGCCCTCTTCACAAATCAATTTGGCAAAACGTGTTACCGACGCAGCACTAGATTTTGCCGCTTGAGCTAATTCTTCAGCACTCATATGAATCACGCGCTCGGGCTGATGCAAAATATAGGTGGCCACTTTTTGCTCGGACTTTGTGTATGATGCCATATCCTGACGAATCTGATATAAGACACTCTTCATAATTAGTATTATCAGCTCCTTTTTTAAGCCAGGTTCGGTTTAAGTGTCATCAAAGCAGTGTTAAATGTCGTTGCTTGGTTCAGAGTTTGTTTTTCGATGGCAAACTGGGGACTATTGGTGACAATCGTAATGGTTACTGGATCTAATCCGGCTGCAATAATTCGCTGCCAATCCACCTGACCAATTGTTTGTCCATGAGTTACGTGATCGTCAACAGCAACATTTATCTGGAAAGGTTTACCAGCCAAATTCACTGTATCAATACCGATATGGATCATCACTTCTTCACCTTGATCAGAGGTAAAACCGATTGCATGACCAGTGTCGGCAATAAAAGTAATTTTACCACTAATTGGTGCATAAATTGCGGATGTTTTATCAGGAACGATAGCCATACTTTTGCCCATAACTTCTGTCGCCATCATTTCATCACTAACAGATTTGATTGGTACAACTTGACCTTTGACAGGCGCATAAATCGTATTTTCAGATAAAGCCACATTATCAGCAGGTGCTGCATTAAAATCAACTGCATTATCTGTCGCAACTGGAGCGGCTTTAGGCTCTTCATCTGAAATGGCATCTTTAGGAATCCCAAAGAAGTAAGTTGCCACAAAACCGCCAGCGTAACCACCCAATAACCCGAAGACATAGCCTAACCACTGGCCGTTATTGATCAAAGGAACCAATGCCAAACCAGAAGGCCCAATAGCGATAGAACCAATATTACCTAAACCGCCAATGATTGCACCGCCGATACCACCACCGATACAAGCCGTAATGAATGGTTTCCCAAGTGGTAGCGTGACCCCGTAAATCAACGGTTCCCCAATGCCTAAGAAACCAACAGGTAAAGCCCCTTTGATCAAATTAGTCAGTTGTTTGTTGCGCCGGCAGCGAATCCAAAGCGCCAAAGCTGCGCCAACTTGTCCAGCCCCAGCCATTGCCAAAATTGGCAGTAACGGTGTCATACCAGTTTTATTGATCATTTCAATATGGATCGGCGTCAGAATCTGATGTAACCCAAACATAACCATTGGCAAGAAGAGCGCACCCAACGCAAAGCCAGAAAAGGCGCCACCAACGTTTAGAATCCAAGAAATCGCCCCTACCAGTCCATCAGAAATCACACCGGCAATCGGCATCACAATAAAAATCGTAAATAAACCAATCGATAATAGCGTTAGTGTTGGTGTAATAATAATATCAATCGAATCTGGAATCCACTTGTGTAGTCTCTTTTCCACAAGTGCCAATACCCAAACCGCAAAAATCACACCCAAGATACCACCCTGGCCTGCAACTAAATCCTGACCAGTAAAAATGTTATGCAGCGGTGTTTTGGGCGTTACGCCGTTTAACAAAGTTACCGCCCCGATCACACCGCCTAAACCTGGGGTTGCCCCGAATTCTTGCGCACTATTGATCCCTACATAAATCACTAGATAAGCAAAGACCCCATTTTTGATCACATTCAAGACCATGATCAATTCAGACCAATTGTTGCCAATTTGACCAGCAACCATCATATTAGATAAAACGGCCGCAATCCCACCGATCAGTCCTGCGCCGACAAATACAGGAATTAAAGGAATAAAAATATTCGAAATTGATTTTAACGCCCGCTTGATTGGTGTCTGCTTCTGCTTGGCTTTTTGGGCAGCCTTAACTTCAGCTGCTTTTTGGTTGACCAAATCTTGGTCGGTTGCTGTACTTGTTGCGCTAGCACTTGCTGGGAATGGTTCACCTAATTCTACCCCAACTTGATCCACCATTGCTTGCGCCACTTTGTTTACTGTTCCCGGACCAACGACGACTTGTAGTGTGTCGTCTTCCACCACACCCATGACCCCATCAATCGCTTTTAAGCCAGTTAGATCTACTTTGGAAGGATCTTTGATAGTCATTCGAACACGGGTCATACAATGAATCAGTTTATCAACATTATCAGGGCCACCAACATTTTGATAAATCTCATTCGCAATACGTTGTACTTTATCTGTGGACATGAGTCATTCCTCCAATTCACATTAATTAAGCGTCTGCCGAACAAAACCATTCGCTGCCTGCAAGCGTTGTTGAGCTTCCGACTTGGATAGCTTTGTGAGAATCATAACAATTGCTAATTTTACATTACCGTCAGCTGCTTGAAACATTTGGCTTGCTTGTTCATAATCCACTTCAGTTGCTTGCATAATAATGCGTTTGCTGCGTTCCACCAATTTATCATTTGTTGGCCGAACGTCCACCATCAAATTCTTGTAGACCTTACCAATCTTGATCATTGAAACCGTAGACAACATATTCAAAACTAATTTTTGTGCGGTACCTGACTTTAATCTTGTCGAACCAGTTAGAACTTCCGGCCCAACTGGAACTTCGATAGCAATATCAGCATGTTGGCTGATCACTGCATCCTGATTACAAGCCACCGAAACCGTATGTGCGCCAATCTTTTTGGCATAGTCTAATCCACCAATCACATAAGGTGTTCGGCCACTTGCGGCAATGCCAACAACTGTATCATTAGCCGTTAGTTGCTGTGCCATCAGATCTTTGACGGCTAATTCTTGCGAATCTTCTGCACCCTCAACGGCAACGGTCATCGCTGCCATACCACCGGCAATTAAGCCTTGAACCATTTCAGGATCTGTACCAAACGTAGGTACACATTCGGCTGCATCTAGTACCCCAAGCCGACCACTGGTCCCGGCACCGATGTAAAATAGACGGCCGGAACGCTGAAAGCTATCTGTAATTGCTGTCACGGCAGCGTTAATCTGGGGCAGCGCTTTTTGAACGTGTTGTGGTACCTTTTGATCTTCTTGATTCATTAAAGTTAAAATATCCATTGTGGTCATTTTGTCTAAATTCATTGTGGCTTGGTTCCGTGTTTCCGTTGTTAATTTACCTAAATTAATCATATGATAGCCTCCATTTTATATTTGCAATTGTATGCCGATGCGACTGCCAATAAGGGCCAGATAATCACATGCTGCCGGAGTTAACTGGCCAATCACGTTAACTGCCGGATCTGCGGGAAGTTCTGTACGACAAATTTGGATCTCGCCTTGATAACGACCATAAAGTTGATTATTGATCGTGATAGCCCCAGTTTGTCGAGCAATACAATGTTCGGGTAAAACCGTTGCTTGCTGATTCAATTGCCGGCTTTCTTGGCATCGAATCACTTCAGCAGCGACATCTGGTCGGTTATGCCAAATATGTTGTCCAAGTACCTGCCGCCACTTGCTTGAAACAAGTTGAACCTCCAGTTTAACGATGTGTGCTTGAAAGTATTGCTTAAAAGCCAGCTGCGTTGAAGACACTAATTGCGGGTCCCCAATGAAAACATCATCTACCATTTGGTCAAATAGTGCTTTAGCTGCCAACAACGGGTCCTGATGCCTTTGCTGTTCTAACGTTGGTAGACCTTGATATAAAGGCCCTCGCAAGGAGCCATTACCAGGAACAAAAGCACTAATGCTTAGCGCTCGCTGTTTTAACCAACGATTGCGTTGTTGAAACCAATTGCTATCTAAACCCGTATAGGGTTGAGGATAAAAATTATGACCCACACTTAAAGACTTCGTTTGGCCGCCATGTTCAATAAATCCTGTTAATAATTCATCCGTAAGAGTGCTGGCATTTAAGACAATTGGCCATTGCTGCGCTAAGTGCACCATCTCTTCAGTACCAAAACCATCATCTAAGCGAAGTTTCAGCTGGCAATAAGTTGCTGCTTGCTCTAAAATTTGGCGATAATGTTTGAATGTTTTGGCATCAACATCCACCATCAGGCTTAAACTCGTTGTTTGACATACCTGAGCTAGATCCAAAAAACGTTGAGCCAGTGCTTCATTAACCATTTCTGGAATATGAAGTGAGGTAAAGATCTGTACAAATCCGGCCTGAGCCATTGTTTGAATATAATCCTGCTGCGCGCCATTGATGGGCCGGTCTAAATAAATCGAAAAGCCTAACATGTTTCACCTTCTTTTTGCTATCGCTTTCATGATGATACTAGTTTAGCATCTTTGAAATATTATTTCAATAAATAATCATATACACTTTATTACAGGGAATTTAATTTCATAACAGCCGTTATATCTTTTCTTATTTCAATCAAGCCATCAAAAAATAGCGCTCTTGTCAAAAATTTTCAAACAAGTAGCGCTATGCTTAAAACTACTTCGGGGAAACTAGAACATGTTTCAGTGGGTCCGAAATATTTAATAGGATTACAATTAAAAACAATCCTGAGGCTAAACAGTAAACATGATGAAAGGCATTTAAAAATGCCAAATCTAAATGTTGCCGTACCAACGCTGACAGTCGTGGTTGGGCGGCGGCATTAATCGTTTGATTGATCAAAGCCAAATTGATGAAAAATACCCAATGCCAATTCAACCGATCAACGATAAAGCCACCGATCAATGGTCCAATCAAAGCAGAGATTCCCTAAGCAGTATTATTCAATGCCAAAACGTTGGCACGCTTTTCCAACGGAAAAATATCGGCAATAATCGTGAATGTAACGGGCATGACCGCACCTGCACCAATTCCTTGCACCGCCCGAAAAATAATCAAAACAATGATGTTGGGTGCAAACCCACAAAGTCCTGATCCAATAATAAACAAACTGGTGCCAAACAAAAATATAGGCTTTCGGCCCACTAAATCACTTAATTTGCCATAAATTAGCGTTGTGACTGCCGTGGTCAGTAAGTACATCGAAAATACCCAATTTTGTTGGGCCACACCATGTAGTTCACTTACAATTGTCGGTAACGCTGTTGTCACGATCGTAATCTCAACTGAAGTCATGAATGTCGCAATAAAAATCGCAATCACTACCGATGTTAGGTTTGATTATCGACGATGATAGGCCAATAAACAGTGTGTTTGATATTGACGTGAATTTTTATGCCAAGATAGGGATAAATCGGTCAATAATCGCAATATTTGCTATCTTTAGCAGTATTTAGTTTAATAGTTATGTATGCTTTTTTTAGAATTTTAAATTATATTGACCACTATTAGATTAATTAAGGAGTCTTTTTATTGGCTAAAACCTTAGTACTAGCTGAAAAACCGAGTGTTGCCAAAGATCTTGCCCACATCATTGGCGCAACTGATAAACATAAAACTTATTATGAAGGTAAAGACTATGTCGTCACCTGGGCTTATGGCCACCTATTAACACTTAAAATGCCTGAAGATCTCAACCCCGAATGGCGCCAATGGGCTCTCGAACCATTACCGATGTTACCAAAACATATCGGGACAAAGCCGTTGCCCAAAACACGGGGGCAATTAAAAGCAATTGGTCAACTAGCAAAGCGCTCAGATATTAAAGCTGGTATCATTGCCACCGATTCTGGCCGCGCTGGCGAATTGTTAGCACGCTGGATCCTACAATGGGTCAAGTTTAATAAACCGCTAAAGCGCCTCTGGATCTCTTCGCAAACTGTTAAATCTGTTAAAGATGGTTTCAAGCATTTAGCACCCGCGCAAAAATATGATCAGCTCTATGAATCAGAACTAGCGCGAACCAAAGCTGACTGGCTGGTAGGACTCAATGTTACGCGGGCATTAACCACAAAGTACAAAGATAATTTGAATGCTGGCCGGGTACAAACACCAACGTTGAACTTGATCAACCAAGCACAGCAAAAGCGTGAATCTTTCATACCGCAAACGTACTATACCGTCTCTTTGCAAATTCAAAATGAAACTGGCGTCATGCTTACCAAGCACCCAATGGCGTTTAAAACACACGACCAAGCTGAAGCCTGTATCGATCAATTAGCCACACAACCTGGGCGGGTCACTAGTGTCACGGTCAAAGAAAACAGCCAATCAGCCCCACTACCCTTTGATCTAACCGATATTCAGCTAATGGCAAGCAATAAGTACCACTTTTCGGCTAAAAAAACACTATCATTGATCCAAAGTTTGTACGAGATTCACAAAATCGTGAGTTACCCAAGAACGGATTCCAAATATCTACCGCAGGATATTTTAACAACGTTACCTGAGCGACTAAAAGCAATCGCTGCTTTTGAACCGGATGCAAAAAAATATTTACAACAAGGGGCCAAAGTAACTAAGCCAGCTGTTTTTAACGATGCGAAAGTGACGGACCACTATGCCTTAATTCCAACAGAAGAACGGCCACGCTTAGATAAATTATCTAATGATGAACTGAAAATTTATCAGCTGATTGTTGAACGGTTTCTCGGCTTGTTTGCAGCCAAATATATCACCGCCACAACAACAGCAATTGTGACATTTGGGGATCAGCAATTCAAATTCAAACACCAAATCGTTAAACAAGCTGGTTGGCAACGGCAGACAGTAGATCAAACCGAGGCAGTTGCTTGGCAAAATGGGCAACAAATCACGAAACCAAAATTTCAGATCAAAAAGGCTTTGACAGCACCACCAAAGTTACTAAGTGATGGCACGCTGCTCGCCCAAATGGAAAAATACAATCTTGGGACACCAGCAACACGGGCGGAAATTATTGAAAAATTACTACATTCTGAATTAGCGGCCCGGCAAAACAATGATTTAGTTGTGACACCGAAGGGTAAACAATTATTAAAATTGGTTAATCCTTCACTCGTATCACCAGAGTTAACTGCCAGCTGGGAAAAACAATTGGAAGCTATTGCCAAGGGTCGCCAAAAATCCAATGCTTTCATCAAAGCTATCGAACAAGATACAAAACGTTTAGTTCAAGAAATCAAACAGTCTGATGCCCAGTATAAAGATTACGCTATTACAACCAAGATCTGTCCTAAATGTGGCAGTCCTCTACGCGAGCGCAACACAAAGACGGGCAAATTCTATGTCTGCACAAATACAGAATGTGATTATCGACGGCGGAAAGATCCTAAAGTATCCAATCATCGTTGTCCTCAATGTCACCGTAAGATGGAAATTTTAGAAGGTAAAAATGGGCCTTATTTCCGTTGTAAATACGATGGCACGACTGAAAAAATGACTTCAAAAAAGCAGCGCAGCCAAAAAATGAATAAACATGAAACCCGCAAATTAATGCAAAAGGTCAATCAAGCTGATGATCCTGGCGAAAGCCCATTAGCGCTTGCATTAAAAGCTGCTATGAAAGAAAAATAGTTAATCGAGTAGGAGACCCTAACGGGTCGACCTCTCACACCACCGTACGTACGGTTCCGTATACGGCGGTTCAATAACTTAAGCGTTTCTGAATAGACTGGTACGTTATGGACAGATTGATAAGTCCACGGCGTTCCAGTCTTTCGTTTGTTAGGGTATATTTCAATACACCAGTATGTGCGGTGTACCAATATCCTTTACGGGTATTAGAGAATATTCGTGCTTCTGACACCGATTCCCCTAACTTTCTAAGATTTCGGAACTTCGTTTTGGTTTTCTTCCATGATTTCCAAATATACTGCCGAATCCTTGTACGCAACCATGCGTCTAGCGCTTTAAGAAAACTCTTCATATGCCCAATACTGTAGTATTGTAACCAGCCGCGCATTTTGCGCTCAATATCATTAAAGATGACATCTAAACTAACACCACGGTTCCGTTTTGTGATTAGCTTTAAGGCCTGTTTGATACGTTCTTTGGCAACTTTGTGCGGTCGGGCATATGCTTTGCCTTTACTCACACCTAAAGTGAACCCTAGAAATTTCAATCTCAAGGGCGAGCCAACGCGAGTTTTCTTTTGATTGACCGTTAGCTTCAAGTCCTTTTCCAAGAATCGAGTCACGTTGGCCAAAACGCGGTAGCCCGCACGCTTGCTTTTGACGTAGATATTACAATCATCCGCATAGCGCACAAATTGGTGGCCTCTGGCCATGAGCAGCTTATCCAACTCATTAAGGTCAATATTCGCCAATAATGGCGAGATATTTCCACCTTGCGGCGTACCTTGAGTTGATTTTTCAAACAGGCCTCCATTCATAATCCCACTCGTTAAGAACTTACGAATAAGTCTTAATAGCCAGGGATCATCGATATATTGGCCGACAAATTTCATCAGTAAATCATGATTGACCGTGTCGAAATATGCCTTAAGGTCAAGATCGATCACATAGTGATAACCTTGGTCATACAGCGCTATGACCCGTTTGATGGCATCATGAGCACTTCGATTGGGTCGGAAACCAAAACTGCTATCCGAGAATATCTTTTCAAACCTTGGCGACATCACTTGAGCGACTGCTTGCTGAACAAGTCGATCGACCACCGTTGGAATCCCGAGCTTGCGCTTGGAGCCGTCCGGTTTTGGAATCTCGACTCGTTTAACTGGTAATGGTTGATAACTGCCATCACGCAGTGATGCGATTAGCTCATCACGATGTTGTTTCAGATAAGGCAACAGCTCATCGACAGTTAGACCGTCAATACCCGCTGCACCCTTGTTGCTTCTGACTTTAAGGTAAGCTTGATTCAAATTATCTCGGGACAAAACTAAATCTTGAAATGAAACGCCATTCCACATCTTATCTTCACCGGAAATCACACTACGCGCCCCGGGTTGCTCTTGACCTTCCAGGTCTACCATCCGCCGGTGACCAGAACATGGTTCTGTTTTCTGCGATTGTTGCATGATTTCTACCTCCAATTTTGACGAGAATTGTTAAAGTTCGGCCCTTCGTTGTCCAAAGGACAACTATTATGGCCTCGGCTGACTTCTGTATCATTCAGCTAGACATCACTGCCTAGTTTGTACCTGTGAAACTTTCCGTTTCTCTTGTCGGGAACGTATGATACAGACCTCCCCGGGTAAGAACGCTAACTTTCGTGCCATGTAACCATTGGCTTTACTGCGTACAGTTTCGAGTAGTATGGGACTTCAGTTTGTTTAGCAACCTTATCCACTGCAAACAGCCTTATAGCCACTTCTTGTTCATTGGTTCAGCACTTTGCTTTAGACTTCCTTCAGATTCCACCTCACGGTGGACACCCTTGTCCTCAACTAATAGTTCCGACTACTACGGTCTATAGTGGACTTTCACCACCAAGTTAGCGCCCATGCCGGGCGCACTAAAAAAGCACAGCTACTTTGGTATCGGAAGTAGCTGTGCTTTTGCTTATAAACTGAACATTTACCTAGGATAACATTCCAGCCATAAGACTATAGAACCCACCTTGTATGGTGGTCTACTTGTAAATTGTATCATTTCTAATTAAATCATAAAACATCTATATTGTTACAATTTTTTGAAGATTTTATAACATTTTCTTTGTTCTGCGCCTTAGCCAAATTATAACTAGTGCTATGATAGATCATAATAACAGGCAAGGAGTGAGAACTATGCCAGCAATCTATCTACGATCTGCACAACAACAAGACATGGCAGCCATTTTGCAAATTATCCACGAAGCTAAAGTCTTCCTAAAAGCAGCTGGTAATCCTCAGTGGCAAGATGGTCATCCTAATCAGGATTATATACAAGCAGACATCGATCAACATAATGGCTATGTGTTAATGCATAATTATCAAGTTGTCGGTTACAGTGCCCTAGTCTTTGCACCAGATCCCAGCTACGCCCATTTAAAAAATGGCACTTGGCAAAACGCGGACGCACCCTATGCAGTCATTCATCGAACGGCCATTAGCGCTCAATACCGAGGACAAAAGTTAAGTAAGTTCTTATTTTCAAATCTACTGTCATTAGGCATAGCCCAAAAATATCATAATTTTCGTATTGACACACATGCGGTGAACCAGCCGATGCAACACTTAATTGCTGATTTTGGCTTTCAAAAACGCGGCCAAGTGTTAGTGTCTGACAAGATAGATCCTTTACGCGATGCCTTTGAATTAAATTTATAACCTAATCATTCAAGTTATAACGCAATTTCATTTTTGTGGCACCAAATTCAGTCATTTTACCGAACAATGCCATAGCTTGAGTGAAATATAAATCAGCCATTTTTTGGTTCTGTGCTTGCAAAAATGCCGAAATATCTTTTTGCTGATCAAATTCTGCATCGGCTAATTTTTGAATATACCGACAATCAGCGACCACGTGAAGTTTAAACTGATCAGCCAAGTCACTGTATAAGTCGTAATTGGTATCTCCAAAAATACCCGTCGCCCGACTAAGCCAGTAAACACTTTGTAAATCAAAATTCTTAGGGGTGTCCCGATAAGCGGCCGGCGTGTCCGTTACGTTAGCATAAAATGGAATCAAAGCGTTAAATGTATTCGGACCAAATGCCAACCAATGAATACCAGCAATATCCGCTGGTACATCTGAACGAATCTGTAAAATATGTGTCTCGTGGTTACGATTGATGCCAATCGGCCGTAGTAATTTTTGTTGTGCCTCGGTGCTAATACCATATGGATCATAAACTGTATTTTGATAGTGTGAACATAAAATCCACTGCATATCTTCCACAGTAATTTTATGCGCTGTATGACAAATAAACGGTAAATCTTGATCAAATGGATCTTGTTTGATCTCAGGATTAAGATATTGCTGTCCAAACCAAGCACGCGGATTATTATAATGTGTATCCTTAACGGTCGCACTGCCAAAAATATGCCGTAAATTCACCTCATCAGGGTCAGGATTCAAATGATACGTGTTGATCAAATCTGGCAGGTCTGCGGCAAATAAAGTATCGTCAGAATCAAAATCAAAATGATCAATATTGAAACGATTTGGTGCGATCACATAAGCATCATCTGGAATACGGATGGCGGCCCAATGATGCCCACCAATGGATTCAAAATACCACACTTCCTCTTGATCTGAGAAAGCAATGCCATTAGATTCGTAGGTCCCATAGGCTTCCAATAAAGCACCTAAGCGTTGTACCCCTTCTCTAGCTGAGTGAATATAAGGTAAAGTAATCGTTACAAAGTTTTCTTCGCCTAACCCATCTTCAACTAAAGGATCAACACCAAGAATTCGAGAATTAGTCGTAATCGTTTCAGTTGCAGACATGGCTACGTTGTCACTATTAATACCGGCCGCCGCCCAAAGCCCCGACTTCAAATCAGCTTCTGGCGTCGATGTATAACGCAACGGATCCTCTGGTAAATTTAAAACAACCGGACTTAAAACAGAGTGATATTCCCGAGGTTGATCAGTAGGATTCACAACGACAAATCGCTTGGGATTGGCACCATCGCCAGCCCCATCTTCACTGCGAGCAATTAAAGTTGAGCCATCAATACTAGCATCTTTACCCACCAACATCGTTGTACAGGATCCAATTTTTTGTTTCTTCAAGAAAAACATCTCACTTTATCATTATTTGTAGGCTTTAATTCTTAATCATTGGCATGCAGCCACTGATCCAATACTTGAATAAACTCGTCATGTTGGTCTAACAAAGCCAAGTGACGACTGTTGGCAAATAAATGCCATTTTGCATTAGGAATGTGGTCATAGACCGACTTAGCAATTAGCGGCGTACATAAATCATCCGTGCCATTAGTCACCAAAACAGGCACATGGATATTTTTAAGTTGATCGGTTACATCAAAATCACTAAGTGTCCCGTTTTCGGTAAATTCATTCGGCCCCTCCGCAATCAAACTGGCGCGCTGTCCATTGGTTGGTCGACGTAATGGCTCGGGTGAGTTTTCGTCTGGTTCATCCCAGCAGTAGCGTTCCATATAGCGTGCATTTGCCGCTAAATATTTTGGCCCGGTAAAGTTGCCCGTACGTTCAGCTTCAGCGATGGCCTGCTGATCCTCATAGCTTAGGTACTTGATCAACCGATGCTGTTCTTGGATCCAAAGCTTAATTGATGCAGGTGAACCATCGATCATGACGCTTTTAATACCTTTAGGTTCAAAATTTGTGAGATAATACATTTCTAACATGCCGCCCCAAGACTGGCCTAACATATGTATTTCATCCAAATGTAAGTAATGTCTTAATGCAATCAGTTCTTCTGCCCAAGTTTCTTTAACGTAAAGTCCTGGATCCTCTGGTAAGGAAGACTTACCACAGCCAATTTGATCATACATGATCAATTGCCGGCCGGTCTGGGCATAATCATCTAATAGTTCAAAATAATTATGGGATGATCCCGGTCCACCATGAATCAATAGCAGCGGAGCCTTGTCACTAGGTTCACCGACAATCCGATAGTAAGTTTGATATTCATGAAAGGGCATATACCCTTCAGTTATTTTCATAAAATCCTCCCTTTCTACATAATAAAAATTATGGTGTTAAGTTGATTGTACTACTAGTTTGCATTTGTAGCAGAACTTTACCCAAACTAAAAAATTGCATTCGCTCCTAAAATAGAATACATTTAATTAAATTGACCACAATTATTTTTTAGAAATGAGGTATTTCATTTTGACGGAATTCAACTTTAATTATGCTGATGATTTCACTTTGAACTATGGCGCACCCACCGCCCCCAATGAACTCACATTCATCTTTAACCTAGGCTGCGGCGACACGCAAAAATGGTTTCTAGCTAATGAAGCCGACTTATTTGCTGCTATTGATAACGGTCAATTGCGCGCGCATTTCAAATTTTGGAACAAGGATAAGCCTTCACTATTAAATGGAAACGTGGCTAATGGTTTCATTGATTATCATCAGCCGGATAAAATGAGACCACTGATACAAACCATCTATCACCAGCAGGCCGATTTGCGGCAGGAGCCTTTAGATCAAGTTGCTGCTTATATGACGCAAACTTACCACTTAACACCTTATGCCCAGCGTGAACAAGTTGCCAATAAAATTGCGGCCGAAGTTGCCAAGAATGGCATCACCAGCCTGCCAACAATTATCAAAAATGACCAAAGTTACTTTGATGAACAGCTAGTTGATTTAAAACAGCTCTTGGCATAAAGCACAAAAACGTAAAAATGTTTCGAATTGCGATTATATTCATATTTTTAGAAGCTGATATGTTAATTTGACCAAGAGGTTGAATGGTATATCTATCTAACCTCTACTCTAAAATCACATTTAATGGAGGTTTTTATGATCAAGTTAACAGCGGATATGAAGCAAATGCTTCAAGAGAACTTAGCATATATTGCCACGGTTGATGCACACGGCTATCCAGATATTGGACCTAAGATTTCCGTGTATGCCCTAGACGATCAGCATATCGGTTATTATGAACGAACCGGTAAACAGCACTATCAAAATCTTCAGGCAAATGGTATTTTGATCATCGCCGTGGCAAATAAGGTAACCATGCGCGGCTATCGCTTTCATGGTGAAACTGAATTGCATACTGATGACCACATCTTTCAAGACGCAGTTCAATTTGCGCAGACCCATGATTTGAAACGGCCGCTTACGGTTCCCGTTTTGAGAATTACGCGCATTGATACCCTCGATGCTGGACCTAGAGCTGGTGAAGTTCTAGTATCTGAAGATTGAACAATTCGTACTGAAAAAATCAACTTACAAATAACGAAACCAAGTTCAATTTTGATGTTATCTAGCCATAAATGTTGGTTTAATGGGCTTTTATTAGGATCAATACTACTTTACTTTTTCCCTGATATCCGTTAAATTCATCATGTGATGAATATCTGATTCTTCCCAAAAATTATCGCTTGCAAACACCTTACTTGCACCATTCATCACGAAACGATTAATAAACGTTGCCTTTAGCGTCTATTAATCTGAAAAACTACCCGTAGCCCCAACTCTACGTGGTAGTTTTTTGTATGCGTAGGTGTCCGGAATGGTTTGGGTATCTTTTATCGACATTGAATTTGCCGTAAATGTAGGCGAATTTGCATTAAACGTGCATCAACATTAGTTGTTGATAGTAAGTCTTGATTGATTCGTTGAAGTAATTCTATTAACGCTTCAGCAACCTTTTGTCCAGAAGTCGTTAGAAATAATTTCTGACTACGCCGGTCTTTCGTTGGTCGTTGGCGAATATAGCCTAGCTTTATTAAAGCATTAACTGCCCGTGTCACCGTGCTCTGATTCAATTGTACTAAAGCTTTAAAATCACTTTGTGTGATCCCAGGTTCCTGATACAATTTCATCAAATAAAAATAATTATTTGCACTAATACCCGGAAAGTCGATCAAAGTGTTCAAGTAATTTGTCAGTTCATGGTTTAAGATGGCAACCTTTTGTACAAGGTCAAAAGTATTTGCTTGTGTCATAGTTCGACCTCCAGAATAATTTCAATATATTTAAAAATAAAATGGCGGAACAAACTTACTGTTTCGGCCATTTTTATTAAGTTTCTTTAAGCTTGTAAAAAGCTAGAATTATTTTTGAACATATCCCACGTTTCTTGAGTGGTCTGTCGATTAACTTCTTTTGAAGCATTATATTGTGTCCTTGAAGTACCATAAGTAATCTCAAACTGATTGTTCTCAATCTGAGCAGTAACGGCAGGAATAAATTCCGCTAATGAAACGCCATACTCGTGCTCTCCAGTACCACCCAATCCAGTATTAACAGCCGGTGGAAACACTTCGAATACTTTAATATCCGTGTCTTGAAGTTGTAACCGCAAAGCTTGTGTGAAACCATGAACACCTGTTTTACCAGCTGTATATAATGGCACCCAAGCACCAGGATTAATGACTAGACCAGAAGAGATGTTAATAATAGCTGCTTCAGACGATTGACGTAAATGATCAATAGCCAACATAGACAGATGAACCGGTGCCTCAAAATTGATTGCCAATTCCTGATGATAGTAAGCCCAATCTTGATGGCTATTCTGCAAATTGATCCAACGTTGGATGCCCGCATTATTAATCAAAATATCATAATCAGGAAAAACCATCTCTAATTTTGCCATCAATTGTTCTCTGCTTGCTGGTTCACTCAAATCCGCTTTAATTGTTTTAAGTTTTGGTAATTTGTCTTTGGCTTCACGAATGTTTGTTTCACTATAATCCACCGCAAGTACGTCATTGTCCTTAGCTAATAAAGCTTGTGCCAAAGCAAAACCGATTCCAGTTGTCCCACCAGTAACAACAATATGTTTCCCTGTTAATTTCATGATAAAACCACCCTTCTACTCCAGATTCTAGCAGTTAAACTAGTCAAAGTAAATGCATTTGCATTTACTTTGTGACTGATGTTACAATCATGGAGAAAGAAGGGATGTTTGCATGATTCTTGTGACTTCAGCAGCCGGTAATACCGGTCGTATTGTTGTTGATTTTCTCGTAAATAAAGGGTTAGACGTCCTCGCAACCGATCTCAATCCAGCCGTTCATGACTTATCAGGTATAAAAGCATCTGAAACCGGCGATTTGACAGATCTAAATTTCCTCAATTATTTATTATCAAAAGTTGATCAAGTTGTTTATATTCCCCCACTCTTTTCTTCTGAAGAGACACTGATCGGTAAAAGAATGATAGACATTGCGATTAAACGAAATATCAAGCAATTCGTGTTCATCTCTGTCATTCACCCAATCTTGACCTCATTATTGCAGCATGTTGCTAAGCGTGATGTTGAAGAGTATTTAATCTATAAAGGTATGTCTGATCAACTTCCTTATACAATTTTACAACCAATGCATTATATGCATAACTTTGACCCTAAAAAAGTAGCAGAGACCCATAAATATCAGATTTTTTATGATATCAAAAGTAAAGTTGCCTACGTAGATACCAAAGATATTGCCCAGGTTGTTGTTAAAGTGCTTTCAGATCCTAAGAAGTTCGATAAGGGCACATATGAACTCGTGGGGACGCCTGCTTATTCACCCAATGACTTAGTTCGTATGTTTAACCAAGTTACTGGTCAGCGAGCAACAGCAGAATATGTGCCTGTCATCGACTTCTTAGATCAAATTGGGGCAACTGATTTATATTTCCGTGAAGGTTTTAAACATTTGGCCGCCTCCTACACTAAATGGGGCTTAGACGGCAATTCACAGACTTTGACTTGGTTACTTGGTCGCGAACCCACTAGCTTCAAAACATATATTAAACGTGCACTCAATTTAAAATAGTCTCATAATTTTTACAGCGACTCAAAATTTAATATTACAGCCTGAGAAAAAGATGATTTCGTTCTTGGGCTTTTGTTTTAAGTGATACTATTCTACTTTTATTAAAAATTATTTATCAATAGATTAAATGCTATAATATAAGTCAAAAAGCTCGAGGCGATACTTTGAATAATGCCATCTTATATTTATCTTTTCCAATTTTATTTATGCTTCATGAACTTGAAGAACTCGCCTATATGCCGAGTTGGTATCAAAAGAAGCTCGTGCACTTTCAAAAAATACCTCAAAAATTGAAGCAGTATCTTAAAACTCCCCCACGTGCTTTTGCACTGATAGTTCTGGAGGAGTACTTACTCATCTTAATCGTCGGTGCAATTTGTTATTTTAATAACTCATCCGTCTTCTTTATTGCACTAATCATTGCTTATAATCTACATATTATTGGGCACGTGCTCCAGGCTCTATACCTAAAAACTTATGTCCCCGGATTATGTTTTGGAATCCTATCCTTTGTCGGTTTGACTTATCTGCTAGTACAATTCACGCCACCTGCTTCAGGCGATTTACTTATCATATTCGTGCCGCTTTGTCTCATACTTTTAATGCTTAATCTCTTCATAATGCACAAATGGTTAAAATAATTTTGCAGCAATAAATGATAGCCAAATTAGATAAGCTAGGCATTGATTATCTAAAAAATAAGCCTAAAAATGCTGATTGAACAACATTTTGAGGCTTATTGATTTGATGAAACTACGGGAATGGAGATGAGGGGAGTTGAACCCCTGTCCAGACGCATTGCCACGCAGACCTCTACGATCATAGATAGACCATTTAAAAATTCGCGATTACGAAGCGCCATCTATCAGAGCTAACACGTAAAAGCTAACTTGCAAATCTCTTTTACTAACCTCAAGTGGCAATTAACAACGTATCCCAATTAATTTGAGACCCCAAAATCTAACCCTTGGGAGAAGTCAGCGGGATCACACTAAGCTACTTTTAGGCAGCTAAAGCGTAAGAATTTTCGTTTTTAGCAGTTATATTTAACTGTAACGTTTTTACGTAGACGTAACCTACGAATCGCAATCCACGCTCACCTACGCCTGTCGAATCCGTAACATCCCCGTAAATGAGCAACTATTAGAATAGCATAAAATATACCATTTTTCAAACGATGGGCTTTCGTCTAAACGGATATCATGTTTAAACTTTCAGAAACGACTTTTATGTTAAGATAAAAATTAATTAAAATAAATAATGGATGGTTTAATTAGAATGAAAAAAATTGCAGTTTATTGCGGAGCTTCAACAGGCAATGATCCTGTTTATCGTCAAGCAGCAGTTGATTTAGGCAACTTTTTAGTAGCCCATGATTTAAGTCTAGTTTACGGCGGCGGCGGTGTCGGTTTAATGGGCGTACTAGCGCGTCAAGTTTTAGATCAAGGCGGTCAAGTTGATGGCGTCATGCCCCAAGAACTTGTTGATCGTGGTGCTGCGTTTGATCAATTAACAAATTTGACCGTTGTTGCTGATATGTCAACTCGCAAACAAACTATGTTAGCCATGGCTGATGGCTGTATCGCCCTTCCTGGTGGTCCAGGAACACTTGAAGAAATTATCGAAGCTTTCTCTTGGGCGCGGCTCGGTGACAATGACAATCCCTGTGCTTTTTACAATGTCGCTCATTATTACGACCCCCTAGCCACAATGTTTGACGTCATGACTACCAATGAATTTTTAACAAAAACTGATCGCAAAAAACTACTCTTTTCAGATAATTTAGCGCAGATTTTAACTTTCATGCAGACTTATACCCCACCGAAAATTCGCACGTATCCAACAAAGCACACAAAAGCAAGTGGTCTCTAACAGCTTTATATCATATTACCGATTTTATCCCGTCCCTGATGAGTGGCGGGATTTTTATATATAAAAAAATCCATTGACTGAAGTGGTGTTACCCTTCATCAATAGATCTATTTTTTGATCAACCCATGAACGATTCTCTAAATTGATTTGTACCAACTTTGAATCTGCTGTGCTTGCTGATGGGTCAAATATTTCAGTCGGATTGCATGATTGCCGTTATTCTGGCGAACATTAACGATTAAATGGTAATTATGTTTGGCTTGCATCCACCAAGATTGCTGCCATACCAATGATTGAATTTTACGTTTATCAATTATAAATAAATCTCGCTGAAAAACTCTGGCGGACTGTAAATATAGCCGCTGTTGACTTTCAATATAATAGCCAGTATTGCGACTGGCATATATCCCAGCCAAAACGGCAAAAATTGTGACCAAAACACTCAACCCCCCCCAAGGCCATCGCCAGCCAGTCATGTGAATGACAATCAGTAAACTCCACAAAAAGTTGTTGCGCAGATAATACCAGCGATTTTGTGACACAATTTGAGTTAACTTAAAATTTAAATCGACCGATATTTGTAATAATTGCTTCAATTGCTGCCAAACTGCTGACCGCTGAATCACCGGTACTGCCAAAACATTCTTCTGCTGTCCAGAATCTTGGCTAGCAGCCAGCAATAATTCTACCGACACTAAGTGAAAAATTTGACGCAAGGCAGTTTGTGATAAGCAAATCGCTTGAATTCGTTTCAAATCTGTCGTTGTTTGATGCCGGGAAAACAGTCCTTGACTGATTAAAAGTTGGTGGCCTTGCCGCTGCGCATGAAAATGAAAAAACTTGATCAACTGCTGGGCGTAGGAAACCAACAATCCGATTACAAGTACACCTAGAATCAGTACAGCCAAAATCAGCAGCGATTAACCGGCAAAACTTCGTTCAACTTTATGCCAATAGGCCGCTGGTAACCACTCTTGCAATTTATTCACAATCCACGACAAGACCAAGATTACCGGTACAATACCTTGAGATGTCAACGCAAAAATATTTAGATCTCGATTTTTAATATCATAGGTTGCTTCGGCTGTCTTTGAATGAACCGGCGTGTCTGCTGTAATTTCCTGAGATTCTGAATCGACATTGCTTTGGCGTCTTTGTGCCAGTTCACGCACAACCGCTGCTGAAACCACCGCTAACTGTGCTTCGGCTTTATTCAAACTTTTACCAGAAGTTTCGATTTCCAATTGGTACAGACCCAAGGGACGTAAATACCATGGCTGGTTTTCACGAACCGTTTGAATCCGGCTAAATGGAATGTGTTCCTGGTGACGTACGATGATGCCATAGTGAATGGTCAGTGCTGAATTACGAATTGCAAAAGTAAAACGCCAATATTTTAATATTGCCCAACCGACAAAGAAACCGCTAATACCAACACAAACGGGGATAAACCAACCTTTTTGCAACAATTTCCTAAAGTTAACGCCAATGAGTATCAACCAGAAAAAGTTTTGCACTACTATATCACGTAAATTAACGGCTATCGCCAAAGGATGTAAGTGTTTAGTCATCCTGTTCCTCCAAAGCATATCGCACAATTGCTGTCTTCAATGCATCTGCTTTTTTTACGGATACGCCTTCAATGTGATGACTAGTGGCTGCCGTGTCAATTCGAACGGCCTGTAATTTTTGCCATCGCAAAACTGGGCCTTGTTCTAAGGTCACATTTTGAATACGTGTGATCGGAATCGTAACTTGTTTGCGGAAGAAAAAACCAGATTGTAATGTCACAAATTCATTGGAAATAAGATACCCCGTGAAATGGTAGCGGTACGGAACAATACTTAACTGAATTGCTGGTAATACAATAAATAAGCAGCCAGCAATGATCACCACCCAAATTGGCCACCGCCAAAACTGCCAAGCTAAAATTGCCCCAACTAAAGGTAATAAAAGCCAAAATCCATTCATTAAGGCAGTGATGCGCCAAGTTGTTTTGATCTGTTCAGGTAATTGTTCTAATACTTGTGATTGATCTGGGCCAATAGATTGCAATCTATAAAACCTCACTTTTCATATTAACGGCTCATGGCACTGCCACCTTGTGTCGCCATGACGTGCTTGATTTCAGCCTCACTGACTAGGTTTAAGTCGCCACTAATGGTTAATTTTAAAACGCTGGCAGCAATCGCATAGTTTACTTGATCCTGTAACTCATAATGGTTCAAAATGCCATGGACTAAGCCAGCCCCAAACGCATCGCCCCCAGCAACGCCTTCATAAACGTGCATCTGGTATTGCGGACTATTATAAAATTGACCATTACTTAAAATCATGGCGGTCCATTGACTATCTTCAACCGAATAAATATTCCGCAGAACACTCGCAACCATTTTAACATTAGGATAGCGCTTGATCACTTCCTGCATGCCAGCCTGGAAACTGTCTCGTTGAGCGATACCATTGGTCATATCCCCATCAAAAGCCTGAATCCCAAGACTGGCCTCAAAATCTTCATCATGAGCGATACAAACAGTCACATAGGGCATAACTTGCTTAGTGAACGCTTGTGCAGCTGCAGGTGACCACATTTTACCACGGTAATTCATATCACAAATAACCGTGATATTGTGCGCTTGACAATACTTACAAGCAGCTAACACAGTCGCTTGCAATTCAGCTGAAATAGCTGGCGTGATCCCAGAGAAATAAAAATGCGAAATTCCATCAAAAAGCTGATTCCAATCATATTCATGAGCTTTTGAAGTCGCAAATGCGCTACCAGCACGATCGTACACCACATTGGTACCGCGTACACTGGCGCCCTTTTCAAAGAAATAAATACCTAAACGTGGCCCACCACGGCGTATTCTACTTGTATCTACGCCATATTTACGCAAAGTACTCAGCGCCGCATCGCCTAATAAATTATCGGGAAACTTGGTCAAAAAGGCAGCTTCATCGCCTTGCAAAGCTAAAGATACGGCTACATTAGCTTCCGCACCGCCATACGTTGCTTCAAATTGGTCTGTCTGTAAGATTCGGCCGCTGATCGGTGGTTTTAAACGTAACATCATTTCACCAAATGTCAAAACTTTCATCTTTTATAAAACTCCTTCATGGTTCAAGCTAGCCATATGGCTCTTATACAACTAATATATTACCATGATAGCGTTTTAATTCTAGTAAAATTTAAAGATTTTACGGCTACTAGTTTAGTTTAAGGCTACTTTAACTACGTTTCAATTCACGTTTGAAATTCAATACATAAACTATCAGACCGGTCAGCAAACCAATCACTAACAGCGTAATTAGCGGTTCAATCCCACTGTGTGCTTGTATCCCGATAAGTTGAGCTATAATGATTTTCACATGAGCTTGCGCTGTCGGCGATAAAAGTCGATAGACATTCATTAAAATTGTGGGTGTGAAAATGACTAGTAGAACCAGGATAATTCGAGGAATTCGACCAAAGCGACTCCAAAACGCACCCAGAATACTACCGAGGTTAGCAATCGCAAACAGTACTAATAGGATAAACAAAAAACGCCAGACAATATTATGATTGCCGTAAGAACTATTCGGCCCATAAAAATCATTAATAAAGTTCACAAACCGCATCCGAAAATGGTTTGTCCTAAGCGTCCCATGGATACTCTGTGCTAGAAGCGTATTGATCAATGCAAAGATAACGTTCAAGATCAAAGCAACACTAATGACAGTAGGCCGACTAACGCCATTTTGCATGAATAAATTAAAGTTCTTTTGCGATAGAGCGATATAGCCACTGATAAAGCTAATAATTATGAAAAGTAACATTAAATCAGTAGCACCATAAATTTGGGCATTGCTCGTAAATAAGGTCCCCAATAATGGTAATGCGATCGTAAATAGAACAATGGCTACCATAAAGCAGATCAGCGTTAAGCCTTGCTGCTTAAAATTATATAATGTCGTCGCCTTAAATTTCATTAGAACGTCCCTCGATTCGTTAATTTCACAAAATAAGCTTGCAGATCCAACGGTTCAGCATGTAAACTGTCCGGTAAATCGGCCAAATTATAATCTCGAACATAGACTTTATATTGTTTGCCAAAGGGTTCTACGGACATGATCTTGCTTGACGCAATATGCTCCTTGATCAAAGTTTCAGATCCAGAAATGGCAAATGCATGACTTTGAACTGTTTCAACAGTTTGATCCTCAATCAATTGACCATGATCAATTACAAAAATATGATCAATCATTTTTTCGACCTCTTGAATCAGGTGCGTTGATAAAATCAGACTTTGATCACCAGAGCCAAATTTTTCTAATAAAGCTTGATAAAAAATATCCCGATTAGTAGCATCCATCCCTAAAGTTGGTTCATCCAAAAAAATAAATTTAGTTGGTGCCCCCAAAGCAGTGATCAGCTTGGCAATACTACGATTACCCGTGGATAATTTTTTTAGTTTAAAATTAGGATCCAGATTAAAATTACGTGCCAATCGCTTGGCAAATGACCAGTCAAAAGTGCCATAAAAATCTTGTGTTGTCCGCCACATTTTTTTAACCCGCATGTCACCTGGGTAAAGTGTATCTTCACTCGTCATAAACAATTGATTCAAGGCTTGTTCATTATTTTTGATTGGGTGACCATCTAAGGCAATCGTTCCATCAGAAACAAACATCCGATTATTGATCAAATTCAACAGCGTACTCTTCCCCGCACCATTGCGACCAAGTAAACCATAAATATGCCCAGTTTCAAAAGTTAGATTGATTGATTTCAAAACATTGGTATGCCCAAAATTTTTGACCACATCTTTTAATTCGATCTTCATGCTTGATACCTGCTTTCTATCAATTTGATCAGTTGCGTTTTAGAAATATTTAATTCTTGTGCTTGCTGCACAATTTGGGTAACGGCTTCTTCTAAAAACTTTGCCTTTCGTGCCGTTCGCACCTGTTCTTGTGCCCCTTGTTTGACAAAAACACCAATGCCCCGGCGCTTTTCTACTAAACCATTAGCAACCAATAGATTGACCCCTTTCAATACTGTCGCGGGATTGATTTTGAACGCTTGCGATATTTCAGTCGTAGATGGTATTTGTGTCAATTCAGGAAAAGTACCATCTAAAATACCTTCTTCAATTTGATCATTAACTTGTTGAAACAACGGCACACCGCTGTCAAAGTTAAACTGCATATTTTCACCTCAATTGGAAGTTCTAAAGTCAATTAGCTAATTGGTTAATCACTCATGCAACTAACCATATAACCAAACATTTCTTTTGTCAATCATTAATTTCTTTTGGTGCTAAATCCTACCCCTGACAAAAATAAACAATTGACGTATAATATTTCCATATAAGAAATATTATTCTTTTTGGAGGCAATTATTGATGTCAGAAACAACAGAGCAGCCACTCTACGGAACCGTGTTATTGAAAGCAAAACAATTAATTGATGTGATTGCCAAAAGTTCAGAACCGCTAACCTTAAAACAAATCAGCGATCAAGTCCCAATTTCTAAACCCACCGTTCTAAAAATCCTGCGCACACTCATTTATTGTGGTTTCATCCGCGAGAATGCTGCTCGTAAAACTTATGATTTAGGCACGATATTTTTGGAATATGGTCAACGTGTCGCTGCTTCATTTGATATTAAAGCAAGTACCCGACCATTTTTGGAACAGCTACGCGATGAAACCAATGAAACCGTCAATTTAGGTATCGTCGAAGATCACCGCATTGTCTTATTAGATAAATTAGAAAGCCCGCGTAGTGTCAAACTGGTATCTCGCATTGGCGGTACCATGAATATGTACTCTAGTGCTATGGGTAAGGCAATTCTAGCCAGCTATGAACCCCAAGACTTGCAAACCTACTTAGCGCATACATCGCTAAAAGCACTGACGCCCAACACCATCACTGATCCTGAACAACTGCAATTGAATCTAAAAACGATTCAGAAAAAGGGCTATGCCATCGATAACATTGAGAATCAACCAGATATTTTTTGTGTTGGCTTTGATCTGATCAAACACCATCATGTTTATGGTGCTTTTAGCATTAGTGCGCCCGAATATCGTGTCAATGAACAAGTATTTAAAGGCTTCATTAAATATGGTCTGCAAACTCGGCAAGCTATTTTAGCTAGCTTAAGTTAGGACAGCATGGCAACAATTAAATTGAGTGAAATTAAAATTTAGGGTTTTTCCCTATTTTTTTGTGCAAGGGTTTTCTTTAAATTCAAGCGTGATATATTAGGTTTAAATTAAAGTTTAGGAAGTGTCTTCATGTTAAAAGAAGTTCATATGCCCAAATTAAGCCCTAAATCTGACGAATATTTCTTTGGTACTTGGCAAAAACAGCCAGGCGATGCCGTCAAACAAGGTGACATTCTTTTCGAAGTTGAAACTGATAAAGTCATTAGTGAAGTTCAAAGTCAAGAAGATGGTATCTTGAAAGCCCAGTTGGTTGACGAAGGCGCTGCTACCAAAGTTGGCGACCTAGTTGCTACAATCGAAGTTAACGAAGAATAGGACTGATAATATGAAAGATTTACATACAAAAACAGTTAAACAAGAAACCCCGAAGCCAACTTGGCTGAAAGTGACTTATGATCAACGCAAAGTTGACAAAATGACCCATTTATTAGATGGCTTGCAACTAAATACGGTCTGTGCCGAAGCCAATTGTCCCAATTTAGGCGAATGTTTTGGTAGCGGTACCGCTTCACTTATGATTCTAGGCCCTAACTGTACGCGGGCTTGTCGTTTTTGTGACGTACCCCATGGCCGTCCAGCACCAGTAGATCTCCTAGAACCAACACGAGTAGCCATGGCTACTAAAAAATTGAACTTAAAACATGTCGTCGTCACAAGCGTGGACCGTGATGATTTACCAGACTTAGGTGCAGATCAATTTGTCCGGGTAATCAATGAGATTCGTAAATACAATCCTGAGACGACAATTGAAGTTTTGACACCTGACTTTCAAGGTAAAACCGAACTTTTAGATCGAGTGATTGCGGCTAAACCAGATGTTTTCAACCACAACATGGAAACAGTCCGCAGCTTAACGCCAAAAGTGCGTTATCGTGCAACTTATGACACTTCTTTAAAAGTATTGGCTTATGTGAAAGCCCATGCACCAAAAGATATGTTCGTTAAAACTGGTATCATGCTTGGGTTAGGTGAAACCGATCCTGAAGTTTATCAATTAATGGATGATTTGCGCGCCATTGATGTTGATTTCTTAACAATTGGTCAATATGTTCAACCATCCAAACGTCATTATCAATTACGTGAATGGGTGCCAATGTCTCGTTACGAACAATACTATAAAGAGGCAATGTCTAGAGGCTTCAAATTTGTAGCCAGTTCCCCATTGGTCCGTAGTTCTTATAAAGCTCGTGAAGAGCTAGAAGCCGTTTATGGTAAATGACAAATGATCTATATACCCGTAATTTCTAAAGACGTTTATTTTAATTTTGCTTTGGAATACTACTTGTTGACACAAAAACGCTTTGAGCAACCGGTCTTCATGCTGTGGTCCACGACGCCAACGGTTATGCTAGGCAAATATCAAGACGCTGTTAGCGAATTGAATTTCAATTATATTCAGGATCATAAAATTAATGTTGTGCGGCGTTATTCTGGTGGCGGCACCATTTACACAGATACAGGTGGCTGTCAGTTCACTTTTATTCAACCCGATGTTGCTGGTGAAATGACTTTTGATACTTATCTAAAAACTGTCGCTACCGCCTTACAACAGATACAGATTCCGGCACAACGTGATAGCCGCAATGATCTGGTCGTCAATCATCGTAAATTCTCTGGCAGTGCCCAATATCGTCATGACGGCTATACTTTGCATCATGGTAGTTTGCTATTTGATACCGATCAAATGCAAATGTTGCAGGCGCTAAATGTGGACCATTTAAAATTACAATCCAAGCATATTGCTTCCGTAAAACAACGAACGATCAATTTAAAAACATTGCGCCCTGATCTAACGAATGAAACTTTTATGGCTGAATTGACGAAACAAATTTTAGCGTGCTTTGATCATGTTGATACTTATGAACTAACAGCTGAAGATCAACAACTAATCGTTGCCCTAGCTAAACATACCTTCGCAGATTCAGATTTTATTTATGGTAAAACGCCCAAATCACAGTTCGTCAAAAAAGCTTACCTTCCAGGTGGTGGTTTAGTTCAGTTCAATATTGATCTAGATCATGGGCAAATCACCAATTTACACCTCAGCGGCGACTTTTTTGGTGATATCGATACTGCTGCTTTGAATACAAAACTGCAAGGTACAAAGTATATCCCCGCTGAAGTCATGCCCAAATTAGCTGAATTTTTACAGCAAACACCTATTTTAGGGATTACTGCAGAAGATTTAACCCGCGTTATTTTTGCTTAATAAAAAAATACGAGTTTTAGGAGAATATGTCCTAAACACTCGTATTTTTTGTATTGTGCTTAAAATAAGCCACTCAATTATTCAAAATCAATAGCCGTTTCAGCTGGATTAGAAGCACAAATTGCCTTGATTCGCTGAATGATACGAAACATTGCCTCTAGTTCAACATCCAGAGCTTTAAAATGAACTTCTTTATATAACTCAAAAGTCTCATCAATTTGAATATTATAGGCCCTTAATTGATTCAAAAAATATTTTTTTTGCACATAGCTTAAACATTGATAATCAAATAGGCTAATTGTCCAGCCATTGTCAGATATGCTTGCCAATTGTTTTTGAAAATCATGAATAACCAAAGTGATTTTGATGGCGCTATTCCACTGGTTTGATGCTTCAAATACATAAGTATCTTCTGCAATTTGATGATAGTTATGCTTTAACTCTAATGAATCCAATTGATCTTTACGTCTATATTTCATAGTCTTCCTCCACCATACCTGAAAACGGCGCCGCTTATTAAAATCAAATATATCAGATTGAAACCTATTTTTTGAACCATTTTTTATAAATTAACTTTTATTTTTTTAAAAGTATTTGGCTTTACCCTTAAAATATTTTTTTAATCAGCCTTGAGCCCTGATATAATCTAATTAGAATCCGCTTTCAAAAACATCAAGGAGGTTCCGTTATGTTTCAAAAAATATTAGTACCCATTGATGGCAGTGAACGTTCTCTACTGGCATTGAAAAACGCCTGTAATTTAGCCGAAACGCTGCACGCCAAAATTTTTATTTTAACCGTGGTTGCTAAGCATGTTTATGTGGCTAGTGATTCTGCGTATCAGGTCTCAACCCCTGATATACACGAAATTGGGACAAAACTATTACAGACTGCTGAAAAAATCGCGCGGAATTACCCTAATATCACCTACCAAACCTTCCTCAAAGAAGGCGATCCCCGCAGCGTTATTACCGATCAAATGGTCAAGCAACTACAACCCGATTTAATTGTGATGGGTAAAACAGGCACGAATCGCTTAGCCCGTTTGTTAGTTGGTGCAACGGCCAGATATGTTGCCGAAAATGCGAAAACTAATGTCCTTTTGATCGAAAAATGATAACTTTACCAGATTAAGTACAACCACTACCTTTAGAAAATAGCATGAATCAGAAAATAAATAAGGCATCGGAAACAAAACGTTAATTTTGCTCCGATGCCTTATATCATTGGTATCAATTATAATAAAGTTTCAATTTATTGGATTTGAACTAATTACTGAATGTCAATATTGCTACCATTTTGAATTTCCGTCAATTTAGGTAGTGTAACTTTCAAAACGCCATTATTGAATTCTGCTTTGATCTTGCTAGCATCAACATTTGGCAACCGATAACTCCGACTCAAAGCACCATAACTGCGTTCGGAAAGCATCATATTACCATTCTTATCATCATGATCTACAAAAGATTGTTTCTTGGCATTAATGTTCAAAATACCATCATTATAATTCATATGGATATCATTCTTTTCAACACCAGGTAAATCAACTTCGCAAATATAGCTCTTATCCGTTTCTTGAATATCTGTCTTCAAATTTTGATTCATATCCTCTGGGAACATTGAATCAAGAAAACGATGTTGCAAATTATCAAAGAATGGATCCAAACCCCAATCATAATTACGACGACGTTGTACTTCATTAGCCATAGTCCAAAACTTCCTTTCAAAAATTTTTTCTTGGCTAAAAGGCAGTCAATGACTGGGAACTGAGGCTTTAACCTCTTGGTTCCTTTCTCTTTACAACTATATAGTAGCACAAATTAGCACTCGTGTTAAGCGAGTGCTAAAAATATTTTTTACCGCAAAATAAACTTATATGGAATGCGAATCTGATCGGACTTCTCTTGATAAAACAACTCAAAAGCCTGTTCACCACATTGCTTCAAATGATTATCGATTGTTGGAATTTGCAATAAATCACTCACAATCAAATTATCACGGCCAACAATTTTAGGGTGCTTCTGTGTCGGATAGGCCTTCAAAACGCCAGCCGCAACCAAATCGGTATTCGTCAGGATGCCATCAAATCCATGTTTATAGAAATACTGGCCCGCATCGTAACCCATGATTGGGTCTAAACAGTTCCAATAAATATCCTGCTCAACGTCAAAATTAGGATAGAATCGTTGTACTGCTTCAATTGTGACTTTCGAGGTATAACTGATTCGACTGTGTCGACCTAGCGTGACACCCAAATGCTGCACACCTTGGTCTTGTAAGTAACGAATGCCTTCAGCAAGTGCATGTTCTCGATCAATATAGACACAAGGGCCTTGACGATGTGGTAACTTTTCACAAAAAACTAATGAACCGTATTTTTTAAAACTTAATAAATGGGGCAACGAATTCGATCTAGAAGTGATAATCAGCCCATCAAAGCTTTTTGCCGCAAATTCTTCTAGATACGCCTGCTCTATTTTGGCGTCATAATTTGTTGGCAGTAGGGTCACCTTATAATGGTGTTCAAAAGCCATTTCTGTAATGCCACTCAATAACTGATCAAAATATGGATGGTTCGTATAAGGAATGATTACGCCAATATTGTTGGTTTTACCGTAACTCAAATTACGTGCCACATGATTGGGCACGTAATTTAATTCTTTAATAACTTGTAAAACACGCTTACGCTTGGCTTCATCAACATAAGGATAGTTATTAAGCACGCGTGAAACTGTTGAAACAGAATACCCTGTCGCCTTGGCAATATCGCGAATGTTCGCCATAATTTAACCTCTAGACATAAAGATTCTCTCTTAAATAGTTTATCACAGCATCGCCATTCTGGAAGAAAACGTACAAATTTTCATGAGCATCATTAAAACTAACCCGAGTGGCACTTAGATAATCATCGACGACAATGTGATGAATCTCAGATAAAGGAACTTGGTAACGGCGTGCTCGAAAACCTTGATCTACTTTTAACGTTAACTTTTGTGTATCAAATTGTAGATCAGCATAACAATAGACTGGGCCCTGTTCAGTTTGAATCATGAGGTAAGTATTCATGAGAATGACTCCTTTCTTGATTACAAACTGAGTATAATGTATGAAACGCGTTTCTTAGCAAGGCCCTTTTACTTTAAATTTAATTGACCCAAGGTACCGCAACAAATGATAATTGGTTTTTACCCGTGTAGATCGTCTGATGCGCAATTTGAGATTTAGTGCCATTGAAACCAGCTTTGGTATTGCTATTCGTAAATAAGAGATTTTTGGCACCACTGGCAATCTCTAATCGCAAGGCATGCCCGGCTTTAATTAAAGCAGCAACTTTTGACGTTTCAATTTCAAAATAATACCGCTTTTCTGGTTCCAAATACTCGGGATGTGCCCAATCCTTAGCTCGAAAGCGCCCGTTGAGTACGCCATCGGCCAGCGCAATGGATCGGCCATCGGGATAAACGTCCGTTAATCGCACGACCCAATCGGTATCCACCGCTGAACTTGCAGCATAAATGCCAACAGTAAATACACCGGCAATCGCTCTTGACTGTTTTAAAACTGGTGACGTGAAGCAAACTAAATCTTGACGTTTTTCCACAGCAGCATAATCAGCAACAAATGCAGCCTCGTTACTAGACAAATCGGCTAAATATGGCGTTGGTTCATTGGAATCAAAGTTATACTTTATTGATTCTGAATCAGGTGCTTGCTGCAACAACGTTTGCTTCTTTGCATCTAAATATAGTTTTTCTTGATGTTCGTCTAAATTAAACGCTTCTTGACTGATCCATTGATCAGCATTCAGCCGATAGTAAGTAACCGTTGGCTGTACTTCAATGCCGTTATCATATCCCTTTAGAAAATGGTCAAACCATTGTAAATGTTTTAGATCCATTTCTGGCCGTAACGCATTTGGACCTAAAACATAGCCGCCTAAATCGTACTGGGCATTGCCGCCATGAAGCCAAGGTCCTAAAACAATTTGTCGTTGACCTTTTTCATAATCATTTGTTGCCCGAATTGCTTCGGTCGTGCCAACGCCATCATCGTCAAACCAGCCCGATTGAATAAAAGCTGGGACGTGAATAGCTTGCCTTTTAGCATACCAATCCATTGGTGTATAGAAACCATCATCACGATCATGGGCTAAAATTTCATTAAGATAAGGTAATTCTTTGCCCAGCGCAAGTAGTGGTATTTCTTGGATCGGTCGGTGGTCTAACAACGCTGTCCAATCCTTACGAACCATTTGCGTTGGCTCAAAATGTTTATCTTTCCAGGCAAACATCAGGGGCAAAAGTGCCGAAACCAATGAGCCTCCCTTTCGCAGAGCATCTGTGAATGGCCCACCTGCAGTTACCAGGCTGACAATCGCTTTTAAATGCGGGTTATTGTTCACAGCAGCAGCCCACTGAACATAACCTAAATAAGAACCGCCAATCATCCCAATTGAACCATTAGACCAGGGCTGATCCGCGATCCAATTGAGCGTATCATTGCCATCTTCTGTCTCGTGACGAAACAGTTGCCAGTCGCCTTGAGACTGATTACGGCCACGAACATCTTGAACAACAACTGAATAGCCATGTTTCGCAAAGATTGCATATTTATCGACATAATTTTCACGATTATAAGGTGTCCGAATCAAAATTGTAGCATTAGGGGTGTGCCCCTCCCGCGGCAGGATAATATCAGTAGCTAATTCAATACCATCTGTCATCGGAACCATCGTCGTGGTTGTCGTAATTGCTTTAGGTTCCAAGTTGAACAAGTGTTGAACCCGCCATTGATGCAAAACAGTTTCATCTTCAAACCCAGGGGCAATCAAGACGACTGTTTTATCGTCACTAATTATTTGCAGGCCAACCAATTCATTGTTAACAATAACCATATCCCGGGCAAACTTGTGCTGACGCTCATACCAGTAATGCGCATCTTTTTGACTATAACGACCACCCCAAGGCGTTGTTGTTGAAATATCGGCCGTTTTTTTGAAATCAGCTGCTGCAACGAATAATGCTTGTGCCTGCCAATTATCTATAATTTTCAAAGCATCATTATTTAAAAACTTAGATATTTGCTGATAGTCCTCAGTACTAGGCTGTCTTTTTTTTGACCATTTAGCTGTTGACCCAAAACGTTCTGAGATAAATATCTGTTGCCCTTCAAAATAAATTTTTAGCAAATTGAATCCTGAAAGATAACCATTTAGTTGTTTGATCATTTATCGTTAAACCTCTTCAAAATTAATTTCAACCCCAATACCTGGTGCTTCCAAAAGTTGGTAGCGACCACCTTCATGTTCAAATCCACCTCTGATATAGGCTGTTTCTTTAAAAAATAAATAACTGTCTAGGTCAACATAATGTACATTTGTTTTTGCAGCAGCAAAATGCAAAGCGGCGGCGATACCTAGCCGTGTTTCGGCCATGCATCCGATCATACAAGGCACGCCACTTGCTTCGGCAATACTATTAATTGCTTGAGCCCCAAAAATACCGGCCGACTTCATCAATTTGATATTGATGATATCCGTTGCGTCCTGTCGTATCGCTTGGATCGCATCATGAGGCGTATGTACAGATTCATCTAACATCAATTGCTGTGGCATCGCAGCACGAATCAGTCGATTGTCTGCCATTTGCCAGTGCGGCAGTGGTTGCTCAATTGCTATAATATTATATTTTTCCAAACGAGCTGCCATTTGCAACGTTTGCTTGACTGTCCAACCTTGATTGGCATCGATTTTAAGGTTCACACTTGGTCCTACTGCTTCTCGAACAGCTTTAACGGCAGTGTAATCAGCTTCATCATCAATACCAACTTTGAGCTTTAATTCGTCAAAACCGGCAGCCACTAATTTTTTTGCTTTCATAGCCATTACTTCTGGTGTGTCAATACCTAACGTTATGTCACTTTTGACAGTTGAATTGTCACCACCTAGTAAGCGATATAAAGGTAGCCCAGCCTGTTTGCCTAACAGATCATATAAAGCAAGGTCAATCCCAGCTTTTGCGGCACTATGGCCTACCGAAAATGCCGTCATTATTTGGTGGATGGTTTCAATTGCTGAAGTTTCCTGATCCAACAATAGCGGCGTCACAGCTTTTAAAAAAGCCATAATATCTGCCGTAGTTTCACCAGTCACCTCTTTGATCGTACTAACTTCACCAAATCCTTCGAGCGCCGTGTCGGTCTGAATCCGTAATAAGACGATTTCTTGGGCGGTGATTGTCTTGAAAGCCACTTTTACTGGTGCTTTAAAAGGTACCTTAACAACTTTTGAATCAATTCGTTTAATTTTCATAAAAATATTCCGACCTATCCAAAAAAATTTAGCCTGATTTATTTGTAGGTTGCATAGCGATATTGAGCATCAATCAACATTAAATAATTCAAGTTTTTCACCTGTTTATTAATTAATCGCGGGGTTCGTTTTTGATATAGCGGTGTCACTGGCTGCTGTGTCATCTGTAATTTCGAAGCACGTAACATATCTTGCCAACGCTTATCTGCATTATTTGCATCTTCATTACTATTTACTTTTGTCATGACGGCTTCATATGCTTGATTATGGTAGCGGCCAAAGTTAAAACTATTACCAGCACTAGAAAAATTCAAATAGTCAATTGGATCATTGACACCCGAACCAAAGCCCTGCACAGTCATCTCAAAATTGCCTTTAACTTGTTGTTGTAATTTCTGCTGGGCTGGATTCGTTACAATATGAACTGAAAGCCCCTTTAAAGTCTGCTGTAACTGGCCTTGAAGATAATCGGCGATTTTTTTGGCACTGTCTTCATCACTCGTCAATAAAGAGACCGAAACCTTTTTCCCTAACTTTTTCTGGGCTGCTTGCCAATATTGCTGGGCTTTGTGTTTATCATAAGTCACGTCTTTACCCGATGCCTTAGAAAAGTCTTGGTTCTTGCTATTTGTAGCTAATCCCGTAGGAATCATGTTATATGCCGGAATTGATCCATCTTGTAAAACATTGTTTGTTAACGCTTTGCGATTGATTGCATAAGCGACCGCTCTACGAAAATCTAAATTTCCAGTAGCTTTTTTTTGCGCGTTATAAGCTAAATAATACAATTGAGCTGATTTTTGATAGGTTAATTCAGGGTCATGCTCATTCTGTCGTGCCATTGTTCCTGAAAGACTCGTTTCCTGGACTTTACCATCCGAAAAAAGATTATAGCCCGTATTACTGTCTTTAATGACTTGTGTATGTACTTTTTGAATATGGACGTCTTTTGCATCAAAGTAATTATTGTTCTTAATATAATCCCATTTTTCAGCGGTCGAATTCCAATTTGCTAACTTATAGGCGCCATTCGTTAGAATAGATTGGCCATTGGTACCATATTTGGAACCATACTTTGTCACTGCTTTTTGATTCAGCGGATAAACAACCAAAGCTAACAGTGTATTCAAATAAGGTGTCGGTTTTGCCAGGGTAATTTGAAGTTTATATTTGCTCAAAGCCTTGACGCCAATCGTGTCAGGTTTTGCCTTACCGGTCATTGCTGCCTTGAAATTTTGAATATTTATCAGCATTTGGGCAATTTGCGACTTTGTCTGGGGATCGGCCATTCTACGTAAAGCATAAACAAAGTCATCGGCGACTACTGGTTCACCATTAGACCATTTTGAATGGCGCAACTCAAATGTATAAACTTTGCCATTATTGGTGGGTGACACGATCTTAGTGGCAATTCCGGGGATTACTTTGCCATGATTATCAAGCTGATATAATCCTGTCATGGTCTGGGTCATGATATCCGCACTTGCAGCATCGGAAAAATTAGATGGATCTGCTGTTGCTGCGGGTGTAGTAACTGTAACATTTAGAGTTTTCTCATTTTCTGCCATAGCTAAATTAGGTGAACCAATTAAGGCTGACAAAATGATAACCAGAATCACAAAATACTTAGTTGTTAAGTGTTTCAATTGTTAGCTCCTCCAATTTTAATTATTTTATAACTTTATAATCTAAAATTAATTTATTGTAATATATCTCATTTTTTTCATAAAGTCAATAATATCAAGGGACTTATGAGTAGGATTTAGAGTTGAAGCTTTGTAATCAGAAATTAACTTAGATGTAACAGGCATAGAGTTGTGAATATTATATAATGAAAACTGGAATTATTTGAGTTTATGAATCTGCATTAATAGTCTTGGAGGACAGTAAATATGTTAAGGTTAAATGTTAAAGCTACTGGGCGTTATTATAAATTACTTTTATTAGCAGCTTTTGTAGCATTATTCACTTTTTTTGGTCCAGGGAATTTTGATAATCAAGTAACGACGGCGCAGGCTGATGCCAATGACCAACCTGTTTATAATCACTACTTATTTGTCTATTTCAAATCATTAAAATACAAGCCTAACGATCAGCAAATTCACTTTGCCGTTAGCAAAGACGGATTACACTATCAGGCTTTAAATCATGATCAACCTACACTACCAATTCAAAATCATCAGGTGCGTGATCCGTTTATCTTGCGTGCTAAAGATGGTAGTTTTCACATCTTAGCTACCAGTTGGGATGATTCTCGTGGTATCGGGACAGCCAAGCGTTCTATTCTTTCTATGAGCAGTAGTGACCTCACCGGTTGGGGTTATGATTATTCAACCATTGCTTCTGGCGATGCTGGCTGCACTTGGGCACCTGAAGCAATTTGGGATCCCATCCAGCAGAATTATTTAGTTTACTGGGCGGAGTCTAACAGTGAGGATAATTACAAAGATTTATCTATCTGGGCTTCTAGAACTAGTGATTTCAAGAATTTCAGCCAGGCTGTTCCTTACATTGCACCAACCGGACAAAGTCGGATTGATGCAACGGTATTTCAAAACAATGACCATTTTGTGCGCTTTGTCAAAAATGAAAACTCAAAACACGTCTATGAAGACCGGGTTAATGCTTTAACAGATCCTCAAGGCACGCCAATTTACTCCGAGTTATTGAGTAATTTAAAAGACGTTGAAGGTCCGGAAACATATAAACTTTACGGTCAGAACAAGTGGGTCTTGTTGTTAGATCACTATAACGATAATGGTTATGAACCATATGTTTCTGACAATATCGATAGTGGTGTTTTCAATAAATTGGACCCTAAAGATTATTCAATTCCTGATGGTGCCCGTCACGGTTCTGTCTTACCAATTACTGAAGATGAATACAATCGTTTAGTACAAAGATGGCCATTCTAACAAATCTTCATACAATATAGATAAAAATAAACACCCGAGAACATGGAATCCATATTCTCGGGTGTTTATTTTAAATGTAATGTCAAATAATATACACAGATTACTGTCAAACCATTTGCCGTTGTTCTACACGGGCCAAGGTATCAGCAACAGTTTGTCCGCAAAGCCGACCTTCACGAATGGCCCAAATGACCAGTGACGGCCCCCGGCGGGCATCACCCGCAACATAAATTTGTGCATCATTTGTCCGATATTTATCATAAACTGTTTCGACGCCTAAAGACTCTAATACATTTTTTTGCGGCCCGGTAAAACCCATTGCTAAAAGTACTAAATCACAAGGTACTTCTACAGCTGTGCCTGGAATTGGCTTAAAGTTTTTCACTTGTGAAATTGTGACACTCACCAATTTACCATCCTTAGTTTGAAACCCAGTAATTGTTTTTTCATACTCAGAAATGGTATGCCCATTAATTGCTTCTGCTTCCGCCTGCCCATAGCCAACGCGTTTGGTCATCGGGTATTCGGGCCAAGGATTACCATCAGGCCGTTGTGTTGGCGGCTCTGGTGTAATCTCCAGTTGTTTAATATTCGTAGCACCTAGACGAATCGCAGTTGCAATACAATCATTTCCTGTATCGCCACCGCCAACGACGACAACTTTTTTACCAGCTAGTCTCTGACCAGCTTTGACACCGTTGTTTTCCAAAGACTTAGTTGCTTGCGTTAAGAAATCCACCGCAAATTTAACTTCATTTATCTGGTCATGATCTAAGGCCATATCTCTTGGTGTGCCGGCACCAATGCAGACGATAATCTTATCAAAGTTAGCTTTTAACTCAGCCTTAGTGATATCAACACCGACTTCAGTATTTACTTTAAAGTTGATACCGACTGCCTTCATTACTGCGATTCGACGTGCCACAATTGCTTTTGGCAATTTCATGTTTGGAATGCCATACATACACAAGCCACCAGGTTTATCCGACTTTTCAAAAACAGTCACATTAAAGCCGAGCTGGTTTAAACGCCATGCTGCTGCCAAACCAGAAGGCCCACTGCCAACAACAGCCACTTTAAAATGATTGCGGACAGCAGGCATGCCTTGATCTTTAACCCAATTATGTTTAAAAGCCGTTTCAATAATAAAGTGTTCATTATTACGGATCGTAATCCCCTTACCATGTAAAGCTTCATTACAACTTAGCTCGCATGGTGCCGGGCAGACTAGTCCGGTAAAATCAGGCAAAGGATTTGTCAACGTTAACCGTTGAAAAGCCATTTTATCTCGTTGTTCATAAATTAAATTCTGCCATTCTGGGATTAAATTGTCATTAGGACAACCGCCAACGGCACGACCACCACCATAGAAAATCCCATGATGACAATGGGGTACCCCACAGTTCATACAGCGTGCTGCCTGCTCACGCCGCGTTTTTTCGTCTAATTCGACTTCTAATTCATTAAAATCTTTAATGCGGTCCTTAATTGGTCGATAAGGATTATCTTGACGATCATATTTCATAAAACCAAACGGATCTGACATGGCATTTCCTCCTTACTTACTTTTGATTTGTTGCAATCTCAAAGGCTTCTTCTAAAATGGCATCCTGACTTTCGTTTTGTTTCGTTTCATCGTTGGCCAAATTAGCTAAAATATCATTGATCCGATGGAAGTCCTTAGGATAAACTTTAACAAAATCAGCAATCATATAAGTAAAGGCATCTAAAATTTCTTGTGCTTTGGCGGAATGCGTATATTCTAAGTGCTTCTCCAACATGTCTTTTACCTTTGCTTGATCAGCTGTATCTAACGGTAATAGGTCGACCATGTCCAAATTCACATGTTGTTTAAAAGTCTGATCAGGGTCATAAACGTAGGCAATGCCACCAGACATACCTGCACCAAAATTAGCTCCGGTTGTTCCAAGGATTAGGGCATGCCCACCAGTCATATATTCACAGCCGTGATCGCCGATACCTTCAGCAACAACATCAGCACCAGAATTACGGACACAGAAACGTTCGCCAGCCCGACCGTTGAAATAAGCTTCACCACTGGTAGCACCAAAACAAGCGACGTTACCAACGATTGGACTGTTACTGTAAACATCAGCTGCGGTTGTAGGTGCCTGTACGATCAACCGGCCGCCACTTAACCCCTTGCCAACATAGTCATTAGCTTCACCAACTAATTTAAGTTCTAGGCCCTGGGTAATAAAAGCACCAAAACTCTGACCGGCAACGCCTGTAAAGTGATACTTGATTTTTCCGGGTTTAACTGTCTGATTGCCAAAATGTTGGGCAATCCAACCACCCATACGTGTTCCAACTGCTCTTTGAACGTTATTGATTGGTAGATTAACGACAGTATCATCAATTTGTTGCATGGCTTGTTCGGCAAATTGGTCTAATTCTTGCCAATGGTATTTCTCAGCAAACGGATCTTTTTGTTTGCGTTTGATACCAAGTGATTGGCCTAAAATACGATCAAAATTCAAGAACTTTGCCTTACCAGTTGGAATAAACCGAGGCTGTAAATGCTCCGTATGCCCAACCATTTCATCAATTGTCCGATAACCAAGTTTGGCCATAATTTCCCGTAAATTTTCGGCTAGGAAATACATCATATGCTTAATATCTTCTGGTCGGCCGACAAAGTTTTGACGCAATTTAGGGTTTTGGGTTGCAATACCGGTTGGACAAGTATTTAAGCTGCAAACCCGCATCATAATACAACCAATCGCACAAAGCGTTAAAGAAGCAAAGCTAAATTCTTCAGCACCAAGTAAAATCGCTACGGCAATATCACGACCAGTCATCAATTTGCCATCCGTCTCTAAAGTCGCCCGCTGACGTAAATGATTCAATGATAAGGTTTGATGCGCATCTGCTAAACCCATCTCCCAAGGCAAACCGGCATCACGGACAGATGTTCTTGGTGCAGCACCAGTGCCGCCATCGTAACCGGAAATGACAATTTTATCAGCGCCAGCTTTAACCACACCAGCGGCAATTGTACCAACGCCAGTACTGGCAACTAACTTAACCGTAATTTTAGCATAGGGATTGATTTGTTTAAGGTCATAGATCAGCTGTTTAAGATCTTCGATGGAGTAAATATCATGATGTGGTGGTGGTGAAATCAACCGTACACCTGGTGTGGCCCCACGACATTCAGCAACCCACGGGTAATTTTTACTGGCTGCTAATTGGCCCCCTTCACCCGGCTTTGCCCCTTGTGCCATCTTGATTTGAATTTCTTCCGCACTCATAAGGTACTCGGCATTGACACCAAATCGTGCCGAAGCAACTTGTTTGATTTTACTATTAAGATTGCGGCCATCTGCTTTTAATTTGAACCGATTCCGATTTTCGCCACCTTCACCACAATTACTCTTACCACCAATTTCGTTCATGGCTTGAGCAATCGTTTCATGAGCTTCTTCAGAAATGGCGCCATAACTCATCGCTCCAGACTTAAAACGCTTCACGATTTCTGAAACTGGTTCGACCTCTGCAAGCGCCACTGGTGTTTCACTAGGCTTCAAATGCCAAACTGAACGTAATGTTGTCGGTGTTTTAAGGGCTTCAGCATCCATCTCAGCTGTGTATTCTTTAAATAACTTGTAGTTTCCTGTTCGCACAGCATCTTGAAATTTAAATAGTGAAATTGGATTGAATAAGTGATGTTCTCCCGTGGTCCGATATTTGAAACTGCCACCAGAAGCAAGTGGGTCCTTTTGATCGGGGCCATACGCCTTTTCATAACGCTGATAGTATTCTTGTTCAATCGTCATTAGATCGATACCTTCGATACGGCTTGGGGTCCCAGGAAAATAAGTATTGACAACTTTTGAAGATAACCCAATGGCTTCAAACAATTGAGCGCCTTGATAGCCATTTATGGTAGAAATCCCCATGCGACTCATAATTTTAATGATGCCTTTGACACATCCCTTGATGTATTTAGGAATTGCGGCAGCCATCTCGTAATATCTTAAAGTTTCATAGGCACCGTAAGGATAAATTGCTGAAGCACCATAACCAAGCAAAGTCGCATAATGATGAATCTCGCAAGGTTCTGCACTGGCTACAATGATTGAAGCCAAACCACGCTTACCTTTTTCTACCAAATAATGATTTAAGCCCGCGGTGGCCAGTAATGTGGGAATGACCAATTGCGATTCATCAATGCCCTGATCAGATAAAATTAACAAAGCCGCGCCATGATCAATTTCATATTCGGCTTGGCGAAACATATCGTCTAAAGCATGTTCCAAACTATGTGTTGTCGGTTCCTGACTGGCATAGCCCAAACTGACTGTTGCCGCTTTAAAATCTTCTTTAGTAATATGCGTCAATTTTGCAAATTGATCATCATCTAGAATTGGCTCAGCCAATTTAATTTTGCGGGCATTCTCTGGAATATTACGGGTAATATCTTTATCCTGACCCAAAAACATTTCTGTACCAATAAAGTAATCTTCTCGAATAGCATCAATTGGTGGATTCGTCACTTGTGCAAATTGTTGCTTGAAATAAGTAAATAATGATTGCGGGCGTTTGCTTAAAACTGCCAATGGTGAATCAAACCCCATTGAGATAATTGGCTCTTCACCCTTAGTAGCCATTGGGATGATCGCATCTTGAATGATATCTTCCGTGTAACCATTCCGGCGCCACATCGTTTGAACAGCCGTCTTACTCATGGGTTTTAGCTGTGTTGCTATGGGTAGTTGCTGCAAATCGATCTGATTGTCTTTGAGCCATTGTTCAAATGGATACTGATTGGCATACTTAGCTTTAATTGCTTGCGTGTCTAAAAAAGTGCCCGTATTGGTATCCACCAAAATCATTTCAGCCGGACCAAGAATACCCTTTTTGACCACATCTTCAGGCTTGATATCTACAACACCAGATTCAGAAGCAACCACAAATAGACCGCTCTTAGTCATCAAATAACGAGAAGGTCGCAACCCGTTACGATCTAAGGCAGCACCAACTTGGACACCGTCAGTGAAACAAAGTGCAGCTGGCCCATCCCAAGGTGACATAAAACTTTCATTGTATTCATCAAAGGCCCGTTGCTTTGGGTCCATTGTTTTAGCTTTAGACCAAGCTTCAGGCACCATCATCAATAAAGCTTCAGGAATATCTCGACCATGATGATAAAGGTATTCCATGCAATTCTCTAATTTGGCAGAATCAGAGTTCTCTTCATTATAGATTTCAATATTATGCGCAGTCATCCAATTTTCAGCACCCTTGAGGGTATTGATTTCACCATTATGAGCTAAATAACGATAAGGCTGGGCTCGATCCCAACTTGGAAAAGTATTAGTGGAAAATCGTGAATGCACTAAGCAAATGGCAGAAGTCATAGTTTCATCGTGCAAATCAGGATAGAAAAGACCAACCTGATAAGCATGCAGCATACCTTTGTAAACGATCGTTCGACTAGACAAAGAAGCAATACTTAGTTCAGTCGCAGCTGAAAAATTTTTTTCTAAATGACGGCGGAGTTCATATAAACTGTCCTCAAACTGTCGTCCTCGAGCCACGTCATTCGGTCGAGCAATGAAAAATTGAACAAAACTTGGCATTGTCTGCTGTGCTGTCGGACCACAAGCATCATAAACGAATGGGACCAAGCGATGTCCTAAAACATGAAAACCTCTATTTTCAATTTCTTCAGTTGCTGAGGCAATGACGGCATCGCGCTCAGTTGTTGGTTTAGGCATAAAAAACTGGCCAACCGCATAATCACCCAGCGATGGTAAATCTATTGTTAACGTTTGTGCTTCTTTTCTAAAAAATTCATCGGGAACTTGAAGTAAGATACCGGCACCATCGCCAGTATCAGGCTCAGCACCTGTACCGCCACGATGATTCATACGATGCAGCATAGTTAAAGCTTTTTCAATCAGATCATGGCTTTTTTGACCATCCATCTGTGTGATAAAGCCCATACCACAAGCATCGTGCTCGTAGCGTGGATCATATAGTAACTGATCACTTTCATGCATAATGTTCACCCACTTTAAATTATGATTAAAGATAATAATACTCATTATTTTTTAATTATTCAATCCTTTTTCTAATTTTTAAGGCTGTTTATTTAAACTATTAGGGAATTCCCTATGGCGAATGAGCTAAAAGGCAGTCAGTGGCCGAGCACTAACAAAAATCACGATAAATGGTGGGATTTTCCATTTGAGTGATTCGTCTTTAGGTGAGGAAATTCCTTTTTAGCATACGTTTAAGTAATGAATATTCTTAATTAACAAGTGGCTGAAAACAAAAACGTTAGTTTTGTCTCAGCCACTTTCCACTATTTTTAGCTGTGTATGTGCCAATTCAACTGAATTGTCAATTGAAACCATGTATGAACCATTAAATCTAGCAACACCAAACTAAGATAACTCATCATTTTTTAATTTTACTAGTTGACTTTTTTGTCTGGATGTTTTAAAGTGAAAGTCATCTAATTTCATGGCAGAGAGCCGACGTTTGCTGAAAGTCGGTATGGTTTATGGCGTTTCATTTTAGGTTGGTTACCTTTAGCAACTATCAAAGATACGATCACTTTCGTAAAACTTGGGTGGAACCGCGAATTACTATTCGCCCCTAGTACATCAGGAATGTACTAGGGGCTTTTTTTCGTTCATTATTGGCCGTTTGCCGTATAAATCACTTGTCATGTATTAGAAATTAAACCTTAGGAGCAAACAATATGTCTCAAAAACAAGCATCCGTTCGACCTACCTTGTCCCGTTCCTTGCAAAGCCGCCATATTCAGATGATTGCTATTGGTGGTGCGATTGGTACTGGTTTGTTCTTGGGCTCTGGTAGTGCCATCCATACTTCTGGACCCTCAATCATCCTTTCTTATTTGATTGTGGGCATCTTTTGTTTCTTTATGATGCGTGCTATTGGTGAATTACTGCTATCTGATACTGACAAACATTCATTTCTTGATTTTGTAAAAACCTATTTAGGGGATCGCTTTGAATTTGTTACCGGTTGGACTTACTGGTTCTGTTGGATCAGTTTAGCCATGGCTGACTTGACAGCAACTGGCATTTACATTAAATATTGGTTGCCAAATTTGCCTCAATGGGTGGCTCCTTTAGTCATCTTACTATTCTTGTTTGCAGCCAATATGGTCAATGTCCGGTTATTTGGGGAAATGGAATCTTGGTTTTCTTTGATTAAAGTTATCGCGATTATTTTACTGGTGGCCGTCGGTTTTATCCTAGCTATTTGCCACGTCCGGGTCAGTGGTGCCCCTGCTAGTTTCAGTAATTTAGTTAATCATGGTGGTATTTTCCCCAAAGGCAGCTATGGCTTTCTCATGTCTTTTCAAATGGTTGTTTTTGCCTTTGTTGGGATTGAGATGGTGGGTTTAACTGCTGGCGAAACAGACAATCCTGCCGAAAATTTGCCTAAAGCCATCAATAGTTTGCCAATTCGAATTGGTTTATTCTATGTTGGTTCAATGATTGCTATCATGAGCGTCTATCCTTGGCATAAGATCACAACTTCTGCCAGCCCCTTTGTCCAAGTCTTTGCCGGTATTGGTGTGCCTGGTGCCGCCGCAATTTTGAACTTTGTTGTTCTAACAGCAGCAATGTCCGCTACCAATAGTTGTTTGTTTAGTACGAGCCGCACCTTACACGCATTAGGACAAGGCGGGAACGCTTCATCAAAATTTACCCAACTCGGTAAAAATGGCGTGCCAAACTTTTCTTTAAATGTTTCGACGTTGATCCTGTTAGTGATCGTTGTTTTGAACTACCTGATGCCTGCCAGTATCTTTACATTAATCTCCAGTGTCTCAACCATTAATTTTGTTTTAGTGTGGCTCATTCTACTCTGGTGCCATTTGAAATATCGACAAAAAAATCCTAAAGGCGTCGCTAACTTTACCATGCCCCTTTATCCATTTAGTGATTATTTAAGTCTGCTATTCTTTATTGGAATATTAGTCTTTCTACTATTCAATCCTGACACACGCCTTGCGATGAGTATTTCAATTATTGTATTTTTATTGATGTTCGTGATTTACCAAATCATTTATCGTAAAGCTGATGCTCAAACTGTCAAAAATAAACCGTTAGAATAGGGGGTGTTCAAATGGTACCTAACCAAGATGGTTACACACATACTGAGTTTTGCCAACATGGTAGTGGCGATGACGTCGAACTGATGATTCGAAAGGCTATCAAACTCGGTTTTAAGTCTTACTCTGTGACGGAACACGCGCCGTTGCCACCTGCTTTTCGTGCAGAACTGGGTGGGGCGCTAGATACTTTTGATACTGGGGCGATGGCTTTAACCGATGTCCCTGCCTATTTACAAAAAATACACAGCTTACAACATAAATACCGGCACGATTTAAAGATCAACTTGGGTTTTGAATTTGATTTTTTGCCGACTCATATCGACTGGACCCGTGATTTTCTTGAAGAATATGGTGCCGAACTAAATGATGGTATCTTATCGGTTCATTTCATGAAGGGTACAAATGCCAAATTTTATGGTGTTGATTACACCCCTACTGAATTTCAAGCCGGTTTTCGGCAAGAAACAGCCGATGCGCAATCAATTTACGGTCACTATTTAGATGCTTTACAACAGGCTGTTACGACAGACTTAGGTCCCCACGCACCTAAACGTCTTGGACACATGACCTTAATCAAAAAATTTCAAGATTATTTTCAGATGCCATTGGTTTTTGATGAGCATAATATGCGCAAAGTTCGCGTGCTCTTCAACCAGTTGAAACGTACGAATTGGGCTTTAGATTTCAATGTATCTGGTCTATATAAACCTTGGTGTAATGAAGTATATCCTTATCCCGAATTAATTAAACTAGCTCAATCCTTTGGTATTCCGCTAATCTATGGCTCTGACGCCCACTCTATTGCTGAAGTTGGCCATGGCCATCATTTGATCGATTTTTTAAATGCATAATTTAACCTTAACTGTATTCCAAAAAGCAATAACTTTATCTAATTAGCAGATAACCACCAATTACAGGATTATCTGACACAATTCATCAATGCTTGAAATAGTTACGCTTTTGCAAAATATTGCCACCATTCTGAATGATTCTGATACCAAGCAATCGTTTGCTTTAAACCTTGCTTGAAATCAACTCGTGGTCGCCAACCTAATTCATGCTCAATTTTAGTTGGATCCATGGCATAGCGCTGGTCATGCCCTGGCCGATCAGCCACGTATTTAATTAAGTTTAAATTCAAGCCGAGTTCACGTATAATGAGCTCGGCTATTTTTTGGTTTGTTAATTCATGATGACTGCCAATATTATAAGTTTCACCGATCTTTCCTCGTGTCAAAACCAAATAAAGTGCCCGACAATGATCTTGAACATGGATCCAATCGCGCACATTAATCCCATTACCATAAAGTGGCAGCGGTTGCTTTGTCAGAGCATGCGTTACAAATTTAGGAATCAGCTTTTCTGGATGTTGATAAGGGCCGTAATTATTGGAACAACGCGTAATGTTCGTTGGTAACTGGTAAGTACGATGATAGGCCTGCACTAATAAATCGGCAGCTGCTTTAGCAGCAGAATAGGGGCTATGCGGTTGGAGTGGACTACTTTCTGTAAATTGTCCCGTTTCACCTAGTTCACCATAAACTTCATCTGTAGAAACTTGCAAAAAACGATTGACCTTCATTTTTAGGGCAACATCTAACAAATGCTGCGTCCCTAAAACGTTTGTTTGCACAAAAATATCAGGATCCGTAATACTGCGATCCACATGGGATTCCGCGGCAAAATTTATGATAGCCTCCAACTTATACTGCTGCATCACATATGTGACCAACGCTGTGTTCAAGATATCGCCTTGAACAAAACGATAATTCGCTTGACTAGCCACGTCAGCCAGTGAATTAGGGTTAGCGGCATAAGTTATTTTATCCAAATTGACGATAAAATTATCAGGGTGTCTCTGTAAAAGGCAATGAATAAAGTTACTGCCAATAAAACCAGAGCCACCTGTTACCAGTAGACGCATCTTAATCACCTTCCTATGTTACGTTTATTTTACCCATTTATTGAATAGCGATACAAGCCGAAATCAAGCTGAACAAACGTGAACAAAACTAATTTATTTTATGACCAAAACATGAAATTTTTTGTAACACACTTGCCATATTTTTAATAAATTGGTAATCTAAGAAACGTATTTTACTTATCTTTCTGATCTACATACTCAGGTTTTCATTGATTAATGTTGGCTTAAGCACCTTTGACTTGCAAAACAAGGAGGGGTTATCGTGCGGCGCCGTCAAAAACAATCGGATTCATTGGATACCGTCATTATTGCACTCGGCTTTTTACTAATCTGGTTATTTCTCAGTACCAATCTTATTCGAATTACAATTTTTATTATTTTAGGCTTAATTTTAATGTATTACCTGGTTAAATTTGTCGTCCAATTTGTGCAGTTAGAAACCAAAAATAAAAGTGACTAACAAAAAGTGGCACACGTTTTAACCAAAATTATCCGTAATTAAAAAGTGGCTAAAAACAAAATTTATACTTTGTTTTTAGCCTTTTTCTGTGCTTAATTTAAGTCTAAATTTTAATTATGATTCATCATATAAATCGAACCAAGCAACACCAACACAAGGATTGTAGACATATAGCCGAGAAAAATTTTTTTATTCTTAGCTAGTGGCTTCTCATTGTGATAACCATAAACCAAACTTGAAACCGCGACAGTGAAAAATGTATATAAGCCTAAAAAACGACACTAAATACGACCAAATTTATTTGTGTTGCAGTCGCTAGCCCTGGTGCTAGCCACGCATAAAATAACAGGCCAATCACTAGTACAGTTGGTATCACAGCAATAATTCTCTTCATATTCTCCTGCACCCCCATTTAGCGGCAGGTTATTGCTTTACAACAACTTGTTTCAATTCCAATGTTAACCCATTACTTCAACAAATGAAACGATTTCATCCATAAAAAATAGTGGCTGGACAAAACTAACGTTTTGTTGTCAGCCACCTGTTAATTATGAATATTCATTGCTTAAACGTGTTCCAAAAGGCAATGGCCTCACCTAACGACGAATCACTCAAATGGAAAAGCTTACCATTTATCGTGATTCTTGTTAGTGCTCGGCCACTGACCGCCTTTTGTCGCACTCTCACGTGGTTACTTAATTGATTTTCCGTTTGGGATTCAAAATACCGAGTGGATCAAACAAATTTTTAATTTGGTGCTGAATCTCGTCTACATCAAAACCGAGCTCTTCATTTGTCCATTGATTTTTAGACATGCCCACTGCATGTTCACCAGATATCGTGCCGCCCAACGCTAGAGCCTTGCGAAACATACGTCGAGTTGCTTCGATCACAGCTGCCGGCGGCTCTTCTTGGCCTTGCCAGATCAAACTTGGATGGACGTTACCATCGCCAGCGTGGCCAGCAGTATAAACATCTACATTCAATTCTTGGGCTACTTCTTGAACGTAATCCATCATTTCAGGCAATTTAGAGAGCGGCACAGCCATGTCTTCCATAATATGATTGCCATTTGCAAAAACAGCTGGCAGCATATCCTGCCGTAATTTCATTAGTCGGGCTGACTCAACGGGATCACTTGTCACACTGATGTTTTCTGCCTGATGTTCATTTAAGATTTTTTCGGCAATCGCCAAACTTTCCTGTCCACCAGCATCTAATCTAAAGATCAACATAGATGACGTTTCTCTTTTAGCATAGCTGGTCCCCTCGTATTTATCTAGCGCCTTGACAGTTTTCCCGTCCAAAGCTTCTAACATTACGGGATAAATACCAGAGATACGCAAGTCCTTGACCGCCTTAGCCAATTCTGTCATATTTTCGAAGAAAGCAACCCCCATCACGGAAGTCCCAACTGGGATCGGATTTAATTTCACAGTAATCTCAGATACAATTCCAAGCGTGCCTTCTGAACCGATAAATAAATGGGTCAAATCGTAGCCATATGCCTGCTTAAAAGTACGCCCGCCAATTTTTATTTCGCGTCCATCAGCTAGCACAACTTTCAAACCTAGGATGGCATCTTTGGTAACCCCATACTTCACGCTGCTCATACCACCAGCATTGGTTGCCACATTACCGCCAACTGTTGAAATTGGCTTGGAACCAGGATCTGGGGCGTAAAACATACCTTGGGCCCGCGCGACTTGATCCAGATCCCCATTAATGACGCCGGGTTCCACGACGGCCAATGAATCATCTTTGCTGATTTCTTTAATTCGATTCATCTTGATCAATGAAAGAATAATAGCACCATCAATACCGTCCGCACCAATCACAGTACTCGTATCGCCCGTTTGAGGTACGACAGGAATGTGATATTTGCGGGCAGTTTTTAAGGTACCTTGAATGTCAGCTACGTCAGTTACAGCCACATATGCCAAAATTTGACCATTTATTTTGTCTTGGGCACGACCATTAGCCGAATATTTTAAAGCAACCTCATCAGCCACGTGAATCTCGGCATGGGGTGCCTGCTGTTTTAAATAATCCAAAATTTCATCTTTGCTATAAGCTGGAAAAATTGCCATAAATATAGACCTTCCTTTCACATTTCAACTTATGCTACCTAAGTTAATGGATTTTGATTATTTTAGCAAGCGTTTACACTCAAAATAATAGAAATCATTTGAAAACGAAATATGCACTATTTATACCATATTTACCAAAAATATGTATATTTTTGCAATTTAAACTTGATTTTAGAATTTAATTGCAGTAAGGTTAAAAACAACTTATAAATATTCACATTTAAACGCTAAGAAGGTATGTATATGCAAGTTGCAATTATCGGTGTCACTGGTTATGCCGGCAAAATACTCTATCAACTGTTAAGTCATCATCCATACGTCTCTAATATCAATCTATATGGCCATGAGGATGGTACGCCCCACCAATATCTTTTAGACCCATCAATCCAAGAATATGTGTCAATTCAGCCTTTTGATGCTGCAACGATCATGGCAAATAATGATGTCCTGTTCTTCGCTACACCTGCTGGTGTGAGTACCAAATTAGCTAACCCTTTTATTGAACATGACTTTCCGGTGATCGATCTTTCAGGTGATTATCGTTTACAAGATATAAATCAATTTGAAAAATGGTATCAAAAACCCGCTCCCAGCCCTGAGGCATTGCTGAAAACAAATTATAATCTGCCAGAATTCGATACCCCAGAACAGACATATATTGCCAACCCCGGTTGTTACGCAACCGCAACACTGCTTGGCCTTGCACCATTGGTTCAAAATCATTTGCTTGATAATGAAACCATCATTGTAGACGCCAAATCCGGTGTCACAGGAGCTGGTAAACAGCCTAAGTCAAGTAATCAATACGTTCATGCCAATGAAAATCTAAGCCTTTACAAGATTAATCAGCATCAGCACATTCCTGAAATTATCCAAGAATTACAAACTTGGGATCCCAATTTAGCCCATATTCAATTTAGTACGACCTTGTTGCCAGTAGACCGTGGCATTTTAGCCACGATCTATGTGAAGCCAACAGCTGCTTTTCAAAAACTACTGGCAAACAATGCAGATACGTTAAAAACTATCTATCAACGTGTTTATCAAACCAAGCCCTTTGTCAATGTCTATCCCCCTGATCAAATGCCGGATTTAAAAACGGTGGTCGGCACTAATAATTGCCTTATTGGGTTAACCTATAATCCCATTACCAACGTGATCATGATTGTCAGCGTCATTGATAATTTGCTTAAAGGCGCAGCTGGTGCAGCCGTGCAAAACTTTAACCAGCTATTTAACTTTTCTGAAACTAGTGGTTTGCCTATGACAAACTATAACTTATAGGAGGTCGTTAAAATGCAAGTTCTCGAGGATTTATCCCAACCTTATCAAATAATTGATTTTACTTGGCCAATTGGTTTTTACAGTGATGGTATCCATGCTGGTTTACGCAAGCACAAGCTTGATCTTGGGTGGCTGTACTCCAAAGTACCGGCTCAGGCTGCCGGTGTATATACCACAAACCAATTCAAGGCTGCCCCAACACTGACCACCGCACACTTGATTAAAACCAACCATCAGCTTCAAGCGATGGTCATGAACAGCGCCATTGCTAATTCCTGTACAGGTGCTTTGGGTTTGAAAAACGCGCAATTGACTCAAGAAATTGCAGCGGCACAATTAGCAATTGATCCAGATCTTGTTGGTATTGCATCCACTGGCTTAATTGGTGAACAATTGCCAATGGCTAAGTTAACAGCTGGTATCCACAAACTGGCGTTAACCAAAAACGACGCCCTCACTTCTGCAGTTTTAACGACTGATACTCACAGCAAAACCATCAGTGTTCAATTACAGTTGTCTGGCGAGATCGTTACTATTAGTGGTTTTTGTAAGGGCTCTGGCATGATTCACCCGAATATGTGCACGATGTTGGGGTTTATTACTACTGATGCAAATATTCAAGCCGAGACTTTACAGCAACTGCTCAGTACGGAAACAGAAACTACTTTTAACCAAATCACAGTCGACGGTGATACATCTACCAATGACATGGTTGTGGCGCTAGCTAACGGTTTGGCAGCAAACCAATTAATTGAACCGGCCACAGAGAATTATGAAAAATTTGCGGCAGCATTCCATGAAATCATGGTCTATCTAGCCAAAGCCATCGCCCAAGATGGTGAAGGCGCAAGTAAATTAGTTGAAGTAACTGTCGAGCATGCGGCCAATGAAGCTGATGCTAAAAAAGTAGCCAAAGCTATCGTTGGCTCAAATCTGGTAAAAGCGGCAATTTTTGGTCAAGATCCAAATTGGGGCCGCCTGGTAGCGGCCATTGGTCAAACAGACGCCAAATTAGATATTGCCCATTTGAATCTAAGTCTGAATGGCATACCTTTAGTTGAACAAAGTCAAGCCAGTAACAGTGATCCAAAAATTTTAGCCCATAGTATGACCCAGCATCAAATCAATATTGTCGTTAATCTAAATGTCGGCAATGCTCGCGGCCAAGCCTGGGGTTGTGATCTCACGTATCAATATGTCAAAATCAATGCTAATTACCATACCTAAAACGAATATTAGCAAACGAATGCTGCAATAAAATGAAAACTATTTAGCATCTTAGTAAAGTTTAGGAGGCGAAAATTTATGGCAGAAACAGTCGTGATCAAAATAGGGGGTACTGCCTTAGATCATTTATCGCAAAACTTCTTTACAAGTTTACAGCGACTGCAAGCAGAGGCAACTCGAATGATCATCGTTCACGGTGGTGGTAACCGCATTTCACAAGCTTGTCGCATACAACAATTACCCGTGCAAAAGATCAATGGTATTCGCGTGACAGATGATCAGACAATGACACTCATGAAAACATTGATCTTAAATGAAATTCAGCCTGCTTTCTACCAACAGCTAACTGCCGCCGACCTAGATACTTGGCTGGCAAATGCTGAATCTGCTTCTATTATGGGCGACTATTTAAATCAGGACACTTATTTAAACGTGGGCAAGCCACTGATTTTAGATGAAATAGTCAAAGCTAAATTGAAGCAAGGTCAATTACTTGTTTTTGGTCCCCTATGCCAAACCAGTGACGGCCGATGGCTAAATGTTAATGCAGATGATGTTGCTGCCTTTTTAGCCAGTGAATTACACGCGGATCGCCTACTTTTACTAACAGATGTTCCCGGACTTTGCCGAGCTGAACACGTCATGCCCAACGTCCACTATGCCCAAGTTCAGCGTTTGATTGCCGGTGATGTGATTACGAGTGGGATGATTCCGAAATTAAAAGCTGCTTATCATGCCCTAACTCACGGTGTTTCGCAAGTGGAGATCTTAGATGATCTACAACATCATGGCACTTTGATTTTAAATTGATTTTTACTTAAACCAGATAGGAGTGACAACAATGTCTCATTTATTTCCAACTTATCATCGTTATCCAATTGAGATCGATACTGGGCAAGATTGGCAATTAACAGATAATCACGGTCAAACTTATTTAGATTTTACGAGTGGGATTGGCGTTTGTAATTTTGGTTATCACAATGCTTTGATCCAAGCTAATGTTCAAAGTCAGTTAAATAAAGTTTGGCACACTTCAAATCTTTATCAGAATCAGCTACAAGAAATAGTCGCCAATAGTTTAACTGCTGGTACGGATAAACTAACTTTCTTCTGCAACTCAGGCACAGAAGCAAATGAAGCTGCCATCAAACTCGCGCGCAAATATACGGGTAAAAGTCAAATCATTGCCTTTACAAATGGTTTTCATGGTCGTACGTATGGGGCGCTCTCTGTAACTGACAACCCACCTATCAAAACTGGCTTTGGCCCCTTTGTCCCGAATATGACGTTTGCACCTTACAATGATTCCACTGCCTTACCACTGATTACATCAGAGACAGCAGCTGTCATTCTCGAGGTCATTCAAGGCGAAGGTGGAGTCATCCTAGGCAACCGATCCTGGCTGCAGCAGGTTCAAACTCAATGTCAAACGACCGATACTTTATTGATTATTGATGAAGTCCAAACTGGCATGGGACGCACGGGCCACCTATTTGCTTATCAACAATTTGACTTAGATCCCGATATCATCACGTTGGCTAAAGCATTGGCAAATGGCATTCCTGTTGGGGCTATGTTGGGTCGCGCTCAATTTCAATCCGCTTTTGGTCCGGGGAGTCACGGGTCAACATTTGGTGGTAATTTACTAGCTATGGCTGCAGCGGAAGGTGTTTTGGCCCAATTAACACCTGATTTTTTGAAACAGGTCCATTTAAAGGGACAGCATTTTCTAGCGGCATTACAGACACAACTAGCTTCTTTATCTACGGTCACCAAAATTCAGGGTATGGGTTTGATGATTGGGATCCAGTTGTCAGAAACCGTTATGGCTGACATCGTTGTGCGGCGATTACAACAACAAGGTCTACTTACTTTAACAGCTAAACACAATACTTTACGCTTACTGCCGCCCCTGATCACGCCTGAAGCTGTACTCATGGATAGCATTCCTATTATCAAAGCAAGTTTGGAGGCACAATATGAATCCGTTACAGGGTAAAAGTTTTTTGAAAGAAATTGATTTCACACCAGAACAAATTAATTATTTGATCGATTTTGCCATTCATTTAGATAAATTAAAAGCGCAACATATTCCCCATGAGTACCTCAAGGGGCAAAATATTGCGCTATTATTTGAAAAGACATCAACGCGAACGCGCTCAGCTTTTACAGTGGCAGCAAACGATCTAGGTGCGCATCCAGAATTTCTAGGTAAAGATGACATTCAACTTGGCAACAAAGAAAGCATCGCTGATACTGCCAAAGTTCTAGGTAGTATGTTTGATGGAATCGAATTTCGCGGTTTTGCACAAAAGGCCGTAGAAACTTTGGCGGAAAATGCTGGCGTCCCAGTATGGAATGGTTTAACTGATGACTGGCATCCAACACAGATGATTGCCGACTTTATGACGTTAAAACAGCATTTTGGCACATTACCAGGATTAACCCTAACTTATTTAGGCGATGCACGTAATAATGTGGCTCATTCTCTTCTGATCACAGCTGCAATGTTAGGTGTCAATATTCACTTCGGTGCCCCTGCTGCGTTACAACCGACTGACGAAGTGATGACCAAAGCGAAGGCTTATGCTCAAAGCTCCGGTAGTGAAATTCTAGTTAGTGACAATGCCGAAACGGCCGTTAATGGTGCTGATGCACTCTACACCGATGTCTGGCTTTCCATGGGCGAACAAGTCGATTTTCACGAACGCGCAGCTTTGCTGTTACCCTATCAAATCAATCAAACGCTTTTAGCAGCGACTGGTAAAAAATCAACCATTGTTATGCATTGTTTACCTGCATTTCATGATCTTAAAACGACCACTGGGCAAAAGATTGCTGCAGCTTTGAATTTAACAGCTTTAGAAATTACAGATGCTGTTTTCCAATCAGATGCTTCAGTTGTCTTTACGCAAGCCCATAACCGCATGCCGGCCATTAAAGCAATCATGTCCGCAACAAATGGTCATTTATTTGCCTGATCCGTACCGCGAATTAGAGTGATGCGGTCATTTGAATGGTCAGCCGACCAAGTTGTTCGATTTCACTCACTAAAGTGTCACCAGCATGCAAAAATTCTTTAGGCTGCCGACCATAACCCACGCCACCCGGAGTACCGGTAAAAATTAAATCACCCGGGTATAATTCTGTAATTTGCGATAGATAATGAACTAGGTCCCCACTATCAAAAATCAAATTTTTCAAAGTACTCGTTTGCTTCACGACACCATTCACTTGGGTCGTGATTTTTAATGCGCCGATATCTTTTATTTCATCTGGCGTTGTTATCCAGGGACCGATTGGTGAAAAACCAGCATAAGATTTAGCCAATGAAAATTGAGGCTTTGCATTAGCAAACTGCAATTGTCGATCCGAAAGATCTTGGCCCACCATGTAGCCCGCAATATGCTGCTCTGCTTCAGACCGAGGAATATCCCGACCGCCATTACCAATCACAACCACCAATTCTGACTCCCAATCAGTCTGCGGACTCGGTATTTTGACCGTTGGATTTGGGCCCGTAATTGAACTGACAAATTTGGTAAAAATATTAGGCTGCTTGGGAGCTTGTGTGTGTAGTTCTAGCATATGATCTCGATAATTGAAACCTACTCCAAATATTTGTTTGCTTGTCACAATTGGTGCTGTTAATTTTTGTAACGAGTCTAGTGGCTCTGGTGCCGCCAATTCTAGCTGCTTTGGTAATTGATCTAACACTTCACTTAACTGAGCGATACCTAAAATACGTTGCCTATTTAACCCATGCGCATCAGGATTGATCACAACTGGCTGTCCTAAATATTGTCCTAATTTCATATCGTTAAACTTCCTTTGAAATTTTAACTTCAAGTTAATTTTAGCATAGGCTTATATCAATAACAGACCACAGTTAAAAATAGGACACAGCTAAACTTCAACAATTATTTTGCTTGTTTGAAATAATGTTGTACGAGAAAATGAACACCAAAAACAATTTCAAAAATTAAAAACAGACCTAATATTGCAAGGTAACCAACACGCAAATAAGCAGCAATGGGGCCATCATAAAACACACGACTACTGCCATTTATGGTTATCAAAAAGGCAATTAGTAATCCAATAGCGCGATTCGTCATTGATTTCGTAACTAGTGTGAAAATAATAACCCCCAGCAAAATGACACCAATGATGATTAAATCTAAAGGTGGCCTAAGAACCCAAACGATCCCAGCCGAAATCTTATAAGTTACTAAAAGATAGAACAAGATAAATAAACCAGCTAAGCAAAATAGAGCAAAATATTGAATGATGTGTGCTTTTTTGACAAACGCAAAATGCTTAAAAGTTTGGAAAACAAGCCAGATGAATACCACCATGAAAGTATCGATTAGTAAATAATGTAATGGCTCAATTTTTAAAGGTCCCGCATCGGCTAAAGTATTGATAAAGACAAAAGCACTCATGATGATCACAATTATTCCTAGCAATTGCCATAAGTCCCGCTTAGACGTTGGTTTAGTATTGGCCAAAATACCATCAGCCATGGCTTTAGGGTCGTGACCAAAATAGGTTTCAGCTGTCTCACCATTAGCTTCGGCTTGTTGCAAGTCCTGAGCCAGATCATAGAGCTGTGTCTCATCATAGGTAATGCCCGCTGAAACTAAATAATCCGATAACTGATCAAAATACTTTCGGTTTTTAGGATTTAATTGTGCGTCTATTTTCTGGTAAGCTTCGCGATAGAAATCACTATTGTGTGTCGCCATGATCATTCGCCACCTTTATAATTTTTGTTACGTTAGTCGTCAACTGTCGCCATTCAGCGATAAACTGTTGAATAATTCCCTTACCCACTTCAGTAATCTCAAAATACTTTCGATCTGGACCTTCAGGTGATTTACGCATCTCTCCTTGAATCTGACCATTTTTTTCGAGTTTTTGTAAAATAGGGTAGACTGTGCCACCTACTAAAGATTCAAAACCGAATTGACGTAACTTCTGAATGAGCGCATAGCCATAGATCGGTTCTTGCTGAATCACTAATAAAATACACCCTTCTAAAACACCCTTTAATAACTGTGTGTTCATCTGTGACCTCCACAACTAGTTTGTATAACCAACTAGTTCACGTACAGTATAAAATAAAGCCACTAGTATGTCAAACAAACTAGCGGCTTTATTTTAATTTAATTAAAAGCATCAAAGTTATTGAAATAGGCGATAAATAGTTGGATTGTCAGGTAACAACCAATGGAAACCTTCTTCAGCAATAATGGCAATCAAATTAGCAACAATCAAAATTGCAAAAATCCAAATATTGACCGCAGCAACGGCGTTATATTCACTACCTTTAGGACATAGTTGTTTGGCAAAAATCATCATGAAAGCACAAAAGATCATAACAACCACAAAACTAACGAGCGCCCAGGTATAAGTGTGAATGCCAAAAACAGCAGAACCATAGCCTGGATCACCAGGTTTAATATGTAACAGAATCTGTCGAATGGAGGCAGTGGAACCAATAAAGGCAGCTAATAAAGACAGACCATAACCACGCATAAATTTTGTAATAGAAATTGAGCCATTCCGTGTACTCAAAATAATATATAACGGGCCAAAACTAGCTAGCATCATAAAATAGCGCTGAATCATACATAAGGGACATGGGAATTCGTGTAACGCGAATTGGAAGAAAAAACCGCCAGCCAAAACAAAATTATAAGCAAATAAAAATGCATTAGCTGACCAAAAACCTAATTTTGAAAATACAGTACTGTCCTGGGTCATCGGTTGGGTCGTTTGTTGCATGCTAAATACCTCCTCTACAAATTAAGTTGCAATGCGCTGGTCGCATGTAACTTGAACAAAATAACCGATAGAATGCAAACAGCTACCCACATTGCGAAATCTTTCCGGTCAACTTTGCCTCGAATGATCATGCGTAAAAACATCACAGTGACAATAATCATGATAATAATATCCATAAACTCACTCCCTAAATATCTGATGACAACTACATTTTAAGTGAAACTTATGAAAAGCAACTGATGAATTTGTATTCGCTTTCATTATTTTAAAATGCCCTCTCAGATAATTAACAGATTGACAAATTAAGCCTAAATCAATCAAAAAGTGAAATCACACTGTTTTTTTATCAAAAAAATTGCTGAGTTTTAGCCACAAAACCACCAATTTTGACGGTTTTATAAGTGAACTAGTTCTCAGCAATTTTTTAGAAAATAATCTGTTATTATATTCCAAAAAAATCGTGTTTTTATTTTAAGACTGCGTCCAATCGATTTTTAGCTTCGTTTCAATTAAATGTCCATTGGCAAAAACAAATGGTTCTGTGGTACTAGTAGCCCAGTCATCGGTTGAGAATTGGATATTTAACGTATCATCGTCGCGATAGACCACACGATAATCCCCATTACTGTTCTGACCATTACTATAACTTTCATAGGTGCCATCATCATTAAATGTAAATTCAGAATCACCTGAATGCCAAGTTCCAATTAAACCAGTCGTACTTGAGTTATCATTTCGGCGAGTCGAATCACTAGGATAATCTTGGTCCGTTTTGTGCGTACTTGTATGCTTATCTGTTTGAGATTGCGCATCGCTCTGGTTTTCCGTATCAGAATCATCTGAGCTAGCTTGCTGATCCGTAGATTTTGCTGCAGAATCTATTTTATTTCCCGAAGCAATTGCCTTATGTACCTTGGTTTTAAATTGTATCTTTTTCATAATATTAGCTTGATCAAAAGCAATCACATCAAGTGTCCGTTGCACTGACTTGCCGTTAACTTTGCCGCTTAATTTCAGTTGATAAGTACCTGGAAGCACAGGATCAAATTGATAATTTGTGTTTCCGGAAGCAGAGACTTTTATTTGGTTCAAATAAAAGGTTGGCTGTTTTAAATTTGTTTTGAGTGTTAAAGGTATTCGTTTAATAATTAAATAGTACTTCGGATAAAATAAAAATTGTCGTCCTTTCGCCTGAATATTAAAGTTAGGGACTTGCTTTTGATCACTTAATTGAGCGACCAATTGACTGCGCTCAGCTGGATGAGCCTGTATAAAGTCTGTTAAAGGCTTCAACTCAGTCTGTGACAACGGTTGGTAATTCGTATCTAAACTTAAGTGCGCCAGCGCACTTCTTTGATCATTATTTAAGGCAGTCATGATATTAGCTTGTTGTCGCGCTTTGCTAAAATACCAGTTACCAAATAAGTAAAGGCCGCCTAAAAGTAGTAACACAACTAACCCAGTCAGCCAAGGCCATTTTTTATGCTGCTTAGGTTTAAGCGCATTCGTAGGCATCGTTTCATCAGCGTTTTGCTTATTCTCTGAATGAATGATATTGGTAGTATCCGATAATTGATCGTTTTTCTTTAGCGTATCTTGAGCTGTCTGACTTTGCTCGGTCTGGTCTAAAGTGGTTAAATCAAAGCCACAGTTTGGACAAAACTGATCATCTGAACTAATTTTTGCCCCGCAATTAGGACAATACTGCCGTGCTGCGTTCATAAATTATGCCTCCAAAGATTCATTAGAAATTTATTGTTGTATGATTTGTGCGAGTTGTCGTGCAATCAAATCATGTCCCGTTTGGTTAGGATGGAAATTATCCCGTGGCCCCCATTGTGCAAAATCAGGAATACGCTTACCACTAGGGCCAGTCACAGAAGTGTCAGTCTCCCAAATTTGGTGCATATCGACCACTGGCACATGATGTGTTGCAGCCACAGCTTTGATCTGTGTATCAAATGCTTGATCATTGGCCACATAAGGGCCGTTTGCCGGAGACCAAGTGGTCATTAAAATCAATTGTGCTTGTGTGCCTTGCTGTAATTGCTCAACCACAGCTGTGAGATCTGCTCGAAAACGATCCAATGTTGCTGCATCTGTACCGCCCACAGCGTCATTTGTGCCAAACTCTATCGTGACCACATCTGGCTGCTGCGCTATCACACTCCGAACTTGCGGCAAAGCTAAATTAGCCACCGTTTTTCCAACTTGAGCTACTTTGGTCAACTGGATCGTTTTCCCTGTTTCTTTTTGCAGCTGATTCGCAAACTGATGTGCAAAATCCTGTGGCTCGGTATCGGCGAACAGCCCCACCGTCAAAGAATCACCAAAGGCAACGTATTTTAATTGTGTTTTTGTTTGCCGTTTTAACTTTGAAATAATCGTATTTGAATTTTTTTGGTTACCAGCTGTGTGTCGCCTCTGCTTAGTCGGTGTTTTTACCGCTGATTGGTGCCGTACTTGACTGGAAGATTCATGGTTATGACTGGATTCCGAGGCTGTTTTCTGACAAGCAACCAACAACAAAATAATGCTTGTAACCCCAAATATTAATAATAAATATCTTCTAAGATAAAGCCCTATCCCTTTCAGATCAATCCCTCCCAATTGACGTAAATTTTTTGATTGATATGCTTTATTCTATACCAATAAGCACGGCAGCAAAAGACAGCAGCCGTGATTGTCATGATTGTATTGGCAAGCGGTCATTGAACCGTCTTTTACGCTAAGCTTTACATTTATATTTGTGCTATGATAATCACAATGATATTTTTTATTTTGGGGGAAACTATGATGATAAAAATTTGTCCAAATTGTGGGACGCAACTAGCTGAAAATACAAAATTTTGTACCCATTGTGGTCAAGATGTTCGTGAAGTGGTGCCAACAACCACCTCAAAGCCCGCAGCTGCTAACCAGACTGTAACGAAGTCCGAAATACATACACAAACTGACAATTCAAAAGTAACCGTACCACCAACACCGGCACCTCAACCCAATGCCAATGTAGAAGCAACCAAGCAATATGCGCGCAACTATTGGCAATTTCTGCTGGCTAGTTTGAAACATCCTTTTACCATCAAAACAACTTATCATCGCTATTTTGGTTTTGTTTCTTTTATGATTGCCGCCCTATTAGCCACCCTCTCAATTGTGACAACTTTACATAGTCAATCTTCTGAGGCCTTCAGAGCTTTTATGATGCAAGCTAACTTAGGTTTCACATTCTATCTTCGCATATTCATTTTTACTTTATTAATTTATATGGCCCAATTCTCAGTAGCTTACTTAAGTACTCATGTCTTACTTGGAGACCGGCGTTTCTCTTATTTACAGTTCACAACACGCTTTGCGCATTATTCTAACCTTAATGTCTTTGCAATGGCTTTATTATTATTGTTTAGTCTCATGGGCATTTCTATGACCAATCTTGTTTTGTTTATCTTAATTGGCAGTGTCGGCTCATTCTTCACAAGTGTTGCTTTTGCAGCTAGTATTTTTAGTGCCCAAGCAACCAATACTTTAGACAAGATCTATGCCTATTTCCTTGGAAGCGTCATTTTAGGGATTGTCGTCATGATTATTTCATCAATCGTTGGCGCTTCAATTATAGATACAATTATCAAAGCCATTGAAAATGTCATCAACAACAGTGATTGGCAAAGGATTTTTAGTAATTTTTGATAATAAAACTGAAGCAACATAAAGTACCCCTTAATTGTTAGATTATCTAGCAATTAGGGGGTACTTTATATTAGCAATATTCTCTATTTTTTACTTAACTCATAATCTAAGCATCAGCACATTTACATTCATAAGTGATCTGAGGGTTGTTAATGGCAATAATATTATCCTTAGTAAAATTCAATTCATCGCCTTCGCTCAACCCTTCAATACGATCTGGAATGTTGATCAATTTACCACGATACTGGTCGCCATTAATGGCTTCGACTTTGACCCACATACGTTCCAAAGACCCATCTGCTGCCTTAAAGCCCAGTTTAACCATGGTCATTTTATCGTCAATGGTTGCTAACTGAAGCTCAGAAGGATGATCTGCTTTTTCTAAAGTGGTACGATTTAATAGTGTATAAGCCATGACACTGCCTCCTTGAATTGTATCCGGTTTCACATTTATTATAGCACGCTTTCCGGGGAAAAGATGTCCTAAAAAATACCGATTACTGCGTTGAATTTATTCTGGTTCAAATTCGATCCATAAGCCACAAATAGGAGAATCAACTAATGAAGCATTTAAAATTGCTGATCTTGGCTTTATTATCATGCCTGGCCTACTACCTATATATGTCGCCTACCCACGCCAATGCTGCCGAAGTCCAAGATAACCTAAACCTGCTCTCTTCAGCCCAAATCAAAGCCATTCAGCAACAAAATCAAGCATTCCGTAACGCCGGCACAGACTATCGCATTTGGGTATATACCATTCAACGTTTCCCAAATTATCTTGCAGTTCGTAAGGGTGATAACAAACTCATGAAGGCTGACAATTTGGAACGTTATCGCAAGTACGCCATTGACCACGCAACTGCCCAGAATTTACGTGCTGCCGATCCTACAAATCAGACCAATACAACCGCAACTTATGCTGCCCTAGAGCAGCAATACGACCATATTGCCATGGTATTGGTCTATCCTTATAATGGCGGCCAGCGCATTGCTTTTATCCCGCCTAATTATGGCGATGATTTTATCACAGATTTTCAGCAGACTATTTATCGTGCCAATTTAGTATCTTTTCTAATTACTGGTAATAACGTGATGCGGTATTTCAACCACTACACCGCTTTTATCCAGGATCATCATATTCAGCACCATTACACCAATCGTTTGACTTGGCGTCTTGTCGGTCATTATGTTTTTGGTTTCATTCTCGTATGGCTTATTTGGCTCTATTTATTACATCGTTTACGCCATCCCAAGCCACCTTACCAGCGCCATCATACGAACAATACTGGCGGCGGCTTTGAGGAAGGCTATATGTGGGGCTATTTACAAAATGACTCTCAGGATTAAAAAGGACAGCGATAAAAATGAAAAAACTTTGGCGTCTTATTTTAGGTTTGTTATATATTAGTATTCCGATGATTTTTGGCATTGGCCTCCTAGATGCACTCAATACTGAATTCACAGCTAAACACGCTGGCCTGCTCTTATTTCTATTAGGCCTTTTAGGGTATAGTTTAGATATTATCTTCAACGCTGACAAGCGCTTTTTGAAACAGATCATCAAACCCAAGAAGGCTGACTAATATGGATAAAAATTTGACTAAACTCAGTAAACGCATGTCTTTCATTTTGCGCCATCATCCTGAAAGAATTGGTCTACAATTAGACAGCTATGGCCGAATTGATCTGTCGACGTTTATCGCAAAATTCAATCAGCACTACCAGACACCCCTCAATCGCCAAGTCATCGAAAAAATCATTACCAGTAGCGATAAGCAGCGTTATGCCATCGAACTCTCCGATCAAGGCGAAACGATTCGTGCCCTTTATGGCCATAGCATCCCGGTCAAACCACTCTCCTTGCCGCAAACACCCCCAAAAATTTTATTCCATGGCACCTCGCGCGTTGCCGCAAAGTCTATTTTAATAGAGGGTATTAAAAAGATGGACCGCGATTTCGTCCATCTTTCCAGTAATATTCAAATAGCTGAACAAGTAGGTGTACGCCACGATCCCCAACCCGTTGTCCTAAAGATTATGGCCCAACAAGCGGCTGAACAGGGCGTTCTTTTCTATCCAACTAAGAGTGGTATTTGGCTTGTGAAATACATTGCACCACAATTTATTCATCATTAAGTTTGCTAAAAACCGGCTATCAACTATTGGCATTGGAATTAGCTGAGCCGCTTTCATCAGCCTTGACACGATCAATGGCAATCACTAGCGAAACAATCAGCTGCTCATAACTTTCATCCGTGATTTGTAATTCATAGGTATCGCCCCAAGAGATCCACTTCTTATGGATCGCAGCAATTAAATTGCGGCCTTGTCTCACTTCAAAATCCATGTCCCACCAGTTGCCTTGAACCGCCAACCCCTTAGCCTCGATCTGGTACTTGGCTCGCAATAAAGTCAGTTTTTTGGTAATCGTCACAACTTCAGGTCGATCTTTTACTTCTACAAAAAACTTGGGTAATACCGAAATTACCTTTTTAGTGATCAGTCCAACCTGATTACCATTGTTATCTAAAATTTTGAACCGTTTAGGTATTTTTAAAAAACTACCTTCTACTCGGTAAACCGGCTGCTGTTGTTCATCCACGACTGTAAACTTTTCGCCTAAGCTGATAATTTTTTGCTTAATGTATAAATTTCGCATGGCTTATCTCCTAAAATGATTAATTACTTTCATTCTAGCAGATTAAGCTACTCTAAATAAAATATTCTTTCTCAAATATCTTTGGCAATATAGTACGCGTCCCAAATGGCATTCATAATTTTACCCGGTTTAACGGCGTCGCCAATCTGATAAGTTTCTTTATCGGCCGTTTGCAATAAATTGACAAAAGGATCATTGGCTTTGTAGCCCACGGCACAAATCACAGTATCGCCATTGATCTGCTTTGAACGGCCTTGTTTATCTTGGGCAAAAACCGTGGTCCCTTCAACATGATCTACTTTTGTTTCGGTCAAAACCGTCACACCTTCAAAAGGTAATAATTCAGTAATCATTTCCCAATTGGCAAATGGTGTGTGTTCTGGACCACCGCAAAGCTGGTCTGACATCTCAATGACCGTCACTTGTTTACCTTTGCGCTGTAACCACAAGGCTGTTTCACAACCAACTAAGCCACCACCGATAATGGTCACGTGATTGCCAGCCTTATTTGGAGCCATCAAAACGGTTTCAGCTTTTAACATTTGCTTACTGCCGAAATCAACCATGATTGGTTTTGATCCGGTTGCCACGACAATTGTGTCATAATTAGGATCATTAAAGTCTCGTTTGGTCGCTGGTGCATTTAATTTGACCGTCACATTAGTCATCTTGTGTAACTGGCGTTCAAACCAAACTAACAATTGATAATCATCTTGCTTAAACGATGGCTGGGATCCAGGAATCACCGCCCCGCCCAAATGATCTTGTGCTTCTAATAACGTCACTTGGTGGCCGCGAGTCCCACAAATATAAGCTGTTTCTAAACCTGCTGGGCCACCACCAATAACGAGCACCCGTTTTTTGGTCAGAGGCTGAGTTAATTTATACTCTGCCTCATGACCAGTTTCCGGGTTAACGGTACAAGAGTATGGTAGACCCTTAGCCAGTCGATCCAAGCAGCCGTCATGGCAAGAGATACAAGGCCGAACATCTTCCCAATCATCAGCTTTAATTTTATTGACTAAATCTGGATCAGCCAGCAATGGCCGACCAAATTCTACCAGATCAATCTTGGCATCAAAAGCTTCATTGATGGCTTCTGGGTCATCCATCCGACCGGCAACGGCAACCGGAATATTCACTGCTGCTTTGACTTTTGCCCCAAATTCATTGTAGATACCCTTCTTTTCAAAATACATTGGTGGATGATTCCAGAACCAAGCATCATAAGTCCCAGCATCGACATTTAGCATGTCATAACCTGCATTTTCGAAGATTTTGGCAACTTTTAAGCCTTCTTCAATATCTCGCCCCTGTTCCACAAAGTGCTCACCCGGTAAACCACCTTCACGCAAGTGCCGAATGAAACTTTTCAGAGAATAGCGCAATGAAACCGGGAAGTCTGCTCCACATTTGGCCTTAATGGCTTTCACAATTTTAATTGGCAAACGCAGACGATTCTCTAAACTACCGCCATATTCATCTTGACGTTGATTGAAGAACGCCATCGTAAATTGATCCAATAGATAGCCTTCGTGAACAGCATGAATCTCAACACCGTCAAAACCGGCTTTCTTACAAATCAGAGCCCCTTTTGCATAGTCCTCAATCGTTTGCTGTATTTCCGCTTTAGTCATTGCGCGATGATGTTTCTTAGGATCAAAGCGATTTTCCTGTTCAGACGGTGCCCACATTTGTTTTGAAACACCTGGAAACGCTGAGCGACCCATCCCAGCCGAAATCATACAAATCGCTTTCGTACCATAATTATGAATCTGTTCCAGCATAATCTTAGATGTTTTGGTGAAGTCGATCGGATCGTAAAGTGGACAAGGCAAGGACAAATCAAAGAAATCTTGATAGTCCACTGCAACTAAACCAACAGTGATCATGCCCACGCCACCCTTAGCACGGCGAATATAGAGTTCTTGAATATTTTTATTAAAGCCACCCCGAGCATCATTGTACCCAACCAGCCCCAGTGGTGCCATGACGGTACGATTTTTAAGTTTTAGTTTACCGATATGTGTGGGCGTAAAAAGTCTGGATACATCCCGTTTTTGAACATCTTTTGTAACTAGAACCATGATATCCCTCATTTCAAGAATTTTTTAAGTTCAAATAAATTGTGCATCATTTAACAATCTTTGTTAAATTACTATTTTTATGGGATAATATAATAGATTTGTTATAGGTAGATTCCCTATAATTCAAATGATTCATAAATATAAACTTTAATGGAATAAGTGAAATTACTATCATGTCTAGAAATATTAAACGCTTTCTTGAAGCTATTCATCAGTATCAATCCATCTCCAAAGCAGCTACTGCCTTATATGTAACCCAACCCTATATCAGTCAAATAATTCATAAATATGAAAAGCAATATGGTGTGCCCTTATTAAATCGCGGCAAAAATAAAACCGACCTCACAGGGGCCGGTTTAAAATTATTACACTATTTACAAAGCTGCGCGCAGCGTGAACAGCAATTTGCCCAAGAGATGGCGAGTATTGCCCACTACCACACTGGAACCATCAAATTTGGCACCAATCAACCTTTGGGACGCTATCTCCTACCTGACATATTTCCAGACTTTCATAAAGCATACCCTAATATAGCCGTTCAACTGCTTGAGTTACCTACACAGCGTGCTGCTTACCTATTAAATAGCAACGAACTGGATATTTTTTACGGAATGCAAACAAATCTGAACGAAATTCAGTTTTTACCCTTAAAAAGTAACCATTATTATTGGATTATTGCCAAAGAATCTGACCAACATACACGCTATAAAACGGAAGCTATAAAGTCACTGACTAACTTTGAGTTGCTTAATAACACCCCACTCATTAACGTCACCACTCATTCAAAATTCCAGCAAAACATTGATCAGTTTTTATTAATGAACGGCTTACATTCCAAGGTCGTCGCTACTGTACCGGACATTGACATTGCAACGAACATGGTCGGTCACCATATTGCTTCAACATTCACGACTTATCAAGCCATCCAGCAAAACCATCTGCTGCTAGATCCGGCAGTAACTATTTACCAGCTGCCAAAAACACAACTCACACTTCAAGCAGGTATTTCAACACGAATAAAACCCACGCCGCCAATACAAAAACTAATTGCCTTGATTACACAAGCAATTGAGTCAAAGAACGACTAAAAATAGCATGCCAATTTTCACCCAGCTGGTAGCTACTAGCTGAGTACTGGATTACTTTTTAGGTGGGTTCTCCCGAATCACACGTGCTGGGGCGCCTGCAATCACGACGTTATCGCCAAAAGACTTGGTCACTGTTGAATTGGCGCCAACAATCACATTGTTGCCTAATGTAACGCCTGGTACAACTACTGATCCCCCGCCGATCCAAACATCATTGCCAATGGTCACTGGTTTACCTAAACCAATCCATTTTCGCCGTTCAGCTGGATCATCCGGATGATAAGCCGCATAAATTTGTACATGAGGCGCTAACATGACGTTGTCGCCAATGGTTACGGGTGCAATATCCAAAATCACATTATCATAATTACATAGAAAATTATCCCCTACATGTATGTTGTAACCGAAATCACACCGAAAGCTAGGTTGAATATACGGTCGTTTTCCCACCGAACCAAATAGTTTACGAATGATCTCATCTTTCTCAGCAACAGCTTGATCATCTAATTCATTAAGTTGCTTGCACAAACGCCGTGCTCGGGTTTCATCAGCAGCTAACTCTGGATCCAGAATATTATAAGGTTCACCAGCTAAAAATTTTTCTTTTTCAGTTTTCATTAATTGACCCTTTCTTTTATAGTGCTTCAATTAAATTATTGCTAATAAAAGCGCTTTTATTTGTCCGTATAAATTATTATAGCAAAAAAATAGTGTCAGCGGCAAACTGGCACTATCATACAGGAGGTTACTATAAGCAAACTTACTTGTTTGCTAAACTCTCAGCATATTTTGTTTTGATAAAATCAGCTGAAATTTGTAACTTTTTTAATTCTTCGTCAGTCAAATCCAATTGTAGTTGTTCTTGAATGCCATCTCGACCGACAATAGCCGGATAGGATAGGTAAGAATCATACTCTTCTCGGAAATTAGAAACCGGTAATTCTGTCTTAGCATCTGTCAGAATGACATTGGCTAAATAACAAGCGGCCGTTGCCACACCATAGTTTGTATATTTTTTACCATGGAAAACGGTATGTCCACCCACCTTGGATTCTTTGTCTAGGGCTGCTAAGTCTAAGCCATCTTTTTCAGCAATTTCAGTAATGGGCTTCCCTAAAACACGTACCGTGGACCAAGCTGTGAATTGAGAATTCCCATGTTCACCTAAGTTGTACCCATCGACAGAACGTGGATCAATCTCAAGACGTTTTGCAACCGCACGTTTCATACGCGCCGAATCTAATAACGTTCCAGTTCCGATAACATGTGCTTTAGGTAAGCCAGTGACTTCTTGATAAATAGATGTGATCACATCCACTGGATTTGTGATCACCACCATTTTACCGTGAAATCCTGAAGCTTTTATTTTTTGAGCAACCTCACGCACGGCCGTCCTTGTAAAAGGCAACTCTGCAAACCGATCGTCATTGGGATTATCTTGGAGTTTGATATTTCCCAATGCAGAAACAATGATATCGGCATCCTTCAAGGCACTGTAGTCGTTTACATAAATATCCGTATGATTTGGTAAATTAGCCATTGCATCTTCAAAATCCAGGGCATCTGCTTGGACCTTTGCCTCATTCGTATCAATGAGCACCAAATCATCTGCCATCCCGGTAACAATAATATGGTGTGCAACGGTTTGCCCAACATGACCCATTCCGATGACCGCTAACTTTCTTGACATAGCTCCATCTCCAATTTAAAATTTTAATTATATTTTTCATTAGGAAACTTATTATTTTCTAATAATTCTAATATAGTCATAAATTGTAGACCTGTCAATGGCTTTATCCGAGATAGCCAAAATTGATTTCGTTAAAAATCCGTCTCCAGGTCAATATACTTACAGCATTAATATCGTATACTAATTATAAAATTCGTAACATCATGAAGAGGTGCGTTAAACGATGTTCACATTGATGGCTGCAACGGCTGTGTCCAATGGTCATTCTCTATCCGGTGGCTTATTGATTGGTTTTATTGTGGCTTTATTTCTGATCATTCTTCTAATTGGTAAATTATTCAAATTGATTTTCCATCATCCATTTATTAGTCTGATATTATTTTTGATTGGTGGCTTTGCTATTTTCAAGTTTGCCATTTATGGCAGGATTCTTGAACACTTAGTTGCGATGCCTTTTGGTTTATTTTTTTAAATTTGTGACCTATCACCGATTTATTTGTCTAAAGTAACTGAAACTGTTCCTAAATCATGGCTGAAGTTTGCTTGCCAATGCCCTAATGTTAAGTCTACCGGTAATAAGAAAGTCCCCGTGGAAACACGTTGCCCGGCCGTAAGTTGTTTACCCTGACTAGCTAATTTATCTACGAGCCATTTCAAAGAATTCAAAGGATTTCCCAGGACTTCGCTTGCTTGTCCATCTTTAAGTTTATGATCATCATGAAATAACTCGCAAGTTACTTCAGCTAATTCAGCAACAGTAAAATGATCTGCGTTGACTTCATTACCATAGACCACATAGCCGCCAACAGCCGCATCAGCCATAACTAAATGCTTAGGTAAATCAGGAAACCAATTTTTAAACCGAGCATCTGGTACTTCCACGCCTGGAGCTACGGTTGTTTTATGCAACAAATCTTCAAGTGAATCCGACTTATCTAAATCAGACATGGCTTTGAAAACTAACTCGACTTCAACTAATGGTGCCATGACATCTTTCATTGCTAAATGTGCTGGCGATTTCAAAAAATGATCTTGTACCTGTGCTCCGTATAGCGGTTCATCAGCCGCAAACATTTTTTGAGTCTCGCCACTCGTTAAGCTAACTTTATAACCACCAACTGCCTGTTGCTTCAAAGCCGTTAATTTTGCTTGAACCCGGTAAGCAGCAGCATCGTCTTTTAACACATCAGCATAATCTGCCATATTTAAAGGCTTATGCGTTTGGTAAGCTTCAAATAGAGCTTGAGCCACTTTTTCTTCAGTTTCATTCATTACTGCAACATTTTCAGTCATAATAACCGCTCCTTTTAGTTATCTGACTGAATACACCCTCATAAGTGGTTCAGCCAGATAGTGCCATATTTTTGATATTCGTTGATTTCTAATCTGAATCGCACTGTCATCATCGTTTGATCTAATATTAACTTCCATCTGGAACCACCTCACTTTAATTTAAATCTGGAAACAAAAACGACCTTAAAAAACTAGAACAACTTTCTAGAATTTTGAGGACGTTAGATGAAACGTGTTACCACCTTAATTTATCAAAGATTCACATCTTTGACCTCTGACACACAGCAATTGCAATGTGCGAACATGATAACGGACGTTGCCGATGTAGCCTACTTGATTCGGTACATAACTTAGAGAAGGATTACCTTGCTGCATCAGTCTTCGTTACACCAACCCGAAGCTCGCTTTACTGACAAATCAGCTTAGTTTTTTTCTCATAATAGTCTATATTTGTTAATCCAAATTTAATTTATATTTCATATAATAACACGCATTTTTAGAATTACAAGTCTTTTTTATTTTTTAATGATGCCCATGATGGGGGTCAAATTTAATTGGCGCCACTTGATCGACCATTGTTCGCGTGTCGCGGTAGTCAATGTGTAACTGCGAGACACGTTTTAATTCTGTCATTGCTCGAGTATATAGGTTTTTACGAAATGGCAACATTAATAATTCATTAGAGTATAGCAATCGTCCTTGTAACCGTCGATGATACAAGAAAAAATTATCCGTTTGATCAAACGTATCGTGAACGACTAAGAGCCAATAAAGGGTGTTCCGTTCACGTTTAAAATAGCGCCAGTAGCGCTCTAATAATTGCTGAATCTCACTAGGCATTTGCATCGCTTCCTGTGATATGAGCGTAAGGCAAAAGATGTTCAATGACCGAGTACTAACAAGAATCACGATAAATGGCGATTTTCCATTTGAGTGATTCGTAATTAAGTGCGGGCACTGTTTTTTGAACCACGTTTAAGCCAAAACATTCATAATCAACCTGTACCTAAAATTTTATGCCAGTCACACGGCGTTGTTCAAGCTTGATGACCACCCACTAAATTTGTGCGTTCCAATGCAGTCCCGCCCTTAGTCAAACTATTAGCCCGCATTAAAGCCTTGTACCCAAAACGTAATTGAATCTTATCGATGATCTGGTCTAGAACGGCTTGTTGCACTAAGCGCTGCTGATCTTTAAAAAGCCCTAGTTGAAGGCCCAATTGCTTAGAAATACGACTACAGCGTACGCCAGCGTTACGAATTGGCGCCCCATTCCATTTCTTCTTGAATAAATAAGCCACTGCTTCCTGTAACTCTTCAGTCAAATTTGTAGGGGTAATTTTCATTTGCGTGGAAAAATGACCGCCTGCCGCATAACCGATGCTGATACCCACCACACTTGCCTGGACATGATGGCGCCGCAATCTTGTAGCTACTTGGGCTGCGATCTCTTTTAGGACCGTAACACAATCTGATAAGGTCAGATAGTCACGCATCAAAACCTGACTATTACCATAACCTTTGCTATCTAGACGCGGTAAATAGCGCCGTTCTAAATTAGAATAATCGATACCCCAAGCATGATAATAAAGTTGTGCGCCCATCACACCAAACTTTCTTTTTAAGAAAGCCACATCGGCATGGGCCAAATCATAAACAGAATAAATACCCAACTGGTGCAAACGCTTAGCATAATGATGGCCAATACCCCACATATCTTGTAAATCACTAATCTGCCAAAGTTTCGTAGGCACGTCTTTATAATCCCAATAAGCTTGCCATGGTGCACCTTTTTTGGCCTCATTATCTAGCGCTAATTTAGCTAATAATAAATTTGGTCCCATACCAACCGTTGTGACTATCCCGGTTTGAGCTAAAACTTTCTTTTGGATCGCGGCAGCAATCTGATTATTTTCTCCAAAAAGGCGATGCGAACCGGTGACATCTAAAAAAGATTCATCGATCGAGTAAGGGTACCAATGCTGCTTATCGGTAAACTGACGGTAAATATGATTGATTTCTAAATTTTTATGAATGTAGTCAGCCATGTGTGGCTCTACCATTTCTAAATTCATATCCGGTTGCACTTCATATTTACGTGTGCCTAACTTGACACCATATGTATCTTTGGCATAAGGTGACGCTGCTAAAATCAAACCACCTTGAGACTCTTCTCGAGATAAAACCGCAATTTTAGAGGCTAAGGGATTGATGCCTCTTTTAATAGCTTCAGTACTGGCATAAAAAGATTTACAATCAATACATAAAATATCTCTTTGTGGTAATGAGCGGTCATTTGCTAACGGATTGGTCTGATTGAATCCCATAGTCATCGATTCCATTACGGTACCACTTCTCTTGGTCAACCAACATGATGTTGCGAATATCAGCAACACGAATCAGCTGCTGACGATTAGTTTCCGTGGCAAGAACCACGTGATTACTTTCGTCATAGCCGCGGACATAGCCTTTAATATCTGGTAACAAGCGATCTTGCTCTAAAATATTTAATTGAATTGTCACCGCCAAGCCCTCACTCAAAGCTATCTCTAAAATCGTCCCTACCTCGGTTTCAGATTGCTCCGGTCTCACCAATAACCCTTCAGCTTGCAGAGCGTCTGCTTCCAATGCTGCTGAGTGGTCACTTAAAAACCAGCCTTGCCATTTCTTCATACCGCGATCGTCATATAGCCAGAGTTCTCTCGGTGGATCATAGGGTTTCCTCATCATGCACACCTCTATCAAGAATTGGATTTATTACTATAATACAAACATATGTTCGCAAATGTCAATAAAAAAATGGCTGCATACAATTTTTGTACCAGTCATTTTTATTTTTAGTTTAATTTAATAGATAAATCACTGCACCGTAAGCCCCTAACGCAATTTGCTGTTGTTCAATTTGCTTAGGGCTTGTTTCATTACTCAGAAGCTGTTTACTGTCTTTAAATGAAAGCTTTGCTGGAATTTGATAGGTTTGTGGCTGTGCACTAAAGTTTGCGACTACCAATCAAAACCACCCGTCAAACGGGTGGTTTGCTCTGAGGCTATAAGCCTCTACTACCGACCAGCGCCTAAAGACGCTGGCTTTTTAGTTCAAGCCAATTTGTCCTTGCCACTTTTGCTCACCCCTTAAGGGTGCTTGTACTACTTACTACCCTTAAAAGGGTCTTCATATTCCCGAACACTTAATTTATCAACGGCAATATCATGTTTTTCCTGTTCTCTGATATATTTCCTAATTGTTGCTTCATTGATGCCCACCGTTGTCACATAATAGCCTTCTGACCAAAAATGACGGTTTCCAAATTTATATTTCAGATTTGCATGTTTATCAAACATCATCAAGGCACTTTTACCTTTTAAGTAACCCATAAAACTTGAGACACTTATTTGGGTGGGATACTAAGTAATAGGTGCACATGATCTGGCATCATATGTCCCTCAATAATTCTTACACCTTTATAAGAGCACAAAAGCCTGATAATATCTTGAAGGTCCCGTCGATATTGATTGTAAATCACTTTTCTTCTATACTTTGGTGTAAACACGATATGGTATTTACACAACCATTTGGTATGTGCCAAACTGTTGTATTGATTCGCCATTTGTTTTTTCCCTCTTTCAAATAGATTGATTGGCCTGAACATCCAATATTCTATCTGAAAAGAGGGCTTTTTTGCATAGCAATTGAACACCCACCCGCATAGCGGGTGGTTTACTGTTTCGTACCTTATGGTACTCAACTAGGTCTAAAGACACTAAAAAAATGGCTGAAGAACAAAACTAACGTTTTGCTTTCAGCCACCTTTTGTTTTGCGAACAAATTAAATTTTAAACGTGTGCCAAAGTCACTGAATCATTTAAATGCTTTTATTGTAACGCAACTATTACTCAAAATAAGCCTTAAACAAGTCAACATACAGCGCACTAAAGTCTAAATACATCTGTTTGTCTACATATTCATCGACTTGGTGGGCTGAATTATTACCCGGTCCAAAAACGATCATCGGAAAATCAGCAGCTTTATCTTTTAACAAGTTAGAAGCATCAGTAACCGCCGGAATCACACCTGCCGGAACTGATTCACCCGCATATTTTGCCCCAATTTGGCTAGCTAACTGAACTAGTTTTGAATCTCCAGGTGCTTGTACGGACGATTGCGACATATAAATATCCAAATCAATTTTCGCACCGGCATCGTTTTGTGTTTGCACTAATTGTTTCATGATCTTCTCAACTTCATCATTATCAAATTCAGGAATCGTCCGAACATTAATCTCAGCAACAGCTTGTTCAGGAATAGAATTGACTTGATTGCCGCCTTGGAAGATAGTCGTATTAAAACTTAACTTCCCTAATGCTGAATTCTCCCGCGTATCTTCACGGAAAATACCATTGGCTTCATGCAGTAAATTCAACAAAGGATCGATTGCGTTATAGCCCATGGATGGCATGGAACTATGTGCTGCCTTACCATAAGAAGTTAACCGAATATCTACTGAGCCCTTGTGTGCATAAACAATATTATAACCAGAGGGTTCACCAATGATCAATGCTGCTACATCTTGCATATAGCCTTTTTCATAGAAGACTTGGGAACCTTGTTCACCGACCTCTTCACCCGCAGTAGCCATCAATCGAATGGTCCCATTTTTAGGTAGACCTTGTGCCTTCAACTCGATCAAAGCCATCACCATTGCTGCAAGTCCGGATTTCATATCGTCAGCACCACGACCCACCAAACGGCCATCAGTTTCCGTCAACTTGAAAGGATCACTGGCCCACTTGGCTTGATCACCAGGCGCCACAACATCCATATGCCCGGAAATACCAAGCACCGGCTGACCGGAACCAATTTCGGCAACTAAGTCTGCCCGTGTGGCCGTGATTGGAATTAATTTTGCCGTAATATCATATTTAGCCAACAAATCCTTTAAATATTCAGCAACTTTTTGTTCATAATCATTAACTGATGGAATCGCTACCAAATCAGCCAATAACTTTACCTCATCTGTTTCAGAAAACACACCCATTAAATATAACCCCCTAAATTTATGATTACCTCTATTATAGTGTAAGTTGCCAAAAGGTGAGTTAATTTTGCTTTTAAATCGCCTTAAGCACCCGAGCTGGATTGCCGCCGATGACCACATTGTTGCCAAAAGACTTAGTCACTACTGCGCCAGCAGCCACAGTCACATTATCGCCCAGCGTGACGCCCGGTACAATGACAGCTGAACCGCCGATCCAGACATTATTACCGATCGTCACTGGTTTAGGAAACTCATAGTTGGCATTACGTAATTCTGGATTCAGCGGGTGATTGACCGAATAGATATGAACGCCAGGCCCAAACAGACAGTTATCGCCGATCGTTATTTTACCAACATCGATCAAAACACAATTATAGTTGGCAAAAAAGTTTTCCCCAATTTCGACAGTATAGCCATAATCACAATGAAAATCCGGCTGAATATCAATTTTAGCGCCTGTTTTAGCGAATAATTGCTTTAAAATTTTTTGTCCAGCGGCAGCATCCGTCTTAACCACTTGATTAAACTCATTAATTAATAAACGCGTATGTCGTCGATCCAAAGCTATTTCTGAATCTGTATTTAAATACTGTTCATTAGCCAACATCTTAGCCTTTTCTGATTTTGCCATGGATAGGTCTCCTTATGCATCGATTTATTTAAGTTACTTTAGCATCTAAATCATTTTATCATATTTATCCGTATAAATTTTAGCTAAAATAAAGTAGCTGGAACAAAAGTATTTTTATACTCAAACAAAAAAATGTGTCTGGGACATAAGCCACTTTCCAGGTCTAACTGTTAAAAAAAACTATGGAAAAGGCCATGACCGTCCTGTTGTTGGCTATACTTTTACCTGGAAAAAGGAAGTCGAGGATAAAAACGATTTCTCTCAAGGTGAATGGGAGAAGTTAGAGAATACCAAGCATAACGACGAGTTAAGCCTAGGAGAAAAGCGTGCGGCCACGCAACATGTCATCAGTCGGGACAAGAAGATTGCGGATCTGCCAAGTTACTTGAACCCGCTCAACTTAAACAAAAACGAGCTGGCTAAACAACAAAAGAAATACCGTCAAGAACGTTTGACCGTTGCGATTGAATTAGCCCAACTACGGAACAAAGCACAATCTAGCCAATTCACGCAACGTGAAGAAGCCCGTTTAACAAAACTTACCAAACGCTATGAACAAATTGCAGGAATTCACAAAGCCGGTTAAATAAGTTTAGAAGGAACTTTACCATGGACGGAGAAATCACGATCGACCAACTCATCAAACGCCAACAGGAAATCAAAGCCAAACACGACAGCGATACCTTTGTTGGCATTGTCTTGCCCTTGTTCATAAATCCCCCATCTTTTCAGATTAAGCCTTTGGTATTTATATACCTTTAATGGATAAGTATATGATGACCAGTTGCGTTCACATATCCCGTTTAAACAAGTCAAGATTCTTGACAACTTTATAATAGCCATGTTAATTTGTAAGCGCTTATTGGAGTTGTCAAAAATTTTCACCGATCATCATAATTCGGGAGAAGCACCATCCTCGAAGGAAGAAAAAAGGTATGACTTTCACTAAAAAATGGATACCCGTTTCTTTGTTGTTCTGACTGCTATTTTAGGTTTTATTTTTGCTCTGACACTCTTACTCAGTTATGGCCCTGCTGTTGCAACAACACTTGGAATCTCTACTGAAACAGCTACAAGAGTTGTTAACATTATTCAGGCATACCAAACTGCCGTTGCTGTTGTTTCAATTGTGGCAGCTTTAACTGGAGTTGGAGCCATTTCTTCAGGAATCGTTTCCGTAGTTCCGTATATGCTAAAGAAAAAGGCAAAAGGCCAAGTCGCTCTTTGGTGATTGGATTCTCCTTCATCTTCACTTTTCTGGGCGTATTGTTGCAGTACGTGATCGGTAAGTTTCTTTTGATTATCTTCAACTATCGTTTTAAAGTGCCACTATTCACGGCTATGTTACCAAAGGCTTTAGTGTTGCTCATCAGCGTCGTTTTGTTCTCGCTATTTCATAACAGCTGGACTATTGTTTCTATTTTAATTTCCTTCGGAGGATCGCTTCTCATCCTTGCGATCCTTCAAGCCATCACTAAAAACATAGTGGCGTCTTTTATCTTTACGCTTCCCTTTTTTACAGATATTCTTTTGTCAGCATTTAGCATTTGACCTTTAGTGCTTCCTTATGTGGTTGCCATAAAATAAGCGACTCGCAGAAACAATTTAGAGGTTCTATATGAAAAAAAATACATTTATGATTCTGGCTTTTTTTTGCCTGATATTAGTAACTATATTGTCCAGTCTTAAGAAAAATCATATCATCGTTCTTAGTGATAGTAGCAGTCTTTTTATATTCGGCGCTCTGTTCCTTTTCACCTTGCTTTTTTCTGGCTTATCTATCTACTTTAAACTGAAGGAATGATAGTAAGATTCATCAAGCTTGTTTGTTGGTGCATTCTTACTGTCAAAAGTGGCTGGGACATAAGCCACGCAAAATAAAATAATCGTAGTTTTCAGACTGATATTGAATCTGAAAACTACGATTATTTTTTTAACGATTGATTTTCTAAAAATAACATTGACCTTGAGGGTCAATTTCAACAGATTAGCTGCCATAATTGCAATTCCTGCTTCAGTAGTAACCTTTTCAATCCCACGAACCGAGGTTCGTAGGTACTTCAAATTAGCCTTCAGATTTCCGAAGAATGGTTCATCTTCGATTTTTCTCAAGGCATAAATTGCTTTTGTTTCATCATTATCTTTTAGTCTTTCACGCATTTGTTGTTTATGGTGTTCCCAATTGGGATTGATGTTGATCTGACGCAGGTTACCTCCAGGTGTATGAGCATAGAAATAACCCTCCGGGTCGTCATAATCTAGAGCACGATAGGTTCAAAGGTTTCGCACGAAACCACTCTTGTCTTTGCGATGACCTTCTCTAATAAAATAGAATTTGATGCCATGCTCGTCAGTATAGTAATCTTTGATCGGATCGTAGTCCCAGTTCATTATTTTGCTTGCATCACGTCGATAGGATCGAGTCTGCTCTTTTCGAACATCCCGTAAGGGATCAGAGCTTGTGCAGTCAGTTTGTTTTCAATGTAGTTATAATTCTGTTCACTACCGTAGCCCGCATCTGCCACAATATATTTTATTGGTGTTGTTTGGAAATCCATAGATTGTAAAAATGGGATCAGCGTTCTTTGATCAGCTGGTCGTTGGTTGATATCGTAGTATAGTGCAAACTGATTTTGAGTCGCGATCTGAAGATTATAACCTGGCTTCAACTGACCATTTTGCATTGCATCTTCTTTCATGCGCATAAAAGTTGCATCCGGATCAGTCTTAGAAAAACTATTTCGATCACCAAAAATTGCATTGTTAGACTCATATTTACGTTTTCTAGGTAGGTAGTCACTGTCGATTAAATGACGGTCATGTTTGAACTTTCGCCGTAGGCGTTTGTTAGGTGAACCGCCGGGAATAATCGGCTCTGTCGCAATCACTTGATCTAACCGTTCGATTTCGTTAGTCAACTGCTCGGACGTTTTTTCAAGTGTTTTTCGAGTCTGTCTTTGGCGCTTCATCCGACATTGCCAGATCAACTTTATTTTGAACGAGTTCCTGATAAAGGCCAGCAATTTTTTTATCTAGTTGTCCTTCAAACCTTTCGGAGGCCTTGCGCCAGACGAAGGTATACTTGTTGGCATCAGCAAGTAGTTTCGTACCATCGATGAATAATGCACTATCATCGATCAAGCCTTGGGCTTTTAATAATTGCCGAAAGCTCAAGAACATTGCCTCTACCAACCGCTTCATCTGGTCGGAAGAACGAAATCTATTGATGGTACGGTAACTAGGAACGGTATCTGGATCACCGATCAACCATTTAGTCGGAATATTCTCTTGAGCCATAGCCTCTATCTTACGGCCAGAAAAGGTTTGTCTGGTATAGGCAAATAAGATGACTTTTAAAAGCATTGCTGGATTATAAGCCGGGCGGCCAGAGGTCATGGCCTTTTCGTAAATTAATTTATCGGGGATCGAATCGACAAAATGACTAATGGCAACGGCAACGTGGTTTGATGGGATATTGATCTCCAAAGGGATTGATAAACGCAACTGATTATTGTTATAATTTTGATACACGACAGTGTCCTCCTTTTCTTTCTAGAGTTTTGTCGCTTATAGAATAACATTGGAAGGCACTTCGTGCCTACATAAAAGCAAAAAATTCCTTGAGATCAGATCTCAAGGAATTTTTTACTTTAGGCTGTATAAAAAGACTTATGTCCCAGCCTCTTTTGTTTTTATGTAGTGGCTAGGATCATAAGTCACCACTATTTATTTACGAACAGTTTTATTTTAAACGTGTTCCAAAAGGCAACACCCTCACCTAACCACGAATGGCTCAAATGGTAAGCCCCCCATTTTTCGCAATTCTTGTTAGTGCTCAGGTGCTGAGCGCCTTTTGTCCCACTCTTCACTATTTATTTGCGAACAATTAAATTCTATTCTGAACGTAACGCAATGGCAGCGTCTTTTCTGGCAGCCATGCGTGCGGGAATGTGTCCGCCAAGTACGGTAAGAATCGTACTAATAATGATCAAAATAACCCCATGTAACGGATTCAAATGGGCCACACCAGCTAAACCGGTGATGTTTTCCAAAATAATATTCGCTGGGAAAGTTAATAACCAAGCAATTAAAACACCTAAGACTCCAGAACCAAAACCAAGGATCGTCGTTTCAGCATCAAATACTCGGGTAATATCACGCTTCCGGGCACCCAGTGCTTTTAAGACGCCAATTTCTTTGGTACGTTCCAACACAGAAGTGTAGGTAATGATCGCGATCATGATCATACTAGTGACTAACGAAATCCCCGCAAAAGCAATCAAAACATAGGTAATGGCATCCATCAACCCCCCAGTCAGATTAGAAACGTTGCCAGCTAGATCAGTATAGATTACTTTATCTGCTTTTGATTTTCCCTTATTGTAGCGATCCAGATATTTCAAAATATTGTCTTTATCTTTAAAGCTGGTTGGGTAAATTTGGATACTTGTTGGAATCGCACTGCCGCCGATAGCTGCCATCATCTGTGTCCGTGCTTCCGGCTGTAGATCTTGGTTGGTCATCACATTTTTATCACTGCGTTCTTGAGCCTGAACGATCGCTGAATTCTTGTTTTCAGTCATAATTTCTTTAGTCAAACGATCACTGTAAGCCAATCCACTAGCCAACAAGCCATCACTATTTTTTGATTTGACTCGTAAGATACCAACGACTTTTAAGGTTTTAGTCTTGTCAGCTTTAGCCATTTGCTGGTAATCATTACCTGGCAAAAAGTTACCTGTTGGTAGTTGCTGATAGTAGTCGTCATTTGCAACGAGTTTGATAGTTGTACCCAGCAATTGGTCAAAGTTAAACCGCCCATTTTCCTTAACTTTAAAGCCAATATTTTTCAGCGCGTTAATGTTGATGGAATTGTCACGATTAACGATCATAACTACATCCGTTGTTTCAGTGGGATAATTACCAGCAATCACTTTATAGTTACTCTTCAAAAAACTCTGCCCGCCAGTTCGATCGATGGGATAAACGGAACCACCGACACCGGTAGCTTGAGCCATCATTGCTGAGGCATCAGTACCACCGGTTTCTTTAGCATTAGAGAATTTTACCGGCTTATACTTTCCATCTACTTCCCGGACCAAATTTAAACCAGTAGCATAAGTTTTACTGATGTTATTAGTCAATTTATGACTGATACCATCTACGTAATTTAAATATTTTTGGGTCAGTTTATTATCATGCTGCGCTTTTTCAGCAGCACTGGTCTTGGCCGTTACATTTTGACGCTTTGAGAATTTAGTATCTGTATTTTGATTCTGAGTACTGGTATCCTGTCCGACTTGGGTAATGGTAATTGGAAATTGAGACAGTGTCTCACGCTGAGTTTTATCGATTTGTTTTTGAAAACCATTGGATAAGGCCAGTACGATCGCGATCCCGATGATGCCGATACTAGACGCAAACATTGTCAAAAAGGTACGTCCTTTTTTTGTGCGAATATTGTTGAAAGACAACTTCAAGGCAGTCCAAAAACTCATCTTAGTTCGTTTAAGCTTGAATTCATCTGCTTTGGGATGTTCCTCATGGGGCCGAGAATCATGTTGGATTTGTCCATCAGCAAACTCGATAATGCGATCAGCATATTCGTGTGCTAAGTCTGGATTATGGGTTACCATGATAACCAGCCGTTCTTTGGATAACTCTTGGATCAACTGCATAATCTCATTACTGGTTTCGGTATCCAATGCGCCAGTTGGTTCATCAGCCAACAGGATTTCAGGATCGTTGGCAATTGCTCGGGCAATAGCTACCCGCTGCATCTGGCCGCCAGATAATTGGTTGATTTTTTTATTCATGTGGGGACCCAAGCCCACTCTAACTAAAGCATCCTTAGCTTTCTGCTTTTTCTCGGCGGCAGGCACCCCACTTAGGGTCATCCCCATCTCCACGTTATCAAGCAAGCTTAAGTGATTGATCAAATTATAACTTTGAAAAATAAAGCCAATAGAATTATTGCGGTAAGCATCCCAATCAGAATCCTTAAAAGATTTGGTAGATTTACCATCAATAATCAAATCTCCAGAATCATACTGGTCTAAACCACCAATCACATTTAACATCGTTGTTTTCCCAGAACCACTGGGTCCTAAAATTGCAACGAATTCTTGCCGACGAAAAGCAACCGAAACATTATCTAGTGCTTTGGTGATACTGTCGCCGACATGATAATACTTCTTAATATTTTTTAGTTGTAGCAAAGCGTCACGTCCCCAAATTTTATTTGTTAATGCTATTGTAACTGAACGCTAATTAAAAACGGCAATGATACGGTTTCCGAACACAAAAAAAGAGATTATTGGTCAATCACGATCAAAATCTCTTCTATTATATAGTTTTACAATTTTATGAGCATCCGTCTAAGGGTCGAATTACTTAGTACCAACGGCTTCTTTAGCTGGAAATACTTGAATTTTACCATCCACTAAATCGATATTTAGATCTTTAACATTCAGGTGATCCAGATAAAAATCTGTGATCTGATCTTGTACATTTTGTTCAATCACCCGACGCAATGGTCGTGCCCCCATGGCTTCATCATAACCTTGCTCGATCAACCAGTCTTTGGCTGCCTGACTGACATGCATCTTCATACCTTTCTTATCCAAGCTATGTTGTACGTCAGCTAACATCAAATCTACGATTTCACCTAAATCAGCTTTGCTCAAGTGACTAAATTCAACAATGCCATTGAACCGATTCAAGAATTCAGGCCGGAAGTATGGCGCCAATCGTTGCATCAACGTCAAATCTTTAGCCTTATCTGAAGACAAAGCTTCATTACCAAAACCAGCATTAGACGTTGCAATGATCACGGTATTCTTGAAGTCTACCACGTTGCCTTGGCCATCTGTTAAGCGGCCATCGTCTAAGACTTGTAACAACAAAGTCAATACTTGGGGATCAGCTTTTTCAATTTCATCCAAAAGGACAATGGCATAAGGATTGCGCCGAACCTGTTCAGTCAATGTGTTCCCATTGTCTTCATAGCCAACATAACCTGCTGACGTGCCAATCAGTTTAGAAACAGCGGTTCGATCAGAATATTCTGACATATCTAAGCGAATGATCGCATCTTTTTTACCAAACAGATCTAAAGCTAATTGCTTGGCTAATTCTGTCTTACCGACACCAGTTGGACCAACAAAGAGAAAGCTGCCAATTGGCCGATTACTCTCGTCAAAACCGGCTCTATTCCGACGAATGGCTTTAACAACCATATCAACGGCTTCGTCTTGACCAATAACTTTACCCTTAATTCGTTGAGCCATGCCTTGCAGCCGTTGAATATCGGAAGTCCCCATCTTACCAACAGGAATACCTGTCAGACGTTCAACAGCCTGGGCAACATCATCAGGTGTCGCAATAACTTTTTCATCTGTAGCTTGCTTACCGTTTAATTGCTGTTCGAGCTTTTCAATTTTAGTTTTAAGATTAGCTGCTTTTTCAAAATCCTCAGCTTTTGCAGCAGTATCTTTTTGCTGATTCAAGGTCTTAATTTGTTTCTCTAAATCAACTTTATCAATAACCGGATGTTTAGCAGCTAAATGTGCTGCCGTCATATCGATCAAATCAATTGCTTTATCTGGTAATTGCCGTTGGGGGATATATTGGACCGAATAGTCAACAGCAGCTTGCAAAACATTGTCAGGTAAAACCACATGATGGTGTTTTTCATATAACCCTTTAACACCCTTCAAAATCTCAAACGTCGTGCTGGCTGATGGTTCGTTAACGACCACGTCATTGAACCGACGCGCTAAGGCCGCATTTTTCATAATAGTATTACGATACTCATCTTGTGTCGTTGCCCCAATCACGGTAATTTCACCACGAGACAAAGCTGGCTTGATAATATCGGCCATTCCTTTGCCACCCTGCTCCCCTGTACTGCCAGTACCTAAGATTTGGTGAATCTCGTCAAAGAACAGAATGACGTTTCCCGCTGCTTTGACTTCTTTAATTAAATTTTGAATATTCTCTTCAAAGGAACCCCGATATTGTGTCCCTGCTTCCAAAGACGAGAGATCAATCGAATAAATTGCTTTATCTTTGATTGTTTCAGGGACATTACCAGCAACAATAGCTTGAGCTAGACCTTCAACAACCGCCGTTTTACCAACCCCAGCATCGCCAACTAGAATTGGATTATTCTTTGTCCGCCGACTTAAGATCTCAGCAGTTTCTTGAATTTCTTTGTCACGTCCAATGACTGGGTCTAAAAGACCATCTCGGGCTTCTGCCGTTAAATTGCGACCTAGCTTCTCCAAAATACCGCCTTTTTTGATCGCATGTTCACCCGTATTTTCTACCGGAATTTCATTAGTTTCAGTTGGTAATTTACCTGTTGCGCGATATTGGGCAAATTGATCTGGCGTCAATCGATGCCCATTAACAATATAACTAGCGGTTTCATTACCATTCATTTGTCTAAAAATATCATTAAAGAAATCGTCCATGTTACTGTTCCCAAAAATGTCGTTTGCCATAGAAATACCCTTCCTTTCTAAATCGAAGAATATCATAAATTTTTTTACAGTTTAAAATCATTGTTGTAAAACTATTTTCATTTACTTAGTTTACATAATACATAATATACCTAAATTAGCACTCGGTCAAGTAGAGTGCTAATTTTTTTTTTAAAAGAGCGTAAGTGAAGCTGGTCAACTTGGGAGCACTAACCTAAATTAGGCAGATGAAGCGCTAGCTTCAGCAAGTAATTAAGGTTAGGTGACAAAGTTAGCTTCACGAACGCGTTTAAAACAGAGCGTGGCAAAAGGTGGTCAACGACAGAGCATTAACAAGACTGGTGATAAATGGTGGTCTTTCCATTTGAGCCAGTCGCTGTTAAGTGATGGCGTTACCTTTTGAAGCGCGTTTAAATCCAAAAAATGACCAAAAGCAAAATCAGTTTTACTTTTGGTCATTTACAGGATTGGGATTATTTTATGACAAATATTACTTTTTTATGGAACTGCCGGTTATTTTACTGTTTCACGAATCATGGATTTACCATCCATAAATTCAGGATTAGGTGTCAGGTCAAACCGTTTAGCCAGCTTAACCAGATCCGCATCTGAGATCTCAGCGAGACATTCGCCGCCTTGAGCTTGGATCGTAGTATAGATCTGAGCTGCCTTTTCGACAGTTTCGATCAGACCATAAGTCTCGTCAATGGAATCTCCAGCCGCGAAGATACCATGGTGCGGCCACATCACGACCCGAAAATCGGCCATCTTATCAGCCGTTGCTTGACCGATCTCATTCGTGCCTGGTGTCATGTAAGGCAGGATCCCCAAGCCTTCAGGGAACACGACGATAGATTCAGCCTGCATCTTCCAAAGGATCCGACTGAATGTCTTCTCGTCTTGAGGGACAGTGAAAGACATGGCGATCAGATTCGTTGGATGGCAATGCATGACTACCGTTGATCTGGATCTTGCTTTAATCTTTGGATATGCGTCATCAAATGTGATGGAAATTCACTGGTAGGTTGGCCGCCATCATTGAAGCCCCAGAGCAAGTCGGCACTATGACCATCGTCGGAGATCTTGACTAAGCCCGTATCTCGTTCTGGAAAATCAATGACGTTCTTGAAGTAGCGGCCAGCCCCGGTGACTAAGAAGTAAGTCCCCTTCAAAGCACTGGCATCAAAGTCGATGGGGATATTGCGGAGAACTTGATGGACATCGCTATAAGCACTGACTTCAGCTTCAGTCAAGCGATAGCTGACGTTGCCCCCATTCCGTTCGTCCCAGCCATGACGATACAATTCATTGGTGATCTTACGCATTTCAGTCACATAAGGTGAATTGACAAAAGTTTCTTTGTCACTACCTGGTTTGAGAAAATCATTGCGTGAATTCAAATTGATTACTCCTTTTTGATATAAATCTTCTTTAATATCATTTTTTGTCTGTGAAAATGTCGGAAGTACATGGATAAAGGATTTGAAGTACCTTACTTAAAAAAATCAAGACTAGTCACGTTTGAATTGAACATCTTTTTCATATTGACGAATATTGTTCATCCAGTCTAAGCCAACTGGTGTACCGTTATCAGCACAGAACTTGTCCCAAACAGCACCAAATGGATAAGATTTTAATTCTTCAGTTTCAGCCAATCTTTGAGTAAAGTCGAAGTTTTCTTCGGCTTTCTTCAAGTCGTCAATTGGTGCTAACATAGCTTGCAATAGAGCCTTTTGTGTTGCACGTGCCCCGATGACCCAAGCAGCAACACGGTTGATTGTAGCATCAAAGAAGTCTAAGCCAATATTTGTCTTACTTAATTCATTATCACGAACTAGAGAACGAGCAATGCGGATCAAAGCATCATCAAAGATAACTACGTGGTCAGAATCCCAGCGTACTGGCCGAGAAACATGTAACATTAAGCCCTTGCCGAATGGGAAGTAGGCAGAGAACTTGTCTGAAACATCCTCAGTTGGATGGAAGTGTCCAGCATCAATTGTCCAGATCTTACCACGGCTGATCGCATAATTTTGATAGAATTCATGAGAACCGACCGTATAAGATTCGATCCCAGTACCGAATAACTTACCTTCAAAGGCTTCCATTGTATTCTTTTCAGGTAATTCTTTCTTAATAATTTGGTCTAATGAATCAATTAAGCGATTTCTCGGAGTGGCTTTGTCAACAGGATTATCTTTATAACCATCTGGAATCCAGAAGTTATTGATAGATTGTTGTCCTAATTGTTCACCGAAGTAATTGGCAATTTCACGAGAACGTTTCCCATGTTCAATCCAAAAATCACGAATACCTTTATCAGGGCTAGCTAAAGTAAAGTTATTCACAACTTTAGGATGGGAGAAGAAAGTCCCGTTCATATCGAGACCAACACCTTCTTGTTTCGCCCAATCAACCCAATACTTAAAGTCTTCTGGCTCTAGTTCGTCCAAGTCCTTTTTCTTATCAGTAACCGCATAAATCGCATGCAGTTGAACTTTATGACTGCCAGGAATGAGTGACAAAGCTTCATGTAAATCTGAAGTTAATTCATCAGGGGTCCTAGCAATCCCCGGATAATTCCCAGAAACACCGATCCCACCAGTTAATTCAGCACCTGGGAATAAGAAGCCATGAATATCATCGCCTTGCCAGCAATGGATCGATAGTTTGACTTTCTTCAATTGTGCCATTGCCTTTTCAGTATCTACGCCAATTTCGGCGTAACGTTCCTTTGCTGCTTCGTATGCTTGATCGATATTTTGTGTCTTAACCATCAAAAATGCCTCCTAATTAATCTAAGTGAAATACTTCTGTTAAGTCTGTGGCAACTGGGCTGTTATCTGCATTGGTATCCATTAATGGTTCCATATAAGCCCACCACTTCTTGCAAATCTCTGTATTTGCAATTTCATTATATTTATCAACATCTGGAACTTCCAGATAAGCAAACAATTCACCGTTATCTTTATTCAAGAAAATTGAATAGTTGCTTGCGCCATGTTCTTTTAGTGCTTGTTTCATTTCTGGCCACAGTTCGGAATGCCGTTTTTGATATTCATCGTAGGCATCCTTATGGAGATACATAATTTGTCCGATTCGCGCCACTAATTTCGCCCCCTAAATTGTTTGTGTTAATTTATGTTTCAAAAAAGCTTGATACCGCTGTAAGATACCGTCATAATTCTTATTCTCAGGTTGATAGGTCTTAAGGTCACAGGAATCGGCAACCAATTGACGTGCAGCTGCTAAGTTGGCAACTTCACCCGTGGTAATCATTTGAACGAGAATGTTCCCAATTGCCGTAGCTTCACTTGGCCCAGCAATAACGGGAATCTTAGCCAAGGTACTCGTTAATTGATTCATTAAGGCAACGTTACTGCCGCCACCAACGATATTTAACTTCTCAATTGGTTCGTCCAAAATTTGACCTAACTTTTCAATCTCATTAGCATAGAACAACGATAAATTACTATAAACCGCCATCATCAATTGGCCTGGCGTTTCTGGAATCGTCTGTTCTGTTTCGCGACAATAATCTTGGATCTCTTGAATCATATTCTCTGGATTTTCGAAACGCTTATCGTTGACATCAATGAATTGTTGGAACGGCTGCTCTTGACCAGCCAATTCCGCTAACTCCGCAAATGAATACTGATCATTTAATTCTCGTTTGATACATTGAGCCATCCAAAGACCCATAATATTTTTCAAGAATCGATAAGTCCCATAAGCCCCCCATTCATTGGTATAGTTCTCATGAAAAGCATCCAAACCATTCTCGGGCGTATTTAGTTCCGCACCTAATAAAGACCAAGTCCCGGAACTTAAGAAAGCCCAATGTTCCCCCTTACCAGGGGTGCCAACAACGGCGGAAGCGGTATCATGAGTAGCCACTGTAATCACTTCTGTTTGTGGAATATCATGATCTTTATGCCATTGTTCGCAAACTGGTCCTAAAACGGTTCCAGGATCAACCAGCTTTGGAAATTGATCGGTCGTGACATTCACTTTCTTCAATAGATCTTTATCAAATAAACCTTCACGCAAATTCAACATCTGAGTTGTTGAGGCATTCGTTACCTCAGTTACAGCATTATTAGTCAATTTATAACCAATATAATCAGGTATCATCAAGATCTTATCGGCTTTGGCTAACAAATCTTTATCCTCAGAATATAACTGATATAGCGTATTGAAATCTTGGAACTGGATGCCCGTTTTTTCATAAATATATTCACGTGGTAGATCAGTGGTTAATTTTTGAATAGCTGTTGACGTCCGTTTATCCCGATAACTGATCGGGTCAGCTAATTTATTGCCATCTTTGTCCACCAAGACATAATCAACGGCCCAAGTATCAATGCCAAGCTGAACGTCATCAATACCCTTTGCCTTGACCTTTTCTAGACCAGCAATCACTTCATTTACTAGGTGATCGATATCCCAACGGTCATTCCCAGCTTTTTGATTGAAACCATTCTTAAAGCGATGAACTTCTTCAATCTGCATTTTACCGTTTTCAACATGGGATAACATTAAGCGCCCACTTGACGCACCAATGTCGACAGCAACATAAGACTTACTCATACTGACAAAACTCCTTTACTGCAATTTTCTAAGCGCGATTGGTTGATCCGTTTGGAACTGAATCTACTTTGGTTTGACTGGTTGTCCCTTGATGCTTAGCAGCTTTATGCGTGTCTAAAACATAAGCCTTACCATAACGTTCCATAGTAATCTCATCCAAGGATTTGCCACGTGTATGTGGTGCCCAAACAGTACCAACGATCAAGGAAACGGCTAACAAAGCAATCATAAAGATACCGGCAGTTTGGAAACCTAATGTTTGTAGAATCGTTGGGAAGATGATAGACCAAACACCTGCTGAAGCCCGAACGACGAAGAACATAATGCCTTGCGAACCGGCTCTGAATTTTGTTGGGAATAACTCAGTTGCCCATAATGCATACCAAGCTTGAGCCCCAATTCCGGCAGAGATGCCCCAAAGTGCAACGAATGTCCAAAGGCTAGCCGAGCTCTTCATACCGGCAAAGGTCAAAACAACCCACGAAGTCAAGGCCATAGCCGCACCAACAAAGAAGAAGATACGATGGTTAGCCCGATCACCATATTTCGCAAAGCCAAAGTAAGTTGCAGCAGCGGTTAAGATCCAAAGTACAGCTTGTAATAAATTGGCCTGCATATTGGACAAGCCACCAGCAGTTTCATAAACGTATGGCATGAAGAAGCCCATGGCACCGGCGACTAAATTCCAAAACATGTAAACACCAATCAAGAATAATAATGATTTAACACTGACCATATTGGAGAAAAGATCTTTGTATGGATGTTCTTTCTTGCCCTCGCGTTTTTCTTGAGCTTTTTGATCGACCCATTCTTGAGATTCTTCCAATTTGCTTTGCAAACGCCAAGCAATGAAAGCCACTAATGTTAAGAAAGCGAATAAGATTCGATTACCCATCAAACCCATAGGTGCAAGTAGTACGCCACCAACGAAAATAATGGCAGGTCCTAATGACCAAGCAAACTGTGAAATTCCGATATTTTTTGCTCGATTATTACCTTCAGAGGTTTCAGAAATATAAGTCCAAGAGGCGGGTACACCAGCACCAACGGCGATCCCAGTAATCAAGAAACCGGCAAGCAGCATCACAAAGTTTTGCGATAGTGCTACCAAAATTGTGCCGACCATATAAACTAACATATCATACGTATAAATAACTTTACGGCCATACTTATCTGACAAACGGCCACCGATTAAAGCCCCGATAGCTGAACCAAAAGCATTAGCACTTAACGCGCCTAGTAACCCAACTTCAAAACTTGATAAGCCAAGTGCTTTGGTCCACAAAGTTAAACCACTGGCACCAGCAACAATTGATCCCGAATCCAAGAAGTTGGTGATGGAAACTGTAACGGTTGATTTTAACGAACTACTTTTTCCGTCACTCATAATTGATTTACCTCCAAACATATTTGATTACATTTGAAGTTTAACCGCTTACATAGTTGTGCTACAATGACAAATGAATTTATTAAAAGTATCATTTATACAGGAGCGATATGATATGAATGCTGAGATACTCGATTATTTAACTAGAATCAACCCAATTGAAAAAAAGCAACTCAAAAGCAAACAATTTCACAATGATATCCCAAATTCCGCTGTTAATAAGAATTTGACTATTGAGTTAAAGACACCAGTACTGAATAACTACTATTTCAAAAACAAAGATATCTTTGTTCGTAAACACAATCGCTTTGCCCCTTACCCTACCCACGCCCACGAATTTTTGGAAATGAATTATATGTTAAAAGGCCAAGCTAATGAAGTCGTTAATGGTGAATCTGTTCATTTGGGACAAGGTGATTTAATCCTATTAGATGTTGGCTGTCGTCACTCGATTGGAACGTTATCCAAGGAAGATATCATGATCAACATCCTATTTCGTGACCAAGACATTAATATTGATATGCTAAATGAACTGCGCAGTAACCAAAGTGTTTTCTATGAATTCTTAGTCAATCGAGCTGTCAAACGAACCAATCAAAAATCTTATCTAATTTTTAGAAGCGATGCCAATGGCAACAGTGAGATCCAAGTCACCTTAGATCATATCATTGAGGAATATTTTGGTTCTAAGCCTTTTGCTAACGCAATCATTAAAGATTATCTATCCATTTTATTTATCCAAATTGTTCGCAATTATAAGATCAAAGCTCGACCTACGACCGTCTCACAACAGCTTGTAATGAAACTGCTAAAAGAAATCAATCGTAACTATCAAAATATTACTTTGGATAAATTAGCTAAGAAATTTAATTACAACAAAAATTACCTCAGTAATCTATTTAAACAAGAAGTTGGTAAAACTTTTTCTGACGCTTTAACTCAGGAGCGCTTAATTCACGCGCGCACAATGGTTACATCTACAACGATGCCCATTGCTGATATCATGGAAAGTGTGGGTATCAGCAATAAGAAGTTTTTCTATGACAAATACAAGGCTGCGTACCATACAACCCCAGGTAAAGACCGTTCTGCTGCTGAAAATAAAAAGGTTAGCACACCCTTCAATCTGTAAATATGATACTTTAAATAATGCTAGAAACCTTGAGATGCTGTTATAATTGACAATTCGTGTATCAATTATTCAGCTTTTTTTGTAGGATATAAGAAACCGCTTGCAACGATCTACCAATTGTGAAATGATATTCAATGTAAACAGAAATAATACTGAATGGAGTCTGATAGAACATGAAAATCAAAGCTGCTGTTGTTGAAAAACAAGGCGCACCTTTCGTTATGAAAGATGACATTGAACTTGCACCAATGGGCCCTGATGACGTCCAAGTACATATGGTTGCCACTGGGATCTGTCACTCAGATGAAGCTTTACGTAAGGGTGATGCAGTTATCGGCTATCCCATTGTTTTAGGCCATGAAGGCTCTGGCATCGTGGAAAAAGTCGGTGATAATGTTCAAAACTTCAAACCCGGTGATCACGTTGTGCTTTCATTTTATGCTTGCCGTAACTGTGAAAACTGTTTGAAAGGTGTTCCAACCCAATGCCTACACTATGCTGACAATAACCTCTCTGGTGTCCGGCCAGATGGTTCTGATCACTTTACTGAAGATGGTCATCGTGTTTCTGATATGTTTGACCAATCTTCTTTCACGACAACAACCGTTGTTCGTGAAGCCAATTGTGTTAAAGTTCCAAAAGACGTTGACTTACGTAAATTAGGTCCACTGGGTTGTGGTTATGTCACTGGTAGCGGGACTGTCTTAAATACATTGAAACCTAAACCAGGTGAAACAATTGCTGTCTTCGGTACTGGAGCTGTTGGCTTAGCCGCAATGATGGCTGGTCGTATCTCTGGCTGTACTGAAGTTATTGCCGTTGATATCGTTGATTCTCGTCTTGAATTAGCGAAAGAATTAGGTGCCATTCACGCCATCAATAGTAAGAATGAAGACCCCGTTGCAGCTATCAAGAAATTGACTAATGGTTATGGCGTTGATTATGCTGTTGACACGACCGGTGTAACTGCTGTCATGGAGAGCTCAATTAAAGCGTTGAACCAAGGTGGCGTCAGTGCATGTATCGCCGTTACCCCTCATCATATCGATGTTGATACTTGGAATGACTTGTGTGTCGATGACAAATCCGTTATTGGAGTCAATATGGGTGACTCTATTCCACAAATCGACGTGCCAAGATTAATTAAATTCTGGCAACAAGGCATGTTCGATTTCGATAAGACTGAAAAGTTCTATAAATTCGACCAAATTAACGAAGCTAATGCTGATTCTGGCAGTGGTAAGACAATCAAACCAGTCCTAGTCATTGATGAAGCTTATAAACCCGGTGAATAATCAGTTCTGCTTTTAAAACAATTTAAAAATTCCAGCAAACTATGCTTATAAAATCCAACGACCTGCTCAGTTGTTGGTCACAAAAAAAAGCCTATCTACAAAACATTAATAATTTTGTGGATGGGCTTTTCTTATAGTCATCAGGTACCTTGGTCTCACGCTCATCAGACCCGCACATGATTTTTATCAAATACATGTAACTTGTCGATGCGCTGACAAGCTTCTGTAAATCGGGGCTCATCAATCAATAAACCAACACGAACATAGCCTGCGCCACCTGCGCCGAACCCATTTCCAGGAGCCACGGCAACACCGGCTTCATTCAATAGCAAGTCGGCAAAACTTTCACTAGTATAGCCCGCTGGCACTGGCATCCAAGCATAAAATGAACCACCAGAAGGATATGGCTCCCAACCAATTTTACGGGCCGCTGCCCAGAATTGATTGCGTCGTTTTTCGTAAAGTGCAACTAAAGTACGTACGGTACTTTGGTCACTTTGTAAAGCTGCAATCCCGGCTTGCTGCACGGCTGGAAAGACGCTGACAAATAAATGGTCTTGAATCAAGTTGATAGCTTCAATGATATCGGCATTTCCCGCCGCGAAAGCGAGCCGCCAGCCAGCCATATTATATGATTTAGATAAAGTATACATCTCAATGCCAACATCTTTAGCCCCTGGGGTCTGCAAGAAACTCACCGGCCTTTTACCATCAAAACCAATGGCGCCATAAGCGAAATCATGCACGATCCCAATTTGATTTGCCTTGGCAAAAGCCACCGTATCTTCGAAAAAAGCACGCGTTGCTACGGCGCCGGTCGGATTGTTAGGATAATTTAGATAAAGAAATTTAGCGGCTTGGGCCACATCCACCGGGATTTCTTGATAGTTAGGCAGAAAATTATTTTCGGCCCGCAACTTGAAAAGTTCTAGCTTAATTTGTGCCAAAGCCACACTAGACAGGTAATCAGGATAACCGGGATCAGGTAATAACAGCGTCTCTCCTGGATTCATTAGAGCCAACGGTAACTCAACCAGCCCGGTTTTGGAACCACCCAATACGGCAATTTCTTTTTCAGGATCTAAAGTCACGCCATATTCTCGTTGGTAAAAATCTGCCGCTGCTTGTTTAAAAGCAGGTAATCCACGGAATAAGGAATACTTATGATTAGCGGGATCTTCACTTGCTTTTTTTAAAGCGTCCACAATGAATTTAGGCGTTGGTTGATCAGGATTGCCTTGGCCTAAATTGATCACATCAACACCAGAGGCAATCTTGGCATTAACCTTTTTGACCAAATTAGCAAAGAATTGTTTCGGTAAGTGTTGTAAAATATCTGATTCAGAAAAATTCAAACTGCCATCTCCTAATGTTTGTTCTTTAAGTTACTAAGAAATTACTAAACTTTTGTGTAATGTTCTGCTAGCTGATCGCCGACCCATTGAATGAGCTGCACAATAATCACCAAAATAATAATCACAAATATTAAGACACCGGTTTCGTAACGATTATAGCCAAATTGAATGGCTAAATTCCCGATGCCGCCAGCACCAATCGTGCCAACCATTGCCGAATAGCCCAACAAACTGATCACAGTCAGAACGATACCACGAATCAAGGCTGGCAGAGCTTCTGGAAAAAGAACTTGGCGGAAAATCAAACTGAATTTAGCGCCTGTTGCCGTTGCCGCTTCCACAACACCTGGATCAACGTCCGCAAAGGCCCCTTCTGCTAAACGCGCATAAAATGGAATTGCTGCCACTGATAGCGAAACTGTACCTCCCATGGGTGTGTAGGGATCGCCGGCTAACAATTTTGCTAAGGGAATTAGCACGACCATTAAAATTAAAAACGGCAGTGAGCGAATCGCATTGATCACAAACCCCACGGTAGCATTTACTAAAGGATGTGGCGAGAATAAAGGATTCGCATAATAATATAGTAAAATGCCTAATAGTGTTCCAAAAATAACACCGATCACACCAGAAATTATGACCATTTCGGCTGTTTCCCATAAGGCTTGACCTAAGTTTTGTTGTAAAATTTGCAGCGTTTCACTCATAAGGGCACCACCTCCACCTGATCAACTTGCTGCTTAAACGCTTTTATTGCAGCTAATAATTGTGCCGCTTGTCCAGTTACAAAAACAGTCAACACCCCAATTGCTTTAGCTTGAACGTATTCGATTCGACCTTGAATGATGTTCACATTAACACCGATTTCTCCGGCAATTTTAGTAATAATTGGATCTAATGAATCTTCACCGCGATATCTTAACGCCAATAATTGCCCGGGTACACTAGCCAAACGCTGTCTAATTTCCGAAGGTAACGCTGTCGCTAAGAACCGCCCCACTAAGCGTCGCCCCATGGCAGATCGGGGATTCGCAAATAGATCATACGCTGTTGCCTGCTCCACAATATGACCATTTTCCATTACCGCGACTCGTTGAAATAAACTACGTGCAACTTCTAATTGATGAGTGATAAATACGATTGTGATATGCAGCCGTGTATTAATGTCTTTCAAAATCGCAACGATCTCTTCTGCTGTCTCTAAATCCAGCGCGCTAGTGGCTTCATCACACAAAAGAATATCAGGATCATTAGCCAAAGCCCGAGCAATCCCTACACGCTGTTTTTGACCCCCAGAGAGTTGTCCTGGATAATTGTCTTTACGATCGGCCAGACCAACTAAATCTAACAACTCAGTAATCTTTTTATTTTGTTGTCGCTTAGGATAGCCACCTGCATTTAGCGCAAAGGCGATATTTTCGCCCAGGGTTCGGTTCTGGACCAGATTGAAATTCTGGAAAATAATACCGATTTTTTGACGAGCTCGAGTTAAAGTCGATTTATTGGCCCTAGTAATGTTGATACCATCTACGATTACCTCACCTGTAGTTGGACGCTGCAAGCCATTGATCGTGCGTACCAAAGTTGACTTCCCTGCACCTGATAAACCAACGATACCAAATATCTCACCCTTTTGGATCGCGATGGAAACTTGGGAAACAGCAGTAATGCGTTGTTTTTTATTTTGAAAAGTTACTGAGACATTTTTGATTTCGATTTGGCTCATTTTGATCCCTACTTCCAATTATTTGGCTTTTCAAAATCTTTAAAATCTGATTTCTGAATAGCTTTCTTGAAGGCTTGACTATTCAGGACACTTTGAACAGCCTTGGCAAATTTACTATTTTTATCTTTTGTGCGTACAACAAAAACTTCTTTATAATCTTCAGATAGTTTCTCTAAAGCTAAAGCACTGCTTGGCTTGAGCTTGGCATTCCAAGAATAGTTCCCCGGAATCAGCGAAATTGTGACTGTATTTCTAGCCGTTGGTAACTGTGCGGCATCTAATGTTTTAAACTTCAAGTTTTTTGGATTTTTTGCCACATCACTAATGCTAGCCTTAGCCACATCAATATTTGCTTTCAACGTGATCAAATGATTAGCCTGCAGTAATTGTAATGAACGTGCTAAATTGGAAGGATCATTTGCTAGAGCTACCGTATCGCCACTTTTAAGTGATTTTAAAGACTTGATTTTACTAGAATAAATGCCCATCCCTAACGTTGGGGTTTTACCAATGGCTGTTAAATGAAGATGGTTTGCTTTAGAAAAAGTCTTTAAATAGGCTGTATGTTGAAATAAATTGGCATCAATATTACCCGAGTTCAAAGCTTTATTGGGTTGGACATAGTCATTAAATTCTTTAGTCTTTACAATGTAGCCTTTCTTTTTCAACAACGGCCCGATCACATCTTGAGCCATTTCACCATAAGGCCCTGGGGCGACCCCAATTGTTTTGGTCGCGGCTGCTCGAGCCAATTGAACTTGATTGTTTTGCCAAACAGCAAAACTACTAATACCAGTTATAATAGCTAAAATACCAATGATTATTTTGTTGGTTTTCATTTGTTTCACTCCTTATTTTCTAAAACTTCAAAAAAAGTCCCTTACATTTTCATGAGAAAACGTAAGGGACGAAATTTACACCGTGGTACCACCCAAATTCGTGTCTAAAAGACACCTCAAAGCACAATCATATGCTCGGACATATAACGCTGTCAAACGTGGTTTCAGCTTGCACTGAAATCCTGTAATTTGAAGCTCATTTTCAACCAATTCTAATTAGGCCTTCACAGCAAAACAGCCCTCTCTGAGCAATCAAAACTTGGTTTACTCTACTCCGCAATACATAAATTATTTGAAGTTTTATAATTTTTACTAATCATAATTTAATCGCATTAAGCTGTCAAGTTTTTTGATGGAAAAGTTGCGTTTATATACTATGTGTTATATAGTATTATGCGTAAGGAGGCTTATATGAACCCACAATTAAAAAAAGGTCTGCTGGAATATAGCATTCTAGCAGCGCTTAAAACGGGTGATTCATATGGTTATGAAATCATCAAAAACTTAGACACCATTATTGATATTTCTGAATCAACCCTTTATCCAATTTTAAAACGCTTGGAACGTCAAGAAAAAATCACCAGTTACAGTGAGATCTATAATAACCGTTTACGGAAGTATTACCACATTACGGCAATTGGTGAAACTGATTTGACAGACTTTCTCAAGCAATGGCAAGCAGTCGAACATGTTTATAATTTTATCAAGGAAGTGACAACGAACCATGAATCAGACTGATTTTCTTCGAGCACTTAAAAAAGCACTCAAAAAACAAAACGTCATTAATTATACTGACTATGTCAGTGACTATGCTGAATTGATCAGTGATGAGGCGGATGATAAGGCTATTAGTCCTGAACAAGTCATTGCCCACTTAGATGATCCTAAAATCATTGCCGCTAAAATCGTTGCTGAAGACCACCCAGCAATGCGGCCTAAGTTATCTAAGCCCATGTTTATTTTACTGTTAACTATCATTATATTAGGTGCCCCATTATGGGCAGCCATTTTAGCAACGCTCTTGATTTTATTATTAGTGGCTTACATCTTGATCTGGTTGCTGCCTTTCATTGCTGGCGTTATTGGCGTTAGTTTTACCCTAGTCGGCAGCCTGGCCACACTTGTTTCCATTGTTGCTATCTTCAAAGCCAGTCTTGCTTTTGGTATGACGCAAAGTGGCTTTAGTCTAATTATTACAGGTATTGGCATTCTACTATTAGCATTGACGTGGCACACGGCTAAACGATTTAGCTTAACTTCTGTCGTCTTCACAAAGTGGCTTTATCGCAAATTTAAAGGAGGTACAGCATGACAAATTGGCTCATTTGGATCAAGCATTACTATTGGCGGATCGCCTTAATTTTAATTATTGCTGGGCTTATTATTGGCTTGATTGGTTTTGCTTTGGGTGACTTTTCACCGAAACTCTTTGAGCATTCTGGCAGCCAGCAGCCTTGGTATTGGTTGATCAATGGCTAACGCAACCCGATTGATGCAAATCCAACAGTATACCCAACAACAATTACAGCAAGCAACCCCTGACCACGACTTTGCCCATGCCCAACGTGTTGCCAAAATGGCAGTACAAATTCAGCAGCATGATTTCGTGCAATTAGACCCAGAACTTTTACAAACAACCGCCTATGTCCATGATTTGATTGATGATAAAGTCGTAACTGACCCATTGAAAGCACAACAAAAACTACAGCAGCAGTTACAAAAATTACATTTCAGTCCGCCTCAGATCAATGAAATTTTTGATATTATCACGCACCTCTCCTTCTCTAAAAATCTGCAACAGCATTATCACTTGAGTCCAATCGGTAAAGTCGTACAAGATGCCGATCGGTTAGATGCATTAGGCGCTATTGGCATTGCTCGCGCATTTTATTATGGCGGCAAGCGTAATGAACCGCTTTATAACCCAGACATCAAACCCCGTCAACTCAAAAATAAAGCTGAATATCGGCAGACTGGGACTGTAATCAATCACTTTTATGAAAAGTTATTTCAATTACCTGAACAAATGAACACTGTTTATGCGCAAAAATTAGCGCAAGAACGCGTTAATTTAATGCATCAATTTGTCGATCAATTCAAGGCTGACTGGTCACTGTAATTAATATATTATTTATGTTCAAGTGGCTGGCAATTATTTCACGAACGATTGTATCTTAAACGTGTTCCAAAAGGCAGCGCCCTCACCTAACGACGAATGACTCAAATGGAAAGCCCACCATTTATTGTAATTCTCGTTAGTGCTTAGGCGCTGAGCACCTTTTGTCTCACTCTCTTAGACGTCCGTTGTCTAAAATGTAATTCGTGCTATCATAGTTAGTTATGAATTCTTTTTAGAAATGAGGCGTCTTTGTTTTGGATAATGAAGCAAGAAAACAGGGTCCTTGGCATCGTAATTTAATGGTGCTTTGGTTCTGTACTTTTGTGGCCGGCGTCGCTTTTAGTGAAATCATGCCGTTTCTTTCACTTTATGTTAGTTCGATGGGCGACTTTAGCAAAGCTCAGGTAACCATTTATAGTGGCTTGGTCTACGGTGCGGATTTCCTGGTTGTTGCGATTGTTTCGCCACTATGGGGTAAGCTTGCCGATCGCAAGGGCCGCAAAATCATGTTGCTGCGAGCCTCTTTGGGGATGGCAATCACCCTAAGTTTGATGGGACTCGTCAATAATGTTTGGCTTTTGGTCCTAATGCGTGGTATTCAAGGAATCTTTGCCGGCTATATTCCTAATGCCCAGGCACTGATTGCTTCGCAGACACCCTTAGAAAAAAGCGGCTCTGCTTTAAGCACACTGACTACAGGTTCAACCTCGGGTATGTTATTGGGCCCAGTGATTGGTGGCGCACTAGCTCAAGTTTTTTCTATTCGCGTGACCTTTTTCATCACAGGTGGTTTATTATTTGTGACTTTTTTAATGAGTTTATTTTTAGTCAAAGAAAATTTTCAGCCCATCACTGCTGGTACCAATGGTCAAGCCCCAAAGTACTCGCTGCGTGCCCTGCCAAATTCCCGTCTGATCATCCTTTTATTGATTTCAACTTTGATCGTACAATTGGGCAATATCTCGATCGCACCAATCATTAGTCTTTATGTTAAAGAATTGATGCACCATACTGGACCGATTACGATCGTTGCCGGCATTATTGCCGCATTGCCAGGTATTTCCAATATTATTGCCGCCCCGCGTTTAGGCCGCTACGGTGACAAACACGGGTCAGGAAAAGTGCTTTTGTTTGGCTATATTTTCGCTACTCTAATGTATTTCCCCCAAGGTTTGATCCTCAATATTTTTGCTTTAGGCTTCTTTCGTCTGATGATCGGTGTTTCAGATGGTGCACTCTTCCCTGAGATTCAAACATTGATCACCAAAAACAGTCCGGTCAATATGACCTCTTACCTATTTAGTTGGAATCAGTCTTTTCAGGCACTGGGGAGCATGTTTGGTTCTTTATTAGGCGGCTTTATCGCTGGTGCCTTCGACTATAATACAGTCTTTATTTCCGCGGCTTGTTTGCTGTTCATTAATCTATTGATTCTTTGGTTTGGTGCACCTGAAATTCGGCACAGTCGGCATGATACTCAAATGTCATAATCAATTATTATTAGATTTATGTTGATGGTTTTCTATCAATTTCTCGTTAATTTGGTGGATATCTATCCTCAACTGTAAATAGACACCCCCCCATACTAGTAGATAGACTAAAACAAATAATCCCAAAAATCGCTTGAGCGCGATAATGCTAAGCCAGTGATTGAGGCCCATCATACCCAACACAATTAGCAGTGTCCCAATAAAATGGCTGACTAATTGCAAGCCAACTGACCATTCACTTATAAATACTTGACTAATCAAGCCAATCAAGCCACTTAAAAGCAATACACTCAAGCCATTTCTAATACTCGGGTGGTTCGGCTGTACATTAAAAATCAACATCAATAAATAAACCGTTGCACCAAAACCAATGCCAGTCATAAAATAGCTTAAATTTCTACGTATTATTAAATTCATTTTTATTCACCTACACACCTAATTTTTGTTTCAAATCGTGCAAATATTTTCGACTCACATTTTGTCGATATTCTTGATCTAAAATTGCGGTCATGTTACCGGAAAAACCTGCTTCCAGCCGAATCAGATGCGTTACATTGATAGCTGAACTCTTAGATATCTGCACAAAATTTTGTTGCGGCAACTTTGCTAAAAACCGATATAATCGCTCTTGCGTCTTAAGCGTCCCGTTAACCGTATGAATGTCTAATTCATTTTTAAATATCTCAATAGCAATGATATTTTTGACTTTGATCATACTGATCTGGTCGTCTCCAGGTACAGCAATCACTTCTGCTGGCCTCTGAAATGCCGTGAGATACTGAATCAATTCATCAATTGTCTTCGAATATATTTTTGCTTTAATGATAATCTGTATTTCTGTATCATTTAAGTCAGGATCTAATTCAAGTTGGATTTGCACCTAATCACCCACATCATATTCAAATTTTTTGGCTAGCTTCGATAAAGTTATCATTAATATACCAATAAGTAGAATGTCGCTATTTCATCTCAAAGCAACATTCGAATGATTTCTGGTTTACCAGTACCATTGGGGCCTAACAAAATGGCTAAGGGCCGAGGCTTAAATTGTAAGCAAACTTGATGTGTGACTTTTTGATCATAATACTTACCCTTTAAATGATGCATGGCTAATGTTTTCAATATTTACCAACTCCTTGACTCTTAGAATAGCTTATTTTTTATCGGAATGAATCGTTTTTCAAACAAGTGGTCAAAACTAAATTATAAGTGGTCAAAAACTTGCCTTGAAATCCGTACAGTTAAAGCAGTGAGTTATATTTTGAAAAATAAGTAGGCACTAAGCTGAGGCACTATTGTTTGTATTCTGAGCTGAGTATCCAGTACTAGCTGACGACTAAAGTCTAATTACTTTGATTACTTACACTGAAAACTTCAGCTGGAAATGAGTGTAAAAATCGCTTTTTTCAGAGTAAAAACTTCTTTCTAACTAAATTTTTTATTCAAAGGGGTAATAAAGTATGGGTATTAAAGATTACGTAGGCGATATTTTGAAAAAACAGCTGACTATTAGAAAGATATTGTCATCACGGGTTCAAACTGAACTTTTTCCTGACTGTTTTGTAATCAGCATGAAGCATGCTCCAGAAGAGAGCACTGGCTTAAGCTTTGAAGACGTTCAAATTTTGGATTGTATCGTCAATTTGTTAGGCATGTACGGCGTTAAGTTTACATCTCAGATGTTTTTATATGATAGAAATAGTAAGAAGATCGACACAATAAAGTTCAATTTACAACTGTCAGAGTACGAGATTATAAATAATGGTTTGAAAGAAATCGTCAATTCTAAACCAACAAACTAGTTCAGGTATTTCATAGGCATTAAATACATTCAATCAACAAGTAGTTAACATATTTTTTCTGCTTAAATAGTTTCCAAAAAGCAACGTTGTCCCCTAGCCACGAATCAGTCGCTGTTCGTTTTTTAGCGCAGTCTCAAATTTTAGCTACAAAAATAGCCATCACAGAAATTAATCTGTCATGGCTACTTTCTGCCGTCATCCAATGACAACGGTCTTTTTAAAATCTATAGGTTTGGCACCAGCAATTAATATAACATAAAAACAAATATTTGTAACTATTTTTTTACTCATGACTGGTATGATAGAACCAAGGAAGTGAGATAATGTTTCCCTATTTAGGTTTAAAAGCCAGTACAGATTTGGCTCAAATTAAAAATCGCTTGCAATACAACCCTCAAGTATTTGAATTCTATACAGATACCCACGACTTAACCAGTGATGGCCTCATTCATCTAGCGGATATGATCGATTTGGTAAAGGCTCATGGGATTCATCAAATAGTAATCCACCACCCTATGAAATACCAGCAGATTCATAATGAAATGTTTGCTGATGCCACCAAGGCAACCGCTGAATATAACTTTCTCATGTCCGGGTCTGAAAAACTGATTCAATTAGCTATCAAACACGACGTTCAAGTCCTACTTCATGGATCTTACAACGAGCCAATCAGTTACATTAAAACATTTTATCCCAGTGTGACAGCTGCAAGGAACTTAGTTTTTAAACGCTTGGCTTATTTTCAATCCTTAGGTGGCGACCATGTGATGTTTGAAAATTCAATTTCTCCTGTTTTTCCTTTTGGAGATTCAACCATCGACCAGCGTATTTTCCAAGCCAATCTGCGTTTGTGTTTCGATATCAGTCATGGTTTCATCTACCTTCATGGTAATAATCAACGACTACAAACAAGTCTGCAACGCTTAGCGCCCCACATTGTCCACTATCACTTAGTTGACTCGATGGGTAAAACCCATTACAGCTTGCCATTAGGCCAAGGAAAAATTGATTGGGCCGCACTATTGCCATACTTGAATGTCCAAGCCACAAATATCTTTGAAATTAATCTGAAGGATCAAATGAATTGTCAAGAAATGATAGATAGTTATCAGTATTTACAGCAATTAACAACAGCCAATTGAAAAAGCACCGCGGATAGTTATCAGAGGACTGTCCGTGATGCTTTTTTATCGCTTAACGACCCCTTTGAACTAATTAGACGTCGTCAAAAACAATGCTTTAATCCTTGATCAAACCAGGCGCAATCAAACCACCGAAACGATTATCAGGTAAACCGGCTTGCGGATTTTTGACAACGAGCTCTTGGTTGACAAACTGATAGATACAATCATCTCCCAGCTCACGTCCGTAACCGGATTGTTTGACACCACCAAATGGTAGTTCTGGTAACGTACTTAAATAGGTATTCACAAAGACCATGCCGGTTTCGATTTTAGCAGCTACTTCAGCCCCATGCTGTGGATCGCCACTAAAGACGATGCCGCCCAGTCCTAGATGAGAGTCATTGGCTAGCTTAATGGCTTCTGCTTCATCTTTGACTTTGTAAACTTGAGCCACAGGTCCAAACATTTCCGCATAGTAGGCTGGATTGTCACGATCGATATCTGTTAAGATCGTTGGCTGGAAAAATTGCCCAGGCAAATCAACTGGCTCGTTACCATAGTAAACAGTTGCGCCAGCAGCAATGGCCTCGTCAACTTGTTCCTGTAATTTATTTTTATTTTTTTTAGAACACATAGGTGCTAAGGTGGTTTCTGGATCCATCGGGTCGCCCATTTTTACGGCGGCAAACTGCTGCTTCAAATTCTCTAAGAAGTGATCGTAATTTTTCTCAGTCACAATAAAGCGTTTAGAAGAAGTACATACCTGCCCGCAATTATAAAGTCTGGAAGAAGCAGCAATTTTTTCCGCTTCAGCTAAATTCGCATCATCTAAAACCATGAAAACATCATTACCACCAAGTTCCATGGTTGACTTTTTAAGATTTTGACCAGCTTCTTTAGCAACGGAACGGCCACCGCGTTCAGAACCGGTCAAGCAGACACCCGCAATCCGTTCATCGGCAATCACTTCGGATACCTGATCGTAGCTTAAGAACAAATTCTTAAACGAACCGGCTGGTGCGCCCACTGCTTGAACTGCTTTTTCAAAAGCTAAGGCTGCACCCGGCGTATTTGAAGCGTGTTTTAGAACCATGGGATCTCCGGCGGCAAAATAAGGCGCAAAGACACGCATAATTTGATAATATGGAAAATTCCAAGGTTCAACAGCCATCAAAACCCCATAAGGTCGATTCAAAACTTGGGCCTGTCCAGCAATTGTCGGGATGGACTTTGGTGCCAATAAGCGTTCGGCATTCTGCGCATAATACTCAGCAATATCGGCACAAATTGCCACTTCACCTTGTGCCTCTGAATAAAGTTTACCCATATCAGTCACTAAAACTTGGGCTAACTCATCCACGTGGGTCGTGAAATACTGACTGAGCTTGTGCAAATATTTTGTCCTTGAAGCAACCGGATCATCACGCCAACTTTGATATAAGTCATATGCTTGTGCTAAAGCCGCCTCAATTTCTTCTGGCGTACTATTGTTATATTTCTGAACGACTTCATTTGTATAAGGATTAACTGTTTGATATGCCATGGATCAATAGACCTCCTCGATAAACAAACCAATTGCAACGTCCAATTGGTTTAAGTATAACGCGTTGACAAAGAAAATGTAAACGCTACACTACGATTTATCATGGCATGATACCGCGTTAATTTAGGCCACAGCGATCCGGGATAATGAAACCGTTAATCTATCGTTAGCGTCAGTATTATAATCAGCTAAGATCCCTTTGACCACACCGCGTGAAAGTCCATGGGTTTTGATAGAAATTTCATAATTCTGGATCCAAGTTGCAACAGCGTCAAAACCAAATTCAAAGCCTTCAAACACTTGCATATATATGCTAGACCGAGGATTAGTCGTAACAATCGTAATTTTTATAACATGCTGTGCCATAATTTCCAATGACAATGTGATGAGGCCATCTTGAATCGGTGTTTGGCGACCATCAGGTAAATGCAAAGGCAATTTATAGGCTTTTAAGGGCATGTTTTCATTATAGACACGTTGAACATACTCATAAGCACCTAAATTTAAATTCATTTTAATCACAACCTTAATTTGAATGACGAAATATTAGCAGAATATCCAGCACTGAACAACTATTTTTACTTATTTATGTGTGCGCTTTCAGAAAGTTTAGCCTACAATAAGGGTGTCTAAACCATAAGGAGGCTATTAACTATGATCAACGCAAAAAATATTATTTTAATTGGCGATGGTGCGATTGGTTCAAGCTTTGCTTTCAACTGCTTAACTTCAGGTGTCGGTAAAAGTCTGGGTATCATTGATATTAATATGAAACGTGTCCAAGGTGATGTAGAAGATTTGATGGATGCCCTACCTTACACTTCTCAAGAAAATATTTATGCCGCGAATTATACGGATTGCCGCTATGCAGATCTCATTGTGATTACAGCCGGCATTCCGCAAAAACCAGGTCAAACACGTTTAGAACTAGTTCAAAAGAATACCGCTATCATCCAAGATATCGCCACGCAAATCATGGCTAACGATTTTAACGGTATTATTCTGATTGCAAGTAATCCAGTTGATGTGCTGACTGAAGTTGTTTATAAAGCAACCGGTTTGCCACGTAATCAAATTATTGGCTCTGGTACTGCGTTAGATAGTGCCCGGCTACGGTCTGAAATTGGTCAGCGGTTTAACGTCGATGCTCGCAGCGTTGTTGGCTATATCATGGGTGAACACGGTGATTCTGAATTCCCAGTTTGGGACTTTACCACGATTGGCGGCAAACCAATTAAGGCTTGGGTTCCAAAGCCACAACAGGCAGACACCCTAGAAGCCATTGGGCAAAAGGTCAAAAATGCAGCTTATAGTATCATTAATCAAAAAGGTGCCACGTTCTATGGCATCGCCGCTAGCTTAACGCGAATTACGGCTGCTATTTTAAATGATGACCGGACACCTTTTGCTTTATCAATTCATTTAGAGGGCGAGTATGGCTTGAAAGATGTCGCTATTGGCGTACCTGCAGTTGTTGGTGCCAATGGTTTGGAACGTATTATTGAGTTAGATCTGAACAACGCCGATCGTCAAAAATTAACTGAATCAGCTCAAGTCCTGCAAAAGACTTATCAAGGCATTCAAAAGTAGTGCGAAACAAAAAAGCATTTGTGGTTCATTTGGTCGTAACATCAACTGAGACCGCCCAACTTAAAAATTTCAAATAAAATAAGATCTATCAGCCCAATTAAAATGCTTTGGCCAATAGATCTTTTTATTTCTGATTTTTATTTACGTTTTGATTTTACTGGAACCTCTTGCCGCACCAGACTTGAGCCGCTTAATGAAATAATCGTAAAGGCAGCTAATACAAGCACAATCGTCATCATTAAATCTCCTCACTTTCATGAGTTTGTTTACTTACTTTTTTATAGGTTACTTCAGTAAGTGTTCAATATAACATAAATACCATTAAAAGAAAACCATCAAAATAATCATAGTTCTCCACTCCACCATATTTAGCGTTATACTAATTATGTAAACAGTTACAAAGGAGGTATGATCATGCAGCACTTTTTTGCCTTGGTACGGCCAAAGAAGTTGGGTATTAGCCTTGATGAGCAACGAAAACGCTGGTTTAAAGAGTTCATCAAAGCCTTTTCCGTTGTATTTTTAGTTTATTTTTGTATGTATTTGATTCGCAATAATTTATCAGCTGCCCAGCCCTTATTGGTCAAACAAGATGGCATCTCAACAACTGCTTTAGGCTGGATCGGTTATGGTTTTTCATTAGCTTATGGTATCGGAAAAACGGTTCTGGGCTATATTGTAGATGGTAAAAATACCAAAAGATTTATGTCATTCCTATTACTATTAGGTGCATTAATGACTTTGATCATTGGTGTTTTATTTTTGATGGATCAAGCACCAGTGGGTCTTATCCTCGTCCTTTGGTCCTTGAATGGGCTTTTCCAATCCCCCGGCGGTTCGGCTTCACTATCGACCATCTCTCGCTGGACAACGACTACTTCTCGTGGGCGCTACATTGGTATTTGGAATATTTCTCATGAATTGGGCGGTGCCGTGGCTGGTATTTTTGCACTTTGGGGTGCGAACAAGCTCTTCGGGGGTCATGTTGGTGGCATGTTTATTTTTCCGGCAATTATTGGTCTCCTTGTTGGTGCCTGGGGTCTCTTCTTTGGGGCTGATGATCCCCAAGAACTTGGCTGGGATCCTAGCGAGAAAATTTTTAATGAACCGATTCCAGAGTCAGATCAAGCTGCAGCTAACATGAGCAAATGGTTGATTTTCAAAACATTTGTGCTTCGCAGTCCTTGGATCTGGTTATTATGTATCGCTAATGTATTCGTCTATGTCGTGCGTATCGGAATTGTTAATTGGGCGCCATTGTACACGGTTCAGCAACTTCATTTTACGGTCGCTCAAGGGGCCAACACCCTTTTTATTTTCCAAATTGGCGGTATCGTTGGCAGTGTGGTCTGGGGCTGGTTCTCCGACCTATTAAAGGGCCGGCGTTCGGTGGTTTCAATTATTTGTTTGGTTCTCACTGCCTTTGTTGTTTTGGGTTATCGCTATGGCACCACCCCAATGATTATTAATACTTCATTATTCTTTTTGGGCATGTTGATTTATGGACCACAATTATTGATTGGCGTCTCGGTCATTAGTTTTGTGCCAAAAAACGCATTGAATGTTTCGGATGGATTAACCGGCACCTTTGCCTATATTTTCGGTGATTTAATGGCTCAAGTTGGTTTTGCGGCCATTGCCGACCCTAAGAAAAATGGCTTAACTATCTTCGGTCAAGTACTTCATGGCTGGCATGATACCTTTTTGATTTTTTATATTGCCGTTATCTTGAGTGTCCTAACATTGCTCGTTGTTGCCTTTGGCGAAGAAAAACGCATTAAAGCTCTGATCAAGTAAAAATTCATGCTCTTTTAAAAGACACATGTTATACTGCTTATGTTCAAATAGATAGCGCTTTAAGCGTACTTATTGGGAGGCTTTTTATATGACAAGTTATGATCAACGTGATCCGCAAACGGATAGCCTTATTACACCAGAAAACAGTGCCTTATTGATCATCGATTACCAACCAACCCAAATTAATTCGATTGAGTCAATGCCACATGCGGCATTGGTTCAAAAAGAAGTCCAGGTTGCTAAATTAGCCAAAGCTTATCATGTACCTATTATTCTATCTACAGTAAATGTAAGAACAGGCCGTAATCAAGATACCATTCCTCAACTCAAAGCCGCTCTAGGCGATATAAAGTCTTACGATCGAACATCGATCAATGCCTGGGAGGACAAAGATTTCGTTGCTGCTGTTGAAGCTACTGGGCGCAAGAAATTATTGATCACCGCTTTATGGACGGAAGCTTGCTTAACCTTTCCAACGTTAGATGCCCTACGAGCTGGATACGAAGTTTATCCTATCGTTGATTCAGTTGGCGGTACTTCAACACTTGCCCATGAAACTGCGCTTCGTCGGGTAGAACAAGCAGGTGCACAATTGATTTCATTTCCTCAATTAGCTTGTGAATTACAACGGGATTGGAACCGAACAGATCATGTTAAAGACTTTACTGATGCCATGTTTGATGCCGGTATCTTCTTGAAGCTAGACTAAAACCATAAGCTTATGACAAAATAACCGTTTTTTGTCGTACCAAAAAGGGCCCACAACTAAGGCATCTAAAAAAACTTTGTGTTTGTTTTAGATGCCTTAGTTGTGGGCCCTTTTTAATTTAATTCAACCATTAGGTGCTTGCGTTTGATTCTAAGAATCAGTTGTTGTTTTTTTCCAATAGGCACGTATGATCAGTATCCCTACAATCAATATTTCCATTCCAATCACGACTAACAAATAATTTTGAACTTCGCCTGTTTGTGGTAAGCGACCCATCAGCGATTGTAAATACGTTCCGTTGCGGCCAACGTTATCATTATCCTCTTTAGGCGGCGTTTGCCGGGTGGGTGTAGTTGTTGCAGGTGCTGCAGTGGTAAAGGTTCCCGCTCCTGGCCCTGCTGTGATTGGCTGATTTGGCGTAACGTTTTGCACCCTAGAAGTACCTCCGCCATTATTATCATTAGGTACTTTGGTTTCGGTAGCTGTGGTATCTTTAGGATTGACGGTTCCTGGCGTTGGAACAGTATTGCCAGACCCTGGTGTCAGTTTATTACTAGAATTGTTATTGTGTTTCGCATCATCTGCGGATTGATTTGTTTCTTTACCCGACTGTGAGGTGTCAGTACCAGTCGGCGTTGGATTTTTCTGTGTTGAGGTTGCATCATCATCCTCGTGCCACTGCTCATCATCCGAAGATGATCCAGCTGGCAAAATCGAAAATTCAACTGTACTTGTTTCTGCTTGCACAACAGCATGGTTCAAATAGAAAAAATTACCAAAAAACAATATAAAAATAACTAAGAAATAATAAAGTGGATTTCTTCGTTGTGGCATTGACAATCAGCCTCCTCGTCATATGACAAGTTTGTTTTGCAATGTCCCCTATCTCTCAGCCTAATTATAGTACATCAAAATATAATAAACAATTATTAAAGTTTGATTATTTATAATTTATAAGTCACGTCGCCGATAAAGGTGCCAAATCATGATGCCAACGCCCGCCAAAGACAAAATAATTGTAAATAACCACGAAAAGGGCTGCTTAGCTAGCGGCAATTTAACATTCATGCCATAGAAACCTGAGATTATTGGTGGAATTGCTAAAATAATTGACCAAACCGTTAAAAAGCGCATCGTTTCATTTAGATTATTATTTAAGATATTGTTATAAGCATTAGAAACACGATCGATCACATCTGTCGCTAATTGAGCCATATCTTGAGCCTGTTCCAACTCAATAATCGCATCTTTTAAATGACTGCGTTCAAAATCCTTCAATTCGATCAATTGATCTTTACCTTCAGCTGATAACTTAAATTGCCGCACCGCTACCAAATTATTATTCGTTGCAGTTGTTAAATAGACCAAACTCTTGCCTAACTCGGTGAGTTGGTTGATTGCTTTATTGGTTGGTCGGCCTTTACGATTCTCCAATTTTGTCCGCCGATCATTGATGGCATCAATTGCGTCGAAAAACTGTTCCGTCAATAAAGTCAGCAATTGATACAAAACCGATAATGTTGAGCTAGTTGTTTCTTCTTCGATTAATTTTAAAACAGCAGCTTTTATCTGGGCCATATCTTGACCACCATGAAGCTGAATGGCAAACAAATCTGTATCATCACAAATAAACGCAATTGGAACGGTCCCATAACCCAACTTATTATCATGATGAATGATGCGAAAAATCAGCAGCCAAAAACCCGAATCAGCATCATATTCTAGTCTGGCACGTTCCTTAACATCTCGCGTGTATTTTAAAAATTTCTTTGGCAGCTGATATTTCTCTAACAGCGTTTTACCCCGATCTTGAGATAAATCTGTCAAATAGTGCCAATGCTGTTTATCAAATTGCACTGTTTCACTCATAGGCGTCCTCCTTGTCCATAGCTGTCTTTTATTTTACAATATCGCCGAGAAAATCTAAAAAACGGCTTGACATAGGATATGAATAAAATTATACTACTGTTAACAATTGATTAATAAATGCTGTGAGACAGAAGAGTAGTCTTAAGCCCTGTCAGCGAGCTTCGTTAGGTGCAAGGAAGCCTTTAAGCTTAAGATGAAAATCCCTGTTGAGCTAGATACTGAAGTGCCAGTAAGTATCTTGGGGACACCCATTATCGTGTTAGCGCATCGTGTTATCTGTGCGTGAATCGAGGCAGCGATAGATCCATATCGCTGTAAATTAAGGTGGTACCACGTTGGATTATTCTAATCGTCCTTTAATGAAGTAAAGAATTTATTTCATTAGAGGGCGTTTTTTTATTGTCAAGGAGATGGTTTCATGGAAGATCAGATTCAGATTATCAGCAATTATTTCAAGCATCAACGACAATACTATGAGGAGCGATTTTCACATGAAAAGCTTAGAGGAACGGCAGCTATCTGCCAAAGACTATTTTGTAGTTAGTTCATTATTATTTGGTTTATTTTTCGGTGCGGGCAATTTAATTTTTCCCCTACATTTAGGACAACTAGCAGGCGGTCATTGGCTGACCGCTGCCCTAGGTTTCTTAGTCACCGCAGTGGTACTGCCATTGTTATCTGTACTTGCAATTAGTGTCACGCATTCTGAAGGTGTTTATGATATTGGCAAACCTCTGGGGCCAGCTTTCGCATTAGCTTTCATGGTCTTAATTCATGCAACGATCGGCCCACTTTTTGGGACACCACGGACGGCAACGATTCCTTTTTCCGTAGGGGTACAACCATTGCTTCCAAATCAGTTAACCCATGTCGGTCTACTGATCTTTTCAGCGCTTTTCTTTGGTGCAGCTTACTTATTCTCATACAAGCAAAACCGCATTATGGCAAGTGTAGGTAAAGTCTTAAATCCACTGTTTCTATTACTATTATTTTTTGTTTTCTTTTTAGGCTTTGTTAAACCACTAGGCACGGCTTCCGCGCAAGTTTCAACCACTGCATACCAACATGCGTCATTTTTTAACGGCTTCTTACAAGGTTACAACACAATGGATGCTTTGGCAGGATTAGCTTTTGGAGTTACCGTGGTTACTGCGGTAAAGGGTCTTGGTGTCCATAAATCTAGTCGTGTTTCCCTTGTTACTGCCAAAGCTGGTGTTTTTGCCACCGGAACGATCGGTTTGATTTATCTTGGTTTGATTGTAATGGGTGCAACTTCTTTAGCCTATTTTAAAGTCTCAGCTGATGGCGGAGTCGTATTCGATCAAATTGTGACCCACTATATGGGTGCCTTTGGTCACGCTGTTCTAGCAACTCTGCTAACAGTGACTTGCTTGACCACAGCTATCGGTCTAGTAGCCGCTTTTGCCCAAGACTTCCATAAACATTTCTCTAAAGTCAGCTACCGAACTTGGTTGGGACTTATGTGTGCCGCTTCATTCTTAACTGCTAACTTTGGTCTTGATCAAATCATTGCTTGGTCAACACCAATGCTCATGTTCTTATATCCGTTTGCGATGGTTTTGATCTTACTATCTTTGACATCACCATTATTTCATCGTGATTCAGTTGTATACTTCTTTGTTGTCTTATTCACGGCAATTCCAGCTTTATCTGATATGGTCGTTGCTTTCCCGGCTGTCGTCAGTCAAAGTACTTTTGGTAAAGGGGTTGCTCGTTTGCAGCAATACTTGCCGTTTGCAAATATGGGCATGGATTGGGTCGTTCCTGCTTTGGTCGGCTTAGCCTTAGGGTTGACGGTTCATTTTGTTCGTGTCGCCGCCGCCCAACGCTCCGAAAGTATGGAACAAAATTAAAACTAATTGAAACCTACTTTTCCAGCAGCTTTATTTATGTGATAATTGGCTTGGAAAGGATGCGTATCTATGAAAGTTATCAACGTTGCATTGAAAGTAAAACCAGATCAATTATCGGCTTATGAAACCTTTATCGCAGATCTCGTCACTGGATCGCGGGCAGAAAGTGGTAATTTGAGCTATGGGCACTACAAAAAACTTGGCACAGACAATGAATATGAAATTATCGAGCATTGGCAAGATGAAGCAGCTGTCGCGGCACATAACCAAACACCACACTTTCAGAAGTTTCTCAATGAAGTCGATCAATACCTTGTAGCTGAACCAGAAATTTTAAGAATGACTTTATAATTCGGTTGGGACCATTTAAGTTAGTCGGTGCAATTTTAATAGAGGGACGACAACAAAAATAATATTTTGCTGGCGCCCCTCTATTTGTTTGCGGAAAATTTTATTTTAACCGGGTTCCAAAAGACAATACCTTCACCCAATGGAAAAGTTAAGCTAGTTAGCTTTGCTAGCCTGACGATGATAAATCAAACTCGTGATGAGTACCAAAATAAGACCACCAACAATAAAAATACCACTGAGCATATAAACTCGCCCAACTGCCTTATCGATCCAACTATCTAATATACCTTGCAATTGGCGGCTTATGTTTGTCACAGTTGGGATCAAACGCATACGTGCTAAGAACGTGCCCACTCCACTGATCAATGCGCCCCCAGTAAGCCCATAGCCTAAGTACCGCAAACCCAGGGTTATACTAGCGGCATTTAACAAAATAATCACTAGACAAACAATTGCAATCATACCTGTGACGATCATTGCCATTTGAATCGCCTTTTTGATAGTTTGCAAGCGTTGGCTCAATGCTGTTGCCTGGGGTTGTATATTTCGATCCAGATAATTTTTAATTGTGCCATCGAGCTCACTTAAAATCGAATCTAAATTAACATTTAATAAGGTGTCCGGAATCAGTGTTTTGATTTTTTCACGAATAATTGCCTGAATCGTTGTTGTTGGGACCGGATCAGTTTGACCTTGATACACATTATGGATCGTTTTATCAGCAATCTGCACAACAGAGGGTTGATCGATCAGATGACCTGTTATTTCCTGAGATAGGCCATTTTGAGTCCCAGATTGATTGATCTGCTGCTGTAACTCAGTCACCAATGCTTTTTGATTTTTGGGCTGGTTAACGACTGACTGAGTAAACGACTCATTTAGCACCGTTTTGTGTGCTAGGTATGTCCCCACAAAACCTGCAAAGGTAAACATCAAAATAATTGTAAATACCCATAATAATGCACGGTGTTTGGTGCCTCCAGTTCGATTGTTGTTTCCTTGCTTAGACGTGCGGCGTGTGGCATCCATAGAATCCTTCTTTCAAAAATTACTAACTTAATTAGTATAGCATTTCTGCAATCGCGCAAGCAGGTCAAAACAAATTAGATTTAAAATGTTATAATAAAGTTCCTTGGCAGGGGCACTACTTTAGCATTTTTAAATGCGATTAAAGTAAAAGAAAAGTAGCTGAAAACATACATTCGTTTTCAGCTACTTTTCATATACAATTATTAATGTGATTTAATCATGTCTGTGCATCTAGCAGATTTTACCGCCAAGATCGTTCATTTCTTTGCGCCGAGCGTCGCTTTGACTTAATGCTGCCTGATCAACTTTTGTAACGGTCACCCCACCATCAATCAAGCCACCATCATCTTTCAATACCAAACCGGCATTTTTATAATCCAAACTCAACCCATTACCTAAATATGGCTTTTCACCATCAGAAATATATAATTGATAATCAGTGTTATTTTCAACAGGTGTCTGATAGTCGTCATCGGCATGTGTTCCAACAACTAGCTGAAACTTATTGCCAATCGCACACGACCCGCCTAATTTGGAAAATTTACTAGAACCATCGTCTGTAGCCAAGAAGACATAGCTTCCTGAATCAATTTTATCGGCTAAATAAGCTCGAGCAGCCGCTTTAATGTTAATTTGCATTTGACGCCCTCCTCTTAAACTAAAGTGACAAATACCACTAAAATAAATTGTATACAATTTATTTTCTAACATTATTGTATGCGCCTAAGGTCAGAGATGCAAGTATTTCACCTCAAGCCATCTAACTTAACAACCCTTAACTTCTATAAAAATAACTGCTATAGTTTTATTATCCCTAGGAAAGTGTGATTTTATATGATGAACATTCTCTACATATCTATTTCAGGCAATACGCGTGCGTTTGTTAAAAACCTACAAGACTACGCAACGGCACAGCATCAGCATGACCAAAATCATCCCGAAATTCATTTAAAAGAGATCAGTGAAGCTTCACCAGAAACTCAAGAAAATGAAGATTTTTTTTGTTTTGTGCCAACTTATCTTGAAGGTGGCAACGGCATTGACAATGGGACAGAAGAGATCATGACAAATGCCATGCGCGAATATATTGAATACGGCGACAATGCCAGTCACTGTCTGGGCATCGTTGGCAGCGGCAACAAGAATTTTAATAACCAATATTGCTTGACTGCTAAGCAATATGCGGCAGAATTTCATGCCCCTTTCATCACTGATTATGAACTTCGCGGCACAAAAGATGATGTTGCTCGAATTTATCAAATTTTGGAAACACAATCGATCAAAAACTAACTTTTTTGAAAAAAATTACGATATATCGAGTATTTTTTAAGACGCTTTCATGAAAAACTTTAAACATTTGTGCACAAGCCATTTAATTCAAAATCCTATTTTATCAGGATTTTGAATTTTTTTATTTCTTTTTAGTAACAAAACAGACGTTCGCGTCATTCAATATTAACGCTTCTGTAACGTGTTTGTTACATTAACCAGTTATTCTATAGCTCGTAACTTTGACGAACGCGTTTGTCGATTGAGTTACTGTCGTTAGCAACTCAAGAGAAGAAGGAGTTTTATATTCATGAAAAAACAAGCACTAGTAGGTTTACTATTCGCCGGTACAATTGCATTGACAGCATTAGGTGCAAACCAAGCAGAAGCTGCAGTCGACAATGGCAACGGCACAGTAACGGTCGAGGCTGGTGACACTTACATGAGCATCGCCGGTAAATACGGCATGCAAGTTTCCGCATTGGAACAATTGAACAACCGTGAAGTTGGCGGTTTTGACTTAATTTACCCAGGTGAATTAGTTCATGTAACCGGCGCTGCTCAAGCAGTCCAAGCACAATCCACTACCGTTGAACAGGCCCCTCAAAGCACAGCAGCGCAAGCAACAAATACTGCGAACACAAGTGCTTCAAATGCTGGAACTTATAAAATTTCATTTTATGATCCAGCTGTCTTAGGCTCAAACATGGGCTACGGTGGTGTTGCTGCGAACCTATCTGTTTTCCCTAGAGGGACTCATTTACGTATCACCCTTGCAGACGGGACGGTCTTAGACCGAGTGGTAAACGATACTGGTACTTTTGCTTATAGCAACCCACAACAGTTGGATGTCGCAATGCCAAATAGCGCTATTCCAAGTTATGGTGTGACTTCAGCTACAGTTCAAGTGATCGGCTAATTTGAATTATATTAGAGTGAGACAAAAGGTGCCCAGCGCCCAAGCATCATCAAGAATTACGAAAAATGGTGGACTTTCCGTTTGAGCCATTCGTCGTTGAGTGAGGGCGTTGCCTTTTGGAACACGTTTAAGATACAAGCGTCCTTGAAACAATCAGGGCCGTAGACAAAACGTTGATTTTGTCCCGCCCCCATTATATTTAATAAATCAAAAAATCGTCATTCTCAGGTATATCAAACATCTGAGAATGACGGTTTTTTAGTTAGCATTTAAGATTCCATCGTGTACAATCGTTCAACTTCGGATTCTAGCGCATTGATCAAGGGCTCATCAGCATTTGGCATCCGTAGTCGTGTTAACGTCCCCCCACTATTTTCAATCGCAGCTTTCAATTCGATGTCTACGTCATAACGAATCTCAAGATTATCACTAATAAAACCGATCGAAGCAGAAACAATATGTTTAAAACCTTTATTTTGAATCAAATCTTTGGCAACCTCGACGAAGTCCGGCCCGATCCACTGGTCGCCAGTTCGGCCGGCACTTTGCCAGGCAATCGTATATTGATTTGCCTTTAAGTCAGCCGCAGCAGCAATCGCATGAATATTTGCTTCAATTTGTGCTTTATAAGGATCCCCAGTTTCAATAATTTTTAGTGGCAAACTGTGTGCACTAAAGATAACTTGCGTGGTTTCTTGTTCGGTCAGTGATGCTAAGTCAGTCAGTTGATCACTCCAAAAATGGATCAAATCATCATTTTCCCACCAACTCTTAGCTGGAATATATTTGATGCCATCATAGGCTGCTAGAGCTGCTTTCGCACGATTATGGTAATCTTCTGTCGAAAAAGTCGAATAATGTGGCGCAAGTGGTATGCCATAGATGGTTTGGATGCCTTGACTTGCGATTTGATCGACGGCATCTTTGATGAATGGGTGAATATATTTCAAGCCAACAAAAACCTCGTACTGATCAGGAAACGTCTTGTTCAACTTTTTCTGCAATGCATCAGCCTGAGCTTGAGTAATTTTTGCTAACGGCGATGTGCCACCGATCGCTTTGTAGCGTGCAACCAAGTCATTATAAAGCTCTGGGGTTGGTTGATGGTTATGCCGAATATTCGTATAGTACGCCATAATATCTGTTAAGTCATAAGGTGTCCCATAAGCCATCAATAAAATTGCCTTTTTATGATTCATATTTTTTCTTCTTTCTTGAATGGAATAAGACTTGTGATCAGGATACTTAGTACCGCAATGACAACTAATAAAATGAAAATACCTTGATACATCTTGGCCCCTGTCTGACCATGATTAAAATTAAGTTGAATCACTGAAGCATAAATCAAAGGTGCGATCGTCGCACCAATTTTTTTGGTCGTAGATAGACCACCAATCGCTTGCATATGATTGCCTTGACCAGCCATTCTACCAGCGATAACTTGCAGTGGTGCCGACATAAAGCTACCTAACCCGATACCCAAGAAAAATGAAACGGCAGCAAAGAATCCCAAGTTTTCTAAGTTAAGCGCAAGTAATAAGCCCGACAATCCGATAATACTTGCCGCAACGATCAGTGTCTTTTTATTACCTAGTTTATCCACTAATAAACCGCCGATCCACGAGCCAATCACACTACCCAATCCGGTAATAACTAAAGTCATTCCAGAAAGACGCATTGGTAATTGAAAAACCGTATGGATATAGGTTGGAATGTAAATAAAAACAGAAAACAAAGTGCCGCCTAATAGACCAAGCAAAAGTGTTAAACTATAAGCTGACTTTTTCAATAATTGAATCGGTAAAAATGGCAGTTGGTCAGCTTTGACATGATGTTCAGCACGTAGGAATAACCCCAAACTAATCAAGCCTATAAAAACTAAAGCGTAAATTGCATAGCTATAAAGATTGAAGCGCTGGGCAAAAGTCAGTATTAACATAATGCAAGTCATAAACACGGTAAACGTAGATAGACCAAAGAAGTCAGTTCGCCAAGTATTAGTTTGAGTCTCATTATCCAAAATATACCAGACTAGTAAAAATAAAATTGCGATGAACGGTAACAGACTGTAATAAAATGTCCGCCAATTTTCGGTCATAGCGAGCGTCAGACCCACGAAAATGGGTCCAAAAATTGAAGATAAGCCAGATACGATGCCAACAACGGACACACGTCGACCTTGGCGTTGATGATTTGAACTATGTAACATAATATTGATCGATAAAACGATAATGCCACAATCCCCCAAAGCCTGAATGAAACGTCCGAGCAACAATACAGGATATATTGGTGCAGAAGCAGTTAGCAACGTCCCAATAAACCAAATAATGAGCTCACCCAGGAATACTTTTTTTGCCCCATGAATATCGGATAAGTTTGATGCAATCGGTGTCCCGACCACCAACCCTAATGTATAAATACCTGCGATCCAAGAAGCGGTGATGGAACTCAAATCAAAAGCCTTGGTAATTGAGGGCAATAGTGTTGAAACCGTACCGCCATCTAATTGAGAAATAAAAACGGCAATTGCATAAATCCAAAAGTGCGTTCGAATTTTCCCCATTGTATTGATCACACTAAATCATGCCTCCCAACCTGATAAAAAGAAATGATCCAATTGTTCAAAGTCTAAATGCGTGCCAATGACAAAATAAGGAAATTCACCATAAACGGAACTAGCCTCATAATAGCGCATCTCGGCAATAATTTTTTTGAACATCAATGGTGTATCAGCAAACAAAGTTACCCCCCATTCATAATCATCTAACCCAATAGATCCAGTAATATATTGCCAAATTTTACCAGCATAGGTTCTACCAACAACGCCATGGTCATGCATATATTGTTGCCGCTGTTCATAAGTTAAGGTATACCAGTTAGCCCCCGGAACACGTAACTTAGACATCGGATAAAAGCAAATATAAGGTTTCTGTGGTAATTCTGGTTTTAAATGTTTATTAACATAAGCCCAGCCCTTTTCTGACTTAGGCTTGCCGGTGTAGGTACCTACTTCGGTGACAGATACGTAAGAACGCCCCCGTTTGAGACAATCAAATAATGGCAATTTTGCTAACTCAAGTTCAATTTCATTCAATTCATCTAATGTTTCTCTTAAAATCATCAAGCCCAAATCGCCCTTATGTCCAGAAACATTAAATAAATAATGACTGCCCTGTCCCTGAGCTTCCTGATCTGAATATTGCTGCAGTAGCTTTTGAAACTGTTGGACCCTGGCCTGCTTTGTATCTGCTGGTAGTTGCCGCCACTTTGAGGTCTCAATTGACCACAATAAATGCATGCAATACCATCCCTCTAATGTTTCAACAGGTTTCTCCATAAAAAAATCCCCCTTTAAATAAATTAATAGTAATTATTATCTGTCACAACAATTATTATAACCATTTTGGGAGGGGTTTCACAATATGTTTTGCAAATTTATTTATAACTAGCACAGCGTACTGCTATGGTTTCGTTGCCACCTGTGCTGTCATTTTCTTACTAATAATCGTTTCCGTGTACGTTTTTATTTGACGCTTAACTTCAGTAGATGTCTGAGGCTTGACTGTCACAACTAAATTTTGTTGATCCCTGGAAACTGAATCAATCATATCGGGATATTTTGAATCTAATAATTCTTGTAATTTAGAAGCTGAATCGACACCTCGTTGGACAACGGTGCCATATTGGTCGCTTAATTTCGACTGATTGTCTTTGACATATTGTTTCATTTGCTGTGCTGTCACAAATTTATCACTTTGAAATTGAGTCAGTTTGAGTTTTTGTTCGCCTAATTGGAATTTTTTTAATTCATGTTCCAATTGATCGATTTTTTTAGAATTCAAATAAGGGCCGATCACAGTTAACTCAATTTGTTGGTTTGCCGAATCAATTGTTTGATCGGTTACCACATAGTCAGATAACTCTACGTTAATAAAACTATTTAAATGCTGTTCATTCAATGATTTTTGAACGAGACTTGCACCTGAATAAATACTTGGTACTGAAATGATCATGGCGATCGCCAATAGAATCAATCTTTTTTTGAGCGACATCGCTTTTTGATCGCGATGAGATAAACTAAAAAGCGCCGTAGCTAGAATTGTCACGAACATAATGAAAAATACATTCAATAAGAATAAATAACCGGCGCCAATGGCAATTTTCCAATCTTGATAGACTAACCCAAATGAAACTGTACATAGTGGCGGCATCAACGCCGTAGCGATAGCAACACCAACAATGATATTATTAGAGTCTTTTTTGGCCTTGGCGATGATACCGGCTAACCCACCAAAGATGGCTATCATAATATCCCAGACTGTTGGATTACTACGGCTGATAATTTGTTGACCAGCATCGTTTAACGGTGAGATCCAAAAATACAGCATTGAAGCACCTAGGGCAGTAACAACTTCTAAGACAAAAAGTTTGACTGCTTTAGCTGTCAACCTCAAATCTTGGCTGCCAATGCCATAGCCCATACCTAAAATAGGATCCATTAACGGAGAAATCAGCATAGCTCCGATAATTGCTGGCGTTGAATTTAAATTCAACCCCACGCAGGCAATAACGATCGAACAGACTAAAATCACAAAATTGATCCAATTGAAAATGAGCCCTTTACGAATTCCTTGATCAATATTTTCTGATTTCTGAAATACTCTTTCCATGGCTTCACCCATATTATCACCTCGCCTATTCATTATATGATAGCTACCAGCACTACTCTGAACCTGATTGAATGAACATGATATTATCAGTCCTCAAAAAAGGTGACGTGGCTGGGACAAAATTAACGTTTTGTTTTCAGCCACTATGTGTTTACGAACAATTAAATTTTTAAACGTGTGCCAAAAGGCAACACCCTCACCTAACCACGAATGGCTCAAATGGCAAGCCCACCATTTTTCGCAATTCTTGTTAGTGCTCAGGTGCTGAGCGCCTTTTGTCTCACTCTCACCACCTATTAATTACGAACAGTTTTGGTTTAAATGTATGCTCTAAAAGTTAAACAAGTCCGTGGACAAATAGCGTTCGCCATTATCTGGTGCTATGGTAACAACTGATTTTCCAGCGCCTAATTTTTTAGCCAATTCAACGGCACCAAAAATATTAGCACCAGCAGAGATGCCTGGCAAAAAGCCTTCTTCATGACTTACTTTCCGGGCCATTTCAAGTGCTTGCTCACTAGTCACTTCTACAATATCATCATAAAGCTGGGTATCTAGAACTTTAGGAATAAAGCCCGCACTAATACCTTGGATCTTATGTTTACCACCGTGACCTTCTTTTAGCATGGGCGATTCGGCTGCTTCCAATGCATAGATCTTAACATTAGGATTGACTTTGCGTAAAGCCTTGCCGACGCCTGTCAAAGTTCCACCAGTACCCACGCCAGCGACGAAAGCATCCGGCGTTTTACCTTCAAAAGCGGCGATAATTTCTGGACCCGTTGTTTGCTCATGAATATCTGGATTAGCAGGATTGTCAAACTGCATCGGCATGAAGTAGCCATGTTCTTGTGCCAATGTTTCAGCTTTTTTGATTGCGCCAGGCATACCATCAGCCCCTGGTGTCAAAATTAATTCAGCCCCATAGCCCTGCATCAACTTACGGCGTTCAATACTCATTGTCTCTGGCATTGTGATAATCAAATGATAGCCTTTTGCGGCTGCTACCATTGCTAAGCCAATACCCGTATTACCTGACGTTGGCTCAATAATCGTTTGACCCGCTTTTAAGTTGCCCGTCTGTTCTGCCTTCATGATCATGGCCGCCGCGATTCGATCTTTGACGGAACCACCAGGATTAAAGAATTCCAATTTAACATAGACATCAGCACTCTCTGCTGGCACCACCTGATTTAGCTTGACTAACGGTGTGTTGCCAATCAATTCAGTAATATTATTTGCAGCTTTGACCATACTTAAAACCTCCAATTATCAAACGTTCTGACAGTTATCTACCAACATTTCCCTGCACTAATTTCAGCCAATTGTAAAAAAAGTGTCGTTGCGTATCCCGCCATAGAAATTGTGGCCCGCTTAAATGATCTGGATCTTTAAAATAATGAACCGGTTTGCGATAAGTACGCTCTGGATGAGCAGCGGTCTCGCGTTGATATTCTGCTAATAGCCCTTTTTGCCCGTATTCCAGATGCGCAAACTCAAAAACCTCACTGGCATCATGATTTTCAACCAATAACAGCTGTCCTTGCTTAGAAACAGCTCGTAGTTTAAGTTGGGGCTGTTGCTCAATCTCACTTGGAGACATCTCGGCATAGCGCGCATGCGGTGCTAAAAAGCCTTCCTGCAACCCTGCCAATAACGGACTGGGTGTCACAATATGATGGGGATAAACGCCAAACAGCTTATGGGGCAAATTGTGTTTGTGAATCCCATATAATTCATGTAACGCCACCATGCCGCCCCAACATAAATATAACCGGTTAGGCAGCTGCTGCAAGACCTGCAAAAGCTCACGAATTTCCTGAATATAAGTGATAGCCGCAAAATCGATTGTTTCCAACGGTGCACCAGTAATAATGAAGGCATCCAAGCGCGCCACCGCCTTAAGATCTAGTGGCTGTAATAATTGTTTGACATCATTTGGCACAGATCGACCGCGATAGTGTAATGTGGGATAATAAAAGTGCAATTGAACGGGTATCTCAAAATGCGATAAAGCCTGCGTCAAGTCAAACTTCGTTGCCGCCTTATCATGCATGACATTAAGAACACCTATCTGTAAGGTTCGTTTCGACACAAAGCTTCCCTCCTCTTGCACACACACCTATCTTACGCAAAAACCAAATTTTTATCAAAAAATTAATACTAGGAGCCCTCATGAAAATTAAAATATTTTTCCAAGATCAAGCTGACTTTATGGATATCTTATTAATTGGTGATGAACAGGCTGAGATGGTCCAAAGATACTTAAATCAAGGCCCATTATTTGCCCTCTTTGACGAGCAACGTTTGCTTGGCGTTGCTCTGGCTGTACCCCAGTCAGAAAAAACATTAGAACTTAAAAACATTGCCATTGTTCCGGCAAAACAGCACCAGGGGTTTGGCCGCCAACTGATGCAGGCAGTGGAAAACTATGCTAAAAATCAAGGCTACCAAACTTTAACCCTGGGAACAGGTGAAAGCCCCTTGACCTTGCCTTTCTATCAAAAACTCGGCTACCAATATAGTCATCGCATCAAAAACTTCTTTAAACAAAATTATGACCATCCCATTATTGAGGGTGGCCATGAATTAAAAGATATGATTTATTTGTCAAAAACGCTACATTAAAAACCGGTCCGCAACAAGTTTAAATATTGATCCCGGGTAACGCCCGGATTGATGCGTACCCGATCTAGTGTCAGTAACCCTTGGCTCGCTTGAGCTAAACCTTCTTTAGTTGTCACACCTAATTGATAGCCCGCTTGTTGGGCCATCGCCGGTGTTTCTGGTGTTGTCCGGCCAACTGGATAAGCAATAGCCATCGTGCGCTGATGTAATACGTGATCTAGTTCCTGTTTAGAATTAGTCAATTCTTGCTGCTGCACATTCGGTGCTAAAGTTGGCAATTCTTTATGTGAAACAGTATGACTCTCAATGCTAATGCCATTAGCCTTTAATGTTTTCAAGTCATTGATACTCAAAGAATCCCCCAACATTTGATAGCCTGTCACATCGTTGATTGTGGCATGGATGTGCAGTGCCTTAAAAATCGGCAGTCCTTGAATCAAATTATCACGATAACCATCATCAAAAGTGATCCAGACGATTTTATCGGCTGGTTTTTTATTGGTCGTTAATACCAAATAAGCTTCTTCTGGCGTAAGTGTATCATAACCCTCTTGCTTTAACCATGTCATTTGCTGACGTAATTGTTCTGGTGGCATCCGCAAAGAATTACCCGTTGAAATACTATGATACATTAAAATTGGTAATTGTACGGGGCCGTTTACTTTTTGCCAGCCATGAGTTGGATCAGCTTCAGCCCGTGCCTTGGCTTGATCTTGCCGCGCACGTAGCTGTGCTAATGCCACTTCATGCTGGTAGACCGCCCGATGATTCAAGCGTTCCAACTGTGTCTGCCTTGCATAATTACGTTCATCCTGACTGTGGTACCCCAAATAAGCACCTAACGTCAGCACAATTACTGCCAAAATCACCCAAAATACTTTTCGCCTCATGATTGTCCTTATCCCTTACTTATTTTCTGGGACTATCATAACAGGATTACCGCACTGATGCCAAAAATATGAGTATCTTTTTAGAAAAATAAAAATGGTTTAATGATGGTAACGGGTATAATTTACCGCATCTAATAAGAAATCAGTCATAGATTGTACTTGAACTTGACCCGCCAAACCAGCACGTTCGACACCTAAACGCATTTGCATAAAACAGCCAGGATTGGCTGTAATGATGCGCTGTACTTTTGGAATAGCAGCGACCTTAGCCATTTTCCGTTCCAAAATATGACCGGATGCGTCTGGCTCAACCATATTATAGATACCTCCAGAACCACAGCAGCTCACCCGTGCTTCCATTTCCACCAAATGAACACCCTTGATAGCCCGTAATAATTGGCGTGGCTCTGCTGCAACTTTCATCACATTTTGTTGGTGGCAGGAATCTTGGAAAGTGACGGTCATTTCTGGTAATGCCAAATGAAATTGGTCTAAGCCTACCAGTGCTAAAATCTGCGTGACGTCTTTGACTTTGGCTGCAAAAGCTTGCGCCCGCGGTAACCAGTCAGGATCATCAGCTAGCAAGCGCGGATATTCAATCAATTCGGCTTCACATCCGCCTGCGTTGTTAACGATGAAATCAACATCTAAATTCTCAAAAGCCGCAATGTTTTGACGAGCCAAATCACGAGCCATTGCCTTTTCACCACTATGATCAGATAAAGCACCACAACAAATCTGCTGTTTTGGTGAAACCACTTCACAGCCGACCAGTTCTAATAAAATTTTTGACGTGCTATTGGTTCGCTTAAACATGGAACCCATTAAACAACCTTCAAAGAAAGCAACTTTATATTTCTTTGGTGGTAGATCCGCTTGATATTTGGCAGCATCAACCGGCTGCTTGTAGGTATGAACATCTGGAACCACAGCCTCCATTGCTTTCAAACTGGCTGGAAACAAATTCATGATCCGCATGGCGTGGGTCAATTTCTGTAAACCGCTGCTTTGATAAAATGAGACAAAATCGGCGACAAAGTTCAAGCGACCCGGATGGGGAAACAAGCCGCGTACCGTCATAGCGCGAATGACTTTTTCTTTGATCGATTGTTTATGATGATCAATCAAAATTTGCTTGGCAGTTTCGATCAATTCACCATATGCCACGCCAGAAGGGCAAACCGCCTCACAAGACCGACAATCCAAACATAGCTCGATACTACGATAGAAATCTTCATCAGGTTCTTTTTCACCGTCAGCTACTGCCTTCATTAAGGCAATCCGCCCCCGAGGTGAATGGGACTCTTTAAAACCAGATGTAATATACGTGGGACAAGTTGGCAGACAAAAACCACAACGCATACACTGCAATAATTTATCTCGATCCATGCGCGCATCAAATGCTTGTTGGATCTCAGTTTTAGGCTGACGCACTGTCATAGTAAACCCTCCCTAGGTTTAATAAAGCTTTTGTGGATTTAAAATATTATCTGGATCTAATGCTGCTTTGATGGCGCGATCGGCACGCATGCCACCAGCACCTAATTTCCAAGGTAAATAGGGTAATTTAGCTAAACCGACCCCATGTTCACCGGTAACGGTGCCGCCCAATTCGATCGTCTTTTGATAGATTTCAGCAAACGCTTGGTGGACCCGTTTCATTTCCGCTTCGTCACGTAGATCCGTCAAACACGTCGGATGCATATTGCCATCACCCGCATGCCCAAAGGTACCGATGTATAGTTGATATTTTTGGGCGGTTTCATTAATAAAATTGACCAAGGCCGCAATCTCTGAGCGCGGTACCGTGGCATCTTCCAAAACCGTTGTTGGTTTGACACGAGCTAATGCCGAAAGCGCTGTCCGGCGCGCCGCCATCAATTGTGCGCCGTGGGCTTCATCCCTGGCGACTTGCACATCAATGGCGGCACCATCACGACAAATTGCGGCCATTGTTTCAATATCGGCATCGATCTCACGCGGATGCCCATCTTGTTGAATCAATAGCATCGCAGCCGCATCTGTCGGCAAACCCACATGGGCAAAATCCTCTACTGCCTTAATCGTCACTTGATCTAAAAATTCCATCGTAGCCGGGGTGATTTTAGCCGCAATGATGTCACTGACCGATTGGGCCGCCGCCGTCATCGTTCGATAGGTCGCAATCATGGTCTTATTTGCCTCTGGCTTAGGCATTAATTTCAAGATAGCCTTGGTAATAATGCCCAAAGTTCCCTCAGAGCCAATCATTAACTGCGTCAAATTTAATCCAGCCACATCTTTAGTTAGTTTACCGCCGGTTTCGATAACATCACCATTCGCCATCACGACTTCTAACCCCAAAACATAATCTTTGGTAACCCCATATTTTAAAGCACGTAAGCCCCCCGAATTTTCACTGATATTACCGCCAATAGTCGAAATCTGCATAGAACCAGGATCTGGTGGGAAAAATAAGCCACTATCTGCGATATATTGATTAATTTCTTGCGTGATCACGCCAGGCTCAACCGTTAATGTTAAATTTTGCTGATCGAATTCTAAAATTCGATTCATCCGAGTGAAAAGTAAAACAATGCCCCCAGCAATCGGCACTGTGCCACCGCTTAAATTAGAGCCGCTTCCCCGAGCAACGATAGGTACCCTATTATCACGGCACACACTTAAAATTTGAATAATTTCATCTTTGCTTGCTGGCGCTACTACTAGATCGGGCTCATGATGAAACTCCGGACTGGCATCATAACCATAAGTATAAAGATCGGTCGCCTCTGTTTGTATATTTTCCGCACCAACAATGGCTTCAATTGCTTGAATAATTCGCTCCTCCATAAACGCCACCTCCATTTGAATCAATTGCTCAGTGAGTAGGATCAAAATTCAACTAAAGCTTATCATAAAATAAGTTAAAAGTAAGCGTTTACAAAAAAATATAGGGATTGCCCTTAAACTAAGCGTAGGCCAGCCTGTGTTACTAGCAAAAACGTGACCATTTAACACAAACACTTAACTTTTATCTAGGCATTAATCCCCACCCCATTAGTCGGTCTAAAGAAATATGAATAATCCAAACGATAAGTCTTAATTAATATACTAGTCAATACCAATTAAAATGCGCCCAATCTTATAATCGGCTATCTACTATGTTTCACGCACAAAAAATACGCCTATCCCAATAGACGTATCAGCATTTATATGTTATCGAATTTTATAAATTAACTGTTTTCAGAAAGGTAACGCCATCGATACCGATAAAATAATAATAGGGCTAGGCCAAAAGCTAACAAAACAAGCCACCAATTTTGAAATAAAAAAGCACTTAATAATAGTAGGCCTATCGCCATTGGTACAAACCATGCCATGGGCAAATGCATTCGACTTTCAAAATCAGCTGGTGGATCTGGTTGACCCTCACGACCATAACGTAAAATCATATAGCCTAATTTGGCGTAAAAATAAACCTCACTAATGAGCCATATAAGGCCAAAAACAGCAACAACAATGAACAAACCAACATTTTGAGATTCAAATGCAATCAGGCTAACGACAATACTCAACAAAACTGCCAAATATTGATCCTGCTTACTAGTTTTTATCATAAAATTAAATTTCCTAACCAATCACCCACATAACTCCTTCAGTTGAGGCTAATAAAACTTTTAATACAAAATGCTTTTTCAAAAAAATACCACCTTATAGATATTTAAATATTTTAAATATAATAATAGAAGATGGTTGCTGGAACTATTATCTAAATATTCATTGAATAACAACTTAACATTCATAGATTTATTTGTCAAAACAAAAAAACACCATTACTAATCATTTTTAATAATGGTGTTTTTCTATATATATATTTTAACTTACTTTAGACTCATTTGTTCTAATTGTGTTTTAACTTGTTGTGCTGCTTGTGCTTTAGCCTGGGCTTCGATCTTTTGGACAAGCACCTTTTGCTCTTGTGCTGTCATGTTAGGATTTTGCTGCCGAGCTTGCTGCACTTGCTGTTGGATGACCTGCTTCATTTTTGCGGCCATCACTTTTTTCTGATTTTTTGCTTGTTTTTGCAATTTTGCGGTTTGGTTCGTGCTCAAAACAACCCAGGTTTGCGGCACTTTAAATGTATTGGTCCGTTTCTTGTAACGGTTATTACTGCTGGTTCCCGCAAAGAGCAACCGGTAGCCACTATTTTTATACGTATACCGATAAGTGGTTTGTGTTAACACGGGGTGCTGGATCTGGGCACTACGCACGAGTTTATTAGTTACCTTAACATCCGCTGATGTCGTGGTCACTTTCTTTTGCTGCGCATTTGTTTTATAGATAAAGATCTTTTCGTGACCATTCCCCAGAGGTTTATACAATATTGTATTGGTGCCATTGATATTGGCCGCGGCAGTCAAGGGCTTATCCACGACTTCGGTGGTTTCTTTCATGCCCCAATGGAATTGATCATTAGCGACAAACATAGTGATAGCCCCCAACATCAGAACTAATGATAAAGCCACTAAAACTGATTTTAAGATACCGGGTTTAAAACCAATCATGAAGATTGCGAATAAAATGACGCTTAGTATTAATAGGAAGATAATCATTATTTAGCCACCTCCTGATGATTGCGTTTCTCTTTCAAGAAGAAACTGATGGCCAAGCCGACCACACAGAATAAAGCAGCTACGGCAAAGGCAGCATGATAACCACTCAAAACAGAAGCCATAGCCTGGTCTTTGTAAAGTAATGGTGTGGTTTTCAGAACATGTTTTGTAGGCATTTGATTGTTGGTCACATTGGACAATACTGAAATCAAAATAGCGGTCCCCACCGAACTAGCGACCTGGCGCACCGTATTATTGACAGCAGTACCGTGACTGATCAAGTCATAAGATAAGGCATTCATACCAGCAGTTGTCACTGGCATCATAACCATTGAAATCCCAAACATCCGAACGGCATAAAGGATCGTTACTTCGATCATTGGGGTGTTTTCTGTTAAGAATACGAAAGGAATCGTCCCTAATGTCAAAAGTGTTAACCCGGTCATAGCTAAACGTTTAGCGCCTAAGCGGTCAAATAGTTGTCCCGTAATTGGACTCATGATACCGATCATCAACGCTCCAGGTAATAATGTCAATCCAGATTGTAACGCCGTATCACCACGAACCGTCTGCATGTATAGGGGCAATACCATTTCGGCACCGACCATGGCCATATTTACCACGGAACTCAAAATTGCGGAAATTGTAAATGTCCCATTCGTAAAGACCCGCAATTCCAAAAATGGATGTTCCAAACGGAGTTGGCGCCAGCCAAACAGCACAATAAAAATGACCCCGATGATCAAGGTGGAAATGACGATGGCACTGCCCCAACCTTTATCACCAACTTCTGAGAAGCCATATAGTAAGCTGCCAAAGCCGACTGTGGATAGTAAAGCCGATAAAACATCTAGTGTTGGTTTTGATGTTTCTAATACTTTTTTCATGAAGAAAAATGCGGCAAAGATAACTAATCCGGCAATCGGTAGAATCATGCCGAATAAAGTCCGCCAGCTATAATTATCAATGACCCACCCAGATAAAGTTGGGCCAATCGCTGGCGCCAAACCAATGGCTAAGCCGGCCATACCCATGGCTGCACCCCGCCGCTCTGGTGGAAAAATCGAAAGTGATACGGTCTGCATTAAAGGCATAGATAACCCAACACCCATCGCTTCGATCAAACGTCCTGTCAATAAAATGGCAAAACTAGGTGCAATATAACAGATGACCGTGCCAATGAAGAAAATTGTCATCGCTGAAATATAAAGATACTTTGAATTAAACCGATTGATCAAGAATGCACTGATTGGAATCATGATCCCATTGACCAGCAAAAATCCAGTTGTCAGCCACTGAACCGTAGATGTTGAAATATCAAAAGCCTTCATCAAAGTTGGATAGGCTGTTGCCAATAGTGTTTGCGTCAGCACCGTTGTAAACGTACCAACAATGACCGTCATTAATAGCAGCATGCGGTTATAAGGCTTGCCATTAACATCAGTTACTTGTGAATTTGCCATTTATATGCCCTCTTTACTTATTAAAAGTCTGCTGACTAATATAATACTTTCAGAAAACATTGTCAATCAAGTTGACATATAAATAAACAAATTTGACATGGACGTTAAATAACTTATAATTACAGTAGTAAATTTCGGAAAGGTTCTGTGCGTATGTTAAATGGTAAACATCAATTTTCTTTCTTAAGCACTGACCGTTTGATTTTCGGTATTGGCGAAATTGCTAGAATGACCGACATTTCCACACGTCAACTCCGCTATTGGGAAAAGCGCGGTTATATTAAACCCTTAGCAAAAAAAGAAGGCGAAACACGAACTTACAATTTTAAAACTGTCATTGCCATTACCTCTATCAAACACTTTTTAGACGAAGGCTACACTTTACAAGCCGCAGCATCTAAAGTCACTGAATTCACGCATCAAGCAGATATTCTAAAAAAATTTATTTTAAATCGTTATCAAGGTCTGACTGAAATCGATGGCTTACCAGCGATTGATTTTGGTACGTTAGCTGAAAATCCAGAGCAACATGTGTTTGGCTTGATCACCCGTGATGGTGCTGAAATTGTGATCCGCCCTTCAGCCGTAGAAGCTTAAGCGTAAACTTAGATTAAATGAGGTATGTGCCATGCAAATTAAAATTCGACAACTAAAATCAAGTGAACTGCAAGACTTCTGGCAATTAGCTTTTAGTGATCCTAAAGCTGAATGGACGCAATGGAATGGCCCTTATTTTCACGACCACTTACCTAGCAAAAATGAGTTTCTGACTTATACAAGTCAGCGTTATTTACATGACCCTTTTTGTCAAGTGATCAGCGTTGACGACCAAATTGTCGGTGAAGTCTCGGCACATTATGTCGATGGCAGCTTACAACGCTGGCTGGAGGTAGGCATCGTTATTTATGCACCCAGTCAATGGCATCAAGGTATTGGCAAGCAAGCATTAAGACAGTGGCTTACCAAGGTTTTTGATCAAATCGCACTACCACATATTGGATTAACGACCTGGTCAGGCAATCTACGCATGATTCATCTGGCCGAAAGTTTAGGCTTAAAAAAAGAAGCGGAGATTCGTCAAGTCCGCTTCTGGCAAAACCGCTATTGGAATAGTGTGAAATATGGTATTCTTCGCAAAGAATGGCAACAAAAAAACCATCACGACGTTGACCACCCAACGAAGTGATAGTTTCAGCAACCCCAAATATACTGTAGCTCTACCCCTAAAACTCTAGTGCCAAATCGCCATGTGGCAGCCGTGTTTCGATCTTATCTAACCATTTAGGCAATAAACGCGCCAAATCAGTATAAGTCTGATCAAAATTATTAGTATACCAAGGATCAGCAATTTCAAATGACGCATCATCTGGCAAGACATCAGCTGCTAGGTGAATTTTTTTTGTATCCACCGTATTGGGCGCCAGACGTTTCAAAGTGCTGATGTTCTGATAATCCATACCAATGATCAAATCGGCTTCATCAAAATCACGTGACGTAATTTTACGTGCCTGATGTGCTTCACAGGGAATCTGATGTTGCTTTAATTCCTTACGTGCACCTAAATGAATTGGATTGCCCGCTTCATAACGTGAAGTTGCCACAGAATCCACACTGATCTGTTTTTCCAGATGACGTTGTCTGATCAATTGCTTGAACATCATTTCTGCCATAGGCGAACGACAGATATTACCTAAACAAACGAACAAAACCCGCTTCATAAATATCTTCCTTTTTTTTTTGCTAATGTCAGCATAACATATACGTACGGCATGTAAACCAATAATACAATGATAATTAGTCTATCATATCTAATCACGATTTAATCTGCCTAATACTGTTGTAAAATTGCGCTAACACTAGGTTGATAATCAGCGCCAAACAAATAAGTATGCAACATCAAATAATACAACCGATAAAATTCAATGCGTGCTTGCCAACCGCTTGCTAAGGGATAAACTTGCTGATACCCTTCATAGAATCTCTCATTATACCCTCCAAAAACCGTTGTTAGTGCTAGATCAAATTCACGGTCCCCATACCAAACTGATGGATCAATCAAATACGGCGTTCCATCATCGGCAAATAGATAATTACCTGCCCACAAATCGCCATGCAACAAAGCTGGCTTAGACTGATGCTGTTGCATTAATTTTTGAAATTTAACCACGACGTGCTGAAATTCAACTTGCCATTCTGGTAGAAATAACCCTTTTTGCTGTAAATTTTGAGCCAACGGTTGTAAACGCGTCTGTAGGAAAAAGTCGCACCAATTATCAGACCAATCATTACGGACCTCAAAGTTTCCCGAGTAAAAACTTGTTTTGTAGCCAAAACGGGCATTAGGACTTATCGTTTGATGCAAATGGGCAACCATCTGGCCTAATTGAGCTTGGTCACCTTGCCCACTAGGAATATAGTCAATCAAAAGATAAGCATCGCTTTCAATCTGACCACTGGCAATCACGTGGGGCACATTGACCACCGCGCCCAATAAATTTAATCCATCGATCTCATGATTATAAAAGGATTGAGGTTGACCAGGCTGCACTAGCAAAAAGTAATCTGCGTCTCTAGTCTGCAAATGATACGCATCATTAATATCACCGCCGCCCACTGGTGTTACTTGTTGAATATCGTGAACGGGTAACTGTGCCAACCATGTTTGATCTAAAATAATACCTGACCTCCTTGACTTGATTATGCTGAAAGTGTTAGTGATTTTGTATGGAATGGCAATAATTTATTTTTACCAAAATCAAAATAATAAGCCATTGTTTGATTATAAAAGGCAAACTTATTGATGGCTACGCCTACTCTGGCTAATTCACGATGTAAGTGGTCAATGCTTAGCGCCATCAAATGCTTCTTTAGAATTGGTAAATGAATATCATTTGCCGTACTGATCCCCCGAATCTTGGGTTCTAATCTTAAATTTAAATGTCCTAGTACCTGTGCGAGTGTCGTTTGTTCCTGACCCGAAGTTGCATCAGCAGGTAATAGTCGTTGATAAGCCTGAAAAAGTCGTTTGATTTGGCGTTCAAATTCAACGGTCGTCAAATCATAAAATACGACTGAAACACTGATTTCATTATCTTCACCTAAATATAATAAATGATCATTTGAACTTAATTGATGGTCGTTTAACATAGCAGTCAACCTCCAAACAGGTGAAATTAGAATGGATTGATGATTATATACCATCAATTGAGATTTGTCAGCCTAAAAAAATATCTTTTTAGGATAATACCTAATGGTCATATGATCACAACTCCTATATTCTATTATAGTAGGAAGGTGAGCAGATGGTGCAAATTTATAACTCTGAAAGTGACCACGACTTTACACCCAAAGTTTTTAATATATATGAACAAACTTATTTCGAGTCTTGGCGGCCGCTATTACGTAAGGCTTTAGAAATTGAGATCCAACAAAATAATATGGTACTGCACCTTTTCTTTTTTCCAAAAGAAGATGCTGATCTGGTGCAAAATGTCAGTTTGCTAGAACACAAATTACAAAAAGTAACAGAAATGCTGGCAGAACAAGGTTTTTATTATGCCAATCAAAAGCCACTATTGAATGGTTTGCGAAGCCAATATCAACAACTTGCTAAAATCATCGGTCAATATCATATTGACCCTGACCAAGCACTCATGAAAGCCCTGCTAAGCAATGGTCAGCCGGCTGATTTAGAGCGTGAATTCTTACAGGCACTACAATCTGCTGACTTAAGCCTTGCTGATTTACCGGAAAAACAAAGCATTGGTCCTGATTATGAACCTGAAATTGAACCTGAGATCCAACCAAATTCCTTTTATGATCAATTATTTCAAATCTTACTGCATCCTTATTTGCGTGACCCAGCGCTGCATTGGTCAGCAGCGGCTAACCTGACTTCTGAAGGTCAACAAGTATTGACGCGCCTTAACCGCTATGCCACCCGGGACTGGGACCAATACTATGCACATTATTATGACGAGCAAGAATTAGTTAAGCAGCTACGTGGCCTAACCGATCAAGACTATTACGACCAAATGGAACATGTTGAACTCAAGTATGTGGACCAAGCCTATGCTGATGTTTTACAAGACTTATATCAAGCTACTTTAAGCAAGTTGCAGCAAGTAAGTATTGAACCCTTAAATACACCGCTGCCAACCCACTTTTTTGAAGCTGATGCCCACTTAATGGCCCAGATTCACCAGGCGTTCAAATTAGATACCGTGGGCAAAGAACATGTGTTAAGTGCTCCCATTCTTGAAATTAAACGCAAGTATGACTTCTACCGTCAAAATTTCTAAGGTCCCAATGTCACATGATAATTAATATACGCTTCATATTTCCCCGGAATGATCTGCTGCCAGACATTGTCGGGGATATTTAGTTTAGCATTATCTCGGTACGCCAGACTGATCTGATTTTGACTACTTTCTTCCAGACTGCGATCGAGAACATATAAAATACTTGGTGTGCTCCCATCTGCAAATAGTTTTTGCGCCGTGTGATTTACAATCAAATTTGGGTCTTGATTACCGTTATTTGTTGTTGTCGCCTGGCCAAGTTCAATATTAACAGCCGACTGGTCTGCCGCTAATTGTTTTTGGGTGTCCGGATTGGTAAACGGTGTCATGACCGCACTCAAAGTCCAACTATCGGTTATTGAGTTATCATAGAGTTCAATAGTTGGGGTGCCATTTTTATTTTCAAGCTGACGCGGCTGCGAGCCACTTTCTAACTGATTAGTGCCAAAGTCCAGCTCTGGGACACTTAATAGCTGTGGTCCACTGGCTTTAAGTAATGTCACTTGATTGGATTGTCCCAAATAACGAGAAGTGAACCCATCTAGCGTAAAAGCCATATCTAAAATATCAGACTGATCAGGCACTTGGCTAATATCAGTGACGTCATACGTATAGGTGTACGTAAATTCAGCATCTACTGGTAAGCTGCCGCCATTGGGCAAGGTCCATTGGTAAGCATTGAATCCTGGGTAACTTACGAACGAATTATAGGTTGTTGGATAAGTTTGACCATTGTAATTCACGGTCACGCCAGTCGCCGTATTAAGAGTGGCACCATTGATCGTTGGAACCTGCAAATAAATATCGCCATTCAATGCTTGATCACTCGTTTGCTTGCCCTTAACATTGACAATGACTTTGTCACCATTTTGACTGACATATTTTGTATCCGTCGTGTGGGTTCCAATCACAAAACCTTTCTCTAACCGCAGCGAACTTTGGGCATCATCGACGACCAAAATTCTAATTTCTTTCATCGCCTGGTCTGAACCAGAAGCCGTTGTCCAACGGTTGCCAGCTTTGTCCTGTGCGATAATGCCATTTGGCCGAGCCAGCGTCAACTGATAGGTATAAATACCACTTGTATTCTGTAAGTTCAATCCAATCATTGCATTGACCACGTGCTGCTCGTTTTCCGTCGTCACTGCTAAAGTGCCGCCAGGTGTATTGGTCGTATCATTTTCGATTCTTAAATTCAACTGATTGTCCTGGGTCTGATTCAAGATATCACCCGTAGTTGTTGTGACACTTGGTGTATCGTTTGAAGTGATCGTTAAACTATCCGGCCCCGGAAAACCATCTACCCATGAGCCCGCCGCATTAATGACATGAGCTTGCCCATTGAGTAAATTCTGCCGGCTTACCACAATGGTATTTGGCACTGCCGAAGTCAATATTGGATCAAGTAATTGATTCACGTTTAATTGGCTACCCGCCACTGGTACATTATAAGGTCCATATGTGCCGTTCAACGCCCAGGTCACATTTCCACTTGGCAAAGCATCAACAGTACCACCGGCAGGGTTCGCAGAACTAGCATTTGTTGGGGTTGCCTGTAGTCTCAAATCAGGGTCATTGACAATTTCTTGCGGGTCCACTTGCCCCGTGGCAAAGTTAAAATAACTAAAGGCTTTAGTATAGCGTTGTGGCGTCACCACACCAGCCAAGCCGTTATCCGTCAGCCGATAAGGACTGTTGGAATCTGTACTAGTGGTATCCCCCGTGGTTGTATAAGGCGTATCGGAAGCTGGGTTAACAACGACACCATCAATCGCTGGATCAGGGTTAGCCACACGATTACGAATATTAAAGCCGGATACATAGTCTGTTGGTAAAGCGGATTGATCAGGCCCCACATTTTTTCGGTCGATAATATTATCAAATGGGGCAATAAAAACATTCCAAGATGAGAAGTTAGTGTATACTGGATATTTCGTCCCATGCTCAACCTGATCGCGCTTCACGACCGCGTAATCCATCGGCGTATTGCCCTTGAATGTGCCGGTGTTATGAATAATATTATTTTGCGTGATTGCTGACTCACCGACACTATAGGGGTCCGTTAATTGATCGGTACCGTATAAATCAATTCCAATGTCGCGTCGATTGCCACCCAAACCATTATCCTGGTTAAAAAGCCCGTCAGAATTAGGCGATGGGAATAAGCGCGCCTTGGTCAAGCCCTTATAAGCATCCGTTAAATTGCCATTATACTTTGATAAATCAAAATTGAAATTGATGTTAGCATTGCCTTGGAAACCTTGCTCAATAAAAAATTGAGTTAACCAAGTAAAAGTTTGCGATAAACCAGGGTCAAATTCGTAATTAAACAATTCACCACTGGCCAAATTAATCAGTGCACTAGCTGAACCAATATTACCAAGGTTATTAACCGCCGATCCTAAGGCCCAAGCCTTCTGAAACCCAAGTGCTGATGCTGTTTTTCCATTTTCTTCGAGATAACTTTGAGTTCCGGTGCCATTTTGGTTAACGGTTAAATTATTTTTATAATCCACCGCATCACTGGCATAATTTAATAGATTAAAGGTCGCTTTAGGATTCAACAATAAACTATCCGTATGAGTAATTTTGTAAGGAACACCCTTAACTTTCAAGTAAAAGGCAGTTTCATCATCTGGATCTAAATAAACGTGATGGTCAAACTGTAGTGGAAAATTATAAGTGCCGGTCCAGTCACCGCCCGTAACAGTCTGTAGCGATAAATTAAAATAGGCACGTTCCCAGTCAATGGCATTGGCTAAAGAAACTCGATCGATATCTTTGGGGACTTTAACTCGGATCATCACGCCCCAATTACCAGCCATTAAATGTAATGCTGCATTTTTCTGCTTTCTTATTTTCACAGATACGGGTACATTTCCAGAAACATTCAGGTAACCATTATCATAGCTTTTATCGTTGTCTAAAACAGGCATTGTCCCAGTACGATCCATTTTATTTACGAAGTTATTTCCATTAAAAGTCGGTGTAAAATTGTTCGCCTGGGTGGCATTATCAAAGCCTATGAAACCTGGTGCTTTTCCCGAGGGTGATTCCAGGTAATTCCAACTAAACCAAGGTGCTTTACCGAAACCACCGCCGCTAGTATATGGGCGAATCAGCATTGGTGACTCACCACCTGTAATCTCATCATTATTAGTAGTCACCAGATCTTTATTATTCGTCCCCTGCTTTTCAGCATCATAGACACCCGTAGCTGTCAGAATACCTTCATTACGTTGGTATTGCCGCCCAGTATCTGGATTGACACGCATATCATCGATTGGCGTGGTCGTTAAATTATTTTGAACATTGCGCGAAATCTGTGCAGAGGCCTGATTTGTCGTGAAACCAGCCAGTACCAGACCTAGGCAGAGGCTTATCAAAATAATCAATTGTTCACGATTCTTCAAGGTTTCTGCTCCTTTCTGTTTCATTGCCAGCGTTTATTTATTCCCTTGTTTTATTTTTACCCATTTTAATTATATCAATATATAAATATTTCAATACAAGGAGGCTGTTCAAAGCCTTGCTATCAAGACTTTGCGCGGATAACGAACGTTATGGCAATCAGCTTACTTTTGCCAAAGCAACAAAAAAGAGCCTGAAAACAAAATTAATCTTTTGCTTTCAAGCTCTTTTTTATTCTAATTATTTAGGTTTATCTGTGCTCCAAAAAGACAATTAATCCGCAGTTGAAGTAGATGGATCAGCCGTTGGTGTCTCTGATGTACTTGTTTCATCTTCTTTTTCGGCAGTCAACTTTACGTAAAAATTAGCTAATGTTAACCGAAAATACGGCCATAACCATATCAACAATAAGCCACAAGTCAAACCAGCTAAAATAAACCAACCCATAAAACTCAAATGTAAGACAAACAAGTCCCCTTTGTGACCTTGCATCAAATGGCGACTGCGCGTGATCGCCTCTAAATAAGTCACATCTTCTCCGCGGTCAATCCCATCTCGATAAATAAAATAGGCCTGGGAATAACTATAAAACTTAATAACGGCCGGGAAAAATAATAATAGTGACCATAAAATCAGAAACAAATTACGCAGGATATAAATCAATAAGGTGCCGATGAAATACTGGCCATTCATTAAAATCCGAAAACTCTGCTTTAAAGGTTGGTCTGGAAACTGATTGCGGCGGATGATGTCAATCAAAACAAACATGATCCCCACCAACATAAATAAGATTGCTAACATCAATAAAGAACTTACCCCTGAAGTGAAATGGTCCCAAGGGCTATTCGCCATCTGTGACCCATATAGGTGTCGGTAATTATAGCCATACATACCATGAGCATAAAAGTTATCACTCCCGCGCCACATCATCCGATCTGGCCGCAGCCACGTACTTAAATGATGTACAAAGTGGTTTTGCGTCACCCAGCTCACCAAACTTAACAGAAACAATGGACTAAATAATACCAAAAAATACGGGAAATTATGGTTTAATCTTGTTTTGGCCTCGGCCTTTAGCGCACCACGTGTTACCATCATCATCAACTCACTCTCTTACAAACCATTATAGTATGAAATTGATGATTTAGCGATTTTCAAGTGTTAAGGGTTGGGCAGCATTCGTTGCTTTTGCCTGTGTCCCTAAACGCTTCAGACCAATCCCCGTCATGGCAGAAAGTAAAGAGAACACGGGTGATAATAAACTAAAGAAACAAAATGGTAGGAAATGTAGCACGGGAACACCTAAAGTATTGGCCGCAAATGCGCCAGCAACCCCCCAAGGCACTAAGTAGTTGATCACGGTGCCGCCGTCTTCCAAAACACGACTCAAAGCTAAGGGATCTAAACCTTGCTTTTTGAAAGTCTCTTTGAAAGCATTGCCTGGTAGAATCACCGAAAGGTATTGTTCCCCTACAAAGATGTTGACGCCGATGCCAGCTAGTAAAGTGCTTAAAACTAGAGCTGTATGTCCATGCAGATGGCGTGCCAGCGGCGTGATCACACTTTGAATAATGCCAAATTCCATTAACAAGCCGCCTAGGGCTAAAGTCAAGATGATCAACGAAACAGTGCCCATCATGGCCGTAATGCCACCCCGAGATAATAACGCGTCCACACTAGCATTGCCGGTCTTAGCCACAAAGCCACTTTCTAATAAAGTTGCCAGCCGCTTGATAGAAAAATTCGGTTGATGTCCGAAAATCATCACAATGGTGACCCCAATATTTAGGAACAATGTGGCAATTGCCGGAATCTTCATCACGGCACAAATTACCATTAAAATAATTGGCACGATTGCCCACCAACTGATCCAAAAATGATTTTGTAACGTCGCAATCGTCGCATTGATCTTCATAGCGGGCATAGTTTTAGTGGTATGTCCCATAATGCCGTAGATCATCAAAGACACCAGAAAAGCTGGGATCGTGCTCCACATCAAGTTGCGAATGTGTTTGAACAGATCAGAGCCTGCGACTGCCGAGGCCAAATTGGTAGAATCTGATAAAGGTGAGGTTTTATCACCAAAGATTGCCCCAGAAATAATGGCACCAGCTACTAATGCTGGATTAATGCCTAAAGTCGTCCCCATGCCAAATAATGCAATACCCACGGTAGAAATAATCGTAAAGGCACTCCCAATTGAAGAGCCGATGACGGCACAGACTAAGAAAACAGATGGCACGAACCACTGGTCGGAGATTAAGTGAAAGCCCACTACCATCATGGAAGGAATGATACCAGCTGCAATCCAACTGGCAATTAATGCCCCAATTAGAATAAAAATCACAATGGGAATGATGCCGGTTTTAATGCCGTTGATCACCCCATTATGGACCTGATCCCAGCTGTAACGCCGAATTTTAGTCCATAAGATCAAGAGGGCGATCACTAACATCACTGGTGTTTGTGGGGATACCCCAAATTTAATGACTGCTGTCCCCAAAATACCGATCATTACGATCAATATGATCAATGCCTCGCTAAAATGAACTTGTCGCGTTTTGTTTGCCATTAGAAAGCCTCCTATTTGTTTACGAACCATTAAATTTTAAATGTGAAACAAAAAAATCGCCCCTACAACAATCTCAAAAGATTGCCATAGGGACGATCGGGACAAACCGTGGTACCACCCAGCTTGAAATAACGTCGACTAAGCTCACGAATCTAAGTCAGTTATTTCCACTCACTAGATGTTAACGGTTCTAATGGTCTCCGTTTGCCGCAGCAAATCGATTCACCGTATTTGGCTAATATTATCCTGATCGGTTCGCAGCAACCACCGACTTTCTGACACCCAGATAACACGCTACTTCAATGTGAAATTAACGATCGATTATTTAATTAATAACTAAGAGATTACACGTTCGTTTATTATTCGTCAAGCTTTAATTGGTTCAGTCACGCCATTATTGGCAATCACATCTTTATACCAATAGAAGGAATCTTTACGATAGCGGGCATTAGTCCCCTGACCATTATTATCGCGGTCCACATAGATGTAGCCGTAACGCTTGGCCATCTCACCTGTACTAGCTGAGACGAGGTCAATACAGCCCCAAGATGTATACCCCCAGCAAACGACGCCGTCAGCAATAGCTTGACCCATTTGATCAATGTTTTCTTTCAAATAGGCAATCCGGTAAGCATCATGAACCTTATGATCTGCCGTTAATTCATCTTTTTCACCAAGCCCATTTTCAACGACAAATAGTGGTTTTTGATAGCGATCCCAAACGTTATTCATGGTGATACGCAAGCCGACACCATCGGTTTGCCAGCCCCAACTAGAAGTTGGCAGATAGGGATTCTTCAGACTATTAAAGACATTGGCTTCGCCCTTTTCAGCAGCGACTTCAGGATCTGCACTGACCAATCGTGAAGCATAATAACTAAAGGAAACAAAGTCAACGGTTTCTTTTAAAGCAGCCAAATCAGCATCGGTCATTTCAATATGCAGGTCATTGGCTTTAAAGAAAGCTTTAGCATAGTTAGGATAATAGCCCCGAGCCTGCACATCAATGAAGAAATAGCCTTCCCGATTAGCTTGAAGTGCAGCCAGAACATCGGCCGGTGCTGGTGTATTTGGATAAACTTCACCTGCCGCCAGCATACAGCCCATTTTAATATCAGAATCAATTTCGTGGGCCATTTTAACTGCTTTGGCTGAGGCAACTAATTGATGGTGTGCCGCTTGATATTTGGTTTGTAATGCCTCTTTTGCGGACAGATCACTGACGTCCATACCACCGCCTAAAAACGGAATGTGCAAAATCATGTTGATTTCATTAAATGTCAGCCAATACTTCACGAGCTTATGATAGCGGTGCAAAATCACATCACAATAGCGCAAATATAAATCGATCAAACGGCGATCGGCCCAACCATTATATTTTTCCATTAAAGCCAGCGGTGTGTCAAAATGATTGATCGTTACCAATGGCTCCATCCCTAAATCACGGCACTTTTGAAATAACTTGTCATAAAAAGCTAAGCCGGCTTCATTGGGCTGAGCATCATCGCCATTAGGGAAAATTCGCGGCCAGCTGATCGAGGTCCGGAAAACTTTAAAGCCCATCTCGGCCATCATTTCTAAGTCTTGTTCATAAGTGTGATAAAAATCGATCGACTCATGGCTGGGATAGAAATCATAAGTTTTTTGAGCTGCTGCTTTCGGATGCATCAGGGCATCCCACCGCCCTTGTTTGGCATCAGGTAAAATATCCACCAAAGATAAACCTTTGCTATCTACTTGATAAGCACCTTCACATTGATTAGCAGCTACAGCGCCGCCCCATAAAAAGTCTTTTGGAAAATTTGTCATTGAACTTTCACTCCTTAATCTAATGTCAAAATATCGGTTTTAGCAGTGACTGCTTGATTCACAACCACTGGTTTGACGTCATGATATTGATTGCTATTGGTAATAATGATCGGTGTGGTCGTTTCTAAACCAGCCGCTTTGATGGTAGCCATATCAAATTCCAATAATAATTGACCAGCTTCAACGCGATCGCCTTGTTTCACTTTTGGTGTAAAGCCTTTGCCATCTAACGAAACGGTATCCATCCCAATATGCAATAATATTTCAGCCCCTTGATCACTATTGATGCCAATCGCATGACCAGTTGGGAACAATAGACTGACTGTACCGGCAACGGGGGCATAAAGCTTGCCTTCTGTTGGTTCAATGGCAACGCCTTTACCCATGGCACCAGAAGAAAATACCGGATCTTTAACGTCTTCTAATTTCATGACCCGACCCGATAGTGGGCTTAATAATACTTCGGGTGTATTAAACTCGATTTCTGGTTTTGTGACGGTAGCTGGTGCTTTGGTGCCATTGATCATTTGCACATTAGCACCTTCTAATTCTGGTTCAGCTGCAGCTAAGGCCGTGTCTTGTTTGGCATCTACTTTTGCTTCGGTCTTAGCATCTTTGGCAACAAATAATGTCGCCGCAAAACTGATGGCGAAAGCAATCAAAGCACTGATAATTGCCCCATAAAATGGCATACCGATGGTTTGTCCAGGTTTGAAGAACGTCAAAGTTGCAAAGACGCCTAAGCCCCCCATATTGTAAGCAACCGTGCCGAAGAGGCCAATTAAAGCACCGCCGATACCAGCACCGATCAAACTAACGACGAATGGTTTCTTTCTTGGCAAGGTGATCCCGTAAATAGCCGGTTCTGTGACACCAAAGATACCCGAGATAAAGGCAGAGATGCCTAAACCTTTGGTCTTTTTATCTTTGGTACGTAAAACAACTGCCAATACAGCCCCAATTTGTGCCCAAGAAGCCGCAAAGGTCAATGCCAAAATCGGGTCAAAACCATTTTGGGCGATATTATTGATAGCTACTGGAATCAAGCCCCAACGGAGTCCGAACATGACCATAACCTGCCAGAGCGATCCTAAAACGATCCCTGCTACGATTGGACTTAATTTAACCAAGCTGCTGATGCCAAAACCTAACCCTTGCGCCACCCAAGTCGTGACCGGACCAATGACTAGAAACATAATTGGAACCGCTATCACCAAAGTGAATAATGGGACTAAGAATGCCTTAACCACGGTCGGGATGAGTTTTTGCAGCCGTTTCTCGATCAGTGAAGCAAACCACACCCCGACAATAATCGGAATGACCGATGAAGTATAGCTCATCATGATCATCGGAATGCCTAAGAAAGTATCATGCACTGGTGAAGCAAATGGTGTCCCTGCAAGTAAGGTAAATAGTGGTTTGATCTTACCCATATTGGTTGGTGCCATGGCGACAATCGATGGATAAACCATGATGGCCCCCATCGTCAAGCCGAGAAATTCACTAACTTTGAACTTCTTAGCGGCACTGTACCCCAACATTACTGGTAAGAAGTAGAAGAAACTATCGGAAATCGCATAAAGTACTTGGTAAGTCCCGGATTTCTCAGCTAACCAGCCGAACTGGAGAAATAAGGCTAGGAACCCTTTCAGCATCCCAGTAGCAGCCAAATAACCTAATAAGGGCGAGAAAATACCAGAAATCAGATCAATGAAGCGATTTAAAATCGTTTGCTTTTCACCATTGTTACGGTCATCTGCCGCTTTAGCGTCGTTTTGGTTGATATGACTGTTCTGTAAAACGGCATCATACACATCAGCAACTTCATTGCCGATCACCACTTGGTATTGCCCACCACTTTGGACCACGCTGACAACGCCATCAAGATGCTCTAATTGTTCTTTTTGGGCCTTGCCTTCATCCTTTAATTTGAAACGCAGACGCGTGACGCAGTGAATCAAACTATTCACATTGTCTTCACCACCGACACCTTTGACAATTTCCTTGGCTAATTCATCGTAGCTTTTCATCTGTAAAACCTCCTTGAATTTTATTCAAAATAAAAGCCCAACTAAGCTTTCAAAAAGAAATGACCAAAAAATGTCATTACTTCTTCAAAGCTTAGTTGAGCTAATGCCTGGTTGACCCAGTAACACGCGACCTAAGCGCTAATTTATTGCTGTTGCTTATCTTGCATCAAACGCATCAAATGTAAGGCGAGATAAACTTTCTCCGAATCACTGATCTGCCATTGCGTCTCTGACTGTAAATAATGGACCATACTCTCAGCCACTTCGAAAGCACGTTGATACTTTGTCTTTGTTAATGTCACAAAAGCCTCGTCTAACGGATGAACATGCTCTTGGGTGCCTTTCATATGACGAATCAAAAACAATCTTAAGTGGGTCACAAAACGACTATAATTAAATGATTTTGGATCTAATTGGACTTTATATCGAAACTGCACGATATTGATTAGCTTTTGAATCAGTTTCGTCAAATAAATCGTATCTTGCAGTGAACTGGCATCTTCGGTATTCACGAAATGATATGTCAGAAACACGGCTTCACTTTTAGGCAGCCTGACTTGAAAAGCATGCTCAATTCGAGGTAAAAGTTCCTGAGCCAGCTTGAATTCTTTTGGGTAAAGCTGAGCTACTTCCCACCGAGTTGACGTATCATCAAAGTCAATTTTTTCCTTTGCCCGCTGCAAAGCAAAGGCTAAGTGATCCGCTAAGCTAGCATAGTCATTTCCAGTGACTTCTTGGTGCAGCTGCTTACTGATAAATGTCAAAATTTCATTAGTCAGCTTAACGACCTTGGGATCAATGGTACGCATGACTTCAAAGTCTTCCTGATCCACTGCGCGATAACAATTTTGAATTGCCTGCTGATTAACAACATCACCTTTCTTCAAGCCAAAGCCAATGCCTTTTCCAATGACGATCCATTTTGCGTGTTGATCATCTTCAACTAGAGCAGCGTTATTATTAAAACTCTGAACAATTCGAAACACTCAAACCACTCCCAGCAAATAAAAAACCTACTATATCCCTTTAATTTAAGTATAGCTTATGCAGCTCTTACTTTCATGAGATATAAGTAGGTTATGCCTGATCGAATCAGTAACACGCTTAACTTATGAGATAAGTATAGCATATTTGAAACCGCTATCAACAATTAACTTGTTATTTTTGTTTCATTTGGGCTAACTGATTTCAAATTAAAAATGACTAAAAAAATAAGCGTCCCATTGTCACGCCTATTTTAATAGAAAAAGTTTCAATTTTAACGCTTTTCAACGCCAAAAATTGTCAAAATGCATCTTTTTACACTTTTATTCAAATTGTTAATTATATAAACAAACCAGACGAACACTATAATTTAAATATACTTTGTCAATTAAAATGTAGTCTTCTCTTTAAACTGTTGCCGAATGGCAATCTGATCGTCAACTTCCTGGGCCATCTTTGCTTTAGTTGCCTCGTCCCAGCCAAAATACCGTGCCATTTCAGCAACCACGGCGTCTTTTACAGCCAGCATATGTTGAAAATCAAAGAGCATTTGACTGCTGCGCCGTAACAAATAATCGATTGGATGCATAACCAGCTCTTCATCTAAGCCGTAATGCAACTGGGCATAATCCACTGGGGCTAGGTCTGTTTCAGCTGCTTGGGCCTTATCCAAATAACGATACACGGCATCCACGTTATCTCCATAACGATGCACTAGCTTTTCAGCTTGTGCCTTAGACAGACCTTTTGCTTCACCACGTTCAACCGCACCATAAATGAATACCTTGAAGCCATCGCTTCCCTTAGGATCACCGCCGGATAATGGTAAATGCTCGGTCTTAGTACCAATATAGGTATACCCTGGATACGTCGCTACGATGTCTTTTAACACCCGGTTGACAATTTTCTCTGCCATCTTACGATAACCAGTTAATTTGCCGCCAGCAATAGAATACAAACCAGAATCAGAATGGAAAATTTCATCTTTACGTGAAATCTCAGAAGGATCTTTCCCCTCTTCTTGGATCAGCGGCCGGACACCAGACCAAGCTGACTCAATATCGTCTGGTGTCAGTGGGTCAATATCAAACATGCCATTCACTGCATCAACGATATAACGCACATCTTCAGCTGTGACATTAGGTTCCTTGGGATCAGCCTCATACGTGGTATCCGTGGTACCAAAGTAAGTCTTCCCTTCTCGAGGAATGACAAACATCATGCGTTTATCCCCGAACGGTGTGTCAAAGTAGACTGCGTTGGTAACCGGAAACTTATCGTGGTCAACGACTAAATGGACACCCTTGGTTAAATGTAGATGTTTACCAGTATCAGAGCCGTCCATCTTTCGAATCTCATCCACCCATGGCCCAGCCGAATTGATCACCCGTTTGGCGTGAATGGTGCCTGTCTCACCCGTGATTTGATCCACAAATTCAGCACCGTTCACTTGTCCATTAGCGTCATAAGTCAAACCCGTAACTCGAACATAATTAGCTAAATAGACGCCTTCTTCATGGCCTTTCTTGATCGTTTCCATGACCAAACGGGCATCATCGGTGCGATATTCAACATAGACCCCTGTTCCCTTGAGACCAGCAGCCTTCAAATAAGGTTCGCGAGCAAGAGAAGCCTCTTTATTCAACATAAATTTGCGTTCACTCTTGCGTACATGAGCCAAACGATCGTAGACATCTAAGCCGATTGCGGTGGTAAAGCTGCCAAAAGTCCCACCGGCATAGAAAGGTAACATCATCTTTAAGGGCGTCGTCACATGTGGTGCATTCTCATAGACAATTGCCCGTTCCGTACCCACTTCAGCGACTTCATGAATCGCGAATTGTTTTAGATAACGTAAGCCGCCATGTACCAACTTGGTCGACCGGCTGGAAGTCCCAGAGGCAAAGTCACGCATCTCTACAAGTCCTGTCTTTAAACCGCGCGTCTGAGCATCTAAAGCAATGCCAGCTCCAGTAATGCCACCGCCAATTACTAATAGATCTAAGTCTTCAGTTTGCATCTTATTCAAATCAGTTAACCGTGTTTCGTAATTTAATTCTGTCATAAGAAGACCCCCAATAAATATTTGTTAACGCTTTCTTGTTACATATTAACAAAAAATAACATAGACGACAACTTAAAAGTCTTGAGAAGCTCAATCTAATAAAGCGTTAATCGTGTATAAAATCACAATAACCATCATAATCGCCGTTATGTTATCTATCTGACTTATAATCAATAAGTGATAACGATTTCAAAAGCACCTTGCCATTGTAATTTATCTCTCATCATTCTATAATGTATTAAATCATTGAGAAGGTGAAATTATGTCCCATCAAGGTACCCAGTTAAAATTGATCGTTCAAACCGCCTTATTTGCGGCCTTTAGTTACATTATGGCTTTATTTCAATTTCGCATCCCCGCGCCAGTCGGACACCCCTTTGTCGATCTCGGCTTTACTTTTGTTGCGCTAGGCGGATTATTATTAGGCTGGAAATATGGCACGTTAGCTGGTGTCATTGGTTTGGGTCTCTTTGACATCACCCAAGGCTATGCCAACCACGCTTATCTGACCGTCTTGGAAGTTGTCGTTTTGGTCGCGGTCGTTAGTCTTTTGGCACGGGCTTTACGCCACGTTGCCATGGTCCCAGCTATCATTACTATCGGCATTACCGCTGGACTGACGAAAGCCGTCACTGGCTACTTCCGCTATGTGGTGGAAAGTCTGGTTGATTTTGGCCTCAGTCTTTCACGGGCATTACAACAAGCTTTTGTTAGTTTCCCGGCCGATGTGATCACCGGTATCTTAATGATGATTGCTCTGCCAATCATCTATATTGCCTTACACCCATTATTAAAACGCAGTGGTCTTAGCAGTACGATTAAATAGTCATTCATACCGCAGTTAAAGAGGGCGTTGGTACAAAACAAGTGTTTTGTACCAACGCCCTCTATCTGTTTGTGAAGAATTTTAGTTCAAACGTGTTTCAAAAGGCAACACTCTTTTGTCGCGCTCTTGTTCATTTTGAAATAGTCATCACCAATTCATGTTGCTTGATACTTTAATCTAAGCCGCTAGAATATCCAGCCAAGTACAGAATGGATAGCACCGCTGACAGCATTCACAATACCATTAGCTGCTTTAATTGTTGCATCAGTTAAAGTACCAATGATGTTCTGCTTGGAAACAGAAGGTACTGTCCCACTTGGGGTATCTGTCTTTTCGTTACCCGTGCTGACAACTTTTTGTGTCGTTGTCGTTGGTGTTGTGATCCCGGCAGCAGCAGAAGCACCAGAACCATTAGCGACACTGGCATTAGCTGTGGCACCAGCAGATAAGGCGGTATCTACACCGGCAACTGCAGCAGAAGCATGTGCATCAACACTTAATGGTGTAACAACGACTTTCTTATCTGGTGTAATACCAGCAACGACCCAAACACCTAAAGGACCAACATAAACTTGAGCCCCAACCTTCCATTGCATCAAACCAAATGGTCCAGAGAAGGAAATCTCACCATGGGCTGTGGCACCTAAAATACCAACACCAGCGCCAGCTGAAACAATCGTGTAGTGGTTAGCATCTAACGCAACTTTAGCACCAGCTTCAGCATACACACCAGGTACATTCGTCTTATCAGATTTTGCAACAACATCTTTTTTGAAGTAAACATTGACATCGTTAGTTTCAGCCAACTTATCAATATTAAGTTTACCATCAGTTATTTGTTGAATGGCGCCGCCATTTACCGTGTAATGATCTGGTGTATAGTTCCAACTATCATTTGTAAAACTATTTACATCATCATAACTAAAAGCATTACCAATTTTAGTTGTGTCATCAGAAATAGTTTTTGTCATTGGTTTATCGTTAACAACAATCGGATTCCCTTTTTCATCCAAATAATTGATATTTACAGTTGCCTGCTTTGGCATATTTACATAAACATCAACTTCGGCAGTGCCTCCAGCTTCAGAATGGTTCACAACGCCTAAAGTAGTCTTGTCACTAGTAGTATCCAACTCTAAACCATCAACTGGGGTTTTAACTTCAACCTTGTTAACGTCAATAGCTTTTTCAGGCAGTTTGTACGTTAGCTTACCACTTTCATTGTATTTATAAGCATCTGAAGGCTGTAACTTACCTATTTGGTCACCAGTAGCTGCATCAATATATTTGATATTAATGGTAGAAGTTGCTGTGATCTGTTTGTAATACCCCTTAATTAACTGACTCTTAAGTGGAAAACCGTCTGGATTCACCGAATCAATCTTATAGCCTACCAATTCTGGTAGCTTTTGTAAATCAATCTTTTGTCTTGGTGTACCAGTAATATTAGTAGGTAACCCGCTTGTAACATCGGCAGGTAATGCTTGGCGACTGACACTATCAAAAGCAGCATAGTCATACTGAATTTGTTTTGCGGCAGCCATAGCAGTTGAGGATTGAACTGCACCTAATTGGCTCGGACTGCCAATACTAATCGCACCACCAACACCAAGACCTAGAGCTAATACAGCCAATAAGCTATATTTTTTAAAACTTTTCATTTTTGTTCCTCCCAGTATAATTAAAATTTATTGGAATTAGTAATAACTATTCCTATATAATTAAATTTAATCCACTTCAATAAAAAAAGCAATTGATAACCTCTGATTTTGTTAAAATAATAATAATAAATATTAATCACTAACAATGATATTTAAATTATTATTAATTAGTAGATGTTGTCATAATCCACTCAAGTTCCCCCGTATAGGTACCTTGACCCACACCGTCATTTTTATCTGTTACTGTTAGCACCGGACCGGCAGTATAAACACCATTAGTTTTCCAAGTATCCGATATTACTGCTGAGGTATCAGAACTGGTCTTGTAAATCAAAACGGAATTATCCGTAATACTCTCAGCAGTGGTACCACTCTTAGCTGGTTGGAAGGCCAAACCGTCCGGAATACTTTGGTGCGTCTGCATATTGGTTAGTGGCTTTGTAGCCTTTAAGTAAATACTTAAGTTCTTATTCGGTGTGGTGTTTTCAAACGATAACTGTCCTTGATTATCACCTTTTGTACCTTTAGGGTCATCCAGAGTTTCAGCATAGTATTGCCCTGGCATACCGATTTTATGCTGACCAAAATTAACATTCGGTACTGTTAATTTCAAATAACCTTGATCTATATAGTGATAATTAATTGTAATTGGCTTCTTAGCCGTTACACCATCAGTCTGTGTTGGAGTTAACGACCCGGAGGCATTACTTGGCGTCCCCGTCTTTTTATAATTATGGTCATCTACTGTTAACGTGTCTGGTGCATTACCAGCCGTTGCGTAAGTCCAATCAGTGGTCGCCGGGTCAAATAAATTCTTAGTACCATCAATATAATTATATGAATCACCTGCAAAAGCATAATACTGCTGCACTTTTGTGTCCGGAATTAATTTATCACTTGTATCAGTTGCCTGAACCGTTGCTTGAAGGTTGAAATAAATTGGTTTATTTACTGTAATGGTTCTTATCCGTGAAACGTAACCTGTATCATCCACCGCATAGAGGTAGAGCGTATGCCCGCCCTCTTGTGGTGTCTGTAGCTTTTGAAGATCAGAGGTATCCGTAATTTTACCAGTATACGGGGTATAGTCACTTGACACACCAGTTGCTGATAATAATTTCTTAGAGCCATCAGAATCATCCCCTGTAATATGTTTCGAGTCCAATGGCGTATCAATCGTATAGCGCACGGATACATTAGTACTATCTAAATCTTGCAAACTTACTGGCACCTCATTACGGGTGTTATCCATGCGCAAATAACTCTTATCTGCCTCTAATCCGGGAGCTAATGCTGTACCCAAATCTGCATTAAAGCCCATCACAACATTTTTCCCTGGTTTAAAGTCCCCCACATAATTCGGCGACCATTTCATCAAAATTGAGGTGTCATAGGCATTATTTTTTGTCTTGCTGCCAAAAGCAATTGTGTTTGCCTTATCAGGATCGGTGTTTGCCATACCGACATCATCTGCTTTATTAAAAATTGACCATACCTGTGATCCAGTGTCTGGATGTTTTTTGTAAAATATCCCAGTGCCATCTTCAGATACCATAAAAGCATTTGGCTGCACAGCTGCCCCATTCTGCATACTTCCGCCCGTGGGATATGTCGTAAAAGTAGTGCCCATCCACCCATCAGGCGCGAAATCACTATTAAAATTAAAAGCCACTTGATACTTATAATCACTATTTGTTAAATCTGAAGGGCGAATCACCAAACCCTCAATTTTACCATTTCGTGGTCCTGACGTACCTATGCCAGAATAACGAATGGGAACACCATCATCGGGGGAACCATCGTCATTATTGGGATGTCCTAAAGCTGTATCGTACTCACGGGTAAAATACAAGTTCGAAAGATCCTTTGTATTCGTTTGATTACCATAAATTGTTTTTGGATTTGTTACAACCTCACTCATCGCCATCTGCTGCTGATCATCCGTAGGTTTAATTGTATTCTCAACATGTAAGATAATAGGCTCATCAGTAGGCATATTATAACTGCTCAATTTATTAGGGTCTGTGATGTAGCCATCGTAACTCAAATAAATCGTATCATTATCATCAGTATCCGGCCACATGTGAATATGCTTGACATCATCAAACCCGCGGTTAGATACCCACCACCAACACTTCCACTTGATTGTAACGAACTGATATCTGCTTCCCCATTTTATTACCAATCAATAAACCCGAAGTAGTCTGATACTCGTCGTAATCATCTAGTGGTGGTTCACCACTATCCCCAAAGGTAGAGACAATTCTTGTTTTGCCACCGATAACAATATTGACATTAGGGATATCCATATTATAAGCGAATTCTGGCATTTTATGAGTTTCAGTAGTATTAGGCGTTGGATCACCATTTATATCAGTACTATTAGGTGTGTAGATATATCCATAGGCATATTGCAAAGCAATTTGATTCTTCTTCTGAGTTTCAATATTGGCATGGACTCGGTTAATATCCGGCCGCCACAAATTAAAGGTGATTTTTAACGATTGACCATTCTTGGTAACGTTATAAATCATCTTCTTACCATTATAATCTAATGCAGACATATTCTTAACTGATAGGGTCACAGCTTTATCACTAGCATTATAGTCAAAAGTTACATCACTGCTGGATAATTCACTTGCTGGATCTAACTTAAAATCGCTACTAGTCAGTTTCCCTGGCTCAGTCCCACCAGGATTAAGATCGGTAGTGGCTGTGCCACTAGTTGCAGCTGACGCAAACTTAACCGCCACTGACCCAGTATTAGTGCCTGTTGGTACCACATCAATATAACTTTGTGCTGGTGTCGTCGCTGCCGCAGCCATAGTCATGAAGTTCGTGAAACCACTAGTAGTCAGTGATTGGTTGGCGTTTTGTGTCGGAATCGTATTGGCTAGTGCTGGACTTAGGGCTGTTTGTGAAACCACATTAGGATTGATTTCGGGATGCAGTGTCTTTAAGAACCATACTTGTTTGGCGCTTGGTAAATTAACGAATTGTTGGGCAGAATATGGCGTCCCCACGATAGCCTGATACACCCATGCCGGATAAGCACTAGTCGCTGCTTTTTTTGTGTTATTCTTAACTGTTGTTGTCGTTGGCTGATCACTAGCCGCAAACGCGCGTACATTTGACTGTGCAAAAGGCATCACAAAAATACCCAAAAAAGCTAATAATAATACCAACGGTGCATGGTTATCATTACGCCGTGTTGAATCCATGATAATGGTCTCCCCCTAGAATGAAAAACTAAAAACCCACTTTTTAGAAATACGTTTTGGTTTGTTTTAAATTTTGTTTGTGATTTAAATCTAAAATTATTTATTTTTAAAAGACTATCAAACTAATTTACAGCTCTTTTAAATATTATTCAATTCTATTATATCGAAGCTAGTCAAAACAACGGCACCAATTTCGGATAATAATTATATATTTATTTGAATATTAGTAAGATATATAAATTAAATTCCCAATTTGTGACTATTTTATATTGCTCAGGGCGAATACCCATACAGATCAATGGAATCATGATATACTTTAAGTCAGTAAATACTTATTGGGGTCTTAATATGAAGCGACAGCAACGATCAAATAATCGGTCACGACAAACCAAAGCAAAAAAAACAGCGCCAATAGCAGCAACCAGTCGGGGTGATCGCCGCCAAATCAAACCAAAGCGACCTAAAAAGCGTTTTTTCAAGCACGTCTGGGTTTGGTGTTTGCTTGGCCTGCTTCTTTTTGGCGTACTTTTTTCACTGATGACCACATTAAAGACCAGCAGCCAGGAAACTACGGCAACAAATACCCCGCAAACCACTTTACAATTAGATCGAACCCAATTTTTAACAAACAAACATGGTGTTGCTACCGTGACTGGTAAAGGTGCAGCCGCTGCAACCATTTATGTAGATAATCAAAAACAAACAACTGTCAATAAACATGGTAAATTTCATTTCAAATATAAGTTAGACACGCCACAGACGCAAACGATCCAAGTGACTGCTCGGAGTTTTGTCGGCACAACGCAAAGTAAACAAGCAGCTGTTGTGCCAAGTCGCGTCTATCTTGAATATTTAAATAAATCGGCAGGCCGGTCCAGTAATCGGGTGAATTCCAGTTCAAGTAATAGCGCTACAATGCCTGATACTGGCAGTGACTCGGCTGCACAATCGAGTAATAGTGCACCCGCACCAGATGATCAGCAAGCTGCAAGTCAAGATAAATCTGCCGATAACGGACACAGTCCCTTGGCAGCGACTAAAACAATCAATTTTGAATTTGATAGTACGACAATCACTACTGTGGAAACACAGGTCGATAATGGGCAAGTCAAAGTTATTCTTAATTGGGTCAATAAGGCCAATCAGCAAGCACCAACATTCAATAGCCTCATTTCAAGCGTAGCTGTATCACAAAATGGACAAAGTCTAGACAATGTTCAAAACGATGATACGAATACGAATCAACTACCGCAATTTCAAAATACAGTTGGGGCCACGATCCCTATCACCCTTTTGTTTAAATTAACAAATAGCAATGACCCACTTACGATCACGATCACGCCTAAAGACGTTCCCGCTCAAACTGTTCAAATACCTTAACTTATAGCAGTTGCCAGCAGACGTGCAAAACACACTTAATGCCCAATCTTAAAGCTTTGTTCCCCTGGCTTTATATTGACAATAAGTTAGTAAAATGGTAATTTTTAACATGTCTGTATTTCTGAATTAAATAACTTTTTAAGGGTGACTATATAATATGAAGAAATTTTCCAAAGTACTGGGTTTACTGACAGCAAGTTTGGGGCTAGCCTTGATCTTAGGTGCTTGTGGCAATCAGCAAGCTGGCGGTAAAACCGACAGTGTCAGCTCTGAATTAAAAACTAAAGGTGAATTGACCATTGGTTTAGAAGGTACTTTTGCACCATACTCCTATCGTGACAACGGCAAACTGACCGGTTTTGAAGTAGATCTAGGTAAGGCAGTCGCTAAAAAGCTTGATCTGAAAGCTAAATTTGTGCCTACCAAATGGGACTCATTGATCGCTGGTTTAGGCAGTAAAAAGTTTGATGCCGTTTTGAACAACATTACTGTGACACCGGCACGCCAAAAACAATATATTTTCTCCACGCCATATATTTATTCACGGACTTTCTTAATCACTAAGTCGGATAACACTACCATTAAATCGGTCAATGACTTGAAGAATCGAAAAGTTGCCGTGGGAACTGGCACAGAGAATGAAACGAATGCCCAAAAATATGGGGCTAAGATCGTCCCTTCTAATGCTTTTGAGAACTCTTTAGCCCTCGTGCGTCAAGGCCGCGCTGAAGCAACCTTGAACTCTCGTGAAGCATTCTTGGCTTACAGCAAAGAAAACGGATCAAAAGGCTTGAAACATCAATTAGTTCCAGAAGATAAGATCCCAGCCGCTAAAGTTTCAATCATGTACAATAAGCAGTCGAAGACTTTGCAAAAGAAAGTCAATACAGCATTGAAACAATTGCGTGAAGATGGTACTTTGAAGAAGTTATCTGTTAAGTACTTTGGGGCTGATATTACCAAATAATGAGTTCATTATATTTATTCTAAATATTTGATAGCAAACATTCAGCGACCAAACGCTAATCTGAAAACTTGAATTAAAGGATTCATTCAAGTATGGCAGATTAAGTATGGTCGCTGTCTTTTGAAACAAAGCAATTAAAGCAACTTAAATTAGTTCATTGGAGGCGATTTTGGTGTTACATACGATTATGACGTCACTGCCAGATTTGATCAAAGCTGGCGCAGAATACACCATTCCTTTAGCCATTATTTCCTTTGTGTTTGGCTTACTATTAGCCATTCTCACTGCGGTGGTTAAACTGATCCCTAAACCACAGTCGAACTTTGCGGCTTTCTGGTGGCAGATCTTACAGGCAATTTTTTCTTTCTATGTTTGGTTATTCCGGTCGACCCCGTTGTTGGTTCAACTATTTATTATCTTCTTTGGCTTACCCAATGCAGGGGTTCAACTACCTGCCTTTCTTGCGGCCATTATTACATTCTCTCTAAACACGGGGGCCTATGCTTCAGAAACAATTCGTGCCTCGATCAATTCTGTGCCGAAAGACCAATGGGAAGCAGCCTATACATTAGGCATGACCAGTACGCAAGTTTTACGAAAAATTATCTTTCCACAAGCCATGCGCATTGCGATCCCGCCCCTTTCCAATTCTTTTATTGGCCTCGTAAAAGATACATCGTTGGCAAGTTCAATTACCATTTTGGAAATGTTCACCGTTAGCCAGCAAATTACGGCCAAAAACTACCAACCGTTATTGATGTATTCCATCGTTGCTGTTCTTTATGCTATCATTTGTTCGGTATTGACTTGGCTGCAGCATTATCTTGAAAAACGGACCTCCAAGTATGTCTCCAAAGAAGGTGTGATGAATTGATCCGATTAGAACATGTAGACAAACGTTTCCAACAGCACCATGCCTTAAAAGATGTCTCCCTTGATTTTCCGGAGAATCAAACTACAGTCATCATTGGCCCATCCGGTTCGGGTAAATCTACTCTATTGCGCGCAATCAATCTGTTAGAGCATCCTGAAACAGGCCATTTAAAATTTGATGACTTAGACGTGGATTTCAGCAAACCATTAACGAATAAAGTTAAGTTTGCTGTACGCCGTAAGTCAGGTATGGTTTTTCAGAATTGGAACTTATTTCCACATCTAACCGTTTTAGAGAATATCACGGAGGGCCCGCGCGTTGTTTTGCATCAGTCCAAGGCTAAAAGCGAACAACGTGCCCAAGAACTACTTAAACTGGTGGGGCTGCCAGATACTGGTAAACGGTACCCCAATCAACTTTCTGGTGGTCAACAACAGCGTATCTCTATTTGTCGAGCTTTAGCTATGGATCCAGAGTATATTTTGTTAGATGAACCAACTAGTGCCCTAGATCCCGAACTAGAAACTCAAGTACTCCGAGTCTTAAAAGATTTAGCGGCGCAACACCAAGCAATGATCGTGGTCACCCATAACATGGATTTTGCCCGTTTGGTCGCTGATCGAATCGTCTTCTTTGAAGATGGTGAAGTACTATATGATGGTGCTGCCAAAGCATTTTTCGCAGCACCATCGGGTCGAATCAAACAATTCTTAGAAGCCATTACTTTGGGATAACCACATTACAACACCTACCATAAAAAAGAGTCTAAAAACAAAGCATCCGTTTTGTTTTTAGACTCTTTTAGTTTGTGAACAATTTTAATTTAAAACATTTACTAGTGGTTCACTGCCATTGAAAATATCATATTCCTGCCGAATCGTACTTGGTGTTCCAAGTGCAGTCACGATAAAATTAGCGACATCAGCGCGGGCAATCGTATTATGTTCAGCCGTTAAAGTTCTTGGCCCTACAAAATACCGTTTGGTTTCATTATCATCTGTCAAAATACCTGGACGAACGATCGTATAATTTAACCCAGAAGTCTTCAATACCCGGTCAGCGTAATACTTGGCTGCCATATATGGTCGAATGACATCGCCCCAAGTTGCTCGGTGGTTGCTAGCTGCTGAACTGACAATGACAAATCGACGGCTGCCAGCTGTCTTTGCGGCTTCCATCGCTTTAACTGCACCATCTAAATCAATCAATAAAGTCATGTCATCGCCGGTACTGCCACCAGATCCAGCGGTAAAAACAACAGCATCCATGCCTTGCAATGTCTGTGCTAAAGCTGACACATCAGCTAACAGGTCCACATGAACAGGTGTCGCACCCAATGATTTGATTGTCTGGGCTTGAGTTTCATCACGAATACCCGCAAACACCTCATAGCCAGCCTGTTGTAGCTTTGGTAATAACAACTGTCCCACTTTACCGTGGGCTCCGATTACAAATACCTTCATCAAATGGCCTCCTAAATTAAGATTACCCTTTAATTGTAACCTTTAATAGGATAATTGACCATTATGTGCATTCAACCATTGGTTAGGCCCAACTTCAGCCCAACTGGTTCCATTCACGGTCGTTAAACGGCTGACATGCCAAGCAGTCCCATTTAATAATGAACGGCCAATCGATGTGCCGCCTAATTGGGCAGGACCATTATAAATATTCGCATTAGATGTTAAAGTTAGTGTCGCTGAAATGTTATTCTCATTCACGGTCACAACATCGGGATTGGCTTGGTTCAGATCTGTCACAACGGTTGTAGAACTGATCCATTGATTCTCGCCGAGCTCATACCATAAAGTACCATTGACCCGTTGTGCAGCCAATACTTTCCAGCGCGTATCGGGATTCAAAAAGCTAACGATCTGACCATTTGGAGCGGTGCGTAAATTGGCACCGGTAAAACTAATCTTTACAATCCCTGAAGCTGAAATACCGGTTTGATCTGAAGGATTCATGTTAGGTGTTTCAGGTGTATTGGTACTCGGAACTTTCAACCACTGGCTAGCACCGACTTCATACCAAGTCGAACCATCTGCGGTTTGTTGTTGACTGCCATAACGCCATTGACTGCCAGCAGGCAACGTTTGTCCCGTCGCAGAACCATTGATAGCATTATAAACAACAGCGTTATCACCAGCTGTAACAATCCCATTATTGGTAGTTGGTGTTGTTGTATGATTCTGATTTTGACTTGGTGTTGTTGGTGCGTCCTTGACTTTCAAAACATAATCATTGATCCAAACATTTTGACCAATTTCATACCATACGCCACTGCCTGAAACAGATACCCGTTGTCCCACTTGCCACTCAGATTTATTAGGTAACGTCCGGCCACTGATCACTTTGCCATTTGGGGCATCATAAACATAGACCGATCCATCGCCCATCGGATTGTCAACCACACCGATCTGAGTAGCTGCCTTAGCATGATGATTATTCGCAAAAAAACCACCGAAAGTTGCACTTAATAAAATCAATGCTGAAATGAGCACCCGTTGAAGTTTACGATTTTTTTCACAATTGTCCTCCAAATTTGTTTAACGTTTAATTATTACTTATAATTATAGCCGTAACGGAAAAGAATTTAAGTATTTTTATAAAAACTTAAAGAAACCTAATAATGCTATTAAAACATTTTTCTTGCTGTTCTTGTGGTTCGCTGTTATATTTTAGATGGAATCAAGGTGGCTAGCCTACTAAAAAGTACTTCTGATTCCACTTCGCCCAGCAGGCTTTATAAATACAATCACTCAAATTAAAGTAGTTTCAATTTGAATTTGCTTATTTGCTTATGTGTATTTTAGTAACTGTCAATCACCCAAAAGCATTCGGCTTTGAGGCCTCACATGTGAACGGATTATGATTCATTTCACTGCCTGCTGGGCCTTTTTTTATGCCCGAAAATAATAACGGTTCAAGTGTTGTGCTAATGTATGTACTTCTTCAAAAGTTAAACTTGGCGCTGCATTAAAAATAAACTGCGCAAAGCCCTCTGCGTGCGCCCGATAATTTAGTGAAGTCAATAGATGGCTTTCGTGATCGATTCGCCGATATAACCGCAATAGCCCCGATGCTTGCACATACAAAAAGATCTCTTTAGTCAAGAAAATACGATTTTCTTCCAAGAGATCTATTTTTTTAAAACGATTCATAGATACACGCCCTCCCTAAACTGATAGTTCCTATTATACGAACGCTTGTTCAGTTAGGTCAAGGCAGATTAAAAATATTTAACATATTTCCAATAATTAAGGTGCTGCTTTTTTAATTACTGGCACAAAGTACCGTGGGAACAGTCAGTGGGCGATGATACCATGTTCCATCATGTCCATATAGCTTTCAATTCGTTGAATAAGCTCTGACATATCCGCCAGCGTTTTAACCTGGGGATGTGCCTGCATATATTCTTGGGTGATCTGGCTGATCTGATTGATGAAGAGCTGCAAAAACGTCTTAACATCAGCTGGATCTAATTCAGGCCGCAAATTTAGCCGCTTAATGACCGGATCTACTAGATTGTTGACATTAGCTTTTGCCCATTGGTCAAAGATGTCAAAAACCTGCTGCCGTAATTCTACTGGGATCTGGTTATCTTGTCGATAAACAGCTAGTAACAAAGTAAATTCATCAGGATATTGTTGGGCTAATTCAAGCTTATATTGCGTGGCTTGGATGATCATATGCACCAAATCAGGTGCGTCACGCCAGACATCAAAATCAGCAACTTGAACCATTGTTGTCAATGCCTGATTGACTGTTTGAATATATAGATTCTTTTTATGACTGAAATATCGAAAGATCAATCCCTTAGAAACCCCGGCCTCAGCAGCAATTTGATCCGTACTGGCTCGATCAAAACCATGAACCGCAAATTCATGTAAAGCGGCCTTCAAAATCGCTTGTACTTTCTTAGGATCCTGGGGTAAACGTTTGGCCATATTTTCACCTCAATTTATTTTAACATCTATTGCCGCCAACTAGTCAATCTTGTAGATCACGATGACGGTAACCAATCAAGCCTAATACTATCACAACTAGGCCAAATGAAAGTACCGCCATGCTTCGACTGATATTGATCGTGTGCAGCGGAATCTGATCAAACCAATGAAACGGCGACAAATTTAAGGCCCAGTGGGGTAAATTCAATAGACGGCCAAAGTAAGTAATGACAAAACTGCCGCCTAAGATAAACCAGATAAGTTGCCGGCCCAGCAGCAGCCAACCGATCGCAACCGCAGCAATAGCTAAAAAGCCCCAACTAATGGGTAACATCGCCAACCATACTTTTGCAAAATAGTGAAAAGCTAATGGCTGTGTTAAGACTTGATTTGCTGCAAGCATCGTACCCATTAAAGCAACAAAGATCAGACTGGCTGTTAAGACCAGCGCAAACCCCAAGTAAACCCAATATAATCGAGCACGGGTGATTGTCCGTGTGTGTACCAATTGTAAATAGCCCTTCCGTTCATCTGTGTACAGATGATTTAAGCAAAAGGTGCCAGCAATACTGGCTAGAACCGTAAAAATAACACCTAAAAGGTTCATAAAATGGAGCAGCTGTAAATGAGCAAGATGGTGCATGCCAGTTGTACCTAGCACTTGCTGAACGACGGGCGACTGATTCACGATCTGGCCTAATGTATCAAAAATCGAACCGTAACTCACACCAAGCAAGCATAAACCTAATAACCAAAATAGACTTGTTGTCCGTTGCTGCCACAATAATAACGTTAAGGGCCCCCGTAAAAATCGACTCCGCTGATGTCCAGCATGTTCTGGTAAAATACCAGTGCCTGAATCTCGATGGGCATTTAAACAAAACGCTAAAATCAAAGCACCGCCGCCTAAAACAATGAGCAGACCCAGGGGCAGCCAATGATTTTGTGTATAAATTGCACTTTTTTCTATCCAGCCTAAAGGTGATAACCAAGTCCAATCTGAGTTTTGAACATCGGTCAGCATGCGAATAACATAAGCTAAGCCCAAAAAAGCATACCCATAAATATTAGCTGTATGACTATCAACAACCAACTGAGCAAAGACAAGCGTGATCATGCCAAAAGCCCACCCAACTGCTGCTAACGTCAAAGCAAACAACCAATTGCCTTCAAGATCACTACCTGGCATGGCAGCTAATGTCGTGCCCAAGCCAGTGATCAATGCAAAGCTTCCATCAACAATTGTTAATTCCAACGCCGCTGCATTTAAAGGCGCTAAACGGCCGACTGGATAGCCGCCAAGGATCAACTCTGTTAAGCCAGCACTTTCTTGGGTGCGGCTGGCGTTGATGGCTAATGATAGATTACAAATGATTAAAAATAAACTCCAAAAAATCAACATTTCTGTGGCAAAAATTGTCGCTGTGGTTAACGTGCCACCTTTGGGTACAGGCCCGAACAAAGCAATCATAGCTGGAGCGCGTAACGTGCGCGCAATAGTTTCAATCTGAGCCGTAGTACCATAAAGCGTCTTAAATTTGGCGGCAACTGTAATAAATAGACCGCTTAAAACGATTATCCAAATGAGAATCTTAATCCGGTCACGACGCAAATTTGCCCGTAAAACTAAGCTAGACTGTAACAATTGCCGCATTTTAAACACCTGCCTTTATTTGATTCGTATCATAGTAACGTAAGAATAAAGCTTCCAAAGTCGGCGGTGTGGTTCTTAAAGTTTGGATCTGCTGCTGCGTCAAATAACTTAAAACGGTATTCATAGCTGTATCAGCTACCAAAAATTCAGCACTTGTTTTTGTTTGATTTTTGAAATGTACTTGATGGACATGCGCCTGCTGCGTCAACTCAAGCATTGGCTTGGCTGTTGTTACGGTGACCTGATTACGTGTCAAATGCTGCATCTCTGCTAATGAACCCGCTTCAATAATTTCACCTTGACGGATGATCGCAATTTGATCGCCCATTTTCTCTACTTCAGATAGAATGTGACTGGACAACAAGATACTCCGACCTTGAGCTTTTAACTGAGCCACCTGTTGTTGAAAAACCATTTCATTTAAAGGGTCTAAGCCAGAAGTCGGTTCATCAAAAATATATAGAGGGACATCTGCTGCTAGTGCCGCAATTAAGGCAACTTTTTGTCGATTGCCTTTTGAATACGTTCGATTCTTTTTGCGCACATCTAAACCAAATGCTTGAATCAACTGATCAGTCCGCTGGTTATGGGTCCGTTTAGCCATACGCAATAATAAATCGATGGTCTGCCCCCCAGTAAGATTCGGCCAAAGATAAACATCTCCAGGCACATAGGCCAACTGCTGATGAATCGTGACCGCATTTTGCCAGGCGTCTTGTCCAAACACCTGGACTTGACCAGCGGTAGGCTTGATCAGTCCTAGAATCGTTCGAATAGTCGTTGACTTTCCGGCACCATTAGGACCAATAAAACCTAGCACCTCACCCTCATTTAATTGTAGGTTGATGTCTTTTAATGCTGTAAATTTACCAAATTGCTTTTGCAAGTGCTGAATCTCAATCACATGAGCCATCACATTTGGCCTCCTAGTTTGCTTCTACCAATTACTTAAAAAATACACTTCTATGTGAATCCAACTGTATTATAGACTTAATGACTAATAAGTCAATAACCAGCCAGTCATTATTAAAGATAAGCCCAAAATTTTTAAGTGGTATGATGAACCTATGTCAAAAACAAAGAAGGTATCGGAATGAAAGCTCTCTATTTCAATACATTTGGTGGGGCTGATGTCCTAACTTATAGTGATTTACCCACGCCAACAATTGGTACTCAAGATTATTTGGTCAAAATGCACTATATCGGTCTTAACTTTGCCGATATTTATCGTCGCCGCGGTAATTATCACCTCGAACCGCACACACCCTATATAGACGGTTATGAAGGTGTAGGTGAAATCGTAGCGATAGGGTCAGGGGTCGCAAATAATCAAGCTGCCATTGGTCAGCTGATTCTATTTGTTGACGTGCCCTTAGCCAATGCTGAATATGTTGTTGTCCCAAGTAATCATGCCATTTTTTTGCCACCAGAAATCAAGCCTGAACTTGCTGCAAGCATTGGTTTGCAGGGCCTAACAGCCGACTTTTTAGCCCACGATCTCGGGAAAAATCAAGCTGGCGCTAAAGTATTTATCACTGGTATTAGCGGCGGTGTCGGGCAAATTCTTTCCCAAATGCTGATTGCTGACGGCATCGATGTTTATGGTGCCGCATCCACACCCCAAAAGCGGCAACTAGCCCTTAATCATGGTGTTAAAGCCGTATTTCCAAGCCGACAAACCGATTGGCAATCTAACTGGACCAATCAATTTGACACCGTTTATGACGGTGTCGGCGTGACAATCCCCACCAGCTTAAAACTCATTCACCAACGGGGAAAAGTCGTATTTTTTGGCATGGCCGGTGGGCAACCGCCAAAAGTAGACCTGGTCACATTGCTCAACCAGTCTAAAAGTATTCTAACTGGTGATCTCTGGCACTTTTTAACGAGTTTTGAGATCCGGCAACAACGCAGTCACCGCTTATTTCAATATTTCATAGATCATAAAATCAAAATTACCGCCCCAACGATCTTACCGCTAGCCGATGGTAAAAAAGGACATGAACTATTAGAATCAGGTAAAAGCACCGGAAAAATCTTATTTAAAATCTAGAGTGCGAGAAAGGGCGTTTAGCGACTGAGCATTAACAAGAATGGTGACAAATGGCGTTCCTGCCATTGGAGACATTCGATGTTAAGCAAAGTCGTTGCCCTTTTTAGCGCGTTTAAAACACAGTGCGAGAATCATCGGGTGGTTTTTGAATACATTTAAACCAAAAATTTCCGTAAATAAATAGGTGGTACAAAACATTTGCTTAGTATCACCTATTTTTATCTATATTTTAATTTGAAATACCCCTATGAAGCGGTTGCGTTTACGCTTTATGATGTTGTGCCTGAACTTCTTGACCACGAATCCGCCAAGTTAAAGCAAACATGACAGCGGCTAAAAGACTTGCAATTAAAATCAAAGTAAACCCAGCTTGCCAACCAAACCAATCCACGGTATAGCCAATAATGGCATTAGCCGAAAATGAGCCAAAGAAGTAGCCAAATAGACCTGTCAAACCGGCAGCAGTCCCGGCTGCTTTTTTAGGCACAAGGTCTAACGCCTGCAGTCCAATCAACATAACTGGCCCATAAATCCAAAAACCGATCATGATCAAGGCAAAATTGATCAACCATAGATTCGTGGCATTCATGTATAGAACTACAAAGCCAGATACGACTAACATGAATACAAAACCGGCTGGACCACGCCGACCTTTAAAGACTTTATCTGAAAGCCACCCGGCAATCAATGTCCCTGGTATGCCAGCTATTTCGTACCAGAAATAAGACCAGCTGGAATTAGCTAACGTGATATGCTTCACTTCGGTCAAATAAGTTGGCGCCCAATTTTCAACCCCATAACGAACTAAATAAACAAAAATATTAGCAATGGCAATGACCCAGATCCATTTGTTGTTGAGCACGTAACGGAATAAGATTTCTTTAGTTGTCAGTTCCTTTTCAAACAGTTGATGTTCTTCATTGGGATAATCGTTGCGGTAAGCTTCGATTGGCGGTAAGCCAACCGATTCCGGCGTGTCTCGAATCAATAAAAAAGCAATTGCAGCAACGACAACACCAATAATTGCCGGTAGAATAAAGGCCCCGTGATATGACTTTATACCGCCAAATGCAAAGAAAGTGCCCACCATAGCGATGCCCGCCGTGGCGATGGGCGCCATAAAGCCACCACCGACATTATGAGCTACATTCCAAATCGCCGTTTTACTGCCCCGTTCATTAATCGAATACCAATGGACCAAGACACGGCCAGACGGCGGCCAACCCATCCCCTGAAACCAGCCAAGTAAGAACAGAACAACAAACATCACAGTAATGCTTGAAGTTAGAAACGGAATAAAGCCAAAAGCAAAATTGACCAAAGCGGCTAATAGTAGCCCTAATGGGAGGAAAATACGAGCATTGCTTTGATCCGAAACGATCCCCATCACAAATTTACTGATCCCATAAGCTAATGAGACCGCCGATAATGCCAAGCCCAATTGCCCCTTGGAAAAGCCTTCCTGAGTCAACTGGGGAATCGCCAGTGAAAAATTATTGCGCAATAAATAATAGCCGGCGTAACCAATGAAAATACCTAAGAATACTTGCAGCCGTAATCGCTTATAAGTTTGATCCACCTTATCTGCAGATACCTTAGTCGTCGCAATATGCGGCTTTAATAATTGCATAAAACTCACCCTCACTCTATTGGTATAAACGGAAACTTATCATAAAGAAAGCGCTTCCTGAAATATCATAGCAATCTCTTTTGGCGATAGCAACTAATTGGTCTCAGTAAACAAGAAAAGCGGCCGCAAACAAAAGATTTCTTTTGTCGCAGTCGCTTTGAGACCGATCTATTAAATTACTTCTATTAACATCAAATTTGTTTCACAAGTAAAAATTACTGAATGCTTTCAACACTGTAGTGTGTTTCTGCCAAGGCATCGATCAAATCTTGATCTTTGGGGTCGCCAGTAACAACGGCTTGCTTACTGTCCAAATCAACTTTGACTGAGTCAACACCAGCGACAGCATTAAATGCTTTGGCAACATTCTCCGTACAACCTTCACACTTCATACCTTTAATTGCAACTGTTTTTGTCATAAAAAATCGCTCCTTTAAATTTAGAATAGTTTTTAATCTTTGTTACCTAATTATAAAGCTCGTTGAAACTTGGGTTTGTAGCCCCGCAAACGTAGGGCATTCAAAACAACTGAAACGGAACTGAAACTCATGGCTGCCCCAGCAATCATTGGGTTCAACAATGGCCCACCGAATATGTACAGTGAGCCCATGGCAATCGGAATGCCGATCACGTTATAAGCAAAAGCCCAAAACAGGTTTTCCTTGATATTTTTGATGGTCTGCTGGCTTAAATCAATGGCCGTTGCCACCGTCATCAGATCTTGATGCATTAAGACAATATCAGCAGAATCAATGGCAATATCCGTTCCATTACCGATGGCGAAACCTACCTGAGCTTGGGCTAAAGCAGGTGCATCATTGATGCCATCCCCAACCATGGCAACGACTTGAGCTTCTTTTTGTAGCGATTGAATCGCAGCCACTTTACCGTCGGGTAAAACGTCACTGATCACCTGATCAATGCCTAATTGAGCTGCAATGGCTTGAGCGGTGGCCGCCCCATCACCCGTCAGCATCACAATTTTTTCACCCATCGCTTTTAATTGTTGGATTGCCGCTTTAGCATCGGGTTTGACTTGATCAGCAACAGCGACAATGCCCAGGACTTCGTTATCTTTGGCAATCAGCATGGCCGTCTTACCTTGTTGGGCAAACGTGCTTTGTTGTTGCTTTAGAGTAGTTGACAAGTGCCGCTCAGCCATCAGTTTCTGGTTGCCAATGGCTAACTCGTGACCAGCAACTTGACCGGTGACCCCTTGACCCGCAATAAAATGCAATGCCGTTGCAGTTGGTAAGGCTTGTTTTGCTTGTTTCGCGGCGGCTACAATAGCGGCAGCTAAAGGATGTTCCGAACCTTGTTCAATACTGGCAATTTGTGCTTGTAACTTTGTTTTTTCTGCGGTTGATAATCCTGGAAAGTACCAATCAGTGACTTCTGGCTGGGCTTTTGTCAACGTACCGGTCTTATCAAAAACGATGGTATCGATTTGACTGGCTGTTTCGAGAGCAGCGCCATTTTTTACCAGGATCCCATTTTCAGCGCCTCGACCAGTCCCTACCATAATTGCAGTGGGCGTTGCCAGGCCCAGGGCACAAGGACAAGCAATGACCAGAACAGAAACGAAAATCGTCAATGCGAAGGCTAATGATTGCCCGGTCAATAGCCAAGCAATGGTTGCCAGCGTGGCTAAAATCATGATCGTTGGGACAAAGATGCCCGCAATTTTATCAGCCAGTCGTGCGATAGGTGCTTTAGTGGCTTGAGCATCTTCAACAAGTTTCACGATTTGCGCCAATGTTGTCTGATTTCCAACACGTGTGGCTCTGATCAATAATTGACCTGTTTGATTCAACGTCCCTGCAGTAACGGCATCTTCGGCAGCTTTTGCCACTGGCATACTTTCACCGGTTAGCATGGATTCATCTACGTTACTGCTGCCGGAAAGGACTTGACCATCCACGGGAATATTCGCACCGGGTTTGATCATCAGAATATCATTAAGCTGCAGATCAGCAACTGGCTGCTCTATATAGGTATCGCCACTTTGGACCCAAGCTGTTTTAGGTGCCAGATCCATCAATTTCGTAATGGCTGACCCTGTTTTTTGTTTTGACTTGGTTTCAAAATAACGACCTAGGGTGATCAAGGTTAAAATCGTGACGGCAGCTTCATAATACAATTGATCGTGAAAGCCAACATTGGTTATCATCATCAAGCCGGTATTGATCAAACTGTAAATAAAAGCCGCAGAAGTCCCCACAGCTACTAAGCTGTCCATGTTGGGATGCCCCGTAAACAAAGTTTTATAGCCCACCGAGTAATAACTGCGATTTAAATACATGACCGGTAAGACGAGAACTAACTGGGTCAATGCAAACGTTACTGGATGTAAAGTTGGTTCTAAGAAGCTAGGCAGCCAAGCGCCCAACATATGGCCCATACTGATGTATAACAATACAACTGTGAAAATAGCGGACCAGATGAAGCGTTGTTTTAGATCAGCCAGTTGATGATCTTTCTTCTCCGCCAAGGCTTCGGCTTGCTCTGGATGAGCCACCTCATCAGCCAGTGTGGCGCCGTAACCAGCATCAGTGACAGCCTGTTCAATGGCCGCATTGTCGGTAACAAAATTATCAAAGCTAACTCGCATTTTTTCTGCGGCTAAATTGACTTGTACTTCGATCATTCCGGGTAATTGCTTCACGGCTTTTTCGATTGTCTGAGCACAGCTGGCACATACCATGCCATCGATCGCAAAGTTTTCCGTGGTCAACTGGGCATTGGCGCCATAGCCGGCATCAGCAACGGCTGTTTCAATTTGAGCCACAGGGGTCACATTGGGGTCAAAATCAACTTGCATCGATTCAGCCGTTAGATTCACGTTAGCCTCAGTGACACCGGGTAATTTTTTAGTGGCTTTTTCCACCGTTTGTGCACAACTGGCACACATCATACCATCTATATTAAAGCGGCATTCGCTCATGAACTCACCTCAATTTCAATTTAATAAAATGATTACGTTTTAAAATTAACATTATCGTTTACAGATGTAAATAATAGTTTAATAAATTAGGGTTTTGCCTTAAATTTCGGTTTGCCCTAATTTCAGCGTCAAAGCGTTAATGGCAACGATCACGGTACTTAAAGACATCAGTACGGCACCGGCCATCGGACTTAAGACAAAACCGATTGGAGCTAATACACCAGCGGCTAATGGAATCGCTAAAATATTATAACCCGCACCCCACCAGAGGTTTTCAGTCATTTTACGCGTGGTCTTGCGAGCCAAATTTAAGAATTCTACCACATCATTAGGGTTGCTTTTAACTAAGACGACATCGGCAGACTCAATTGCCACATCGGTGCCACTACCAATGGCGATCCCAATATTTGCCCGAGCTAGGCTAGGCGCATCGTTCACACCGTCTCCGATCATCAAAACTTTACCTTTCGTCTGATATTCGCGAACTAATTTTTCTTTATCTTCTGGTAATAATTGTGCTCGGACTTCCGTGATGCCAAGTGTTTGTGCAACCTTTTGCGCTGTTTGGGCATTATCTCCAGTCAGCATAACTGGGGTAATGTCTTGTTGCTTCAAAGCAGCGATCAAATGCTTAGCTTCTGGTTTGATTGCATCCCCTTCAGCAACGTAGGCTAAAACATCACCATCCTGTAAGAGAAAGCTGATTGAATTCCCGTTGGCAGCTAATTGCTCAAATTTAGCTTGCTCAAACTGGATATTTTGCTGAACTAAGTAAGCCATTGAGACAATTTGATAGGTCTGACCAGACACATCGCCTGACAAACCGACCCCAGTCAATTGTTGAACATTTTGAGCCTTGGTGAAAGTAACTTGATCAGCCTTGGCAGCGTTCACGATACCAACAGCTAAAGGATGAGAGGATCCGGCTTCCAGACTGGCAAAGATCTGCAAGGCTTGTGACTTAGTTAGCTGGTTAGATAGTGTGTCATAGGCATTGACCTTGAAGTCCCCTTCAGTCAATGTTCCAGTTTTATCCATCAACGCATATTTCAAATCTTTAACTTGTTCTAACGCATTCCGATTCCGAATCAATAACCCATTCTTAGCGGCAATCGATGTGCTCCGAGCTACGACTAAGGGAATTGCCAAGCCTAAAGCATGCGGACAAGCAATAACGAAAACCGTCACTGCCACCGGCAAAGCAGTAGCCAGATCTGTTTGAAACAGCCAAATAATAAAGGCCAAAATGCCAGCAAATAAAGCGGCATAGAACAACCAACCAGCAACTTTATCTGCCAAATTTTCTTGTGCTGATTTTTCTTGTTGGGCTGAATTGACTAATTTCATAACTTGCGCTAAAAAACCATTCTTCCCGGTACCCGTCACAGTTAATTGAAAAGTACCATCGCCATTAACTGAACCACCAAATACTTTGTCATCAACGTGCTTGGTGATCTGTTTAGACTCACCTGTGACCATGGACTCATTCACATTAGATGTCCCTTCAACAATCGTGCCATCAGCTGGAATTTTTTCGCCAGCTTTGACCAGCAGATGATCGCCTTCCTGGAGATCACGTATCGGTACTTCCTGCGTGGCACCCTCTACCAGCTTGTGTGCCGAGCTTGGTAATAATTTGGCAAGATCATCCAAAGCTGAGCCAGCGTTCATTACCGCATTCATTTCGATCCAATGGCCCAGCAGCATGATATCGATCAAAGTTGCCAACTCCCAAAAGAAATCCATGACCATTGGAGTCACATGAAAAATATTGTTGGCGATCACTGAGTAAATACTGTAAATATAGGCAACCCCGATGCCCATGGTGATCAAAGTCATCATTGCTGGGGCTTTACTTTTTAATTCACCGATAGCACCTGAGAAGAAAGGTTTACCACCATAGAAAAACAGCACGGTTCCGATGACCGCAACGACCCATTCACTACCTGAAAAAGTGATCAATGGCTGTGTCAACCCCATGAACGACGTCAGCAACAAAATGGGCAAAGTCAGCACAAGGGAAACCCAAAATTTCTGTTTCAAGTTGCCCATGTGCATCATATGTCCCCCATGCATCATCATGTCGCCACCCATATCGTCCATATCCATATCAGCCATATCATGATCCATATGTGACATAGCCATTTTATGATCGTGCCCCATTTCTGAAGCCAGCTTATCTTTTGTCATTACGCTACCCCCTATAACCTTGTTTCATTAATTTACATTTTAAGTTTACAATTGTAGTCGTAAAAATGCAAGTCTTAAATTTAAGTTGAACGCAATTCGTAAATTTCCTCGATAACCCGCTATGTAAAAAAAGCGCATGGGATAAAGGGTTTTTAAACCATAAATAGTCGTAATTAAATAGGTGGCTGAAAACAAAACGTTAGTTTTGTCTCAGCCACCCGTCAGCTTTAGAGCCAATTAAATTTAACCGTGTTTCACAAGGCAACCACCTCACCTAACCACGAATCACTCAAATGGAAAAGCCGCCATTTATCGTGCTTCTTATTAGTACTTAGTCGTTGCCCGCCTTTGTCTCACGCGCCACCCTTTAACTTAAAATCAGCGGGTAAGCAATCACAGGCCACTGCCTCTGGCGCTGTTTTGATTTTTTCAGCTAGTTGTGCTTGTAACTTCTCAATATCACTGCGGCTGAGCGTTAACTCGCCTAATAGATGGTGCACGGCCTCGCCACGACGCATCTGACATAGATGGTTGAACAGTGTCGTCGTCGCATCATCAATTGCCCGCTGCTCCGCAATTGTTGGCCGATAAATAAATGCCCGACCCTTTTTTTCAGTGACTAATGCACCTTTTTTGACAAGCCGACCAATCAGCGTTTTGACAGTTGGCGCCTTCCACGACATCTTTTCTTGCAGGACATCGATTAAAGTCCGACTCGTGGCAGTGCCTAGCGTCCAAACGACCCGCATGACTTCCCATTCAGCATCGCTTATTTCTATTTTTTGTTCCACTTGCATCCTGTTCACCTATCCTTACGTGCACCATATGCTAACAGCATTTAGTCTAAAGTACAAGTTTAAACATGATGAACACCGACATGTTTTTGCCGATATATCTTTTTAGCCATAATTGTGACAAAAGCTTGAGCATAGTCTTTGTAACTTAAGAAACTCTTGCCATCATCATCAGTCGCAAAAACATCATCAGTGATCACATATTTACCAGTTAACCCACCCATATAACTAAAATCAGCCGCTGGTGAAACATAAGTCCAATTCACATCTTTAGCAGCCTTCAAGGTCGCTAAAGATTGAGCCATCGCTGTTGCAGTTGGTTTAAAAGCACTCGGAAAATCAGGTGCATCTTTAAGTTGCTGCGTGTGGGCAGTATCAAGCCACAAACTACCGGCCCCACCGACGATCATTAAATGGATCTGAGTCCCCCGTACCAATTCGATCAAGTGCTGCGTAGCTGCATCAAATTTAGTAGTATCGTCTGGGAAATTAACCGCACTAACTAAGACATCCAGTGCTTGCACATCAACTGGGGTCAAAGCAAATAAATCTTTGACTAAAGTCGTATAGCCTTGATCTTGATCAGTTTCTTGACGAACAATGGCCGTAACTGCCATACCGCGATTTACCGCTGCTTTAGCGATCAATGCACCAGCTTTACCATTTGCGCCAATAATACCTACTTTTAACATAATTATCCTCCGTATTTATAATCTTCATTTATCATTCTACCGTATTTTTATAAATAACGTTAAAAAAAGCCTTAACATTTAGAATTCAATGTTATCGGCTTTTAAAAACGTTATTATAATTTTTTAGGTTATCTTAGCTTAAAACTTGAACATTAGCATACATGATACCAGCAGATGGAATTTGTGCGTTTGGCATCGCAACATCCAACTGGCGTGAGTTACTATATGCAAAAGTACCGGTATCATTAACCGTTCGATACCAAACAGTGCCATCAGATAACGTTATCTTTAAGCGGGTGCCCTTTGGAAAGACGGATAGATTGGCAGCCACGCCACCATAACCCATATTCGAACCTAAGACAGCAGGATCATAAAAAGATAACTTAAATGTGCCTTGATCTTGACCAGACTGAGCGGCTGTTTGTGTACTTTGAGTTGCTGGTGCAGCTGGCGTCGTTTGAGCTGACTGTTGTTGAACGACAGGGGCTTGTGTCACACTTGTCTGTTCAGCTGCTGGCGCTGTCGTATTTACCTGAGTCGCAGCCGCTTGGCTATTATCTGGAATCGTCAACGTTTGCCCTGGATGAATCAACGCATAGATACTAGACAAGCCATTAGCTTGTGCTAATGCTTGGACAGAGACGCCGTACTGCTGCGCAATCGTCCATAAAGAATCCCCTTGCTGCAAGGTCACTTGGCGTGTACTTGTTTGTTGGGTCTGTGTTTGGGTATTGGGTGCAGCTGCAGCACTAGTCTCAACTTTTTGTCCTGGGTAGATCAAGTTGGGATTTTTGATTTGGTTCGTTTGAACTAAGTCAGCCACCGTTGTTTGATTGTCGATCGCAATTTGTGATAAAGTGTCCCCCGATTTAACGGTCACTTGTTGTGCACTGGCAACAGTTGGCGCCGCCACTGACGCTAAAAACGCTGCTGCCATTACAGATGATGAGAGTTTCTTGTTTCCCCGCATAAAAAGCAAATCCTCCTAAAAATGTTTTCAATGGATCACATTATTCTAATAATCTAAGAAGAGTATAACACTGGGGTTATTACAAAACAGTTACCAATGTTACAAGTAGATGTTAATCTCAATAAGAATTTATTTTTAAATTATCAGAAACTACCTTGAATTTTTTGAAAAAAGGCTTTGATCTGCTGCCCTTCTTCTTGAGATTGTGCCTGAGGATAGGCTTGTGGGAAATAATTTTGTAAATTGAAAGCAGTAATCAATTGCTTAAAATCTGCACGAGCTTTGCGAATTTGTTGATCACTAGCAGCTTCATTATTGGTGATCGTTTTGACGCTGGTTTTCGTGCGCTGCAAAATTTGCGTTTGTTGTGCCGTCAAATTATCACGGTGACTAACTTTTTGAATCATCCCAGTGATCACTGCAGCCAGCGACGCCCGACCATTTTGTAGTGGATCAGCCAAAGCAGTTAAATCAGTGGGATAAGGCGTTTGTCCGGCAACCTGTTGATAACTTTCAATGGTCATGTTTTGATGCAGCGCAGATTGCATACGCGACAAACTAGCCTTGAGAGCTTGAATATCATAATTAGAAGCTTGTTGTACTTGTCCTGTGGCAACTTGACTAGGCGACATGACATCATGATAGGACTGAGGGGCGTGGGCTAAGCCTAATGCATGACCAAATTCATGGATGATCACATTTAAAGTATCATTCTCATTATTTGCCCTAGTCATATCCGCCTGATTTAGCAGCAATAAGTGATTTGTCCCTGTCAATCCAGAATAATTCAGCAGATCATCATTAACATAAGCCAAGTAAACATCGGCTTTGCTTACATTATTAGGCTGTGGCTGAATCAGCGTTTGACCAGCTGCTTGATTCCACCAGGCAGCGGCTTGTCGAGTTAGCGCACGCTGCTGCGTATTTAAATAGCTATCGTTGTAGTATAAAACCCCTTCTTGATTGACCAGCCACCAATTATTAAGGGACTGCCAATTAGCTGGCGCTGCTTGATTGGAAACTTGATTTTGCGCCTCGCGCACCCGGCTAAAGATCTGTTGACGTTGTGTAAAATCATGATATTCTTGATAAATTTTGGGGATCATTAAACCGAAAAATACGATCAGGCTTAAATACAGGACAAATTTTAAGCTTCGGCCGAAAATGTGCATTCGATCATCCTTAATATATAATCTTCAATTAAATTATTTCTAGAGGTTGTTTGTGTGTCGGTGCTGGATAATATTGATCCAACTGTGCCAGTTCATCAGCTGTAAAAGATATGTCAGCTGCAGCAACATTCGCTAACATGTGTGCTTTTTGACCAGAACGTGGGATCGTAATTACTTCATGATGCCGTAAAACCCACGCAATTAATAACTGTTGTACAGAAATATGTTTTGCCGCCGCCATCTCGGCCAAAATTGGTTTTTGGTCAAGATAATGGCCCTGTGAAGAACCAAGTGGTGAATAACCAATACAAGCAATTCCTTGAGATTTTTGATAAGGCAATAGATCATACTCGATCCCACGACTTTGAATATTATACAACACCTCATTGACAAAGCAGTCCTGACCACCAGGTAAAGCTAACAGTGCCTTCAAATCAGCAACGTCAAAATTTGAGACACCAAAATGCTTAATATAGCCAGCTTTTTGCAAAGCCTGCATGCCAGCTAATGTTTCTGCCAATGGTGTCCCACCACGCCAGTGATACAGATATAAATCAAGATAGTCTGTCTGTAACCGGCGTAAAGATTGTTCTAAACTCTTTTTCATCGCTTTTGGCGTTGCATGAGATGGTAAAAATTTGGAAATCAAAAAAATATTTGTCCGCTGGTAATCTTTAAGTACTTGACCAACCAATGTCTCTGACTGACCATTCCCATACATCTCCGCAGTATCTACCACATTGATGCCTTGATCCAGCCCAGCTTTAATTGCTGCCATTTCTTGATTTGTTTGTGCCTGTGAGCCTTCACCTAGGTACCACGTGCCAATACCGATCTCTGTAAGCTTATGATTTTGAACACTTAATTGTTTCATATCATCATCTCCAAGAACTATTATAAAATAAATATTTGACTTTCCTATGACCTAACTCCTAAAATACCATTGAAATTCAAATAAAGGAGTGCTGCTAATTATGGCTGAAATCAATGCAAAAAACGCGGGCACCTTATCATTAGGCGACCGAACGTTTAATCGTTTAGGCTACGGGACCATGCAATTACCTGGAAAAGGTGTTTGGGGTCCATCTGAAAACCCCGAAAATGCCGTTAAAGTCCTACAAAGTGCGGTCGAATTGGGTATCAATTTTATTGATACCGCCGACGCCTATGGGCCCTTCTTCGCCAACTTGTTAATGAAAAAAGCCTATGCACCTTACCAGGGAGTATATAGTGATTTATTTATATCCACCAAAGTGGGGCAGACGCGCCAAGGACCTAACTTGTGGACACCAGATGGCCGGCCAGACTACTTGCGTCAACAAGTCGAATTAAATCTCTGGTCTTTGGGTGTCGATCACATTGATTTGTTATTTTTACATCGGATTGATCCCAAGGTGCCTTTAGCTGAGCAGCTGGGTGAACTTAAAAAAATGCAAGCCGAGGGTAAGATCAAACACATTGGCCTCAGCCAAGTTAGTGTTGCTGATCTAGAAGCCGCTGAAAAGATCGTTAAAATCGATGCCGTTCAAAATCGCTACAACGTGATTGACCGTGCAGATGAGGCTGTTTTAGATTATGCCGAAGCCCATCAGCAAATTTTTGTACCTTGGTTTCCATTAGCGACTGGTAAGCTTGCAGAACCCGGCAGTGTGCTAAGCAAGATTGCTGAAAAATACCAGGCTCAACCAGCTCAAATTGCTTTGGCTTGGTTACTACAACGTTCGCCAGTTATTTTGCCAATTCCAGGAACAGCCAATTTGGCTCACTTGAAGCAAAATGTCAGTGCCGCAAATATTAAATTAGCTAAAGCTGACTTTGACGCCATTAGTCAATTAAAATAATGATGACACTTGATTAAAAAAGTGGCTATAAACAAAGCTAATGTTTTGTTTGCAGCCACTTTTTGTGTACGAACAATTAAATTTTAAACGTGTGCGAAAGGCAACACCTTTTATCACACGCTCAGCTATTGCGAATCGCTTCATAAATCATTTCGGTGATGCGCTGACCCGTACTCGTCCGCCAATCAAACTTTTGCATCTGAGCTAGACTTTGAACCGTTTCGCTGGGTTCATCTAAGTAGGCGGCATCCGCGGCTAATAACTGGTCTAACCCAGTCTGCGTCATCTCGGGATGAAATTGTAATCCATAGACACGATCACCAATACGGAACCCTTGCGCAGGACAATGATCATTGGTATAAATTTGCTGGGCAATATCTGGCAATTCAATTTTTTCACCATGCCAATGAAAAACTAAACCACTGGGCAGGTCTTCAACAGTTGAAGCGACTGGGAACCACCCTAACTCTTTATAGCGCATAGGTGCAACTCGACCATTAAACGCTAGGGCCACTTGCTGAGCACCTAAACAAATCCCAAGTACTCGGCCGCCATTTTGATAAACAGCTTTGATCAATTGCCGCTCCAATGGCAGCCAAGGTAAATCATCGTTGGCACTCATTGGACCACCCATCACAATTAGGAATGTCACTTGTTTTGGGTCAATCTTTTGAATTGCATTTGGCTCTTCATATAGCCGATGGTAAATCAATTGATCTTGAAAATGTGCCGCGATTGTTTCTAGCAAACCCGGACCTTCGTGGGGCACATGCATGATAATATCAATTTTCACACGTATTCACCTCTTACTTTTAGAAATCATGCGGTGACGCCAGCGTACGACCAAGAACGTAGTAAATGGTACCGTTAACGTCACAGCAATCATGGATAGGATCACTGACGCCACCTCAGCAATAAATAGTTTATCATTGATCAATAAAGCTGGCGAATATTTCAGCTCGATAAACCAAATGAATAAAGCTAAATAACCTCCAAAGAAGCCAAAGAACAAAGTATTATAAGCCGTGCCCATAATTTTACCACCGATGATTCGACCGTCATGATATAGCCGTTGATCCGTCAGATCTGGCGTTTCTTCAATCAATTCATTTAAGGCACTGACCATCGCGATACTAGCTTCCGCAATGGCCCCCAACGCACTCATAAGCAGCATCGCAGTCGCCACCTGGCCAAAGGACACGCCAATCAGTACGGAAAAAACACCTAATTCTTCATTTGTCTCATTCCCGAAGCCTTGTAACTGCCCAAAATACTGAACTGGCAAAATTAATAAGACTAGTAACACGATCGTCAACACGGAAACAATATAAGCAATTGTCCCGGTTTTCAAATCCACCGGACTGAAATAGATAATGATTGCCAGAATCACTAAGCCAGAGATAAAAGCAGTAGCTAAGGGTGGTGTGCCTAAAGCAATCAGTAAGATCACAAAGAAAATAGCTAGAAAATTCAGAATCATCCCACCAAAAATACTAAAGGTATCTTTACCAGTGACTAATAACAATAAAACTAACAAAATAAGTGCTAAGGCACTGACGACTCCTAAACTCATCGTTTACCTCCTATAAATCGGCCAGCTAGTGCGCTGGTCAACGGTACAGTTAATACGATACCGATGGCACTAACTAGTGATTGTACTAAACCGAGATACATGGTCCAGTTGAAGGTTTCGACAATGCTATTGCCATTTCGCAAATACAAAATGGCCATTGGAATCGTATCCGCCATGAAAATTAGAAATAAGATGCTGATCAACGGACCAATAATTTGCTTACCCATATTTAAACCAGAGCGAAACACCTTGTGAAAGGGCAATCCTGGATTTTCATATTTAAGTTGATGCATGGCTGAAGTAATATCAGTACTCTCATCCATAATTGCACCCAGCACCCCAATCATAACCTGTGCCAAAAAGATTGTTTTAGGCTGCTGCACGGCATAGCTCACAGCTTCATAATGTATCCCCTGCTCATGAGTCAATTTTAAAACGAGTAAAAACAGTAAAAAACTGACCGAAGTCGCTGTAATTGTGGCTACCGATGAAACAAACATTTCCGCATTAAGGCCAAAAATCAAACCAATTGTAAATAACGTAAACAAAACAACTAACACGGCAAAAATAGGCAGCAGATGCTTCCCGTTATGGCGTAGTTCTAATTGAATCGCCAAAATAAATAACAAAACATTGACCAATAGACTTAAAATAGATAGGGCACCTTTTTTACGGACAATCACTAAAATCAGCAAAATGGTCAGCCAAATCAATGTCACGATCAACGTATCGCGTTTTTGGCCAATAATGACGGATCTACTAGGTGATTTAGCATTCAAGGTAACCAAAACTTGTTGCCCCGGATGATACTTCTGGTCTAATGCTTGAGAATAAGTATAGGTATTATGTAAATTAAATTTTTTATTTTTATGTTGCCCATTCAATATTTTTAAGGTAATATTTTGCGTCGTAGAATAGTCTACATTTTGATGGGTATCTTCATTTTTATGTTTGCTCAATGTTTGGGTCGCTGTGACTTGGGCAACTGTATATTTGTATAAAAAAGCGTTATGGCGCATAAAAATCGTCAGGCCAATGCCCATTACTAAAACAAGTGCAATGATCCAAAGATTGATTTGTTTTTTTGTCTGCTTCATTGCTTCGCTTCTTTCCGAAATATTTAATCGCATACCTAAAGGAGGCTCATTTTGGAAGATCTATCATTTCTAATCGTTATTTTTACGGCTTTAGCCACCCCATTGTTGTTAGCTAAATTCCACATTTCAAATTTACCCACGGCTGTTGCCGAGATTCTTGTTGGGATTATTCTCGGTAAAAGTCTACTAAATATCATACACGTGAACAGCACCTTAAATCAATTATCATCATTAGGTGTCATAATTCTATTATTTTTAAGCGGTATGGAAATCGACTTTACCTTATTTAAACCGCAAGTCGGTAAAGATAAACAATTTTGGACGCCACTTAAAATCGCCAGCAGCAGCTTTATAATCATTGTTGTCCTAGCCACTGGTCTAGCGTACATCTTAAAACTTTTGGGCCTGTTTACAGAATTGCCATTAGCGGCCATTATTTTTGCCACGATTGCCCTTGGTATTGTGATTGCCGCTTTGAAGGAACAAGAACTATTAAGTAAACCGCTAGGACAGACGCTGCTTTTGATTGCTGCCCTAGGTGAAGTGATTCCCCTGACAGCCCTCACGATTTACGCTTCCCTGCACAGTGCCCACGCAGAACGTGTCTGGCTGATCGCCTTAATTTTTTTGGCCGCGATTTTTCTGCTGACCCGTTCGCGTCGAATTTACCATTTCTTTGAAGCTATTGATAAATCGACGACACAATTAGATATTCGACTGGCATTTTTCTTGATCATTGCGTTAGTTTCTATCGCTGAAGGTGTGGGTGCTGAAAATATCCTGGGAGCCTTTTTAGCTGGGATCGTGATGAAACTTTTACGACCAAAGGAGGAAACGCAAAACAAACTGACTTCATTAGGCTATGGCTTTTTCATTCCAATTTTTTTCATTATGACTGGTGTCAAGTTAAATATTCGCGCCCTATTTGCTGATCCGCAAGCTTTGACGTTGATTCCAGTTTTCCTACTGGGGTTCATGTTAGCTAAGCTACCGATTTATTGGATTTTACGACGGCGCTTTAAAAATAGTAACGCCTGGGCGGGTACTTTTCTAAGTACCACGACGATTACGATCGTCTTGCCTGCTTTACAAGTAGGTCGGAATTTAAAAGTAATCACCGAAGCCCAGTCTGGTGCCTTCACGTTAGCTGCAATTATTGTCTGTGTCCTATTTCCAGTTTTGTTTAACAAATTTCATCAACCAGAACCAGAGGACCTTAAGAAGACAAAGGTTAATTTTATTGGTGCCAATTTGATTACCGTGCCGATTGCTCAGCAATTGATCAAGGGTTGGTATGATGTTACGTTATTCACCGACCGTGAAGATAATTACCGGACTTACAATTCTGAAGCCAATATTGTTTTCTTAGACAACTTAACTCAAGCCGCGTTGATTGAACACCAGGTTTTTGATACCGATGTTATTGTGATGGCTTATGCCGATCATGAACGAAATTATGAGCTCTCGCAATGGGCTCTAGATGAAAATGTCCCTCGTATCATCGCCCGCTTCGAAACTAAAAATGTCGCAAATGATCAATATGATCGCTTAACAGAACAAGGCGTGGAAGTTTTCAATACTTTTGAAGCTAATATTTCCATGTTACGAAGCATGATCGAAGCCCCTGCGACCTTTAAAATCATTACGGATACCGATTCAGGTCTCTTTGAAGTCACCGTTAATAACCGACGCTTCACAGGTCTGGAAATCAAAAATTTACCATTTATTAATGATATTACCATTGCCCGAATTTATCGCAATCATGAGTTCTTTGCACCTCATGGTGATACAGAACTTCAACAAGGCGATCATCTGATTTTTACCGGTAACAAAACTATAATTCGTAATATTCGACAACAATTAGAGATTGAAAATTAAATTTCTCCAGCTAAAAAAGAAGCGTTTGGAAACAAGGCATTAGTCTTGTACCCGAACGCTTCTTTTGTCATTTTAAAGTGAATACTTGCTAAAGATTGGCATTAAAGCAATTACCAGTTGGACAACAAACACTACTGTGATAATCCAATAGCCAACTTGTAGGTCCTTTACTAAATATTTGAAGAAGCCATACAATAAACCAATCGTAACCAAAATTTGAATGACCGTGACCACTATTGTAAATGTAGTATCCACAATTTGATGTTGCTCGATCAGCATGGCAATAATATTGATTAATTGTGAAACAATCAAAGAAATGGCAGTGCTAATATAAAAGCTACGTTTAGCGAGCTGATTGATTTCTTTAGTCATGGTCCTTTTTTTGATCGACATTACAATATAATACAGTAGGAATTGTAAGTACACTGTCACAAATAAACCAATGACAATCCCGATCACACCGCTTATCGAACCAATCACAGCAATCATTGCTCCACCATTACTGCCTACTTTACCTAACGCTTCATGAACTTTAGGATCGGGAAATAGAAATAAGGAAAAGAACAAAGTCAACAAACTTGTCAAAGCCATGATGATCATAAACATACGTGTATCTGATACTGATGCATTGTTGAACCATTTTTTCATGGAACACGCTCCTTTGTACTGGGTAAATCTTAACGAATAATATCGATCAAATCTTTCTTGCTGGCACTAGATGCTGGCATGACCCCAAATACAAGCCCAACGAACGTGGAAACCCCAAATGCAAGTAAGAAGGAACTAAAATCAACACTGATCGGGAATGGTAGTGCTAATCCTATCAGAGCAGCAATGGCTAACCCTAATAGGTACCCCACCAGACCACCAATAATTGTTAAAGTTGCACTTTCCAATAAAAATTGCATTTTAATATTACTTTGTGTCGCACCCATTGCTCGACGAATCCCAATTTCAGTCGTTCGTTCAGCAACAGAAATATACATCATATTCATGACCCCAACACCGGCAATAAATAGTGAGATCCCTGCGATAGCTGCAATAAACGTTGTCACTGCCCCTAAGACTTTCCCAATACTATCAGTTGCCTGTGAAGGATCATTTGCTTCATACTTACCACTATTCCGTTGCGTCCCTGTTGCTTTTAGCTGCTTAACGGCTTCATTGAGTACTTTAGATGTTTTTTGCCCCTTGGTAATTGTAATGGATAAGGTGTTGCTCGTATTTCCTTTACCACGGCTATACTGAGCATAAGTCTGTTTTGGCACCTGAATATTGGCATACTGCAATTGACTCTCAGTGGACGTACTTAGATTAAAAGAAAAATTGACAGGTTCCCGTACACCAACAACTTCATACAGTTCTCCATCTACATCAATCCCCCGGCCAAGAGCAGCACGGCTATTCCCAAAAACACCTTTGGCTAAATCGGTATCGATCACAGCAACTTGCCGTTGTAAAAGATCATCCTGTGGTCTTAAAGCTCGACCATATTTAACAGCAGTACCTTTTTTACTGACCAAACCGATAACTTGCGACTGCATCTTACCATTGACATTATATGTCTGTTCAAAAATATTCTGATCCGTTTCTTTTTCAATCTTTGCCTTTTTAACACCAGAGATGCCTTCAACCAAAATAGCATCAGACTGATCAAAGCCCACCATTGAAGAACTAACCTCATCATCAGACTGATTGTTAGGCGTAAAAACAATCGTGCCTTGAGTTTCACCACGCGCATTGCTCGTCAGTTGTTTAGTCGTCCAATTTGAAAACCCATGGCCAATTGCCAAAATTGTGACAACAGCTGCGATCCCAATAACGATGCCGACCATGGTTAGGATACTACGCCGCTTATTTTTAAAAATCGACCGTAATGCTGTCTCCCATACTTCTTGAAATCTCATACTTCCACCTGCTTATCCGACGTAATTGCACCGTCAAAAATTGTGATCAACCGGTCGCCGTATTCTGATACACGTTTATCATGGGTTACAAGCAAAACTGTGGTGCCTTCATCTTCATTCAACTTTTTGAAAATTGCCATGATTTCACTAGATGTTTTTGAATCTAATGCACCGGTGGGTTCATCAGCCAAAACAAACTTAGGTTTATGCACAATAGCCCGTGCAATGGCTACCCGCTGCTGCTGCCCCCCTGATAATTCATTAGGGATCTTAGTGGCACTATTCGGTAATCCAACCTTTTCTAAAGCTTCTAAAACAATCGGTTTGGCCTCTCTTTTAGACATGCCGCCATATAGCAACGGCAATTCAACGTTTTCCAAGATTGTATTGTTCTGGATCAATTTAAAATTTTGGAAAACAAAACCAACACTTTGATTACGTAAACGCGACAAGGTTCGGTCATCGATTGTATCGTATGACTGACCATCGAATTGGTATTCACCCTCAAATGAACGGTCAATAAAGCCCAACACATTGATCAACGACGTCTTACCAGCGCCTGAAGGTCCCATAATTGAAACAAACTCTCCGGAATCAATACTCAAATTGATGTTTTTGAGCACATGAAACTGACTATCCCCATTTTGGTAGTATTTATTTACATTTTTTAGGTTAATCAGCACTACTGTTGACCTCCTGTCCAGATTTCATATTCTTATCAGGATTGGCCACAATTTTATCTTTCAAATCTAATCCGTTATCCAAGTAAGTGACACCATTGTCTTTGCTGACACGGACTTCAGTTTTGACTGCCTTATTTTTGACAACTCGATAAACATAACTCTTACCTTTTTCTTTAACAATTGCGGCACTCGGGATACGAATGGTATTTTGTGGTACCTTAATTTGAACATTGAAGCCATTGACCAAGCGTTGATCAATTTTAACCGTAAATTTATAGTAAGAAACACTACTACTTGAAGTCCCGGCACCCGCACCACCGGCAGTTGCAGCTGTAGCACTTGAACCAGCCCCACTTTGAGTTGGCACGTTATCAACACTTAAGATCGTACCCTTCAATTTAGCACCTGAACTAATTGGCAATACAGTCACTTGTGTCTGTGGGCGAATTTTGGCATAGTCGTATTCAGAAATCTGACCATTAATTACTTGACCATCACTGATAATTTTCATTGATGGCATCCCTGTTGTTGTGTTAGCGGTATCATCAAGTGAAATCGTGCCTGAAATAGAAGCTTTTACAATCGGATTCAACCGATTTTGGAGATTACTTACCTGAGTCTCGCCTTGTGAAACGGCTAATTCATCTTGGGATAATTGGTTCCGCGCTTGCTGGATGCCTGACTGATCTTGAGCACCAGCTGTCGCTTGCTGTGCCTGGTTCAAAGCTTGTTGGTCCTGTTGCACGGCTAAACGTGCTTTGGCTAAACTAGCTTGTGCTTCATATAATTGGTCTTCAGCTGAACTATCATGCAATGTCATCAAGACTTGTCCAGCTTCAACATGCTGTCCATCTTGAACGTTGATCTGCGATAAAGTTAAAGTGCCAGATACTGGTGTCGTAACATCCACCGTATTATCTGAGGCGATTTGTCCCTTGAGTAGTAATGGAGAATCACGCTTGATTGTTACGATTTGATAATTTGTGTGGTTGCTAGAACGACTGCGAGCAATACCAATTCCAATCATTGCAATGATAAGTACCACCACAATCACCAATCCAATAATAAATCCGCGCTTTTTAAAAACTGACTTCATCAATGTTGCCTCCATAAATTAATCTACAATGTATTCTTGTTCTAGATTACAGTAAAAAATAGTATCTGTCATTGAATTTCGAAATAATTTTGAATTTTTCAGGCTTAAAATACGTTTATCACCAAATCGCAACGAAAAAATATTTTTTTGTCATTATCGTCAAAGTATGTATGTTCATTAAAATTACTAAATACTGACCCTTTGCTTAAGTATTTACTTATCAAAGATCGAACGATCCATCTTTAGACATCACGAAAAAAATAAGCCAAAGGATTTTCCCTTGGCCTATTGCTGGATTGACACAGTGATGTTTGATTATCTGCTCTTTAATTCTTGAATATAGCGATAGATTGTTGGCTCTGAAACCTGTAAAGCACGGGCAACATCAGATACAGAGTACTTCATATTAAAGACGCCCTCTTTATTCAGTTGCGCAACAATTTTACGACGGTCACGTGCCTTAAAATTCTCTTGATCAATGCCATAACTTAAAACAATTTGATCTATTTTATCGCGAACCATCTGGTGAACCTTATCTGCAAAACTAAGCTCTTCTTGCTTTTTGGCTTTACGTCCTATAGCAACTTCATTGCTCAAGCTATTCACAACTTCAGCATCCAATTGATATAGTTTAGCCAGATTTGTACTTACACGCAAAAGTGACATAAATGGGGACACATCTGTGATCACACTAATTGCAAATTCTGAATGCTCTCGTCCCATTAATAAAATTGATAAATTGACAGTTTTATGTTTCAAATTAAACTGTTCATGGAATTGCTTCAAGCCACTATTTACTGCTGCTTGAATACGGTCAAGTATGACATCTGGCGTCTTATCACCTTCACGCGCATCAACGATACTGCCATTTTTCACCTGAACAACTGGAAAATCACCTGTTCTCAGCTCCGTTAAAATAATATCACTATTTCTACCTTGTATTCTACCGATATATTCTACTAAATTGTTATAATCCACTTGTTGTGTTTCTCCTAATGTCATAGTTTTCCACATCCTATGAATGTTTCTTGTATTGTGTCACAGAAAATCTTGATGTTAATTTGTATTACTTCATTAATGATACTTGACTTGTATCACCCGTTGCAAATTCTATTTTCACCTCCGAAAATATAAATTTGAACGCACATACTAAAATAACATAGTTTAGCCAAAAAAATCAATAATAATATTATATTTTAACATTTTATATAAAAATATAGTTGTGTACAATTTTAAAACATCAAATTATATTAATAATATCAAGAAAAGAAGCTAGTATGTCAGATCAACCAACACACTAGCTTCACAAAAGTCTCATTATTAAATTAATAAACAGGCTTATTTAATGCCTGATGTTTCTCATCGGCATTAACTTCATCGATTACCTCAGTCAACACGTCATGTGCCAACAGTTTTGCGCGAATTGTTGTCGGTGATTTGGCTTCATCCCCGTCTAAAAACGCAACGTGCTTCATTTTAAAATCTTCATACTCATTAGTATCAACTACATTAGCGCCTAAATCACTTCTTAATTGTGTTTCTGCTTTTTGCTGATCATCACTAAAAATAAAACTTGATTTGTAACCCACTGAACCTAACCATGCTTGCATTATTCATATGCCCCCTGCAATTTACTCATTAAATGCATTATAGGCATATTTAAAATAAAGGCAAGTTTAAAAGTTTCAACGCTAACTATGATTGGGTTCTTTTTAAAATATGTGTATGCCGTATGCCTAGCAGCGTCATGATCAACAACCAGATAATGGATGCCATTGCTGCCGTCAAAGTAGAACGATTGATCAAGAGAACGGCCAAGACAATTCCTAAGAAAACCAGAACAAAATAATCGGCAAACGGAAATAATGGTGATTTGAAAATACTTTTAGCTGAATTAGCGCTATGTTTATAACGCAAGTGTGTGACAACAATACTGCCCCAAATAAAAATAAAAGTTGTCGTAGCCACAGATGTAATAAAGGTAAAAACAGATTCAGGAATTACAATATTTAACAACACTGAAATCGCAATAACCACTGATGAAAAAACTAAGGCAACCGCAGGCACCTTTTGCTTAGATAATGTCCCTAATGGCTTTAACAACTTAGACTTGGTGTCATAAGTCAAAGAATAAAGCATTCGTCCGGTGCTAAAGACGGCACTATTGCAAGCAGACGCGGCCGCTGTGATAACCACAAAATTAATAATATCCGCCGCAGCTCGAATCCCAACATTTTGAAAGACCAACACAAAGGGGCTTTGATCTGGTAGTACCCGATTCCAAGGAAAGATCGAAATAATAACAAATAAAGCACCAACATAAAACAAAATGATTCTTATCGGAATATTATCGATCGCCACTGGCAATACCTTATCAGGATCCTGAGTTTCAGAAGCAGTCAGACCGACTAACTCGATCCCAACAAAACTGAATACTACCATCTGAAACGAAAACAAAAAGCCTTTGAAACCTTTAGGAAAAAAACCACCATAATTGATGATATTACTAAAACTGGCATGACCAGCATTGGTTTTATAATGCGTAAAAATCATGAATAGACCCACGCCAATCAATAGTAAAATTGCAACGATCTTGATCAGTGCAAACCAAAATTCTGTCTCCCCAAAAGCGCCTACGGTTATCAGATTCAGCAACAATAAAATTGCTAGTAAAATCAAACCCGGTAACCACTGCGGCACTTGAGGCAACCAAAACTTGATATACAAACCCACAGCGGTGATTTCGGACATAGCAATTGCGACCCAGCAAAACCAATAAGTCCACCCCGCAACAAAGCCAGCTGTTTCACCCAAGTATTCACGAATAAATTCAACATAAGAATGATAGTTTAAATTAGAAAGTAATAATTCACCTAATGCTCGCATTAGAAAAAAACAGGCAATCCCCGTGATCAGGTAAGCCAGCACAATCGAGGGCCCAGCATAATTGATTGCTTTACCAGAACCTAAGAACAAGCCAGTCCCAATCGTCCCGCCAATGGCAATCAACTGAACATGCCGATTCTTTAAGTTACGCGCCATCTCTGGCTCTTGTTTATGCTCAATCATGATTTTCCTCCATCATTTCCACTTCAATTCGTTTATCTGGAATGCCATGTTTCCTTAAGAACTGCTGCAACATTTGCGGTGAAGCTTTGAAGCGTAATTTTATTCGCTGCAAAGTTCCAAACTGACAAACAACCTGCGTATCTTGCGGTTTTAGTTGAATAATCTGGATATGGGTCACTAGTGGGTAGGGTTTTACAGCGCTTAGACCACCAATGACGCCCCAATTTGATAAACCCTTTTGCCAACAAGCAAACACTAAAAAAGCGATGCCGATAAAAATATTGCTGCTAGCATCTATGAGGTCAGTATTAAAATATTTGATTGAGCCAAACGAAAGCCCGGCAATTATAATACCAATTGTCAATCTAAGCCAATTCATTCGACTACGGAATTTTAATTTCAACAAATCAAGGCCCAAAATCACCAGTAAAACAACTGACATCAACAAATAAACATAATCCAATATTCCCATGCTCTCATCCAATCAATTAAATTAAAAAATATACCAAAGAGTAATTCTACAGCAATTTTTAATCATTTAATAGTATAAATGAAAAAACTCTTTTACTGCTTTATTAAATTTTAATAATAAGGCAAGATAAAAGAGTTTCTTAAATCAATTTTTAAAGGCTACGATTACTGTTTAACAGTTGGTTCATTAAAGGGAATGTAAGACCGCTCGAGGCTGGTAGCCACAGCTTGATCTGTAACGTGACCATCATAGGTGTTGATACCCGTTAAAATAGTTGTATTGTTTTGAGCTGCGGCAACAATGCCCTGTTTGGCAATTTGAACAGCATACGGAATTGTGATACTGGTCAAAGCATCTGTCGCTGTTTTAGGTACAGCACCAGGAATGTTGGCAACTGCATAATGTAACACGCCATGCTTAACGTAAATAGGATCATCAAACGTACTAGCATGATCGGTAGTTTCAAAAATCCCACCTTGATCAATTGGAATATCTACGATCACTGATCCAGGCGCCATGCTTGCAATCATTTCTTCTGTTACTAGCGTAGGTGCCTTAGCTCCCGGAATTAAAACAGCCCCAATAACTAGATCTGACCGCTTAACAGTTTCGGCAATGTTCGCATGATTAGAGAATAATGTTTTAATATTACCGGCAAACAAATCGTCAATGCGCGCTAAAGCACTAGGATTAATATCCAAAATTGTAACGTCCGCGCCTAAGCCTAAAGCTGTTTTCGCAGCATTGAAGCCAACAGTACCAGCCCCAATAACTGTCACACGTCCGTTACGGACACCTGGTACACCAGAGAGTAGCAAACCCTTACCACCATACTGTTCTTGTAAGAATTGAGCTCCAATTAAAATCGACATCCGTCCAGCAACTTCACTCATAGGGACCAGGGCTGGTAACCCACCATCTCGCCCAACCATCGTTTCATAGCCGATAGCAGTCACCTTAGCAGCCAATAACGCATCTGTCAAAGTTGGATTAGGTGCTAGATGTAGATAAGTATAGAGAATTAGGCCAGGTCGAAAATACTTATATTCCTCAGCTAACGGTTCTTTGACCTTGATGACCATATCCGCCTGCCAAGCATCAGCTGCCGAAACAATTTTTGCACCGGCGGCTTTATAAGCATCATCAGAATACCCAGCGCCAATGCCAGCACCAGTTTCAACTAAAACTTCCTGACCAGCATGAATTAAATTCGTGACACCGGCTGGCGTAATGCCAACTCGATTTTCATTATTTTTAATTTCTCTGGGAATGCCAATAATCATGATAACAAACTCCTCTCCTAGCTTGTTCAACAACAAAACCAACAAAAAAGTTATAATACGATAATTCTAATCTTCAACCAAATTTATTGTATTATAGCCCATTTTATTTTACAAAACATACGCTCAAGGAATTTTATATTGCATTCGACCTCATGAGCGTAATCTTAAAGCTAAGTTTAAATTCAATACCATGATCATAAAAATAGTGGCTGAAAACAAAACGTTAGTTTTGTCTCAGCCACACGACTATTTGTTGTTTAAATGTGTTTTAAAGAGCAGCGACCTAACGATGAATCGCTCAAATGGAAAAGGCCACTATTAGTGTGACCCTTGTTATTGCCCGATCACTGAAGGCATTTATCTCACTTCCGTTTATTTTAGAAGTCTCCTATGCTTTGATATTTCCTAAAGTAACTGTATCCCGAGCAATCATCAACTCTTCATTAGTTGGGACTAACAAAATATTGATCTTAGAATCATCAGCGCTGATGATTCGATCTTTGGCCATAATATTGTTCCGGTCGGCATCGAGTTTTGCACCAATAAAGCCTAGTTTATCAACGATTCTAGCACGCATCTTAATATCATTTTCACCCATGCCAGCTGTAAATACCAATGTATCTAAGCCACCCATAATAGCAACATAGGAACCAATGTATTTAACGATACGATTGACGAAAATATCAATCGCAAGTTTTGATTCAGGACGTTCATCACGAGTTTCTTCCAATTCACGCATATCTGGTGATAAACCGGAAATGCCTAATAGGCCTGATTTTTTATTCAAAATATCGATCATATCTTCGGGATCAGTAATGTTTAGTTTTTGCATCAGAAAGGCAACTAAAGAAGCATCAATATCACCGGAACGCGTGCTCATTGTAACTCCAGCTAATGGCGTAAAACCCATCGAAGTATCTAGCGATTTACCATCTTTAACAGCCGTCACTGACACCCCACTGCCCATGTGGAGCGTAATCATTTTTTGTGATGCTAGAGGTACATTCAACAATTTAGCAGCATGCTGGCTGACGTAACGATGGCTCGTCCCATGGGCACCATACTTACGAGCCCCATATTTTTTATAATATTCCATAGGGATACTGTATAAAAAGTTCTCTTCTGGCATCGTTGTATGGAAAGATGTATCAAAGACAGCGACTTCAGGAACATCTGGTAAGATTTTGCGGAAAGCCTCAATACCCTTAGCTTCAGCTGGATTATGTAGCGGGGCATATTCTGCAAGTTCCTTAATTTTTTGCAAATTCTCATCATCAACTAATGCAGAAGATTTGAAAAATTCGCCGCCAGCAACAACTCGATGGCCGACACCATTGATCTCAGAAAAGTCTTTAATAATATCTAGATCGATCAACGTATCCATTAACTTTTTAACAGCGATTTCTTGATTAGGAATATCACCGGTCTCTTTAGTTTTTTTACCATTAAATTTAACGGTAAAAACTGAATTTGATAAACCTAAGCGATCAACCATTCCTTCAGCAATGACTGTTTCCTCGGGCATGGTAAATAACTTCCATTTTAATGTCGAACTACCGGCATTGACAGCTAAGATCTTTGACATATGAACCCCTCTATTCTTTCTCTATTTACTAAAATATTTTTGACGCCAAGCGATCAATTCTTGACGGAACTTTTGCAAACCCGCTTTATCGTTAAAATCTGGCAAATCTCCAAGCAGCACCTGTCCTACTTGTTGCGCGTCAGAACCATGCTTTTGGACGATCAATATCGACTTGCGACTGGCTTCGTCACGAAACAGCTTGGCTGGCAAATTTAATAAACCTTGAAAATAAGCTGTCGTTGTTAAAAACTCAGTTAGTTGCTTGGCTTCATCACTTTGAAAAATAGTTGTTGGAATTACAAAAAAGCCCAATCCCCCCGCTTTTAGTGCATGGATACTTTGCTCAATCATCAAATGGTGAACATAGGCATGACCACTTTTAGCGCGAGTTTTAAAGTTTTTAGTATTTGCATCAATTGGATAATAGCCTACTGGTAAATCCGATACCACTAAATCAACATCTTTCGCCAAAACTGGCATAATAGCATCTTGATGGTATAAATCTAAATTGATCAGCAGCCATTGACTAAATACAGCAGCCAATTCAAGAAGTAGATCGTCATTATCAATACCAATGCCCTGCAAAGAAATATCTTGATCTTGCTGTAACTGCTGCATAACTGTCAATATCAAATTGCCACTTCCAACAGCAATATCAAATACATGTCCTTGATCCGGTAGAGCAGTTAATTCATCCACCAAAAAGGCAATTAATGCTCCAATGGCATCCGGTGTTATTTGTTTATTTGGTTCGACTTTATCCGTTTGTATACCCTTAAAAGCCAATAACTGCAAAGTTTGTCGCCGTGTTTGTAAGTCAAATTGATCTAAATCTAGCTTTTGATAAAGCGCTTTAATTTTTGCAATTGTCTCACTTGTCGGTCGCTCATTTTCTACCTTTACGTTTTTATGATCCAAAATATTACCTAAATTTTCAGCCAGAGCATCTAAATAGGTCGTATTTAAATCTTTTCGTAAAAATTCGGTAGATTGGTCTAGTAAATCAAAAAGTCGCTTGACTGGTCGCTCAGTCAAATTCATCACCTCAGGTTAAAATCATACTAGTTTATTGTACCGATAGCTGAATTATTTGGCAACCAATTTCATGTTTTTACTCAGAAAAAATATGTCCCACATTGAGTCCCAACCATTTTATTTGTTTGCAGTATCAATATATTTAAAGCGCTCTCTAGATTTCGTATTCTTTAATTGAACTTCACAGTAAACAAACGACCCCTTTTTAGTAAAAATCGCATTACCCAAACTTGTCTCAATTTTAGAAACATGCTGATCCTGGTAAATTGGTCTAGTCAAGTCAAAAACGATTACAGCTTCTTGATGATGTTGAAATTGACGTAACATAATCATCTGTTGATGATAGGTATTCAAACATTGGATACAAATGAAACCAATCAAACTCAGTAAAAATATAACAACTACGAAAATATAACCCGGCTGCTTCCACTTCAACTTGAACTGCTCCTTACTTTCGGACAAAACAATTGATATTGATAATCTTGTCCAGATGCCATTCGTATCCGCATTAAAATATAAGGTTGATGATATTCAAACTGCATCTGGCGGCAGTTTTCTAACAGCGGCATGTAACCTTTTGATTCAAAATTCTGCAATAAGATCATCAATTTGCCATTACCATTTTTGGGATAGTATGGGGCTACTTCGCGTAACTCACCCACATTTGTGTTTTTATCATGGTGCCAGATACGCAGTTCTTGACTTTTATACTTCGTATTTAGCTGTTCATTAACCAAATTGATCGATACAAATTCGCAGCGTTCTAAATAGTGATCCAACTGGATACAAGCTAGACGCACACGCCAAGATTCCTGTGTACTTATAGTCGCAGTTTCCAGGTGTTGTTTAGCTAACAACGTCGTTTGAATCAATATGACACAGCAGCAAAGCACAAACAGACTAAGTACCATTTCCACCAATGTAAAAGCAGCTCGTTTAGAATACATGGCACTCGATTTGACCACCGTCTGGCCATTGAATTTTTATGCTGCTATCATTGCGATAAATTTGTTTTGGAACATCCCGCGTGGGTTGGGCACCTCGTAAAATATTCACCGCTTGAAACGTGCGCGCCACCTGATGGTTTGCGATTTTTAATTGTTGTCGCGTGCTTAAAAAGACACTTAATAAAACCAATAAACCAAGAAATATCAAATTTAGGCTTACCATATTTTCAGCAAGTAAAATCCCACTACGTTTTTTGTACATGTAAAATACCCCATCCTATTTGAATCTTGTATGTATAGATCTGCCCCGTTTCTGTGGTAAAAGATATCGTTCTTGGCGCAGTGATGCCTTCATCACTCATTGCAATTAGCCTATCCTTTGAAGAAATTTTAACTTTGGTGATCGATTTTGGTAATGGAATTGCTTGCTTGGGTCTAGTTTCGATGATAAAGACCACTTGGTGCGGGTCGACCCTAATCCAGGCAGCCCGGTGCGTTAACATGGTTTCATTTAGATAACGCATATATTGCGCTTCAAAATTTTTGAAGAAATAACGTTGCTCTTGCTTAACGCGAATGGCGGGTACAATTGTAAAACTCATTGCGACGATTAAACTTAAAATAAAGATCACAATAATTGATTCTACAAAAGTAAAACCTTGATGTTTCATTCTTTCTTAGGCAGATTAACTTGCCCATTGGCATCAATGGTATATCCTTTTTCGACAGCTTGCTTACGCTGACTCTCATTCAAAAGCTGTGCTTCTTTCAGTTTTTGCCAAGGATCAACTTTTAAATTGGCAACGTCATTGTCCTCCGTATATATATCGACTTGGGTCTGGATGGTTTTCTCAAAAGCAGCATCCACGCGGCTACTGGCATGATTTCTCTGGGCATTGATATTCGGTAAGAATATGATCAAAAGTAAAGCAATTATAAAGATAACAGCAACCATTTCTAATAATGTAAACGCCTTCTTCGATTTAAATAACTCTTTTTTGATACTTAAGTTTTTCAACATTCATACATTCCCCATCGTTTTATAAATTGGTAATAATAACTGCAGATAAATCAAAACAACAATCGAAGCCACAAACAAAAATGCCAATGGCTGAATTAATAGCAATAGGCGATTCAAGCGTGCAACTAAAGTTTCAAATAATAATTCACTATAAATATTTAATTCTTCAGCTAGTAAAGACAGAGTTGTACCACGTTTCATAAATATAATTAAATCGTTAGGTAGAATAGGATTAAACGCAACAATCTTTTCTAGTTTTTTACCTTGCGATAATTTACATTTTATGTCTAATGATATTTGAGAAAATAGACTCTCCTTAGATAGGCGACTTAAGGCAAAGAGTAACTCTGATAAATTTAGACCATTCCCAAGCAAAACTGCTAAATTACTACAAACTAAATATTGATAATATTGTAAATAAATCTGACCAATCAACGGTAATTTAACTTTAAACAAAACCCGTTGATACGCATTCAAATAACGATAGCGATAATAAAGAACCCCCATCAAAACTACAAGCATCGTTCCAATGCATGCTGGCACCCAAAAGATCATTTTAGGTAATACCAGTGGTGTTCCGCCCAGATCTTGTAACTGTGGTGTGATAAATAAGCGCATTACTAAGAAACAGCCTAACAGCATCACAACCAATAAAATTGGATAATTCAACAGTTGCCGAATCTTCTTAGTCTGCTTTTGCTTAATTTCCAGCCAATTGGTCACACGCTGTAAACTGACGATTAGTTGCCCATGTTGATCAGCAATAGCTAATTGATCTAAAATTTCCTGATGAATCCCAATTCTTTTAAAAGCTCTTGCCAATGAATCGCCTTGTCGCAACTGCTTCCTTAAGACTTGCAGCCAATTTCGTTGGTCCGGCAAAAAATCCATCATAAATTGCAACGCAATCGCAATTGAAAACCCATTGCGCAACATTTGTCCTAAAATTTGGAATAGCTGAATTTGTTGTTTCAAACTTGGCCGCTTAGCCTTGATAGAAAAGATTGTGAACTGCCGTTGTGATTTTGCCATTGTGTAATAGATGATCCAAGTGATAGTGCCATTGAACAAATACTTGTCTAGGGTTTTGGATCAGTTCAGATAAGGCATTGTCCTTTAAAATGTCACAAAGCAGCCTTAATTCACGATCTGTATCAGGAATTAAGCGTTGGTAGCAAATACCTGTCAGCGCATTTTTTAATAAAACTGGCGTAATCCCAAGATCTAGTAATCGCTCTACCACGCCTCCTGTAGAACGCGCATGCAGTGTCGTTAAGACTAAATGCCCGCTCAAAGCAGCCGTAATGGCGGCTTGGGCTGTTGCCGAATTACGAATTTCGCCAACAATCAAAACATCAGGCCGATGTCGCAAAACACCACTTAACAAAGTCACATAATCCATGGCAGCTGCTTCATTGACTTGTAGTTGTAAAATACGCTCGTCCTTAATTTCAGTTGGATCTTCTACCGCAATGACGGTTTGTGTCTCACTTAATTGCGTTGCTAAATGGTATAGCGTCGTTGTCTTGCCAGAACCTGTTGGCCCAGACAATACCACCAATCCCCGCTGCTGACATAATTCAAATAACGTTTGTTCCTGGCTGGCAACATAGAATTCACTTGATTTCTGTTGGGGATATAAAATTCTAACGACCATTGATTCTCGATTTTCAAAATTACCAATCGTAGATAATCTCAATTGATAAACATGCTTTTGAAATTGATAACTCATTACCCCTGTCTGTGGGCGACGATTCTCACTGATATTCATTTGCGCTTGGTATTTCAAATAGTTCAACACACTTAAAATCTCATGATAGCTCCGTCGAGCTACCACTTGTTTATGTTGCTGTACACGTTGGTGGATCTCATAAGTATCAGCTAGCGGTAAAAAATAAACATCCGAGGCTTTATTCAAAATTGCTTGTCCAATAAGGTTTTCTACCGTGGCTTGGATATCCATGTTTTCACCTCCCTTTATAAATAGATACGCAAAAATCACAAAAAAATAAGACCGAGTCCAAAATATTAATTTTGTCTCAGCCTTATGCTATTCTGATTGACTTTACACTCGATTTATTTTACAAACTATTGAAGTGTCAAAAGACAATGCCCTCATTCTCCTCAATCAGAAATTATTAATTTGTTGTTGTTTCATCTGGTAACTCGCCGCCAGTATAAACATCTGATACATCATCGTTATCTTCCAAACGATCAATCAATTTTTCATATTGTTCAATTTTATCATCAGGAACAGCGACATAGTTTTGCGGAATCATTGTAAGTTCAGCGTTAGCCAACTTGTACCCCTTAGCTTCTAAACTGTCTCGAACAGCCGTGAAGTCTGACGGATCTGTATAAATTTCAAACGCTTCATCGCTAGTTTGTAAATCTTCACCACCAGCATCCATCACATCTTCCAACATCTGATCTTCATCCGCATCCGTTGTTGTCCGATCAATTGCAAGATAGCCTTTACGATCGAACATATAACTAACCGAACCAGCTGAGCCCAAACTACCGCCATTGCGAGTGAAAGCTACTCGAACATCAGAAGCCGTCCGGTTTTTATTATCAGTCAACGCATAAACTAGCACTGGTACGCCACCAGGAGCATAGCCTTCATAAACAACTTCATCGTAATGTTCGTCGGTGCCACCTGCAGCTTTATCAATGGCACGTTTAATGTTGTCTTTGGGCATATTAGCAGCGCGAGCTTTATCCATCATCAAACGTAACTGTGGGTTACCGCTTGGGTCAGGACCACCACTCTTTGCTGCCATATATAATTCACGAGACAATTTTTGAAAAATCTTGCCACGTTTAGCGTCTTGAGCATTTTTACGGCCTTGAATATTATGCCATTTGGAATGTCCTGACATTAACGTTTCCCTCTTTCTGGATTAATTTAATTAGTCATAGTCATACGCATACTAGTATAGCAAAGTCATGGGGGCGATTCAATTACGGTTACAATTTTATTTTGCGGCGGCGCCAACAAATGCCAAGAGCCAACAGTAACCCTAATAGACTTGCCATACTGTCCAACATAACATCTTGAAATAATGGCGTTCGATCGCCAGTTAACATTTGATGAAATTCATCCGTAGCTGCAAAGCCAGTACAGGCTAACCAAAACGTTATTCCTGCAAACCAACGGCCCCGGATTCGATTTTGAAAACCCAAATAAGTACTCAAACCAAGTATAAAGTATGTTAGAAAATGAGCCCCCTTACGTATAAAAAATTCAATGAACTTAAAATAGCCAATGGCCGCAATTGATTGGGTTTTCCCAGCATAGGAAAATGAAATATGGGCCAACTGCTGCTTAAAAGGTTGATTAGCCAATACCTTTTGCAAGAATGGGACTGAAGTTTGCTCCTGATAAGTCATTGAAGAACTGATCAATAATGTCGAAATAATAACCAATACAATGATGATAAAAATATGGTTCCGTTTAATATTACAACACCTCATTTCTAATATAGCAATGCACCACGAGTGCTTTAAATTGTGTTATGATAATCCCGTATTATAGAAAGGAGATCAATATGACAAAAAAACTGAAACTGATTTTTACTAGTTTAACAGTCTGTCTCATGTTGATCACCCCCATCTACTTGATAGTTGCTAATCATCCTTTGAAACAAGGTCATGCGTCACAAATGAGTGCGCCAACGATTGTCAAACATGTTCCAAAAACAAAAGCACCACAGCAATCTAACCAGTTAACCGACTATTGGCAACAGCCATCTGAGGATAAGCCCTATCCAAATGTGGCTCACTATGCTAATTTAAGTGTCGATGTATCTATTCATAAGCAACGTGTTTACTTGAAGGCTGGCAAACAAACGCTATACACGATGTTAGCTTCAACTGGTAAAGATGGGGGCACACCTACTGGAACTTTCAAAATCGAAGCTGAGCGGGGACAGAAATTCTACAACTCAGAATCTAAAGAAGGCGCTAATTATTGGGTTTCTTTTAAAGACCATGGTATTTACCTTTTTCATACTGTACCAACAAATCAAGCAGGTACTTACGACTTAACACAAGCAAAGCAACTGGGCAAACAGGCCAACTCTCACGGCTGTATCCGCCTCAGTGTTGCCGATGCTAAATGGTTCTTTGAAAATATTCCGGAAAATACACCCGTACACATTTATAACTAGCTTGGTGTAACCATTAATAATTCATAAACATAGCAGATCTCGTCTTTCAAGGTCTGCTTTTTATGATACAAACGCGCCACGGCTTCTAACAATTCTGGAACCTCTGCATTAATAACCTGATCTTTAAGATCCATCAATAACAAATGCCGATCAACTGGTTCAAAAGTTTTGAATATTAAATGATCTACTGAATAAGTTTGTCCTAAATCAGCCAAAGCATTTTTTCTTGATTGCATCACAGCATCATTAAATGTGTCATCAGGGGATTGCAAGGTAACTGAACGTGAAATAATGGTATCCAACTGACTCTGCCGCCGTATAAAATGCCCAAAAATAACGCCATTAACGGCTAATTGTAATAATTGCTCCATCTCTTTTGCATCTGTTACATCTGGAAACATACTAGCGAAAATAATATCATACTTACCAACTCGTGATATAAATGTTTGCCAATTAGCCTGCACAAATGTGATATTATCGAAGCCATGCGTTTGTTCCGCTTGTCGCGCAAATTTTAACATTTCCTGGGAAATATCTAAGGCGACGACTTGTTGGGCATTGGCTGCTAAAACGGGTAAAAATCGGCCTGCACCAGTACCTAAATCCAACACAGTTGCTGTTGGTAATAAGTGTCGTTTCTTCAAAACTTGTTCAACACGGGACGCCAGCGGTAACTGGCTCTCAGCCTGTATCGCTGCGTATTCTGGTGCAAAAGCATCCCAATAAGTTTGCAGATCTGTTTCGTCCATTTTCCCAACTCCGATATCAAACACTAATTTCTTTTTTAACTAGCCCTATTATCACAGAAATATAAAGTGAACTCAAAGCCAATTTACCTCATTTTACTGCAGATGCCCCGTAATCGTTAAGACCCTATTTTAAGCCTAAAAAATCAGATGCGGAGGACAAGTAATCATACGTTGTCTCCACATCTGATGACATAGATAAGGTTGAATTGAACAGCCGCTTCAAAACTTAATTAAAATATGGCGTTCAAATGTGTCTATTCCACAGTTACACTTTTGGCAAGGTTTCTTGGCTGATCCACGTTATAACCTCGTTGTAAAGTAGCGTAATAAGCTAGCAATTGTGTTGGTACGATACTAACGAGTGGTGATAAAACCGTTTCAAGTGTTGGGATAATAATTTGATCACCGGCTTGAGCTAGATCTTCACTTACAATTTTTAAAGTTTTCGCGCCGCGTGCCTGTACCTCTTGAACATTACCACGGGTATGAGAGGCTGTTTCTTTATCAGTAATAATGGCCGCAACTGGCGTGCCTTCTTCAATTAGAGAAATCGTCCCATGTTTTAATTCACCCGCTGCAAAACCTTCAGCTTGAATATATGAAACCTCTTTGAGTTTTAATGCAGCTTCTAGACTAGCCCAATAATCAATGCCACGGCCAATATAGAAAGCATTGCGTGTATTGGCAAAGAATTCATGCGCCAATTGTTCGATATCATCCTTGCTATCGACAATTGTTTGGATACCATTAGCAGCCAAGCCTAATTGATGCTTAACATCTAAGTCATTTGCTGAAGGCAATCCCTTAGCAACAGCTAGTGCTTGAGCTAAAATAGTTTCAACAGTGATTTGAGCTGTATAAGCTTTAGTTGAAGCAACAGCTATCTCAGGGCCAGCTTTTAATAGCAGTGTAAAATCAGCTTCACGCGATAGAGTCGAGGCTTCAACGTTAGTCAAAGTCAAACTTGGGAAACCGCGTTTGTTTGTTTCAACCAATACTTGGCGACTATCTGCTGTCTCACCACTCTGGGATAAGTAAATAAAGAATGGTTTCTTAGAAAGCAACGGCATATGGTAGCCAAATTCAGAAGCCAACTCTACTTCAACAGGTATTTGTGCAATCTGCTCAATAATTGGTTTCCCAACCAACCCCGCATGATAACTTGTTCCAGCGGCTACAATGTACAAGCGATCAGCTTCTTTAAGCGCATCGATCAATTTTGGATCAAAGTTAAAAGTCCCGTCCTCATTGATATATTCTTGTACTAAGCGGCGTAAAACAGCTGGTTGTTCATCAATTTCTTTAAGCATGTAGTATGGGTAAGTCCCTTTAGAAATATCAGATGGATCTAAGTTAACATGGTAAGGTTTCCGCGTTACTTCATTGCCCTGTTCATCCATAAGTTGAATCTTGTCCTTGGTAACGATGACCATCTCACCATCATGCAATTCAACAAAATCTTTGGTTTGAGCAACCATAGCTAATGCATCCGAGCAAACGACATTGAAACCATCACCAACACCAACTAATAACGGACTCTTATTCTTTGCGACAAATAATTTATCAGGCTCTTCACGATCAACTAATAAAAATGCATATGAACCATCAATGATACTCAGTGCCTTCCGGAAAGCACTCTCAGTATCTAAGCCACCGTCTTCAACTAGAACACCGATCAATTGAACGGCAACTTCGGTATCCGTAGAACTTACAAGGTTAACGCCCTTTAAATACTGTTCTTTAATTTCTTGGTAATTGTTGATAACGCCATTATGAACTAAATAAAACCGGCCGCTTTGAGAAACATGTGGATGGGCATTAACATCACTTGGTGCGCCATGCGTTGCCCAGCGTGTATGACCGATACCCATCATCCCTTGAACTTCAGGACCAACCGCACTTTCAAGTTGAGAAATCTTACCTTTTTCTTTGACAAGGTAATCATGTCCTGCTTGATCATTTACATAAATGCCAGCAGAATCATAACCGCGATATTCCAATTTCTCTAAACCTTTTAATAAAATTTCGGTTGTATCTTTTTTACCAATTACGCCAACAATTCCACACATATGTTATACATCCCTATTCATCGTTTATAGTGAATTCTTAATTTCAATTACATTTCCAGTCGCTGATCAACTTTCTGTTCAAACTTCACAGCCTGTTTTTGTGTTGATCTGTAGAGTGCGATCCCTTGAGCCACCCGCCGAATCTTTCGATAAGCTCATTCCTCGTCATCCGTTTCACGGACCAGGCGCTATCCTTTTGTAAATTGGTATAGTCCCTCCTATCCATTTTTATACTTTCTGGAAACAAGAGATATGATAACCCATAAGCAAAATGAATGTCAAGGAAATTTTAAATTGGTATATATAATTTTCCCTAATTGGTATACAGTTATATTTTGGCTGAAGCTTGCATTTTCATTGTCTTCTTGCTTAAACTAAGTTAAAAAGGAGCGAAGGTTCATGACACCGCAAGAAAAACGTATCAATTTATTAATAGAAATTTTAAAAATCCCCACAATTGCTCAAAACGAAGGTCAAGTGGCGACAGTTCTAGCAAATTTTCTAACGGATAAAACGATTTCTGCTACCTTTGTTGAATATGCTCCAGGCCGCAATAATCTAATCATTGATCTTAATAATCCTAACGGTGATAAACCAACCTTAGCATTGAGCGGTCATTTAGACGTCGTCGCAACTGGTGATACCACACAATGGCGGCATCAGCCCTTCAGTGCCGAAATCGATCAGGATCGAATTTATGGCCGTGGTGCCACTGATATGAAAGCTGGCGTTGCGGCTATGACTATGGCTGCTAAAGAATTATTAACCACAGATTTTCACTATCCTTTAAGACTAATTTTTACGGTAGGTGAGGAGATTGATAACTATGGTGCGCGCCAGCTTACTAAGGTCGGTTATCTAAAGCCAGTAAGAGCAATGATTATTGGTGAACCTACCAACCATGATATTTGGTTTGCACACAAGGGCATTATTGATTTTACTGCTGAATCTATCGGTAAAACTGCCCACGGTGCTATGCCTCAACTCGGTATTAACGCCATTCAAAATTTACTGGATTATTATAACCAACAGCAAATTGAACTGGCACCCCTTCTAACTCAAAAGGACCCTGATTTGGGTTATACAACTGCTAATGTAACTTTGATCCATGGCGGTGAACAAATTAACACTATTCCAGGCATTGCCAAGCTGCGTGGTAATATTCGTACAGTCGCCAGTGTCCCCAACGAAAAAATTGCAGCCGCCTTACAAAAAGCAGCTACGCACGTTAATGCGAAGCCAAATCATCAAATTAAGGTCCGGGTGGATTCAACTATCAATGCTGTCAAAACTGATGCCAATCAGCCGTTTTTAAAAACACTGCAAGCTATTGTACAAGCACAGGGCTGGTCTGGTGTATTAGTGACTGGTGCCCCAATTACGGATGCAGCAATTTTTCAGGAAGACCATCATTTTCCCTTTGCCATTTTCGGTCCTGGTAACAATACGGCACATCAAGTTGATGAATACGTTACTACTAGCGACTATCTCACGAGTATTGATATTTATAAACAATTAATTGTCAGTTATTATCAATCAAATTAAAAGTACTTTATTCAATAGTAAGGATCATCGAGAATCGACTGTCTTTAATCGCAAACAGGGGCCAGAACAAAATATTAACTTTGTTCTGGCCCCTGTTTATTTCACGAATGATTGTATCTTAAACATGTTCCAAAAGGCAACGCCCTCACTCAACGATGAATTACTCAAATGGAAAGTCCACCATTTTTCGTAATTCTTGTTAAGACTCAGCCGCTAAACGCCTTTTATGCCACTCTCATCTATGCCCATAACATTTTTGACAACTTCAGCGATTTGATCAACATACGTGCTTACTTTTTCTTGGGTCGCTGCTTCACCCATAACCCGTAATAGAGGCTCCGTGCCGCTTGGCCGAACTAAAATACGGCCATCTCCCGCCATTTCTTTCTCAACCGTATCAATAGATTCAGTAATTTCGGGATACTGTTTCCAATTTTTCTTATCTTTAACTTTCACATTAACTAATTTTTGCGGATAAGTGTGCACTTCATCAGCTAACTCGGATAACTTCTTACCAGTTTGCTTCATAACATTTAGCAACTGCAGGCCAGTCAACATACCGTCACCAGTATTATGATAATCTAATAAAATAATATGCCCGGATTGTTCACCGCCAAGGTTATAGCCATCCTTGCGCATTTCTTCAACAACATAACGGTCACCAACGTCGGTCTGGACTGATTTTAAGCCATTAGCTTCCATCGCTTTATACAAGCCAATATTACTCATGACTGTGGTTACGATCGTATCTTGTTTGAGTCGACCGCGTTCACTGAAATATTTACCTAAAATGAACATGATCTTATCGCCATCGACAATATTGCCAAGTTCATCAACCGCAATACAGCGATCACCATCACCATCAAAAGCAAGTCCGGCAACTGCTCCTTTTTCAACAACCGTTTTAGCAAGTTGTTCAGGATGCGTTGACCCAACCCCTTTATTGATATTGAGTCCATCTGGATTGGTAGCAATCGTATCGAATTCTGTTTCAACGTCGGCAAATAACTTGCTGACTAAATTAGAAGTAGAACCGTTCGCCGCATCCAAAACAATATTTAATCCGGATAAATCATCAGGTAATGTTTGAGCTAAAAATTGCAAATATTTCAGGGAACCTTCGGGATAGTCTTCAACATAACCTAACCCTTCGGCTGATGGTCTTGGTAATTCATCTGCAGGTGCATCAATATAGTGTTCTATCTCTTCTTCTGTTTCATCAGATAATTTATACCCATCTGACCCAAAGAACTTAATACCATTATCTTCAGCCGGATTATGGGACGCTGAAATCATGATACCAGCATCTGCATCTTGTACACGAATCAAGTAAGCGACTGCTGGCGTTGTAATCACACCGAGATCCAACACCTCAATGCCAACAGACAATAAACCAGAAATTAACGCATCTTTAAGCATAGGTCCAGAAATACGTGTATCAGTTGCCACCAGTACACGTGGCCGTTTTCGTTCATCTTCATGATGCTCGGTTAAGACATAGCCTCCGGCACGGCCTAACTTAAATGCCATTTCTGGTTTCAGACCTTTATTTGCGACACCACGTACACCGTCAGTTCCAAAATACTTTGTCATGTTTTTACCTCTCAACTGTTCATAATTTATCTTCTAAATTTTACACTTAATTCAGTTTCTATTTCAAACTAGGATGAACTTGTTTCAGTCGATACACTCGACTGACTTGAACTCGAACTACTTTCAGAATGACTACTAGATTGTGCACTACTCGTTGCAGCAGTGCTTGAACCGGTAGAACCTTGCGATGCAGGATACTGTGACGTACGCGCTTGATTCACAGTCGCCCCTTCACTAGAAGCCGTAGCCGCTGCTTCCTCATTGGTAGACTTAGTTACTTTGATGCTTACTCGAATCGTTTGCGGATCAACATCCTGTAATCCAGTGCCTTTAAGATCGATTTTTACATCTTTATTCGTTGTTTGAGAAATACCCGAGACATCTACGGGAACCGATAAATTTTTAATTTTATCTAGTGTTGCCTGAGTCCCGCTGACGGTTACTTGCCGAGTATCTGACGTAAATTCATATTTTAACGACTTATCAGCATTCCCTACCTGATTAAAATTTAAGGTTACTTTCTTGCTTGGTAAATAAACGGGAATATTCACATGCACGGTTTGCGGCTCTAAAACTACATTAATCGTCTTACCAGAACTATCTAGGGCCTGCAATAGTACTTCTTGATCAATATTGGTCTTGTGTTCATTACTAACCCCTACGTTTGCGACTACTTGGTGGACCCGCTCAATATCCGCTTTAGAGCCCGTTGCTTGTACCGTCTCTTGACTCAGCTTCGGCTCACCAACTCTATAGCCATCGGCAATACTGTTTTTATTAAATTGAACTTGAATTGGAAATACTTGCGTGGCTTTTGCCTGAATATTGATCGTAATATATTTCGGTTTAATCTTATAAGTAATGTCATTATTTAGACCCTGCTGCTTCAATTCCACTCGATGTCGCCCAATACCTAATCGACGTAAATCAGCCATTACTTTAAAATTTTGTGTATTAGCCGTCGTCGTCACCAGTGCACTTGGCCCTTCCAATTGCACGCTGACTTTTTCTGGATAGCCCGTAATAAAGTACTTGTCGGAGTCCGTTTGCAACTCTAAAGGCATACTAACTGTCTGTTTCTTGGTTGCCAACACTTCCTTATTACCATCTGAAGAACTTCGTGTAGTTGATAGCTTCCCCAAATTAACATACGTAAAAAGGCCTAATGCAAACAACAATGACAGCACTTTATAAACCCAAGTTTTTGTAAAGAGTTTATTCACGATCAGGCCCCCTTCTTAAAAAAGCCATCGAAAAACGTCTTTAGACCATTTTTTTGTGGTTCTTTGGGAATCAGTTGTGTATTTAAGTATTTTAAATAATCTTCTCGGGTAAGGTCACGTAGCAACTCGCTGTTTTTGGTAATGGTCACCCCGCCAGTCTCCTCAGAAACAACAATTGTCAAAGCATCTGTCACTTCACTGATCCCTACAGCTGCCCGATGCCGGGTCCCCAATTCTTTGGGAATCGTACTACTTTCTGATAGAGGTAGATACGCCGCGGCAACGGCAATCTTACCATCACGAATAATCACAGCCCCATCATGCAGCGGGGTATTAGGAATAAAAATATTAATCAGTAACGCCCCGGTGACATCAGCATCCAAGGGTATGCCCGTCTCTATGTAGTCTTCTAACCCCGTAGACATTTGCATCGTGATCAATGCCCCAATACGTCGCTTAGACATATATTGTATTGCTTTATCCAAGCCAGCAATAAGCGACTTTGTTTCTTGATTAATTTCTTGACTATTCCGTCGAAATAAAGAACTGCGCCCGAGATGCTCCAAGCCTCGACGTATTTCAGGTTGAAATATCACGACTAGCGCCAACACGCCCCAATTGATCACTTGGTCCATGATGTAAGAAACAGTCTGCAAATTCAAAAACCAACTGATCAATTTGATTGCAATGATCACTGCAATACCCTTCATCAATTGAACCGCTTTGGTGCCCTTGATCAACATGATCAATTTATAAATAAAATACCAAACAACGGCGATATCGATGACATTCATAAAGTTTTGTAACGTCCAAATATTGGCCCAATCGATCGACATGCTTTGCCTCCTAAAAAAATCGTCCGCATTATTATAACATGAAAGCTACTTCTTGTTGAACGTTCCCATTCAGTAGTGGCTGAACAAAAGCGGTATTTTATGTTAACTAGCTATATAACGACGAACATTCTTAGTGCGTACAGATTACAAAAAATAAAAAATTTTTTACCCAACCACAAACAGCTTGAATAATAAATCTAATACCTATTATGGTTTTTATCAATCCTTAGCCACCGATGATGTCACACGTTCAGCTGACATATAGGCTTGAATACTGGTACAATAGAATGCAAAACGATGTTCTTTTGTGCTAAAACTAAATTTATTTTGAATTTAGTTCTAGGCAGCCATCGTCATTCATTAAATAATTAATAATTGGAGTCATTCCCATGAATAAATCTCAAATTCGTTGGTTCATTCGTTTTGCCTACATTTTCTTCTTAGCTTTTGCTTTTGTAGGTATCAAAAATCCGTTTGAATTTATTTTTTTAAACACACTCTTAGCTTATATTCCCATTGAAATTGCGTTTCACCTAAGTGACCAACAAATCAAATCAAATTTGATCTATCTACTATTGTTACTAATTTGGCTGCTTTTTTATCCCAATACGCCCTACCTATTGACCGATCTTTTTCATCTTTCACTATTACACCCTTATAATCAAACCACCATGTTAATGCGCGCCAATACGCACCTCTGGCTTTACTTTGCCTACCTAGTAACTAGTGCTATCGTCTCAACAATTCTAGGTTTTGCAACAATGAAAAATACGCTGATCCAAGTGAATCAGCGCTTCTTTCACGGTAAAACCCATTATTATCCTTTTTTATTAGAATTAACACTACTGTTAACAGCAATTGGTATCTACATTGGTCGTTTTTTACGTATTCATACTGTCTATTTGCTAGATCCAAGCCGAGTCATAACGCCAATTTTACATATGTGGCATCCAGAAAGTCTGGCTTTTATTGCAATTCTTTGGGTTATCATGAATTTGATCTATTTGAGTATTTGGTGCTTTAATCGGCTAACAAAAGTTGAGTAATTGTTATTTATGCATCTTGAACTCTAAAAATAGATCATTATACCGCTGTACCCACGTTGGCCCTAAATCTTGATAGACCTGCAGATTACGCACTGTTTGTTGATCAGGATAGAACTGTTTGTCTTCACGAATTGCTTTTGGCAACAAACGTTTTGCTAAGCGATTTGGAGTGGCATAGCCAATGTATTCAGCATTTTGTGCCGCATTTTTAGGTTGCAGCATAAAATTAATAAAGGCATAGGCAGCTTTTTTATGCTTAACTGTCCTGGGAATGACAATATTATCAAACCATAAATTACTACCTTCTGAAGGGACCACATAGTGCAGGTGACTGTTATTAGCCAGCATTTCTGCTGCCTCTCCAGACCAAGTGACCGCTAAGGGTGCTTCATTATCGCTCATATACATTTTAATTTCATCGGCAACGACTGCTTTCACATTTGGTGCGAGTTGATCAAGATCGGTGGCTGCTTTTTGAAGCTGCACCTGATTCGTGCTGTTCATGGAAGCCCCATCCTTAACTAGAGCAAGTCCCATAATATCTCGAGCACTATCTACCAGCATGATACTATTGCGCCATTTAGGTTGCCATAAATCACGCCAATGCTGCATTTCACTGGCTTTTACATATCTATCATTATAAATAATCCCCAGTGTCCCCCAAAAATAAGGCACTGAATATTGATTATGCTGGTCAAAACTTTGATCAAGAAATTCTGGTTCGATGTTAGATAGGCCAACGATTTTTTGCTTACTTAATGGAACTAACAAGTGTGCCTTACGCATCTTCTCAATCATGTAATCACTAGGAACGGCAATGTCATAGGCTGTTCCGCCTTGTTGGATCTTAGTAAACATTGCCTCATTACTGTCAAAAGTTTCATACTTCACTTGGTAGCCAGTTTCATGTTCAAATTTAGTGATCAACTGTGGATCAATATAATCTCCCCAGTTAAAAATCGTCAACGTTTTATCCGCATTTCCCTGACCAGAAGCTTGATTCAAGGATTTGATACCCAATCCAAGAAAACCACTGATCAAAACGATAATGACTGCAAAAATTCCGAATCGTTTCATTTAAGATACACCCCATCCTTTTGCCGTCTCTGTCGCCGGGACTGTGTATACTGATTTAATAAATAATAACCAACAATTAAAATAATTGAGAATAAAAACATCAAAGCTGATAAGGCATTGATTTCCAAATTAATGCCTTGACGCGCCCGAGAATAAATCTCAACCGACAGCGTTGCAAAACCATTCCCAGTTACAAAGAAGGTCACAGCAAAATCATCTAATGAGTAGGTGAACGCCATAAAGTACCCAGAAAAAACACTTGGTAAAATAAACGGCAAAATCACTCGGCTTAATATCTGCCAGCTATTTGCGCCTAAATCTCGGGCAGCATCGATCATTGCGTAATCCATTTCCTGTAAACGCGGTAAAACTAGCAACACCACAATTGGAATCGAAAAGGCAATATGACTTGCCAAAACTGAACCAAAACCTAAGGCGATACCCATCGCTGTGAATAGAATCAAAAAGCTGGCACCAATAATAACATCGGGGGAAACCATTAAAATATTATTCAGCGATAATAGTAAATTTCGTGTGTGTCGTCTGCGGACTTGATAAATGCCAAGCGCGCCCAGAGAACCAACAATAGTAGCAATCAGAGCTGACAGAATCGCAACCAAAAAGGTCTGCAAAACGATGATGATCAACCGTGAATCTGCAAATAATGTTTGATAATGACTCCAAGTAAAGCCCTTAAAACCAGACATGTTTTTACCAGAATTAAAGGAATAAAAAACCAGATAAAAAATTGGCGTATATAAAATTGCAAAAGCAAAGGCTAAATATAATTTACCGATCCAAGTATGTTTTTCAGTCATCGTTTCACACCCCCTTTACGGCGACTGGCCGTTAACATCATCGTTATAAACATGATTATAATCAACACGACCCCAATCGTAGAACCCATGCCCCAATTCATTGTCGTCAAAAAATGTTCTTCAATAGCGGTCCCTAACGTAATCACGCGATTACCACCAATCAGTCTCGTAATCATAAATAACGAGAGGGAAGGAATAAAGACCGACTGCACACCAGACCGCACGCCGTTTGCACTCATGGGTATGATGACGCGCCACAAGGTTTGGACGTTGTTAGCCCCTAAATCATGACTGGCATTGATAATTGCCGGATCAATATCCACCAGCGAATTATAAATTGGTAAAATCATAAATGGAATTTGAATATAGGCAGCAACCAGTACAAAACTGGTATTTGTGAATAATATTTGCTGGGGACCAATACCTATAAAAGTTAAGAAATGATTAACCGACCCGGCCTGAGAAAAGATACCAATAAAGGCATAAGCTTTTAACAGCAGGTTGATCCAAGTCGGTAGAATAATTAATAAGATCCACAGTTGCCGATGTTTTAATCGTGTCAAGTAATAAGCTGCCGGATAACTGATCAGCAAAGTAAGGAGTGTAATCAGAAATGCAAAAATAAAAGAATTCAAAGTCATTCTTAAATAAACACTGGAACTGAGATAATCCCGGTAATTTTGCAAAGTAAACTGATGATTTAAGTTAAAAAATGACTGATAAACAATCAAAGCAACTGGCGTGATCACAAAGAATAAAATCCACAGTAAATACAACGAAAAATAACTCAAACGACTTGTACGCGTCATGATTCGTCCCCCTCATATTCACTTAAGCGCCGATCGAAATCAGCTTCTTTTTCACCAAACCGCATGACATGCAGCGCATTTGGTGAAAAACTCAAGCCAACTTTATCCCTATCTTCAATCGAGTTTGTCGCATGAATCAGCCATTCGTTGCCATCTTCATCGTGAGATGTAATCTCAAAATGATCGCCACGAAATAGCTGAGAATCAACGGAAACGACTAATTTGCCCTGATTTGGCGTTGTGACTGTAATATCTTCTGGCCGTAAAACAACCTCAACCGGTTCATGATCACGCATACCTGCATCAGCACATTCGAAACGTTTGCCAACAAATTCAACTTCATAATCGCGGATCATCGTTCCCGGCACAATATTACTCTCGCCAATGAAATTAGCTACGAAATGATTGATTGGTTCATCATAGATATCAACTGGTGTCCCACTTTGTTGAATTCTACCTTCATTCATAACAATAATTTCATCACTCATAGCTAATGCTTCCTCTTGGTCATGAGTCACAAACAAGAAAGTAATGCCCAATCGTTGTTGTAACGAGCGCAGTTCATACTGCATCTGCTGTCGTAATTTTTGATCTAGAGCTGATAACGATTCATCCAATAACAACAAGCGCGGTTCATTAACGATTGCACGAGCAATAGCGACACGCTGTTGTTGTCCCCCAGATAACTCTGAAATCATCCGATCTTCATAGCCATTTAATTGAATTGTCTTTAGAGCTTGCATGACCCTTTCTTGGAGTTCATCTTGAGGCATTCTTTTAAGTCTTAGACCAAAAGCCACATTATCAAAAACATTTAAATGTGGAAACAAAGCATAATTCTGAAAGACGGTGTTAACCTTTCGTTTTTCGGCTGGTAATTTCGAAATATCTTGCCCATCAAATAATACTTTACCTCGATCTGCTAAAATCAACCCCGCCACAATTCTCAAGACCGTTGTCTTGCCGGATCCAGACGGTCCCAAAAAAGAATAAAATTTACCTTGATCAAGTTTGATATTAATATCATCAAGTGCCACAAAATCATCAAAAGACTTATAAATATGTTGTAATTCAAGAATTGTTTCTGGTGATTGCATGCTTGCCGCCCCATTATTTTATTTTTTTAGTTAATGATTCCTAGTATAAAACTGCTTTTCAATTTACCCTGTGTATTACTGATACATCATTTATGTTTTCCTTGCAAAAGTAACTTTATTGCCTACAAAAGTCCCCCTTCACAGGTAAGCTAACCAACCATTATAGTTTTCTTTTTTAATCCAACATCAATTTTTTTGCTTGATATACCATTACTTTTTAAATTATTTATCGTGTATTGATACAAATACGTTTATAATAAACTTATGAATTAGTTTGCTGGAGGTTATTATGTCTGATTATCAAGCGCTCGAATATCAAATTAAAGACGGTCAAGTTATCCCTAAGTATGTTCCAAAACAGTTCCGTGTCCGTAAAGATGGCGAAGTATTAATTCGGGTCCAATACTCAAGCATCAACCACAAAGATGCACTCGCTTTGGATAATAATAGTGGTGTGATCAAGAATTACCCCATTGTACCCGGAATTGATTTTTCAGGAATGATTATTGAATCCAATGATTCCCGCTTTTTCCCCGGTGATAAAGTCGTTGGAACTGGCTTCAACTTTGGCGTAACAGAAGATGGCGGTTATAGTGAGTTTGTAACGACAAGCAGTCAAAACATTCTCAAAGTGCCTCGGCCTTTGACCATGCGTGATGCTATGATTTTTGGTACAGCCGGGGTCACCGCTGCGATTGCTCTAAGCTACTTCCTACAAATGCCAGCATCTATCGATAAACAGGTACCGATCCTGATTACTGGCGCAACCGGTGGTGTTGGGGGCCTGTTATTAGCCATGTTGCGTAAGCTGAAGTTTACCAATGTAACGGCCGTAACACGGCAAGATACTGCTCAAGATTATTTAAAAAGTCTTGGTGCTGCTCATGTGATTGCGCCTGAAGTGCTGACACAAGCAACTGATCACCCGTTACAAACAGGCCGTTATATGATGGCTATCGATGGTATTGGCGGGGATCTACTTGGTCATATTTTGCCGTACATCAAGTATGGTGGTAAAGTGGTCACTTATGGCAATGCAGATAAAGCTACCTTTCAAGCAAACGTCTTACCATTTATTCTGCGCAATATCAGTTTGATCGGTGTAGATTCTGTCTTTTATCCCAACAATGACCGCGCTGAACTTTGGCAACTATTAGCTACGGCACTGCGTCCTGATCACGAACACAATGTTGCTGTTCACGAAATTGGTTTTGAAGAAATGATTCCCGTTTTAAAAGATTTTCTCAAAAAACCAAAACTGGGTCGAACGATCGTTGCTTTTCCTTAAGATAAATCCGTTTCTTGATCATTCGTCATTACCATAGCATTTTCCGTATAATTGATTTGCTGGCGTAGCTTAGCGGCTACGCTTGTTTCAATTAGCCCTTTTTCAACCATCTCCTGAATCGCACTCCGCTGGCTTGCCAACGCGTGCGTTCGCAAGAGCGCTAATTGGTGTTCATATCTTTCTGTTTGCTGATTACCAATACTTTTTAGATTTACGATACGCCGCCGATAGCGTGTCACCAATTGATAAATAGCTTGGCGGTTATAATTATGCTTGCGATTTTCCGTTTGTTTCAAAAATGAAGATAGATATTTCAAGCCACCTTTGGCCATTTGACGTTCGATAAATAGCTGTTCATTGTAAAATGTGCGATTATCATTCCTTTGCAAGGTTAATTCAGCAAGCAAATGATTGATTCGTACCTGGATCCTAAATAAAATCATCTTGATTCGGATGCGCCAACTGCCGGTAATAATATCTTCCAGATTACGTTGACGCTGGATTAAATTTTTACGATAGTATTGGTAAGCGCGTGCTTGAATCTCATTATCATGCCATAAACGATCCAATGTCTGCAATTCACCAGTTAGGCCAACTTTATTTAGCATCAATTCATCAGCCAAGAGTGGCGGTAACTGATCGTCCTCACTAATATCTAACTCTGCACGGCGGATCATAATCTGATATTCGTCAATCAAGTCTAACGCTGCACGCTGGTTATCTTCATGTTTTTCAGATTCTAAACGCTGGACGGCAACCCGATACATATATAATTGTGCCTGTGCTGAGGTATATTTCTTTAATGGTAGATCATCTGCCGTTTCAGTGGTATCTTCAGCCAAACTACCATCTGCGTCATCATCCGGCAAACTGCCGCGCAATCTTAAAGGCCGCCCGTTAGGCACAAACAGTGGTATAAAGACAATTGCACTAACCAAACTCAATAATATAACACCGCCAGCTACAAATAGCATCAAAGGCCGCTCTGGAAAAGCTGCCCCATTTGTCAACGCCACGGGCACTGATAAAACACCAGCCATGGTAATAGCCCCGCGAACCCCTGTCAAGCCTGATAAAATAGCAATTCGCCATTGGGGCGCTTTTTTATTTTGCCGATCGCGTAAGTAGGATAAAAAACTGTACCCATAAGTCCATAAAGTCCGAATGATCAATAAACCAAACCATGTGACAAAGACATATAAAATGGCCGATTTTGTATCGACATTAGCAGCACGAATGACATCGCCAAAAGCAACTGGCAATTCGATCCCTAAAATCAAAAAGACGATCCCATTTAAAATATAGACAATCAAGTCCCACGTCCGCTCACTGACGATATTTAATTCAGCTAAATAATAATCTGAATAAAGGTTGCGCTGGGTACTATTAAAAATGCCTGCCGTTACAACCGCGATTACACCCGATGCATGAAAAATCTCTTCCGCCACCAAGTAAATCACAAAGGGCGTACTCACTTGCATGATCGTATGTAAAATCACATCGTTGATGCCTTGACGTAAGAAAAAGCCGCGCAAAAAATGAATGCCAAAAATCATGACCAATCCTAATAAGGCGCCAACAATACTGATATAAATAAAATCACCCGTCGCATGCGTCAGAGAAAAAAAGCCGGTCATTGTTGCTGCAATGCCATACTTAAAACCAATCAATCCACTAGCATCATTAATCAAACTTTCCCCACTAACCAAATGTAAAATATTAGTCGGTAATTTTGCCCGTTCAGAGATCGACTGCACAGCAATTGGGTCTGTCGGCGACAGAATCGCAGATAACGCAAAGCTTGCAGATAAGGGTAGGTCAGCAATCAGATAATGAATCAAGAAACCGCCTAAAAATGTGGTCAAAAACACCAGGATAATGGCATTAGCAACGATCGGCCCCCGCAACGCCCACAATTCGCGTTTAGGAAAGTGACGCCCGTCATTGAATAGTAGTGGTGCAATAAACAGTAGCATAAACCAGCTGGTTCGTAGCGGAATCGTTAGCTTAAAAATCAAAGCAATCAACAAACCTAGTATGATTTGAATCAGACTAACAGGGATGGCCACAAGGTAATGACTGATAATATTTGAGATCACTACAAAAATTGTCAATATAATGACAGCTTCAATAATTTCCAATGTCCTGCCCCCAATCAGTTGATTTCAAAATAAAAGAGTCGGTCATCAACCTATCTACCGACCCTGACATATTATCTTATTTTTTGGGTTCGCCAATAATTCTAACTTCTGGCTCTAAGCGAACGCCAAATTTCTTTAGCACTGTTGCTTGAATCAAATGAATCATTTGCATATAGTCGGTCGCAGTTGCTTGCCCACGGTTTACGATAAAACCAGCGTGTTTGGTGGATATTTGTGCCCCACCAATAATACGCCCCTGTAAGCCAGCTTTTTGAATCAGCGGTCCGACAAAATAACCCTTTGGCCGTTTAAAGACACTGCCGCAAGATGGGTACTCTAGCGGTTGTTTGGTGGCTCGCTTGGTATTAAAATCTGTCATTTTAGCCAAAATCACTTCAGGATCACCTGGTATCAAATTAAACCGAGCTGAAATCACAATACCATGATTTTCCTGAACCGCACTGTGTCGGTAGTGAAAAGCCATTGCCGCACCGGTCAGCGTGTGTAACTCACCTTGAGAATCCAAATAATCGTAAGCCGCCACTACGTCTGAAATTTCACCACCATAGGCACCCGCATTCATAAAAATGGCGCCGCCAACACTTCCGGGAATACCAGCAGCAAATTCTAAGCCTGATAAACTCGCTTGCTGAGCCGTTTTTGAGGTATCTATAATGTGGGCGCCCGCTTGTGCAACAATATAATGACCATATACATGGATCGCCGTCATGGCCGTGGTAATAATCGTTAACCCACGGATCCCACCATCTTGAACAATCAAGTTGCTAGCATTACCTATAAAAGTTAACGGTAGTTGTCGTACCTTTGCAAAATGCAATAAAGTTTTTAACTCTGTGACACTTTTAGGAAAAGCTAATAGATCAGCTGGTCCACCGGTTTTTGTAAATGTGTACTTACTTAATGGTTCATTATATTTGATCAAAATTTCAGAATCAGGCAATTGTTCGATCACTATCTTCGCCCCTGTTCACAGTTCATTTTCTGAGACAACTCTAGTTGCCATTTTAACAAAAAAACATTGATATAGATAGTCTGAACTCCCAGTATCTACCCAGTATTTTTTGATTGTCAACTCATGTCACTTGCAAGGCGGCCCAAAACATGTAGACTATTTACAGAACAGCGTTATCAGATATTTTTTAGACTTAGACTAACGGAGGACTTACGATGAAATTAATCTCTTGGAATGTTAACGGCTTAAGAGCAGTCCTAAAAAAAGATTTCATGACTACTTTTAATACATTAGATGCGGACTTTTTTTGTCTACAAGAAACAAAGATGCAAGCTGGGCAAGTTACGTTAGACTTGCCAGGCTATCACCAGTATTTTAACTATGCTGAAAAAAAAGGGTATTCTGGAACAGCTATTTTCACAAAATACAAACCCTTAAATGTCACTTATGGCTTAGGTATTGATATTCACGATCATGAAGGCCGTTTGATCACGCTAGAATATCCAACTTTCTACCTGATCACTTGCTACACACCAAATTCACAAAATGAGTTAAAACGTTTAGATTATCGTATGACTTGGGACGATGCCTTTCGCAATTATGTCCACCAGCTTAGCCAACACAAATCTGTTATTTTTTGTGGTGACCTCAATGTAGCTCATGAAGCCATTGATTTAAAAAATGATAAGACGAATCACCATAACGCTGGCTTCACAGATGAAGAACGTGCCAAGTTTACAGCCTTACTAAATGCTGGTTTTACGGATACCTTCCGTCACTTTTATCCCGATCAAACCGGTGTTTATTCTTGGTGGAGTTATCGTTTTAATGCCCGCAAAAACAATGCCGGTTGGCGTATCGACTACTTTTGTACTTCCAATGATTTAACAGACAAATTGCACGATGCCAAAATATTAACGGATATTTATGGTTCCGATCATTGCCCGATCGAACTTGATATCGCTGACCTAGTACAAAAATCTTAAACTACAGAAAAGAGGTTAGCCATGAATTTCATTGCCATGGATTTTGAAACCGCCAATCGTTCCCCCAAAAGTGCTTGCTCTATTGCACTGGTGGTCGTACGAGCCAACAAAGTTGTAGATTCATTTTACACATTGATCAATCCTAAAATGTATTTTGATCGTCGTAACGTACAGATTCATGGTATTCATGAAAGTGATGTTCAAGATGCCCCAACTTTCGCAGAAGTTTGGCCGCATATTGCCCCATTATTTGACACGAATCACTTAGTAACTGCGCATAACGCCCGCTTTGATATCAATGTTTTACGCCAATCTCTACAACGTTTTGAGATCTTGCCACCCCATTATTTAGCTATCGATACCTTGCAAACAAGTCGCAAACTATATCCTGAATTTCCGAATCATCGTTTAAATACGGTTTCTGCTGCGCTTAAAATTCAATTACAGCATCATCATAATGCGCTCGCCGACAGCATTGCTTGCGCCCAAATTTTGATTCATCAAGTACAGCAGTTTGGACCGGACCAATTACGGCCTTTTATCAAACTTATCGCTTAGTTTTTCAGAAAATAAGCTATCAATCTATAAAAGTATTATAATAAAAGTAGTTCAAAAACACGTTGCTAGAGTGAACGGTATCCTAGCTCGCTGTTGTCACTTGCTTAAACAGTGCTACTAGTTTTCAAAAACCAGTTTTCTAACTGACTTTTGTGCGGTATTTGTCCACTTTAGTCTGTTTTTTTGTCATTAAGATGAAAAGGGAGCGCGAAATATTGGCAAAAGAAAACGATACAATGCAAGATGTGATGCAAGGTGATATTCACGATTATGACGCCATCCTAAAATATTTTAATGACCGTCCCGCAAAGCAAAAGCGTCAAGCACATTACCGATCAATTACCTTTGTCACCACTGGCATCATTCCCTATGATGGCGGTCAAACAACCATGTTGCACTTGGGTACTTTATTACAACAAGCCGGTTATGAAGTTTATTATTTGAGCTACGTTCCGCAATCACAAGCATCTATGACTGACGATGCAGAATTTAACTTTCCTAAGTTTGGTGGGACCTGTTTAGATATGTCGCACTTGGACACACACCAATCAGATATTTGGATTGCTACTATGTGGGAAACGGCCTATATCATCAAAAACAAACCTGGCTACAAATTTTACTTTGTGCAAGACTATGAACCTTATTTCTATCCTTTTGGTGATCGCTATCAACTTGCAAAAAAGACTTATGATTTTGGTCTACATATGGTATCACTAGGACCTTGGTGTGCCCATATGATCAACGTTCACACTAAAAATAAAACGCCAGTAGATCAAATCAATTTTCCAGTTGATCTGGATAACTATCCTTTCTCCCCAAGAGATTTTTCTAACTACCCAACCAAGAAACGACTAAAGATTGCAGTATATACCAAATGGTCAAGTCCTAGACGTGCGCCCATCAGCATTCAAATCACGATGCTGGATTGTCAGAAGTTACTGGCTAAAAAGGGCATTCACTTGGATGTTTGGTACTTTGGCACGAATAAAACGGCACGCTTTGTCAATGGCACCAATTTAGGTAAATTAACGCGCAAAGAAATGGTTGACTTGTACAATAGCTGCGACTTTGGTATTGCCCCTTCTATGACAAATTTCTCCTTGGTGCCTTTCGAAATGATGAGCACTGGATTACCATTCATCGATTTTCTTGAAGGAACTGGTTCCTATTTTCTACCAAAGGGCAGTTATTTCCCCACCCATTTCAATGAAACGGCATTAGCTGACACCTTGCTTACGGCCGCACAAGACACCGAATTACTTGCTAAGGTCGTTGCAACTAGTCACCAATATTTACACAATATTTCTTGGCAAAAGACCGTAAATGATTTTCTGAAGATACTAAAGCGCATTGAAGCTTAAAATTAGACAGTGGAAATATTCAAAATGAGTTGTTAATAGTAAACAAATAGAGGGTGAAAAACTAACGTTTTGTTTTTCACCCTCTATTTGTTTGCGAACAATTTTATTTTAAACGTGTGCCAAAAGGCAACGCCCCTTGTCACACGCTGTTTTATTCTACAATCATGCCAACAATTTCGCCATTAATAAAACATCTAAATAGCCAGCTGTAGTTGTGTAAAAAGCATGTTGTAATTGGCCTTCCACAACGAAACCAAATTTTTTATAAACATGGATTGCTCGTTCATTTCGCACTTGAACGGTCAACTCAATTCGTTTTAAAACATTGGTTTCTTGAGCCCAATCTAGGGCATCACCCAGTAACATTGTGCCGATTTGATGATTCCAATAGGCTTTGCGAACTGAGATGCCTAAAGTTCCCACATGTTGGATATGCTCATCCGCTTCAGCTGAGATCCTGACCATGCCAATAATCTCATCGTGCAAAATAGCCACTAATAAAATATTATTGTTACTTTCAAAAATATCTGCTAAAGCCAGCGCCTGTAATTGGCGATCATTAGCCAAATCCTCGTCAGTCACCAATAACAAATCTGATTCCTGCCGAACAGCATGCAAATACGTTTGTAATGCTTCAGCATCTTCAGGTACGGCTTCACGAATAATTAGTTCTTGGCCGTCACTCATGATGATAAGCCGCCAAAACTTGCTGAACCAGTTTTTCATAGTGTGATCCGATAGGCGTAAAATTAATTTGACGAAAGGCATCATTTTGCGCATCTTTTTTCAAGTCAATGGTCAAATATGTGGCCGGCAGTTCACTTTGAATATACTGACTCCATTCCACCACAACGATCCCATCACCATTAAAGTACTCTTCTAAGCCCAAATCCGCGCTGCCCCCGCTTTCTAAACGATACATATCCATATGATAGAGTGGATACCGCCCCCGCTGATACTCACGAATCAATGTAAAAGTGGGTGACTTGATTGGTTGCCGAATACCAAGGCCCTGGGCAATACCTTTTGTAAAGGTCGTCTTACCAGCACCTAAGTCACCATTTAATAAGATTACATCACCCGGTTTTAAATGAACCCCTAATACCTCTCCCAGAGCAATTGTTGCCGTTGCAGTTTGTGTTTGCACAGTGATTCCTCCTTAGTTTACCGTTATTATAACGGATACCGCTGGATACGTAAAAGGCTTAATCAAGGCTTTTTTATATAAAAACGTGGCTGGGACAAAACTAACGTTTTGTTTTCAGCCACTATGTGTTTACGAATAATTAAATTTTAAATGTGTTCCAAAAGGCAACGCCCTCACCTAACCACGAATGGCTCAGGTGCTAAGCGCCTTTTGTCTCACTCTCGTCACCTTATAAATATTTAATTAAATCAAAATTAAAGCTACCTGCGCTCAATAATCTAGTCTAGCACCACTTTAAAGTAAAGCTTGCGCAGCTGTAATGATAGATAACTTGTAGACGTCTTCTTCATTAGAACCTCTTGATAAATCAGAGATTGGCTTGTTTAGACCTTGTAAGATCGGACCGATAGCTTCGAAGTTACCAAAACGCTGTGCAATCTTATAACCAATATTACCAGATTGTAATTCAGGAAAAACAAATACCGTTGCTTGTCCAGCCACGTGAGAATCGGGTGCCTTTTGCTGAGCTACAACAGGCACAAAAGCCGCATCAAATTGGAGTTCACCGTCGATTTCATATTGCGGTGCCAATTCTTGCGCAATTTTGGTAGCTTCGGCGACTTTAGTCACTTGATCGGCTTTGGCCGAACCTTTCGTTGAAAAACTCAATAAAGCTACTTTTGGATCAATATCAAATAACGCTGCTGTTTTAGCGGATTCTACCGCAATTTCAGCCAGTTCTTGGGCATTAGGATCAATATTGATTGCACAATCAGAGAAGAGATAACGCTCATTCTCACGGCCACGCTGCATAATAAAAGCCCCACTCGTTCGACTCACACCGGGCCGTGTTTTAATAATCTGTAAAGCCGGCCGCACAGTATCACCTGTCGAATGAATGGCGCCAGAAACCATACCGTCCGCTTTATCCAAATAAACTAGCATTGTGCCAAAATAATTGTTATCACGCAATAACTCTTGTGCCTGGGCTTCAGTTGCTTTGCCTTTACGGCGTTCAACAAATGCGGCCACCATCGATTCATACTCTGGATATGTGGCTGGGTCAATGATTTGAATATCACCTAAATTAAAGCCTTTTTCCTGGGCAATCTGTTGAATCTTAGCTGCTTCACCTAGCAGAATGGGCTTCAACACTTGATCTGCATTCAATCGGGCAGCTGCGCCAATAATTCTAGGTTCATAACCTTCTGGAAAAACAATCGTTAAGTTTTTACCGGCAATCTTTTGTTTTAAACTATCAAATAAATCCACGGGGAAAAGCCTCCTAATATGTAAACGTTATCATAGTTATGATACACTTTTTCCAAGTACTTGTGAAGTCCTAGCTTAACTTTCACCGGGATCATCAGGCAACTGCCAATTGATTGGTGATTCGCCAAATTGCATTAAGGCGTGATTTGCCTTGGAAAATGGCTTTGAGCCAAAAAAGCCATAATGTGCCGATAGAGGACTGGGATGTGGCGAAGTAATGACTGCATTCGTAGTTTCATCAATTAGTTTCATTTTAGCCTTAGCGGCATTGCCCCATAAAATGAAAACGACGCCACCCTTACTGGACAATTTTTCAATAGCTGTGTCAGTTAGACGTTCCCAACCTTTGCCGCGATGGGAATAGGCGTGACCAGCTTCCACCGTCAAGACAGAATTCAATAATAATACCCCCTGATCTGCCCAAGATTTCAAATAGCCATGTTTTACTGGTGGATAGCCCAAATCACTTTGTAATTCCTTATAAATATTGACTAGTGAAGGGGGTACCTTTGTTCCAGGAACGACTGAAAAACTTAACCCATGTGCCTGATGAGGATTATGATATGGATCTTGTCCTAGAATAACGACTTTTACCTTTGAAAATGGCGTCCATTCAAAAGCTTGAAAAATATGATACATATCCGGATAAATTGTTTTAGTAGCATATTCCCGCTTCAAATAATTATGTAATTCTTGATAATAATCTTTTTCAAACTCTGGACCTAGTACCTCTTGCCAGTCATTGTGGATCAATGTTTTTGTCACGATAATTCCTCCTTATGGTCCATATTATACAGGATGTCCCGATTTTTGCTTGATTAATCCGTAATTTTCTTGCGGTTCTATGCTAAACTTAAACTAGAATATTTACTGGAGGTCACTTATCTTGATCAAAATTATCGCTTCAGACATGGACGGCACCTTACTCAACAATCGTATGGAAGTTTCAGAAAACAACGCTGCTGCAATCACAGCAGCACAAAAGGCCGGAATTGATTTTATCGTAGCTACTGGGCGTGGGATTACCGAAGCAAAGCCTCTATTAGATGCCCATGATTTACATACCACATTCATTACGTTAAACGGCGCTCTAGTCATTGATACCGACGGCAAAGAAGTTGTGAAGCATCCACTCGATCGAGACAAACTACACCAATTAGTCGCGCTTTTAAGACAAAACGACTTTTACTTTGAAATGATTACCAGTGAAGGCCCTTTTTCCGAAAGTAAAATACGTCGAATTCAAAATGTAGCTGATTTACTGGTCACTCTAAACCCCGATCAACCTTATAAAATTGCTGTGGCTTTAGCGGCTGCACGATTAGAATTGATGAATATCAATTACATTGATAACTTTGACACGATTCTATCAGACCCCAATAAAGAAGTTTTCAAAATTATCGCCTTTGATAAACGCGGTCAAAAAGCCTTTACAGAAACACGAACAGCTATTGATCATCTCGGAGGCTTAGTGGTCACTTCCTCATCCGATAACAATATTGAAATTAATGATATCCAAGCACAAAAAGGTATTGCTTTGAAGCAATATGCGGCCGTTAAGCATATTCCTATGACACAAGTTATGGCTTTGGGTGATAATTTGAATGATGAATCGATGATTCGTGAAGCAGGTATGGGCGTTGCCATGGCAAACGCTGTGCCTCACATTAAAGCAATCGCCAATCGAACAACGGACTTCAATACCAAAGACGGTGTCGGTAAAGCAATTCAATGGGCCTTAAACGGTGAAATCTAACAACTAATATTTGGTGAGTATATGGAAGTATATATCAAAAATCAAACAGCACAACGACAACATATGGCGATGGTTTATAATGCGACCCAGCAACCAATTTATTACGTCGTCGGCCGTCAGGGTATGCTGAATGATAGTTTTGAGCTGCATGAATTATCTGGTAACTTAGTTGGTGAAATCAAACAAGTATCTCCTGGATTTTTGCCACGTTTTGATATTTTGATTGCAAACAAAAAAGTCGGCGCTATCAAACGAATTATTGGTGTTTGGCACCAATTCATTTTCGTAACCGACTTACGCTGGATCATTACTGGCGATTTATTGGATAACCACTACCAAGCCTTTACACATGGCCAATTAGTCTTTCAAGTGGACACTGCATTGCTTTCAGATGGTGCATTAGCAAAAGATCTCATTGTCAAGCGGCAGCAAGATGTTCCAGTGGCAATTTTGATTAGTATGATTCTAGACTTGTGGTCTAAAAACACCAAACGCGGTCAAGCACCCTCTCCAATAACCGATGGCCAATTAATTTGGGGTGATTAAAGTTCAAAAGTCATGTGTTCGTATTGATGTGGCCCAATGGTAATTTTTTTCTCAACTCTAAATCCCTGACGCAGATACAATCGTTTGGCGCCAGGATTAAGCAGATCGACATTCAAGGATAAAACAGAATACTCGTGATTTCGGGCCAATTGTTTAGTTGCGGCCAATAATTGGCTACCAATTCCCTGACTTTGCGTATTCGGCGCAACAGCTAAAGAATCTAAATACCATTCACCTGGAAAAGCTTCCTGATCCGGGAAAAGTTCCTGACCCGGTTGTAAGCCCAACTGAGCATAATAAGGTTCTAAATCTGTATCAATTGTCGCTTCATCTACTTCTGGATAACTCACCGCCACGCCAAAAACGCGTGGCTTTTTTTCATCTTTACTATCGTCAACAGCCACAAGCATGCGACGGTAACTGTAACGATAAGTTTTAGTTTGATAAAGCTTGTTTAGAATAGCAAATAGTTTAGCTGTCGATAGCGCTTGTAATGTTGGAATTTCCATTTCTTCAAATATTTGATTAATGATCGGAATAACCTGTGGCCCATCTTGTAATTCAGCTGGTCTAATTTTCAATTAATTCACCTCACCTATAATCATACAGAGAACTGAAATCATACGCAAAGGGTGCCAAAAAGAAACTACCAAATTATGGTTTTAACCAAGTTTAAACTTATTGTCAATCAGTAATAAACTGAGTGCATCTAATTGTGCACGCATTTGCTTCGGCTCAATATTCAAATTATTCGTTAGCCATTCTCGAATTTTTAACCGTAACCCATCGGTAAAAAAAGTCATGTAACTGGCATTGATGCGTGCAAAATATTGAGGCTTAAAATACTGGCTTATAAAGCATTCAAATGTTTCTTGTAAAAAATACTCTTGGCGCATGACATTGGAATTTTGGTAAAGATTTAAAAACAAGATTCGCTGAGCAACCAATTCTTCTACTAGTAAATCCAGTGCCAACATCCAACTACTACATTGGCGTAATTTCAATAACAGCCGTTCCTCGACTACGGCAAAAAAGATATCTTGTAACCCATTATTGAAGTGCCGATAGAAGGTACTTCGACTCACTCCAGTAATTACCAGTAACTCTTGCACCGTTAATTTCTTAACTCGCTGCTCTGATAAATAATCCCCTAACGTACGAATCACATAATTTCTGGTGAGTTCAGTGTGCATTAAATTCTCCTAATCAAACGAAAACAATTCAGCATTTGTAATTGAACTATACCAATTTTTATTTTTTAAAGCAAAAAAAATGACAAAAATTTTAGTATTCACTAATCTTTTGTCATTGATCCGATTTAATTTAATAACGATTTTTTAATGCACGCGCCATTTCTCGGTCTTGTTCTTTACGTTTTAAAGTCTCACGTTTATCATATTGACGTTTACCTTTACCAACACCAATCAAAACTTTGGCAAAACCATGTTTTAAATAGACTTTAAGCGGCACGATCGTGATCCCCTTGTCCTGGGCCACACCAGCTAATTTGGTAATTTCTTTTTTGTGTAGTAACAATTTACGATTTCTTAATGGGTCATGATTAAACTGATTGCCTTGTTTGTACTCACTGATATGCACATTTTCTAACCACAATTCGTTATTGCGCACGCGGGCAAAGCCGTCTTTTAAATTAATCTTCCCTGCACGAACAGATTTGATTTCGGTTCCCGTCAAGGCAATACCTGCCTCATAAGTTTCTAAGATACTATAATCATGACGGGCTTTACGATTATTTGCCAATTCATTAGGCGCTTTTTTATGTTGTTTTTTCGCCAAAAAACTCACCCCGCTTATTTGCGACGATCTGAACGTTTACCCCTACTTTGAGTTTCACGTGGCCGCTTTGCAGCTGCTTTTTTTTGATCTGCTGCTGATAAAACAAGTTCAAAATCGATCTGTCGCTGTTTTACGTCGGCTCGCATCAATTTAACACGAACTGGTTGTCCAATTTTATACATCTTATGGGTATGTTCACCAATCAAAGTCATACTCTGTTCGTGATAACTGTAATAGTCATCTGCCATCGTTGAAATATGAACCAAACCTTCAACTGTATTATCTAAGGCCACAAACATCCCAAAACTAGTAACCGAGCTGACGACCGCATTAAATTCTTCGCCGACACGGTCCTCCATATACTGAGCTTTGAGTAAATCGTCCACATCACGTTCGGTATCTACTGCCTTACGCTCCTGAATCGATGTTTGTTCAGCAATTCCCGGTAAAGCTTCGCGCCAGTGAGCTTGTTCCTTTTCTCCAGTCCCATTAGCTAAATAATCATGGATCAATCGGTGCACGATTAAGTCAGGATAACGCCGAATTGGAGAGGTAAAGTGTGTATAATATTGAGCACCAATCCCAAAGTGACCTAATAATTCATCAGAATAATGTGCCTGTTTCATACTCCGCAATAACATAATATTTACCACAGACTCTTCAGGTGTGTCTACCACCTGACTTAACACATTTTGCAGCATCAAAGGTTTGACATCTTTAGCTGAGCCCACGCCTTTGATCCCAAATGCTGATACAAATTCAAAGAATGATTTTACTTTTTCTTCATCTGGCGTTTCATGGACCCGGTATAGGAATGGCACATGTCGCTTATTCCAAGTTTCAGCTACTGTTTCGTTGGCTGCCAACATAAACGATTCGATCATCCGCTCAGAAGTACCGCGTTCCCGCAAAACAATATCGATTGGATGTGAATTTTCATCAACAATAATTTGTGCTTCTGCATCTTCAAAATCAATAGCACCACGACGATGACGCATGTCAAATAGAATCTTATGCAACTCTGCCATCAGTTCAAACATAGGTACAAGATCTGCATATTTAGTTTCAAGCTCTGGATCTTCGTGATTCAAGATTTTATTCACGTTATTGTACGTCATGCGTGCGTGAGACTTGATCACACTAGGATAGACATCAGAATTAACGACTTTTCCACGTTCGTCGATTTCCATATCACAGGTCATTGCCAAGCGTTCTTCATCTGGATTCAATGAACAAATACCGTTAGAAAGACGGAATGGGATCATTGGTACGACACGATCCGCCAAGTAAACGCTTGTCCCACGATCGAAAGCTTCATGATCTAGTGGTGAGCCTTCAGTTACATAATAACTAACATCTGCAATATGCACACCCAAATGATAGTGCCCGTTAGCCATTTTCCAGACAACAACAGCATCGTCAAAGTCTTTAGAGTCGTCCCCGTCGATTGTAACTACAGGTTGATCCGTTAAATCTTTTCGCCCAGTTTTATCTGCTTCGGTCACATGATCTGGAATATGATTTGCTTGGTCCAAAGCTTCTTGCGGAAAATCGATGTGTAACCCATGGGCATAAACTTGACTTTCAATATCCACGCCAGGATCATTTTTATTGCCAATGATTTTAACAGCAATACCACGCATCTGCCCGGGCCGTTCGGGTGAAGGATAGTCCGTGATATCCGCTAAAACAATATCGCCCATTTGAGGATGTAAGCCTTTTTCCGATAGAAAAACAGGTAACTTATTCAACTTCTTTTCACGGCTTTGTAAATAGCCAACGAAACCTGTTTTATGCGCTTCTGCATCAGAATACTGGGTAAAATCACCAACAATTGTTGTCAGGTTACGCGTCAGAATTTGGGTAATCTTACCTTCTGGCCCACGGTTACGCCAAGGATCTCCGTCACGTACGATTTCAGCAGTGACTTCATCGCCATCAATTGCGGTATGTGTAGCCTCTTTAGGCACGAAAATATCTGGATCATCAGAATCAGGAACAGCGATAAAACCAAAGCCGCGTTCATTGGCATGGAAAATACCACTAATAATCTTCTTTTGTTCAGCTAATTTAAATTTACCTTTACTACTAATTTGAATTCGGCCTTCACCTTCAAGTTGTGCAATACTTTTAACAACTCGTTTAAAAGCAGAAGCCCCCTTAAAGCCGATCTGATCATTGATCTCTTGCACCGTAAACTTGCGATCTGGTTGACCTTGAAAAATTTCTAAAATATCTGTTTGTAATCTTTCGGCTTGTGTCAATTTGCCACCTCTTCATTTGTCTTTTGAATAAAATGTAAAACATCCAGTTGTAATTGTTTATGGGCGGGACCGACTGTCAGTACATGACTGGCATTCTCATACCAGTGGAAATCCACAGTGGCCTGCTTCAAAGCTGCGCGTAATTGGTAGGCGCCCTGAGCATCAATCATTTCATCTTGCCCCGATTGTCCAATAAAAAATGGCTTCGTAATTGTCCCTAAATCCGACACCATTTCTCGAGCAAAAGCATGGACATCTGCTAATTGTTTAGGTAATAGCGTTTCAATTCTTGCCATCTTTGTTTCAATCTCAGTAGGCTTAATTTTAGCATAACGATATATCTGACGCGCGTACTTCAAAAAATTAGGATACACATTATTTTCGGGCTGTGGTATGACAGGTGAACTAAATACCCCACCAGCAACTACCGCATCTAACGTCATAATAGCTTTCGTCGCAAAAATACCGCCCATTGATAAACCAAAAACATAAATAGGCTGTTTATGTTTATAAGCAATATATCTAATTGCAGCTTTAGTATCTGTCCACCATTGTTCTGCACTGCCCTGTTCTAAAATGTCTAGAGGTTCAAAGGTTGCATGTCCTGTAAAATGAGGGATATAAACACTATATCCAGCGCCTTCTAAGAATCGACCTAACATATGGTGATCACTGGAAGTACCTGAGTAAGCATGCAATAAAACGATACCCACTTTACCAGCATCATAGTATAAAGGCTGTGGCATTTTATATTGCAAAGTATATTGCTCCTAACTGTCTTAAAGTAAAAGGACTTCATCATTAAAAAGCCGGCAACGAAAAAAGCTTCGCCCCGGCTACACATTAATATAATTTACTTGTGTGAAGATAAGTAGACAAGAATTAAAGCAAAGACGAAGAATAGGGTGCCAAGTACCCAAGTAACTTTGACCATAAATGCTTCAAAGCCGCGTTTCTTGGTCACACTAGACTGAAGTTCATTGCCACCGCCAGATAATGCGCTTAAAGCATCTTGTTGTTTACTTGGCTGCATCATAACGGCGAAAACAATCAAGAAGGAATCAATGATTAAAAGTGTTTGAATCATGCTATACAAAGTAATACCTCCAAATTAAAACCGGTCAATATTCACTATAAAATAGTAGCATAAATCCCACTATAATACTAGAATTTTTGGATATCTATTGTGGTTTGCCTGTATAAATCGATTCAATGTGCTGCTGAATCAACCGCCGCATAGCACCCGCTTGACCGCTGGGCACTAGTAAGATTAACGTATCACCAGGATGTACGCGACTACTACCATGAGGAATCAAATGTTTCTCACCCCGCTGAATACTGATCAGCAAACTATTTTCGGGCCATTGAAGGTCCATAACCTTAAAAGCATGTGCACCAGGCGCTTCAAAGATTGGCACCTGTACTTGATCTAAATTTCTAGAAGTCATGATCTTATGAATCACAGTCAAACGCTGCCTTAGAGCTTCATAAATTGCATCACCATTCAAAATATCTACGACCAGATAAGCGACCAAGCTCAATACTGCTAAAGGCATTAAATGAACTAAGGAGCCAACCATTTCTGTCACCAATAATATAGCAGTAAATGGTGCTTTACCGATAGCAGCAAAATACCCAGCCATTGCAAAAATCACCAAATTATGCCAGTACCCTTGCGGCAACCAGCCTAAATGAATCATCACAGCGGCATAAAGGGCACCAATAATCGCCCCTAGCGTTAGAATTGGTAGGAAAATACCACCCGGTAAACCAGAACCATAGGACATCATTGAAAATAAAAAACGGACTAAAAATAACGTGACCAAATAACCTAAATTAATAGTGGCCTGATTAAAATTCAAAATCACGCCATTGCCGCCGCCAAGCCAATCTGGATGCCAAATACCAAGTGGAATCAATACTAACAAGGGTACCAATCCCAAAAATGCTTTGGGGATGAACTTAAAATACCGGTAAAATTTATCCTGATTCAACAACACAATTTGGTATAATCGCCCTAATAACCCTAAAATAATACCTAACAACAACAAGTGCCAATACAAATTTACTGGTAAGGACCGTTGATAATTCAGATGTAAAATGGGTTGCATACCAAAAACATTTAAAGACACAAAATTTGCAGCCACTGCACTGGCCAATGATGTCAACCAAACAGGATAGGAAAAGTTATGATAAATCTCTTCTAGTACGAACATTGTCCCGGCAATTGGCGCATTAAATGCAGCTGAGAGGCCACCAGCAGCACCGGCAGCAATCATGATCCTCCGATCCGAACCAGAGACCCGAGTGATCTCTGCAGTGCCTTGCCCAACAGCTGCCCCCAGCTGAATTGAGGGCCCTTCACGTCCGAGAAATAATCCCGGCCCAATTGCTAGGACCCCGCCAACAAATTTTTGCCATAAAATTTGCCACCAATTATAATCTAGTTCTTCATCTAATTGTGCTTCAACTTGGGGTATACCCGATCCTGATATTTGTGGCGCGCGCCGTAACAGCAAACCAACAATCACACCAAATAAAATTAAAACGCCTACAAGTGGATATAATAAAGACCACTGCCCCATTCGAATTTTATGAAAAACAGCTTGAAACACGACCAAGATTTTTTCAATACTAAACCGAAAGGCGGCCGTAGCTGCACCTGCTAGTAACCCAATTACCAAGCCGCGGTAAATATAGTGTAATTTGTCCAAGCTCAGGTGATGTCTTAACGAATTATTCAAAATATTACCCCATTGTTATCTTTATCAATAAATATATTACTCGTTTTCAGAAACTGTGACAACAGACCTTGCCTTTCATCCCGACTTTAATTATTGTAAAATTAAAATTAACCTTTACCTTTATAAGGACTTAATTATGAAAAAATTACCGCTTCATTTATTTAAAACGCTGCCGCAAAAAATGACTTCTGGTTTCATTGTGATCATTCTATTAGGCACACTGCTTCTAAAATTACCTATGGCTACAGTTATTCATGGCAGTACCTCTTGGCTTAATGCCCTTTTCACAGCCACTTCCGCCACTTGTATCACCGGCTTAACGGTTGTCAATACTGCCACACACTGGACAATTTTTGGTCAAAGTATCATTTTATTGATGAGCGAAGTTGGCGCCCTTGGTTATATGACGTTTGCAGTTTTACTTTTTAATTTGATTAAACGTAACCTTGATCTTTCGACACAATTATTAGTCAAAGAATCACTTAACTTAGAGAACTTAACGGATACTAAAAGCGTTATGTCCTATGTTGTTAGTCTTTCAGCAATTATGCAAGGGGCGGGCTGGCTATTATTCGCCGTAGATTTCATTCCTCGTTATGGCTGGCGAAGGGGAGTTTATTGCGCACTTTATCAGTCAGTCATGTCTTTTTGTAACGCCGGCTTTGATGTTTTTGGTAATAGTTTAAAAAACTTTCAGAATGATCCCTATGTATTATTGGTAACCATTATTCTAATTATTGCCGGTGGTCTGGGATTTCTTGTCTGGCGTGATGTTTTACTTTACCGTGAACGCCGCCGATTAAATTTAAACTCAAAACTCACGCTAGTGACAACTTTTTCTTTATTTACGATCAGTTTTTTGACATTGCTAATCACTGAAAAAAATCTGGCAATTATCCAAACGACATCTGATAATTTTAACCGTTTGATGAATACCCTATTACTCAGTGTCACACCAAGAACAGCCGGTTTAATAACTGTCAATACCAATCAACTTCAAGAAGGCAGTATCTTCTTGATTATGATTTTAATGTTTATTGGTGGTACGCCTGGATCCACTGCCGGTGGGATCAAAACCACAACCTTTGGCATCCTTGTGCTTCAAAGCATCGCCCAATTGCGCGGCCAGAAAGATGTCATGTTCGCAAAACGTCGCTTCAGTGCCGATAACATCAACCGGGCACTATTATTGATCTTTATGGCGACAGGTATTATCTCGATTGCAACCCTGATTTTGACTCAAACAGAAGTCACGCCAAAAGAATTTGGTTTAGAGTACATTCTATTTGAAGTTTTATCTGCTTTTGGAACTGTTGGTCTCAGTCTCGGCCTAACAGCTAAACTTTCTATTGTCGGCAAAATTGTCATCATGCTGTTAATGTTTATTGGGCGTGTGGGTATTTTTACGTCCATGTACGCCATCTTGAATCAACAGACTAAAACAAATTTGATTCGTTATCCAGAAGAAAATGTCTTAATTGGTTAGGAGTGTGACTCATTTTGAAAAAAAATTATGCTGTGTTAGGTTTAGGTCGTTTCGGTGAGAGTGTTGTCCGAACCTTGACCGAATTCCATCAAGACGTTTTAGCCGTAGACATTGACGAAGAACGGGTTAACGCCTTAATGGACGTTGCAACTCAAACTTTAATTGCCGATACCCAAGAAGAAGCTGTTTTGAAAGGGCTAAACATTGATACATTTGATTTTGTCATTATTGGTATTGGTAATAATATGGAAGCAAGTATTATGACAACCTTACTAGTTAAAGAGCTAGGCGCTAAATGGGTCATTGCTAAGGCAGAAACTGCCGCCCATGGCCGAGTTTTAGATCGAGTGGGCGCGGATCAAGTCATTTTCCCAGAGCGCGACATTGGCCGTAATATGGTTCGAAAATTACTATCTAATCATATTTTAAGTTTTATTGATTTAAGTCCAGACTACACCCTTGCTGAAATTGAAATTACCGATTCGAATTTTGCCAATCAGAATTTACTGGAACTCAATTTACGGCAAAAATTTGACTTGAATGTCATTGCGATCCACCATGGCAAAATGGTTAATATTACGCCCAAGCCAACTGACATGGTCCATTTAAACGATATTTTAACGGTCGTCGGTCCAGTAGACCGCGTTCAAGAATTAGATGACGCAATCAAAAGCGACTGATCAACTATGTTTATTTCGCCGTTATAGCCAATAAGGCTGCTACGTCAGCCGTTAAATCTTGTGAGCGTGTTAAATATGAGATCACAGCATAACCAGCGGCATTAGTGGGTAATTGAGCATGATTGTTTAACGTGATGCCTCCAATACCAACTACTGGTCGCTTAGCCGCTTTAATTAGTGCCATTAATCCTTCTGGTCCAAGGGCTGGATCAGCGTCTGTTTTTGATTGGGTCGGAAAAATAGGCCCACAGCCATAGTAGTCAATACCACCAATGGTATTGGCTTTTTTTATTTGCGCAGTCGTTTCGCAAGAATAGCCAATAAAGTGTCTGCCAGCTACTTGACTCACAGTGGCCTTAATATTACCATCCTTTTGGCCAACATGGATGCCATCTGCAGCCGTTGCGTCAGCTAGTGCTAAATCATCATCAACAATAAATGGCACCTGATAACGCCTGCAGAGCTGTCGTAATGCTCGCCCAATCTCTAAGCGTTGCGCTGGTGTCAATCGACTGTGCGGCCCTTTATCGCGGAATTGAAACGCGGTCACACCCGCAGCTAGTACGCGATCAACTAATTCTAAAATATCTTGTTCTGGACGCAAATCTTGAGTACCGCAAACAAAATAAGCACGTAATTGGTCGGGTTCAAATTTCATCATTTTCCTCCTGATACCCATCTGTATACGCCCATAAGTTGAGTGGGCCATGGCCGTGTCCAACCTCAATTGGATTGGCAATACTAGCATAGATAAACTGTTTAGCCGTTTTTAATGCAGTTAATAGATCATACCCTTTTGCCAATTCAGCAACAATACAAGCGGATATAGTATCTCCGGTCCCATGTGTATTCTTAGTTTCAAATCGAGGTGTTTCCAGCCATAGTGAGCGGCCATCCGCTAATAAAACATAATCAGCTGCTGCTTGACTAGCGAGATGCCCACCCTTAATTAGGACATTTTTCGCACCCAGCTGTTTTAATTTTTGAGCTGCTTGTTGCATGTCGGAGCGATTCTTGATGGTTTGACCACTTAGCCGCTCAGCTTCAGGAATATTCGGTGTGATTAGGGTGGCTAGTGGCAACAGTGCTTGTTTCACAACGGAAATTGCATCGTCTGCCAGTAATTGAGCGCCCCCTTTAGCAATCATGACTGGATCAACGATCAAAGGGCCAAAATGATATTTCTTTAAGTTATGCACAACAAATCTGACATGTTCAGCATCTGCTAACATTCCTGTTTTACAAGCTTTAATTGTGAAATCATCAGCCAAAGCCTTAAACTGGTCATGAACCATTGTTTCAGACAGACTGACAAAATTTTGTACCCCTACTGTATTTTGTGCAGTTACTGCTACAACTACTGCAGTTCCAAAAACATGCCGCATCTGAAATGTTTTCAAATCAGCCATAACTCCGGCCCCACCACCAGAATCTGTGCCAGCAATCGTTAAAACTTGAGGTATCCTATCTGTCATTGTTAATCCATCTCCAGTTGTTTGATGCGACCCTTAGCAGCCACTGTTTCCGGTGTGACTAAATGTAACTGATCCAGCAATTTTATTGCAAACGTTCCCGGTAGCTCGGTAGGCAACTGATCAGCCACCTGTTCCCCGGCTACCGCAAAAACCACTGCTGCAGTTTGTGCAGCTTCGAAATAGTCTGATGTCACGCCAGCAAAAGCACCAATAATACTAGATAACATATCGCCTGAGCCAACATGAAGTTGGAATAAAGGCGTATTGTTTTCAACTGTGACAACTTGCTTCCCATCAGAAATATAATCCGTTTCTCCGGTCATGACTATAATCGTTTGGTATTTTTGAGCTGCTTTTTTAACAATAGCCACTGGGTCAGCGTGACCTTCACCAGCATCAACACCCTTAGACTGCCATGCAACATCAGCCAGAGCCGCAATTTCACCAGCATTACCACGAATGATGTCTGGGTGAAATACGTTAAACAAATCAGCTACTGTTTGTTTTCGGTATGCTACCGCACCAACAGCGACAGGATCTACAATGAGCGGTTTATGAAGCTGATTGGCAAGTAGACCTGTTTGTCGAATATGTCCTAGCGCTTCATCAGTAAAAGCACCTAGATTTAATACAACTGCAGCGCTCATCTGCACCATTTCTGCAGCTTCTTTAATTTCTTCAGACATGATTGGTGAAGCACCAATCGCATTGATCCCATTGGCAACGTCTTGAACTGTCACAAAATTGGAAATATTCATCACCACTGGATTTACGGATCTTAATTTAGCTAATAATTCAACTTGCATGTTTGACCTCCTAAAAAATAACCGGTATCCATACAAATGCGCAGGATACCGGTTATTTATCAGAAATATACCGATCAAATGACACGTTCCTACGCAAGTATGAACTTACAGGTTCAAAGGGTTTGTTTAACCATCTCAGTCCGCTTAAGGACACCCCTCGTGTTAATATCTATTGTATTGTAATGATAAGCTGTCTCGAAAATGAAGTCAACTGAATCTTACAGCGGAACGCCATAAAAGTTCTAAGACGATAAAAAATTCGAGCTTGAGATAAAAGGCGCTCAGCGCATGAGCACCACTACGAATTCAAAGAATAGTGGCTTTTCGTTTGAATCATTCGTTGATAGGTGAGGCTGTTCGCTTTTGGCACACGTTTAACTCAAAATATGCGTAATCAAAAAATGGATAAAACAAAATGTAAAATCTTGTTTTATCCATTGATATATAAGTTAGTTTAGACGCGTAGCTTTAAAAACGACACTGTACCTAACAGAACTTAAATTCAACTTATTTGCCTAAGTTGTAGAAGCTGTGAATACCCTTGTATTCAGCAGCGCCTTCTAATTGTTCTTCGATCCGCATTAATTGATTATATTTGGAAATACGGTCTGTCCGGCTCATAGAACCTGTCTTGATCTGGCCAGCATTTGTAGCAACAACCAAGTCAGCAATAGTTGTATCTTCTGTTTCACCAGAACGATGAGAAACAATAGCTGTATAGCCAGCTTCTTTAGCCATTTCAATAGCTTCAAAAGTTTCAGTCAAAGTACCAATTTGGTTAACTTTGATTAAGATGGCATTGGCAACGCCCATGTCGATCCCTTTCTTCAAGTATTCAGTGTTTGTGACGAACAAGTCGTCACCAACAATTTGTACTTTTTTACCTAATTGAGCTGTTAATGTCTTCCAGTCGTCCCATTCATTTTCATCTAATGGGTCTTCCACAGAGATAACAGGATACTTATCGATTAAGTTCTCAAGTAAGTTTGTAAATTCAGCAGCGGTGTAGTTCTTGCCGTCACCTTTCAATTCATATTGATGTGTTTCTGTGTTGTAGAATTCAGAAGAAGCAGCATCAAAGGCGATTGCAATATCGTCACCAGGTTTGTAACCGGCACGTGTAATTGCTTCAACTAAGATTTCAAAGGGTTCTTCGTTGTTCTTCAAATCAGGTGCGAAACCACCTTCATCACCAACGGCTGTTGAGTAGCCTTTTTCTTTTAACAAAGCTTGTAAAGCATGGAAAGTTTCTGAACCCATCCGAATAGCTTCATGAACAGATTTAGCACCAACAGGCATAATCATAAATTCTTGGAAGTCCACGTTATTATTAGCATGAGCCCCACCATTAATAACGTTCATCATTGGTGTTGGTAAAACATGGGCATTAGGGCCACCTAAGTATTCGTATAAAGGTTGACCTAGTTCGTCAGCGGCGGCGCGTGCAGCAGCCAAAGAAACACCTAAAATAGCGTTAGCACCTAATTTACCTTTATTAGGAGTACCATCTAACTTAATCATTGCTTGATCTAAAGCACGTTGGTCGGTAACGTCCATACCAATCACTTCTTTAGCGATCACATCATTAACATTGGCAACAGCCTTTAAAACACCTTTACCGCCAAAACGGTTTTTATCGCCATCACGTAATTCAACAGCTTCGTGTTCACCAGTTGAAGCCCCAGATGGAACAATGGCACGGCCAAAGCCGCCAAGTTCAGTATAAACTTCAACTTCAACAGTAGGATTGCCACGTGAGTCTAAAACTTCGCGGCCTAATACATCAGTAATAACAGACATAGAATTTAACGCTCCTTTTAATTTTTACTTCCGGATACATTTTACCGAAAAAACAGCCAAATTGAAATGAAAATTAGTTGTTATAATGAACTAATTCTAAGAAGGAATCTGCCTTCAAACTAGCGCCACCAACAAGACCACCATCGATATCAGGTTGTGCCATCAATTCCTTAACATTAGCAGGTTTCATAGAACCACCGTATTGAATACGAACAGCATCAGCTGTTGTTTGGTCATATAGTTTTGCAACAGTTTGACGAATATGAGCACAAACTTCTTGTGCTTGATCGGCTGAGGCAGTTTTACCAGTGCCAATTGCCCAAATTGGTTCATAAGCAATAACTAAAGTTTTAACTTGATCAGCTGTTAATCCAGCTAAAGCAGCTTCGACTTGAGTCGCAACTAAATCTTCAGTCTCGCCAGCTTCCCGTTGTTCCAAAGTTTCACCAACACAAATGATTGGTAAAAGTTTGTTTCGGAATAATGCTTTTGCTTTTTCATTAACTTCTTCATTAGTTTCATGATGGTAGCTCCGGCGTTCTGAGTGTCCAATAATAACATATTGAGTACCCATTTCAGCCAATACTTTGGGACTGTTTTCACCCGTGTAAGCACCCTTGTCATGGACAGAAGCATCTTGAGCAGCTGGAATCAATACAGAATCTTTAGCAGCATCAATCAGTGTGGCTAAATCTAATGCAGGTGCAGCAATGACAGCTTCCACATCATTCGTATCTGGCAAATCATTTTTAACAGCATTTACAAATTCCCGTGTTTGTTCAGGATTCTGATTCATCTTCCAATTGCCGGCAATAATTGGTTTACGCAAGAAAATAACTTCCTTTCAAAAAAACTATTTTTCAGAAATAGCAGCAATGCCAGGTAATTCTTTACCTTCGAGGTATTCTAGTGATGCACCACCACCTGTAGAGATGTGTGTGATTTGATCAGCGATACCTAATTGTTGAGCAGCTGCTGCAGAATCACCACCACCGATGATCGTTGTTGCACCTTCTAATTTACCAAGATCTTTACCAATCTCTAGTGTACCATTGGCAAAATTGCTCATTTCAAAAGCACCCATTGGCCCATTCCAAACAACCGTCTTAGCACCATTTAATTTTTCTTCAAAGAGTGCAATTGTCTTAGGTCCAATATCCAAGCCCATTTCGCCATCAGGAATATCTTGACCCACAACTTCATGTTCAGCATCGTTGGAGAATTCTTTGGCCGCAATATTATCAACTGGTAAGATCAACTTATCCCCAGCCTTTTGCAATAATTCTTTAGCAAGGTCTAACTTATCAGCTTCAAATAATGATTTACCAATTTTATGACCTTGAGCAGCTAGGAAAGTATAAGCCATCCCGCCACCAATCAAAATGTAATCAGACTTAGGAATTAAGTTATCGATTACGCCAATTTTATCAGATACCTTGGCACCGCCTAAAATTGTCACGAATGGATGAACTGGATTGTCAACGGCATCACCCAAGAACTTGATTTCTTTTTCCATTAAGAACCCAGCAGCAGCGGGTTTGCCAGCAGCTTTCATAGCTGTTGCAATCCCAACATTAGAAGCATGTGACCGATGTGCTGTCCCGAAAGCATCATTAATATAGACATCGCCTAAAGAAGCCCAATATTCACCTAATTTAGGATCATTTTTGCTTTCACGTTTACCAAAATCATTGTCAATATCTTGGAAACGTGTGTTTTCCATCAATAATACTTGACCATCAGTCATATTATTAATAGCATCTTCTAATTCTTTACCTTCATTTGTTGGTACAAATTCAACTGGTTTACTTAATAACTCAGATAAACGTTCCGCAACCGGACGTAAAGATAATTCTTTCTTGTCATCATCACTCTTGATGCGGCCCAAATGAGAAAGCAAAATAGCTTTACCACCGTGTTCGATGACATACTTGATTGTAGGTAATGCAGCTACGATCCGATTGTCATTACCAATCACGCCCTCCTTGATTGGGACATTGAAATCAACACGAATCAATACTTTTTTATCTTTAACGTCTACGTCTTGAACTGTTAATTTAGCCAAAACTAAAAACCCCCTAGGTCATTGTGTCATGCATAACAAGTTAATGAACAGAAAAAGGCAGAAGGAGAAACCTCCCTCCGCCTTCTTCGTCAGAAACTATGCAGCTATTAAAAGTTTACTAATATCTAATCTAAAGATTAAAGTGTAGCAAATTTCAATAAAGTACGAACCATTTGGCAAGTGAAGCCATATTCGTTGTCGTACCAAGCAACAGTCTTAACTAATTGGTTGTCGCCAGCTGTTGTAACTTCTGTTTGTGTTGGGTCAAAGATTGAACCATAAGTTGTACCGATAACATCGGAAGATACGATTTCGTCTTCGTTCCAGCCAAAGCTTTCGTTACCTTCTGTGTGTTTCTTAATAGCTTCGTTAACTTGATCTGCAGTAACTTTTTCTTTCAAAACAGTTACTAATTCAGTTAATGAACCATCAACAACAGATACACGTTGTGCATGTCCTTGCAATTTACCGTTTAATTCAGGAATTACAAGACCAATAGCCTTTGCAGCACCTGTACTATGTGGAATTGTGTTAGCAGCAGCAGAACGAGCAGCACGTAAGTTACCGCCACGAACTGGGCCATCTAATAACATTTGTGTTGAAGTGTATGCATGAACAGTTGTCATAGTACCAACTTCAATACCAAATTCGTTATTTAAGAAGTAAGCCATTGGTGCTAAGCAGTTTGTAGTACATGAACCAGCAGAAACGATCTTATCGTCAGCAGTTAAAACATCATCGTTTACGTTGTAAACAACAGTCTTCAAGTCATTGCCGGCAGGAGCAGAAATCAATACACGTTTTGCACCAGCATCGATATGTGCTTGAGACTTAGCTTTTGAAGTGTAAAAACCAGTACATTCAAGAACGAAATCAACACCATCGTTTTTAACCCAAGGAATATTTTGTGCTTGTGGTTCTGCATAAACATGATATTTCTTACCATCAACGATGATAGAGTCATCAGTTGCGCTTACTTCACCATCAAAAGTACCATGAGTAGAATCATATTTTAACAAGTGTGCTAACATTGCAGGACTAGTTAAATCATTAATAGCTACGACTTCGATGTCGTTAGCTGTTTTACCTAATTCGTGGATACGGCGGAAAGCCAAACGACCGATACGTCCGAAACCATTAATACCAATTTTTACAGTCATACAAAAATTTCCTCCTTTAGGAAATGAAAATTTATTTTAAAGGGGCTAACCCTTTTAAAATCTGATTTGCGGCACCTTCATCTGTAATCAGCCAAGTTTGATGAGGTGCATTTTTCATATAAGCCTGAATTGCCCGAGCTTTTGAACGTCCGCCAGCAATCGCAAGTATATATGGAATACTATCAAGATCCCGAATTTGTAAACCAATTCGCGGTATCTTATAAACAACTTCACCAGCATCGTTAAAGAAGTAACCAAATGCTTCACCTACTGCATCTTCACTTTTGATCATATTAACTTCTTCAGTTGTCATGCCACGGCGCTTAGCCATCGCCACAGCATCACCGATGCTATGTAAAACGGCATTACAATGGGTGATCATTTGTAGTACGGCCTGTACAGATGGTTCTTGTAACAGACTCTCATAGGTTTCTTTGCTGACATGTTCAGGAACATATAACATTCGATGTGTACCATGTGTACGCTGAGCCATATCTGCTGAAACTGTATTTGCTTGGATATCCACCGTTTCGCCAATACCGCCACGAGCTGGCACAAAAACCAATTCGCGTTCATTCGACAACTTGGGCGTCAACTCTTTTGCAACACGAGCCATCGTTGTACCGCCCATTACGGCAATAATGTTACGACCATCAGGTAACAAAACACGTAGCGTTTCATTAACTAAACGCCCGATATCTTTCAATACCCGAGGCTGGTCATCACTATCGCCAGCGACAATCAAGACATGGTCAATGCCTAACAAGGCCATCAATTGCTTTTCTCGCTGATGAACATCCAAAATTTGACCCATAAACTTTTCGAGGCCATTCAAGGCTTCTTCACCATTATCTGTCAAAACCATGCCAGACTTAGAAGAAGTTATCAAACCTTGAGCTCTCAAAAAATCAGTTTCAGTCCGAAGGGCACGTTCACTCATATCCAGTTTGATCGCCAATACACGTCGACCAACAGGTTGCATCCAATTAATATGCTGCAAGATATGGTAACGACGGCGAATCACTTCAAGAAAGTCCGGGGCAATGGTCTCTATCCACGCTATTTCATCATGCATCAATGCTCCGCCTTCCTATGGGACAATTAACGACCACCTATGTCATTTACTGACCCATACAAAGTAAAAATAAAAGGAATGGCAATCTACGCTCCATACTCCCTCACGAACAACCTTAGTATAACAGTCAGATTCTTCTTTTGCAAGCGCGTTGCGCAAAAAATGAAAAAAGCCTTCAAACCGCGTCCTTACTAACAAAAAAGTCTGAAAAGTAGAAACATATTGACGGTTATTTTTGAAAAAATATTATTCTGTTTTTTAAACTCACTTTGTATCAAACTTAATTGATCTGTGATTAAACCTTGAATACCAATATCATATAAAATAAAACTATGTGGGTCATTTTCTGTCCAAAGGTAGTGCTGTTTTTTAGAAATGGTCCCTACCAATGGTAAAGCTGCACAGTAACTTCTACCATTACTAGATTCGTAATCATACTGACCGCCTGACGTTTGCCAAAAACTAAACGGCACAATATAACCCACTGGCAATTTGAAATGTTGGTGCTTTAACGCCTGTAATAACCGTAAATTAGAAGCATGAACGATAGCATGATTTTGCGCTAACCGTCGCTGATAGCGGCTAGTAAACAACTGCGCTATGTGGGCTGCGGGATCTCCGGGAACGGTTTTCAATTCAACCATCAAAGGTTGGTGTAACCGATTGGCCACGCTCAAGTAAGTGTCAAAAGAAGCGATATGTGCGTGTTTTTGATATTCAGTTAAAACCAATCGCCGTAGTTGTTCTTGCGTGTGTTGTGCGATATCTTCGCGTTTGCCCGTTAAATGATAAGTGTTGGGATCGTGCATAACAACAAATTTTTGATCCTTAGTTAAGCGAAGATCTAATTCTATATAACTTGGATACTTCAGATGTGTTTGCCGCAAAGCGCCAATCGAATTCTGAACGCCATCATTACCATTCACACCCCGATGTGCGATCCATTGCCATTGCGAAACCATATGCGCCTGAGGTATGGTCAATATTGGTAAAACATTGATAAATAAAAGTATTAAGGCTGATATTGATACTATTCCTGAACGAACCTTTAATGACCAAATTGGTTGATTTTGCCGCAGTTGCTGGATCAATATTACCCCAACAGCAATCTGACCAATACGCATGAAAATGTAGCTCCAAGTCGGGGTCGGTATAAAGATAAGTAAAATTGCTGAAAACAGTAATAACAATAATTGGCTGACTAGCGCTTGTAATACATATTTGATCAAATAGTGATAGGCTAAGCGCGCATAATGTTTGAAAACCCAAGCACTCATCCCAACGCAAACAAAATAGCTTATAATCAAAAGCAGCGTTATCAAGCGTAAAGACCAGCGGGAATCCATTAGATTTTTACCTAAATCTGATAATCGAAAAATCCCTGCATAATTGTAAAATAAAATCAGGTTCCCAATTGGTAAAATTGCAATCCAAATTGTAACTGTGCAAATCAATTTTGATTTTACCGTTATCAGCTTTAGCGGGTACAATAACAGAAAATAAACTTGTCCCATCATTGCTAAAATAAATACTGCGGTCAACGCATAAAAAAGCGTAGCTCCCATTAAATTGATCTGGGCAAGATTCTGTGGTCTAACAAGGTCACTAATCGAAAATGTAAAATGATGGATCACTAATCCACTAAGCCTACGATATAAATTGACACAAAACAAATTAAAACCCAGATTAAAAATAATAATTTGGCTGCTGCTAGCCAAAAATCGGCGAAACTTAAGTGTAAAGGTGATTGAGTTGCCCATATCACAGACCTTTTTTCATAAATCTTCATTTTTTTGTTGAAAAATGTTCCCTCTAATGCTATCATTTTTAAGTACTGCACCGCTAGTGTAATGGATAGCACGTAAGATTCCGGTTCTTAAGATCCGGGTTCGACTCCCGGGTGGTGCATAACGCGGTTTCACCAAATATAATCAAGTCCCAGAATGTTGTCATTTCAACGTTTTGGGGCTTTTTTGTTTTTATTGAATTGTGGTTGGTTTAAAAAAAGTACATCACGAGTACATCACGAAATGAAAATCCACCATCTTAAATAGAAATAAAAATTTACAAATCGGTGCATACATATACTAATTCATGATTTTATTGAAAGTCATTATCTACGTACTTTCCTCTATTACAAATTACAATTAAATCCAATTTATTGCAAAAAAATAAGCCCCCTACCTGACTTAGGTAAGAGGCTTTTTTTAGTTAGTTAATTAATCGAATTTGGTACATCATATTACTTCCCAGATCCATGAACACTGTCACTGTCCATATAATCTAGGTCTGAGATTTGGTAGAACAAATGATCATTGATCAGCTTGGTATTTAATACCTTCCACTGACTTTGCCCTTTAAAATAGTATTCTGACAAACGCCAGCCGTTCCCATTTTGGTCTACGGATCGTAACCCGGCATCCCTAGGCCCTCGAATAGTTACAATACCCGCTTGGTCAGTATAGCTTTGCGGCACATAAAAATCGGCACCGATCAAATATTGAGGTTCGCCGGCAATATATTTGATGCCACTGGACTTGAACTGCTTGCCTTTTTGCAACGTGTTAAAACTGCCGTCAATAATGTTGCCATCAGCATGAAACCCCACGGCATCACCGGCGGTAATCGTAATAACATCATCAGGATTGACCGGTTGCCCTACTTGACTTGCTGCGTTGCCGCTAGTAGCGCCAAATTGTTCTGTGGTAAATAAACCGGTAAAATCATAGCTCATATCTAAGTTCAAGCCATTGAAGTTAGATGTATGTTGCCAAGCTGCTGCGTTATCAACACCCGGCTGACTCACCCCGTAATTGGCAACCCACAACGGATAGTCCGTTGGTAATTTACTAGCCCAGAACCATGAAGCCATGGAGTATAGGGCAACTTTCGGCCAACCGAGTTCAATCAATCGTTTCAAAAACGTGTCGGTGTTGTGCCAAGTATCTGTATATTGAATCTCGGGAGCTTCCACGTCTGCCACCATGACACAATTGCCAGAAAAACCAAGTTCTTTGGCAAAATTATGAAAGTAGTTTGCTTCATTGATAGCCTGCTGATAATTCTGAAATTGCGCATAGTGATATAAATGTACTTGGATCCCTGATTTCAAACCTGTTTGCGTTTGTGTCAGGGCTTTTTCATTTTGATAAGTCGTCCCTTCTGTGGCTTTAACCACAACACCCTTAGCCCCTAAATCAGCAATATATGAAATATCAGCTCGATTGTGAGAAGAAACATCTGCAAATAATTCTGGCATATTATCTCCCCCTAATTCAACGGCTTAGGCACATCAGCGTATTCAGTTTCAGTAATTGACGTATCTTGTTCTGGTTCAGCCACTGCTGACGACTCTGGACTAGCAGTATTAGTTGGATAGTTTTGATGTAACTGTTGCTTTTTGGCCGAAAAGGCAGTTTCGATAATAGCCGGAATGTTCATTCCTTGAGTAGAAATACCTAACCTAGCAGCATCTTCCATCGTCTGTTTGACGGCTTGCTGTTTTTTATCTACGCCGGCAGCACCTGAGTCTGCACTAGCTTCTGCTTGTACTACATTCACGTTAGCTAGATCAGCAACTGTCTGTAACTTCTGTGCCAGTGCTTCATAGGTCTGCTTTTTGTTTACATCTTTTTCCGATTGGGCCTTGGCACGCAACCAAGGAATCACAAAAAAAGTTACCGCCGCAGCGATAACTGGAATGACGATATTATTAAAAATTTCGGCACCATGTAGTTCAGTCATTTGTATCCTCCTTATGATTTAACTTACAGTTCAATTCTTCAATTTTCTTTTCAGCATTTTGCCACTTTTCGTAATAGTCTTGGGCTTCATCTCGATAATGATTGATCAAACTATCAAATTCTTCACGACTAGATTTCTTTTTGGATTCTCGTAAGGTTAATAACCCAATCAAAAAAGGTAATCCCACAGTCAAAATAGGCCCAAGATTTTTCATTAATTCATTCAACCGGCATCACTCCTAGCCGCGATCAGTACGATATATCCAGCTACCATGGCATTTGAGATCCAAGGCAGATTATCGTGACCTGTTCCAATAACATGCAAAAACTGATACACAGCTAGGAATGTCATGAGTACAGCAGCAATCACCAAGTTCCATCGATTCCACTTCGCATTATTATCTGGACTAAAAGCCCAAACTGCAATTGAAATACCGATGACAATAAAAACAAAACCAACAATATCGTCATTAGCCAAATCACGAAACCCCGGTGGCCAGCTAAAGTAAGCATCATCTAGTAACAATCTCGTACCAATGCCGATGATTCCAAAACCTGTTAAAAGATGGACCGGGTGTTTACGAAAATTCAACATCATTTTTCTCCCACCCAACTAAAAGGACAACCTACGCTTTTGTAGATTGCCCTTCTTTTTTATCGTCATATGCTTCTCCAGTAATTTCCTTATACTGATCTGCATTAATTTTATTTTGTATCACTGCTAATTTAACTAGATCCTTATTCCACCAACCATAACTGAACCAAGTTTTCACTGTATTAAAATCTGGAAAATTAAACATTATTTTGTACCTCCTTGAGCTTGCATCAATGTAGCTGTCAGTCCGGCAATTTGTTTGCCATATTCCTGCTGGGTCTGCATCAGTTGTGCTGATAACATGGCATTTTGTTGTTGCAGCCCCTGATAGCTAGGTAAGCCGTTATCCTTTTGAACCATCATGCCATTCTTGATTAACCAATTTTCGTCGTCTTCTTGATATAACGGATCAGGGTAAACAAGCTGCCCATCCAACTGATTTTGGGCAAATTCTGGATCAGTATGACCAATGATGTTGCCGTCTTTATCTGTTATAAATCGATAAGCCTTTGACATATTTTCAACTCCTTTTCTAATAAGCTACAATTTTTGTGATGAATAAGCTTAATCGCATGTCCAAACCCACATAAGGCTTAACATGTGTTAGCTCTGGATTGTTCCATTCTACTTGTAATGTACTATCTCCCACCATTGTGAACTTTATCTCACCAGCAGTAGACGTATACTTGAACCAATCCCCATTAGATTGGGGACTTATATCAGGCATGCCATCATAATACGTATGCGTCCCAATTGTTATGGTGTTCCCTGTCTTTAGCTGATCCTTGGTTAAATTAAATGGTACAGCTTGATTAAATTTAACGTCGCCTAATCTGAACGCTGGAACATGGCTATTATTATATTTTGCATTTGCTGGAGTCGGATCTTCCACAGTAATGTTGATGCCATTTCTTAGTTCAGATATATTATTAAAACCTAATACCATTTGTCCACCGTTTTGCCGACCAGACCAAAGAACGGTTCCAGCTTTGATGACTGGTGATACAATACCCGGTTCAACAACCACACCACCCGAAATATCACGACCAGATGCCAAGCCTCGTACGTAATCGACATTATGCAGCGCAATCGTTAAGTCATTAGCCAGTTGCGTTACTGGAAAGTTAAATACATTTTTAGTTTCATCTTCTACTAAAGTAAGAGATGTCGTTGCCGCATGAGTTTCAAAACCCCATTTATCTTGGGGCGTAACAACGACTTCTTTACCAACAATGGATTCAATTTTCTGCTGATCAATAATACGACCATTTTGATCGATATAATTGACCGTATATTTTGTTTTTACATCAGCCAAGGACATGACCTCCTAAATAAATATTCCGTAATTCTTGACTTTGAATATAGTCACCAGCAATAGGATCCAACTGACCGCCCAAAAAGATATTGCGTAAATCTTGAGCACTAACTTTATCATTTGTGTCTCCGACAATTGCCAAAACATCTTCAGCAAAATGATCACTGATTTCAATCGTGACATTATCCGTTCGGCCAACGATCACATAGATCGTAAATTTGAACTGTAGGATAATCTGGTCCGAAAAGTCAGGCATAAATTCAGGTTCTACCGCAGTAGCTAAAGCGTATAACACTTCATCATCTGAACCATCTTCTTTGGCATACAACCCTACTGCCATAATGTTATAGCTTTTAGACAAATCTTTGTTTTCAAAAAGTAATTCTGTTCCAATTGCAGAATTCTGATGATCGGCAGAACTTTTAGTTTGAATGATCTCGCCAGATTGTAATTCGTTGGGTAATTGTTTCAACGCCCTAAGTTCGCTTTCTGACAATTTAGTCAAATCTTGATCTGTTGTCATCGCCCTAGTAATTGCAAACTTTGTTTGTCCGTTAGCCGCCCGACTAGCTAGATCTAGGCCAGCATCAGTCAAAATGGACTCATTATACTTAGACATTCACATCAACACCTTTCATTTTAGAGATAGCCGCAATCTGCATGAGTGGCATCGTCACGCCAAACTGTTCAGGTAAGGTATTCCGGGTCTTGAATTTAGTCTTGGGTAACGCACTGGTTGCAACTGCGGTAACAATTTTCGTACCGTAATATTGCTGATTGTTAACTACCGCCTCGGCCGTTGTAACGATTGAAATTGCTAAGTTTGCTGGCAGATAAATATTTAATAAATATCGCAGCTGTTTGATCTGATCTTTAGTAATCTCACTGCGTTTCGCTTTAGCAACAACATACGATTTCAAATAATCAACAACCAATGTTGCCTGGATCTTAAATGACTGCAACAACTCTTTAAAATATCTGATCGTAATTGGCCTTGGTGGCATCAGCTGTGTCAAAATGCGAAAACGTCGATTTTCTAAAGTGTCGGTAGGATTCGTGACAATGCCTAACTCATCTTCAAATAACGCTAAGCCCTGACCATCGGCTTTGACCACGAATTGATTCAACAATGTCTGGTAAATCAAACTATCAAAATCTGAAAAATCGATCTGTTCGGCCAATACCAAATGTTGCATCTCATAATTGTCGTCATAGTAATCTGGTAAGTAATCTTGTAGTTTAACCATCCAACTTCACCTCACCAAGGACAGGCAACTCTGAAATATCATTATTAAAGTGTAAATAGATATCGTCTTCTTTATCGTTTAATAATGGTAGCGAAGCATTCACTACACCCGGTACTTTCATGATTTCGGTTAAGATCTGTGAACGATAAATGGCTAAGGCGTAACCACGACCCTTGGCTTTATCCACATTAGCCCAGTCATGTCGTCGGGCTAAAAAGTAGCTTTCGACCTGTTGCATAATTTGCGGCTGAACGGTTTCAATAGTTGCTTGCACATCGATTTGTACCTTAGCCGTTACATTTATTTTTAATTCAACCGGTGCCACGACTGTTACGGTGTGATCTATCGGGGCTAAGCCATAGCCTAGGCCTTCTAAATCAGGCGGATCGATTTCATTTTTAACTTGCGTTAATAATTCCTGACTAGCCGCACGATAATCATTATTCAAAATCACTAATTTCACTGTGCCCCCACCTTGCCAGGAGGGGTAAACTTGTCCGGCGCCAACACTGGAAATCTTGGAAAGCATATTTAGATAGTCGGCAACATTGCCGCCATAAGCAATCCAAGTATCAGACTTCAACAAGCGTTCCCGTAAATGATCATCGGTTTCAGCATCCCGAGCTGGTACTGTAATTTCAATAATTTCAGCCCACGAAAGTTGGTCATTAGGTGTGACTGGTAATATTTGACCTAAATAACCATTGGCGCGGCTGCCATTTTCTTCAGCGACCAAGATACCGGTATAGTCCTCATTAATCTGGATAACTTTATAAAAAATGGGGTCATCGCCGATACTGGCGAAACGATCACCTACATCTACATTGGCTAAGTAATGCCCTTTGCCATCCAGAAATTTAGCTTTGACCTGAACGGCAGTTGCTTCTTGCCGCTGAGTGCCCCGTTCCTGAGCACGATAATCTAGAAACTCACCCTGAGCCGTTTTGATATAGATCTCACGAACGAGATCGCTCATGGCTAGTGATTGTTGAGCCATCAACATTGCTGCTGGAGCTAAGGCGTCGTAAATAATCGAGCCTTGTCGTTTATCAATATTGTCTGGTACTTTTGCCAACATAGCATTCAGATAATACGCAAAGCTACGACGTTCAATTTGCTGGGCCAGTTCTTCCGGATTCATTCACGATCACCTCACTTGTTATTGGCACATTGCCAAATATCGTTTCACACCAGCCATGAACAGCTAAAGTCGTTGCATCGACTTGTTTTAGTTCGTCTACCTGAACTTTAAGTACGCGATCATCAGCCAATAATGCGTCTTTCAGCATGCGTTCAACCTCAACTCTGGCATAAGTCATGGATTTACCAAATAGTTGTTCAAAGTCATTACCATACTGATCATCATAAATTGGAAACACAAAACGGCTGGTACGCAAAATCTTATCCACAGCTTGTACCATGGCCTGCTGATGATCGACTTTACCAATAATCCGATTGTTCTTAACTTGGTAAGTTAGTGAAGGGCGTTCATTAATATTGGCCATTTCAACCTGTTACCCCCTCTGCTAAACGTTCCAATACATAAAACCGTTGACCGTTGTTAGACCGAAACATCAATACCGAATCACCAGTTTTTAACGCTTGATCAATGATGACTGTTTCAGTTCTAGTCGTGTCACCATCGTGAGTCATATCCTGATAGGTCACGCGTTCTTTATGTTTCGTTACCTGACGGCCAAGTGTTAAAAATGAATCCGTCAGCACCATCTGATTCGATAGTTGAATCTTTAAGGGATCCACACTAATGACTTTGCCAAACATAAAATCCGCATAGTCCGAATCATTGCCGCCCTTTGCATTCATCATGCTGAGGAGTTGTTCTCCAGCCATGGTTCATTCACCTTCATTTCTAAATCAACGGTATAATCACTGCTAAAATTGTGGGTTGCTTTTAAAATAGCTGCATTTTGAATGGCAAAACCGATCGTATCTAAATCCGCTATTTTAATGTTGATTGAATTACCAGGAATCAAGGACACATTGCCAATGGCCGTCAGTTTTAATGAATAAGTCGGCCGGTTTTTATCTTTCAATAATTCAGCTGCCCGTTGTTTCATCTGGGCATCATTAGCTTTATCTTTGGCATTCTCAACAACTTGTAGCTTGCCCCACCAGCTGACAGTATCCCCACTTGCATCGGTATAAGAAAAACTTGTTTTACTGGGGTCCTCTGTTTGGGTCGTTTCTGATGTATCAGCTGTTGCAGAGACGTTTTGCGATTGTTCTTGATCTTTTTTGACGATTCGAACAACATTGGCCGCTTCATCAATGGAGCCATCATAAGAAAAACCAGTCAATAACGACTGGTCTCCAACAATCAGATTCAATTCTTGAAATGGGGCTTTACGCAATTCAACAACATCATAATTAGCAAACAAATAATACATTTGGTTCGTTGCTTTTTGAGTACTATCAATTGCTGACTTCAACATATCGAAGTATGTTTTGGAATCGGCTACTTCAGCATTCAATTTATAATTAGATCCATTAATAACCTTGTAGGCAACCTCTGCCATTTTTGCCACTGTTTCGAAACGTTGCGAAATCGTAGAAATCGGCCAGACAATAGAATCTTGATTTTTAAAGTAACGTAATTTATCATATGCCGTCACACTAAATTTTTGATTTTCACTATAACTAAGCTTGAAGATATAGCCATAGAAAATTTTCTGGTCGTCCCATTGAAATTCAACAATATCACCAAAATTAGGTTTAAAACGGCCATCATTAGTATCATTCACTAAATCAAAACTCAACGTGCCGGCCGCAAAATTCAAGTCTGTTTCCCACTTGATATTATTTACTGATTCTTTAATATCCCATGCTGTCTGATCTGTTTTCGAGGTGATTCTAAATAACGTGATCATGCACTTCTCACATCACTTTCGCGGACCCAACCACGAGCACCGCCCTCTAGTGTGGCAACATGAACAGGATAAGGCGCACCTGGAGCCATCAAAGAGATCTTTCGAGTGGCATTCACTTCTGTTTGCCCTGGACCAGATCCCTGGCTGTCCCGATGCAGTTGACCATTGACAACCACAACTGACCCCATACCCACCTGGGCTGGTGGGGAAGAACGTTGTGGCGCGTCGTTCGGTGTCACTTCACGCTGTTGCTGTGGTGTACTTAGTTTTTTAACTGTGTATGGTCGATACTCTTTTAAAGTCAATGTATAGCTATAATCGCCATCGTAACCATCCTTAAATCCATACTCAAAACTAGCTATGGTAGCTTCCAAGCTGATTTTAGTCGTACCAACAACAAACCGTAATGTCTTCTTAGACTCATGTACTTGGGTCAACCAATCAATATAATCTTGAGCACTCGCTAAGGGATCACTGGTACTTAGATAATGTTCATCTTCAGAAGTCACTGGTAAGGTACTCTGGATTTGAACTGATTGTAATTTTGCTTCACCGATTCGATTGATCTCGCCCAGCTTCACAATAGTTTCAGACTTATCGTCCGTCTCCATTTTCAACGTTACTTCTGCGGGATTTAATGGTAATTCAATCGTATCATTATCAGCATTAGTCAAATAAAAGCCTAAATGTTTCGTCATGAAGTATCACCTCCTAACTTAATGAAGCATTTTGTCGTTGCATAAGATAATCTTCAATCTTGGCTACCAATGTTTCAGCATCATAATCTGCATTACCAGTACTATTGATTTGAATCGCACCAGGATCAATATTGACATTTGATGTATTCGAGGTTGAATTTTGTGAGTGGCTATTGGTTACTGAACCATTTCCAAATGGTGAACTCGTAGGTGTGGAACGGTCAGTAATTGAGCCATTCACACCAATACCAGTATTAGCTGGCAGATTATTTAACGCCGCACCAATACCATTAACCGCATTTTGAGCTCGATTGAATCCAGCAACCAATTGATCCCCCGGGTTATTGCCATTTAGTGTCGGCATGTTCAACCCACCACCATCCATACTTGGCAATGCCATCCCACTAGCAGCATCAATCACACCCTGGGCCATATCTGAGGAAGCGTTAGCAGCAAGATCTGAAGAATGATTGATCCCATTTGCCAAACCTTCTACAGTCCAGCGGCCAAATTGATTGAACAATTTAGATGGTGATCCAATATGCAAAAGTGATTTAGCAGCGTTCACAACTTTACTGGCCACATTTTTTACAGCACTGACAGCGGCCCCAATCATAGATTTAATACCATTAACTAAGCCTTGAATCAATTGTTTCCCAACACTAACTAAATGATTTCCAAAACTTTTCGCTGCATTTACTGCGCTAGAAATACCATTACTTACTGCTGAAACAACATTTTGCATCGCACCTACAATAGCGTTTACTAACATTGAACCAGCCATAACAAAAGCCATAGCCAGCATTATTACGCCAGATGCCGCAGCTGTTAAACCCGCGGCAACCAATAGTAAAGCCGCACCAACAAGCAATAACCCGACGGCAAGAACTATTGCAGCAACGCCTAAAAGTAAAGCACCAACTGCGGCTAGGATCATCATTGGAGCCGCAATCATCAAAGCAACACCCAACAACAACATGCCGACTGCGGCAACAATTGCAACAGCCGCTACCATAATCAAAGCGACAGCCATTAATAGCATACCTACCGCGCCAACTAGGGCGAATACCGAAACAATCATTAAAGCAGCTCCAAGTAATAACATACCTACCGCAGCAATCAGTGCACCAACACCGACAATTAAGAGTGCTGCCCCGAATAGTATTGCACCTACTGCGGCGACTACAAAGCCAACACCAAGCACGACTAAAGCAACACCCAAGACAATTAAACCAACGGCTGCAACAACGGCCAAAATACCAAATATAGCCATAGCTGCACCTAGCAAAATTAAGCCTAGGGCAGCCTGAGCTCCATATGCTGCAATCAATGGTAGTTGAGCTGCAAGTATAGCAATTCCGGCTGCTGCAATGAACACAGCTATTCCAATTAACAGTAACGCCGCGCCAAATATCAAGAACCCAACAGCGCCAGCAATTAACCCGGGTCCCAATAGTCTAACTACGACCAATAAGACTAAAATCGCGACGCCAATGCCGATTAAGATACCAACCGCTGTACTGCCACCAGAAGCAATCTGAGATATGCCCATCGCTAGCAATAAAAATCCAGCGCCAGCTAATAGAACAGCACCACCAATCATAAGTAGTGCGCCGCCCATTTTCATGAGACCAGCCGCTGACTGAGAGGTTTTACCAGCATCTGGGAGTGGCAATTTTGTTTTACCGCCTTTTCCCAATTTTCCAAAAATACTACCAATGGAACTTAGGCTTTTAGCAACACCAGAAACAGCTTTCATCATGGTAAAAGCAATGGCAATACCTACCAAGCCCTTAGCAACACCTTCCAATACATCTGGCGGCAATTTGCTTAGAGCTTTCAAACCAACCACTATTGCTCCTAAAACTAACCCTTTTGTCCCAGCTTTTAGAACAGCAAAAGCACTTGCTACAGCTTGAATTGTGCTTGGTGGCAAATTGCCAATTGCTTTAGCAATAGCGCCTATATCTTTAGCTAACCCTTGAATGGCATCCCCAGAAATTTTACCCAAACTAGATAGTCCGGAGAATGGATCCTTACCACCTCCGGAAAGTCCTTTGAAAATATTCTTTGCCGCATCGCCTATGTCATTGAACATCGTTTTGACTGATGTTAAAGCACCAGTTGACTTAAAACCAGAGGTAAAGCTACTGAAAGCTTGTTTAGCCGTATTCAATCCAGCAATCAACTTGTCTGCTAAGCCAGAAAAATTAACATTTCCAATCTTATCTGTTATTCCACTGATTGCTTTAATACCGATTTGACTTACTTTATCGAATGCCGGTTGTAGCGAATTAGCCATTGTTTCTTTTAAGCCATCCATTGCTTGCCCGACTGTCTTATACTGGGTTGCAAGTTTCGTAAAATTGGCATTTGTACCTGTGCTGGCAACAGCGTTAAAGAAGTCCTGCGTCGCTACCTTACCGTCTTGAACGCTCTTAACCAAATCACTTGTACTCATACCCATCGTTTTCGCTACTGCGGCAATACCAGCCGGCGTTTGTTCAAGCATCAGCTTAAAATCCTGCCATTGAACTGCGGGTTTAGCGGCCATCTGCGTTGCTTGTTGACTTAAAGTCTTCATAGCCTGTTGTGGATTCTCCGCAGCTGAAGCTAGGCCACCAAAGCCCTTAACCAATTTACCAGTACCTTTAATACCAACAGCGGCCAACTGACTATAGGTCTGTGCCATATCAGAAGCCGAGTAAATCGTTTGTTGGGCAAACTTTTGTAGATCACTTCTAGTTGCTGCTATTTGTGCTGGACTCTTCCCCAGCATAGACATATTGCCGTTAAATGTTTGCCAAGTTGTACTAGCTTCATTTAATTCACCGACCATTCCTGTTAATCCAGAACTAATCGCTGCTACGCCTCGACTAACACCGGCACCAATAATATTGGCACCCAACATGGACTTAAACATACCACCAGTTTTCCCAGCAGCATCACTTAGACCATTGAGTGAATCCCCGCCACTACCCAACATAGATTTGAACTTGCCAAAGGCTGATTGACTCCGCTGCAATCCAGCGCTTAATTTTTCCAATGGGGCTGTGAATCCGTCCATTATCTTAATCGATGCACTAATAGATACCATTGATTAACCTCCTTTCCTCATAAATAAAAGCTAAACATGCTTTCTTCTAGCCTTTCGTTCTGCCTCTTTCTTCTGACGTGCTTCTTCTTGTGTCCGAAGATCGATACCGGCAATAACTAAGGCCTTCTCACGAACAGTCAGTGCCAGCCATTGTGAAGGTAACCAATGATATTCGTTCATTGCATAGTGATAATATTGAAACTCAGCACCCTCATTGGATTTAATTAGTTTTTTACTTCATCGCTCAATTGATTAACATCTTCAGCATCAAAGCCTGATAAATCTTGAATTTCATTCGTTAAATCGCCATATTCACCAGCACGTAACATTTTCTTCAACACACCAGCTGGATCTGCTAATGAATTCCAGCTTTTTTGTAACTGTTCATTATTTAAATCCGGCGTAATAACTGATGCCGTCACCAGCATATCTACATACTTATTCTGATCAAGTTCTGTCGTAATTTGACGTGTTAGTTTATCTCGAACTTTTCGAGTTGCGTTTCTTTGGAAAGTTTCATTTTGTTCAGCCGTTACAGATTGAATTACAAACGGTGACTTAAACCTCGGAAATTTAACTTCACGTGTTTCCGGTTTTGAATCGACATTCTCTGCTAAAAAATCATTAATACTAATTGCCATCTATTTATTCCTCCTATAAATCAAAGCCCGTAAAAGGTTCTACTAAATCGACACCTTCAAATGTGAAGTCTGATTCCCATTCCATCACACCATCATCAGCTTCAAAATCCGCAAAAGGAATATCATCTAAGTTCACATCAGAAAAGTGTAGGGTCTGTTTACCAGCTCGTGAGGTAGGATCTTCAATCACTAAAGTGGCTTCAAAATATAGATCCTTGCCACCATGAATATAAGGCAAGGCATATTTAGCCCAATTTGAGCTGATCAAATAGCCCCCTAATGTTCCGGTGCCTTCTACGCTTGTCGTCTTTTTATGTTTCCACCGGGACCCCAGTGTTTGAATATCTTCTTTATTCTTTTCCAATTTAGCCGAGAATTTTGTGGCTTCAATCAGGGGAATAACCTTGCCTTCAATGGTGATGAAGATCTTGGCGTCTTTGGTTGAGATCGTATCGCGACCATTTAAAAATTCGCCAATGGTGCTATAGCTTTCGTTTTCACCTTGTGCCATTTGTGACGCTCCTTTCTATTATCGAACGACAATCGTCATGTAGAGTTTTTCCATAGAATCAATTGGTGTTACCGCCAATGTGACGACGATCGTATCTTTATCAGGGCCAGGATCAACTGTGATATCCGCAGCGTCGTAGTCTTGAACGATTCCGCTAGCCTGTAAACTTGCCATGTACGCTACCCGATTAGCTTTGAATAGATCACGGCCGGTCGGATCATTGTTGACTTTACCTAAGAATTGATTTTCAAAGACTTCAGAAGTATTTATGGCAATCGTATCTAAGACACGAATCACACGATTCTTACTGAACTGCTGTGGTTTATCATCGGTAAATTTCGTTAACGAATTAATGTCCTGTTCAATCACGACCCGATTATCGCGCTTACCGGTAAAGACGATTTCACCAGCATTTAGAGCACGGACAGTCAACTCATTGGTCAGTGCTGGATTGGCTTTGACCGCACCAGGATACGCGGCATAAGTCAGTGATTGAGTTGGTCCCGCCGCAGAAGATACACCGGCAAAGAAACCAGCTGCATCTGTTGTTGAAATTTTCGTGCCATCCTCTAATTCAACACCATTTGCGATGACTGAAATCCCCTCATAGTCATAGTTTGTTGCACCTTCTAATGCTGGAACCACACCACGAATCTTGTAACCCTCAGTTTCACGGAGACGTTCCACAGCCATTGCAACCAGTACATGAATATTGGAATCCGCTGGATAGCCAGCCGCTGTGACCACATTGTAGTTCTGCGTTTCTAAAACACCATTTAAACCAGCGGTTACATCTCCGGCTTCATTGGTACCACCTGTTAAATTAACAGTAATGGTGGCTGCTAAAGCTTCCAATAAAGCCTGGTTACCATCTTTCTTATCTTCTGTTGGTTTAGTATCTTTTAGCTGTACGTCAAGATAGTCATTTGAAACCAATCCAGCGGCAGTCGTTGTCCGAATAACCTGTTGATCTACAATTTCCGTATTGAACAAAGTAGTTACTGTAATCTTATCCTGTTCGTTGGGATCTTTTTCGAAGGAAACATGTAAGTCATTGCCTTTAGTACCAGCGTATTTAGCCGCAAACACCCAAGGTAACGTTGGCTCATCTAAGGTTGCCTTTTTGCCTTTATTTTGATTATAAAAAAGTACTGTTAAGGCACCTTTAAGTGTTTCCCGTAAAGCAACTAAATTGGAATCCTCTAAAGTTGTGCCCAATAGTGCCTTAAAATTAGAATTAGCATCTAATTCAATGACACCATCAGCGCCCCAACCTAATTGAGCATGTCCGATCAATAATGTTCGCCCCAAACTTGTATCAGGTTTTGGTTGCTTTTGACCAACCGTATTGATATAAGCTCCGGGGCGACGTTTGTTCATTGTAGTCCATGTGCCACCTGCCATATTTAAATACCTCCTTTAAATTTCTTGATAAGGCTTTTAGCTTCGTCAAGTGTATAGTGTTGTTCATCTTTTAAAACAGTCATTAAAATATCTCGCTCAATAATAGAAAAGCCAGCACTCTTGGTCAGCGCTGACTTCGTAAAAATTTGTTTGGTTGTTGTTGCTGTTGCTGTTTTACGTGGGGTAGTCATCTACCGGTCACGCTCCCTTTAGTTTTAGTTTGGACTTTGCGTTGCTTCGGTGTGTTATCAACTGGCGTAGCTCTTACCCAGACTTCAAAAGTCATCTGTAACGTATAATCCTCAGATAGCTCAGTCTGTCGGTTACGAAGTGTAGCGGAATCACCTAGAGTTGTGAAATTATCCAATAACAATTCCTCAACTACTTCCATATCAGCTTTGGGCCGTTCGGGGTCTGGAAAATATACCAGCTGATAATGATATCTACGATTCTGAATGCCAAACAACTCTGTTTTAGAACCCGTCATGATCTTGGTAATAAAAAAAGACGGTTCTTGAAAGCCACCTTTTTGATTCTCACGATAAATTGGTGCTGCTGGAAACAAGCGCTGCAATTCATTAGCAATCATTTCAACGATACTTGTTTTAATCGAAAAGACCCCCTAACGCTTTTTGCAAAGCAGGTGATAGTAGTTGTGGTAATTGGCTATTAAGTAATTTTATCGTCTTATACAGCATGAAGCGGCCTTCTACCCAACCACCACCGCCACGAGTTCGGTGGCCATTTTCAACGAAACCAGCATATTCAACATTGTTAAAAAGTTCAATCACAAAGGTACTGCCAGTATAGCTTGGCCCTTTGACGTTCCAGCCACGCCGAAGTGTCCCACCAGTGCGACCGTCCGTATATTGACCAACTGGCGTCGCAGCTTTTACACTCCGTAAGCCCTGTGTTCCAACACGACGGGCACTGATTTCAAGCTCATGCTTCAATGCCTGACCATTAATCTTACCTTTGACCTGATTCGTAAACTTTTGAAAATCTGCATCATCAATCGTGCCCCAAGCCATAATCAGCCACCTCTTTGGCTTTCTCATCACGAATCAAAGCAACTTCTTGATGGCTCACATAGCCCGTATAACCACGCCCTGCTTGCTTGTATTTAGTTATCTGACCATTCACATCCGTCACATAAATATCCGCACCAGGTGGAATCTTAATACCCGTACGAATATAAAGAACTACATCGTAATTGTCAGTGCCAAAATAACTTTGCTGAGATGGCTTCAAGGCTTTACGAGAGATCTTGCCCGGTTCGTTTTCAACAACTGTCACATCTTCAGTATCTGTGAATGGGCCGTTTTTAATACGCCGTACACCTTTAATAGTGATCTTATCAAGCCACAACGTTGGCAACACATTACCAAGCCGATTAAATGCCCCTTGGATCATTAATCCCACTTCACTTTCCTAAAGTTATTTAACTGACCAACATAATTATCAGTGATCGTATTCACTGATTGCAGCGCCGTATAAACTTCAGCTGGTGTTTTGAAAGTCACACTGGTATCACCTTCTGATAGTGAAGCCACGTTACCAGTCTTATCAGCAACAGGCACTAGTAATTGATTCGTTACTAAATACTGAGTAACTAGCCCAATTATCGTCATGTCTAAGGCTTCTGGCAGCTCCAAAACCGGCACATGGATATAATTCGCTACGTCATTAATAACCTTTGCCAAAACAAAAGTAAGTATCGAATTATATTGGGTTTCATCAGAGCCTTCTGGTCTTGAATTTAATAACTTGATTTGCTGAAGTAATTCCGCATTACGTGGGTGTTCTACCATTCAGAAGCACCTCCGTTTATTAAACAACTAATTTCAATAAGTCAGCTTTCGTTGCATTGGCATCGTACTTGATACCCTTAGCATCTAAATATGCCTTAATCTCATCAATCGTGTTTTTATCCGTTGGCTTTGTTTTGTCATCAGCCGGTTTAGCTGCCTTGTCGGCAACAACAAATTCAAGACCCTTGGTTTTGGTCTTCAATAATAAAACATCATCATAGGATTGTTCATAGTACAAATAGTTGCCGGAATTGGCGGCAGACGGTGCATCAAAACCAACAAAACTATATTTCTGCGGAGCAATCTGCACACCGTTGTAAATAAGAAACATATTAATTTGTTGGGCGTCATCGATTTCTTTAGAACCAACTGTAAAATCAAAGGCAGTCTGCATCAAGTCAGACGGTACTACAACGATGGTGACCTCATCCAAGCTGTAAACTGCCCGAGAAATATTTTTCACATCATTGATGATCAAGCTACGGTTAATGGCATCAGCCGTCTTAAGCATCTTATTGATTTGTGGTGTGACATAAAGGACCCGATTCGAATTAGGAATTCGCGCTTCATCAAAGTTGGCCATCATGCTGTCAAAAGCGTCCAAAATATTCTTCTCGGTTAAAGTATCGGCACTGATACCGCCATTGTTAGCATTTTTCTTTTCTAAGAAAAGTTTGCTAAACATATAGCGATCCATTTCTGGCATTTTTTCATCTAAATTAAATTGCTTCGTAATGTTGGCAATGGAAACCACCATATTGGATTCATCAACATCAGATGGATCTACCAAAGTAGACCAGTAACGTTCATGATTTAATTCATAAGAATCCCAATCGTTAGAATAATTGGCCGCCGGTTGAGTAATCGTCCGACGAGTCCGATCCCGACGGCCCTCATCAATAGTCAATCGAGGTAACTTGATGTGTTTCGCCCCATCGAATTGAATCAGATTGTTGCTGGGAGATTGCCATAATGGTGCTGAAAATAAATGACCATCATAAAAAGCTTGTTGCACAGCCGCTTGATATTTATCGGCATAATTAACTGTTGCCATAACTTAATCCTTCTTTCTAATTTTTGAATACATCAACCATTGTGTTGACCTCGTTATTATCATCTGAACCTTTGCCACCTTTAGGATCATAGCCACCTTTGGTACCCTCATCAAACAAATAGGCATCGGATTTTTTTAAGGCGTCAAGTTGTTCACTGACCCCTTCTAACTCACCCTTGTCATTTAATTTGACTTTATCCATATCTAGCAAGGCCTTGGCAGCTTTGGTATTACGAACTTTGGCACCAGTCAGGGTTGTATCAAGGGCACTGTTCAACTTGGTTTGTTGAACTTCATGAGTTAACTTTTCAGTTTCAGTCTTGTACTTATCTTGCAGTTCAGAATATTTCTGGTTCAAATCTTCATTATCCCCAGCTTGTTTCTTTAATGCCTTCAAATCCTTGTCGCGGTCAGCAATTTGAGATTTCAAGGTTTCATTTTCTTTCTGAATCGATTCAAGATCAGTGCCAGCTGAACCTTTAGCTTTCTCAATATCAGCACCATTAATACTTAAGATCTTATCGATCTGTTCATCAGATAATTCCAAGCCTTTCAATTGTTCACGTTTCATATCACAACATCCTTTCACGCTAGATTTACGAGGTGCGACCTCATTTCAAGGTAAAATAAATAGACCTTTTTACGTCATGCCCAGGACAAAATGGGTATAAAAATAGCACTCACTATTGAGTGCTATAACCATAAATTATAATTTGGGTAATGATGCGATAACTTCTTCAACAGAAATACCCCGTCTTTTAGCAATACTTTTTAAAATTTCATCTCTTGACTTGCTACTTGGTTCAACATTAATAGGTGCCTCATCAATCTCACCAGCAGGTATAGGTAAATAGTCCCTTAATGTCGGATTAATTTGATCACGTCTCATTTTTTTCGTATCAATCATTATCTATACCTCCAATCTCAAAATTATAAGAAATTGATAAATCCTTCAAGGCTAAATCTAAAGCTCTACGCTTATTATATCCCAATTTAACGTACTCACCAACTATTCCATCCATAGTTACATCAAAAGGTATAGTGATGGCAGATTTCGTATAAGAGAATAACCTTCCATCATGTCCAACTACAAGTGCAAGATTTACCCTTTTTCGTTTACCTGAGGTTAGTTGTCTGATATCTCCTAAGCTTGGCGGTGTGCTATCTGGATGATTATGAATCATAATAAATCGATCTGTTGATGATTTAATATAAGCCGCAACCTTATTTCCTGTGTAATTATCAATTGCACGCTCTAATCGACTAGTAGTAAATCTTCTAACTCGACCCGATTCAGCATTTATCAATGATATTGTTTCAAAGTGAGTTCCATTTCTCTCTTTTAATATTTCACGTGCTTCGGATACTACAGAATCTCGGACTTTCCCTTGTAATTGGTATTTATTAAACTGAGCAACAAATTCTTTAGAATTGATATAGCTATCATTAATTCTGCCAGTGGATCTAAAAGCATCAAACTCTTGTTCCTTTTCCATCGAGTTATTATACCATGCCTTAGCCTTTCGCCCATATGATTTTTTCCATTCATCAAAACTAATATTCTTGATCAGTTTACCTTTGCCCGTTTCAGAATCACGCATCCAACGCTGTTCAATGGGTGGTAGATCTTCCAGATAAGGTACAGTGGTACACCGACATCTAGCATGAATCACTGGATAATTGATACCTGGCTTTCGCTCATTGAGCTTGAATACCTCACCATCTAAATGACCACAAATAGTACAAGTGTGTGATTCAAGAGTAGCCATATATTCATACTTTTCAATGTTGGATTCTTCATAGGCTTTGGCCGTCGCTTCTTCAGCAATATGCCCCAGCTCTGAAATGATCAAGCGGTGAATATTATTCCGCTTCACATCGGTAAAACTTTGTTGCAGCTCTCTGGCTAAGCGTGCTGGACTATATCCCAGCAAGGTACCTTTTAACATGACATTCATCAATTGGTTGGGTAATTCTTCACGATAATTCTTCCAGATCCGTGCTGAAAAATCTTTGCCATCGTTCCCCCAGGGCTTAGCAACGATTAGTCTTAGTTGATCCTCATTAAAGGTGGCAAAGTTAGCACTCAATTGCCCATGGGCCAGTTGATTCGTGTAGATTGTCCGCATATAAGTATCTTCGAATTGCTTTTGTAATTCATTATTCAGACTATCCGTTTGTTGATCAGCAAATTGTTTCGTTAAATTTTGTAGCTGCGTTTCTAATAACTGTAACCGAGCAATGCGACTGCGGTAATACTCACGATCTAGTTCTTGATCAAAACCACCTTGCTTGGCTTTAGCTTCAAAATCTTTCAGGGTTAACTGCCAATGTTTGGTTTTGATATTTGCCAGAACTTTACGCGCTTGGTCTAAAGTGAGGCCCTCATTATTGGCATAACGAACATACCACTGATTCAATTCCTGCTGGATTTCACGATACAAACCATTGAGTTCTGGCTGTAATGCCCGTTCATAGACTTCTGTATTTTTGAGCTGCTTCGCTTTGAGCTGTAAAAAACGGCGCTGCCAATATTTATATTCATTCATCGGCACCACCATTGTTCAAATCGTCCAGGGCTTCGGGATTAGCATATCCATCTTTTTTCACAACATCATCTTGCCGGTCTTTTAATTCCTGCTGCCAATCATCAACGATCGGGTTGGCCTTAGCAATTGCTTCATCACTAGAATAAGCAGCAACTTGGGCAATCGTTTGAGCTTGTTCCAAATTATTTTGAATCGCCGTCCGTGTCCAAGTCTGACTGATGGAACGACCATCGGCATCAGCTACCTTTTGCCAACGTAAAATTGCCCGAATCAACTCCGTTAAGCCAATACGAAAATAGGCCTCCGTCATGGAAGCCTTTAATTCAAGATGACTGTACAGCATTTTGATAGCCACACCAGTCGCATTATTCGTTTTGAAATCATTAGGATCAATCCCTTGGCCTTCTTTGAAGATAGCCGCTTCAGTAGTGTTTAATAAAGAATTGCGTGCTTCTACAGGAATATCAATCGTTAGCTTATCCAGGCCCGACTTATCCCCAGTACCGGTCGATTCAAACTTGACGGCATGATCATCTTTCAAAGCCTTTTTAAATTCATCTAAAGACTGCCCACCATAGTTGGTCAAAATCAGAATAACTTGCTGAATATCATCAACATCATTAACAAAACCGTTATAAATTTTGTCATAGACATCTATCAAACCCTTGTACTTTAACAAGTCAGGCCGTTCATATTTATTCTTAGGAAAAGCCACAAATGGTACCCGGCCAAAATCGTGTTCAATTCTAGCTCCAGTCCCAACTTCATCACCTGTGGCCACATCATAGATTGGAAAACGATCTTCCATATAGGTCAGGTCACCATAATCAAATGATGTTGATTTGAATACCGTCACATCTTTATCCGTCCAATACTCATGAACTTTAAAATGTTTACCAGTATCTGGGTCCAATTGCGTGTAGCTTCGACGAACGGCTAGCAGTTTACGATTTAAGTCATTGGAATAAATTGGTGTGACCTGATTTGGCGGCACCACGCCATAACGGAATTGATCACTACTATCAATCCAATAATGGACCCAAGCAACCCCCGCATTGGCAGCATCAACTACCAGCTGATTCAGATAAAGGTTGAAGTTATCGCCCAAAGTGTCTTTGATTAAATCATTTAAACCGTTATCGTCGACATCTATCTGAGGGGCTGTTGTTGCTAAGTACCCAGCTTCTTGATCCACTAGTAATTGATGATAATTATGGCTGACGCGGTTATCAGCACTTCGAAGTAAATCATCTTTACCCTTTGAATTAGTTTTAGATTCCCCATTATTTCGATCGGTGATGTCATTCTCGTTAAAGTAATACTTCTTTGACTTCTGAAAACGACTATTGAACCCTGCTCGCCGTGTGTCGGTATTTTTTAATAGTTCTTGCATGACCTTTATTTCCAAGGGACGAACCCTCCTTTCTTCATCTGATCTTGTAAAGCATAGCGCGTGGCATCAATCGAGTGATTATCACGATCCGGGTAACCTGACTTGAAATTACCATTCTGATCACGATCCAATTCATAGCCACTAAACTCTCTAGCAACATTGGGACAGCGAATTGGATCGATGATGATTTCACGGAGATCCTGCAACCATTTCACACCGTGGTCGATACTACCTGGACCCTTCTTAGCACCCACGATATTTAAACCTTGGTCTTTAAATTCAGCAATCGTCCGTGGCTCGGCAGAATCAGCAACGATCCGGCTATTATTCGGATTCAGCTTTTTGATGTTTGCCACTGCAACTCGATTCACCATTGCCACCGCATAAACCTCACCATAGATATACAACTTCCGCCTTGTAGAATCATAATAGGCTTGAATATAGGCCAATGGATCATGGGCAAACCCAAAGTCCAAGCCGCGATAGATCAAGTCGAAACGTTGGATCTCATCATCAGTAATTTCACGTTGTGTGATATTCGTAAAGACTTCGGCACCAGTCCCCGTAACTTCACCTAAATATTCATGGGCGTAAGCCTTAGGGTTATCTTTTTTAAGTTGTTCCGCATCAGCTATGAATTCTTTACCTAACCAAGCTTTCGGCACCGTGCGATAATCTGACTTATGAACCAGCGTATCTTGACGGAACTTAGCTTGTTCCACCGCTTGATTGACCCAGTTGTTTTGTGACGCTGGTGGATTATAACTATAAAAAGTGGTTATATTACTACCACCGCGATTCAGCGACTGATTAATGGAACGAATCTCTTTGATCCCATTGAAACCATCAACTTCTTCAAAATGTTTATATTTGGTATAGCCTTGGCGAAACGTCTGGGACTTAATATTTTGGGGCTTATCCGCGCCTTTAAAACGAATCTGCTGCCCCGTAGGAATATAGGTCAATTGCATGGGGCTAACCGAATCTAACCACAAGTGTGGCACTTGAAGCTGATCAATGGCCCAAAGGTACTGATCAAATACTGATTCTCTCAAAGTATTTTGATAGCGCCGCATAACCACTGCATTAGCTTCTGAATCTGCCATGATGCCTAATACAATCTCCAAGGAAACGAAAGAGGACTTCGTTGAACCACGACCACCTTGCAGCCAATAGTTGGAATGCTGCTTTCGACGAATATCCCGATGAACTTGATAAAAAGACGGTGCCACTAGGTCAATTAACTTAACCATCAGCATCGTCTTCTTTACCGGGAATATTATCTATGATTTCTACCGGCTTAATATTCGCATTGATCTCTTGTTTATCCGTCCACATTGCAAAACGTTTACCTAAAAGCTCCAGCGCATGAATCTGTTCCTTTGCTCCAACTGGAACATTATCAACTACACCCTTTGCGGTTGCAACCGACTCAGTCATTTCACCACGACCAAACTTTGTCAACCGCTCCAAAATCTCTTGCTGGTCCACAATTTTAGCATCTGAAATTTCTTTTCTGCGTTTTTCGATATATTTAGAAATCTCAGGTTTTTTCAGGTTTTCGTTACCGATTGAGTATGAGGTTTTCTTGCTATAGCCAGCTTTTATAGCAGCATCTGTTGCATTGCCACTAATGATATATTCATCAGCAAATTTCTGCTGTTTGACTGTTAATTTCACATAAATCACCACACTCCGATTGATTGAACTCTATGTATTAAAAAAGACACCGAAGTGTCTATTTTGAACTATGATTCTTCTTAAAAACGTCACTTCTTGCCCGTTCAGAAGCTTCATAATCATAATACTTATTTTTTATTTCGTATAAATCTTCATCAGCATAATTATTGTCAGAAATTTTATTCAAATCATTTAATAGTTGTGTCTCCAGCTCCTTGTGTAACTCCTCATATCTATAGTCATTAACGTGAGGCTCATCGTTTTGATAGTAACTATCCCAGTAATTAAATCTAGACACTAAACTACGCTCTTGTTCTTGTTTATCCGAACTATTCATGACCTTCACACCTCCATACAAAAATAGTACCCTAGCTAATTCTAGGATACCACTTTCATTTCATAAAGGAGTCAGGGCATGGGCGCTTTGGGAGGAATACCACATTCATCTCAAAGACAAAATTCTATACTATCATAATAATACTTAAATCTGGCATTGTGTCGGCAAATAATCGGCATGACTCAAACCAGATAGGTATCAAAAAAATCGTCTAGTCCTTGCATTCCAAAAAGCATGATACTCAAATCTTGAACGGCTTTATTGCGCTCTTTACCAACAACACTGCTATCAATATGGTAATAATCACCCAAAGTTGCCAGGGTCTGTCGTTCTTTGGCAAGATACATTCTGTTAATAATTTGCCAGCGTCTTTGGTCAAACCTATCTCCGGCCTGACAATAATCTTTATAGGCTTTAAGAATGGCATCTACAAATTGTAGTAAATGTTTCGTTGAGATTTTATACCGTTGCAATGTTGAAATATCTTGGTGACCTCCAGAAAGTAATTTATATTCATCTGGTGTAATCATAGCTTCAGGGGCAATATCAACATGAGCCTTTAGCTTACGATATTCACGTAATAATATTTTAGTATTGCGCAGCCGAAAATCTTTATGTTCTTTTTTCTTTTGACTTTGCTGACGTTCAAATTCTTTAAGTACTTTTTGAACGATGTCATCTTTAGTATCAACCAACTGGTTTATTCCTCCTTATCCCCTCAACTCTAGCCTTTAACGCCTGTAACAGCTCATTCTGATTCTTAGCTTTTCCAGATAAGACCTTCATAACATCTTCATCGATCGTACCTTCTGTAACTAAATGATGAACGATAACGGGTTGTGTCTGACCTTGTCGGTCTAATCTAGCATTAGCCTGTTGATAATACTCTAATGACCAAGTCAATGAGAACCAGACAATGATGTGGCCACCTTGCTGTAAATTCAACCCATGCCCTGCCGATTGAGGCTGTACTAGTAAGATCGGTATCTTACCCTGATTCCATTTCTCAACGTCTCCAGATTTTACATCTAGTACTTTGGCTTCTGGAAAAGCTTTTTGGATCCGAGACAAGTCATGTTTAAAATTATAAAAAACTAATACCGGCTGTCCTTGGGCTTCCTCAATGATATTTTCTAAAGCCTTCAGCTTACGATCATGGATCACTCGTACTTTTTCGTTCTCGTCATAGATAGCCCCATTGGCAACTTGTAAAAGTTTGCCGGCCAGCACTGCCGCATTACTGGCTACAATTTCACCACCATCATTTTCCAAGATATAGTCACGCTCTAACTGGCGATAGGCCCGCAGCTCTTTGGAAGATAGCTGGACTTTGACCACATTATCCGTTCGCGGCGGTAAAGTTAGATAGTCTTTGGACTTCATGGAAATACAGATATCATCCAATTTGGCGTATATCTTTTCTTCAGCCCCATCATTTAATATCCAGTTATAAACAACATGGCCGTTTGAAACACCTGCATGAAAATACTTGTTGCGATATTCTGTGATAGTCTTGCCAAGGCGCTTACCTCGATCCAGTAAATAGATCTGTGGCCACAAATCCATCAATGAATTAGGTGCGGGTGTACCAGTCAAGCCAATCACCCGTTTCATCAAGGGACGAACTTGCTTCAAAGCTCGAAAGCGCTTGGATTTAGCTGACTTAAAACTAGATAGTTCATCAATGATCACCGTTTCAAATGGCCAACGCTGTTTAAAGTGTTCCACTAACCACACGACGCTTTCGCGATTCGTAATATAAACATCGGCTTTCTGTTCCAGTGCCGCTATACGCTGCTGCTCTTTACCGACAATCAAGCTATAGGTCAAGCCCTTGGTATGATCCCATTTCTTGATTTCACTGGGCCAAGTACTTCTGGCAACAGTCAAGGGCGCGATCACTAATATCTTACCGGTGTCGCCGAAAAACTCTAATAAGTCATCAATGGCAGTCAAACTTGATAAAGTTTTCCCCAGGCCCATGTCTAATAACAAAGCACAGTAAGGATGATCTAGGATCCACTCGACAGAATAAGCTTGATATTGATGTAATTTGGCTTGAATCTTGATCACCTCTCATTCATTGAAAATTTTATTTAACACTTGATCCACATCAGCTTTTGAATAAACTGTAAAAACTAATTGACCCTGTTCTCGCAATTTACGAATCTGATACTGCTGATTTTTACGCAAACTTCCATTGGCTCGTTTCAATTCAACAAAAAATAACTTGCCCGCTAGAATAACAATCCTATCTGGCACCCCACGGATACCTGGGCTAACCCATTTATAGGTCAGTCCGTTCATTTGTTTGACTTGATGGATCAAATAGTTTTCCACATCTCGTTCTAATTCCATATTTAACTCCTGCTGGCCCAAAGTTGTTTCAAAACCTTTTTATATATATACGTACTCTCTTTTTATACCCTCTATATACTCTTATTACTTAATACACATATATAATAGAAGAAAAAGTTGGGTTTTTGGGACAAACGCACCTTAAAGTACTGGTATGATAGTCTTTATAGCTGGCCCAAATTTTTAGAAATGGCCCATTTTTAGGGGTTTTGGCCCAATTTTGAAGGGTAGATTTTTAGTTTTTGTAAAATATCGAGGACTTACATAAAATAACTCATTATCTATAACTGATTGTTATGATCATAAATTAATTATTTTCCACCTTGAATTTTCAATTTTGGTCCAATAAATGGGCCACTTTTGGCCCTATTCAAAATCATCATTTCTTAACCTAATACCAGTCCAAATATAAGGCCTTCTACCATCAATGCGAATCCGACTCTTTTCAAAGCCTAGCTCCTCTAAACGCCTATATAGGTTGGTTTTACCCAGGGGCTTTTCCCCAGCATCATTACTATATTCGCTATAGCCTAAGTAAAGGTCCTCAGCTTTTTCGGTAAAATCTTTACCAACTTCACAAGCTTCATCAATGAATCTTCCTACTTGGTCATTACTCTTGATCCAATCTGCTAAGTCCTTTTCAGAACTTTCAGATAGTGTAAATTGTCTTTTCTCTAAAGCTCGACGCAGCGCGATCATAGCTTGATTGAAGATACCCGGCAACTCCTGGAGTATTCGAGATAATGGGTACTTCTGTTTGATATCATTAGTGACCTTTTTATTGACCTTAATGATGATTGTCCGGCGTTTCAGACCGCCGCTGAAATCACGCATGGCTGGCAGCTTATTCATGGCAAACGTTAATTTAGCAAAGTTATGAAATACTAGGGGCTGGCCATATTTCACATCAGCATAGAAGGTGTCTTCCCCAGTCAACATTTTCAATACGGCCCCATCATTCAAATATTCAGGTTTCGCATCGGAATCAAAATTAGCTGTTTTCTGATACAGCCCACTGGGGGCAAATTGCTTGGTCATCAAAGATTCCAAGGTGACCGCAGAATAAGCTTTCTCACCGATCAAGGCTTGCATGATATTGATCAGTGTCGATTTACCAGTACCGCCGGGTCCTAAAAGGAATAGCATCTTTTGGATCGGATAGTTTCGATAAAAAAGGTAGCCCAGCCATTCATAAATAAAAGGCTTGTTCTCCGTACCGACTAACCAAGTCAAGAAGCCATCAAAGGTCGGACACTCGGCCTCAGCGTCATATTCAACCGGGTAACTGACTCTGGCATGAAGGGCAGGATCAAAGCTAGTCTCAAACGTATCAGCCTTAAGATCATAAACACCATTGGCTAAAACCAACTTATTTAAATCTCCCTCTGGAAATTTATCATGAGCCATTTCTAGACCTTGAACGGCGCTAACGGTCTCACGTAGTAGATTGATCTTGGTTAATTTCTTCAAATAGTCACGAGTCAATAGCCCATGAATATAATTTTCAGCATCATTCAGCCAAATACCAGAATCTTGGTCATAACGTAAAAACTCGTTACCATTAAAAAACATCGGGACTTTTTCAGTGATCACTTGTGCCAGACTGTAGGTATTGACCACTGGCAATCCATTTTGACTATAGGTCAACCAACGTTCTGTCTGAATATCATCGGTATTCTCAAAATCAACTTGGGCACTGCCTAACGCAGCTTTATCCATTTCTTGACGAACATTAGTATCTTCTAAGGCAAATTCTGCCATGGCTTTGAAACTCGGCAGCTTCGTGACTGCCATATCTGTTTTAGATTTATCATCTAAACTCCCAAATTTGTGTAAACGCACTAGGTCAAAGGCGTTCGTCAACATATCCCCGGTCGGATCCGTGCCATGATGAGAATAGGCAAACTTGTCATCATATGAGACTAAACCACCGGTGGTGGTTCCCGGTATATAGGTGTAGCGGTCATCATGCGCGGTGGGTTCATAGATATCACTTAAAAATGTATCAATGGCTGACTTGATGTCATAAGTCCGGTTGAAAGCGCCAACGACCCCATTCTTAGTTAAGGGGTTTCCCGCCTTTTTTGCTTGCTTGGCGTGTACGCTGGACTCCCGACTAGAAACTGGCCAAAAACTCGAATCACGCCAATCTTCATACTGGTTCAAGATCTCATCTGGATCCAACAATGGCCCATCCTGATATTCAAAGAAATAATCTGCGTCGATGCTATGACTCGGCCAGTACATCAAACGCTCTGGCTGATAAGTCGTATCATCAAAATTATCCATGCCAAACAGCTGGGCAACTTGTCGAGCTAAAGGGACATATTCATCGGGTGTGACTAATCGCTTTAGCGGAATAATCAGACGGATACGTGGGTTCTTTTTGGTGTAACTGTGTGTCGAGTACCCGGCGATGGCGCTATCGAAGACTAGATTCACATCTTCCCATAGATTGTGTCTTGGAAAATCAGCATCTAGAGTGATCAAGCTGCGTGATTGCACCATGTCCGCTTTACGCCGGCCCTCTTTTAAGAAGCCACCCACATAGCCACCTACGTCCTTGATAGCATCACGCTGACCTTTAGAAGCTTTGAAGTACTCAGACTGTGATTCTTGCGTAATGGTCGGGGTATTCAATCGCTTCAGAAAATCATGCCAGGTCATTTCCTGGTTGTGCCAGCGTTTAGTTGTTCTTTTGGTAGCTGTTGCTAGATTCAACGTGGGGTTGGACTGTAATTTTTTATTGATGACTTGCATGATCGACCTCCTTCCGAAAATATTTATGATAAAATGAGTATTATAATATTAGAAAGCTGGTTATTACTGTGAATTCAAATTCAAAAACTGGGACAGTTATTTCAACAGGAAAACAGGGAGATCGTTTTGGCATAGTAAAACTAAAAGATGAAGAAATATACGTTCCATTCTTTAAAGAGAAATCAGCTAAATTAAAAACAATTTTCAGTAAAGAGTATATTAAAGTTTACAAGGGACAAAATGTTTGCTTAACTTTTGATAAAAATAAAAAAGTAGCTACAATACTTTCCATTGAGCAAAGGCCCTATGATGATAGACCTAGTACGGAATTTTTATACAATAGCAAAAATAAATATCATTTAAAACTATTTGTTGGCATTATTTTATTTGTCATATTAGCAATTCTTCCTTTTATTTTTCACCCTTTAACTGTTAAAATGAACGAAAATTATCCTGTACTTTGGACACTAGGAATTATGGTTGTTTATAGAGAAATAATTCTTCAATTTGTTAAAGATAAAATTAAGGGGAAAATATTTAAATTAATTGCTTCCTTCATTGAATCATTTGTGCCTTACATGTTCACAATTATTAGTTTAACAAACATATTGAGCTCCTTATCAAAGCTAAAACTCTTTATTATTTTTATTTTCTATTTCTCAATATCTCTCGTTAGTTTATCGACTGACCTTTTTAAAGACTACGCGGTTATTAAGAAATAATTCACTTCACTTTCCTTCTAACTCCCCCATTATTGTCTTACTTTCACTCGTCTCTGTGTTTTCAGTTTTAATCTTTCATGTAATAACTGCTTTCAAAACCAGCAGCGTTGAGTGGCAAATCCTTTGCCCAGCTGACAGGTTCACACATAATGTCACGCATTTCTGCAACACTGCCAACGCCTTCGGGCATTTCCGTCACCGCTTCATCGTGAATGTGAAAGATAACACGATAGCTGTGTTGTTCTAATCGATACATGGCCTCAGCTAGCAAATCGCGAGCCGTGGCTTGCACGATGTTTTCCACCAATTTGCCACCATACGTGTGCAATTTAGTGAAACCCACCCGGTCACCTTGACCTTCGTAGACCATCTGCGGGCCATAGGTGCCTTCTTCTAGCCTAGCTTTGGCATAAGCAAGTTTGCGACCACTAGGCAGTTGGATGAATAGGAAGCCGCCTTTTTTATAAAACTTTAGCCCTTTTTGCAAGACCTGTACGCCGCCATCGGATAAAGCTGCTTTGGCGGCTTTTTCTGTGTCATACCAAAATTGCACGATATGACTATTGGCCTTGCGCCATTTTTCTACCAGCTCTGGCAGTTCATCTTCCGTGATGCCCATCTTCAAAGCCCCCATGGCTTCAAGTGCCCCTGTAGAACCTTGATAACCCAAAGCTAATGTCGCTACTTTTCCTTTTTGTCGAGTTGGCTTATCCACCTCTTTTAAAGGAATATTAAACATCTGACTAGCCGTAGCTTCATAGATCTTACCATGGGTTCGAAAAGCTTCTAAGGTCCATTTCTCATGGGCATACCAAGCAATGACTCTGGCTTCGATGGCAGAGAAGTCACACACGATCAATCGATGGCCGGGCTTCGGGATCAAAGCGGTCCGAATCAGCTGTTTCAACACTTCGGGGATCGAGTCATAAAACCATTCAATGGCTTCACCATCTTGACTTTTGACTAATTGTCGAGCGGTATCTAACTCGCCGATGTAGTTTCGGGGCAAGTTTTGAACTTGTAATAACCTGCCAGCCCAACGCCCAGTTCGATTGGCCCCATAAAACTGTAACAGTCCATGGACCCGACCATCAGAACAACGAGCGTTTTCCATTTTCAAATACTTCTTGGTACTGGCATTAGACAACTTCAACCTTAACTGTAAGGCTTGACTGATATTGTCTGGTAGGTCCTTTTTGGCTAAAGCGTCTTGCACTAGGGCTTTACCTAACTTATCAAAGGGATGGCCATTATTGGCTAACCAACTTTTGAACTGTTTCAAACTGTTAGGATTTTCTAAGCCGGTAATGGCCTTAAGCTGAGTTAAGTTATTATCATTTTGTGACTCCATTAACTGCACGGCCCCATCGGCTAAAGGTACGTCGATCGCGACACCGCGGTCATTGATTCGCTGATCCATCGCCCACAATGCCCATTCACTAGACTTCATTGGAAATCGTTTAAGTTTATCAGCGATTGCCATCTCTGTGCGTACATCTTGGATGTTATAGTCGATGAACGTCTGCCAGTCTTCGGGAGCGTCTTCTGGCAGATTGCGCTTACGCATGTTATTAGCTTTAGTTGGCTTAGCGGGTTTAGAGAAGAAATTGATCAGCCGAACGCCTCTAGTATCTTTTTGCTGGGGTACACCAAGGTACGCAGCGGCTTGTTTTAAGCTAGCCGGCAGGCCAAGTTCGTTGGCCTCTACCATGGTGTCATGCCATTGGCGAGCATCTAGCCATTGATCTTTCTCTAACCGATTCAATCGGCGCAAATAATGGGTCAACGCTACTCGTTCAAACTGGGCATTGAACGCAATTTTAATCACTTCTGGGTCGGTCAGCGCTACCAGTAAATCTTCCGGCAACTCGTTTTCAGTCAGATCGACACAAGTCACCTTGCCGTGATCAATAGCATAGGCGAAAAGTAAAATCTCAAAGTTAGGCGAATCCGTATACTTATAGACCCCTACATTCGGCAGATCCTCATCACTATAAGTTTCAATGTCGATATTCAACGTTTCCATCTAAAACACCCGTACTGGAGTGACTACGATAGTGGCTTGTTTACTTTCAAACAGCACTGGACTGAGGTCACCATAGTAGGAAACTCGAACTTTGTCCTGGGCTCCACTGAGGTAGTCACTATAAAACTGCAGGCACTTGAATAGATTATTAGCAGTTACTGAAAGCTTCTTGAGCGCACCCTTAAAGTCCTGGATAGACAAGAGATACTCCTGTGTTTTGGTCTTTAAAGTTAGTCCAGCATCAGCTTTTGCCAAGGTAACAACTTCAGTTTTGAGGGCTTTTAGAAAACCAAGCACATCTGTAATGTCCGCTGCACTGAGCAAAAAACTAGCTGAGTTTGTTTTGTTGTCTGGAATCAAGCGTAGCGTATCAGGGTAGATTCCATCTTCTTCACGAAATGTTTGTAGATTTAAATTAAAGGGCTGCTTCAATGAATGCATCGAATCTAGTCTAAGCATGATGTGCGAATCAGTTGCCGTGATACTGCCATCTGGATCATAGTGAACGCATTGTAGTATTGGTCGCGTTGAACTTTGACTAGTGGCATTTTTTAAAGCACGTTCTAATTTTTTTGCTTTCAAATGGTTGACCTCCTAACCAAACAGATCGTCGTCTACCTCAGCCTCGTCATCGTCTGATTCCCAGTCATCAAAGTCATCTTCCGCCCGAGCACGACCACCCAAGAAGTCACCATCAGCAATGATCTGAACATTATTCAAACCAGCAGAGATCCCCTTGTTACCTGCCGTGTTGTAAGCATAAAAGTTCATAGATACTCGAGCATAGACCCCAGAGTAAACTTCTTCTTCAGAGGTCACTGGGTCCCGGTGTGCATCAACAATGCCCGGCTTCGTTCTGCTAGAAAGATTGATAAAGTAATGATTCTTGAATTCAGGATAAGATTCGGTATCCTGTTCCTCATCACCATCACGAAGGGTTGTCTTAAGGTTTTCAGGCTTCACCCCCTTGAGCTTGCTGGATTTAGCAGCATCATAAGCAGCTTTTTGAGCTTTTTTGATCCGATTCAAAGTTTGTTTATCAGACTTTGGAATCAGAATCATTGTTGAATATTTAGGATCCTGACCTTCAAAAGCATGGGGTTCTAATAAATGAACAAAACTTAAACGGACCTTACCTGTAATAACTTTAGTAGCACTCTTTGTATTTTCAGACATAATGATTGATCTCCTTTTTTATTCAATTCCTACGATTTTTTTAGCTTCTTCAAGTGTTTCACATAACCAAAGTTGATTCTTTCGATTAGCAATATCATCCCTGATCACTTTCTTTTTTTGAATGAATTCTAGCTGTTCAGGCGTGAATTTTTCTTCATCCGACAAGATATTTTCGGTCCTAATTGCCGATTTACGAATTGGACTATGATGATAGTTATCAACGAGGTCATAGTCTTTTAATTTTTCTGTTAGGGCATTGTAATTACTAATATCCTCTTCAGTGATACTGGCTTTATCAAGAGCCTTTTCTATCAATGATTGATTGCTATATGAATCGACACTTTTAAATTCACCCAGTGCTTTAAGGCGTTTGTCACGTTCCTTATCTAAAATGACTTGCAATGCTTGAACACGGGTTGCCCCTAGAATTGATAATTTTCCCATCTTTAGTCCTCCTCAAAATCTTTGATTGCTTGAGCGATCGAATTCAATGCTGGACGCTTATCGTCTTCAGTAACTAGCGCCGGTTTTCCTGTTGGTTTATCGATCAGATCGCCGAGCAGTTCGCTGAACTCTGCTTTACCTACTGTTTTTTCTAATTGAGTCAAGGTTCTAAGGTCTTTTGGCCGATAGATATCTTCATAACCTGCTTTTTCAAGGATCGCCGCTGCTTTTTCTTTATCTGTGATCACACGATTGGATCGACCTTCAACTAATTTGTAACCAGGGATCTCGTGGCCATCGAATAGTTGTTTCGTGGCGTAAGCCTCAACAGCATCTAACCATTTACGGATTCGTGGGGCTTGGTCTAAGATATCCTCGATCTCTTCTGGCTTCAGGGTATTAGCTTCCTTAAATTTATACTTGCGTATTTTTAAATTGTATTCTGCCAAAGACTTATCGAAGCCCATCGCCTTGTAAAATTGCCAGGTCTGAGGGTTATCCCAGTCCCTGGGGCCATCACCATTGATGGCATGGTCTGCGGCGATCTTCACGACATCATCACCCCAAGCCAGTAACTCAGGTAACGAAATCTCAAAAGTATCTAAGTTCCCAAGTCTGAGTTGAGAAATGGTCATGCGAACTTTATCGAACTCATAGATCAACGAATATTCAGCGACTGCCCCTAAGGCATACAACATCATCTGAACGTTGTAATTTGCCCTAACCAACTGCCCTTTGCCATATTTGAAATCCCAGATATCCAGCAGTCCATCATCTACGATCAGTGTATCGGCCGTCCCAAAACCACCGGGTGCCCACTTTCCATAATCCACGCGCTGTTCAGAAAACAGCACGGCATTAGGTCTTTCATTTAATGCCTCTAATACTAAATCGACATGCTGGTCAGTGTATTCATCCATTGATTTGGAGTACCAGTCGGAATCTTCTTTGAACTTGTTGAGGCGGCGGGTAAAGGTTCGCTTAGTTATTTGATCAGTGGCATATTTCAATTTGAGCTCGACTAGTGAATGAGCGGCTGTCCCCTCTTCTGCGTAGGGACTTGTGAAGTCGGGCAAGCCCTCCTCCATCCATAATGTTGGTGGGGCGTAGAGCCATTTATGTGCCCCACTGGCAGATAATCTGGCGTGTACATCAGGCATTAGATCGCCTCCAAAGCTTTCATAAAGGCTGGATATTTAGATTCATCTAGTTCAGAAAGCTTCGAAGCCTTGAATTGTTCAAACAATGCCTTCAAATCATCCCGATGTCCATTCATCAAAGCAGCCATTTTATGTTGGATATCAGCTTTAGTAACTGGCTTTTCTGTTTCTACTTCTGAACTTGACGCTGCTTCGGGTTCAGCTTTTTTAATGGGCCGAGCCTTTTCCTTTTTCACTGGGGCCGCTTTTTGTTCTGCACCTTGAGGGTCCCAAGTTGGTACAGCCTCATTAGGATCAAATTGTTGTGTCAAGCGTCCCAATACATCAATGATTCGGTTGGCCGCCTTTTCAGCGTCTTCCTGGGTATCGATCTCTAAAGTAATTTTCATTAATGCCATAATTAGACCTCCTGTGGTAAGATTAAATTGAATTATGTTTTTCTTTGCTCGTTACGGTTGGCAGACTGGACGAGCTATTTTTATGCTCTTTTTCGCTAGGCCTCACCTCCATTAAAGTATTTACGATCATATTTAGTTGACTATCCGACTTTTGAGTTAATGAACTGATTACTGACAAAAGGGTATTCATCTTACTAAAATCACGACTGATCGAATAAATTAAGATATTTTCTAAAGAACTGACCTTTTGAGTATTTCTATTGGCTTTGGCAGATTCAATCTCAATTAGCTGATATTCTAACTGCGAAAAATAATCCATCAAAGTTTGGATCAAATTAGAGGAATCTTCTAGAACGGTGCTAACATTTTCAAGTGCTGTGCATGAGTCAAAATCCATTAATACACCTCCTTTCAAAAGCCAAACCATTTGTGCCGATTGATGGTTACTAATACGGTCAACCCACCAATCACTACGCCTAGGAACAAACTCAACGGATCAATTGGAATATAATTCATGATCAAGCCTCCTAAATTTTCAAGCCATCTAAAACCTCATCAATGTCGTTACGATCGTATGCAATCTTTCTGGAATCTGGTATTTGAATCTTCCTTAAACCTAAGGCAATCAATTTTGCGAATGTTACATCTGAATCAGCAATACGAACATACTGCATTGCTTCTTCTCTTGATAAATAACGTTTATTCATTAGAAGCACTGCTTCTTTGACGCCTGTTTGATAGGCATTAAGCTCTTCTTCATGTGTTAAGGTCATTTAAATCACTTCCCTAGTTAATGTATTGATATACTTGAATTATGAAAGGTGGCAAAACAATGAAACTTGATCCAGATTGTATAAGAGATGTTTTATTAGTCGTAGAAAGTTCTTCATCGTTTAGTAAACAAGTCGGATTAGACGACTTTGTGCACGCTGGTCTACTTAAAAAATATGATTTTGAATCTGTGATGTATCATATTCGTCAAGCCAATTATTCCGGACTTTTAGAAAACGTGAAATTTACCATGGGACCGGATGTTATAATAAAAGATCTTTCTCCTGAGGGTCATAAATTTTTAAATGATATAAGAGAAGATACGAACTGGAATAAAACAAAAAGTATCGCCAAAAAAGTAGGTTCATTCTCACTTGATACACTCAAAACAGTTTCGTCTGATGTTATTTCAAGTTTAATCAATCAGCAATTTCATCTTTAATGTGCGCAAGAAATTTCAGTGTAATTTCTGAGGGCTCTCCTGGCACTGATTCAATTGCTATACGTGTTATATTTTTTATCTCAACTCCGTCTACGTAAATGTGGGATCCATTAAATTCAATTTGGTTTAAATCCATTTATTATCCTTTCTATCCAAAAAATTCAGCAGTAGCGATTACCATCGCTGGATTCTACAAAAATCGTGAATACCGAGTCAGTCCATTCCATCTTCAAATCGTTGAATATTAAATCCATCCTTTTATGTTCAACAGCAAAGCATTGATTTCTTCGGAAGTTAATGCTTTTTTCACGGGATGATATAGTTTATCTATTCCATTCTTGATTTCGTTCCATTGGCTAAGGGATAGCCCACTCAGTAGGTTGCTTAATTTGTTGATATCTTCATCAGTTAATTTGGTCATCACATCACCTCCTTATGTTGCATATTGCAAAGTTTTGTTATACTGATTTTGTAGTTAGTCTTAGCAAAGGGAGGCTGATGGCCTTGGGCGAATTTTTGACTAACCTTGTAGTTTCGATAGGTTAAGGCTATGTCGAGAGACCAGCATTTCCAAAATGCGAAACATCAATTGCTTAGCCCTCGCATCAGCAGGGCGGTCGAAGCTGTTGATGTAACGACGTAAAACAACCCTAATGAGTGGACAAGCCTAGGCGACGATACTAGGGAAGCTGCTCTGCTTGCCGGTGATAAGTTGAAACTTATCAATTTCGCAATACACCTCATTCACCGGATGGGGTGTATTTTTTTAGATAAGCATTGATGTCAAAATCCGGAAAGACCTTCGCTAAAGTTCGAAGCACATTAAAACTAGGATTCCTTGTTTGATTCTCTATCTGGTTGTAATAAGAAGCCGAAATATCTAAACGCTCTGAAAATTCCTTCTGAGACAAGTCTCGTTTTTTTCTATATGCAACCAGCAAATTCATTACATCACTTCCTTGGTTAACTTGATATCCAATAAATCTTCAATCTGCTTCAACCGCTGTTCCGGGGTTCGGTTACCAACCAGAATATCTTGAAGATATGGTGCTGAAATCCCCATCTGGCGAGCAAGTTCCCGCTGGCTCCAACCTTTCTTAATTAATGCGATTTTGACTTGATTCTTTAATTCCAAATTCTCACCACCTATAAAATTGATAATTATCAACTATTTTTGTCGTAATTGTTGACAATTAATGGATAATCATCCATAATGTAAGCATAATAAATACGGCGTACGTCCTTATAATTCTGTCTGGGGAGACAAAAGAGGCTTTAGGATGTATGCACTATTAATCTTGCTTACAAAAAACAGTATAATAGACGATTATCCATTTGTCAAACGAAATATTGGATTTTTGTCCAAACTTTTTTTGATAGCACTTAGGAGCGTTACAAATGAGTGTTCTATCGAGGATTAAAGACCTAGTTAACCAAAAAGGAATAACTATTGCAGAACTAGAGCGCAAACTTGATTTTGGTCAAGGTAGCATAAGAAAATGGGATAAACAATCTCCATCCAGTGAAAGACTTCAAAAAGTCGCAGACTATTTTGATGTGTCAACGGACTACCTCTTAGGTAGAAAATCCCCTGACAATCAAGATGATCGAATTAATGTTGATGACATTATAGAAAACAACCGACGGCTATTTTATAAAAGTTCGGAACTCTCTGAACAGGATCAAGAGTTTATTAATAAGTTTCTACGTACATATCTTGAATCCAAGGAAGGTCAAGACCGACTTCGAAAAAATGGCTATAAGGAAAAGTGATTTTATGGTAGATGCAAGTTTAATCCCAATCTTTGAGACAATTGATAATGAAAATTTAAACTCACCTTTTGCCGTAGCTGCATACTATGATGTTAATATCAAATATGCCCCATTTCCCAAAAATGTTCTGGGGCTGTCCGAACCACATTCAAGAACCATTTTCATTAATGAAGATTCTGATCAAAAATACTTTGTCTGTGGTCACGAAGTAATTCATACTTTACTTGATGAAGAAGTAGCTCCTCTGTTGAATACCCCATATACGTTTAACAGTCATATTGAACATCGAGCGGATATTGGTTCGTTCTATATGTTACTAAAAATGGGACAAAGTGAAATGGCATATGAAGATGGCGGAACGATCACTATTCCCAATTTTTTAAGACATTTTAATATCAATTCAAAATATTACTACGAACTAGAAAGTTTTTTCAAAAATTATGTAAAATAAAAAAGCCCTAGCCACGGCAATGGCTAGAGCAAATACGTATAGCGTGGGAGCTATAAAAATAATATATCATACTTTGGAGGCGAAATATCAATGAGTTCAAATGAAACTGGGTATAAACAAAGAGTCGTAAGAAAAGCTCCGATTACTTTTTACAATTCAACTTCACGTAAATCTGTTAATGGCGGTGTGATTTTACCAAAAATATATCAACTAGATGATGATACTATTAGTTTTAATTTGAAAGATTCAACTTTATATCACTTGATATCAATTAAATTTGATGGCCCTGTATTTCACGAGGAAGTGGTTGAAACAAATACGCCCGGTAAACAAACTATAAAGAAAAAGCGCCACGGACTGAGTGGTGCAATTATAGGTGGCGCCTTAACTGGCGGAATTGGAGCTGTAGCCGGCGGTCTAGTGGGTCATGGCATGGGAAAAGATAAAATTACGGGAGAAGCTGGAACTAATTCGACTACGACACAAAGAGTTGAAGATCAAGCACATACTGTTCTGACACTAGAAAATATTAATACTAAGGAGACTATTAACCTGCAACTTCTTCTGTTCAATTCAGAATATATTGATTTAACAAGTTTCAAACTCTATGCTCGACAACCAGAAGAAATAGACGTCTCGACAAACAAAATTGTAGAAGAAAAAAACATAATTACTAAAGATACGCAACGCGAAAGATTTGATGAAATTCGTGAGTATAAGTCGCTTTTAGATGAAGGTATCATAACACAAGAAGAATTTAATGCTAAAAAGAAAGATCTTTTGGGCTTTTAAACTAAGGAGGCACATATATTGATAGATATTTCCAACCATTTTGTATATTCCCACATTTGGGGCGTTGTTATTTTTCTATTAGTTTTTACCTTAATTGTTTTTTTATGTATAGCCTTGGTACATCATAATAATCGTTGGAAATTTGCCAGTTTTTTTGCAATAGCTATATTACTAATTGGAGGTTGGGGAATCCACCATTTATACAAAGAAGGCGCACAGAGGGTTTATTTAGAAAAACAAATTCTAAAAGATATGAATTCTACAAAAAAATAATATACTAACCATTCACTTAAATTATGATTTTAAAAAAGCATATCCCCTCACCGACCAAAGTTTGTGGGATATGCTACCAACAAAAGACACACTAGATGTGCGCTATTTGCGTACTCTATTTTACCAAAAAATGGAAATACTTTCTATGAAAAACACATTCTATTTTTAGATTTAAAAGAGTGTCTCCGATTTATTAAGTCAACAGAAAAGTGAGGCTAATTTCAATGGCAGATCCAATTAAACAATATACCCAAAAAGACGGTAAGACATCATATTACTTCAGTATCTATGTGGGTATCAATGAACTGACTGGAAAGAAGATGCGGGTCACACGCAGGGGCTTTAAGACCAAAACACAAGCCAAAACTGCAATGGCACGATTACTAGCAGGTGTTGTTAAAACAAACGAAGTAAAACCACCAAAATATGAAAATATGTACAAAAATTGGCTTGAAGGTTATAAAACAACGGTTAAAGAATCAACACTCAATCGCGTAATGAGTATGTTCAAACACCACATCATCCCGAGTCTCGGAAAATTCTATATTGATAAAATCAACCCAGATATGATTCAAAAAATAGCGAATCAATGGGCTGAACAGTTTGTTGATTATCGTAAAATTATTGCGTATGCCGCCTTACCTCTACGCTTAGCCGAGCGTCGGGGAATCATTCAACGAAATCCATTTGATTTAATTGAAAAACCTAAAATGGGTAAAATCTCTGATAAAGATGGCTTTGAAAATTTCTGGGATAGATCTCAACTAGAAATCTTTTTCGCAGCTCTTGAAAATAAGTATGGTCCAACTGCCAAACACCCACTTCCAAAGGCAATTGTATTCTTCAGAGTGTTGGCCTTCACGGGCCTTCGTAGGGGCGAAATTTTGGCTCTGGTATGGTCTGATATCAACTTCAAGACAAATACCTTGAAAATCACAAAAGCAGTCACACGCAAGCTAAACAACCAAATGACGATAGGCACACCAAAAACAAAAACCTCAATTCGAACATTAGACTTAGATGCAAAAACAATTGCTATATTAAAACGCTGGAAAATCCAGCAAGCAGAAGAACTATTAATGGTTGGTTTGAAACAAAAAGATAACGATAATCAGCTGATATTCCAGAACCTAAATAACCATTTGTTGTCCTTGCCCAAACCAAGCAAGTGGCTAAATGAAGTAATCAAACAAACGAATTTACCGCCTATCACGATCCATGGCTTTCGCCATACTTTCGCCTCACTCGCATTTGAATCTGGAGCAACGATCAAACAGGTTCAAAGCCAACTAGGCCATTCAGATGTTACAACTACTTTGAATATTTACACACACGTATCCAAAAAAGCCAAAAAAGAGACAATATCCAAATTTACAAATTACGTTAACTTTTAAAAAAAGTACATCATGAGTACATCACGGACATCAAAATTCACTTTGATACCTTGATAAATTCCGTTGTTAAGGCATTTATATAAATAGTGGTTCAGTTCCCGGGTGGTGCATAACGCGATTTCATCAAATATAATCAAGTCCTAAAATGTTGTTAATTCAACGTTTTGGGGCTTTTTTGTTTTTATTGAATTGTGGTTCGTTTAAAAAAAGTATGTTCTATTTACAAAGACGCTGAACATGGTTGAAAATCCGCTTCTTATACGGCTTTAACTGATCCTATCCTTATACCACCACAATTACTGACACTCTGCTGAGATTAGCTACAAGATATTAGCTTACACTTAATCATTAACGCTTTAAAATCAACTTTTTAACAATGACTACTGCCCAAGAAAATAACAACAATACATTCATTATAAACATAAGATATTCAAATGGTTTCTGATTGCCGTGAAAGAAAAATGGTAATAAGTTCCATGAAAAAACATATAGCCAGATAGAAAAGATAATCTTTATCTGTTTCAAAAAATCAGCGAAAATCGGCGGCAGTACGTAATTCAAAGGCAACATATAAATCAAATAGGCAATAAAATTAATCACAAGAATGGCCATAAGCATTGAGGTAAGCTTAGCACCATAAATATAACTATCTGGAACACCATTAAATGAAAAATGAACAGGAATGGTCCGTTTTAATGAATTACGCCCTAAAGAAACAATTAACACCTGCAAGAGCACATTGACAACACTAAATTTAGAAATTCTGTTTTTTATAAAAGCCATCTAACTCACCTCACATTATCAAGGCCACTATATTTCAATCAAGAGAACCAATAATTACACCTTTTTTAAAGTATATCATTTAAATTCAAACCACTCAGCCATCTAAAAAACCGCTGATCAGAGTATAAAGCTACTCCTCACCAGCGGTCAGAAATTCAATATGAATTAAACATTTAATACCTTATTTAAGAAGTCCTTGAGTCGTGGATTCTGGGGGTTGCCAAAAATTTCATTTGGTTTTCCTTGCTCAAGAATTTTACCTTCATCGGCAAATATCACACGGTCAGCAACTTCTTTGGCAAAACCCATTTCGTGGGTCACAACAACCATCGTCATGCCTTGCTTAGCCAGGTCTTTCATAACCTCTAAGACGTCGCCAACCATTTCCGGATCCAGTGCTGATGTTGGTTCGTCAAACAACATAATATCCGGATTCATAGCTAAGGCCCGGGCAATGGCCACACGTTGTTGTTGACCACCAGATAGTGATTGGATTTTGGCATCAAATTTTTCATCCAAGCCAACTTGCTGTAACAACTTGTGCGCTTGGTCAGCTGCCTGACTCTCAGTTTCTCCCTTTAATTCCATTGGTGCCAACATGATATTTTCAGCAACTGTCATATTATTAAATAGATTAAAATGCTGAAAAACCATCCCAATATTTTGTCGTACCCGATTAATATCTGCTTTAGGATCACTAATATCTACATTATCGATCACAATTTTACCAGAGGTAGGTGTTTCAAGACGGTTTAAGCAACGCAACAACGTACTCTTACCTGAACCAGAAGGTCCGATAATAACTACAACTTCATTATTTTGCACATCTAAATCAATGCCTTTAAGCACATGGTTGGAACCAAAGCTCTTATTTAAGTCAGTTACTTGTACTTTTAAGCTCATGCATTCATTCTCCTTTGAACCCAATTAGAAAGCCAAGTCAATAAGGTGATAACAATTAGATAGATCAAAGCAATAATCGTCCAAACTTTAAAGCCTTCCAAATTACGTGCGATAATAATCTTACCTGTTTGAGTTAATTCCAACAAGCCAATAATAGACAAAATCGAAGTATCTTTTAACGTAATAATAAATTGGTTAATGAAAGATGGTACCATGATCTTGATACCCTGTGGCAAAATGACTTTACGCATTGACTTCCCATAAGGTAGGCCCAAACTTCTAGCAGCCTCCATTTGTCCAGTATCCACGGCCTCGATGCCTCCTTTAACAAAGGCAGCCGTATAAGCCCCCTCATTGAGGGTTAAAGTAACTACACCAGCAATAAATGCCGGTATCTTACTACCAGTCAAGCTCGGAATACCGGTATAAATGAACAATGCCAGAACTAGCAACGGCATCCCCCGGAAAATATAGATCAACGTACTTGAAAGGCCCTTGCCGAATTTACCAGGTGCAACGCCCAACAAACCGACAATGACGCCAAATACGGTTGCAAAGAAAATTGAAACGATAGTCAGCCACATAGTTTCTTTGAAACCACTCCACAAAGCGCCCTTATTCTGTTTGATCAAGCCAAAGAAAGAGCGATCCTCAGTGTCCGCATTGTTGCTCTTAGCTGCACTTTCAGCATTATTCTGTTTACTACCCAAATATTTGCTTGTAATTTTATTGTACTCGCCATTGGCCTTTAAATTCTTCAATCCAGCATTAAAAGCTGCCAAGAGATCCTGATTAACGCCTTTTTTAACAGCAAAACCATAATCTCCTTTTTCTGCCGGATCAGTTACAATTTTAAGCTTAGTCCCCTGTTTGATCCCGTATTGCATAACCGGTGAGTCTTCAAAACAAGCAACTGAATTACCGGTAACGACATCTTGGTACATATTATTGGAATCGTCAAAAGTAACGGTTTTGAAGCCATACTTATCCTTAATGCTATTAGCATAATCAGCTCCGGCTGTCCCAGTCTTAACGGCAACTTTCTTACCCTTCAACTGCGACAAGCTTTTGACTGAGCTCTCCTTAGCAACCGCCATCACGACTCCAGATTGAAAATAAGGATCCGAAAAATCAAATTTCTGTTTACGTTCATCCGTAATGGACATACCAGCAATAGTCCCATCGATCTGCCCAGATTCCAAAGCTTGCACAGCCGCATTAAATCCAAGCGGCTTGATTTGTACTTTGAACCCCTGATTCTTAGCAATTGCCCGCATGAGGTCCATATCGATCCCAACATATTCATTACTATTATTAGCAAATTCAAATGGTGGAAAAGTCACATCTGTGCCAATATTAAAGGTTTTCCCAGCAACATTAGGATTCTTAGCACTCTGTGTCCCCTTTGTTGTCGCAGCAACAGCTACTGATGCTTTAGGAATACCACTTGTCGAACCGACATATTTCTTAACGATTTTTTGATAAGTCCCATTTGCTTTTAACTTCTTATAACCAGCGTTAAATTTGGCAAGTAGCTCTTGATTTGCACCTTTTTTAACGGCAAAACCATAAGCCCCGCTTGTTTGAGGTTTTGTAGCCAACTTCAGTTTTTCACCATGTTGAATGGCATACTGCAAAACAGGCTGATCATCAAAACAAGCAACTGAATTACCAGTGGCCACATCTTCATACATGTTATTAGAATCATCAAAAGTAACAGTCTTAAAACCATACTTATCTTTGATACTGATCGCAAAAGTGGCCGCTGCCGTCCCAGTTTTTAGTGCCACCCGTTTACCCTTTAATTGCGAAAAGTTCTTGATGGTACTGTTCTTCCCGACAGCCATGACAACCCCAGAATTATAATATGGCGCTGAGAAATCGAATTTTTGTTGACGCGCCGGTGTAATCATCATACCAGCAATTACACCGTCAATTTGTCCAGCTTCCATCGCCTGTACAGCAGCGTTAAAGCCCATGGTTTTGATATTGACCTTGAAGCCCTCTTCTTTAGCCACAGCCTTCATTAAATCAACATCGATACCGACGTATTTATTTTCCTTATTGGCAAATTCAAATGGCGGGTATGTAACATCCGTTCCAATTGTATATGTTTTTGCAGCTTGTACATTCTGATTTGGACTGAAAGTAGTTGCCAAACCAATGAAACAAGCAACGAACCCAAGTGTCATTAAGAGCCACTTCTTCATAATTTACCTCCTAAAATTCTGATGTCATAAAACATGACAATAGCACTTTATCTATCTTAGCAGAATTTGCTTTAAAAGTATATTCTTTTTTCACATCAAAATCTAATTATTATACGATAATTTTTGCTAACATTTTACAAATCAAAGTTGAATTTGTTGACCTATTTCGAGCTTTATGGTAAATTTAGCACTGTACTAATTAGAGTGCTAAATTAGATTAGGAGGTTCGTTTATGCTTGTACCTACAGTTATAGAGCAATCTGCAAGAGGCGAACGAGCTTATGACATTTACTCACGTCTATTAAAAGATCGCATTATCATGCTTTCTGGCGAAGTAAACGATCAAATGGCAAATTCCATTATTGCACAGTTACTTTTCCTAGATGCCCAAGATTCTGAAAAAGACATTTATATCTACATTAATTCTCCTGGTGGCGTAATCAGTTCTGGTTTGGCGATCATGGATACAATGAACTTTGTTAAAGCTGATGTCCAAACAATTGCTATGGGGATGGCTGCCTCGATGGCCAGCGTGTTGCTGGCTGCCGGCACTAAAGGCAAGCGGTTTGCCTTGCCACATGCAACTGTTATGATTCACCAACCTTCTGGTGGTGCTCAAGGTCAGCAAACTGAAATTGAAATTGCTGCAGAAGAAATTCTAAAAACTAGAAAGTTAATGAACCAAATTTTAGCCGATGCAACTGGTCAGGATTTGGAGACTATTCAGCGCGATACTGAACGGGATAACTTCCTAACTGCTCAAGAAGCTAAGGACTATGGTCTAATTGATAAAATTATGACGAACAGTCCTAAAAAATAACCACTGATATGTAAAAAAAAGGATCGATGCAAACAATTTGTTTTGCATTGATCCTTTTTTTGTAGCCCATATTCCGACCAACAATATATCCACTGATACCCAAGGTGAAAACCACTTAATTTTTTGCAAAAGTCGTATCGGGCACATTACTTAATAACTTTTGCACACGCTCTACATCTGACTTGACTTGATTATATTGATCATTACTTAACCCAATCGCATCAATGCAAGAACCAACATGAGCATAAATAACATCTTTTTGCTGCTTGGCTTTATCCGTCAAAGAAACATCCAAACGTCGTTCATCTTCTTTGGAACGTTGCCGAGTAACCCAGCCATCCTTCTCCAGTCGTTTTAATAACGGTGTCAATGTGCCACTATCCAAACCGACCTCTTGTCCCAGTGACTTGACTGACAAACTACCTTGTTCCCACAATACTAATAACACGATGTATTGTGAATAGGTTAAATGGAAGGGTTCTAGTGCTTTTGCATAAAAATGATTAAAAACTTTATGTGCTTGATAAATCGAAAAACATAATTGCTCATCTAATAAAATCGGTTTTGTCATCGTATCCACTCTTTTCTTAACTTACTAAATCCTGACGTTTTTGCTCAGCCAACTGTGATAATTTCCGTAAACGATGATTGATACCTGATTTGGAAATAGCGCCGCTGGGAACAATTTCAGCCAATTCCTTCAGTGACATCTCGGGGTTATCTAAACGTAACTGAGCAATTTCACGTAATTTCTCTGGTAAACGCTCAAACCCCACCGTGTTTTTCAAAAACTTGATATTTTCTAACTGTCGCGTAGCCGCATCGATTGTTTTATTCATATTTGCGGTTTCGCAGTTAACCAGCCGATTCACAGAATTGCGCATATCTCGAACAATGCGAACATCTTCAAAGGAAAGCATCGCTTTTGTAGCACCAACAACTTGAAGGAAATCAGAAATTTTTTCCGCTTCTTTGATGTAGGCGACGTATCCATTGCGCCTCTCGGTTGTTTTTGCATGGAGATCAAAATGATTCATCATTTGTAAAATACCTTGATTGTGATCTTCATGTAGTGAATAAATCTCCAAATGATAACGGCTTGTTTCGGGACTATTGACCGATCCCCCTGCCAAGAAAGCCCCACGCAGATAGGAGCGCATGCGCTGTTCTGCATTTAGAATTTTGTCTGGAATCTTAGTCTGGATCAACCAACTGTCACCATGAATGATCCCCAAATCACGCAAGACCAATTCACTATGCTGCATTAACCGTACCAAATACAAGTTATTTTTTTTGAGTTTCATTTTTCTTTGGACTGATAGTCGGGCTTCAATTTGATACAGTTGGCGAATCAAAGCGTAAATTCGCCGTGCGATAGCCGGATTTTCCGTCTGAATCACTAAAAGAAAATGATGATCCACCAAATCCAAGGAACCATTCATTCGAATCAAAGCGGCTAATTCCGCCCGGGCATGTTCTGGATGTACCTCTAAACTTGTTAGTTCCTTTTTTACTTGACTTGCATAAGATGCCATTGATTCACCTCCGTCTCCGACCATCCCGTTGTAAAGCTAAATTCACAATTTCATTTGCAACTTTTTCACCGTTATGAAATACGCCATGATCATGTAAATCCAGAAAATCATCAGAGATCACACGACAACCTAAATCACGTAAGCCTTCAAAATCATGTTTTACCTGAACTAAGTACTCATCATACTTTTGGTGATCCAAGTAATTATCAGGAACTGGCGCCGTATTGACCAAAACGGTATCCACAAAATCACCGCCTAAATGACGATCTAAAACACGAACATGATCTGCATCCGTGAAATGTTCAGTTTCGCCCATTTGCGTCATAATATTACAGTTATAAATGATTTCCGCCTTTGTTTGACGTACAGCATCGCCTAAATTAGGAATCATCAAGTTTGGTAAGATACTGGTGAACAAGGATCCCGGCCCTAAAACAACAACATCAGCATCCAAAATGGCTTTTAAAACAGGGGCAACCGCTTTGGGTGGTTGAGTACTATCTTGGGTATTTGTGATCCAGACACGCTCTACCTTATTGCGTGCATGGGTAATTTCCGTTTCACCAGACAATGTCGTGCCATCTTGAAATTTTGCATTCAGTGTCAACGGTTCATTAGAAGCTGGAAAAACTTGACCATCTACTTTCATCATTTTTGAAAGTTTTTGAACCGCGTCAAAAATATTATCTTCCATTTCTGAAAGTGCCGCGATAATTAAATTACCGATCGCATGACCAGCGAAAAACGAATCTTTACTATTAAACCGATATTGGAAAATATTCAAAAAATCTGCTGGCAAATCGGACAGCGAAACCAGTACGTTGCGAATATCACCAGGTGGCACAACATTAATATAGTCCCGAATCGCACCGGATGAACCGCCATCATCGGCAACCGTTACGATGGCCGTAATTGCTGCATTTTTATCGCGTAAGCTATTTAGAATAACTGGCAGCCCCGTACCGCCACCGATCACAACGATCTTCGGCCGACGACCTTTAATCACACGAATGATCTTATTACCGTAACTCATGAGCGATTCACCGTTTCTTTGCGTTTAGACATATCTCGATGGGTCACATCCACTGGATACTCTTTGCCGAGATCCTTAGCTAATCGACTGGCAATTGCGACTGAACGGTGCTGCCCACCAGTACAGCCAATTGCGATTGTCATGCTTGTTTTGCCTTCATTGACATACCCCGGCATAATCAGCCGCAATAAATCTAAATAGCGCGTATAGAACTCTTCAGTTGTCGGCTGCGCCATAACATAGTCATAAACTGGTTTATCTAAACCGGTTTTATTCCGGTAAGCCGGAACATAATATGGATTTGGTAAAAAGCGGACATCCATGACAATATCGGCATCGATCGGTAGCCCATATTTAAATCCAAAGGACATAATTTCTAAATGAAAAGTAGGATTATCACTTACCTTGAAATTATCGAAAATTTCTTCTCGCAACTGACGAGGAGACAAATCAGAAGTATCGATCACTAATTGTGCCCGAGAACGCATTTCTGCTAATAATTCCCGTTCTTTCAAAATGCCATCCATTAAACGCCCTTCCATGGCTAGTGGATGAGACCGCCTCGTTTCCTTATACCGCGAGACTAATTCTTCGTTGGAGGCATCTAAAAACAAGATTTTTGTGGAGACAAAATTCGAGTTATCTACGCTAGACAACATACTGATGATTTCATCATAAAAAGCTCGCGAACGTAAATCGATCACCAAGGCAATTTTGGTAATCTTCCCCGATTCTTTAACCAATTCCCAAAACTTGGGTAATAAGCTTGGTGGCATGTTATCCACACAAAAATAGCCTAAATCCTCGAAGCTTTGCATGGCAACTGTTTTACCAGCCCCACTCATGCCCGTAATGATCACTAAACTCAATGTATCTGGCTGCTGCATGTTTTGCCCCACTTTCTAATAAATTGTTTACATTTAATTTGAGATTTAGCTAATTATAACATACCTGGTGTGTCATGTATGCAAATCACCCATTTTCAACGATCCGTTTAAATTAACATCGCAAAGAACCAATTTATTACTAGATTTTCACCGTATACACTAACAGGGTGGCCCAAAATGTAACTGGTCCCACCCTGTTGCTCAAATTTAAATTTAACTCATAACTATATCATTCATGTGGTCTGATCTACCGACGAGCAAAAGCAATCACAATATGATTCAACCCAGCAACTAACAAGAACCAGGTCACAATAAACACTAACGTATACGCAGCTAAAGCCGGTTGTAAAATCATCATCACACCTAAAGCTAACGCTAGTATATCAAAAATTACAGAGATAACGAACCAGCCACCACCAAAAGTACGCAGATGACCACTCGTTAATAAGCCTGTAATTGCATCAATCAAAAACCAGAATCCAAATAGATAGGCAATGGTTAAGCTGCCTAGCGCTGTATCAAACAAAAAGAGTAAGCCAACAATGATATCTAGGGCCGCTGCCACCACGAGCAGCCAACTGACTGGCATAATCGCACGGAACTTAGTATAGCTGCTTAGATTAACAATGCCGCGAACAATCGCGATCAAAGCGGTGATCACGACTAAACTACCCAAAGCTACCACCGGCCGACTAAAAAAATAAACTGAGATCAAAATGAACAAAATACCACTTAAAAACTCCGTCCAATCAAAACCACGTTGATAATCTGGATGACTAAACATTCAATTTCCTCCCTTATCATGAAACTATTTAAACATATTCTCATGATAGGAGTTTCAAAAATAAAATGCAAAATATTTACTGTTTTTGTCGTTTGGCTAACATTGGTGCCAGATACTTTCCGGTATAACTTTCAGGTACTTTAGCAATCTGTTCTGGCGTACCAGTAGCTACAACATGACCGCCTTTGTCGCCACCTTCAGGTCCTAAATCAATGACATAATCCGCATCTTTGATAACATCCAAGTTGTGTTCGATCACTAAAACCGTGTTACCCTCATCAACCAAAGCGTTTAAAACATTTAAAAGCCGTTTGATATCGTCTGTATGCAATCCTGTCGTTGGTTCATCTAAAATATAAAAGTTTTTACCCGAAGATTTTTTATGCAGCTCTGAAGCTAATTTCATACGCTGTGCTTCCCCACCGGATAAAGTCGTAGCGGATTGTCCCAAAGTGATATAGCCTAAACCGACATCAACGATTGTCTGCAATTTACGCCGGATCTTAGGAATTGGTTCAAAGAAAGTTAAAGCTTCGTCCACGGTCATATCCAGTACGTCCGCAATATTTTTACCTTTATAAGTGACTTCTAAAGTCTCTGAATTGTAACGTTTGCCATGACAAACTTCACAGGGTACATAAACATCAGGGAGAAAATTCATTTCAATCTTCATGATACCGTCGCCCTTACAATTTTCACAGCGGCCGCCTTTGACATTAAATGAGAAGCGACCCTTCTGATACCCCCGCGTTTTAGCTTCATTTGTTTGCGCAAATAGACCCCGAATATCATCAAAGACACTCGTATAGGTTGCCGGATTACTACGTGGTGTCCGCCCAATTGGACTTTGATCGATATCCACTAATTTCTCAATATTCTGATAACCTGAGATCTTCTTATATTTACCAGGTTTATTAGAATTATGATTTAACTTTTGAGCTAATGCCTTCTTCAAGATGGTGTTTACTAAAGTCGATTTACCAGAACCGGAAACACCCGTTACAGCCACAAACTTGCCTAAAGGAAAGTCTACCGTAATCTGCTTCAAGTTGTTTTCCGCAGCACCAGTCAATCGAATCTTTTTGCCATTTCCTTTTCGGCGTTTTGTTGGCACCGAAATATATTTTTTCCCTGCTAAATATTGACCTGTCAATGAATTCGGATTCTGCTCAACTTCTTTTGGCGTCCCAGCCGCCATTATCTGGCCACCCTTATCACCGGCACCGGGCCCAACATCAATCAAGTAATCTGCTGCACGCATCGTATCTTCATCATGTTCCACCACAATCAAAGTATTGCCTAAATCACGCATGCGTTTCAAAGAATTGATCAAACGATCATTATCACGTTGATGTAAGCCAATGGAAGGTTCATCTAGAATATACAATACGCCAGATAGATTAGAACCAATTTGCGTAGCTAAACGAATCCGCTGCGCCTCACCGCCAGATAACGTTCCTGCTGAACGAGACAATGTTAAATAATCCAAACCCACATTATTTAGAAATGATAGTCGATCGCTTACTTCTTTTAGAATTGGCTTCGCAATCGTTTCATTTTGTTCAGAAAAGTGCAATGCCTTAAAAAAGGGTAATGCATCTTTGATTGAATAATCGGACACTTCGGCAATATCCTGACCGGCAATTTTAACGGACAATGCCTGCCGATTCAAACGTTTACCATGACAGGTCTGACAAGTTAATTCCTGCATGTACAAGCGCATTTGCTCTCTGGTGAAGTCACTATTGGTCTCATGGTAGCGGCGATCCACATTAGGAATCACCCCTTCAAATGCAGTATCCACATCCCGAACATTACCAAAATCACTTTGATAATGAAAATGAAATTTTTTGCCGTCTGAACCATATAAGACTGTGTGTTGTTGTTTCTTGGTCAATTTATTGAAAGGTTTATCCATGGGAATCTTAAACGCTGCACAGGCTTGGGCGAGCATATTCGGGTAATACTGCGAACTGATCGGATTCCAGGGTGCTAAAGCGCCCTCTTCTAATGTCTTGCTAGAATCGGGAACTACTAAGTCGGGATCAACTTCCAATTTCATGCCAAGGCCATCACAATCTGGGCAAGCCCCAAATGGTGCATTAAAGGAAAAGAGACGCGGCTCCAAAACACCGACTGTAAAACCACAAATTGGGCAAGCATAATGTTCAGAGAAGATTAACGGTTCACCACCAATAACATCCACATTGGCATAACCATCACTTAACCGCAAAGCACTCTCTAACGAATCAAATAAGCGCGAACGGATACCATCACGAATCACTAATCGATCGATGACAATATCAATATCATGCTTTAGATTTTTGTCTAAGTCAAAATCTTCAGAGACATCATGAACTTCACCATCCACACGCACACGCACGTAGCCTTCCTTTTGAATCTGAGCAAAGATTTTTTTATGCTGCCCTTTTTTTTGACGCACGATTGGTGACATAATTTGGATCTTTGTTCGTTCTGGTAAAGCAAGCGTCTTGTTGACCATTTGATCAACTGACTGGCTCGTAATCGGCGTTCCATCATTGGGGCAAATAGGCTGACCTACGCGTGCCCACAAAAGTCGCAAATAGTCATTGATTTCAGTGACAGTGCCCACTGTTGATCGTGGATTTTTTGATGTAGTTTTTTGATCAATCGAAATTGCCGGACTTAAACCGTCGATGGAATCCACATCAGGTTTATCCATTTGACCTAAAAATTGCCGTGCGTAGGAAGATAAACTTTCAACATAACGGCGTTGCCCTTCAGCATACAAAGTGTCAAAGGCCAGTGAACTTTTCCCGGAACCTGATAACCCAGTCACGACCACCAATTTATCTCTAGGAATCGTCACATCAATATTTTTTAAGTTATGCGCACGTGCGCCATGAATTACAATTTTATCGTTAGCCATACATTACTCCACTTCTGCTTTTAGCTCTAGAATCGTATCCCGTAAAGTGGCCGCTTGTTCAAAGTCTAATTTCTTTGCTGCTTGTTCCATTTGCGCGGTCATGCGATCGATCAAGTCACGCTTTTCAGCTTTTGTCATATTATCAAAATCTAGTTCTTTCGCAATTTCGTCATTTTCCTCATGTGCGACGGTCTTAACCAACGAAATTGAATCACGAATTGGTTTAATGATCGTTTTCGGTTGAATATGATGTTTTTCATTGAAGGCTTCTTGGATTTCACGCCGATGCTGTGTTTTATCTATGGCCGCCCGCATAGAATCGGTAATTTTATCAGCATACATGATTACGTGCCCATGTTGATTACGTGCTGCTCGTCCAATAATCTGAACCAGCGAACGTTCGGCTCGCAAGAAACCTTCCTTATCGGCATCCAAAATCGCGATCAGAGATACTTCTGGAACATCGATACCTTCCCGTAATAAATTGATACCGACTAACACATCAAACTTGCCTAAACGTAAATCACGTATGATTTCCGTGCGCTCTAAGGTTTTGATATCACTATGCAGATACTTGACTTTAATACCTAGTTCCTTTAAATAATCCGTCAAATCTTCAGCCATCTTTTTAGTTAAAGTCGTCACAAAAACACGCTCATCTTGTTCGACCCGTTTATTGATCTCACCAACTAGATCGTCAATCTGGCCCATGATTGGTCGAATTTCAATCGTTGGATCCAACAAACCAGTTGGCCGAATAATCTGCTCCACCACATGATCGGTCCGCGCTAATTCATAAGGGCCCGGCGTTGCGGAGACATAAAGAATCTGATGCACATGTTGTTCAAACTCTTCTAATGTTAATGGTCGATTATCTAAAGCACTGGGTAAGCGAAACCCATAATCTACTAACATTTGTTTTCGAGCCCGGTCACCATTGTACATGCCTCGAATCTGTGGCATCGTTACGTGAGATTCATCAATCATAATATTAAAATCTTTAGGAAAGAAATCTAATAATGTAAATGGCGGCTCACCTTCAGCTCGTCCCTCCATATGCCGGGAATAGTTCTCGATGCCAGAGGTATAACCCATTTCTTGCATCATCTCAATATCATACGTCGTCCGTTGTTCCAGACGCTGTGCTTCTAATAATTTCCCATCTGCTTTTAAAACCTGAAGACGGTCAGCTAATTCAGCCTTGATGCGTTTAATTGCCGCTGACATTTGGTCATCATTAGTCATAAAGTGTGTTGCTGGAAAAATAGAAACCTGTTCTCGTTCACCAATAACTTCTCCGGTCAACGCATCCACTTCTACGATGCGATCAATTTCATCCCCAAAAAATTCAACTCGAAAAGCATGATCATTCCAAGCTGCAGGAAAAATCTCAACCACATCCCCACGAACACGAAACCGACCCCGTTGAAAATCAATATCATTTCGTTCAAATTGGACATTCACCAGTTGTCTTAACAGTTCATTCCGTTCGATGGTCATACCGACACGCAGAGAAATGACTGAATTACGGTATTCTCGCGGATCACCTAAACCGAAGATGCTTGAGACAGAGGCAACAACTACAACATCATTACGTTCTAGCAGCGCGCTGGTTGCCGCATGCCGCAATTGATCAATTTCATCATTAATTGAAGAATCCTTTTCAATATAAGTATCACTTGAAGGGACATAGGCTTCTGGCTGGTAATAATCATAATAGCTTACAAAATATTCCACAGCGTTATGCGGGAAAAATTCCTTAAATTCGCCGTATAGCTGGCCCGCTAACGTTTTATTGTGGGAAATAATTAAGGTTGGCTTATTTAAATTCGCAATAATATTAGCCATTGTAAAAGTTTTCCCGGTACCGGTGGCTCCTTCTAAAATCTGTTCTTTAACGCCAGTTTTAAACCCTTGCGTCAGCTTTTCGATTGCTGCGCCTTGGTCACCGGCTGGTTGATAAGCTGAAACTAAATCAAATTTTCGATTGGTTTGACGTTCAATCATGACTGAACCTCCATTAACAAAACCATGAAATTTATATACAAAAATAAAGTTACCACTTGTTTTTTTAATCAACAAATTGCAACTTTATATTTTAGCATAGCGAACATATTTTCGCCATTATTTCGTTTGCTGATGGGCCGCGATGATCTCCTGTGTAAGCTTTACTAAGCGCGGTTTATCAAGAAACTCTTCATTTAATAATTCCGGTAGCATTTCTTTAATAAAATAGCGTGTTGAGGCCATTTGATCGAATTGTAAAATTGTAGTCAGACTTTCTCGAAAGATTTCAGTATAAACACTTTCGGGATTACCCTTTTGAATTTCGCCAAAGGACTCGTAAAGTAAATCCACTTTATCGGCAACGGACAATATTCGACCCTCTAATGATTCATCTTTACCTTCAGATAGTCTTCGCTGATAGCGTGCCTGTAGCCGAGCCGGAATTTCATTTTGAATAAAGTTCTCAGTCATATGTGCCTCTACTTGCGCGAGACGCTGACGTAAATCATGGGTGGCATATTTAACTGGCGTCTTAATATCCCCAATAAACCGCTCGGTATAATCATGATTCAATGCTTTTTCGTAAACCATTTGCCAGTTGATTTTTTGACCATCATCTTCTTCAATGTCCGCGAGTAATTGTGCAATTTCAGCAACGCGAAAAGAATGTGCCGCGACCGTATGTTCCTGGTACTTAAAATAACCCGGTGCCCGCCGTAATAATTCCAAATCATTCAAGCCTTGAATAAACTGATGCATACCCATACGATCACTCCTAATTTATCTAAATTGTTAATATGATAGCATAAGCAACCTGATCTGTCCGTCAATCTCATGAAAATTTCATAAAACTAATTATCCTATTTCTGAAAATCACAAAAAAGCCTTAGCTCCAAATTCAGATTGGCCAGCTAAGGCTTTAAATGATCAGCCGTTATTAACAGAGCCAGAACAAAATTACTTTTCGATTCCAACCCTCAATTGTTTATGAGTAGTTCAGCCTAATCGTATGCAAAAATTACTGTTTGATAAATTCGTCCAGTGCTTTTTCAAATTGATTCAACTTTTGAGCAACATTTGCTTCAGAATCTGCTTGGGTCCCCACGTAAAACTTGATTTTTGGCTCTGTCCCTGAAGGTCGAATTGCGATCCAAGTCCCATCTTCTAATTTGTACTTCAGGACATTAGATACTGGCAAATCAATATCCACAATCTTACCATCGGCATAGGTTGCTTTTTGAGTCTGATAATCTTCGGTAATTGCCACTTGAACTCCATTGAAGCGATCTGGCTTTTCTTCTCTGAACCGTGTCATTAGTTGCTTCATTTCACCAGCGCCTTCAATACCAGGAAAGTCCTTGCTGATCGTCTTCTCAGAGTAATAACCATAGGTCTGATATAACTCTTCCAAACCATCGTATAAAGTCTTACCTTGGGATTTATAATATGCAGCTACTTCTGCCAACAAAACAGTTGCTTGCATAGCGTCTTTATCACGAACAAATGATTTGACTAAATAGCCATAACTTTCTTCAAAGCCAAATAAAAATTCATAACTTCCTGTTGTCTCAAACTGTTCAATTTGTTCTGCAATAAATTTAAATCCAGTTTCAACGTCAACCATCTTCACGCCATAACTTTCAGCGATTTTCGTTGCTAACTCAGTAGAAACAATTGACTTAACTACCGCACCGTTACTTGGTAAAGTCCCTGCATCTTTCCGTGCCTGCAAAACATAATGTAATAATATAGAAGCAATTTGATTACCCGTTAATAACTTGTAAGAACCATCTGGCTGTCGAACAGCGGTACCCAACCGGTCAGCATCAGGATCTGTGGCGATCAACACATCAGCACCTTCTGCTTGACCTAATTTGATTGCCAAATCAAATGTTTGTGGAAACTCTGGGTTTGGGAATGGTGTTGTGGCAAATTCAGGATCTAAAATAGCCTGTTCAGTGACCATCCTAAAACCTTGGAAGCCAGCATTGTGCAGCACCCGCTCAGCCAACATTTTACCGGTCCCATGCAGTGGCGTATATACCAATTTCATATCCTTGCCGGTCTGTGCAATCAAATCGTGATTAATGGAGACAGTCTTTAAATTAGCTAGATAAGCCAAATCAACATCTTCACCAATTAAATGCATTAATCCTTTTTCGCGTAGGTTTTGTTCATCCGCAACTTTGATTGCAAAAAGATCTGTCACTTTACGCACAAAGCCAGTAATCATATCGGCTTCTTTAGGTGGCATTTGCCCGCCGTCTGGCCCATAGATCTTATACCCATTATACTGTTTAGGATTATGACTAGCCGTGATCATAATACCGGCATATGTGTGCAGATGTCTCACTGTAAATGATAGTTCTGGCGTTGGCCGCAACTGGTCAAAAACATAGGTGGGAATATCATGATAGCCCAATACCCGTGCAGCTTCATGGGCAAATAATTCAGAATTATAGCGTGAATCAAAACTAATTGCGACGCCGCGTTTTTTTGTCTCGGCATCTAACGTATCCATAAACGTTGCTAAACCTTCTGTTGCTTGACGTACGGTATAAATATTCATGCGATTGATCCCAGGGCCAAGAACACCGCGCATACCGGCAGTTCCAAATTCCATTGGTGCTGTAAAGGCATCAGCTAGTGCGGCTTGGTCATTGGCCATTGCCGTTAATTGATGCTTTAGTTCTAAATCTAATTCCTTAGCTTGTTGCCAAAGTTGATAATTATCTTGCCAGCTCATACAAAAAAGCCTCCCGTACGTTTGATACTTTAATTATACCCATCAACCGAGAGCGTTATCAATGATGAACTATTATAAATTCTTCAAATAGTTATTTTTAGACATATATTTAAAATAATCCGTTCAAACAAAAATAGGGTCAGAAACAAAATCAACATTTTGCTTCAACCCTACTCAAGTTTTGCCTGAATAATTTAATTTTATAACTATAAAATTAGCCTTTAAAACATAATCATTTTAAGAAAAAACTATTGAACCAGATGTTCACTTAACTTCTGGTCATCTAATGCTTGAATGTAGTTAAAGACACCCTGCCCAGCAAGACCGCCTTCACCCACAGCTGTCGTAATCTGGCGTAAATCTTTTTTACGAACATCACCGACTGCAAAAATTCCAGGAACCTCTGTGCGCGTGTGGTCATCCGTTAAGACCCAGCCATCTTCATCGAGGACACCCAAATCTTTGAAAGCACTCGTCATTGGTTCAATACCAACATAAATGAAAACACCTGAAGCGGGAACTGTATGCAATTCACCAGTTTCTTTATCTTTATAGGTCACGCCTGTTACGACTTGATCATCGCCAACGATTTCTTCAACTTGTGCGTTCCAAACGAAATTCATTTTATCATTGGCAAAAGCGCGATTTTGCATGATCTTTTGAGCACGTAATTGATCACGTCGATGGATCACAGTTACTTTAGAGGCCAATTGTGTTAAATATAAGCCCTCTTCAACTGCAGAATCGCCGCCGCCGATCACCACAACTTCTTTGTCTTTAAAGAAGGCTCCATCGCAGACAGCGCAGTATGATACACCTCGGCCTGAATAGGTTTCTTCGCCTTGAACGCCTAGTTTCCGGTGTTCAGCACCAGTAGCCAAAACAACAGCTTTAGCATCATAATCACCATCATCTGTATGCACCGTCTTATAATCGCCATGATCTTCGACACTTAATACCGAACCATAGGCATACTCAGCCCCAAACTTCGTAGCTGATTGGTACATTTTTTCACCCAAATCAGGTCCGAGAATAGATGCATAACCTGGATAGTTCTCAATTTCAGCCGTGTTATTCATTTGACCACCATAAATACCGCGATCAACCATTAATACAGATAAATTCGAACGTGAGGCATATAAAGCAGCTGTCATCCCACCAGGGCCAGCACCAATAATAATGACATCATAAGATTTTGTCATAGAAGCCCTCCTTACTTTTGATAAGTTAATAATAACAATAACGCAAAAGTTTACTTTTGTCTACTCTCTTAATCGATTGTAAAGTAATTGCCCTTATTTTGTTGAAGTTGTTGTTTTAATTCCTTTGCTTCTTCAATATAATCCCGATTTGAACTGTGCAAATATTGTTTAATATAAAATAAACTTGCTCGATAATTCTGACATTTAGCATAGGCTTCCGCCAGAAAATACCACAATTCAGGACTTCGGCGAAAAGTCTGCTGAGATAATTGTTCTAAAAGTTGAACAGCTTGGCCAAAATTGCCTTGACATTCGTAAACAACTGCCAATTGAGTCATCAGATAAACTTGCTCACTCGACTTTTGCGACAAACTCAAAGCCAATCGAAAATATCGTATTGCCTTATCATAGTTATTTTGTTCAAAAGCTTTGAGTGCCCGGTCAATATATAAATCTGCTGACGGCAATATTGGAATGATCTTTGTCAACTTAACAACCTCGATTAATTTTAGTATGGAAACATCACTCAAAATATTAGCATACCGTTCATTTAAAGAACATAATTCTTGGATAACTCATAGTGAATTCTAATTTTCGAAATTGTTGGCGACTAACTGTTTAATATAAGTCGCCGCTTCTGAGCCATATTCCTCTGAATTCAAACCATAATCAATCGTTGCCTTAAGTAACCCAAACTTGCCGCTAATGTCTTCACGCTGTCCTGTAAATTCCCGGGCATAAATCTGTTGTGTCTGATTTAATTGATTTAAGGCAGCTGAGAGTTGTTCTGTAGCGGGTAAATCGGTCGGACGCTGCCTTAAGACTTCAAAAAAAGAGCCCGGTAAAACATAACGGCCAATAATACCTAAAGAACTTGGAGCTGAAACTGGTCCAGGTTTCTCAACGATCGATTTGATTTTACCCAAGCCAGCTTGCAAGTGGTCAGCCAATTCAACGATGCCATAGCTGCTCGTTGCCTGACTTGAAACCGACTGTACCCCTAAAATAGGTTGTTGTAACCGATTGAAGTCAGCAATCAACTGTTGTGTCAATGGCTTAGGATCAAGGACGATATCATCACTCAACATGACGACAAAAGGTTCATTATCTACAAAATCTTCAGCCAATAATAAGGCATCACCAATGCCAGTAGGATCATTTTGCTTTACAAAATATAAATTGACATTGTCCGTTGCTTTAACCATGGCTAATAAATGATTTTTATGGCTTTCAGCCAAATGAATCTCCAAATCAGGTGCCGCGTCAAAATAATCTTCGATTGCGCGTTTCCGCTTCCCTGAAATCAACAAAATATCCGTAATACCTGCTTGCTGAGCTTCACGGACAAGATAATCGATTACCGGTCGATCAAAAACTGGTAGGATTTCTTTTGGCACTGCCTTAGTTGCTGGCAACAAACTCAAGCCAAAGCCGCCAGCTGCGATAACCGCTTTTCTGACTTTCATAACTGAACTCCTTTAATTGCGTGTGCGCATTAATTCATTCTCTGATTTAGCATGACGCTGCATCATTTGTGCAATCACGCTTTGAATATTTTGATGTGCATATAAAACTTGATAGATTGCTTCTGAAATTGGCATATCAATATTCCGCGCAATTGACAGATCATGAACCGTTTTGGCCGTGTAAACGCCCTCAACGGCCATACCCATCGTCGTCAATATGTGTTCCAATGACTGCCCTTGGCCTAAGCTGCGCCCAGCTCGCCAATTGCGGGAATGTGGACTGGTACAGGTCACAATTAAATCGCCTAACGCAGATAGACCACTAAAGGTTAATGGCTGTGCCCCCAAAGCCACGCCCATCCGTGTCATTTCCGCTAGCCCCCGTGTCATTAAAGCCGCTTTGGCATTATCACCATAATCTAATCCAACCAAAGCACCAGCGCCAATAGCAATCACATTCTTTAGTGCGGCGCCGATCTCAACGCCAACAACATCAGCATTGGTATATAAGCGAAAATAATGATTCATAAATATACTTTGGACCCATTGGGCACTGGCTGCATCTGTCGAAGCAACTGTTAGTGTGGTGATATCTTCGCGGACAACTTCTTCAGCATGACTTGGACCTGATAAAACGACTAATCCAGCGTAATTAGCCCTGGGAATAACTGAAGCAATCACTTCAGAAACGCGTTCATTAGTCGTCTGTTCGAGTCCCTTCGTCGCACTGATCAATATCGGCGATTGTTGCTGCTTGTGGAGCACCTGGGCCACTTGCTGAGCGACATGCCGAATCGCTTTAGTGGGAATCACAAATAAAACAGCTGCCGCCCCTTGCAGTGCCGACTCTAAATCAGTAGTCGCTTTTAAGTTTGGGTTTAACTTGATGCCGGGCAAATAGTGCGTATTCTGATGTTCACTTTGGATCTGCTGAATTTCACGTTCTGATCGACCCCAGATCACAGCCTCATGGCCATTTTTTACAAGTAATTCCCCTAATACTGTGCCCCAAGACCCAGAGCCAAGAACGGCGATTTTCGTTGTCATAATCAAACTCCTTTATCTCTGATAGGGATATTTTAGACCACTACCATCTAAATACCACGGTAAATCTGCAACTTTATGGCGACGGTAGATTGCCAATCCCAAAGCTAAAACGACTAAGATAATCGATAAAGCCTGAGAAACGCGAATACTCCCCCACATTAAACTATCAGTCCGCATACCTTCGATCATAGCCCGACCAATGCCATACCAAATAACATAACTTAGAAATACTTCACCACGCTTAAACAGATGTTGGCGATGACGCACGCTCATTAAAATAATAAATCCAATTAATGTCCATAGTGATTCGTAAAGAAACGTTGGTTGCCGATAAGCCCCATGGATCCACATCTGATCAATAATAAATTGAGGTATATGTAAATTTTCTAAAAAGTCCTGCGAAACTTTAGCTCCAAAGGCTTCTTGATTGATAAAATTACCCCAACGCCCCATAGACTGGGCAATTAAAACGGTAGGGGCAATGATATCTAATAATAGCCAAACGGGGATCATGCGTACGGCACAAAAAACAATAATCACGATCAAGGCAGCTAAAAGGCCACCATAAATGGCAATGCCACCTTGCCATATTTTGAAGATATCCCAGGGATAGTTTTTATAGTATTGCCATTCAAAGGCCACATAATAAGTTCTGGCCCCAATCAAAGCAAAAGGCAGCATCCACAAAATCAAATCTACAATGTCATCAGGCATGATTTGTCGTCTTGGTGCCTCACGAAGTGTCAAAATCACAGCAATTGCCACCCCAGCAGCGATAATAATACCGTACCAGCGAACGGCTATTGGTCCTAGTGTGAAGGCAACTGGATCAATTGCCCCCAAAGCCAAATTTATCAAAAATTACATCTCCATTAACCAAAATAATTTAAGTTGTCGGTTGATTCTCATCATTTGCTTCATTTTGCTGAATCAATTCATTTAGATTTTTCTCAAAAACTTTTGTTGCATCATAACCCATTGATTTTGCACGGAAATTCATTGCGGCCACTTCAATAATGATCGCTAAATTTCGGCCAACTTTGACTGGAACAGTGATCTTAGGAATATCAACATCAAACACGCTTTGATATTGTTCTCCAGAACCTAAGCGATCATAATTACGATCTGCTGACCAGTTCTCTAAATGTACGATCAAGTCGATTGGTGTTTCTTCACGTACAGCTCCAGCACCAAACAGATTCATAACGTCAATGATGCCAAGACCACGAATTTCTAACAAATGCTTCAAAATTGCAGGTGCCTCACCAACAATCGTCTGTTCATCTTGTTGATAGACATCAACGCGATCATCAGCAATTAACCGGTGTCCGCGTTTAACTAATTCTAGAGCAGTTTCGCTCTTGCCAACGCCTGAATCACCCGTGATCATCACACCAACACCATAAATATCAACTAGAACGCCATGAATGGATCGCCGTTCAGCTAATTGTCGGTCTAAATACTCCGTTAATAAACTGGATAGTCGTGTCGTCGGTAATTTAGAACCTAGAACAGGAATTTTATGTTTGGTGGCCGCCTCAATCATTTCTTTAGGAGCCGGTAAATTACGCGAAACCAAAAACATCGGCGTTTCAGGACGAGCCATTTGACTCATAACTACAAACCGCTCATCACTAGTCATATTCTTAGAAAACGAAATTTCCGTCATCCCAAACAACTGAATTCGTTCCTCAGGATAAAAATTAAAATAACCCGTCAATTCTAACCCAGGACGTGAAATATCACTAACAGTGACAAATTTATTTGCTAGGAATTCTTTACCAGAAAATACTGATAAATGTGTTGCTTGAGCTAAATCTTTAACACTAACTTTATCTACCATGTTTTTAGCTCCTTTGCCCTAATTAATATAAAACTACAATATCATTTTACTATAATTCTAAGTGATTAAATAGCGTAAGCATGTGACAAAAACCATCTGCGCCTGTGTAGCGTTAACAACTTTTAAAAGTACCCCCATCAATCCCCTGCGTTTAGCCCTTAAAAATTCAATTCACAGAAAAAAGTCCGGTCACAAAACAACTGTCTTGTGCCGAACTCTTCATTGCCAGTGCTTATATCACTTCACTAGCCGCTATGCTTAGTTATTAACTTAAAATTAACTTTTACAAAGTTGCCAATTCAGCTTTAAAAGTCGCTCCAATCATCATCTTGGTGCGTACTTTGATTGGTTATATCTTTGCGTTTTTTTGTTTGTGGCTGATTGTTGTAATGCATCGCCTGATTTTGCGATTCTTCATACCACTGGTAATGGTGGTGCTTTCTACGATCGCCATGTCCAAATATCAGCCATAATATAGCGCCTACGACTAAGAATGGCAGCACAAAGCGGATCAAGGCAAATAACAAAGCGCCGAAGCCAAATATAACAGCGATGATAAATACGATCAGTAACGGTATGAAAAGCAATAACAATAATAGTGCTAACATTAATAGTCACTCCAATCATCATCAGAAGATGATGTATCCGTTACATCCTTGCGTGGTCGCTTATTTTTTGAACCCTGACCAGTATCTTTCTTAGGTGCATCTGGCATAACCAGCATCAAAACTAAGTAAACTAATATGCCAGGAAAACCACTTGAAAAGAAAGATATAATCACATATAGTACTCGAACTAATGTCGGGTCCCAGTTAAAATAGTCGGCAATACCGCCTAAAACACCGGCAAACACAGAATTATTAGATTTGGTTAATCTTTTTTTTGCCATTATTTTCCTCCAGTACACTTATTAAACATTACGCGTTGGCATTATCTTTCAATAAAATATTACCAGCTGTTGTTGAAAGTTCAATACTTGCTGGATCATCCTGGGTGCCTCGCGTGAAATTAGTTTGTTTATCATTGGCCTGGTTATCAACTAATTCAATCTTTTCAATCCGATTTTTAATACTACCGAAGCGTGTCTTGGCTTTGACACTTAAAGCTAAATCAGGATCCACAGCCAATTTAACGTTACCATTAACTGAATTAGCAACAAACTTGTGTAAAGTTTGCCCCGTAATCGTTCCGCGAACTTCTCCATTCACTGTATTAAATTGACCGCTATGAATATCAGCGGCAACGACGACGTTACCATTAACTGTTGCTAAAACGCTATCCGTTACTGAACCATTTTCAATGATCACATGACCATTAACATTCTCAGCCTCCAAATAACTTAACTGGCTTTGAGAAAAACGTAAATTGCCATTAGCCGTTTTGGCATAGAAGTCACTGCTGCTAATATTGCTAACATCAAGATTCCCGTTTAACATTTTAACACTGATCCGTTCATAATCACGTTTTGGTAAATAAACTGTCAAATCAGCTTTAATGCGTTTATTCGGAACTTGGAAAACAAACCGATCATTAGAGACATCAATATTCACCCGGTTCATAAATGCTTCAAAGGGTGTATCCTCACTCATGTGGCCAAATAATTTAATTTTAGCATTTACGGCAATATTGTCGTTTTCTGATGGTTCTAATTTAATAGATCCATTTGCCAATTTCAAATCAACTAACTTAGCTTGATTGTCTTCATACAAGAACTGGTGCTCAAATTCAGATGTTGCCAATCCTGGTACTTTCATGTTGATATCTTTCCAGTCCACATTATCCATTAATGAACCGACGGATTCCTTAACAAAAGAACCAACTTGGTTGCCAGCTTCTGTCAATTTCTGGGTTAAATCAGAAAAAGTATTCCGGGCAGTATCTTTCCAATCATCTGAAAGTGTATCAAAGCTAGAAGCGCTTTTTGCGTGTTCGTCAGCTTTCAAATCTTCAATCTGACTATCTAAAGCTTGTTTTTGTTTTTGAACTTCTGCACGTGTTGCTGTCAAGTCATTAACTTTTTGTTTTAGATCTGTTCGTTCATTAGCCTTGTCTTCAGCCAAGCCTTCTAAATCTTCCATCGTATCTAGAACCGTAATCTGCTCGTTGGCCGCTTTGATTTGATGGTCAATTGAATTCAAACTATCCTTTAACTGGGCACGTTTCAATCTTAAATCTGCAAGGTGCTGTGCTTGTGTATCATCTGTAGCTTGATCAGTATCGGTTGTCTCTGCTGTTTGATCATGATCCACGGTCGTATCTGTCGCCGTTGTTCCATTTTTTTCTAGATTCTCTAATAAAACCAATGCTTCTTCTGATGAGATAATGCCTTTTTTTACTAAATCGAGGATTCTTTGTCTTTCATTCATAAATTATTTGCCTCCAAATAAATCTGCCTTAAGTTTATAAATCTATTATGCCGTGTATTCACTTGATTTACATAGGTCCAAAGATTGATTTTAATTTAGGTATATTGGGCAAGCTAGAATGCAACCTACAAGTACAAAATCAACAAAAAAGATTGGCCTCTAGAGTTTTAGCCCTAGTTGCCAATCTTTTACATATCTATACTCAATATTTGACAAATCACATTGTTTCATCAACGTTAGAATTTAATTCAATGATATCGCCGGTTTTCAAATAAACGATCCACTCACAAATATTTGTAACATAGTCGCCAATACGCTCCAAATAAGAGGCAACAAAAAGATAATCCATACTGCCAACCACAGTACTTGGGTCATGCTGCATCTCAGCAATACAAGCTTTATAAATTCGATCTGAATATTCATTGATACCTGAGTCTTCATTTGCAATTTTGATCGCACGTTTTTCGTCTTCTTTAACATACGCATCGAGAACTTCTTCAACCATTTTTTTAACGGAATCTGACATTTCAGCGATATCTTTTTCAATGGCTGGCACACGGCGATTGCCCTTTACACGAATCGTTGATTTGGCAATACTAACCGCATGATCACCCATTCGTTCCAAATCAGAACTTGCTTTCATAACCGTAACAATCATACGTAAATCAGATGTTACTGGCTGTTGTAAAGCAATCATCTCAAATGAACGCTTCTCTAAATCTACTTCGCGCTTATTGACCTGACGATCGTTGTCAATAACCTCACGGGCCAAGTTTTTATCATGATCAATAAATGAACGCACCGATTTATAAATTGCTTCATTTACCATCATGCCCATTTCAGAAAAACGGACATGTAATTCATTTAATTCATCTTCAAATATTTGTCGCATGTTCATGCCCCCTTATCCAAAACGTCCAGTAATATAATCTTCAGTTTCTTTTTGTTGTGGATTCAAAAAAATCGTTTTTGTATCCGCATATTCAATTAAATGGCCTTGCAAGAAGAAGGCCGTTTTATCAGAAATCCGTGATGCTTGCTGCATGTTGTGCGTTACTAGGATAATCGTATATTGATCTTTTAATTCCAGCAACATATTTTCGATCTGCCCACTAGAAATTGGATCTAATGCACTTGTAGGTTCATCTAGTAAAATAACATCTGGCTTTACAGCCAAAACACGTGCGATACATACTCGTTGCTGCTGACCGCCGGATAAGGATAATGCACTTTCGTGTAATTTATCCTTTACTTCATCCCAGATGGCTGCCTGTTGTAAACTTGTCTCTACTGCCTCATCTAACTGACGTCGATCACGAATACCAGCTAACCGCAAACCATAAACAACATTCTCATAAATAGAAAATGGAAATGGATTTGGTTGCTGGAAAACCATCCCAATCTCTTTACGCAAGGCCACTGTATCAGTATCCGGTGCATAAATATTTTGCTGATGCAGCTTGACTGTCCCTGTAATTGTAACATTGGGAATTAAATCATTCATTCGATTTAAAGTCCGTAAAAATGTTGATTTTCCACACCCTGAAGGCCCAATCAAAGCGGTGATCTCACTCTCATTAAAATCCATTGTAATGCCCTTTAGAGCCTCATTACGGCCATAAAACAAATGAACATCATTAGATGAAATTATTTTATTAGTTTGTTCTACCATCTGCAGCCTCCTACTAACCAAAACGTCCAGAAACATAATCTTCTGTCGCTTGAATCTTTGGATTCGTAAACACGTTCGAGGTTTCGTCAAATTCCAATGCATTCCCTAAATGGAAGAATGCAGTGTAATCACTTATACGTGCCGCTTGTTGCATATTGTGCGTTACGATAATAATCGTATAATCATCCTTTAACGCCAATAATGTGTCTTCGACCGTTGATGTTGATATTGGATCTAAAGCACTTGCTGGTTCATCTAACAGTAAAATATCTGGTTTCATAGCAATGGCTCTTGCAATACATAATCGCTGCTGTTGCCCTCCGGATAATGCCAAAGCACTTTGATGTAAATCATCTTTGACTTGGTTCCATAAAGCAGCTTGTTTCAATGTTGTCTCAACCAATTCATCTAATTTGTTCTTATCTTTGAGGCCATTACGCTTTGGTGCAAATGTAATATTATCATAAATTGATTTAGAAAATGGGTTGGGTCGTTGAAACACCATACCTATATGTTTTCTCATTTCATAAACATTGATTCCGGGACCATTTATATCTAACCCCCGATACATGATTTTGCCAGTAACCTTTGTACCATCAATATTGTCATTCATCCGATTCAAGCTGCGCAAATATGTGGACTTACCTGACCCAGAAGCCCCAATTAATGCCGTAATTTTGAACCGCTCAAAAGCTAATGAAACGCCATGAATTGCTTCCGAACTACCATATGAAACATGCAGGTCATCCGTATAGATTGCTAATTCATGTTTATTTGGATCTAATGCTTTGATGTACTTGTCATCAGCTGTATAATTCTTCATCATGAGACTCCTTTAATATACATCAATCATGCTAATATTCATTGCCCGCCAGTCATACGCCGGTATACGCGCGCGCTAATGTACCGTGCACCAAAATTAAATAGCAATACCGCGATGATCAATACCGCTGATGCCCCTGCTGATACTTGGCTAGCATCTGGCATAATCCCTTCAGAATTAATTTTCCAAATATGCACCGCTAATGTTTCGGCAGGACGTAAGGGATTTAACGGACTAGCAATATAAAACGGGTTCCAATTGGCAAAATCAAGTGGTGGCGCACTCTGTCCAGCTGTATAAATCAAAGCAGCGGCTTCACCGAAAACACGCCCAGCACCTAAAATCATCCCCGTTACAATACCCGGTAAAGCCTCAGGAATCACAACACGTAGAACCGTCTCCCATTTAGAAAGACCTAGTGCTAACCCCGCTTCTCGCTGTGATTCAGAGATTGTATTTAATGACTCTTCAACATTTCGCGTTAACAGCGGCAAGTTAAATACGGTCAACGCCAAGGCTCCAGAAAGAATAGAAAAACCCAGACCGGCTTGAATCGAAAATACTAAGAAACCAAATAAACCGACAACGATTGATGGTAATGAACTCAAAATATCGATTGAAGATCGAATCAAACTGGTTAACCAATTTTTGCGCGCATACTCAGAGAGGTAGATACCTGCACCAATGGACAGTGGCACAGAAATCAACATTGCCAAAAATAAAAGATAAAACGAGTTGAATAATTGGACCCCTATGCCACCACCACTTTGGAAACTTTTGGCAGATGAAGTCAAAAAATGCCAACTAACATGTGGTAACCCATTCACCAAAATATAAATCAATAAGAAAGCAAGAATCAAAATCATGATACCCGCAATGAAATATAAGACGCCGGTAGCAACTTTATCCCATTTCTTTGAGTTCATGTTTATAACTCTCCTTTCTTAGCAATACGATTAATAATTAAATTAAAAATTAGAGACATCAACAGTAATAGCAGTGCTAGGGACCACAAAGCATTGTTAGACACGGAACCCATAACGGTATTACCCATCCCCATTGTCAAGACACTAGTCAATGTTGAAGCTGGAGAAACTAAATTATGTGGCAATAAAGCCGCGTTACCAATAACCATTTGAACCGCTAAAGCCTCACCAAATGCCCGCGACATCCCAAAAATCACCGCTGTTGCTAATCCAGGTGTCGCCGAACGCAAAACAACTTTGTAAATTGTTTGCCATCTTGTGGCGCCCAAAGCTAGTGAAGCCTCACGGTAATATCGTGGCACTGCCCTTAACGCATCAACTGACATCGACGTCACTGTGGGTAAAATCATAACAAATAATACAAAAGTACCTGCTAAAATACCAAACCCCGTGCCACCAAAAGTATGCCGAACAAAGGGCACAACAACTGATAAGCCAATAAAACCATAGACTACAGACGGAATACCTACAAGTAATTCAGTCACCGGCTGCAAAATCTTGTAACCTTTAGTTGGAGATATTTCAGTCATAAAAATTGCTGTCGCAATTGCGAATGGTGTCGCAATAATTGCAGATAACAGTGTCACAGCAAAAGACCCAATAATCATCGGGAAGGCACCCGCCTGAGGATTGCCATGACTATCTGTGCTGCCTGGATTCCAAACCGTTTTAGAAAGAAAATCCCAAACATTAACTTTATTACTAAAAAAAGTAGCTAATCCCTTTGAAGCAACAAAGTAAAAAATAGATACTACTACTAAGATGATGATTGCCGTACAAAATAGACTGATCAGTTTACCTCGTCGCTCGCTTCGCGTTGCTCGTGATTTTTTTAATAAACTCTCTTTAATTTGATCATGCATCACTAGCCCCTCCTTTACTTTGTTGGAACCTTTAGCTCATCCTGCAAAGTTCGGTGGACTTGCATATTGCTAATAGGAATATAGCCTAGTTTCCCGACAACCCGCTTTTGAACATCATCACTCAACATATAACTGATAAAATCTTTGGTCAGTCCAGTAGGCGTCCCACGAGTATACATATGTTCATACGCCCAAATTTGCCACTTGCCTTGTTCCACATTTTTATTTGTTGGTTTTACTTGATCGACGGCAATCGTTTTGATTGAGTCATCAACATATGCAAAAGCCATATAACTGATAGCTCCCGGTGTACTGGCAACAATCTGGCGTACCATCCCGGTAGAATCTTGTTCTTGTGCTTGTAAGGCACCTCGGCCTTTTAATCCCCACCGTTCAAACGTAACACGTGTTCCAGAACCTTGAGCACGATTGATCACAACAATTGGCTGGTTCGGACCGCCAACTTGGTTCCAATTGGTTACTTGACCTGTAAAAATAGCAATCAATTGCTTGGTGCTTAAATTATCAACTTTTAATGACTTATTAATTACGGGTGTGATACCAACAACGGCAACCTTATGATCACGCAATTTATTTGCAGCGATTCCTTTTTTTTGCTCAGCATATAAATCGGAATTACCTATATCAACAGCGCCTTCTTGAATTTGACTTAACCCAGTGCCAGTCCCACCACCTTGAACATTAATAAAGTTACCCTTATGTCCATGTGTGTATTCTTCTGCAACTGCTTCAACAAGTGGCTGTAGTGCTGAAGATCCAACCGCGGTTATTGAACGCCCTTGGTTTGATGTTAAATTGCAAGCTGTCAGAGGCACGATTAATAAAAGTACGCCCAGTAGCAGCACAATTTTCTTTTTCAAAATGTTTACCTCCGTTAACCAATCTGTTAATTATAAAACGGTAATGTAAATATTTACTTATTAGAATGTAAAAATATTGTAAATTAAGCCTTTGGCAGTTTGACACTGATCGTTGTTCCCACACCATACTGGCTTGAAATACTGACATTGCCACCATGATTTTCAACAATCTCTTTAACAATGGCTAGACCTAACCCAGTCCCACCATTATTATAAGACCTTGCTTTATCAACGCGGTAGAAACGCTCAAAAATTCGATCTTGCTCATCTTCTTTTAAACCAATACCAGTATCAGCTACTGAAATATGAATATCATCTGTTCCTGAGGCAAAGTTAACCGCAATTTTACCTTTCTGTTTATTGTAAAAAATGGCATTGCTAATTAAATTCTTCATGATTTGGTCGAATTGGGTTGGATCCATAGCTAAGGTAATATCATCAGGACCATTTAAATCTACTTGCAATTCACGAGATTTAATTGCTGGTTTTAATTCGGAAACGATATGGCTGACAGAATCTTTAACATTAATTTCAGTTCGCTTATCTGGTGCATCTTCATCTAATCTTGATAGTTCAAGAATATCTTGAATCAATTGATTTAAACGAACACTCTCACTGTAGATAATTTTTAAAAAGTCTGCTTGATCTTTAGGGTCTGCATCTGGCTTATTCAGCAAAGTTTCCGCAAAACCGCGAATGGCTGTAACTGGCGTCTTTAATTCATGACTGACATTTCCAACAAAGTCTAACTGCATTTGCTCAATGCGCCGAATATCCGTTAAGTCGTAAAGCAGTACTAAAATTTGCGGCCGTGGACCTTCTTGACCCAGCTGAATGACATTTGCATCGACATAACGTGGTCGTTGTTGCACCAACTGGATTTCGCCATGGTGATTCTTGTTATCACGAATCGTATGCTCAATCATTTGTGACAGTCGATAAGTTTTAACATCATCAATAAATGGATGAGGTAGTGGTTCATCTTCAATCTCAAGTAACCCCCGCATAGATTGATTCAGCAAAACGACGTTGCCGTCTTCATCTAATAGCATCACGCCCAAAGGCAAGTTATCAATCAATCGTTTGAAGGTTTCATTCCTTAATGCGATTTTATCATTCAGATGACTCACATCTTCATCTAATTTATTCACTTCAGATGATAATGGATACAACACGTCAGCAACATCTAAAATCAAAGGTTCAGGTGCGTCTCGATGCCGAATTCGGTGAACATTGCTGACTAATGTATCCAAATCTTGACGTAATTTACGGCTACGTTGGTGACCCCAAGCCAGTAAACTAGCAATAGTCACAAAGTAAAGAACGGTTAAAAGCCAAAATGTAGTTGGCACTAAGCGCCAAATATTATTTTTGGGTACAAAAAGTACCGTTGGCATCGTCTGTCGACCGTAATAAGCATAAGCTAAATAAGTTTTATTATTGATCGTCTGCTTTGAAAATGGATGGCTTTTAGAAACCAAATTGTGGCTCACTAAATCTCGCGCCGTATTTTGCAAATCAGATCCTTGGCGCAAAGGGTGATCGATTACCGTTAAATCGACGTTACCGATCCATTGCTGTAAAGTATCTGGATCTCGAGCAACTAAATGATAATTTTTGGCCTCTTGCTGCAAGTAATTCTTTTGTTGGTTTTCAATAATATTGTTTGTCACAAAAATAACGAGTAAATAAAAAATAATTGCCATCAATATCAGTAACGCTGTTTTAAATAACGACGTACGCCTAATCATTGTTTACCTCCAATTTATACCCGAATCCGCGAACAGTTTTCAGAAAATGTGGTCGTTTAGGGTCAGCTTCGACTTTATCACGCAGATGACTGATTTGTATATCCACCATCCGTGATTCTGCAGCATAATCAAAGCCCCACACACCATCTAACAATGACTCCCGACTCAAAACACGTCCAGGACGCTGCATGAAATACTGCAAAAGTTGGAACTCTTTAGGTGTCAACCGTAAATCTTTACCATTTTTAGTCGCAATCATCTGTTCAAGGTCTAAAACTAGCGGTCCGACCTTAATGGTATCTTGAGACATTGCCGTTTCAGTCTGCTCTTGCGGCGTTTGAATCAAACGTCTTTTAATTGCCTTGATTCGAGCAATGATTTCTCTAGGACTAAAGGGTTTAGTAACGTAATCATCAGCCCCTAGTTCCAAACCAACGATTTTATCCGTCTCGTTATCTTTAGCTGTCAAAATCATAATCGGCGTTCGAATCTTATCGATCCGCAAACGGCGTGTCACCTCTAGCCCATCTAATTTAGGTAACATTAGATCCAAAATAATAAAATCAAATGGTTCACTCATGGCCAATGTTAATGCCGCTGCACCATCAAATGCAGTTGTCACACGATAACCTTCTTGTTCCAAATTATATTGTAATAACTTAACAATTGCGGGTTCATCGTCCACAACAAGGATCTTATCCATGGGATATCTTGTCTCCTTCGGTTGTAAATAATTCATCTGGAAATGTAAATAAGCCTAACTCATGCGGTGAATCTTTATAAATTGCCGTTTCTGCTAATTTAATATCACCGGTTTGTGTTTTAACTCGAAATTTGACAAAAGTTGGTTTTGCTTGGATTTGGGCATATAAATCAGCCTCTGAACGTACAGCCTGATCGTTTGCTTCCAAGATAACATCTCCAATTTCTAAACCCGATTTCTCCGCGGGAGTCCCTTTCTGGATCGCAACAACACGCAATCCTTCAGGCATCTCTAATAAAGTGGATTGACCTCGCCTTAGGAAATAACAGCGATAAGTCCAAATGAGAATTGCAAAAACAACGCCCGCAACGGCAAAAATCCGATCCAACTGACTCAAACGATCAACCAACGCCAATACTAAAAAAACAATAGCACTAGTCACATAAATTGGCCTCAGTCGTTTCAATTCAATAGGTAAACGCTGGCGTAACTGCAAACTCAAACCAACAACTAACGGTAAAATCATTATTGTAAACATATGGTCGCCTAACTTAAAAATCGGCCAGAAACCAAATAAGTCATGAAACCTTGTACCTGGTACAGTCACAAGTAGAGGGGCAACATTTAAGGTTCGTACCCGATAAAAGACTTCGCGAACGCCTCGCTTAGAAACTCTAATTTTTGGATCTACTGGTAAGTCCTCTATACGTGACAAAAGCCAAACCAAAATCAAACTTACTAATGCTGCGAGATATAATCCAGAAGCCGTGCTATGACCTTGTACTGGATTTCTAATAGGAAAGAACGGTAAAATATCGTGTCCAAAAGCAGAAAAAACTTGAGCTAATAAAGTAGATACACTTATTAAAATAAGACTATCAAACCCTAGACTAAACGCTAATATGCTGGCCAGAGCAATAATGATATACCAATTTACCCAAGCAGCCGTCAAAAAAGTCCCTAATACGAGTGACGCAATTGATGCAAAAACACCAATAAACAAACTATTTTCTAAAAACTGAACTGTTTCTGTCAAATTAGCATCAATGGCAATCGAAAATTGGCGGCGCTCACGATTGATCCGTAAATTGCTAATTAATAAAATTGTTAGACATCCGACAATCGTTACCGGATTTAAAAAATAAAAAAGAATTGCATTTAACACATTTTTTACCCCACTTTAACAATAAAACTAGTATACCATGCAAAAGGTTTTCTTTATAAAGTCTTTGTAAATTACACGTATAATTTATGTAAAAAAGCAAAATAAAAAAGCCTAGTATTTCTAGACTTTTAAAAATCGGCGCATTGAAACTATTGAACCAACGCTGCCAATCAAAACACCAACTAGTACCATCAAAAGATTGATTGACCATAAAAAACTAGTCGGTGCCGCCAATGAATAACCAAACCCGGTTAAAGAGGTTCTCGTTACACCATAAACCCAATGATAAGCTAAATCAATCAAAATAATTGGTAAAATTGCACCCAACAAACCAGTCCATGCGCCTTCAAGTAAAAATGGCCAACGAATATAAGCTTTCGTTGCGCCCACAAGACGCATAATGCCAATTTCATCTTGTCGCGATATGATCGTGATCCGAATCGTATTAGAAATCAGAAAAATAGCAACAAACAGCAACAATAACGTGAAAGCTGTTGCCCAGGTTCGAATGGACCCCATTACCTTAAATAGCTGATTGGCTTGACGACCACCATAACTGGCACTATCTACATATTTCAAATTGTTAGCCTGCCTAGCTACCCGAACGGTTGCTTGGGGCGTTTTTGTACTGACAATAAATACATCGTTTAAAGGATTCTCATCACCTGAGAACATCCGAAACGAACGACCATAATGACCAACAACTCGTTTTAATTCATTGTTACGGCTAGAATACTGCACTTTAGCAACATTGTTCATGCTATTCAGCTTAGTACGCAGGTGTTTTTTTTGTGTTGCCGTTGTATCGCGATCAATCAACACACGAACATGGACATCATTTTCAATCTCAGTTGATAATTTATTAACATTCAATACCAGTGCTAAAAATATACCTAGTAACAATAAAGTCACTGATACCGCACTAACGGATGCCACAGACATCCAACCATTGCGCTTTAAACTTTTAAAACTATCGATGATATGGCGTTTGGAGGTATACAGCCGCATTTTTATATGCTCCTTTTGATTCATCACGTCTAAGTCGGCCATCCACAATCTCCACAACACGCTGGGGCCGTTGATCCACGATCTCATTATTGTGAGTTGCCATGATCACAGTGGTATTTTGCTGATTGATATGTTCAAAAATTTTAATGATCTCCAGTGAAGTTGCCGGATCTAAATTGCCAGTTGGTTCATCAGCAATGACCACGCTGGGCCGATTAACAATGGCCCGAGCGATGGCGACACGCTGTTGTTCCCCACCGGATAGTTCATCAGGGAATCGTCGACTTTTACTAGACAAACCAACCAAGCTCAAGACATCCATAACCCGACTTCTGATTAGACGGGGATTTTTTTCGGTAACTTCCATTGCATAGGCAATATTCTCATAGGCTGTTAATCTAGGCAACAACTTAAAGTCTTGAAAAACGATCCCCAGTTCTCGACGCAAAAAAGGAATCTGCCGCGCCTTTAATCGAGTCAAATCAAACTTATTAATGCGTATTCGGCCCTTAGTAGGCAGCGTTTGTCGATATAGCAATTTGATCAAAGTCGACTTGCCAGCACCACTTGGCCCAACGACATAAACAAACTCCCCTTGTTGGATCGTTAAATTGATATTATCTAATGCATAATTACGACCGTATTTTTTACTAACATGCATCAATTGGATCATGAAAGGCCTCCAGTTAATCTGGGTTTTGCTGTTTCAAATGCCACTGTAAATAAGCGTAAATAAAGGGATCCAAATCGCCGTCCATCACCGCTTGACCATTTCCAGTCTCATAGTCAGTTCGATGATCTTTGACCATTGTATATGGATGAAAGACATAAGAACGAATTTGAGAACCCCAACCAATATCCAGTTGTTCACCTTTAATTGCGGCTTCTTTTTGTTTTTGCTCTTCCAATTCTTTTTGGTAAAGTTTAGCTTTCAACATATTCATGGCTGTATCGCGGTTTTGAAATTGAGAACGTTGCGCCTGGGAACTGACGACGATGCCAGTTGGAATATGGGTCAATCGTACGGCTGAAGAAGTCTTATTGATATGCTGCCCCCCAGCACCACTGGATCGAAAGACGTCCATTTTGACATCTTCTGGTCGGATGTCAATATCAATGGATTCATCCAATTCAGGCATCACATCTACGGAAGCAAAAGAAGTATGCCGCCGTCCAGCAGCATCAAACGGTGAAATACGCACGAGTCGATGAATCCCCTTCTCTGACCGTAATAAACCGTAAGCATTGTGCCCTTTAATGATCAAAGAGACACTCTTGATGCCTGCCTCATCTCCGGCTTGATAATCTTCAGTTTCTACCGAAAAATGATGCTGCTGACCCCACCGTGTATACATTCGCAGTAACATGGCACCCCAATCCTGAGATTCGGTACCGCCAGCACCAGGATGGATTTCTAAAATAGCATTATTTTGATCGTAGGGCTCATTTAACAATAACGCTAATTCGTAAGCCTGCATATCTTGTTGTAGTTTCATCAACCCTTGATCAAATTCCTTTTGAATCTCAGGATCTGGTTCATCTTGCAACAGCTCTAAATTTACCATCAGATCATCGTATTGCGCCGATAAAGCCTTAAACTGATCTAATTTTGATTTAGAAATATTGTTCTCATCAATCAATTTTTGGGCGCGTTCTTGATTATCCCAGAATCCAGGTTCAGCCATTTTAGCTTCATTCAAAGCTACTGTTTCTTCTAGGCTATCTAAGTCAAAGAGACCCCCTAAATTGATTTATTTTATTAGCAATACTTTCTAAAACATGTCGTGCTTCACTAATCTCCATATTCATAAGCTCCTAACTAATTTGGTAAAGCAAAAGGAGGGATTGGTATAAAACCTAAGTTTTGTCCCAATCCCTTCTGTCGCGAACTATTCTATCTTAAAGCGTTAAACTCGAAAGTAATACTAAGATCTTATCTTCTAATATTTTGTCTAATTTCGGCCTTCATAAATAGCCGGGTAACATCCAAATCGATATCAGCAATCATTTCCTCAAACATCCGGAAACCTTCTTCCTGGTATTCAACTAATGGATTCATCTGACCATAACCACGCAAGCCAATTGATTGCCGCAATTGATCCATTGCATCAATATGATCTGTCCAATGTGCATCAACAACCCGCAAAATAACAACTTTTTCAAATTCAAGCATCTGAGCTGGATCAGACAATTGCTTAGCCTTGTCTTCAAAGTTAGCCTCAGCCATATCCTCTAACATTTTAACAAGGGCATCTGAAGTTTTGCCTTCTAATTGACTACGCTTGAAGTCTTGATCATTGGTTAATGAACTGACTACAAAATCATATAACGCATCAATGTTCCAGTCTTTTTGGTTATCCCCTTGTGTATAAAGATCTACTTGATGCGCAATCGTTCGTTTGACCATTGGCATTAAAATAGGTTTCAAATCATCATTTTCTTGAATCACTTGAAAACGTTCTTTGTAGATAACTTCACGCTGTTCCCGCATCACATCATCATATTGTAATGTCTGCTTCCGAGTATCATAGTTATTACCTTCAACCCGTTTTTGAGCAGACTCAACTTGGCGTGAAATCATGCGGCTTTGAATAACAGCGTCACCGTCAGAAATCTTCATTCGCTCTAAGAAAGCTTTGATTCGATCAGAACCAAAACGCTTCATCAAATCGTCTTCTAAAGACATATAAAAGACAGTTTCACCAGGATCGCCTTGACGTCCTGAACGACCACGCAACTGATTATCGATCCGTCGTGATTCATGCCGCTCAGTCCCAACAACAGCTAAGCCTCCAAGCTCACGAACACCAGGGCCTAACTTAATATCCGTCCCACGCCCAGCCATATTGGTTGCAATCGTAACTGCACCACGTTGACCAGCATTCATAATAATTTCCGCTTCTTTAAAGTGATTCTTTGCATTTAAGACAGCATGGGGAATACGTTCAGCATCTAATAAATGCGATAACCGCTCGGAAGACTCTACGGCAACCGTTCCCACTAATACCGGCTGGCCTTTGCTATGACGTGCCTTAATATCTTCAACAACAGCTTTAAACTTACTATCAATAGTTGGATAAAGTACATCTGAACGATCTACACGAATAACCGGTTTATTCGTTGGAATTGCGATACACTCCATATTATAAATTTCGCGGAATTCTTCTTCTTCGGTTTTGGCAGTACCAGTCATACCAGACAACTTATCATACATCCGGAAATAATTCTGATAAGTGATGTTAGCCATTGTTTTGGTTTCATCCTGGATTTCAACGCCTTCTTTAGCTTCAATTGCCTGATGAAGCCCATCAGAATAACGCCGACCCTCCATGACACGTCCAGTAAACTGATCAACGATCATAACTTCACCGTCTTGAACCACATAGTCAATATCATGTAGCATGATAAAGTTCGCACGTAATGCCTGATCTAAATGGTGCGTCAAAGCCATGTTTTCGGTGTCATATAAATTGTCCAAACCAAAGTTCTTTTCAGCTTTTTTGATACCTTGCTCTGTTAAACTAATCGTTTTGGTTGGCCAATCAATTTTATAATCTTCATCTTCTTTTAATGTCTTGGCAAAACGATCTGTCCGAATATATAGAGCTGTTGATTTCTCAGCACCACCGGAAATAATCAATGGGGTTCTAGCCTCATCGATCAAAATCGAGTCAACTTCATCGACAATCGCAAAATGCAGTGGTCTTTGTACCATTTGTTCTTTATAAACCACCATGTTATCCCGCAAATAGTCAAAACCCAATTCACTATTCGTTGAATAAGTAATGTCGCAATTATAAGCAGCGCGCTTCTCTTCAGAACTCTTGGAATTTAGGTTCAGGCCAACTGATAGACCTAACCAATTATAGAGTTCGCCCATCTCTGTAGCATCCCGAGAAGACAAGTATTCATTGACCGTGACAACATGGACGCCCTTGCCATCCAACGCATTCAAATAAACAGGCATCGTCGCAGTCAAAGTTTTACCTTCACCAGTTTTCATTTCTGCGATATTGCCTTCGTGTAACGTAATACCACCAATAATCTGAACACGGAAAGGGAATAGACCTAACACACGTTTAGCGCCCTCACGACAGGTTGCAAATGCTTCTGGTAAAATATCATCTAATGTTTCGCCATTTTTTAGTCGTTCTTTAAATTCAGGTGTTTTCGCTTTTAATTCATCATCAGATAATTTAGCGTATTCATCTTCATAGCTGATGACCTTTGCAGCAATTTTATCCATGCGGTTGACTTCGCGTTTATCATTCTCAACCCAGGATTTTAAAAAGTTTGCCATTAAATAGTTCCCTTCTCACTTCAACGTAAGTATATATACTTCAATGTTTACCGAATCTATTAAATTTTAGCATATTGCTACATAAAATCAAATAACTAAAGTCTGATTTTAATTTAATCAACAAAAACGCAAATATTTTAATTTACGTATCATAATAATGTACGTAAAAAATTGGAAATATCATTAGGACAGGTCAGTACTAATTAACGTGACGACAGTTTTAAGAACCAAACGATTCTGCCACTTGCAAGTCAATAAGTGGTCAAACAAAAAGATCTGTTGCCTGAAGCTACCATAAGCTTCGCCAACAGATCTAAATTTATTGTATTTTAGTGTAAATAATTAACGTCTAATGCTTTGGTTATTCATCCGTTTCAATTAAGCCATAACGGCCATCACGACGACGATATACAATGCTAGTTCCATTTGTTTCTGCATCTTCAAAGATGAAGAAGTTGTGGCCTAACATGTCCATTTGTAAAATGGCTTCTTCAGAATCCATAGGTTTAAGTGAAACACGTTTTGTCCGCACAACTTCTAGTTCATCTGTTTTGTCAGCTTGATCATTCTTTGGCGCATCCAAGACACCATTATCGGGACCAGTTAAATCGAAATTTTTAATACCTTTTTCTCTGGACTTACGATTAATTTTTGTCTTGTATTTGCGAATTTGACGTTCAAGTTTGTCAGTAACTAAATCAACACTGGCATATAGGTCTGGAGAAGTTTCCTCCGCACGTAGAACTAAAAATGGTAACGGAATGGTAACTTCTACTTTGGCTGTTTTATCAGGATAAACTTTTAAGTTAACGTGTGCAATTGAATTAGACACGTCCTCAAAATATTTGTTTAATTTACTGATTTTTTTCTCCACATAGTTGCGGATAGCCTCAGTTACTTCGATATTTTCACCACGAACATTGTATGATAGCATAGATGTCTCTCCTTTCAGAGATATTTATTCACCTATAAGAACAACACGTGGACCACTCACGCCCTGTTCTTATATCTAAGACAATTATAGCTAAAAGCGCTTTATTTAACAAACAATAACCAATTTTTATGCCCTAACTAAAGAAAAAGTTACGATTTTTCCTTTAAAACCTGCTTCTCGTAGGCACATTCGCGCATGGGTCAGCGTTCGCCCAGTTGTATAAATATCATCCAGTAATAAAATAGAACGCGGGTGCTTTAAGCACGGATAATCTCCAGAAAATGAATATATTTGCGGCGTTGCTAAGCGCTGCTGCCGATTTTTTTGTGCTTGCGGTTGACTACTTTGCCGCTTCTGCAATAAATCCAATGTTTCCAAGCTGGAAAACAATGCCTTAACATGATCAAAGCCTCGATTGGCTAAGCGCTGTAAGTCAGGGGGTAAGCAACAGTAAGTATCAAACTGATGATGCCTAAAAAAATCATTAATAACCGATGAAAACACTGTAGCTAAACGAAAATCTCCTCTTGCCTTATAGTCTTGAAAAAATTGTTGCATCTGATCATCATAATAAAATAACGCATGATGCCGAAAAGACTCGCCCGGATATTTTGCCTGCCAAAACTGACAATCCTGACAAACTGTCCGTTTTTCCTGATAGCGTTGACAAGAAGGGCAGGCATTTTGATGATTAATTGGTACAAAGCGATCCAGACAACTTGAACAAACCGTTGGCCGCATAATTGGCCCTAGTTTTAGAATTGTTTGCACTGATAAAGTCTGATGAAATTGAGCTGCGCATAACAAACATCTCATAATGATGTGCCAGCCTTTTGATTCATATATTTAATTTGTTTTAAACAGGCTTTCACTCGCCTTGTGTAATATTCTAATAGAAATATTACCCGACCATTGGCAAAATTGGCATCACGACCTGCCCGGCCAGCAATTTGAACCAACGATGCCGTCGTGAATATCTGATCCTCTGCATTGATCACATAAACATCAATATTGCTAAAAGTAACGCCGCGCTCTAAAATCGTCGTGGTTACCAGCACATCGGTTTGTTTTTCTCGAAATTGCTGTACTTTTACTAGACGCTGTTTGTCAGCGGCGTGTACAGTCTCAATTTGACCACTGATTTTTTGATTTAATGTCCGGGCAAAATCAGCTAATTGTTCAATGCGCGCTAAAAAAATTAATATCTGCCGATGTTGACGTCGACTAGCTTTTAATTGCGTTAGTAATTTATTAGGTAATTGCGCGCGTTTGATTTTTTGTGTTAAGTGCTGATGAAAAATTAATTTAGGTACTGGCAACGGTCGACCGTGAAACCGCTGCGGCAGATAGCTCACACACAATTTTTTTTGGTCCCTCATTTTTAATAAATGTGCTGTCGGTGTTGCTGTTAAATAAATCAAAGCTCGTTGCCGCTTAACTGCATTTTCAACGGCAAAGTTTAGCATTCGGTCATTCACAAAAGGAAAAGCATCTACCTCATCAATGATCAACAGATCGAACGCATGATAATATCTTAGCAACTGATGCGTGGTACAAATTGTCATTTGTGTATACTGATAAGGTGTTGTAGAACGTCCATGTTGCAGTTGTATTGTCGTTGTTTGAAAAGCTTGTTGTATTCGTGGGTAAAGTTCATTACAAACATCCACTCTCGGTGAGGCCAAAGCAATCCGCAAATTTGCTTGAATTGCTTGAGCAAGCACTGGAAAAAGCATTTCTGTTTTACCAGCACCAGTTACGGCCCATAATAAGTGTGTCCTATGCTGCTCAAGACTTCGTTGCAACGTCCTAGCGACCGAATACTGAGTTGTCGTCAATTGTCCTTGCCAAGTTAATGGCTGCCGATTGGGTCTAAAAAGGTTGGGTTCAGGTAAGTGATACAAATCGTCCTGTGTTGTGAGGCGTCCTAATTGGATACAAGCACGACAATAAAAATTACCATCCGCCAACTGATCTTCGGCTGCAATATTTGAATGGCAGCGTTGACAAATCCATTGATCATGCGCATATGTAATTGCTTTTTGACGTTGTATATTCCGCGATTGTACTGATAAAATACCTAGCTGCACTAATTCATTTCTTGTTAAACGACGACCATATAATAATTCTTCCACAGTCACTCACAACCTATTTTTAGGATAAAATATATTACGCAAGGAGGCCCCAATATTGTTAAAAAGTTATTATACGATTAAAGAAAATGGCATTCATGAAATTGATATTAAAAAATCTCGCTTTATTACAAACATGGCTCGAGTTACAAATGAAGCTGCAGCAAAAACATTCATTCAAAAGATCAAAAAGGAGCATTACCAGGCTACACATAATTGCAGCGCCTTTATTATTGGCGAACAAAATGAAATTCAGCGTGCGCATGATGATGGAGAACCTTCCGGAACAGCTGGTGTCCCAATGCTTGAAAGTCTTAAACTAATGGCCTTACAAAATGTAGTTGCGGTAACGACTCGTTACTTTAGTGGCATTAAATTGGGGGCAGGTGGTTTGATTCGAGCTTATAGCAATTCTGTTTCTGAGGCGGCGCATGCTATTGGCATTGTTCGTGGAACTTTACAACGCGCCCTAAACTTTCATTTGGCTTATAATCAAATTGATTTGGTCCAAAATTACTTTGATAACAGCACGTATCAAATTGACGATATTCAATATACAACTGATATTGCAATCACAGCTTTTATTGATAGCCAAGATATTGCACAAATCAAAGCTGACCTCACTGACCTACTCAATGGACAAATACAATTCGAAGTTGGTACTGAACGCTTCCGTGAAGTCTTGGTAAACTCAAATCAGAGCCATTAAAAAAACAAGTAATCTAGACCATTTAGTCCAGAATTACTTGTTTTTTACTAATTAATTACTTATCCTCAGGTAAATCTGAATGTTGCTTCTTTTCAGTAGTTTGTGCCTTAGTTGAGGTTTCTTGTTCAGGTGAATTGCGGGCCAGCTTCTTAACTGTGCGCTCAATCGCTCTAAGCAATGGTTGCCGGTTGACCCCAACCAATCCAATAGATTCCACGAATAGCTCCAATCCAATCAAAAGAAAAATCGTCAATAGGATATTACCCCATAACGAAGACAGTGGATAAAGCATAGAAATAAATGAAAATATCAACGCCAATCCATAAATGACCAGCACTGTTTGCCGGTGCGTTAGGCCCATCCCCATCAATACATGGTGTAAATGGTGCTTATCAGCCTGCGAAATCGGCTTTTTATTCAGAATACGACGCAAAATAGCATAAACCGTATCTGTTATGGGCACCCCTAAAATAATGACTGGAATCAATAATGTCACAAAGGTCACATTTTTTAAGCCCTTTAATGAAAACACTGCAATCATAAAGCCAATAAACAACGCACCAGTGTCTCCTAAAAAGATCTTAGCTGGATGAAAATTATGCGGTAGAAAGCCGAGTAAAGCCGCGACCAAAGTAAAAATCCAAATAGAAACATATACATCAGGCGTTGTTAAGAAGAAATAGCCAACAATTCCCATGGTAAATAAACCAATTATTGAAACACCTGTTGCTAAACCATCTAACCCATCGATCAAGTTAACTGCATTGGTAATTGCTAAAATCCAAAAAACTGTAATCGGCAAACTCCACCAGCCAAGATGAATCGTACCAATAACGGGTAGAACGACTTCGTTCATACGAATACCGGCCAAAAAGTAAATAATCAGCGAAGCAATCAATATACCGCTCATTTTTTGACGTGGTTTTAATTCCTTAATATCATCGATCATACCGGTCAAAACAATAACGACTTCCGCCAGAAAAACTGAAAAAAGTTCATGTGTTGGAAATTGTATCCTCAATAAAACAAATGTTGAAAAGGTAAAGGCTACAAAAATACCTAACCCACCCATCGTTGGCATTGGCTTTTTATTAACGCGCCGTGCATTGGGCTTGTCGACTGCCCCTAACACAAAAGCCATCTTACGCACAAAAGGTGTGATAATTGCAGCAATAATCATAGTCAAAACCAATTTAACGATAACGGAAAACATACTAGACATTTCAAACCAACTTTCTTTATCTAGCAATATTATACAAATAGCACGTATTCAAAACAATAGTTCAGCTATTTATCATAAAGCGTCTGTTTTTAACAACTTTAACAGTAACTTAAAGAAAAAAACTGAAACATCACTGCTTCAGTTTTTTTCTGACATACTACTTTGCATATTCAATCGTCCGTGTTTCACGAATGACTGTAATTTTCACATGTCCTGGATATTGTAATTCATTTTCAATACGGTCACGAATATCTTTAGCCAAAATAACAGTCTGATCATCAGAAACATCTTTAGGTTGAACGATAACACGTACTTCACGTCCAGCTTGAATTGCAAAACTATGATCCACACCCTTGAAACTATTCGTGATTTCTTCTAGTTTATTCAAACGATGTAAATAATTCTCCAATGATTCCGATCTTGCACCAGGTCGTGCAGCGGATATTGCATCAGCAGCAGCGACCAATACGGCAATAACACTTGATGGTTCCACATCGCCGTGATGTGAAGCAATCGTATTGATTACTGTTGCCGGTTCTTTATATTTCTTTGCAATTTCAACACCGATCTCAACATGTGAGCCATCTACTTCGTGATCTAACGCTTTACCAATATCGTGTAATAATCCAGCGCGTTTAGCTAAAGAAACATCCTCTCCAAGTTCAGCAGCTAACACACCTGCTAGTTTCGCAACTTCCATAGAGTGATTTAATACATTTTGTCCGTAACTTGTTCGGAAATTCAAGCGACCAATAATTTTGATCAGGTCTGGGTGAATTGTATGAATGCCTAAGTCAAAAACAGCTTGTTCACCAATTTCACGGATTCGACTATCCATCTCTTTACGAGACTTATCGACCATCTCTTCAATACGTGCCGGATGAATCCGACCGTCTTGAATCAATTTTTCCAAAGCCATCCGAGCAATTTCACGTCTGATTGGATCAAATCCACTCAAAACGACTGCCTCGGGCGTATCATCGATAATCAAATCAATACCAGTTAACGTCTCTAAAGTTCTGATATTTCGACCCTCTCTACCGATAATTCTCCCCTTCATGTCATCATTAGGAAGATTTACCACCGTTACAGTTGTCTCAGAAACAACGTCAGCAGCACTGCGCTGAATTGCCTCTGCAATCAAATCTTTGGCTTTGCGATCAGCCACTTCTTTGGCGTTTTGTACACTATTTTTAATCATCTGAGCACGATCATGTTCCAAGTCATCCTTGGTTTTATCCAAGATGATGTCACGCGCTTCATCTTCTGACAAATTAGCAATACGTTCCAATTCAGTTTGCTGCTTTTCAAGAGTTTTAGAAATTTCTTTTTGCTCACCATCGAGCTGTTGTCGCCTTTGATTGAGCTTTGCTTCCCTATCGTCTAAAGCCTGTTCTTTTTTATCCAATGAATCGTCTTTACGATCCAACAACTCTTCACGTTGGATCATCCGATTTTCTTGTTTTTGAACTTCAGCACGGCGTTGCTTCAATTCGTCTTCTTGTGATTGACGATATTGATGCGAAGCCTCTTTAGCTTCAAGAATGGCTTCCTTTTTTGCTGTTTCAGCTTCCTTCTTGGCAGCTGTGATAATCCCCGCAGCTGTTTGAGTTGCTTCATTCAGCTCTTTTTCATGGCCATGTTTACGAACAGCATAGCCCGTAAAAACACCAACAACCAGCATGATGATTGCGAGGATTATTAGAATCCAAAGATTCATGATTTCACCTCCGCATCATCAAAATTTACGATAATTCGAAAAATTTAAAAGATGTTTATTTTGATTATTAACACACCCATAATTCTATATTTTGGGCAATATGATGTCAACTTTATTTCAAAGTTACAGCAACATAAATATCATTGAATTGAAATAACATTTTATTTACAGCTTTATAACAAAGCCGTTTTTGCTTCAACTTTAAAAAAACCATTCGTATTTACCAGCAAGGTCCCTGCAAATCACAAAATGCGCGACTAAAAATGCATAATGATTGCGTATACGCAAAAATCATGCTAACTGGTATTTCCCTTTCACTGTGTCGTTGAATCAAGCCGTTAACCTTTGAAACGTGTTCAAGATAAAATCATGTGGACAAAAATAGGGTTGAGAACAAAACCTCACCTTGTTCTCAACCCGTTTATTATCGTAATTATTATGGATAGGCCCTATAAATTACTTAAAAATTAAAACAATTTTAGGTCTAGCAACACGCTTTAATTACTTAAAGATACAAAATTAGGCTTTAGTATCTGAAGCATCAAAAATATCAACCTCATCAGCACTAGCCTTGGCATCTGTTTTTGCATCCTTGGTTGAATTAGTAGCTTTAGCCGAATTATTCTTACCAGTATCTTTAGCGGTTGTCTTAGTTTTAGACTTATCAGATTTTTCATTAGCCTCTGCTTCATCAGCTGTCCCATCCATATCATATGCTTTACGGACTTTTTGCCTAATTTCAGCCTCTACATCAGGATGCTCTTGTAGATAAAGTTTAGCATTCTCACGCCCTTGCCCAATTCGGTCATCACCATAAGAGTACCAAGAACCGCTCTTCTTGACGATATCCTTATCAGCTGCCATATCAACTAATTCCCCTGTTCGGGAAATACCTTTACCATACATAATATCAACTTCAGCGACTTTAAATGGTGGCGCAACTTTATTTTTCACAACTTTAATTTTGGTACGATTACCAATGATATCAGAACCATTCTTGATCTGTTCAGAACGCCGAACTTCTAACCGAACGGTTGAATAAAATTTAAGGGCGCGCCCACCAGGTGTTGTTTCAGGGTTGCCAAACATTACTCCGACTTTTTCACGAATTTGATTAATAAAAATTGCAATTGTCTTTGTCTTATTGATCGTTCCTGATAGTTTACGCAAAGCTTGTGACATCAATCGAGCTTGCAAGCCAACATGGGCATCCCCCATCTCACCCTCAATTTCAGCTCGAGGAACTAGTGCAGCAACTGAATCTACAACAACAAGATCGATTGCACCGCTAGACACTAAAGCGTCTGCGATTTCCAGTCCTTGTTCACCTGTATCTGGTTGTGATAATAATAAATCGTCAATATTAACACCCAATGCCGTCGCATAAGCTGGATCCATTGCATTTTCAGCATCAATGTAAGCTGCTGTACCACCATCTTTTTGTACCTCAGCAACCGCATGCAAAGCCACCGTCGTTTTACCGGAACTTTCAGGGCCATATATCTCAATGATTCGGCCGCGAGGATAACCTCCCACGCCTAATGCTTCATCAATTGCTAACGAACCAGATGAGATCGTAGAAATTTGTGTATCTGCTTTCTCACCCATCCGCATGATGGCGCCCTTACCAAAACTCTTTTCAATCTTTTTTAATGCGGTTTCTAATGCCGCCTTACGTTCATCTTGAGCCATTTATGCCCTCCTTAGAAAGCTATCATTCATCGTTTCACTCTTTGTATCATTCTAAAGAATTACCTTTTAAAAAGCAAGGATTTTTCGAACAAATGTTCTACTTATTTTTTTAATTGCTGATAGATCATGAAAAAGCCTGCCATAGCCGCCGAGACTCGAATATCGTTTCGCTGACGCGGAAAATGAAATAACTTAACTTGAGTTGGTTGATCAGCAAATGACAAGCCAATATAAACAGTCCCAACTTTTTGGCCTTCTAACTCATCAGGACCAGCAACACCTGTGAAACCTACGCCAATTTGACTGCCAACCTGCTGTCGACTTTTTTCTGCCATTAATTTAGCTGTCATTTCACTAACAACCCCATGTTCATGCAAGATCGCCGCATCAATACCTAGCATTTTGGCTTTTTCTTCTAGAGCATAGGTCACAAATCCACCAGCAAACACTTGTGATGAAGCCGGCACTTCCGCAATCATACTTTGGAAAAGCCCACCAGTTAAGCTTTCGGCGGCTGTAATAGATAGGTCTCGACGAATTAACTCTTTTACCACAACTTGTTGTAAATTGTTATTATCACCATAGCCATAAAAATAAGCGCCAATTCGTTGCTGCACCTTAGCTTCCAACTCATCTAAATACCGTTTGGCATCACCACTATTTTTCGCCTTGGCAGTTAAACGCAAAGTTGTTTCATAATCTTTCGCATAGGTCGCTAAAGTCGGATTGCTTTGTGTGTCAATTAAATCAGCTAATTTAGTAGCAATCTGAGACTCACCAATACCGAAAAAGCGTAACACCCGAGAAACCAGAACGTGGTCTTTATGTGAAAGCTTAATTAAGATTTCCCGCAAATGGTTAAGAACCATTGGCTGAAATTCACTTGGTGGTCCTGGAAGCATGATAATCGTTTTATCGTCAATGGTGGTGACAGAACCAACGGCTAAACCATCATCGTTAGGCAAAACCTGAGCACCTTCCGGATAATATGCTTGAATCTTATTATTCTCTGTTAATTCCCGATGACTTTGCTCATAAAACCGCAGTAAATTGGTCATGGCCGTTTGATCTGGCACTAGTGGCCGGTCGATAAATTCAGCAACCGTTTGTTTTGTCAAATCATCTTCAGTTGGGCCCAACCCACCGATCGTAATAATCAAATCACTTCGACTAAAAGCTAGTTTTAAAACCGATTTTAAGCGTGCCGGATTATCCCCAACCACCGTTTGAAAATAAGTATCAATACCAATATCTGCTAGTGTCCGTGCTAAAAATTGACCATTCGTATCGTTGATCTGACCCAGTAATAATTCTGTCCCAACTGCTATGATCTCTGCTTGCAATAACATCGCCCCCATTTAATATATACGTATTCTAAGCTTAAAAAATCTGCAAATCAAAACCACCCGTCAAACGGGTGGTTTGCTCTGAGGCTATAAGCCTCTATTACCGACCAGCGCCTAAAGACGCTGGCTTTTTAGTTCAAGCCAATTTGTCCTTGCCACTTTTGCTCACCCCTTAAGGGGTGCTTGTACTACTTACTACCCTTAAAAGGGTCTTCATATTCCCGAACACTTAATTTATCAACGGCAATATCATGTTTTTCCTGTTCTCTGATATATTTCCTAATTGTTGCTTCATTGATGCCCACCGTTGTCACATAATAGCCTTCTGACCAAAAATGACGGTTTCCAAATTTATATTTCAGATTTGCATGTTTATCAAACATCATCAAGGCACTTTTACCTTTTAAGTAACCCATAAAACTTGAGACACTTATTTTGGGTGGGATACTAAGTAATAGGTGCACATGATCTGGCATCATATGTCCCTCAATAATTCTTACACCTTTATAAGAGCACAAAAGCCTGATAATATCTTGAAGGTCCCGTCGATATTGATTGTAAATCACTTTTCTTCTATACTTTGGTGTAAACACGATATGGTATTTACACAACCATTTGGTATGTGCCAAACTATTGTATTGATTCGCCATTTGTTTTTTCCCTCTTTCAAATAGATTGATTGGCCTGAACATCCAATATTCTATCTGAAAAGAGGGCTTTTTTGCATAGCAATTGAACACCCACCCGCATAGCGGGTGGTTTACTGTTTCGTACCTTATGGTACTCAACTAGGTCTAAAGACACTAAAAAAAGGGTTCGTCACAAATTTTCATTTGTCTCAAACCCACTTGAATATTACTATTCTTTTGATGAATCAGAAAAAACATGCCGATTTTGAATGAAATAATCTGCACCAGAATATATCGTAAAGAATAAACAAATGTATAGCATAATTGCACCAAAAGGAATATGGATCATTGCAAAAAAAACATCATGCAACAGCAAAAAGATAATTGCCAACATTTGTGTTGTCGTTTTAATTTTACCTGGCATAGCGGCAGCCATTACTTGACCGTTCTGTTCAACAATCAATAATCGCAAGCCTGTCACTGCTAACTCTCGACAAACAATAATCGACACGACCCATGCAGGTGCCAATTTCAAAGCAACCAAAAAAATAAAAGCGGTCATTACGATCATCTTGTCAGCTAGGGGATCAGCAAATTTACCAAAGTTGGTTACTAAGTGCTGTGCTCGAGCAATCTTACCGTCCAATAGATCAGTCAAGGAGGCGACAATAAAGACAATAGCTGCAGCCAAATGCCTGGTTGGGATCGTAGTTCCTAAGCCAGTAAGTTGCCCCCAATTTAATGGTAATGCTAAAAGTAAAATAAACACAGGAATCAAAATAATACGAAAAACAGTCAGTTTATTCGGTAAATTCATTTCAAGTGCTCCTAATTAATTGTTATTGGTTGGTGGTTGCGTTAGTCCGATTAGTAGTGGCCCCTGTTGTTGCCGTTCCTGTGGTTGATTGCGCCGTCGTACTTTGTGTTGTGTTTTGATTTGTAGTTGCTGCGTTTGTACCAGTCTGGCCAGCGATCCTAAAGGTATAATTTTGAACGACCGTGGCTGTTGTTGGCAGCTTGACCGTAGTGTCATTTACCTTTAACTCAGTTACTGGTGCATTACCAGTCGTTACAACAAAAGATGTAATACCATTAGGCAGACTGACGCTTTGAGCCCGCTGGCTAGAAACACTACCCTGCCATTGTGTACTGCCATTCGCAACCACTGTGATCCAAGCTGTGGCGCTCTTAGTACTAAGCGTCAATGTGTTGTTTGCAGACGGATAATTACTTAATTCGAAGGTCTGCCCATTAGCTGTTTTGGTACCTGAAGTTACTTTTAAATCCGTTGTTGCCTGTTTTGCCTTGCGGCTATTTTGTTTTGCAGCTAAGCTTGCTTGCTTACTTGAAACAGACGCTGAGCGTTTCGATGAGGCGCTGGCCGCTTTCTTGGAACTACTGCGTTCGTCAGTGACTTTAACTGACGAACGAGATTCTACCGCTTGTTGATCACTGTTCGAGCGCCGATGACTCAAGGCAATCGCATAAATACCGACAATCAAAATAATTACCACCGCAATAATAATAATCTGGGGTAAATAAGCCCGAATACGTTCAAAACGGGGTGCGGTACTTTCAGTTAACGTTCGTTGATTTTTAGCCTCTGAAGCAGTGGCTTCCTTCGATTTTACTTCGTCCGCTGTATCAGTTGTTTCTGGAGTTGATTCAGTTACCTGATCATGTTGCTGATATTCTTGCAGTAACGCTTGCCCATCCAAGCCGACCGTCTGGGCATACTGTTTGATAAAAGCATTGACATAAAATTTCCCAGGTAATTGATCAAACTTGCCTTCTTCGATTGCTAATAAATAGCGTTTCTGAATTTTGGTTATTTGTTGAAGATCATCAATTGTGTATCCTTTATCGATCCGTGCCTGGCGCAACTTTTGTCCGAGCTCATTCATTAAATTCACCTACTAAAATATTATCAAGTCGAGTATAACATAGCTAAATTATTGTTTACAGAAAACCCCAATATTTTAAATATTATTTTTCATTTTCAGTTTGCTTAGGGACGACGTGGAATACACTCGTATTATCATGTAAAAAGTAAGCCGCAGCCAAATCCTGTAAGTCAGTGATCGTCAGGTCATTGATAATTTGCCAAACATCAAAAATCGTTGCCTCGTTAAAATTATTGTTGTTATATAAATTAGCAATACTTTCTAAAGAATTAAAGCTGAATAGCAGTTCACCAATTCTCTTTTGTTTCAGCCGTTGTAGATGTTCAGCCGTCAAATCAGGGCTATCCTTAGCTGTTTCCAACAAATTTAAAATTGTATCTGAAAACTTACCTGGATCTTCAGCATCGCCATAGAGCATCACAAAATTTGCTGATCGTTCATACATAACTTCAAATCCAAAGCTATCATCCACAATTCCTTGACGATAAAGTTCAGCAAAGTTTTGGGAGGAAACCCCGAATAACATTTGTAATAAAAATTGTAATTTGATTTTACGAACTAAACCAGATCGATCAATAGTTGATTCATCAGGTCCCTTGACACCAACAAAACTTTTGCTACGTTTTACTGGCATTTCCGCAAAACGGTAAATCATGATATCTTCAGGGCTTTGATCATTCAGCGTTGCTCTTTTAGGCCGTTTGTTAGCTTCAAAATGCTTCGTTGCTTGATTTTCCTGAATCCACGTCGCCAATTGTTGTGGATCTAATGGGCTAGCAATGAATAAATTCATATTCTTAGGTACATAAAATGTGCGGTATGCTTCATAAAGCGCTGCTGGTGTAATTTGATCAATCGATTGCACGGTTCCAGCAATATCCAAATGTATGGGGTGATTTGGAAAAAGGTTGCCAATCAAGCCCATCTCCCCACGCCAGTCAGCGTCGTCATCATACATTTTAATTTCCTGGGCAATAATACCCTTTTCTTTAGCTACTGATGCCTCAGAAAAATAGGGGTCCTGAACAAAATCCAACAAAATATCCAAATTTTCATGGACATAATCTGTACTAGAAAACAAATAACTCGTCTTTGTATAAGACGTAAATGCATTTGCATCCGCACCGTATTTACCAAATAAATCAAAGGCATCATGGTCAGCCTTTTCAAACATTTTATGTTCCAAAAAGTGCGCTATGCCAGCCGGATAATGCTTTACTTCAGCTGAGCCCACTGGTGCAAAGTTAATATCAATTGAACCATAATTTGTTGTCAAAATTGCGAAGGTTTTATGATAATTTTGTTTCGGCAAAATATTGACCTGCAACCCATTATCTAACACGATTTGATGTAGCTGTTCACCAATCTCGGAAAAATTAATTGTTTTCATCAGACCGCCTTCCTTCAAGCGCAAAAACTGCTTGTAATTTAAATTGTGCCGCCGCTGCTTGAATCTGAGCCAAATCAACTTGTTGAATTTTCGTTTTAAGGGTTTCAGAATCCATTATGACTCTGGGTTCTAAAAACTGAAATAAATAACGCAAATTACGGCCAAATGGTGCATCAGACCGCATCGCAAACTGATCGATCAGTAGTGTTTTTGCATTATCAACCAAAGTCTGGGCAACTTGCCCAGTGCTTAAAGCTGATAACTGAGCTGTAATACTATCAATCACCTTTTGTTTTTGTTTTAAATCGATACCAGTCTGTACCAAAATTGTCCCCGTAAAAGCATCAAAGCTGCTGCTGGCATAGTAGGCCAAACTTTGCTTTTCACGAACATTCATAAACAGCAATGACTGGGCAGACCCGCCAAAAATCGTGTTAGCTAATAAAAAGGCAAAATATCCCTCATGATAATAGTGAACGGGCGCTTGAAACATCATATTCAACTTGCTTTGAACCACATCAGCCTGCTGTTGCATGGATTTGACTTTTTGAAATAAAGGCTGCGCATAATATAACGCAATCTTTTCGCGATTTCGAGCAACCAATTCTGGCCAGTCAAATAATTTCCTCAGTTGTGCTTCAGTCACATCACCGGTTACCGTGATCACAATTTCATTGGCTGCCAGCATCTGCCGATAGTAAGTATATAAGTTATCTGCAGTAATTTGTTGGAGATCAGCAAGTGTCCCCAAGCTTGAACTACTTAGGGGTGCATCTTCACCAAAGTACAATTGTCGTGTCGCCAGCATCGCTGCGTATTGCTTATCATCAAGGTAGGCCCCTAAGCGATGACTTAAGTTTTGTTGCTCTCTTTGAAAAATTGTCGTATCAAAAGCGTCAGCGCTTGTTTCTAATGCGGGTTGAAACAGTGCCAAGCGTACATCTGCTAATAAATCAGTAAAAATGTCAGCAGTCGTTGGCAAGAACTTAGGATCGGCACAAATACCGCTCACGCTCAAAACAGAAATATTTCCTTGCAAATATTGACTAAATGAATAATCGGCACCATAAAGTTGCTCTAATTCAGTAGCAATTTGATCTGGGGTTTGATATTTTGCATTACTATTCTCTAAAATTTGTGCAAGTAGCGCACGCTTTGAGATATTTTTCTTTGTTGCTTTTTCAAGAAAGTTGATTGTAAAATTAATCGTTTTGAACTTATTAGTCGGATCAATTTGTAAATAGATTCCTGGCTTGAGTTCAATCATAAAAATGCCTCCAAACGGCATCTGCCTTTAGTTATTTAGAACTAATAAATCATATCAAAAAAAACGTTTTCTGACAAAAAGCGGTAGTCAATCCGGATTAGGTTCTGTTTTAGGGCGTAAAACTTTACGCGGCTTACTACCTTCAGAAGGCCCTACAATGCCGCGTGCCTCCATCTCATCTACTAAACGTGCGGCATGATTATAGCCAATACGAAAGCGCCGTTGCAGCATGGACACACTCGCTTTTTGTTCTTGGGTGACTAAATCCACTGCCTGCTGATAATATTCGTCTTCTGGTTCATCTAAATGATCTGCAATATCCTCATCACTGGGCACCATTGCTTCATCATAATTAGCGGCTTGTTGCTCAGAGACATATTTAACAACGGCTTCCACATCTTCGACTGGAATGAACGCCCCCTGAACTCGAATGGGTTTATTCGTCCCAATCGGTGAAAACAACATGTCGCCACGGCCTAATAATTTTTCAGCCCCAACTGTATCCAAAATTGTGCGCGAATCAATCCCACTCGAAACAGCGAAAGCGATTCGAGAAGGAATATTAGCTTTGATCAATCCTGTAATCACATCCACAGAAGGTCGCTGAGTTGCAATGATCATGTGTATCCCGGCAGCTCGTGCCATCTGAGCTAGTCGAACAATAGCCCCTTCAACTTCGTTACCAGCAACCATCATCAAATCGGATAATTCATCTACAACAATAACAATATATGGTAAGAACTCCAGCGCATCATTTTTGCTAGATAAGCGATTAAACTCGGTTAAATTTCGAACGCCATTATCCGCAAATAATTGATACCGACGCTCCATTTCTTTAACAGCCTTATTCAAGGCACCAGCAGCTCGTTTGGCATCAGTAACTACCGGAATCAATAGATGTGGAATCCCATTATACACATTTAACTCTACCATTTTGGGATCCACTAACATCAAACGAACTTGCTGCGGCGTTGCACGCATTAAAATACTGGTGATGATCGTGTTGATCGCAACTGATTTTCCGCTGCCAGTAGACCCAGCAATTAGTAAATGCGGCATTTTCGTCAAATCGGCAGAGATAATCTGACCAGTAACATCTTTACCCAGCGGTACTTCCAAAATTTTATCAGGATGTTGTGGTTGTTGTGCCACCACATCACGAAACGACACAGTTGCCACTTGCTGATTAGGCACTTCAATACCAACATAAGGTTTCCCTGGAATAGGCGCTTCAATTCTAATATCTTTAGCAGCTAGCGCCATAGCTAAGTCGTCTGCTAAATTGACAATTTTGCTAACTTTGACCCCTACGGCTGGCTGAACCTCGTATTTAGTGATCGATGGCCCTAGACTAGCACTTTTAACACTAACTTCAACGCCAAAGGAAGCTAATGTTTCTTTCAATTTACCCCGATTTTTCTCAATTGAACGATATTCTTTGCTTTGATCCGTCTGCCCCATCTCAGTCAACAGATCCACACTTGGTAATTGGTAGTCTGAATTATTCGCCGGTGCTGCAAAGGTTGGTACTGGCGTTGTTTTCTCTGTATTCGCCTGTTTTACTGGTGCCACTGGTGTTTGCGGTTCTGGTCCATGAATTTGAAAAGATTCAGTGGGTGTTTTAGGATCGGTAACTGACGTCGGTACTTGTTCATCGGTAGCTATTGGGGCTGGTACTTTAGTCCTCGATTTTGTTGGTGCTTTTTTCGGCCGACGTTGGTGCTGCCTATCCTGAATAAAGTTTTGGATCACAGCTATCACGTGTTGTGCGCTGGCACCCACACCGGTGGCAATTCGCCGTAAAATTGCCACAATACTTGTTAAGGGAATTGAAAAAACAACAATGACGCCACTAAAAATGATCAATCCGGCAATCAAATATGTCCCAATTTGTGAAAATAAAGGATAACTTAACGTGTAAAGTAAGGCGCCTAACATACCGCCACCGACATTTTCAGTAACTGCAAAGCGGCTAAAATCAGCACTCAAATTTAATAATCGCGCCGCCAAAAAATTCGTATGAATGTTCAGCTGATTAAAGGTATAGGCATCTAGACCTAACAAAACACCCACAAAAATTAGACTGCTGCCTACCACATAATGTGGTTTGATCGTAGGATTCTTGCCTTTTAACAGTAAACAGCCACCATAGAACCCCAACACAATTGTTAAGATTTGATACAGACTACCCCCGATAAATCTGAGCGAGTTGGCAAATAAACTACCAACGGCACCTAATTTAAAAAATGCGAAAATAGCGATCAATAACAAAATAAAGCCAATCAAGTTGTTAGATAGATCAACCGTCTTTTTAGTATTGCGTTTTGTTGTTTTTCTCCGGGATGTTTTCCTTGCTTGAGCCAATTAAAACCGCTCCAATACTATATTTATATCGAATGTAACAAAAAAAGATTTGAAATAACAGACTTTAAAGCCAAAATTACGAAAAGTTTAGAGAGCTGTTACTTTATTCATGTGTTGCCCTCTGGCACATGTTTAAAATTTAATGATTCACAAACAAATAGTGGCTAAAAACAAAACGTTAGTTTTGTCCCAGCCACCCTCATGATTTTATGCATATTTCTATTTTTAAATGTATCCCAAGAAACAATGATATCACCTAACAACACGTTGCTTAAATGAAAACAGCTACCACTGCCCATGATTCTTGTTAAGGCCCAAGCGTTAAGTGTCTTTTATCTCATGTGCATAACATAAGCGACACATTAAAATATATGAACACACTTCTGATTATAATTATATCAACGAACCATTGTGGCCGTCAGGAATCATCATCTGTAGACTGAGCATGAAAGTTTAACTGTACGCCACGGTTTAGCGCCACTGATGTGACAGAATAAGTTAAAGTTTCAACGTACTCAACTAATGGTCGTGAAAATTTTTCTAACTCTTCCGGTGGTAGTTCACTAGCATGGCCGTGAAAATCAATGACTTGTAGATAACGGCTGATTGTACCAGAAACGTGAAAAGCCTCCCCAGGCGGTGTGATATCAAAAGGAACATTGATTTCAAAAAAGTTCCCCTGTTTCGTCTCTTTCTCAGCTTCTCCTTCGGGAACAACATCTCGAACGGAGATCTGAATATCTTGATTTCCTTGTGCGCCAGCATTTTCCAACATATCAAAGTGAAAACTCTTCACAGTGATGGGAAATTTGTTACTTTTCATGTTGAACTCCCCTTTACTAAGTTCAATTAAAGCAATAATTGGCTAAGCTGACAACTACTTTTTAAGAATTTTTTAAGTGAAAAGCTATATTTAAAACAAATCCAATAATTTTACTAAAATCATTTTTTGACAACTATCCTTAAAAAAGTATTTTAATGCTTTTATTGTGCTGCGTAGACAGGCATCGTTGCATCTAGACTTTAACGTCCGCACATAGTCCCTTATTATTTTAACTTATCGTGTGGATAGCGATGACTTTTTTCTAAGCCAGCAAAATTTTGCTGCCGTAGAGCTTCAAAAATGACGATTGCGGCACTATTAGACAAATTTAGTGCCCGTACCTTATCTGTCATTGGGATACGTAAGGCCTTATCTGGATTTGCACGCATAAATGGCTCCGGCAGCCCAGTTGTCTCCTTACCAAATAAAAAATAGTGATCTTTAGTTATGTCACTATAATCTGGATCTGTATAAACTTGATCCGAGAACTTAGTGATCAAATATAAAAACTGTTTATCAGGAATCGTTGCTAAAAAAGCGTCTAAGTCGTCATGATAGTGAATATTCACATTATCCCAATAATCCAATCCAGCCCGTTTTAATGACTTGTCATCCGTCCGAAACCCCAAAGGATAAATTAGGTCAAGAACAGTATCTGTTGCCGCACAAGTTCGAGCAATGTTACCAGTATTAGAGGGCATTAATGGTTCAAATAAAGCAATATGATTCGTCATAAATATGTACTCCTTGTTCCATTCAATTGAAGTGATCAATTAAAAAAAGCATAAAAAAAACGCATCGTTTCGGTGATAGGCCACAGCAAAACGTTACGTTAGTAAGATTTTTGATCATAACCTTTTATCAAAATAACTTCTGAGAAAAGCCTGTGAAAAAAACCTTGAAATTAATATATCACTGCTTGTTATTTTTTTCAATAAAAATTTACCTTTTTTTCACAATTTTACAATAGCCAAAGTTAAATCAACGGTTACGGTTGTCAATTGATCTAATTGAATTTGATTAAAGTCGTGCCGCCGTACCCACGTTAGCGGCGTCATTGCAAACAAGTGAGGGCGCATCGCTGCCGGTACCGGCCATTGATATTCAATTTTCTGAAAATTAGCTTGCGGATATTGCGCTTTAAAATGATTTTGAACCGGCGCCGGGTCATAAATTGCGTTGGGTCCAGTCGGATACACTAGCTGCCGCAGTTCCTGTAAATAACGGGCATTAGGCATTATTTTCAAAATCTGACCATGTTTTTGCAATACACGCTGAAATTCCTGATAATTTGCTGGTGATAAAAAGTTGATCACATCCGAAAATTGGTGATCTGCAAAGGGCATATGTGCTAAGTCACCCACAAAGAATAAACAATCCTGACGGCTATCAGTTCCCGAAGTTGCTAACTCAATCGCAGGTTTAGAAATATCAAAAGCAAAATAATGCCCCGAATGCTGTGCCGCAATTGCTTTGATTTGACTGCCTTCCCCGCAACCGGCATCAATCACCATCTGCCCATAAAGTTGCTGGCTAAGCTGTTCTATGACGGGTGCGAACAAACCATGATGAATTACAGTTCGTCGGTGTTGCAGCATATCAGTATCATATTCAGTCGTTACCGGCGCCCGCAGGAAAAATAAACTACCCTTTTTTGAAATATTAAAACTGTGCTGATTCGGACATTTCAAAGTTGCCGCTTCAACCGTTGTAAATGGTTGTTCACAAAACGGACAACGCAATTGAGCTAAATGACGTTGTATAAATTGGTGCGCCATTATATTTTTTTTCAAGTTGTTAGCCCCTTTATAAGCGTTATGTTAAACTACTTTGTGTATATCATGGAACAAGTAAGGGAGAAGAATCATGCTGATCACCTATGATTATGATAGCAAGAACCAACTAGTCAAACAATCTAAAATCAAAAAGGGCATGTGGCTGAATGCCATTGACCCCACGCCGGAAGAAATTAAAGAGATCCAGCAAAAAACCAATGTCCCCATGGATTATATTTATTATAGTTTAGATCGAGATGAGAGCGCGCGCACGGAATACGATGAAGATTATCATACCACGCTGATCATCTTTGACGTACCACAAATCAAACGACAGAAAGAGCATAAATTCACTTACCGCACCACGCCAGTTGGTATTATCATCAAACAAGACTATCTCATTACCATCAGTATTACCCGAAAACCATTTCTAGACTCTTTTTCTGATAATCGCCGCCCGTTGGATATCAAAAATCCCAATAAAGCTAGTTTGCAGATCATTAGTCATGTCATTTCAAATTATCAACGCTACTTAAAGGACATGAATCGCGTTCGAGAACAAGTAGAAAATAGGCTGCAAGATTCTTTACAAAATGATCAATTATATAGTTTGATGGGCGTTCAGCGGGGTTTGGTCTATTTTTTACTTTCGCTGCGAACCGACCGAAACGTTCTTGAAAACTTACGTCGGGCCCCTACTTTTCACCTAAGTGAGGTTAATTACGATTATTTAGATGACATTATCATTGAAAATCAACAGGCAGTAGAAATGGCACAGATATCCAATTCAATCATTAATGAAACCACAGATACGTATTCTTCGATTATCAACAATAATATGAACCAAGTTATGAAATTTCTAACGACTTATTCCATTATTTTGACAATTCCCACATTAGTTTTTTCATTCTATGGCATGAATGTCGACTTGCCCCTAGCTAGATCCCATGCTAGCTGGATCATCACGATCATTATTTCCCTAGTTATTTCGTTAGTACTAGCTTTTCGCTTTTGGCAGAAACGTTATTTCAAGTAACCATTCGCTTTTGAGGAGGTTTTCATAATGGAAAAACATTTAACGGTACATTTAAATGAAAATGGCATGGTCATGGAAAATAAGGGTCAAATTCTACACATTGGCCACGGCCAAGGTGAGATTTCGCCCGTCAAATTATTGCAAACGGCTGCGGCAGCTTGCTCATTAGGTACTTTTAGAATCATCTTAAATAACTCTAAAATTGCCTTCGATGACTTAAGTATTGATAGCACGATGATTCAAGACGACCATTTACCAAACCAAGTCCGTCAAATGGACCTAACGATCACAGTCACTAATGCTCAGGCAGATGAAGAAAAATTACAGCGTATCTTAGCAATGACGACGCGTACTTGTACAGTTGTTCAATCAATTAAGGATAGTATTGAAATTCATGAGCATTTGCGAATTTTACCTTGATTCGTAATTTTCGTGGATCATTTTGACGCATAAGCACTAGTAATGTTCGCTTATAATAAATACGAATTAGTCATTCAAATTGTGGCCGATAGTTCATTAATTAAGATGTATTATATATATTTAAGTATTCTTTGTTCGCAAATTCATTTTTTTTGCGAATATTTCGCTTTATTCCTTGACTTTTATTAATGTATTAGTTAAATTATACAAGGCTCATAAATAAGCCTTGTATTTTTTATTATTCGGTTTTAGTGAATAGGAGCGAAATCAATTATGATTAATGAATTACAAGTTTTTGACTATGAAGATATTCAATTGATTCCTAATAAGTGCATTATTAAAAGTCGTTCAGAAGCAGACACTACCGTTACATTTGGCGATCGTACTTTTAAGATTCCAGTCGTACCGGCAAACATGCAAACGATTATTGACGCCCCGCTGGCCGAATGGTTAGCTCGCAATGGCTACTTTTACATTATGCACCGCTTTGAACCGGAAACACGCCTAGATTTTGTAAAAAATATGCATCAAAAAAACCTTTATGCCTCTATCAGCGTTGGTGTTAAAGACGATGAATATAATTTCATTGAAGCTTTAGCCGCTGAAGGTGAAGTTCCTGAATACATTACGATTGATATTGCGCATGGTCATTCTCAAACCGTGATCGATATGATTCAACATATCAAACATTATTTGCCCCAAGCTTTTGTGATTGCTGGTAATGTTGGTACACCTGAAGGCGTCCGCGAATTAGAAAATGCTGGCGCTGACGCCACAAAAGTTGGTATTGGCCCTGGCAAGGTCTGCATCACTAAAATCAAAACTGGTTTTGGTACTGGTGGTTGGCAGTTAGCAGCTCTACGCTGGTGTGCTAAAGCTGCCCGCAAACCAATCATTGCCGATGGTGGTGTGCGTACCCACGGTGATATTGCAAAATCTATACGTTTTGGTGCTTCAATGGTTATGATCGGCTCCCTATTTGCTGGCCATGAAGAGACACCTGGCAAGACAATTGAACAAGATGGTAAGGTATATAAAGAATATTACGGTTCTGCATCTCAATATCAAAAAGGATCTCATCATAATGTAGAAGGCAAAAAAATGCTAATTCCATATAAAGGATCTATTGCTGATACTTTGACTGAAATGCATGAAGACCTGCAATCATCTATTTCTTATGCCGGCGGCCGTGACCTAGCTTCGCTAAAGACAGTTGATTATGTCATCGTTAAAAATTCAATTTTTAATGGCGACACGATGTAGTCACTTACTTTTCAAAAGTAACTCATTTGTGTTATAGTAGTAGTTGACTTTGCTTGCTAACGAATTTAACGAACAAATAACAAACACTGCATCAGCTAAACTAACAAATGAGGTGAAAGGTTTATGGCAAAAAAATCTAAGATTGCAAAAGAGAAGAAAATCGAAGCAACAGTTGCAAAATATGCAGAGATTCGCGAAGAATTAAAAGCAAAAGGTGATTACGCTGGTCTGCAAAAATTACCACGCAACGCTTCGCCAGTTCGCATCCATCACCGTGATCAACTTGACGGTCGGCCCCATGCTTACATGCGTAAGTTTGGCATGTCTCGTTTAAACTTTCGGCAATTGGCTCACAAGGGCCAAATTCCTGGTGTCAAAAAAGCTAGTTGGTAAATTGTCCCAATATCTATAAAAAAACATACTAAGATTAGATCTGTTGATGAAGTATATTCTTACTTCGGTCAACAGATCTTTTTTTGATTAATTATAAAAATACCGTTCACTCATTGGGGCTTCGAGCCCGTAAAAAAAACTGGCTTTCACTGCTATCTTCTGTTAATCAATTTTAAGTTTGTGGCGCTTCGAGCTCGGGTATCGGAAATGAGATCCAGAATTAGCTAGTGTTCTAATCACAAGAAAGAAGATGTTGCTCGATGACCGATCTAATCGGCATCGACTTAAGACAATACCAATCTGGTACTTACCGAGCGATTGATCATATCAATAAACGTGGCGATCCTTACGCTCGCAACTTATTTTGTTTAACAGTGGCCAATATGCGTCGAGTCCATGGCTTGACCAAGGTGCCCAATCATATTGTCGACTTTTATTATCGCTTACGAAAAAAAGGACCTCATCCAAAACTGGATAAGGTCGCAACGGTGGCTTGCATGAATAAACTGGTCAAATGTCTGTTTGTCATGATTAAAAGTCACCAAACATATGACTATAAGTCATATCACGGGCTCGAAGCCCAATAAGGCCTAACGCCTTATAAAATAAAGTATACCACGATATGGATCTAAAAAAACAACTGATCGCGGTGTATTTGAGTTACCCTAATTTTTTACCCCCATGGGGGTAAAGAGATGCTTAAGTGACAGGAACTCTACACAAACAGATATTGATTCATTGACAGATCATTTAGTTGAAATTAACACTTGACTAATCGTAGGAAGAGAGTAAGACAAAAGGCGCTCAGCACCCTTACCTAAACAAGAATGGCGAAAAATGGCAAGTCCACCATTTGAGCCATTCTTGTTTAGGTAAGGGTGTTGTCTTTTGGAACACGTTTAAAATTGAATTGTTCGTAAACACATAGTGGCTGTAAACAAAACGTTAGTTTTGTCCCAGCCACTTTTTTGTTTGTATCGACTATTCATATCGATAAAACCGACATGAATTTTACTTAATAAAATTAAGATTCGCTTGATTCTGAAGTATTCATTCGATTATCATTTTGCGTTTCGGCTGCTTTTGAATCATACAATTCAGAATTGCGCGTAAACCAGCGCCATAACTTAACAATGATAATTTTGATCACAGCATACCCAGGAATACCCAAAACAACACCTAGAAAACCAAATAAGTTGCCTGCAGTCAGTAATACCAAAATCGTCGTTACCGGATGCATCTCTAACTTGCTCCCCATCACTAAAGGTGAAATCACTCGACCTTCGATCGTTTGTTCGATCAAAAATACGATCAAGACTTTGATCAACATGGACACAGATGTAAAGCCAGCAATTACCAAAGAAGGCAAAATAGCTAAGAATGATCCCACGTAAGGTACTAAGTTCAAGATACCCGCTAAAATACCCAAAGGAAAGGCATATTTCTGACCAACGATCAAATAGCCAACGGAAAACATGACCATTACCCAAAATGCCACTGTTAATTGGCCACGGATATAAGAGCTAATGGAATTATTGATTTCTGTCAAAGTTGTTTGCGTTGAAGGCCGCAGCCGTGTCGGAACCAGTTTGACAAGCCCTGTTTTAAATTTCCCGCCATCCTTTAACATAAAGAACAGAATAAAGGGTGCGGTAATCACATTGACGATAATTGTTGTTACTGTCCCCACTGCCGAGCCAATATTTGAAAAGGTGCTGACAAAATTTTTCTGAAACCAGCTGCCGATACTTTTGGTAATTGTATCTGTCGAAGCATTGAGCTGATCCTTAATTGGCCGGAAACTTGGCTGCCCAGAAATATTTTTTAACCAGTCCTGAACAGCTTGCCAGTACTGCGGCCAATTGGCGACGAGTGATTGTGTCTGCTTTTGAATATAAGGAATCAATAAGCTAATGCCCAGAGCCAACAAACCTACTAATAAAATAAATAGGATCGTAATAGATACCATCCGCTTCCAATGCCATTTTCTTTCCAATAACGCCACTAAAGGTTCCATTAGATAATAAAAAACGGCAGCTAAAAAAATAGGCGGTGCAACAACATTCAAGAACTTCCCTACTGGTGCAAATACGAATCTAACCTTGGTGAATAATAAAATGATCAATAAAATGATCAAAATATTTAACAAAAAAACTGTGAATTTATTATTTAGAATCCACTTAAAAAAAATGGACCGCTGTGGTTTATTTTCAATCATGAGCTTCCTTTCTTTCCAATATATTTACCCTAATGTCTCTAAAAGTCGGCGCCAGCTTAATGCCATTAGTTGTTATATAAAATTTCTGCCCCTACTGTAAACTTAGGAAATGTATTGTTTTGATTGGCTAAATAGATAGCATTTTGCATCTGATCCTCATCACTAGGATGTTTGAAAATTAAGGTAACGTGTCCAATTGTTGATAGATTATCTTGAACTAACTGGCCAACCTTTTCAATCTTAAATGTCTGACCATCGATTTCAATGGTATCGCCCACTTGTGGGTTTAAATCAACTTGTTGTTTTTTATCTATAAATTTTTGCACCACGGAAACATTTTCAATAACATCAGTTGCCTCTTCACCAAACAAAATAACCATCGGATCTTTTACAGAGATAGCTTTTGCACCAATTTTCTTAATAATCGCCTTTACTTGCATATTGAGTACTCCTTTACTTACATTCATGTTTTAATTGTATCATAGCTCGTCTTATTTGATGCAATTAGCGCCAAGATGCTATGGTATAATTTATGAAGATAAGGAGGCGTTTTTCGTGAAAGAAACTGTACTTTTAGGAGGATATACCCGGCGCACTGGTAAGGGCATTTATCAGGGACAACTCGAGAATAATCAGCTGCATGACATTACGCCATATATTGAAATTGGGGGCCCAACTTATTTTACCGTGGACGAAAAGAACCAGCGTCTGTTCACGATTATGACGGAAGGTGATCAAGGAGGTGTCGCTGCTTATGATTTAAGCGGGGCGCAGCCAAAACTGATCAGTAAGGTTTTACAACCTGGTGCTTCACCAGCTTATATCGCTTATGATCCAAACCGCCAGTTATTGTTTGATGCCAATTATCACAAAGGTTTAGCTAATGCCTATCGTATTGCACCAGACGGCCAATTAGCCTTACTAGACACCTTAAAACATCACGGTAGTGGCCCCAAACCTGAACAAGACAGTGCTCACGTCCACTATATTAACTTAACGCCAGATCAACGCTTGATTGTGTGCGATTTAGGTATCGATCAAGTCAGTGTTTATGACTTTGAAGCTGATCACTTTAAACCGATTGCCACTTATCAAACGCAACCGGGATTTGGCCCGCGTCACGTGGTTTTTAATCCGAACCAGTCTGTGGTTTATCTCTTAGGCGAACTTTCTAGCCAAGTAACCGTGTTAGATTATAATGTCCAAACCGGTGCTTTGACCCCGATCCAAACAGAGTCTACAATTCCCGACAATTTTACAGCTCACAATGGCAGTGCGGCGATCAGAATTAGTGCTGACGGTAAGTTCCTCTATGCTTCAAATCGCGGTCATAATTCTATTACCGTTTTTAATATCACAGCTGATGGTCGCCACATCGACTTGATTCAACGGATCAGTACAGAAGGTGACTTCCCGCGCGACTTTAATTTAGATCCCAGTCAAAAATTTATCTTAGCGGCCAACCAGAATTCTGATAATTTAACTTTATATACACGAAATCCTGATTCTGGTTTCTTAACTTTATTAGAAAAAGATATTTCTTGCCCTGAAATCGTGTGTGTGAACTTCTTAAAGGCTTAATATTTCCAAAAAATAAAGCGTCAGGCAATATTATTGTCCGCCGCTTTATTTTTTGTGTCTCAGATTACTAAAAGTTGATGCATCACTTCTAACTTAAATCTATAAAATTTGCTTTAATTCCTTCATAATCATTTCAAAATCTCAAAAATTCAGTATACTTATTCCCGTACTAAAATTTTATAGCCCTATTTCAGGAGGAACATCTGTTGTTTAACATTATTAAAGCTATCATCCTCGGTATTATAGAAGGCATCACCGAATTTCTACCAATTAGTTCTACTGGTCACTTGTATTTAGCTGATGAATTCATTCATTTGAATGAATCGACAGCATTCATCAATATGTTCATGGTCGTGATCCAGCTTGGTGCTATTTTATCAGTTGTCGTCATTTATTTTCAAAAACTTAATCCGTTCTCCTTTAAGAAGAACAGTATTGAAAAACAACAAACCTGGTCACTCTGGGGTAAAGTCATTATTGCTATGATTCCTAGTTTAATCGCTGGACCCCTGCTAAACGACTTCATGGACGACCATTTGACCACTTGGCCAGTTATTGCAACAACTTTGATTGTCTATGGTATTTTATTTATTATCATTGAAAATTACAATAAAACACGGCCAGCCAAAGAAACCAATCTAAATCAAATGAGCTTAAAATTAGCTTTTCTGATCGGTTTATTCCAAGTTCTATCTTTGGTTCCCGGCACTTCAAGATCAGGTGCAACAATCCTAGGCGGCATGGTCGTCGGTGCTTCACGTTTCGTAGCAACAGAGTTTTCATTTTTCTTAGCGATTCCAACAATGGTTGGTGCTTCTGCTTTAAAACTATTTAAGTTTTTCAAAGCTGGTAATGTTTTTACAAGCGCTCAAATGATCGTTTTATTGGTCGGTGTTGTGGTGTCTTTCGTTGTCGCTTATCTATCCATTCGTTTCTTGTTAAATTATATTAAGAAAAATGACTTCAAAGCATTTGGATGGTATCGAATCATACTCGGTGCTATCGTTGTATTGTATTTTGGCTTACGCACAATTCTGTAAGTAAGAAAGGAACGATTTGATGCTCAAGGAAGTTGCCGTTGAAAATTTTACTGATATCCCCGCAGCCATTCAAAATGGTGCGCAGCGTATCGAACTAAATGATAATTTAGCAGTTGGTGGGACAACAGTCAGCCATGGTGTCATGGCTGAAGCAGCCAAATACACTCAAGATAAACATATTGCACTAGTCACTATGATTCGCCCCCGAGGTGGCAACTTTGTCTACAACGATTTAGAGCTTAAAATGATGGAAGCTGATTTGTTTACAGCTCAGTCTTTTGGTGTCGATGGGGTTGCCTTTGGCGCATTGATGCAGGATCACACGTTAGATACCGAGGCTATGGAAATGCTGCTTGGTGCCGCTAATGGTATGGACGTGGTTATGCACATGGCTTTTGACCAAATCCCGGCTGCTGAACAACTATCAACCATTGATTGGCTTGCGGATCATGAAGTAACCCGAATTTTAACGCATGGCTCACCCGATTTAACCACACCAATTAGTGCCAATATTGACCATTTGAAACAATTGATCACTTATGCCCAAGATAAACAGATTACCATCTTACCTGGCGGTGGCATCACTTGGCAAAATGCCACACAGGTTGCGACACAGCTTGGTGTTTCTGAACTTCATGGTACTAAGATCGTTCAATTTTAACACTTCAAAAATTGCCTTTTGGAACACGTTTAAAATACAATCGTTCGTGAAATAATGGGGGCCATAGACAAAACACTAGTTTTGTCTACGGCCCCCACTTTTTATACAGGCTATTATCCTCAGCTTGATAAAGGACAACGGCCTTATAATCATCATTTAATTTTCGTGCCAGCAAACACAAAATTTGTCGTATTGGATTGTTCAGGACAAAATCGATAATTCGGTAAATCAATCGCTTTGATTGTATCAATCTGATTTATTTGATGTTCAGCTAAATAACGGACCATTTCACCGCGAGCGCGCTTTGCAAATGTAGCTCGCGTTTTGAATTGGCCATCAATATACTGTCCAAAGGTGATGGTAACAATCCGTGGGTGGCCTTGAGAAAAGGGTAGAATCAGTTTGGCATATTCTTGAGACGCCAAATTGACAATTGGTTCCTTGCCCTTAACTAATTCACGATAAACGTGATCACCCCAAAAATCATACAAATTTGGATGACCGGCAACTGACATTTTGGCCTGCATGTCCAACCGGTAGGGCGCAATCCCATCAAAGGGGCGCAGAAGACCATAAAAGGCTGACAGAATCCATAAATGCTGTTGTAAGTATGTCAAACCCGAAGTAGACAGAAGATCGGCGGCTAAAGATTGGTACTGTATCCCGGCATAACTTAAAATTGCTGGCGTCAATCTTTGTTTCAAGTCTAATTGAGCCAACTGGGTCACATTATACTGGGTTAGCCGATCGCTCGTTCGCCATAAACTTTGTAGTTCCTGATAAGACAACGTGCGCAGATGTTTCAAGATTTGCTCGGTTTTTTTTAAGAAGACCGGCTGACCTTGTACTGCAAAGTCATCTCGATTGACAACCATTTTCTTTGCTGGTGAAATAATAAGTTGCATAAGCTGACGCAGTTATGACCGCTTGCCACCCTTCCTAAGATTTAAATGCTTAAATCGGCTTTTGCTTTCAAAGCATAAACCGCCAAGGTAAATACTCATACTCACAAAACTTAGCCAGCCCCCCAATCTTAAACCTGGTACTTCATATCTTAAAGTAATGTGGTGCTGGCCCGGCGTTACCTTAAGTGCACTCAAATTACCAACGACCCGTTTTATTTTTTTGCTTTGACCATCGACTTTAGCTTGCCATCCAGGATCAAAAGGTAGGCTTAACAGTAAATAAGGCTTGCGTGCATCAGTCGTAAACGTTCCGGTAAAAAAATCACCGCGCCAATTAGGCTTGATCTGATAGGGTCTTTGATTAATTTGCATAATTGCTTGATCAAAGGCAACTTGATCCAATGTCGCCATATAACGCTGTGGCTGTTTTAATTTAGTGCGTGTCTCGATCGACAACGTAACGGGTGCTTTAGCCGTGAAATAGCCAAGTGACATAACCGCAGCACTATCTACTTTGATTCGTGTTTTATGTTTCTTACCATTCACTTGAATCGTTGCTTTTTGAATATTCACATTTGGCAAGGCAGCATAAAGCTGACCCGTCTTTTTAGGTTTGAGTACCAGCCGATATAGGCGCCTTTTCCCGATTGCTGTAACTTGTTGAGACACTAAAGTCGGTGCCCGATAAAATTGAGCTGGTGATCCGGAAATTGCCTGGAACAGCCGTTGTTGATTGGCTAGTGCCTGATGTGACCGTAAATGAAAATGTCGCAGTGCCGCGGTGGCACCAAAACCAAATGGCAAGACATCGTTGCGCTCAAATAAATTGTAATCGTCTTTTGTCATCGTTAATTGATAACGCACGCTAAACAAACTATTGGTCAGTTCCGTCGCACCAAAAGAATTAATACGGCGTGCGTTCTTGCTATAATAGCCCAATCGTTTTAACATTCTTCGCGTATGATCATTAATAGTAGAACTATAATAATCGAGGCCTCGACTATTGAAGAGCAATAGATCGTTGTAGTTATAATAAGGCTCGCGGTACGCGGCATTGATTAGTGAATTTTTATTGGCAACACGGTAAAAATCACTGGTCTGGTGGTGTGCCTTATAAAACCATTGGTGTTCAATTTGATAATTTTGCTGATAAATGCCCTCATTCCCGGTTTTAGCACCAGTGAAACTCCCATAAAAGTTAACAAGCAACTCGCCACATAAAACCAACATCAATGCCATATTAAAACGACGTGACATCTGACGGTATTTAATCAAAATCAACAATATTAAACTGATGATCAGCAAGTCTAGCAGCCAATAACGCCACCCAACATATAATTGAGGATAAGTCTTTTTTGCGCTTAGAAGTGGTTGCCGCCACCAAGCAGCTAAATAGCCGAGGCTAATAAAACTACCCATGAGCCCAGCAGCCCAATAATATAGTTTAGGACAACTATGATATCGATTTTGCCAAGCTTCATAGGCACACAAAATCAATATAAAACTAAAGAAATAAGTATTTCGATAAGGAAAGCCTTTGGGTTCTTGCATCATATGCCAAATTGTATTTAAACTGCGGAGCCACATACTTAACGCTAATGTCAGCAATAATCCGCCCAGTCTGATGCGGTGTTGACGCTCGATTTGCTTGTTCAAAAAGAAAAGTATCGCAAAAAATGTAATGGTCAAGCCAATATAAATCGTTGGCGTATGTGCCAACCGACCCCGATAGTTTGAGCCGACAACACCTGTTTGGACAAAAGCTTCCAGCCCAAACTTAGGTAACGGTAAAAATGTCTGTTTTGAAAAATCAGACTTACCTGTTTGTAACATCCCTAACAAAGTCGGCAATAATAGCATAGCACTACTTAGGCCACTCAATATCAATGTTTCAAGAAACTTCAAAGTTAAACGCCATTTTGTTTTCAACGTTGTTACTAATTTAGTTTGACGGTGATTATCTTCTAAAATCAAATATAGATAAAATAAAATAGCAAATAGACAGGACATATATCCCAGGTAAAAATTTGTTAAAATAGTTGCTAAAATCGTCCAATAAAATAATGCGGATTTATTTTGGTGGACCAATTGTTGGATGCCGCAAGCAATCAGCGGCAGCAAAATTAAAGCGTCCAGCCACATAACTGTGTAAAAATAATTAGCCACAAAACCACAGCAAGCAAACGCCGTGGTAAACAAAAGATTGGTCATATACTGGTTGCGATAGACTCTACTTAAATAAAGGGCCATTGCTACACCGATTACCCCAACTTTTAGCATAATAATCCAAGAGACTGCTAGAGGTAGTGCCGACGCCGGAAAAAGCAGAATCAACAAATTAAATGGACTAATCAAGTAATAGGCCATTAGGGGAAAATAATTGTCCCCCAACGATAAATTAAAAGCATAAAAGGACCAGTCGTGGTTCAATAGTCGTTGTCGTAAATCTGTTAGAAACGGCACATATTGCGTCCCCATATCACTGATCAATAAATTGCGCTGCCCAAATGGTGTTATTTGACGACACATGAAAAAGATAGCCACAAGCAAAAATGGTACTAAAAAAGCACCAAGATAATAATAGACCTGGTGTTTTTTGACTTTATGCATATTGCCCCCTACTTTCTTAAACCATTTGATTTTTAGACCAGCCCCGCTGGTACAATAATTGTTGTATATCCGCTGGCAAGGGCGCCTGGAAAGTTAACAGTTCTGAAGTAAAGGGGTGCTTAAAGCATAACTTCCACGCATGCAATGCTTGTCGATGTAATTGATGATTTTCTGGATTATATAGCGGATCCCCAATAAGCGGATGTCCTAACCACTGCATATGCACTCGAATCTGATGGGTTCGTCCCGTCAGCAATTTTAACTGCACCAAACTCATGTCTGAAAACTCGGCCAATACCTGATATTTGGTCTGTGCGGGCCGTCCACCAATGCTGACGCCACGCTTCATAGCATAAGGTGCCATTCGTTTAATTGGCTGATCGATCAAGCCCTGGGTTTTTGATAAATGCCCCACGACTAATGCCAAATAGTATTTCTGCATAGCTTGTTGATGCAGTTGCTTAGCCATAACTGAATGGGCAAAGCTATGTTTAGCAAATAACATCAAACCGCTGGTATCTTGATCTAGTCGAGAAACAACGTGGATCGCCAAACTTTCATGGGCACGCCTTACCAAATGACCTTTGACCCGATTGGCAACAGAATCATAAAAAGACGATCGCGATGGAATCGAAGGCAAGCCAGCCGGTTTATTGACGACTAAGAAATGCGGATCTTCAAAAATAATATCTAGCGGTCGATGGACTGGTACTAAGTGCTTCGCATCTTTTTCTGGGGGCAGCGTGACAGTGATATGATCTTTAGGCTTGATAGAATAATCCGTATTGCGCCGGTGGTGGTTGACATAAATCGCCCCACCGTTGAATTTTGTTTTGGCGATAATACTTTTAGATAACCCTTGATGCTCTAAAAATTTTTCTAATGACTTACGTGGAAAATCATCAGGAACATACCAAGAAAAATTCATGATAGTTCCTCATGACTATTGGCACCAATAAAGGCCTCTTCTACCCGATCCCAAAAGTGCATATGCCGATAGCGGGCAAAGTGGATGCGTTCTTTAGCAATACGATATTCTAACTTTTCAATAGGCCGGTGGTTCAGGGTCAACTGGTCTACAGTTAATACATAATCATCAGCGGGACTTGGCTTAAATACGATATTCTCATCAGAAGCGACAACTACTGGTGCAGACAAGGTTCGATAAACTCGGTTATTAATCGAAGCAATCTCAGTGATTTGTAATGCTTCTAAACGCGGATGTAAGACCGCGCCGCCTAAAGACTTGCTATAAGCCGTAGACCCCGTTGGTGTTGAAACACATAGCCCATCACCGCGAAAACTTTCAAAAAAGCTGTCTTGAATATATACATTAGCCCTAAGCGTACTGCCTAGCCGTTTGATCGTAGATTCATTTAAACATAAGAAATGTGCTTGTTCTCGGCTATTTTTGTATGTGGTGGTCACATCAAGCAATGGATAAGCGACACTTTGACCAGAATCCACTTTGAGAGCATCGATCAAATGGTCTAATTCGTAATCACGCCAATCCGTATAAAAGCCCAAGTGTCCTGTATGGACACCAACAAAGCGAACATGATCTAGCTGTGCCGCATAGCGGTGAAAAGCTGACAGTAAAGTACCATCGCCACCTACCGTGATCACAATATCTGGATGACGATTATCGAAGCGAAAACCTGATTTCTGCAAGCCTGAACGTAAATAATTCACTGCCTTCAACGTGTTGGGTTTGCGATTATTATGAATCGCTATCTTTAGTTTCGGACCCATTTTGTTCTACCTCTTTTTTGATTCGATCGATATTATCTCTAATTTGTGTGGGTACTTGATCTTGGTTGATGGGTTGGTTGGGGACTTTACCATATGAGAAAAATCGTTGGGCCTCTTGAATTTCCTCACGAATGGCTGACATTTCTTGATCTAATTGGAAAGCGGCTTCAGCAGCTTTTTGCAGACGCTGCTGGATTTCACTAGGGAATTCCCCTTGGTATTTATAATTGAGTGAATGTTCAATGGTTGCCCAAAAGTTCATACTTAACGTACGTACTTGCACCTCGGCCAAGATTTTTTTCTCCCCATCACTCAATTGAACGGGATACTCAATAATAATATGGTAAGAGCGATATCCACTGGGTTTTTTATTCGTGATATAATCGCGTTCCTCAACGATTTCCATATCTTTACGTTGCCGTAAGATTTCAACAACTTGATAAATATCCTCAACAAATTGGCACATAATTCTTAAACCAGCAATATCTTGCATATCAGCTTCCAACAAATCCGGTTCGATCACTCGACGCTGCATTTTCTCTTGAATGCTAGCTACCGGTTTAACTCGGCCGGTCACAAATTCAATTGGTGTATGCTCCCCTCGTTGTTGAAACTCTTTGCGCATACCGCGGAATTTGATTTTCAACTCGGATACAGCTTGTTCATAAGGTAATAAAAATGTGTCCCAGTTCATTGTCATTATTCAACCTTCTATTCTTACGATGTTGCCATGGTATACAGAAATCATAACGATTACCATTTTAACATATTTATATTTATTGTACTGCAAAGCAAATCGTGGTAATTTCCCATTGCTTTGTGCTATAGTGCTGTTGGTGATAATGTGACTCAAGCAATCGAGATAGAATTTAAAAACCTATTAACAGAAAAAGAGTTTCAAGAGATATTAAAACAATATTCATTTGCAGCACCTTTTGTGCAGACGAATTATTATTTTGACACTTCAGCTAAGCTGCTGCAACAAAAAAGTATCGGCTTGCGGATTCGACTTTTCCAGACAACTGCTGAACAAACTTTGAAGCTATCGACCACTAAGGCCGAGCATCAATTAACTGAAATAACAGACCCACTGACGCTAACCCAAGCTCAAGCATTAGTCCAACAAAATCAAATTTATTTGCATGGTGCCACTGCTAATCAATTAACCAGATTAAAAGTTAAAATTAGTGACTTACAAATTATTGGTTTAGCAAAAACAGAACGGTATTTAGCAACATTACCGGCTGGTTTATTGACTTTAGATCGTACCACCTATGCAGATCACGCCCAAGACTACGAGTGTGAGCTAGAGATCCAGAACGTAGCCAAAGCCTACCAAAATAAGCACTTTTTCTTAAATTTATTAGCCCAAAATGACATTCCTAATAGAGCGGTAACTAATAAAGTCGTCCGTGCGGTTCAACATTTTAAAAGTTAAGTAAATTTAAACTTGTTTTCAAGGCAGATTAGTTGAAATTACAAATATTTTTGGTAAAGTTATTATGAAAATAACATATAAATTTTTTTAATAATAATTCGTCTTTCATTGGTAAATACGTCACGATATGGGGGAGACAATGTGTTAGAACTCTTTTTGTTCGTCAATCCAATAGGCTGTCAATGTTTAAATGCCGAGAACATCCTTTTAAAACTTGTTTCAGAGTTTGACTCTGAAATTAAGTATAAATTTATTCCGGTGGTTTCACTACCTGTCATCGGTAAATATATGTCCCTAAAGCATTTCGATCCTACTAATCTTCAATTACGTAATCAACTGACTAATTGGGCTTATTCGGCGTCCTTGGATTATAAAGCAGCCAGCTTTCAAGGCAATCGTAAAAGCCGAAACTTCTTAATTGCCTTACAAACTTTGATCAATGATGAAGGTCGATCTTACAATAAAGAAACGATTACCACCGCATTGAAATCAGCAGACCTTGATATTGCACTTTTTCGAGAAGATCGGCAAGATTCATTAATCCAAGAACTATACCGCGAAGATGAACATTTCATTAGCGAAATGAAAGTTGTGGATGCGCCAACTGCTGTCATTTATAATTACTGCAGTGAGCAACAAGATACTGGCGTTCTAATTGAGAACTGTGATTCTTACGATTTACTGCATCATGTCTTCGACCGTATGCTTAACTTAGATGCTGATCAAAGTATCATTGAGCCTGAAACACAGAACGTACACACTTTAAATTTCCACACGTTGCCTTGATTAAGCTCCAAGCTTATTTCAAGTACACGCTTAAAGAACAAATATTCCTTAATTAATGGGTGGCTGAAAGCAAGGTATTAGTTTTGTTTGAGCCACGCTATTTTTTTGCGCCGAATTTTATTTAATTACGGCTTAATTAAGCAACAATCTCAAGGGACTATATTTTAACTTCAATGGGCCAAGAAAAAAATTGGATTTGATCATGCTTAATTTTTAGATTACCCTGGACTTGTAAGCGCCTCAAAAATTGTGCTAATACTTTTCTTGGCCAATAAGCTTTAAATTCGCGATTAATCCAATAGTCTCCTAATCGGCTGTTTATAAACGCCTGCAGCGCAGTAAGTGTTTGATGTGGCTGTTGTTCTAATAAAAGTAGTAGTTCAAAATTCAACAAGGCTAAACGCTTTGTTGTAAGTGGCGGTAAAGGCTGTGCTTCAAAACAAACAAATGGTATGGCATCTATTCGGTGTCCTTGACGGTAGGCTTGCAATTGTAGCTGGTGTATTTCCTGATTGCCTTGGTAAAGCTGCCGTTGGATATACCGTCTTTTTTGCTCAAAGCTCAGGGGATCATGAATTGTCGTTTGTTTACACGCCGATAACTTTTTTTGTGGCCGTCCTAGTAGATAAAGTAAGCCAATTTGTAAGGGCCATTGTGTTTTCTCATAAATAATTTGACGGCGTAAATCAAATTGGCGGATATGATGTATCAGCTGTAATGCCTGATTTTTTGGTTCCAAATAAAGTAAATAAAATCCCCAATCCGGACGATAACGCAACATGGCTAAATGTATTTGCCGCAGTCGATTTTTAAGCCGATAATTGGGCCCCAAGATCCAATGAACTTTGATTTGTTGATTGGTATAAGATTGAGAGCGCGCTAATATTTCTTGCTGGCCAATCAGTGCACATTGCCACTCTAACGCAATTTGTTGCTGCTGATACGTCAAATAAATATCTGCTCGCCGCGTTTTGGTTTCAGTACGGACCTCTAACATATTAGGTATGTGCAAACAATCCAAAGCGGTTGACAAAACTTGCTTGCCTTGAATATGGATGGCACTTTCACCGCGTTGATGGCTTGTTTGATTGATATGAACAAAATGCGGCCGTGTTTGTTTTGTAGCTTTTTTCAGCCGCAGCTGACCCCCACATTCAGGACAATAGTAACGCTGCTGTATTCGTGATAACTCTAAAAACTGTCTTTGATCCATTAAATACACCAATTCATTCTGCTCAGTTAACGCATAATTCATATAACACCGTCTCCTCTAATTCATAAATTACGCAAAAAAGTCTGAGAACAAAAAGCAAATTTTGTTCTCAGACTTTAAATTTAACTCTAATGAGCAACGTACCTAGTTAAACTAGCCAAAATAATGATTGATTTGTGACAGTGCATTTTCAGACATTAATAAATGCCCATATTCTGACAGGACTTCAGGCGTTACCTTGGTACGGTTGCCATATTCAAAGGCAACTGCAACAGCATCTGACAAACTAATATCCTCTAAATCAGCCGTGTAAACGATCAAATCTAGATAGTATTTATTTTGATAAGAATATAAATTACTTTTAGCATGACCAAGCTGCAAAGCATCTGCCGCAGAAATAACATCTTCAAAATCACTAAATTCGAGTAGAATCTCTTCAAACTCAGGTTCTGGTTTTGCTGTAAAACCATTCAATGGCTTTTTATTTTTACTTTTAACATCGTTAAAGTGGCTGACTGTACTTCTTGGACCACTTGTGTTGTCACTTTGTTGTAGTTGTTTCTTAATGTAATCTGAAACTTCTTCATCGTCAGATAGATCATCTTCCATTGCAAAATCGTCAGTATCCTCTGACCCTTCAGGCGACCCTTTGCTAATTAACAGTTCAAGGCCCTTTTTGTTTGGCATCACTTGGAATGTAACGGCGTCATTGGATGTAAAAGTGTGGTCTTTATCTACCTCTTCCAAAATACTATAGAAAAAGCTTTCGATTTGTTTATGGTTCCCTAATAAATCGAGGACAGTAATACCACGATCTTCTAAATCTTGATTACCGAGGATCACACGGATAGTATTCTCATTAATTCGTTCCATTTCCATTTAACCGCACCTCGTTTCTAGAAATGTGCATACTTAGAGATATCTCTTCTCATGAGTAATATTACACCATCATATTAAAAAAAGCGAACAACATCAACAGCATTTTTGACATTGACCAAGATAAGTTAACACTAATCTAACATAAATGCAACTAATCCCCGTCTGATACAGTGTCTAGCAATATCGATGCATTCAAAATATAAAAAGACTGGTGGCAAAGCGCTCGGTCGTCCATCAGTCTGCTTGAAACAATATTCAATTTTATAATCCAGCAGATAACTGTGCTTGTTGTAGTTCTAAAGCTCTAACTTTACGAGGTAAGAAACGGCGAATTTCATCTTCATTGTACCCAACTTGAAGGCGTTTATCATCCATAATAATTGGTCTTCTCAATAACCCAGGGTTTTTTTGAACCAAATCAAACAATTCATCCATGGATAAATCATCAAGAGAAATACCTAATTCCTGAAAGATCTTTGAACGGGTAGAGATAATCTCTTCCGTACCGTTTTCCGTCATTCGTAAGATACGTTTGATTTCATTCTTATTTAGGGGATCTGAGAAAATATTGCGTTCTGTAAATGGAATGTCATGTTCTTTTAGCCAAGCACGCGCTTTCCGGCAAGAAGTGCAACTTGGTGAAGTATACAAAGTAACTGTCATAAAATATCTCCCCTTTAAGAACAAATGCAATTTGCTCCCTATAGATTACAATTAATATTATAATATAGTAGAATTGGTCTGACCACCAAATTCCGAGAAGAATCTTTATTAAAATTAAAATTTTTAATAGACACGAATAGCCGTTTTTGTAAATTTTCTAGGTAATAATAGATATCTATTGCATACTGAAAAGCCTTTTAAAAACCAAGTTGAGTTTTATACAATACTAAATATCTTTAAAAGAAAAACAATTCACAATTAAAATAAATGATTTAGTTTTGCATAACAGTTGATATTATAAGCATTTAGCTAAAATTAGACCAATTTTATGGTTAAGCCTTCATGGGCCAAATGAATCTTTACACTTGGGGCAACTTTTTCTGTTTCTGTCTTCAAATCTTCCAAATTAGACACTTGAGGTAAATGCGTCAATAGTAATTCAGTCACATCAGCCTGCTCAGCGAGTTTTCCTGACTGTGTACTGGTCATGTGCCATATTTTACCGGCTTTATTCGCAAAGAAATTGGTATCTGTCATTAATAAATCACTGCCCCGGGCAAAATCGACTAATGTGTCCATGTAAGCCGTATCCGATGTAAAGGTAAGTACCTTGCCCGTTTGTTTTTCTACGATACGCATCGCAAATGCTGGCACAGGATGTTTCGTCGGTGTAAAAGTAATGCTAAAAGGGCCTAGATCTAAAATCTGCTCAGGATCATAGGCTACGCCCTGTGTGAAACCTGGCATCGTTAGCGCCGCAAAACTTAGCGTTTCTTTAGTATGACCGTAAATTGGTAAAACTTTCTCTCGATGTGCCCCTGGTGCAAGCTGCCAATAATATTGCAGTACACCCACATCGGCTGTATGATCGTGGTGATAGTGAGATAATAGCACGGCATTCAATTGCAATGGGTCTAAGTATTTTTGTAGTGCTAATAAAACCCCACTGCCTGCTTCCAGCAGTAAGTTAAAGCCATCTTCAGACTGCAGCAAATAGCCGCTTGTGCCATGGCCTTGATATGGATAGCCGCCGTAATAACCTAAAACTGTCAATTTCATTATAATCACCCTTAATTAAATTTTTTGGAGGTTTTATTTATGACACAACTCTATCTTACGCTTGGTTCCAAATCTGTGTTACAAGAGATTCAAAAAAATAATCCCAGACGTCCACTTAAACTCTATCACCCTGATAGTATGGGAGAAAAAGATAATCTACTTTTAGAAGTAACCGGCCGATCTTCCGTATTCAAACAACCAGCACAATACGATTTGATTGCCGGTGACGCCTTTGCATCACTGCGCAATTTCTTACATTTGTTTTATTTCACCTTTAATGATGACGAAAACGATCATTATCGTAATCGTTTAATCAAAGTTGTGACTCAACTCGCGCAACAAGATCAGGTTGCCCTTTTAGGTATCCAAAAAGATATCCGTAAAAAATTTCTCCTGTTAACAAGTTGGCCAAATGCGCAACAATACCAGCTTTTTCAACAAAGTCCACTATTTGATCAAATCAAGGACTTAGCTGACCAAAGTGCCAATGATTGGAGTTTTTATGAAATCAGCTATTCCTTAGAATGATCTTGGTCATTATCATCTTCAGCTGCTTCATCGTGATCTTTTTGCAGCCGCTGAATTCTAGCTAAAGTCTCTGCTTGGTCAGCTTGTACCTGAGCTAACTTAGCCATAAACTCGTGTTTGATCGACACATAAAAAATAAAAATAGCCATTTGGCGATAGGGTATTAGCCATAGAAATGTCACTGGAAAGAAGAGGTACCAGCCGATAAAAGATAGTTGTAATTTTAGTAAGTCAAGCCAGTGGTGGTGCATGAACAACAAAGTTGCCGACAAAATTCGTGCTCTCGAATTTTGTCCATTCTCAAAAACAAGGTAAGCAGCAATTTGGAAAAAACCATTGAGCCATAACCATAAAATTCCAGCAAGGACTAGCAATAAGATCAAACCAGTTAAATGCCAAACATCAAAATGCGCAATGATGGTTTCAATCCGAGTCAGCAATTTAACAGAACTCATTCCGTAGTTGATTTGCAACATGTCTAGTAGGCTTAAAGAGCCGATAAATGGTATAAAAATCAGCCAAGTCCGTAACATTAACAAAACAGATTCAATAAAATTCAAAATAACGAAACGTTTATAATATAACGGCGATAGGCCAATGAATAACATGGAGAAGCGAAACGGTTGTTCTGCAAAAACAGAGTTGGGATAATAATATTGGCCATATTTAAATGAAAATAGTAAAAAATAATTTAAAAGCATAAATAATAACGTTTCAATAAATGAATTTTGACCTAGTCCACTACTTAATAAAGACCCCAGTAACTGAACTAGCAAAAAGCTCGTAACTAGTAGCCAGATAGGCTGAAACCAGCGACCCTTTAATGCTTTTCTAGCTTGTAACTTAATATTGCGTATCGAAAATTGCATGCGAAACCTCTTTCTATTCTTAATTTGAAACCATTCGAACAAATAGATAATTTGTTATCAAATAAATCACGCTATAAATCAAGGTGACCAGAGCCAAAATACCATACATCAATAACTGATTAGGATTGTTTACAAAAGTTTTTATAAAATTCGTAACAAAACTAGCTTCTACAATAGCAAAACCATACAACAGTCCAAAGATGACTGTATGTGTCACGTACACTCCACGACGCAAATCAGCAGTGGGCACACCAATTTTCTCTAAAGTCATAAAATCTGTGCGTAAAGTTTCAGCAACTATTAAACGTTTCAGCATGATGATTTGTGCCATAGCAACTACAAAGACTAAACTAACAAAGACACCGACAAAAATATAAACCCCAACTAGGATTCGATTACTCATTGAAGTTTCTTGTCGTGAGTATATTTGTGTGCGATAAAAAGTTTGCGCCGTAGTCGACTTGGTCTCATAAATCTGGCCCGTTCGCTCATCCGTGCGATACCGCTGTTTTTGATTCAACTGACGTAATTCGAGTAGCTGTTCATTAGTCAACGCTTGATGCAGGTGAAAGCCATAATATGTTTCTGCATTGTGCGTTTTGATTGCTTGATAATCTCGATTGGTCAGAATAATTGCGCTTTGAAATGCCAAACTATTATTTAAAGGGAATTGACGTGAAACTTGACTTACTTCACGTTTAAAACTGGGATGACTGCCTAATTTAACATTTGGCCGATGTTGCGTCTGCTGAAATTGGGAATGCTTTAATAATCCAGTCTGAGGAATAATCAAACGCACTTGTCCCGGTGCTAAATTTAATTTGCTGTAGCCCCGGCGACCAAACCGCTGATTGGCCCGCTGAATCTGATGAAACGTATGCGTCGATAATAACATTGTCGGTCCAGCGCCACTGACAGAAGCACCATTGACGACGCTATCCAATTGGTAACTTGCTGTGATCAATTTTGTAGGTAACGGCGGCGTTTCATCATAGGTAAGGTTGTTTTTTTGCAGAAACTTTTGGATTGCGGGTCTTTTTTCCGCTGTGCTAATAATACTGAAATTTGCCTCATCATCTGTAGCCGCATAAATATACCGGGAAAAGAGTGACCCCGTCGTTAATAACGAAAATGAGATGCCTAAGAAAATACTGATACCAAACATAGCATTATGGTTATTGATGAACCAATGTTTTAGCTCAGCCAGCCAAAAAGGTTGCAGTCCTTTAAAGTATAACCTCGGTCGTAGACTAACAAGATCAATCAACGTTGGCAAGGTGACTGCAAACAATAACCATAGGCTAATAATCCAAAACACCAATAAACCAAGATCTAATAACATCAAGTCAACTTTTCGTCCCAAAATTTCAGCGACAAAACCTTGATGCTGATAAATATTACTACTGATCCAAGCCACGATCCCAAGTAAAAATAAATCTATCGTGCCAACAAATAAACGCAAAATTAAAGGTAATTTTAAGTCATTTTTTTGGGCTAGGCCTTGGGTTAATTTAACCGTATCCCAGCGCCTGATCTTTATCCCATTAAAAAATGCCAGCAATAACTGGATCAGAACTGTCCATACAATGGTAATCAGTAGTGATTGCCAATCAAAGTAAAAGCCAATTTGAGTGGATAAACCACAAATTTTTAACAAGATCATGGCCAATAATTTGTAGAAAAGTAGGCCAGTTAAGATGCCAATACTCGTGGCAATCAATTGACTAATTAAAATTTCACCATTGATCAAAATTAATATTTTGAGCCGTCGCAAACCTAAGAGCTCTAATAACCCCAAGGTATGTAATTTATGTCGCATAAATAGCCGATTCCAGTAGATCGAAAAAGCAATCAACAGTAATACTGAAATTGTTGAAAAAGCACGAAATACACTATCAGGATAATAAAAATAGGGTTTAAAGCGATCTGTTAAAGTGGGGTCAGCTGCCATCAGTAAAAAATCACTCGAAGCCATCGTACTCAAGGCTGTGATTACGATGAAAATGCTATGGATCATAGGATTTTGACGCACACTTTTAATTCCGAGCTTGCCGAGCATTCATGCGCCCTCCTCCCCCGATTGTTGCTTGCATATCAATAATTTGATCAAAGAATGTCTGGCGATCACTACTGCGAATCAGCTCTGCAAACAGTGACCCATCCTTAATAAACAAGATACGTTTACAAAAACTAGCTGTAAAGGCATCATGCGTGACCATGATAATCGTCGTTGGTGTTGATATGTGCGCCGTATCGGATATCTGTCCCTGGTTAATGCGTTGTAAATGTTGTAAAAAGTCAGTGGCGGCCCGCGAATCCAAACTACCCGTTGGTTCATCAGCAAATAAAATAGCTGGTTCGGTGACTAAAGCACGTGCCGCCGCAATACGTTGCCGTTGACCGACTGATAATTCCAATGGATAATACGTCAATAATTCTTGTAAACCCAGAATTTGACTAACCGCTTGAACACGTTGCTTGATTTGTGCAGGCGGTTGATGATTTAATGACAGCGGCAATGCAATGTTTTCCTTGACCGTCAAAGCGTCCACAAGATTGAAGTCTTGGAAAATAAAGCCTAATTTTTCACGCCGAAATTGGGCTAACTGTTTCCCTTTTAATTTTCTTAGATCCTGACCTAGTAATGTCACCATGCCACTAGTAGGCCGATCAATCGTAGAAATCACATTCAGCAAGGTGCTCTTCCCTGCACCTGAAGGTCCCATGATACCGACAAACTCACCTGCCTGTACTTCTAACGAAAAATCATTTAATGCCTTTGTTAGACTTAAACGGTGGCCAAATACTTTTATCAAGTGTTGTGCGTTTAAAATACCCATGGTCGTCCTCCATATGCTTTCTATCTTACCAGATATCCCTAACGGACTATACCGTCTCGAGTCGGAATTTATGTGGTTGTAATCCTTAAATCGAATCGGTAATATTGATAAGATAGAGGTGAAAACATGTTTAAAATTCTGATCGTTGAAGATGATAAAACAATCAGTGGTTTAATTGCTAATGAATTAAAAAAATGGCAGTTGATCCCGTTAGAAATTTCAGACTTCAATCAAGTCTTAAACAACTTTATTCAAGAAAAACCCCACCTGGTCTTAATGGATATTAATCTACCAGTCTATGATGGTTTTTATTGGAATCAAAAAATTCGTGAGATCTCAAAGGTCCCAATGATCTTTATTTCCTCGCGTAACACCAACATGGACATGGTGATGGCTATGAATATGGGTGCCGATGATTTCGTTAATAAGCCATTTGCGATGGAGGTGCTCGTCGCAAAGATCAACGCGCTATTGCGGCGCACTTATAATTACACTGAGCCTACCCAGAATGTGATCGAACATAAGGGTGTTTTATTAAATTTACAAAGCGGCAGTGCCAAGATCAAAGATACCACGATTGATCTCTCTAAAAACGAATACCGGCTCTTGCAATATCTTATGCGGCGTCATGGTAATATTGTCAGTCGCGAGGAACTTCTCCGCGATTTATGGGAAGATGAACGATTCGTTGATGACAATACGCTAACGGTCAATATCAATCGGCTGCGCAAAAAAATTGAAGGTGCTGGCATCAAAGATTATATTCAAACGAAAATTGGTCAAGGCTATATGATACCATGAGGTGCTTATGCGTATTAAAGACTATTTATTAGATCATCTGCCCCACACATTATTTTGGATATTAGGTTTGCTCTTGTTAGATGCTGGTCTTTGGCTATTACCCAATTATCCGGTGCCATTAGATTACTTGCTCTATTTTGATACCATTTTAACGGTGTTATATTTGTTATTTTTGATTGCAGTTTATTTTTATCGAAACCGCTGGTATCAAAAGATTGCCGACCATGCTTTGTTGCGGGAACAAGGCCTTGATGTGCCATTAACGGGTGCTCAAAACCACAGTCAGCAACTGATTCAAGATCATATCAATCAATTGATCGATTATCATCAGCAAACATTTAACCAGTTGATTACCCAACAACAAGAACAAGAAGATTTCGTTCAAGGCTGGGTTCATGACATCAAAGTCCCTTTAGCCGCCAATCAGCTGCTCTTAGATAGTCTAAAAGAGCAATTACCAATTGAGGCTAGAACAAAATTAGAAGAACAATGGCATCGCGTGAACGATTATGTGGACCAAGTACTCTACTTTTCACGTTTAGAGAGTTTCGCCAATGATTACGTGATTCAAACTTATGACTTACGGCAATTAGCCATTGGCGTCGTTAAAACCAATATGAGCTACTTCTTCGAAAAACATCTACAATTCCACATTTCCGATGAAACAGCCCAAGTTCTGACCGATGAAAAATGGCTCACCTTTATCCTTAACCAACTCATTTCTAATGCCATCAAATATACACCAAATGGCGGCAAAATTACCATCAAAATTACAACTGATCCTACAGGCAGTCAACTAAGTATTCAAGATACAGGCATTGGCATCGATGCTGCGGATCTTCCCCGGATCTTTGACAAGGGATTTACCGGTAAGAATGGTCGTAAAGCGGACCAACACGCTACTGGACTGGGGCTATACTTAGCTAAGAATATGGCTGAAAAATTGGGTCATCATTTGAGCGTAACTGCCACTGTGGGCAAAGGCTCTATTTTTACGATTTTATTTCCAAACTTGAGTTATTACAACGACCAACAAACCAATCCCGTCCTACGGCCAACATCAGCAACCCGTTTTTAAATACTTGCAATATAAAAGCAGAGAAAGAGTGAGAGAGTGAGACAAAAGGCACTTAGCAGCTGAGCACTAACAAGAGTGACGAAAAATGGTGGACTTGCCATTTGAGCCATTCGTGGTTAGGTGAGGGTGTTGCCTTTTAGAACACATTTAAAATTTAATTATTCGCAAAAAAAAAACAGAGAGTGAAGACAAAACTAACGTCTTGTTTTCACTCTCCGTTTTTTTTAGAAATAATTTTATATTAAACATGTTTCAAAGGACAATAGCTTTCAGCAAGCAAGCTTAATTCATTTGATCAACTTATCCCATAGAACCACTTGCTGGCTTGCTAATGACCTAGGGACATCAATAATCCGCTGATTGGCACTGCCACGAAATTGTAAAGTCAAGTCCTTTTGGGCTAACAAAAACCGGCCATCAACCAAAATATCGATCAACTGCAATAGGGCTAATTTATCAGCACTATCTTTTAACAATTCATCATAGGTATACCCAGACCAAGACCAGATATCTTTAGTATGCCCAAATTCGGCGCGCACACGGTGGCACAATTGAATACAAACATCCGTATTCAAAAACGGCTCGCCACCTAATAAGGTTAAGCCTTGCACATAACTTTGACTCAAATCAGTGATGATTTGATCTTCTAACGCTTGAGTATAAGGTTGCCCATAATGAAAATTCTGTGCAACCTTATTATAACAACCTGGACAGTTAAAGCGACAGCCGCTGACATATAGACTGCAGCGAACGCCCTCTCCGTCCACAAAGTTAAAGGGCTTATAGCTGGCAATATAATTTTGACTCAGATCTGCCGCGAGCCACTCCTTGGGTTTAGGATCGTTAGGTAATTTTGTTTTATTTGTTTGTGAAATCATCAGTGTCATCCTTATTGTCTTGCAATCGTATTTTGGTCATTGCCTAGCGTCATATGTTTGACTCGACTGGCAATTTCTACATGACGGCCATGAACCATCGGCCGCTGATTAGGGTTGCCCAGATAACCACAAGTCCGTTTCACAACATCACAAGTTGCTGGGTCATAGTTCCCACACTCAGGGCATTCAAATCCTTTTTCAGTTGGTTTGAATTCACCTTTGTAACCGCATTTGAAGCATTGATCAATCGGTGTATTCGTACCCAAATAGCCGATTCGATCATAAGCGTAATCCCAGACAGCTTCAAGGGCTTTAGGATTCTGCTTCAAATTTGGATATTCACAATAATGGATAAAACCACCTGCACTATATTTCGGATAATCTTTTTCAAAATCGATTTTTTCAAATGGTGTGGGTGCCTTTCGAACATCATAATGAAAACTATTCGTATAATATTCTTTATCCGTAATATTCTTAACCTTACCAAATTTTTTAGTATCTAACCGGCAGAATGTATCTGTCAAACTTTCAGATGGTGTTGCGTAAACACTAAAATGATACCCATATTCTTTTTCCCAGTCTTTACAGTGTTCATAAAGATCCTTGACGACTTGGACGGTAAAAGCTTTGGCCTTTGGGTTCTTTTCCCACTTAGGGCCAAAGAATACTGTACCGACTTCATATAGGCCAATATACCCCAGTGAAACGGTAGCTCGGCGATTTTTGAACAATTCATCTACCGACTCACCGCGTTTTAGTCGACGGCCAAAAGCACCGTACTGATATAAAATTGGAGCGTTTTCCGGTTTGGCTTGTTTGGCACGATTTACTTTAAAGACAAGTGCTTCTTTGCATATTGCTAACCGCGCTTCAAGGATTTCCCAAAAGCGATCCTGATCACCTTTAGACTCCATGGCGACCCGAGGTAGGTTCAGCGTCACCACACCAAGATTCATCCGACCAGCATTAACTTCATGCCCCTGAGCATCCTTCCAACCTTGTAAGAAGCTGCGGCACCCCATCGGTGCTTTAAATGAACCTGTTAGCGCCACGATTTTGTCATACATTAAAACATCAGGATACATCCGCTTAGTCGCACATTCTACGGCCAATTCCTTAATATCATAATTAGGATCAGTCAGATTCAAATTCAAACCACGTTTTAAAGTAAAGACTAATTTTGGAAAAATAGCAGTTCGATGTTCTTTACCTAACCCAGCGATTCGAATTTTTAAAATCGATTTTTGAATTTCCCGCTCCATCCAATTCGTACCCAATCCGAATCCTAACGTTGTAAAAGGCGTTTGTCCTTGTGAGGAATACAGCGTGTTGATCTCATATTCCAAAGCTTGCATGGCATCATAAATATCTTTTTTCGTCTTACTTTTCGCAAATTCACGTTGTTTCTTAGGATCATCGATCCAATCTTGGGCATCCTTTAGATGTTTGTCATAATTCTTTTGCGCAAAGGGTGCTAACAATTCATCTACTCGGTCTGCCGAACAGCCGCCGTATTGACTGGAAGCCACATTTGCAATGATTTGTGACATCTGTGCCGTAGCAGTTTGAATAGAATGTGGCGGTTCTACCTCAGCATTACCGATCTTAAACCCATGATTCAACATTTCTTTGAAATCAATCAAACAACAATTTGTCATTGGACTATATGGTTGGTAGTCCAGATCATGCCAATGAATGTCCCCCTTCAAATGGGCATTGGCAACTTTAGGTGGTAACATTTTCAAACCAATTGCTTTGGCAACTGTTCCAGCTGTTAAATCCCGCTGTGTATTAAAAACTTCACTATCCTTATTAGCATTCTCATTGACTACTGTCGCATCTTTATGGAGCAATTTTTGAATGGTAAAATTAATATCCGTTGCTTGATTACGCTCAAAATCTTTTTGTGTCCGATAATTAATATAACTTTTTGCCCAGTCATATTTGTGATTCTCTAACAATTTGTGTTCCACAACATTTTGAATTTCATAGATTTTCACATCTTTTACAAAGCGGGTTTGAATTTCACCAACGATCGCATCAGTAATTTCATCGATCACCGTAAAATCGATGGGACTTAGTTCATCATTAACTGCTCTAGCAGATTTGGTAATTGCTTGAACAATTTTATCACGATCAAAATCGGTGATTCGCCCGTCACGTTTCAATACATTTAACTTTGTTAATTCATTAACAGTATCTTTTTTTGTTTCTAACATGTGCTCAACCTCCGATTACGTATGTTTCAATCATAAACAACCGAGGCCAGTAATTCAACCATATATTGTGTCCAATTTATTAAATGCCGACTTTTAAACACAATATATAGTGTTTAAAAATTCACTAAATCACTTGGCAATAACTTTTCTTGAGCATATAAAAAACGTGACCAGCCTAAACTTACAAGCCAATCACGTTCATATTTAAATAAATATGTGGTCTCACTCACAAATCACTTATTTTTAATAACCGCTGTTATAGTCATTTGTACCTGTGCCAGTATCATCTGTAGCTACATTACCCGCATTATCAGAGACATCTGCGTTCGCTGGTGTGTAGACTGTGTATTCTTGAACGTTGGGATTACTGAAAAAGGTTTTATTTCTGGCATTTTGCTTGGTTTCTTCATTGTCGAGGGTTTCTTGAGAGAGGTCTAATGATTGACGTAACTTGTTTGAAACACGCTGAAGCTCCTTAGTAGAGGCTACTTGATAAGAGGCGCCATTGATCCAAGCATTTTCACCTTGAATGTGATCACTCTTCATTGATTTTGCGGCATCGCCGTAATTTTGATAAACGCTCATCATCTCATCAAACGTCATATTGGTGGCAATACTATCAGATAGTGTATTCATGATTTTTTCAAAATTACCAAGTGTTTTCAATGACATTGCCGAATTGACGATGCCTTTGATCACTTGTTGCTGCCGTTTTTGACGGCCATAATCATTTTCAGGATCATCATAACGCATGCGTGAATAGGCTAAGGCTTGTTTCCCATTAAGGTGCATATGGCCCTTCCGGAAATTCTGCCAATCATAATCAAAGTCAAATGGCACATCTACGTCGACACCACCGACAGCATCTACGATTTTAGATAATGCGCCCATATTGATCGTGACATAATAATCTATGGGTGTATTTACTAATTTCTCAACCGTGCTAATGGCCATGCTGGAGCCGCCAATATTATAAGCCGCATTTACCTTTTGGACATTAAACTTATCAGAATTGCTATATTGCATTTGTGCCATAGTATCTCGGGGAATACTGACCATATTGACTTTCTTTTTCTGACTATTGATCGTCGTCAAAATCATGGTATCAGAATTGCCCTTGTCGATTCGGCCTTCTGCGCCGGTATCTACCCCTAGTAAAAGAATGGATAATGGCTTGCCGTTTTTAATATTTGTGGATACTTTCTTGTCATCAACCGGATGATAAGTGGCATTAACTGCTGTTTTGGCTTGCGAATACAACCTAAAAGCATAAGCCCCACCTGCAAAACCAATCGTTAACACAATCAGCAAAAAAACCTTAAAAAAGGGATGATTCTTACGTTTCCGGTGCGTGGAAAATTCCTCGCGACGAGAATTATTCGGCATATAAAAGTAGCTCCTATCTCTCAAATTCTTTAGGTATTATAACGATAAATTATTTTATAAACAAACAAAAAAAGCCTTTAACATAAAAATTTACGAATAAAATTACATTTCGTTCACATTTTTTGTGTCAACTGCGAACTCGCTTACAAAGAAAAGCATAACAAATATGGTATGATAAGTCTAAAATTTAATTAGGAGGTCAATCATGACAACTGTAAAACAATTACCACGACGAAATGAAGTCCCTGAAGCATTGACTTGGGATCTGACTAAGGTATTTGCATCCGATGCTGCCTTCGAAACAGCGTTTGCAGATGTTGCTCGCCAGAATCAGGCCATTCAAAAAGTTCAGGGCACTTTAGGTCAATCAGCGCGTGCGTTAAAAAACAGTCTAACTCAGATCTTAGATTTGTTTAGAGCTTTAGAGAAAGTTTATGTCTATGCAAGTATGAAAAATGATCAAGATACAGATGACCCTAAATACCAAGGTTACCAAGCAAAAGTTGATAGTTTGGCGGCGCAAGTTAGTGCCAACGTCTCCTTTTTAGATCCAGAAATTCTAGCTATTGACCCACAAACATTAGCCAAATATTTAAATGATGAACCAGATTTAAAAGTCTATCAACACTTTATTGATAGTATCACCGTCAATCGCGCCCATGTCCTTGAGCCGCAAGCAGAAGCACTCATTGCTGCAGCCGGTGATGCCTTTAATACCGCCAGCAATACGTTCGGCGTTTTAAATAATTCGGATTTAAAATTTCCTGTCGTTAAAGACGAACAGGGCGACCCCGTCCAATTATCCAATGGGGTCTATTCTCGGCTCATTGAATCGACAGATCGTAGCGTTCGCAAAGCCGCCTTTGAAGGTTTGTATCATACTTATGATCAATTTAAAAATACGCTCGCAAGCACACTTTCTGGTGAAGTAAAGACACATAATTATATCGCTAAGGCGCATCATTATCAAAACGCTCGTGCACGGGCAATGGCTAGCAATCATATTCCTGAATCAGTTTATGACACTTTGATCGAGCAAGTAAATGCACACTTGCCGTTATTACATCGTTATGTTGCCCTTCGCAAAAAGATTTTAGGTCTCGATGAATTACACATGTACGACCTCTATACACCATTAACGGGTGAAGCACCGCTCAGCTACACCTTTGAGGAAGCCAAAGCTACTGCTAAAAAGGCATTGGCTGTCATGGGTCCAGATTATCTCAGTCACGTCTCGGAAATTTTTGAAAACCGTTATATCGACGTTGTGGAGAACCAAGGTAAACGTTCTGGTGCTTATTCAGGTGGTGCCTATGATACGCCGCCTTATGAACTGTTAAATTGGCAAAATAACTTGAATAATTTATATACGCTTGTCCACGAAACTGGCCATAGCGTTCACAGCTGGTATACCCGTCACAATCAACCCTATGTTTATGGTGACTATCCCATTTTCGTAGCTGAAATTGCATCCACAACGAATGAAAATATCTTAACCGAGTATTTACTGCAGACCCAATCTGATCCAACAGTACGTGCTTATATTTTGAACTACTACCTTGATGGTTTTAAGGGCACCATTTTCCGGCAAACACAATTTGCTGAATTCGAACATTTTATTCACCAAGCAGACGGTAATGGTGAGCCGCTAACCGCCGATATGATGTCTGACTACTATGGTAAACTTAATGCACGTTACTATGGTCCAAGTATCATCTCAGATCCACAAATTGCCTTAGAATGGTCCCGTATTCCGCACTTCTATATGAACTATTATGTTTATCAGTACGCGACTGGGTTCGCTGCTGCTGCCTTTTTGAGTGATCAGATCATGCAGGAAAAACCGCAGGCGCGTGAGAAATACATCGATTATCTCAAATCTGGCAGTTCCCATTACGCTATCGATACCATGAAAGCTGCAGGGATCGATATGACAAAACCTGATTACTTGATTGGTGCCTTTCAAACTTTTGAACAACGCTTAAACGAATTGGAACATTTATTACAGAGATAATAAGTTTGTTATTTTCTTGTTAAAAATAAAACATTATCGCAATCTGACTATCAATTCCATTACAGTCATAGGCATAACCTTGTTTTCTAGTCATTTGCTTAGTATGCTTTAATTAATCATTTATTTCGTTCTCTTTTGATTTATTAAAGCGAGGTCAAATATGCATCTTTATCATCGAAGAAAAATGTCTGAACCAGAAAATATCGTAAGTCATGCAGTTGCGTACGCGACACCACACTTTTTTATTCAATTACTCTGGACCTATATCGAGAGTTTGCAGCTTGAAAATGTCCGTCCGGCAGATATACAGTATTTTTCAATTTGTCAAAAACACGACTTATGTACCATTCAACTAGATCAACAAACACCTAAAGTTCACTTTAAATGGCAAATCAAACTGATCAACGATCAACTACAACTACCCGAAAACCTGGTCTTAGTTAACCAAGACCAGCGCCACATTCTTTGCCTCCCCCACGAGGTAGCCGAATACCAAGACTTTAATTAAAGTTTATACCCATTAATTGTTTCTTTATTGGAGAATATAACTAAAAAGCAGTTGAAAACAAATATTACCGTTATAGTGCCCTTAGAAATTAAGCTAAAACGCCTAATTCTAAGCGGCACTATATTTTGTTTTCAGCTGCCTTTTTAATGGCGATTTGACTATATTCAACGGGCTTTAAAGAAACTGTCCAGTGTGCTTATTTTCAACTTCTTTGAACTAAGCGACTGTATAAAATGGCTAACAAATAGATAAGCACTTCGATACTAGCAATAAAAAACGTCACAGGCCAGTTAGTCACATAGCCGAGATATAAACCCAGCCAAACGCCAATTAACGAAATACCAATGGCTATCATCAATAACTGTGGTACAGTACGGCCGAGGTATTGAGCACTAGCAGCAGGTAAGGTTAATAAAATAAAGACTAACAGTGAGCCAACAATCTGTGCCCCGATACTAACGGCAAATGCTAATAAAATTAAGAAAATAATTGAAATTAGATCGCGATGAATATTTTGTGAAGCAGCCCCCACGCTATCAAATGAATCAAAGACTAATGAGCGCCACATCATCAAAACAAACAACATCACCAAGGCAGATAAAATGATCAATTGCTTCACTTCATCGAAACTGATACCCACAATGCTTCCAAATAAAATATTCGTTGCATAGCTGGCATTCTTGCTAGATAACGATAAAAATAAAATACCTAGGCCGATAAATAAACTAGAGACAGCACTGATCGTTGCTTCTCGACGCGATTTCTCGACACCCAGCGCGCCAACGATCAAAGAACTTAAACTGGTAAAAATCAACATCCCATTCAAAGCCGATAAACCGGAAAAAACACCAAAGGCGGCCCCGGCAAAACCAATTTCAGATAAGGTATGGGATAAAAATGATAGATTACGAGCCACTACAAAGACACCGATCACACCACAAGTTAAAGCAATAAAGGTACTGGCTAAATAAGCATTTCTCATAAAGACTAAAGCAAACATTAGATAGCTCCCCTGACTTTTTCACGAATGAGACTTTGGTTCAGGTCAGCACTTGCCCCCGAACTCAATTTTCCGTCTTCTAACAAATAATATTTAGTAGTATAACGCGCTGCCAGCTCTAAATCATGGGTAATAAAAACAACAGTCAATTGTTCATTATGATTCAATTCCTGTACAAGCGCCATTAATTCATTTTTAGCCTGTACATCTAACGAAGCGGTTGATTCATCCAAAATCAATAAATCTGGATCATCTACCAAAGCTTGAGCAAGATAAGCACGTTGTTTCTCACCACCAGAAGCACTACCTAATCTTGTTTGCGCTAAATCCGTCAGATAGGTACAGGCCAGTGCATGCTTTAAATTCTGATGTTCCTGCTTTGTATAAAAAGGCCAGTGATGCCCCAAGCGATTTAATCCCACAAAACTCGCGATAGATAAGGGAAAATCATGATCGATATTACGAAATTGCGGCACATAGCCAATTTTTAGTTGCCGTGTCTCATGCAACGGGTGTGTTTCAATAGTGCCATGCACTGGTTTAACCTGATGCAATACTGCCCGAATCAAAGTCGTCTTGCCAGCCCCGTTCGCCCCAATCAAGCTGATCATTTCACCAGGATACAGCTGAAAATCTAAACGGTCTAAAACGACCTTGTCTGGAAAGCGAACGGTCAATTGTTTAATATTCAAAATTGGTTCTACTGTCATTTTTCTAGTGCCTCTTTCAATCAAAATCCAAAACATCATTATGATCTACACAACCGCAAATAATCTAATAGCAACATAACTGGTCACTCTGCTGCATTTCTCATTGTTTCCTAGCTCTAGGTATGCTTGACACCACGTTACCGATCATTTGAGTATAATAAAGTTAATGCTTAACTTTATTAAAAACCATCAGTGAAATCGAGGGCCTAAAAATGAAAAAATTATTTCAGCGTCTAGGTTTGATCGGTCTAATTGTTATTGTCTTATTGGCTGCTGTTCAAGGCCTACGAACAACGGCTTTACGACAAGTCAACGTCCACCAAAATAACATCCCAACCATTTTGCTTCACGGTGCGGGTGGTACCATTCTTTCCCTTGGTCCAATGGCCCTTCGATTCAATCTCTATCATATCGCTACGGTTGCCATGAAGATCACTGTAGACCACAACCAAACCATCCATTATCAACAATATCGGCCATTGCGCAATAATCCAGAAATCATTGTGATCCTAAAAAATAAATATGATGCCGAAGCGGGTACTAAAGCTCTAACTAAAATCATGCAGCACCTATATACTAAAAACCACGTACGACAAGTTAATTTTGTCGGCCATTCCATGGGTGGTGGCATTATGTTGACTTATCTTTTACATGCCACCAAAAATGCCCCTACCGTCCATAAATTTGTCTCACTGGCGACGCCTTATATGGGATTTGACGCCAACGAAGGGCCGAATAACCCACGCTATCAAGCCATGCTTAAATCACGAAAAAATTTACCGCGAACCCTACAAGTTTTTAATTTGGTAGGCAATGTCAAACACCGTGGCAATGATGCCCAGGTCAGCACCCGCTCCGCTGCTGGTCTTAGAAAGATCGTTGCTGGCCAAATTGACCGCTATATTTATCATGAATTTCCTGGAAATTTCCTCACAGCCAGTCATTTTATGATTCATGAAAACCCGCAAGTAGATGTCCTGATTGCCCGATTTCTTTGGTCTTAGCTTACTTGCTGCTTGATTCATATGAAAGTTTCTGCAAATAAAGCCAATAAACGCACACAAGGCTGAGGTACCCACAGCACCTCAGCCTTGCATTCATTTATCTAGCGCTTTTTGAAACAATAACTTTAATCTATCATATTTTTTCAGAAAGCACAATATATTAATTACTGAACTGTTTTTCCCCGTCTAGTGGAAAATGGCATCTAAAATCAGCGTACCCAGCAAGCCAGAAATAGAAATCAATGTTTCTAACACTGTCCAAGTCAAAACGGTTTGTTTGATGGTTAAATCAAAATATTCTCTAAACATCCAAAAACCAGCATCATTAACGTGAGATAGGGCTAAACTACCAGACCCGATCGCAATGACCATCAAAGCAGGATCAACTCCTGATTGCTGCATCAATGGTAGGACTAACCCAGCTGCCGTCAATGCTGCCACAGTTGCTGAACCTAGTGCCACCCGTAAAACCACGGCGATCAACCAACCAAGTAGCAGTGGTGATAACGCTGTCCCGGTAAACAAGGTTTTAACACTATCGCCGACACCACCATCAATTAAAACTTGTTTTAAAGCACCGCCACCACCAATAACTAACAGCAACATGGCGATAGATTTCACAGCATCTTCTAAGGCACCCATAATTTCTTTAGATGGTCGATGACGGCCCCAGCCCATGGTATACATGGCAAAGAGCAGAGAAATCGTCATGGCAACCACTGGACTACCAACAAAGCTGATAATGCCATCTAACAAACTTGGATTTTTCGGCTTGATCCCACCATGAACGGTCAATTCATAAATTGTTGTCAAGGCCATAATGACAACTGGAAATAGTGACGTTAAGACAGACAAGCCAAAGCTCGGCGTTTCATCAAGTTTGAAATCTTTTTGAGGTCCTAAAGCCGTTAAATTACCTCGGCGCTCAAACCCATCTGGCACAATTTTACGCGCAAGCTTAGTATACAGGGGTCCAGCGATATAAACCGTCGGAATGGCGATAATAATCCCAAATAATAGCACTTTACCTGTATTCGCATTCAAACTTGCAGAAATAGCTGTGGGCGCAGGATGTGGTGGTAAGAATCCGTGGGTCACTGACAAGGCAGCAGCCATCGGAATCCCTAAATATAAAACTGACACGCCAGCTTCAGAGGCAATCGCAAAGACGATTGGAATCAATAGAACCAAACCAACTTCAAAGAATAATGCGATCCCGATGATAAATGAAGCCAGTACGATGGCAACTTGCAATCGTTTCTTACCAAATTTCTCAATCAAAGTATGAGCAATCCGATAAGCACCACCTTCATTGGCAACTAAGCGCCCCAGCATGGCGCCGAAACCAAAGACAATTGATAACTCTCCTAATTGTGCCCCGATCCCGTTTTGAACACTAGTCGCAATTTTATCCAACGGCATCCCTAAGCCAATACCAATTAAGAAAGCAACGATTACTAAAGATACAAAGGTGTTCATTTTAAATTTAACAATGAGTAATAGTAGGATCAGGATCCCAACAATGAGTACAACAAAGGGGTTCATATGCCCTTCCTCCTTATATTAACGTCAATCTTGACTCTTGCCATGGATACTATTTTTATCCACATGCGTCCGCTGATAACCAGCAATGGCTTCATAATTGTCTTTTAAATCTTGCCCAACACGAATCCAAATTGGAATCAATTCACGGTAATTTTTGAAATTATCCTCATTAGGCTGATGTGACTTGGTCACACCAACCATATCTTTGACAACTGAAAGATCATCAACAATACCCAAACTATACATGGCCATTACCGCCGCACCTAAGCAAGAGCTCTCAAAACTTTCCGGAATATTGACTTCTTGTTCAAAAACATCAGCCAACATTTGCCGCCATAATGCCGAACGAGAGAATCCGCCAGTTGCTTGAATTTTAGTTGGTGCACCAGCAATTCGTTCGATCATCAGCATAACCATATACAAATTATAGACGATACCCTCTAAAGCAGAGCGCACCATATGGGCCCGGGTATGTTGTCGGGTTAACCCGAAGAACGTGCCTCGGGCATTTGCATCCCAAATTGGCGCCCGTTCGCCACCCAGATAAGGCAAGAAAAGTAACCCATCGGATCCGGCAGGAATTTTAGCGGCAATATCCGTTAAAATGTCGTAAGCATCAACTTGCATCTGTTCAGCAGTGATTTTTTCAGGGCCAAATAATTGATCACGAACCCATCGGAAAACGATACCGCCATTATTTACCGGACCACCTAAAACCCATTTATCTTCAGTTAACGCATAACAGAATAAGCGCCCCTGATCATCAACCATTGGCTTATCGACGACGGTCCGGACAGCACCACTTGTACCGATGGTCACCGCTAATACACCAGGATCAATGGCATTGACGCCTAAATTAGATAACGTCCCATCGCTGGCACCTAAAATAAAGGGCACATCAGCTTCAATACCCATATATTCGGCATAACTCTTATTTAAACCACGCATTTGTGCCGTTGTTGAAACCAAACGTGGTAATTGAGCTTTTGTCACGCCAGCTGTAGCTAGCGCCTGTTCGTCCCAATCCATCTTGAAAATATTAAATAAACCGGTTGCCGAAGCTAAAGAATAATCCATCACATATTCGCCAAAGAGCCGGTAGAAAATATAATCCTTAATGCCGATAAATTTTTGGGTCTTATCAAATAGATCCTTATGTTCTGTCCGCAACCAAATCAATTTAGATAGCGGGGCCATCGGATGAATCGGTGTCCCTGTCTTAGCATAAATCTCTTGACCCACACCACTGGCTAATAATTGTTTACTGTATTTTTCAGCACGGTTATCAGCCCAGGTAATGACCCGTGTTAGTGGTTGATTATCCTTATCCATCAAGATCACACTGTGCATGGCTGCTGAAAAACTAACACCTTTCAACTCTCCAGCTTTCACACCCGCTTTACGCACAACTTGCTGAATCGTTTGAATCACAGCATCGAAAATCTCATTAGGATCTTCCTCAGCCATATCAGGTGTTTCTTGATAAAGTGGATAAGTGACATTGGCATATCCTTTAACTGTCCCCTTCAAGTCATAAATCACAGCTTTGGTACTCGTTGTACCAATATCTACACCAATTACATAATCCATAATAAAAAACTCCTAATCTATTTTTTGATTCGGCGAAAGCGTTTTACACATAAAGAAAACGATTACGCAAAAAGACTATAACACATTCCACCACAAAAATGTTAGATTTTTGCTTCTGTGGACTAATCCATTTTACATAATCGTCCGTACCATTTATGATTATATTTATAACCCAAGTTTTTCTTTAATTAATTCCGCTAAAATAACTGCTTGGTTGTGGGCTTCATCTTTAGCGCCATATAGTAAAATCACATTTTCAGTGGCTAAATGTGTTTTGACCAATTGTAAAAAGTCAGCCAGATCTGAATTGCGATTTAATTCTGCTAAATATTTTGTTTTGAATTCAGCAAATTTCTCAGGATCATGATTGAACCACTTGCGCAATTCAGTTGACGGACCAATATTTTTATACCATTCATCTAAATGCGCATTGATCTTAGAAATACCTCGGGGCCACAAGCGATCTACTAAAATACGATAACCATTTAAATCGGCAGGCTTCGTATAAATTCTTTCTAATTTTAATACCATTTCCATCACCTCATCTATTATGATAGTATTAATGAGATTTTTTCTAAAGGAGTTTGCGTATGTCAGTTCAACAATTGATCGATTTTTTTGACCACCGACCTACTGAGTTAATCGCTCAAGATTTACTCGGTAAAACCTTACTATATCACGGTCCTAAAGGTACGGTTGGCGGCCTGATCGTCGAAACAGAGGCTTATCTAGGACAGCAAGATACGGCAGCTCATGCTTACCAAGGCCATCGTTCTAAAGCCAACGAACCACTTTACGGCCCGCCAGGTACAATTTATATTTATCAACGTCATAGCCAATACTGCTTTGACATCGCTGCGCAAGCCAAAGATATCCCCCAAGGTATTTTAATTCGGGGACTTGAACCTACAATTGGTTTGGCTATCATGCAGCAGAATCGGCAGCGTCCTAATTTTTATGAAATTACGAACGGTCCCGGTAAATTAATGCAAGCTTTGGGGATTCAAAGTACGGATATGAATAATTTGCAGATGGATCATGCCCCCTTAACAATCGACCTGACAACTTTCAAGACACCTAGGGCCATTGAAAGCAGCGCCCGTATCGGCGTTCGTAAAAACGGCACATGGGTAGATAAGCCGCTACGTTTTTTTGTAACTGGCAATCCGTATGTCTCTAAAATGCGCAAACGTGAGATGCAGTTAGAGACTCGAGGTTGGCAAGCTTAGTTCATATAAGGGAGATGTCCTAATGACCAAGAAATTATCAGAAATGAGTTTAACTGAATTGTGGCATCTGTTTCCCATTCAACTTGTCGCACATCAATCGGTTTGGCAGCAGTGGTACCAAGACGAAGCCACACAGTTAAAACAAATCCTACCTAGTAACCTGCAAATCCAATTGAATCACATTGGCAGTACAGCCATTCCGAACATTTGGGCCAAGCCAATTATTGATATTTTAGTTGAAGTTCCTCGATCAGATGAATTGCAGCAAATCAAAGCGTTGCTTGTGGCTAATGGTTATCTATGTATGGCGGCTAATGATCAGCGCATCGATCTAAACAAGGGCTATACCTTACAAGGTTTTGCCCCCCGTGTATTTCACATGCATCTACGAATTCTAGGTGACCACGATGAAATCTACTTTAGAGATTACTTGTTGACACACCCAGAAATTGCCAAAGCTTATGAACGATTAAAATTGCAGCTATGGCATAACTATGAATTTGACCGTGATGCTTATACTCAAAATAAAACTAAATTTATTACGAAATATACACAACTTGCTAAGGCAAAGTAGTCACTTAAGACAAACATGGTTAGAATAAAATTGTTCACAAACAAATAGTGGAGCGTGAGACAAAAGGGGCTCAGCACTTGAGCGTTAACAAGAATTGCGAAAAATGGTGGGCTTGCCATTTGAGTCATTCGTAGTTAGGTGAAGGTGCTGCCTTTTGGAACACATTTAAAAAAATTATTCGCAAAAAAAAATAGTGGTTGAAAACAAAACGTTCATTTTGTTTTCAACCACTATTTTTAATTTAAACGTAAACTAGTTAATCTTGACTATGTTCACGACGCATTTGCAACGCCATTTCAATGCTTTTGTCCACCAAAATACTTTGCGGATCGATCACAGGATAGTCGTGATCTGGTGCCAATTCTTGCGCTAAAGAAAGTTCTGTACACCCCAAAATCACGACACCGCAGCCAAGTTTATTGACCATATCGTCTAAAACTTCATGATACAATTTACCGTCCACATAATTTTGACCTTTGATATCATCATAAATCAGATGATTGACTTTTGCCTGCACGGCATCACCGCCAAGTATGACACTACGGCCAGCTTTTTGAATTTCATCACGGTAGATGCCATCTGCAATTGTCCCTTCAGTGGCAATCAAACCTGCTGACTGCAATTCGGGATATTGCTGAACCATGGTGGCTACAGCTAAGCGCGGCATATGCAAAATTGGAATTTTCGTTTGTGCTTGTAATTCGTCATAAAAATAATGTGCTGTATTACAAGCCATTACAAAAAACTCAGGCCCTAATTGGCTTTGCTGTTTGATATCTTCTAAAAGATCAGGATAGAAACTTGGTTGGCTGTGATCCAAAATATAAGTTGTTCGGTCAGGCACAGTGGCATGATTCACTAAAATATAATTTAAATAATCTTGGTCTTTATGCGCAGGCGTGCGCTTATTTAATAAACGAATATAACTCTCAGTGGCAGCAGTACCCATACCACCTAAAACGGTAAAAAATTGTTGCATATTTCCACTCCAATTATCTAAAAATCAAAGTTCAGCTACAACTTGCTTAGCAACAGCCAGGTCGGTTGGATAAGGCGTGTCGACGCCTCGAACCTTTTGATATGGATCAGCACCCTTACCCGCCAAAACAACAATATCGCCTGGTTGACTCATTGTGATTGCAGCTTTAATTGCAGCTTTGCGGTCTAAAACGATTTCTACGTTAACCTTATTATGATCGATAGCCTGGTCAATTTGCGTTGCAATATCCTGTGGATTTTCAAAACCAGGATCATCTGTTGTTAAGAAAGCTTGCTGGGCATATTCAGTCAAAACTTTGGCAAAACCCGGCCGTCTCGAAACACCCTTGTCACCCGGGCTCCCGACAACAACAATAAGTTTAGGATCATTATATTCTTTCTTAAGAAAACTAAGCAAAGCTTTCATACTAGCATAGTTATGTGCATAATCCACATAAACCTGACCATGACCTGGCACTTTCAATGACTCCATCCGTCCGGGAATACGAACATTGGCAATCCCCTTTTGGGTTTCCTCAGTATCAGCGCCAGCAAAAGCGGCAGCGATAATGGCCGCGGTTGCGTTGCTTTCATTGAAATCACCGATCAAGCTTAGCTGGTAAGCGCCACCAACTCCAAGTGCCTGAGCTTTTGGTGTCACAGGTGTGAAATTAAATCGACTCGTCGCTAAGTCAGCTTCTTTACTTTCAAAGCGGAAATCAATGTCAATATCTTGGGGGGCTTGAAAATCTGCCCCAGCATATAAATAGATACTATCCGGATTGGTCGTTGTTTTAGCCGCTGCATAAACTTCATCAAAGTGATCTGTTTCTGCATTGATGACACATTTGCGTGAATTAACCAGTAACTGCAGCTTGCAATGTAGATAATTATCGAAATCTGGATGTTCATTCGGGCCAATATGATCTGGCGTGATATTCAAGAAGAAACCAACATCATAGGTTAATCCAAAGACACGATTGCGCAAATAGGCTTGGGAAGAAACTTCCATAATCAAATGCGTCATGCCATTATCCACAGCAGCACGCATATCGTGGAAAAGATCTAAAGACTCAGGAGTCGTTAGATCAGACTTAAACCGTTGTTCAGGCTTAGGGCCTAATATCCGATCAATCGTTGAAAACAAAGCCGTTTGTTTATTGGTTGTAATATCCAAAATACCCTTCGTAAAATAAGCTGAAGTTGTTTTACCCTTCGTGCCCGTATAGGCAATCACAAATAGATCATCTTGGGGGTAGTCAAAATAAGCAGCAGACAGCAAGGCCATCGCTTTTTGAATATTTGTGACAATAAAGGCATTCATGCCTTTGCCTTCAGGGTAAGGCTGTTCAGCAACGTACGTGATGGCACCATTATCTTTTGCCATAGTCAAATAAATCGGCCGAAAATTGTCTCCCTTGCAAAAGAAAAGGGCATCTTTTTTGACCTTGCGTGAATCATAAGTGATATCAACCATTTTGGCATCTAAATCACCTTGAATCGCGCTACTTTTTAATAAATGGTGTTCCTTAAGAATCAACATACATGCATAAAGTGATAAAGACACAATAGCACCCTCTCAATCAAAATCATTAAACTACATTATAGCATACTCCTAGTCCAAGATTCGAAAATCATAGGCTTGTAACTGCAGCCCCGCTAACTTTGCTTGAGCAATTGCCTGTAACTTTTTGGGCAAGCCGACCGAATTTAGCAATTGTGGTTTTAAAACACCTTGATTGGGCGTTGGATTAACCACACAAAGTCGATATTGTGCATCAATTGAACTTGTCCGGAAAAAGCCGAATGCTGAACCACACGAAAAAGCATAGAAATCAGCATCATTATGAAATAAAGGATCATTGTGCCGTAACTGCAATAGATCTTGAACCCAAGTCTTGATTTCCAAATCTTCATGCTGCCAAGGATAAAACCGGCGATTATCTGGATCAACATCACCAGTCAGACCCGCCTCATCGCCATAGTACAAACAAGGCACACCAGGCAACGTATAAAACAATTGCAAAACTTGATGTAATTTAGCCTTGTTGGCACCAACAGCGGTCAACACTCGTTGCGTATCATGCGACCCAATATTATTAAAGTTATGAAAAAAGACGGTACGAGGATAATTCTCTTTAAGCGTCATGATGCGGGTTACAAATTCGCTTGCTGAGAGCTGTTGATTGACTAGCTGTAACAACAAAGTCCGCAAGGGATAGTTCATCACAGCCTGTAGCGCCCCACCTTCGATATAATGACGCCGATGATCGTAGCTAACTTTATTGCTGGCATCTTCCCAAACTTCACCGATCAATACATGCTGCTGGGGTTGATGCCGTTCTAACTGCTGCCGAATTTTTCGGATAAAGTCATCACTTAATTCATCAGCAACATCTAAGCGCCAGCCATCAACGCCTTTATTCGTCCAATAGCCAATCACACTTTGATCCCCGTCAGCAATAAACCTTTGAAAACTCTGGGAATCTTTATTGATAGCCGGTAAATCTTTGACGCCCCACCAACTCTCATAGTCATCAGGATAATGTTTGAATGTAAACCAATCATAGTAAGGACTCGACTGAGCATTTGCCGCACCAATCGTCTCATACGTATGGTAAAGATTGAAGTAGCGACTATCGGCACCAACATGGTTGAATACACCGTCCAAAATCACGTGCATATCCAAAGCGTGGACGGCATTTAAAAAGTGCTCAAAATCAGCTAACGTTCCTAAAACCTCATCGATTTTAAAATAATCACCGGTATCATAGCGATGATTGCTTCGAGCTTGAAAAATTGGGCTTAAATACAGTGCTGTAATACCCATCGCCTTTAAATTAGTGAGTTGTGATTCAATACCTTTTAAATTACCCCCATAAAAATCCCAGCGCACAATCTCACCAGCTTTATTCTTAATGTACATAGGCAGATCAGTCTGTCGACCATAAATAAAACTATTGGCTTTGGGGGCATTCACGTGTTGGTCAACATTGCCATTTTTAAATCGATCCACAAAGATATGATAAAAAGTGGCGTCTTGATACCAATCAGGTACTTGATCAATCGTATTGACAACCGTTAATTGATACATTTGCACTTCTTCTCGGGAACGGTACGTGACGCCTAGACCGCCATAGCCACCATCTTGGCAGCCATAATAAATAGCTGTGTCTGGTAATTCGATCATAAAAAAGTAAAAGTACAGGCCGCCTGTCTCCGGTATAAATTCACTTGTATACGTATCCGCTATTACTTGGTGCGCCGGTATAACTGCTTTAGGACCTGCCCAATGCTCATCTTGGTAAACGACTAGGGCCACGCGTTTGATATTTTCAATAGCCTGAATATGAATTTGGAACGTGACTGTCTTATGAGGTACAGTTGCCCCAAATGGCGCTTTATCAGTCGTTAAAAAAGAATTATATTCAATCACAAGCATACCTCCAAAATTTAAGGTTTAATATAAGCATAGCCTTTTGCTTCCAATTCAATCAGATCTAGAACGCCAACTGGTACCACAGTCACCCCAGCTGGCAGTTGCGCAGCCGTGATCTGGTGCGCACGCATAGAGTTACGACAGGCATGAAATTGAACCTGAGGTAGCGTTGCAATCGTTGTGGTGGTTTCTGGCTGGGTCAGTACCGTAATAGCAGCCCCATTTATTAACATCACTACCGTCAAGGCCATTTCTGAATGTACTTGCTGATAAGCATATAAATTCTTAATATTTGCAACTGCATGTTGAAACTGACCTGGTTCAGATACGTGAAAAACAACTTGGTATTGATCAACTGTCATATAAACTTTCCTCTCTTAATACAAGAAAATGGCCGAAACAAAATCAATGTTTTGTTTTCAGCCACCTATTTGTTTGCGACCAATTAAACTTTAAACGTGTTCCAAAAGGCAACGCCTTTTGGAACACTCAAGCCATCTTTATTCAGCCGGATCTTCAATTTTAACGTGCCAAATATCTTCAGCATATCTCTGAATCGTGTAATCAGAAGCAAACCGACCGCTGGCAGCAATATTTTGAGCACTCATTTGATACCAATCATAACGATCTTGATAAAGTTGGCTAATTTTTTCTTGGGCTTGTACATAGCTATCGTAATCCGCTAATACAAAATATTGATCATTGTACTGTACCAAGGAATTGAAGATATCGCGACCTTCAGTAGTAATATCTGGAATCGTGCCATCGACCAAAGTATCCAATATCCGATGAATGCGCGCATTCGTCTTGTAGATTTGTGCAGACTGATAGAAATTAAAGTTTTCAACTTCATCTACTGTCATACCGAAAGTGACAATATTGTCTGAGCCGACAGCATCTTTAATTTCAATGTTAGCCCCATCTAAAGTTGCTAATGTAATCGCACCGTTTGCCATTAGTTTCATGTTACTCGTACCCGAGGCTTCTTTACCAGCTAAAGAGATTTGTTCACTTACATCAGCAGCCGGAATAATTTTCTCGGCGATAGATACACCATAGTTGGGAATGAATACGATTTTCAATTGGTTATTAACTTCAGGATCATGATTGATCAAATCAGCTAAAGCATTGATCAATTTAATGATTTCCTTAGCATAATAATAGCTTGGCGCTGCTTTAGCCGCAAAAATGTGTACTCGCGGAACCGTTAATTTTTTGCCATCTTTGATTTGCAAGTATTCATCAATGATATATAAGGCATGCAATAACTGCCGCTTATAAGCATGCAGCCGTTTGATTTGAACATCAAATAAGGCGTGCGTATTGACTTTGATTCCTAACTGTTCTTGAATTTGAGTCGCTAATTCCCGTTTATTTTTATGTTTGACATCACCTAGTTTTTGCAAAATGGTTTTATCTTGAGTGAGGACTTTGAATGCACGTAAGGCATCTGGGTGGCGTTGCCAATCCGTACCAATAGCTTCATTTAGCAAGTGACTCAGTCGTGGATTAGCAACCAATAACCACCGGCGCATAGTCACACCATTGGTTTTATTATTGAATTTTTCCGGGTAAATTTGATAAAGCCCATTTAAAACACTACTTTGCAGCAATTCAGTATGCAATTTAGCCACACCATTGACACTATGACTGCCAATAACAGCTAAATAGGCCATCCGCACTTGTCCATCTTGGATAGGTGCGACTGAACTAACGAGTTCAGCTCCGTGAATTGGGACCATCTTTTGCCGGAAACGATGATCGATCTCTTGAATAATTTGATAGATCCGCGGCACTGTTTTGGCAAACATATCTTCCGGCCAAGTTTCTAGAGCTTCGGCCAATAAGGTATGATTGGTATAAGACATGACTTGCGTGGTAATATTCCAAGCACGATCCCAGCCAAGAAATTCCTCATCCATTAAGATACGCATCAATTCTGCAACGGCCATAGCCGGATGGGTATCATTGATGTGAATCCCAACCTTTTGACTAAATTCATTGAAATTTCGGTGAGTTTTACGATATGCGCGCACAATACTCTGTATCCCCGCCGACACGAAAAAGTATTCTTGCTTCAATCGCAATAAGCGGCCTTCATAATTGGAATCATCTGGATACAAAACTTCCGTAATATCATTCACTTGTTGTTTCTCAGCTAATGTATACCGTTGATCAGCATTAAAAGGCAATTCAGCTGACCAAAGGCGCATCGTATTCACCACATTATTTTTATAGCCAACAATGCCAATATCGTAGGGCACAGCAATCACATCGTTGGTATGTTCATAAACAGCACGTAAATGGCCTAAACTATCTTCTTTTAACCAGACGTTGCCACCAAAATGAACGACACAAGCGCGATTTTCTTTTCTAACTTCCCAAGCATTGCCATTACGCAACCAATCATCTGGTAATTCAACTTGATAGCCATTCACAAAATCTTGTTTAAATAGACCATACTGATAGCGGATGCTATTGCCATTCAAGGCAACACCTTCTGAAGCCGCACTATCTAAAAAGGCTGACCCTAAGCGGCCTAAACCGCCATTACCCAGACCAGGATCCGGCTCACGCCCAGCAATTTCATTATATTTAAGGCCCAATTTTTGTAGTCCTGATAAAACCACATCGGTGATGCCGAGATTCAACATATTTTGTGTTAAAAAACGGCCCGGTAGAAATTCAATTGAAAAGTAGTAAATTTGCTTGCGATCCTGCTTCTCATATTTTGTGCGTGTTTGTTGCCAGTCTTTAGCATAATAATCACGAACAACGCTGGCCAAAACACGATATTGCTGGGCTTTACTTGCTTCTGGAATAGCCATAGAATACATAGCCATCATACGATCTTGGTAATCTTTAATAAACTTTTCTTCCGTAATTTTCAAGATTAAACACCGTGTACTTTCCCGCAAAAAAACTATGCGTGTAACAATTCATTATATAGACCAACATACAATTGCGCTGATTTACGCCAAGAAAAGTCAGCTGTCATATCTCGTTTAATTATCCTTTGGAATGCCTCTGGCTGCTGTGTATAAATTTGATGCGCATAGGTCATTATTTTACCTAAAGTTGCGGCATCATAATTGACAAAGCCAAAGCCAGTCCCAGTATCTTCAAATTCATTAAAGGGTTGTACTGAATCTTTTAATCCCCCAGTTTCATGGACAATTGGCACTGTCCCATACCGCATGCCCATCATTTGTGATAAGCCTGAAGGTTCAAAGGCAGAGGGTACCAAAATAAAATCAGCACCGGCATACATCTGCTGGGCAAACTTCTCATCAAACCGAATATTCGTAGATAACTGTGCTGGATAGCGATCTTGCATCCATTTGAAATCTGCTTCTAGATCTTGATCACCTGTCCCCAACAAAACCATTTGAACATTCTGCTGTACTAAAAAGTTATCCAATGTTTGTAACAAAAGATCCATGCCCTTTTGCCGCGTTAAGCGTGAGATCACGATAAAGAGCGGATCATCTCTTTGCGGTAGATGCACTAACTCTTGAAGGTAGCGCTTATTTAATTTTTTCTTATCTAAATTAGCAAGGTCATAATTGTACCGGACATTGCTATCCGTTGCCGGATCATAAACTTGCGTATCGATGCCATTTAAGAAGCCAGCTAATTTATAACTATTAGCACGTAAAACCCCATCTAAGCCTTCACCATATTCAGGTGTTTGAATTTCTTGAGCATATGACGGTGAAACAGTCGTCACTTTATCAGCAAATTCAATACCGCCTTTCATGAAATTCACCGTATCATAATATTTATACCCAGATTCATTGAAATACTGACGTCCAATCCCAAAGATACTATCTAAAATAACAGGATCATAGATACCTTGAAATTTAAGATTATGAATCGTCAAAACTGTTTTAATATGACGTAAAGCATCAATCCAAGCATATTTGTCTTTTAACAACACGGGAATAAACGCCGTATGCCAATCATTCAAATGTAAAATATCAGGGATAAACTGAATCTTCTCCAGCATTTCAATGACCGCCATCTGGAAAAAGCCAAAGCGTTCGCCATCATCGGGGTAACCGTATAAACCATCTCGATCAAAGTAAGTTAGATTATCAATAAAATAATAGGTTACACCATTACGATGCAGCATTTTGACGCCCGCATACTCATTCTTCCAACCCACACGAACGGTAAAATGCGTGACATCCTGCAGCTCATTCACAAAAGCTTCCGGCATTTTTCGAGGATAGTAAGGCAAAACAACACGGACATCATATGCCTGATTGACTAAGGCTTTTGGTAATGCAAACATAACATCTCCAAGCCCACCCGTTTTATAAAATGGGGCGCTTTCTGCAGCCGCAAATAAAATTTTTTTCATTATCGTTGCACCCCCTTATCAATATCCGCTTCATGCAATATTGAGGCTCCTTTTGCAAAAATGATGGGTTGTTCTGGTGTCCCTTCAATTTTTAGTCCCGCGCCAATCACAACACCCTTATCCAAAATGGCGTACTTCACATGCGATCCAGGCCCAATTTTACAGTTTTGCATAATGACCGAGTTCGCCACTTCAGCGCCACGGTCAATCTTGACACTTCTGAAAATCACCGAATTATCTACTCGGCCCTCAATGCGGCTACCTGTACCCAAAAGCGTTGTATTTACGATCGAACTCTTCGCAAAAAAGGTCGGAATCTCATTTTTATTCTTCGTAAATATTTGCCGCTGACTAAATAATAAAGCTTGATAATTGGCTTCATCCAGCATAGCCATATTGGCATCAAAATAACGTTTGACCGTGTCGATCTTAGAGTAGAAACCCGTATATTCATAAGCGTTAGCATTATAAACTTCTACGGCTTCACTCAAGATCTGCTGTAGACTGGCATAAGTATCTTGCTCGCTGGCATTTTGCATCAGCTCAATAAATAAACTCGTCCGCATGAGGTAAACGCCCATATTCATTGGCAGCATATGGTTAACGGCATCCGGTGTCACTTCTTTAGCCTTCAAAATTGCGGTCACATCGCCAGCCTCAGATATGTTTAAGGCTGCTTCATCTGGCGCAACTGTTTCAGGCTCCTGCCGCTTATACAAGACCGTAATGGGATTATTACCATCGACGTGAAACTGTAAAACTTCCTCAACGTTAATATTTTCAACATTCCCCGCACCAATGACAATTGTGTAGCGTGAATCTGATTTGCGTAAAAAAGTTAAGTAGTCATCATAGTAACGTTTGCGATTAACTGGGTCAGAATAATCTTTTTCAGCCACGTATGGGAAGGTAAAGATGCCGCCTGTAATCGTATCTAGGTTCCAAGAATTGCCACTGCGGATATGATCTTGAACAGAACGGCCACTTTTAGGTAAGAACATGGCTACATCCCGAATACCAGCATTTGATATGGCTGATAGTGGAAAATCAATCAAACGATAACGGCCAGCAAATGGCAATGTGCCAACCGGACGATTACTGGTCAATGGTCTTAAAGCCTCATCTGGTTCATTCAAATCAACAATGGCACTAATAATATTTTGTCTCATCCTTTGTCGACCGCCTTTCCTAGCACTTCTTGATAACCGACGACTGCTATATCATCTTCAGTGCCAACTACATTCGCACCGTCGCCGATAATTGCACGTTCGCCAACAATGGCATGATCAATCGTGACGTTCTTACCAATTACCGCATTGGGCATGATCATGGAATCGCGAATCACAGAGCCAGCCCCCACCTTGACATTCTGAGATAAAATTGAATGTTCAATATCACCAGCTACATAGCAGCCATCCACAACCATTGCATTGTTTACGCGTGCTGATTTAGTAATGTACATTGGTGGTAAAGCATCATTACGCGAATATACCCGCCACTCTTTATCACCAATATTCAATTCATTATTAGGTTCAAGGAACTCCATATTAGCTTGCCACAAACTTTGAATCGTGCCAACATCTTTCCAATAACCATGAAAAGCATATGCGTAGGTTGGTTCATTGTGTGCTAAGTATGCTGGAATCACATCTTTCCCAAAGTCTTCCATCTTCATATCCGTCGCATAACTGTCAATCAAATATTTTTTCAATGTTGGCCAATTAAAAATGTAAATCCCCATTGAAGCTAAATTGCTCTTAGGCTGTTTTGGCTTTTCTTCAAATTCAATGATCCGCTCGGTTTCGTCAGTATTCATAATGCCAAATCGGGGTGCTTCAGCCATGGAAACCGGTAAAACACCAACTGTCAAAGAAGCCTTTTTAGCTTTGTGATAATTAAACATCGCTTCATAATCCATTTTGTAAATATGGTCCCCAGATAGAATCAACACATATTTAGGTGAATATAAGTCGATATAGTCCATATTCTGATAAATGGCATGTGCGGTCCCTTCAAACCATTTTTCACCTTCCCGGGATGCAAATGGCTGTAGAACAGTGACACCGGCATTTTTTTCATCGAGACCCCAACTAGCCCCATTTTGAATATGGGCATTTAATTCTAAGGGCTGGTATTGAGTGACTACCCCAACGGTATTCACACCTGAATTGAAACAATTGCTTAACGCAAAATCAATGATCCGATAACGGCCACCAAATGGTACGGCGGGTTTGGCCGTCGACTTAGTTAATTTTCCCAAACGTGAGCCTTGCCCACCAGCTAAAATCATTGCTAACATTTCTGTACTCATAATTGCGGGATGAACCCTTTCCTCCTTTGTACAAAACCTATCCTGATCATTACAAAATTAAAGCTTTAGGTTTAATGATCAATGCACTCATGGCCGGTAAAATAACTTCAATAGACTCTGGTTCACTTCTATAGCCTTGTCCGGTTGTTTCAAAAGTGCCCTGTCCCTTAGTCCAAGTACCGCCAAAATCCTGCATCTCTGTGTTCAATAACTCTGTATAAGTTCCAGCATAAGGCACCGGAATCCGAAAATGCTGTTTTTCCACCGGCACTAAATTAAAAGCAAAAACTAAAAAGTCTGTTGTGGCTTTTCCTAGTCGGATAAAACCTAAAGTTGACGAATTTGGATCATCTGCATTGGTACTATTGATACCTTTAGGATCGTGGTCAAGCTGCCAAAAAGCTTTTTCTTGATGATAAATGGCGTTCAATTTGCGTGTGAACTGCTGCATTTTATGATTCATTTCATCATTTAAGTCCACCCACTCGAGCGCACTCCAATAGCGCCATTCCAAGAACTGACCCCATTCACTGCCCATAAATAACAGCTTTTTACCTGGGTGAGCCATCATATATACCAACATTGTCCGTAAATTGGCAAATTGGTTATACCGATCACCTGGCATTTTGTGCATTAGTGACTGCTTGCCATGAACGACCTCATCATGAGAAAACGGCAAGATAAACTGCTCATCATACATATACAAAAATGAAAAGGTTAATAAATTGAAATGATCGTGTCTAAACAGTGGATCCATTTCAAAGAATTTTAAAGTATCATGCATCCAACCCATATTCCACTTATAGTTGAATCCCAGCCCACCTTCATCAACGGGTGCTGTCACTTTGGGAAAAGCCGAGGACTCTTCAGCAATCATCAAAATATCAGGATGGTATCTAAAAACGGTGGTATTTAACTTTTTAATGAACGCTTGACCTTCAAGATTGCCATTATCCCCGTACTGATTGACAGTGCCTTCTTTACCAGCGTCATAATCTAGGTAAAGCATGTTTGATACAGCATCCACGCGCAGCCCATCTAAATGACAATAATCCAGCCAGTACATCGCACTAGAGATCAAGAAGCTTTGAACTTGGGTTTTACCCAAATCAAAATTCCAACTACCCCAGCGGACGTTATTTGCCCGATTAAAATCAGCGTATTCAAAAGTGGGCGTCCCATCGAATTGGGCTAGTGCGTCAGTATTACGAATGAAATGTCCAGGCACCCAATCCATAATGACACCGATTCCCGCGGCATGAAAAGCATCAATCATGTCTAAAAAATCAACTAAGCTACCAAATCTACTGGTTGGAGCAAAATACCCCATGAGCTGATAACCCCAAGACGCATCCAGCAAATGTTCCATTAATGGCATGAACTCCACATGGGAATAGTGCATTTTTTTAACATATGGGATCAACTGCTCAGTGATCTCGCGATAGGTCAAATAACTACCATCATCGTGACGCTGCCAAGAGCCCAGGTGAACTTCATAAATATTGACTGGCGCCTGATAAGGTTTATGCAATTGCCGCTGTTTAAGCCAATCCGCATCATGCCAAATCTTATGTGGTCTAGGCAAAACGACGGCACCATTCCCAGGTTTGTGCTCAAAACCAAAAGCGTAAGGATCGACTTTTAATTGATAACTGCCATCTTGTGCTTGAATTCCAAATTTATATAAATCATTAACTCTCGGCAACTCGGAAGTTACCGTCCAAATACCAGTCCCAGCTACTAATTTCATTGGCAGCTCTTGGGACCAATGATTAAAATCCCCAACTAAATAAACTTGCTTGGCATGTGGAGCCCAAACATTAAACTGAAAGCCTTGATCAACTTGATGACACCCTAAAAATTCATAACTTTCAAAATATGCCCCAGTATTAAATAAATAAGCACGCTTTTCAAAGGTCTCTTTAGCCATTAAACTCCCCCTAATGCTGATAGCGGTAACATTACAAGATAATTATACAACACTTATGTAACAGACATGTAAATCAACGTTTCACTATTAAAATTTTAATAATTAAGCCTGCAACGACCCAACTTTATTTGAATATAATTCTATTATAGTCTTCTCAGTGAAATTGTAATAGTCATATGCCGTGGAAATATATATCCTATCACTCTCGATACAGCAACAGTTGTTTTTAAAATCGCTTTCAATCATAATTACTATATAATGGTAACCAAAACATAGCTTTGATTCTATCTCATTAAATTTGTATCATTTGCCTTACATACAAAAAAACTGCTATATCCTCTTCATGATTGAGGTATAGCAGTTTTTCTTATTTAACGATTCAATTTTAAAAAATACTTTGCAGTTGCCGCCAAAATATTTGATACCAAGGTAAGCGCTGAACTTTTGTTCTAGTTCCGATTTGGATTGAGGCCGGATTTGATACAAAGTGTGCTTGATTGCCTAATTGAAAATAACCCACAATTTTTGTTTTAGCGACCGGCGCCTCAACAACACGTTTGTTTAGCTGAACATGGCCCTGAGCTGGCTCAGCTTTAGGCTGCCACAAAGAAAAATTCTGCTTAGCAACTAAGGTAACATGTTGCTGCACCCCATTTTTAATCTGAAGCCGTGGCTGTCCCGGCAATGCTTGATTTTTAGTCGTTAAAGTTTGATATTGCCAATGATCTAAGACCTGAGTCAATAGATTTTTAGTTGCTACAAAGCGTTTACTCTTGTCAGCAGATGCACCATGGGCATTCATGACCACACTGATCAAGCGCCGTTTACCAACTGGTAAGGTTGCCGTAAAACATTCACCAGCTGCATCACTTGTCCCTGTTTTCAAACCATCAACTGGTAAATTGTCATCAGCTAATGCGTTTCCAGGTAATAATAAATTCCAATTTTTCATGTCGGTCTGGTCGGCTTGGCCCTTAGCAAAAGTTGCACTTGCTAGCTTAGTTGTTTGTAATACTTCGGGATAATCCTGTAGCAAGTGCTGTGCAATCAAAGCTACTTCATAAGCTGACAACCCATTTTCTGCATGTGGTGCTGTACCATTTGTCTGCAAATCACCTAATAAATCATTATTTAAACCACTCACATTAACGATTTGGGCATCTTTGACGCCCCATCTTTGCAACTGTGCATTCATCTGCTGTACAAACGCTTCCTGAGACCCAGCAACTTTTTGGGCCAGCAGCATGACGGCCACATTGGCTGAATAAATCCACGATGCTTGGTAAAGGTCAGCCACAGTATAAGCCGTATTTGCCGTCAATGGAACATTAGATAACTCTGTCTGCTTACTCAAATTCGCCTGAGCTTCATTGGGCACCACCGTATCTGACCATTGCACTCGGCCTTGATGAATAGCCTGGAGTACCAGATACAAGCTCAACATTTTCGACATTGAAGCAACTGGCAATACCTCATGAGCTTGTTTTGCGTATAGCACTTGTCCACTTTGAGCATCTAACACCACAGCCGCCTTTGCATCCGCTTGATAACTACCAATATTGAAATCATTAGGTGTATCGGCAAAAACTTGTTGGCTGGAACCAATCAATGTCACAATCAGGAAGCAGCTGGCAATAATTAGCTCTAAAATTCGTTTTTGTTTCATATATGGTGTTCGCACCCTCAATTCAAATTTGATAAATAAGCTTGATCCGTTGTTTTAACATTAGTACTCGGCCGTAATCGCGCCCCACGTTTCAGTGGTAAATGGATCACAAAAGAAGTTCGAGTTTTATCAGATACTGCATAAATAAAACCGCCATGCAAAGCAACAATACTTTGAGCAATCGCAAGCCCCAAGCCGCTGCCCCCAGTCTCATGGGACCGTGAGCTTTCAACACGATAAAAACGATCAAAAAGATGCGCTAATGATGCTTCCGGAATAGGCTGACCGTTATTTGTCACTTGGATAATAACTTCTGTGCCCACTTGGCGCGCACGCAGCAGTAATTTGGTAGCATCTTGGCCGTACTTGAATGCATTGATGATCAAATTATTAAATACGCGACTTAACTTTTCTGGGTCAGCATCCATAATCAAAGGATCTGGTCGTGTCTGCGTCAAAATATGGATCTTTTGTTTTTGGGCTTCTAATTCATAACTTGCTGCTAACTGCGCCAGCATATTGGTCATATTAGTAGACATATAATTTAATGTCGTTGCGGTTTGCTGGATTTTCGTAAATTCAAATAAATCATCAACTAAAACTTTCATTTGCTTTGATTTCTCAAAAGCTGTATGCGTATACTTCAGCAGTTCCTCTTGATTCTTAAACTGTTTATCTTCAATTAATCCCAAATAACCAATAATAGACGTTAGTGGCGTGCGAATATCATGACTGACATTGGTGATCAATTCATCTTTAGATTTCTCGATCCGCCGCTCTTCTCCAATGCTCCGATTGGTACTATCTACCAACGCATTAATACTAGAGACCACTTTTTCCAATTCTGGATTTACTTTAAACGTGATACGATGGTCAAAATGATTATCAGCAATATAATGCAACTCCGAGATCACGTGTCGCATTTCAATTTGGTGAAACCGCCGCATGATCCGCCAATAAACAACCAAAACATCAATGACAACTAAAATCAATAAAAAGATCTGATTCCAGCCCCAGAACTGAACATTGGCATTATGTATACTAATAAGATCTCTTAAAAAAGACACGCTGGAATCTAAATTTCGATTAATAATAAAACCTTGATTTAACAAGAGAATTAACGCAATCTCTAAGGCAAGTAAAATCAAAAAAGTAACGATACCTTCAAAGATGAGTTCACTAACCTCAGCGCCAGTTAATCTAATTTTGGTCGTTGTTTTACGATTCACTTTACGATTTGTTTTATCCCGCAACTTTATAGCCCACGCCCCAAACCGTTTCAATCACCTTTTCACCGCCAGTCGCCTCTTCAATTTTATCCCGTAAATGGCTCACGTGCACCATAACCGTTTTAGCAGAAACAACGCTTTCTTGTTGCCATACACGTTCAAAAATTTCATCCGCAGAAAAAACTCGATTGGGATGACTGGCTAATAAATACAAAATGCCAAATTCTAAAGCTGTCAATTGAATATTTTTCCCGGTCAAAGTAATGACTTCATGAGAATCTTTCTTGATGGTTAATGGCCCAACTTCTAATGTATCCGGTACTTGAGTTGGCACTTGCTGCTCACTACGCCGTAGCAGTGATTTGACTCGGGCCATGACTTCTAGTGGATTGAAAGGTTTAGAAACATAATCATCCGCACCTGTGATCAGCCCTTGAATTTTATCCATATCGGCAGTTTTAGCAGAAACAATGATGATTGGTATTTGCGAATCTTTACGGACTTCTTTGATCACATCAATCCCATTCATACTTGGCATCATAATATCTAGAATCATTAATTTAATATCTGGATTAGTGGCTAGTCGAGAAAGCGCCTCTTTACCCGAATAGGCTGTGATTGGTTCATAGCCTTCATTTTTAACATAGATACTTAACAATTCAACGATTTCTTTATCGTCATCTACAATCAATATTTTCATAGCTTACTCCTTGAAATTCATGGCAGATTGTTGATACTTTACCTCTAATCTTACCAAACTTTGGCACAAAATTGTTAAGATTCACTAAGATTGGCAATTAAAAAAACGACTGTAGATACCAACAGAGGTACCATACAATCGCTCTAACTAAATTCATTCAATTAATGTGATTAATGTGTGTCGCCGGCATAAATATAAACATCATTACCGATTTGGTAAGCTGTTTGACCATTGATCGTTGTTTCACCACAGTTGACCCATTGAGAATCAGGGTATAGCCATTGGGCAAATGAACCATCTTTATGAACAGCATTCACACCATTCCAACGACTTAACGCTGTTACCACGCTCTTGTTACCAGCTGGTGCTTGTGAAACACTATTATTCGTGAATAAGCCAGTGAAGTCATAACTCATATCCAAGCTCATTCCGTTGTAATTAGACGTATATTGCCATGCTGCTGCATTATCAACGCCAGGTTGACTCACACCATAGTTCGCTACCCAAATTGGATAATTACGTGGTAACTTATTAGCCCAGAACCATGAAGCCATTGAATAAACAACTTGGTTATTAAAACCACGCGCAGCTAGTTCATTTTGGAAAGTAACCGTATCTGCATAGGGATTTGTTAAACTCGAATCTTCTACATCGGCAACCATGACCGTATTCTTATCTAAGCCATAACGTGTGGCCGCATTTGCAAAGAAATCAGCTTCTGCTTTAGCATCGGCACTGCCATTATATTTTGCATAATGATACAAACTAACTTTCATACCAGCTGCTTTAGCACTCTTGATCTGTGCCCCAGCTTTAGGATTGATATAGTTATCACCATCAGTACTACCTTGTGTTAATTTGACAACAACACCGGATACATTACCCGTAGCTAAGTTTTTGAAGTAATATTCATCAGAACTTTGGTAGCTCGCCACGTCCGCAAACTTTGGAAAATCACTGGCTTGAACTTGTGCTGCACCAGCAATTGCGCCGCTGACTAAGGAGAGCGCCAGTGTAAATAGTGTTACAATCTTAAATTTCTTAAATTTCATTTTCTTTCCTCGTTATTAGTTATTGACTTTTACAACTTGGCCGTTTGTTAAAACATCATAAACGGCGATTGTCGAGCGACCATTATTCTTACCAACTTCAACGCGGTAAGCTTTTTGGCCTTGGTAGGTGGTTTCGTTGGTAAATCCATAAAGTGTCTGACCACCAGCAACGTTTTGATACTGGCTGTCAACTTGGCTCTTCAAATATTCCGCCGCTTGATCACCACTTGTAATTTGAACACTTTGACTGCTACTTGCGGCACTCGTCTGACTTGCCTGTGAAGTCGTCGATTGTGTCGAAGCTGATGTTTGGCTAGAATTTGTATCTGAGCTGGTTGTACTTGAAACTTCAGAACTTGATGTTGTCGTTGTTGTTTCAGATTTAGCTCGATTCTTTTTTACAGAACTGCTCTTTTCACTTGAACTAACTTTGGAAGACTTTTCAGAACTCTGACTGCTTTTAGTTACATTGCTCTGGCATGCACTCAAAAGTGCAACTGAACCCATTGCCATCAATGCAACACCGATTTTAGTCACCAATGATTTAGATTTATGATTTGAAGTCTGTTGTGTCATAACTACCTCCTGCCCTTGATTTTAATCACAACTAGATGATTGTTTACTTAATGGAAATATGTACTTTATATTCCATAGACTACAATACACTATAAATATTACATGGCGTAAAAAATAGTATTACAATTTAGTTACTAAAGCTTATTTTGGATAGATAGTATTTGAAAAGTCCGTGCTAAACACAAAAATAGAGAGCCAAAAACAAAACCAACGTTTTATTTCTAGCTCTCTATGTTGTTTGCAAACAATTAAATTTTAGACGTGTTCCAAAAGGCAGCACCCTCACCTAACCACGAATGGCTCAAATAGCAAGCCCAATATTTTTCGCAATTCTTGTTAGTGCTCAGGTGCTGAGCGCCTTTTGTCTCACGCTCTCTAATACTAACTTAAAGATTATTGGCGACTATAATTAGGTGCTTCTTTGGTAATTTGTACATCATGCGGATGTGATTCACGTAACCCGGCACCAGTAATACGAACAAATTGAGCATTATCTTGTAAATCATAAACGGTCTTAGCGCCAACATAACCCATCCCGGAACGTAGACCGCCTTCCATTTGATAAATCACATCAGATAAGTGACCCTTATAGGCAACGCGGCCTTCAATACCTTCAGGGACAAGTTTATTGGCTTCATTCACACCACTTTGGAAGTAGCGATCTGAAGAACCGTGCGACATCGCAGCAAGACTGCCCATACCACGATAAGTCTTAAAGCGTCGGCCTTGATAAATTTCAAATTCACCTGGTGCTTCATCCGTACCAGCCAGCATGCTGCCTAGCATAACTGCAGTCCCGCCAGCAGCTAAAGCTTTAACGATATCACCAGAGTATTTGATCCCACCATCGGCGATAATTGCTTTACCCCGTTTTCGGGCAACACTCGCTGCATCGTAAACAGCAGTTATTTGTGGTACACCGACACCAGCGACGATTCGCGTGGTGCAAATAGAGCCAGGGCCAATACCCACTTTAACGACATCCACTCCTGCATCGAATAAGGCCGCTGTGCCTTCAGCAGTGGCAACATTACCAGCAATCAATGTTGCTACCGGGAAAGCGGCGCGAATTTCAGTAATTTTGCGTAAAACACCTGCCGAATGCCCATGAGCGGTATCGATAATGATCGCATCAGCACCAGCATTTAATAAAGCTTCTGCGCGTTCAAATGTATCACTAGTAACTCCAACTGCTGCGGCAACTAACAAACGACCATGCACATCCTTGGCAGCATTAGGATATTGCTTGACATTTTCAATATCTTTGATTGTGATCAAACCACTTAAACGACCGCTGTCATCCACTAAAGGTAATTTTTCAATCCGATGCCGCTGCAAAATAATTTCAGCTTCATCTAATGAAGTTCCAATTGGTGCCGTAACTAATTTATCTTTAGACATTACCCCTTGAATCGGTTGATTATAATCAGAAACAAATCTTAAATCTCGGTTAGTCACGATACCAACTAATTTTCGTGTTTCAGGATCATTAACAATTGGGACACCGCTGATATGATATTTAGCCATCAAGGCTTCGGCATCTTTAACGGGACGGTCCGCTGTCAAGAAAAACGGATCACTAATGACACCACTTTCTGAGCGCTTAACTTGGAGGACTTGGTCAGCTTGTGCTTCAATGCTCATATTTTTGTGAACGACGCCAAGGCCACCTTGCCGTGCCATCGCAATCGCCATTGGTGCTTCAGTTACCGTGTCCATGCTGGCACTTAAAATTGGAACATTGAGCTGGATATTATCCGTTAATTGAACGGATAAATCAACATCATGCGGCAAAACATGACTTTCGGCCGGAACCAATAAGACATCATCGAAAGTTAATCCTTCTTTTTGAAACTTTGTATCCCAATTTGACATGTGGCAAGACCTCCAGATTTGTGTTGTTGAATAAAATAACAAAAAAAATAGAGGTAGTCAATACCTCTACGCTAAAAATACAAACATTCATCAAAATTAAAGTATAAATGTCCTTTTTTATATCAAAAAACTCATTAAAATCACATATTGTCAAATTGACGTTCGTAATTTATGGCAATTTTCTCAGTTTACGATTTAGACCGATTGTCGGTCGTTGGCCGTGGTGTGCTGAACATACCACCAGTAACACCATATTTTCTCCGAAAAAGATACCGTACGCCAAACAGAACTGCTAGGATAATTACATCAGCGACTGCTGGTAGAACCGGATTGATTACAGGTGGTAACATGGCACTTACACTTACCAAAACAAACATCCCGATCACAACTAAAGCAGATAAAATAATCAACTGCCACATTGGCAATCGTTTGGCTTTAGGCGCAGATATTTTCTCCTGTAACCAAGTAAACCCAACCCCAGCAATGAGGGCAATAATGATTAAATTGACGATGCCAAACGAACGCAATTGATTTGGATTGACGTTTTTATTAGTAAAGAGCGAAATAGCCGCTAAAGCAAACATAAAAACACCAAATAACAACGTTGAGTCCACCATTTTCATCCATAGCTTAACAACTTTAGGTGGCTTAGGCGCATTAATAATACTGTCCGCCTTAGCAACTGGCGGCCCAAACAATTGATTTGCCGGTTGACCTTTTTGTTGTGCCATTAAGATTTCTGGCAATAGTGCTTGTAATTTGGTATTTTGTTCCGTTTCTGACATGCCGCCTGCTGTTAAAGCCTTACGCAACCGGTAAACATATTCTCGATTGCGTTTTGTTAAGGCATCTATTTGTTGTTGTAACGGTGCTTGGCTCACTTCCGCAACTGTCGATGTTACCTTTTCTTCTACCGCTTTAACATGTTGCTGTTTTTCTGCCGCCTTTTGGTTTCTTTCACGGTTATCCACTGAAGCCACCTCACTTGTCATCCTTATTTTTACACGTTAAATCTAAATTCAATAATGTCGCCATCTTGTACCAAGTATTCTTTACCTTCAAGTCTTAGTTTGCCAGCCTCTTTGACTGCTTGGGCACTACCTAATTGATCTAAATCAGTATAAGACATCACTTCCGCCCGAATGAAGCCACGTTCAAAATCAGAATGGATAATACCTGCCACTTGTGGTGCTTTCATACCACGTTTAAAAGTCCAAGCACGTGTTTCTTTGCCGCCAGCGGTAAAGAAAGTTGCTAGACCAAGTAAATGATAGGAAGCTTTGATCAAGCGATCTAAACCAGACTCACTAACGCCCTCTGCTTCTAGAAAATCTTTTTTATCTGCATCATCCAGTTCTGCAATTTCTTCTTCAGTTTTAGCTGAGATTGCCAAGGCTTCCGCATTTTCTTGCGCTGCAAAGTCTTTGATCTGTTGATAATAAGGGGAGGCATCTGGGTCGGCCATGTCAGCTTCAGCAATATTTCCGACATAAATTACCGGCTTAGCTGTTAATAAAAATAGCCCCTTTACAATTTTTTGCTCGTCTTCATCAAACGTAATACTACGGACACTGCCACCATCTTCTAGTACTGGCTTGATCTTTTGTAAGACAGCAAATTCAGCCATGGCATCTTTATCTTTAGTACGCGCAACTTTCTCTACTTTTGCGTAGCGTTTATTGACACTTTCTAAATCAGCTAAGCTTAACTCTAAATTAATTGTTTCAATATCTTCTAACGGATCAACTTTACCCGAAACCGTCGTAATATTATCGTCATCAAATGCTCGAACCACATGAACGATCGCGTCAACTTGGCGAATATTCTCTAAAAACTTATTTCCTAAACCTTCACCCTTGCTGGCACCTTTAACAATACCCGCAATATCGGTAAATTCAAAGGTCGTAGGAATGATTTTCTTAGCTGGGATCAATTCATCAATTCTAGCCAAACGTTCATCGGGTACTTCAACCATCCCCACATTAGGATCAATTGTTGCAAAAGGATAGTTAGCCATTTCAGCGCCAGCTTTTGTGATTGCGTTAAACAACGTCGATTTTCCGACATTGGGTAATCCGACAATACCTGCAGTTAATGCCATGTTTAAAAACTCACTTTCTAATACATTATTTTATAATAATTCATCTGGACGTGGCCGATGTAAGACATCTTGATAGTTCACTTCGTCCGCCGTCACCGCATCAGCCTTGACTAATATTGATTTCATCTTCTTTTGAAACTCTTTTCTTGGCATCATAACTAGATGGCCACAGCCAAGACATTTGATACGGATATCCATGCCCATCCGAATAATCTCAAACCGATTGGTCCCGCATGCATGTTGTTTCTTCATCATTACGATATCACCTAATGCAAACATTCGAGTCCTCCTTAAAGTGTCAAAATCTAGCATAAAGCAAAAGTCCATGATTGACTACTATTAATCTAAAGAAACGTTTAAAATATCCAAAATTCGATTTAAATCTTCAGTAGATAAATAACCGATCTCAATTTTACCTTTACCATCTTTTTGTTCTGCTAAGGTTACTTTTGTATTAAACTTATCGGCTAAATGCTGCTCTGTTGCGCGAATAAAGGTTGATTTGACTGGTTTCTTGATGACTTGCTTAGATGCCTTTTCTTCATTCAGTGCATTCACGATTTTTTCAAGTTGGCGTACAGTCAAAGATTCCTTGATGGTTCGCCGCGCTAATGCATCAATTTGGGCCTTATTCTTCAGGCCAAGCAGTGTACGTGCTTGACCCATGGATAGCTGTTTGGCTTGTAAAAGCCGCTTAGTGGCTTCTGGTAAGGTCAACAAGCGCAAATAGTTGGCAATATAGGGTCGACTCTTGCCCAGACGATTAGATACTTCCGTTTGCGTCAAATTTAATTTTTTGATCAAAGTTTCATAGGCCAAAGCTTCTTCGATTGGCGTGAGATCTTCACGCTGTAAATTTTCCAGTACAGCGATTTCCATCATTTCATCTTCACTGACGTCGCGAATAATAGCTGGAATTGTTGTTTTACCCGCTAACTTGCTTGCTCGAAAGCGCCGCTCACCGGCAATAATTTCATAGCCTTGGATGCTCTTCCGTACAATGATCGGTTGAAAAACACCGCTCTTTTTGATTGAAGCGGTTAATTCTTGAAGCGCCGTTTCATCAAAATCTCGTCTTGGTTGATAGGGATTAGGCCGTAATTCACTTAACGCTAATGTCTCAACCGTCTCCTGATCGTGTGTCGTTTCCCCATTAAAATCTTGAAATAAAGCATCTATTCCTCGACCTAGAGCTTTTTTCCTTTCAGCCATGATTCTTCAGCACCTCCTTTGCAAGCTCGTTATAAACCAGACTGCCCTTGGATTTAGGATCATAATCAATAATCGGCAAACCATAACTTGGTGCTTCCGCCAATTTAGTCACTCGTGGGATTACCACATCATATACCTTGTCACCAAAGAACTGCCGCACTTCAGCAATAACTTGTGTTCCCAGATTTGTTCGAGCGTCGTACATCGTCATGACCACACCCTCAATCGCTAGATCTGGATTAAAATGCTTTTGAACCAACTTGATCGTATTCAATAGTTGGGTCAAGCCTTCTAAAGCATAGTATTCACTTTGTACGGGAATCAAAATTGAATCGCTGGCAGTAAAAGCATTAATCGCGAGTTGCCCCAATGATGGCGGACAATCAATCAAAACAAAATCATACTGTGCTTTAACTTTTTTTAAACCTAATTTCAAACGTGTCTCGCGAGCCATCTGTGAAACGAGCTCGATCTCGGCCCCAGCTAATTGAATTGTTGCTGGTACAACATCCAGATTTTCATGTTGTGTTGTTTGAATTGTCTTTTCAAGCGGATATTCATCAATCAAAATATGATAAATATCATGTTCGATTTTACCTTTATCGATACCTAAGCCATTGGTCGCATTACCTTGAGGATCGGTATCAACGATAAGTACTCTTTGACCATCACTAGCCAAACTAGCCCCTAAATTAATCGTCGTGGTGGTCTTACCCACGCCGCCTTTTTGGTTTGCAATCGCAATCACACGTGTCATTTTGCCCCGCCTCGCTTACTGATCTTAATTTTAAGCGTATAACTATCTGCACCATCATCTTCATCTATTTCGACCGGCAACCCAGCATCTTGGATCAATTTTAACGAATGACGCAAGGTATTGATGGCTACTTTCGGATCTTTAGACTTGCCAGAAATTTTGGGTTTATGTGCGGTCTTAGTCGTTGTTTGCGGTGTGAATCCTTGCGCCTCTTCATCAGATACACGATGCGTTGTGTTGAGCGTATCTAAATTGGCCGGTTGACTTGTCGGTGATTCAGCTTGATTTGAAACTTGCATAGCTGCTAGTTCACTTTCTGATAGTGGCTGTAGCGTTGTTTGAGGATTTATCGTTTGTTCTACTAAATTTTCTGTTTCTTTGACATTCAACGCTTCACTTAATATTTTGTGAAGTGCGATCTGCTGATCTGTCTCGTTCAAACGCAAAAGTGCTCGGCCATGTCGTTCACTGAGTTCGCCATTGATAATTGCTTCTTTTACTGGCTGAGATAACCTTAATAATCGCAATTTATTGGCGATAAACGACTGACTCTTGCCTAACGCTTCAGCCAGCCGGCCTTGTTTCATCTGTCCCTGAGTTAATAGCTCTTGATAAGCTTGAGCTTCTTCTACCGGTGTCAGTTCTTCACGTTGTAAATTTTCAATCAATGCCATCGCCGCTGTTTCAGCGTCACTCATTTTATCTACAATTGCTGGAATCTTTTCCCAGCCAAGTTTACCAACGGCTCGAAAACGCCGTTCACCTGCAATGATCTCATACTTATCCGGCTCATATTCACGCACGATGATTGGTTGCAATAAGCCATGGCTTTCAATTGTCTCAGCTAATTCGTTGATACTGTCAGCCTTAAATACTTTACGTGGCTGATACCGATTGGGTACAATTGCTGCCACGGGTAATTCTTGAACTTGTTTCAGTTCATTATCTGATTTATTTTTACGATTCTTACCAAAAAATGACGCAAATGCCATAATGCACCTCCCGATATATGACGCTTATTGAATCAATGGCTGTTTAGCTGGCATACCTGCTTTACGAGGGTATCGATTTGGTGTTTGCTTTCGTTTTTGAATCACAATGATATCCCGAGCTTCATCAGAGTCAGGTAATGTAAATGACTTTGTCTTAATGTACTTACCACCTAGCGTGGCGATAGCAAAACGGCTTTTAGTCAATTCATCAGCACCTTGACGACCCTTTAATGCCAAAAAATAGCCTTCTGGTTGAACATAGGGTAAGCAAAATTCACTTAAGATTGGTAATTGGGCCACTGCACGGCTTAACACTAGGTCAAAGCTTTCCCGCAACGGTTGTCCCTTACGCGCAAAGTCTTCGGCACGGCCGTGTTTTAGTGTCACTTGACTCAAGTTAAGCTGAGCCACCAATTCACCGAGAAAATTGATACGCTTATTTAGCGAATCAATGATCGTGATTTTTAAGTCCGGCCGCAGGATTTTTAAAGGTAAGGATGGAAAACCCGCACCAGCACCGATATCACAAATACGACTATTACTCGTAAAAAGTTCAGGAAGATAGAGCAGCGGTGTCACTGAATCAAAAAAGTGTTTCAAATAAACGGCTTCTTTTTCCGTGATTGCCGTTAAATTAACAACTTTGTTTTGAGTTGTTAAAAAATTAAAATATGTCTCAAACTGCTGTAATTGCGTGTCTGAGACTTCAATTTGAAATTGCTGTGCTAAAATTGTTCTAAATGTTTCCGGGGACATCATGGGCCTCCAAACTTTACTTGTGAAACATCGATGTTTCACGTCCTCAATAACTTTAAACTATCTTAATAATTCATGCAAGGTGTTAAGAATTATTTATTGTACCTTGACTTTATATGAGTTCATTCTATGATTAGATTAGTGTTTTATATATTGATTAAGGAAGTCTTTGGATGGAACTCGCAGGGAAAAAAGTAACTTATGATGAAGAATTATCTGATGCTCAATTACAAGAATTACACACAAATTACCAACATTTATGGCAAGCATTAAAAGTTGTCGAATTTGACGATGGTCAACGTGAACTACAAGTTCTCTACCAAGAAGCAGATAATACAGCCAATTATGAAGCTGCTTTCTTTACACTTCAAGTACGTCACCGCGATGATCGTTTCCACTTTGACGAATATACCATTATTGTGAACAACAAAAGTACGTTTAATGATAGTGACGATGAAGAAGTCATTGAACTCTCTCAATATGATGACTGGGCAAAATTAGAAGCTCAAGCCGTTACCTCAGCTAAAAAATGGGCCGCAAAGTTTAACTAAGCTACATCTTTGGGTTGATGCGCCGCACCAATTATATTGTTAAAATTTAGACAGAAACATGCGAAAGGACTAGCATGATGATTCTGTCTATTTTTTTAATTCTATTATTGATCGGTGCTTTTTTTCACGGCTACCACCGTGGTTTTATCAAACAATTGATCTATACACTTGGCGGGTTACTCGTCTTTTTGATTGCCTATCGTTATAATACGGACTTTAGTCAAGGTATTGCCAATTTCTTTCAATTATTTAATCCTAATTTTATTGTGACCTATGTGACCCATATCATCAGTTTTTATTTCATTCTGGCAGTGGGTAACTTCTTGATCATTTGGCTAGCTCGAGCTTCAAAAGCAATCACTTGGCTGCCTGTTGTGCATCAAACGAATGGCTTAGCTGGTGGTTTGCTTGCATTAGTATTGGGTTACTTTGGCCTCTTCATAGTGCTGTGGACCCTTACGCTACTACCATTAACAACCATGCATCAAGTGTTACAGCAATCCTCCGTTGCTCAATGGATCGTTCATCAGACACCGTTATTAACTGAACAATTGATCCAACAAATTCTTGGTATTGGACACTAGTGGGCAAACAAGGGTAAAATAACTCTATATTTTAGACACTTGTATTATTTCACACTTGTATTATTTCTATGAGAGAAGGCATGTTATCAATGACTGATCCAGTAAAAGCTGCACCCATAAAAATTGCTTATCTATACGAAGATCTCATGAATACTTATGGGGATAGCGGCGATGTTAAGATCTTACGTTATCTGCTTGAAAAACAAGATTACCAGGTAACTGTGACCAATATCAGCCTCACAGATGATTTTGACGCTGAAACTTATGACTTTCTTTTCTTTGGTGGCGGCCAAGACTTCGAGCAAACCGTTGTTGCTAAAGACTTACTGCGGCATAAAGCCACCTTAGCTCATTACATTGAAACTGGTAAGCCTATGCTGGCCATCTGCGGCGGCTACCAATTACTCGGTGATTACTATAAAACCGCTGAGGGAACGGTCATTAAAGGCTTAGGTATCTTGCCTTTACACACCGTCTTTAAAGCCGATAGCCGCATGATCGGTGATACAGAATTTGATACGGCTTTTGGTAAAGTCCGGGCCTTCGAAAACCACAGTGGCCGGACCTATTTTGATGATCCTGATAAATTAAAGCCACTAGGAAAAGTCATTCAAGGTTACGGCAACAATCCTGAGGACGGCGTTGAAGGCTTACATTATAAAAACACCATTGGGAGTTACGCGCATGGCCCTATTTTAAAAAACCAAAATATGGCGACTGCTATTTCCAAATTAATTGTCAAGAATCATCAAGAGCGCATAACCAAACAACTGACAAAAACATCGATTTAAAAAGCAGATAGGTGATCAATCTGTCTTTAAGTGACTATAAACAACCACATCCCAAAATTGGTCGTTATAGTTTAAATACTGACGTAGGACACCATCTAAATGGTAATTAAGCCGTTCCGGGATGCCTCGGCTAGCAGTGTTTTGGGTGACAGCTTGAATCTCGATACGTTGCAAATCTAATTCATAAAAAGCGATTTCTTCCAGTTTTTGAACCGCCTTAGTCATTAGTCCTTGCCCCTGATGGCTCTGATCTAACCAATAACCAATTTCAGCGTGTTGATTGATTGGATCAATATGGTGTAGATCTAGCGCACCAATTACTTGATCATCGAACAGCAATACAAACGCATAAACGGTGCCATCAATTGATTTTTTCAACATGTTCTGAATCCAATTTGCTTCGTCTTCTACTGTCATATTTGGTGTTGCCCAAGGCATATAATCCTGAAGAATACTGATATTTCGCTGAACGAGCCCAAATAAGGGCTGCGCATCCTGAATGGTAAGTCTACGCAAACTGAGATGGTCATTAATTTTTGTTTGAAACATAATTGCCTCCATCAAATATTTAAATTTAGGTATAATAAAAAGGCCACACGTGTTCGCAAACACTTGGCCTTTTTATTATACCTGCTTTTAGAAAGAATACTTAAATAATTGCTAAGACAACAAAGTTCACAATAAACAAAATCGTAACGACCCATAAAATCGGATGAATCTGCTTAGCTTTACCCGTAATTGTTTTGATCAAGCAGTACATGATAAATCCTGCAGCAATCCCATAAGAAATATTGTAGCACAGGCCCATAAAAATTGAAGCCATGAATGCTGGAATTGCCTCGCCCAAGTCATCCCAGTCAATGTTTTTGAAAGATCCCATCATCATGACGCCGACAGCAATCAAAGCCGGTGCAATAGCTTGCGTAGGAATAATCGAAATGAATGGTGCGAATAAACTACTTAATAAGAATAAAACGGCTACGACGACGCTCGTTAAACCAGTACGACCACCCGCACCAATGCCAGCTGTACTTTCCACATAAGTCGTCGTATTGCTGGTTCCAAAAATAGCGCCGACAGATGTCGCAATAGAATCGGCAAACAAAGCTTTATCCATCTTGGAAGAGAAACCAGAGCCACTCTCCAAGGCAACTTCATCTTGAGCTGAGAAGATTCCCGTGCGCCGCCCAGTCCCAATAAATGTCCCTAACGTATCAAATGTATCCGAAAAGCTAAATGCAAAGACCGTCATAATAACTAATGGTAACTTATCGGCCGAGCTGAAGAGCGCCCCCATGCCTTTTGCGCCAAACGCTGCGCCAAACGTAGTTCCCAATTGTTGCACTGAATTAGCCAAGGAATTGGCATTTGAAATATGCAAATTAGTAACGCCCATCGGAATACCAATCAAAGTTGCAATAATGATACTGATCAGAACAGCACCAGGTACATTTTTGACCAATAAAATAACAACAACGATCAGACCGATCAAGGCTAATAGTGCGCCTGATTGAGAAAAATTAACTAAAGCTGGCACAATGCCCCCATTAGAAACAATATCTGTTAAACCGCCCTTAAAGTGCGTTTGCGTAGGGTCAAACGGTTTGCCATTAACGGAAGCAATGCTGGACGCCTCTGATGTAAATTGCAAAAAGCCAGCATTCTTAACACCAATGTACGCGATGAAGACACCGATTCCACCGCCCATGGCTTGTTGTAATACTTCTGGAATAGCGGTGATGATCATCTTACGAATCTTAGTGACCGTGATAAAAATGTTGATCATGCCACAAATGAACACAAGTGCTAAAGCTTCCTGCCAAGAAAAACCTAAGGCAAAAACAACTGTATAAGTAAAGAACGCATTCAAGCCCATACCTGGTCCCAACGCATATGGTACATTGGCGAAAAGCCCCATAAATAAAGTACCCACAGCTGAAGCAACAATCGTTGCGAGAAAGACAGCTTGCGAAGGCATACCTGTCAGCGATAATACGGATGGGTTAACAAAAAGGATATATGACATCGCGAAGAAAGTCGTGATACCGGCAATAATTTCAGTACTTACTTTGGTCCCATTAGCTTTAAGATCAAAAAAGTTCTCCATAAAAATAATTCCTCTTTTCAAAATCAATGAGCTTATTATAACGATTATTTTTTGAAAAATCAACATTTTTAGGAACAAATTTAGTGTAAACGATTTTAATGTTCGTGTTTTGATTTATTTTTTATTTTTGAGTATAATAATCACATTGACTTTTAAATTCAATCCTGTAAATTATTAAGAGGACAATTATAAAGGAGCGATTCTGATGCGTAACAATATCATTTTGGAACACAAAGAATCTGGTGAACGTATTTACTTAACTTCTAAGAATAAGCGTAATACACCAGATCGTTTATCTTTACGTAAATATTCTCCAAAATTGCGTAAACACGTGGTCTTCACTGAAACTAAATAAGGCCTAACAAAAAAAGCAGCCTAGCTAGGTTGCTTTTTTTGTTGTCTTTTTTTAATAATGCTTATGGTTCACCTTTCAAAATGAACCGAAAGACTTTTAGCAGCTGAACATCCCAGCTATTTGCCAGCTTTAAGTAAAGCATCCGTCACAAGTTTCAATTGTCCCATGGTCGCATAGGGATCATAATAATACATTTTCTGGAACGGCAGCTGGATCACGTGTCCTTGTTTCACCGCGGGTAGTTTTTTCCAAACGGGATTAGCTTTTAAATCTTTTAATTCCTGGCTGCCGCTGCCCTTACTGCTATAGTTCGTAAAAAACATATAATCTGCATCATATTGCGGCAATGCTTCGATTGAGACTTGCTTGAATCCAGCGCCTTTATCTACCTCTGCCACTTTTTTCGGTAAGGTAAAATTTAGTCCAGTTGTCAATGCCTGACCCCCGCGGCCAAAATTAGTCCCAAATACGTACATTTTCCCGTCTTGTAATTCATAAATGCCGACAGTCTTGTCCTTAGCAATACCCGCCTTATCCAAACGTTGGCGGTCTTTAGCTGCCTGTTGTTTAAACTTCTTTTGCCAAGCTTTCGCTTCTTTTTGTTTATTTAATAATTGGCCAAATCGAGTGGTTATCGCATTGATATTGCGCATTTTTGTATATGGCAGCAAAACAGTTGGCGCAATTTTAGACATGCTTTTAACATCGGCTTCTGTATCCGTAATAATTAGATCCGGTTTTAGCTTTAAAACCGCCTCAGCATTCATCGGTGTACCAACGTCTTTGATCTTATGACGCACTGCCGAACTAATAAAAGGATTACCCAAATCCCACTTAGTCGCACCAACAACGTTACCTTTAAGTGCAAGCACTTGCCCCATGTACGTCCGTACAACGATCCGTTTGGGGTGATCAGGGACTTTAATACTGCCATTAGCAGCCTTGAATGTGTGTGTGCCGCTGCTAGCAGCCTGCACCTTTCCGCCCCCAAAACTAATCAAACTAAACAAAACGACTACTCCAATTACAAACCCACCAAAAATATACTTCAGTTGTTGTTTCATCTATATTAAACTCCTAACGTGTTGTTTTTAACATCAAAACAATAAAATACGGTACTGTGATCATAGCAACGACTAACCCAACTGGCAACTCACTCGGCGCAAATAAATGACTGGCGACAAAATCGGCCAGAAGTAATACATTGATGCCGACTAAAATAGTCAATGGCAAATTGTATTTTGCTTTATTGCCGATCAATAACCGTGCAATATGGGGCGCCATTAATCCTACAAAACTGATCGCACCACCACCAGCCACACCGATCCCGGCTAAGGCAATGGCAAAAATCAATAATTGCCGGCGTTTATGATCATAATCTAGCCCTAAACTCATCGCATTTCGCCGGCCTAGTAAAATTAGATCAGAATTATGTAAGGCTAATAGACCAAAGGGCAACAATAAACAGCCAATAAGCCCTAATATCAGCATGTAAGGCCAATCTAAATTCCAGAAACTCCCTGATAGCCACACCAGCACTTTGTCAAAATCATCTTGAGAAACTTGCAACTGAATCAACAAAATCAACCCATTAAGCAGCGTGCCCACAGCCACACCACTCAATAATAACCGCAATGGCGACTGGTCTTGGCTAATTTTAAAAACTAATCCAGCAGTCAACAATGCGCCAATTAGAGCGCAAACTGGTAACCAAATATTTTGACTTAAAGATACCCCAAGCTGTGTCAAGCCTAAAAACAAAACTGCTCCTAAACTAGCCCCAGCATTAATGCCTAGTATACTCGAATCAGCCAAATCATTGTTCGTCAAGCGCTGAAACACAGCCCCACTCATGGCTAAACTGCCGCCAACAATAATACTCATCACAATATGCGGCGCCCGAAATTGCCATAGGATCAATTCATTTTGGGCCGAACTTTGGTTTAAAAGAGCCCGCCCTAACTGCAGTGGCGTGAGACTTACCTCTCCAGTAGCCATGCTCAGAAGACTGACACCCAAAAAAAAGACACTTAGAATAAAGATCCAGAAAATAAAGCGATGTTTTTTAGCTGTGATCATTACGCTACCACCGCCTCACTTTGACGATACACATACCAAATTAAAAAGCCGCCACCTAAAATCGCTGATAAGCCGCCCAAGGGTAATTCAAATGGCCGGGCCAACAAACGCGCCAATAAATCACAAAACATCAAGAAAACTGAGCCAAAACACATAATTTCAAGATATACATGTTTAAAATCGCGTTTATCAAAATAATGTACCAAATGTGGTATACCCAGACCAATAAAAGCAATATTGCCACCAACAGCGACACTGCCAGAAGTTGCTAAAACAACAATTATAACTGCAACACTGCGGATGAGCACGATGCGGCTGCCTAGGCCCTGACTTAACTGATCATTTAGACCAATAATTGTAATGTCCCGGGCAAAGTAAATGGTTAATCCCAAAATGATGAGCAATAAAATCAATAAGAGCCACATTTGTTTACAGTCCACTCCAGAAAAACCGCCCACCAAAAAATTACGGAATCGTTGACTGGATTTAGTTAAAATACTAATACCGTAAGCGATGCCATTTAAAAATCCTGAAAAAATTGTCCCACTTAAAATTAAACGGGTGGGACTTAAACCTCGGCGCGTCATTGACAGTAAGAAAACGATCAAAAAAGTCAAAAAAGCACCCAGAAAAGCCAAACTAACGCGCCAGAAAAGTGTAAAAGGCACTCCTAAAATCGTCCCACAAATCAAAGCTAAATTAGCCCCGCTATTGATACCCAACAGCGAAGGATCGGCAATTGGATTATTTGAAACGGTTTGCAAAAGCTTCCCTGCGAGTGCTAATAATGCGCCCACGACGGCTACCGCTAATACCCGCGGCAAGCGCAGCTGCCAAATAATAGCAAAATTTTGTGACTGTCTTGCAAAAAAATCACTTAGTGCATAATTGTGAACCCCAAGCAATAAACTACTGATGAGAAGCAACAAACCTAAAATACAAAGACTGATCAAGAAATAATTTCGCTTTTTGTACATTGACAAACCTCAAATTGTGTCATAAGTCAATAACAACGGACAATGTGCTTGAGGATCCATGGTCACTTTGGCACGGACGTGGAAAACATTTGCCAGCATCTCCGCTGTAAAAACATCTTGAGGTCGACCTTGATAAGCAATTGTACCTTGCTTGAGGCAAATCAAAGTATCACAAAAGCGGGCTGCTTGATTTAAATCATGCAGGACAATAATAATTGTTTTGTGCAGCTCGCGATTCAAGACACGGACTAGTTTTAATATTTCTAATTGATGCGGCAGATCCAAAAAAGTTGTTGGTTCATCCAACAACAAAATCTCACTATCCTGAGCTAAAGTCATTGCAATAAAAGCGCGTTGCCGTTGCCCACCTGATAGATCCGCAATGGGCGTATCCGCAAATTCTTGAATATTTGCATTCACCATTGCCCGTTGAACGGCTTTTCGATCGGCTTCATGGTCAGCTGTCCAGCGATGTTGATACGCATAGCGTCCATAGCCCACCAAGTCACGAACGGTAATATCCCCGGGTGCTTGAGGATTTTGGGGCAGACAGGCTAAAAGCCGAGCTCGTTTTTTCGCATTAAACTGATGTAACTCATGATCTTCCAGAACAACTCGCCCTGTTTTTAATTTATGAAAACCGGAAAGTGCACCTAGTAAAGTAGATTTACCACTTCCGTTTGGGCCAATCAATCCAATGATCTCGCCTTTAGGAAAAGTGACGTTCATCTGCTTGATAATCGTATGCGTTCCGTAATTGACTGTTAAATTTTGTCCAGCAAAAAATGTCATGGCATCACCTTCTAATTGAGAACCCTTCTCAATTTATCTTAGTCCTAATATTAGCAGATTATTAAGACTTTGTGGGATTGCAACCGAATACAATATAATAGTGTACAATCTATAATTTTTGTCTTTACGCAACTTTATAACCTTTAATTGCGGTAAAATAAAAAATAACCATATCTATAACTAACAAAAATGAGGTGAATATTATGTTTAACTATGAAACTCAAAAGGACTGGCCCATCGTCAGTGGACAAATACAATCTCCGATTGATATTGAACATCACTTAGCTCAGCCAGTAGAAGATCTGCCCGATTTTGTGCATTATCAAATTAAGACGATTCGGCGGCCAGACGGTAAGCTTTCGCTTAAAGGTAATGGCACTGCAACTTTGCAAAAGCGCGAAGCCCACTTCGTAGAAGGTCATTTTCATCATCCTAGTGAACACTTATTAGATGGTCACCAATTTGACCTAGAACTTCACCTTGTTCATGAATTTATTAATGGTCAAAAAGCTGTTATTGCGTTACTTTTCAATGTGGGCGCTGCTGATGCCACTTTAGATAACATCTTACTAAACCTACCTCAACCTGATAAACAGCTTAAATTACCAACACCGATCCAACTAACGGACTGGTTTGACGCTGCCAGTTATTATCACTATATCGGTTCGCTGACAACACCACCGGTTATTGAGGGTATCGAATGGTACGTGGCCGCCACGCCACTAACGATTGCGCCGAAACAATTAGCTACTTTCAAACAATTATTTCCGGAAAACAATCGTCAAATCCAAACACTTAACGATCGACCGATTCTACTGTTATATTAAGATAAATTTGTTGATTTCACTTATTCACCGATAAGGTATCCGTGCTTGATCAATTAAGCGTAGCGCTGCTGGTGTGCGCAAATAATCAATATTGAGATTTCCTTTGAAACGAACACGTTCTAAAGCATCAGCATCTTCAAGCAAGGCTAATAATTTAAACCGGCGTTGTTGCGCTCGATCGTTATAATGCGCAAAAGCTTGTTTGGCTGCCGTTGTTGGCAGCGAGTGATAGGTAATCAAATCCAAGAGCACATGGCTATCGTTGGTATTTAATTCAGGCATGGGTAAAACTGCTTGAGAATTCAAGAGAACCATAGACTGTAAAGCAAAGGCTTTAGTGAATAGCTTTAATTTTGTTGCTGTGAGTGGCGGGGTAATTTTGTAGTGATTTAATAAGCGTGCCGTCCCAAGCGCACCATGTTTTGGGTCAATTTGGTCATTTGTGCGCCCAATATCATGAAAAATCGCACTAAGATAAAGTATCAAACTATCTTTTAGCGAGACCTGCTGCATAATACTTAGCAAAACACTTAGTTTTAGTACCCTCTGCGCATGTTCACGTCCGTGATCATGCGTTTTTGTCTGCCAAAAATCAAAAATAGTTTTTTGATTTAACGCATATTGCACTAAATTTTCATACCAATCCTTACGTGAATCTTGTAATAAAGCTTGTACTTCAAGGGAGGTTAACTGAGTAATAACCTGTTTCTTGACCGAACTAGGGGCTTGGTTCCGCCAAAACACTCCCGCATTTTGGGTTGCCAACCAAAGTGGGGGCTGAGTACCATCGGTTGTCCACGCATGTACCGCGTCTGCATAATAATTTGTCATTTTGTAAGCACTTCCTGTTGTTAATCTATCCTGTTCATGTTAGAATATAGGAAACATATGAGCGGTTATTCATATGAAATGGGAGGCATATATTATGCACGAACATCATCATAGTACCAATGTTTCAACTATTAATCGAGCTTTTAAAATCGGTATTATTCTAAATATTGCGTTTGTCATCATTGAGGGTGGCTTTGGTTTTGCAGCCAATGCTTTGGCCTTGATTGCCGATGCAGGCCATAATTTGAGTGACGTTTTAGGGTTGCTAGTTTCCTGGGTTGCTATCATTTTAAGCCGGCGTGCACGAACTGATCAAATGACTTACGGCTATAAGCGTAGTTCCATCTTAGCCGCTTTATTCAACGCCGTTTTTTTACTGGTCGCTATTGGCGGTATTGTGGTTGAGGCCATTCAACGGCTGCAGAATCCACAACCAGTCGCCGAACTTGATGTGATCATTGTGGCAACGATTGGGATATTTATCAATGGCTTTACGGCCTTATTATTCCGTCATGATCAAAAATCCGATTTAAATGTTAAAGGTGCCTTTTTGCACATGGCTGCAGATGCTGGTGTCTCAGTTGGCGTTGTTTTAGCCGCTATCGTCATGAAAATGACAAATTGGTTTTGGCTAGATCCGGTTGTCAGTTTACTGATTGCTCTGATCGTTTTACTAGGGACTTGGGGCTTGTTACGCGATGCTGTTAACCTTTCTCTAGATGCGGTCCCGAAAGATATTGACCTCGAGCAGGTCAAACAAATTATTCAAGCTAAAGATACCGTTTCAAATGTGCACGACCTGCATATATGGGCATTGAGTACTACTGAGAATGCCTTGACTGCGCACATTTGTCGTACCACATTGGAAGATAACAATACCTTCATTAAAGCCCTTGATTCGCAACTAACCTCACAATTTGATCTCAGCCATACCACGATTCAAGTTGAATTAGGTAAAATCAGTGATGAATCCACTGATCGGAGTATTTAGATTTTTGAAAATAACCATGATTTATTCATACTTTGTTCACATTTTAATTTTATGATTAAGTCATAGCTTGAAGGATACCCGACCTGATAGCTTGATTTTAGAAAATAAAACATTTCATTTACTTCCTCCCAAAAGTGAACTGAAATTAGGTAGTAACCTACCCTTTTCTAAACCTTATGAAAAAGCTGTGCGGCTAATTACCGTACAGCTTTTTTGTTTGTCATGACTCTAAATTATCGGTACCATATAGATAGTAAATGAATGATGGAGGTGCGAGATGAATATCGCATTGATCGGACCACACGGCGTTGGTAAAACCGTGTTAGGCAAAGCAGCTGCCAAGCAAACAAATTTACGTTACTATTCTTTAGATGCTGCTCGCAGCCAATATTTTACAAAATATGGCTATGACCCTCGCCAAGCTGAACAGTATAGTCGGCAAAATGATATGGTTGCCCTTTTTAAATACTGGAAACCATTTGCAATCAAGACAATTGAAGAAATCTTGCCAGCAAAAAATAACCACTTATTTGATCTTGGTGCTAGTTTTATTGTTTCCCCAACACCAGCCGAAATTGAGCAATTGCAAAAAGTCGTTGCCGCAAATCAAACCGTTTTGATTTTGATGTTACCTTCAAAAGACCTTGAAATCTCTAAAAATACCTTATTAAAACAAGGTATCTATAATGAGTTGACCGAGAACTTTTTAAGTACGTATTCAGATCTACAGATCACTGACCATATTTTTTACACACATGGCCACACGCAAGCTGAAAACGTGACACGTCTCGTGAAAATGATCAATGACATCAAACAAGAATCTCATAATAATTGAGAGTGAGATAAAGAGTGTTGCCTTTTTGAACGCGTTTAAAATTTAATTTTATCTCACGCTCATCATAATTGATCAGTGTGTCGTCATGGTTCCCTTTAACCAATCTATATCATTAGGATCATGACTATGCCGTTGATTTTTATCAATAACTGCGATTTGGTTCATTTCTTCGGCCGTCAGCTTAAAATCAAAGACATTTGCATTCTCAATGATACGATTTTGGTGAATGGATTTAGGAATGACGATTTCATCACGTTGAATATGCCAACGAATGATGATCTGGGCCACTGTTTTTTGATGTTTTTCGGCCAATTCATTCAAGACGGCATCTTGTAGTAAATTTGCTTGGCCTTGACCTAGAGGCCCCCAAGCTTCATGAAAAATATCATTTTCTTTTAAAAACTGATGAAGTGCTTTTTGCTGAAAATAAGGGTGCGTTTCTACCTGATCAACCATGGGCTTGATGGCTGTTTGTGCCATCAAGTTTTTTAAATGACTAATTTCAAAGTTAGAAACACCAATGGCTTTGATCTTATCTAAGCCATAAAGCTCTTCCATCGCCTGCCAGCTTTCCACATAGCCTGGTGCAGGCCAGTGAATCAAATAAAGATCCAAATAGTCTAACTGCAGCCGATTTAGAGTTTCTTGAAAAGCTCGTTTAGTCTGATCATAACCTCGATCAGCATTCCACAATTTTGAAGTAATAAATAACTCCTCTCGAGGGATGCCACTTTCGGCAATGGCTTCCCCCACCCACTGCTCATTATGATAGATCATGGCAGTATCGATCGAACGATAGCCTGCTTCTAAAGCCCATTTAACGGCTTGTTTCACGTCACTGGCCTGATTGACCTTAAAAACGCCTAAGCCTAATTGCGGCATTGATTTGCCATTTGCTAAAAGTACACTAGGAATCTGATTCATCATTACACCTCATTATATTGAATTTGCCGTCTGCGTTCTTGGATCGTATGTATACATTGTTGGCGCGTTGCCGCATTTGTTTGTGCTACCCAAACTTTTAAATGATACCCATCATAAAGCCACCAAATAAGATTGATCAGCAATAATAGATACCACGTAAACCAGCCAACGGCAATGGCTATGATCGCAACAGCCAACATAGCGGATCCAACTTTATACTGGCGAAGATAATAATGATGGCCGCCAAACCAACCAAGCAGCAACCAAAGCCAAAAAGCACCCCAGCCACTACGCTTTTTTTTACGATAAGTCATTTTAAAAAAATGTTGTTCATCTAGGGTTAATAGCTCATTTGCCTGAGTCAAAAAATCACCTCTGCTTAATATCTTAGCATAACCCAGCGGCAGTGCGTATAGACCAACAAAAATAACGAAAAAGCAGTACGCAAAACTTATAATAAATAGTAGATAAAATTTTTGCGCTGTTTATAGCAATTACTAGTTGCTATTAAAACGGTTTCTGTCTACAATAAAAGTAGTTATTGAATATAACTTTATTATTTTCTTCACTAGGGGGGGTTTTTTTATGGCACTAATGAGTATTGGCGTTTTGTCGCTTGCACGTTGGCAATTCGCTATGACCACAGTGTTCCATTTCTTTTTTGTGCCGTTTTCCATTGGTATGGCGCTTGTCGTCGCAATTATGGAAACTGCTTACGTCCACACAAAAAAGCCAGTTTATAAGAAAATGGCCAAGTTTTGGGGTAACATTTTCTTGCTAAGTTTCGCTGTCGGTGTCGTAACTGGTATTATTCAAGAATTCCAATTCGGGATGAATTGGTCTAATTATTCTCGCTTTATGGGCGACATCTTTGGCGCACCACTGGCTATTGAAGCACTGTTGGCATTCTTCATGGAATCCGTGTTCATCGGTGTTTGGATGTTTACCTGGAATCGTTTCAAGCCAGGTATTCACGTCATTTTCATTTGGTTAACAATGCTAGGTTCAATGCTATCAGCAATTTGGATCTTAGCCGCTAACAGTTTCATGCAACATCCAACTGGCTTCGAAATCAATCAAGCCACCGGTCGTGTTCGCATGACTGATTTTGGTGCGATCGTTGCTAATCCTCAACTTTGGCGTGTATTTCCTCACGTTATTGTAGGTGCTATTTTGACTGCTTCTGTAGCAACCGTTGGTATTGCAGCATTTGGTGTTTTACGCAAGAAAAATGCCGATTTCTACAAGCAATCAATGCGTGTTGGTCTTTGGGTCGTTTTGATCGCCTCTGTTGGTGCGATCATTACAGGTGACTTGCAAACACAACAAGTTGTTAAAGATCAGCCAATGAAATTTGCTGCAACCGAGGGTATTTACGAAGATACTAAGGATCCAGCACCATGGACTGCGGTTGCTTTGATTGATACTAAGAACCATAAAGTAACTCATTCCATTGAAATTCCTAGAGTCCTTAGTATTTTGACGTATCATAAATTATCTGGCGGCGTTAAGGGCATGAATACGCTCAACCAAGAATTACATGCTAAATATGACAAGAAGTTTGGTGCTGATATGAATTATTATGTACCAGTTAAAACTGTCTTTTGGAGCTTCAGAATCATGGCTGCTGGCGCAGTAGTCACCTTGATCCTATCTATTCTTGGGCTTGCTTATACTCGGCCTGGTAAAGATCGTATTGAAAACAAACGCTGGTTATTATGGTTATTAGGTATTGCAACTTATTGCCCATTTGTTGTCAATTCGACTGGTTGGTTTGTAACTGAATTTGGTCGTTATCCTTGGTTGGTTTATGGGTTACAAACGATTGCCGATGGGGTTTCACCAACAACAACTGCTGGGCAATTATGGTTCACGAATATCGTGTACTTCTTAATGTTCTCCTTGATGGGTTCGATTATGGTCTTCTACTCTAGAAAACTAATGATCAAGGGCCCAGACAATCTAGAATCAGCGGGTTATGATAATGGTGACGCATCAAAGAAGACGGACCCATTTAGCAAGGAGGCGTTTCAATCATGACTGGATTGCAACTATTATGGTTTATTTTGATTTGTGTCTTGTTCATTGGTTTCTTCTTCCTTGAAGGCTTTGACTTCGGGGTAGGCATGTCAACGCGCCTATTAGCTAGAAATGATGCTGAACGTGAGGCATTAATGGCAACGATCGGTCCCCATTGGGATGGTAATGAAGTTTGGCTGATCACTGCTGGTGGGGCAATGTTTGCTTCTTTCCCACTTTGGTACGCCAGTCTCTTTTCTGGTTATTACATTCTGTTATTCCTAGTTTTAGCGGCTTTGATTTTCCGGGGTGTCTCTTTTGAATTTTCAGCTAATGCTGATTCGATCAGTGCCCGCCATTTCTGGTATTGGGCTTTATGTATTGGTAGTACCATTGCACCATTCTTACTAGGTATGATGTTTACAAGCTTAATTCAAGGCCTTCCGATGGACAGTCATGGCGATATTTATGCTGGCTTTACAGATAATGTCAACTTATTATCAATCGTTGGCGGTGTTGCGGTTACATTGCTTTGCCTCATCCATGGTTTGAATTATACCCGGTTAAAGATCGATGGTAACATGCGTGACCGAGCTAGAAGTTTAGCTGAAAAGCTATATTTCGTTTTATTTGCCGGTGAAATTATTTTCGTCATTTTATTAGCCATTTACACAGACTTTATGAAACTACGGCCAATGTCAACTTGGGCTATCTTAATCTTAATTGTCTTGTTCTCTGCTTTATCTATGTGGGGCGCATATAGCAATAAAGAAGGTTTAAGTTTCATTACGTCTGGTTTAACTTTAGGCAGTATTGTGATCTTGCTGTTCAACGGGTTATTCCCACGCGTACTAATTGCAAATAATCCAGCACACAGCCTATTGATCAAAGATGCCGCTGCTTCACCATATACACTAACGATCATGACGATCGTAGCTTGTATTCTATTGCCGATCATGTTGGTTTACTTCATTTGGACTTTCTTCTTATTCAAGCGGCGTGTTAAAACTGCTGATTAAGACAGGTACATCTAATATTCATCAAAACTAAAATCGGTTATCAATTTTAGTGTGAGACTGGGACAAAACTAACGTCTTGTACCCAGTCTCTTTCTATATCTAAATGATTTAAATTTAGGCGCGTGAAACAACGGGCGATCAGTGTCCGAGCACTAACAAAAATCACGATAAGATAAATGGTGGCCGTTTCCATTCGAGTGATTCGTCGTTAGGTGAGGACATTGCCTTTTGGCACACGTTTAAACTAAAATTGTTCGCACGGGATTAACCAAAGACATAAAGTCTTCTATAATGAAAAGCGTATGGTGTAAGTCCCTAACAAGTGGCCGTTTAATTCTGTTTTACGCTTGCCGCTCCTAAACAAATAATATATAGAGAAACTGGTGGAATATATGATCGATAAGCGTTTGTTTAAATTACCCGGCCTGACCTTAACGCTGATATGGGTCACGATCTTGACCGGTATTCAAGGTATTGCGATCATTTGCCAAGCTCATTTTCTAACACGAGCTTTAGTCAATTCATGGCAGATGAAACCCCTAGCTACCTTAACCACAGCAACCATCCTATTCGGTGGCGCATTTTTGTTGCGGCATGTCTGTGTATGGCTCAAAAATATCATTTTAGATCACTATGCGGATCACACAAGCAATCTATTACGTGACCGCCTATTAGATCAAGTTTATGTCACAGGTGCCAATCAAATCGCCCAAACTGGGACCGGCAAGTTGGTAACTGTGGCTTTAGATGGCATCAATAATGTTTATAATTATTTCAACCTTATCTTTGCTAAGATTTTTGATATGATGATTATTCCTTTTTTAGTCATTATTTATATCTACTGGCAAAGTGTCCGCTCAGGTATTATCTTAACAGTCGTCTTTCCCATCGTTATTTTATTTATGATTATTTTAGGATTTGCGGCTCAAGATAAAGCCGACCGCCAGTATGCCGGTTTTATCAAACTGTCTAATCATTTTGTTGATTCTCTGCGCGGCTTAGCCACTTTAAAATTTCTAGGTCTATCCAAACGTTATGAAACTAACGTTTATGAAGTTAGTGAAGATTATCGCCGCAGTACCATGGATACCTTAAAAATTGCCATTTTATCGACTTTTGCATTGGATTGGTTCACGACTTTGTCCATCGCATTATTGGCCTTGTTCTTAGGGTTGGCACTGATCAATGGTTCAATGCCCCTCTTTCCAGCACTGGTTTCTTTGATTTTGGCCCCTGAATTTTTCTTGCCGATTCGCGACTTTGGCAATGACTATCATGCCACTTTAGATGGCAAGAATGCGTTGGGTGATATTTTAGATATTTTAGATCAACCAACGATCCAAAATCGAGAACTAGTCTCTGATGATTTTCGTTGGGGTGCCAATAGTATTTTAACTGCAAACCATTTTAATCTGCAATATAATCCCGATAATGCCCATCAAATTGATTTAAAAGACATTAGTTTTACACTGCACGGTTATCAAAAAGTAGCGATTATTGGGATGAGTGGATCCGGTAAATCGACCCTTTTAAATACGCTAGGCGGTTTCCTAACCCCAATGACTGCCACGCAGTCCGCAACAGATAACTTTGCCTTAAACGGCCAAGCACTGCCCCATTTAAGCCAAGCCAACTGGCAAAAACAATTTAGTTTTATTCCGCAATTTCCTTATTTATTTGCCGATACCATTGCTGCAAACATCAAGTTCTACCGCCCTGAAGCTACTGAAGCTGAGGTCCAAGCAGCCGTGGTCAAAGCGGGGCTTGCCGATTTTGTGGCCTCCCTCAAAGATGGTCTAGCTACTAAAGTCGGTGAAGGCGGCCGTGGCATCAGTGGTGGTCAAGCCCAACGGATTGCTTTAGCCCGTGCTTTTCTAGACCAAGACCGCCGCATTCTAATGTTTGATGAACCAACTGCGCATTTAGATATCGAAACGGAATATGCCTTAAAGGAAACGATGAAGCCTTTATTTAAAGATCATCTCGTTTTATTCGCAACTCACCGTTTACACTGGTTAAAAGAAATGGATTACGTCATCGTTATGAAAGATGGTCAAATTGTCCAACAAGGCCCCGTGGCAGAATTAGCCCAGCAGCCCAACGGTGAATTTAAAGCATTAACAGAACATATGCGAAAGCGGGTGACTTTATGAAACATTTCAAAAATTTGATGGCGCATGATACCTGGGTCAAGCCTTACTTGAAACGATACAAAAAGTTATTATTTTTATCGCTATTTTTTGGCGTTCTGACTGCTATTTGTGCCGCTGCGTTAATGTTCACATCTGGTTATATCATCGATCGATCCGCTACACATCCGTACAATATCTTGATGATCTATGCGGCCGTGGTTCTGACACGTGCTTTTGGGATCGGACGGCCAGTATTCAAATACTTAGAACGTCTACGTAGTCACAATTGGGTGCTCAAAGTGACCTCAGATCTCAGACGACGCCTCTACCATGTTTTAGAAAAAGATGCGGCCTTTTTTGAAGAGCATCATCGGACTGGTGATATTCTTGGCATCTTAGCAGATGATCTAGGTCACTTGCAAAATCTTTATTTACGGACGGTTTTCCCCACCATCGTCGGTTATCTAATTGGCTTACTCGTCATCATTCTCTTAGGTAGCTTTGACTGGCGCTTTGGACTATTGATGTTACTGCTATTTTTCGTAGAAATCTTCTTAATTCCCCTTATTTCTGTAAACGTGGAAGGCGCTCGACGCTATCATCAAAAAGCGATTAATAATGCATTATACGTTGATCTAACCGATAACGTCATGGGTGCGTCTGATTGGGTTATCTCTGGTCGTCATCAAGATTTTATTCAGCGTCCCAAACCTGCCTTAAAACAGTTACGTCAATCTCAACTTAAAAGCAAACACTTTGGCTGGACTCGGGATTTCATCTTACAAATCGTCTTCTTAGGCATGGCGATTGCCTTGATCATCTTTACCAATTTACATTTAACCGGTTCACAAGCTCAGGCGAACTTCGTCAGTGCCTTTGTGCTCGCAATCTTTCCATTGTCTGATGCTTTTATCCCTATCAGTACCGGTTTTGACGAATTACCACTATATGCAGATTCAATTCAACGCTTGAATGACTTAACCCCGAAGCCACGTACCTTACCAGCACAACAAATGCTTGAACCTAAAGACTTTCAGCAACTCACTTTGAAACAGCTTCAATTTGAGTATGATGCGGACTCTCCCGTTTTGATCAAAGACTTTAATCAAACTTTAAAACGTGGTGAAAAAATGGCGGTATTGGGCCCAAGTGGTACTGGTAAAACCACCTTACTACAGCTCATCTTAGGCGATCTCACCCCTCAATCCGGCGAAATTCTAGTGAATGATACAAATGTGCTAGCTTTACAAAACGAACGGGCCCAACTATTCTCAGTACTGAATCAGAGTCCATTTTTATTCAACACGAGTATCATGAATAATGTCCGCATGGGCAATGAACAGGCTAGTGACGCTGAGGTCAAGGCGGTGCTAGAAAAAGTCCAGCTCAAAGATCTGATTGAATCATTACCAGATAAATACGATACCGTTGTTGAAGAAGCAGGCAATCGTTTTTCTGGTGGGGAACGGGAACGTATCGCACTAGCCCGAATCTTGCTTCAGGACGCGCCGATTGTTTTGCTAGATGAACCTACGGTGGGCTTAGATCCAATTACCGAACAGGAACTACTGGAAACATTCTTCAAGCTGCTGCATGATAAAACCATCGTGTGGATCACCCACCATCTCCAAGGTATTGAACTTGTCGACCAAGTCGTCTTCCTAACTGAAGGTGATATTGAAATGCAAGGCAAGCCTAACGATCTTTATCAGCACAACGCCCACTTTAAGCAATTATTTGAAATGGATAGAGGTTAGATCTCCTAATTAGTGCGGATATTTATATTGAAAAAGCCCCACAATGCTAGATGATTTTGTCTAACAATTGTGAGGCATTTTTGTTCTAGTTTTCTGTGACTGAAAATTGGCCACTTGTGAATCGTTTATTAGAGGCAGAAATTTGGTAACGAACCAATATCTCCAGATCAGCCAGCTGCATCCCTAAGGTCAATTGGCGCAAGTAGACTTCTCGATGGCCTTGATTCAGTCGTCTAGCCTTGTGTTGTTTTATAAAAGTATCTAAGCGCTGAAACGTATCATTACCAGGTACTACTGGGCCAGCATTAAATGATTGGACTTCTGTGCCTTCCGCCAAACGTTCAAAATTCACCTGTTGTAATAATTCTGACGGATACTTAGCCGCTAAGTTTGCCTTAGCCGTTGTTAAAAGTTCTGGTACGGTAAAATTGGGTTGTTTGATCATCAGCAAATAACCACCAAACCCATCCCAAAAGCTGTTCAGTGGATAGGGCACATAGTCCCGAAACCAATCAAGTTGTTTACTCATCTGGGCAGCCTGACGAATCTCGGTTGCTAAATCATACATAATATTAACCTGACGCATAAATTGGGGATCGGTGACACTAAATTTACCAGCACCACGAAAGGTAATATAATTGCGTTCATTCAAAACAACCACTGATGGCTGTGTTTCATGAGTATATTCTTGCTGCTCAATCATACGATAATCAAAGCGATCCATGATGACGCCTCCTTAATCAGGCAACATCATATCACAAATGAACTGACTTGTAAGTTCTTGAGTCCTGAATAGCTTCAAAACGACCGTGCAAGTAATGCTGCAGTTATATCTTTCAAAATAGCTTTATTCCCAGAATCTGGCAAGGTTTCAATTTGTTGAAGTGCTTTTTGTGTATAATCATTGGCTAATTGTTTGGCATCAGGTACCCCGTATTCAGCGACGAGCTGAACTAATTCATTAACATGTGCTTCAGTCATTGGTGCCTGCAATAATTGCGGTAGCTCAGGATAATTGCGGGCTGCAAATAATAATGGCACGGAATAAGTTTCTGAACGTAGATCTTCACCCGCCGGTTTTAAAATTTCATCAGCAGACTTAGTATAATCTAAAATATCATCTAAAATTTGGAAAGCCATGCCGATATTATGACCGATCCGACGAGCGGTCTTTTGAATTTGTTGCGGTGCATCTGTCAAACGTGCACCAAACTCACAGCTCAATTGGAACAAAGCGGCCGTTTTACCATCGATCTCCCGTAAATAATCTTTAAGCGTCATGCCCGTTTTAAAATCAAAACGCATCTGATCTAACTCACCTAACAAAATGCGCCGCATTAATAAGGCATTCAAATGAACATCCTCACGGTTACGCGCCGTTTCATTGATCAACTCAAAGTAAATTGTAAACAGGTAATCACCGGCATAAATCGCATTACGCTGGCCATAATGGGTGTGGATCGTCGGCACACCCCGACGTAACGGCGAATCATCGATTACATCGTCGTGGATCAATGTCGCCAAATGTAAAATTTCCATGGCCGCCGCACTTTTGGTCAATTGCGTGACATCACGTTTAGAACCAAAAACTGAAAATAGTAACAAAAAAGCCGGTCGAACCAGTTTACCGCCACCTGACGTGAGCTCAACTAAGGCAGCTTCTATTTGCTTGTTACGCAACTGTATATTATCTTGGATCACCTTTTCCACTTGCACGAGTTCATCATGCAGCGCTGGAAAAGTAGTCCACATGGGATTAATTGAAATCACGAACTTACCTCTTTATGAAATCTGTTTTTTCGACGAATTTATGGTACTTTAATATTAACTAAAAATTAACCAGAAAGGAAATGTTTTTGTGTCGTTAAGTGTTTTTTTAGAGCTTGTAGAAATCAAAGCAAAAACTGCGAGTGTTTTTCCATTTTTATTAGGTACTTTTTTTGCCTGGTATCATTACCATAGCCTTCATCCGGTATTATTAGTGTTATTCTTCATTGCCATGTTTCTTTTTAATATGGCGGTGGATGCGCATGATAATTATCAGGATTATGTTCACGCGACAAAAGCCCGTGAATACCGTAAAAAGACAAATATTATTGGTGTCAATCATCTTGATCCTAATAAAATCAAATATCTAACTTTAAGCATGATAGGTATTGCTGGTATTATCGGTCTACTGATTGTAGCTAAAGTTGGCTTGCCTTTATTGTGGCTTGGCATGTGGTGTTTTGCGGTGGGCTGGTTTTACGCCGCTGGACCACGGCCCATTTCTTCAACACCCTTTGGTGAATTTTTCTCCGGTTTTACCATGGGTTTCATGATCACTTTAATTGCGGTCTATATCAATGTTTATGACCGGATCACTTTTAATTGGGCGTTTATCTGGCCGGTCTTGTTAGCTTCAGGATTAGCCATCTGTATGATTGCAAGTTTACTGCTAGCCAATAATTTCTGTGATGCTGAAGAAGATATTCAATTAGGGCGCAAAACGATTGTTTATTATATTGGTGTGCCCCATAGTCTACAATTCTATGTCGCTTTGATCGTCGTCGGCTATGCGACCTTGATTCTAGCAGTGATTCTGAATATTTTACCTTTAATGACCCTGCTGACCCTGTTAACCTTACCGATCATTATTAAAAACACTAAAAAACTATTAGCCAAACAAGTTAAAAAAGAGACCTTTATTTTTGCGGTTAAAAATTTATTTATTTCAACTTTGGCATTAGTAGTTACTTTTGCAATCGGCTTAATTTTACCTCTAGGCCGTTGAATTTTTACGAACGAGTTCAGCTAAAAAATCTATAAAAGCATCTTGATCATTAAGTGGTGGGATCAACGTAAAGTTGGTGCCGCCATTTGCTTTAAATACGCGCTGATTCTCATGGCCAATTTCATAAAGTGTCTCTAAACAATCAGCTGTAAAACTTGGGGTCACGACGGCTACATTCGTGATACCAGCTTGAGGCAATGCTTGAATGGTATCAATCGTCGCTGGTGTGAGCCATTGACCAGAGCCAAATTTAGATTGAAACGTCATCTGATAAGGTACCGCATGGTCTAAGCGTTCCATTGTCAACTCTGTGGTCACATGACATTGGTCATAATAAGGATCTTGCAATTGATCAATATAGCGCTTGGGCACGCCATGATAAGAGAACAAGACCTGCTGAATGTCAGGATGTGCATCAAGGACCGTTTGAATTGAATCAGCTAAGACTTGAATATAGCCCGGGTCATCATAAAAATCAGATATTAGGTGCAAGTTAGGTAAATGCGCCTTACCTCGAAAGAATGCCATAACCGTATCCATTACCGAGCCCACAGTTGTACCCGAAAACTGAGGATACATGGGAATAAGTGTCAACTCGGTCACCTGTGCAGCAATCATTTCTTGTAACACTGTTTCAATCGTAGGTTGGGAATAGCTCATCGCATAACGGACCAATGTATCAGGTAGGCGTTGACCTAAATTTTCTGTTTGCTGCTTAGTATAATACAGCAATGGTGACCCACCAAACCGAGCTTCATCCCAAATTTGGGCATACATCTGTGCTGATTTCTTAGCTCGAAACGGTAAAATCACACCGTGTAAAACCGGCCACCAAAGCAATCGTGGTAAATCAATAACGCGTGGGTCACTCAAAAATTGACGCAGAAATAACCGCACATCGGCTACTGTTGTTGATTCTGGTGTCCCCAGATTGACCAGAATGACCCCAGATTTTTTCAAAATACCCCTCCTCCGAGGATTGATACCTATTATTATACCGAAAATACAGCGGAATAAAAATGAATTCGATTACAAAAATCAAGTCACCTAAAATCAAACAAATCAGCATCAAAATTAACGCGTATGAGCGTGAGACAAAAGACCCTCAGCACCTGGGCACTAACCAGAATTGCGAAGAAATGCTAGATGTACCGATTTTCTTATTTAAGTTGATTCGCACGTTCAATTAAGCGACCAAAGATGGCCAAATTACGCCGATCATAATCGATCAACATTTCAGGATGCCACTGCACCGCAAAAAATTGATGATTTCTGCTTTGAATACCTTCGATCAAATCATCTGAACTGCGACTCAATGTGACCAGATCATCGCCTAAAGCTTTAATAGCTTGATGATGCAGCGAGTTTACAAATACCTTCTCGCCAAAAATCTGGCTCAAAAATGACGCCTTAGTTTGATACACATAATGCGTCGGTAAACGATCATCTGTCGGCTCTTGCACGTGCTTATAGGTAACGTGCTTGCGGTAGCTTAAATCTTGATATAAGGTACCACCAAAAGCCACATTCAACACTTGTAACCCACGACAAACGCCAAGCAAGGGTTTATTGGTATGACGCACCATTTGTACCAGAGACATCTCGAACTTATCCCGATTCAAATCTGTTTGTGAAATCTTGGGTAATGGCTCTTCACCATACAAATTGGGCGACACATCTTGACCACCAACTAACAAAAAACCGTCGAATAGTGATACGTAATCTCGAACGTCTGCTAAATTAGTCAAGGGCAATAAAACAGGCAAGCCACCTACAGCCGCGATGGCATTCAAATAAAATTGGGGGACAAAACTAGCTGAATGGTGATGAAAAACCGTTTCAGAATATTCATATTGACTAACCACGATCGCAATTCTAGGTTTCATTTTATGCCTCCAAAAGTACGCGCTTGATCGGGATCAGGCCTTAGCGTGCGGAATTTAGTTTGTAACCACTGATCAGCAGCTTGTGGTGTTCGGATCCAATCGCCATCATACAAATGAAACTCCTTACCGAATTGAACCATAACCCGGTGTACCTGCCAATTGACTTTAAAACCATGAATGATGGCCTGTTGTAATACCAACTGCTGCGATAAATTCAACGTGTCTTTCAAAAATAAAAATGGCCATGTTTTCGCGTTCGCGCCAGCATAGTACATTTTAAACTTTTGACCTTGTGTCAGCCCAAAATTTTCCAAACTATTATTTTGAATTTGGGCAGCAACTTGGTAGCCCAATGTGTCTTGTGGATCATCTAGCTGTTTGCTTAAACGATCCAGTAAATGTTTAAAATAATCAGGTAATCCCAAACGTTCACAAGTCTGATAAAGCAACTTGAAATCTCGCTGCGCCCAAGCGATAAATTGCGGTATTTTTTTACTTGGATCAGTCAAAGCCACTTTTTCGTTTAAAGCCATTGCCGCCGCGTAAGCCTGGTTCATGTCTTTAGGTGCCGCTGTAAACAAACTTTGCGCGATCAATAAACGTACAAAATTCAGGGCATCTAAGCTCAAGTGATTGGGCTCGAAAGGATTTAGATCAAACATACGCAATTCCAAGTAATCGATGCCATTTTTAAATACAGCCCGGAAGTTACCTTTACTTTTAACCCGTACTGGCCCATAAAATTCATGCTCGGAAAAGTAACGGCGCTTAGCGATTTGATGTTCGATCGCATTGATCTGGTCGTGCAAGGAGATATATCCGATCCGCTTATCAGCCGTGTTTTCAAAGCCATAGGTACTGGATCGCAAACTACGTACTGGATAATGAATGTGCTCTGGAATACGCCAATATTGGTTTTCAGATATTGGTGAAGCCCCGAAGAAATAAGTTAGCAAGTAACGATGCAACGATAAGAATTGTGCCACGTGGAAATAAGTATGATTTTTATAAGATACGAAATGGCTATTCGGCAACTTAGCCTGCTTAAAAAGTTTTTCCAGCAAAACTTCATTCAAACTAATATTCACATGAATTCCGGTAATAAGTTCTTGTTCTATCCCATAATTTTTCAGTAAATAGTCCCGATACTGCTGATATTTAGGGCGGCCAAAATGTGTGGTCACAAATTGTTTATCGTCATCGGATAAATGTGGGGGCAAGCTCAATGGCCAAATCACTTCATCTGCGTTCAATTGCCGCTGAACCACAGCCTGTAAAACATCTAAAAATGACATGGCTGCCGTCAAATTAGGTTGTGGCAGCGTAACTAATTCCATCTGTGATTCACCAAAATCGGATTGTAACATTGGATGAAAATTACGACTCCCAAAAATATTAGGATACTCATGACGACTTAAACAGCCTGATTTTTGTACCCGATGTTCCTCAACTTCGATTCCTGTGGCTTGCCATAAATCTGCAAAAGTCAACCCAAGTTCTTGCCATAATTCATAATCCAATGTCCCAACCTCCTGTATTCAATATCATAATTTAATCAAAATCTAATTTTTAACATTCTAAACTTTCTGAACTAAAAACGCAAAATATCAGAGTGTGACAAAGAGTGATCAGTGACTGAGCATGAACTAAATTTTTCTCGAACAAAAAGGGACCGGGACAAAACTAATGTCTTGTCTACGGCCCCGATTATTTCACGAACGATTGTATCTTAAACGTGTCCTAAAAGGCAACGCCCTCACGCAACGACGAATGATTCAAATGGAAAGTCCACCATTTTTCGTAATTCTCGTTGGTGCTCAGGCGCTGGGTGCCTTTTGTCTCACTATCCTTTTTACGTTTTCATAATAACAGTTAGCTTAAGTCTACAGCCATTATTTGCCAGCTTCATTAAAATTTAACGATCATCTACAATGACATAAGTCATGTCTAACGGTCCGTGAACGCCAACAATGAGCACCATTTCAATATCCCCCGAATTAGACGGTCCAGAAATATAGTTAATGTTAGAAGTTTTTAATTCACCTGATTTTAAGCGTTGGTCGTAGAGTTTCGTAGCTTGCGTGGAGCGCGGTAAAATGTGGCTACGCTTTACGATACTTAAATAATGGGTTGGCAAAAAGTTAAAGGCACGGCCTTGACCTGGTGTCGTTGGCACAGTAATCGTACCCGACTCTGCCAACAGATAGTCAGCAAAGCCAATAGCGACTAATGAATTTTGTGCCGTTGATAGATTTGTTTCCCGATCAGCCTGAGGATCCCAATATTTTACGGCGCGCTGACTGCTAACCGTTGTAACCCATGAATCTAAATTATAATCAGAAAAAGCTTCTGAATTCGTTGGCAGAATCAATTGACCATCGCCTAGGCGTTTAAGATATTCATCTAATACAGCCCCTAAATCATCCTGCTTTGTGATATTAACCGTTACATGCAATGCTTCACTGGTTGTCTTAGCAAGATCTAAAAGTTCATCGCTATTCAAATCGCTTAAGGTCTCTTCAGGTAATTGATTACGGTGAATAAAAGGATGCTTATGCACTTCATGTCTTGGTGTCCCGAGGCGTTCAGCCACATGATCTAAAAAGGCTTCTCGATTATAAATGGTCATGCTTATTGCTCCTTTCGATCTGCTTGTTGTGCTTTTTCTTGGCGATGATCTTTAAACCATACGCGGAATTGGTCTTTGCCTTTTGGTGGGACAGGCAGATCACGAACATCAGTCCAACCGCCCATCAGTGATGGCCCTTTATCCAAATAACCGTCATCTGGAATGAAGTTATCCGCGGTCCGACGTTCCTTTTTGGCCATTGGTTTCAAAGCTGTATGGGCGAATTTAACCGCTGATCTAAAAATCCAAGGGAACCCAGTCCCAATCCCAATCACTTGCATGACCAAATTGTTCAGGCCATGCTGCATATGCCGTTGGTCCGTAATGATGCGCCGATGCTTGATCAATAATTCGTGTAATGGAATCTTCACCGGACAAACTTCAGTACAAGCCCCACACAAACTAGAAGCAAATGGTAAATCGGAAAAGGCTTCATAACCACCAAGAATTGGGGATAAGACAGCACCCAAAGGCCCGGGGTAAATAGAACCATAACCATGTCCACCGATATGTCGGTAAACTGGGCAGACGTTCATACAAGCACCACAGCGAATACATTGCAAAATAGACTGAAATTCTGTGCCTAGTGCCTTAGAACGATTATTGTCCACAATGACCACGTGGAAGTTCTCAGGGCCATCCGTTTCACCCGTGACTTGTTGTCCAGCGAAAGTAACATAACTTGTTAATTTCTGCCCAACGGCACTACGACACAGCATGTTATCTAAAATTTCGGCTTCTTGCATGGTCGGTACGATCCGTTCCATACCCATCACAACGATTTGTGTCTTTGGAATCGCCATCGTCAGATCAGCGTTACCTTCATTGGTAACTAGATTGATCATCCCATTATCTGCAACTGCAAAATTACACCCGGTAATCCCTAGATCCGCTTGTAAAAAGTATTCACGTAAATACTTCCGCGCAAAGCGGGCAAGGTGCATCGGATCATTATCGCCTTCATAACCAAGTTTCATGAAAACTTTACGTACCTGATCCCGATTTTTATGCAAAGTTGGAAAAACGATATGCGTTGGTTCATCCCAATCATCTTCTTGTAGAATGAACTCGGCTAAGTCGGTTTCCATTAATTGAAGTCCTTGATTTAAGGCCAATAAACGCTTATCCAAATCAATTTCCGTTGTCACCATTGATTTAGACTTAACGATACGCTTGGCGCCTGTTTCTTTAACGACTTTTTCAATATAGTCAACGGCGTCTTCTTCTGTGCTGGCAAAGAAAACGTCGCCACCATTTTTTTCAACGTTATCACTAAACTGCTCCAAATAATCAGGTAAGTAGGTCAATGCTCGTTGCCGGATTTGTTCGCCTAATTCACGCCATTGTTCCCAGTTGCCTAGCAAGGCACGTGAATCTTCACGTTTAATGTGTTGTGCATCTTGAGCTTTAGCAACGGAGGCTTGCATAAATTTATCTTGTTCAGATTCTTTGACCCGTTCGATCATTGGTTTATCACTTGTTTTAATGCCCATTATTTTACACTCCCCTGCTATTTAACTGGTGCATGTTTCAAGTAAGTTATCCGACTTTCATCCACATTGGAATTTAGAACTTCGGCTAAATGCATGATCTTGATTTTCTTGCCTTCACGGTTGAAACGACCGCCAATATTCATCAAGCAGCCCATATCACAACTGACCAATACTTCTGCACCGGTATCGACGATATGCCGAACCTTTTCAGTAACCATTAATTGAGACATTTCCGGTTCTTTGGCAGAGAAAGTACCGCCAAAGCCACAGCAATCATGCGCATTTTCCAGCGGAATCATTTCTAGCCCTTTGACATGATCCAATAAGGCATAAGGCGCTTCAGATTCGCCTAATAACCGTGTCATATGGCAAGAACGGTGGTAAGTTGCTTTGGCATTCAGCTCAGCCCCGGCATTTTCCACGCCAAGGATCCGCCAAAGAAATTGTGAGAATTCGTAAGATTTTGCCGCAACTTCACGGGCCTTGTCGGCATATTCAGGATCGTCCTTTAAGAGTTCTGGATATTCCCGCAACATCGCCACACAAGAACCAGCGGGGCCTACGATATAGTCGGCATCAATACTCAATAGAGCATCGATCTCGTTATGAAAGACTTTTTGAGTTGCTTTACTATACCCACTATTATAAGTTGGCTGCCCACAACAAATTTGATCACCTGGTAGGTAACAATCACAGCCAAAACGTTCTAGTACTTCTACCATAGCTTTCCCTACTTCAGGAAACATTAAGTCAACAACACACGTTGAAAAAATTGCTACTTTCATTCCTCTGCCTCCTATATGTCTAAAGCGAATAATTCAAACGCCGATCTAATCACTTATTGATATATTTATTGTAGCGCATTCATACAATTTTGAAAAACAATCGTTTCATTTTCAGAAAGCGCTTAATGTGTTTATAAAAAGGCGTTTTGACTGATATTCTCTTTCCGGCAGGTCCAAAATGTAGGGATTCCCCTCATGTTATTTTAAGACACTTAAAATCTAGTTTCTTTTCTACAGCGCCCATTATTTTACGCATGATTTGATCTTAAACGAAAAAAAGAATCTGAGCACAAAACCATCGTTTTGCATCAGATTCTTCTTACTATTCAATGAATGATTCAATTTCAAACACATTTGTGCAAGCAAACTTACCACACATATCGTCAACGTTATTTATTTTTTCCACGCAGCAACTTGCTTAGGATGTGCTTTGATCCAATCCTTAGCAGCTTGTTGTGGTTCAGTTCCCTGATTAATTTTCAACATAACGGATTGAATATCTTTTTGACTCCAGTGGAAGTTTTTCAAGACTTTATAAGCTTCTGGATTATCTGACTTAAAGCCTTTACGCGTCATCGTATTGATACTTTCGGCTTTGCCCATTGTGCCCTTTGGATCCTTTAGATACTTCAGCTTGTACTTGCTGAACATCCAATGGGGTGACCAACCCGTGATCACGATTGGCTGCTTGTTCTTAATTGCTTTGCCTAAAGCCACCGTCATCGCACCTGAAGAAGAGGTGGAAATATTCCAGCCGCTTAGATTAGGATAAGCTTTTTGCGTCTTTTGCGCAGCGGCTACCACACCGGCACCTGGTTCGATTCCGGTAATCGTTTGATTGGCTTGATTGGTCAAATCACTAATAGAATTGACGTTGGTCATATATTGCGGCACGACTAAGCCTAATTTAGCACCTTCTAAATTTGGCCCTAATAAGTCAATTTGGTGCTTATACTTTTGATATTGTACCTTATGCGTATTTGGCAACCAGGCACTGACAGAGGCATCTGCCTGACCTTTAGCAACCGATTCCCACATAATGGCATTATCTAATGGTGTGAGTTTGACATTGTAACCCATTTCGCGTAAAACTTCACCAACAACATTACTAGAAGCAACTTCAGTATCCCACTCTACATAAGCAAGATTGACGTCCCCTTTATTACTCGTTTGGTTATTTAACTTGCTGTAAGCAATATTACCACCTAGCAAAGCAATAATTGCCGCAATCACACCAATTGTCGTATAACGCTTCTTTTTCTTTTGTTTGGCCGTCAAATTCTGTTGATGCGCTTTAGGTTGGTTCAAATACTGCGTGAACCGATCCACAATAATTGCTAAGACAACTAAAGCTAAGCCATTTACGAAGCCCGTTCCGACTTCTGCCCGTTGTAACGCTTGTAAAACGCCACGTCCAAGTCCAGGCGCCCCGATCATTGATGCTGTGACTACCATTGATAAAGCGAGCATGGTCGTTTGATTGATCCCGGCCATAATCGTATTTTTAGCAATTGGCAGTTCGACTTTGACTAGTTTTTGCCAACTGGTACTCCCAAATGAATCTGCTGCCTCGACCAAATCGTCAGGGACACTGCGAATACCTAAGTTCGTCATCCGAACAGTTGGCGGTAAAGCGAAGATAATTGAAGCAAACAGCCCCGGTACAATCCCGATACCAAAGAAGGCAACGGCTGGAATTAGATAAACAAAGGCTGGCATTGTCTGCATAAAGTCAAGAATTGGCGTGATCACCGCTTTAGCTTTATCACTCTTAGCCATCCAGATACCTAAAGGTACCCCGATTACAATTGACAGTACACTGGATAAGAGCACTAAGGTCACGGTGTTCATTAAATCATGCCATAAACCCTGATTATAAATATAGACTAATCCAATTAACGTAAATGCTGTCAAACCCCATTTACGTTTCGAAATTACGAACGCCGCTAAAGTCAGTAAAACAATTACGATCACTGGATTGATCGCAATCAAGCCATCAGTGATCCCATTCATCAGCGTTTTACCAAAGTTTTGTAAGACGTTAAAAAATCCGGCCCAATTGGTTGTGAACCAATCGGTAATCTTTTCGATCCAAGACGCCACAGGTAGTTTGGCAATTGCAAGTAAATTAAGCATTAGCATTCTCCTCCCCTGTTGTGGTTTGTGCTTGGCTCTGGTCGTTTGCTGATGTCGCATCAGTCTCTGGCGTATCTGTATCCTCAGCTAAAGCATCGATCACACTACCACGGATGACAACGCCTACGACCCGATTATTTTCAGTGACGACTACCGGCGTTGGTGAATCGTTAATCACATTGAAGATATCGTTGACGTGCGTATCTTTACTGATTGTCGGAATTTTAGAACTAATGAAATCCGCCAGTGGTTTACCTTCTTGTCTGGCAGTACGCGCATCTTCAGCGTTGATCACGCCTTTAAGGTGCCGCTCACTGTCAATAGCCACAAGCATACTGACTTCTTCATGGCGCATGCGCCGTAAAGCCATGTTTGGCCCTTCTTTATCCAAATTAATAGTCAGCGCTGGAATCATGATATTTTGAGCAGTCAAAACCTTTGAGTAATCCACATCTCGTGTAAAGGTGCGCACATAATCATTGGCTGGGTGAGTCAAAATTTCTTCACCAGTCCCAATTTGCATCACTTGACCGTCTTTCATAATCAGGATTCGATCACCCAGACGCAATGCTTCGTTCAAATCATGGGTGATGAAAATAATTGTTTTTTTCATTTTAGCTTGAAGGTCTAGCAATTCATCTTGCATCTCATGCCGAATCAGAGGATCCAACGCTGAGAATGCTTCGTCCATTAATAGAACTTCAGGATCATTGGTCAATGCTCGGGCTAAGCCGACACGCTGCTGCATCCCACCAGATAATTGACTTGGATATTGTTCCGCAAAATCTGCCAAACTCATATCTTTAAGTGTCGCCATTGCTTTTGCTTCGCGTTCTTCTTTGCTTACACCCTTTAATTCAAGCCCATAAGCCGTATTTTCTAAAATTGTTCGGTTTGGAAAAAGTGCAAATCCTTGAAACACCATACTCATTTTTTTACGGCGCGTTTCGCGCAATGCTTCCTTATCCATTGTCGCAATATCATCACCGTCAATATAAATAGAGCCGGCTGTTGGATTGATCAAACGATTGATCATGCGGATCATCGTGGACTTCCCACTACCAGATAAACCCATGACCACAAAGATCTCACCCTTTTCAACTTCAAAATTGGCATCGTAGACACCAACAGTCGCCCCAGTCTTCTTTAAGATATCGGTTTTAGATTTCTTTTGCTTGATCATTTCAAGTGCTGGTTTGACACGTTTCCCAAATATTTTGGTTAAATGTTCCACCTTAACGATTGGCAATTCAATTCCCCCTTTTTCGATAGTTATTATCGGAAAGTGACCATACTATGCTAACTCCATATTGTCACTTTGTCAAATAAGTGACTCCGGCAAACTTTGATCTACCGGAGCTTACATGAAAATATTTAGCAGCTTGTGTCCTATTTGCCTGGACTATACGCCATAGCATGGCACCAGTCAAATAAAACGACTCACTCGGATGCCATCGCAAAATAATTACGTACGCGTCGTGGTGATGTCTCATTCCCAACATAGTAAATAATGTCACCCGCTTCAAGCACAGCGTAAGGCCCAGGAGAAATATGCATTTGACCATTATGACGCACGGCTACGATCGTGGCCGTTGTATTCTGCCATAATTTCAATTCACCAATCGATTTTCCCAAATGCTTGCAGCCAGCCGCCAATTCTAATTGAAAGGGCATTAAGGGATCAACCGTATTAAAACGTTGGGTTTGATCCAAAAACTGGTTCATCATTTCTGACAAATGTTTGTATTCTTGCAGCTGATGTTTCATCGTTTGATGAATATCGTGCTTTAAATCTTTAAGTGTCTTTACATTTTTAAATTGATCAACAAAATTGACGGCATTATTCAAAGAAGAAACATAAAAGCCACTCCCCTGTTTAGCCTCGACAATATGCAAATCAGCCAATAATTTGATAGCTTTGCGTGCCGTTTCCGCCGAAACCTGGTACGTATTGGCGACCGTTGAACGCGCATGGATCTTTGCCCCAATGGGATATTCTTGATTAACGATCCGATTAGCGATATCAATGGCTATCTGCTGATAGCGCGATAAGGTATTCTCTTTGATTCCGGCCATGATGAGCCTCCTTTTGAACAGTGATAGGTTCAACTGGAAGATAATACGCCAAAAAAAATTTAAATGCAAGTATCAGGTTTATTAATTGATAATTTTTTGATCAACAAAAGCTAAGCTACGTTTATTTTCATTATTCATAATCTAAAGTCAAATTAAACGAAAAAATGAGCTGAAAAGCAAAAAATGAATTCTGCTTCAGCTCATTTTAAGTTTCACAATACGAATATAGTCGGTACCATTCTGAATTACGCTTGCTTCTCTGCATCATTTTCATGCAGTGCAAAGGTGTCTCTGGCAATCATTAATTCTTCATTGGTCGGAATGACATAAACTTTGACTTTGGAATCATCGGTGCTGATCAAGCGTTCTTTGCCGCGAACATTATTACGTTCTGGATCGATCTTAACGCCAAAAGCAGCCAAGCGTTCACAGACATGTTGTCGCAGTTCCTTACCATTTTCGCCCACACCGGCTGTAAATACTAAGCCATCTACGCCGTTTAATCGGGCGACATAAGCCCCGACGTATTTGACCACGCGATTCACAAAAACATCTAAGGCTAACTTGGCACGTGCATTCGTAGCTTCGACTGCTTCCAGATCCCGCATATCCGCAGATAGACCAGATAAACCAAGTAAACCGGATTTTTTATTTAAAATATCGATCAAATCTTGGACATCGGTCAAACCTAGATGGGACATCAAGAACGGAATCAATGAAGGATCAATATCCCCAGAACGGGTACTCATGGTGATTCCCGCTAACGGTGTGAAGCCCATCGAGGTATCTACCGCTTGTCCGTTTTCAATGGCTGAAATAGAAGCGCCACTGCCTAAATGTAATGTAATCAACTTCAAATCTTTGGGTTGCCCCATCAATTCAGCTGCCCGTTGTGCAACATAGCGATGACTCGTCCCATGCGCGCCATATTTACGGGCTTTATAGTCGTGATAATAATTCAAATCAACACTATACAGATAATCTTCTGGTGCCAAAGTTGAAAAGAAAGAAGTGTCAAATACAGCAACTTGAGTGGCATGAGGCAGCAATTCTTCAAACACACCGATATAATAGGCTTCAATTGGATTATGCAAAGGTGCATATTCTTCTAATGCTTTGATCTCATCTGTAACCTGTGGTGTGACCCGTGTTGACGATTTAAAAATTTCTCCACCGGCGACAACACGATGCCCAACGCCCTCAATTTCTTCCAAGTGCGCAACGATGCCTAGATCTTTCAACCGCGTTAAGATCTTAGCAGCTGCTAATTCATGGGTCGTGATTGGTTCTTGTTGTTCAAACCTTTGGCCATCCCCATATTCCGCGATAAACCGAGCGTTTTCTTGACCCAACCGATCGATCATTCCTCCGGCAATTCGCGTTTCAGAAGGCATATCAAATAACTGCCACTTTAACGTGGAACTCCCCGCATTAACAGCCATTACTTTCGTCATGTCAATCTCTCCCTAAACAAAAAATTCAATATTCCTATTTTAACAGTTTTTGTTAGCGCATACACTATTTTTATTTATGAACTGGTCCTGAGAGCACGAGTTTTCCACGCACACGGCCACTTTCTATCAGTTGATGAGCCTGATAGAGCGTATCTGGAGTAATATCATGGAATGTCTCAGTTAAAGTCGTTTTTAAAATACCTTGGTCTATTAATCGACTGATCTGCGCCAGAATTTGTCCTTGACTGGCAATTTTATACCCGTAATCAGCTTTAGCAAACATATATGCCCAATCTAAACTTGCGGCTTTATTCTTTATAAGACCTACTGGCAAATCAGCTGCTGCAACAATTGTCCCAATATGGCCAAAAGGTCGAACCAATTGCGCTGCCACTTCAAAATAAGCTTTGGGATCATACAAAATTGCGATACCATCCATATCGGTAATGTCAACACCTTTTAGAGCTTCAATCAAATCTTGATGGTAATCCAAGGTCACATCTGTTCGATTACGCATCAGCCAATCAAAGTTTCGTGGACTTGATGTGGCATAAACCCGCAAGCCACTCCACTTTGCTAATTGTGTTAGAATCGAGCCGACGCCGCCAGCCCCATTGATTACCAAAATGCGTTGCCCATTATTTGCATTGGCTTGTGGCACAAAATTCATCTTTTCAAACAACAATTCATAGGCCGTCAATGCCGTCAATGGTAGAGCTGCCTGTTGTGCCGACGTTAATTGTTTTGGCGCTAAAGCAATCAAGCGACTATCTACAACCTGGTACTGGCTGTCAGCACCACGTCGGCGTGTCGTTCCTGCATAAAAAACAGCATCGCCCACTTTAAAATCAGTTACTGCGTCACCCACAGCCAAAATACGGCCAGCTGCATCATAACCTAAAACCTGAAATTGATCCGTAGCTGGTAAAGTTTGTCGCCGTTTGGTATCTACTGGATTAACCGACACTGCCTGAATTTCAACTAAAACATCTTTGGGTTTTAGAGGTGCTAATGGCAAAGTCTGCGTTTCAAAATGGCCTGAATTTAACTCAAATCCTGATTTAAAACCAATCATTAAACTTTCAGTTGGTATTTGCGTCATGTGCATACCTCATTTCAAACTTGAAGCAAGTTATATTTTTATATGTGATAACTTAAGTATATCGCAATCATTTAAGTGTGAAAAATAATCGATTATAAATTCATTTATAGCGATTTATGCTATACTTAGGCCATCAAATTTAAGGAGACATCTATGGGTAAAACACACGCTAGAGACATGGTGCTCATCGCTGAATTTGCAATTATTCTGGCAATTCTTTCACAAATCACGATTCCTTTTGGTCCAGTGCCTTTTACACTCCAAACTTTTGGCGTCATGCTGTTAGGTAGTACTTTGAAACCAAAACAGAGTATATTCAGTGTCCTTTTATACCTCTTATTGGGGCTCATTGGCTTACCCGTCTTTGCGGGCGGTGTCGGCGGCGTTACCCAGTTCATCAATCCGCTAACGGGCTTCTTATTAGCTTTTGTCCCTGGCGCAGCACTATTAAGTCTTTGGATCCAAAAATTTGGGCGACCTGATAAGCTTAATATTGGCGCGCACTTATTAAGCAGTCTACTAATTTTATTGTTGGGTACGATTTGGCTGAAATTTTTCACCCATGGGACCTGGTCTAGTGCTTTCTTAGCTGCTTTTGTCCCTTTTATCGTACCCGAGCTTCTCAAAGCCGCCGTGGCTTCACTATTGGCGCTCAAACTGAGACCAATCATTTATCGTGTCAAAGCATCTTAAAAAAGCGTTCACCCTTCATCATAGGCTAGCAATCAGTTAGTCAATGAAGTGGGTGTCACGCTTTTTATTTTAAAATATTTGGTTTTCTAACGGACTGCCATTTATCAGGGTTCTTGTTAGTGTTTGGTCACTGAACACCCTTTGTCGCACGCTCATGGCGAACCGCTAAAGCTTGGCGTTGAATCTGAAATGTTAAAATCAACCCCAAAATACCAATCACCGTAAACAAGCCAAAAGTCATTTGAAAGCCCCGGATTTGTGCCGGCAATTGCCCCAAATATTGACTGTGTTGTGTCACTAACGTCAAAACTTGCGTCGCAACCATCACACCTAATGAACCTAGAATTTGACGCGCGGTAGTAATGACGGCCGTGCCATGGGCGAGCAAATCTTCCGGTAAGGCATTCGAACCCATTGTAACAGCTGGCATCATCACAAAAGCATTACCACTCTCTGTGATAATGGCCATTATAATGGCGATCCAAAGCTGCCGGCGACTGGCGAAGAGTGTCATTAACCCCATACCGACCACAATCAAGCTCATCCCTAAGGCAATAACTTTTGTACCCGACCAATGATCAAATAACTTCCCTGCAATTGGATTTAGCAAACTTAAAACCACGGCAGCAGGTACTAGTGACAAGCCAGAAGCTAACGGAGAAATATGTAACACTTGTTGAAAATAAAGTGGCATGATGATCGTCGTCACGATCAAAGCAATGTAAGAGATACCAGTTAAATAGACGCCGTACCGAAAAGCTTTGGCACGAAAAACACGTAATTGTAAAAACGGTACTTTCTGCCGATTTTGACGCCGAATGAAAGCCCAAATGGCAACAATACTAGCAACCAGTAATATCAACCAGCCAAACTGCAGCCCATGGGTCAATTCGTTTAACGCCCACATGACCCCTGGAAATCCAAGTGCATAGACCACCGAAAAGAGATCAATTGGCTGACGATGGCGTGGCATGACGTTTTTGATAAAGGCATACGAAGCGATGAAAGCCACTAACATGAGAACTAAAAATAGCCCGAAAATGGCTTGCCAAGAAATATACTGCAAAATAATGCCAGAAATGATAGGCCCCACTGCTAAAGCCGACCCCATCACTAAACCAGCAATACCCATTGTAAAACCACGATTGGCTTCCGGTGTAATCGTTAATAAAACAGTCTGGTAACTGGGGAAAATAATACCAACTGCCACCGCTTCTAATAGGCGACCAGCTAGCAACACCCAGAAGCTAGGCGCACTAATACATAATAAGGTTCCCAGAGAAAAGACAAGCAATACCCCACGGAATAATGTTTTGAACCGTAAATTATTTAGCAGCCAAGGACTGACTGGGATCAAAATACTCATAACCAGCATAAATCCTGTCGTCAGCCATTGAACCGTGTCAGCCCCAACTTGAAACGTTCGCATTAAGGTTGGATAAGCAGTGGACATAGCTGACTGACTGATAGACATGCCAAAAGTGCCCATTAATAATGTAATCATGAACCCAACGCGCTGACGACCTTGGACTGTTTCCACCGTATCTTGTGTTTGCACTAAAAAGCCCCCAAATAAGCCACTATTTAAAATTATTATTATTAATCACAAGTCCATTTTAATCGTCTTTCAGAAAATGGCAACCTCTGATCAATCTCGCATCACTGTGCAATTCTTTTTAACTCGAAACTATGCTATAGTATTATGGAGTATCGTTATGGAAGGAAGTGGTGAAAGTTTGAAATCGGCAGAACAATCTATTCGCCAAACAACGCAAATGAACGGTTTTTGGGGGCGGATTACCGCATTTTTTGCAATTATTGGTGCCTTGATTTTTAGCTTTTTGCCCAAAAGAATTGCGCAACATCTTGATTTATCCCAGGTTGAACCTAAAATACCACTGAATCATCCGATACAAATTCCGACGATCTTTGTTCACGGCTTCCGTGGCGGCTTAAATACGACTGAAAAAATGGTCGAAGCTGCGATCGACTATACCAATCAACAAGATTTTCTTCGCGTTATCGTTGATTGGCGTGGTCGAATTCGTTATCAAGGTACTTGGACAACTAATGAAAATCCGATCATTCAAATTATCTTTGAAGAAAATATTGCTAGTATGCGCATGCATTCACGCTGGCTAGAGCTAGTTTTACCAACATTAAAAAAGCGTTATGGCTTCAAGAAATTTAATGCCGTTGGTCATTCGGTTGGGGCGACTGCTTTATTAAACTGCCTATTGGAAAATCATGATGATCCTATGTTTCCAACACTTAATAAGGTCATTTTAGTTGCTGGCCCATTCAATGGCGTCATTGCATTGGGCGATATTCCCAATATTAACCAGTTGACGCTCAGCGGTCGGCCAATGCTAATGAATATGCATTACTTGTACTGGTTCTTTCACAAAAATGAATTTCCTAGGGATGCTAAAGTATTAAATATTTATGGTAACACGGACACTGGGTTTAATACCGATAAGTACATTACTGTGAATTCGGCGCGCTCTATTAATTACTTATTACGAGATACTGCTTCTATATACCATGAAATTGAAGTTCATGGTACTTCGGGTGAACATTCTGTCATGCACGATGACCCGAAAGTACTCTATATCATCAATAACTTTCTCTTTAACGATCGCGTCGTTGAACCAGCTGGCAGTACAAATCCGGTTTTGGAAGATATTTCATATTAATCAGCAATAATTATGTGAGTCTTCTAATCTTTTGTGTTACACTAAGAATACAAAGATTAAGGAGGTGACCACACCATGACCAAAGATGAATTGCAGCATCGCCTTAAACAAGAGTTATACACAATTTGCGACCACTATGATGTCGAAATGGATGATCGCTTATATACCGAAGCGCAATATCAAGATTTGAAACGCACGTTACTTGTTATGAATGAGCTCGGGATGGATCAAAATAAATTGAATCAACTCTTAGCGATTGGTGCTTAATTTAATTATTGGAGTGATGGAAATGTCTTCAGACTCACAGTCCTCTGACTCATGATACGGTCAAATGTTATCCAAACATTTGACCGTATTTTTTTGTGGAAAGTGCGACAAAAGGCGTTCAGCACCTGAATACTAACGAGGCAATACTCAAATTAGATAAATTTTAATCAGTCTAATAATTTAATATCTATATGATAAAATTTTTTCAACAAATCCTTTAGTACCAACAGATTGACAAAACTAACAAACCTAGATAAGATTAAATCAAGTTCATAAAGTTCTCATATAATTATGGAGGTGGCAAAATGGCAAACTTAGGACAGTTGATGTTGACCGCTGCAGTTTTAGTTGGCATTCCAATTATTTTGACATTGCAATATATTTTGGGGTATAAACAAGCCTCTAAAGGAACTGCTGCCATTGTGCCAATATTATATGTCAGCCTGGTAACTATTTTGACACTGGCTCATCGGCCTTGGCATGAGACGCAGTGGCTGTTTGTATTATCTCAATGGATCGTTGGCTATTTCTTTTACTTTGTTTATGAATTTGGCCGGAATAAAAGTTTAGCAAAAATTGGTGACTTATCGCATCCTGTAACTGATAAATTATAATTTCATTCAAATCTATATAATAAAAAAAGTTGGGCCTATACCCAACTTTTTTTATTACGCATTTTTCCGATGTTCCGTTAAATCTGGTGCACTAATATCCTCATGATCCGTTTTTACAGTTTGTAAATACCGATACACACTTGGTTCTGAAGCACTCAAGGCCTTAGCCGTATCTACCACGCTATCTTTTAATTGGAAGAAACCTTGTTCATATAAGCGCCGAACACATTCAATTTTATCCGTTCGTTTCATATAAGCCAGCTGCAGCCCTTTCTCCTGAAGGTAGGCGTCAACAATCTGCTTCGCATAGTTTTCAGAGGACGTGGTTAAATGCTCATATTCGTAATTATGGCTTGTGGCCGTCTTTTGAATTGTTTCTGGTGTCGTATCCAGATCACGCAATTCTGCCTCACTAGGTCGATAAGCGTTCAATACGCGATCCAAACTTGACTGTAACTGATCGAAACAAGAGTCATCTGTATTGATACAGATCATCGCCACAATTTTACCTTCAAAGCGAAGAAAATAGGTGGAGGACCGCAATGTCACCTGATTATCAGACACGCCACGGTAATTGGCGATAAAATCCCGTTGTTCTTTACGACCGGCTTTAACCGTTCTGAGCGCCAAATCAGATGCAGGATCACCAACTTGGCGGTGAGAGATATGGTTGTTGCGAATAGCAATAATGGAATGATCTAAATTCGTCAGATCATTTAAGACGACTTCACTATTTTTTCCTAGGATTTCGGCAATGAAATCAACCATAGGAATATAACTTCTAATAAATGTTTTGACGTCCATTGGGTCCCCTCCTTTTTAATAGAATTTTATCATTTTAAATATACCGAAACAAATCAGCTTACTGGAACGGATTTACCAAAGATTGAAACTTTCATCTTAACGCCAGTTGGTGTGCCGGCTAAACCACCGATACCAGTTTCCCGAAGTGCTTTTGGTAAGCCTTGCCCTACTTCTTTCATTGCGGAAACAACTTCATCTGCTGGAATCTTATTCGTACATCCGGCAAGCGCCATATCTGCAGCAATCAACGCATTTCCTGCACCAATAGCATTACGTTTCACACAAGGTAATTCCACCAAACCGGCAACTGGATCACAAACCAAACCTAATAAATTACTCATCGCCATAGCTAAAGCTTCCGCACTTTGCTCTGCATTACCACCGGCAGCTTCTACTGCAGCGGCGGCAGCCATCGCTGAAGCACTCCCAACTTCAGCCTGACAACCACCCGTGGCGCCAGCAATCATCGCATTATTAGCAATAATCATACCAAAAGCACCCGCAGTAAATAAAAAGTTGATCATTTGTTCACGGGACAGATTTAATCGGTCACGAATAACGAACAACACGCCTGGTAACGTTCCCGTTGACCCTGCTGTTGGTGTGGCACAAACAACGCCCATCGCTGCATTGACCTCATTAGTGGCAATGGCATTTTGTACGGCTTCAACCATCGTATCACCTGATAACGTATGGCCTTTTTCACGATACTTTTTCAGTAACACCGCTTCGCCGCCAGTTAAGCCTGTCTTTGAAAAGACCCCGTCACCCTCAACACCACGTTTGACAGCAGCCTCCATAACTTCTAAATTACGGGCCATCTGTTGCCAAACTTCTTCACGGCTGACATTATTTTTAGTCATTTCTTGTTGGATCATTAATTCAGAAATTGGTGTGTCTGTGGACATTGAAGCATCAACGAGTGCCTTAATACTTTCATACATGACGTTTGCCTCCTATAAGTAGACCATCTTAGTGTGCTTCTGTGACAATGTACTTAGATCTTGTTCTTTCAACCGATTCTCAAGATCATATTCATATAACATACCTTTACCTGGTGCATCGTACTCTGCATGGTAATTAATCGTATTGATTTTAGCTAATTTTTCTTGAATCAAGTTTTTGTTAGAAGCATCACTTTGAACCAGTAATATCGGCAAGGGGCCTTTGGGTTTAATGTGGAAACCATCCATTTTGATATCTCTGATCTCGATTGTGCCACCGCCGATAGAACAACCAGCTACGGTAATTTCACGATCAGCTTTACTTAATTCGACAATTGCCGTATTGGGATGCCCAATGGGACTATCCCCTGCTTCTTCAATAAACTGCACTTCAATACCACTGTCTTTAGCAATCTGCAGTGCATTAGGTACACGCGCATCATCCGGTTCAAATCCCATGATGCCGCTGATGATCGCATAATCTGTGCCGTGACCCTTATGTGTTTGGGCAAAGGATTCATAATAATGAACAATAATTTTAGTTGGCACATCACCAAAGATCCGATTAGCGGCGCGACCAATGGCGACAGCACCAGCTGTATGTGAACTAGAAGGCCCAATCATAACCGGACCAATGATATCAAAAACACTCTTGTAATTTCCTGACATTATTTTCACCCCATTTTATATTAATAATCTATTAGGCGTTTGCTTGTGCCGCAACAGGTTCTACTTCAGTTGTTGTGCCACGAATTTCTTGAACTGTATGAATTTTAAAGTTTTTAAAGACAAAGCCACCAACATAAGCCCAAATTGTACTATTGACTAAAATCAATATGACCGCCGTGGCCACTTTCAGTGCTGGGTTAAAACCAAAGGCAACGATTAATCCAGCCCATGGTGTTGCCATCCCGGTTACGTTGATCACTAAGCCAAATGCTGCTATTATCATACCATTAATTGCACCAGCAACCGCATTCGTAGCAAAGATGGGGACTGGATTCGCAGAAATAATATCAATCTGAGTTAATGGTTCAATCGTTACTGCAACGGTAGTTGATCGACCACCAAATTTCAAACGTCGGAATAAACTAAAGTTTAAGAAGGAATTACCGGTACATCCCAATGCCCCAATAGCCATTGGTACACCAGTCAAACCAATCAAGCTGGTCAATACCATTGAAGACAATGGCGTCATACCAACCAATGGAATAATTGCACCTAAAACTGCCGCCATTAACATTGGATTAGCCTGTTCTGCACTAGTGATTGCATTACCGATAATATGTAGAATTTGTAAAACTGCTGGTGAGATCAAAGCGGCAACACCATTTACCAGTGCCGGTCCGATCAAGACAACGGCAATCAGATCTAAGCCTTCGGGAACACGCTTTTCAATCTGCTTCAAAACAAAGGATACCACATATGCTGCTAAGAAAGCAGGTAAAAGTTTAACTTTGAGCAAAGAGACACCAACGAGGACTGCAAAAACTGGGCTGATCCCAAAAGCTAGCGGTACTAAAGTCCCAGCTGCCAAGCCGCCCAATGATCCCATAATGTCACCGATCTGCTTAATGAATTGAATATGGAAAACATCACCCACGGCATAACTTAGAAAAGCTTGTGGTAGAAAAGTTGCACAAGCAGCACCTGATAGAGCGCTAATTGCTTTTTTACCATTTGGTGCTTTGAATGTAAACAACGTCATCACTGCAATCACAGCGAGTAGAACTAAAACTCCAATGACAATTTGCATTTCTTGTTACCTCCAATTTCTATCACAATTGATGCCGGCAATAATTGTGATGATAATCACTTGAGTGACTAATAATAATTTCTCAACGATTAAATATTATCACACTGATAAACTTTTTGCATTAAGTTTTGATAAAAAATTATTTCCAATGACAATTATTTCTCATTATTGGACCAATTTTCTTAGCCTATTGCTTCTTATTTAGATACAAAGACTATTAAAGCAACTTTTTCAAGTAATCGTTTTCATTTTTATTATGAGAAAAAATTTTTGCGTTTTAGAACACGTTTAACATTTAATTATTCGCAAATAAATGGATGAGAGTGAGACAAAAGGCGCCCAGCGCCTGAGCACCAACAAGAATTACGAGAAATGGTGGCCTTTCCATTTGAGTCATTCGTCGTTGAGTGAGGGCGTTGCCTTTTGGAACACGTTTAAGCAATAAATATTCGTAATTAACAAGTGGCTGAAAACAAAACGTTAGTTTTGTCTCAGCCACCCCACCTACTTATTGTTTAACCATAAGCCCTAAAGACAATTAGCGTCTAATATATTTGGACAATACATTTAGAACAAGCCATGCGTCGTTTTATCCCACTTATTTTCATGTTGTAAAAAGCGATATAAAGCCATCACACTAATAATCGGTGCAAACAGGCCATAAATCGGCAGCGTAAACGTCACCCACAAGATATGCCACCAAGAATGATGCGTAAGCCGTTGATAAAACGAACTCAGTAATAAATTCTCACCAAACATCAACAGTAATAGCAGCAATAAGAACCACGAGAATGAGCCATGTAGACCGATCCAATAATATAACTGGGTTCCAAAAACAATTACCCCTAGCACCGCCGCAACAATACAAATTATTGGGGTCAACATAAATAAAAGCATTTCAACTTTTGCCAACACACTCAAGTTCGAATTCGTTTTAATAGCCTGATAAAACTTTTGCAGACATTGAAGTCCGCCTTGAGCCCAACGTGCCCGTTGTCGTAAAAAAGTTTGCCAGGTAATCGTGGCTTCTTGATATACTTTGATATCATAGGCATAGGCTGTTTTTAAGCCCCGAAGCAATAGCTTTGTACTAATTTCAAAATCTTCTAACAGGGTTGCACCCCAGACAAAATGCCGTGGTAAAGCAGACAAACGGAAAAATTGACCATTACCTGAACCGGCAACATTGCCTAAGTGACCACGCATATTTTGCAATAATGTATTCTCAATTTGAAATTCAAAATCTTGCAGCAAAGACAGCCAATGATTTAAATTATAAATACCAATGCCAGTTTGCAACATACTAAGTGTTGCATCAGCTGCGAAAATATTAATGATTTGATTTAAATCTGCCTGTGCGATGTAAGCATCTGCATCCAGCACACCAATAACTGTCTGTTCCAAATCAACTGGTGCTACTTTCTTGTATACATATTCTAAACCCGTATTCAAAGCACTGCCTTTGCCATTGCCAGCATCTAAATGGCGATAAATCACAGTGACATTAGGATGGTGTTTATCATAGGGCAATAACTGGTCCGGTGTCGTATCTTCACTACCATCCTCAATAATGACCCAATGAATCGCATATTGATATTGGGCATCGGCTGGATTCTGCTTCAAAAATCGAGCTAAGGTTTGCTCAGCAATCGGGGCTTCATTGTGCATCGGTACTAATAGATATAATTGATAAGCAGCCAGCTTAGTTGCCGCTGGCTTAGGTTTAGAAACACGTAGACATAATAAAATCAACGGAACCAGCAGACAAGAAATCACTACGATCAGTGAAATGATTGCAGTGATTTTTATGAATATTAACATTAAGCATCCGTTCCTACTTGTTCAGCACCCAAACTTTTTGGTAAGGCGTAGTCTTGCTGGGTACTAACACAAGAAATGTTAATATCCCGATCGATGATACCCTCTAACAAACTACGCTCCGTTCTGGAACTAACCAACATTTGCAGCCAAGGATGCTTTCCGTGCAGCATGGCCTTTAATTGACTGAGATTTTTTTTAACATTTACCAAATAAGGTAATGCCGGAATACTCTGTTCGCTGATCAACTTACGATAAGTGATATCGTTATCCATACCAACCAAAATAATATTACTTTGTAAGCCCAAGTAACTTGATAACCACCAGTAATCAAAATCAGCTTCAGAAGCAAATGATTGTGTTTTCAATTCGTTATTATCATAAACTTCCACCGTAACAGCGTTTGCTTCATGATGCCAGCACTTCAGCGCTAAAGTACCATCGACACGATAATATTCTGCAACCGTGACTTGTCCATCATCATTATATTGTTCACTGCGTGATAACTGACCCTGATCATTTAAGGTGATCATTTTGTTTAATTTACCATTTTCATAATAACGAATGGCCTGCATTTGTTCACCATTTCCAAAGGCAGCAACCATTTTCAATTGACCGTCAATATCATGGTATTCCTTAAAGCGGTGATCCTTAGACCATTCCCCTTGTAAATTATCACTCTCATGGATCGTAATAACTGGTGCTGTGTTTTCGGCACTGGCTTGAATCTCGGTAAAAATATTGATTACTTTGGGTACCGTGAGTTGTTTTTGTTTCGCCCAACTCATCAAATGATCTTTTAATTGCGGATCATAAGTTAATGAAACTAACGTCAAAGGTTTTTCCACTTGATTTTGTAAATAATTTAATAGATCGACATCAGTTTGACTAGCTTCAGCTAAAGGTTGACTCAGCATGACAAAAAAATCAGCACTCTGATCAAATTGGACATCTTGAATAAAATAAGAAGTCCCGAAAGCTGCCTTGATCTGTTTTTGCATACTCTCTAGATTAGACTGATAGCCCGAAATCTTCATTGAAACGACATCCATTTGCTGCTTCAAGTTATTTTGTTGAGTTGCTAAAGCGGCCTGTTTCTGAGCCCGCTGACGGCGTGCATTTTCAATCTGAGATTCAATCTCTTTAACAGCCCGCTGTTTCGCAGTTAATTCGGTTTGGTCGTCATTAAGCTGTGTTTGCAGCTGTTCAAGTTGTGCCTTGATTGTTTGCGATTCTTTATCTAAAGTTGCCTGTTTTTCAGTATATTCTTTTTGCTCTGCCACTAATGTTAAGGCTTGTTTTTTGTTTTCTTCAACTAGCGCCATCATCTTAACCAAATCAGATTCATTTTTAATGGTGTCAGATAGCTTTTGTGCTGCTGCTTTGCTTTCGTCTAATTGTTGTTGAATCGTGGTTTGATTTTTTTGATTTGCTGTTAATTGTTGATTAGCCTGACTCAATTGACGTTCAACCTGGTTGATCCCCTTTTTGATCTCAGGAATTGCCTTATTAACCTCAGCTTGCTGCTGTAATAAGTCATGATCATCTTTGGCTTGTAATTCAGCAGCTTGTGCATTTAATTGATCCAATTGACTTTCTAAATGTTGTAACGAATGTTTAGCCTTTGCCAATTCGTCAGCAAATAGACCTTTTTGTTGAAACATTTTAACTTTCAAGTTGTCCCGCAATTGATCATATTCAGTGGATAGATCATGCATCTTTGTTTTTAAATTAGCAATATCTAAAGCCGTCTTTTCAGCCACACTCACAGAATCATAAGGTGCGACGTTTTCAGGCTTCTCAATTTGGATCGACTTAACTTCTGAAGCCAACTTGCCTTCAGGAATGATCTTTTTTGGTGCCTGTTTCTTAACTTTGATTTTCTCCACCTCATTTTCATCTGTATCTGATGCAGCGACAGATGCGGTTTGACTTTCGACGCCATTAACCATCGCACTGGCGATCGTGGGTGCTTTATGACTATTGCGTTTAAAAATCCCCATAGTGACTCTCCTTAACGAACATTAGCAAAATAGAATAGATAAATTCATTATACAATTAACTTGTGTCTTTAACTAGTTTATTTATAATTATTATGTCATATTGTAACTTTTCTTAGACCATTGCCTAAGAAATGGCTCATAAATGAAAAAAATGTAGCAATTACAGTTCAAAATAGCAACTGCAATTACCACATTTCTTTTAACTTAAATTATTATTTTTCGTTACGAACTGCTTTTTGAGCGGCAACATTCATAATATTCCAAGGCCGATCAAAACCAGGTTGGAAGAAGAAGTCCGCGTAAGCTAAATCGTCAATGGTTAATTTAGCTTGAATTGCCAGCGAAATAGCATTGATATTAGCCGTGACATCACCCTTAGACATAATCTGAGCCCCCATTACCCGACGTGTCTTTGGATCATAGGTCAATTTGAAGTAAACCGTTGGGTTCAGCTTTTCTGGTACAAAGGCTGGACGTTTCGAATCTGTGACAAAGACAGACTTAACGTCAACCCCAAATTTTTGCGATGTCCCTTGCTTAACACCAGTTGAAGCAAATTTGTAATCAAAAACCGTTAAAGCGGAAGAACCAGTAACGCCTGGGAATTTGTGCGTTGGCTTGTCGATATTCATTGCTGCAAACCGACCTTGCCGCCGCGCAACAGTTGCCAAAGCAATTGGTGCTTCTTTACCCGTTGCTGAGAACTTAGCCATAACTGCATCACCAACAGCAAAGATATCTTTTTGACTTGTTTGCATATAGTCGTCAACTTTAATACGACCAGTTTCGTCCAAATCAAGTAAATCTTTAAGCCAAGCTGTATTTGGTTTAATACCTGCTGCTTCGACTACAAGATCTGCCGGATATTCTCCTTGATCAGTCACCACTTTAGTAACTTTACCAGCTTCACCCTCAAAGGATTGAACGGTTTGACCTGTCGCAGCGTAGATCCCATGATCAGCCATTTCTTTCGTTAAGATATCGGTAAATTCTTCATCGAGATAAACACTTAACAAACGTGGTAATAAATCAATGATCGTAACTTTCATACCAGCTTTGGCAAAAATCTCGGCAGCTTCAATACCTATGTAACCAGAACCAATAACGACCACGTTTTTCACATTAGGGTCAACTGTTTTGGCCTTTAATTTAATGGCCCAATCACGTCCGCGCATAGCATAGATGTTTTCAAGGTCCTTACCTGGAACTGGCAGTGCAGCAGGTACAGCCCCGGCACTTAAAATCAACTTGTCATAGCTTTCTTCTCGCGTTGAGTGATCTCCATGATTTTCAACGGTGACTTTATGATTGGCAGCATCGATCTTAGTAATTTCTTGTTGTACAAAGACATGTACACCCTCGGCACGCATGCCTTCAGGGGTAGCGTAACGGACTGTATTGACATCCTTGACCACCCCTTCAAGATAAAGTTGCATCCCACAGGAAAGAAATGATAGAAAGTCGCCCTTTTCATACCATTGGATCTCTGCATCCGGATGATCCATTAATAACTGGCGAACTGCTTCATAACCACCATGAGAAGAACCAACAACAATAACTTTCATCTATGAAAACCTCCATTACTTAATAATTATTACAATTTAAATGATAACCCAATTGGCTCAAAAAACAAAGGATTATGCTGTCAATTTCTAATTAAATAACAGCACAAAAAAATCAGCCCCTACCTAATAAGACAGGGCTGACTCCAGGTAACTATCTATTTACTTTGATACATGGCAACGGCTTAAGCGACTAAGTTTCATCATAACTTAAATTAAATAACTCTAATAGCGCACAAAGTCCACAACAGCCAAGATAAAGTTAGCCACTAGAATAACAATAGCAATTATTGCTGAGATACCAAACTGGAAGTTTTGCAACCCACTAGCTGCGACTAAGCCTTGTGTGATCATAATTCCAAAGACAGCAATGTAAGCCAAAATCGAAATAACTGCGGCAACTAACTTAAGAATATGGGCAATGCCTACTTTCCAAATACTAAAGACAAGCATCAGCAGCGGTCCAATAATAAGTAAGGCAATCATCAGATACATCATCGTTGCAAAGCTAGTACCACCGAGTTTCATTTGACCAATCAAAGTCGTTCCTTTACCTAAGGGGGTGCTGGTAATGAAACTACCAACAAAATTAGTAACGATCAAAACAATCGATAAAACTGCCGTAATGTAATCGGTCACTTTAATCTTTTGAAAAAAGGTTAAATTTTCATCATCTTGCTCATAATCATCTTGGTAATCGTCAGCATAGTCATCAGCTTCCTGAGCTGAGCTTTGACCGCGACGACCGTAACTCATATCGTTAGTGTCAGCTGAATTCGATGCATAACTATTTGTACCATAATAGCCTTGATCACTCGGATTTGCAGCCATTGTACCTGCCCCTGAATTCGTATTCATGTCGTAATTATTTTGATAAGCTGTGGTCTGATCGGAACCATAGGCTGCGCTAGTAGACTGGGTGTTAGAACTATCATATGGTTGATAACTGGTACTTACACCAGCTGGATCATTATAACTATAACTGGAACGTCCCATATCACCTGTCTGGGCATAGCTATCAGCAGCTGTCATGGTATTTTGATTATTGTTATCTAAGCCATTATTATAAGCAGACTGCGGCGTTTGATAAGCCCCATAATTACTATCTGATCCATAGTTGTCATTTTCTGGCGGTGTCACAGCCGACCCGCGTCCTGCAGGCGCATCTTGCTGCCCACCAGTCACCTGCTCGTAAGCCGACCGCGTCATATAATTATTTAATGTGCCCGGTGCAGCCGCCTGTTGTTGCCCATTAGTCTCTGGACGTGTATTTTCTTGACTGTAATCTGGTGAAGCTTGATAGCCATTGACCCGACTGCCAACCGTTGAACTGGTCTGATCAAAGGGCTGTTGAACATCATTACCTTGTAAATAAGGATCATTGGCTGGGTCGATCCGCGATTGATTTTGACGATTACTTCTATTGGTGTTTGGTTCATAATGACGACTCAAAATGCCATTTTCATCTGTGTTTGGTACGTCATTGTTATCGGTTTGGGGCGCCATTAATAACATTTTTTGGGTTACACCCATAACCATTTTTCTTGCTTTAGCACTTAGTGGGTACCCACAATTCTGGCAAAAGTTTTGTGTTGGTTCAATTGGTGCCCCACAGTTAGGACAAAAACCCATTGCTAAGCCTCCATTTCTCCTTCGAACTTATTAACTTCTATCATAGCACATCCCTATCTTACGAAACTTCTAGTTTTTTATAAGAAAAATTAGATTTTTTAGAAAAAAGATACATTTCGAGCCACCTTGATTGCAGGATCGTCTATTCTGGTCTAAATTTGATTTAGTATCGTATTATAACAATATATTTGGAAGGAGCAATACTATGACAAAAGTATTTATTGCAGCTAAAATACCCGACAAGGCTTATAATACTTTAACGCATGCTGGAATCGATGTCCAAGTATATGCCGGTTCTGGTTTGATTCAAAAGGCCGCATTAAGAACGGCCGTTACCGATATCGATGTCTTGATCACCGCACTGTCCACTCAGGTCGACCAAGAAATCATCGATGCGGCACCAAAATTAAAACTCATCGCTAACTATGGTGCCGGTTTTAACAATATTGATGCCGCCTATGCTCGAACAAAAAATATTGCTGTGACGAACACACCTTTTGTTTCTACGGATTCGACGGCTGAACTGACTGTTGGGCTGATTCTAGCAGTTTCACGACGAATCGTAGCTGGTGATCAGCTTATGCAGACACAAGGGTTTGATGGTTGGGCACCGTTATTTTTCTTGGGCCATCAAGTCAGTGGTAAAACTCTAGGGATTATCGGCATGGGGCAAATTGGTCAAGGGGTCGCTAAAAGGATGCGTGGTTTCGGTATGCATATCTTATATTACCAACGGCAGCCTCTAGCGCCAGAGTTAGAAAAAGAATTAGGCGCTACTTATACTGATTTTGATAATCTCATTCAAACGGCAGATTATGTCACGATTCACGTCCCTCTAGTTCCAGCTACCAAACACCTGATTAATGCGGCAACATTTAAACAAATGAAATCCAGCAGTTTTTTTATCAACGCTGCTCGGGGGCCAATCGTTGATGAAAAAGCCTTAGCCCAAGCGATTAAGGCTAAAGAAATTGCCGGTGCCGCCCTTGATGTTTACGAGCATGAACCTGACGTTGAACCTGAATTAAAGCACCTACCAAATGTAGTTTTAGAACCACATATTGGCAACGCCACCATCGAGGCTCGAGATGCTATGGCTGCTATTGTAGCCGATAATACAATTGCTATTGCCCAGAACAAGCAGCCTAAATACATCGTCAACTAAACTTGAATTTAGCCTGTAAACAAGTGGCTGGGACATAAGCCACGCAAAATAAAATAATCGTGGTTTTCAGACTGATATTGAATCTGAAAACCACGATTATTTTTTTAACGATTGATTTTCTAAAAATAACATTGACTTTGAGGGTCAGTTTCAGCAGATTAGCTGCCATAATTGCAATTCCTGCTTCAGTAGTAACCTTTTCAATCCCACGAACCGAGGTTCGTAGGTACTTCAAATTAGCCTTCAGATTTCCGAAGAATGGTTCATCTTCGATTTTTCTCAAGGCATAAATTGCTTTTGTTTCATCATTATCTTTTAGTCTTTCACGCATCTGTTGTTTATGGTGTTCCCAATTGGGATTGATGTTGATCTGACGCAGGTTACCTCCAGGTGTATGAGCATAGAAATAACCCTCCGGTCGTCATAATCTAGAGCACGATAGGTTCGAAGGTTTCGCACGAAACCACCCTTGTCTTTGCGGTGACCTTCTCTAATAAAGTGGAATTTGATGCCATGCTCGTCAGTATAGTAATCTTTGATCGGATCATAGTTCCAGTTCATTATTTTACTTGCATCACGTCGATAGGATCGAGTCTGCTCTTTTTCGAACATCCCGTAAGGGATCAGAGCTTGTGCAGTCAGTTTGTTTTCAATGTAGTTATAATTCTGTTCACTACCGTAGCCCGCATCTGCCACAATATATTTTATTGGTGTTGTTTGGAAATCCATAGATTGTAAAATGGGATCAGCGTTCTTTGATCAGCTGGTCGTTGGTTGATATCGTAGTATAGTGCAAACTGATTTTGAGTCGCGATCTGAAGATTATAACCTGGCTTCAACTGACCATTTTGCATTGCATCTTCTTTCATGCGCATAAAAGTTGCATTCGGATCAGTCTTAGAAAACTATTTCGATCACCAAAAATTGCATTGTTAGACTCATATTTACGTTTTCTAGGTAGGTAGTCACTGTCGATTAAATGACGGTCATGTTTGAACTTTCGCCGTAGGCGTTTGTTAGGTGAACCGCCGGGAATAATCGGCTCTGTCGCAATCACTTGATCTAACCGTTCGATTTCGTTAGTCAACTGCTCGGACGTTTTTTCAAGTGTTTTTGAGTCTGTCTTTGGCGCTTCATCTGACATTGCCAGATCAACTTTATTTTGAACGAGTTCCTGATAAAGGCCAGCAATTTTTTTATCTAGTTGTCCTTCAAACCTTTCGGAGGCCTTGCGCCAGACGAAGGTATACTTGTTGGCATCAGCAAGTAGTTTCGTACCATCGATGAATAATGCACTATCATCGATCAAGCCTTGGGCTTTTAATAATTGCCGAAAGCTCAAGAACATTGCCTCTACCAACCGCTTCATCTGGTCGGAAGAACGAAATCTATTGATGGTACGGTAACTAGGAACGGTATCTGGATCACCGATCAACCATTTAGTCGGAATATTCTCTTGAGCCATAGCCTCTATCTTACGGCCAGAAAAGTTTTGTCTGGTATAGGCAAATAAGATGACTTTTAAAAGCATTGCTGGATTATAAGCCGGGCGGCCAGAAGTCATGGCCTTTTCGTAAATTAATTTATCGGGGATCGAATCAACAAAATGACTAATGGCAACGGCAACATGATTTGATGAGATATTGATCTCCAAAGGGATTGATAAACACAACTGATTATTGTTATAATTTTGATACACGACAGTGTCCTCCTTTTCTTTCTAGAGTTTTGTCGCTTATAGAATAACATTGAGAGGCACTTCGTGCCTACATAAAAACAAAAAATTCCTTGAGATTTGATCTTAAGGAATTTTTTGTTTGAGGCTGTATAAAAAGGCTTATGTCCCAGCCTCGATTATTTCACGAACGGTTGTATCTTAAACGTGTTCCAAAAGGCAACACCCTCACTCAACGACGAATGACTAAAATGGAAAGTCCACCACTTTTCGTAATGCTTGTTAGTGCTTAGTCGTTGGCCGCCTTTTGCCACACCCTGTTTTTAATATTGCTTAAATAATTTAATAACAAATCGACACTAAATTTTTTCTGGTGAATCAGGCCAAACTTTAACAGAATCACCCATTTTAGACTGCGGATTATGCCATGGAAAGTCATCATACCAAAGGCTAGCTTTGGCTTGATCTAAATCATCAATAATCTGCATATCTTCTGAAGATAGTTCAAAATCACCAATTTGACTATTCTCGATGATCCGTTTTTCATGACTAGACTTAGGAATTGTAATCACATCGTGCTGAATATCCCAGCGTAAAATAATTTGTGCGGCAGATTTACCATATTTATCAGCCAGCTTTAATATTTCAGCGTTATTTAAAGCTGCACCGCCACCTAGAGGTGACCATGCTTCGAGGCGAATATCGTGTGTCTGCATAAATTGCCGTAATTCTTTTTGCTGATCAATCGGATTAAATTCCATCTGATTAATTGCTGGTTTAATTGTCGCATCAGTTAATAAATCTTGCAGACGTGGTATATCGAAATTAGAAATACCAATAGACTTGGTCAAACCCTCTTTTTGTAAAGCTTCCAAGGCCCGCCAGGTATCCTTATACTTGTGGTCAACTGGCCAGTGGATCAATAATAAATCAACATAATCTAATTGCAGCCGTTGTAAAGAACCTTTAACACCGGCAATTGTCGTTTGATAACCTTGATCACCATTAAAGACCTTGGTCGTGACAAACAGATCATCCCGATGCAGGCCGTTATCAACTAGACTAGCTTTAATACCGGCACCCACACCAGTTTCGTTGCCATATTGTTTAGCCGTATCAATCATACGATACCCGTTTTTAACCGCCATTTGGACGGATGCCTTAGCTGTATGGTTATCTACTTGCCAAACACCAAGACCCATTTGTGGCATCTCATGACCGTCATTTAATTTGACTCGTGTATCTAAATCAAAATTAGTCAAGCTAAGTCCCCCTTTTCGAAACTACAATTGCCTAGTGTAACGAACTTTCTTAAAAATTTCAAAAACTCAGCGCTCATTTTTGGTAATCACTTGTTGCACGTGGCGTTGATTATAAAGTGCCAAAATGAAAATCATTAAAAGATAGGCTGCTAACGGTATCCAAGCATAGTTGATCGTAATCATGTGCAACGTCGCGCTATTTTGACTATGGTTAGCTACGTAACCCGTTTGTGCCAATAAACCAGCAGTGATCAACCCACCAATACCTAAACCTAAGTTAACGCCAAAATCATCTGTTGAAGCTAGCAAGCCACTGGCTTCAACATGAAATTGCCGTTGGGCATACTTGATCGTGTCAGACACCATGATCGAAACAAGGGCGATCACCATACCGCTGCCAATCGTATTTACAAAGGTCCCCACGAATAATACTGATAAACTATGGGTCCACTCAGCACCAGCTATGATCAACAATTGTCCCATCGTCGCAATAATCAGGCCGACCATCATGGTCACCTTGTTAGAATACTTACGCGTCACAAAGGGAATTGCAACAATTCCGATCAAAGCTGCCGCCGTAAACGCATTAACGACAGGCACTAAATTTTCAGCTTTCAAATTATATTTAAAATAATAAATCGTCGTTTGGTTTTTAATTGAAGTAGTCACCCAATACAAAAAGATCACAATGGATAACACCAACCAAGGTTTATTGCGGCCCATCATCTTAAGTGTATCTTTGAAAGAAGCTGGCTTTGGCATGGCAATACGTTCACGGACATGAACAAATGTGTTGATGATCAGAATCAATGAAATGACGGCAAAAACAATAATTGTCAATAGAAAGCCTTTTTGTTGATCCTTGCCACCAAATAAAGCAATCAAAGGCAATGTAAAAATAGCCACAATAATCTGACTCGTTTGTCCGAAAAATTGCCGAATCACACCTAATAAAGTGATCTCACGAGGATTATCAGTCAAGCTTGGCAGAATTGATGTGATTGGTAAATTAACAGCGCTATAAAAGAAGCCCAACAATAAGTAAGTCAAGTAAGCCCAAAATAATTTGCCCATATGATTAAATGGCGGCACGACAAAAGTCAATGCAGCCACGATCACATAAGGAAAAGCATACCAAAGGAAAAACGGCCGACTATGCCCATATTTGGAATGCGTGTGATCAATCATAATTCCAATAATGACACTTTCAATCACATCTGCAAATCGGGCAATTAAAAATAACGTGCCAACTTCACCAGCGGTTAACCCATAAATATCGGTATAAAAGTAGAGCAAATAGGTGGTCATCACTTGAAAGACTAAATTATCCGCGCCATCGCTCAGCCCATAACTGATTCGTTCCCGCAAGGAAGTTTGCCATTGATTATGAGACATGACTATCACATCCTAAATTAAAAATAATATTTTTTATTTCTTCTTTAATAACCAATAAGTCAACAATTCATTATCATTTACCTGATTATGTTTCTTGATTACTCGGTAATGGTCAGTTAATGTATCCATGCCAGCATCCACTAAGTCCTGTCCAGCTGGTGTTCTCGTCACCACAAAGTCAGCTTGCTTATGTGTAATGACTTTATCTTGTTGTTGGTACATCTCTGGAAAGGCAGACTTAGGAATATTTAAAATATAAAAATATTTACTATCTGGGATTTTATTGGTTACGGTATAAACACCTAGATCTAACGTGCCATAATTCAAAACTTTGGCATTTTTTTGACGATCGATAATTTTCTTAAATTGTAACTGTGCCGGTAAGTCGCCCTTACTTTGGTAAGCAACCGTATAGTTCTTAGGATATAGCTTTGAAAAATTATAATTCGTATTCATCATAAATGGCGCAACACAGGCAAGCACGATGATAAAATTACGTAACCGCGGAATCTGCTGCGGAAAGTTATTTTGAAAGCTGGTTTCAACATTGATCAAAATGGCTAACAAGCCCATCATGGCAATTACTAACAACGGCAGCCAATAATAAAGCCGTGGCGTTAAGCCCCAGAACATGAGTAAGCCGCCAAAAATAACGGGCAATAGGTAAAGTACTTTACCCTCCCAGGCATCAGAAACTTTTTTGTTGAATGGGAAAACAAAAATAGCCAGTAATAACACAATATTAATGATCCAATGACCACCCATACCGAAACCAAAGAATAAATACTTAATTGAATTAAACACCTTCGTAAAGGTCGACATATTAATCTGATAAAGCGAAATATTAGCGTAAAAATAACCAAAAAATAGATCCGAAAGTGCATGGTTTAATAGGAAGTAAAGTAAAACCACCGCTGTTACAGTTATGAAACCAAGTAATGTATAAAGTAAAACTTTGAGCCAATCCATGAACTGACGCCGTGAGAACAAAATAATTGTTAAAGCAATAAAAAAGCCAATCCAAAAGCCAACTAAAATATATTTGCTCCAGAAAACAATACCTAATCCCAAACCGATCCAATAGAACTGTTTGAAATCTAATTGAAAATCAAAGCTGTTCGCATGCAAATTAACATGAATTATTTTACAGATGCTATACATTAAATATAAAATAAATGGCATCATGAATTCTTCGACGCTATCACCAGCATTGAAGAATGGTGACGCAAGAAAAGCCATTGGTACCAACAACGCACCTGCGAATTGCAGTGGCTTAGAAACATACAGCTGCAATATCTTTTTAAAAATGATCATTGAGGCACATAAATTGAAACTTTCTAAAACAGCAATGCCCCAAAAATTATGTTGACTGATCAAATAGCCAATGGCGTGTAAGAAATAAATCAAAGGCCCTTTTTGATCAAATAGATCTCGATAGGGTACTAAGCCGTGAACGATACCCTTTCCCACGGTAAAGTAAGCATTGGCGTCCACCCAGTCATTTAAATAATATAGGGGGGACGACTTGCCTAGAAAGAAAATTAGAATGATTGCAAATACTAAAAAGATACCATTCTCGCGATTAAATATTTTGTGCCGATTTTCCACAATCTTGCCTCCACTTATGTATCCAACTATATGTATAGTAGTTTATCACAAATTCAGTCTAAACTTTTAGAGGTTTTGCCCATGTGTACAAGTTTTATTTCACATTTAAATAACGGTCTTTATTTCGCACGTACGATGGATTTTCCTTCCACATCTCCCTGGCGGCCTGTTTACTTACCTAAAGAGTATCCTTACCGCCCAATTCTAGAACCAAAACGACAGCGTACCCAGCATGCCATTTTAGGGGGTGGCCGCCAAATAGATACTCAAACCTATTTGCTGGCTGATGGTGTCAATGACTGCGGCCTTGTTTGTGCTGAATTATATTTCCCCTATGAGGCTAAATATGCACTACAAACAGATTCTAATAAATGGAACCTCTCCCCTCAAGATTTCATCCTCTGGGTCTTGGCTAATTTCAAGACGGTTGCTGAAGTCCGAATGCACTTAAAAGAAATTAATCTAGTTTCCAGTACTTGGTACCATACCGATAAAATTTATCCTTATCACTGGTTGCTGCTGGATAAAAGTGGGGCAACAGCTATTCTAGAACCCAAAAGTACTGCTTTAACTTTAACGGAGTTGCCGCTAGGTGTTTTGACGAATACACCGAATATGACCAAGCAGCTCATAAAATTGCGCCAATTTCTAAATTTACCTCCAGATAGTAATCTAGCAACACTGCAAATGGCACTGCGGCAATTTAAGGATCCACTGCCAACCGGCACGATTCCCACCGACCGTTTTGCAATTGCTGCAATCCTAAAAAGCCAATTAACAGCAACAGCCACCACCAGTGATTTATTTCGGATTTTAGATCAAGTCATTATCCCACCAACAGATGCATTTCATTTAAAGAATCACGATTATACCCATTATCAAACGGTTTTAAATCCTAGCACACAAACTTATACTTTTCATGACATTGCCACGGATACTTGGCAGCACCTTGACCTAAACCGTTTAAAATATCATACCAGCCAGCATTTTTTTAGGTAATTCCCCAGTAGTCTTTGAACCTGGCCCTGTTTTATACTAATGTTGACACAATTAGGAGTGAGCATAATGATCGATGTCCATGAGGTTTTAGATAAATTAAATCCAAATCAAAAAATTAATTACGATAAATTATTGCAAAAAATGATCGCCCAATGGCAAAGTCAAAGCGTTCGGCCAAAAATTCTATTACACAGTTGTTGTGCGCCTTGCAGCACGTACACGCTAGAATATTTGACCCAATACGCCGACGTAACAGTATACTACGCCAATTCCAATATCCATCCCCGAGCCGAATATGAACGTCGTCGTTACGTCCAACAAAAATTTATTAATGACTTCAACGAGAATACCAATAATCATGTGCAATTTTTATCCGCACCGTACGAACCCAATGATTGGGTCAAAACAATGCGCGGCTTAGAGGATGAACCAGAAGGTGGCGCTCGCTGTCGCGTTTGTTACGACTACCGTTTGGAAAAAGTGGCAGCTAAAGCCGTCGAACTTGGCTTTGACTACTTTGCCAGTGCGCTCACGATCAGTCCCCATAAAAATTCACAAATCATTAACGAAGTAGGTGTTGAAGTCCAACATGTTTACTCTGCTCATTATCTCCCCAGTGACTTCAAGAAAAATAACGGCTACCAGCGCTCCGTAGACATGTGCAAAACTTACGATGTTTATCGCCAATGTTACTGTGGCTGCATTTTTGCCGCTAAGAAACAAGGTGTGGACTTAGCCCAAATTAATCGGGAAGCTCGTGCTTTTAATGTAGGTAAAGATGGCGATACTGAATTCGCCCATATCAATTTCAAAATTGACCAAGAAACTGAAGTCCAGTCATAAAATTTATCATCTAAGCGAACCAAAAAAGATCTGCTGTTGAAGTAACCATTCATCCTTCAAACAACAGATCTTTTTTGTATGCATCGATATAACTAGGATAAAATTAGCGTTTTGTTTTCTGCTGCCTAAACGTGTTCCAAAAAGCAACACTCTCTCCTAACGTCGAATGGCTCAAATGGCAAACCCACCATTTGTCGCCATTCCCGTTAGTGCTCGGCCGCTGATCACTTTTTGTCACACTCTGTGTCATCTAAATAAAGTGCAGCAACAATCCAGTCACGTAAATATACAGACAGATGATCACAAGGTAAGCGCCACACCATTTCAAGGCTTCTTTAAGAATATTGCCTTCATCACCTTCTTGATTAGTAGCAGCGGCAGCAACCGCAATACTTTGTGGTGAAATCATTTTACCAGCGGTTGCCCCAACCATATTGGCACCAACGACCCAAAAACTATTAGCTTTCAAAGTTGTCGCCGCTTGTAATTGTAAGTTCCCGAATAAAACATTTGAACTGGTATCTGACCCAGTGATGAATGTGCCTAATGCCCCAATGACAGGTGCAACTAATGGATAGACAGGACCCATGATTGCTACTAGCGTTACCGCCAAACTAGTGGTCATTCCAGAATAGCCCATGACCTTGGCTAAAGCAACGATCGCACAAACGGTGATCAGTGTACGCCAAATCTTCTTAGCAGTTGTCCCTAACACGCCTAAGATCTTGCTGACAGACATACCTTGGATCAGCCCGCCAATAAAAGTTGCTAAAATAATCAATGTACCTGGAGAAGAAAGCCAGTTGATGGTATAAGGTACGGCTTTCGGCCCGGTGTAAATTGGAATTTGCGTCACAACTTTTGCCAAAGCAGCGTTGATTGGTTTAACTAATGGTGAAGCTAACAAAACAATGATAAATACTAAGATAAATGGGGCCCAGGCTTTCAACAATTCAGTACTTGAATGCTGAGGAATATGTTTTAAAGCCTCAGGATCATTTTTACCTTGAACCCGTGCCATGAGAACTGTCACGGCAATACATACCACAGAACCCACAATGGCTGGTAATTCAGCCCCAACAAATTTAGCTACGAATACTTGGGGCACGGCAAAGGCAACCCCTGAAAGCAGTGTCGTTAACCCAACCCCTTTAATAGCTTTGGTGCCGCCACCAACCATGGCAACCAATACAAATGGAATCAAAATAATTAAAGGCAATAATTGCATGGTAACGATAAATGATAGATGTGGTGTATCCAAATGCGTCACATTTGCTAAAGTGATCACCGGTAGGCCGATAGCCCCAAAAGCGGTCGGTGTCGTGTTAGCAATCAAACAAATCACCGAGGCACGAATTGGCTCGACCCCAAAAGCAATCAGAATACCCGCAGGAATAGCTACGGCTGTTCCAAATCCAGCGATCGCTTCCAAAAAGCCACCAAAACCCCAAGCAATAATTAAAACTAAGATCCGCCGATCCGTCGTGATTGAAGATAGCATATCTTGGATCACTTTCATGGCGCCAGAAGCCGTTGTTAAATTGTAAGTAAACAGGGCGGCCAAAATAACGTATACGATAGGCCAGATTGCCATTACAATACCTTCTAAAGCCCCTGTCAGACTATCCTGAACCGGCATTTTAAATGCCGTCACAGCTAAAATAATGGCTAAGACAAGTCCAATCGTACAGGCTTTGTCCGCAGACATCTTAATCACACCAAGTGACACGATCAACCAAATGATCGGGATCAATGCAAAAATAAAATTAAGCCACATGACTTTCCCTCCTAAGTGAAATAATAGCGCTTACACCATCATAATTGTACTATGTGAAATCTGAATTTGCACTTATTTACGCCCCTAGGGAATTCCCTATTAAAACAAATTCACCATCAATTAGAAATATGGTAGGATATAGAGGTGTAGATTTGAATTGTTTTTTTACGTAAAATTGAAATAATCCTTTTAAAATTTCGTTGTACAATACTGGGTGAGGATGTGAAGAATGTGCAAAATTCTTTTGAAGCTTTATTAGAAAAATATCGGCTTGAAAACTTGATTCATGCCAATCAAGTAAATATAAATTATGAGCCACAAGCGGATGAGTACAGTACAATTCAGGCAATTTTTAATGACCAAATTGATCAAGCAACAAATCATCGTGATTGGCAACGGGTGATCGAGTTGCTAAAGGCTATGGTTGGGGTTAGCCAAAACGCTGGTAATTTAGATGATACGATCATTTCAGAACTATCATTGCTCTATCTTACATACAGCCGTTATTACAATACGGATTTACAAAATGCACAGGTGCAGCCGATTATTGAGCATCTCAATCAATTGATCCAGCAAGCACAGGCAACACCAGAAAATGTCAATGCCTTGATTCAAAATGTCGTTAATAATTTAACGGTTCCAAATAATCTGCCATTAAGCATTGATCCACGCAATGAATTAACCATGATGCTACAGCAAAGTCGTGGCAATGCCGCTGCTAGTACCAATAATCCTACTTTAGATCAAACGATCAACTCTTTGCAGCAGGAATCAATGCGCAGTCGGCGTGATCAAATTCAAAATGTAGATTTGGACCACGATGAAGATTCAGATGATATGGATGATTATGAAGATGAAGCACCGTTTTATAAAAAATGGTGGTTCTGGACTTTGATTGTCCTAATCTTACTCATTGTTGGGGTCGTTATTCGCTTAATCGTTTCGAAAGTGACCACACCCACCTCAGCAACACCTGCCCGCACTGAACAAGTCGCTAAATCTAGTCAGCAGCAAAGCCGCTCGGAAGGTAAAAAAAAAATTCCCGTGCACATTCCCGACTAGCCTCAACTGATACTACCAGCAGTTCTAGCCAAAAAAGTATCGTATCTGGGACACAATTTACTTTAAATGATTTTAATAGTATTACCTTGGGTGATTTTTCTAAAATGGGGACTGGCGGCGTCACTTTGAATGATCTAACTGCAAAGTACGGTAAACCAGATAATACAAGCTCAGTCAAACAAAACGATCAGAACACAACCATCGCTACTTGGAATCGGATGGCAAATCAAGCTAACGCAACTGTTTCAGTGGGTTTTGTTCAAAATAAGGCCTTCAGCAAAAGTTTGAATGATTATCAGGTAGAGCGAAAAGATCCAATTACAATTGCTCAATTTAATCAGTTACAGACTGGCGCTGATGCTGATGCAGCTTTAAATACATTAGGATTGCCAAATCAAGTCAATATGATCACGATCTCTGGCTCCACTCAGGCAACGTACACCTATGACAAGGCTATGAAACCAACCAATGCTAAAATTGTGCTGACCTTTATGAATAATAAATTACAAGGTAAAACACAACACGGCTTGGATTAGCCTGACCAGTTCATGGCAACCCCAACTTTTAAAATGCATTTGCTCGTAAAAAGTGGCTGAAAACAAGACAATCGTTTTGTTTTCAGCCACTACTTGTTTGTAAGCAATTTAAGTCTAAACATATTCCAAAAGGAGTTTTGATATTGAAACAAAAGCCAACTAAGCTTCCCTTTTATTTGAATATCTGGTTTTATTTAACTATCCTATTGGCTTTGAGTAATGTTATTATTTTTATGACTATTTCAGCTACCAACAATCACCACGCTGAACAACAGATACAACTCAAAAAATTGCAAGCACAAAATAAACAATTGCAACATGAAAATAAGAATTATCGGCTACTCAATAAAACGTTAACCAACGTGCAGCAAAAAACAGACGCCGTTACCAAAAACTCGAAAGCAGCCGCAAAAACACCCATAAAACCTGCTAGTTTTGGACAGACCCAAACATATGCTGATAACATCAAAGTCACGGTCAATACATTACAATTTAGTGATGAGACACCCGACCAAAATATTTCGGATACTCAACTGGATACTCAACTGATCAAGATTCAATTTCAAATTGAAAATGGCAGTCATGAAGAGCTGCATGCCAGTGGTGTTGACTTTGCCATGTATGATGGCAAGCGGCAAAAGGCCACTGAAGATACCAAAGATTTTTATGCGGAAGTTATTGCCCCACAGATGACTTCTTCGGGAACCTTATATTTCCACGCTAAAAATGCCGGCCCCTATACGATCCAGTACAACGGGAAAAGTTGGCAAACGGCACAGCCTTAAACTAATTTAGAAAGTTGTTGGTATCATGATGCAAAAGAAAAGAGACCAGCGTGCCCTCAAACGTGTTTGGCAGCATAGTCTCCTTAATAATCCTGAAAATTCATTTATCAAACAGTGGTGGTTCTGGGTCCTAGTAGCTTTAGTCATTGGCACCATTATTTCCACTGGCCAAACACCATATGATTACGCCGGTCTAACCAGTATGTTTGTTGGCTTTTTCGGTCTAATCACTCTAATTAACGGTCTCATCCGCTGGCTTCGTCATAAAAAAATTGGGGTGGTTTTACCGATACTATTTGGTCTTTGTTGTGTCATTAGCTTAGTGGCTGGAATTTTAGCCAAACATTTTTATTAATTTCCCAGGAAATAATTATTTTAAATCTTGGTCAGCTAAGTAAGCGGCTTTTTGTTGCTGCCAATAATCTTGATCAGCCTGAGTGATTGGCCGCAGTACTTTGCAAGGATTTCCAACGGCAACCACATTGTCAGGAATATCTTTGACCACAATTGAACCTGACCCAATGACTACATTACTGCCAATGGTTACCCCAGGATTAACGACGGTATTCCCACCAATCCAAACATTATCCCCAATTGTAATTGGGTAGCCATATTCCAGCTCCTCATTACGAATAGCCGCATCGATTGGATGCCCCGCCGTATAGAGGCCAACTCGTGGGGCTAAATAGACATTAGCGCCGATCGTGATTGGTGCAGTATCAATAAAAATACAGTCATAATTCGCATAGAAATGATTGCCAATTGTTGTGTGAGTCCCATAATCAATATGAAAAGGCTGTTCAATGTATATTTGATCTCCTGTTTGCCCAAATAATTCTTTTAATAATTCCTGGCGATAGGCCATTTGTTCTTCAGTAGTCTGATTGAATAAGCGCGTTAATTTGCGCGCGCGAGCATTCACTTTACGGATCTCTGGATCAGCTGCTTTATACAATTGCCCGGATAACATTCGTTCTTTTTGACTTGGCATGCCGCCACCTCTTCCATTTTTAATCACTGATGCCCATGCTACCGAATCAGACGTTAAAGTGCAAATTTTGACTGACCACAATCAGAAACCTTGCAAAAAAAGTCTCATTTCTGAATAATCATAAGTAAAGATCTAAGCAATGAGGTGCCTATTATGAGTTTATTCAATAACAATCGACAAATTCACAAGATTCTGGAAGAACGTGGTCTCTCACATTGTTCCAAAAATGTCGCGTACCAAGCGGAGGCCATTTTAAGTGAACTAGATCGTAAAAATCTGCTCCGCGAAAGCAAACGCCTGAACCTTGAAGATCGCGCAGATGAAGAGATCATTGCCTATCTGCGCGCATTAGTTGAACAAAATTGGATCTTGGTCCAACAAAATAATGAGATCTTAAATCATCTCAAGCAAACCACTGCTAACGAGTCTGCATCTTAGGGCTCGTTTTTAAATTGCCTTGCTAAAAAAGACATCCATGGCATTATGCTCTAGTGTTTTGGGATCTGGTTTGATTGGCTGAAAGCCCATTTTTCGATAGAGATGAATTGCAGCCTTCAAGGTATGATGTGTTTCTAAATAAACCCGTTGGTAACCAGCCGCTTTCGCAAAACGCAAGGCTTGCTGCACAAGTTGATAACTGAGGCCAGCGCCACGGTTCTGAGGCTGAATATATAATTTCTGTAATTCGGCGATACCGTTAGCTTCGTCAAATTCACCAATCCCAACACCACCAATAACCTGGGCCGTTGCATCGACGGCTACAAAGTACGCACGCTTGACAGTAGCTTGATAATACTGGCTCAGGTGCATTAACTCTGGGTCGAAGTAAGCTGTCCCTGGCTTGGCTAAGCCCACAGCAGCTAAACTCTGGCGAATGATTTGCGCCATAACCTGATCATCTTTAGGTTCTAATAAACGAATATTGGTCATCGCGATTACCTCCTGTGATTTACTACGGAATCATTTGTTCTTTTGATAAGGGTACACTAAAATAAGAGCAGTGAGTTTTTTATTTTTTGGGGGCAATCAGATGAATAGTCGCACAGCACGACATCGTAGTGAAAATAAACGGTTGAACTCGACCAATGAACGGTCAAAAAACCGCCGGGAAAATTTTCACGGCAGTTCCAACTCAGCACGGTCTAATTTAATTATTGGTATTATCTTGCTTGTCATGGGTATTTGGATCTTTATTGCCGCTCTACCAATTCATTTTAGCGCGCTTTTTACCGGTGGCGATATTAGCAGTATTTCTGGTCTGCTAACAGCTTTAGCTTTTGGCGTTATTGGCGGCTTGTTAATTTGGCAACGTCAACAGATCAATCAACTGCGGACCAATTTATTTTTAATTGTTTTGGGCGTCATCTTTATTTTAGACTTCTTAACTCTCGGTATCTTTTCTGACCTCAAATACTATGCTTGGTTCGGCCTATTGTTAGGTCTTTGGCATTATATTACCACAGCCCGTTCGACCAGCACTCGTCCACTAATCCAGGCACCTTGGTTTTGGATTTCAATCTTTATCATGCTCAGTGGTATTTTGATCACCGTTTTGGTTTAGTGCCAAGTCTAAAACAAGATTATACCAAGTTTCTCCGGCATGCTGGGACATTGAAATGCCTTCATTGCGGTAACCATTTTGTTCATAAAAGGGAATCAGCCTTTGCAAACAAGTCAACGTCACGCCACGCCGCTGTTGTTGCTGACCTAATTTTGCCAGTGCCGTCAATAGCTGACTACCAATACCCTGCCGTTGATAGTCGGGAGCCACAGCTAAACTTAACACGCCAATATACCCACCTATTTTAGGATTTGGCTGGATTGCTGAAAATAACGTATCGGTCAAATAACGTGCAGCAATAACTGGACCAACCACATAACCCAGTGGCTGGTCTTTTTCATTAACGGCCACCACAAACGTATCTGGAATTGTGAGCAACCGTTGTTTCATCGCTATTGCCGTAGCCGCTTCAGCTGGCGTGAACCCGGACTGTTCAATCGTCATAATTTGAGGCAAATCGATTAACTTAGGATGGCGAAAGCTAAGTTGTGTCATTAAAATCGTCTCCTTTAAGTCAGGCGTTGGCAAAAAAAGGTTCCATAATGGTTAACGTTTTTTGGTCGCAATCCATTTGCAGCAAAGCCCCATATGGCAATGCGGTCCGTGGGTAGCCATGTCCAAAATTGACATTGTAAAAAATCGGCATTTGGTAAGGCGCTGTAACTGTAAGCAAAATCTGCTTATAAGCTTCATAAAAGATTTCATTTTGCGGCTTGCCCACGATGATGCCCCGAATTGCTGCAAAAACACCTTGATCGGCTAATTTTTCAAGCATTTTTTGATAAAGCCTTGGTTGGGGATGGGTTTCACTGGTCTCAATGAATAAAATTTTATCTTGCCAAGTTGCCGTATTGGGAAAAAGCTGATACTTGGCACAAACTTGAGCTTCATCTGGATACCTCGTAGTGGTCAAAATATCGTAAAAACTATCCAAACAGCCGCCCAATAAGCGTCCAGTGGTGATTCCTGACCCCCGTAAAACCTCATAACCACGCTGCTCTTGATGCTGTGGCCGCGGTGTCCCTATTGCCTGTCTAGAAAAATCCGTCCGTTCTTCATACCAGATAGTGCTGGATTCAATTACTGTTCGGGCTGGATTTTGTTTGTAATGCTGTAAAGTTTGCCACGTATATGGTAACGGCTGTGACGCTAGCTCCGCCAAATCATTTAAAAAATTAGGTCCGTAAAATGTTTGCAGACCTAATTGATAAAACATGAGATGGTTAATCGTTGTGTCTGAAAATCCAGAGAATAACTTGGGATCATGCCTAACAGCCAGCTTAAATTGTTGGTCTGTCAGTAAATAAGGCAACGTGCGGTAAGTATCATCGCCACCAATGGCCGCAAAAATGCCACGAATCTTCGGCTCATAAAAAGCCATTTTCAAATCCGCCGCTCGAGCCTCAGGGTGTTGCGCTAAATAGTCGACCCCTTTTAAAGCATGGGGCATAAAAACAGGCTTCAAGCCCAGTGCTTCCAAACGCTGAATGCCCAGTTGCCGTTGATGTCTAGTCGCCGTTTCGCCTAAAATACCGCGAGATAAACTCACAATTGCGACTTGATCACCAGGTTGTAATGGTGCTGGTTTTTGTTGCATAAGACACCTCTTCAGTATCGTTACCGCTAGCCTTGTGTCGCATTATGGGTTTTGCTTGGCGCTGCATCAGGCATCTGATTCAGTACCTTCATATCTTCCGCACTGATTTCAAAATCCAATTGGGCATTATTTTCAGTGTGGGCGCGATGTGTGGCTTTCGGTAACGGTAATACGTCATTTTGAATACAAAATTGGATGGCTAATTGGGCAACACTGGCATGATAATGATCGGTGACTGCTTGAACTTCAGGATTGTGCAGCAGGCCGCCAGTCGCTAATGGCGAATAAGCTTCTACTAAAATATCATTTTGCTTTGCAAAAGTGGTGATTTTCGGCTCTGTAAAGCCAATATAATACTGAATCTGATCTACCATTGGTTTGATTTTAGCCGTGGCAAAAACATTGTCTAAATCATGAACATTAAAATTAGAAACGCCGATGGCTTTAGCCCGACCGGAATTGTAAATTGTTTCCATAGCCCGCCAAGCTTCTCGATTACCCTTATCATGATTCGAACCAATATTGTCCCATGGCCATGGTGCATGGATCAAATAAAGATCTAAATAATCTAGATTCAAATTATGCAGTGTGGTCTCAAAATCAGCCAGTGCCCCTTCGTAAGTTTTTGTTTGTGCCGGCAATTTAGATGTGACAAATAAATCTTCGCGTTGAATGCCTGATTCATTGATTGCTTGACCAACTTCTTTTTCGTTGCCATAGACCAAAGCAGTATCAATATGGCGATAACCTAAATCCAGAGCATCGGCAACAGCTTGCTTAGCTTCATTGGCTGGTATCTGCCAAGTTCCAAAACCAATCTTAGGAATCTTGTGACCATTGCTTAACGTAAATGTATCCGTTAATTTTGTCATAAACTCACTCCTTAAATAATTTCTTTCATAATTAATATACCATTAAATTTATACCGGTAAATACATTACCTAACATCTATATATCTGTTAATAACTTCGCTTTCATTAAGTAATATGATTAGAACAGCTTGTAAAATTTTCGTGAAGTAGGTGTGTTCCCATCCAAGTCTTTTATACTGTCATGTTGCCAGTTTTATTAATTTTTATCAGTGGCTTCATCTTTCAACGTGTTTTTATGCTCGACATTAAGCCCATCTCCACAATGGCTATGTATCTTTTACTGCCTTTTTTAGTGTTTAAAACTTTTTACCAGCAGCCGATCAATCAGAACTTTTTTTATATCGTCGTCACATCAATCATCATCATGGCGCTCTTGATCGTCATTGGTCTAATAATTGCTAAGCTGTTGCATTATAATAAGAAAAAAACGAATGCCTTTCTGCTGGCGACCGTTTTCGCAAATAATGGTAATTATGGTGTTCCCGTAGCTTTGTTTGCTTTTGGTCAAAAAGGCCTTGCTTATGCCATGCCGCTGATGATCTTCTATACTATTCTTATGGGTGTCGTCGGTATCTACATTGCTGCCAGTGGCACCAGCGGTGTGAAAACTGCTTTTATCTCAGTACTCAAACAGCCGATGAATTATGCTATTATTCCTGGTATTATTTTCCAGCAAATGAGCCTTACCATGCCATCTAATTTGATGAAGACCGTGAATATGATCAGTCAAACAGCCATTCCCGTGATCATGCTGGTCTTAGGCATGCAATTAGCTAACGTGATGGGTAAGCATATTGATTGGCGCAGCGTCGGTATCGTTTCAATCGTGCGCTTAATTATTTCCCCTGTCATTGCTTACCTGATCTGTATCCCCTTTCATTTAAGCCCGTTACTGCAAAACATCATTGTGGTTATGGCGGCGATGCCCAGTGCTGCCAATACGACGATTTACGCGATTCAATATAATACGGAACCGGAATTCGTCTCCAGCGCCACACTGATCACAACGATCGTTAGTATTCCCACATTGACTCTATTGCTGAACTTTGTGAGTTGATTCTGACTCAAACTCCCAAAAATTTTTTCATGAAAATGCTAGCAGTATTCAAAAGCAGTAGCTAAAAAATGATAAACATGGTAAAAATATTAAGTAGCTATTCTAATATTGAAAGAGGTCGGATTATTGGCAACCACTGAAGCGCAAAAACGAGCTACCCAACGTTACCGCGAACGCAATCGCGAAAAGACTAAGATACAATCAGCCTATTCTTCAGCTAAGACATACATTAATAAGTACACCAAAAATGAAGCACAACTAGATGAACTTCAGGAATTGATCAAAAAACGGCGCGAAGAACTGCAAGAACAAGTTGGCGACAATTCAAGTACAGACTAGTGTAAACTTTGGTTTAACTGTTTTTATAGCTGTCATTCTTGTTAATTTTTGACAGCCACGAATATTTATATCTGCAATCATTTTACAAAAAATAAAACCAGGATGGTAACTTGAATGGCAACCACAGAAGCACAAAAAAGGGCAAAGAAAAAATGGAACGAAAAAAATAAAGCAAAAGCGAAATTATATACATATCGATCGACGACCAAGACATTTATTGAAACACTCGCTGATTTAAATGATTTGCAAGAGTTGAAGCAATTAATTGCACAACGTGAAGCTAATTTGAAGGCTTCAAATTAGAAAAATCAGGTGGCATCGTAAGTAAATAAAAACGAGTAATTGCACTTTTCAGTCGATTACCCGTTTTTTATTTTATAATTTTTTGTGGAGAACTACTTAAAATAAGCCTCTAGAAATTCAGTCAGACCATCTTGATCATTTGTCAATGTGTGCCGTGTCACTGCCTGTCGCACAGCCTGGACAGCATTGCCCATGGCGACACCAATACCGGCTGTCTTTAACATTTCTAAGTCATTTTCTTCATCACCAAAAGCAATCACATTAGCTAGTGGTAAGTCATAGAATTGGCTTGCTGCGATAATGCCAGTAGCCTTAGAAACGCCTGAAGGCATTAATTCTAACAATTCCCGACGAGAACGGGTCACGCGAAATAAATCACTATGAATTTGCCGCGCGAGATGGTCAATTATCTTAGGTTGATTTGCAATCGCAACTTTATATATTGGTACTTCCAGCTGTAAGTTCGCCACAGGTACATGGTGAAAATTGAGCGACCAACCAGCAAATTTAGGATAATCAGAGATACCAAAATCATTCAATGAATAGACATCATGAACAGAAATTAAATCAAATGGTACTTTGAGTTTGGCGTATAGCTCCATGATGTCATCAATTGCCCGCACATCAAAGGTATCTTGCGCAATAACTTGATGTGTTTTACTAGTGGTTACTAGGGCCCCATTCAAACAAATGAGCGGTGTATCAGTTTGACTCAAATTTAATTGATCAACAATCGGGTTCAAGCCTGGTAACGGTCGACCCGAAGCTGGTACCAGGTGGATGCCCTTGCGCTGTAATTTTTTTAAAGTAGCTTGAGTCGCTGAACTAATCTCCCCTTGGCTATTGAGAAGTGTCTTGTCCAAATCGAATGCAACCATATATTGGCTTAAATCCAAATCAATTCACTTCCTTAGAGAAAGGTAGGATAAGGCATGTCTGGTTGATCAGTGAAACGATCTTCGAATCCCCGGGGATACCTATAATACCGTTTTGAGCTTTGGTTTGGCCAATCATAAGCACCACCTGGCAATAAAATATAAGGCTTAAAATGATAAGCATAATACTGGCTGCGCCGCTGCCAAAGATCAACGATCTCAGTGGGATCACCTAATGTATTCGACCAAACGTCCCAGTGCATTGGTAGAACTACTTTACAATTTAAAGCTTCAGCAGCACGAAGAATGTCGACTGATGTCATCTTATCTTGAACGCCAATAGGATTTTCCGCATAAGCTAAAATAGCAAGATCAATCGTTTGCGTGCGGCCTATCTTGGCAAAATTCACAGAGAAGTGTGAGTCGCCAGCATGATAGATATTGCCAGAGGGCGTTTTAATCAAATAACTGACCGCTCTCAAATCCATATCGGGAATCTGTTGGGTCCCATTATCAGCTAACCCTACGGCATCTGTAATCAAAACCGTTCGATCATAGGATTCTAATACATCAATCTCACAATCTTTGATGTGAATTACATCTCCTGGGCGAACCACTCGAGTTATCGCCTTTGGTACGCCCCACGCCAACCACTGATTGACTACCGCTTGTGGGCCAATTAAAGGGACGTCATCTGGACAATTTTTCAATACGGCGGCAGCAACGAATTTATCTAAATGATCATGATGAAAGTGCGTCACCAGCAAAGCATCTAATTGCTTAATGGCAAAAGGATCGATTACCTGAGGTGTCAGCCGTAAATTAGGTTGAATCTTACGGGCACCAAGCATGCGATGCCACTGATGGTTATCGGACATATCTGGTAAATCATGGGTCTGTTTACCCGTCCCTGACCACAAATCAATCGCGATATTCACAGCGGAATCCGTCTTTAGCCAAATACCCATATTATTCAACCACCAAAGCCGAACATGTTTTGGTGGCACAACGGCGGCTTCGATCGATTCATTTAACCAAGTGCCCCACTCTGGAAAAGTTGCCCTGAGCCAATCGTCACGACTTAGTGCAGAAACCTTCTTCTCATTCGTGGTCATAAGCTAAACGCCTCTATTTCCCAAGATCATTCATTTTTTTATCTAAGTTTGCTTTAATGTCATCTTTATCAATGAAATTATCTAATACAATCGTCTTATCTCTAATGTCATCAGGAAATTGATCAAATAATTCATGCGTCGTGACGTAAATATCAGCTGGTGCACTAGTCACACTGCCTAGATCCACTGTTTCGACTTCAGCATCAGCATCACGATTTTCATCACTCAAAATACTTTCAATATTCATCTTAGCAATCACACTAGAACCGACACCAAAACCACAAACTGCAACAATTTTCATTATAAAAACCTCCATTTTTTGTAATCAATGAATTAAAACTAAAAACCTAATAATACTCGAACCAACTTCAACAAGTACATGATTGGCGTCCAAACCAAGGCATAGTCAATATTGGACCAAGTCAAACCACTGCCATAAACTGCACCGGTCAAAGGATAGAATAAAATGACAGCGGCCGACGAGATCATACCAGTGAATAGACCAGCAAATAATGCGCCACGCCAACCGCCAGCTTTGTTACCAAATACCCCCATCACATTCCCATCAAAGTACATAATAATTGGTGACGGGAAAACAATGACTGGTGATTTAAAAGCAATGGTTAAAAAGGTAACGGCAATTGCCCCAATTGTAGATCCTAGAAAACCAAACATGCCGCCCATCGGTGAATAGGGGAAAAATGTCGGTGCATCTAAGGCTGGTACTGAACCAGGCAAGAATTTATCAGATATTCCCTTGAATGCAGGAACGATCGAGCCAATAAACATCCGAACACCGGATAACAGAATCACAATACCAGCGGTAAATTGGAAGCCTTGCAGAATTAGCCAAATGACCCAATTGGTAGAACCAGCTAATTGCCCAATACCTTTTCCACCCACAGCTAAGCCAATACTGACAAAGATAAGCGGCATTAGGAAAAACAGAACAATGGTACTATCCCGAAACATAGATGCCCATTTAGGTAATTTCATATGATCAGCATCTTGATTGGGATCAGAACTGCCAAACCATTTACCAATAAAGTGTGCTAAGACAGAACCCACTTGATCCATAAAACCTAAAGTGATCATATCTTTGGTCCAAGCTCGTGCTAATTTACGCGTAATAGCTGGCGAATAAGTGTAGTACAGGGCATTTAACAATGTCCCCACAATAACAGTCCAAAGATTATTTGCATGTAGCACGATTGGCAAAGTCACCGCCATAAAGGCCGCATGGTAAAGCATCAAATGAGCTGTTAAATAAACGTTTTTAAAATCTCGTCCAGGCGTGAGCCGAACTAATAATAAATGCACGAAAAAAGCTAATAAGAAAATCATGACGGCATTGCGGGCGATACTATCAAATCGTAAAACCACGCCAAAGACAGCATCATTAGTCGGTAGAACACCTTTTACATGTAAGGCACTGTTTAGCTTTTGAACCACTGGCGATAGCGAATTAATTAAAATTCCAGCGCCGGCACCTAAAATGGTGATACCAATAACGGTTTTAACAACGCCATCAATGACTTGGGGCAATTTCTTCCGCTGGATCAATAATCCAAGTAAGGCGATGATTCCTAAAAAGATAGTCTGGTTACTTAAGATCTGAAAGACAATAAAGTTAATGGCCTTCATCCTTTGCCCCTCCATTGATCAATTGCACAATGCTCTCAATATCATTGTCTGTCTTGGCCGCTCTTAAAATCTGTAAGTTTTCTGACGTACCTAAAAATTGCACTAACTTTTGTAATAATGCCAAATGGGCGTCATTACTAGTAGAAGCCAGAATAATCACAATATCCACGGGATCGTTAGTTTGACTGCCAAATTTGACTGGTTCAGCTAATGTGGTAATGCTAAAACCCGTCTGCAAAACGCTGCTATCTGGACGCGAGTGACCCAATGCAATCCCAGGTGCAATCACAATATAAGGCCCCAATTCCTGTACCCCGGCAATCATTTTATTAATGTATTCGCTTGTAATATACTTATAAGTGACTAACGGTTGCGCACTAACGCGTAAAGCATCCTGCCAGTCCTCCGCGTGCCGTTGTAATTGGACAAAACGCGGTTCAAACTGTTCTGTTTTCATGAGTAACCTCCCTTGAATTAGCCAGAAATATTATTTCACATACGTGCACAAATACATGAAACTTTTTTACATTTGCATTGTAAGCCTTTTCTAAAAAGATAGCAAGATATTTACTTGCTTTTTGGAGATGATCCTATATGCGCGTCGAATCGCGAATCCGTCAACTATTCAGTACTTTTGGCCCAACAAGTCAGATCATTGCCAATTATGTGATTGAAAACCCAGAAGCATTCGCAACTAAATCCATCAACGAACTGGCTAATGACCTTCAGGTTTCCACGGCATCAATCTCGCGCTTTGCCAAGGCCATTGGGTTTCCTAATTTTTCTAAGATGAAAATTGCCCTCTCAAAAGATTCCACTGAAACAAATCAATTTCATCCAATCGTAACGGGAGATACAGCTTTAGATGGTGCCCGCAAAACAATTTCAGCTAATATTTCAGCGTTGAACAACACGCTAGACTTCATGAGTGATCCACTCATTGACCAAGCTACCCAGTTGTTACGTTCTGCTGATCATATTGGCTTATTTGGCTTGGGTAGTTCTAATGTGATTGCTCAAGCGGCTTATCATTCTTTTTTACTATTACCCGTCAATCTGATTTATCAAAATGACTATCATATGCAACTGATGAATGCGAGTCTGCTAACAAAAAAAGATATCGCGATCGCCATTTCCCATACAGGAAATAACGCCGATATCTTAGCTTTAACGGATATTTTTCAACAGAATCAGGTGCCAATTCTTGCCATTACCAGCTTTCCTACCTCACCATTGGCTCGGTTGGCAGATATTTCGTTCTTCTCCACCTCTGAAGATACGAAATACCGACCGGAAGCCCTGATCTCTATGACTGCTCAATTAGGCATCATCGATGTTCTTTACACGGAATTAAATCGTAAATTTGGTGGCAAATCTACGCAGCGCTTGCGGAAAGTTAGAAGTGCTATTCAGAAGAAACATCGTGGTTGAGGTAGGGGTAAAGCTGAACCCTGGGTAAAAAAATTGGAGTTACTGCAAAAATGGAGTTAATTACTGATTTTATACTTTCGGATGTTGGTGGATATCATTCCACTTGCACCCTATTTTTATACCAATTTTGAGATACAAAAAGGAACACCATGTTCCTACGTTCCAATCAAGTCGACCAAAACTAATTGAAAGAAGGATGAATAGATGATGTTCAAAAATTCTAATATAATTAAAAATGACAAGTAATAACCCATTCAATCACTCTAAAACTCTGTCTATTATTTGATTATACTTCTATATAATAAATGAATTCTTTACTTTGAAATCAATACTATTTCATTTCTGAAATAGTGTCTGTTATGAAAAGCACTTCTTCACGATTTAACCCGTATTTTTTGAATAATTGTTTATCAATTTCTGAAATAGAACTTTGCCAATTAATATCTGAAGCTGAAGTAAAATCTTGCAACGGTACTTTAGACCAGACCTCTTTTGTCTTATTACCTTGGGTAACTTTTTTAATACCAAGCATTGTTCGTGCAAACTTCGTTTTTAAATACTTTACTAAATTATATGCTGTTTCTTGTTCACTAAATGCTCCAAAAGAAATAAAGGTTTCGGTATAACCTTGATTTGGTTTTTCAACTATTGGTGCTGCTAATACTTCTCCTAGACGACCGGAACCATTGGAACTCGAAACCAATACTTTATATTTGTCAATATTTGGGTGTGACTTAAGATAGCTACGACGCATCCATTTGAATACTCGAGTATTGTTTTGTCTACCCAAAATTTGTACATAGTCTCTCCCGTCCTTTGGCTTATCGTCATAAAAAATTTCATGTAAATTTTTAAACACAGATGAAGTTAAATACCGCATAGATCCACCAGATACACGCTTTTTCAGTTCAGGATTTTCTTCCCACAACGTGGAATCATACCTATAACTGGTATTGCTAAATAAAATTTGATTAATTGATTTAAAATTGCTATTTATAACTTTCTTTAAAATTGTATTCAATTCTTCATGATTAGTGAAAAAACCGATTGGTCCAACAGTCCTCTCAGCGTCACGATATAAAATAACTATTCCTCCCTTAATATCTGTATTCGGAAATAATTCTGATGCTGATGCATTAAAATACGTAACTTTAATATGAGGATCTGAAATCATCTCTTTATTCCATTTTTTTGGAGTAGATCCTACATTAAATAAAAAACGAGCAGGTGAGACTATGCAATACTTCTCTCCAATTTGCTTTGCAAAATCATAAAAATAATTATAAATTGCCGGTTGTTCTCCTCGATTATTAATATTGTCCTGATATGGCGGGTTCCCGACTACTACATCAAACTTCATTTGCTTTTACCTCCAAATAACTCATCGCATTTTGCCTCAAAATCACCTTCCCCACGAGCGAAAGGAGTCGTATCAAGGAATACAATATGTGAATCATCAATGTTCTTAGCCTTCTCGTCAAACCCAAAGATGAAATTATGGGCAATGTTATATATAATTTCGCTTGGTGCAAAACCATAAACTTGGTGCTCTAATATGTGTTTTAACCGCTGGTCATCATCAGGAATTTGTTCTTTCAAACTAATATAGAGACGTTTAACAATTTCAGTGATATATAATCCCGATTTCATATATAAATCAACAAATGTCTTATTAGGATCGGTAAAATCTTGTGGACTTTCTGCCTGTAACTTATCGATCATCATCTTTACGACATTTCTAGGCGTAAAGATTTGATTAGTTTGTTGTGGTGGAATGTAGTCAAAGATATCCTCTTTTTGGCTCTCATCAAAGTAATTAGCTAATTCTTGACGCTTATGCAAAAATTCTTGAACAGATTCATCAAAAACAACTTCGTCAAAAAATTTAAATTCATCACGTAAAGCGCGAAATTGATCCAAGTTAATACCGGTCACTTCTTTAAACACTTTATTTTCAATAATCGTGTCAAATGAACTTAGAGTGGTTGTCTTTTCACCATAGGCCATCAAGAACGAAGGTATGGTACGAGCAAAACCGCGCAGACGTGCACGGATATCATCTTCAACGGTATTCTTCTTCTTGTCTTCAGCCTTTTTCAAAATGGTTTCAGTTGATCGTTGAACTAATTCCTGTGTCTTAGTTTCAACGGTAGCCGTTACGTCCTTTTGAAAATCATTGTTAATCTTTTGCTTTTTAGCTTCATAGTTAGCCTTGGCCTCATCAATTTCTTCTTGATTGTTCTGTGACTCAGCGACAACTTTCTTATACTCAACTTCTGCCTCAGTTTGTTTAATTTCGGCCTGCTTTTGAACTACTTCTACCTCTCGAGCAATGGCGTTGGCATTTTGTTGTGCAATTTGTTCACCCACTTTTGTAGTCAAACCGTTTTTCTTGGCCAAATTTTTTATGATATCTTGAGTGCTTGCCTTGAATGCATCGGCAATCTTAACAGAAAGTTCTGTTTCCGCCGGATCGTCTGCGGTATCGGCAACATTCTGCATAGTTCCATAGACTTTAGGGCCAAAGTGAGCGCTAGTAGTTTCAACTACTGTTTCTTGCTCGACTATAGCATTCCCATTATCATCAACTTTAATGTCTTTCGTATCAATTGGCTTTTTAAGCTTACGTGGTGTAACCTTGCCCTGATCAACCGGATTCAAGTGTTCCAATATCTCACGTGCGCCAGCAGACGCAAAAATACCAGAGATGTTTTGAAATAGTAAGTTTGACATGAATCCACGACGAACCACTTCCTGTGCCTTCACCGTTTTAGGAATTGTCAGCACTTGGTTAACATCCAGTTCAACCATCTTACCTTCGTTATCTTCAGCGATAACTGGGAAGAAATTCAACAAGTTACGGATGTTATTCTTACGGTCTTCAGATGTACCATCACCATTGGCAGTCTTAGGACTAAGATTATTGGCAAAATCATCATAAATCGTCAATGTACGTTCTGGTGCAAAGTCAAAAACATATGCTGTTTCTTTCCGATGTATTTGCCCATCAATCTCATAATCCCATGGATTTTGAGCACGAAATGCCGCCTGCATATATAAACTTGGTGATTTTATATTAGAAAGCATCAATACTGCTGTCCATTCAGGAACAGTCACCCCTGTTGTTAACTGTCCAACTGACAAAGTAATCGTCTTATCATAATTTTTTATTGCCTCACGGACACGGTCTAGTGATTTTTGGTTAATTGTTTGGTCGTCATCATTTGACTTGCCATCCCCGGCTGCTAAGATAATTTTATAGTTTTCAAAAACAGGGTCATTCTTCAGCAACTTCTCTAATGCTTTCGCACTAGCAACTCGATTTAATAGCCAAAAAGTATGCTTAAGTTCGTTACGCAACTTTGGTGTAGAGAATGGATACTTTTCATTGTGCGTTAATGAACCGAGCCACTTTTTGATATCAGTTTCATGAACAAATTTACCGGCATCATTCGTTTCGAAGAACTCATTTAGATCGAAAGCATAATCAATATTATCGCCATCAATCTCAGCACCTTTATTTACTTCATCTACAATCATCTGGCTCATCTGGTATGAGAACATACTCAAACGTGGTAACTTTTCATATGGATTATTTTCTTCAACATTCACCGGCCAATCTTGCTTGGCTTCTTGTTCGTCGGTATAAGTCCAGTTATAGATTTGTTCATCAGAAAACTTATCTTCTGCTAATGCCTTAAATGGTGTCCCCGAAAGGTTCAAAGTAAATTTGCGCTTAATCTGTTCAAAAGCAACATCAGTCTTAAATGTGTCACGACCTTCATGACTCTCATCGACGACTAAAAGGTCCCAAGTTAAGTCTTTAACCCATTTCAATTTATCGTAGCCACCACCAAAAGAGATAGCTCCCTTTAAATCTTGAAGTGAGATAAATGCAATCTGACGTGCATTTTCATTATCGTTAATGGCATCTAAAAATTTTTCACGAGTTAATACCGGACGTTCCTTCAATGAATCAGAAGTTGAAACAAAGAGATAATCCGTCTGCCATGCAATAAATCTTTGAAAATCGTCAAACCATGAATTAGCGATAGCCGGGCGGTTAGTCACAACCAAAACATTAACTGCATCCAATTTACGTACCAAATCATATGTCGTCAGCGTCTTACCAAACCGTGGCTTCGCATTCCACAAAAATTCTCCACCCTTATGAGTTTTTGCATAGGCAAGAGTCATATTAACCGCATCTTCTTGTTCCGTTCGCAACGTATAATTTAATTGCTCTTTTACCTGACTATACTCATTGTTACGAAAATCATCAAAATCTGCATACGCTCTTTTGGGTGTTCCATCGTAATAGAACCACTCCGTTTTTGGCCGCTGTTTAACCCCTTTGAACTTCTTCAAATAGGCATGAAGTTGCTTATCCGTAAACCATTTATCAACATTATTGAACTTCGCAGGTTCAGACCATAATTTGTTATATGGTAAATTCACCGCTGCAGTTTTCGTCTGTTCCAGAATACGGTCATCAACATTTTTTCGTTCCGTATAGCCAATCTTAATCCAACCAACATCATTAGGTATCGTTGGCAAAGTATAAGCATAAATTTGCGGATAGATAGTTTTTGTTGTTTTGATAACTGTGTTATCACTCATATTTATTTGACCCCCTTATCGAAGAATTCCATTTTATTTGTTTTCCAGTTCATCACTTTGACGCGTTTTCCCTTTGAACCACGAGTCTCGAATTCTTCCTTACCCGTAAAAAGGTCAAAGCCAATTGATATTTTTTCTTTTCTTTCACTTAGTGGGATGATGCATTTCATCCCGTCCATTTGAAAAATGTTGTAACTAATGATTTCAGCGATATCTTCAAACAAACCATAAAGCGGTTCTTCAAACCACTTATCGTAATAATAATCACGGTAAGTATACAATAAGTTTTCACGAGCAAGTAATAGTGAATCGCCACTCCATTCAAAACCATAGCTTGATTTAAAGGCTTTTTCTACTAAACGTTGCCATTCCGCTTTATCTTCTACCTCAGCATTAATACGTTTCAACTTACGATCAATAAAACCCACGCGTTCAGTGAACGGAATAATTTCCCCCGTCTCCATGTCATAGCGTGTCGCCATATAAGGTGCTTCGCCACAAGTAATTTCAAGCCACAAACGATTCACATAAGTTTCCAGATCATCATTTTGATAAGCCTTGTCAATCTCATCATTTTGTTTTTTCACAATCCAAGTTGGCGTGAAAACCTCAGCCTTTGACCTAGTCCGTTCTTTTTGTAATTCACGAGATTTCAATGCACGTGGCATAATGAGTTGTCCATGACTTCCAGTTACTAATCTAGGTTTCATTTGAGAGGTAGCAGCATATTCTTTTCGCCCGTATCGAACATAATTTCCATTTGCCCAAATAATATTATGTACTGCCTTAGGCGTTGAGGTAGTGCGATCAATTAGCAAAGTGTCCAATATTTCAGGCATACTTTCACGGAGCATGTTTTCCTGTATGTTTGCTGCACTTATATCTTCGATTTTACGTTTATATTTATCCATAATTGATCCTATTCTTTTTTCTTCTATACGTAGACAGCCCCAATATCATTTTTGATCTGATCATAGAAATTAATCTACTTCTACGAACTTATTCAAGCAACACATAAATCTGGGGCTCTAGTTCAGCTTTAGATTTGTATCCTTCTCCCATTTTACAATTTTCGAGTTCTTCAAAAGTTACTATGTTAATTATATCGTACTATCAATAACGCTGAAAGCAAGCAAAAAAGCACTTCGTTTTTAATCATCTTTTAGTAGATTTAACTATACAGAAATCGCATTTCAGTATATACTTAATATACACAATGGAGGTGCTTGTCATGACTGTAAAAATTCGTAAAGTTGGTAATTCAAATACCCTGACTGTTCCAAACAATATCGAACCAACTGCTAAAGAATATGAAGTTTATCAAGGTCGTGATGGTGTAATCATTTATGTACCTAAACACAAAAATTTATTTCATGATGAAAATTTCATTAAGAATCATGAGTTAACCCAAACTGAAGCCGCCGGAGGGAAATTGATTGGTGCAGAAATCCCCAAAGAATGAATACATTCCTGAGCAGCAAGACATTATTCTAATCGATTTTGATCCATCACTAGGTCATGAGATTCAAAAACGCCGTCCAGCACTAGTTATGAGTAATCAAGGATATAGCAAACTTACCTCGTTAGTTGTCGTGTGCCCAATCACTCACGCATTGCATAATCAATTTCGTAACACGCCCTTCTTTATTCCTATTAATCAGGACTCAATTGATGGCTACATCAACTCCCTACAATTTTTTTCCTATGATTTTAGAAAAAGACATGCTGAATTACTCACAGTTCTGGATACACCATCGTTTTTCCAAGTAAAACAAACAATACTCGATATTCTAAATTAATCAATGCCACTTCAAAAAAAGACCAGCAAAACTAGTTTCCTAGCTCTGTTGGTCTTTTCCTTTTACTATACTTCAATTACCAAGGTCGCTTAGTGGCGACTTTCTTACCTTGGACTAATCCATTATCCACAAAAGCATTGTAAATTTCTTGACCAAAATAAACGCTGCTATCCCGATTAAAATGGAAGTCATCGAGTAAATGACCACCTGACATATCCACGCAATGAACGTTAGGATCTTCTTTGGCAATCTGGCGGATAGCCGCATCCACGGTAGCATCGTACTGACCGGATGTGTGGCTGACAGTGCCACAGAAAATTGGTAAAGTCACATTGCCAACAATCCCTCGGCAATAGGCAAAAACGGTTTTAAGATTACGATAATAGTTGTCAGCCGCAGTTTCTGAATAAGAACGGCGATCAGATTCACCTTGATGCCACAACATGGCACGCACTTCAATTTGATGTTTCGCAGCACTCAAGCACTGCCGAACCAAATCATCAAAATGCTTTAACAGTGAGGCATCAATATCTGGCAAAGCTTCATAATCCACTGTCCAATGATGGACATTATCGCCAGTAGCATCGATAGAAGTACCGCCTTCAGACCATTTCATAACATAAATCTCTTGCTTAGCTAAAGTTGTCAGATAATGGTACGTCACCAAATCAAAGCCCCAACGATCTGAAGAAAGATCTGCTTGGGATAAAGCTGGCGAAAATTGTCCTTGTTCATGACCAGCGGAATAATTCGAACAATAGTGACAGTTGGTCATTGGCAGCTTGATATCACTTGGTAATTCTGCGATGGGCACCCGACCATCAATATTGGACTGTCCGGCTGAAATGATGCCGAATTTCTTTGTTGCATCCCTTTGTTTCGGTGCCGCCCCTTTGATATAAGCTTGTAATGCCGCTACATTTGCTTGTAAACTGGCTAATTGGTTCGTCAGCGTTTGTTCATTCACTTTAAGTCACCTAACTTCATTAGATTTTGATTACGATCAAAGAAAACACTTACATCTCTAATTCTAGAGACTTTAATCTCTAAAACGACCCTTTAAAGTCGATAAAAACCCGTAAAAACTAGCACAATTTTTACGGGTTTATTTATTTTATACAGACACTAGGCTTGCGCAATGGCTTGATTGACCGCAGCTTTTTCAGCTTCAATCAAGTTCACGCGACTTTCAATGACTTTAATATCCATCTTAATTTCACGCGTCAAGCCAGGCGTATTCAATTTTGGTTCAAAGAAAGCTTTGAATTCTGCCAACCGTTCTGGTGTGTGGAAAATACCAGCAGTCACGGTGATATAAGTAGTAAATTCCATATCGCCGCCTACGGTATCTTCCAACCATTGCCAATCATTACGAAGCCAGTCCCAAGCAGCTTGCTGCCCAGCATCATTAGCCAAGACACCACGATACCAGCCGCGTAGATCCTGCGGTTTGATCGTATCAGCATCTTCAAAATGACTAATCAATCGCTGCACTAATTCAGGATCAGTGGTACTGGTCAAAGCGGCACGAATATCAGCTTTGTAGCTGGCATCACTGGTTTGCCGATAAGCAGTTAATAATTGTTCAAAGCGCTCAGCACTACCGTAATTCTTAACTTCATTCCGTAGGACAAACATACGAATATCTGCGGGTAAAGCAGCTAAATCAGCTTTATTCGCAGTAAATAAATCATGGGCGCTGGCAACCGCAGCAGCATTTTTAGCATATAAAGCCGCGCTCAAGACATATGGCCGGGTGAGCTGGTCATCGTTTGATTCTCCGGCTTGTGGCGTCCAACCTAAACGCGCCACTTGGGCTGCACTAAGTTTATCAAATAGAGCTTGTAAATGCTTTTCTTCAGCAGAATCGGGTGTCACGAATTTCTTCAAATTATTAGCGACTTGATATAAAGCCGCATTGACCACATTGGAATGACTATCCGCAAAGCGTGTCAATAACGGCACCACATCGGCGTAAGAGATTTGACCGCCTTCAGCTAATAACCGCTGATCTTGTAACAAGGCCAGTTGATCGATGGCATCCAAATCACTTAAATGGTCCAAAATATCTTGTAATAAAGTAGCGTCATATTTCACAATAAAATGAGAATTGTTACCTTGATTCAGGCGGAATGGTTGACCATTTTCGTCACGCAATTGCGCATAGTCCCCTAAAGTAACTTGCTTGTCGGCCATGATTTTTGGTGCGGCAGCATAGTTGCTATTCAATGGAATCTGCCATTTGCGGCCAGCATCTTGCCCTTGGCCGATAAAGAATTGCTGCTGGGATAACGTCAGCTTGCCATTTTCCACGGCAGCAGTAACGACAGGATAGCCAGGTTGTTCCAGCCAAGAATTCATGATTTCGCCCACGTTCATCCCAGAGGCATCAGCCAAGGCAGCCCAGAGATCCGCACCCTTGGCATTGCCATATTGATGAGCGGCAAAATATTTCTTCAAGCCTTTGCGTAGCGCATCATCACCTAATAAAGCCCGAACCATGACCAGCATCCGTGCACCTTTGGCATAAACGATGGCCCCATCAAACAAGGCGTCAATTTCAGCTGGATCTTCCACAGCCACATGGACCGATTGCACGCCATCAGTCGCATCCCGTTGTAAAGCTGAGGGAACGTCAGAGGTTTGGAACAACTCCCAAATATGCCAATCTGGTTGAATGGCATCGATTGCCACGTATTCCATCATATTGGCAAAACTTTCATTCAACCACAAATCATCCCACCACTGCATGGTTACTAAATCACCGAACCATTGATGTGCTAATTCATGGGCAATCACGGTAGCAACTAATTGCTTCATTTCTAAAGCGGTATTATCAGGATCTAATAATAGGTAAGCTTCCCGATAAGTAACTAACCCCCAGTTTTCCATCGCACCAGCCGAAAAATCTGGTAAAGCTAGTTGCCAAGAATGTGGCAGTGGATAAGGTGTTTGATAGAAATCTTCATAAAATTCGATCGATCGTTTGGCAATATCCAAAGCAAAATCTAATTCTTTAGCTTGGTGTGCCTTTGTCCCGAATACACCAACTTTAACCCCACTCTTAGTCGTGGTTGTTTTGCTTTGTAGATCACCAAAAGCAAAGGCCACCAGATAAGTTGACATCCGTACAGTGGTATCAAAATAATGTACGCCATTTTCAACCTTTTGCTCAGGCATGTTAGCTAGAACTGTCTCGCCTGGCTGTTCATCAAACTTGATGGCTAGATCAAATTTAGCCTTGGCTGCGGGCTCATCGATGCCTGGAAAAGCTTGGCGGGCAAAGTTCGTTTCAAATTGAGTCCCAATGATCTGTTTCTTTTCACCATTGACTTCATAATGGGAAGGATAAATGCCCATCATTGAATCCGTTAGAGGGGCTTTGTAATCAACGACGATCGTGACTTCGCCAGTCTTTGGCACACTAAACCGCACGGCATCGTGGTCATTATCCATCGTAAATTCAACAGCTGCACCATCCACAGTGATCGTATTGATCTCTAAATACTTTTGATGCAGGGCAATTTTTTCAGCTTTAGCATTACCAGTAATCGTTGTCTGTCCACTAAATTGCTTGATACCGCGATTGATATCTAAATAAATGTTATAGTTCGTCGGTTGGAAATATTCATAAAAGTGTGTTAATTCAGCCATGATTTTCCCCTTTGCTTTGTAAGATACGTATATTATACGCTAGAGTGAAGTGTGGGACAAAAGGATAAGAATACAATTCAGATGATTGTTCCCTACGCCTTCCTAGATTTTTAATAATCATATATTCCTTATTTAAAAAAACTTTTGGGCTAAAAATTAATTTTCTACTTCAATTAAAATAGCTGAATGATCTGACAAGTCATCAAAATTATGAATAACTTCAAAATTTTGGATCAATTTATCAGATGTATAGGCATAATCAATGTAATACTTATTTATTTTGCCTCGCCGTTTTTGGCGAAATGTATAATCGGTTTCTTGTCCAAATGGTGTTTTTGAAATTTCATGATATCCACTTGCAAAGTTATACTTTTCCATTAACGTATTTAAATCATCATGATTCCGAAACTTGTGTTCATGATCGCTCCAAATTACGTTACTATTGAAATCTCCCATTATCACTGTGTTTGATTTATTTAACAATAACTTTTGCTGATTGACGTATATAAAACTATATAAGTCTTCAATATACGCTGGTGCGTGGGTCCAGACATTTAGAACATCATATGTACCAAACGTTAAATATTGGTAATATCGCATATCCAAATCAAACAGATTGTTATTTGCTTTAACTCGAATATCGTGATTCAATGAAAAAGCTAGAATACCATTCCTATCATTATGCGTTGTACCATTTTTTGATTCAAAAAGATAATTATCATTTGGAAAATCATCTAAATTTAACCATTTTTGCCCGTTACCTACTTCTTGAATCAGATATAAATCTGCTCTAACTTTAATAAGTTCTGAAAACTTATTTTGTAACCCACCTCTGCAGTTCCAACTCAGTATACGCACTGTCCATTCCCCCACACTTTACTATTACAGAAATACTATCCTCTACAATTATACACAAAAATCGTGATTCTCAGATGTACAGTATCTCTGAAAATCACGATTTTGTTGTATTACCTTAGTTTACCAACAACTAATGTCCCTTATGTTTCTGTAACTTTTTTGCTTGCCTCTGTTGAAACCGTGCCTGTTGTTCAGCTAAGCGATTTGCTTTTGTAGTGTGTCGGCGATCGACGCGTTTGATCTCTCGTTCTGCTTGCATCGCTGCTTGGGCTTTAGTTGAAAGTACTGGTTTCTTACGTAACTTATGAGCTAAACGTTGCTGTCTTTTAGGATTGATATGATACTGCTGTTTTTGCTCAGTAATTGCCGAAACACAGGGTACAGAAGCCCACTCAGCTAGTAACCGCTTATTTACAAAAGCTAATACCTCTGCATCTTTAGGTTCTGGGCCAAAAACATGTTTCCAAACCTGTACTTGTTTAGCACACTGTACTTCAACTAAACCACACCAAAAGCTGCCATCAAAGAAAATTGTTAGTTTCATGATGACCCCTCCTTTTTGTAAATTGCACTGGACGACCTGGAGGGAAGGTTACTGACACTATAAATGTGCTCCCGGACTACCAACCGGGATGTGTTTTTATGCACTGTTATTGTAGAAAACCGCTATCAAGTTGTCAAATAAGATAAAAATCCCACTTCATTCAATCTTTAATCTTTTTAATAAATTTTCTGCAAATCCCACGAGTTCTGATGTTTCAAACACTTGCTTCTGCCCAGTAAGGTACACTTGCAAAGCCTGCTGGATCAATGATCGATACTGGGGTAAACGGCTGCAGCCATATTGCCCGCCAGCAAGTTTAGAAAGAATCAAACCAGCTTCACGGAAGGCAACCGCCCGACATAAATTCAAAATGACATAGACTGGCTGACGGCCAATCATCACCCGAGCATCTGCCAAATCATAAACAATGCTTTGCCAATAGTCAGCATCTGGGACTCGACCAAAAATCCTTGAAATTGCCGGACCAATTAGAACTTGACCAAAATTAGTTATGATTTTCAAATGTGCTGTCAAATCAGGGTCACCCCCATGCATCCGTTGAATATAAGCTAACGGATCTCGCTGATAAGTTTGATAATGCATTTCAGAAAAATGAAATTCAAAAGCAACAGGCGCTTCAAAGTGAACCACTTGTTTGGCTTGTAAAATATGAAATTCGAGTCCTTTACGTGGCGCCAGCGGCCATAATTTTTCTAACGTCCAAGTCATCAGCCGCAATTTTTCACTGGTGGTTAAAGGTCGGCGAACGACGACCAAATAATCTAGATCACTACTCACTTCCTGGTATCCCCCCAAGACATAAGAGCCATGCAAGTAAGTCCCCACCAGATTATCAGCCAAAATCCAACGGTAGCCAAGGCACAGTAGTTTCAACAACCGCGCTGTTCGTGTCATTGACATCATCCCTATCAATTACTTTGTACGATTATTCAACAACTTTTTTATTTTTGTCAACTAGGTTGAGCCAAATAATCAGTAGAAATAACACAACTGCACCTAAAAAGACCCAATGCATGCCAGCTAAAATGATCTGTTGTAAAACATGTAATTCAGACTGACTCAAGGTCAAATGATGTTGTTGACTGATAAATTGATTGACCATAGTAAAGTGAATGCTCGAATATCTTGTCAACGCATGATTAATTGCTAGATTGAACAGCAAGCCGAACACCCCAGTCATAATTGTTTGCCCTAAAGTTCGTCCCAATGTCAACATAGCAGAAGCCGTCCCCAGATGATCTGCTGCTACCACGCGTTGGGCAACTAACGTATTCATCGTAATCACAATGCCCAACCCAGCGCCAGTCACACCAGCAATCAAATAAAAACCAATGATTTTAAAACTGGCACCGGCAAACAACAGCGGTATGTAAACGACTAATTGTAAACAAACAATTGGTAGCGTGATCCGTTTCGGTGACCAGCGTTTGATCAACGGGCCCACAAAAAAGGACGTAACCAGCCACAACACGGGACTGGGCGTAATGGCTAATCCAGCCACCGCGGCGGAAACATGATAAATGGCTTGTAACCAAATCGGAAAATAGGTTTGAAATCCGATTTGAACACCGCTCAGCAATAATGCCGTTAAAATTTGAATGGTAAACAACGGTTGTTTGAATAAATTTAAGGGCATGATTGGCTCTTGCACCCGTTGCTCAACAATATAAAATAGAAAACCACTTATCAGCGTGATCACCATTAAACCGATAATCAACCCTAGTTGTAACTTAACATTCCCTAAATTTTGAAATAAAAGCAACAAACTTAACAACGTGAGCGATAATAGACCAATGCCTGGATAGTCCAGCTTTAGATGTTGTTTTGTACGCGTGGGTTCTTTCAAGCCCACACTGACCAATATTAAAACCAAAATACCTAAAGGAACATTGATAAAAAATACCCAATGCCAGTTTAGTTTAGCCACGATGACCCCACCAACTAATGGGCCTAATAAAGCTGAAATGCCCCAAGCCGTGTTATTTAAGGCCATCATATTCGCCCGTTGCTGATAATCAAACAAATCCGCGATAATCGTGAAGGTGATCGGCATAATTGCGCCAGCACCAATGCCTTGCAGTGCCCGACATAAAATCAAAATGATTATATTAGGCGCCACACCACATAAAAAAGAACCAAGTGAAAAAACAATTAAACCACTGATAAATATTGGCTTACGGCCAATGTTATCGGCCAACTTACCATAAATCGGCGTACTGATTGCCGTCGTCAATAAATAAACAGCAAAAATCCAACTTTGTAGGGCGAGACCATTTAACTGACTGATAATTGTAGGCAAAGCTGTGGTGACGATGGTTGTTTCAACTGATGTCATAAAAGTGGCGATGAATATCGCCGCCACGATCCAAGTGCGTTTGGTCTTTGGTGCTTTAGACAAATTACCGCTTCCTTCGTGTTATTCGATAATTATCGAACTAAGGCTTAAAAATAAACTGGATTCTATAAGGAATCCAGAAAGCCAGGTAAATATTTGGCAAAAGTCTGTTGATTAAGTGATAGATACTTACTCTGTGCTGCTTTTCGAGTATGTGTCAAGCCCACTGCACGCAATAATTTGAAGTGATATGAGACAGTTGACTTGCTAACAGATAACTTCTCGCCCACCTCTCCGCAAGTCATTTCGCGACCACTTTGGTACAAAATTCGAATCATGCGCAATCGATTAGGATCAGACAATACCTTAAATATTTCCGACCTTTTCAAATCTTCTTGTTCGATATTCATAAAACTACCGTACCCCTTTTTGCACTGAGATGCAAATCCAATATTCCCCTTGTTTACAATTAGTATTATGATTAACTTAATAGCAAACGAAATGTGAGGTATCGAGATGGATCTAACCAGAATGCAAATTGCTTTTACCGGTAAACTGAGAACCATGACCCATAAACAAGCCATTGATTTGGCACGTGCTTTAGGGGCTTTCCCCCACAATCGCCCCGTCAAAACAACCCAAGTCGTTATTTCCGGCATTATTGAAAAACCCATGGACGAAGCACTGACTACTGAAAACATGACTTACGCCGAAAACAACGCTTTACAAGTGATCAATGAAAAGGACTTTTTGCTATGGTGCCAGCAGAAAGTCCAAGGTTATTTGAATAATATTTAATTTATTTTGTTATTCGACAAAATGACTCGCCCAAACACCTTTTACCGAAATAACTAAAATACCAGCGATAATTAAAGCAGTCAGCAGCTGTGAAACGATTGCCGAGCGCCTTTTGTCCCACGCTTTTAAACAAAAAAATCTGTTGTTCTCAAAGCCGTTTACCGACTATTAAGAACAACAGATTTTTTAATTAATTAATTAATAACTAAGGTCATTACCCAAATTGGCACCATTACTAGCAATCATCTGTAGAGGCACTTACCAGATCAATACAGCCCAATGGAGTAAACCTGTCAGCTCGACACCATCGGCAATCGCACCCCGTATGGCTTCAATACATATGTATCATACGCCAACAGAATCATGCTTATCCTGGGGCAAAACAGCAAACTTATTTTAAATTTAATTTAGTGGCTGTCTGCCGTTGATAAACCGTCCGATCCAGAGCATTTTCATCTGCCGCAATGGCGATCGCTGTGGTCGTATCACCCACCACATTCAATACGGTACGGAACATACCGGAAAACCAATCGATTCCCGCTAAAATCGCAATCGTTTGCAGTGGCAGGCCTAATGTAGGGACAACGATCGTCAGCGCCACCAAGCCACCGCCAGGAACGACTACCGTGCCTAAACAAGAAATCAAAGCCAGCACTACGACTTGAACCATCGCTCCCGGTGTCAAATCAAGGCCCATCATCTGCGTTAAGGTAACACACGCTAGCGACAGATACATTGCCAAACCGTTACTATTCAAAGCCATCCCTAATGGTAAAACTAACTGGCTGATAGCTTTTCCAACACCTAAACGGCTTTCCGCATCAGCTAATTCCACTGGTAACGAAATTGCGGAAGAGGTCGTCGTAAAGGCCACCAACATAATGCGCGAAAAGCCATTGATCAGGCCACCTAACGGCACTTTAGCATACCAGCTGATGCCCACAAATAAAACGATCAGAAAACTAGCACTGCCAATCCCAAAGGCGACTAAAAATTTAACTAATGGTAAAATCACCTTCAACCCATTAGTAGCGGTTACCCAAGCCATCAGGGCCATGATGCCAAGCGGTGCCAATTTCATGACCAGCATCACTAATCGAATCGTTAGACCATTGATTGCTTTAACAAGTTCTAGGACTTGATCAAATTTACCTGCTGTATTTGCGCGATTAAGCACGATGCCAAATAAAATAGCAAAAATGATCACTTGAATCACATTGCCGCTTGCCAAAGCTTCAAAAATATTGGTGGGGAAAAAACTTAGCACAATGGTACTGATATCCTTCGGTGCCTTCCCTAGGGATCCATTTGCATGTAACGTGGCTAATTTCAATCCTGCTCCTGGTCGCATCATATACCCAATAATTAAGCCTAAAACAGCAGCAATAACGGTCGTAACTAAAAACCAAATCGCTGTTTTTGTACCTAATTTTTTTAATTGGTTCGCTTTGATTTGACCCAAAGACTCAATAACCATGCCAAAAATCAGTAAAACCACGGCCATTTGAATTAACCTTAAAAAGATATTGCCGAAAAGCTGTATTCCCGCAATTTTGGGTCCAAAAACTAGTCCCAAAATGATACCAATTACCATACCAATACTGATCTGCATGGTTAAATTAATGCGTTTCACTTGTTTGTCGTCACTCCTCCATACGCTTGTTCATAAAGACTTGCCGTTAACAATGCTAATCCACGTTCTAAATCTGCCGTTGGTGTGTACTCCGCTGGGGCATGACTGATACCCCCAACACTAGGTACAAAAATCATGGTTGTTCGGGCAACTTGAGCCATGATCTGACTATCGTGGCCGGCACCGGAAGCCAGTTTGCACCAACTAAAACCTAATTTATCGGCTAACTTTTGATGCTCTGTCAGCAGCATCGAATCTAATTCGGTCACTGCTGTTTCCGTCCACTGGCTGATCTCAATTGAAATCCTAGGATTTGTTTCAACCTGTGCCAAATTTTCAACCAAACGGCCATAACTTGTTAGTTCTATCGCATCTGAACTTCGGCAATCCACCGTAAATTGTACCCTGCCCGGAATCACATTAGCAGTATTGGGTAAAACCGCAAATGCGCCCACGGTTAGCGTCAATTGTTCCGAAAAACGGCGGCGTTGTTCTTGTAAATAATGAATTAACATAACCGCTGTTTGCAACGCATCCGCCCGATCAACCATTGGCGTTGTACCGGCATGATTGGCCTGCCCCTTAACCACCACGGTATACCGTTTTTGTCCGACGATGCTTTCAACTAAACCAATGTCGATCTTTTGGTCAAATAACCGTGGCCCTTGCTCAATATGTAGTTCCGTAAAGGTTTCAGGAAGTTGGGGTAGTTCGAATACAACCCCATCCTTGACTAGCTGGGCAACCGCTTGAGCTCGTGCTACTGCAAAACTTAGCCCCTGATCATCATTGATGGTCTCAGTGACGGGTAGGCGCGCATAATGCTTAGAGCCGGTAAAAGTGGCGGGGAATCGACTGCCTTCTTCTTCACTAAAGGCAATTAATCGAAGCGTTTTTTTCGGTTGACCAAAACGCTTGGCTAAATTCGCAATTGCTTCAAGACCGCCAATCACACCGTACAAGCCATCATAATCCCCGCCTTGGCGTACCGTATCCATATGTGACCCGGTGGCAATGATCTGACCGGGAAATTCACGGCCGACTAAATCCAAATAAACAGTACCGTAACGGTCAACAGTCACCCTTAACCCCAACTGCTGCCCCCAAGCAATCAATTGCTGCTGTGCTTGGATCCAGGTTGATGAATAGACCAACCTATTTTGGCCCGATTGTTCACCAGATAAGGCGTTGATTTCAGCCATTCTTCGCGTCAGTTCTGTTGACCTAATTGTCGTAAAAAATCACCGTCCCGTTATTTAGCCGTACTAACACCTGTTAATGGTGAAGAAGCCACAGCACCATGATCGATCACGCGACCAGGCTTAGCTAAATAGGCTTTGCGTCCAGCTTCAATAGCTAGTTTGAATGCTTCAGCCATAAGCGGAATATTGCCCGCTGTAGCCATTGATGTATTTGCCATCACGGCAGCTGCCCCCATCTCCATCGCTTCAGCAGCTTGACTCGGCTTGCCAATTCCAGCATCTACAATAACCGGCACGTCAATCTCATCAATCAAAATCTGAATAAGATCTTTAGTTGCTAAACCTTTATTCGTTCCGATTGGCGCCCCCAGCGGCATCACCGTTGCGGCGCCTGCAGCAACTAATTGGCGCGCGACGTTCAAATCAGGCAGCATGTATGGCATCACAATAAAACCTTCATTCGCCAAAGTTTCAGTTGCCTTAAGTGTTTCATAGTTGTCTGGCATCAGATACTTTTTATCCGGAATAACTTCTAACTTAATGAACGCACTGCCGCTTAGCTCTCGAGCAATCCGAGCAGTCCGAATCGCTTCCTCAGCATTAGTCGAACCAGATGTATTCGGTAAAATGACCACGTCTTTAGGAATATAGTTTAAAATATTTTCTTCAGCGCTGGTATGACGTCGTAAAGCCATTGTAATAATTTGAGCTTTCGCGTGATTCACAGCCGAGTCAATCAAATCATATGAGTATTTACCTGAACCTAAAATAAATCGTGATGAAAAACTATGTGTCCCAATGATTAACGGATCTATTGTTGTAACCATGTCAATGCCTCCTCAAATATCTGTCTTGCCTAAAATAAGCCGTACGATCATATTGGCTTCGTGCCCGGCGGCGATCATGACCCGTGGTGCCATCAAGCCTTCTGTCCCGACACTCGTGCCATCACCCGCAATATATAAATTGGGTCTTGGATGTTTTGTGACCACCGTGTTTGAACTATGTACGCCAGCCATTCCCGTGCCCATAACAATTGGTTTATCGGGATAAAATTCAGTAGCCGCATCCAGCAACATTGCTTTAGCAGCAGGATCATCAAACGCCTCACAAATAATATCTGCCTCTGCGAATAAAGCCGCAACGTTATCATGTTCGATTTTAGTTTGAACTGTTTTGATCTCAATAAAGGGGTTAAATTCCTGCAAATTTTGTTTGAGTGCGATAACTTTGGGTACCCCAATTTGACTCAATTTGAACTGCTGCCGATTTAAGTTACTCAATTCAACCACATCAAAATCAATTAACGTTAAATGTCCAACCCCGATCCGTGTCAGCGCAATCGCAATATTCGATCCCAGGCCACCGGCACCAGCAATGGTCACGTGGGCTGCTGCTAACTGATCGGTAGAATCTTGAACATTTCGTGCTTTCATTTCTTGATAAACAGTTTCAAAAGGCAGCCCTTGAATTTCTGGGTTTTGCATTATTTTTTATCTCCTTTAGCTTTAGCCACCACCAACAAATGAAATCAATTCAAGGTGGTCATTTTCAACAATTTTGACCGTTTCAAAATCAGCGCGATGTACGATTTCGCCATTTTTTTCAACCACAATATTTTCAATTGGCGCTTTTCTTTGGCGCAAAAAGTCAGCAATCGTTAAGCCAACAGCACCAGCTTCACTTTGACCATTCACAATAATCATAAAAAGAACCTCCTTTCTCGTTGATCCGAAAAAAGAGGTTTGTTCGTGTATGCTAGTTAACGCACTCTTGCAAAAAAGAAAAACCCTTCTCTTTTGCAAAAGAAGGGTTTAAAAAGTCAACTAATTAAAGGTACACTTTTAAGTTCGCTCTTCCTTCGGCAGTATGAACTACATCAGGTTCGATGGGTTTGATCTCAGCCTTTATCAGGCACCCCAGACGATATATTGAATTAAATTGAGCTATGTTCTTGCAAGCTCTTTAATATTTATAACTGCTACAAGCATAAAAGTCAACCACGAAAATTATTTGTATACTTTTGATTAAAGTTCGTTTACAATAACGTCACATTAAATCAATCAGTGGAGGCGTTTCACATGAAACTTACCAAACACCCATTATATCTGGTTACCGATCAAACGAATCTGACCTATACCCAATTTTTGGCGGTCATCACTCAAGCCTGTCAAAATGGGGTCTCGCTAGTTCAGCTTAGAGAAAAAGATCAATCTAGTCGTGAGCTGTATCGAATTGCGCTAGAGGTAAAACAAATCACTGACCAGTACGAAATTCCTTTGATCATCGACGACCGTTTAGATATTGCCCAAGCCGTTGATGCGGCTGGTGTTCATTTAGGTCAGAGTGATCTGCCGGTTGATGTTGCTCGGCAATTGTTAGGCCCTGATAAAATCATTGGTGCGACAACTAAAACGCTAGCTCAAGCACAAACAGCCGAAAAACTAGGCGCTGACTATTTAGGTGTTGGTGCGATTTTTCCGACAAAAACGCATGTTAAAACTGTCCCGACATCGGTGGCAACTTTAACAACAATCCGCCAAAATGTTCAAATTCCTGTCTATGCCATTGGCGGCTTAAAAGCTGACAATTTACAGGTATTGGCGCCAGCCCATGTTGCTGGTGTTGCCGTTGTTTCAGCCATCATGCAAGCCCCAGACGCTGCCAAAGCAACGCGAGACTTAAAAGCAGCAATTGCAAACGTTATTTGATGAACTAGCATGATCAAAATGTTGAATTATATTTAAATTAATTAATTAAGTGCCAATAAATTGTTTAAAAAAGATATTAGTAAAATTACTTATTTATTTTTTCTCATATTTCTGTATAATTTTATGTGATCTATTTCATTTAAGGAGAGGAAGTATGATGAAAAATCACTTTAATTTGGGGAAATTTAAAGCGCCAAAATATTGGGTCAGTTTTATTGGTATCATAATACTACTGCTTTTATTAAAAGGTTTCGTTGGAATTATTACATTGATTGCGGGCATAATTGGTTTAATTAGATATCTAATCAAACGACATCACGCTAAGTCTGCAAATGATCAAATTACACATCGGCCAATATATCAACAATGGTGGTTATACTGCTTAATTCTAACGCCATTTTTATTAGCAGCTACCCAACCTGCAACACCTAAAAAAGCGGCGGTTTATTCGAGCCACCAGAGCGTCCGCACCAGCCACAATAAATCAACTCGCGAAAAATCCCAACTTGCGAAAGCCAGACAAGACGTCAGCTTTTTGTTTGAAAAAGAATACTCTGAACTATTGGGTGGTACAACGCAAGATGAAATTAGCCGTGTCAAAACTGAAGTTGAACATCTACCTGCTAGCAAATCAAAGCAGGAATTATTAGCTCATGTCGTTAAGGCAGAAAAATTATGGCCGAAGTTTCACGAAAAAGAACAAGCCAACCTTAAAGCTTCTAAAGAATCAAAAGCTGCAGTTGCAGCAGCACAAAGTAGTCGTAAATTAGCAGAATCTCAAAGTAAACAGGAAGCAGAGACTAAGGCAGCGGAAGCTGAAAGTCAAAAGGCAGCCGCAGAATCCCAGTCTAAAGCACAAGCTGTCGCTGCTTCACAACAGGCTGCAGCTCAGGCACAACAAGAAGCACAACAACGTCAGGCACAACAAACACAGCAACAGCCAACACAAGCCACCAGCTCACCTCAGGGTGATATGAATACTAGTCAAGCCGGTCAAATTGTTGGTAATGCTAGAAGCCATATTTACCATGTTCCAGGTCAAGCTGGCTATAATATGAATTCTGCCAATGCTGTCTATTTTAATAGCGAACAAGAAGCACAAGCTGCTGGCTATCGAAAATCGTTAAGATAGTAAGATTAATATATATTAAAAAATCTCTAGATCACTGGTATTACCAGCATTCTGGAGATTTTGTTTTTAATAAAAGTTAAAGGTAATTCACTATTTCTGTTCAAGTCGCTTCAATTTTGCTAAGGCAGTCTCGTCCAAAAAGAAATCAACCTTCCCGGTTTCAAGGTCAACTTCCGCTTTCACTTCAACGCCACGCGGAAAAACGTTTGTCGAATTAGCCTCGATTTTAAGTGGAAAGCCCGTACCATAAGTCATAGTACCGTACACCTTTTTCATAGTTATGCGCCCTTTCTTTTCAAAACCTATGATTCCTAGATTTTAAATGAGCTGTTCAACGATGTACAGTAAAAATTATGTAAATTTAAAGCCTATGATCTAAGATGGCATTCACTCCAGCGATAAGTCCATAGCTGATACCAACAGTGGGCGCTAAATTTAAAAATGAGAGCATTGCAACGCCGCCAAATAGACTAGCTTCTGTTACCACACGGCCTAATGATTTAAAACGTAACACCGACTGAGGCGCCATGAAGCGTGCCCAAAATAAAACTAACCCTACTGGTAAGACAATACCAATCAAGAATTTGAGCGGTAGTTGAGAAAATTTAAGTCCAGACAAAACTAATAAAATAAGCGTTGCAATTTCTACAAGAAAGCGGATAGCATTATTGATTGGCTTCATGAAAATAGGTCTCCCTTTTTAGCTTGCCATAATATTTAAACGCTTGGATAAATCACTAAGATATGCCTGTCGCTTAGACAAACTTTGTTTACCAATACTACCAAAGTTTAACCAACTTGTATTTTTAATACCCATCTGTTTGACTGAAGCCTTAAGAAAAACAGATTTAACCGCGTTCCCGCAAAATAATTTTAAATACCAAGTAGGTGAGGTGGAAGTGGTTATGATCGTTAGCTGCTGAATCTTAGTCAATAGCCCTTTCACACCAGTTTTTGTAGCTCGATAGGCAAAGTTCATTTTCATAACCTTGTCAAAGAAGCCTTTCAGCATGCCTGGCAGGTCGTTCCACCAAATTGGTGTGATAATGATGACCTTGTTGGCTTGCTGTAACAGTTCCTGGTAATGCTCGACTATATGAGAAGGCTATTATTAGGCAATATTTTACACTTTCAGATCAAGCATCAAAAGACCCGATCGCATTGAAGAAAATTATCGACTTTTTTGCCGAAGGTGCTACTATTACCGCTGCGGACGGCTCAAAGATAACGACACATAAGCAACTGGTAGATTTCTTTCAAAAGTTTTTCCACCGTAATCAACAATTAAAACACATCTTCAAAATATCAGATCAAGATGAACACTATCAAACGGAATGGGCAGTTGCGGGTCAAAAACAAGACCACACCCTGTTTGCGCTACATGGATTTGATACGTATACCTTTAACGCCAGCCACAAAATCAGTCAACTCAAAGTCACTGTCCTTTGAAAAATAAGCCTTAATTGAACAAGCCACGTTCAATTAAGGCTTATTTAAAGAAGTGTTTGACAGATTCTAAAAATAGATTCATCTGATTTTAGCAAACGCCCCTTGCCAAATTCGCTCATGATAAGCAATAGCCTGAGCTGCAGTTAGCTCTGGCGTATCGAAAGTTGAATGCATGCCAGCTGTCAGCCACATCTGAAAACCCAGGTGGTGTCCCACGCGTAAAGCTGTGTCAATACAATACTCTGTTTGCAGCCCGCAGACTTCTATGTCGGTGATTGCTTGATGCTTTAAATAAGCTGATAAACCAGTCTCATAAAATGAATCCGTGTGATATTTCAAAAAAACATGATCTTGTGCTTGCACGTCAAGTTGATCACAAAATGCCCAAGCTTTCGAACCGTATGGCATTGTTTCATCCGTGTGCTGCATGAAAATAATTGGTAACTGCTGTTGCCTATATTGTTGTATCTTCTGATTAATTTTACGTACTAAGTCATCAAAATGCCAAGCTTCAGCTAAACCATTTTGAACATCGATCACTAACAATGCTTGAGGTTTCAAAAAGACACATCCTTTAGGAATATTTGAATTATCTCCAGCATACGCCTTATTTATTAAACATAAAGTCCACAAGTAAACCTCAAAACTGCCGTTTGCGAAAAGCTAGGTAACCCAAAGTAATTAATAACAGACCATATCCCAGCGTCCCCCAAAGCAATTGATCCGTGCGCAATAAAGTGACCGGATGATAGGCGACATAATTATAATATTGTTGTGTTAAATTAGTCATAGCTAATGGGTTCCACTTAATAATGCTTGCCAATTGAGGCTTAACACCAATCAGATTACGCGTGACAAAGGGTCCCATAAAAATAATAATCATGTTAAAAGTCGTCACTACAGCATTGGATCGAATCAAGCATGAGGTTAAAAAAACAAAACCGATGATCAACATTCCGACTAAAATATCCAAACCAGTAGTGGTTAAAAGATTGACAATCAGCGGTTGATGATGCTGATAAACTTTGAACCATTGAACCGGTTGTTTAAAGGTAACCCAACTTAATATGCAGGTCCAAACGATGGCCAATAAATGTAACGCAAAATTATAAAGCAATAATACCAGCAACTTAGCGCCATGGACGTTCAAGCGACTTGGTGCTTTATATAATTCTGTTAAAATGGTGTGACTTTGAAATGCTGCCGAAAATACAGTCGATCCAATGATTACTAACACTAATAACAAGCAATCACCAGAATCAAAACAACTCATAATTAACAAATTATGATAAGTTGACCCCATCGCCGTCCCAATAAAAATCATAAACGCCAGCATCAATATCGGCGCGATCCAAGTAATTTTGCGTTTTGTTAATTTGTAAAATTCTCGCTTCAAAACGATTGTCATGCTGTACTCCTTTCAATGTAACTTATATAGCTAAATGTGGCGGTGTTTAAAGCAAATATAACCAAGGCTCAAAAATAGTGCCGTGTAAATAAGATTGCCGCTAATCAACTGGCCATTTGTTAAGTTTGAGATTTTTTGGCCACTTGGCTCACTTAACTGGGTGATCACATTGATCATGTTCAAAGGGTTCCAGGCGACAACTTTAGCCAAATTTGAACTAGCTAACATTATTGCCCGGGAAATATTCACACCCCAGAAACCCACTATCAAGCCAATCCCAATCACAACACCGTTCACATGAACAATAGCTAGCAAGCATAACGCCAACGTGACGACAAACAAGCTATACACTAATGTACCAACTTGATTTAACAAAAAAGCATGACTCAAGGTCTGGGACTGCTGAGCAGCTGTAAACCAACTGTCGCGTGCCCCAATGACAAGCGGCTTTAACAAAAATGTGAAAACACTGCCGGTACATAACAGTAACCCACTGTAGCTAATTAAAACCAGAGCCTTGGCAAAATAGACCTGCCATTGATACTGTGCTCGATACAGCAAATTTAATATCGTATGATTTTGATATTCCATCGCGAGAAATTGTGAACTAACTGTAATCAAAATAATAATGACCCACTGATCAATCCCAAAGCCTTGAGGCATTAAGGTTTGAGCATCTGTAGTCGTGATTGCAGTGTAACCCATTAACAGACATAACCCCACTACGCCATACCAAGGCAGACGTTCTTGCCAAAATTTATGAAATTCCTGCTTTAAATCAATGATCACCTGCCCACCCCGTTTCCTTGTGTCAACAAGCGAACGATCAATTGCTCAAAAGAAATATCATAAGGTGATAATGCTAATAGATGCAGATTATGAGCAGCCAAAAGATCTTGTACTTGAAACAGATATCCCCGGTCAATACTGAGGCCGTCATGAACCGACTTTATCGGAATCTTTTGCGCCTGCAGCAATTTCACGGTCGTCGGTATATCATCCGTCACAAAGTGGCACCGCTGCTGCCTTAGTTGGTTCAATTTATGAACCGGCTGATTCAAAACGATTCTACCTTCATTGACCAAGATAACGTCGGTCATAATTTTTTGTAATTCACCTAAAATATGACTAGAAATCAAAAAAGTCGTGCCATTTCTAGCATATTGCTTGATGATTTTTCGAACCAATATTGTGGCTTCAATATCTAGACCATTCATCGGTTCATCTAATAAAACAAGTTCTGGCTGGTTTAATAACGCTAAAGCAATACCCAGCTTTTGTTTCATACCTAGCGAATAATCCTTAGCTTTTTGCCGGATAAAGGTCGTCATTGCTAATTGGGTCACGACCGTTTGAATGTTTGCTGCTGTTTGGGCATATAGCCGTAGATTATCCCAGCCAGTTAAAAAAGGATAAATGGCTGGATGCTCTATTAAAGCGCCAACTTTGGCCAAAGCATGATGATCTTGCTCTAAAACCGTCTGATGGTTGATTTGTATTTGTCCAGTAAATACCATCAACCCTAAAATTGTTTTCATAATTGTCGTTTTACCAGCACCATTAGGTCCAATCAAGCCCGCAATATCACCAGCCGCAACTTCAAAACTACCTTGTTTAATGATTTGTTTGTGACCGATATAAGTCGTCATTGCTTGAACAGTTAACATATACTCACCCCATACTTACGATTTCTCATCATGAGTTTACTGCTGATGATCCTTGGTATGTAGAGGTTTCAAGCTGTGCTAGAGATTGTTGCTTGTAACGATATAGCGATACGCCTATGCTAGTATTAATAGAAATTTCAGTTTAAAGAAGGTTCGAAAGCTATGGAAAATAACTTGACTGATAATTTGAAACAATTGCGGCAGCAGTATCACCTGAAACAAAGCGATTTAGCAACTCATTTACACGTCTCCCGCCAAACCGTCTCCAGCTGGGAAACTGGCCGTAATCAACCCGATATAGACACGCTTTTACGTTTGGCTAGCTTCTATCATATTCCGCTGGCACAACTCGTGGATCAAGAAACGATACATCCGTCAGTTTCCAGCCAAATCCCCCGGGGCATTCCTAGTATCTTATTAGCCATTTTATTCATTGAACGGCTGACGCAAAACTCAAATACGGCTTTTTTCTTATGGTTAGACAGCCTACTTATTTTTTTGTTTTTACTCAACGGTGCGATTTATTTTAATAATAAGCAGGAAGTAAACTTCAAATTATCCCTTCATCTTTATTATTGGGTGCTTGGCTTGTTTGTTAGTGCTGTCTGGTTCAGTGCCTTAACTAATTTATTTCAGATGGGCTTTGCCTTTCAATTCACATTCTTTGTCAGTGGCTTGATTGCGTTTTGGGCCTTAATATTTCACAAAGATAAATCAACGCATCTTCTCGTATCAACACAAAAAAAGCTCTAAATTGAAGTCAGCCGTTTCAATCTAGAACTTAGATTTATTTAACATTACTTAATAGCGTTTTCGCTCATATTAATATCTAGGTGTCTTAATCATCAAAAAAATCAATCTCGACCAATGCTTTTGCCACTCTTATCTAACTAAAACTAATATGGCTTAGAAATCCATAAATGTCACGGTCATTTTCACCGCATCAATGACCGCCTCAGCTCCAAGGGGCGTCGTCATCATGGGTATTGTGTGACAGCTATCGTAATCATAAATGATCGGTTTTTGTGGCTCATTAAGGACTTCTTGCAAAATATCGATTGGTCGCTTTTTGGTGTTTTCCGAGTCAAAAAGTGCATGTTTTCCTAAAACGATGCCTTTGACCACATCTAAAATACCAGCATCTTTTAACATAGCAAAATTCTTTTCTACAGTAGCTGCGTCTTTTTCAGCATCTTCAATAAATAAAATATCATTATCTGTAAATCTTGGGCAATATTTAGACGCCACGATGCCGTACATTGTATTCAAATTACCGCCTAGTAGACGCCCTTTCAAAACAGACTGATTCTTATAATGCCAAGCATTAGCATATTTTTGCTTCTCATGCTCAAAAGTTTCCCAATTACCACGTTTATCCGTCCAATATTCAGGTGCCGTTAATGTCACAGCTTGATTGGGTTTGGCATGAAGTACCTGTTCAAAATAATGCCAAGTTTGAGAGACATAGGGCGGCCATTCACCAAAAGAAGCCACTAACGCCGGGCCATATAAAACTCGACATTCAGGCGCTTGCGTTTGAATTGCCAACAGCAAAGCCGTGGCATCTGAATACCCCACAAACGTCTTGGGATGTTTATTCAAATAATCATAATCAATATAAGGTAAAATCGAATTCGAATTCGTCCCACCGATCGTTGACATGATGACATCAATTTTCGGCTCATGAATCAACTCATTGAGTTCATCAGCTCTGGCTTGGATCGATCCAGACCGATAGCCCGCTTGTTTTCCCGTCAATCGACCAGCTGTCAAATGAACGCCCTGTTGCCGCAGGAACTGCTTAGCACGCTGAAAACGCTGAGGTGACAAAGCCGTGATTGGGGTCGAAGCCGAATAAAAACCAATATTCATTGAAAAGTCTCCTTCATAAAATTATTTCAAAAAATGAATATAATTGCTTATTGCCCTATATCCAAGAAAAATTAATGACTTATACCCACTCCTAAGGTGGTGCTCATCATAACAAATTCAATCTGCGCTGAAACATTACGTATCTTAAAGCAAAAACCGACTGAAATTTCAGATTTATCAATTTGGCTCTTCATAACGATCAATACAGCCAAAGCGATGATCATAAACAGTGCACCAACTCAAGTAGTCGCTCTGGACCGCTTCTTGGCCGACCAAACCACCAGCCAAATTCAAGCAACTTTTGATCAATTTCAAGGTCAATTTGGTGCGGATAACTTTTCAATGCGTCATAGTCAAAATTACAAATATCTTTGTATGTTGATTGCTAATTTTCCAGAACAAATAATTTCTAAAACAGACAAAGCAGCTATAAAATCCGACATGAAAGTGAATCAATATTTATTGTATCTGTTATAGCATTAAAAATGGACCTAAATATTATTTGTGCTACCCTTAAGTCGTTAATAAATATCATATTATCAATAGATGGGGATGATCCAATGCTTATTGAAAATAGTTGGTCTTGGGGCAAGCAACTAGCTTGGGGTATCTTGCTGTTTTTAGCCTTTTTCTTTCTTAATTTATTTAGCTATGATGAACCTTTAGCTTTTAAACGGATTGCTAATTTGGTACTAGCTCTTGTTGCCTTTAGTATTGCTTGGTGGGCACTGAGTACGCTAAAAATTACTAAGCAGCGGATTCACTTGACCAGAGTTGCTCGTGTTTCAGGTATACTGGCTGTTATTGCCGTGTTGATCATGCTTAGCTTAGAAAAAATGCCGTTGAACATCTACCACGTTTTCCAATCACATTATTTCCTGTGGGATACTGTGGCAGCCTTGTCTGCTGCAATTCTTGAAGAAGCTATTTGTCGCGGCCTATTCTTATCTGCCTTCATGAATCTAGAAACTTATCTGGAAGTCCGTAAAACACATACCTATAAGTTGACTAAAGCAGCCCTATATTCAGCAATATTATTTGGTGTCTTGCATCTCGGTAATTTGCTTGGTGGCAGCCCTCAAGCTGTCTGGCAACAAGTCTTTTACAGTTTAGCTATGGGTGTCTTTTTGGCTGTTCTGCGAACCTATGGTAACAATTTGCTGTGGCCAATTTTATTGCACTTTATTTTAGACTGGGCCCCGCTGGAATCAGCTACCGCCCCAAACACCGATTCAAGTTGGCTGATCACGCTGGTTGTATTTATACCAATCTTTATTTTCAGCATAATTTTTCTAATTCAATTGGATCGGCAGCGTGTTCAAGTGACGGCTTAATTTTATTTATGATTGGTGTGTTGCTTTATCAATATGGCAATCAAATAAAATACGGGGGCCGCTAAGATGAACAAGATACTCATGAACAGAGCTTTCACAATGCTGATGGCCCAATTGATACTTTCATCATAGGTCATCGTATCTGCGGTGGTATACTCCCAAGGACTCACGGAAACCCCATTGGATGACCATGTCCGATCTGTATGGTGTTGTGCCATGTCCTGGTGGTGCAGATCTAACGCCCGCTTCTTGGGCGACTCAAAATTGTCAGACTTAGAAACAAACCAAGTCGGATGTTGCAACCTAAAAAAGGGTAACAACATTAGCGTCGCGAAAAGGTACAGTTGATAAAGTCGAAACTGATACTGAAATGGGAAAAATGATAAATCATATCGATAAACCAAAATAGCCATTAAAGCAAGTACGCCCGTCACTAAATAACCAAACCATTTCAATATTTGATAAAACTTTTTCAACATAGGTCTTCACCATCCCTATCGTTACAAAGTCATTTTTTTCAAGTAGCGCACTTCTGAAACAGTCTCACCGGCAAAATCTAATTCATGTGTGTCTGCTGCTAATTGAAAGCCACATTTTTCGTAAAAACGACGTGCTGAATCATTATTAGCCAATACCCACAAAAATATTTGTTGATAACCCTGTGCATAGATCTTACGCTCAAATGTAGCAAGCAACTTTTGCCCAATTCCTTGGTGAAAATAGTCTGGTAAAAGATAGATCGACATCAACTCCGCCCAATTTGGCCGCATTTGGTCACTGCTTTTCCCACCGGTTACCACGCCGATAATACCCTGATCCGTTTCAGCAACTAGTATTAAGCGTTTGGGAACGGCCAACCGGGGTATCCACAAATCAGCAGATAGGTCATTTAAAAATTTTGCGGGTAAAATAGTCCGATAGGCAGTTTGCCAACTCTTAAGATAAACTTGCCCAATTTGAGAGTAGTCTTTAGGCTGTGCTTGCCGAATCTTCAACATAAGCCTCACCGCTTTATTTTGTTTATGCGCCAATAATTTAATTTTAATATACGCCATATTTAATCTATTTCATATTAAAATGTCATTTAAAGTTCATTCACGACAAAAACAGCCCTAATTCTATCTTGATTGATAGGCTTAGGGCTGTTTTAACGCCGTAAGATATTTTGCCAGATAATAATCTCTATCTTTAGAATGATACTGCATAATAAATCGCGGATGTTCTAAAGGCACGATCGTATTTAAAAAATGATATGTAGCATTAATTTTCGTTAATACCTGATAATTTTCACCACTGCCAATGCAATAACAGACCGATGTATCGATGCCAAAATTAATTTGCTGGCGCAAGGATTCGATGATAAATGGCAATAACTCATGTTGTACTTTTCTGCTTTCATAGTAGTTACAGTTCACTCTGTTTCCCTTCGAGTTTATTCTAGTTAAACCAAGTGGACAAACAAAGTTCATGTAGAAATTAGCATAAAAATGATCACGGCCGCCAAAGCGACCAATTACATCACTCAAAAATCCAGATGAAGCTTGATTGATTTGAAATTTATCAACTTTAATTCCTGTCTCGTTTTGCAGGAACTTCATATCTTCAAAGGGGATCCCCGTTATCGCCGTGCTGCGTCTCGCCGGTGAACTGCCTAGTATCAATCTTCGCGGTCGACTGTCGTTATAATACGTTTGATAAAAAGCAGCAGCCAATTGAAAAACTAGCGCTTTTTGCGCACCGTTATAAGGATTGATGATACTGAAACCATCTGGCAACTTAATTGAAAAATCCGCTAAATCTCTATAAAACTGCAATACTTTTTCAGCAAAAGACAAGTTTAACCCACCTCTTTATAGAATGGTTTGAATTTAATCATACACTATATTAATTAAAAGAACGTTTCAATCTGAAATAACTACTGTCTTTAACTTAAAATAGCTATCTATTTATGGTTTATATATTTATTCTGTAGTCATTCAAAGGTATTTTCAAAGTATTTCTTAATAATATTTCTGTCCTGCATTACTTTTCTAACTGATGGCCTTTTTACAGGAATCAATCCACGACTTTTTGCAGCTGTATCTAATTTAATTAACGCCCTTTTGACATTTTCATCTGCTATCAATTGTTCATTACTTATAACAGTTCCTATAGGAGTATTTTTGTTGTGAGCTCTAATAATCTTACCCTTTTTATCTAAATAAACTTTAATATAATTGATCAAATATTTATTGGAACTTTTATCTTCATATACAATATATCCACTTACATAATTCTGTCCATTGTTTTTACGCTTGATCAATAAGTGTCTTTCGGTTGATGAATTGAGCGTTATTTCTGGCTCAACTCTTTTAAAGAAACCTATTTTCGGTTTTTCAATTTCAAAACTAGAAACTTCTTTTGTCTTGGCATTGACATTTGCTACATATATTGAGCCTAACATTCCTTGTTCAACTTTTGTTTTAATTTGAACTTTATTATCCGTTAAAGCTAAATAATCTGGGATATTTAATCTCAATTGATTATTAGCCATATTTAGTCTATATGTTGATAAACCTATGAACGCTGTAGTAACAAGCGTTAAAAGAATTATTAAATTTCTTTTGGTCCAAAAAAACCAACTATAAATTAACTCATCTTTAATCCAAAGAAGATACCCACGAATAGGACTAGTAGTTTTTACAAAATTTTGAATACGGGATTTTCTTTCAGAAAAAATCGCAGTTATTGCAGAAAAAATAATCATTATTGCACAAAGTACTAAAAGTTCCATATTTATATATCAGTCCTTTTTATTGTTGTATTTATAAATAAAACACAATTTATAAATGATTCTTCATATATCTACTTCAATTAATCAAGAATAGAGATTATTAGTGTTCAATATTGACAATACTTTGGGCATGTCCGTGGGAGAAAATCAGCTAAATAAAAAAATCCCACGCGAAATCCCACACTTTTACCATTTTGTATCATCTTCTATCCATTTTCAGCCACAAAAAAACAGCCCTATATCAAGGAAAAACGTACCTTGATACAGGACTGAAATAGATAGGAATGGTTCTAGGCTATTCCCACTCAATTGTTGCACATATTGATTTCATGGTATTACAACTGACGTATCCCAATTTTGTACCACTTTTCTCTAATATTGCATAACTGTTAAATAAGTAAGTTTCACTTGTGTAAATTATTATAATAAAGAAATAGAGCATTATCTAAAGAAGGTGTTAGTTGAAATACCAAAGCTAAATAATACAATACATGAAGTCGACTGATAGGCGACAGTGGACTATGCCCTCAGGCGACTACTGAGGGCTATTTTTTTGTAAAAAATAGCCCTCCTAGGCGATAGGACGGCAAGACGATAGGCAATTAACACTCAGACGACTACTCTTATAGACTACACTAATTAGATTTAGGTTTCAATAATTACTTTCTGTAATGTCCGTAATTTTTGTAATCTACGTAATCCTTAGACCATCACTAGGATTCTGTAAATAGAAAAACATTTAATATTTTTTCAATAAAAATAAGCCCCCTACCCGACTACAGGTAAGAGGCTTATTTTATAGAATCACATCGCAGTTTGTAGCTGGTACCCAGACATTGCTACCGATCTGGAACCAACTAGCGTCTTTGTTTTGCCCAATCACCAACCAACTCTCACCTTTTTTTGTGATTGCCAGTTTATCTTCATCGGGTTTGTCGAATGTATTTGTATCAACATTCATACTGATAGTCATGCCAACCCAGTTGCCCGTTTGAATACCAGTGTTTGTTTTTACAACAACATCATTTTTGGATACATAGCCGCCAATCTGCCAGTAATTACCATGTTCACTAGAAATCTGCCATGCACTACCTACCGGTAACACACGACCTGTTTTATCCCATGGGTTTGCCTCAGAATATAATGTAGCACCATCAGACTTTGTTACATAGGCAACACCTAAAATCTTGCGACTACGTGGCTGATTGAAATCATCATAATTCACTTCATCAATACCCCTCTCTTCAATGCCAAGGCCATTAGCTAAATCGTGTGCCAATTTATCTTTAGTGACGCCCCACGCCGCGAAGTACGTGAGTGGGTCAACATGATCACCACCATAATTGTTTGTCACCCACTGATGAGTCTTAATACCTTTTGTGCCCTGACCACCAGCATCTAAGGTCAACGGAATACCTAATTTTTGTGCCCAATAGCGGGCTAGTTCAACATAAGTGGCATAGTCCTTATTAAAGGTTTCCGGGTCATTGGTACGTGCTAACTCAATTTGGATAGGTGCGTAAGGATTCGCATTTAGCGCAGCCCAAGCAACATATCCAGGTTCACCAATTTGAAAGATTTTGCCACCACTACCGACGAAATAAGTGGCATAGGCTGCTGCACCTGTTTTTTGTCCATTCCAGTTAGATTTCATGAACTGCGCTTCATTGCGTGCAGGGTCACTAGCATTCACATCCGACTGATTGCCCGATTCATGCAAAACAATATAGTAGTTTTCTGCTGTGCGAGAATCACCCTCGTTATCACCAAGAGCAAATGTTTTATCCACGCGATCAAGAATTGACATTCGTATTACCTCCTTTCACTGTTGCTGCAGAATCACGTTCATCTCCGTGTGGCTGGCCAATAGCGCCAGCTGGTTGGCTAAGCGGCATTGGCTGAACTCCAATTTGTTCAGTGTTGCTTGATAACTCAACTGGTTTCGGTTCTAGCGCTTGTTTTGGCTGTGTGTCTGTTGCAAGTGAAATTGGTTCAGCTGTTTTCTTAGATTCATTGGTTTTTGAATCAGTCTTGCTTTCAATCGTTCCAAAGAAAGCTTTGAAACCATTAAAAAGACCGCTTGTCGCAAAACCAACAAGCAGTCCTAAAATTGCACCTGTAAACACTGTATCTTTTTGCCAAACTGAAATTATAATTCCAGCAACTACACCAACCGCTGCGCTAAACCAAGGGGCCCATTTGTTATTAACAAACGTTTGTTTGAATAGTTGGGTAAACCCCCAACAAATTAGCGCTGTTACGATCAATTCAAGCGATGTTCCAATGCCAATAGATTTAATCAGATCCAACTTTGTCACTCCTTTTTACACATGTTTTTATAAAATTCCAGTTGTTCATGCAGAAATGTAATATGTTGTTCTTTTTCAAGAATTTCATGTTCTAATTCTGTTACTTTTAATTGCAGCTGGGATATTTTTTTATCTTTCTTGCTTTGTATTTTGTTTCCATAAAGTTGAAAAAAGCCGGTTATCATGGCGACGGTTCCGCCCGACCCCAATATCCCGACGATCCAGTCTTTTGCGCTGTTCATCTTTATTCCTCCCCGCTGTGCCCGTATCCATTAACGCTATGCCAAAAATTGCGAGGACGAAGAACAAAGCGTATATCCAAGTCATATTGTGAGCCCCATCTAGATCCCTGACAAAGAACACGAATAGAATTGCACCCGAAACAAAGGCATTCAACATTAGTGTTAGTAATCGCCAGAAGGCAAATCTGATAAAAACAGAACTAATCATTAGTAGCCCTACAATGATAATTAGAATACCGATGTTTTTATCATCTAACCAACCAACTAAATTCGCGTGAGTAATTCGGTTATCCAGGTAGTTTTCATGAGTCACAATATAAAAACCCAACGCAATCGAAATACCAGCTACTAGAAACCTGACCCAATCTTGGCGAATATCAATACTTATTCTTTTAACACGCAGTGCCATAAGGCTTCACCATTCTTTTTCACTTCGCTATGCTGAAATTTTAAACACTGACCCAGCATCGTCACAATAATAGATATTTCCTACTTTATCCGTAGTAAAGTTAGCATGGCTTCCCCAATCTGTAATGCCAGCATTCCATTCCCACATTTTTTTAAAATCTTGATTGTACTTTCCAATGGCTTTATCCACCCATGCAATAATGTTGTCTTCATTGTCAACCAATAGGGACATTACTATTTCGCCCTTCTTACCTACTTGTTTTAGGTGCTGTAACACTTTTCCGTCTTTGCTGTATTCTGTAACATACCCTTTGGACCAGCTGTTGGCTGTCTGTATTATTGTTCCTTTATTAGTTAAGGCCATTTGTTCAGCAAAAGTATTTGCTCCCTCAGGGGTGATTGTTCCAATCTTTTTACCATTGATAATTGAGAAAACATTTACAATACCCTTTTTCCCTTGCACTGTGATCAAGTTGTTCTTTATTTGAAAATCATAGTCAATCTCACTCACAAGAATATCCGAATGAATTCGAGATACTATATCTCCTTTGCTATTCATTTTCAAGATAGTATCTATTCCGCCGTATGGATTAGTCGTTGATATAACATAGATATATCCGTCTTCACTTCTATTGGAAGTTGAAAAAAATATTGTTCTCGTATCAATTGCAGGCATTTTTTTATGGACAATTCTATTTCCATTCGTTTTATCATAACAATCATAATACCCATAATAAGATATATATCCTAGATTGTTTTCATCTGTAGTGAAGAAGTTAGATGAAGAGCCGCTCCAGTAAAAGTCACCATCACCAGGCACATTCTTGCTCCATTTTTTTTGACCTCTTGGATCATATAAAGACAGTATTTGTTTATCATCATATATATACACATATCCGTCTTTTGAAACTGTGAAAAAATACATTCGGTTGGGGTATTTAATGTGTAATTGTGTCAACCCACCAGGAATGGCCTTGCTGAATATTTTCTGACCACCTGCCCATAAACTGTTCAATTTTTTGCCACCTATAAAAAAGTCTTTTGTTTTATTGTTATTGATATAAATACTAATTTTTATCCCTCCACAGTGTAGAAAGCAACGCCTGGGGTCTTTTGAGAATTGGCTTTTGCTTCAGTGTCATTAGCAGCCTTATTAAAGACATTAGAAAACATCGTTGTTGCTTGTTGCAAGATTTGATTTAAATCATCCTTGGTCGGTGTCTTATCCCAGGCGGTCCAGGTTGTACCGTCAAAAATCCGTGTGTAAGTTTCGGCAATAGTTGTATCATAGGCTATTTGTTTAATATTCGTTCCGGCAATGTCTTTCATTGTCATCACATAGAAGTCGTGATCCGCTGGTGAGTTGGCACCGCCTTTTGCTAATACTAATCCGGGTTCTGCAGCATTTAAATCTCCAGTAAATAGCTGTGGCAATCCAGTGAATAGCTTTGAAATATCAGGCACTTGACCAGTGTCACCCTTTGGACCAGCTATACCCGTATCGCCTTTGTCACCTTTAGGACCTTGTGGACCAGCGTCCCCTTTAGCTCCCTTCAAACTCGCAAGAAAATCGGCCGCGGTTCCCTTGTTACCAGCATCCAACCACTCTTGATATGCAGACTTACCGCTACCACCTTGATTGGGTATCAGCTGCATAAGTTGATATTTTGTAGCTGCAGCATCATAAGCAATGTTGTGAGTATCAAGGTACTTTTTAATTTCATCACTGGTATTCGTCCAATCTGGGACACCAGTATTGACGAGATATGGTGATGGAGATGTGACACCAACTTCCACCTGATATCCTGCCAAATAGAAAACGCCCGTCGGTGATGCTGCCTCAACTCTAAAACGATACTTAGTTGTTTTGGGAGCTATCCATGAAATAAAATAGCGATTTATTCCAGGCTTAGGGGTTAACCAACTCTGTAGTCCTGTCCATTGATCTTCATAATTTCCAAACATTCCAATCATGCCTTTAAAATTCTTATCAGTTTCGGCGTAATAACTAAGTACTATTTTATCGCCTTCATTTATTTGTAAATAAGGTGTATGTGTGCCCCAATATAAGCCATTATTTTTGAGCGACTTTTGTCCGGGTACAACTTCATGATCAGAAATTGATTGCACGTCACCATTTGGTATAAAATCACTCATCGTATCGCTATGAAGTAAGTAATTATACCAAGTCACGGTTTTATGCCGATCAGGGTACGTTCCACTTGGTGTCCATGTTTTGCTACCTGCATCAAATACATAAAGCTGATTGTCTTTAACAAGATAGGTATCGCCATCAGTTCGACCAGATGTTGGTAAATCTGCTACTGACGCGACTGCACCTTTGATGTTGATTCCAGCACCAACTTCACCACGGTCTCCCTTATCACCTTTAGGACCTACATCGCCTTTATCACCCTTAGGGCCCTGTGCACCTGTATCGCCCTTTGGTCCTTGAAGGCCGGTGTCACCTTTTGGTCCAGTTGGGCCAGTATCTCCTTTAGATCCCTGAGGGCCAGTATCCCCTTTGTCACCTTTTTCACCCTTAATAGGACCACCATTAACAAATTTTTTGGCTAAAATATCCCAAAACCATAGATCGCCGTTGATAGTATAAGCTTCACCGTTTGTTCCAGTTTTAGGTAGGTCCTCCACTTTAGCTAATTGCCCGGTTAATTCAATACCATTCCCAGTTTCACCGGTGTCACCTTTATCTCCTTTGTCGCCCTTATCACCCTTAGGACCCTTGAAAGCAGGATTGGTAGGTGCAGCGGCTAGGAAATCTTTGGTTTCTTTGGTGATTTTATCTGCATTTGAAGCAGATGTATCAGCTTTAGTGGCTGCTGCATTGGCTTTGTCAGCATTAGTATTTGCTAAAGTGGCCGCACTATTAGCTTTATCCGTGGCCGTATTAGCATTCGTAGCGGCGGCACTAGCTTTATCAGTCGCATCTTTTGCTTGGGCCGTCTGGGTATTCGCGTCCTGAGTTGCTTTAACAGTATCGGCCTTGATTTTTTCAAGACCATCATGTGCTTGATTTGCGCTTGTTGCTGCATCATTGGCTTTTTTTATACCATCATCTAGTTTAGGCTTACGTTCATTCCAACCCTGGTCTATTTCATTGAACTTATCACGACTGTTCTTTAGCACATCATCACTAGCTGCATTCTGGGACTTCATATTATCTAAAATCTTTTCAGCATCAGTGATATAGTTATCAGAAGCTTCTGGTGAACCTACTTTTCGTAAAATACTAATTTGAAAATTAGCTGTACTCTCTTGTTCGCCAATCGTGAAGTAAGCCCGTTTAATGGCTCCGGCTGATTGATATAATTCATCTGGTAAGCGATAGTTAAAAAATCCTGATGAGCTTTTGTCAGAGAAATGGCTAGAGTCATTGTCAATGATCACTTTGCCATCTGGTTTATCTGCTTGAAAACTCAATTTAGCTGATGTTAAATCTTGAATTTTGAAGTTTTTAGATAGTTGTACCGGTAATAATTCACTTTTATCGCCCTCTCGAATTGTCAATTTTATCGGGTTAAAGGGGGCATTCTTATTAGTGTCCAAATAGATTTGATCTAATGACATTACTTATCCCTCTCTTTTTCGACTTGTGCTTCAAACTCAGTGATTTCTTTTTGAATTTCCTCTTTATGAGCATCATAGGTTGCTTGGTCTGGTAGCCGTCTATTATAGGTGCTGGACCCATCTTCATTAACTGTGCAATATAAATTAGCTACAACAGCACCATCAATTGTGATGATACCCTCATAATTTGTTGTCTTAATCGTTTTTAACATGTGTCTTCCCTCCATTTTCCAATTTCTTTTTAAGCTCTTCATTTTCTTTACGCAATCGATCATTATCGTGTTTGAACTTAGCCAACGTGATCGATTGTTGCCCAATTTGCGCACTTAGATCACCAACCGCGTAACTTACAATGTCATTCTCAATATAATTCTCGTTCATCTTGTCTGCTCCTTAGGGTCTAAATTCTGTTCCGTTGATAAATAACCGATCGCAGTAAAAGCTGCCTACTACGGACGTGGTACCGTAAATATCTACGGTATTATGGATTCGCGTCCAGCCATAAACTTCAAGCGTACCGGATGTGGAAATACCATAGTCCGCTGAAATTTGTGTGCCTTGGCCGCCGCTCCATGGTCGTAGATCAATACGCGACTGGCCTGTTATATCGATACTATTTAATTGACCGCTGACGATTTTCCCAGCATCAAGGTTGGCAATAGCTGCGTTATTGATCGCGCCATTTTCAATATAAGTATTGCCGTTAATATGAATATTACTACCGCCTAATTCAACTTGTGATCCATTTAAATACAAGTAAGAGTTAGAACCACTGCCCCGAACTTCTAACTTGATACTATTGACTTTTTGAGTAATCTGGCTGGATAAGCTGTTTTCTGTATTTGAAATTTTCATATCAAATAGGTTGGAGAGCTGTGTGAATCTACTATTAGTATTATTTTGGTTATTCGTGACCGTCGATTGTAAGCCATTAACATTTGCACGAATGTCTACGATGTTATTTTTATTGTTATTGACGGCATAATAAAGTTGCTGAGCGTTATCGAACCCAGCAGCTTTAATCATCTTTTCAGTCTCTTCATCAGCTTTTTTCATTGCTGCTTTCAGCTCTTCATCGCGTCCTTCGGGGAACATCTCAACCCATTTGCCATCAATGAACTTATACATTGTGACTGCACCAGTACCCAAAGCACCTTTGAACCAAAGATCACCCTCAATAGCGCCAGTAGGCTCAGTATCCCCATAATAATTTTTGGAACGGCCATTTGCCGAATCTAAAGCATACTGTTGGTCATTCTTTGAATTCTCATCGAGTTTTTGATCAGTATTTTTTTCGATTTCCTCTTTGGTATCATCTACGTAATTATTCGTTTCATCAATACGGTCATTCGTATTATCGATTTGATCTTGTGTCTCGTCCTCACGTTCGGCCTGAGACTTAACAAGATAGTCTCCGATCTCTACGGTTGTCTGTGTGTAGTCCAAAAGGTTGCGATGGATTTTGAAGACACGAGCTTTATACACGATGCCAATATCATGACGCACAATAATTACTGAATCGCCCAAGCTTAAGTCGCCAATCCGAGTAATATCAGATACGAACTGTACAAGTGGACGTGCATTTTCAATCAATTTATCGTAAGTAGCTCGTAATAATTCAGTTCGATCTTCGATATCATCAAATGTCCAAATAGCCGTTCTGGGCTTGCCGTCAGAGTAGCCCCATTTTGCTGTTGAATCTGGATATTCAACCCATTCTTGTCCCAGCGGTTTATCAACAGGGTCCCCATTAGCTTTTGACCACGAAACTGTATCAAAGCGAATCTTGCGACCATAGCCACCAGTTGAATTGCCGGCCTCATCAGTTTTTTCTTCACCTTTACCCATACCGACAGCCGCCGTATAGATGTTCAGTCGACTTTCTTCACGAGCAATGGATAAAGCATTGGAACCATAAACAAAACGCTTATAGGTATCCTTGCCCAATCGTTGATAGAAGTTGACCGTACGCTTAGTAATCACGTTGTTTTGAATCGTATAGACAAAATCAGTTTCAACGCCAAACGCATTCACTAATTTTTTCAGTCCCTCAAGTCGAGAGATGTAATAAACATAAACGGTCGATTTTGGAATATCAGGTATATTGCCAAACTGCCATCTTGTTCCCTTGAATACTCGATCAGCAACGTCTTTGAACTGCCAGTCTTTCATTCGATATTCAGGCAGATAGCCATACGCATCTAAATCATCGTAGGCCTCTTCAATACCTGTGAGTGTGATCTCACTGTCACTTGCCTTAAAGCTTTGGATAGCATAGATGTGGAAATCACGACCAGTCCCAACTCGAACTGGGACACCTACATAGACCGCCCTTTGTAAATTAGCCAAGTTCTTTTTGGTCAGTGCCATCGTTAAATCTAATTGTTTAGCAGTATTGATCTCCAATGTTTCCCAGCCTTCAATCAAGCTGGTCACAATGTCAAAAACCTGTTGTTTCTGATTCATTAGTAAAATTCTCATAGGCGACCACTCCGCATTACAATTTCAATTTGTGCCGTTGCTGGCGTTACTTTGATGGTATCCATATGTTTGATCTTAAAATTCTCCAAATCACTAGCATAGTCCAGCAATTCCGGATGATAATTTCCATTTAAGGTTATATATTGTTCGCCAGTTGGACGCACAACTAATACATCATTTGCATTAAACTTGCCATTCAAAACAATCTGTAAGTCCCCATTAGTTATTTGAACCTGATTTGTTGATGATTTGAGCACTACCGAGATCATATCTGGAATTGAAGCAAAATAAATAGGCTCTAGTGTTGTGACCGAGCCTATGCCCTGAGTATTAACCGGATAGCGGCAATGCTTAAATGGGTCTGTACACAAAATTGTAAAAGAACTAGCAACTTCGTTGGTCCCAACCGGTACTGCATCTGCATCAGATAAAATACCTACAAAGCTCCATAGAGGATCGTCTTTAAACCAAAACGAAAATTGTTTTTGTGATAGTAAATAGTTTAGATAGTCATATTTCGTTCGAAAATCCTGATCATCTTTTGCCTTTAATTTATATGCAACTTTAATTTCCCGTTCCGGATAGTTGGCAGTTTGGAACATTTTACCGTCCATCGCGGGGATGTCAGTTGTCTTAGGCTCATAGCTTAATAATTCACGTCCACTAACATTCAAAGTCTGGTAGCCATCTATTTGCTCTTCAATAGGTACATTATCAATGAACATTGCCTCGGCCGGTAAGAAAGGCTCCTCATCTCCTAAAAACTTTGATAAATCTCTAAAATCATATAGACCCATGGAATCCCTCCTTTATAGCTTATAGCGATGTAATTGGATGCTTGAATCTTGTGTCCCTGAAATATCATCTACATAGCCTTTCCATTCATGCCCACCCATATTGAGTGTTACATTAGCTGGTTGATGGGTCAGGATCATTTGACCACTGACATTAGCGCTAAGGCCACTATTCAATTGTTTGTTTGCTGCAGCTAAAGTTCCAGCAATATCAGCAGTTGAAATATTAGGAACGGCTGCTTGTGCAATCGAATCAGACATACTAGAAACTGATTTGATCACACCACCAAATGAATCAACAAGGCCATTATTCAGGCCATTCATGATGGCATTACCAGCTGGAATCAATAATTTCTTATCATAACTGATTGGACCCTTATGGTCAGCAATCCACTTGCCGATACCACCAACAAAATCTTTAACAGCTTCAAAAGCACTCTTAAGTCCGCGCAAAAAGCCCTCAATGATTTTTTTACCAGCGTTCACTAAAAGACTTGGGTCAAATAACCCCTTAAGATTATTTAGTAAACCGGACGCAGCTGATTTAATACCGCCCCAGGCGTTGCTGACAATGCCTTTGAATTTATCCCAAATACTGCTAAAGAATTGTTTAATGGCATTCATACCAGTTTGTACAATGTTTGAAACAGCGTCTAACCCAGTTTTAATAACTGATTTGATTCCGTCCCAGATCGATTTGGCAACACTTTTAATACCGTTCCATACCTTAGACCAGATACTTTGAATCGCATTTAAAACCGAAGAGATGATACCTTTAACTGCATTGATCACGGTATTAACAACGGACTTGATGCCATTCCAAACGGTTGAAACGATACCCTTGATATCATTCCATACAGCGCTCCAATTGCCTTTGATAGCATCGGTTACAGTTTTGATGATACCTTTAATAACATCTAAAACAGTTTTAACGATTGTACTCATAACGTCCCAAACTGTTTTTAGGATTGTCGAAATGACATTCCAGCCAGTGTCCCAAATCGTCTTAATAACACCTATAACGGTCTCAATCGTTGTCTTGACGGCATCAAAAGCCGTACTAACAACCGTCTTAATAACATCCCACGCAGCTGAAAATACAGTTTTGATACCTTCCCACAGTGCCGTAAAAAATGGTGAAACTGTATCCCAAACAGATTTCAACAAGTCCACAACGACCTGAAAAGTCCCCTTGATAATATCCCAAGCCGTAGAGAAAACAGATGTAACACCATCCCACAAAGTCGTAAAGAACTCTGTGATTGGCGTCCAAATAGATTTCAAGAAGTCAATAATCGGTTGAAAAATTGCTTTGATTAAGTCCCATGCTGCTTGAAAGACACCTTGAACACCCGTCCAAAGTGTTGTGAAGAATTCGGTCATCCCATTCCAGCTTGTCTTAATGGTGTCGATAACAGGACCAAAGATAGCTGTAATAACGTCCCAAGCTGTTTGAAATACCTGTTGTATTGTAGTCCAAAGAGCTGTAAAGAATTCAGATAATCCTTGCCAAGCAGTTTTTAAAGCATCCACCACTGGACTAAAAATTGCTTTGATGGTATCCCAAGCCGTTTTAAAAACGTTTTGAACATTGGTCCAAAGTGTCGTAAAGAATTCTACTAAGGCATTCCAGCCGCTTTGAATCGTTTTTGGAATCGAATTAACAAAATCTCTGAACCAACCAACCTTGTTATAAGCCAAAACCAAACCAGCAACTAAAGCAGCGATTGCGGCAATGATTAAAATGAACGGGTTGCTTAATGCAGCGGTCTTTAACGCTGCTAAGGCACTTTGAACTAATTTAAACGCACTGCCTACCCCATTCACAGCAGATTTTACGGTGTTAAGTACCTTGACTGTTGTTTTGAAAGCCATAAATCCAGCAACAAGTGGTGCTAAATATGGAATCAATTGACCAATAAATTTAGCAATGCTACCAATAGCCTTTCCAATCGAATACCAGATCGACTGTGTTGGTTTAGCAGTGTTTGATTGCGTCACAAAATTAGTAATTGCCTTAATAATCGGATCAAAAATTATTAGCAGATTATCAAAAGCACCTTTAATGCCATCGATAATCGCTTTAACTGCACCAGAGTCTCGAATACCCTGAACAAAACTGGATAAGGCCTTGACCACATTCCCAATTACCGTGCCCACTGTTGAAAAAGCGTTGCTAACGCCGCTCCCAGAGTTGCTGGCACTTGGAACCAAAGCATCAAAGGCGTCCTTGAGTAACCCAACCGTATTCTTGATTAGATTAAGGGCAGCTTGAGCGCCACCAGATTCTTTGAAGGCATTCCACATTGACATGATAGCAGTTACGACTGTTTCAATCGTTTTAACAACAAACATGATTGCATCATTCAAAGCACCGCTAATCGTGTCTGCAAAAGATTGGACACTTTCCTTACTAGCATTAAAATTCCCGGCTAGATCGTTTTTGATTGAATTCGCGAATGTTTTTAATTCATTACTAGCTGTCGTAAATGCTGCACCCAAATTTTTGCCCACAACATTTACAATCGTTTGAACTGCATTTCTAAAGGGTTCAGAACTAGCATATAGTGCCGCAAATCCGGCAGCTAAAATAGCAACTGCTGCAACAGCTAAACCTATTGGTGTTGATAAAGCCCCAAATATACCACCTAACTTTGTCAAACTACCGATCGTACTTGTAATTTTACCTGCAGCTGTCAAAAATCCACCAATCGCAACGACTACTGGACCGATGACGGGCGCTAGTCCGAGAAATGCACGTGTTACTTTAGCAATGCCACTATCAGATTGTGTTGCCCATTCCAAAGTTTTATTAACTAAATCGAGCATGCCACCAGTGATACCTTCTTGAGCTTGCATTGCTGTATTTCTAAGACTTTCCCAATTACCACCAACTTGTTCTAATTTAGAACCGGTATTTTTTTGCATTTCAGAAGCTTGGTCAGATAAGAACTTTGTAGCTGTTGCGTTGTCTTTAGCATCAACTTGGAGCTTTTGTGAGAAAGCATCCCAAGATGTTGTTGTACTACCGGACTTGTCAGCAATTGAATCTAGTAAAGGTAAAATAGCCCCCATCCCAGCTGTTCCGAATAATTTCTTGAGTGCTGCTACTTTTTCATCTGGAGCCAGTCCATTTAATGCTTGATTAACTTCACTTAGGATTTGTGGGAGAGGTTTCATATTACCCTGTGCATCTACGAATGATAGTCCAAGCTCAGTCATTTCCCCTTTAGCAATCTTAGAGGGCGCCATCATCTGTAGAATTGCATGGTTCAAATCTTGTGAAGCCTGTGCTGCACTATAACCACGATTTGTTAATAACCCGATTGCAGTCGTTGTGTCCTCTAACCCAATTCCAGCACTTCTAGCGGTGCCACCGATTGTCGCTAGCGCCTGTTTCATATCAGCGATACCCGCATTTGATAGATTGGCAGCATCAGTTAGAATAGCTGCAGCTCTGGCCGGATATTTAACAGAATCACCCCAAATATTCATCGCATTTTGCACGACCGTAGCGGTGTCTGTTAGATCTGCACCGGTAGCAGTTGCCGCTTGGGCGATAGCTGGGAACTGTTCTTTAATTGTTCCAACATCTGCACCCGCTTGAGCCATTTGGATCATGGCATCTGCTGCATCCTGAGCTGATATTGGTAAGACGGCACCCATCTCATTGGCAACATCTGCCAGACCCTTGATGTCCTTTGATGTGCCACCAGCCGTAACGGCAGCTTTGTTCAAAGACGCTTCAAATTGACCAAATGATGATAGTGAGGAAATACCAAAAGCGGATACTGCTGTTCCAATAATTCCTAGCGTTTTGCCAAAGCCTTGTACTTGTTTTCCAGCAGATTCAAGTGATGAACCAACATTGGCTGAAAACTCCCTGACCTGTCCAATAGCTTTTTGAAATACTGTACCAAAGCCCTTATCTACAGCAGACAATGAAGCCTGTACACTATATTCCGTTGCCATATTCTACCTCCTTTCATCAATTGGTATGATTTTGCCTTGTTTCTTAAGCTGATTAAACTCAGCTAGACGCTTATTGAAGATTTCAGTTGTCTTGTGCTTCTTCTCTTGCGCTGACTCATGAATAGTTGTGTAGCCTTCTTCAAACACTGCACGTACTTGATCATAAGCAGTTTGTTTATCAAAGAACTGATCAAACTTTTTGAACTTTGGCCGCGGTCTTTTGCCACCAGTCGTTGCCTGCACGGTTTGATTAAACCAAGCTTGTAAAGCCAGCTGTTCTTCTTGTTCAACTTTTTGAAGTTGATAGGCTTCCATACGTAACTGATATTCAGCTAAATTCATTCTTTCAATATCAATGAGTTGAGTAAAACCAAGATAAGCAAAAGCGTTGAGCAGGATTTCGTGATATTGTTGCGCTGAACTTAACTTTACTTTTTGTTCGTTGCCTTTAGACGACTTAAAGCTAACTTCAGCGGTTGTGATTTCCCCATTTCACTGAGTACATCATCAAACAATTTCTTTAGATCATCAGTCGTTGTATCAATATAGGTGTCTACTTCATCTCGGCTTGGACGGTTTGGGTCAGTAGCTGTTGCTGCCCAGATCACATTTGATAAAGCAGATGGATTGTATTGCTGTAAAGCTGGCATTGTTTTGGCCAAACTAAAGCCCATTCCCATACCGTTGACATCTAGTCCAGCGATCTTATCTAGTTCTCGGACAAACTTCGTACCAAAAAATAATGTGTATTTTTTCTTATTGATCACAATTTCCATTTCATTACCAACTTTCTTTTCTTTTAAAGATATCAAGATATTAAAAAAGCGGAGGCTAATCATAGCCCCCGCGATAACCCATAGCAGGGTTGGTTTACTTGGTTGTTGCTGCAATAGGTGTGACATGTGCACTGGCTCCTTGGGCATCTTTGCTGCTTTCACCAACAGGATTAACAGCCGTAACGGCAATAGTATATTCTGTGTCATTTGTTAACCCATCAACAGTGCCCGATAATTTGTCATTAGCCAAGCTTTGAGCTGGTTTGCTTGTCCAAGCTTCAGAAGCTTTTTTAACCCAAATGTTATAACCAGTTAGATCGTTCTTTCCATTGCTTGGCACACCATCATTATCTGGTGCCGTAAATGTAAAGTCTACCTTAGTATCGCCCGCCGTAGTAGTAATTTTAGGACTGCTAGGGGGCACTATTTGGGGGCTGGCGTGTTACCTGTTTCTGGAACATTAACGCCGTTATCAGTTGTTTTATTCCAAGCAGTACCACCGCCAGTTTTATCATCGTCAGTGATTTTACCCAAACCACGGAAAATATAATCAATAGCTTCTTGCGCATCCTTAGGCAATTCTAACCAGCCTCGTTTTGGTGTGCCATTTACTGCAAAGGTCACATCACGTGTTGAATTATCATCGGGATCATTATCATTGGAATCTTCAGAAACTGTTGATTGCATATACCACGCAAAATACTTGCCCTCTGCGTTACGACGATTACGATAAACAATCCAGTTTTCTAAGACTTCACCATCAAATAATGAATCATACATCACGTCAGCAATTGCAGAAGTGTTGTTAATAAATTCAACTTCAAAGTCTGTTTCTACTGAACTTGACGTTGCAACGATGCCATCTTTGGTCGGATTTGTATCAGAATCTCGTTGTGGGTCAAAGGACAAAGATGTCTGCCATGGAATGATCTGACCTTCTTGATTTCGTTCCTGTGCTTTTGGTCGTACAAAAGCCACGGTATCAATACCTTGTAGATATTTTAATTCGTTCTCTACCGCCATATTTTTACCTCCTACATAATTTCAAATCTTAATGTTAAAAGACCACGGTTCAAGACCGTATTTGGCACTGAAGTATCCTGTAACAATTGTTTTTCATGTGCACTCACTTTGCCAAAAAAACGATAATTGGTAGTTTCAATAGTGCCGATAGCTGCATGGAAAATACGGTCAACCATTCTTGAGATAGTTAACTGCATTTTAGAGTTACCCCAGCAATCAATCGTCAAAATAACTTGACCGTTGATTGAGGTTTTAGTGGCGTTGGACACTGTTTGTAGACTACCAACTACGACAAAAGGATAAGGCACATTTTCATTTTGCATTGGCAAATGATCATAGGTATCATATCCTTCTTTTTGACAAAGTTTATAAAAGTAGTCATATAATTCTTGCTCTGGTGATTTGATTGAATCACCCCATTATCTTTTTAAGTTCTGCTATGAATAAAACTCGTTGTGCTTCCCAGCTTGGCTTTAGTACTGGTCTAGCCGCCATAAAGCGTGTCCCTAGCTCTAGGTAAGGACTATAATACGTCCCCATACCGACCGTGCCAGTCATACCATTGCCACTAAGCATCAAAGCGATACTACGACGAGTAGCACCCGTTGGTTTGACGAACTTTTTACCTTCATAATGACCTGTATAAGCTGTTGTGGTCTTTTGCTGAGCTTTGACCTGCAGCTGGGCTGTATGTTTTTTAACAATCTGTTTGATTGGCTCTAGGCTGGTACGCTCTTCAAGAGCTTTTTGCAGTCCTTTGGTTCCAGTAATCTTGATCTTAACCATTAGCTTCACCAACGATCAATGTTCCCTCTTTTAAAAGGAATCTAGTCGTTTGTTTAACATAATGGGTCTCACCGTCATCAATCTGTATATAGCTCCAGTTACTTGATAAAGCAACTTTATCAGGACTCCTAATAACTAATGCCTGTTCATTAAGACTGCCTAGTAATTCAACCGCTCGAGTAGTTCCTAAGTCAGTGACATTGGCGATGGATTCAGCGACCAGTACGGCTTGGCCTTGTGTATCTTCAGTAGCATCAGGGTCATAGTTATCATTTGCTAGATAAAACTTAATTATGTGATCATAGCGCATTACGATTCACTTCCATATCCATTAATAAAATGAACCGTCCCAAGTGTTTTGATATCTTTATCATTTGCTTTACGCCATGAAGCAATATCGTCCAAAAATTCATCAAAATCATTAGCTTCGAAAGTAATTGATTCACCTTCTTGACTGTATGAAGTCATGCCCTCATTTTTTAGGCGATTATAGCGTTTGGCCGACACTTGCAACAAAATATAGTTTAATTCATTTGGATAAGATTGCTCGCTCTCTAAACTTAATTTAAGTCGCAATTGAGCTTCAGTGTTGTCAAGAATCACTTTTAAGGCTTTGTCTCTCTTAGAATTATCAGTGTCCAACAACAGCATATCTTTTAACTTACTTAAATAATCGGTTGCCTCGGGCATTTAGTCACCACCTAATCTTTAGGAACTAATGCAAGTAAGTCAGCTTTAGTGGTTTTACCTGTAAAGTCAATCTTTTGGTTAGTCAACCAAGCTTTGATTTCATCAATCGTCTGAACGTCAGTTGGTTTTGTTGATCCAGATGGGTCAAACTTATCGCCACCATTATTAGGTGGCGTTACGCTTTTTTTGCTAAAGTACCTTTCAGAACACCATCAGTAACCTCGGCAAACAGAGCCATACCCAAATAGATCGTAGACTGGTCAGTTAAGTTGACGGTGTTGTCATCTTTGACTAAAGCAATCAAGCCAGTTTCATCAGTAGTGATTTGTTTGTTATGAAAGATCTTAGAAGCTTCACCATTAACATCAATGTACTGCAAGTTGATGTTATTTTGCACGGTTGAATAGAAAGTACCCTTAGGAACAGAGTTATTAATAATCACGCGTACATTTGTGAAACTAGTAAGCAAAGTCATACCAAAGCCAACAGATTGACCGTTCTCAATTACGGCACCGCCTAAGTATTCGCCGGCGTCCTCAGGGTTGATAAAGACGATCGTACCAACATCCTCATTGTCAAATAGAGAACCGAGCTTACCCCATGACTTACCAAAGGCTTCTTGCAAACCGGATACTGTACCTAAGTCAGTAGGAGCTGTACCAAGATATGTGAAGAAATCAGAGCGGATGTCTTTTTGAATCGCTTGACGCACTTGTGTGTCAGTTTGATTAGCCGCCATATCATAGCCGACTCGTTGTACTTCTTCGATAGTTACAGCTTTACGATATTTACGAAAGCCAACTTCAAATTCGCGGTCTTTAGCCCGAGAAACATGGGTCAATGGAATGTCTTCACCCTCAGCAACGATACCTTTTGCGGCATCACCATCAGGTTTCTTTAAATCAAATTTATAAGTCTGAATCTTGTTACCTTGCCGCATTGGTTGTGGGCGTGTGATACCCAGTGCTTCTTGCAGCTTTTGGATTGAATAGGCGAACTGATTGACAAAGTCAATTGCATCAACATCACCCATGTCTGGGGTCTTGATTAAATTTGGTTCTACTGCCATATTGATGGCCTCCTAATCTTATTGAAATTCTTGAATATTTTCGGCAATGGCTTTCTTACGATCAAATGGATCCTTGATCGCTAAGATTTCTTCGCGGCTCATTGTCTTGGTAGGCTTGCCATTAATACGTGGCGTCCTGCCTTTTAGATATTGATTTCGAGTTTCTTCCTGAACTTGATTTGCAAAAGCAATCAAAGCCTTGGCATTAGCATAAGTTTGATCATCATTGTTAGCTACAACCATGTTTAAAACACCATCATCAACTTTTAGACCAGCTTCTTTAAAAACACCGTCAGTTTGCTTAATTGCTTCATTACGTTCTAATTGAGCCTTAAGCATGGCAATTTGTTTATCTTTTTCAGACTCAGCCTTAGCCACTTTATCTTCTTCAGATAACTTTTTGACATCTTTGCCAGATTCGAGCTCTTTAATACGGGTTTCGGCTTTTTTCAAACGGTCAGCATAGTCATTTTTTTCAGCTTGTTCTTTACCTAAGCGTTTTTGTAACTTCTCGACGACTTTCTCACCATCAACAGGCTTAACCTCTTCCTCTGCCGGCTTAGGATCATCTTCGGTTTGGGATTTGAACCGTTCGGTAGTTTTATTTTCATCATCAAGGTCCTGGCTTTGCTTCGTTTTATCATTATTCATTGGTTAAAACTCCTTTCGCTCATTTATAGCCGTGGGAGGCTCTCAGATTGTTCTTTTAGCGCTGCAATGCACGGAAAAAGCGCATAAAAATAGCACATCTGTCAATGTGCTCGCTACTTTTTATCTTTATTTTTAACTGCCTTGTATATTCCATCTATGAACTCTTGGTCTCGCTTTTTTTCTTCGGGGGTTAGTTTTCTACCCTTTTTAATAACTTTGCCAAGGAGTGGATCATGCCAACGCTTATCAGAATAAGGCTTCTTATCAGTCAATAACTTTCACCTCAATTTTATACTTGCCGTTACTGACATATCGATCAATAACCTTGAATATGGTGCCTCGTTTAAATAATACTTCAGACTCAGATGGATTCCAATATGAAATATCTCTGCCTGTTTTAGAATCATTTAAAATTATTCTAACGGTATCGTCAGGATCATAGATACCCTTTGAACTTGAAACATACTGATCGAATTTAATCTGTGCACCAATTTCATATTGGCTGATAAATTCTTGTATTTGACTACTTGAAAGAGTTATAGAGCGATAAAGTTTTTTAGCTTTGTAAGGCGGTAGTTTATTAAGAGCTGCATCCAAATTATTAACCCACTTTTTTTGAGTATTCGTCAATTCAAGTCCTCGCCTGAATGTATCATTCAAAACATAGGCGTCAGGTGAAATATACCGTGTAATAGCAGCTTGCTCATCCTCTGTTAAAATCACCGGTTCATACCATGCCGCTAATGAACAACGGCAATTAGGATGTGCTGGTAAATAAGGTACCTCTGTGACTTTATAAACACCACGTTCACCCTGTACCTCACCACCGTTAGCAATATCTCGGCATATCGTACATGCACTGGGCTCGGCTATCCATTTACAATACTCATAATCATATTTTTTAAAACTATTAAGCTGAGCTTGTGTCTGAACTCTGGCTGATTCTGTTCGTGCTATTCGTTCAGTAATTGATTTAGTTTTTCCAACTGTATCTCTGACTAGTGGTGTTAATTGCTTAGCAATTTCCCGCGGATTAAGCCCTTGTCTAATTGCCCGCGTTAATTGGACATCCAAGTTAGCTTTTAGTACATCGTTATCCGACCACAATAGATCACTAAACTTCGCATTACCGGTTTGAGCATAAACAATATTGGTAATCTCTTTAAGAGATGGTAATACCAAATCTTTGCCTAAAATGCCGGCTTGTCGAGTTACCTCAGCAATATAATCTGATTTAAGCCTGTTGGCCATGTCCGCGTTTATCTTGACTGTTGTATCTAACACTTCTTGAGATATTTCAGCTTTGAGCATTTCTAGGCGATTGATTCGCATTGTCGCATTGTAGAGTCGCAAGCGCTGGTTAACTTCATCATTAAAATCAGCAGAAGTAATATTACCCTTACTTTTATATATACGACGAGCTTCAGCAACAATTTCCGTAGCCCTACTTTCAAATGCCTTAACGTCTTCGCTTGCTACTTTTCTTTGAGCTTCGGCCAATGTATAGCCATTGCGCTGAGCGTATCGAATATATTGATCGTTAATCTGACTGTTGATAGATTTAATTAGGTCATCATAATGCTTCTGCAGAACTTTATTAAAATCATCATCAGACTTGATATTATCAGCAATGAACTTATTTTCATTTGCTTCACGTTTTTTCCAATAAGTGGTGTTATCCATGAGGCATCACCTACTTATCAGATTCTTTTTGAGCAGCTTCTTGATCTTCATTGTCTTGCTGACCACTAGACTTTTGGAAATCTAATGCGCTGGCACTATTTTGAACAGCCTGATCCAGTTTTTCTTTTTGTTCCTGTGCCATTTTATCCATTTCAGCTTTGGGGTCATCTACAATAGACAAAACGGACAGCTGTGTCTCTTTACTAACAATACCCTCCAAAGTGCTGGCTGTTTGGGCTTCATCTGCCACGTTGACTGGCATGTTTCGAGTAAATTTAAATTGTAAGTCCTGCCATGCTTCCTGACCACTGCCCACAATCTTGCCAGGCGTGAACAGTACCTTGAATAAGTTGCGTAGTGATTGGGTAAATTTGCGCTCCTTATTTTGAGCCTTGTTTTTCATCGGCAATAGTTTAAACTGCAAAGCTACACCGGAACTATTGCCACTGAATGCTTCATCGTTAAGGTTAGGCACCATCGAGATTTGATAAATCAGGTCTGTTAAGCGGTCAATCAAGTGCTCCTGCATGTTGTCACCATCAGGTTTAGTTAAGAACTCTGCTTTAGCGTTGGCAGCGTCAGCATCTGGCGCATAGATCATTTGATTTTCAATTAACTGAAAGACTGGATTGCCCTTATCATCAGTGGGCAGTTGTAAACCAGCTAAAAGCAGATAAGCATTATCAAAATATTCATTTTGATTGGCCTTTTGACTTAGTGCTTTATCCAAAGCATTAGCCAATGACACAATGTTATCTAAGACACCTTGCCGTTCTTCATTTTCAAAAAATTCAACCGCCGGCACAGCTTCAAAAACATTTGGTTGTTGATCTACCATGTTGTAATCAGCACTGATAGTGTATGATCTATCAGCAAGATAGATCGTACCGCTAAGTTCGTTATCCTCATTGAATCCATAGCGCACAAACGCCAAAGGTCTTCGTTGGATCGTATCATCATAAATCATGAACGAATGCATAGGATCAGAATAAGCTATTTGAGTGTTGCTATCTTCATCTTGATAACCAAAAATAAAGGATTGCCCAAAAATATCGGCTTGCTTACTAACTTCGCTAAGTACATCCACAAAAGAATTAATGTTGAGCCACGTTTGCAAGCCCTCATTTTGAGCATTCTCTTCAAGCGTAATTTTAGGCGGAATACCAACAAAATAGCCGTTGAACGTGTCAACGACATAATGAGGTAAATTTGCAACAATTCGGTTATCAATGCGTCCATTGCGGTGTGTATCAATGGTCAACATCTCATGATTGCCTTTATATAAATCAAACTTTTTCTGATAATCGGGAACTAAATTACTCTGATGATACTTGATAAAATTCTGCAAATCTTCTTTGGTTATTTCAGTATCTGCTGGATAGATAAATAACCCATTATCAGTAATGGAACCAACACCATTCACTTTTGCATTTGCGATTAGTCACACCTCCTAAATAAAGTTCTGATATACATACGCTTTTGGCTTCGCTTGCCCATTAATTTCTTCAACGGCATATCTAACAGCGTCAATCAAGTGATTATATGAATCCACTGGTTTATTAAGATACTCACCAGTCTTTTTGTCTTTGACATAAGTGTAATTTTGTAGTTCTTCAATGAGCTTGACACAACGATCATCTACAACAAATTTAAACTGCTGAAGAAAAGAAAGACCCTGAATAATGCTATCCGGGCCCTTTTTGGCTGGTCTGATTCGCGAAATACCATCGCGTTTAATCTCTTCAATTGATTTCTTTTCAGCAGCATCGGCAGTGATCACTTCTTTGCTGTAGCCCATCTGCTTGATAGCCTCAGCAATCTGATTATTTAGCAGGCCTTTGCGTGCATATTCTTCCATGAAATAGATCATTTTGTTCTTCTCGTCAACTTTGACATGAATAAATGCTGACGGGTCGTTTACGAAACCAAAATCTAAGCCGAATAACGATTTTATACTTCTAAGTTTTGGATCATCTTTATTCAATCGTCTAGTTTCAAAGTGAGGAAAAACTAGTTTATCTAGGGTGGCAAATTCACCCAAAGCATAAATGCGATAGTAGACAGGATTTGACTTCTCCAACATTTCAATATTTTTACGCGAGCGCTCATCCAGAAACTGATTATCATGATAGGTCGATTGAATAACCTTAGTGTCATCTTGATTCACCTCAAAGAAATGTTTGTATACCCAATTGAGCTTGCTGACTGGATTGAACATCAAGTAGATTTGTTTGAACTTATGTTTTTTCTCTCTTAAACGTAATGTCAATTGTGTATAGTCCTCCAAATTGAACTCTGTTGCTTCCTCCATGACTACATCAGATATGCCCTTAATGGATTTTATTTTCTCGGGATCATCCATACCCTTAAACAAAAATACAGCCCCATTTGGTAGCTGTATCTCAAAGTTTGATTGATTTATTTTGCAATATGTTAGTAGGCCTAAACTAGATAGCCCTTGCTTAACATCTTCAAAGATTGAATCACGAACACTGGTCCCAACTTTACGCAACCATAAAACCTTACGTGGATATCGCCAAGGCTGGCAGGCTTTGATGATAACTTTCTGAACAACACCATGACTTTTACCCGAACTGGCACCACCATAATAAACTTCCGTAAACGTTTTATAATCGAACAAAGATTTATAGAATTGTTTGTTGAAAACCTTGCTAGGTTTCGGAATCTGTATCGTTATCATCGCCATCACCACCGATCACAATATTGATATCTGAACTTTGGATGTCTAGTTTGTCCGTCCATAATGAGTAACGCTTGCCTAACAACTCAGCTGCCTTATTTGCATCAGAGACCTTTGTTCTGATTTCAATGACATCTGCCGTTTCTTCATAGACTACCTTGTCATAGGTTGTTTTCTCGCCATCAACGGTCAAAACTTTAGGTTTCTTAGTTACAACAACTTGATCTTCCGTTTCTTTACGGTTCATAACACGGCTTAGGTATTCAATCACGTCCTGAGCGGTTGCTGTACGCTCCTGGTGCATTTTTTCGAGTTGTCCGTCTATATATTGCTTGATGTTAGCATTTGTTAGCAATCGGCTTGCATTTGCTCTTGCGACACCATCTTTTTTGACATGGGGATAAGCAACTTTATAAGCTCGACTACCATTCAGATCTTTCAAGTATTCATCTGCAAAAATTTGCTGCTTCGGTGTCACATATACCACCGCCTCCTAGTTAAAATTATGTACAAAAAAAGACGCCGGGGCGTCTTAATTAAAGATCAAACATAAATAAATGATTGGGGGGCAGCTTTTACATTCGGAAAAAGTTCCTGGATTTTACGAGGAATCTCATATTCCTGATAATTTTCAATTTCGATAGCATAAGCCGTTTCCCGCCCATCAAAGTATTCTTCGAAAAAATCGTGTGAAATCCCAGAAAATTTTGAGGTCTTGTTCCAAAGCTTATCTGGGGCATCCTGAAGAACTGCTTTAACTTCAAATTCTCCAACAACCCTTCCGCAGGGCTCAGTGGAATAAACGACGACCTTGTCAACTCGTTTCCGAAAAATTCCTTTCCTATACTCAAAAAGTTTTCTACCACTACGAATTTCATCAACAAATTCAGGCCTAATTGATAACAAAATTTTCATTTACTTTCCCTGCCTTTAAAATTGCTTCGAATTCTTGATCCGTCATTTTAAAGAAGCCAAAATATTGGCCTCTCTTATCAGTCTTTAAAATCCCTCCAGATAAAAGGTCATGCCGAGTAATTCTTTTTTTCAGTGGAAGATTATATAAGAATCTAATCACTTGATTATATCTTTTGGACATCCAGAAACTATGTAATTTATCTGTCGAAAAGATAGACCCTCGATTGGCAAAATCCAGAAAGTTTTGTTCATTCGAGAAACTATTGATATTCCTAACTTCATCCACAACACAAATTGAGGTAGCCACTGAGCTGTATTCAGCTTTCCTTCCTTCATCCTTGGTTCTATAAAGAACTATTTTGTCACCATGGTTTAACCCTGAAACGCCCTTCATATTTGTTAAATATGTTTTCACAACACTATTGGCTGGAGAAACATCCTCGCGTACAAAGTCCCGTTCAGTATTTAATCTAGAATCAGGAACCATTCTCGTGTGAAACTCTGGCTTAATGCCAAGTAAATATTTTCCACCATTCAAATCAAATTTTGGAAAGTCAGCATATATGTCTCCTCTATCGGCTTTACTACGTATAAGAACTTCTTCGTTTCCGCTCTCAGTTTGTTTGGTACCATACTTACGGAATCCAAAACGTTTAAAAAGATTTGGTAAGCCTCGAGTTTCGGGGAACATTGTGACGTAAACATCGTCAAACTCCTCAGCCACAAACTTTCTGAGAATAATCGCCATAAACCTATTGCCGGTGGCGGCAAAATGAGCATTTATCTTGAAAGTGCCTATCTTCAAGTGCTTTCCCTCTTCCAACAATGGTGAAATGTCATTAACGCTTCCTTTTTCTGTTTTTAAGTAAAGGAATGCATTTATCTTTTTCTCTGGAGAAACTGAAACATACACTTTCTCCCCTTTAGCCGCTTTCCGAAGAAACCATCCGTCGAAACCTTTGTAGTTTTCACGTAAGGAATCAAAAAATGCATCATTAACATTTACATTTCCGAACTCCTCTAATCTCAAATAGTCCTCATTCATTTCATATCACCTCAACAAAAATAGTACCCGACTTTATCATCAGATACTAGAGGTGATTATCCCGGAAATGAACTTCGCTAGATTGTGAGTATTCATCTATTGAGTTCACTCCTATGCTGCATCTCAGAGTTGAACCGAGTTGTTGATCGGGAAGTCACAAACGCCTGTATGCAGCTACCAATACGTAATATTTTATTTTTTGGCCTTTGACAGCCTATGCCGTTACTCCGAATCGAACGAAGTATAAGTCCTAAACTTGACGGCACCTTTTAGGGGGATAAAGGAAGAATGTATAACATATTTAAGAAGAGCCTTCACGTCTCGTATTTGTCGAACCCCTTTACTTTTCGACAATACTATTATTTCACACTTCAACCCTAAAATCGGTGATGAAAAGGTAAAAAATCGGTGAATTATTTTTCTTCTTTGTATTCAATCAAGCTGCCATGATCATAGGCTTCATAAAATTCTGATAAGGCTTGACGCTTCAGGTAACTGATTGATGTATCGCTATACCACTTCAATCGTTCAGCAATTTGAATATAACTTAACGGATCCTTTGTGCAATAACTGTAATACAACGTCCAATAACTTCGCGTGCTGATATTTTTTAATGCATTGACGATCTTGTTTAGTTCTTCCCCAGCTTCGTACTTTTCTTTTAAAAGCTCTAACTCTCTTGGACTGAGCCCTTGATCAATTCGATCACTTCGAGGCATGCCATCAAGACTTGGTGAGTGAAGACTTGATAATGATGTTCCGGCAATACGTGCTAGGGGTCTGAACGTTTTTAATACATTCCGTGCATTATTCCGTGATTTTTGTACGTCTATTTCCTTTATCAATGACATCAAGACAAGTCACTCCTCCATATGTTATAATCATTGTGCTTGTGTTTGAGCTATAGAGAAGGACTGCCCTCGGGTGGTCCTTTTTTTATTTTTGCTTAATCAGCTGAATGACTAGTGCGATCAAGAAGATTACGAAGATAAAGAACCACGCACCATTCATGTTCCAGATAAACCAAGCGAAATCTCTCATATCCAACCTCCTTACTTGATAATTGTATCCATTTGTTTGGCAATCCGTTTAGTTTCTGCAATAACTTCTGCTTTACCAATCTGGTCAATGTGATTGTCGTCAAAACCAACTATTCTAATCAACTGACTTTGATCATGACTTTTCATGAATTTATCAAAAGCGTTATGCACTGATGCATACCAGCTACCTAAAATTGAATCCTCACTGCTCCCGAATGGATACAGTCCAAGCTTTTCATCTTCTGTTGAAAAATAACCTAGGAATGTCGGTCCACCTGGAAAATTGAATGGGTCATAAAATTCATCAAGATAATCATTTGACCAGTCTTCATTAATTTCTACATAGCCATTTGTATACCCAGCGTCCATATCATAAATGAAATATCGCCGTCCTTTTTTTGTTTTGTGGACTTCAATCAATTATTTCCCCTCCGTTTCGTCTTTATTCGGTACTCTATGAATCATCTTCAAAATCATGTCTTTCATGTCCTGATAATCTTCTTCTGTAATATTGTCTGTGGCTTTATCAGACCAGCTGATATGTAGAACACCGATCTCTTCACGTAAACGCATAAATGCTTCTGCTCTAGTCATTTTTCATTCCTCTTTCTTTCTTTTTTCTTCGTAATCGTTACTAAAAATAGATATAAACACCGGTAAGTCAACGATTAATCTTTTCGGTTTCTTTCCCACTAGCACATTCAATATTCTTAATTGCTTGCTGGATATAGCTATCATGACTACTGCAATCGCGATACAATTCAGCTTCCAGTAGCAACTTAACGCGTTCTAAATTAGTCATTCTTAATCTCAACATTCTCAAACTTCTTGTAAGCGTCAAGGTAAAAGACATCCTTATCCCCGTTATAGGTAACTTCGTAATACATACCGTCAAACATTGTTGTACTAAACAACCCTTTAGAATTTTGTAGTACCTTTGCATGCCAAACGTTGAACACGTCATCAACTGAGATCGATGCATCGTCGGCCTTGTCTAAATGTTTGTTGGTATAGTCGACTACCATCTTTTTTGCTTTTAATAAAAACTCTTGTTCGTTCATTTGTCTTCCTCCAAATCTGCAATATGTTCTTTGTTTTCAAAGAACCCACTAATGATTTCATTTAGTGCCTTATTCATCGTCGTTTTTTCACTTTTACATAGTCTATATAGTTCCAAATACATATCATGATTCAACTTAAATCGAACTTCGATTGTGTCCATTTATTTTCTCTTCCTTCATGAATACCATCCAACGTGTTTTCGCTCTTTTATCGCCAAATAGTGGCTTATAATCAATGTGCTTCAATACTTCACTAGTTTTAATTTGTTCTTCGTTCCATTTGAAGATCAATGTGCCATATGGTTTAAGCACACGCATAGCTTCATGAAATCCCTGATTTAAATCGAGTTGCCAAGTATCATGATTCAGAACACCATACTTTTTTCTCAGCCAGCTGTTTGGCCCAGCTCTTAGTAAATGTGGTGGGTCAAATACGACTAAGTAAAATGATTCATCTTGGAACGGTAAGTTCCTAAAATCAGCAATAACATCAGGTTTGATTTCTAATTTTCGCATGTGGCCACGGTCTTTCATTTCTACCACTTCGCTACGTTCATCGGTAAAGATAGCATTTGAATTTTGCTTGTCGAACCAAAACATTCGTCCACCACTTGTCATATCTAAAATTGGCTTCACTTTACTCCCCTTTTACTTCACTTCTTCATAAGTTTTACGAAAATGTGTCAATATATCCAGCTCGCAAAGCTTTTGGCATCAATCGAATGTTATAACGTTCTGCTTGCTCTTTTGCTGCGGTGAACTGTTCAGCTTCAATCAGTGTTTTCTTGCGATATTTAGTCATCGTCATCCTCCTCAGGCTCTGTATCCACATAATCAGCAATAAATTGTTGTGCTGGCAAAACAAGCATACGTTTCGATTTTGTTCTGACAACGTAAACGGGGTACTGTCTCGCTTCACGAGTTTGCCCGTAAGAAACTGCTTGCTCATCTTGATATTCAATACTGATAATCTCGTCATCCTTGTCGTTGAACCATAACGGCATGCCAACCTCATAAAATAAAGAACTGTCGGCGCTATTAATACTTGCTACACTAATTATTTTCATCTTCCATTACCATCTCTTTTTTATAATTTTGAAGATCATATTTCTCAATTTCATCGTCGGTAAATTGACTTAATTCTGATACTGCGAATGCAATCTCACTGGGATATGCATTAAGTCTTTCCAAATCGCTGGTTTTTACAAAATAGCTGTCATCAGTACCAGGCACTTTAACGTAATATTTTTCCTTCTTCTTGACTTCGTAATTATTAGTCAAAAAAGCTTGGCAATATTCTAATAAATGTCCTTCAACCCACTCTTGTGTATCTTTTGACATTTCATAATAATTAAATGTTAGTGCGTCAGCCACCTGCACCCTGCCCCTTACACAAAATTTTTCAGCACTTGCACGAAAGTATTTCGCAACTTCTTTCGGTACAGGAATTGGCTTGTGGATCAATTCATCAGGAATATTAACCTCCTTAACACGATCACCAAGGGTAGTTTCAGTAGATCCATAAAGGTCATACTGTACTATTGGAGACCCATTTTGGTCTGTAACTCTTGCTAGGTCCTTACCTTTAATTTTCATATTTATCCTCCTAAAACGGTTCTGATTTACTTAAAAAGTAATCTAATTTGTTTGATATTTCGTCATAAATACCAGCATCCATACCAGGTAAATTGTGAATTTTTGAGTATGGTGTTTCATTTAGTCTTTCAACAGTAGTGATGCCATTCGTTCTTAAGATTTGCCGTGTATGAGATGTTAAATGTAATTCGTCTATTGGGGTCATACTCGTCCTCCATAAGTTTGTAAATTGCCATCTAAAATACCGCTACCGACGTTACTAAATATGTGCTCTTACCAGATTTAAATAGTATTGGCTCAAACTTCCCGTAGCAATAGACTTGAACTGTTTGCTCATGCGTTAGATAGTCGCCATAAAACTGAAAACATTTGAATAAATTATCGGCAGTCACTGAAATCTTTTTTAAATCACCATTGAACTCTTCAACGGGCAGCAGGTAACTTTGTGTCTTTGTTTTTAGAATGATGCCCTTTTGGTTTTTGGCTAGAGGTTCTAGTGTGATCACTTCGTCTTTGAGTGCTTTTAAAAAACTGAGTGCAGCTACAATATTCTTTAGATCTATTTGAAAACTAGTTGGATTTTCTTTTTTATCAGTGATCAGATGTAATGTGTCAGGATATGCCTCATCTATTTCCTTGAATGTTTGTAAATTTAAATTAAAAGGCTGCTTCAGTGAGTGCATCGAGTCCAATCTGAGCATGATATGTGAATCAGTTGCCGTGATACTGCCATCTGGATCATAGTGAACGCATTGTAATATTGGTCGAGTTGAACTTTGACTAGCAGCATTTTTTAAAGCACGCTCTAACTTTTTTGCTTTCAAGTAATTGACCTCCAAACTTTTAAACCATTTCAATCGGCGGCATTGGTATTTCAAATCCTTGCTTCTTCCAGATATGCAAAACACCATGATGAACGTTGACATAGTTGCTTTTTGCCGGATGAAACTCATAGCAAACTTCGTCATCATTGAAAAATATTTCTTTGATTAATTCCATCATTTCCCAGCTTGGTGTAACGCCGTCTTCATCAACTGATACATGGTCCCAACCACCGCCAAAGCTGGCAATGATATTGTAATTGCGCCCTTTGTGCCTAAATTTGAATGCACCACCGTCAACACCCAACTCAATTCTTTTCAAACGTGGGTAGCTCAATGCTGCTAAATCTTTCATACTTTATCTCCTCACAATCTTAATGGCGTCTTCCACAGACCTTGCTACGCCGTATAACACGTCATTATCTTTGATTCTTAGTGCAAATTGTTCTTGAACTTTACGTAACTTGCCAGTTTTATTTTTGACTTCGATATAGATTGCTTTGCCGTCTGAATCTCTATGACCTGAAATATCTGGGTAACCAGCAGGTAGGCCAGCGATATGACGGTTACCTTTGCTAAAACTCCCAGCGTTGGTGCGCCAAACGTGACAACCCAGATGGTTCAGCGTCTTGATGATATCGGCTTGGATATCTGATTCACGTTGCTCTTCACTTAAATTCAAAAATCGAATGCCTCCTGAACGTATGTTTTTGCCTGATGCTGACCGACTTTACTCAAAACATAAATATCGATCAGCATCTGGTTGCTTTGTAAATAATTGCTTTCTTGTTTGTCTAGACGCTCCGCAGCATCGTTAATGATCGCCTGCATAACATCTTGAGCTGTCGTAAAGTCACAATGTTCAGGCAGCGCAATCTCATCGATCCACTCCGCAACTAGATCAGGTATGTGCGCTATTTGTTTGTCCAATGGCCGCTCCTTTCCAAACTGGTCGATTTCAACCAGTTTAAAATCATTGACTTTTTTGTTCAGAGTTTGACTTCGATTCATTCTTGGCTTGTTCTAATTCCGCGAACATAGCTGCTAAATCGGAATTCGATTCCGGATTTGAATTAGGTTCAGGCTTAGCTGTTTGCGGTTGCTCTTGTTGTTGCTTAAACCAATCAGGTTCAGGTTCAATCGGTTTATTAAAATTAGGCACACTCCGATTACTAGCGATCACTTGTTGATGTTTATCTAACGCTGCTTGTGCTTCATCAACGGTTGTGATGCCCTTTTGTTTGTAACCTTCAAGAACCTTAGTCAAATAGTTCACAGCGCCTTTGTTCTTAACGTCTCGTTTCGCCGCATAACGAATAGCAAATGACACTAGTTCATCTCCAAATTCGTGAATCCACTCAACCAAGGTCTCTAGTGCTATTGCGTTAGGAAAGCCCCACAGGTTTTCCCATAGCTTAAAAGCAGACGTATCATGTGCAACGACCGACGACTTTTTTTGTTGGTTTTTATTTGTTTTAGTTTTATTTACTTTATTTTCCTTTACTTTACTTTGGGGATTAATGTCTACATTAACTCCACTTGAAGTAACGTTAATGCCATCATTAATCCAGTAAAGGCTAGGTTTATCGTTTTTTCGCCTTTTAGTGGCGTCTAAATAGGTTGCTTGGATCCGTTGACTGGTCAAAACGTTGTCCGAAGTAAACAGAGCTTCATTAAAAGTTCCATAAGAAATCAGACGTTTGACGACTTGTTCCACCAACTCACCAGTCGCACCAGGGACACGGTTGGCAAGCTGGTTTTTAACAAGCTCGTCCCACTGAAGGAAATATCCTTTACGGTATATCGCCAGCAGCAGGTATATGAAAATCAACGTTCCTTTAGCTCCAAATTCGCCATTGATAGCTTCAGTTTTTTCGTTCGTATCAAAGTCCACATCAAAGGGGAAATAGTCTAACCCATCTTTTTTAGGTCTGGCCAATGTTTCACCCCCTACAACTCACTTGCCGGCATTAATGTGGTGCCACGTGTTGCTTTACAATAATCGCAATGTTCACAACGAATCGGCTTTTCTTCGCCAGTTTTGACAGCTTCAATATGTGGCTGTAACGCTTTGATTGTTTCCATCGCACGTTGTAATTGCCATTGGTCTTCATCAGATGTAAAGATGAAGCCTTGTTTGTCGGGGACTTTTTCTTTACTAACTGCATATATAATGGGCCGACACTCAACACCGTATTGCTGCTTGATAAGTTCTTGATAAACTGCCAGCTGCAGGTAATAGTTGTAGTTGTAAATAAAACTTTCTTTATGCATTGTTTCTGGATTCCATTGTTTATCACGAATACTACGTGTTGTCTTGAGATCAATGAACACCTGACGGTTAAGGTTCAAGCAGTCCAGCTTGCCTTTCCACTTGATTCCAAAAATATTGCCAGTAACGATCACCTCTTTGCGCCCCCTATAAAGATCTAAAAAATCTTTATCCAGTCGCCAGCGCTTAGCTGACTCGTTGTAGTAGTGTCGCAAAGCATAGATCATGGATTCAGCCGTTTGAAATGGGGCACGTAATGTCCCCGAACGTGTTTTAATATCTGTTTCGTGTGCTTTGATAAATGCTTCATGGGCCTTCTTGGATTCGAAATAGGAATGAAGATAATTACCAACCAGTAAGGCAGTTTGATCTCTTTCAGGTCGCCAAGTCCCTTTTAGTTCAGCCAAAGCCTCGGCTTCACAGTTCATAAATTTTTTAAACCAGCTGACAGATTGGTAGGGCCAATCCGTAGCAATATCATAGTAATTACTAGAACGGAGCCGTGTCTGTGTCTTTGAATAAGTCTGTTTCTTGGGCTCTTTCGGCATTGGTTTTTGACTTGACTGGTTTGTGATCAACTCGGTCTGTTTTAACATCATTCTTCACTTCCTTTGCCGTTAAGTCGTTTGTCGTTTCCTTCTTTTTCGTGACTGGTTTTGGTTTGTTTTTTCCCTGTTTCGGTGCATTTAGAAAATCTTTAACATTGGTCGTTTCAGGTGTGACGTCTTTACGGCTCTTACTATCGTTCTCATATTCATCATGAGTCGTTCTATTAATGGCATCGATCAGCAGGTCAGAATCATCTGATGTATTGATGAGATTCTTGGCTGCCCGATTGATGACCGTCCGCTTTGCCATTTCCTGTGGAAACTCTTGTTGGACTTTGCCGCTATTTCTACGATGACTCCAAGCCATTTCGATCTCTTTCTTGGTCATTACGGTGTAAAGAACTTGACCATCTGCCCGTTCAATTGCAGCAAAAGCCCCTACCAACGGTTTATCTTGATTGGCAAAACTTGGCTTGAATTTTGTGACGATGGTACGGCCATGTTCTGAACCGATCTCGAATTCATCATCTTGATGAACGACCTCGGCCCACACGTCATCAATATCTGATAAACGTTTTAAAACAGCTTGTGTGCCAAAGTATGACCGCATCATCGTCATGTCTTTACCATAAGCAACAAAGTAGACTTGCGTTTTGGCAGGGCTCAATCCTTGAGTAACCATGTCTAACAGCGCATTGGCGACTGACTTAGGATCTACAAACCCTAAAGCCGATTTGTGGTCTTTTGTTTCAACCTTTTGTAAGGCAAACCAAGCTGATTTCAAGGCGTTGGCTGCATTGTATGAAGCTGGTAATTGTAAGCCCTCTGATTGTAACTGTTGGATTCTATTATTTACTGTGTCGGTAATATCCTTTTGTAATAATTCATCTGCCATACCATTCATCTCCATCTTCATATTTGGCTTCATAAGCCTGTTCTTCCATCCGTTCTAATTCGTCCTGATCTTGTTCGTCTCGTTCCATAACCTCTAACCACGCCTGATAAAAAGCTTCATTGCCATCCATATTCGATCTCCTTCTTTGGGTAGTAATCAAAAAGCTCATGCATAGGTACTTGAAAGTAATCGCAAAGCTTTTCAATCACATCAAATTTGATCATGCTGTTTCGGTCATAGTAGATACTAGTGAGCGTATTTCGGGAAATACCCGTTTCTTTTGAAAGCTGTGTAATCGATATACGTTGCTCACCTACGAATCTTGAAAGATGATTTTCCATTTACTCACCTTTTCTGCTATACTTAGTTTGTTAAAATTTTAAGAATGTATGTGTCTCAGCTGCCGGTGCGCCAACACTGGTGGCTTTTTTGTGTACATAAGGCAATTGTTCTCGGTTGATCTGACGACGTTTTTCAATTTGAAACTGGTCATCTGCTGTTTTAACAACTAACTGAGATAATTCACGATCATGCCATTGTTGCATGTGCTGTTTCCAATTAATCTTCATCAATGTTGCCCCCTTATTTTCCAAAACGTTCTTTCATTGTTACGAATGATGTTTAGAAGGATCTTCCATTCCTCCATGCTTAAATCAATTTTCTTTAACCCCATATTTCTCACTCTCCTAAATCAAGCTTTGTTGATTGTTATTGATCCATTCTCGAACAGCAGCCGGCCAGAACATCTTCTTTGTGCCTTTTGCAAAAAATGGAAAACCAGGCTGTTCTAAATAATAATCAGTAATTGTTGATGGATCGCAATGCAGTATCTGCTCTGCAACTTCTCTTTGTGTCATCGCACGTTCACGAGTTAATTTTTCTTCAATGATTTTTTCGATAATCGGTGTCATTTTTTTAGCTAAGCGATCAGCAATAGCATTGATCAATACTTCTTGTTCATTATCTTCATCGCCAAGTGCAACAGTCACGTCCATCAGATTACCTCCTCATCAATGTAAAGCTCCCAGTCACGCATAATTGCAGCTTTATAATTGCTTTTTTCTTCGATCTCCTCATCTAATTCTTTGACATATTTTAAAACGCGGCGCCGATCGGTATCAGTTCGATCTTCTTTGTTCTTGCCAAGTAACAATGTAAATTCGGGGTCAAGTTTCTTACGATCATTCTCTTCTTTAGCTTGGCTAAAATATCGGGCTTGTGGTGTATCTTGTAATCTTTTATCAGACAATACGCGAACCCCCGTTAAATATTCTGCAATGGCAAGACTGAAGCGATAGTCCTTTAAAGCACGTCCTAACTTTATAAGCATGTCGGCAGGAATATCGCCTCTTGCTAACCAGTTACTGACCGCTGCTTGTGTTACATGTATTGACTGAGCAACAAGTGATTTAGTCCAGCCGGTAGCGTTTAGAGCATTATCAAATTCTTCAATAATGTTTACACTCATGTTCCACACCCTCTTTAATGTGAATATAATGCCTATTTTCTAAACTGTATTTAACGATAAAATCAATATGATGATGGTCAGGTTTATGATAAGAACAATTAGATACCGATCGTGAGTTCTCTAATATTCTCTGAACGTTCTTCAAGCAATTCCGTGTACGCTTTTTCTAAAACATCTCTTGAGAAATCTTCTAAAATATCGCGGTGCAGTGTTGGATTGATGTGCAATAGCTTATTAATCAGAGTTTCTTTATCCATGTGATCACCTCCGTTCTTTGAAAACTAAATATTGGTAGTATTTGATATAATCACTTCTAAAGGAGGTGACTATTATCAAAATTGACGAAACAGAACTGACAAATATTTATATGTTTGGCTCTAATACGAATGCTGAAATTGATACATCGTGGGTCAAAGATATAAATGAAGTTAGAAAGTAAATTATTAATGAATCAAGCAGAACAATTATTTATGAAGAATTTCCGAAAGGATTTAAATTTCTGATGATTCAAGAACCGAATAAAATCTCGTTAAAAACTAATTATCCGTTGAACCGAAATTCCTCGGGAAAATTTGAAGTTGAATTTCCTTCTTAGTTTGCTTGATTTTGGACGCCAATTTGTTATCAGTGTTGATGGCACTGATTATGAAGGCGTCTTTTTTATTAAAAATAATAAAATTCACTTTCTCTTTCTTATTCATTTCGTCACCTCCGCTCATTGACAATTAAATATCGGTAGCATTTGATATAATCACTTCTGAAGGAGGTGATTATACTTTGGAGAAAATTGAATATCATTTAGATGCCGAAGACTCTCTCTATACAGCCATCGGAAAGACAATTGCGGAATTTAATCTGGATGCACAAACACATACTATGGTTGGCGCAACACCAGATGATATGGTCGACTTTGTCATCAAGAATATCTTCCCTAAATTTTCCGATGAACTGAAAACGCAGTTTGAAATAGAATTAAAAAAATCTATCAAGCTCTCTCAATATGAAAGTTTTGGAAAGAATCGTGGTTTAAATCTTTAAAGTTGTTCCACCGACTATTTGAGTTCCACTCTGTTTGAGCCAATTTTCAATATTGCTTTTTTGCTTTGAGTGCCCCTCGCTACCACTAATAGCTTGGAGCACTTTTTTAATATCATCGGCTGAACCTTCAATTGTTAATTTCATTTCGTCACCTCCTCATTCATGGCGTTTTTATAATCCGATTCGCGTACTTCACTCTCGAAAAAAATAGGCCATTTAATTTTTAATTTTTCAGCCATCGTTTTAGCATTAGCAATTTCAGGGTCTCGATAGCCTTGCTCATATGAAGAATAAGTTGTCTTAGGAATATTTAAATAACTTGCCATTTGATTTTGCGTCATTCCACGTGACTCTCTAACGTGTTTTAACCACAATCTCTGTTTAGTCTTTTTATCCATTTAATCACCACCTTGTAGTACAAAGCGCGTACTTGATTACAAAAATAAATATAATACACATTGCGTACTTAGTCAACAGTTAAATACTCTTTTTGTGTATTTTATTCTTTTATCTTTGTAATACGCGATTTGCGTACTAAAATACATGTAAAGGAGGTTATTCAATGTTCGCAGATAAATTAAAAGAATTGCGAAAGTCTAAGCCAGGGCTAACGCAGGAAGCTCTCGCAAAACAACTCGGCATTGCGAAAACCACCTATTCTTCATATGAGCAAGGTAAAAGGCAACCCGATTATGAAATGCTACAAAAAATTGCAAATTACTTTGATGTGACGAGCGACTATCTACTAGGTATTAACCAGACCCCCAAGGATGCAACGTCACGTGAAGTGTCTGATCTAAAACGTATTCTTGAACAACAACCCTTAACATATGAAAAAACTCCTGTGACTGACAAAGATAGAGAAGCAATACAGAATATTTTAATCGGTTATTTCTGGAATAAGGGCCGCCATCGTGTTGAACACGATAATGACAATGATTAGTGTGGTGATTTGATGAAATATAATACTTTGGATGAGTTTCTTGACTCGGTAGATGATTCTGGCATTACCGATCCAGTTCGACTGTGCCATTTTTACGATGTTGATATTGATATAACTGATCGCTTGCCAAGCAACATCTTAGGGTATTCCGATCCGATTCAGCGAGTCATATTTATTAATTCTGCGGTTCATCTCCCCTTTCAGTACATGTTGATTGGACATGAATTAACACATAATGTTCTCGGAGAGGAACCTGCAGCATATTATGCAAGTAGTTATACACCAACACTGAAATCTGAAAAGCAAGCAAATGACGGCGCGCTTTATATCTTAGTAAAGTCTTATATGGATAAAGCAGATTTAGACAGTCCTTGGCAAATTAATGTTTCTAACTTCTTGGAGTATTTTGATATTCCAGAAATGTATTTTTACCAAGTTGAACAAACTATAAGGCGTCTTTAATTTTAGGGAGGTGTAAGAAGTGAGAAGCGAACCAGAACCAATTACGATTACTGGGGTAAACGGACGTGCAACTGCCTATGAAGACCATGTTAATATCTCGAGAAAAAGTTTTGGTGGTCTACTTTTTCAAGGCTTTAAGGGTGAAAAAGAAATATTTTATTCAGATTTAAAAGGAATTGAATACAAAAAACCAAATTTAATGTTGAATGGTTATATTCAATTTATTACCAATGCAGAACTGGCAAAAAATCAAGCGGTTGGATGGGTTGGGACAACGTTGGATGCTGCCGAAGACCCTAATGCAATTATTTTACGTGCCTTCAAAAAAAGTAATGTCAGGATGTATGAGAAGTTTCATCGGTACGTCATGCTCAAGCTTCAAGCAGCAAAACAGTCAAAGGTTCAGAATATCAATCTTTCAAATGCATCTTATTCAACAGCTGACGAGCTTCAAAAACTAGCGACACTCAGAGATCAAGGAATCATTTCGAATGAAGAATTTCAGCAACAAAAGCAAAAGCTTTTAAATCAATAGTCTCGTATGCATAAGTACAAGTTTTTTCACTTAAATTTGGGGGGATCCACATGGAAAGTAGAAGCAGAAGTCACAAAAGCAACAAAGGTAGAAAAGTCACAAAAAATAAGCAACCTAAGAAACAGCCAAATGGCAAGAAGCCATTATATAAGCGCTGGTGGTTCTGGCTTATAGTTATCATACTTTTGATTGCTATTGGTGGTGGTCTTGGTGGTAATGGAACTAAGAAACAAGCACAAGAACAAAATACATCAAATAGTTCTTCACAATCATCTAGTTCTGTGCAAAAGCAAGATTCCTCTTCGTCTTCTTCGACAAATAACAATAAAGCCAAAATAACTCGTGCCGATTTTGATGCTGTAAAAGTTGGCGACCTTATGGAGCAAGGTAATGGTGGTCTGAGTATGGACGAAGCTAAAGCTAAATTTGGTAAACCCTCTTCAGAAAGCTCTTCTACCACTCAAAATATCAACACTAATGTACTGACTTGGACAAATATTGACGGCAAATTCGGTTCATCAATGATCTTGTCCTTTACAGATGGCAAAGCATTCAACAAGACCCTTTCTGGATTCAAACTAGGCCGTAAACAGAAGATAACTCTTGACCAATTTAATTCCATTCAAAATGGCACTTCATATAACGATGCAATAAAACAATTCGGAGAACCTGACGGATTGAGTGAATCATTAATTGGTGGTAATAAGTCAGTTACAGCAAGCTACTTGACTGGTATCCAAGGAGATTTAGGCGCCAACTTCCAGCTGACGTTTGAAAATGATGCATTAGCTAGTAAAAGCCAATATAGTATGAAATAAGAATCATGATTTAATAAATCAAGCCCTCTCCTGGGCTTTTATTTAACACCCGAAAAGAACATACGTTTGTGTACTTTAATATAATTTATTAACAAAATGGAGGTTTAACCAATATGCGAAAATGGAAACTACTAAAGCGGCATCCTAATATTTATGAATATGAAACGCGAAGAGGCAAGCGGTATGGTCTTCGACGTGGTTTTACAACAAGTGAAGGAAAGAAAGAAGAGTACACAAAATCTGGTTTTTTAACATGGCGTGACGCTGATGTTGTTTTAAAAAAATTTGAGGTCGATCTATCTGAAGGCAAAATTGGCTTAATTGCTACCAACAATATTACACTTGATGCCTATTTTAACCGCATTGCACAAAAGAAATATCAGCTTGGAATATGGAAAGACTCCACTCGTAAAACCACAACAAACTATTATAGAAAGTATTTAAAACCTAGATTCGGTAAAAAACAGTTAGATGAAATTTCAAGATCACAATTTCAAGACTTTTTGGATAATTTAGCAACCAAGGGTTTAGCAAAATCGACCATTCGTACAATTACTTCTGTTATGTTACAAGTAATGAATGACGCTGAACATGAAGACATTATTTATAAAAATAGGCTAAAAGGCATGCTGATTCGTGGACGCGAACCAAAGGACTTAAGTCTTGAGCCAAAAGATTTTGATAAATGGATTAAAACGGCTAATAAAATATTAGATAGATATTTAATGGCATTTGTTTACGTTGGTACTCTAGGTGAACGTCGTGGTGAGTTGATGGGGCTACGTTCTGAATCGTTTAAATTTGGCTTTGATGATGTTCATCAGCGTGAGATCTGTTCAATTACTTTTGATTTGCAAAGAACCTCCGACTTCCCAAATGGTACAACTTTAAAAACAAAATCATCATATAGAACGATCTGGGTTTGTGGAGAAATCATTGATTACATCAAATTCGCATTACAAACAGCAGACAATCTACGTATGCGAAATAATATCTCTGCGGACACAAAAAAGTGGGTCTGGCTCAATGATTCAGGTGAACCTTTCCATCCAACTCATCTCAATCGGGTGATGCATAAAGTTGAAAAAGCTTCTGGTATTCATATCACGCCCCATATGTTACGACATTATTTCGCTACCGAAGCTATTTCATCCAATACACCGCAGATCGATGTCATGCACTGGTTAGGTCATAAAAACATTCAAATGACAGCTGATTATACTCGACCAAACCAGCCAAATTCACTTAAGGTTTATTCCAATGTTGACAATACTTTGGGCATGTTCGACGGTACAAAATAACAAATTTTAAATTGTACCGTCCAATGTACCGTATTTTTACCAACTTGTATCATCTTCTATCAGTTTTTAACCACAAAAAAACAGCCCTATATCAAGGAAAAACGTACCTTGATACAGGGCTGAAATTGATAAGAATGGTTCTAGGCTATTCCCACTCAATTGTTGCTGGTGGTTTGCTCGTAATGTCATACACAACGCGGTTAACGTGTGCGACTTCGTTTACGATTCTAACCGAGATCTTTTGCAAAACATCCCATGGAATCTTCGCAAAGTCAGCCGTCATGCCATCAATAGAAGTGACACCACGAATACCAATGGTGTAGTCGTAGGTCCGACCGTCACCCATGACACCAACGGAACGGAAGCCTGGTAACACCGTAAAGTATTGCCAAATTTCCCGATCTAGACCGGCATTTTTGATTTCTTCACGGAGAATGTAATCACTATCGCGGACAATTTCAAGTTTTTCTGGCGTAACTTCGCCGATCACCCGAATACCGAGACCGGGGCCTGGGAATGGTTGCCGCCAAACAAGGTCAGATGGCATACCTAGCTTCTCGCCCAATTCACGGACTTCATCTTTGAATAAAGTTCGAAGCGGTTCGATCAATTGGAATTGCACATCGTCTGGCAAGCCGCCGACATTATGATGTGACTTGATGGTTTGGGCAGTGTCTGTACCGGATTCGATAACGTCAGTGTATAACGTCCCTTGAGCTAGGAAGTCGATGCCGTCTAATTTAGCAGCTTCGTCATCAAAAACGCGGATAAATTCATTACCGATGATCTTCCGTTTTTGTTCAGGGTCACTAACGCCTTCAAGCTTAGAAAGGAAGCGTTCTTTGGCATCAACTTTAACGATGTTTAAGCCAAACTTACCTTCCAAACTGGCCATAACTTGTTCAGCTTCGCCTTTACGCAACAAGCCGTGATCCACAAAGATACTAGTCAGCTGATTGCCAATTGCTTTATGCAATAAGACGCCAACCACACTAGAGTCTACCCCGCCAGAAAGGCCGAGGAGAACTTTTTTATCGCCAACAGTGGCACGAATTTTTTCAATTTGTTGGTCAATAAAATCAGCCATGCTCCAGTTTGCCTCAGCTTGACAAACATCAAAAGCAAAATGCTTCAAGATTTCATGACCATATTGGGTATTTTGCACTTCCGCATGGAATTGGATGCCGTAAAATTTACGGGTGTCATCCGCCATCGAAGCGATTGGACAGTTTGGTGAAGTTGCCACAATTTCAAAGCCTTCAGGGACGCCTTGAACTAAGTCACCATGACTCATCCAAACCGTTTGATCCATTGGCAGATCTTTGAATAATTGCGCACTTTCATCTGTGACATGGATATCAGCTTTTCCATATTCCCGATTATCAGCTGGTTCAACGCGGCCATTGAGCTTATAAGCCATGAGCTGCATGCCATAACAGATACCAAGAATTGGAATGCCTAAATTAAAAATCTCTTCATCGATTCCAAAGGCACCATCATCATACACACTGTTCGGGCCACCAGAGAAAATAATCCCTTTAGGCGCCATTTTCTTGATCTCAGCAGCTGAAATCGTGTGTGGTAATAGCTCTGAATACACGCCAAATTCGCGAATTCGCCGTGTAATCAATTGATTGTATTGACTACCGTAGTCCAACACAATAATTTTATCGATATTTTGCATATCGGTAGAAGCCAAACTGAACACCCCTTAATTTAGTAGAGCGTGAGGCTAACTGGTAGCTTCAATGACCTAACGAAGCCAGTTAGCCAAACGCATTTTCACATACACAATAATCTCATAATAAATATATTTTCTGAAAAAAGCAATCATCGTGAACGGATTCTCATTTTTTCCTATTTAAAATTTCCGCAAATAAACCTTATCGATCAAGTGGTGCTTGGTTTTGTGCAAAATCACATCGGCCCGAGAACGAGTGGGTAAAATAAATTCTTTTAAATTAGTCAGATTCACTTTACGCCAGACATCTTTAGCCATAGCAAACGCATCCTCACGATCACCAATGGCATATTGGTAATAATAATCATTAGGATCGGTAAAAGCGGTATCCAGCAGAACCCCAAAGCGTTCCAGATACCACTGCTCGATCAAGTCAGGATCTGCATCCACATAGATGGAAAAATCAAAGAAGTCGCTGACAAAAACCGGCGCATTAGATGGTAATTGTAAAACATTGATGCCTTCAACAATCAAAATATCTGGCTGATCTACAATATCATACTCTCCCGGCACAATATCATATACTTGATGAGAATAACGCGGCACTTTAACCTTTGGCAGATTATCTTTGACCGCATCCATAAAATTGATCAAAGCTTCCATATCATAAGACTCTGGAAACCCTTTGCGATCCATGATATGGCGCTCTGATAAAACGCGATTAGGGTACAAAAAACCATCCGTCGTAATCTGTTGGACTTTGTAATTTGGATAAGCCCGAGACAGCATCAATTGCAGTAACCGCGCAGTGGTACTTTTACCCACGGCTACACTACCAGCAATGCCAATGATAAACGGCACGTGCTCCGTCGACCGATTCAAGAAATCAGCCAAGGCACCCTGTTGACGCTGAAATTGATTCAAAAAAATATGAATCAAATGCCGTAACGGCGCATAAATTACCGACACATCTTCCAAGGATAGCTTATCATTTAAGGCTTTGACCTGAGCTAACTCCTGTTGTGTGATGTGATTGTCACCTAATTTGCCATGAAACTGCCGCCACTGCTGACGATCAAACATGTAGTAAGTTTTATCGTAATCCATATTATCCCAACTTCAAATCTAATTTGTCCAAGGCAACTGAGTATCCAACTGGGCGAACAGGGCCTTGTGATCTGCTAACTCCTGTTTGCGCAGCTCATGGCGCCGCGGATAACCTGATGTGACTGCCAATTGTTCCTTGGTTTCTGGTACCAACAAGGCATCGACCGTTTTTCGGTCTTGTAAAACAAACGTCATAAAAGCAGTAGCACCAATATAGCGCTCTTCGGTAAATAATGCTTCACCAATGATTTTGGCAAACACCTCCACCGACCGTTTACCAGCGCCGGAAATGTAAGTCTCAATACAAACAGAGTCATCCTTTTGAAAAGACTGAATAAAATTAAATTGGTCGATCGAAGCGGTCACGCTGGGCAGCCGGGTAAATCGCGAAACTGAGATCGAAGCCACATCATCTAATAGCTCCAATAGTTTGCCGCCAAACATGAATCCATAGTTATTCAAATCTCTTGGAAAAGCACGATGGGTTGAAATGGCTAGCGTTTGCGTACAAGTAATTTCTTTTGCGTTTGTCATTTGAACACCCTTCAATTAAATAATAAAAAGCAATAGAAACATTATACCGCAAAAAATCGGGTTTGCATCACTCTGATGAATATTTTTAGAACCGCTTTCAACCTTAGACTTGTACTATAATAAATTTGAAACAGTCAAAGGAGTGACTGAAATGAAAATCGTTTTGTTTGGTGATTCTATTTTTGCTGGCTATCATCAAGGTTTAACCAGCAGTATTTTTAAAGATCGTATTCAGGAACAATTCCCTAATGACACTATTGTCAACGCGGCGATCCCCGGGGCAACGACGCTCATTGCTCTGGCCTGGCTGCAAAGCTTAGTATTAGATGAAAAACCAGATTTAGTTGTGATCCATTTTGGTGCTAACGACATCCCCAAGGACACAGCCATCACAACAGCAGACTATGTACATAATATCGACACCCTTTGCCAAAAAATCGGTCTTGATAAAGTTAGCTTAATTTCACCGCCATACTCTGATGATAAACGCTTAGGTGACCGTACCCAAGCTGAAATCCAAGCTTACGTTAACGCCCTATTAACTTATGGTGCCAAACATAAGCTGCCCACAGGTGATTTGTACACGCCCATGCATACTAAAAAAGACCCCAACGAATTATTACAATCCGATGGGATCCATTTTACAAATCGTGGGTACGATATTTTAACGCAAGTCGTTAGCCGTCAAATCAATCATTGGCTACAACGGACGTAACGCCCTGCGTATATAACGTTTGTGGTACATCAGCTAATAATGGTGTCAACTGATTTTGCGCGGTGATCGTCAACGTGTGCATTGCCCGAGAAGCAATCGTATAGACCAGTTGGCGTTCGTCTTCAGCATGGTAATTCTCAGCGGATAAATCATAAGCAATAATGGCGTCAAATTCTAAACCTTTGGCTAAATAAGACGGAATGACAATATCGCCGGCCGCCAAACGCTGATTTTCTGAACGGATCAAAGTAATGTCATGACCGCGATCTTTCAAATCTTGTTGTAATTGTTCACTTTGCGCTAAGGTCTTAGTAATGATTGCTGTGCTCATTTCCTGCGCATCATTCTGAGCTAATTGGGCTAAGATATCGGTCAATAATTGTGGTTCATCTTTCGCCAGCACAATATTGGGCAAAGGCCCTTGCCTATCAAAGGCAGCAATTTCTTGACCATTTTTCAAAATAGCTTTCGTAAAGTCGGTGATTGGCTGTGTTGAACGATAAGAACGCGTCAATTGCACGACTTTAATTTTTTCACCACTAAAAAGCGTCTGAATTTGATCCAACAAATCTTCACTGGCATCTTTGGTGAAGATGGCTTGATTAAGATCTCCCAGCATCGTGAACCGTGCTTTAGGAAAATTATATTTCAAATAAGCCAGCTGAAATGGTGTATAATCTTGAATTTCATCAATAAAAATAAAATGGATGTCACGATTGCCATGTTTGCCAGTGATCTGGTCGTAAAGGAATAGATAGGCACTAATATCTGGCATACTCATCTCATGGGCCTTCAAGTGTGTCTTGACGCGTTCAACTTCAGCAGTCCATTGAGCTTCGTCTAACCCATAGTTGCTCAGATCTAGCAGTTTGGGAATCATCCGCAAAAAGTTTAGATACTGTGCCCGGCTATTTAAGAATTGGTTCTTATTGATTGCTCGATGAACGGACTCTAATTGTTGAACCACAACTTGGCGCGCCAAGAACTTGAATTCATCATCCCCAGAATTAAACTCTTGATCGACCGTGGTGTACATTTTTTGCAGATCATCTTGAGATAGATTTTGGACGGCCTCTTGCACCCAATCTGACTTAGTTTCTTTATCAATCCGATGATTGAGCGAGCGGATCAGCTTTTCTTTCGTGCCATCGAGCCGATTGCCCAAATGATAGTTCTCATTGAAGCTGTAATAAATCTCTTTGATTTTTTGTTTCGAATAATAAACTTTACCTTTGAATTTAATGTCTTTAAACCGCATGTCTGCTTTTTCCAAATGAACCGCATAAGCTTGCAAGGCTTTGAAAAAGGCCAAGCTAGATTTTAGATTAATGATCTGCTTTTGCGTCTCAGTCTTTTCAGCCTCGAATTGTTCATTGAGACTTTGAATATCCAAATGCGGTACCCGGCGACCTACGAACTGACCATATGTCATTTGGACCATATTTTGTTCGCCCAATTCAGGTAATACATTTTCCACGTAGTCATTAAATAATTGGTTCGGTGAAAACATGATCACTTGGCTCGCACTTAAATTACCGCGGTAACGATAGAGCAAGAAAGCCACGCGCTGCAAAACTGCTGAGGTTTTACCTGAACCGGCTGCCCCCTGGACGAATAAGAGATCGGCATCCGTATCGCGAATAATTTGGTTCTGCTCTTTTTGAATTGTCGTGACGATGCTCTTCATCTGTGGAGTTGACTTTTCACCCAAAACTTCCAACAGCATCTGATCACCAATGGTTTCGGTGGTATCAAACATAGATTGAATCTGGTCATCTTTAATCAAGAATTGACGCTTCAAAGAAAGATCCACAGTTTGCTCACCGTCTGGTGTGTTATAAGTGACTTCCCCCAATTTACCTTCATAATATATAGAAGAAATCGGTGCCCGCCAATCATAGATCAAAAACTTGCCTTTATCATCAGTGAATGAACTTAACCCGATATAGATTTTTTCCTTTCGGGGTTCCCCATGCTCATGGAAATCGACCCGGGCAAAGTAAGGATTCTGTTCCAAGCGTTGAACGGTGACTTTCTCTTCTTCAGCAGAACGCCAACTATTATTACGTTCCAATAATAACTGCTGCTGTTGATGAATGGATAATGCGGTTTCCATATTCGTGGTGTCACTGCCATAGTTCAATTTCACATCATCAAAAAAAGTCTTATTGATGCCCTGCTCTTCAGCTTGGGTACGTTTGATTTTTTTATCTAATTGATTTTCTCGGTGCTTTAATTTTTCAACCACACCATCCAGATGCTTTTGCTCTTGCGCCTGTAATTTTATTTGTTCTGAACTTAACGTCTCATTTACTTTATCGGCCATGATTAGCCTCCTAACCCCAAAACTGGAAATTAAAAAGAAAAATGCAATAAAATATATTAACACAATTCGCTTTTTTCAGCAATCAACGCCACTTATAGCTGGTTAAAAATCCCACTAGAGCGAATAATAAGCCTAAAATATAGGTCAAGAAAAAATATCTCAAAAAAATGCGGAATTGACCGGCATATAATAAGCCTGATAGTTCACTATTTAAGGTCGAAAAAGTGGTGAATCCGCCCAGCAGTCCAACGCCTAAAAATTGATACCATTGCACTGGCAGGTGGTAGCCAAACATAAAGGCTAAACAAAAACTGCCCAGCCAATTGATCCATAACGTTGCTAATGGCAAGCGACTGTGGCTGTGCCGTTTAATGACTTCTGTCAGCCCATAACGGCCCATTGCGCCTAGCCCAGCGCCACCAGCGGCCAGTAAATACATCATTTTTTAACCCCACTTTTGTCAATATCTTGCAGTAACTGGTTGTCGCCTTCGTGAACACCTGTATGGTATTGATGTTGGGCTATCGTCACAGCTAATAATGACAAACCCAAGCCGCCCACGGCCGAAATTAAGATGTAGCTGAATGCTGCCCCAAACTGCTGACGTTGTAGAAGTTTCAATGCATCTAAACTAAATGAAGAAAAGGTTGTGAAGGCACCACAAAAACCGGTACCACCGGCTAAGATCCAACGTTCAGGCAACTTTAATTTCAAACCCAGATACTGGGTCCACAGTGGTAAAAAGAAGGCACCTACCAAATTGATCATTAACGTTGCTAACGGAAAGCCATGAGGTGCCGGCACCAATAACCCAAGTGTATAGCGCAAACTACCGCCCAACATGCCACCCAAACCAACGAGTAATGCAGTCATGAAATCATCCCTAGCCTAATGTTTTCGTTTCATAAAATAAGGTATCCAAAACGTCATGAGGTAACCGACAGCTAAACCGACAAAGAGACCTGTCAGAATATGTTTCGTCATCAGGCCGATGATAAACCCGATCAAAGCCGTAGTCCCTGCGATAAGTGATTGTTTTTGCCGTGTCATAATGTCGTATTGCCTCCTTAAGGTTGATCATAAAATTTTACCACTTTGCAGGTGTCGTGACAAAAAACATGGGGTCAAAAATTAATTGCCTGTGATTGCGTTTAAAAGCGTGAGATTGCCTGTGATTGCGTTTAAAAGTATGAATATCAAATTTAAAAGCTCCAATATATTAGATTATCACTATCGCTAAGCACCTTTTGTCGCTGTTCTCACATTTTTTGTTTCTAATCAGGCATTGTTTTCGAATAATCTAATTTCAAACATGTTCATTTCCCTCAAGTTTTGTATAATGTAAGGCAAACGTATCCAATGCCAATTGGAGGTGTTAATTGGATGTCTAATTTTGATACAGACGATTATTTGGAACAGTTAGACCGTTATTTCCGTGCAGCCAATTATCTATGTGGCGCCATGAGTTATTTAGACCACAATGTTTTGTTGAACCGACCTTTAGTGGCTGACGATGTGAAAGTAAAGCCTCTGGGTCATTTTGGCACGATTCCTGGACAAAATTTAATTTATACACATATCAATCGTTTGATCAACAAATATCAACAACAGGTCTTAGTTTTACAAGGCCCTGGTCATGGTGGTGCCGTTGCCTTAGCAAATGCTTACTTAAATGATGATTTGGTAAAAATCAATGCTGATCTGGATCAATCATTAACCGGCTTAGAAACACTATGTCAACAATTCGCCGTGCCGTTTGGCTTTTCCAGTCATCCTGAACCCGCTGTGCCCGGTGCGATCCATCCTGGTGGTGAACTGGGCTATGTTTTGGCGCACGCTTTTGGTGCTGTGATCGGTCATCAGCAGCTACTGACCGTCGCGATTATCGGTGATGGCGAAGCTGAAACTGGACCCTTACAAGCTAGCTGGCAAGCCAATACGATGTTAGGTGAAAAAGACGGCAAAGTACTCCCTATTGTAACTTTAAATGGGCTAACTATGGAAAACACCAGTTGGTTAGCACATAAGGATAATGCCCAACTCAAAGCCTATTTTCAAAGTCTGGGTTATCAACCGCTGATTGTGCATGGTAAAACAGCTAATCAACAATTACATCGTGATTTAGCAGCGGCTATGGACCAAGCAATGGCCCTATTTAAAAAAGCACAATGGCCCGTCATTATTCTGCAAACGCCTAAGGGCATGACTGGTCCTGAAGATACGATTGGCACGCTAGCCAGTCACCGGCTGCCAATCGTGGCGCCCAAACAGCATCCTTCTGAACTTGAACAATTGACCACTTGGCTAAACAGTTATCACCCAGCTGACCTTTTTGATGCCCAAGCTCGACCGAAAGACATGACGGCTGTGATTCCTGAAGCCAACTATCATGTCAGCGATAATCGTTATACCAATCGCGTGGGTCTGGCCCCTAAAGTTCACGATGCTTTGGCTAAAACAGCTTTACAATTGAAGCATCCGGGGCAAAAAAAAGTTTCTAATCTTGAGAAACTCAATCAATATCTAGCTCAGATTGCGGCGCAAAATCCAAAACCAGACCAATTATTAGTCCTCAGCCCTGATGAAGCGGCTTCTAATGATGTGGCTCTAAAAGACCACTTACTTGATCAAGTCCTGTCTGAACACTTAGATGAAGGCTTATTAGAAGGCTTTTTACAAACGGGCGGCAGCGGCGTTTTCGTATCCTACGAAGGTTTCTTACCGATTGTGAGTTCAATGGTCAGCCAGCATTTGAAGTGGTTGACCCAGGGGACACGTCATGCTTGGCGCAAAGATATCAACGCACTAAATTTAATTGGCACATCAACGTTATGGGAACAAAACAGTAATGGTCTAACGCACCAAAACCCCGAGCTTTTAAATACATTGGCAGCGAAAAATCCTGAACTGGTACGGCTATACTTGCCGGTAGATGTAAATACAACTCTGGTCACTTTTAATGACATGATCAAAACTCATCAGAAAGTAAATTATCTGATCACACCAAAACATCCCGTTCGCCAGTGGTTTACCCTTAAAGAAGCGCAATTATTGAAGCAAAAAGGCTTAGATATTGTAGATTGGGCTAGCGACACTGCGGAGAAACCCGACATTATTTTTGCGGCGGCAGGCTGTAAACCTTTTGAAGAAGTCCTCGCTGCGACAACCATTCTCAAACAGGAACTTCCAAAATTAAATATTCGCGTGATCAACATCCTAGACTTGTTACGGTTACAACATCCGACCATCAATCCTCGAGGCTTAACTGAAGCCGGCTACAACAAATTATTTACCAAGCAACAGCCGATCATTTTTAATTTTCATGGCTATCCCTTAACACTACAAGGCTTATTGCTAAATCGTCAGAATCAGCCAGCATTTATCAACGGCTATCGTGAAGAAGGCAGTGTGACCACGCCATTTGATCTTCGAGTTCAAAATAGTATTGACCGCTTTACATTAGTCAAACAGGCGTTGATAGCTATGCATCGTTTAGACACCCGACAAGGCCGTAATTTATTTAAACAAATGACTAACCAGTTAATTGCGCATAATGACTATGTAGCCAGCCATCAAACTGACTTGCCAGAAATTGATGATTGGCAATTACCCATTTTGCAATCCAAAGAAAAATAGTAAGATGAATATATGCTATAGAAATGAGGGATTTTATGAAGACAGGTACAACGATCATCACATTAGATAATGGTTACCATCTTTGGACCAATACCCAAGGTCAGGGTGACATTCAATTGCTCTGCTTACATGGTGGCCCTGGTGGCACCCACGAATATTGGGAAAACTTTGGTGAAAAATTAGCTGATTTGGGTGTGCAAGTATCCATGTACGATCAATTGGGTTCATTTTATTCAGATCAGCCTGACTATTCCGACCCCAAAATTGCCGAAAAATATCTGACTTATGATTATTTCTTAAATGAAGTCGAAGAAGTGCGGCAAAAATTAGGTTTAGATAATTTTTATCTCATTGGTCAATCATGGGGCGGTGCTTTGACCATGATGTATGCTTTGAAATACGGGCAACATTTAAAAGGTGCCATCGTTTCCAGTATGATCGATAACATTGACGAATATATGGCACATATCAATCAAGTTCGGGAAGAGGCTTTGCCAGCAGATGCCGTTGCTTTCATGAAGGATTGTGAAGCCAAAGGCGACTGGGATAATGCCCGTTACCAAAGCTACGTGGATGTTTTGAACAAAGGTTATGTTGACCGCAAACAACCACCAGCAATCTCTCATTTAATTTCAACCATGGCGACACCGGTTTACAATGCTTTCCAAGGTGACAACGAGTTCGTCGTCACTGGTAAATTAAAAGACTTTGATTTGCGTGATCAGATTCAAAATATTAAAGTACCAACTTTGTTGACTTTTGGTGAACATGAAACCATGCCCGTCAGCTCTGCAAAACGTATGGCTAAAGTCATCCCTAATGCCCGCCTCGTTACAACGCCAAATGGCGGCCACCACCACATGATCGATAACGCCCCCGTCTACTTCGACCACTTGAAACAATTCATTAAAGATGTGGAAAACGACACGTTTAATAAATAGAGCGTGAGAATCATCGGGTAGTTTTCGAGCACCAACCTAGACTTACGTGGTGGGGGGAACTTTTCCACGAGTAAGTCGTAGTTGAGTGAGAAAACTGATGATTTGAGCGCGTTTAGAGCGTGAATGAAGCTGGTCAGCTTTGGAGCACGAACACAAATTGTGCCGATGAAGCGCCAGCTTCAGCAAACGATTTGAGTTAGGTGACAAAGTTAGCTTCATGAACGCGTTTATAGTGGAGCGCGTGAATAGTGCTGGGTAAGTGTTGAGCATTAACCTAGAATTATACAGTAGGTGCTTGCACCTGCAAGTAATTCGTAGTTAAGCGAAACGATTGGCACTATGAACGCGTTTAAATCACCTCCCCCCAAAATTAGTTAATCCAGAAATAGACAACAAGTGAGGTCCATAATGATGAAAACTGTGACTGTTTATCTTGTGCGCCACGGTCAAACATATTTTAATCGTTACAATCGCATGCAAGGTTGGTCGGATTCCCCTTTGACCGAAAAAGGGATTCAAGATGCCCACGAAGCCGGTAAGCGACTACAAAATGTCACTTTTCAGCATTGCTATTCATCTGACCGTGGTCGTGCTATTCAAACGGCTGAAATCATCCTGTCTCATAATATCAATACCCACGTTCCTTTTTCACAAACACCACTTTTTCGTGAAGAGTTTTATGGTTATTATGAAGGTGAAGACTCAGCGAAGTCTTGGTTTGCAGCCGGTGCCCCCCATGGCAGTCCAACCTTTAAGGACATCATCGCTGATTACTCTTTAGATGAAGCCAAGGATTTTGTCCACCAAGCCGATCCTTTTGGGGACGCCGAAACCGCAACTCAATATTGGACGCGCTTGGCTAAAGGCTTCAAGTGGCTGCGTGAACAAGCCCATGATGGTGATAAAATTTTGATGGTGTCTCATGGCACCACGATTCGCAGTATTGTGGATAAATTCGGTGAAAAGAAATTTGATGTGACGGTTTCACCAATGAATGGCGGCATTTCTACCATTCAATTGACTGATGAAGGCATCAGCGTCTTAAACTATAATCAAAAATAACGAGAACTAAAAACAGGTATAGCAACGTGAACCCTCATCGTTGTTGTGCCTGTTTTTTTGAAACTTCATTATAAGTCACGATAAGTCATGTTCGCTCAAAATAGCACTTTTACTGGAAGCTACGGCAACGGCAATAATGCAGCCACCGCAGCCTAGAAAGAGCCATTGACTGTGTGGCAATTGGAATAAACTTGAAAACAAAAGTGCACCTAGGGGCATTGACGTTTGCACGGCTGTCGTAAATGTTACAGCAACGCGGCCCAATAAGTTTTTAGGCACATGTTCCTGAAAATAAACCATAAGCGGTGTATTTAAAAACGCCAAAGTTAGGCCAATTAGAAACATCACCAAACCACCTAGGCCATAAAATAAAGGCCGTGATAATTTAAGAACCAAAACGGTAAAAAGTGCCATATAACTGATACCCAAAACAATCGTATTCACTAATAAAATAGGACTAAGTCGTTTGATCTTTGGTAGAAAATTCAAACTTAAATTACCAATACACAAGCCAACCGCTATGAGTGTATTAAGAAAAGCTAGTGCAGCTTTTCCATAATGATCAACTTGAATGACGGCGTAGGGTAACCCTACTGTGAGTGCCGCATAAAAGAAGTTGATCAAGATTGCCAAACTGACAATAAGTAATAAAAATTTATTTTGCCGTATAAAATTGGTGCCACTCAAAAATTGCTTGTAACGTGACCGCGGTCCAGGATTTGTTGTCAACGTTGGCGTATTATCAAAGAATTTCATCGATAGCAGCAATAAAAATGCGCCAACATTTGCTGCAAATTCAAGTAAAATAAAGCCCTTAAAGCCAATCCAATCATATAGTACCGTAGCAGCGATTGGCGCGAATAGGCTCGCAAATGTAGCGGCCGCCTGAGTTAAAGATTGAAGTGACTGAATATGTCGCGCGTTTACCAATTCCTGAACAGCTGCAGTATAAGCGGTGGTATTAACGGTTGTGCTCCAGGCATTGATCACTAAAAAAATAATAGTGGGCAGAATCTTTGCACGTCCAGTAAATTTCGTGATAACCAGTGCGTAACCCAATAATGCCAGCAGTCGAACTAAGCTAAAAATGATCATTAGGCGTCTATGTGGTTGCTGATCCACTAGATTACCAATCGGTACGAAGCCAAGTAAATTGACGATGGGCGTAATTACCATGGATAGTCCAAAACTCAAGGCCAGCCCAGTCTCATTTAACAACATCAAACCCATGGCAAAAGCAAACATATCACCACTAAAACTGCTAAGCAGATTACTGACAACATCTTTACAGATTTGCCGAACTGATTGTCGATTGGTAATCATTATCATAGCTGCATCCCCTTGGTAGTCTAATTTTTCTTGCTAAATTAAGACTACTAGGCTTATCGTTAAAGTGAACTAATAAAACGTTGCATACTTGCAACATTAATTACAGCATGCATAAACTACGGCGCAGATTGAGGGAGGTTATCATGACCCAATTGGGACCAACAATCAAATACATTCGACAAATCAAAGGGCTGAGTCAAAAAGAGGTCTATCAAGGCATCATCTCACGTTCCTTTGCCCACCGATTAGAGCAAGGTGCACACAGTATTGATGCCGAAAAATTCTTAGCCATCTTAGTAAATTTAGATGTTACACCAGATGAATTCCAATTCATTCACAATCATCATCAATTAACCAAAAACCAACAGGCTTACGCTAAAATCGACACCTGGTATCAGACCCATAATTTTTTGGCCTTACATCATTGGCTTGTGACCCAAAAGCAAAGTCAAACCGACCAACTAAAATGGCCGATTGCTTATGCAGAGATTCTAATTGCTGCTTATGATCAAAAACAATTTCCTTTATCAAAACATATGTTTCTATTATTAGACCACTTGCTGACCGAAAAGAATTGGACTTTAAATGAAATGCGTTTAGCGCATTTACTATTACCGCTTTGTCTCCCTAAGAACACTGCGCCATTGATTGATATTGAAAAAATTAAACAGCGCATGCAAGACAATGCCCAACAGTATTTAAAACAGCCAAATGATTATTTTCACGTGACCGACCTACTGGTAGAATTTTACGGCACCCAATTCCAAGTTCTATTGAATCAGCATCGGTATACAGCCGCAAAACATCTCAAAAGTGATTTTAATACGATCGATATTCAAAAACTAACCTGGGATGGCCGCATCACACAACAACTTTGGCTTGCCATTTGGGAACTTTATTTTGGCGATAAACATAAAGGTCAAATAATAATCAAAAAACTAACCGATTTGATGACTCTTTTTCCAGTCAAATATCATGGTACTTTGGATGCTATCATCAAGGTTCGAACGGCAGCAGCGGCAGATTATCGCAAAAAATGACGGGGAGTGAGACAAAAGGCAGGCAGTGACCGAGCACTAACAAGAATCACGATAAATGGTGGGCTTTCCCATTTGAGTGATTCGTAGTTAAGTTAGGGCATTGCCTTTTGGAGCACGTTTAAACGATGAATATTCATAATCAAAACCACCCGTCAAACGGGTGGTTTGCTCTGAGGCTATAAGCCTCTATTACCGACCAGCGCCTAAAGACGCTGGCTTTTTAGTTCAAGCCAATTTGTCCTTGCCACTTTTGCTCACCCCTTAAGGGGTGCTTGTACTACTTACTACCCTTAAAAGGGTCTTCATATTCCCGAACACTTAATTTATCAACGGCAATATCATGTTTTTCCTGTTCTCTGATATATTTCCTAATTGTTGCTTCACTGATGCCCACCGTTGTCACATAATAGCCTTCTGACCAAAAATGACGGTTTCCAAATTTATATTTCAGATTTGCATGTTTATCAAACATCATCAAGGCACTTTTACCTTTTAAGTAACCCATAAAACTTGAGACACTTATTTTGGGTGGGATACTAAGTAATAGGTGCACATGATCTGGCATCATATGTCCCTCAATAATTCTTACACCTTTATAAGAGCACAAAAGCCTGATAATATCTTGAAGGTCCCGTCGATATTGATTGTAAATCACTTTTCTTCTATACTTTGGTGTAAACACGATATGGTATTTACACAACCATTTGGTATGTGCCAAACTGTTGTATTGATTCGCCATTTGTTTTCCCTCTTTCAAATAGATTGATTGGCCTGAACATCCAATATTCTATCTGAAAAGAGGGCTTTTTTGCATAGCAATTGAACACCCACCGCATAGCGGGTGGTTTACTGTTTCGTACCTTATGGTACTCAACTAGGTCTAAAGACACTAATTAACAGGTGGCTGAAAACAAAACACTATGTTTTGCCTCAGCCACCTGTCTCTTTTTTATGACGTCTAGTTTCTTATCATAAACGCCATTTATTTGATTCGTGCTAAAACAAATCGTTTGCAATACCCTGAGCCGTACATCAAAATTGCGGCGACACTCCCGAAAATAGCTAGAATGCTAAGCGCACTAGTCGTTGTTGCTGATCCGGCATGGAAATAGAGCGTATTTGTAATAGCTTGCATGCTAAACCGCATCGGTACCCAGTTATAAATGCCATTACGGGCAAACGTACTTAACATTTCCGGTGCATACGATAATACCCCAATGGCGAAGAACCAAACCAATAAGACAATTGGCCAGCCATATAATCCGAACCAATCCAAGATACAAGTCGTTATCAGGTAGAAAACGAAAATGCTGACTGACATTAGCCCAATGAAATTAAACGGATCCGGCACATTAAGTTTGAAACAGCCAGCTACAAATAGATAGCCAATACTGGCAAGAAAGACACTAGCGACGATACCTGTCAGCAACTGACTCGTAACAGCTTTTCCGGTTAATGCCTTAGAACCGTTACGTCGATAATGTTCGCGCCACAATAATACTGAAGCAATCAGCGCGCTAAACCAAGCTAACGCAACTAAAAGCATGGGGGCCATCCCACTAATCGTATTTTTACGGATTTTATTATCAGTGTGCACAGATGTACTGATTGGCTGCGATAATTGCCGCCAAGCTGAGGCTGATAATTGGACCTGGTTTTGCGTGAGCAGCTTTTGCCGTTTCTGCGTCAATTGTTGTGTCAGTTGCGCTGAAAGCTTTGGTAAAGCTTGAGTCAATAATTGGGCAACCTGTGCATTCATTCCTTGATTAATGGCAATCTTGATTTTAGCTTGGGGCACTGATCCTTGGGCACTGGCTTGAGCTTGAATCAATTGCTGATTAACAGCCACTGGTAACTGGTTTGTCCGCTGCAATTGTGTCAACTTTTCAGCCACGATTTGAGCCTTGACTCGTTGATTTTGTTTGGCAATTGCTTGAGAAAAACCCGGTCGAATCGTGACGACCGCATAATACTTTTGGTTGTTCAAGCCTTGCTTCTTAGCCTTAACCCATTTAATCTTTGCATCATGCCCGCGAAACCGGTGTCGTAATTGCCGCACCACTTTGCGGCTGAAGGCGCCTTTATCTTGATTGATCAATGCCACTGGAATCTGGCGAACTTTCGTCGTATTGCGCACACCAATTAATGCAAACGAAAAAATACCAATAATGACTGCAATTAACATAAGAACTAACCAATAATGTTTGCTGCGAATAACTTCAAACATGACCTAAATCTCCTCCTTTTATCAAGCAAATTAAGCATAGAAGAGATTTTTCAGAAAAGACATAGACAAAACGCAGCCCAACGTTAACCTAGAAGACACTTTTTAGACATCTGTCACTCTAGTTGACAGTTATCAAAATATTGCTGATAATGCTTTGTTAGAGAGGATGATCGGCAATATGGCGGATTTAAGAAAACAACGTACGCAACAGGCAATTCAGCAGGCTTTCATCAAACTCGTGCAGCGTAAAGGTTTCAATAAATTAACTGTCATTGACATTGCAGACCAAGCAATGATCAATCGCCAAACTTTTTACAAACACTATCAAGATAAATATGACCTGGCTGAAAAAATGATTGCTGATTTTATGAGGACTTATAATGATCTCTGGCAAAAACGGGTCAGTTTGAAGCAAACACAGCACCATTCTTTTTTAAATATTACGGCGCTGATCACACCAGATATTGAGCATACTTTACTCGCACATCGCGATAAGATCATCACTTTGCGTACAATTCAACTAGATCGTACCAATTTTGATACTGAGCTAAAGCGAGTCTTAGAACAAAACTTACGTACTTTATTAGCAAAAGAACCAAATACCTTTGAGCTGACTTTGTTAACGTCATTATTAGTTGGTACTTTCGATTATTTACTCGCACACCAAGAATTACCGCCAACACCTGAAATTCAGGAAACATTAGCTGATGTCCTTGCTTTAATGCAATAATGGTCATGGAAAAAGAGACGAAACAAAATGTTAGTTTTGTATTCATCTCTTTTTTATTATACCCAGCTTCTGTTTAAATGCGTTCCAAAGGGCATCGACTTTCTGGTGGGAAAATTTCCCCACCACGTAAGTCTAGGTTGGTACTCGAAAACTACCCAATGATTTTCGCGCTCTGCTTAAAAATCAGTTGTGACGGTGACTTCTTGTACTGGAATATCATAGAAGGGATCTTTGCGCTTCATTAAAAATGGCTTGGCTGATTGTGGGAATAGGCCAAAGCTGAGCACGTCCTCCTCAGAATCTGCAAATGCTTGCGCAGCTTTTCTTATTTCTGGCAGTTCTGGTTTTAAGCGATCTGCCGGCCGTTGGGTGATCACAGGATCGTCACCAATAATCTTATGTTGGACCCCAGAATCAATGGGTGCTGGTGGGCGGCCATAAAAGCCATGCACATATTCCTGAATTTCTTTTGGTACTAATTTATAGCGTTCCTGTGTGAGCACGTTCATCACAGCTTGTGTGCCTACCATCTGACTTAGTGGTGTCACAAGTGGTGGATAGCCCAAATCTTGGCGTACTTTTGGCACTTCTTTTAGAACGGCCTCGAACTTATCGGCTTGGTGTTGTTCCGTTAATTGCGAAAGCAAGTTGCTCAGCATTCCACCGGGCACTTGATAACTTAACGACTTAGGCGCAATCTCTAAAATTTTAGGCTTTAAAATCCCCTTGTCTAAGAATTCCGCTCGGATTGGTTCAAAGTAGTCCGCTATCTCATTCAAAGTATCCAAATCCAGGCCAACGCCATAACCTAGACTTTTAAGACTAACGGCCATAGATTCGGTGGCTGGCTGGCTTGTTCCGCCGGCAAAAGGTGAAATCGCCGTGTCAATAATATCGGCGCCAGCTTCAACAGCTTTCAAATAAGTCATCGTGGCAATGCCACTGGTAGCATGAGTATGCACTTGCAAAGGTAGATCGACGGCATCTTTGATCATACTGACTAATTCATAAGCATTTCCTGGCGTTAAAATTCCAGCCATATCTTTAATGGCAATGGAATCTGCGCCTAAGTCGGCATATTGCTTCGCTAATTGCAAAAAATATTGATTATTGTGCACGGCACTGGTGGTATAGGAAATTGCGGCTTGGGCTTCACCGCCGTACTTCTTAGTCGTCTCGATGGCTACTTTTAGATTACGCGGATCATTCAAAGCATCAAAAATCCGAATCACATCGATGCCATTTTCAACTGACTTTTGGACAAACAATTTCACAAAATCATCGGCATAATTACGATAGCCTAATAAGTTTTGGCCCCGCAATAACATATATAGTTTGGTATGATGCACCCGCTGACGAATTTGACGTAGTCGTTCCCAAGGATCCTCATGTAAATAACGCAAGGCAGCATCGAAAGTTGCGCCGCCCCATACTTCCAATCCATAGTAACCCGCTTGGTCTAATTTCTCCACGATCGGTAACATCTGTTCAGTGGCCATTCTCGTAGCAGCTAAACTTTGATGACCATCACGCAACACGGTTTCCATAAATTTAATTTCTCTGCCCAAATTTACGCACATCCTTTATTCTGCTTTAAAAATTGGTCATAGAGCTGTGAGATTTTTACTTGCATTTCGGCAACGCTATGCGTACGACTGCGAGCACATAGCTTGGCCTCTTGCCCACAGAGCAAACACGTTCTTGGCTTCAGTCCTAATCTAGTGCGATGAACGCTGTGTACCTGCTGATCCTTTAAATATAAAACATCAAAGTCACATAAACGGGCTAAAGGATCCATTTGTTCCAACAAACAGGTCTGACGTTTAACTACGAGAGGGTCAGCTGCCACAGTCAACAATGCATAACTACCTGTTGCCACATTGGCCTTTGTTGCCAAACCAAAAGGCAATTTTGCTTGAGTTAAAACTCGTTGCAGTTGCGCCAAGTAATAATCAAAGATCCGATCCAGTGCCGCATTTTGTTTGATTGGCCCAGGAATATTTAATTTAAAAGAAATCACGGTTTGAATCCCTTGCTGTAATAAAGTGCGCTGTTGTTGCACTAATGCTTCACGAGCAGCCAGCATTTCCGGCAAAGTAACCAATTGTCCTTGTGCAAAAACATCACTCATCGATCTCACCTGGTTTGCGGACCACATCGATCAAAGAGCCGTCGCGATATTCAATCAAAGCAACTACCTGATCCGTGTAAACAATTGACTGCGGCGTACCGACAATGGCATAAGCTTTAGCTTTGAGTTCTTCGATCGTAAATTGTGGGACATCTAAATTTTGCAGGGCATCAATTAAATCTTTACGTTTAGGATTAATGGCTAATCCATATTCGGTGACTACAACATCAATAGATTCGCCCGGTGTGATCACGGTATTGACTTGATCCACAATTGTCGGTATTCGCCCCCGAATCAATGGTGCTACCACGACTGTCATTTTTGATGCGGCGGCGGTATCACAGTGGCCCCCAGAAGCACCACGAATAACACCATCTGAACCAGTCATAACGTTCACGTTAAACTGTGTATCGATCTCCAAAGCGGATAGAACGGCCACGTCAACTTGATTGACTACAGCCCCTTTCGCAAACGGAGACGCATACATTTCAGCATCGATCTCATAATGATTTTCATTCTCACGAATGGAATCAGCGGAACGTTTATCAAAGTCCTGAACATCTAATAATTTGTTAACCAGTCCTTCTTCTAGCAGTTCCACCATGGGTTGCGTAATGCCACCAATGGCAAAGCTGGCTTTGATTTTGTACTTCAGCATTGCCGCTTTCAAAAATCGTGTGACAGCTAAAGAAGCCCCACCAGAACCAGTTTGGAACGAAAAACCATCTTTGAAGTAACGGGAATATTCAATCAGCTTAGCCGCATATTCAGCAATGATCAATTCTTTAGGATTTTTAGTAAACCGCGTCGCCCCTCGTGCAATGCCATCAGGATCACCAATTTTGTCGACTTGTACAATATAATCCACATCGGTTTGGGGAATACTGATCGGTGTATTGGGATAAGGGACGAGATTATCGGTGATGGCAACGACGCGATCGGCATACTTGGCATCCACTTGGGCATACCCTAGTGAGCCACAGATAGCATTGCCATGATAACCGTTGATATTTCCGTATTCGTCAGTGGATGGCGCCCAATAAAAGCCACATCAATATGAATATCCCCGCTTTGATAGCGCGAGCACGACCTCCATGGGAACGAATAACAACAGGATTTTTCATGATACCGGCTGAAATTGCAGCCCCGACTTTATCCCGCAAACCACTGCTCGTGATATTGGTGACCACACCGGATTTAATATAGTCAATTAAAGGTTCATGGACATTGGCAATAGAGCTAGGCGCAATCGACAGATTTTTGATGCCCATTTTAGCGATTTCAGCCAACACCAAGTTCATAACATAGTCGCCTTCACGAAAATGATGATGAAATGAGATCGTCATACCATCTTTTAAGCCAACTTTTTCAATGACATCGTGAATAGAGGCCACTAATTTACTATCCGTCGGCTGAACCGGGTGTACTTGTGCAGCCGTGGTCTGATAAGCTGCTTTTTTTGCCCAAGCCCCCTTAAACACCCCATATTTATCGGCAAATTCAGTCGGAATCTCGCGGCCAATTGTATTTTTAACCATTAGTTGTTACCCCCTTGCTTGATCAAGCCTGATGCAGCTGCTAATTGCATGACCCGTTGCGCCCGCTCCACAATAGGCTTATCCACCATTTTGCCATCCACAGAAATAACTCCGGATCCTTTAGCCTTAGCTTCTTCTAAGCCCTTGATCACCCGACTAGCTTGATAGATCTCCACTTGCGTTGGCGCAAAGATTTCTTTAACGATTGGGATCTGACGCGGATTTATGACTGACTTGCCATTAAAGCCCAATTCTTTGATCAAAGCGACCTCAGCACGAAAACCAGCTTCATTTTCTACATCAGAGTAAACGGTGTCGATGGCATCAATCCCCGCAGCGCGAGCGGCATGTAAAATCATGGCCCGGCCAAAAGCTAACTCTTGCCCATCTGGATAGCGTTTTGTCTGTAAGTTTGTCACATAATCTTCAGCACCTAACGCAATCCCCACCAGACGGTCACTAGCTTTAGCAATTTCTCGGGCATTCAAGACCCCTTCAGCACTTTCGATAGCAGCCATCATCTTGGTGCCGCCAGCTGGTTTACCCAACCGTGCTTCAGCTGCGCTGATCACTTGGGCTACATCAATAATATCTTGTGGTGTTTCGGTCTTTGGTAAACGAATGACTTGTGCCCCTGCATCTACCATGGCAAAAATATCTTGCCGGCCATGGGTTTCTAATTCGTTAATGCGCACGACCGTTTCTGCTGAACCATAATCAATCGTGCGTAAAGCTTCATGCACTAAGAAACGGGCCGCATCTTTTTGCGCGGGTGATACCGCATCTTCGAGATCAAACATCAGCGCATCTGCCCCATAAATACCAGCATCTCTCAACATGGCTGGGTTCATACCTGGTAAAAACATCATGGTTTTCCGTAAGCGTTGCATCAGTCGATCACCTGCCAATCAATCTCATCAGTCACATCGGCGGCCCGATAAATAGCCGTTAATGTCCGTGCTTTAACCGTACAGTCTAAAGCACCGCGATCAATTGCCTTGATATTGGCACTGGTCACATCTAATTTTGACAACGTCGCTTGGATCACTTGTTTGATTTGTTTGCCAAATTGGAACTGTACACTGCTGTCCAAGTTGATAGCGATTTCATTTTCAACATTAGGTTCGATCATAATTTGAATATCCGATGACTCTGTCGTACCAGCAATGGCTTGATGTTGCAATCTCATTGAAAATCTTCCCTTCTATGTTGTAAGTCAGTTAAATGGGCTTGAATGTAATGTGCTGTTGATGGCGGCACTAGTGTTTGCAGCTTGGTTAAGTCCCCAGCCTGAATCGCTTGCCGAACTTTTGAAGCACTGATTATTTCTGTCCCGTTACGCTGTCTTGGCTTGATGATCAGCTGGATCTCAGTGCCAAAAGTCGCCTGCATGGTCGTATTATAAATTTGCGTCACTGGCGATTCTGGTTCCTCACCCACATAGCGTTTGTTGATGTTGAGCGCCTGAATGTAGTGCTTAAAAATCGTTGCATCCAGTCTGGCTTGCACTGCAGCCACTTTTAACGGTGCCCGTTCTTTTAAGAAATACGTTGGAAAAGTCGCCGCCGAAACTAAATAATTCTCAGTTGACGCAATGGTGACATTAGTGAGCACCCTAGTTCCGGCTTGAACCAAGGCTAAGCGCTCTTGATAGGTAAAAAGTGAAGCCTCTGTGGCAACTACCAAAACCAGGACTTGTTGATTTTCCTGGGCTGCCTGTTGAATCAAGAACTGATGCCCCAACGTAAATGGGTTCGCATTCATCACGATGGCAGCTGTAGGTCCTGGATGTAGTTTGGCTTTTAATCGCTGTAAATAGCGCTCAAAATTACCTAGGCCCTGCTCTAGTAATACGACCCCATCTGTTTGAGCAATCAGACTAAACCCCAAATGTTCAAAAGCTGCTCGATGTGTCGGCGTGGTATAAACAAAATAGTGAAATATTTGTTGCTCTGCCAAGTAGTTCATCATATAAGATAGCAGCTCGTTAAATGCCGCTCCGCCTTGATAATCTGATAAAATAGCAACCTGCTTGATAATTGGTCCTAGATGTCCCACAGTCCCAACCAATTGATCGTTATCAAATAAACCAAATGTTCGTGTTACAGGATCATCGCTGGTCAGACCAGCTGTTTGCAATAGAGACTGCCAAGCAGGCTCATATAAGTCAAAACCATCATGGTAAATTTCCCTGATCGTCGTCATATGATTCACTTCTTAACCGAGAATATGCGATTCAAGATGATACAGACGAGATAAATTAAGAATAGGACGATAAAAATACCCGCCATTCCAAAAAGCATGAGCTCAAAGCCTTGAATTACAGTTTCGTTCATCATTTACCTCCTAACTAAAGAATGCCAATAGTAGCCCGCCAGCGATAACTGACCCAATTTGACCGGAAACATTAGCGCCCACAGCGTACATCAAAACAAAATTCTGTTTGTCTTCGGCTTGAGCCATTTGTTGGATCACCCGACTGGACATGGGAAAGGCAGAGATTCCAGCAGCACCAATCATTGGATTGATTTTTTGCTTTCTAAACAAATTCAATAATTTGGCAAATAACACACCGCCAATGCTGTCCATAATGAATGCAACTAGCCCAAAGGTAATAATCATCAGGGTTTGGACATTTAAAAATTCATTGGCCGTCATTTTGACAGAAATCGTTAGGCCTAATAAAATCGAAACGATATTGACTAATTCGTTTTGAGCCGTGTTGCTTAACCGATCCAGCACGCCACATTCTCGTAACAGATTGCCAAACATCAAGAACCCTACTAATGGTAAAGAAACTGGTGCGACAAAACCCGCGATCAAGGTAATAATGATGGGAAATAAGATTCTTGTCTGTTTTGAAACGGCTTCAGCTTGATAAGACATGCGAATGCGCCGTTCATGCTTAGTCGTGACCAGCTTGATGGCCATGGGTTGAATAATTGGCACCAAGGCCATGTAAGAATAGGCGGCAATTGCAATTGGCCCCAACAAATTCGGCGCCAACTGGTTTGAAACAAAAATACTCGTTGGCCCATCAGCGGCACCGATGATGCCAATAGAAGCGGCTTCTTTAATATCAAACCCAAAGAAAGCGGCAACGATGACGGTGAAAAAGATACCAAATTGAGCAGCAGCACCGAATAATAGCATGAATGGATTTGATAGTAAGGGGCCAAAATCGATCATAGCCCCGATGCCGATAAAAATGAGTAAGGGAAATAATTCTGTACTGATACCAGCGTTGAACAAAACATCTAACACGCCTTCAGTTTTTTGACCATTGATGGTTTGCGTCAAAACACCGGTCATTGGGAAATTCACTAAAATCGTGCCCAAGCCCATCGGTACCAGTAGCGTTGGTTCGTAATTCTTCTTGATGCCCAGATACATTAAAATGGCCCCAATGATCATCATGATCACTTGTTGGATCGTGATAGCAGTCATGCCCTGAATAAGGGTCTCCATAAAGTCATCTCCTATCCTTAATCAATCGTTACCAGCACATCGCCCGTATTGACCACATCATTTTTGACTACATCAATGCTGGTGATCGTACCTGCTTGTGGGGCTACGATCTCATTTTCCATTTTCATCGCTTCCAAAATCAGTATCGGCTGATTCTCGGCCACAGCATCGCCAACTTTAATATTGATACCAATGATGTTCCCCGGCATCGGTGCGGTAACTTTCACACTGCCGCTAGCTGCGCTCGGGCTGGCAGCTGGCTTGGGTTGTACCGGCTGTGCTTGGGGGGCTGCCTTTGGCGTCTCTGACTGTATTGGTTGGCTTTGAGGTGGTGTCTGACTATCTTGTGGCTGTGGTGTAGGGGTTAATTCTTCCATCTCTACTTCATATTCATTACCATCTATTTTGATGCGAAATTTTCTAAGCATATGTGCCTCTCTCCTTAGCTGAGCTTTATGATTGATTTCACGCGGAACTGACTATTTTTTTGATCACCAGCTAAAATGGCACTGGCGATAACAGCCACGCGATCTTTCTCGATAATGGTCATCGGTAAGCCTGTTCGATTTTTTATTTTTGTGATTTTATTCACTTTAAAAATCGAATTGGGATAATCCTTGGCGGCAATGGCGGCGCTGATCAGTGTCACAATTTTCTGCTCTGTTGTTGATATAGGTAACCCGATTGAATCAGTAGTTCCCGGCTTTTCAGTTACGCCAGGTGGTGCTGACATTTTTTCTTTATGATGGAATAGCCAACCAAACATGTGCACACTCCTTTCATAATCTTTAAGTTGCTTTTATTATAAATCTTTTATATTTGTGTTGATATATCTTAAGTGTTCTTTGGATGTTCAAAATTCATTATCTTGTTTTATTTTATTTACAAACAAACACATATATCGCTTCAACAATGTAACAAGTGTTTTCAAAAAATTCCATTTTATCATTATTAAGTGTTTTTTATATGTTCTTTTGATTTAAAAACGATTGTGAATTTCGAAACTAAATATATAATCAACTTATAAAAGCCCTTTCAAAGGAGGATACAAACATGCTTGCACTACTCGGTTATGCCATGGTGATCGTCTTCATGATTCTAATCATGAAAAAATGGTTGTCACCATTTACAGCCTTGATCTCGATTCCCTTAATTTTCACAATTCTAGGTCTTGCTTTCGGCTTATACCCACCCAAAATTGGTCAATGGGCACTCAAAGGACTTGAGAGTGTTTCTATCACAGGTGTCATGCTATTATTCGCCATCCTTTATTTTTCAATTATGCTTGATGCTGGTCTGTTTGATCCAGTTACTGCGTTCGTGATCAAAGTAGCCAAAGGTGATCCTGTCAAGATTCTTGTCGGCACCGCTTTAATTGCTGGAATCGTTTCTCTCAACGGGGACGGCACAACGACAACTTTGATCTGTTGTTCGGCGTTTATTCCAATTTATAAAAAGCTGGACATGAAAATGATGAATCTCGGTGTTTTGATTATTTTGCAAAATACCATCATGAATCTATTACCTTGGGGCGGACCAACCGCTCGGGCCATCTCAGTTTTAAAAATCGATGAAAGCGTGGTTTTACGTTCGATCGCACCAGGTATGGTTATTGCTTTCATTTATATGCTATTTGTCGCTGCCTATTTAGGGCGTAAAGAACGTAAACGTCTAGGTATCGTAGATCTGACCCAAGCAGAAATCACAGAATTAACTGTTGTTAAAGATCCGGAAGTCCTGGAATTACGCCGGCCAAAGATGATCTGGCCCAATGCGATTTTAACGGTATTATTAATTGCCTTACTGGTCATGGGGACTTTCCCATCGCCTTTCCTATTCATCGTCGGAACAGCGCTAGCCTTATTACTCAACTATCGTTCGATGAAACAGCAGCGGGAACGCATTGAAGATCACGCTGGTGACGCTGTTCAAGTCGTGATCTTGATTTTTGCGGCCGGCATCTTCATGGGCTTACTCACAGGCTCCGGAATGGCTACAGCCATTGCTCAAAGTTTGGGCAGTATCATTCCTGATAGCCTCGGTCGTTTCTGGGGTCTAGTGGTTGCTTTTGTTTCTGCCCCTGGTGTTTTCTTCCTCTCCAACGATGCCTTTTACTTCGGTGTACTACCTGTATTGGCGCAAACTGGCTATACCTATGGCTTCACACCAATGCAAATGGGTCTGGCTTCCTTAATGGGCCAAGCTTTCCATTTATTAAGTCCACTAGTTGCCTTTATTTACCTCTTACTCCGTTTAACCGATCTAGAAATGGGTGCTTGGCAAAAAGAAGCCGGTAAGTGGGCTTTAGGTATCTTCGTCATCTTTATCGTCGTAACCATTGCCACCGGCGGCGTACCATTGATGATCAATAAATAAGAGCGCGAGTGAAGCTGGACAGCTTTGGAGCACTAACACAAATTGTGCAGATGAAGCACTCGCTTCAGCCAGCAATTGGGGTTAGGTGACAAAGGTAGCTTCATGAGCGCGTTTCAAACCAGAGCGCGAGTGAGTTCGGGTAGTTTCGGAGCACCAACCTAGGTTTATGTAATGGGTGAACTGTCCCATAAGTAAACCGTAGTTGGGTGACGAAACTGGACTCACAAGCGCGTTTAGAGCGCGAGTGAAGCTGGGCATTTAAAATAAAATTGTGTGTAAAAAAACAGACCTAAAACCGTCATTACAACGGCTCAGGTCTGTTTTTGAGTATCAATTTAATTCAAATTACCAATCGTTAAATGTACGTTCAGATAATTGCTCGATCAAAGAATTGTAGCTTTCTTTATCTAAACTACCCAAATCTTGCATCTCTAAACGATTGAATTTTTCAGCAATGACAATTGCTGTTAAATATAGTGTCAACTTGCGTTTCACAATTGCTTCTGGATCTTGATCATCTGAAACTTGATGCGAATTAACTACCATTTTGGCAAAATCCACCGGATCTAAGTGAATCCGGCCATTTTGATATTGATCACTCATAATTTAGTCTCCCTTCATTAAATAGCTGTTTATTAGAGCAGCTGAATACTTTTGTCGCCCGCTTGTTTATTAAACATAACATATTCGACTTCATTACACTGGAAACAATTGTTCTAAGAACCCTAAAAAAACACTTGCGGACAACATATCCGCCGTACCTCCGGGACTAATATTGCGTGTAATGTAGTCTTGATTCAGTTTTTGCATCACTTCGCGGCCTAACTTGAGCGTCCCACCTTGGGCTAAAATGTTTTTTGCCTGTTTTTGAACTAATGTCAATGTCTGATAATCACTGCGATGGATAATATTGGCATCTTGTGTCTGACTTAAGAGTGTCAATAGTAGATCCAATAAGCGTTCAGTCTTGGGGGCCGTTCGTGTCGCTCTTAAAAAAGGCAACCCATAATCACGTAAAACCGGAAACCCCAGCAGCGCTTCACCACGGATGCCCCGAAATCCATCGGTCAAATACATGCGTTCACCGTAGCTTAATTGGGGAGCTGACTTTTTCTGCGTCATTGCCGTAAAATCAGCCTGAATCGGGGCAGCAATCTCGGGTAGAACAGTGAATAACTGGGCTGACATGCTCGTATCCCAATCATGGAGCGATACTTGGCGTGCTTGTAAGACAATGCCGACACCCGCAGCTAATAAGGCAAATGTAAAAATGGCGCCCTTATGTGTGTTGATACCTTTAGTAGCCGCAAACATTGCTTGGTCAGCCTGCTGTCCAAGTCGACGTAATTCAGGAAAAAGCTCGGCTAAGGGTCGTTCTTGCGGATACTTTAGACCAGCTAACACCAACTCGTGTAAAACTGGTGTTAGTGCCGTGATACTATCCACAAAAGTAAACGCATCCATATCTTGATGGGCGCCATTATCCACTGGATCAACTAGCCCGGGTTTGGGATAGAGTATCAATTCATACAGTAAAGCTCGGGACAGGTAGGTCGTCAATTGATCCGCCTGCTGTTTCAGCCCATGATCATTAATTGGCATGTTGCTGACCTTGCGCCATTTCCGACAAAATAAATGTCTTAGAATACGTCAAATGCTCTGCCAAAACCCGTCCCAATTCTGGCCGATTCTGTTCGCGCATTAGTTCATAGATTTCCCGGTGTTCCTGCAAAGCCTTGTTGCGCCGTTCCTGTCCGTTTAAAGAAACATCGCGCAAGTGCTTCAAATAATCACGCAACCGCGACACGATCAATATCAGATGGGGCATTTGACTTTGCTGATAAATAAAATTATTAAACGCTTCAAAACCATGAATCACGGTCGGAATATCACTTTCTTGATTAGCAGCCTCTGTTTCGGTCAATAACTGATCCAAAGCATCAAAATCTGCCGCCTGCATATTTTGCATCGCATGAAACGTTGCTAAGCGGTCCAAAACGATCCTGATCTCAAAAATCTCAGCCACATCAGCTGGCGTGATTCGCGTGACAACGGCACCAACATGTGGCACGTAACTAATCAATTTCTCCTCCGTCAATCGATGAAGTGCCTCTCGAATCGGCGTGCGACTAATATGTGCCCGCGATGAAAGTTCCTTTTCATTAATTCGCTGGCCTTCCACAACATGACCCTGAATAATGGCTTGCCGCATCGCCAAATAGACCTCCTCAGCTAGCGTCTGATTGGGCCTCACCTGCATATGATCTATAATGCTATCAATATAATCATTCATAATAAAACCCCAATACTTATTATTCTGATAACTTTGCCATATCTATTATACAGGATTTCGTTGCAACCGCATACAAAAGGTGTCTCGTAGAAGTTAGTTTTCTTGTACTAAGGAGATATAAACGACATGATGCCCCTATCGACACTCGTATTAGCGATGTTCCTCAAATTTTTAGTCAAAAAGCTATCGTAACCTGAAGAGTTTCCCGGTGACTTTTTTGTGTCTGAATTTAGATCATGAAAGCGCAAAAATTGATCAGAGAAACATATTGTCGAACATTAATTAGTTGTCTAAAAATAACAGTAAAGATACTTAAGAAAGCCGAGAATGGGTTCTAATGGTAAACCCGGCTCATGCATTGATATAGCGGGCTTACCAACAAGTTTTGTGTATGTATTAGGATATCCTCAAAGATTCAGAAGATTAGGAAAAATGCGCCTTAATTGTAACTTTGTCTCAGCATTACTGTGCCGAAATTTAAATCTATTTTTTTAGATTTATCGTTCATAATCTTACTTAACCTCGTTATATCAACTTCTGTATTATAAAAATTAATTTCTAAAAATAAGCACAAGCGTACATAGACAACTCGTTGTTTTTCAATACAATCTACAATTAGTCAGAAAAGGATTTCGCGAAATAATGTTGCTTTGTTATGTTAATTGTGAGCTTGCACAAGCTCCAAAAAAATTTGATTGCGGTCGACAGCAACTGAAATAGGAGCAAATTAACATGACAAAGCAAACAGATCGACTAAAGTTAAATAATGATGTCAATGCTTTTTTGATTAACGTAATTGTGCAGATCACACTCACACTATTTGACTATACTAAAGATATCGACGTCACAATCCCAATGACGTCTAGAAAGGGCTTACAATTGCTGAAAAAGTTGACTGATATTCAGTACTTATTATTTCGATTACGTCGCTACGAGCAAATCAATCAAACATTCGAAGTTGATAATGACCATTTTGTCACAAGTTTATATAGTCAAAAAGGCGATACAATGCAGATTAACATTGATTTAAAAGATGATAAAGAACTCGTAAAACTAGCAAACATGATCACCAGCTTGACGATCGTACAGATCAAGAACGTTTGAATATACAACATCACGTCTAAGTAGCGTTAAAGATCGTCCCTAACAGCTTTAAAGCGTGACATTAAAGAGATATTTCCCGAGCGACTACACCCTAACACGATACTTTTCAGACGCAGTTTAATTGCTTATTATCTTGCCGTAGTCAACTTTGTTTATCCTTCTCTATCATTCCTTTTACAGGCGATATCTTCTGCATATTTTTATAAAATAATTAATTATTTTTCTTATTTAATAGTGCTATGGTTAATTTATTAGGAGGAAAGTTTATGATGAAAAAGAGCCATGTTTCAATGGGGCTATTCGTGTTAGTCAGCATTTTATTCTTGGGAATTATTTGTTTCAAAACAGCGCCGGTCAAAGCGGCAGTTACTGTTACGCAACCATCAGCTAATAACCAAATTGTTGATACGGATGGTTATCCCGCTGAAATATTTAGTGACCCATATTGTAAGCAATCAACAGGAAAATTCTTAAACACAACTATTTCAGAATGGCGTGTCACTCAAGAGAGTTACTACGGTGATAATTTTAGTCAAGTATTTTCTTATAATCTTGGCAATAACCAATGGATCAGAGGTCAAGAGGCTTTCAATAAAGTTCAGTCAATGACGCCTGACAATCCTTACGGTATTTTAGAAGCCTATTCTAATAACGAAGTAATCGCTCTTTATGGTGTGCCACAGCTTACCTGGAAATTTTTGGGGCGACTTGATCCTAAGATCAGCCACTGGGCAGTAACAGGTTACGCTTTTAATGGCGGCGATACAGCAGATGATATTACAAGTATTGATCTCGGTAATAACCAATGGGTTAACCGTGATAGTGTGCACCTAATTTATAAACTCTATCACTTTGACGCCGGCACCCCATTGTTCAATCAAAATGGCCAACCGACAAGTACCATTGCCACTACTGGTAATTACAAGGTGTTCGATGTAACAACCATTGGTTCCAACATCTATATCAAACTTGGCTCTGATAATCAATGGGCAGCTTTCACACAAACAACTGTAAGCTAATTTAACTTAGAAAGGAAGCTATTAACTTTGATAAAAGAAAGAAAATCTATCATTAAATTAATGATTACTACTGGCGCCTTGTTCTTAGGGTTACTCATTTTCAATAATCAATCTGTCAAAGCAGCAGTTACGGTTCATGACGATAGTTCAATTAATGTCGTCAGTTCAGGTGGTTATCCAGCACCAATTTATAGCGACCCCCAATGTACCCAGCCAACGGGTCAAACTTTAAATACAACTATTAGTGAGTGGCGGGTCAATCACATCGCTTATGACGACTCAAATAATCAAAATACCTTCCAATCATTTGATTTAGGCACAAATCAATGGGTTAAAATTGGCGACGTTTTCTATACCATTGACCCAAATTCCCCTGAAAATAGCTACGGTTACCATGATATCTTAGAAGCTTTCTCCTCAGGCAAGAAAATTCCGATTTATAATAATCCTCAGCTGTCTAAAATTACGGGCTATCTCGATCCAAATATCAGTGAATGGGCAGTAACTGGTGACGCTACAACTGGTCCCGATAAGAGTATTGGCCGACTTAACTTAGGCCAGAACCAATGGATTGATGCCAGTCAAGTCGTGACGATTTATAACAGTTATATATTTAATGCTGGTACACCACTTTACAATGAATCTGGTGTTCAAACAGGCACACTTTCCACAATTAATGGTTCATCAATTCTCTACTATCGTGCTTTTGGTGCCAAAATAATCAATGGTGAAATCCACATCAGATTGGGCACTAATAATCAGTGGGCTAAGTTAAAACAAAGCTACCGCGACATATAAAAATCAGTAGCGTTATAAATAGCCTTAGCTAAATAGTTCCATAGCTAAGGCTATTTATATGCCCAATTTCACTAAAATATTCAACTGCCAGTGATTCATTTAAACAGTTAGTCAAGATCAGTAACTAAGACATACCCTTTTACAGGCGATATCCTCTGCATATTTTTATAAAATAATTAATTATTTTCCTGATTCAACAGTGCTATGGTTATTTTATTAGGAGGAAATTTTATGATAAAAAAGAAGCATATTTCAATGGGGTTATTCGTGTTAGCCGGTATTTTATTTTGGGGCATTATTGATCTTACGACTACTCCAGTTAAAGCAGCACTTAGGGTACAAGTCCCAACAGATTCGACAAATGTTGGTCCAGTTAATTCTGGCGGTTTTGCGGTACCAATTTACAATGACCCAGAATGCACCCAATTAACGGGACAAACGTTAAGTACTAGTTATTCAGAATGGAAAGTTAATCGCGTTGCCGTTGATACTGAAGGCACAAATTATGCATGGAAAGCCTATGACCTTGGTACCGACCAATGGGTTAAGGCTTCTGATCTTTTTAATGGCTATCTTGGTCCAAATGATAAAAGTAAAGAAACTTATATCCTAGAAGCTTATTCAGCTGGTAAAAAAATACCAATCTATGATTCACCACAGCTTATCAACGTAACCGGCTATTTAGATACAGGGATCAAAGATTGGGCGGTCAATCAATACGCTAAATATTCGGCTGCCTTTTTACCGATCGACCGGGTTGATCTCGGCCATAACCAATGGGTCAATGCACATGATGTAGATGTCATTTTATCGAACGCTTTCTTTCTTGAAGGCACACCAATCTATAATTTGAGTGGACAACAAACCGGCACTCTGAAAACTTTAAAGTACAAAGTATTCGGCGCCACCGCTATTAATGGGCAGACCTATATTAAATTGGGCGACGATAACCAGTGGGCTAAACTCAGCGATATGCAAAATAACTAGGTATTATTTATGGACAATTAACGGGTCTTAGTCAGCTACTTAGTTATTTTAATTCAAGCAAAGGGTTCACACATAAAACATTAAGGAGAAAGAATTATGAAGAAATGGCTTATAGGCATCACTTTAGCAATCTCGTTGTTATTCACCGGCATAACCAGTACCAAGAATGTCAGTGCTAGTACCGTTGAAACGCCATCAATTGCATACTCCGTTAGCTCGTTAGGATTCCCAGTCAAAATCTATCATGACCCTGAATGCACACAATATTCGGGTCAAACCTTAGCGACAACGATCAGTGATTGGAAAGTCATCCAACAATCAATTGATTATCAAACGGATATGATTTCAGCATACAACCTAGGCAATAACGCCTGGGTAAAAGCTAATGAGGTCTTTCGTAGCACTGGAAAAGGTGATAATGCGAACATCCCAATGGGCATCGCCTATGCATACTCAGGCGGACAAAAAATACCAGTGTATGATTCACCACAACTTTGGCATGTTACTGGTTACTTAGATCCTAAAATCGACAAATGGGCCATTACACAATATACATTGTCCAGTCCTGATGCTAATTCAATTAACCGTGTCGATTTGGGTCATAACCAATGGGTTGACGCAACGCATGGTGTAAGCGTTATTAGAGCCGCGATGATTTTCTCAGATGGGACTCCTTTATATAACCTGAATGGCCAACAAACAGGTGTTGTATCAGGTACATATGGCTATTACAAAGTATTTGACGCTGCAACAATTAACGGCGCAACCTATGTCAAACTCGGCTCTGATAATCAATGGGCTGCTTTCGCGCAAGGTGCTGTAAATTAACTACTTATTCCTACTGATTAGGATATTCTGAGTAAAATTCTGAAATTTTGGGTACAGCCTTATTAAGGTAGGTACACTTACTAATTGGCAAATGGTAACTAATTAATTCTCACATGAATGGGACTCAAAAAGCACACCCTATTATGGATGTGCTTTTTATTTACCTACCAATCAGGATCACTTATTTTAATCTTATGTGCCGAACCATCAGGGTAAACCACGTATTGCGTTTTAAAATCACTATTAGCCATCATGTTTTTGACTGACCAAAAGTCATCTCCCCAGTAACCATCATGTACCTGACCAGCTAGCCAGTATACATCGGGATCTTCATCATCACCATACTTGGCAATAACATTCAAAATTGCATCAGATTCATTATCCACCACAACGCCAGCTTGATCAGCTTCAATCCAATTATTGGCACCGGCCCAATAGTAAAAACCATCAGACCGCTTTGTATAGCCATAGATACGCCATTGCGTGCCTACGGGCAAGATTCGGTCGAACTTCCGATCTTTATCATTACCTTGATAAAGATTTGCGCCCCAAGTGCCGTTGATCGTGGCTACCGAATTATAGTTATAGAAATGGTCAAACTGACGATAACCCCCATATTGAGCGTTAGCTTGCTGAGTTGGTGCCAGCAAGCTAATCAACAATAGCAATGGCAACAGCAATATCATCATTTTTTATATTTCATTAATTCCGCCCCATCAAAAACCAAATTATCCATCTAAAACAAAATCATCCATTGCAAGCATACCAAAGTTCTGTAATCACTTGCAATAGTATTTATTAGATTCTAAATTTGATAAACCAACTAATTCAGATGGCAACGAACAAGTTTTAGAATGCCCAGGTATAATCTAATTGTTGAAATTTGTACATAACCGGAATATGGTAGAACCACTTACAGATTTCTGGAATGAATTGATGAGAATTTATGCAATGGAAACCTCTAGTGAGTTAACCGATCCCAATGCTCTCGCTTCCAAGAACTCAACTGAAATAAAGGTGCGATAATTATGAATGTATCAATATCTAGATATGTAAATTCAAAAATCAATAATCAGCAAATATCTGAATATCAATTAAAGTCTTCAAAGTACACTGGCAGCCCATGCTCTGTAATTAAAAAATCCGATGGGAACAGGATTCCAATGATGATACTTTATAAAGATAAACTGGTTGGTTTCTTTTGCTTACACCTCAAAGAAGGACCGGTTGCTTTCGGAGGATATTATAATTCAGATGTTTTATTACGCGCTCTATCAATAGATGATAGGTATAGAGGACAGAAAATTGCGTTGAGAGCGATGCTAATATTGCCTTGCTTTGTTAAACAAAATTTTCCTCAAATCAAAAGAATAATTCTCGCAGTTAATCATGCGAATATACCGGCTCAAAAACTGTATTATAAGGCTGGCTTTATCGATAGTGGCCAGCGTCGAATCGGGAAACTTGGCGAACAATTTATCTTTGAAAAAGAGCTGAAGGGACTTAATTCTCGCGATTAGTGAATTTAAAAAACCAGATACTAATCTAGATTATTTTCTTCAACTCGAGTTTAGAAAAGTATAGGCTAACAGCTCTTCATATTTTTGTTCCAGCGAGATGCTCACAATCACTAAAACGTAAGCTGCACCCACGCGGTTAAAAAAAGGACACTTACGATTAAAAATACTCTACTGTAAATCCATCCTTCCAGCGTCTAGCTCCGGCTAGATAAAGAATAACGAAATCCAATTAGCAACAGCACTTAAGTTCTAACTTATCAAAATGCTTATAAAAAATATTCACCAATACTCATTTACAAAGAGTCATAAAAAAACTGGAATATCTAAGATTAGTCGTCCTAGATATTCCAGCTTTTTAGCTACCTTGCCATTTCCAACGCTATCAATACTTCTAGTAAATCATCAATCAGTCAGTTGAAACCAGGCTGTCAGAATTAAAATCCCTAATATTAACAATAGTCTTCTAATGAGCAATCGCCGATTATAATTGATTTTTTTCTTCAATTTAACTTTGGTGATAAACGGAATCACTAACTTTGTCCGCTTTCGTTCTAAAAACATTTCTACAATCACTAGAATACTGAAACCACCAGTAAAACTCCACAATGCCAAAATACTACCTTTATCATCCAAGGGAATCGTTAATAAATTATCTAAAGGATAGCTTATTAGCCCGAACGCGAGCAACGCAAGCGATAAAATGATCGTTACCCACATTAAAGTGAAAATCCGCCTAACTTTTCTTGATAGTTCAGAATTTTCCTTAAGTGCCTTCACAATCTCCGCATTTGCTCGGTGGCGTATTTGAATACTCACGCTGCGATTTGTTAATCGCTTGTAGAATCCAGACCTAATTAAAATCATCTGACAATAAATTTATGAAAACGTGCCCATTGAAATTTTAAAACGTCATTTGAAACCAAGCCGTCAGTACAATTGCCCCAGCTATTAATAATAATCTACTAAAAAAATGACGTCGTTTGATATTAACTTTTTTTGGCGGCTTAATCTGAGTAACAAGTGGTGCTAATAACCTAGCGCCCCACTGTTCAATAATCGATTCTATAATCACCAAAACACTAAATATACCAGTAAAACTCCATAGTACTAACACACTTGTATCAGAATTCAATGAAATCATAAACAAACTATTGAACTGATAGCTTAGCCAGCCAACAACAAGACATAAGAAAGTGGCAGTAAAAGTACCGTACATAAGAATAAAAATTAATTTAACTTTTTTTGCCAGCCTTGTATCTTTTTTAAGTGTCTCTGCAATTTCAGTGCGTATTTGGCGACGAGTCTGGCTACTAACCATTTTTCTTATTTGATCAATCAACAAAATCCCTAATGCCATTAAGCTAATTCCCAAAAAGACCATTACTAATGCCAATATAATTGTTAATGTTCCCACTACATTTCTCCTTATTACTTGATGCCATTCAATAGACTAAACCCGTAAAGCCAAAGAAAAGGCAAAAGATAATACAGCAGCACCGCCTATAACTGCTGCGCTCCATAGAAACAATCCTGCTGCTTTCCATTATTAGCTGTAGGTCCAAGTATACTAGTCAATGTCGCAGAATCAAAACTCGGTAATCATTTTAATTGGTTACAGCCATTCTGTATAACATAAATACCCCCTGACCATTAAGCTTATTAGCCTAACAACCAGGAGGTATATTCATAATACCAACAAAACTAATATTTACTTTTCGCTGCTAATCATCTTTTATCTCATGCCACATTTATGACTTATTCTTTTTTCAATACAATGCTCTGATACAATTTCGTCGTGATCACATAGTAAACTGCATAAAGCACAATGAAGATGGCGAATGGAATCCAGATTTGATAATAGGGATCAACCATTAATACTTTGAATAGCTGTAAACCGAAGAGAACATGGATCACACCTAAAACACCAGGTAAGAGGAATAAAATACCAACTTCTTTATTGATTGCCCCTCTTAACATGCTTTGGCGTGTCCCAATTTTATCAAGCATACGATACCGAATTCGATCACTAGACGCCCCAGAGAGAATCTTAAACATTAAGCAGCTGGCTAACATAGCTAAGAAAGCAATACCTAGGAAGAAGCCCATGAATTCTAGTCCAGAGAAAGTCGCCTTTAAAACTTGATAAAAGCCGTACTTATTACTGAAGTCTTCTTTGATTTCTGGGTGTTTAGCGACTTGAGAATTATAAACTGCCTTGATACGAGGCAAGTCTGCTCTAAAGTCTTTGACTTGAACTGTGTGTAAATGATGGGTCGACTGTGCCAATTGATCGAATTGGCTTTGTGATACGAGCTGCACTTGATCGTTACGTTGGTTGGCTAACAACAACTCTTGCAAAGTCTGTAAGCCGGATTTGTCTGTTTTCGACATGATTTGATCACTGGTTATTTTTTCATATTCCACAGCGGCTAGCGACATGTTGTGCTGTTGTTTCACGCGCAACAATGGCTTTTTATCAAAATCGTTTTTGACAAAATAAATTGTCTTATTTGCCGTTTTATAAGCATAATTTGCTTGCTGAGACACATCCATGGCCCGAATTTCACGCAATTCTTTTTGATTAGGATCGTGAACCACTGTATCGTAAGCAATACCAGAATGTTCAGTCATCAATGGAATTTGGTTATAGTAGCCCATGCCCACAGTAATAGCACCTAAAGCAAGAGCGAATAAAATAGAAACCATCGATAACAAGCGTGTATAATCATGAACCCGGAATTTTAACTGAGCCATGGTAAAGCCATTTAGGCCTTTTTTAGCTAACTTGGATTTTTGTAAAATAGCTAACACCCAAATTGTTAAAGCATTGAAAACTAAGAAACTTCCAGCAACGATTGTGACTAAAGCAATTGGAATGGCAAGAATATTCAATTTGGTCAGGCTAGCCATGGCCCAATAGCCAACGCCCAATAAAGCCACGCCGATAATAGCTTCAATTAGCCAAACCACTGGGCGGTATTTAATTTGCGTAGGGGTATCATCCACATGCAATAACGATAGAATTGGTTTTTTCAACAATTGGTGCCGGTTTACCAGACCTGCGAAGATAAAGAGAATTAAGAAGAAGATCAGGGTAATGATGGCTGCTGGCAGATAAAAGGGTTGAAAGCTATGTACGGTAGCATCAATTCGTGCGACAAGCAACATGCCCACCCCATAAGTCAAAGCCGTTCCCACAACAATTCCAATTAAAGTGGCTAAGGTCCCAATCACAATCGTTTCTGAAACGATCAATTCACCGATTTTTCGACTTTTGGCCCCTAGCATCATATAAGTGGCATAGTCTTTTTGCCGCATGGTCATTAGGAACGAATTGGCATAAAGAATATAAACCAATGTAATGATGGCTAATAGGACCGAACCAAATTGGAAAATGATCAACGCACTGCCAACTGTAGTGTTGTGTTCAATGAAATTTTTATTCGTTGCGAGAGCTTCAAACATGTAAAAAATAGCTGAAGCAATGGTTAATCCGGAAAACAAAACAATGTAATCTTTTAAACGGCTTTTGATCCCGGTCAAGGCTAATTTTCGTAACATCCAGATCTCCCCCTTTATTGTTCAAATGTGCCCAATGTCGTGAGGATTTCTTGATAGAAATCAGGCCGTGATTTTTGACCACGCTCTAAACTTTGACCGATCACACCATCTTTAATAAACAAGATCCGTTGACAGTAACTGGCTGAAAAAGGATCATGCGTCACTAACAAAATCGAAACTTGATCATTTTTATTCAAATCATCCATGGTTTCCAATAGATCTCGGGCACTCTTGGAATCTAAAGCGCCGGTTGGTTCATCGCCAAATAAAATAGCGGGTTCATGAACCAAAGCACGTGCAGCGGCTACCCGCTGTTTTTGACCGCCGGAAATTTCTGTTGGATAATTATCCAAGATTTCAGTGATCGACAGCCGTTGGGCAATGGTTTGGACTAATTGGTCAATTTTTTTGGCGTTGACGTTTTGTAATGCTAAAGGCAAGCCAATATTTTCACGTGCGGTTAGGTTTTCTAATAAGTTGAAATCTTGGAAAATAAACCCGATTTCATTGGCACGAAAATCGGCTAATTGATTCCCTTTTAACTGTGTCACTTCTTGATTATTAATGGTTACTTGACCGGCCGTTGGTTGATCTAAGGTTGATAAAATATTTAATAGTGTGGTTTTACCGGAACCTGAAGCCCCCATAATACCGACAAACTCCCCCGGTGCAACATCAAAATTGATGCCCTTTAAGGCTTGGAACTGTTTTTCCCCTTTTTTACCATAAATTTTGGTGACGTTTTTTATATCTACAATAGCTGTCATAAACTCAATCGCTCCTTCGCTCAATGTATAAGTCTAGTATAAGAAGCTGGCCCTTTTTTCGCCTTGTAAAGACCTAACAATTCGGATGCCCAGATGACAGATTTGTAAGTTATGCTTAGGTCTAAAGTATGATTGTAATTTCTAATCATTCGATAAGCACTGATATATTAGGCTTTATTGCGAAAGCGCGACTGATCAATTGTGCAGAAAACATAAAATGGTTCAGGAAAATTTGCATTAAAAATAAACCGTGTTATACTAGACTTCAATTGAAATTGTAATATACCAGTTACTAGGAATTTCTTAGGGGTGTTTTAAATCATGAGAAACGTAAAAAGCGACTTTAAAAATTATGTCTTACAAAATACCAATCCACAAAAGCGGACGCAAATGGCAAATTTGCTTGAAAATAAGTTTAATGCTGAAATGAACGGTGCTTTGACACCAAGTGATGTCATCGACTTTATGACGCAATTCTACGGTTTAGTGAAACCAGAATTCCGTCAAAGCGTTGATATGATCTTGGATGCGAATGCCAATATCATTGAAGAAAATCATTATCTTTATGAAGATGCTAGCTTAGAAACATCTCTATTAGCAGCTTCTTAATTTTCATCAAATCCTACCAAGGTGCTACAATGACTGTGGAATGGTCAGTGTTGCACCTTTTTTGTATGCCCAAATAAAAAATACGATTATCTAATTTAATGAAACCTTTGGAGGTTATTTATGACTGAAACACAACAACCTAATTTACGCGTTCTTTTAGGGGGCGTAAATGTGAATGACCCTGAATTTGACTATACTATGACGGAACTAGGCCAGCTTGCTGAGGCTAATAATTTCGACATCGTTGGTCAGATCACTCAAAACAGCGATCGTCTTCAAGCTGCGACTTATTTCGGCAGTGGTAAAGTTCACGAAATCAAAGCAACGGCTGAAGCTCAAGATGCCAAAGCCTTAGTTGTTAACGATGAATTATCGCCTTCACAAATTCGCAACCTTGAAAAACAAACCAAGCTCTATGTCATTGATCGAACGCAATTGATCTTACGAATTTTCGCCGATCGCGCCCAAACCAAAATGGCTAAAACCCAAGTAGAAATTGCCCGTCTTAAATATGAATTGCCCCGGATCCATCCTTCAAGTAACCCCTTGGACCAACAGGGCGGTGCCAGCGGACTAGCAAACCGTGGGGCTGGTGAAAGTCAATTAGAATTAGATCGACGCGTATTGCAAAAGCGCATCACCCGTTTACAACAAACACTCGCGCAAATTCTCAAAGATCAGGCAACGCAAAGTAAAGAACGTCAACGTAGTCTATTACCTAAAGTTGCCTTAGTTGGCTACACCAATGCGGGTAAATCCACTGTAATGAACCAATTGCTAAAACACTATGCTGCCAACGAACCGCAAAAACAAGTTTTTCAAAAAAATATGTTGTTTGCCACCTTGGATACCAGTGTGCGCCAAATCGATTTACCGAATCAGCAAAGCTTTTTGTTAAGTGATACTGTTGGTTTCGTTAGTAAATTACCCCATAATCTTGTTGAATCATTCCGCGCAACTTTGGCTGAAGCAAAGAATGCAGATCTTTTGATTCACGTGGTAGATTATGCCAATCCACATTTTCGGGAAATGATGGCGGTCACTTATCAAGTCCTCAAAGAATTGAGCATTACCGATATTCCTGTGATTGAAGTCTACAATAAAGCTGATTTAACTGACATCGATTACCCCATGGTCAATGGCAATGAAGTCTACCTGTCCGCCCAAGACGAAAAGAGTATCGAAGCCTTAAGCTCTGTGATCCAACGACAGTTATTTGCCAAGGATCCCGTTGTAGATATGCTAATTCCCTTTACCCAGGGTCAATTAACAGAATATCTCATGACCCATGCTCGTATTATTAACCAAGACTATACCGAACACGGCACCAAACTCAAAGTCCAAATTTCGCCCAAACTATTAGGCCGCTTCGAAAAATACAGAGCGTGAATGAAGCTGGTTAGCTTTGGAGCATTAACACAAATTGTGCCGATGAAGCGCCAGCTTCAACAAACAATTAGGGTTAGGTGACAAAGTTAGCTTCATGAACGCGTTTAGAGCGTGAATGAAGCTGTGATCCTTTGAAATGCATTTACAGTACAACAAAAAATCCCGAGAACAAAGCAGCTTGCCTTGTTTTCGGGATTTTTTTGTCGTCGAGATGACTTAACTTTGCGCTATGCTTCTTCAGGAGATTCTGATAATCTGTGATCCAAATAACGAGAGAGTAGCGATAGCAAGTAACAAACAATAAAGTAAAGTACTGCCAGCGCCACAAACATCGGAATCATATAATTCGTATTTTGACCATAGATAACCTGAGCATGATACATTAACTCTGGTAAAACAATAATTGTTGCCAAGGACGTATCCTTAACTAAGGAGATAAATTGACTGACAATTGGTGGAATCATTTTTTTAATGGCTTGCGGCAAAATAATGTGATACATGGCTTGCCAGTATGTTAGACCATTCGAACGAGCAGCTTCCATTTGTCCCGTGTCCACCGCCACAATCCCACTACGAATAATTTCGGCCAACATAGCTGACTCAAATACAGTCATAGCAATAATTGTCGCCCATAGCGGATTAAAACGAATACCGATAACATTGGGTAAGCCGAAATAAGTAAAGAAAATAATTAGCAGCAGCGGTAAGTTACGAATAATATCCACAATAAAACCAACGATGGCCGAGAGATACTTAATTTTCACATAACGCGTTAGTCCTAAAACAGCGCCGATCAAAAAACTTAAAATAATCGAGATGACAGACACTTCAACTGTGACCCAAAGCCCTTCCAATAAGTATTTAAGGCTGATCCACTGGTAAGCTTGTGCAAACATTGCCATTATGCTTCATCTCCTTCAACCGACCATTTTTTCTCAAGATAGCGCATCAAATAACTCATTGGTAATGTGATGATCAAATATAATAATCCTACAGCAAAGTAAGTATCTGTCGTTTTAAAGGTTGTGGAAGCCACAATATTACCTTGATACATCAAATCAAAACCTGCTAAGAAGGCTAAGACAGACGAGTTTTTGACTAAGTTAATAAATTGATTGCCTAATGGCGGAATGACGATTTTGATGGCTTGCGGCAAGATAATATAACGCATGGCCTGAATATAAGTCATACCATTCGCGCGCGCAGCTTCCATTTGACCGGTAGCCACACTTTCAATACCAGCACGGACAGTTTCAGCAATAAAAGCAGATGTGTAAATTGTCAACCCAATCGTCCCTGCTGTAAAACCATCAATTTTTACGAAATATTGGGGTACGACAATATAAAAGATCATCGCAATCACTAACAGCGGAATATTCCGAAAGATTTCCACATAAATCTTACCAATGACGCGTAATGTTTTGATCGGACTGATTTCGAATAATGCAAATAGTGTCCCAATGACCAAACTGCCAACTAAGGCATAAAAACTGGAAAGTAACGTATACCCAAAGCCGCTCCAAAGGACATTGCCATATTTTGTGAATATATCGATCATGCTTAATCCCTCCCTTGATGGAAGCCTTGAATGTTCCCAAACCATTTATTTTCTAGCTTCTGGTAGGTCCCATCCTGACGCATGGCTTTTAAATTTTTATTGATAGCCTTCAAAAATGGCTTCTGGCCTTTATTGACGGCAATACCATAAGGTTCATTGGTAAATGCCCCACCAACGACCACGTAGTTGGGATCATCTGCAGACATCCCATATAAAATCCCATTATCAGTCGTTAAGGCATCACCTTGACCTGATTTCAAAGCTGTAAATGCTTGGGCATAATCTGATAATTGTAAAACTTCCGTTTGTGGCGCAACTTTTTTGACGTTATCAACTGAATTAGAACCTTGCACACCGATAACTTTCGTGCCAGCTTTGAGATCTTTGACACTCTTAATTGGACTGCCTTTTTTTACTAAAATGGCTTGCCCAGCATCGAAATAGACATCAGAAAAGTCCACCTGTTTTTGCCGCTCAGGTGTGATCGTCATAGTTGCGATCAACGCATCAACATTGCCATTTTTCAATAAAGGCAGCCGCGTATTACTCGTGACAGGTAGAAAATCGATCTTAACATGCTTGCCAAAGATCCGATGAGAAAGTTCTTTAGCTACATCAATATCAAAACCTTGAATTTGATTATCTTTGATGTTCATCAAACCAAATAGCCGGGTGTCACTTTTTACCCCCCAAGCCACTGTTTTAGTGCTTTGGTCACGTTTCAAAATATCTTCAGAAGCGACACTTTTTTGACCACAGCCAGCTAAAACAACCATTGAAAACAGTAACAAAATGGGTAAAAGACACCACTTTTTATGTTTCATTCTCATAATTTTGCCCCCATTTATTAAATATGCTTAATAACTTTAGACAAGAAGGTCTGTGCTCGAGTATCTTGCGGTTTTTCAAAGAATTGCTTCACATCTTTACGATCTTCCAAAATGCGTCCATCGTCCATAAAGACAATGCGATCTCCAACCTCTTGTGCAAAACCCATTTCGTGAGTCACAACAACCATGGTCATGCCTTGTTCGGCCACAGTCTTCATGACATTCAAAACATCGCCAATCATTTCTGGATCCAGTGCCGATGTCGGCTCATCAAACAACAAGGCCTTCGGTTTCATTGCCAAGCTGCGTGCAATCGCAATACGCTGTTGCTGCCCGCCAGATAATTGATCGGGATAACTGTTCGCTTTCGACTCCAAACCAACTAGTTTCAACAGATCCTTAGCTTCATTTTCACTTTGAGATTTAGACTGCTTCAAGACTGCCGTCGGTCCCAAAGTAATATTTTGCATGACCGTCTTATTCGCATAAAGATTGAAATGTTGGAAAACCATGCCAACGTTTTTACGCATCCGGTTCATATCGGTTTTTTTATCTGCCAAGTCAAAATTATTAACCAGCAGTTGACCAGATGAAATTGTCTCCAACCCATTGATACACCGCAGCAGTGTACTTTTACCTGAACCAGAGGGGCCAATAATGGTCACCACTTCACCCTGGTCAACTGTAAAATTGATATCTTTTAAGGCGTGAAATTTACCATAATATTTTTCCACGTTGTGAAACTCGATCATCGACATAACTCTACCTCCTAAAAAAGCTGACACACTTTGTAAGTTTTATGAGAATAATCTAATTATAATATACTACTTACAATCATGAAAATAATTCATGTAAATCAATAGTTAACAACAAATCCACTATCTAATATACCTTATAAATTAGGTCATAGGCAACTAGTTACCATTATGTATTCAACAAAAATTAGTAAATTAACATTTTAACGCAACATATAAATATATTTTTGTGAATTATGCTTAATTATTGCAAAATAATTAGTATTAAATTAAAAAAACTTAATCTTAATTGAATTCACATCTATTTTATGGATAATTAGAGAATAATTAATGATTTTACATTTATACTCATTTAATGTAATATCATGTCATTAAGGAGGAATTGTCTGATGAAACTGAAGAAAGTTTTGGGGGCCGGGTTAGTTGTTGCGGCATCAGCGTTTTTGTTGGCTGCATGTGGTTCTAATTCCAGTTCTAGTTCAAGTAGTAGCGCTTCTAATAGTAAGACCTTTACACGTATGGAAGGCGATACGATTCAAACCATGGATCCATCCACAAACACGGATGCTATCAGTGGTCAGGCTTTAATCGATACAATGGATGGTTTCTATCGTTACAATGGTAAGAAATTACAGCCAGCCATTGCTACCAGCGTTGCTGAACCAACAAATGATGGTAAGACTTATACCATCAAGCTGCGTAAAGATGCCAAATGGGCGAATGGTGATCCTGTAACTGCCAAAGACTTCGTTTATGGTTGGCGTCGGACCGTTGATCCAAAGACGGCTTCTCAATATGCTTACCTATATAATCAAGTTGAAAATGCCCAAGATATCCAATCTGGTAAGAAATCTCCAGATACATTAGGTATCAAGGCTTTAGATGATCATACCGTTGAAGTCACTTTGAGTGAAGCTGTACCTTACTTCAATGGATTGATGACCAATCCAGCTTTCTTCCCACAAAATCAGAAATTTGTTGAAAAGATGGGTAAAAAGTACGGGACATCCGCTAAGTATACTTTGAGTAATGGCCCATTCATCTTAAAGGGTTGGACAGGTACCAACAATTCTTGGACTGAAAGTAAGAACAAAGATTACTGGAATGCCAAAGCTGTTAAATTGAGTGCTGTCAAAGTCCAAGTTGTCAAAGATCCATCCACTTCATTGAACTTATACCAAAGCGGCAAACTTAATGATGCCATTCTTTCTGGTGAAAATGCCCAACAAATGAAGAATGATCCCGCCTTTACACCACGGAAACAATCTTCTGTCTTCTTCGTTGAAATGAACCAAAAGACAATTCCTGCCTTCAAGAACGAGAAGATTCGTCAAGCTATCTCAATGTCTATCAATCGTAAAGAATTAGTTAACAAAGTCCTTGGTAATGGTTCGTTGGCTGCTGACAACGTGACACCACAAGGCTTGATGGATGATCCAACTACTGGTAAAGACTTCGCTAAAGAAGCTGCCAGCAAGGATAGCCAATACACAACTTACAACCCTAAGAAAGCCAAGCAGCTCTTCAAAGAAGGTTTGCAAGAAGTTGGCGCTAAGAATGTCAATGTCACTTTACTTGGTGATGATACAGATAATGCCAAGAAGATGAACGAATATTTGCAAAGTACATGGCAAGATAACTTACCAGGCTTGAAAGTTACGTTGCAAAACGTGCCATTCAAGACACGTTTGACACGTTCACAAAACGGTCAATTTGACATGGTTGTTAGTGCTTGGGGTGCTGATTATCCAGATCCAATCAGCTTCCTAGACTTGTTCACAACTGACAACAGTTATAACAATGGTAAATGGAGCAACAGCCAATACGATCAATTGGTTCAAGACAGTAAGACAACTGATGTCTTGAATAAAGAAAAACGTTGGGATGATTTGATGCAAGCACAAAACATCATTACTGAACAACAAGGTGTCGTGCCATTGTATCAACGTGTTGAAGCACATCTAGTTAACAAGAAAGTTAAGAACTTACAATACAGTCCTGCTAACAACTACAACTTCGTTACGACGTACATCAAAAATTAATTAATCAGTTTCTAGAAGGGTTTCGGGAATAACAGCCCGAAACCCTTTTTATCTAAATAATTTACAAGGGGTGCTTCTCATTGACAAAATATATCCTAAAACGGATTGTATGGATCTTTATCACCCTGTGGATCATTGCCACGATAACTTTCTTCTTAATGAAACTCTTACCTGGAACGCCTTATACAAACCAGGCAAAACTTTCAGCTGATCAAATTCGGATCATGAACGACCAGTATGGCTTGAATAAGCCACTGTTCACTCAGTATTGGATCTATATCGTTGGTTTACTCCATGGTGATTTAGGCACATCCTTCCAGTTCAACAACCAGCCAGTTACGTACCTGATTGCTAATCGCTTAGGTCCTTCCATTCAAATTGGGGCTCAAGCGATGATCGTTGGGACTATCTTTGGTATTTTACTGGGTGCTATCGCCGCTGTTCGTCAGAATACCTGGGTCGATTCCGTAGCAACTTTCTTCGCCATCGTCGGCCGTTCAATTCCAAACTTTGTGTTCGCCGTTATTTTACAGTTCTTCCTCGCTTTTAAATTACATCTATTCCCAATTGCCCTTTGGGATGGGTTCACATCCAGTATCTTGCCAACTATTGCCTTAGCAATGGCGCCATTAGCTGATACCGCCCGTTTCATGCGGACGGAAATGGTCGATGTCTTGAGTAGTGATTATATTGAGCTGGCACGCTCTAAGGGCCTTTCAAACTGGCAAACAGTTGCCAAACATGCGCTGCGTAACTCTTTGATTCCAGTTGTTACTATTATTGGTCCTATGGCCGTCGCTTTAATGACCGGCTCGATGGTTATTGAAAATATTTTCTCAATTCCTGGCATCGGGGAACAATTTGTCAAATCCATTTTGACGAACGACTACCCAACGATTATGGGCTTGACCATTGTCTATTCAGCCGCCTTACTGGCTGTTTATCTAATCGTTGATATTTTGTATGGTATCATCGATCCGCGTATCCGTTTAAGTAGTACTGGAGGTAAAGAGTAGTGGCTGATAATATTAAAATCACAAAAGACAGCTTCAAACGTGTTGAACATCATGACACTGCTAGTCAAGAAGAAATACAAGCACCCTCATTAACTTTTTTCCAAGATGCTGTTCGTCGTTTGAAACAAAATAAAGTTGCCGTTGTTTCCTTCTGGGTCTTGTTGGTACTGATCGTCATTGCCATGGCTGCCCCGATTATTGCGCCGCATAATCCTAATGCTCAAAATGTGAATTATGCCAACTTGCCCCCAAAAATTGGGAGTGGCAATATTCCTGGATTCACGGGTAAGGCTTCCGTTGCCGGTAGTGTCAGCGATCGCTACGCAGCCGCCGGTGTGCCAAAGGGAACTTATTATATTTTAGGTACAGATTATCTTGGTCGTGACCTATTATCCCGTATCATTTATGGGACACGTTTATCAATTTTTGTAGCTTTCATGGCTACATTGTTCGATATGCTAATCGGAGTACCCTATGGCCTAATATCTGGTTGGCGCGGAAAAGGAACGGATATGGTCTTACAACGGATCATTGAAATTATTTCTTCCGTGCCCAACTTGATCGTTGCAATCTTAATGTTACTGGTCTTTAAACCTGGTTTAACTTCCATCATCATTGCCATTGGGTTTACTGGGTGGATTACCATGGCCAGACTGATACGAGCGGAGACCTTGCAGCTAAAGAGTGAAGAATATATCCTAGCTGCGCAAACCTTAGGTGAAAGCTCAAGCAAAATTGCTTTCAAACATTTGATTCCAAATATGTCCTCCGTCATCATCATCAATACCATGATGACAATTCCAACGGCAATTTTCTTTGAAGCTTTCTTAAGCTACATTGGGATCGGAATCCCGGCACCAAATGCTTCGTTGGGGACACTGCTTTCCGATGGGCAAAAAACCTTTAGATTCCTACCTTACCAAATGTGGTATCCATCTGCCGTTATCGTCTTACTCATGTTAGCCTTCAACTTACTTGCAGACGGCTTACGTGACGCCTTTGATCCAAAATCATCTCGTTAGGAGGTTATTAAATTGGAAAAAGTATTAGATGTTAAAGATTTAGAAATCAATTTCCATACCTTCGCTGGGGATGTCAAAGCCATTCGTGATGTTAGCTTTCACTTAAACAAAGGTGAAACCCTAGCAATCGTTGGTGAATCAGGATCGGGAAAATCCGTGACTGTCCGTAGTATTATGGGATTGTTAGCTAAAAATTCAGTTATTCCTAAGGGTTCCATTAACTTTAAGGGTAAAGATCTGATCAAAGCCTCTAAAAAAGAAATGGAAGAAATTCGTGGGAATGATATCTCGATGATCTTCCAGGATCCGATGACTTCCCTTGATCCAACCATGCCAATTGGCAAACAAGTGGCCGAGCCTTTATTGATCCATAATCAAATGAGCCGTTCTAAAGCCATGGAGCGGGCGCAAGAAGTTTTAGAGTTAGTGGGCATCCCCAACGCTAAGAACCGGATGAAAGATTATCCGCATCAATTCTCTGGTGGGCAACGGCAGCGGATCGTCATTGCGATTGCCATCGTTAATTATCCTGAAATCTTGATTGCTGACGAACCAACCACTGCTCTAGATGTGACGATTCAAGCGCAGATTATTGATTTGATGAAAGAATTACAAAGTAAGATCGAAACTTCCATTATTTTTATCACCCATGATCTTGGGGTTGTGGCTGGAATTGCCGATCGGGTTGCGGTTATGTATGCTGGTAAGATCATTGAATATGGTACGGTTGATGAAATTTTCTATGATCCCCGCCATCCTTACACTTGGGGCTTACTCAACTCTATGCCAACCATGGATTCTAAAAAATTATATGCCATTCCCGGCACCCCACCTAACTTGCTTGAACCACCAGTTGGTGATGCCTTTGCGCCTCGAAATGAATATGCTTTGGCAATCGACTTCGAAGCAATGCCGCCTTTCTTTAAGGTGACTGATACCCATTACGCTGCAACTTGGCTCATGCACCCTGATGCCCCACATATTGATCCCCCAGCTGAAATTATTCGCCGGCGAGAACAATACGAAAAGTACCTCAAGAATCAGCCGGTTGAAGGAGGTGCCCAGCTTGGCAACTAACCCTGAAAAACGTAAAAAAATCGTTGAAGTCAAACATTTAAAACAATATTTCAATGTTGGGCGTAAAAATGAAGTTCGCGCCATTGACGACATCTCTTTTGATATCTATGAAGGTGAAACTTTCGGTCTTGTAGGTGAATCTGGTTCCGGTAAAAGTACTACCGGCCGCAGTATCATTCGCCTCTATGATCCTACTGATGGTGAAATTCTATTTAACGGTCGCGATATCAGTAAAATCAAAAATCACTCGGCCGAAATGCTGGAATTTCGCCGTGAAATGCAAATGATTTTCCAGGATCCTTATGCTTCATTAAACCCTCGGATGAAAATCAAAGATATCATTGCTGAAGGTCTGGACATTCACCACCTAGTCAAAAATGATCAAGAACGTGATGCCCGAGTCGAAGAATTATTGGATCTTGTCGGTTTGAATCGTGATCACATGACGCGCTATCCCCACGAATTCTCTGGTGGGCAGCGGCAACGGATCGGTATTGCACGCGCACTAGCTGTTAAACCACGCTTCATTATCGCTGATGAGCCAATTTCAGCTTTGGATGTCTCGATTCAAGCTCAGGTCGTCAATTTACTGGAAGATATTCAAAAAGAACAGAATTTGACTTATCTCTTCATTGCCCATGATTTATCAATGGTAAAATATATTTCTGACCGAATTGCTGTCATGCATAATGGCCGCTTAATGGAGCTTTCCACGGCAGATGAAGTTTACAACTATCCGCTACACCCTTATACATCCAGTCTTTTATCGGCAGTGCCTCTGCCTGATCCAGAATACGAACGCAAACGTAAAGCGCAGCCTTACGATGCTTCAATTGAAGATGATTCAAAAGACCGCTATCTTCAAGAGATCGTTCCTGGTCATATGGTCTACGCAGCTGACGAAGAAGTTAAGATGTATAAAGAGCGTTACGATAAAATCCATGAAAAAAAGACGGTTTCTGAGACTAATTAAAATCACATAATCTCATTATTTAGAATCATATATAAAAAGAACTGCTTACATCTTAATGATAAGGCAGTTCTTTTTTTGCTTTTAATTAAAAATCGGTATTTACTTTAATTAAATTCTAATGTAATATTAATACATGATTTTAAGGAGGCAGGAAAATGAAATTCAAGAAATTACTTCATTTAGGTTTAGCATTAACCGCCCTCGGCTCTTTTGGCGCCACTTTATTAAGTGCCAAAAGTACTGCTCAAGCGGTCAGTAATCAAACTTTTACACGAATGGAAAAGGATACCATTCAAAGCATGGATCCTTCCATGATCGTAGATGCCATCAGTGGGCAGGCTAACTTAGATACCATGGATGGTCTCTATCGTTACAATGGTAAAAATATTGAACCCGCTATTGCAACTGACGTTGTTAAACCTACCAATGATGGTAAAACTTACACGATCAAGTTACGTCACGATGCTAAATGGTCTAATGGTGATCCCGTAACAGCGAATGATTTCGTATTTGCTTGGCGGCGCACGGTTGACCCCAAAACTGGTTCTCAATATGCTTATTTATTTGAACCCGTGGCAAACGCCAAAGATATCATGAACAAGAAAAAGCCAGTCAGTGCTTTAGGTATCAAGGCTTTAGATAAGTACACGTTACAAATTGATCTGACCCAAGCCGTTCCATACTTTAATTCACTCTTAGCTTTCCAAACTTTCTTCCCCCAAAATGAAAAGTTCGTCAAAAAGGCCGGCAAGAAATTTGGGACCACATCTAAATACAGCTTAAGCAACGGCCCATTCGTTTTGAAGGGCTGGACAGGTACCAATAACACTTGGACAGAAGTTAAAAACAAAAACTATTGGAACGCCAAAGCTGTTAAATTGAATAAGATCAAAGTTCAAGTCGTTAAAGATCCATCTACCGCTTTGAACTTATATCAGTCTAATAAGTTAGACGATGCAATCCTAACCGGTGAAAATGCTCAACAAATGCGGAAAGATCCTGCTTTTGTACCTCGGAAACAATCTCGGACCACTTACATTGAAATGAACCAGAAGAAATTACCAGAGTTCAAGAATGAGAAGCTGCGGCAAGGGTTATCTTTGGCTATCAACCGTGAAGAAATGGTCAAGAAAGTGCTCGGTGATGGCTCGATCGTTGCTGATAATGCCACACCACAAGGTATCATGGAAAATCCAAGCAATGGTAAAGATTTTGCCGCTGATGCTAAAGCTCAAGATGAGGCCGCTGATAACTTTGATAAGGCCAAAGCTAAAGCACTTTTCAATGAAGGCTTGAAAGAAGTCGGCAAGAAGAAAATCACAGTTACCTTGCTACATGATGATACGGATTCTGCCAAAAAATTAGCAGAATACTTGCAAAGCGCTTGGCAGCAAGCTCTACCGAATTTGAAAGTTACTTTGAACAGCGTTCCATTTAAGACCCGGGTCACCCGTTCAACCAACGGCCAATTCCAGATGGTTCTCGGCGGTTGGCAAGCTGATTACCCTGATCCAATTTCATTCCTAGACCTGTTCACCACTAACAATGACTATAACTTTGGCAAGTGGTCTAATAGCGACTATGATAAATTAGTCGAAGCTAGCAAGACAACGGATGCACTTGACCCACAAGCACGTTACAATGACTTGATGAAAGCTCAAACACTATTAACGAATACGCAAGGTGTTATCCCACTATATCAAACAGTCGAAGCACACTTAGTCAACAAGAAAGTTAAAGATCTGAAATACAGCCCACAAAATACTTACAACTTTGTCGGTACGTATATCAAATAATCAAGAGTGTGACAAAAGGCGTTTAACACCAGAGCACTAACAAGAATCACGATGAATGGTGGGTTTACCATTTGAGTGATTTGTCGTTAGGTGATGGTGTTGCCTTTTGGAACACGTTTAAGCCAAAGCTATTTGTAAATAAACGGGTATCAGAAACAAAACATTAGTTTTGTCCTGATACCCGTTTTTATGTGCCTATTGTATGTTTCTGTAATCTATATCTTTATATTTCTAGGACACGTGCAAACTAAAATAGCCTTGCCTGAGAATCGATACAAACAAAAAAACCGGATCTGAGTTTATATGCAACTCATCTCCGATATGTATTTTGTCATAGATATAAAATATATGAATTAAAGTACGCGTACTGCAAATGAAGGCCAGAAGTAAGGTGATACATTAGCAACGGTCACGTTTTGACCAGGTTGTGGTGCATGAATATATTGACCATTACCAATGAATAAAGCAACATGATAAGTTGCCCCACGACCACCCCAGAATAATAAATCGCCAGGTTTAGCTTGCATTGGGCTAACAATTGTCCCAGCACTTTCTTGAGGAACCGTCCAGCCACCGATATCACGGCCAGTTGCTTGTTTAAAGACATAATTCATCAGACCAGAACAATCAAATGCGTTAGGACCTTTAGCACCCCATACGTAAGGCTTGCCAATTTGTTGTTGAGCCACACTAATAACTTTTTGAATTTGCGCATCAGTGCCAGCAGGTGCTTGGGCAACCGCAACGCCATCTGCCATACTTGAAGCATCAACCCATTGGTTTGCACCAACTAAGTACCATGTCTTGCCTTCGCTTTGAGTGACTTGACCAACTTTCCAAGAACTGCCACTATCTAAATGGCTGACAACTTGAGCATTGGCACTTGGCTGTGCATAAACGTTAATTGCACTCTTTGCACTCACAATTGCTGTTTCGCCAGCAGTTGCAGCTTGTGCTTTACTTGTATCTTGGTTTGTATTTAAAAATCCAGCAACACCTAAAACACCAGCAGCAGTAAGAGCCATTGAAACTTTTTTAACAGATAACTTCAAAGTATGTTCCTCCACAATTTATAAATATCGTTTTTTTATTTAATGTCTTAATTTTCTTAAATTTGAAATAGCTGACTATCAATCAACCAACGATATTTATAATACACATCGTTTGTTTCAGGAGTGTTACAGGAACACAAAGGAAACATTACACTTGACAGCTTTCGAAGTGACAAAATTGAAATATTTATTAATTTTTCTATAAAAAATCCTTTTATATCGGTATATAAGTTTGCTTATGAACAATGTCACAGAATTGACACAAACATGCGTTATTAATTATATTGAGGTGAATTATGAACATTTTAATTGTCGAAGATAACCTACCTTTACAAAAAATCATTAAGAAATATCTTGAACGCGCCCATTTTTTTGTCTTGACAGCGGCGACCGGTACTGAAGCAATCGATTTGATTGATGCTAAGCCAATCGATTTGGCCGTTGTCGATTGGATGCTGCCCGAAGTGGATGGCTTAGAGGTCATTCGTTATATTCAGGCACTTGGTATGACCAAAACCATCATGTTGACCGCTAAAGACCTGCCTGAAGATGAGATCACATCACTCAAAAATGGTGCCGATGATTTTATTCGTAAACCTTTCAATCCAGATATTTTATTGTTACGGATTCGACACTTATTGAATCTATCCGATGTACGGCGCCTGACCAATTTGACACTTAACCGCAATAACCAAGAAATCATCTGGCAAGGTCAAACCTATACCTTAACCAATAAAGAATTTCAGTTACTCGATGCTTTAGCGCAACAACCTGGGCAGGTATTTTCAAGATTACAGCTGATTGATCGTATCTGGGGCTTAGACTTTGATGGTGACCCACGCGTTGTGGATACTCACGTCAAAAGAATTCGAGAAAAAGTTGATAAAAATATCATTAAGAATAAGCGAGGATTAGGATATTATTTTGAAGAAAATGCATAGTTTACGGCAGCAGCTCTTAGCCATTGTTCTAATGGTGTTATTGCTCGGCTCTCTATTTACCGTTTTAGGTACGAAATACGTGCTGCCTTATTTTTATTGGTATAGCCAACGGCAAAAAGTTACCGATGCAACTTACGCTGTCCATCAAGGCAGCAGTCAGCAGCAAATCCAGGATAAATATGGCGCTAGTGTCATTACCTTATCCGCAAATAAATATAATTTGGCTGACTTTAACGAACAAGTTCAGCTTAAATTTCAACGTCAAGGTGTTGCTTTAAAAAAGATTTGGGTCACGACTCATGATTTAAAACGTGTCCACAATCGCGAAACAGTGGTTAAAAATTATAATCAAACACAGCAGAAATCGACCTTTATGACCACAATGTTTTTATATCATCAACGCATCTATCTGGTCGGTTTGTCAACCGTACACTTCACAGAGACGGCTGGTACTTTCATTAGCTTTTATCTGGCAATGCTGCTATTACTACTGGTGCTCATGATCATTGCGATCCTTTTATTTACGACACCTTTGATTCGAACGATTCGCACTTACCAACACAAAACTAAACAAATCAGGCAACAAGATTTCAGTCCGATGCTTATCTACCCTGCCAACGAATTAGGTGAACTGGGGAAAAATATTGATCTCATGAGTCAAACCATTCAGCAGCATGAGACAGATCTACAACAGCAAAACAAGGCTATTCAGCAACTAAGCTCTGATTTAGCGCATGAGCTAAAAACGCCTTTAACTGTGATTGAAGCCTATGCCCATGCTATTAAAGATGGTATCGAGACTTCTGAAGCCAGTGCTGAGATCATTAGCCAAACAGAACAGCTCACGGCACTCATTAATCAAATGCTGAAATTGATCAAATTACAGCAAGCACCCTCAGACTCTATCCAATCATTAAATCTAGCCGATGTCTTAAACCAACAATTGGCTCGCCTGCAGCCGCTTGCTAAAACAAAGCAATTGACCTTTCAGCTTACGATTGCCAAAGATCTGCCCTCAGTTAAGTTTGCAAAATTGGATGTCCAACTCCTGTTGACCAATTTATTAACCAACGCTATCCGTTACGCTGATCAAGGACCGATTTCGATCCAATTGGCCCTTGTCAACACACAGCTCGTCTTAACGGTCACCAACTCGTTTAATGGCACGATCAAAGACAGTGCCCAACTCCTAAAGCCATTTACCGTTGGCGCAACCTCAAGAAGTACGACAGAATCTGGCAGTGGCCTTGGTTTGGCTATTGTTCAAGCAATCGTTCAAAAATATCACGGCCAGCTAACTGTTAAAGCAGCACAACACCGATTTTCGGTAACGATCCACTTTGCCACGGAAATGCCACATTAAAAAAGTAGGCTTACCTCAACAAATATTTGGAGGTAAGCCTATTGTTTTCTAAAATAAATTCAACTCACAAAATTATGAAAATGAGCCTTATTTTGATGATTTTACTTAGTCTATTTTTATGTATCCAACCACGATCTACCGCTACCGCTGCTACCCAAAAGCCCTTTAATATCCTGCTTTTAGGAACAGATACTGGTGCTCTAGGCCGTAATGACCGTGGCCGCACCGACACGATGATTCTAGCCACGATCAACCCACAAAAAGGCCTTTGCCATCTGACAAGTATTGAGCGCGACATTCCTATTAAGATTGCCGGTAAACAACTCAAACTCAATAGCGCCTATACGGTAGGTGGCCTTAAACTGGTACGTGCAAAAATTGCGACTCTATTAAATGTCACGATTTCTTATTATGCTGTGGTAAATATGCATAGCGTGACCCAAATCATGCAGGCAGTTGGCAAAATAACCGTTCAAAATTCACTGGACTTCACATTTGATCATCATCACTTTACAAAGGGTAAGCTGACTTTAACCCCAAGCCAAGCGCTCAGTTACATGCGGATGCGTTATCAGGACCCCAGAGGAGACTATGGTCGGCAACTCCGCCAGCAGCAAGTCCTCAAGGCTAGTTTTCAAAAATTAACGCAGCAGAAGCAGCTGCACAATCTACCAAAATATCTTCGCATTGCCAAAAACGCTGGATTTAAAACAAATTTACCACTTACAAGACTCGCAGTTAGTCAGGTAAGTGGTAAAGGCATCCATCATATTCAATCTGATCAGCTTAACGGCACGGAACAGTTGATCAATGGCCAATCACTTCAAAAAATTACATCAACCGAACGGCACCGCGTACACCGACAAATCCAGCAAGTACTGCAAAATTAACTCAATCGTCTAGCTGCAACATTAACTGATTCAATTTAGCCGTCGTTGCTTGCCAATGATCATTGACAATGATCTTGACATGCCGCTGTAATGAGGTTGGAACTTGCAAATCACGGATATACTCATCTGAATGAATGCGCTGCTGTAAAGCCGTCACGCTATCACCACGTTGAACCATCCGTTCTTTTAACTGATCCGGATCATTGACCGTTAAATACAAAATCGTTACTAACTCAGGGAAACGTTGTAAATAAGTTTGGGCACCAGCCGTATCTAACACGAGACATACTAAGCGGTTCTTCTTAAAGGCTCGCTCCAGCCCTTCTTCAGAAGAGCCATATAAATGCCCACCATAAGTGACGTGTTCAATAAAATGATTTTTGAAAAATGAGGCCTCAGTCTCAAAATAATAATCTACCCCGTCAGCCTCACCTTGCCGAGGTGAACGCGTCGTATGAGTCAATACTCGGGTTACCCCAAACTGTTGCTCCAAATAGTGGCTGACCGTTGTCTTGCCAGTACCGGCAGCGCCAGTGATCACAATCAAATGACGTTCTTGTGTCCTCATCATCGTTTTGTCGCTCCCTAAATTATTTACTGACAATCATAGCATAGTCCCCTAGTTAGACAAAAGGATTAACTGTTCAGAACTTAAATTTAATAACGCCGGCCGAAATCAGGTCGGAACCAAGCAATGCTTCCGATTTTGACATTCTCACCCGGTTGCGGTGCATGAATGTATTGGCCGTTACCAATATAAATAGCTACATGATGGGCGGTACCAACACCACCCCAGAATAATAGGTCGCCTGGTTGTAAATTATTTAGGCTCACATATTGCCCAACTGTGCTCTGGCCCTGAGAAACTCGAGGCACAGTTTTACCTTCTAGTTTATAACAATAATAAACCAAACCTGAACAATCGAAACCGGCCGGAGTCGTACCACCCCACACATAGGGGACACCTAAATATTGCATGGCATCTTGAATAATCTTGTTATTAGCAGCACTACTAGGTAAATTGGCATTGAGTTCAGCTTGATAATCACTATTATTCGCAGCTAAATCGGCCCCAGATGCCGTTGCCGTGGTTGCAGCACTTGTTGCCTCCGTCTGTTGATTCGCTGCTGCAGCCTGCGTCTGTGCTGCTTTAGCCTGGGCTGCTTTTAAGGCAGCTTCAATTTGAGCCTGCTTATCCTGAGCAGCCTTCAGCTGATCTTGCAGACCAGAAGTAGCTGCTTGGTTCGCATTCAACTGGTTTTGCAGCTGCGTCTGCTGGTTGGTCGCTTCTAACTTAGCAGTATCTAATTTTGCCTTTTCCGTTTCTAGCTGCTGCTTAGCATTGACCAATGCCGCTTGTTGGGTTTGTTGTTGATCTTTAAAAGTTTGTAATTTCTGCTGGGCATCCGTTAAGGCTGTCAAAGCCGCATGATTAGCAGTATTGATTTTTTGCACAGCAACAGCTCGGCTCACAATATCCGATAAATCGGACCCACTTAAAATAAAATCTGCATAAACATTTCCTAAAGCACTCTTATTGGACTGCTTTTGCAGATTCACTAATTGACTTTGCAAAGTTTGCCGTCTTTGCTTAACTTCTTTTTGGGTCTTAGTGATCTTAGTATCTAGTTTTGCTAATTTGGCCTGGTTAGCACTGATATTCTTTTGGGTTTTACTGATCTCTAAAGTTTTATTAGCGACTTGATTGTTTAATTGAGCGACCTTATTCTCTTGATCTTGAATTTGCTGATTCAAGTCATTACTTTGCGCTTTATTCGCATCTAACGCATTTTGCGCCTCACTAACTTCATCTGCTAAAACAACTGAAGTGGATAAAATACTAGTGGTCAAGCCAACTAAAAATAAGGTCATGAAGCCAAATTTATATCTGTGTTTCATCAACTGTTGCCTCCCACAACGCTAGGGGTAAGCTGTTTACCTAAAATCAATAACGAATAATGTTTTTGATCCATAATTGCGACGTCAGGTAAATCGCCCCATATTTGATAATGATTTTTTTTAAATAAATGTACACTGGGTTGATTGTGCTTAAAGATAAAAGCCACAATCGTTTCTAAACCGAGTTGTCTGGCCTTTGTCTCCGCAAAAGTCAATACTTTTTGACCTAAATGCTGGTGCTGTACCGCAGCAGTTAAGTAAATAGAAATTTCTTTTGTCTGCTTATAAGCTGGACGACCATAAAAGTCTGAAAAGCTGAACCAGCCCACGATTTTATTTGCTAAGACAGCAACCCAGATGCCTTGATGACCTTGCTGGTGTGCCGTAAACCAAGGCTGTCGTGCCGCAACGGTTAACGGTTCGGTATCTGCCGTCGCTAGCCGGCCGGGAATACTTTCATTATATATGGCAACGATTGTCGCCAAATCTTTGAAGGTTGCTGTTCGAAAGGTTAGTTCGTTCATTAGGTGCCTCGCTTAATCTTGACATAATCTTACACATACTATAATACGTGAAAGAATTCCAATATGGTGTCAATTTTTATAAGAATTTATCCAATTATTGAAAGCTAGCATTTGTTTCATTAATTAATGCCTACAAATTTCCCTGCGATAGCTTATAGGCTATCATAAATCAATGAAGAAAATAGAGTTTGATTACTACGATTAGTCTGAATTCAAAGAGTTCTTAGACAGCCTCCCCAAACAAGACGCGGCAAAACTAGTTGTAACAATTCAAAAATTGAAAATGGTTCTATGACTGTATCTACTAAAATTTTATCAGAAATTGCCCAAGCAACTAAACAACAGCTAACAATTAAATTTACACCACTAACTTAATTGATTCAGTCATTTATCCGTCCCCTTGCTTGATTTTGCGTATTAATTCAGTTATTCTAAGTTTATTAGTTTTCTGTATAGTAATGATAGGAGCCCTTCGCCAGAGAGTCGGCATTGTTGAGAACCGATGAATCTCCTAAGCATGAATTACGCAGAAACATATGGACTAACCGGCTGATCTCGTTATGGATCATTCAAGTTGATGCGTAAGCATAACGCGGGTGGTACCGCGGATCAAATGACTGATTCGTCCCAATCGATTTTTTCGATTGGGCTTTTTTTATTCTAAATTTAAGGATGGTATCTTATGACAGAAGTAAAGCAAAATCAAATCATTGATGAATTAGCATGGCGTGGTGCAGTCAACCAAATGACTGATGAACAGGGCTTAAAAGAACTTGTCAACGAAAAAGCCATTTCTCTATATTGTGGTGTCGATCCAACCGGCGACTCTTTACATATTGGCCACTTGATTCCCTTCATGATGCTTAAACGTTTCCAAGAAGCCGGCCACCATCCCGTTATCGTCATCGGTGGTGGTACTGGTGCAATTGGCGATCCTTCCGGTAAAAAATCTGAACGTGTTTTACAAACCATGGATCAAGTTAAACACAATGAAGCTGCATTGACTGGCCAAATGGAAAAACTATTTGGTACGGATAATTTTACGATCGTTAATAACTATGACTGGCTATCCAAGATCAGCTTATTAGACTTCTTACGTGATTTTGGTAAATTGTTTAACGTCAATACCATGTTGAACAAAGAAATCGTTGCTTCCCGCTTAGAAGTCGGTATTTCTTATACTGAATTCACTTACCAAATTCTGCAATCCATCGATTTCTTGACCCTATATAAAGAACATGATGTACAGCTACAAATTGGTGGGGCTGATCAATGGGGCAATATCACTGCTGGTATTGACCTTATCCATCGTCAAGAAGGCCAAGAAGCTAAGGTATTTGGCCTAACAATTCCTTTAATGTTAAAAGCTGATGGTACAAAGTTTGGTAAAACGGCTGGTGGGGCTGTCTGGTTGGATCCAGAAAAAACGACACCTTACGAATTCTACCAATTCTGGCTAAATCAAGATGATCGCGATGTCGTCAAATACTTAAAATACTTTACATTCTTAAGTAAAGCTGAGATCGATGATTTAGCTGAAAGTGTTAAGACTGCCCCTGAGAAACGCTTAGCACAACGACGTCTAGCCGAAGAAGTCACTGAATTTGTCCATGGTAAAGCTGCTGTTGAAGAAGCTGAACATATTTCTAAAGCTTTATTCTCCGGTGAACTAAAGACTTTAACTGCCCATGAAATTGAACAAGGATTCAAAGGCATGCCAAGCGTTACGATCAAAAATGAAGTTCGGCCACTAGTTGAACTACTGGTGGACGATACCAAAATCGAACCTTCTCGGCGCCAAGCACGCGAGGACATCAAGAACGGCGCGATTTACATCAATGGTGAACGCCAGCAAGATCTTGATTTTCAAGTCGATCCAAATACTGACTTTGACGGCAAATTCGTCATTATCCGTAAGGGTAAAAAGAAATACACGTTGCTGCGCGTAAAATAAAAACCTATGAGTATCAAAAAGTGGCTGAGACAAAACTAACGTTTTGTTTTCAGCCACTTGTTAATTACGAATATTTATTGCTTAAACGTGTGCCAAAAGGCAATGTCCTCACTCAACGACGAATCACTCAAATGGAAAAGCCCACCATTTATCGTGACTCTTGTTAGTGCTCGGCCACTGAACGCCTTTTGTCTCACTCTCTTTCCTACGATTAGTCAAGTGTTAATTCCAACTAAATCATCTGTTAATGAATCAATGTCTATTGTATAAGGTTTGCGTCACTTGAGTATGCTTCACCCCCATGGGGGCGAAATTAGGGTAACTCAAATACACCGCGATCGGTTGCTTTTTCAGATCTATATCGTGGTATACTTGATTTTATAAGGTGTCAGGCCTTATTGGGCTTCGAGCCCGTGATATAACTTATAGTTATATGTTTGGTGACTTTTAATCATGACAAACAGACATTTGATCAGTTTATTCATGCAAGCCACCGTTGCGACCTTATCCAATTTTGGATTAGGTCCTTTTTTCGTAAGCGATAATAAAAGTCGACAATATGATTGGGCACCTTGGTCAAGCCGTAGACTCGACGCATATTGGCCACTGTTAAATAAAATAAGCCACGGGCGTAAGGATCGCCACGTTTATTGATATGATCAATCGCTCGGTAAGTACCAGATTGGTATTGTCTTAAGTCGATGCCGATATAAGCATTGATCTGTTTGGCATTGTCAAAGCGGGTGAAATCACCGACCTCACCAATGATTCGGCTAGCTGTCAATTCACCAATGCCAGGCATAGAAGTCAAGATCTCAAATTCTGGTAAAGCTTTCGCTTGCGCTATCAATTGTTTCTGTATTTCTCTTTTTGCTGGATCAACGCTTTGAGCTCATGGGCATAATAACGAACTTCGGCTACTTGCACATTGCCCTCGTGGGCGGCTGGCGCACTACTCTTTAGCATAATCTAAAAGTGCCTCAGCTTTTTGGGTCGCTTTTGTTTTGGAGAGCTTTTTATCCGTATTTTTCATCAATTGGTTGCGTAATTTGATGTGCCCTAAGCCTTTAACAAAGTCTGGGTGCGGATAGAGTTCAATAATATTCAATGCCAATTTAGAAACTCTGCTGCTAAATAAAGCCTCTAATTCGGAAAAGTCTGTTGGAGCGTGGTATGGAGCCAAAGTTGATGAAGTTTGATATCTTTGATCATCCGTTGATAGAAACGGTTCAATTCTCTGAGTGTGCCATAGATCGGTTTCTGTTGCGTAAATAGGCGGTAAGTATTGTCATAAGCGGCTAAACCGATCTTGCGGGCGTCTGTGGTGTCGTTCTTGATGCGGCGAAGATCTTGCGTATCGAATGAAGTTGTAGGGGTTCAACTGAGTGAATGCCCAATGCTGGTCAGTGCAGAAACGGACTAGCGGTCGTGAATAAATGCCTGTGGCTTCAAAATATAAGGTGGGGTGCTCTAGTTCTGCCACGGTCGTGGCTAACTTTTGAAACCCAGTTTTTGTATGATGAAACGCGTACTCATCAATACATTTGTGGTCGTGATAAACAGCCACGTTACTTTTTCCCATTGAAACATCGATACCGATCAGATCGGTCATCGAACAACATCTTCTTTCTTGTGATTAGAACACTAACTACTCCTGGATCTCATTTCCGATACCCGAGCTCGAAGCTCCACAAACTTAAAATTGATTAACAGAAGGTAGTAGTGAAAGCCAGTTTTTTTACGGCTCGAAGCCCCATAGAGTGCGATCGGCTTTAACACTGATTATCACACGAAACGTTGATCATCGAGGAATATACTCTACTTGATACCAAGAAACGTTTTTTGATCACATAAATTTACCAAAAGATAGGACGGCTCGAAGCCCCAATGAGTGAACGGTATTTTTATAATTGATCAAAAAAGATCTGTTGACCGAAGTAAGAATATACTTCATCAACAGATCTAATCTTAGTATGTTTTGTTTACCCATATGCAAAAAAATGCTTTCATTTAACAAACTTTGCGTTTATTCAAACTTTAATTATTTAGAAATGACTTTTTGACTGGACTGAATAAAAATTTGGCCAAAAATAATTGTAACGATTGCAACTACAAGCAAAACGATTAATGGCACGGTCCAACTATGACTCAATTGGCGCGTTGCTCCGAAAATTGTCGGTCCACTGGCAGCCAATAAGTATCCCACTGACTGAACCAAGCCGCCGACAGAGCTGGCATCCGCCCCATCGATTGAAATTTCGGTAATCAAGCTCAATGACAGTGAAAAAGTCGCTGCCGTCGTGATTCCTAATAGCAAACTGATCATAACTAAAATTGGCGTTGCTGAACTAGTGGTAAACATTAAGCCGATACCTACCACATATCCTACGGCAAATGCCAAATTCACCTTAAATAACCTGGCCCGGCTGTGCGCTGCCCGCGGTACAAAATATGAAAATGGCATCCCAATGATTTGGAACAAGGCCACTAACCAGCCGGCTTTAGTTGCGGAGCTGTGATGAGACATCATGACACTCGGCAGCCAAGCAACTAACGTATAAAAAACAAAAGATTGTAATCCCATAAAAATGGCTAGTAACCAGACATGACGTCGGCGCCACGCTGCTGGATAGGCCGTATTTCTAGAAGCTGCCACGGTCGCCTGTTCTGATGCGGCAGGGCCTTGCGCGCGTCCCAAAAATAACGAGCCGATAAAGGCAATAATTGCTGGAATCGAAAACATTTGGATGGCAATCTGCCAGCTAAAATGATTGGCTAAAGGCACGATAATGCCACCGACCAACGCCGAAAATAAATTGATAGAAGCCGTATAAACACCATTCAAAAATGAAGATTTCTCCGGATGCCATTCCACGATCATTGTTGGTAGTGTCACATTCAACAACGTAATGGCTGCACCAACAAAAACCGTCCCTACAAATAAGCCCCAGCTCACATATACGCGCAATAAGTTAGCCACTGCCAGCATAACTAGCGCTAAACGCAGAGTAAATGTCGTCCCCATGCGTTTGATCAACTGACCAGCAAAAATCGATAAAAATCCAAAACACAAAAGTGGAATCGTAGTGACGGCACCCATTTGGGCTGAATCAAGTTGGAAAAAGCTTTGAATTTTATTGGTCAGCGGTGGTAAAGCCGTAATTGCCACGCGTAAATTAGCTGACAATAGAAAAATTTCAAAAGTAAAATTAATGCGTTTGTGTTGCACAACATCCCCACCCTATTTAATGATGACTAATGGGTCTATTATACGCGTGGTGATGTTCGCAAAAAAAGTACTAATTTCAGCGATCAACCACTGAAATTAGTACTTTTTAAATTAAATCAATCAATTTAGATCAACTTTTAATTTCATCATTTTCCTTATCAATCAAAAATGAGGTATTAATGGCTTTTAGCAATTTAATCATATCCGCTGTTGCCTTGACATCATGAACGCGAATCAAACGCCCACCTTGCTGGATCATGACCGTTTCACTGACAATGGTCGGTAATAAGCGATTATCTTTAGCCAAACCCAAGAGTTTGCCATAAAAACCCTTATTCGAAACAGCCACCATGGTCGGCCGACCAAAAATATTGAGTTCACTTAAAGAACGCATGAAAGCAAAATCTTGAATATTATCCGCATTGGCAGAGTACCCGATACCCTGATCCAGCGCAATGGCTTCATAGTCTAAATCAGCTTCCTGCAGTAACATTTCCATATTAGTCTTGAAAAATTGGCGGATATTTGGAGTCAAACTATCCTTATATGGCCGTCCGCGATTTTCATGCATTGTCAGTACTGCTGGTTGATACTCCCGCAATAACCGCAACTTTTCTGGATCATCATTGAAGCCATTCACATCGTTGATCACGTCGGCACCAGCCGCCAGAACAGCCCGCATAACGGGTGCCTTATACGTATCTACTGCCACGACCACATCAGGATAAGCTTGTTTAATCGCTTTGACCTGAGGAACAGTGCGTTTGATCTCAACTTCTGGCGTAATCGGTTTAAAGCCCGGTCGCGTTGTTTGACCACCCACTTCGATCACCTTAGCACCGGCTTCAACATCCGCTGCCACCCGCTGCATGACTGCGTCCATGTCCTTCAATACCCCACCATCATAAAACGAATCTGGTGAGGTATTAATGATCGAATAAACAATAGGTTCAGTGGTCAGATTTAAGCTAAAGTTACGGCCACGCCACCAAACTTGATGTTCTGACCAGATTTGTTGGATCTGCGTGCGTAAAGCTGTTGCTGATTCATGGGTTAAAAATGCATGCTTAAAAGCTTCAAACTGATAGATATCAAATTTAATTGCAAAATTAGTGCCCAATTGCTGATATAAGACATCTAGGTCTGCCAATAATGGCCGCAGCCAACCTTGTTCAGCCGTTGTTAAATCGGTCAAAGTCAATTGGATTTGATAGGGATCAAAGGTTGTCCGTGTTGCCAACTGGAATAGATCTTTTTGCTCAGATATTTTCATATCAATTACCTCATTTGTTGGATTAAGTGCGTCATAGCTTGATAACGGTGCCCCAAGCGCATCCGAACCATTGGCGATAACTGAGCAAGTGTCTGCTGAAAACCAGTTGGGATGACAATACGGTCTAAATCAAATCCGCCCGTCCCCATGGCTTGCAGTGCAACATGCCCGGTTAAATAGCCGGTTGCGTGGTAGATTCCCCGATAATTTCGCAGCACTAGATGTGTGACCATCGTAATGCCCCGCCGTTCTAACGGCGCTTCCTCCAATAACTGTAGTAAGTATGTTACATGATCTTGACTGCTTTTTGCAAATTCTCTTTTTGTAGCTTCATTAAATCGATTGGGCAAAAAATCAAGGTGAATGCCCGAATCATCACCCAGAGCTGGATAAGATCGCTGTAATTTCTGCCAAATAAATCCGGCTTTTTGCTGCGCATTTTGAACGTAATCAAGGGTCTCTTCTGGAAATTGGAACTTGGTTGCGGCAACGGTTTGATAATTAACTGCCTGTAGCCCAAACAACGCCGAAATTGCACTAAGTTCTTGTGACTTGTCTTGATTATTGCTGGCGATTAGAATTGGTTGTTTCATGACTTTGGTACCTGCCGCAGTAAATAAAAAGAACCCAAGACAAAGATCACTGGATCTTTGAGTGTTGCTGCCAGAGCTAAAGCTTGCTGATAAGCTGCTCGCGGGGCAGCTAGTGCTTGAATAGCTTTCGCCTCAGGCAACTGTTGAATCAGCCAATCAGCTAACGTGGCTGCCGGTAAGGCACGCTTAGGATTATCAGGCGTTGTTGCGATAAAGTAAGCTGATAATGTCCGAAAATTTTGTAGCGCCGCTTGGACATTCTTATCAGCTAAAAAGCCCACAACAATAATCAATTCATGCCTTTGACTGGTTTGAGCTAATAACGGCATAATACCACGAATGGCATCAGGATTATGACCGCCATCAATATAAACCGGTGGCTGCTTATGAACCCGCGTCAATCGACCCATTAACGTGGCCGACTGCAGAACAGTCTGAATCATCTCTGTTGTAATAAGTCTTGTTTGCACTTTTTGATTATAAACATGAACGAATGCCAAGACAGTCGCCAAATTTTTAACTTGATAGGCACCAGCTAAATTTAAATGTAACGGAATAGCTTGCTCCTGTGTTTGAAAAAGCAAGTCTGTGCCATTCAGATCAGCCCGCTGAACCACTAGCTGGCTGGTTTTAGCGTGATGATAATAGGCTTGACGCTGAGCCGCCAAATCGGCAATGATCTGATCCACTATTGGATATTGCGCCGGATAGTTGATTACTTCGGCTTGTGGGCGAATGATTCGGGCTTTAGTGGTAGCAATGGCGGTAATCGTATTGCCCAGTAAAGCCATATGGTCCAAATCAATATGGGTAAAGACATCATAAGCTGCTGTCGCAATGGCATTGGTGGCATCCAACTCACCGCCGAGCCCGCATTCTAAAATCACCCAGGCCACTTGCGCTTGGCGGAAAACCAGCATTGCAATCAAGAACCAGCATTCAAATTCCGATAATTGGGTTAAAGCTAGCTGCCGCTGCTGTAAAGCCGTCAATAATTCATTAAAGGCTTGATTAAAGGCCGCATAACTGACTAATTGACCGTTAAGTTGAATCATTTCTCGATCTTCATAAATTGCCGGACTCGAAAATCGCCCAACCCGCAGGCCCGCCTGCTGCAATAACTCACCAATCAAATAGCCAGTCGACCCTTTACCGTTAGTCCCACAAATATGCACAATTTTAAAACTCAGATCTGGGTGGTCACACGCTGTTAGGACTTGCCGCAACAATTCGATACGATTTTCAGAACCGTATCGCATCGTGGTTTTGATTAATTTTAAATATTCATGGAATTGAACTTCATCGTTGATCTTTGTCATTTTAAATGTCCTGTAATTGCAACATTAAGTCTTGCCGCGTCTGAGGTTCTTTGAAACGGCCGCTATAAAAGCTGGTGCGCGTCTGGCTATTCGCCTTTTTGACCCCGCGCATTTCCATACACATATGCCGTGCTTTCACCATCACTGCAATACCTGCTGGATGTAAAATATCAGCCAGATTTGTCGCGATATCAGCTGTTACATTCTCTTGTAGCGTTGGTTTCTTAGTAACAAAATCTACCAATCTTGGAATCTTGCTTAAGCCGATAATTTTGCCGTCTTTAGGGATATAAGCTACCGTAGCTGTACCAAAAAAAGGCAATAAATGATGTTCACACATACTATAGAAAGGAATATCTTTCACTAGAACGATCTCGTCTTCATCATGATCGGAATCAAAAATTTTGTAGTCCGTAAATTTTTGTTCTGACAAGGAACTAAATACTTCTGCATACATGCGCGCCACCCGGGCTGGTGTTTCCAGCAGACCAGGCCGATTAGGATCTTCACCCACAGCCGTTAAAATCTGCTTGACGGCTTGTTCAATTGCTTGTTGGTTTGTTTCATTCAATACGATTCACACTCCATTAAAAACTTGTAATGCTTGAGTGTCCCCTAATTGCGTTTGAGCAGCTTTCACTTGGGCATAATAGGGATCAGTCGGGGGTAATATGTCTAACAAAGGAACCAATACAAAACGACGGTTAAAAGTTTCCGGATGTGGAATTGTCAAAACAGTGGTTTGCACCGTTTCATGATCATAAAAAATAATATCCAAATCAATCGTTCGCGGTCCCCAATGGATCTTCCGAACCCGGTGTAACCCCTGCTCAATCTGATGCAGCACCTCTAATAAGGCACTTGGTGTTAATGCCGTTTCAAGACGAACCGCAGCATTGATAAAGTCATCTTGGGGCACACCGCCCACCGGTGCCGTTTGGTAAAACTTAGAAGTTGCCAGTATGTCAATTTCCGGCTTGGCTGCTAATTCAGCAATCGCCGTTCGCAGCTGTCCAACTTTATCTCCTAAGTTAGCCCCGATACTTAAATAGACTTCTGGCATCACCCCTGCACCTCGATCTCCACATTATCCATAATGCCATCGATTGGGGTATTCAACTTGCGAATCCGCACAGTTACGTGAGTTACTTGTTCAGCATAAGTAGCCTTGACGGCATTCATAATGTCCGTCGCCAACGTTTCGACTAAGTCCACCCGGCTAGTTGAAACAATTTTTTGAATCTGACGATAAACGGCGCCATAACTAATGGTCTGAGTCAAATCATCATGAATCTGCTGCACATCCACTTTGGTTTGCAAGGCAACATCAATTTCTAAATCCTGACCGATTTTCTTTTCCTCAGGATAAACACCAATATGGCCGTGAAACTTCATATTATTTAAACGCACGCTCAACATTTGCGTCACGCCCTTTTTTAATTAATCTTCATGCGTTACAAACTGTTTCAATACTATCATAATTTGGCTTGAATGAGTATTGAAACGGCACGGGCAGCCGACCCTTTGCCTTGCGCCCCTTGTTTAAATTAGTACACACGAAATATTTTGTTATTAAAATTTTTTCTTTTGAAACCGTTTTTATTTATATTGTTCGTCTTTTGGCTTTTTTTCAACACTTTATAACTTCATTATCGCACACATAACACCTTTAAACGAACAATAATTTAATTCATCTGAAATACACAGTTCTCCATACCATAACAATTTATGCTAACTGTACTAAACTGTATGAAAACAGTTATTTCTGTTTTACAACAGAACCAAAAAGTTCTATATTTTAATTGTGAATTAAATAATTAACTTTCTGAAAAAGGACGTGTCTCAATATGCAAAATATAGAGAAAACAACGAATTTAGTAAATCTACCCGTTGAAAATATGATTAACACCATGGTTTCTCGTTCACAAGATGCCTTTAAGAGCTTACGTACTTTTGATCAAAAACAAGTGGATACCATTTGTGAAGCCATTGCTGATACAGCCCGGCGCCATGCCAAGGCATTGGCTCAGTTAGCCTATCGAGAAACTGGTCGGGGCAACTATGAAGACAAAGCCATTAAAAATATTTATGCCAGTCAATATATTTGGAATCAAATCAAAGATGATAAAACCGTTGGTATCATTAAAGACGACCCAGCCAATGGTCTTCAGGAAATTGCAGAACCTCTGGGCGTCGTTGCGGGCGTTACTCCGGTCACGAATCCAACGTCAACGGTTATTTTCAAAATCTTGTTAGCTTTAAAAACGCGGAACACGATTATTTTTGGGCTACACCCACAAGCGCAGCAATGTGGCAGTGCAACTTGCCGACTTCTGGCTCAAGCCGCTGAACAAGCTGGCGCCCCTAAGGATTGCATCCAGTGGATTCCACAGCCAAGCATCGAAGCTACAGATAAATTGATGAATCATCCTAACGTCGCCATTGTCCTAGCAACTGGTGGTCCAGCAATGGTTGCTGCGGCTTACTCCACCGGTAAACCTGCTCTTGGTGTTGGCCCCGGTAATGCTCCGGCTTATATTGAAGCCTCTGCTGACGTCGACGCTGCTGTCCAAGATATCATGACGTCAAAAACGTTTGATAATGGCATGATTTGTGCCTCAGAAAATAGTGTGGTCGTCGATCGTGCTATCTATCAAAAAACACGTACAAGTTTTGAAAAACAGGGTGCCTACTTTGTGCCCAAGGCTGATACACAAAAGTTAAGTGACGCGGTCATCGATCCCAAACGCCATACCGTTCGAGGTCCAATTGCCGGTCAGTCAGCAGAACGTATCGCCGAGATTGCCGGCATTCAGGTGCCTAAGGGTACAAAACTACTCATCGCTGAAGTCGGCGGTATTGGTGTGAATTTCCCACTTTCTGGCGAAAAATTGTCGCCTGTTTTAACAATGTATGAAGCCAACGGTCATGAATCAGCCATGAACCTTTGCCTGGCTTTATTAGAATATGGTGGTTTGGGTCACACTGCTGTTTTGCACACTAAAGATCAAGCAATTATTGACGAATTTGGTGTCAAAATGCCAGCCTGCCGTATCTTGATCAACACGCCAGGCTCTCTAGGTGGTATTGGCGGTCTCTTCAATAAATTGACCCCTTCCTTAACCTTAGGTACTGGCTCTTACGGTAAAAACTCGATCTCTCATAACTTAACGGATCGTGATTTATTAAATATTAAGACCATTTCAAAAGCAACGCGGCATCCTTTAGATTTAATTGCTGAATTGCGAGATTTGGTAAAATAAAACAGTGTGTGACAAAAGGTGGTCAGCGATCGAGCACGAACAAGAATCCCGACAATGGTGGGCTTCCCATCTGAGGGAGTTGCTGTTAGGCAAGGGCGTTGCCTTTTGAAACACGTTTAAACAACATATATTCGTGATAAATAGGGATCAGAGCAAAACTAATATTTTGTTTCTGTCCCTATTTATTTACGAACGATTTAGCAGACAAAAATTCTAAAAAGCGCTTGCATTTTTCTAAGAAAGCGCTATGATTTATTTGAATAGTTGGAACGTTTCAAAATATATAAATAGATTCCACTTTTTTGAAGGCCTTACCAGACATATTTGTTTAAAGTGTTGCAATTATTTTTTTACTTATTAAATGGAACGTTCCAAATTAATGGAGGTTACCTATATGGAAAATGTAAAATGGTGGCAAAACGCTGTTGTCTATCAAATTTATCCTAAAAGTTTTCAAGATAGTAATCACGATGGCATCGGTGACTTACAAGGCATCATCCAGCGTTTAGATTATATCAAACAGCTTGGTGTCGATGTGATCTGGCTGAACCCAATCTACAAAACAATGGATGTCGATGGTGGCTATGATATCTCTGATTATCAAGCTATTAATCCTAATTTTGGGACAATGGCTGACTTTGATGAATTGGTTCAGCAAGCACATCAGCGCGATTTAAAGATTGTGATGGATCTAGTTGTCAACCACACCTCTGATCAACACGATTGGTTCAAAAAGAGTCGCGCCACAAAAACAGATAATGCTTTTAGAGACTATTATATCTGGCGCGATCCTGTTAATGGTCACGAGCCTAACAATTGGGGTTCCATGTTCTCCGGTCCAGCTTGGCAGTATGATCCCCAGACAAAACAATACTATTTGCATCTATTTGCTAAAGAACAGCCAGATCTCAATTGGGATAACCCTCATGTCCGCCATTCCGTTTTCGATATGATGAATTGGTGGGCAGCTAAAGGTATCGACGGTTTTCGCATGGATGTGATCTCCATGATTTCTAAACCAAAAGGCTTGCCTAATGCCCCACAAACTAAAGGTGCTTTATATGGCGATGCCAGTGCTGTTGTTGTGAACGGCCCTCATGTCCATGATTATTTGCGTGAGATGAACCAGCAAGTCTTAAGTAAATATGATTGGATGACTGTCGGTGAAACTGCTGGCGTGACTGTTTCAGAAGCCCAAAAATATGCCAACTTGAATCATTCTGAATTAAATATGGTTTTCCAATTTGAACACATGGGCTTAGATGGCAATCCTAATCCAGCGCTAGGTAAATGGAACGATCAGCCGGTTGCTTTAAAAGATCTACGAGCAAACTTGAGCAAGTGGCAAAGTACGCTGCACGGCAAAGCTTGGAATAGCTTATATTGGAACAACCATGACCAACCTCGCTGTGTTTCCCGCTTTGGTAATGATCGTCCTGAATATCGCGTTTATGCTGCCAAAATGCTCGCCGCTTTATTACACTTTATGCAAGGGACGCCCTATATCTATCAAGGTGAAGAATTGGGTATGACCAACACAGTTTTCCATTCATTAGATGACTTCCGGGATCTTGAATCGATCAACGCCTACCATGAACTCGTTGACCAAGCTAAATTGGTTGACGGACCAACCATGTTGCGTTATCTCAACGCTCGCTCCCGAGATAATGCCCGCACACCAATGCAGTGGAATGATCAAAAAAATGCTGGTTTTAGCGACCACGAGCCTTGGCTAGCTGTCAATCCAAATTATCCTGAAATCAATGCCGCTCAAGAAGTCGCTGATCCCCAGTCCGTTTTTAACTTTTACCGGCGTTTGATTCAATTACGCCATGACCTGCCAATCATCACTTTGGGCGACTATCAACTTGTTGCGGGCAACGAAACTGATACAGCTATCTTTGCTTATCAACGCCATTATCAAAATCAAAATTTACAAATCATTGCTAATTTCACAGCTGAAACGGTCTCACGCCATTACGAATTGCCCACAAATAAGCAATTACTAATTCAAAATTATGCGGACGATATGGGTGATACGATTCGACCTTATGAAGTCAAAGTTTATCAATATGAATCATAGCAGCGTGTAACAAAAGGCGGTCAGCGATCGAGCACTAACAAAAATCACGATAAATGGATGGGGTTGCCATTTGAGTGATTTGCCGTTAGGTGAGATCGTTGCCTTTTGGCACACGTTTAAGAAACAGTAGACAAAAATTATAATGTTCAACGAGACGTCATTAGGAGGCGTATGGCATATGATCAAGTCTGATCCAGTTGGGCCACATCATGTTACCCATTTAACAACCGCACAGAAATTAGCCCAAGGTATTTTACCTTGGCATGAACGTTTAAGTTATGGCATCAGTGACTTTGCTTGTAGCTTCACGTTTAGTTTAGTTGGTACTTATTTGATGTATTTTTACACCGATGTTTTTGGCATTCAGGCCGCTGCCGTTGGCACTTTAATGTTGGTTGCCCGAATCGTAGATGCCTTTGATGGTCCGTTTTGGGGCATCATGATCGACCACACACATACCAAATGGGGTAAAAGCCGCCCTTATCTGTTATGGTTCTGTGCCCCATTTTCTATTTTCACGGTATTATGTTTTGCCGCACCTAATTTGTCGATGACTGGTAAAATCATCTGGGCTTATGTCACCTATATTGGTGTGGATGTCCTCTATTCCGCTGTCAATATTCCCCTCACCTCAATTTTGCCAAGCCTAACCGAAAATTCCCATGAACGGGTCACGCTGTCAACCATCCGGTCGCTTTTCTCTAATTTCGGTGGGACACTGATCTCCGTGATTGCTTTGCCTTTAGTTGGCTTCTTTGGCCAAGGTAACGACAAGAAAGGCTTTTTCTCATTAGCTTTGCTGGCTGGCATCGTTTTCTTCGTGATTTATTTAGTTGTTTTTAAAAATCTACGCGAACGTGTTCATTCAGAGGGTTCCGAAAAACCTTTACCCATTAAAACTTCTCTAAAAGCCTTAAAAAGAAATTGGCCGTGGGTGATCGTGATCGTTTTGAATTTCGTCTATTGGCTGGGGATGCAAGCCAAAAATCAAGTAACGATTTATTTCTTCAAATATAACCTGGGTCGTGCCGATTTGGTTTCATTCGCGCTATTATTCAATGCCGTCAGTTTGATTTCTGTCTTTATGACCCCGCAGGTTGTGCTGAAAATCGGCAAGAAGAAAACCATGCTCGGGGGACTAGCGATTGCTATTGCTGGTCAACTCTTCTTAGGCATCGGTGCGCGCATGTTAAATATTGCCATTATCATTTTTGGCACGATCATCAGCAACTTTGGGAATGGGTTCATCTCAGCTTTGATTGCCGTGCTATTAGCCGATTCTGTAGATTATGGTGAGTGGCGCAATGGTGTGCGTGCAGAGGGTATTGTCACTTCTGCCTCTAGTTTCACAGCTAAGTTTGGTATGGGTATCGGCGGCGCCATCAGTGGCTTCTTCTTATCCTTAGGCCATTATGTACCAAACAAAACCCAACCGGCTTCCGCCCTATTTGCCATCGAATCCGATTACGTTTGGGTGCCAATGATCGCCTTTGCTATCTCACTTATTTTAGTCTTGTTTTATCAATTGACACCTAAGAAAGAAAAAGAAATGACCCGTTATCTAACAAAGAAACATCAGCAAGAGCAAGTTACTACAAAATAATTGAGGCGTTAAATTATGTCTGTCGAAAAAGATATCCAGTCCAACCAATTAAATATTGATCCCAATGAATTCGCGATGAACATCATTCGCAATAATCAAAAACAGCCTGGGCAAACCAATCAACGTTTTGTCAAAGACCAACTCACACTTTATTTAGAAGCCTTTTATCTCATTCAAGATTTTGACCAATTAGAGACTTCTCAATTTCAAAATATGAAGCAACAGCAAATATCTGATTTATTTGATAAGATGTTATCTAGGAGATTCGATCCGTAATAATTATTAAATAAAGGAAGAACGATATTATGGCAAACATGAACGATGTTGCTCGCTTGGCCGGTGTTTCTCGAGGGACGGTTTCAAATTACATCAATGGTCAAAACGTGCGTACTGCTAGTGCTGCAAAAATTGAAACCGCCATCAAGCAACTTCACTACGTCCCTAATGCATCTGCCAAGGCTTTAAAGACAAATCGTTCTGAGTATGTGGTCTTAATTATCCCCCAAGTCAATACCCCATTTTTCGCCAATTTAAGCTATGCAATTCAGATGGCCCTCAATCAAGTGGGCTATAAGATGATTCTATGTAATTCAAACAGCGAACCTAAAGAAGAATTAGAATATATCGAAATGGCGAAAGCCCAGAAAGTAGCGGGTATTATCACGATGTCTTATTCAGAGATCAGCGACTTGATTCCAGCGGATATTCCCCTAGTTGCGATTGAGAAAAAAGTATCAGACCATTTTCCGCTAATTGTGGCTGATAACTATGCTGGCGGCCAACTTGCGGCCAAACAATTGATTGATTCTGGCGCGAAAAATTTACTCTTTGCATCATTGGCACCAGTGGTCAACGTTTCTGCGCAACGCCAGCAAGGCTTCATTGATTATTGCATCACACATCAAATGTCATATACCCGCTGCTTGGCACACAATGAACAAACGATTCTAGCTGAATTTAAGGCGTTTATTCAGCAGCATTTACATGCAGATCAATTTGAATTTGATGGTATTTTTGCGGATGCTGATGAATTTGCTGGAGATATGTGGCATTTACTGCTGCAACAGGGTATTCGTATCCCCCAAGATGTCCAAATTATCGGGTTCGATGCCGCCCAAGTCTATCCGCGCCAACCAATCGCATTAGCTTCGATTCGGCAGCCCATTACACAGATGGCCAAACTAGCTGTGCAGTATTTAACCCAACGTTTGCCTAAAAATGGTGAATCGCGACGTAAATATCAGCCGACGATCGTGCCGATTAGTTTTAGCGCCGGTTTAACAACAAGGTAAGTAGTAGACAATATCATAAATTTATAAAAATGCAGCCGACAACAAAAGGTTATTGTGTGTCGGCTGCATTTCTATCTCTTTAAAATCTAAATCTAATGTTTGCATAATCCAGATAATACAGTATGATTTAGATACCTTATTGGGACAACCCGATTTATAAACAATCCGTTTTACATTTCAAGTTACTGGAGGGTGACACATGACCGACATTAAATGGTGGCAAAAGGCCGTTGTTTACCAAATTTATCCCAAAAGTTTTCAAGACAGCAATCATGACGGTATCGGTGATTTAAAGGGTATTATTGAGCATTTAGATTACCTTAAATTACTCGGTGTCGACGTGCTTTGGTTAAACCCGATTTACAAGACGCGCGATATCGACGGTGGTTATGATATTTCTGATTATCAAGCCATCAACCCTGATTTTGGCACAATGGCAGATTTTGATCTATTGATCCAACAAGCACATCAGCGTGGTCTCAAAATCATAATGGATCTGGTGGTCAATCACACTTCGGATTACCACGAATGGTTCCAAAAAAGCCGTGCTCAAAAGGAAAATAACGTTTATCGTGATTACTATATTTGGCGTGATCCAGTTGATGATCACGAACCTAACAATTGGGGCTCCGCCTTCTCCGGGCCAGCCTGGCAATATGATCCCGTTACGCAACAATACTATCTACATATTTTTGCGAAAGAACAACCTGACTTAAATTGGGATAATACCAATGTTAGAAACGCGGTCTTTGATATGATGAATTGGTGGGCAACTAAGGGAATCGATGGTTTTCGAATGGACGTCATTTCCTTGATCTCTAAACCAAAAAACCTGCCAGATGCCCCTAAGGCCGCCAATGAGCTCTATGGTAAAGCTGGCTCTGTCGTGGCGAACGGTCCCCACGTTCATGACTATCTGCGAGAAATGAATCAAAAAGTTTTAAGCCACCACAATTGGATGACGGTGGGTGAAACTTCTGGTGTTACCATTGATGAAGCTAAAAAGTATGCCAATTTAGATGGTTCTGAACTGAATATGGTTTTTCATTTCAAACATATGGGGTTAGACCGCAATGTCAATCCCGCTCTTGGTAAGTGGTGCGATCAACCGGTGCCCTTAAAAACGCTGCGATCGGTATTGACTGACTGGCAGCAACAGCTTCATGGGCAGGCTTGGAACAGTTTGTATTGGAATAACCATGATCAGCCCCGCGTTGTCTCACGCTTTGGTAATGATGCCCCAGAATATCGTGTTTATGCTGCCAAGATGTTAGCAGCTCTACTCCATTTCATGCAGGGAACACCTTACATCTACCAAGGGGAAGAACTGGGCATGACTAATGCGACATTCCGATCATCGGCTGATTTTCGAGACCTAGAATCGATCAACGCTTACCATGAACTCGTTGACAAAAATAACTTGCTTGATGGACCCACCATGTTACGATACCTCAATCGCCATTCTCGTGATAATGCTCGGACGCCCATGCAGTGGCGCGATGCACCCAACGCTGGGTTCAGTGACCACCAGCCTTGGCTAGCTGTCAATGAAAATTATCCTGAGATCAATGCTGAAAATGAGGTCAATGATCCAAACGGTATTTTCCACTTTTATCGCCGCTTGATTGCCTTACGCCATAAACTACCGATCATTACGCTAGGTGACTATTGCTTAGTTCCCGGTAACGAAAATGACGACGCTGTTTTCGCTTATACGCGTCAATACGAAACAGACCATTTAATGGTTATTGCCAATTTCACACAGGAAACCGTCCAACGACACTATGCGTTTCCCGAAAGTAAAACGCGCTTGGTCCAAAATTATCCTGACGACTTGGCAGATACACTTAGACCTTACGAAGTGAAAGTTTATCAATATTAAACAAATAGAACTCAAAACAGTAGCGCAACTGTCTTGAGTTCTATTTTTGATTTATCAGTTATCTTAAGCCATTACAGTTGAAAAGCAGTTTCATGTTTCGCAAATAGTTCTGCTGGCGTCTTGTCTGGGAAGAAACCAAAGAAATCATACGCATTCTGATAAGCGATTCGCTGTACAATTTCGCCTAGATAAGCTTCATCATCTGGAACCCGGCCTTTTTCAGCTAATTGACCATAGAAATTACAGAGTACCCGTCGGAAATATTCATGACGCGGATAAGATAAGAAACTGCGGGAATCCGTCAGCATCCCGACAAAGTTTGGTAAAAGGCTTTGTTGGGCAAAAATTCTTAGCTGCTCATTCATCCCTTCAGCGGTATCGTTGAACCACCAGCCAGCACCTAATTGCAGACGTTGCTTGCCGCCACCTTGGAAACACCCCATCATGGTAGCTAACTCCATCCAGTCATTGGGATTCAAAGAATAGAAAATTGATTTAGGAATATCCTGACTGTCTTGCATTTTAGTGTACAATTTTTGAATATGAGCCACAATATCTGGCTGAGTACCGATCGCATCATAACCCGTATCTGGGCCTAATTGTTGAAACATTGGTCGATTAATATCACGCACAGAATTAATATGGAACTGCATCGTCCAATCAAATTCCGTGTTCAAGTGCATCAATGCTTCTAATAGAGCTGTTAAATAACCGTCGATTTCATGGTCACTAAGCGGTTCATTATTGATACCTTTTTGTAAGATCGTATTGATCTGCGCTTTAGAAAGTTCAACAAAATGATAAGTCAATAAGGAATGATCTGACAGCCTGCCGCCCATTTCATTGAAGAATTCAAAGCGTTGATGTAACGCAGCCACCAAACTCTCGAAATCATGGATATTAGTGCCAGAAACTTGCCCAAGTTTTTGTAAGTAATCGCCAAAACCATCGCGATCGATCTGGATCAATTTATCTGGCCGCATCGCAGGTAACGTCCTGAAACCATTCTCACGTTCTTCTTGTTTCAGCAATTGATGATACTTCAGATCTGAAGCTGGATCATCCGTGGTACAAACCGCCTGCACATTAGAATTGCGAATCAGATTCCGGGGTTTGAAAGCATCTGTTTGTAACAATTGATTCGCTTTCTTCCAGATACGAGGCGCACTGGCTTCATTAAAGACACCCTCGATGCCAAAGAAACGGCGTAATTCTAAGTGCGTCCACTCATACAATGGATTGCCAGCTGCGTTTTCAATCGTCTTCGCCCAAGCCATGAATTTCTCGTATTCATCACCATCGCCGGTGATCAAATCCTCTGGGACACCATTGGCCCGCTCCAAACGCCATTTGTAATGATCGCCATAATGCGCTTCATTGATCCAGACCCGGGTAATATTGGGATAATTTTTGTTCTCATAGATTTCTTGTGGATTCAAATGACAATGAAAATCAATGATCGGCATATCCTTTGCGTAATCGTTGAATAATTTCTTTGCCATATCATTTTCTAATAAAAAATCCTCATCCAATAATGCCATTGTAAATTACTTCCTTTTTCAAATTTTTTTAATTAATCTTTAACATCCTTATCGCCGATCGTTCCTTTTTCCCATTTGCCTTGGTCAAGGTCGGTGGCAATCTTCTCGTAACGATCATCCGTCAACTTATACAATAAGCCAATCACAACCGCCGCAATCAACAAACAAATACCAGGATAGATCGTCATGGCACCTTTAATACCCATGAGTGTGCCCTTGGTTTGATGGGCATTAGCCACATAACCAGTCAAGGCCAGAACACCAGCACTGACAAGTGCAGCTAAGGATTGGGCTAATTTTCTAGAAAAATTAAAGGCCGCATAAGTGATGGCTTCTTTACGCATGCCGGTATGCCATTCACCATAATCGATTACGTCTGAGACAAAAGCCCAAGTAATGCCATTAGGGATCGCAAGTGCCGTATAGCCGATCGTTACCAAAATGATAAAAGTGATGACATTGGTTGGCAGGATAAAATTAAGAATATTTGCGCCTGCGCCCACCACGAAACTCCACATAGCGGTTTTCTTTTTACCAAAGCGCTTAGTCAACGATGGAATCATGAATACACCAATAATAGATGTCCCCATCATGATACCGTTTACAATAGGCTGCAACCCAATATTACCTAAATTATATTGGGCAAAGAACACCATCATTTGGTTATTGGTATTCATGGCTGAAATTGTAAAAATTGTCATTAAGATAACCGCAAATAAGGGTCCATTGGTAAAGACGACCTTCAAATAATCTTTGAGACCTTCTTTTTTAGCATTCGTATCCCGATGCACTTTGACGTTTTCCCGCGTACCTAAGAAACAAACTAGAAACATCAAAACACCCGCAATTGCAAAAATTGAAGCCGCGATCAAAAAGCCATGGCGCTCATTATGACCACCAAACATTTCCATTAGAGGAATGAATGCGATCCCGGTTAAGAATTGTGCACCAACTGAGCCTACTTGACGTGACGTCGCCAAGTAGCTTCGATCTTGAACGTTGCGTGACATGACTGAGGCTAACGAACCATAGGGATCATTGGTAAAAGAATAGATAGCACCCCAGATCATATAAGCCACATAAGCGTAAACGATTTTACCAGTTGGTGATAGATCAGGCATGGTAAAAGTCACAATTGTCATCAAGCCTAAAAGCACAGCTGATATCATCATAACCGGTCGAAATTTACCATGTTTTCCGATTTTCTTACGATTATCAATAAATGAACCAGCGACTGGATCCATAAAGGCATCGAAGATCTTAGTGAAGCCAAAGATACCTGCCACAGCGCCAGCTCCAATTCCGGCCGCATCGATCCAGAACTTAGTGAGATAGGCCTGTCCTAAATCAAACATGAAGCCATTGCCAAAGTCACCAAAACCGTAAGCAATTTTCTGTGATAAGGGAATTTTTTTGTTTAAGTTATCATCGGTAATTTTCTGTGCTAACGTTTTCTCTCTGGGATGTGCCACTACCGTTGTATGACTATTCATTATTTTAATTCACTCCCATATTGACCAATTTTTTAACGAAATAATAGCCTTTGCATTGAAACGTTTCAAAATAAAGTACGATGATCATCTGTGTTAACGTTTACATCATAGGACCAAGAAAATGATCTGTCAACAACAAATTCAATAAATCACAAGTTTATATACTCGTCTAAAAAGGATTACTTATGATATAACGCAAAAATTGAAATGTAAATAACTATTTAAGCCATTTATCCCTTCTCATATCTGGTTTAAAGCCATATATGTTTAAATTTACTAGTTATTTAAGACACAAATCATCATAAAACAATTGACAATCAGCAACTACCGCAATATGATGTAAACGTTAACACAGATAAAGGGGCCTCTAAATATGGTAACTATCAAGACAATCGCCAAACTCGCTAATGTTTCCAACACAACTGTTTCACGCGCACTCAACAATAGTCCCCGGATTACCCCCGAGACAAAGACGAAGATCCTAAAAATTGCCAACGAACTTGGCTATGAACCCAATTTGAACGCTCGTAGTTTAGTCACAAATAAGTCCTATACCGTTGGCCTATTCTTTTCAAATATCACTAGCGGTACCTCGCGTAGCTTTCTGACTGAGGCCATTAATGCTTTTTACAAATACCTAAGTCATTCCTATACCTTATCTATCAATGCCATTAATGATCTACCCAATTTTGAAAGTATTAATCATCGCTTTGATGGCATCTGTATTATTAGTCAGTCCACTGATGATGATGCTTTTATCAATTATGTCACGAGCCAAAGCATTCCAGTCGTTGTGCTGAATCGTCGGGTATCCATGACTAACGTACCAAATGTTTATTTTGATGAATACTTAGCGGCACGCCAAATTGCCGAGTACGGTGTCAAACTCGGTCATAAACGTTTTGGCTTGATTCAAGGTATTTGCAATTTTGCTTCTTCTGTCAATCGGCAACGTGGCTACATTGAAACGTTGAAACGTTACGACATCAATTTAGGAAAAAGCTTGATTTTTCCTGGTGATTACACCATGCAAAGTGGTTATCGAGCGATGAAACAAATTTTGCTGATGCAAGAGCCACCAACCTTTGTTTTTGCCAGTAATGACGATATGGCGATGGGCGCTTACAAAGCTTGCGCGGAATTAAATGTCCATATTCCTGACGATATTTCCATCGTTGGTTTTGATGATTCCGATTTTTCAGAGTACTTAACACCCGCTTTAACGACTGTGCAAAAGCCAATTACAGATATGGGTAAAATTGGGATTCAATGGTTATCGCAATTAATGTCTAAAGAGGCATTGCCCGAAATTGTCTGTGCAGTGCCGCCGGAATTGATAATCCGCAACTCTGTCAAAAAAATAAATTACTGAAAGAAGTTATCCAACATGATACAAAAAACATTACCAAAACTAAGCAATGATTTTCGTAAATTAAAGCGTTATCCCACCCGGGTCATTCAGTTTGGCGAAGGTAACTTTTTACGTGCCTTTGTGGACTGGCAAATTCAACAGATGAACAAACAAGGCTTATTTAATGGTGGCGTGGCAGTCGTTCAGCCGATTGCTAATGGTCGGACGAAGAATCTAGATACTCAAAATGATCTTTATACCGTCTTATTGGAAGGTAAATTAGAAGGTCAAACGGTTCAAGAACACGAAATCATTGAATGCATCAATGATACGGTGAGACCTACTGAAGATTTTGATGCCTACCTAGACTTGGCTAAAATCGACACGATTGAATTTATCTTTTCAAATACCACCGAAGCTGGTATCAGTTATGATCCTAATGACAAATTAGTGCCCCATCAAGCACCAAATTCCTATCCCGGCAAATTGACTGCCCTACTTTACACCCGGTTCAAGTTAGGCAAAAAGGGCTTTCAAATTATCCCTTGTGAATTGATCAACCACAATGGCAACGAGCTTAAAAGAATTGTTTTACAATATGCCGATGATTGGCAACTTGGGGCTAACTTCAAACAATGGGTCGAAACTGAAAATGATTTTTATGCTACGTTAGTCGATCGAATCGTTCCTGGTTATCCTAAAGATCGTGCGGAAGCACTGCAACAAGAATGGGGTTATCAAGATAATTCGATCGTTAAAGCAGAACCATTTTTGATTTTTGTTATTGAAGGCGATCCAAAGATCAAGACACTGCTGCCACTAAAGCAAGCTGGCATTAATGTGGTCGTCACTGATGACATGCAACCTTACCGCAATCGTAAAGTGTCCTTGTTAAATGGTCCCCATACGACGATGAGTCCCATTGCTCGGCTTGCAGGTATTGAAACGGTCGGCGAAGTAATGGCCGATAAAGATTTTTACAAGTTTGTAAATGATGAGATGTATCAAGAAATCATCCCTACCGTAGCGCTGCCAGAAGCTGAGTTAAAAGCCTATGCAGAAGGTGTTAAGGAACGTTTTGAAAATCCGTTTGTCAAACATGAATTGAGTTCGATTGCGCTTAACAGCATCTCTAAATTCACGGCACGCTTATTACCAACGTTAAAGCGTTACGTTGCCAAAGAACATAAATTGCCACTGCGCATTACTTTAGCTCTAGCTGCTTACCTTAAAATCTATCAGGGACAAGCTAGCTTTGCACCCCAAGACACTGAGGCAGTTTTAGCCGGCTTCGATAAAATCAAGGCTCAGCCAAATTATATTCATTTAGCTTTAAGTGAAACTGCTTTTTGGGGTGAAGACCTCACAAAAATCAACGGTCTTGAAGCTCAAGTGACACAATTCTTAACTGACTTAGATACCAAAGGTGCGCGTCAAATCGTCGCAGAAATCAATGCAAACTAGGTGAATCATATGAATCAATCTATCAAATTAGACCCGCATGACTCTGTGGGGGTCGCTTTACAAGATATTCTTGCAGGCACACAACTGACGATTGCGGGCGACGCCATTACCTTAAAGGATGTCATTCCCCGTGGGCATAAGTTTGCCCTCCATGATTTAGCTGCCGGTGAAAATGTCATTAAGTATGGCTTTCCTATTGGTCATACCACTCAACCTGTGCATCAAGGTGAATGGCTGCATACACACAACTTAGCCACGAATCTCTCCGGGGAATTAAATTATCACTACACGCCCATCGACCCGCAAAAAATACGGCAAGTGCCAAAAGATAACCGTACTTTTATGGGCTATCAACGCCCCAATGGCAAAGTTGGTATTCGTAATGATCTCTATATTATTCCCACAGTCGGCTGTATCAATCCGTTACTAGACATCGTTGTTGAACAGTTCAAAGCACTTCATCCAGATAACGGTTCTTTTGATAATGTCATCTTACTTAAACATCCATATGGGTGTTCGCAATTAGGCGATGATTTTGAACAGACCCGTAAAATCCTAGCCGACGCGGCAGTGCAGCCAAATGCTGGCGGTGTTTTGATTTTCGGACTGGGTTGTGAAAACAACCAAATGGACGGTATGATCAAGACAATCAAAACCTTAGGTGGTTATGATCCTGACCGTATGAAATTTCTAATTTCTCAAGAAGTCGATGATGAATTGGGCACAGCTCTAGAAATGCTTGAAGCACTCAATGATGCTGCTGCCAATGACCAGCGTGTGCCTTTGCCACTAAGTAAACTAAAAATTGGTTTAAAATGTGGGGGTTCCGATGGGCTATCTGGGGTTACCGCTAACCCACTATTAGGTCGGCTATCAGACTTTATCACAGCTCAAGGCGGCGCAACGGTTTTGACCGAAGTTCCAGAAATGTTTGGGGCCGAGACCATTCTCATGTCCCGGGCAAAAGATGAAGCTGTTTTCAACAAAACAGTCGCTTTGATCAATAATTTTAAAGCTTATTTTGAATCTTTTCATCAACCGATCTATGAGAATCCTTCCCCCGGTAACAAGGCCGGTGGTATTTCAACTTTAGAAGATAAATCTTTGGGCTGTACGCAAAAATCTGGCACTTCATTAGTTAATGATGTTTTACAATATGGTGAAAAAATCAAAAGCTCTGGGCTCTCATTGCTACAAGCACCGGGTAATGATCTCGTATCCTCATCAGCAGAAGCTTCTGCTGACTGTCAAATGGTCTTATTCACTACTGGTCGCGGGACACCCTTTGCAACTTATGTCCCGACTGTCAAAGTAGCCTCCAATTCTTATATTGCCAACAAAAAGCCCCGCTGGATCGACTTTGACGCTGGTCAATTATTAGAAAAACCGATGACTCAGCTAGCTGATGAGTTCATCGACTATATCATTAAAGTGGCCAGTGGTGAAAAAACCAATAATGAAAAATATGGTATTCATGGCTTAGCAATTTTCAAAACTGGCGTTACTGAATAACGTACCTATAAAAAGCTGCGATGCATAAAACGTGTTGTGTTGATCTCACGTAATATGTATCGTGGCTTTTTGGTATATTCTAATTCACTTTTTCTTCAACTGATATTGTTTCGGGGTCAGACCGGTGCGCTTCTTAAATTGTTTACTAAAGTAGTCCGTATTATTTTGATAGCCGACTGCATTGGCAACTTCATAGACTTTGTCACCTTGACGCAACATAGCTTTGGCAACATTTACCCGATAATCCGTCAAAGCTTCGGTAAAGCGTTTATTCGTCTGATGCGCGTAAACCTTGCCTAAATATTCTGAATTTAAAAACAACAAATTATTAGCAATCCATCGGAGAGATAAGTTCGGATTATCGAAATTCTTTTCAATAATCAGATTTAAGTCAGCAACGATGTTTCCAGAGCCGTGACCAATATATGTATGCCTTTTGATGGACTCAATGACGTTCAAAATAGTCGCTTGTAAATCTAAATAATTCGCGGCATAAATAATTTTAAGCGTCAACTCTTCATTAACCTTGATTTTGGTAGTTTTAATTAACTGATCTACCAATTGCTGGCAAGTTACCTTTAAAAACTCAACATCATAATGTTCATCTTTAGCCGCTTGAAAAAATAAACGCGTTTTGGCTTGAGCGGCAATAAAGTCATTTTTACTTATCAACCGCTGCATCTCTGCTTGGTAAGCTGAGATAAACTGATTTGTATCTTGGCGATGTGGCTTCAGATCGTTAGCGTTGACTAAAATGCTATGGTCATAATAAAAGCTATCCGTAAATGCACCCTTTGCCAATGTAATGATGTGATGTACCGCCGCAAAATGGACATCTGCTGCCCAAACCAGCACGCTATTAGGTAGCCCCGACAGCGTTTGCCACTTAGCCACCAATGTGGTCAGATCAATTGGCGTCTGCAGCAAGACATAGGCTGCATGGCGGACGCTACCGATGATCACCTTTGATGTCAAAGGTTTGAGTAATTGTAATAACGGTTGCTTTAACCGCTCGCTTAGTTTTTCATCAAATAAAATCATGCCAAAAGTCGGCAGTTCAGTTGGATCGTCAACATTAGTGAGTTGATTATTAGCCGCTAATTCAAATTTCTCTTTGAATTGTAACTGCTAGTTTTCAGTGGATTCTTGTAAAAACTGGATACTCTTTTGAATTGCCTGCTTCAATTGCTCTGGCTGGGTTGGCTTCTGCAAAAAGTAGCGCACCCCATATCTCATTGCCTCAGTGGCATAATCTAGGGTGCCAAATCCAGTCAACACAATAATCTGAGTTGTGGGTGCCACTTGATTGATTGCTTTAATTAATTCAATCCCATTTAAAACTGGCATATTAATATCCGTAATGACAATATCTACCGCATTTACTTTTAAATAATCCAAAGCAGTGGGACTAGCATAGAACTTCTTAACTGACTCAATTGGCAGTTCAAATGATTGGATCATCTGGGCGAGACCATCAGTAATAATCGCTTCATCATCCACGATCATAACGGAAATTGTCATTCTAAGTCACATCCTTCCCTTTATTTTGCGGCACCAGTGGTATTGAAATTTGAACTTTTGTAGCCTGGTAAGCGGTAGAATCTATCGTCAACTGAGCCTGGTCATTATATAGTCGCGCAAGTCTTTGCTTGATATTTGCTAAACCGACGTGCGTTGACCCGCCACTTTGAGCAGCTACCGTTTTAAATCCAGGGCCGTTATCAATCACTTGAATGACCAAATATTGTTTTTCTTTTTGAATAATGAGCTGAATTTTAGTCGTTTCGGCCATCTGAGAAAGAGCATATTTCATTGAATTTTCGATCAAGGGTTGAATCATCAGGCTTGGCATCTTAAGCTGCAGTGTATCTGGCGCAACGGTTTTTGAAAAAGCCAACCGTTGACCAAACCGAATCGTTTGGATTTTTATATAAGCATCCACTAACTTTAGCTCAGTCGCAACGGTGGCAAAAGTTTGATTGGTTTTGACACGTTGGCGAAATAATAAGGCTAAATTCGTAACCATTTCAGATATTTCTTGATCTCCTTTGCTTAAGGCCAGCATGTTGATTGAATCTAACGTATTATATAGAAAATGAGGGTCAATCTGTGCCTGCAAGGACTTCAATTCCATTTCTCGAGTTAAGATTTTGGCTTGATAATTCTTAACCACTAATTCATCCATATTTATGATCAACCGATCAAAACTACGATATAACACCCCTACTTCATCCTGATTGGTCAGATAAGGCGTTTGCGCCACCGTACTTTTTAATTTAGCCAAGTCATCCGCACTTTTAGAGGTGCCCATCAATTGAGCTAAATTTTGGATTGGTGCAACTAAATCATTTAGATTTCGCCGCATGGCAAAATAGATCATGCTCAAAATCAAAATCATTAGGATGAAGAGCACCGCTTCAAATTGAATCACGCGGGTCAGAATCTGCCGATTATGGATAAAATAATAAAAACCAAATGTTTCATTTTGACTCTGTAGGAAATAATAGTTTTGATTTTGAATTTTTTGAATCTGATAATCTTGTTTGGTTTGATCAGCCAAATAACGATGTGTCTTTAAGAAGTGCTTAAAAGGGCCGCCATCTGTTTCCGTCGTATATAACTGATGTTGATAACGCATCACAAAGTAATCATCACGATTAAACACTTGTGTGTGCCGAATCTCGGATTGAATAAACGATGTGTCAGCTACAATAATCAACAAGCCTAAAGGTTGTCGATTTAATTTAGGCGCATCAAAAACTGTTTGTGCATAAAAAGCAGAAGTTAAATTAGGTGAGAAAAACCAACGCCCTTGCCGGTTTGGCTGTTGTGCCAACGCTCGTTTGATTTCAGATACCGACCAGCCAGCCCCAATATCACCAGAGTCGAAAATATAACCAGCTTGATTTTCATTCTTATTATTCAACAAATACACATCTTTAATATTGGGAATATTCAATCTAGCCGTGTTTACTTCGCGTTGCATTTCCTGTCGCAAGTGATAAGTTTCAGTTGTTTGCATTGGTATTTGAGCTGTTTTGGGCAGATCCGTAATGATCGTATTATTGTGTAAAACGGTTTGAGCTAAACTTTCTACATCATTAAACGACTGCCGCACATTACTAGATAAGCCATTCAATTTTTCTTGACTGCTGTGGTAAACTTCAGTATTTAATACGCGGGCAAAAATAATCGAGATCAGAACTAAGATAGCTAGTAATAGAATAAAGAGCAAATTAAATAAGCGGGCGAGCTTTTGCCGAAAAGAAGGCTGATTCTCCATAATTTTTTTGACATTCGTTTCATTTAGCTTACCCCTAGTAATTGACTTGAATGACAGTCTTAAATTTAGCCATATAGGCCTCATACGCTGCTTCACCCGTCATTTGTCCCTTAGACACCTGCGTATAAATATCATTCAACGTATCATTGATTTCAATAAAACCACTTGGTGGCGTAGGTGCTGGGCGACTAGTATAAGGATTGATCTGCAGCAAATAATCAATCGTTGCCTTTTCAGCTGGCTGCTGTTGGATTGCTTTTGCCAAGGGCTTTTGTAGCGTTTGGTTGGCTGGCAACCCGAGCCAGGCACCAATATATTTCTGTGAAACGATTTTACTGTTGACCATATAATTGATAAACTTAGCCGCTGCTTTGGCATGTTTGGTTTGCTTACTGATGGCTAACATATAGGTTGGATGATAATACAGGGCATGGGTTTGCTTAGCGGCATAAGGCATCGTCAAGGTTAAGTTCTGCTGATGCCGTTTTGCTGCTAATTGGTACCACAGATAAGTAGTTGACCAATTCTGATGAAAAGCTGCTTCTCCTGTTGCCATGGGATTTTCATCCATGCTTTTTGTATTTGCGGCTAACTCCGCACTAGGAATTGCCTGTTGCTGAGCAGCCCGATAAAAAGCATCAAAAAAAGCAATAAATGTTGCTTTATCAAACCCGACCACCGGATAGCCTTGGGCATTGTACTGAACCAATTCCTGATGGTGCGTACGTAAGTAATATTCTAAGGGCACATAAACATCGCCGTTATCCACATAGCCATATTTACCAGTAGCTTGATGACTTTGCTCAATCTGAGTCATCCAATCAGTAAAATCTTTAGGTGCTGTCGAACTTGTCGTCGTTAGCAATTTAGCATTACTAAATGTGCCCATCGCATTGACCGCCAATGTTAAGGCATAGAGATGGTGATCAATGACACCACTATTTAGTACCGATGGCTCAATGGCAGCTGTATGAATCAACTTTTGTTGAACCAACGGCTTAAGATCCTTCAAGTACCCCCGTCGACCATATTCAGCCACATACATGATATCCATCTGCATAATGTCTGGTGCTTTCCCACCAGCGATCATTGCCGACAAATTTTGCCAATAATCATGCCAGGTGTAATATTTATAATCAATTTCCACATCCGGGTGCCGGCGTTCATATAAACGAATTGCTTTAATGTAATCCTCATTACGTCGGTCACCACGCCACCAAACAAAGGTCAGTTTTGTCTTAGGCTGAGCCGTTGGTGCGACCTTAAAATGATTTGAAAAGTTTAACCCAACGATGAATGCTAATAACACCACACCAATCGTGATCACCCAAAACCAACGCTGTCGTTTCATGCCCGCTAACTCCAATCACATCTATTTAAACTTATTCTACACTTTAATAATTTATTTTTCTGACGCAAAAAACTCATTCAAATTAAGAATGAGCTTTTTAATGACTAAATGTAATCAATTAAGATTTATTGGTGACTGTATCATTCTTTTCCCAAGCAGTGATGGAGTCATATGGCACACCAGTTAAATCTTCACAAACTTTTTTAGTATGCGGATCAACATCAGCAGTGCTGCCGCCATCTTGGAGCCGTTTCAATTCAGCAGCTAACACATTGAATGTCTTCTTACTCAACTTAAAGCGGCTGGCAAAGAAGAGCGCTAATAGGATCATGATCCCGACACCACCGGAAACAACGAATGTGATCATGTGAATGGCACTAGCAGGCTGTGTTACAGCTCCATTCGTAGATTCGCGAAAACCACCGAAGTCAAGTAAGTAGCCTGCAACAACAGAAGCTAGCCCTTGACTGATCTGGTTGATAAAGACCATGACTGAAGCGAATAAGCCAGCCCGGTTTTTACCAGTGACTAAGGTATCGACATCAGGAATGAATGGGAAGACGTTCCAAGGGACAAAGTATAAGATGTAAAGTCCAATTTCATACAATAATGTACCGATAACTAACCAAACCATAACATTTGCTGGCTTAGTCAAGGCAACGAAGGCCCAATCTAGACAACTGATCAAGATCAAAGAATACCCAAAAGTATAAAGCATTCTTGGTGAAATTTTAGTGACGATATACCCAGCTAGTAACGTAACTGGCACAGAAACAATACTTAAAGACTGTATGAAACCAGAGGTACTCGTTGTTTTACCAACAACGAAGACGATAAAGTAAACAAAAACGGTAGACCATAAAATGGAAGCAAAATATGAACTTAGGTAAATACCCATATGGATCCGGAAACTCTTGATCTTAAAGGTTGAGAAATAATTTTTGAGCTCAGATTTTAAGTTTGGTTTTTGACCATTATTCTCACGTAACGCTTCAGCTTCGATCCTCTTAGCTTCTTCCTTAGTCACAAAGTGTTCCCATGTACTCTTATAAGTAATGAAAATCAAGAAGAAAGTGACAATTGAAAAACCAGCTTGCATCAATAAGTATGGTGTTGGTGAAGTCTTAGGGAAGAAATGGAATAATTGGGCGGGTACCAATTGGGCTAACATGTTCCCTAAACCAGCGATAACCATCCGAGCAGTGGACATGGTTGTCCGTTGGTTATAATCCTTAGTCATTTCATTTGGTAAAGTTTCCCAAGGAATTTGTAAGACAGACATCAATACGGTGGTAATAATATAAGTAACTAAGTAGTACCAATAGCCCATGCCAGCAACCCACATCGTGATGGCAAATAGAACTGATGGTGCGGCAACTAGAATGAAAATATGCCGCCGACCAAATTTTCGGCCTAACTTATATTTATAAATATTATCAGAAATATTCCCCATAACTAGTGAGGCAATCGCATCAGCGACACGGCCAATTAAGAAGATCGTGGCCCCTTGCCCAGCAGTCAAACCACAAAATGTGGTATAGAAGAATAACAGCCAAGCTCCGACTAAGCCCTGCATCGAAATACTAAAGAATGAGAACAGACCAAAACCAATGGAGCGAGTCACCCCAACTTTGCCATGGGCATGATAAATGGATTTATTGGCATACTCATTCCAGCCGTCGTGTTCGACGGGGGTATTATCATGACTTTTTGTTTCCATGTTCGTAAACTCCTTTAATTAATAATTAAAAACAATAGCTATCACAAACGCTTACATAAATAAATGCAGAAATTAATCCATGGCAATGGCTGACCTCTATCCTCCTTTATAGTGGCTGATATAGTGGCTGAGCAAAATTAGCCTTGTGTTTGATTAAATTTATTCAGTCCTAGTAACCGCGTTGCTAATTCATCATCATCATAGGCTTTATGTGTATTAGACAGTAACATAATCTTGGCATCACTCTTAGCCATCAAATATTGCCGTTCCCATTGATCTTCATCAGGACCATCACCAATGATGCGAATATAATTCCGTAACGTGCCCAAAGTCTCAATAGTTAACGAGATATTGGTATATCAATCATTGTCGTAGAAATGAGCCCATTTCTTAGTAGGGTTATTTTGCCAAGCCTGTAAAACTTGATCCAACGCTTCAGCTGCCTGACTAGCACATAAGAACGAATTGACATAATAATCATCCGTGTCGGCAAAGAAGGCATCAAAAGCATCAATGGTTAATTTGAGTGCTTTTAATGGATAAGCATGTACCGCAATGCTTAACCAGAGGTCGTTGTATAACCGATGACTATCTTCAGCTGGCAATTTCTCTAATAGCAAGCGAGCTTGGTTGGCTAATTTGGCAAATGGTTTGACATGGTCACTGATCAGTTCGTCGATCTGCGCGAGTTGACCAATAAACTTCTTATCGCCAGTTAACCACTCCATCTCCGGCAGTTTTTGCTTTTGAGCGATCCACGTGGCGATGATTTTCCGTAACGTGTAAGTATAAAATTCCTCACCGGCTTTTTGATCCGTATGCTTGCCATAATTGAAGGTTATATCAAAGTAAGCTTGATATAAAGCCGCAATTTCTGTTTGATTTGTTTCGTAGTAGGTATTAACATAGTCCGCTAAGATTTCAGCATTAGACTGGACTTCAAAGTCTTCCCGCCAAAATTGCATCATCAATCTTAAGAAGAGAATGTGGGGTTTGATGTTCCCCGTATTACACATCACCATGTCATCCATCCCTGCTGCCCGAACTTTATTGAGTTCATTGGCTACATAATGCGGGTCGATTTGCAGCAACGCCAAAAAATTGGAAGCTTGTAAATCGTGGAAAGCCACATGATAGTAGATACCTTGAGAAATACTAGGGTCTCCATTTTTCAAAATCTCAGAACGCGGATCATCATTCAATTGCCGACGCGAAACCATTTTACCGTAGCCGTTGTCAGCCCAAATCTGAATCACGTCTTTAGGGACGTCCAGTAACCCAGCATTATAAAGAACTGTTAGTTCACCATAAATGTTGATTGCACATTGTCCATTAGGATCCGCTTTTTTGACCATGTCATACTGAATCTTAATGACTTTATTGATGACGGCTGCTTTTTCTGCCAAAGTATATTCATGATCATCATCTAACCAGAATGGGCGATCCCCTTGACCTCTAAAGCCAATGTTCCAAATCACATCATTATCCTTTTGTTCATCAATACTCTTTTGCCACAGAGCTTTGAAAAGGTCTGGATGTTTGAGATATGAGGCATCTAAATCAGGATAAACCCGCGAAAACATTTCAGCGCCCAAAGGTTCTGCATGGTGATGGGCAATCATCAGCCCCATCTTGACCGCATCGGCACGATTCAAATGTGCATTGGTATCTGTCCCTGGAATAACGATATTGCCACCGCAGCGCAACAAAGTTTCATAAATCATTTCCCAAACATTCTTCGTAGATTCCCGATATTCCCAATGATTCAAAAGTAATTCATCATTGACGAACCAGCCGCGGTATTTCACATGATATCTTGGCAGCCTTAACTGTGTCGTATCTTGCAAAGTGACATAAGGCGTTGGTTTTGGTAGTTTATCTAACCAAAACCAAAATTCATCGATCTTTAAGACTTGCTTTGAAATAGCTAAAGCACCATACATCACACCACGTGCGGTACCAGAATGAACTTCTACACGCTTATCATCCACTTGCGTGACCAAAAATGTTTCATCTTGATCACGGTCACTATCCAAGATCAAAGCGATTTCATTTTTGTCGCCCTGAGCAGTCACGGTCTGTGCAATGTCTCGAGTCAAAATTCTAGCTGCATTGCGCAAGACATCATTGGTATAATCCGTCACAACACTTGTATCTTTAGAAATTAAAATTTTTTCTGTCATTACGACGCTCCTTTTAATCATTCAGATTCAAAGCTTGTGGAACGATTGGTATAAAATATTTAATGATGGCTTGGGGACGCTTTAAATGACCAGCCACCAATTTATTACCAATTATGCTCAATTAAAAACGATTTAAGCTGATAATTGATTGACAATTATGTAATCACTTACATATCTTATGTTAAAGTAAATCAAAAAATAACATACCCTTTAAAATAGATAAAAACCCGTAAAAAGTGGCACTATTTTTTACGGGTTTTTATTTCATAAATATTTAATTCACAATGAGCAAAATTAATTTCTAGACCATTGTAGCAACAAAGTCACGCAATGGTGTATTCAAAGGTATGCTCTTGAGTGCCTCTTTGAAAGGTGCGGTCAGCATCGTCTCATCGGCACCCTGCTGTAATTTTAGTGCCCAATCAGGGTCGAAAATCAATTGCCGGCCCACAGCTACTAATTCTGCATCCGCCAAAACTTGTGTCACATCTTGGCGATTGCGGACATTACCGACACCGATCAATGGCAGTTTCCCCTGCAAAGCTTGATGGACATAAAACAGCATACTATGATCTTGATAATCTGGATCCTGAGCAATCCGCTGATAATCATTTTCAGATAGATGAATGTAGTCTAGATCAAAGTTTTGGAGCTGGGTTAATAACCATAAAGTATCCGCAAAACGAATACCTGGTGTTTCAAACTCTTCTGGAGAAATCCGATAACCGACAATAAAGGGGCGCTTAGCATACTGATGCACAGTTTCAAAAACTTCAGTCAATAGTTCTTTGATAAAAGTAAACCGAGCTTGCCGATCCCCACCATATTGATCTGTCCGACGATTAGAATGTGGGGAAAAGAATTGCTGGATCAGATAAGTATTCGCCCCATGCAATTCAATCCCATCAAAGCCAGCTTCAATAGCTCGCTTGGTCGCCGCACCAAAAGATTTGATCACTTGTTCGATTTCAGCAAGCGTCATTGCTCGTGGTGTTTCTGCCCCTGGTCGTGGGGCCGCCACCGCACTGGCTGAGACGGGTTGAACACCGCCAAGTGTGGCACGATCCGTCATCCGACCAGCATGAAAAATTTGAATGATCGCCTTGGCACCCTTCGCTTGAATCGCTTTAGCTAGTTCGGTAAGCTCAGGTAGCATTTGGTCGTCAGCAATACTTAATTCACCCGGCCAGCCTTTACCATCTGCTTGCACATTGGCTGCACCAGTGATCACAGCACCAAGTCCTTTTGCCCGCGCTGCATAATAAGCAATCTCATCTCGAGTGACTGTCCCATTATAAAAGCTTTGCTGCGTTGTCATTGGCGACATCATGATCCGATTCGGTAAAGTAACGCCTGAGCGTAATGTAAGCGGCATTTGTTCTATTTTAGCCAAAATATGATCGACTCCTTTTGTTAATAAAATTGCCTAGCGCTGACTGATAATAATTCTGCAAGTGCTAATAGTATAGTTACTTATCATAAGTCAGTATAGTTAGCTTAACCAACAATCACTTAATTTTCAATTTTAATTTAATAATGATCTATAAAAAGCATAATTTAGGTACCTAAGCATTTTCTTTGCGCTTTTAAGTTTGATGCTTTATAGTTACTCTCTGGACAAGGAGGCCGCTAATATGACGCAAACAAATCCAACAATCAAAGAAATGTTTCACTTCGTTTTTCGCAATGTCTTGAAGAAACGCTGGATCTTAGGCCTTAATATTTTAGCGCTGACGGTGATCACGCTCTTACAATTTGTGCTCCCGCAAATCGAGCAGTTCATCATTGATAAAGTGATTCCGCAAGCTCACTTCAAGTTACTCCTGATTAGTATTGGCTTACTTTTATTGACTGCAATTGTCCTAGGTGTTTTTAACTTCATCTCAACCTATTACATGGGTGTGATGAGCCAGACAGCGATCACCGATCTACGCACCCAACTGTATAATGATATTTTGCATCAAGACACGCACTTCTTCGAATCTAGTAAAACCGGTGATTTGATGGTGCGTTTGACCAGTGACATCAATAATATGCAAAGTTTAATTTCTGCCAACATGTTAGCTATGATCGGTAACCTATTTACTTTCATTGGCGTGCTGGGCTTTATTTTTTACAAAAATTGGCAAATGGCGCTGGCCGTTAGTTTGACCTTCCCTCTGACTTTCTTTATTTATCGTTATTTTCGCGATCGGATCCATGCTGCCTTCATTCGAGTACGGCAATCCCAATCACAAATGTCCAACCAAATGCAAAATACTTTGACCCAAATTGATTTGATCAAGAGTTATACCAGTGAAGATTCAGAAGCAACAACTTTCGGCAAATATGCTGATCAAAATAAGATGAATATGATCAATGCCACCAAGAATCAAGCCATCTTTTCACCTTTAGTCGATGGTGTGAATTACCTTGGGGTCGCAATCGTCTTACTGCTGGGCGCCTATTTTGTCATTAAGCACCAGCTCACCGTGGGGGGTCTCGTTGCCTACCTGAGCTATGTCAGTATGCTGCAAAATCCCATCAGTTCTTTCACGCGCCTATTGAATCAGCTGCAGCAATCCTTAGTTTCGTATAGTCGTATCAAGGCTGTGACGCAAGTCAAGCCAAAGATTATCGACGCCAAAACCGCCGTTGCCATGCCGCAATTAAAGCAGGGCATCACTTTAGACCATGTTTATTTCACTTTCAAAGCAGATGATCCGACCGAGAAAACCAAACATGCCGCATTGACCGATGTCTCTTTCAAAATACCTTATGGGCAGCAAACCGCTTTGGTTGGCCACTCTGGTGCTGGTAAATCAACAATCACCAAATTGATTGATCGTTTATATGATATCGATCAAGGTCAGATTTACTTCGATAACTTACCAATTACGCAAATCCAATTACAATCCCTACGGCAAAATATTGCCATTGTTTCCCAAGATATCGCCATTATTGATGGGACGATCCGGGACAATATTCGTTATGGTACTCAAGACGCAACTGACGCCCAAATCTGGCAAATGGCTGAACTGGCTGATATCAAAACTTTTATCGCTGGTCTACCAAATCAACTAGATACTCAGGTCGGCGAACGGGGCATTAAACTTTCTGGTGGGCAGCGCCAACGCTTAGCCATTGCCCGGGCCCTCTTAAAAGATGCCCAAATTGTCATCTTAGATGAAGCCACCGCAAACCTAGACAATGAGTCGGAAAAAACTATTCAAAACGCGCTAAACAATCTGATGCAATCTCGTACCAGCTTAGTCATTGCCCATCGCTTATCCACAATTCACAATGCAGATCAAATCGTCGTCTTAGATGATGGCCAAGTTGTCGAAACTGGTACACATCAAAGTTTATTGGCCCAGGGCGGCGCTTACGCCAAGTTGTACCAAGCCCAGTTTGAATAGAGTGTGACAAAAAGCGCTCAGCGACCGAGCACTAACCAGAATTACGAAAAATGGTGGGTTTTCCGTTTGAGTCATTCACGGTTAGGTGAGGGCGTTGCTTTTTGGCACACGTTTAAAATTAAATCATTATTTTGAAATAGCAGTCGTACGATAATGCCGGTTCACATCTGCTAACATTCCACGTCGAGCTTTTTGGTAAGCATCATCTTCCCCACTGTTTAAATTGGTCGCTTTAAGTTGTCCAGTTTCTGGGTCAGCAATTCTGGCTTCATATTGCTTCGTTTGCTTGTTAAAAAAAAAATAACAAGTATCGCCAGCAGCTAATGAAAAAATATCTGTTTTAGAGAAGCGGTTTTGATTATGAAAGTTTAGATTAGCTTGCCGATCGTTCGGGACTAAGGCAATGAAGATTTGGTCGCCAATTCTTGGAAGCGGACTGGAAATGTGCTCCGTAAAGACAACTTTTTCGCTTTCAGCTGCGGCTACCTGTGGTTTATCTGGCACGCCATCCATCTGGTCCCCAATCGTTGTATAGCCGCCAAGATGCAAAACTTTGATAGTGGTCCCCTCCAAATTTTGTTTTGCGCGGAAAGTCAGCTGCCGATTTACCAGAAGCTCATATTCGGTCAAAACTTCATGGTTGGCTGACCTTGCATGGGAGTGCCAGTTAGTGACAACTCCCGAAACAACGATCCCTTTATAACCCCTAACACGACCGGTATAAGCCTTAACCTTACCTGGATAGACCATGACGCTATCACGATTAGAACTAGCGTCAGAATCCGTACGTCCAATATATTGTTTGGTAACTGCGGCTAAAGTTTGACGCTGTTCGCTGCCCTTCTTTTGTGCAGCTAGAACAGCTTGGTAATAATGGCTTGACTTACTGTGATCCTGAACTGTTTCAGTTTTATGATTGCGATTAACGGCTGGCTGCTGCATTGAACAACCAGCCAGAAATATCGCGAATAGGCCAACTGCTAAGGTTACTTTTCTCATTCTGGTAAACTCCAATTTAGATTAACGTCCAATTTAGCCTTGAACAGCTGCTAAGTGACATTTTTTTGATTCGTTCTTTTAATTTAAACATAAAAATAACCTCAGAAACAGATATAATATCTGATTTTTGAGGTTATTTGAGCTAACTTCTAAACAGTCGTCAAAGGCAAAAAATACCCGGCTTTGTTTGTCTAAATTCTCTGGTTTTTCGTCTAGAATAGCCCCTATTAATCTTTTGTAAAGCGATTACAATATGAGTATATAATTCTATTATTTTATTGAGGGTGAAAATATGACGGAAAAATCAAACAATCCATTAAATGGCAAAGTTCTCTATGCGTTCGGCACCAGCATTGTTAACGGCCATATGGCAAATACCAGCTTTGTGGACGATATTGGTCAAGCTAATCAAATGACTTACAGAAAGTTCTGCGTTAATGGCGCCACTGCAAGAACCACGGATCCGAATAACATCGTGATCCAAATTGAAAATGCACCGACAAAAGTACCAGATCTTATCGTCTTTGATGCGGTAGCTAATGATGCCTATGCCCAGGTAGTCGATGATCCCCAAGTCATGGGCCAAATCACTTATGGTTATGATGATGCGCTCGATTCTAAAACTTATTGTGGCGCTGTAGAAACCATTTACCGCTTGTTGGAAACGAAATACCAAGGAGCTAAACTGCTTTATATCGCTACCCATAAAACACCGGCACGGGATTTACGCGTGCAAAATGTCATGCAAGCTACAGCTCTAAAAATTATGCGTAAATGGTCGATCATGGTGGCTGACCTTTATACAGCAGGTAACTTTAATGGTTTCTTGAAGTCATATCAGCATGATTATTCCTACGACACAGTAGACCAGAATGGCAGCAATCATGCTGTTGGCGGCACTGGTACCCACCCTAATGCGGCTGGCTATCGACTTTTTTATGACCCTATTATTACCCAAAAATTAAAAACACTTGTCACAGCATAGATGCGGCATCATAACAGTGCTTTTATTTTTCAAGTTTTACTTTTTACCATGCCAACTGGGCGTTTTCAGGCCATATTTTGTGAAATAAGGGTTACTTATAAGTGCAATTGAGGCGATGACCGAAATGATACTCGCAAAAATACGTTTCTTAGTTGGTTGATAGTCAATCAATAATCGATGATTTCCAGCTTGTTTTAAGGTCATTTGCAGCGTGCCTCTTGGTGAAATTGTCGTTGGAATTTTCTTCTGATCAGAAAAAACTTGGTTACCTCGATAATTGATGATTGGCAGATCAACATTTTGATTATTCTTAGTAGTCGTTAGATTGACAGCATAATGATCCGCTGTACTCGTTACCAGCACTGGCTTGCGTTGTTGGCCTATCACCGCAATATGGTGGTTGATGTCATTATCATAGGGCTCTGTCGTGACTGGCCGGTAGTCTGTGGTTGTAAAATTTTTAAAATCAGAGATCGCTACTTTATGCTCTAGGCTAACGAAAGGAACATTTTGACGCCAAGATTTATGAATAATTTCATTGGTGGATCTAACAAATAGCAACATTGTAATCGTCAGTGCACTGATCATTAACAGTGCACTGCTTTTTTGATTGCTTTTGGCTAAAATAGCCGCAGCTACAAATAAAATAAAAAAAGTAGCGAAAAAATTAAACCGATAGGGATATTGTATGATCGCAAATGGCGTATGATTTAGCTGCTTCCAGGGAAATAAATCAGTTGTTAAGTAAAAGGTCAAGAAACCTAAAAATGCCATTGGCCCTAAATCAAAACCATTTATTTGTAGTTTTGTCAGCTGGCTTAGAATGATCACTAGGGCAATCACGCCAACCGTACCGATGGTATAAACAAAAACGTTATTGTTCACACTAAATTTTAGCATCTGGGCTGGCGTTTTTAGAATACGTTCAAGTGCGGCCGTACTCACACTGTGCAACGGCTGATAATGATACTGTTCCAGTAAAGAAATTACTTGATAGGCACTAATCAATAAGGTGACGCCAGCTGCCTTTATGAGCGCCATCATGACTTTTTTATTGATCATTGGCAAACTAATCAGCAGCCGTATCAAAATTAACCCAACAACTAATAATGCTGATAATAGATGCGTATAGATTAAAAAACTCATCCCGATCGTAAGCCAATACCATTGGTGCCCATCATGCTTTTGCAGCAATAACTCTAAACTCACAAAAATAATGGGCAGGATCATCGCAGCCATATATTCACCCAGATCTAGACGCATGTAGGCTGAGGCGATACGATAAGTGGCGTAGGTATAGATAACCGAAAAAATAAAAGCCCCCACATCATTCTGCAGCAGTTTTTTACACCAATGGTAGGCAATTTCCAGAGTTGCTAATGTCGTCAAAAATAAAAAAATCAAAAAAGCAGGGATCCAATTATGAACAACCAGGTGAATCAAAACCAAAGGTAGTGCCGTGGTAACATAAGGATAAAAAATATTGATGGCAGAACCAACATTCCCAAAAGTATTAAAATCATAACCTGGCAATAAATGGCCGTGGGTCAACGCATTTTGCAGACTAATTAAGCGTGGAATGTGAAAGAGACTATCATCAGCACTCACTAAAATTTTAGGGTAAGCCCACACAGGTAAGATAAAAATCAAACTTAGCAGGATAAAACAGATGGTAATTAAAATCCGGGCTTTGATTTCCTTAGATATTTTGATTCCAGTCAACGACATTGTCGTGTCTCCCAAAACTGATTAATATGATCCATATTGAGCCAATAATCGGTCTAAAATATGATTACTTTGACTATTTAAGCGAAATACACTTGATAATAGACTCATTTTGAGTGTTCGCGAGTGTAGGCAGATTTAAAATGACTATAAACGGCCGCTAATACTTCTTTTGGTGAAATCGCTTCAACAATTTTGATCCGTTCTGGGTGCTGACTTGGCCGGTCTTTATAGAACTGGCTATTGATATGATGTGAGCCGCCTGTCAAGATATAAGCCAAATCAACATCCGCCTTTTCTAACTCGCTATATATGCGCTGAGCACTTAATTCAGAAGGATCCAGAATCTTAAGATCAACATTAAACTCCTGAAAAACGGTCCAATAACTGGCCCGGCGATACCAGCTGACTATTCTAATTCTTTTACCAGTCAAAAAGTCTTGATAGTCCGGGTGCTGCTGTTTAAATTGATCAATGAAACCCAGCGTTTCGGTCTGTACCTTTTTTTGTTTCTTGGCAGCATGTGCTGTTTCAATTTGAACTCTTTGTTGAGCCGTCTGATAATGATGGGTTAAACGGAAAGTATCTGAATCGAAGTCATAACGGCCACGATACACGTCCCCAAACTTCAATGGCATTTTGGCAGAGATCTCAACACCCCCATAGCGAGTGCCATCCAGAGCTATAAAAACCATGTCATTTGGTTCTGCTGTGTCTTCATGAAGCACACCATACAAAATTTGATAACTTGATTTTGAAATCTCAGAACGCCTAGCCTTATGATTTTGAAGCGGCATTTTAGGTAATTCTTCACGTAAACGATCAAAATACAAATCATACAGTTTGAATAACCCTTTGAATGACTGAATTGGATCAGTAGTCAACATATGCTTCATTGACTTTAGTAGTGCTTGCGGCGTATTCATAGAAGTTGCGCGCGCAGGTACACGAACAATTTGGCGATTTCGTTCCTGATTTTTTCTAATGCGTATAATTTTTTGATTTAATTTAGAAACCTGTTGTTCATATGCATTCACTTTCTTATTGGCCTGCTTAAGTTGTTTTTTAACCTCAATAGATTGCATATGTGTATCCGTATCATAGACAGCAGCTAATTTAGCTCTTATCTTTTTTAATTCTTGCGTCTTTTGAGCTACAATCTGTGCCTGTTGATCCAATGTCTGTTGCTGAGAAATGACAATATCTTTGGTTTGTTGTAGTTGAACCCGCAAAGCTGAAACCATATGGTCTCGCTGAGTTAGATTAGTTTGGGCGATTGAACGTTGCTGACGCGCATGAGCTAATTGCTTTTTCAGGCGTTGATTTTCTTGCTCTTTTTCATGCAAATGTTTTTTATCTTGTTGCCGTTGACGTTGTAATTGTTGATTTTGTTTTTTTAATTTTTTAATTCGTGTTGTGTTCACTGGGTTGTTGATTAGTTCATCAGCTACGACTGTGGAAGGCGTACTTTTATGAATTTCAGCTTGTTTAGCCTTAAATGCCGCTAACAAAGCTGATTTCTTTATTTTTCCAGTTTCAATGTCTGCTTTAAACTGCTTTGGCCGGTCTTGATAAGTCATTTGATCACCACACTTTAGTCCTTGATTTAGATACCTATTAAACAATCATACGTAATAAGCACCGTTGAAGCAATACCACTGGGCCTACCGATTCAAAATTTATGTAGCTATCTATTTCAAGGTGCATTATTTATGACACGCATTATCATTATGATACCCAACACATTTTCAAAGTATGGATTGATCAAAAAAAGACCCGTTGACCGAAGTAAAAATATCCTTCATCAACAGATCTAATCTTAGTATGTTTACTTAAACGTGTTTCAATTTATTCAGCGTCATAAGCTTCTTGGAAAAGTTGAATAATTTCTTCCTTAGTCCCCTTACGTGGATTTGAAAATGCATTGCCATCTTTCAAGGCATTTTCAGCCATTAATGGGAAATCTTCTGGCTTAGCACCAATTGCTTTGATACTCTTAGGAATACCAACATCTTCAGCCATTTGGCGCATAGCTTTAATGGATAGGTCAGCCGCTTCCCGTACCGACAAGCCAGCTGTATTTTCACCCATAATTTGTGCTAATTCAGCGAAGCGCTCTGGTGCAGCAATGATATTATACTGTTCTACCACTGGTAAGAGCAGTGCACAACAAACACCATGTGGGGCATCATATTGGCCGCCTAATTGGTGCGCCATCGCATGCACATAACCTAAATCGGCATTATTAAAGGCCATGCCGGCTAACATTTCGGCTTCCACCATCTTAGTACGTGCTTCAATATTATGCCCGTTTGCAACACATTCCCGCAAGCTTGTTTCAATGAGTTTGATAGCTTGAATACATTGACTATCTGTAATTGCATTTCGATTGGTGGAGACATAAGGTTCAATTGCCTGAACAAAGGCATCCATCCCTGTTGCTGCAGTTAAACTTTTCGGTACATCTAGCATCAACATTGGATCATTAAACGACACTAACGGAATATTACGCCATGAAACGACGACAAATTTCAAATGTGTTTCGGTATTCGTGATCACACAATGCCGCGTTAACTCTGAACCGGTCCCAGCGGTTGTGTTAACTGCAATCAATGGTGGTAAGGCGTTCGTTAACGTTTCTATCCCAGCCAATTTAGTAATATCGTCACCATTCGTTAGAATAATTCCGGTACCTTTCCCCGTATCATGCGCAGAGCCGCCGCCAATAGTAATGATACTGTCACATTTTTCTTTTAAATAAAGGGCCTTTGCTTCTTGAATATTATGTACCTTAGGATTTGGCTCAACGCCATTGTAAATGACGTAATCAACATCCGCAGCCTTTAACGAAGCTGTTGCTTGGGCTACAGCGCCATCAGATAAACTTTCAAGAAATTGGTCCGTGACGATCAGCGGCCGTTTCATATTTAGCATTTTAGCCCGAGCACCAATTTTTTCAATGACGCCAGGTCCAAAGAAATTCACACTAGGCATTAAAAAATCAAAGTTTGATTTCATATTCACATTATCCCCTTTAGATAAAATTACCTTACAGACCTAACTGTAACATATTATTAGGATAATTTGTGAAATATTTATCAATTTAATTATTAACTGTCTTTATTTAACTAACCTCTTGAGAGTAATTTAATTTTTAACTGTATGCCAAAAGACCACGACCTCACCCTAACCACGAATAACCAAAATGGAAAAATCGTTATCTGTCTAAATCACTTTTTGTGTGCCTTATGTGTATCCATTGGGTTGCATTCGGTAACTTATGGAGGTAAAATAATGATAAGGAGGTGTATGTACTATGGATGCTAAGAAAAAGGATACACGTCTAAGTATTCGAATCGATCCCGAACTAAAAAAAGCAGGTCAAGAAATCGCTAATGATATGGGCCTTGACCTTACGACGGCTGTGACCATGTTTATCACAAAAATGGTAAAGACTCATGAACTTCCATTTACACCCACCAGTCTCCCGATCGAGACGCTACGTGCCTTAAAAGAATCCGAACACCCGGAAAAAACACGTAAATATTATAAAAATACCAAAGATATGTGGCATGATTTAGATGCTTGAATTAAATTTTACGCCAACCTTCCGACGAGATCTAAAAAAGCTACAAAAGAAACATTATTCGCTTGATGCATTAAAAACGGTGATCGATCTCTTAGCAGAAGGCACCCACAACCAAGAATTAGTAACACGATACCATGATCATGCCCTGGCACCCAACAGCATTTGGAAAGGTCATCACGAGTTGCACGTTGATGGCAAAAGTGGTGATTGGCTATTGATATACCAAATATCAGATAATCTTTTGACCCTTGTTCGTACAGGCAGTCATAAAACGTTACTTGGCAAATAAGTAATCGTTTCATATAGCGGCTGTTACATCAAGCGGTCAGGGTAAAACTGCAGTACCCCTTAGAAGTCGGATTTTCGGTCTAACTTTTAAGGGGCACTATGTTTATGGCTTTAGCCATCCGCCAACTTAGAGCATTATTACTAATCAGACGGTAGCATCAATCTTGTACTACTGTGTGGAACACAGCCATTAGCGTCCTTCTGATGACAGCTGCAAGAATCAGGCTCTTGATCAAAGAAACGAAACGTTTGCGACCTTATATTACTGCTAAATTTAAACCGATAATCATGGGAAGTACTAAACGATATGTAATTGGTAATCAAAGCATTATTTCAAGCACGGTCATACATAAATGCCATAAAAATTAGTCCCCCAATAAGATAGCTCCAAAATATTAAAGCGATATATTGGTTTGTCGAGAACCAACGCATAAGGCTGTATAAAACAACACCACTGGTGGTTAGTAGCCACCACCATTTCATAACTTTCTGTCTATTAATGTTTGATGCTTTTTTGCGCATGGCTTTCCCCTCCTACAATGATTGTTTGGACACATTCCCATTTATCATTCTAGCAGACAGAGAACTATTTCTTTTAATTAAAGATTTGCCAAGCCACAACCCTATTTCTAAAATTATTTTTTGCTGCGTAAACTCGCGCTTAAAAACGACAGTTTATACGATATTATTCAGCATTCCTTGAACTTTCGCCCTTTCCACCTTTGAAATATTTTGATTAGGCGTAAAGTCAGATAATCGATTCGTTGGATTTTTCGTAATTTATCAGTACCTTGAAGCAAGTGGTATCAACAGTTTAATTACAATGCTTTTATATTGTCAATGTATGACCAATGTACTAAAATCATGTAGAGAGGTGATCATATGGATCTTAAAAAACGTTCTGCCATTACTGTTCGCTTGGACTATGAAACTAAAGAAGCAGCACGTAAGGTTTTTAACGATTTAGGTATGGATCTGAGTACAGGTATCAATATCTATTTGAAACAAGTTGCTCGAGATAAACAGCTGCCTTTCAAACCATCGTTGCGCGCCCCCTTAAATGAGGCAACCCAACGTGCGCATAAAGAAATCAGTGAAGGTGATTATCAAACATTTAATTCTTTGGAAAGCTTGCTTAAAGACCTAAACGATGATCATTAAACGCGCCAATTCGTTTAAACGACAATATAAAAAATTAAAAAAATCCGGTTACAATATGACACTATTAGATCAAGCTATTGCGGCGGTCTATTATAATGATCGGCCCATTTTGAAAAAACTTAAGGATCATCCACTTCGAGGAAAATTTAATGGCGACAGAGAGTTACACATTCAAGGTGACTGGTTACTACGTTATAACATTGATGCAGACCGACTCACTTTACTATTATTAGCTACTGGAACGCACCGCAACGTTTTAGGAATTGAATAAATAAGCCTAAAAAATACGAGAGCAAGACAAAACTAACGTTTTGTTTTTGCCCTCGTATTTAGTTACGAATAATTAAATTTTAAACGTGTTCCAAAAGGCAACGGCCTTTTGTCTCGCGCTCATACTTAACAACTACGGTTGCCCGTAATCATTATTTTTTGCTTTTAATTTCTTTGATTTTAGCTAAATAGGCTTTAGCATTCTCAGTAACTTGATCAAAGTCGCCCTTTTCACCAGGACCAACTAAGTTACTGCCGGCACCGACTGCAATGACACCAGCATCAAACCAAGCTTCTAAATTATCTAAGTTGACGCCACCAGTTGGCATCAAGTTAACTTGTGGTAATGGTGCTTTGACAGCCTTGACGGCACCTGGTCCAGCAACGCTACCTGGGAAGAGTTTGATGATATCACAGCCTGCTTCTAGAGCACGTTGCATTTCTGTGATCGTAAAGCAACCAGGTAAATAAGGCACTTGATAGAGATTACATAATTTAGCAACTTCACCGTTGAAACTTGGGCTAATAATATATTGTGCCCCAGCCATGATTGCCAAACGGGCTGAAATTGGATCTAAAACAGTTCCAGCACCAATCAAAGCCTTGTCATCACCATATTTTTCAACTAATTGGGCAATGGCTTGGTCAGCATGCGGCACGGTAAAAGTTAATTCGATGCCCGCAATCCCACCTTTGATGGCAGCTTCACTGATCTTAACCGCTTCTTCGACAGATTTGCCCCGGACAACCGCAACAACACCAGCGTCTTCAATTCTTTGGAGCACTTTTACTTTTTGTAAATCAGCCATAGACTTATTTATTTCTCCTTTGTAAATGACATTTCTCATATATTATAACGCAATTACATTCCAACAACGATCAATTCTGGATATCTGTAAAATATTCTGGAAAAGCTTCAAATAAAGGTTGTTCTTCTTCTAACATTAAATGCAAATGGTTCATACTCAAGCGCTCGGCTTCTTCGGGATCATGCGTTGCGACGGCTTTTAAGAGATGGCGATGATCTGTGATCAGGCTGGACCAATCCAGCTTCGTGATCTGTAAGCGTAACCAGCGGAACCGATTCAATTGGATATTGATCGTTTGCAGCCAATCCCAGACGTTTTCTTTAGCTGTCATTTGATAAAACGAATAATGAAAAGCTTCATCCAATTCGAAAAACTTATCATGATCTTTAGCCTTGGCAGCCGTAACTTGGGCGTCAATATTTGCCATCACAATTTGGACATTGGCCTCTGTTGCCTTAGCCGCTGCCTCGACCATGATCTTGCGTTCAACACTTTGCCGAATGAACCGCGCATCGGTAGCCCGTTTGATATTGATCTTGGTAATATAGGTCCCGCTTTGGGGAATAACTTCGATCAACCCATCCTTACGCAGCTGGATCAATGCTTCTCGAATTGGCGTTCGTCCTAACTGAAGGTCTGCTTCTAACGACTTCTCGGATATTTTTTCACCAGGGACATATTCCGCACGCAAAATGCGTTTGATAATCTCCTGGTAAGCCCGTGATTGCATGTTTTCAGTACGTTCTGGATTGATCATAATTGTTACTCCCACTCATCTTATTAAGCTTTTTCTAAAGCTTCCCACAAACCATTAAGGTAAGTAGCGCCTAAAGCTCGGTCATATAGCCCGTAACCGGGACGACCTTGTTCACCCCAAATATCCCGACCATGATCTGGCCGAATCACACCATTGAAGCCGGTATCATGCAAAGCTTTCATAATTTCATACATATCTAAAGAGCCTTCACTGGATAAGTGGGCAGCTTCGTGGAAGTCCCCTTCATTACCCATGAATTTAATATTGCGGACATGCATAAATGGTACTTTGTCAGCTTTGACAAACTCGCGGATGATTGCTGGTACATCATTATCTGGATTTTCACCCAAACTACCGGTACATATCGTGAAGCCATTATACGGCGAATCATACATATTCGCAATTGCCCGCATGTCTTCGACGTTCTTGTAAATTCTTGGCAGTCCAAATAAAGAACGTGGTGGATCGTCTGGATGCATGGCCATGCGGACATCATATTTCTCACAGGTTGGCATGATGGCATTCAAGAAATAAGACATATTTTCAGCTAATTTCTCAGCATCAACATCTTCATAAGCTTTGAATAAGCGCCGAACTTCGGCCAAACGTTCAGGTTCCCAGCCAGGCAGTACAAAACCACGAGAGTTATCCTGCACAGACTTGATGATATCCTCAGGGTCGCCTTCCACTAATTTATGTTGGAAAGCTAAATCGGTTGAGCCATCCGGTAATTTGTAATGTAGGTCTGTTCTAACCCAGTCAAAAATTGGCATAAAGTTATAGCAAATTGTTTTGATCCCATATTTCGCCAAAATTTTAATAGTTTCAATATAGTTTGCAATATATTTATCCCGACTAGGTAATCCGATCTTGATATCGTCGTGGATATTGACAGATTCAATAATTTCTAATTTCAAGCCAGCTGCTTCGACTTGTTCTTTAAGTGCTTTGACTTCAGCTTCAGGCCAAACTTCACCCACTGGCACATCAAATAATGCACCGACAACTTGTTTCATACCAGGGATTTGACGAATTTGTGGTAATGTCACATCGTCATCTTTGGACCCGTACCAACGAAAACCCATTTCCATAAGTTTATTCACCTTTTCTTTATAATTGACTTAAATCTGCTTAATAATTTTTGCCGTGTGCTTTAAGGGCAGCTTGAATCGTACCGCGCACACTGCCTTTAGCTTGCAACATTTGTTTGAAGTATGCTTCAACCTTTTCACCTAAACCAATGGCATATAAATCGTGAGCAAAAATTGACTTGTTGGCCAAAATTGGTTGTAAAATCTCATGAGCGTCTATATCAGCGCCTAATTGCACATTCTTGAAGCGTGGTTGTAATTGATCTAACAACGGATCGTTACTCAATTCAAATGATGCCCCATCATCAGCGATGCCCGTTAAGTAACGGCACCAACCGGCTAAGATCAACGGAATGAATTCCAAGTCTTTAGGATCTCGGCTTGGATCATCGATGTAGTGTTGAATCGTGACACCATAGCGAATTGGCAATTTCTGTGAAGTATCCGTTGCGATCCGTTGTGGGGTATCAGGGATATTCTTATTTGGCAGCCGTTTTTGGATCAATTGATCAATAAATTGTTTTGGATCGATGATCTTAGGATCAACGACAACTGGTAGGTCTTCGCCATAACCTAAGTTCTTGATCAAATTCAACAAATCTGGATCAGCGACTTCTTCAGCAATCGATTGATACCGCAATAAGCAGCCAAAGATGGCTAATGACGTGTGTAATGGATTCAAGCAAGCTGTGACTTTCATTTGATCCGCATCATTGACCGTATCGCGATCGGTTAAAATCACACCTGCTTTGTCTAAAGCCGGACGTCCATTAGGGAAACTATCTTCAATGACTAAATAATGGACTTCTTCCGTGTTCCCAAATGGGGCAATATTCGTATGTTTAGCTGTATGTAAAATATCGGTATCTTCAAAACCGTCAGCAGCTAATTGTTGACTGACTTTCTCAGAAGGGTTAGGCGTGATGCGATCGATCATGGACCAAGGAAAACTGACTTGCTTAGGATCAGACAGATAATCAACAAATTTCTGATCGACTAACCCATTTTCTAACCAGCCTTTAGCGATTGTTAAGACAGCATTTTCTAATTTCTGACCATTTTCAGAGAAATTGTCGGTGCTGACCATGGCAATTGGATAAGCGCCATTTTGAAAACGAGTATAGAGTAAGTAAGCCATCAAGCCCATGTTGGTCGCTGCTTTGTCTGGGCCACCCTTGATATCTGCTTGTGCTTGGGCAGTTAAGTTACCATTCATATCTGTCAAAGCGTAGCCCTTTTCAGTAATTGAAAAAGTCACGAACTGCAATGATTTAGATTTGAAAGCGGCTGTAATTGCTTCAAAGCCAGCAGGATTATCACGATTGAAATATTCGGCGTCGCCAACACTAGCTAACAAGGTCTTATCTAAAGTGCCATCGGCTTTCATAACGACACTTAAAATACGGTCATCATACTTCTTGTAGATATCTTTAACTACGGCATCGTCCCAAGTTTCGCCGACCAGCACACCAGCGTCTAATTCACCAGCATCTAATAATTTTTGGGCGATCATTGCATGGAAACATCTGAATAAGTTCCCACCGCCAAAGTGCAACCAAACTGGCGCCTTTTTCGTTTCGGCACTTGTTTTTGCAGCGTCATAAGTTGGTACGGTAATGCCTGCCTTTTCAAAAGCAGCTTTATTTGTAACATAGTCATCCAATAATTTAACCATTTTATTTATCACCTATCCTAACTGAATATTGTAATTAAATGCTTTGGTAAATCCTGGTGCTAATTTGGTATTTGCTTCTTTCGTTAATAAATCACTCATCTTGCCAGTGACATCTGGTAATCCTGCAAAGGGTTCAATACATAAGAATGGGGCTTCGGTGCCTTCCTTAGTCCATAAGCAAACATAGCGAAAATCGCCTAAATCGATTTTGACCTGATGCTTAGCTTTAGGCGCATGTAGGGTCAAAGACTGAATCCCTTTATTTTCAATAATAATTAAGCCAGCTTCAAAGAGATCGTGGCTCAACATTAACGTCCCGTCCTGATAGCCTTCAACTGGGATTAATTTTCCGGAACGATAAGGTGCCGGTGTCTTAACGATTTCAAAGTGTGTCAAGGTTTCAAACTTAGGCTTGAAATCAATTTGATAATCATCAAAATTCCCTTCATCAGCGATCGGCACGTTAAATGCCGGGTGTGAACCTAAGGAGAAGGCAAATTCTTTAGCATCGGTATTATTAACCGTAAATGTCAGCGCCAAACTCCGCTCAGTCAGCACAAACTTAACTTTAAATTGAAAATTAAATGGAAAGTACTGATGGGTCTCACCATTATCAGCCACACCTAAAATCAGTGAATCATGGGTTTGTTCTAAGACTTCAAAGATTTGATCATTGATGAAGCCATGTTGGGGCATCGGATATTGCTTATCATGGTAGGTGTAAGCATCAGCCTCGGAGCGACCAATGGCTGGGAACAACACGGGCGCACGCTTTGGCCAAATTTCATTGTTCCAAATATATTCAAAATCAGCCGTCTTATTATAGATACTCGTGATCTCAGCACCTAATTCGTTGATCGTGACTTTAAAGTGATCATTTTCAATTGTTTGCATATCGCGTCCTCCGCCTACTTGAAGAAACCAAAGTAGTTATAAGCATTATTATAGGAAATGTCTTCAACAATTTTACCAAGGTAAGCCTCATCTTCAGGAACTTGACCGCGTTCAGATAAACCGCCGATGTAATCACATAGGACTCGGCGGAAATATTCATGGCGCGGATAGGACAAGAAACTACGAGAATCTGTCAACATACCGACAAAGTTTGCCAGCAAGCTCTGGTGTGCCATTGTTTCTAACTGTTTCTGCATACCTTCGCGTGTGTCATTGAACCACCAAGCAGCGCCAAGTTGTAGTTTTTGCTTTACATCGCCATAGAAGTCTCCCATCCCAGTGGCTAACTCCATCCAGTCATTAGGATTGAGTGAATACAAGATAGTCTTTGGAATATTGTCTTCTGTTTGCATATCTGTGAAGAGTTGCATCATATTGTCAGCAATATCCGGTTGTGTCCCCATGGAATCAAAGCCAGTATTTGGTCCAATCTTAGCTAGCATTGGTTTGTTAGCATTGCGGATCGCATTGATATGGTATTGCATCGTCCAATCAAACTTCTTATTTAAGCGCATCAAGGCTTTGACTAAACCAGTCACATAAGCTGCCACTTCATGATCAGATAATGCGGCACCAGTGAGACGTTTCTTAACGATTTCATTGAGCTCGGCTGGCGTAGCGGCCACATAATGGAACGTGTTCAACCCGTGATCTGATAAATGACCACCCATACTTTCAAAATATTCAAACCGTTGTTCGAAAGCTTGTGTCAACGAATCAAAATCAGTGATCTCAACGCCAGCAGCTTCACCTAATTTGCCTAAATAATTTTGGTAATCTTTATCATTGATCGCCATCGCCGCATCGGGGCGCATTGCTGGTAATACTTTGAAGCCATTTTCCTTTTCTTCAGCTTTTAACAACTTGTGATATTTCAAATCAGAAGCCGGGTCATCGGTGGTACAAACAGCTTTGACGTTGCTGTTGCGAATCAAGCTCCGGGGTTTAAAATCATCTGTTGCCAACAACTTGTTCGCTGTATCCCAGATTTCTTTGGCATTGTCACGCGTCAACGGTTTTGTAATATGGAAGAAACGTTGTAATTCCAAATGGGTCCATTCATATAATGGATTACCAATGGCCTTCTCAATCGTACCAGCCCAAGCAACGAGCTTTTCATATTCATCGCCGTCGCCTGTGATCAATGCTTCTGGTACCCCGTTAGCCCGCATCAGCCGCCATTTATAATGATCACCGAACAAACCATCGTTGATCCAAATTCTGGTCAAATTGGGATAATTTTTGTTCTCATAGATCTCTTTAGGCTCCAAATGACAGTGAAAATCAATAATTGGCATCTTTTCTGCATGATCATGGAACAATTTCTTACCCATTTCGTTTGTTAACAAAAAATCTCTGTCTATCAATTGCATTTTATAAACTTCCTTTCATGATTGAAACTTTAATTGGCGTTCTTTTCGTCCCAAACTTTGTCATAATCCCAACCGGTTAACTCTTCAACAACCTGACGTGTTTCTGGTGTCACGTCAGCCTTAGAACCACCATTCTTCAAACGCGTGATTTCCTCTGAGACCACGTCATGGGTTTTCTTATTAAGCTTGAAGGTCAATGCCACCAGCAAAGCTAATAAGACTAAGCCACCAGCACCGAAGACCAAAATACCAACAATGGCTTCACGTGCTGATTTCGGTTCATTCAACAAGTGACTAGCACCTTTAATGTAACCACTAGCATCTAAAATAACCCCTACGATCATGGTGGCAACAGCGACAGTGGATTTCCGTACGAAAGTCATAAAAGCAGCATAGATACCTTCCCGATGTTGCTTGGTCACAATTTCATCCAAATCTGGGATGAATGGGAAAACGTTCCACGGTGTGAACTCCAAAGTCTGCCGACCAATTTGGTAAATCAAGCCAATGGCAAACAGCCATAGCAACGGATTATCCGGCTGCAGCCTATACACAAGGTAATCGCCAGCAATCATCGCTAGCATAATGGTATAAGCGTTGATAAATAGGAACTTAGGCCCCTTCTTGATCATGAGATACCCAGCCAGAATCGTTGTTGGGATGCCAATAACAGATAATGAAAGGATATTTGCGGAGTCTGTTGCCGTCAGGCCCATGCAAGAAACGATGAAATAAACAAAAATCGTATTGTAAGTGTCCTTACCAGTGAATGATAATAGATAAATAGCAATATGCTTGCGGAAACTCTTGATTCTTAAAGTGGAAATGTAGTCTTTGAACTCTTTCCCAAGTGTTTTGAAGAAGCCCCGTTTTGGTTGATCATAGTAAGCTTGCTTCATTTCCTTACTAACTGGCCGCTCCCAAGTCGCAATGTTTGCCAGCCAAACACAAATCATGAAGATAATTGCAAAGACGATCCCATTAACTAAATAAGCATAAGGATTTTTTTGTCCCATCAGGCCAATAATTTGTCCAGGTATAAAAGTTGCTAAAAATGTCCCCGTCGATGAAATGAACATCCGAGTGGAAGATAGTTTTGTCCGTGACGTAAAATCTTCAGTCATTTCAGTTGGTAGCGTTTCCCAAGGAATCAATACGGAAGCCGCAATAATTTCAAACAGTAGGTAAACGATCAAATAGTAGAAAAAGCCTTTACCCGGCACCCACATCAAAATGTATTCCAACATCAATGGTGCACCAATCATTAAGAAGAAATGGCGTCGACCAAAGCGCTGGCCCAACTCTGTCCGCCAAAAGTTATCGGTCAGACTCCCCATCACTAGGCTGGTAACGGCATCCACAATCCGTGCGATTCCAATGATCAATGCCCCTTCTGTGGCCGTCAAGCCAGCAAACGTGGTAAAGAAGAAAAGCAAGAAAGCACCGATAATTGTAAAACCACCGCCACCCATCATGTCTGGAAGCCCATACAAAAGTGCGCGTTTTAAAGTGATCTTACGACCATTTGGTCCAAACACCCGCCGATTTTTGTTATCCATCATTACACCCCTCATTATAAGTCAATCAAATCTAATATACTAGTATATGAATACGATTTCATTATAATGTTACGGTTTCAAAAGTCAATAGTTTGTTATTATTTTATCAAATTAAAAATTACAGTTAAAGTCCCTTATATTACAGTTTTTGTTGCTATTTCTTCCAAGCCAGTTCAAAGACTTAATCTACCTTTAAAATATATAATTCACAACTAAATTCAACTACCTAAATATATCTGATATATCTTTAAAATACTGATATAACAATCTTTATGATGTATTTTAAAATATTTTTCAAATTTATTAAAAATATCTATAAAAATAACGGCTAACTTACGGGACTTCACGATTTTTGAACGGTTCAATCCATCCAAAAATAGGCCTTAGTTAGTCGTTCTGCTTGTCAAGTAACCATGTGTGAATTGATACAGTAATTTCTACTTGTTTATACTTGTCTTTCTAAGATTTCAATGGCATCTAATTGATAAGCGCCTGATAAAACGACGACTTTTGCATGATGTTGCCCGGCTGTTGCTTGCAGCCATTTATAATGGGTGCCCTTTTCAGCACCAGCATTGGTCTGAACTTGATCAACCACACAAGTGCCATCAATAATCAGCTGTAACGTTACTGGTTCCTTTTGGTGGCTTACTAGCGCAAAGCCGTGTCCTTGATAATCAAATTCAAAGCTAGCTGGCGCATTAGTCGCAATGGAGAGTGTCCGTTCCCAAATTGTATTGCGCTGTCCGACCAGATGTTGCCACGAACCCGTATAAGTCACCGCTTGATTCAAATTATCTAAGCGCTTCGTGACTAGATTACCTGCAGCGGCTTGTTTGACGGTCAACTGACTAATTTGTGTTTTGAAATAGCCACAGCCAACTTTAACACGGCCAGCATAGGTCGGATTCTTCGTATCGGTCCAAGTAAATAGTGGCTGTCCATCCAATTCAGCTGTCAATACGTTACCTTTCGCGCCAAAACTTAACTGATGCCATTTTTCAGGATCAAAAACAGTCACATAGTCAAATAGCACCACTTGATCGCGAACCAATAATTGATAAAAACCATTGGTATCTAATTTGACCACATAAGGCGCACTTTCTAAACGGCCTTTGACATCTGTGGTTTGCCGTAGATCAATGCCAATATAATTGCCATCAGGACTATTTTGCACGGTGGTCGTATCGAAACGATACGCCAACGTTACCGTATAGTCACTCCAACGATCATCACCTACTGTAAAATTCGGTGCAAAAGAGTATTCCCAATCCAAAGCCCGTTCTTTTTCGGTAATCATCTGCTGTAAAATGGGCTTTTTAGTTTGATCAGTGACCACTTCAAAGGCTCCGCCTTGATCGGTCAGGTAGCGTGGTGTGCCACCGCGATGGTCAAGATAAGTCGATTCAAACTGGGGATAATCAAAATGATCCTCATACAAAAGCTGGCGGTCAGCATCTTGAACCAAAACGTCATTTGGCTGAGCAGCCGTAATGCGCTGATACTGCACACTAGTATCCTGCGTCTTATCCAGGGTGGTCACCGTGATAATTGCATATGCCGGTACTGTAACGGTAAACGCGCCAGCCGTAATTGCTGGTGTGGCGACCATTTTTTTGAGTTGGCTATCATAGGCTGCTGTTGCTTGTGTTGGTCCCGTAGATTGCCAAACATATAGGCGCTTATTTGGTAAATTAGTGATATTCACCCGATATTGATGTGGTGTTGCGCTGTCATTGACGAATACCGTCGAAAAATCCTGTTTGTCTGGTGCGACAAACGTCATATAACTGGCAGCGTCTGTATGGGTGCCAAGATTTTCAGTCCCACCGACGCCACTATAACAAGCTGTGGTTAAGATACGCCAAGCTGTCTTCGGGTCCCAGCCGCAAGTTACAAAGTCGGTAAAATGCTTAATGATCTGCAGACCAACGTTATCCACTGTAAAATGCCCCGACCACGGTTGCTGTGCTGTAATCAATTCTTTATGAGAATAGTTCACACCTGGATAATAAGCAGCTACGGCCGGCTGGAATAGATATAAACTCCGACGGGATTTGAAATAACTCTTGATCAAACGATTCGCAATATCTAACCCACTTTGTTGGCCGCCAATACCTGTGCCAGCAGAAGCACGCACCCGGTAATCGCCTCGTGTCATGGGTGCTACCCCTTCACTGTACCAGACTTCATGATCGTATTGATCAGCCAATTGTTTATAGGGCGCTTTAGGGCCATCATCGGTGTTGTAATGATACCCCACTGCTGGTACCAATGACCGCAACTGATCATCTGCAATCATAAAATCGCCAAAATTGGTCTCATAGTTTTGATCAGCCGCAATGATTTTGATTTGGTGATACTGTGCTACTGGAAAATTCCAAGGAAATTCAGCCTCGTCATTTGCCAATCTTTGGGCAAACCACTTGATCCATTGGGTCATTGGGTGCTTGGTTTCATTACGATCAGGATCCACGTAATCAAACAAATAACCATAAGTTTCATAGGCGGCAATAATGATCTGTTTATATAACTGATACATGGCTTCATACGCCGATTCAGGAACATCATGATCCGGATCATTCGTCCGCACTTGGTGCCAAGCTGACTTGAGATAACCAGGTTCCCCCAGCGCAAAATAGCTGTTTTTAGCTCTGGCTGAATTTTTTTAGCATCCGCAATCAATTGATATCCAGCTCCACGGCGCACATTAGCGGGTTCGTCAGCACTGCGCTTGGTTGCTGGTTCCGTGCCAGAGGACGTATTGGCATCATCACCAAGTTCTACCTTTAGCATGGTCAATAACGGGTGCTTACCACCAAATAAAATTTTCAGAATCTGTTGATAAACTTGTGGGTATTCAGCTTTATAGTCCAATAATAAGCGTGATGAATTGTTGCAACTGATGTAACCAAAGCCTTTAAATGTATTGCCCATTTTTTAGTTAAATCTAGCGTTGCCCCATCAATCGTAAATTCCGTTTTTTGCATACTTAGCCTTCCTTTGCTTTAAAATCCAGCGGCAAACTCGTCCATCGTTTTTGCAGGTAAAAGCCAGCTGCTTTAGGTTGCCGTTCCCGAGTAAAGATCCCTTTTTTATTACCATCGACTCGCATGTTGCCTTCCACGGTCTGGAAGTCAGCTAAGTTCCAAACTTGCTCGCCGCGAATGAAGTCATAGCTATCAAACACATGATTAAACATTTCTAATAATTCAACTTGATATTCTTCGCTCCACATCACTGATGGTAGTTTGTGCAGTCCAGCTTGGGTACCGATTCAATAAGAAAATATCTGGAAATTGTTTGGCATGGGACGCTTCATAGGTATCATCCTCATTCAAAGTAAACGTCCGCGGTCGGCTTTGTGGATCCAACGCCTGAGTGGCTGAGAATATTTTCGTGAAATAAGGCACACATTTTTCACTGGACGTGTCAGGTTCGTTAAACAAACTCCAAGCAAAGACACTCGGGTGATTCTTGTCCCGTTGAATCAGATCCGTAATTTGATCCAAATGCTTCTCATAAAGATTGTCGATCCAATCACCATCAAAGAAATTCTGATCTAGGCCACCGAGAAAACTAGCTGCCGCCATTTTGAAACCGACTGCCGGTACTTCATCAATAATTAGAATGCCGGCGTGATCAGCCATTCGATAAGCTTGTTCATCGTAAGGATAATGTGATGTGCGATAAGCATTGGCACCGATCCATTTCATCAAGGACAAATCCCGTTTTTCAACTTTTAGATCAAAACCGCGACCAGCAAAATTGCTGTCTTCATGACGGCCAAAACCACGAATATAAACGGATTGATTGTTTACGAATATTTCATGACCCTTGATCTCGATGGTCCGAATGCCGATCTCATCTTGATACTGATCCACCACTTGACCATTTTGAATCAATTGGATCTGCAGTTGATACATATAACCCTTACCCACTTGCCAAAGATGTGGTTGTGCCACGTTTAAAGTCCCCTCAAGGCCAGTACCAGACGCAACTTTTTGACCAGCTGCATCAAAGAGTGTGACTTGAGCTGATAAGCCAGCTGTGTTAGCTGTCAACTGATAATGTACCTCAGCTTGATCTTGCTTTAGCGCGTAAGTGGTTGCATAATCTGTCAAATGGATTTTCGGCAATGCTACGAGGTGGACGCTACGATTCAACCCCGAATAATTATAGAAGTCAAAGAATGGCTTAGCCATCTTATGCCCATTCTTCAGCGTTAAAGTATCCCCTGCAGGTAAAGCATCGCGATGCAATTCATTGTTGATTTTTATAGCCACGGTGTTTTCAGCACCAAATTTAACAGCCTGATCAATTTGGGCCATGAAAGGCAAAAAGCCGCCTTCATGGGATCTAATATATTGGCCATTCACAAATATTTTAGCCCGATGTGTTGCGGCATCAAAACGTAAATAAACATTTTTGTCACGCCAAGAATCAGGTACAAAAAATTGCCGGGCATACCAAAAATCACCCACGTATTCTCTTGAAGTTTTATCCGTAAAGAAATCGTTAAAGCTTGCTGGGACAGGTAACTCGGTCTCAGTTTCTAGTCGATCTTGCCATTGTTCGGTTTCACCTTTAGCTTCTGGGTCGAATTTGAATTGCCACAGGCCGTCTAAAGATTGTTGGGTCCGATATTGATTCTGTACTGGATATAATAGGTCTTTTTCCATTTGTGAAATAACCTCCAAATTTATAATTTTCCTCAGTAAAACGCTTTCCATTGCTCATTCTACTATGAATCAAAATTCAGTCAACATAAATTTTACTAAAATATTTTCCGAGCCATAATTCATAATTAATAATAACAATAAATTGCTAAGATTATCGTTGTCAGTATGTATCTAAACCAATTTAACAAACTTGATGACGAACAATATGACAGCATAATCTGTCAGCTTTAAAAAAATAAGCAATATATTAGTTTGGTAAAAAGTATTTAAATGTCTTGATTTTTGGTAAAACCGAGATTGTGATTAGAAATGTAAACGGTTACTAAATCATGCATCCCTCTTATTATCCGCCATTTTTTTAGCAATCGTCCGCTTTGTGAACTAAATATCAATATTAAGGAGGTTCGTTCAAAAGCACCTGCTTATATACAAGTATATGAGTTGAGTTAAAGTTTTAATTTATCATTATAGTCATTATTTTATCGATATTATTCTAAGGAGCGAATTAATATGTCAGATACTTTAGCACCTCATAATGGGTCCCATAACAAAAAGGAACCTGTCAAAACGGCGGTCGGTGAAATTTCCAACGCAGCCGTTAAAGATGAAGATCAACCGAAAGTGCCCTTGACCGTTGCCTTCGCCATGTCCATTGCCCCACTTTGCTGGTATGGGCCCATTGGTTCTACGCGTAGTGTCTTAATTCCCCAATTATTTAGTCAAATTGATGCCGCCCATAAGGTTTGGGCCGTTGGTATTTTAGCGACTGTTGCTTCAATTACCGGAGCGATTACCAATTTACTATTCGGCGCCTTTTCAGATGTCACGCGGACACGTTTTGGTAAAAGAAAGCCTTATATTATTGGCGGAACGATTGCCATTGCTATTTCATTAATTGCAATCGCTAACATTGCTTCTGTCACAGCTATTATATTTATTTGGATCATTGCGGCAGCGGCCGAAAATGCCATTGCAGCGGCTATCTACCCGCAAATATCGGACCGTGTAGCGCCTAAATGGCGTCGCACTGTTTCTACTTTCTACGGTGTTGGTTTTACCATTGCGCAACAAGGCTTCGCATTATTAGCAGCCCAATTCCTAGGCAATGTTAAGTTTGGGATCTATGTCATGGCTGCGATCACTGTTGTTTTGGCCATCGTCCACGTTGCTCTAATTAAAGAAAAGTCTAATCTTGACGAACCTAGAGTTAAATTCGATAAAGATTCACTTAAGAAATACTTCTTCTTCCCAACTCATGATGCTCGGGATTTCTACCTCGCTTTAACTGGTAAATTCTTCATGGTTGTTGGCTCCACAATTATCACAACTTTCTTGCTCTTCTTATTTACCGATTATATTGGTCAAGGCACAAAAGCTGCTGCCGGTTCCATTTCAATTTTCTCTAGTATCATGCTATTCATTGGTGTTTTCTTTGCCCTAGTTGGTGGACCTTTAGCTGATAAACTTGGCCGTGTCAAAGCACCAGTTGTTATCGCTACTTTTGCCTTAGGCGCTGCTGCTTTATTCCCATTATTTGTCAAAGCACCTTGGGCTATGTTCGTTTACGCTATCATCGCCGCTTTTGGGAATGGGCTTTATAATTCCGTTGATGGTGCCTTAAACATGGATGTTTTGCCATCATCTGATACCGCTGGTAAAGATCTTGGTTTGATCAACTTAGCCAATACTTTAGGTCAAATGTTAGGTGCCATGGTGGCTGCCGCCATTGTTGCCGCTTTTGGTTATCAGGCTATCTTCATTTTCGCCGTTGCCATGGAATTAGTTGGTGGTATCTGTATCGCACTTATCAAACGTGTCAAATAATGACGTGTTAAAATTTAGTAAAAATTAACAACTGATTTTGAAAGGATGTTTCATTTGAGTACACAAGAAGGACTTTTCCCAACAGAATTTTGGACCATGACCGCTGGTGACCTCTCCGAAAAGAGAACACACTTACAAACACCCACACCGCAAACTGAACCAGGTGAGGCTGCCAAAATCGTCATTGATCCTTCTGATAAACGCCAAGAATGGCTAGGCGCTGGTGCCGCTATCACTGATGCAGCTGCCTCTTTGATCTGGAAACAAAGCAAAGCGCAGCGTAGTGCTTTACTTCATGAACTATTTGACCCGAAAGAAGGCAATTTTTCAACCATCCGTATTCCGCTCGGCTCCTGTGAACCAGCGAGCCAGCCTTACTATACTTATGATGATGTGCCTTTTGGTGAACATGATGCTAGTTTGTCAAAGTTCTCCATTGGTGAAGGTGAACCCGACGCGCCAGATGCCACTAAAGATTTAAAATATCTGGTCCCGGTTGTTCAAGAAATCTTGCAAATCAACCCAGCGGTTAAAATCATGGCCTCCCCGTGGTCGGCACCCGCTTGGATGAAAAATACTGGTGAACTTAAAATGGGTGGTCATCTGCGTTTTGGTGAATATACCGGTAATGGCTATGATAAAGAAAAAGATACTTTTGAAAGTGTCTACGCCCGCTATTTCGTTAAATATCTTGAAGCTTACCGTCAGTACGGCATCCCAATTTATGCGATCACAATTCAAAATGAGCCTTCTAATGCGGCTGCCTGGCCAGCTATGATTTGGAAAATTCCTGAATTGGCAAAATTTGGTTATGAGTATTTACGGCCAGCTTTAGACAAAACTTTCCCTGACACAAAGATTTATTTTTGGGATGGCAGTTTGAATATCTTAAACAAACATATCAGTGATGAAATCACACCTGAACAAGCTAGTGCCTTTGATGGCTTTGCTTTCCACACTTATGATGGACCTTATACCAATTTATTCAACGGCAGCCGTTCCTACCCTCATTGGAAGCTAGCTATGACTGAACGTCGATGTTTCATTGAAGAAACCCCTGAAGATGCTTCTCATATTATGTTTGGCTTGATTGGCAACTGGCTTGTACGTCAAGGGCTGAATATGATCGATCTTTGGAACATGGCGTTAGATGAGCGTGGTTTACCGAATATGGTAGGCTCCACTGGACGTCGTGGTGTTGTAACCATTGATCATACCACTGGTAAAGTGCAACGCAATTTGGAATATTATATGTTGCGCAATTTTGGTCAAGACGTTGTGCCCGGCTCAACCGTGATCGGTTCCAGCAGTTATACCCAAGATGGTTACACAGGTGGTGTTGGCTCCGTTGCTTTCTTAGCACCAGATGGCTCAATTGCCGCTCACTTGTATAATCCAACTGGCAAACCCGTAGAGGCCGCCGTTCTCGTCTATGTCCGTGGCTCTATTTGGCAACACGTCACCGTCCCTGCTTGGGGTACTGTGACACTGCACAAGGCTTTTGGCTCGGTCAATGAGAGTACACCTCGCGAAGATGAAGCCTTCAAATTGAACCCTTATCCAGCAAATTTAGCTGATGACGAAGCCCCTGGTAAAGGTGTTAATAAATTAGATTAATTTTTCAATAATTTTAATTGCTGAGCTCGGGACAAAACATTTACATTTTGTTTCCGAGCTTTTTGTATATATGATACGTAAGAGGTTTAGCTGTTATAATGTTCTTTAAGTGGTGATTCGGTTATAATTTGGATTAAGCATTATATGATAAGGGATGAATTTTTTTATGACAACAATCAAAGACATCGCAGAGAAGGCTGATGTTTCAATCTCCACCGTCTCGCGTATCTTGAACTATGACGACACGCTCGCTGTCACACCCGAAACACGGCAACGTGTATTGGAAGTTGCTGAGGAACTTCAATACAAAAAACGCCCGCGAAAAAAACATAAAACTAGTACAAAAGTCATGATTATCCAATGGCACACCATGTCAGAGGAACTTTCAGACCTTTATTATTTACAACTACAATATGGGGTCGAAAATATGGCTAATCGCTTAGGTATTGAAACCGAAGTGATCACCTTAGATAAAATCATGAAAGAAAAAAATGTGGCTGCTGAAGGCTTGGTTTTGATCGGTAAGTTTGATTACACTGAATTCAAACTGCTAAAACAATTTGAACTGCCAATTGTTGTGGTTGGTCAAAACGCCTTAGAGTTTGATTTAGATAGTGTCCACAGCGATTATGAAACGGCAACAAAAAATATCATTGACCATTATCGTCGGCATCATATTAACGATATCGGCATCTTAATTGGCGAAGAAAGTACCGGCCAAGAAAGGCAGTTATTGCCAGATCCAAGATTACAAACGTATGCCAATTACTTACGCTTTTTGAATTTATATCATCCAGAATATATTTTTAAAGGTGCTTTCACACCTGAATCAGGATTTAAATTAATGAACCAAGCAATTGCGCAGCTTGGTGATAATTTACCCCACGGTTTTATTGTTGGCAGTGATACCATGGCGGTTGGTGCGATTCGGGCCCTAAATCAAACAAATCTTGCCGTTCCTGACCGCGTTAATATCATCAGCTTTAATGACGTTGCCATTGCTAAGTTCACCACACCCGCGCTAAGCACGATTCATTCCGATACGGCTAGCATTGGTGAAGAAGCGATTAAATTACTTACGGAACGTATCCATGATCCTGAACGGCCAGCACGCTTGGTTGCTTTTGCGACGAAACTGATCAAACGCGAAAGCAGTGTGTGACCAGTTTCGTTTCCATGTTGATTTATGGTTAAGATAAATACAAAAAGACCGCCAAAGATCAGGCTATTAAGCCTGATTTTCGGTGGTCTCTTCTTTTATTCTAATTGTCTATACAAAAACAAAACCCTGTTGACAATCGTATTTGAGTTATAAACGGTTATTAATCAAACTTATTAGTTAGGGCATCTCTGTTTAAATAATCTTCAATTGATAAATAGACCTCATAGTCGCCAAAGTTTTTGGCGATTTGCATTACCCGAGGCGGCGTGATTTGTCCCATTTCCATAAAGTCATGATTTGTAAATAAGGCCGCTGGCGTGCCTTGAAATTGAATTGTACCTTGATTCATCAAAAGAATTTCGTCACTTTGTGTTGCCACCCAATCCATATCATGGGTCACAACGATAACTTGGTGACCAGTCTCAGATAGCTGACGCATTAACGCAGTAATTCGTTGTTGTGCTGGAAAATCCAAATAACTAAAAGGTTCATCAAATAAATAAATTGCTGGATCTATTGCTAGAATCGTTGCAATAGCTAATAATTGCCTTTTTGAAAGAGAGAGATCATAAGGATTCGTTGTTAATTCCGCTTCTAAGCCGACCTGGGTCAACGCCGCTTTTGCCCGTTGCTCTCCCAGTCCTAATTGGCGTATGCCCCAAGTCACTTCTTGTAAGACCGTGGCATTAAAAAGCTGATCATTGGGATTTTGAAAAACAAGACCGATCATTTGTAACTTACGCTTAATGGGCAATGCTTTTAAATCCTGACCTTCAAGACTGATCGTACCTTGAATTGGTGCGTACAGACCCAACAATAATTTCAATAAAGTAGATTTACCAGAGCCATTAGCCCCTACGACCGTTGTTAAAGCATGTTGAATATTCAATTGCTCGATAGCCAGCTTCATAGTTGACCCAGGGTATTGATAGTGCACCTGATTCAAACTAATCATCGTCATTATGCATCACCCGCTTTAACCGCCCTAATGTTACTGGATAGCGATAAGTCCCTGCCATGGTTTTTGACAATGCCTTTGCAAACTGATATACCGTCGGCAGCGCCATAGGCCAGTGGTTCTGATCTGCCTGATTGATCACGTGCGCTGGTGTATCAAAAGCTAATAGTTTTCCTTGGGCGAACACACCAAGATAATCGGCAAACTCGCAAAGTAAATCAATTTCATCTGAAACCAGAAAAATTGTTTGTTTTTTTAAAGTGGCTAAATGCTCAAAAAGCCATGCTTTCCCTTGGGGATCCATTTGACTGGTAGGATTATCCAAAATCAGAATATCTGGTTCTACAACTAGTACTGTTGCTAAAGCCAATCGTTGCTGTTGCCCGCCAGAGATCTCAGTTGGGCTCTGGTGTAATATTGATGTCAACTCTAATTCCTTGGCGACATGCTTTACGCGTTGATCAATTTCAAGCTCTGAGAAACCGGCATTGATCAACCCAAAAGCAATTTCATCTGCAACAGTTTCAGCGAGTCCGCTCATTTGACTCTCAGGATCTTGAAAAACATAACCAACACTCGGCTGCTGTTTGGTATCGTTACGATCGATCTGTAGCTGGCCTTCAATCCGAGCATGGATCATTTCTGGTATAATACCAGCTAATAATTGGCAGAAAGTCGTTTTCCCCGCATCTGAATTTCCAATAATACCGACTTTAGCAAACTGGGGGACGCTCATTGAAACCCAGTCTAAAGCCCAGTTTTGCGCATTGGGATACTTTACTGAAACTCGATCTAGTGCAACAAATTTTTCTACAGCCATATTGCGCCTCCTAGTAGGACCAACAATCCCAGAAACAGCAAATAATGTAAGCCTCTGGCAAAAATATAAGTATATTGCCAATTTGGTGTTTGGCGTTTTTTTGATTCAAAACCGCGTAACCGCAACGCAATGGAACGGTTGATTGTTCTGGTTAAGGTCATAACGATTAACGGGATCAAAGTAGGTAAAATCGCTCGAAATCTCTGTCCCAGCCGTCCGGAACCAACAACGCCCCGTGCTTGTTGCGCCAACTGTATTCGGCGCATATTGGCATGCATTTGCGGCAAAATATAACAGACGGACATCAGCGCGTAGACATAGCGAAAAGGCAGACCTAATTTTTCCAAGTAAATTGTATTTTCACCAATTGTCGTGGTAAACATCAACAAACAAGCGGATAGCGTAATGATCAATATCCGGCCTGCCAAAAGGGCAGCATGCTGCAAGCCTTCCTGATAAAAAGTCAACCAGCCAATTGTGAAGATCGGTGTTTGATTTTGAGTATAAAACAACCCCTGAATGAGTAACATTGTACTAATCAGAAATAAGCTAAACGCCAATACAACCAAACTTTTATGTAAAATATGGGCGCTGAAATTAAGCATTAATAAGCATAAAATCGAACCTAAATTCACGGAAAGACTAGAAAAGACCATGCTGGCGGCAATTGTATCCGCCATCAATAGAAATTTACTACCAGGATCAATATGGCGCGTCCAAGACGATTTATGCACTAATCCAGCCGAAAATGGTGCCTTTTTAAGCATGAGACTCATCCTGAAAAAAGTTGATCAATTTATTCGGTAAACGTCGATAAATCACGTAAGCCAAATAGGCAACTACGATTTTATCGATAATATCTAAAACAAATTCGTCTACAAACGAAGCCAGAAAAACAGGTGTGTGATGGGCAACTAACGCTGCAAAAATGGCATCACCCCAAGCATTTCCCGTTTGTCCAGCCCAAAAATAGACATTCAATGGTGTCGAAATAATAGCGGAAATAAATGCAATCACCAAAGCTGCTAATAAGACTTTTTTAACGGAACTAAACCAACCCAATCGGAATAAAACACCCACGCTTAAGCCAATGCCAATACTCGTCAATGCATAAACCGTTGAGATTGGCGATAGCGTTAATCCATAAATCACATTATTGATAAATCCACTAATTGCCCCAGCAATCGGCCCAGCTAACATACTCGCTAGAAATGTCCCAATAGAACCCAACCATACCGGTAGTTTCAATCCCTCAGCTAGCGCCTTCGCTAAGTAGTTGATGCCAACTGCCGCTGGAATTAAAACCAACGTTGCTGATGACAGTTTGATAGACCATAATCTTTGTACTTTCATTTGTTGCCTCCTGTATGTCTTGACATGTATAAAAGCATACAGGTGGTCTAGACATATGTCAAGACAGGTGTGAAACAAAAATCATTTCACACCTGTCTTTAATTACATCTTTTCTATTTTGCCATACTTAATGGGGTACAATTCTATCTAAGCCTTCAATCATATGTTTGAAATTAGCGCTATTCTTAAAACTAAACTGATCAGCTTCTAACTCATTAAATTGCTGTACTAAGTAGTAAGCCGTCAAATAACGTAATAATGCGCTTTTACTGACACGAACATCATCTGGTCCATCACTAACTGTTCCAGCAACGGCCAGTGCAAACTTACCTGGGTCAATTTGGATTTTTCTATCCATAATATGCCTTACCTTTCAATATTTAATTTTTTTAATAAAGTTTTATATCTAATAAATGATCGTGTCCGATCCGCTTGTGGCGTTTCGTCAAGAATTACAAATGGTTCCGGCAAGCTTTCAAAGATCAGCTGTAAAGCCTCACTCAAGTCAAAGATACCTTCACCAACTGGTACGATCGTTTTTTGCCCCTTGAATTGTCAAATTAAATGCAAACTCTTATCGTAGAATACTTCGTAGGGTGTTTCCCAACCTAAACATTTCCTTGGCCGGTGATTCAATTGGCTTGTATATTGAGCAATCTCTCTATCGGAAGCTGTGATATCTTGGCCCTTGGGTAAATATTCGCGGATCAAACCATTGGTATTCTCACTAGTCCCTCTTTGCCAAGGTGCATGGGCATCAGGAAAATAAAACTCGATCCCCGTCTTCTCAGTAACTTATTGATGGGCTGTGAATTCTTTACCGCGATCGGGCGTGATCGTTTTGATCAATTTGATCGGTAGTTGGCTCGTCAATTTCAATAGAGCTTCTGTGACAGCACTAGCTTTTTTATAGGCAGCCTTGCCAATCAAGGTATATCTTGATTTTCTATCAACGACCGTTACAACACACGCTTTACCAGTTTTCCCTGCCATGGTATCTAATTCCCAATGACCGATCTCCGTTCTAGCGTTGGCGGCCAATGGCCGTTCATGGATGGTGTGACTGATTTGAATTTTACCGCGTTTTTCTACATACCCTTTGGCATGACGTGTTTTACCCCGATGGCGCAGTTTACGGGTAGCTTTTTGATTTTGTTGGTCGAATGTGCCATTTTGAATAGCCCGATAAATTGTATTGTAGCTGATCTGGAGCTGATGATGTTCGACCATTAGACGGTTCTCAATTTCTTCAGGAGACCAATGACATTCTAAAAACAGGTGTTGGACGATCTTAAGATTTTCAGGATCTGTCAGCTTTCTTTTCCTACCGCAATTATGCTTTCTGTCTGTATAAGATCTTTGTGCTTTAGCAGGTGAATAATTAGGTGTGTCCTGATTCCTAGCAAGTTCACGATAGATCGTTGAAGGGCTGCGTTGAAGGGACCGACCAATGGTCAAGATATTTTCTCCTTGGGCACGCATTAAAAATATCTGTTCACGTTCTTCTATGGTAAGATGGTGGTAGTGGCTCATAGCTAAGACCTCTCTTTCAATAATGTTGTTGGTAGCACCTTTATTGTACAGGATTCTAGCTATGGGTCATTTGGATTTGAGTCAATATCTTGGACACGATTTGAGAGATTTTTTTCGATATTCCGATGGGCGATTATTTCATCACTTCGATCGAATATCAAACCCACACCGTTTGACATCTGATCGAAGTGATGAAGAAGCCCGTTATGGAATATGCGTCAAAAAATAATGGTTATTTAGGCTCGCTTAGCTAAATTCTCCATTTGTTCTGGAGTTAAATAATCGATACTGCTGTGGATCCGATTACGATTATAAAAACCTTCAATATATTGGAAGATAGCCCGATGGGCTACTTCAAAATCTTCGTACAGCTTTGCAGGATAGACTTCCTCTTTTTTGACTGAGGCGTGAAATGATTCAATACCGGCGTTGTCATAAGGGCAGCCCTTTCGGCTGAAAGAATGCTGAATATTTAGTTCTTGTAATCTGGATTCATAGGCAGCACTAGTGTACTGAGCGCCAAGATCTGAGTGGATGATCAAATCCTTGGTCGGCACATTATTCAATAGAGCATGTTCAAGTGTGTCAAGAACAAGTTTTACGGTCATTTGTTTGCCATATTTCCAGCCAATGATCTTTTTAGTGTGGAGGTCTTGGATCGTAGATAAATAAGTCCAACCGTCTTTTCGAGTGTGAATATAAGTGATATCGGTTGCCCATTTTGATTGATAGTCGTTGTTGTAAAGTCCTGGTTCAATAAATTTTTTCGGCCTTCGGTTATTGGCTTTGAAAATCGACTCGGTTGATACTTCTTAACAGTGATGGCCGTAGGCCCAACGTTTTCATGAGTTTTTGAACTCGCTTCAAGGAAATATGCTCACCTCGACTGATGAGAAGGTAATGAATCTTAGGAGCACCATAAATACCCTTATTCTCAAAATAGATCCCTGAGATCAATCGACAAAGACGTTCATTCTCAATTTCACGTTTAGAGGGCCGTTTTTTAAGCCATTGGTAATAACTAGACCTTGGCACTGATAGAGCAGCACACATTTGCTTGATATCATGATTTTTGACATTTGATTGGATATATTCGGAAGACGATAGTTGATTCTACTTTTGAGCGAATATGGTCAAGGCTTTTTTTAAGATGGCATTTTCCTCCTTCATACGAGCCATCTCTTTCTTCATAGCTAAAATTTCTGCTTCGGATACTCCATTTTTTTCGTTTTTGGTATAAAGCTTTTTCCAGCGGTAGATTGTTTGCGTAGCGATACCATATTCCTCGGCTAACGAATCGATCGAGTGACCAGATTGGTTGAGGTCAAGGATCATCTTCTTGAAATCTTCATCAAATGTTTTTCTCTTTTTGGTCATTTTGGACACGTCCTATTCTTAGTAGTTAGATTCTACCAAACCGTGTCCATGAAATCATCCTAACATCACTGCCTCTACTCTTGATTATTATTGTCGTGGATGCCGTATGCCTACTTTTTTACATGCTATGAATTAATCAAAAAGACTGAACCGGAATTTCTACGGTTCAGTCTTTTTGACAGCTACTAGAATTTACTTTTGTTCTATATCATGCGGCAGTATATAATAAATATAATATAGATGAATAACTATTTCTAGATAGCTCTTGAACATGGAAAGGGTAATCGTATGTTAAAGATAACCTGTATTGACATCAAAGAACCGGTCCTGCATATCTCTTCAGGAAAATTTACAGCTGGCCCGCACTGGCAGCACAAACAAATGTACCATGATGGTAACTTTGAGATCATGCTCATCATCAGTGGTACGGTTTATCTACAAGTTGATGATCATTATTATGAACTCCATGAAGGCGATTGCCTGGCTTTACCGCCTTACCACCATTTACACGGCTTTAAGGATTCACCGGCAAACACGTAATACTATTGGTTTCACTTTTTCACAAAACCTAATGGGTTTGAAACACGTTCAATGGCTGAAAACCAATTAAAACAAGATCTGGGTGATTTATTTACTCAAAAGCAAATTGCCTTACCCGTTCAATTTAAAATCAACTTTATTGATAAAGCCTACATCATTGCTAATCAAATCTTAGACGTGGCTAAAAACAATTATTTCACTTCTTTATCCGTAGATTATTTTTTGACTACTCTACTGATACAACTCTCTTTTGATTATTATCAAACCTTAACTGATAAACCAACTTCAACTATGGAAGCGCGCATAGATGTGATCAAAAGTTGGATTCAAGCTAACCTCAGTGAAAATCTACGCGTCAATGATGTGGCGAACAACTTCGAACTCAATCCTCATTATTTGGTCAGAATCTTTAAGAGCCACACTCAGATGACCGTGATTCAATATATCAACGAACTCAAGTTAGATGCCGCCAAAAAGCTACTCTTAAAAACAAATTTACCAATCAAACAAGTGGCTAGTATGGCTTTTTATAGTGATGAAAAACAATTTATGAAAAATTTTAAAGCACATCTGAATCTAACCCCATCTGAATTCAGAAACGCTTACCAAAAAAAGTTCCTAGACAGCAGTAGTTTTGACCCCGAAAAACCCTTAACAAAAGAATATGTGAACTACGATGAAAGATTTCATCATTAGAGGAATATAAAAAGCACAATCAGAAATATTATTGAAATACTTCTGACTGTGCTTTATATATATTCATTACGCTTGACTATTACGCGCAATCTCTGCCATCTGGGCAAATACTTCTGCTTCCTGACTCCGCATTTTATAAGTCCGTGAATGAATCGTACTACCTGGCCGATTGACTTTATGATATAAAACACGGTCATAATATACAAAACGTTCTCCGGCTGCAGCCGCTTCGGTGGTAAACAAATAATCTTCGGCAATTTGCAGGCGTGTATCAAAGCGGAGTTGGTGCTGATTTAATAACTCCCGCCTAAATGCTTTGTTCCAAATATAACCACCTATGGTACTACCATGTGTTTGAACTTCTTGTAGCATTCGTTGCTTGGTAATTGGTGTCCACTCGGCTGGTCGAATGCGGTTAAAACTTCCAAAACCAACGGGTGAGTGCCATGTATACCCAACGGCAGCAATATCAGCGTTATTTTCTACCAAACCTTGTGTCAAAAGACGAACATAATCCGTTTCTACGCGATCATCCCCGTCTACAAACGCAATCCCAATTCCTAAAGCCGCATCAATACCTGCATTTCGAGCAGCTGACGCGCCCATATGCTGAGGTAATTGAATCAATTGGAAATTGGAATATTTTTCTAGAAATTTTTCGGCAATCGCTACTGTATCATCAGTTGAAGCGTCATCAACTAGAATAACTCGGTAATCATCGGTATCCTGTTTTGCCAGACTTGTCAACGAATCAGCTAGATAGCCACTCAAATTGTAGATGGGTACAACGACATCTAATACATTGCTACTATCTTTAACCATTATGACCCCTCCCCACGTTTAATACTTACTTGGATGTGCTCTAAAATCTAATTGAGTTAAACCAAAAACAAACATCAAAATAATAGCTGCGCCAATAATTGTGCTACCCTGCCAAAATGGTAAAAGGATCGCTGCTGAGAATGCCCCAGCCGCAAAGCCGAAAACAATTAATAAACTATCTATTAACAACAAGCGATTTGTCGGACGAGTCTTAGGGACAAACAACCAACCTAACAAGGCTGCACCCACCGACTTGATATTGCCAGTGGTCATTGTTGTTGAAAAAGGATGCCCATTTAACTTGCGGAATGTTTGTACTTGAAAAGCTGCAAAAAGTGACAAGCCACTCGTCACTAATAAATTAGGTAACCATGGTGCTAATAAGCCAATTAATAATATTCCTAACAACTCAATTAAAACACTTAATTGCTGCCAAATAAAAACTTCCCGCTTATCAAAGTAATGTTCAATCAAATAAGCAAAACCAGCGCCCAAGGCAAAAAATAGAATGGGTACTAAGTAGTGAACTGTCGCCGTAAAACGTCCGGCTGCCAAATTAATGCCTAGCAAAATAACATTTCCTGATTGTAAACTAGCAAATACCTCGCCGCGAATCATGTACGTATACGCATCCATATAACCGCCCACAGCAGCTAGCAAAACGCCAATCAACAGTGTCTCATAAATTGGTTGATTTTTAATTGTTTGTTTCGCCAAATAACTCACTTCTGTTTCACTTAAATTACGATACTGCCGGTATTATATACAGCTCTAAACACAGAAGCAATTAAACTTACTCAGCATCACACTAAAAATATTACTAGATCTTAAGTAAATCTATGAGCGTAAGACCAAGCGCATTTCCTTTTGAAACACGTTTAAAAGTAAATTGTTCGTAACTAAAGAGAGGCCGAAAACAAAATATTATCTTTGCTTCGACCTCGTAACAATATTCATAACTTAGTTCAATAAATTGACATTATAAAATTACAGTTTACAACACAACCCGCGCTTGATTATAAGCTGCGATTGTATGTAATAACTTTTGGATATCCTCAGAATAGACTTCCCCAATATTGCCAATCCTAAATGTATCCAATTCTGTTAATTTCCCTGGATAAATCACGAAACCATGATGTTTCAGATACAGATAAAAATCATTAAAGTCAAAGTCTTCATTTGGATAATAGAAGGACGTGATAATTGGTGACTGAACTTTAGCATCAATAACAGGTAAGTAGCCAAGCGCATGCATCCCCATTGACAATAAACGTTGATTTTCACGATAGCGCTCATATCTTGCAGTAACGCCACCCTCTACTCGCAATTCTCGGAGTGCTTCATGCAATGCATGGACAACGTGGGTAGGTGATGTAAAGCGCCATTTACCTTCTTGCGCAGACATGACAACATATTGATCGTATAGGTCTAAGGATAAAGTCCGCGCATTGCCAGCTGTAGCCACTAATTTATCTTTGTCAGCAATCACAAAAGTCACGCCTGGCACACCCTGCAAGCATTTATTAGCACTGCTAATTAAGAAATCAATCTTAGTCGCCGCAAAATCGATAGGAATCCCACCAAAACTACTCATGGCATCGACAATTGTCACAATCTCCTGATCTGCCACCCAAGGTACAATCGTCTTAATTGGATTGAGAATCCCGGTCGTGGTCTCACAATGAACCATCGCAAAATGGGTAATATCTGGATTTTCTTGAATAATTACTTGAATTTTTTCTAGCTTAGGTATTTCTGTCGATTTGGTTAAATAATCAACATGTTCGATGCCATAACAATCAGCCATTTCGGCCATGCGCTTGCCATAAGCACCATTCGCAGCAATTAGTAGCTTACCTTCTTTAGGAATAACTGAACTAATCACAGATTCCACACCATAGGATCCACTACCTTGTAACAAAACGGCGACATACTTTTCATCCAAATCAGCTACATTTAAAATGCCCTGCTGCACCTCTCGCGTGACTTTTTTGTAGTCTTCATCCCAAGTACAATAATCAATCAGCATGGCTTGCTTAACGGCATCACTCGTTGATAGTGGTCCCGGTGTCAATAACAAATAAGGTTGCTTAACAGATTGAATAGCTTTCAATTGGTTAGAACCTCCTGTTTGTCTAAAACGTCAATCAGCATCGGTAATTCATAAAGATTATTGATCACATAGTTTGCACCAGCTGCATTAAACTGTTCTCGTAAGTTCTGACGCAACGATTCTTTTTGATGTTCTGATGATGACTCAAATTCAATTTTTGATAGCCCCATTAAACTGCTGCCTTCGATGACAGCAACAGTAGTTACGCCAGCAGCTTGACCTTCTGCGACGTCCATGATTGTATCGCCAACTTTAATCAGTGTTTTGGGATCTGATAGTTTCAGCAGTGCCATATTGCGTTCAATCATATCTGGTGCTGGTCGGCCATGGCCGTTGACATCTTCTGGACACACGATGGCATCCGGCACATACCCATGCTTTGCGACGTGCGGCAAAATTTGTTCAATGGTTTCCCGCGTATAACCGGTGGTCGTACCCACTTGAATCTCACTTTCTCGGAAATATTTAAGACAACTACGTAAGCCAGGTTTAAACGCCGTAAATTCTGTAATACTCTTAGCAAGCAATTCTTGAAAATCTTGATACACTGAGAATTCATCTGATTCCAAAGGCAAACGCCCATACCGGTTCTGCCAGTTTCTTTGAACCTCTAGTTGGTTAAAAATTTTATGAATGTGATCGCGTTTGGCAATCCCCATATCCTGACGAATTTCAGCATTAGTCAAAATAATATCTGCGGCCGCAAAAGCTTTTCTAAAAGCTGTAACTGGTGCTTGGCTACCGTAATCAATGGTTGTGCCAGCCCAATCAAAAATAACCCCTTTGATCATATCTATCCGCTTACTCCCTTTTATCTTTGAGTCGTGTCTATAAATTGTTTTCGAATCTGAACGGCAATAACTTCTAAAATGATTGCTGTTATCAAAATCAGATAGACAATTGTCCCTACTTCGTGGAAATCAAAGTCAAATGCACTGCTGACAAATAGCTGATAACCGATACCTCCAGCACCGGCAGCTGCGCCAATGGCAACAGCGTTGGCAAAATTGATCTCCAACCGAATAAATGACCAGGAAATCAAGGCAGGTTTGATACTTGGAATCACCCCTTGGCAGACCGTAGCCCAAAAACCTGCCCCAGAAGCCTTAAATGATTCCAGTCTATCCATACCTAAAGCTTCAATGCTGTCTGAGTAGGCCTTCCCTAAATAAGCAATACTATGCAAGCTCAATCCTAAGACAGCTGCATTTATCCCTAAACCACAAACAATAGAGAAGACAAGTACCCACAAAATCGTGGGTACTGCCCGGATAAAGGCCATGATACTTCGAGCAACTAGTGTATAGCGCCGATCCAGTAAATTTGTTGCTGATAAAACGGCAAAGATGAAGCCAAAAAATACACCGATAAAAGTTGTTAAAATACTTAAGCCTAATGTCAGTAACAAGCTATTACTTAGTCCCTGCAATAAATTCACTGATATTTTGGGCTGTAAAAACATATATTTCAAATTAACTAAAAATTCACTGGTGGCCTTGATTAGAGGAACGCTGCCTCGATCCATTGTCATGAAACTAAGTAACGTCAACCCTGCCAAAACGCCAAGAACAACCTTCATAGCATTCAAGCGATGAATTTTTATTTTTTGTTGTTTTGGCTTAGTCGTTTCAGTCGTTAATGAAACATTTGTTTGGTCGCTTGGTTCAATAATCATGCAATCACCCGCCTTAACTGTGCTGAAATATTTTCCAGAGTAATAACGACAACAATGATACATAGAACTGTAATCCCTGCTAAGTCATAGCGTAAGCTCTTGAAATAAGAGTCAAAGACAAAACCGATACCTGTCCCAGTGAGGATACCGACCAACGTTGCATCACGAATATTATTCTCAATCATGTACAAGATCCAGCTTACAAATTGTGGCATCACTGTCGGCAACACACCCCGACAAAGAATCACCAGTCCCCCAGCACCAGTAACTTGTAACGCCTCGGCAATTTGACTAGACTCATCTTCCATAATCTCCAGAAAAGCACGTAGTAGAAAACCCAAACTCATGAGAAATAAGGCTAGAAAACCTGTTAAATCATTTTGTTTGAATGTGAATAGCAACAGCATAGACCAAGCAACTAGCGGAATATTCCGTAAAAAGCTGGCAATTAAGCGGACGATCCGTTTGACCCCGCGATAATGGGGCATTACCGGTGCACAAAAGCTGACTAACCCAATGGCAAAGATGGCCGCAATAAATGCTGAGGAAATCGCCAATCCAATCGTCGCTAACAATTTACTTAGAATATCTGGTAAAGTCTGCATTGTCTGTGCATGAGGGACAAAATTAATAAATAACCAACTGAAACTCTTAGGAATAGCCCAGATACCAATCGTATTGCTAAAATGCAATAACCAACTTAAAACGAGATAACTGCCACCTACTACTAATAATGTCCAGAATTGTTTGTGCCGTTTCTGGCGTAACTGCGTCTGTAAATCTTGGTAATTCAAGCCATTTTCAAGTGATTTCATGAAGCTAAGACTCCTTGTCATACAGTGCTTGTAACATAGCTTTATCCACTTGTGATTTAGGTTCATTGATTTGAATAGCACCAGCTTTGATTCCGATAATTTGATCTGCATAATCCAAAGCTAAATCCACTTGGTGCAAGTTAACAATACAAGTGATCCCTTTTTCTACCGTTAATTTTTTCAACAAGTCCAACACCATCACTGATGAAGCAGGATCTAATGAAGCTACCGGTTCATCACAGAGAATAATTTGCGGATGCTGCATCAGAGCTCGAGCAATCCCAACGCGTTGCTTCTGACCGCCACTTAAGTCACTACAATTTTTCAATTCAAAGCCTTGCAGGTCAACCTCTTGCAGCAAGCGTAGTGCCTCTTGTTTTTCAGTCTGAGAAAATACACCGAACATGCCTTGCCATAAGTTCTTTTGACCCAAACGCCCATGCAATACATTTTCAATGACCGTTAAGCGCTCAACTAAATTATAATTTTGGAAGATCATCCCAATTTTCTGCCGTTTTTGGCGCAATTGCTGCTTATTCAAAAGACGTAAATTTTGATCTTCAAAATCAATTTCACCACTATCACTAGTAATTAATTGATTAATGCTGCGCAACAAAGTCGTTTTCCCGGCACCCGAAGGCCCTAAAATTACGACAAACTGGCCCTTACCGATTGAAACATTAATATCTTTCAAAGCCGGTCGTCCAGCTTCATAAGTTTTATTCAAGTGCTTGATTTCTAACATTATTTACCCACCAATTTATGTGTTGGCGCATACCAGCTATCACTAATTGGTAATAAGTGGGTATCAGCGCCAGTCTTTTGAAATAGTGACGTTGTCTTGGAACCAGGTGTTGTAAACAGTTTCTTATCTTCAGCAAACTCTTTGGATGTTAAAGCCTTTTGAATCTTGTCACGATCAGATTTAGCCAACGCTTTATCGTTAACAACCAATGGCCCGTTTTGAACTGGAGAAACTTCAATAGCTACGGCTGTTTTGCCATGTAGGTCTTGGAATGGGGCTTTAGCATCATCTTTAACAGTAAATTCTGAACCGGCTTTGTCATAGCTGCCAGAAGTTAATTTTAAGTAGGGGTATAAATCGATATCATCAAAAGCAGCCACATCTGCATCACCTTTAAGTAAATTTACAGCTGAACCTGGATGAGTATTGCCATACATCACTTTGCTAAAGAACTTGCCTGAGTTGCTTAAAGTATCTTTATCCTTAACTTTGAATTCACGTTGAATGGCATCCGTTGGCACAGCAAAACCAGAAGTTGAACTTTGCGAAACAAAGGAAATTTTCTTGCCTTTTACACCTTTCAAGCTATATTGATCACCATCTTTGTAGGCATCAGCTTTAGCCTTGGGTACCATTAAGTAAGAACGATAGCTTGCCCCTTCTAAGGTACCTTTAGGCCCTGAAAGTACAACTAATGGATTTACTTTTTTATTTAGACTGCGCGCTTGAATATAGCCATCAGCGCCCATAAATGCTAATTGCGCTTTTCCAGAAGCAATTGCTTCAATTGCGACATTATAATCAGTTGTCTTTTGCATAACCACTTTCTTATGAGTAGCATCTTCAATTTTCTTCTGTAGTTCTGCACGGGAATCATCAAAATCTTTAGCCGATTCATTAGGATAAAAAACCATCGTGATCTTATCTTTGTCACCTGAACCGCTATTGTCAGCACCTTGCGCTTGTTTTGAACAAGCAGACACCCCAACTGCCAATGTCACACCTAATGCTAATAACAATAATTTTGAAGTTTTTTTCATCTCTATCTCGCTCCGATAAGTCATATTTTTAGAACACATTCAATATATCAATTGAATGTAAGGATAAGATTGAATTTATGTAAAAACCATGTAAACAGGTGTATAAAAAATAACCTCCACGTCGGCAAGTCATTTCTTTCGGCTAGAAACAACACGTGAAGACTGGAAAAGTATGAAATTTTATTTTCTGAATTGTTGGTTAAGGCATCACTTCCTCATAGCTAAAAAATAGATAATGAATCAATTTAAACTGTCTTTTCTTCAATTTCACCGGCTTGAATTGGATCTTCTTTTTTCAAAGTGAAAGCTGCAAAAATTGTAACAAGTGCAACAATACCACCAAGAATCAAATAAGTATGCTGGAAACCGATCGTATCATATAAGTGACCGGCGACTGAAGAGAAAATAAAGACGGAAATCTGTTTGGCAAAGTTGGCTGCTAATGCATATATTGTCGCGTACAAACGCACGTCGAACGCCCCTGTAATATATTTCATAATAGAGACTAGAACAAGAGGCATTTCAAAGCCAGCTAATAATCGTAGAATAATAACAATCGTCAAGTTAGGTGACAAGGCACTACCAATGATCCGCAAAGCCAAAATACAGCCATAGGCAATCAAACCGTTACGAGAGCCTATTTTATTAATGATCCAAGGCATTGGGAACATCAGTAGAAATTCTAAGCCAATTTGCGCGGTCGTCATATAACTGTACGCCGTCGTACCAGCGGCACCAGAAGCAAAGAAAGATTTGAAGAAAATAATGAATTGTTGGTCGAAAACATCATAAATTGCTGAAGCACCTACGAAGAAAATCGACAAATACCAGAAATTCTTTAATTTGAAAATTGAAACAACTTGTTTCATATCCAAAGAATTAGATGTGCCACCAGCAGCATCGGCATTTTCTAGATGGATCTTATCACTAAATAATAATAGACCTAGTAAAATCGTTGCTGAAACAGAACATGCCCAAAATATTGAGTTAGGATTCATCAAGAACAATTTGCCGCCTAAAAACGAAGCAATCATACCAGCTAATGAACCGCCCATCCGTGAATGACCATATTCAAAGCCATTGGCAAGACTGGCACGTTGTACGTACTGCTCGATAACTGAGACACCACCGTTGAAGATAAAACACAAGAATACCCCGGTAACAATCGCAACTAACATAGAATTAATGTGCATTAACGGTAAAAATACCCATTGAAAATACGGTCCAATTAACATTGCTGCAACGGCAATTGTCAAAATGAGATTTTTCTTGAATAATAGCTTATCAGAAATAACCCCAAAAGCGGGTTGGAATAAAAGTGAAAGACCGGCCATTGCTGAAAAAACGATTCCTGCTTGGGCACCGTTCATATGTCCAACCTGTTCCATCCATAAAGTTAAGTAGCCAAAAATAATTTGCCACATGAAGAAATAGGTAAAATGGGTCATTGGAAAGCCCCAAAAGTCCTTCTTCTTTTTATTAGTCGAACTGTTACTATTGTTTGCCATTTTTAAAGTACCTCCAATGTACTTTGCAACTTTGCTTATTGCTTACTATTTATAGTTATAAGGTTCAGGTTTGCCAAAGTTTGGCGTCCCATCTTCATGCCAAGTGAAAGCTTGAACCTTTGTATGCCGATTAGGATCGTACAAAGGATCCCCCTTGATATCGGTATAATTGCGACAATGATAGACCATCAAATCTGTCTGCCCATCTTCGGCAACCGTAAAGGAGTTATGTCCCGGACCATATTGATGTGTTACTAAATCACTTTTGAACACGGGCTCTTTTGACTTATGCCAATTACTAGCGTTCAATAAGTCCACGTCATCGGCAATTGTCAGCATGCCCATGGCGTAATGCTCATCGGTGGCACTAGCAGAATAAGTTAGAAAATAACGGCCATTGCGGTGAATGATAGCAGGCCCTTCATTGACCCAAAATCCAATCGTTTCCCAATCATATTCTGGTTTAGAAATCAGGACTGGCGCTGTTTTAAGTGTCCAAGGATTACGCATCTCAGCAATATAAAGATTCGAATTACCTTTGATTTGTGGATCCTTTTGGGCCCAAACATAGTACAGTTTGTCATTAGCTTCAAAAACAGTGGCATCTAGTGAAAAGGAATCAATCGGTGTTTTAACTTGGCCCTTTTCCTGCCAATTTTCTTCACTAGCCATGGGATCGGCAGCGTCACATTCAATACAAAACATGCGATGTTGAAACATGCCGTTTTGATCAAGTGCGGTTGTTTCTGCTGCCGCAAAATAGATAAACCATTTATGATCAATATAATGCAATTCAGGTGCCCAGATCAGTTGACTCATTGGCCCTTGATCATGCTTACGCCAAATCGTTCTTGGTGCCGCATGAGCCAAGCCTTCTAAAGTTTTGGCCCGTCTAATTTCGATTAAGTTATAGGCGGGTACTGAAGCCGTGAAGTAATAATAGCCGTCGGTATGTTTGTAAATATAGGGATCTGCCCGTTGAATAATTAATGGACTAGTATATTGAACCATGAGAATACTCCTTTACTAAACTAAATTTACGTATGCGCTTTCTTACTTATGCACAAATTCATCATAAGTTGACAAAAAAGCGATTACAATAATGCTTGTTAAATTTAAAGCCAAATTTGCGTAAGATTCATGTATTTGCTAATCTTATTTTGCATTCAATCAGTTTTACGGTGAAAGATTTATATATTTCTAAACTAACATTGAAAGCCCTTACCAAAAGCTAAACATTGATTCATTTATCTTTTAATGCTCGTTATAATTAACTTAGTCATAGGAGTTGAGACACTTGGAATTAGAAATCTCAAAAGATTCACTTGTTGTTTATAAAGCACTATCCAGTGAAGTTCGACTTCAGATCATTCAGTTATTGACGCATCAAAAAATGAGTATTCAAGAATTAGCCCAACATTTAAATCTAAGCAACGCCATTGTTTTGATGCACTTAAATAAACTCGAAGCAGCTGGTATCATTGGCTTTGAACGCAGTTGTCACAAAAAACTATCCTACTTAAAAGTCGATAATATCAATATTCACTTTCCCCAGACGATCTACCCGGCTTTTGCCATGTATACGGTAGAGATTCCAGTAGGTCAGTTTACAGATTATTCAGTCACACCTTCTTGTGGTTTAGCTGGTCAAAATGATTATATTGGCAAAGTCGATAATCCCCAGTACTTCATGAGTCCTGATCGTGTCAAAGCGGGGATGATCTGGTGGATAGATGGCTATGTTGAATATCAATTCCCAAACTATCTGGAAACAGATGATAAACTGGAAATACTAGATTTATCAATGGAATTAGGCTCTGAATTTCCTTTTTCCAACAATGTTTGGCCATCTGACATTACCATTTCAATCAATCAAACTGAAATTGGTACTTGGACCAGCCCGGGTGACTTTTCCGATATTCGCGGTAAATACACACCTGATTGGGTGCCAGATAACGTCAATCAATATGGGTTATTAAAGATTTTACGCGTGACCAATCATGGTAGTTACTTAGATGGCCAACCTTTTACAGATGTTTCAATTGACACTATTGATTGGCATGAACCTACTTTCACCGTGCGTTTTGAGGTGAAAAAAGATGCCCGTCATCGTGGTGGCTGCACCATATTTGACCATAATTTCGGCAACTATAATCAAGATATTCAAATGAAATTATTCCACAGTTGAACCCACATTTAATAAGGTGGTTATATGATGAATCCTTCTGAAAAAAAGCGGGAATTTTTATTGAGTTTCTTAGATACACAAGCCAATCAAGTCAACTTAAAGACAATTCGACGATTAATTGAATTTGGTAAGAATAATTACTACACTGTCCCAGAAATCCTCACAGAATTGGTATCTATGGATCAAAAACACGAAAAAATTTTGACGATAACTTTGATTGTTGACTATATTGGCGGCGCAAAGCTATTTAATAATGATGCGACACACTGGCTTACTGCGTCTGGAAAGGCTTATTTACAGCGACTAAAGGCTGAAGAGGCACACCAGCATCAGCAATCTTTACCAGAACAATTTGTAAGCGCTGTTAATTATGATGCCCATATCTACGAGCAACTATTAACGCAACTTATGCAGTTCAAAAATGACCTGCCCACTGAAAAGGATCGCGTTTTATTACAGGAGCTGGCCTTAGACTTAAGACATTTATTGACAGGTAGTAAAACTTTGGAACGGGGTAGTCTAAGTAAGTTTAAGCATTTTATTAATCTTAACTGGGATAAATTCTCCCCATATTTGGAGCCGATTTTACTCGAATTTGCTCGTGTGCTATTGTTTGAAGAAAATGCTTGAGATATGGTTTAGGTCTTTTAAGCATTGTTTAAGTCACAAGCAGTTTTGAGGTTAATTTATGCCTAAATAAAATAACTAAATACCGTAATCTATTTTATTGATTTTCATCTTGAAACCAGCTATTATTTAGTTATAAAATAACAGTTTAATTTCATATAGTTGCGGCTTACATGTTGAGAAATGAGGGCCTTATCATGACCTTAAGAGAGCGTTTGTCCAACTACTTGAGTAGTGAAACTTTTGTCATTGCTTTTGCCCTTGGTATCACTCTATTCTTCGTAGTTCCCACGGCTTTTAAGTTACAGTCCAAAATTCCTTTGCCCATCTTGATTCTTTCAGTTTTCGTAGCAACCCCCATTATCAAATGGCTTTTTACCCAACTTGGCAGTCGGTTCACTTCCGAAGCAGTTCTTATCCACATTGGCATAGGTCTTGTGATTGTGGCCTTTCTGGTCTGCCTTATCTTTGCACCAAATAAGTTTGGTCCGTTTTGCGCCATTTTAGGCTACGTGGTTGCAGCGCATAAAGAGTTAATAGCTTGGATTACTAAGCGGTATAGAAAAAAATAATTTAATGGAGCTATCAAAAGAGCGATACTGAGACAAAACAAAAATTTTGTTCCAGTATCGCTCTTTTTTGAACACACCATTATCTTTTACTAAAATTACACTTCATTCGCCGCCAACGGTATTCACATTGATCACACCTTGATATCGGCGCAATTGATCACTGGTCACGCGATCTGTAAATAGACGCTGCATCGTTTGTAATTCAAAAAAAGGAAAATAAGCTGCTTGATCTAATTTACTATGATCAGCAATGACCCACCTTTCCTTGGCATTTTTCAGGGCAAGGCTTTGAGCCCGACCTTCTTCAACAATGATATCGGAAATAGCAGCCGTCGTGACCCCATCCGCACTCACAATCGCCAAATCAAAATTTAAGCGTTCTAAAATCGTATCCGTAACGCCGCCAATCAAGACACCAGATTTAGGTCGTAAACGTCCGCCAGACAAAGTCACCTCATAATCAGGGTGTGCATTGGCAATGCGGCTAAAAGCAGTCAGACTATTAGTCGTGATACGTAAGAAATGTTGGGTCAAATAATCACTGAGTAAAGCTACAGTACTGCCTGTGCCTAAATAGATCACTGAATCTTCAGGAATCAATGGGGCCACCAATTTGGCAATAGCTTTTTTAGCATCGAGATTTAACACACTTTTTTCGTTGATCGTCCGTTCAGCTAGAAATTTCTCCACGAGTTCGGCGCCACCTCGAAGCAAGCGTACCTCATTACGCTCCACCATTTTAGCTAGGTCTCGGCGAATGGTCATCGTCGAAACATCCAGGCGCTCTGCTAAATCATTGATCGTTGTAAAGCCTTGCTGTTCAATGATTTCTTTAATTTGAATTAAACGTTGTGTCTGACTCATAGCTTGTTCCCATCCTTTTCTATCCATTCATTATTTTACGGTTCGGACACGTTCTGAGCAACTATAAGAAAAGCGTCACAATCAACCGCAAAACAAAAATTTTTAAAATTTAATTTTTCTAATCAGTCCATTTAAAATAACAAATTAAACGCTTACATTTGTTGTTAAGGAACATTTGTTTTTCTAATTTTATAGCTGTTTACGCCTTGTGTAATCGTTAATTTATGTGATATCAGTTAACATTCTAACATTTTTCAGGTATACTTTCGTCATAAATGATAACGCTTTCTAAAAATAACAATGATGGGAGTTCACATTATGGATCAAGCAAAATATATTTTAGCAATCGATGAGGGCACGACGAGTACCCGAGCAATCATTTTTGACCATCAGGGTAATAAAGTTACCGACTCACAGCGAGAATTCACACAATATTTCCCACATCCCGGCTGGGTTGAACACAATCCTAACGAAATCTGGAATGCGGCTTTATCAACGATCGCCAATGCATTTATTGAATCAGGTATCAAACCCGGCCAGATTCAAGGTATCGGGATCACTAATCAACGGGAAACAACGGTCGTTTGGGACAAGAAAACCGGCCTACCCATTTACAATGCCGTCGTTTGGCAATCACGGCAATCTTCTGAAATTGCCGACCAATTGAGTGCAGATGGTCATGCCGATCTGATTCATGACAAAACTGGGCTGATCATTGACGCCTATTTCTCAGCTACTAAAATTCGCTGGATTTTAGACCATGTCCCTGGCGCTCAGGAAAGAGCTGAAAAAGGCGACTTGCTTTTCGGAACGATCGATACTTGGCTCGTTTGGAAACTAACCGGTGGTGCGGTTCACGTGACTGATTATTCCAATGCTAGTCGGACGATGCTATACAATATTCACGATTTAAAATGGGACGATGATATTCTGAAATTATTGAATATTCCTAAAATTATGCTGCCAGAAGTCCGTTCTAATTCAGAAATTTATGGCTACACCAAAGACTACCACTTCTATGGCAGTGAAGTCCCAATTTCAGGCATGGCCGGTGACCAGCAAGCCGCCCTGTTTGGACAAATGGCTTTTGAACCAGGTATGGTAAAAAATACCTATGGGACAGGTTCTTTCATTGTCATGAACACCGGTGAAAAGCCACAATTATCAGCTAACAATCTACTGACAACTATTGGGTACGGCATCAACGGTAAAGTCTATTATGCCCTAGAAGGTAGTATTTTCGTTGCTGGTTCTGCCATTCAATGGTTACGTGATGGGATGCGGTTGGTACAAAGTGCCCCCGACTCTGAAAAAGCTGCCGTGGCTTCACAAAATAATAATGAAGTTTACGTTGTGCCTGCTTTCACTGGGCTTGGTGCGCCTTATTGGGATGCAGATGCGCGAGGCTCTGTTTTCGGCTTAACGCGTGGCACGACTCAAGAAGATTTCATCAAGGCCACCTTACAGGCAATCGCTTATCAGACGAAAGATGTGGTGGATACGATGCAACTAGATACCGGTATTGAAATTCCACTACTCAAAGTTGATGGTGGTGCCGCCCGTAACGACTTTTTGATGCAATTCCAGGCAGACATTCTGAATATCCCGATCCAGCGCGCACATGATTTAGAAACAACTGCATTAGGTGCTGCCTTCCTAGCTGGCTTGGCAGTCGGTTATTGGCAGGATATTGATGAAATCAAAGCTGACTACGCGACTGGTCTATAATTTCAACCTAAGATGCCCGAAGTTCAGCGGCAAAATCTATATGCTGGCTGGCAAGCGGCAGTGGCAGCAACAAAAGCATTCAAACACGTACCCTACAAAGCTGAGACGACTGAATAAGGGTTAAAATGGAGGTCTATTTATGGATACAAGCTTAACGTTACAACTCTGGGGCGAATTTATCGGGACAGCCATCTTGGTTTTACTCGGGGATGGCGTCGTCGCCGGGGTCACGCTTAAAAAATCTAAAGCCGAAGGTGCTGGCTGGTTAGCGATCGCCATTGCTTGGGGGTTGGCTGTAACGATTGCGGTTTATGCAGTAGCTTATCTCAGCCCTGCGCATTTGAATCCAGCAGTGACTTTAGGCATGGCCATTGCTGGTAAATTTCCTTGGGCTTACGTGCTACCCTATATGTTGGTCCAAATTGCTGGCGGGGTTGTCGGTGCTGCCTTGGTTTGGCTTCATTACTATCCTCACTGGCAAGAAACTAAAGATCAAGCAGCTATTTTAGGCATTTTTGCCACTGGTCCAGCGATTCGGCGACCGTTCTTCAATTTCATCAGTGAATTTATTGGTACAATTGTTCTAGTCTTTGGTCTGTTAGCCTTTACCCGCGGCAAATTCACTGATGGTTTAAATCCATTAGTTGTTGGTAGTTTGATCGTTGCGATTGGTTTCTCCCTTGGCGGCACCACTGGTTACGCCATCAACCCGGCTCGGGACTTAGGCCCACGAATCGCCCACACCATCCTGCCTATCGCCAATAAGGGCACCTCTGATTGGGGCTACAGTTGGGTTCCGATTCTTGGACCATTAGCCGGTGGCGCTGTAGCCGCCTTATTGTTTAACCTGATCCCATAATCAAAGCGTGACAAAGGGTGGTCAGCTTCGGAGCGCGTTTAATCAGAGCGTGAATACCATCGGGTAACTTTTGAGCACCAACCTAGACTGGCGCTGAGGGTGGTTTCCCCTCAAGGCAGTTGTAGTTGGGTGAAAAAGTTGATGGTATGAACGCGTTTAGAGCGTGACAAAGGATGGTAGCTTCAGCTAATATAAAAAATGAGTTTCTCAATGGCTAGTATTGAGAGACTCATTTTTTTATTAAGCTAAAAATTAGAGGCTGCGAATCAATTTATGCTGGCGGTAGTCCAACCATTCTAGGATAAAAAGGACGCTGGTATATAGCAAACTTGCCAAGCAAAAGAATCCTAATTGTGACCAAACTAACCGTTTACTGGCTGTCATTTCAGTCAAGTGTGTGCCAATTGGTGGCAGTAGCCAAGATATATATTTAAACCAAGGATAGCTTTGCTGGATATAAGCGGAGATTGTGCCGAACAACGCTAACACTAACATGATCCCCGCTGAAATCCGGACAGAAATCAGCTTTGCCCGTTGGAAGAGCGACCCTAGTGCCGTGCCTAATAGCAAGCAAAGTAAGTACACACCAATCGCATACAATAGGGCTTTACTTGAAAAAGTATTACCAAAGAATTGCCCATTAGAACTGAACTGCCGCACTAACGCAAAGATAACGGCAAAGCCAGCCAATAATAGGCCAACAGTTAAATCTGCCAACCATTTGGTAAAAATTAAATTTGAATAGTGCTTAGTCCGCAGCCAAAATAAACTTTGAAGTTGATCATCAAACTTGTGATTCATACTATAAGCCACCAAAGCTTGCCCGATAAACAAAAAAGTTGCCAAACTGATCAAACTCGGCGCAAACCACTGGGGTCCAGTGGTAAAAGATAGCGCGACAATAGCGACCCAAACCAAACTTACGCCTAAAACAGGCATATTGTGATTTAATAGGCCTAATAAAAAGCAACTTGGGGCAAATAGTTTAGATCGCATGCACAACCTCCAAATGAAAACCTGTTTGGATCAGTTCTAAAACCAATTTATCACTCTGAACGGCGGGAACGCGTAAGACCAACGTCCGCGCAGTTCTTTCAATAATCATCTCGGCAGTGACTGTCTCGGGTAATTGCCGCATGGGTGTCGCTTCAGTGACTTGAATTTGATAAGCTTGATGGTCTCTGTCCGTTCTAGTTTTTGTAGCAGTTTGGGGTACTAATTTACCACCTGCGACTTGTAAAATTGTCGGCTTAATGACCAATAGCGGCTGAATTTCATGACTGGCAATCAAAATATTCTGATAATCATCCCGCTGCTGTAAATGCTGGATCAATTGCTCACGGGCAGTTTTATCTAGCCCGCTTAAAGGCTCATCCAGCATTAAAATGTCAGCTGTCTGCACGAAAGCCTGAACTAAATTTACCTTTTGTCGGGTCCCCGTTGAGAGATCCATCATTTTAGTCTTTCTGTATGACTGTAAGCCAAAAATAGTTAGTAGTGTTTGGCACTTTTGGCGTGCTTGTTGGGGTGATACATCAACCGCAATCAACGCTCGCAAAAACTGTGCAACGGTTTGTGGGCGTTGCTCTAATTGGCTGGGGGCATAGGCAAATGTCAACCGATGCGTATGCACCGTGCCACTAATGCCACCCATCAACCCCATCACAATATTAAACAAAGTCGATTTTCCTGAACCATTGGGCCCAGTAATTAAGTATGTGGTCTGGGGTTTGAATGTAAAGGTAACTTGCTTGAATAGCTTGTGTTTGCCAAAGTGCTTTGTCAATTGCTGAACTTCGATTGGTTCCCCCATCATACACCTCATATTGACAATAATTGATTACATTACGTCTAGAATTTGAATTCAGTATAGTCGTTTTAACAAGCGAGCGCAAAATAAATAAGGGCCAGAAACAAAATACTGATTTTATCCTAACCTCTATCTATTTACCGGTATTAACTTATCTGTGCGCCAACTATAAATCCTAGCGCCACTAGTACGATGAAGAATACCACTAAAAAAACGAGCAATTTACGATTGTCTAATTTTCGGCGAAAATACTCTGAAACTAAATAACCGATAATTAGAATTGGAATCCCTAAGCCAAGCGTTGCCACCAGAACGGCATACCTAGAATTAACACGAGGTGCTGATAACGTATAACCAGCAAGTAAAATCGGGACAGAATGAAACAATAACCTCTCATATTTAGGAAAATTCATTCGTTTGGCCACATTGATCACCTCATAATTGTCGCCAAAAGATACATTTCTTATCCTAACTGGTTTCTGGCTGACGCTTCACGGCACTCTTCAATAAGAATGGCGCGAGTAATGTGGTTAAAATAATCGCCGCAATAATCGCCGCATAATATTCACTGGAAATCAGCTTTGCTTGATACCCAATTTGGGCAATGATCAAGGCCATTTCTCCACGAGAAACCATCCCGGCCCCGACCATATAAGACGTTCGTAAATCAAACTTGGATAGGTAAGCCCCCAGACCTGCACCCACCAACTTCGTAATGGTCGCCACAACTGTCAAAATTACGATCAACCAAATATCGCTAGTTATGCCATCTAATTTCATATTCAAGCCAATACTAACGAAGAAAACCGGAATAAAAACCGCATAACCGATGGGCTCAATATGGGCATCTACCACCTGCTTAGCCGAAGTTTGGGAAATCGCAATACCAGCGAAGAACGCGCCAACTACAGAACTCAAACCAATGAGATCCGCAATATAAGCCATGCCAAAACACAAAATGACAGCCATAATTGTTTGTCCCACCGGTAAATATAGTCGCTCTCCGATTTTGGCAAAAAATGGCGCTACGAATTTGACCACAAAGTAAATGGCAATAAAATAAAGAATTTGTTCCACTGAAGTCACTAGTAAGCCTGGACCATTGCTGGCGGCATCACCGGCAGTGCCACCTAATAAACTAACCATCACTGACAAAATAACGACGGCTAAGATATCGTCCACCACGGCGGCACCTAAAATTGTGGCGCCTGCTTTACCTGATAACACATTAAGCTCTTTCAAGACGGCAACAGAAATCGATACTGAAGTTGCGGCGAATATAACACCTAAAAAAATACTTTCTTTAAAGTTCATTTGAAACATTTCAGCTACACCGAAAGTGCCCAAAACGGGTAGAACAACACCTAAAATAGCCACAATAAAGCTGGGTCTGAGGTATTTCTTTAATAAGCCCAAATCACTCTCGATGCCGGCCATAAACATCAAGATGATGACTCCAATCTCCGAAAAGATATGAATAAATTCATCAGGATGCACCCAGTTCAATAATGCCGGTCCTAAAATAATACCGACGATAAGCTGCCCAATCACTGAGGGAATCCCAATACGCGCGCTAAAATGTCCTACTAGCGATGTCGCAATTAAAATCAAAGCTAAAATACCAAGAAATGTCATCTGCATCCAATCCTTCCACGCAAAAAAACGCAAACTCAAACCGCCTTCTCTCACCCCAGAGAAAGCCGATAACCTTGAGCTTACGTCAACCGAAATAACTATTTACTTACTTTATATTATAAATGATTCTTATTGTGTTGTCGAATATACTAAGATTTTTTGATTTAAACGCGTTTCAAAAGGCACTGAATTCACCTAACGACAAATCACTTGAATGGAAAAATCGCATTCATCGCCATTTTTGTTAGTGCTTAAACGCCTTTTGTCTCGCTCGCAAGCTGATCTGTCAATATCATTCCAGTATATAACACGGCATCTTTGGTGGTATCAAAAGCTGGCGAATAGGCCAGATCTAAGTGGAATAAATCTTCCGCCTTAGCCTTAAATGTCATAGCCGTGGCCAACACATCGATTCGTTTATCCACACCAGCGCCACCAATAATCTGTGCACCTAAAATACGATGCGTTTTTTTATCTGCCAGTGTTTTTAAAGTCATGGTCTGACTCTTAGGCATATAATCTGGAACATTCGTTTTCTTATCTTTCAAAACTAGAAAATCATATCCGGCTGCTTGGGCTTCTTTTTCAGTATAGCCGGTTTGAGCAATTGTTAAATCAAAGAAGCGTAAGATACTCGTCCCTAAAATGCCTCGATGTCGCAGCGAACCACCCGTCATCGCATCACCAGCAATCCGACCCATTTTGTTGGCCGTTGTTGCCAACGGTTTCCAAAGCGGGCGCCCATCAATGACAGAGAAACTTTCAGCCACATCACCCACCGCATAAACATTGGGCAAATTGGTTTGGAAGCGATCATTGACCGCAATTGCGCCGGTCGTGCCTAACTTGACACCAATACTTTCCGCCAAGCGCGTGTTTGGTTTGACGCCAGCAGCCAAAATCACGATATCTGGTTGATAATGCTGCCCCTGATTCGTATCTAAACCAATGATGTGGCCATTCTGTACTTGGGTCTTGGTAACCGTTTCGGCCAACGCCAGTGAAATGCCCTTTTGACGTGCGTAGGTCTCAGCGATTTCAGCCATATCGCCATCAAAATTACCAAGAATGTGAGCACTGCGTTGAAAGATTTGCACCTGAATGCCTAATTTCGTGAGTTGTTCTGTCATCTCTAAACCGACATAGCCAGCCCCAACAACGGCAGCTGTTTTGATTGAATGCAACGCTAAATAACTTGCCAGTTCACGGCCGCTTTGCACGTTGCGCACATGAAATAAATTATCAGCGTCAATATCTTTAAAAGCGGTTGGGATGCCGTAACGAGCGCCCGTTGCCAGCAGCAATAAGTCATAGTGATCTGTGAAAACGGCACCAGTATCTAATGCTTTCACCTGTAAGGTCTGCTTATTGCTATCAATTGCCAAGATTTCATGGCGTGTCTTTAGATCAATTTGATAATTTTGTTTGAACCATTGGGGGTCCCGGGGGGTCAGTTGATCAAAGTTGGCGACTTCGTGACCAACGGCGTAGGGAATACCGCAAATGGCGTAAGAGATATCAATATCCCGATCATAAATTGTGATTTCAGCTTCTGGATCATTGCGCCGTGCTTTTGTCGCGGCAGTGGTGCCCGCGGCCACCGCGCCAATGACAACTATCTTGGTCATCGTTTTGCCTCCAAATAATATTGTACGCTAATTATATCTAAAAGCATCTCGCTAAGCCAAAACTAACGCCTAAGTTTCAGTCGTTACATGGCCGTTACGCCGCCGTCTACAGTAAACTCTGCACCTGTAGTATAGCTTGATTCGTCCGCAGCCAAATAGACAATCAGCTCTGAAACCTCCGCTGGCTTAGCCGCACGTTTAAGGGGCACCATTTGTAAAAATTGAGCAACTTGAGCTTCAGTATCCGACTGATGAATCATCGGCGTATCAATCACGCCCGGATGAACAGAATTTACGCGGATGTGATACTGACTTAGCTCAATCGCTGCCGCTTTCGTCATTCCGCGAACCGCGAATTTAGTGTCGGTATAGCCAATTGCACCGCCAACTAGGCCATTGATCGAGGAAACATTAATAATTGAACCACCATGTTCACGCATTTGGGCGGCAACATTTTTCATACCCAGGAAAACACTCAGCTGGTTGATTCGAAAGATCTTTTCATAATCAGCAACGGATAGATCAAAAATCGATTGTGCTGAGGTCACACCTGCATTGTTCACTAGCACATCTATTTTGCCAAACTTTGTCATGGTCGCTTCGATGACCTTTTTCCAATCCACTTCCTGCGTGACATCTTGTTTCACAAATAAAGCCTTATCCTGTCCAAGTTCAGCGACTAATTTGGCCCCATTGATATCATTAATATCTGTCAAAACAACTTTCGCACCTTCAGCAGCGAATAAACGCGCATGCGCCACGCCCATGCCCTGGGCAGCACCGGTAATAATTGCAACCTTATCTTTTAAACGTGCCATTTTAAACCCTCCTTAGCTATTAAGGTTATTATAGCAAGATGGCAAGCCTTAAGAAAACGATTACAACTTTAAATCAATTGTACAATTTCTCATTACCACCGCCACAATCAATCCAACCGCTTATGCTACAATAGATAGGTTCATAAATTTTAATGTAGCAAGGAATATGTCTTATGGTAGAAAAGTCACAACGTATCATTTACATCGATTTCATTCGGATCATTTCAATGCTTGGTGTCATCTTATTACATGTCAGCGCTGTCCCACTCCGGGATAAAATTGGTACCAGCAGTTGGCATATTGCTAATTTATTGACTACTATCGCCACCCCAGCAGTCCCTTTATTCTTCATGATTTCTGGCGCGTTGCTCTTACATAGCCGCCGCACTGCCGACCTGAAATATGTCTGGCGGCATCGAATTTTAAAGTTATTTATGCCTTTTTTACTATGGTCGATCATCGCCATTTTAGTGTATGGTCGTTATAAACACACGTTAACACCTCAATCCTTTTGGCAGGCCATCGTTGCAATGCCGAATGTCCCCACTGCTGAAGCTCTGTGGTTCATGTATCCCATGTTTGTGCTATATATCCTCTCACCCATTCTCAGACAAGCAATCACAGCTTTGTCGCAAAAAATGCTTCAATATTTTTTACTCATTTGGCTGATCACCAACAGTGTCTTACCAACTATTGCAACTTATGTGCCGCAAAATTACAAGGTCGCCTTTAACTTCAATAGTTATTGGGCCTTAGTCGGCGGTTACTTAGGTTATTTTGTTTTAGGCTATTATTTGCGGACTTACGGTTTAACCAAACTCAAGAAATGGCATTTATGCTTGATTAATTGCTTGCTCGTCTTATTAGTCACGCTTGAAACTTACGGTGCCAGTTTGCAAATGCATCAATATAATGACCACTTCAAAGATTACGTTCAATCTTTACCCATACTTTTCCTATCCGTGGGTATCTTTTTATTATGGCAAAAAGTCGACTTTAATCTTTCAGCCCGGACGCAGCACCATATCCGTTCGTTAGCGCAATTGAGTTATGGGGTCTACCTGATCCACAACCTTATTGTTCTAGTAATTACCGATCCCCTATATACCTGGTGGCACTTGCCGATCACCTTACAATTAAGCCTTAATTTTGTTATCGCGACTACGCTATCCCTAAGCATCATCTGGATAATCACTAAGATCCCCATCGTGAGGTTCCTATTAGCCGGTGAATACGATCGCTAATTGACCACGGTTGGAAAATAATTGGAACAAGGTATAGAATGGGTAAAGTTTATGTAAGGAGATCATTTTTTTGCAATATTTTTTGGATAAATTACCTATTCCCGTTTGTGGCTTGATTCTGGCCATCGCATCCTTGGGTACGCTTGCCAAAAGTTATCAGTTACCATTGGTGGGTGATGCGTTAAGTATTTTTGCCCTAGGATTTTTGAGCCTTGTAATAGCCAAATTGATTTTTCGACCCCAGAACAGTAAAGCTGCTTTAAAACAACCAACCATTGCTGCCGTTGCACCTAATTTTTCAATGGCCATGATGGTACTTGCGGTATTTTTAAATCAGATAAAAATGCTCAGCATGGTTGCCACCACTATTTGGTACCTTGGTGTTATCATTCAATTCTTATTGCTTATTTATTTCACCGGTCGCTTCGTATTGACTAAAAAGTTAAAATTAACTGACATCTTACCAAGCTGGTTCATCGTTTATGTGGGGATCGGTGTGGTACCACTAACGGCAGCTCACTTTAACCGCCAATTAGGCATTGACGTATTGAATCTGGCCTTGATTCTGTACTTATTTTTACTACCTATTGTGATTCTACGTTTGCTCAAGTATCCGCGGGTTCAACACTCAAGTCAGCCGTTATTAACGGTTATTGCAGCACCGGGTTCATTATGTTTAGCCGGTTACTTAAATAGTTATACACATTATCATATGGTCATCATTGCAGGCTTACTTGTTTTGTCACAGATACTTTACCTTGTGGCACTCTACTATATGAAGCGCGCCATATAATAATACCTGTGGTAGTTGAAAAAACTTAGTTCCATAAGCATTTTGTGATTGAATAAAATTAAATTGTGTCATAATAAAAACTCCCTTTCTTGACTGACACACGCTGTCTCAAAAGAGAGTTGCTAAAACATTTGATTTGCTTTAAAATACAAATCTGATATGCTCTAACTGAATTACAAAGCGAACATTGGTCGTGATCGGCTTTGTAGTTTCACCAGCATGTGTCTATTCTTGGTTGCCCATTCGGCAACTTTTTTAATTTCTAACAACAAAAAATGGACTAAATAGCTCCAGTTAGCTACTTAGTCCATTGGATTTAATTTGTTTTTTAACTATCCTTAACTTGTCCTTTTGGACTGGTTTGCGGTATAATTAACCTACAAATTAAGAACAATGTTCAGTCGATTTTAACTTGCAGGTCTAAATCGACTGAATCTAAGTAGCTGTCCTGTAGCTACTTGCTAAACCAAAAATCCCTGATTCCTCGTGAATCGGGGATTTTTCTGTTTAGCTTGATCTCTTTATTCGGTTGTTAAATTAATCTTAGTCTAGCATAGCGCTTACCTAGCGGCAACTTTATTTGGTTTTGTATATTTTGCCAGCTTTTTTCTAAATATCATTGTCTGAAAAGGCATTAAATCCTCCTTGCAAGCGTTCTTTGGAATCAGATGGTGATTCTGTGCTATTTTTAGGTGCTTCTGGAGCTTTTAGTTCATCTTTAACATAAGGATCACCTTGAGCCTTTAACCGTTCAATTTCGTGAATTAAAGCGGTTTTAACAAGTGTGGTTTTAGGAATTAATGATTTATCAAAGTAATCAAGGATTTCTTTGTCGACAATTTTCTCGGGATTTAGTCGGACGTTCAAGGTTTTAACTTTTCCCATGATTACTTGCTCCCTTCATTTTGAGCTTGTTGACTTAATCCGTACTTATAAAAGCCGTTAACATTAGCAACTTCTGTATTTTTAACAATGACTGCGTTAGTGAAAGTAGTATTCAAGATTTTTTGGTTAAGCAAATTGGCTCCACCACCGGTAAAGAACAAAGTATCAATACTATTAAGGTTCTTTAACGTTGAAGTTACATTAGCAACTAAGCGCCGGGTAAACCGGTCAATTTCCTTGCAAACCAAATCAGTAATATCATCTTGACGATTTTTAGAAAATCGGTAGCTCCAATGATGTTGCTGGTTTCCCATTCGTAAATCTTTTTCTAATTGATAAAGGCTAGTATCACCATTAATCCCGTTGGCAATGGCTTCATATAGATCATTTACGCCGGTATTAAATTGATGGCGATTTTTGCCACTTAGCTCAAAGTTTAAAATCGTATCAATCAGTATTGTTCCACCGCCTACGTCAACAATGCCGACTTTTTCGTCTAATAGATCTTTATTCTGGATAAAGCCTTCATCATCTAGTAATTCGTTATATAAGGTGCCGATTGGTTGGGGCAAAATATAAACTTTACGAACTCTTACCGTCACGATTTTATCGTCAATAGTAACTTGGTGTTGGCCCTCTAAGACTTTTAATAAAGCTTTTAATTGTCCTTGGTCAGCATAATCTCCAGTTGGAAGTCCAGCAGTGACGACTACTTCTAAAACTTGATCTTTAGCCGCTTTGAAATCACTTGCTAGTAATTCCAGCGCAAAATTGGCTAGTAATTTAAATGCTTCACTATCGTATCGAGCACCATACATGATTGTATCCGCTAAATATTCGTCAAGGTGAAGTCCGTCAATATCTCGACCCCATACGTACTTATCGTCGCTAAAAGGGACTGAATAAGTGTGTAGGTCATTATTCATTGTAGAATTGCCAACTGACATCGGCATGTCTGCTTGGTTTAAATATCTTGAAGGCAGTACATATTCAGCTTTGCTACTTTTTAATTTGGTCTGTTTGTTTCCTAAATCTAAGCTAAAAATATCCATAAAGCATTCTCCTTTATTTGCATTATATTATGTATATACAAAATACCACATTACATGCTATTTGTAAATAAACAGAATCACAAAAAATGCAACTAAATTAAGTTGCATTACAAAAAGCACCGCTTTGTTAGTCATTTTCGTTTAATCTTGTATTTCTTTCGATACCTGATAAAGGTCGTTCGTTTAATGCCGGTATTACGGGCAACATCTACATCACTCATACCACCTTGATAGAGCTTAAAAGCATGTTGCAAGCGGGGATCGTCTTGGGTGTATTGGGGTTTGCGGCCATGATATTTACCTTGCTGAAGTAGTTTATGGGGTCAATGGAACATCCATACGAAAAGTAGCGGTAAGATCCCGAACAAAAAATCAGAAACGTTGATTTAACAGCGTTTCTGATTTTTTATATTGGCTTTATTTAAAAAGAGCTCTGGAACATTCGTACGAAAAGTAGCGGTAGACTTTAAAAACCGAACAATCTTATTTTTCGTCTGCTTCATCTAATGGTCTTAAATGACCATTTTCTAACGCTTCATTATATTGGAACGTGTACTTACCGACAAAGTTAATGTGTTCAAACATCAGTGGCGATAATTTGCCGATCATGTCGTCAGAACAATCAAACCCTTCTGATTGCATCTGCGTCACAATCTTTTCCAGGTAAACGGTATTCCAATAAATAATAGCATTCGTGACTAAACTGAGAGCGTTTAGTTGTTCTTCCATACCATCAAAATACGTTTGATAAAGCTTCCCTTTCCGACCATAAAAGATGTTTCGACAAAGCGCGTGCCGAGCTTCACCTTTATTTAGCTGTTCCAAAAAGCTCTATTTTTTTCATTCTATTCATCTCCAAAGTAATTGTGATTTATATTTTCTAACCAAAAATCGATAATGATAACCAGAGGCCACATAGGGTAATAAACAACACTGGGATCGTGGTTACAATTCCAATTTTAAAATAAGTCCCCCATTTAGTTTTAACAAAGTTGACAAGCCATTGGAGTAGCTCTTATACTATACATAGATGATCGTCTATGTAATGGAAGGAGAAAAAATGGATTATCAAAATTACGTTCAAATGCTAAAAGCAATGGCTGACCCGAACCGCCTAAAAATCATTGATCTGCTTTCATGTGGATCACTTTGTGCTTGTGATATCCTCCAGCATTTTGATTTTTCTCAACCCACTTTGTCTCATCATATGAAGGTTTTGCAAAATGCAGGTATTGTGTTTGCGGTAAAGGACGGGAAATGGCAACACTATTCCCTACAAAAAAGGTTTGTCCAAGAGTTTAAACAGAATACCGACCAACTGTTAGCCGCTGATGAGCACTGCCTTTGCCAACGGTCTGATTGTGAAAAAGATGTTGCCAATTAAGTTTTTTTAAGTAATACATAGACACGTGTCTATGTAAGGAGCTGAAAAATGATGGAAAAGTATTCGCCACAAGAGATTAATTTAACCAAGTACCTATTTTTTACCGGCAAGGGTGGGGTTGGCAAAACCACGGTTGCCAGTGCCACTGCAATTAGCTTAGCTGATGCTGGTCACCGAGTTATGATCGTTTCCACTGATCCAGCTAGTAACTTGCAGGACGTTTTTAAAGTTAGTTTAACCAATCAGCCAAAGCCGATTCCAAACATTTCCGGTTTGTTTGCTGCCAACTTTGATCCGGTCATTGCTGCGAACGAGTATCGCGAGCAGGTTATTCAACCTTATCGAGGCGTGTTGCCCAAAGAAGCCATTCAGAATATGGCTGAACAATTATCAGGCTCGTGTACGGTTGAAATTGCTGCATTTAATGAATTTGCCAACTTTCTAACTAGTTCCAAGATTAATCAGCAATTTGACTATATTATTTTTGATACCGCGCCGACCGGCCATACCTTAAGAATGCTGCAATTGCCTTCTGCTTGGAGTAATTACCTGGATAAGAATGATCGTGGTGCATCCTGTATCGGCCAACTAGCTGGCTTAAATGATAAGAAAGCTATGTATCAAAAAGCGGTTGAAACTTTAGGCAATCCTCAAGCGACGACTTTGTTTTTAGTTACCCGACCACAAAAAGGCGCCCTTCTGGAGGCACAACGCGCTTCACATGAGTTGGCAGCCTTAAACATTAAGAACCAGCAACTAATCATTAACGGTATCTTAAATCAGCCAACCGACGCAGTTTCTCAGACTATTTTTAAACAACAGCAAGCTGATTTGCAGAATATGCCAGTCACTTTAGACCAGCTACCCAAGTTAGCAATCCCATTGCGAGCATACAACGTATTGGGATTAGCTAATTTACGACTACTATTGAAAGACCAGCAGCCGCAAATCACTGAGGAACCGGTTACTGCTAGTCACTTTCCTGATCTGGATGTTGTCGTGAAGAATTTAGTGCAGTCAAATAAAAAAATTATCTTCACCATGGGCAAAGGTGGCGTTGGTAAAACAACCGTTGCCGTTCAAATTGCCCAAAAGATAGCTGCTCAACACAAAACCGTGCACTTGGCTACCACTGACCCAGCTGATCATTTGAAATACTTCAAAATCACAAGTCCGCTGATCAAGGTGAGCCATATTGATGAGAAAAAGTCTTTAAAAGAATATCAAAACGAAGTTCTCACTACTGCTAAAAAGACCATGAAGTCTAATGATGTTGATTATGTCGCTGAAGATTTGCGTTCACCATGTACTCAAGAAATTGCTGTCTTCCGAGCTTTTGCTGAGTTAGTCGCCCAAAATGATAGTGACGTCGTTGTGGTTGATACGGCTCCGACTGGTCATACACTCTTACTGTTAAACTCGACCCAAAGCTATGCTCAAGAAGTTGCCCATACTTCCGGCAGCGTCCCACAAGCAGTCGTTAATCTGTTACCAAGACTACAAGATCCTAAGCAAACTGAAATTGTTATGGTAACGCTACCAGAAGCCACGCCGGTTTATGAATCAATGCGGTTAGATGACGATTTGAAGCGAGCCAGTCTAGCTCATACTTGGTGGGTGGTCAACCAAAGTATGTTGGCAACTCAAACCACTGATCCATGTTTGCTGGCTCGAGTGCAAAGCGAAGTTAAATGGATTGATCAGGTAAAAGAGCTTTCGAATAATCATTTTGCTGTTATGCAATGGCAACCAAATTACGAAAAAACGCTTTTAACGGTTTAATTAATTAAAGGAAAAAAATAATTAATCAGTTTAGGAGGTATCATGCAAGTCTTTTTTGCCGTTGGAATTTTCTTACTCACATTATTATTCGTTATCTGGCAACCTAGAGGATTATCAATTGGATGGACAGCCGTTGGTGGTGCAATTTTAGCATTATTGTTTGGCGTGGTGAGTTTTAAAGATGTTGGAACAGTTACCGGAATTGTCTGGAATGCCACCTTATCTTTCGTGGCTATTATTCTGATTTCACTCATTTTAGATCAAATCGGATTTTTTGAATGGGCCGCCTTACACATGGCTCGCTGGGCAAACGGTCACGGTATTCGCATGTTTATTTTGGTGACCACCTTAGGCGCCGTCGTTGCTGCCCTTTTTGCTAATGATGGGGCTGCTCTGATTCTTACCCCCATTGTTTTAGCAATGGTTCGTGCCTTACACTTTGATGAAAAGCAAGTTTTCCCTTTTATTATTGCCAGTGGCTTTATTGCCGATACCACTTCTTTACCAATGATTGTTAGTAACTTGGTAAATATTGTCTCTGCAGACTTTTTTGGAATTTCCTTTTCAGCGTATGCGTTAAGAATGTGGATTCCTGATCTATTTTCGCTGTTAGGTAGTATTGGTATCCTGTATCTTTACTTTCGAAAAGCATTGCCACGAAAATTTGATGCCACTCAGGTTGCGGAACCCAGTTCTGCACTAAAAGATCAGCGACTTTTCAAGTTTTCATGGGTCGTCTTAATCCTCCTATTGATTGGTTACTTTAGTAGCGGTTTCTTAGGAATCCCCGTCTCCTTTATCGCACTGAGTATTGCGGCTATTTTTCTGATAGTTGGTCAAAGAAGTTCCCATGTTAATGCGATGGCAGCGATTAAAGGAGCTCCTTGGAACATTGTCTTTTTCTCAATCGGTATGTATGTCGTAGTCTACGGCCTTCAGAACGTTGGTCTAACAACATTATTATCAGGTGTCATTACCGAAATCGCAAAAGGTGGTCGGTTTGCTGCCACAATGGGCATGGGCTACTTAGCAGCACTTTTATCGTCATTAATGAATAACATGCCGACCGTCATGATTAATGCACTATCAATCAAAGGCGCTGACGTTTCAGGGCTCATCCATCATACGTTAGTGTACGCAAACATAATCGGCTCAGATTTGGGACCTAAGATTACCCCAATTGGCTCTTTGGCTACATTAGTCTGGCTACATGTGTTAGCTCAAAAGGGAGTTAAAATTAAATGGGGGACTTATTTTAAAATTGGAATTGTAACCACGATCCCAGTGTTGTTTATTACCCTATGTGGCCTCTGGTTATCATTATCGATTTTTGGTTAGAAAATATAAATCACAATTACTTTGGAGATGAATAGAATGAAAAAAATAGAGCTTTTTGAACCAGCAATGTGTTGTTCAACCGGTGTTTGTGGTCCCAGCGTTGATAAGGAATTGATTCAAACAACGGCCATTCAGCGGTATGTCAGTGTGAATGCACAGGGGCAGGCCATGTTCATTCGTCGTAATTTAACCCAGAACCCCGATGCCTTTGTTCGAAATCCGATTGTTGCCCAAGAACTAAAACGTCAGGGTATAAATGCTTTACCAATTACGTTAGTGGATGGTCAGTTGGTAAAAACCGGTGAATACCCAACCATTAACGAGTTTAGCAGTTACTTAGACATGGATTTAGTAGCTGCTTTGGTTCACTAATAGTTTAGATGGAGGATTAATGATGACACAAATTTATTTTCTATGTACTGGAAATGCTTGTCGAAGTCAAATGGCTGAAGGATTCGCTAAAAAAATTTTAGGCAATGATTGGCGCGTTGCCAGTGCGGGAGTCGAGGTGCATGGCTTGAATCCATTGGCTGTTAAAGTTATGGCTGAAAAAGGAATAGATATTTCCCAGCAAACATCAAAGTTAATTGATCCCGATTATTTGCTTCACAGTGACCTAGTTGTCACCTTATGTGGAGACGCTCGTGATCGCTGTCCAGTCACCCCACCAACGGTCAAGAAAAAGCATTGGCCACTTCCAGACCCGGCTTTAGCAGCTGGATCCGAACAGGATAGAATAGTAGTTTTTCGGAAGGTCAGAGATCAAATTGAGCAGCAGATTATTGACTTAGCAAAAGTCGGTAACCTCTGAGGAATCAGTAGGTCCGTAACCAATACGAATTTTAAAATAGCGGTAAAAAACCGTATATTCAGATAACAAACATTCTGAGTGTTCGGCTTCCTACCGCTACTTTTCGTATGGATGTTCCATTAACCCCTTTATGTTCTAATTGTATTTGTGTAAGTTTTTGGTTGGCCCTTACTTAAATAAAAATATAAACTCTGTCATAGCTTTTGTCTTCTCGTGTACGGGGGAAGAATGGGTCACTTTCAAATTGAGCAAAGGCACAATATAAATATCAATTGCCTAACGGCTGTATGATCAATCAAGAGTAACTTTTATTTTTAGTGTGAATTGTTCTAGTAACAGTAATTAAAAAACAAAAAAGTGTGACATAACCTTAAGTTACATCACACTTGGCGATTAGATATGCAGGGACCTTTCCAGTTCAGTTAACTCTTTAGAATTTTGCGAGTTAGGAAAGCAATGTATACAGCTCCTTATCTATTCTGCAGTAGCAGTGCTTAAAACCCAGTTAAGCCAGTTTTTCACAGTGCTACGTCGTCTTTTTGCAGTTGTACTACTGCGCACAGACATAGCATTGTCTAATAAGACATGATCGATATAATCATTATCAAATTCACCACCATTATGAAGAGTATTTACGAATATTAAATTAAAGCATTTGGTTGATAGGATTTGTTTAATAATAATTTTATTTCTATTATCAGAGTTAGGTAAATCGGCAACGTATTTTCCTAGTTTTGTCAACTCAAATTTTCTTTCAACTTTGCTAGCAAATCCTAGATAACGAAGAGCGTTTCCATAATAATCACCTTGTCGTTCATTAAACTGGTAGTCACTACCTAATTCAAATTTATCTTTAGGAGTCCGTAAATGCTGCAGCATGTCCAAAACACGCGTAAGACTATCTGCTTGTGGAAATGTGATGGTATCTTTCAGATTAGGACTATCCTTACTGATTTGTTTAACATTTTCAAGAGTAATAGCCAAGCTTTGATCCACAATGAAATTTACTTGTTTAACACGTCGAATACTTGAATAGTTGTTCGGATCTGTGAATTCAAATACATGAAAAGCGTAGACATTGTCTGCATGTGTAAGATGGAACTACTCCGTGTCAAGTAGACAACTTAAATAATTAAAATGCTTATGCACTTTTCTTAACGGCATGGCACCCATATTCGTTGGGGTCATGCCGTTAAGTGTTTCTTGGCGACGTTTGTTGTTATACCAATCGATACAACGTGAAATCTGAAGCGCTAGTTCCTCTTGTGAATACGCTTGTTCAAAGGCGAAGAATTCTTCTTTCATGTGACTCCAGAAGCTCTCCATAGGACTGTTGTCTCCAGGTGTCCCTGGACGGGACATACTATGGGTGATGCCTAAACTGGCTAGTTTTAGGTTGTAACTGCCTGAAGTATAACTGCTACCTTGATCACTGTGTACGATCTTTGGTTTAGCACCAGATACTTGTTGTAGGGCTAAGTCGAGCGTTTTACTGACTAATTCTGCTGTTTCCGTCGACGCAATAGCCCAACTTACGATCCGATGATCGTAAAGATCTTTGATGGCGCTTAGACGGACACGTTGCTCATTATTAACGCCATATCTTAATTCGGAACAATCAGTCACCCAAGTGTGGTCCATCCGATCGGGGTGGAACTCATGTTCCAGCTGGGCATTTAGTAGTTTATTACCCGAGATAATATCTTTGCGCTCAGCTTTACGATCATGCTTGGCAATACGGATCGATGCATGGATATGGTGAAGATGCATCAGGCGTCTCACTCGACTGGCACAAGCATGATAAGGCGTTTCTTTGTCAATGTAGACCATTAATCGTTTGACTCCAAAAATATAGTGATGCGCTTCTTCTAATTGTTGGATAAAAGCGACAATAGCGGCATCTTCAAGCTGGCGCTTACTGGGAACGTGATGACACCATTTATAATAAGCCGCACGAGAAATTTCAGCCAAGCGGCATAAATTACTGACAGTATATAGATTCTGGGTGTCTGGATTAATGATCTTTGTCAATTCTTTGATGGCTAAGTATGCTTCCTGTGGGATCTTTCGCTCCTTTCCAACTCTGCGAATTTTTTTAACAAGGCATTCTCCGTTGAAACATATTCCAATCTTGCTTTAAGACGTTTGATCTCTAATGATTGGCGTTCATTGGCAGATAGATGGCCATCGTCTGACTTAGCTTTACCACGACGGTCGACCAAGGCCTCTGGCCTCCTTGTTTAAACTTCTTGACCCAAGCATAGACTTGTCCATAGGAGATATCGTACTGTTTTGTGGCGCCTGTATAGTCCATGTCATTTACGATGACCCACTCGGCAATCTCAATGCGTTCAAGTTGTGTTGTCTTGCGTCCGTTCTTCATGGCTAGATTCCTCCTAGCAGGAGGCTGGGACATAAGTCTTTTTATACAGCCTCAAACAAAAAATTCCTTAAGATCAAATCTCAAGGAATTTTTTGTTTTTATGTAGGCACGAAGTGCCTCTCAATGTTATTCTATAAGCGACAAAACTCTAGAAAGAAAAGGAGGACACTGTCGTGTATCAAAATTATAACAATAATCAGTTGTGTTTATCAATCCCTTTGGAGATCAATATCCCATCAAACCACGTTGCCGTTGCCATTAGTCATTTTGTTGATTCGATCCCCGATAAATTAATTTACGAAAAGGCCATGACTTCTGGCCGCCCCGCTTATAATCCGGCAATGCTTTTAAAAGTCATCTTGTTTGCCTATACCAGACAAAATTTTTCTGGCCGTAAGATAGAGGCCATGGCCCAAGAGAATATTCCGACTAAATGGTTGATCGGTGATCCAGATACCGTTCCTAGTTACCGCACCATCAATAGATTTCGTTCCTCTGATCAGATGAAACGATTGGTAGAGGCAATGTTCTTGAGCTTTCGACAATTATTAAAAGCCCAAGGCTTGATCGATGATAGTGCATTATTCATCGATGGTACGAAACTACTTGCTGATGCCAACAAGTATACCTTTGTCTGGCGCAAGGCCTCCGAAAGGTTTGAAGGACAATTAGATAAAAAAGTTGCTAGGCTTTACCAGGAACTCGTTCAAAATAAAGTTGATCTGGCAATGTCAGATGAAGCACCAAAGACAGACTCAAAAACACTTGAAAAAGCATCCGAACAGTTGACTAACGAGATCGAACGGTTAGATCAGGTGATTGCGACAGAGCCAATCATTCCTGGTGGTTCACCTAACAAACGCCTACGGCGAAAATTCAAACACGACCGTCATTTGATCGACAGTGACTACCTACCTAGAAAAAGTAAATACGAGTCTAATAATGCAATTTTTGGTGACCGAAATAGTTTTTCTAAGACTGACCCGGATGCAACTTTCATGCGCATGAAAGAAGATGCGATGCAAAATGGTCAGTTGAAGCCAGGTTATAATCTTCAGATCGCGACTCAAAATCAGTTTGCACTATACTACGATATCAACCAACGGCCAGCTGATCAAAGAACGTTGATCCCATTTTTACGATCTATGGATTTCCAAACAACACCCATAAAATATATTGTGGCAGATGCGGGCTACGGTAGTGAACAGAATTATAACTACATTGAAAACCAACTAACTGCACAAGCTCTGATCCCTTACGGGATGTTCGAAAAAGAGCAGACTCGATCCTATCGACGTGATGCAAGTAAAATAATGAATTGGGATTATGATCCGATCAAAGATCACTATACTGACGAGCATGGCATCAAATTCCACTTTATTAGAGAAGGTCACCGCAAAGACAAGAGTGGTTTCGTGCGAAACCTTCGAACCTATCGTGCTCTAGATTATGACGACCCGGAGGGTTATTACTATGCTCATACACCTGGAGGTAACCTGCGTCAGATCAACATCAATCCCAATTGGGAACACCATAAACAACAAATGCGTGAAAGACTAAAAGATAATGATGAAACAAAAGCAATTTATGCCTTGAGAAAAATCGAAGATGAACCATTCTTCGGAAATCTGAAGGCTAATTTGAAGTACCTACGAACCTCGGTTCGTGGGATTGAAAAGGTTACTACTGAAGCAGGAATTGCAATTATGGCAGCCAATCTGCTGAAACTGACCCTCAAAGTCAATGTTATTTTTAGAAAATCAATCGTTAAAAAAATAATCGTGGTTTTCAGATTCAATATCAGTCTGAAAACTACGATTATTTTATTTTGCGTGGCTTATGTCCCAGCCACTACATAAAAGCAAAAAATTCCTTGAGATCAAATCTCAAGGAATTTTTTGTTTGAGGCTGTATAAAAAGACTTATGTCCCAGCCTCGTAAAGCGCTCAGTGAGAATTATTAATTGAATTTATTGTTTCACTGTATTTAACACCTAATGCTTCTTCATCTGGAAATAAGGTTTCTCGTGAATATCCTAGATGCCTTAATTCTTTTTGGATCAAATCTTTATAGGTAGCTGGAACAATTATTTTTTGAGGTTCGTATTGCTGAGTTATCATATTTTGAATTGTAGAAATAGAAGTTGTTTCAAGAAAGGGCTGAAACATAAAATAACCATGTTGTGCTTTAATTCGGGGATTGATTTGGGAAGCAGTTACAAAAAAGCACTCTGTAAATAATTTTGTAAAGTCAATTGGCTTTACATAAGCTTTGCAACTATCTGCTTTCAAAATCTCTAATAATCGGCAAACTTGTGGACTATTATTTAACTGCATATATTTCGGATAAATTAGTTCCTCAATTTTTAAGTCAAGTGCAACGATGATAACGAATTCTTGATAGTGGTCTAGGCTGTTACGCCATGCATCGGTAGTAATCGCATGGGCGAAGATAGTTCAGAATACGTCTGGGACGATGGTTCAGTGCGGATTGGACTGCTTGAATTTCAACCAGGGTAACTGCTCTGAGAGACTTCCCTTTCGGGAAGAATTCCCTAAGCAGTCCATTGGCGTTCTCGTTTGTGCCACGCTCCCAAGGCAAGTACGGATGTGCGAAGTAAATCTGGGTTCCAACAATCTCTGATAACTTGGCAAACTCGGAACCATTGTCAAAAGTGATACTCTCAAATTCCTTGGCCCCGTAGTCGTCGATCGTGTCCTGCAAGGCTTTAAGGCAGGTGCCCGCATGATAGTCAGGAATCTTGACGATGATCTCAGTCTGGCTGTACCGTTCTGTGAGCGTCATTAATGCTGGCTCATCAGCTAAGCGAATACCTTTGACCAAGTCGCCTTTCCAATGTCCCACGCCTGTGCGGTCATTCACGGCCGCAGGACGCAACTCGATTGAGTCGCCGTATATCTTCTTATTCTTGCGCTTGTGGGCGTTCTTATAGCCTTTGATGCGGCGTCGGAGCTTCTTGGGAAGTGTCATGTTGTCTAGCTCAAGCAGCCCGGCGTCGATGTAGCGATACACAGTTGTCGTTGAAGGGCAAGCCTTGCCCTGGTCGCGATAGAAGTGTACGAAGCTATCAACGCTGTGTACGCGCGGCTTACGAGTAAGCTTCCTGGCGAGAGCCTTGAAGAACGCACGGCCGGTCTTAAGAAAGGCGTAGTGACCGGTTCTATCGCGTTTACGGTCGTGCATGGCTTGGGCAGTTTCCGCAAGATAGACTTGATGCGAGTGACGCTTCGAGTCGAGCTGAGTTACAGATCCACGCGTGATTTCTCGTGAGATTGTCGCTTTACTGCGATGAAGCTTCTGTGCAATCACGGTCGCGGTGTCGCCAGCAGCCTGAAGGGCCTGAATTGTAGCACGGTCGCTAAAACTGAGTTGTTGGTAATGCTTGTGGGTATTAGTCTGAGCGTGGGTCATGAAGATTCCTGCTTTCTTGTTTAGCTAGCACTAACAAGAATAGGTCTTCATGGCCTTTATGGTCTAGTCGTCAGGGTGTTGCACTTGAATTGTAAACTGGAGAAACGATTATTTCTACAAAACATTCAAATAAGTATTTCAATGTTTTGGAAAAAGGGGTATAATATATTCAAATGAATATTTGAATGATAGTGGAGTGATGATGTTGAGTAATAAAGATACTTGTGAAATTTATTGTTATGACGAAAAAAAAGTCAATCGAATACGAGAAGAGTTACAAAAAGAAGATATATCTAGTGTTTCCCAATTATTTAAAGCACTTGCAGATGAAAATAGGGCAAAAATTACCTATGCCTTATGCCAAGATGGGGAGTTATGCGTGTGTGACGTTGCGAATATCATTGGTTCCACTGTTGCAACAGCGTCCCATCACTTACGAACCCTTCACAAACAAGGGATTGTGAAGTATCGAAAAGAAGGAAAATTGGCGTTTTATTCACTAGATAATGAATATATCAAACAGTTAATACTTATTACTTTAGCTCATAAAAATGAGGTGAAAGCCAATGTCTGATCAACAAGCAAAATTATCTGAAGAAGAAATGAAAACCTATCGTGTTCAAGGATTTACTTGTACCAATTGTGCAGGCATCTTCGAAAACAATGTGAAACAATTGCCAGGAGTTAAAGACGCGAAAGTGAATTTTGGAGCCTCTAAAGTTTATGTTCAAGGAAATACAACAATTGAGGAACTAGAAAAAGCAGGAGCATTTGAAAATTTAAAAGTTCGGGATGAAAAAGAACAAAAGGTAGAGCGTGAACCTTTCTGGAAGCAAAAAGAAAACATTAAGGTCTATATTTCAGCGTTATTACTTGTGATTAGTTGGTTTTTGGGCGAGCAATTAGGAGAAGAACATCTTCTTCCAATGATCGGCTACGCAGCATCCATTTTAATTGGTGGATATACACTGTTTATTAAAGGTCTTAAAAATCTAAGCAGATTAAAATTCGATATGAATACGCTCATGACGATTGCTATTATAGGTGCTGCGATCATTGGTAAATGGGGTGAAGGCGCAACAGTTGTTATCCTATTCGCTATCAGTGAAGCGTTAGAACGTTATTCAACGGATAAAGCTCGTCAATCTATTGGATCATTAATGGATATTGCCCCAAAAGAAGCATTAATTCGGCGTGGAAATGAAGAAATGATGATTCACGTTGAAGATATTCAAGTTGGAGACATTATGATTGTAAAGCCTGGTCAAAAATTAGCAATGGATGGATTAGTTATTAAAGGTACATCTACACTAAATCAGGCTGCTATTACTGGGGAAAGTGTTCCAGTAACAAAAACAATTGATGATGAAGTGTTTGCAGGAACATTGAATGAAGAAGGGTTACTTGAAGTTAAAGTAACAAAACGAGATGAAGATACTACTATTTCAAAAATTATTCATCTTGTAGAAGAAGCTCAAGCAGAACGATCACCTTCTCAAGCATTTGTCGATAAATTTGCGAAATACTATACACCAGCTATTGTGCTTTTAGCTCTTTTAATTGCAGTTGTTCCTCCATTATTCGGTGGAGATTGGAGCCAATGGCTTTATCAAGGTTTAGCTGTGTTAGTAGTTGGTTGTCCGTGTGCTTTAGTTGTTTCAACTCCAGTTGCCGTAGTTACTGCAATAGGGAATGCGGCAAAAAATGGTGTGTTAATTAAAGGTGGTATCCATTTAGAAGAAGCAGGACACTTAAAAGCCATTGCTTTTGATAAAACAGGAACATTAACAAAAGGTATTCCTGCTATAACAGACATCGTGACGTATGGTGGAAATGAAAATGAATTGCTTACAGTTACAGCAGCCATTGAAAAAGGATCACAACATCCACTTGCTTCAGCCATTGTAAGAAAAGCAGAAGAAAATGGATTGAATTTAAATGGTGTTTCGGTTGAAGAGTTCCAATCTATTACAGGTAAAGGTGTAAAAGCAAAAGTAAATAACGAAATGTATTATGTAGGAAGTCCAAATCTGTTTGAAGAATTACATCAAACAATTGAAAGTACCATCAAAGAAAGAATTACTCGTATGCAAACAGAAGGAAAAACCGTAATGGTTTTAGGAACGGAAAAAGAAATTCTTTCGTTAATTGCCGTAGCAGATGAAATGAGAGAAACATCAAAAGAAGTTATTAGTAAATTGAATCATATCGGAATTGAAACAGTAATGCTGACTGGTGATAATCAAAGAACCGCAGAAGCAATTGGAAAACAAGTCGGTGTTTCGGATATTAAAGCTGATTTATTACCAGAGGATAAGCTGAATTTCATTAAAGAACTTCTTGGAAAACATCAAAGTGTAGGAATGGTTGGAGATGGTGTTAATGATGCACCAGCACTTGCAGCTTCTTCAGTTGGTGTCGCAATGGGTGGTGCTGGAACGGATACTGCATTAGAAACGGCTGATATTGCTTTAATGGCTGATGATTTAAGCAAATTGCCATATACTATCAAATTAAGCCGTAAGGCTTTAGCAATTATCAAACAAAACATTACCTTCTCTTTAGCCGTTAAATTAGTAGCATTACTATTAGTTATGCCTGGTTGGTTAACTTTATGGATAGCAATTTTTGCCGATATGGGAGCAACGTTACTTGTTACACTAAACAGTTTACGACTATTGAAGGTTAAAGGGTAGATTGCAAATTTAATCCGAATTTTTGGACAAATTTGTCAGCATAACCTGATACGGTGTTTGCCAGTCGAGTATTTTAAGCGGTCGCTGGTTAATTTGGAGTAACGTCGTCGTTAAATCTTGAGCACTAATGTGCTCAAAACGAGTCCCTTTAGGATAAAAATAACGTAAATTCCGATTAAAGCGTTCATTACTACCACGTTCAGCTGGAGTATAAGCATGGCAGTAATAGGTCTTAATACCATATTGTGATTCAAGTGATACTAGCCCACTAAACTCAGTGCCACGGTCCACAGTAAAGCTGTGCACCGGACCATTAAAAGTGGTTAGGAACTTAGTTAGTGCTTCATTAACAGTCGCTGTCGTCCGATCTTTTAACCGGTATGCCCAAAGGAACCGTGATTTGCGATCGATTAAAGTTAATAAAACTGCCTTACTATGCCCACGAGGACCAATGACTGTATCTAGTTCAAAATCGCCGATGCGATTACGTTGATTAATCATCATGGGACGCTGTTCAATTGATCGCCCCAAAGATTGATTATATTTGGATCGTTGGTCAACGTTACGCCGTTGGCGTACGCCATGTTCAGGTAGATCATTCAAGGAGAAACCAATTCTCCTCTGATTTAGCCAATTATAAATAGATTTAGTAGCTAGTTTAAATTCGTGAGCTATCATTTCTGGTGACCAACTTAGCCGTAAATGGTTTAAAATTATTTGCCTTAATTTGTCATTCAATTTAGTCTTTCGGCCACATCGTGACCGCTTGTATTCGGTATCTGTTTGGGCCACTTCGGCCTGGTAAGGTTCACATCGAGCTAATTCATAAGAAATTGTGGCAGGTGATCGGTTCAGCCGAACGCCCATTTGGATATTGGACAGCCCTAGTTCACAAAAGGTTTCGATTTTAATTCGTTCGGAATAGGTTATACTAGACAAAAGATCAGCTCCTAAAAGATGGGTTTGTGGTAAACACCATTTTAAAGGAAGCTGATCATTTTTGTCCGAACAGCGTTCGGATTAATTTTACAATCTACCGTATATCAAAAATCATAGATCTTGGACAGCTTCTAAATCATTTTCTAAATATTTATTAGAATAATCCTTGATATTAGTAGTGAGCATCGTTTCTTTAACTAGGTTAGCAACTTCTTCAGCGTCTGAATCTTTAAAAAAGCGTTTTATAATCATATTGTTTTTCCCTCATTAAAATAATTATCTATAGTTGTCTTTGTTTGACTTCATCTTGCACCGGTTGTTTGATCTTGGGATTTTGTCTAACGAAATCCTGTAACTGTTTTTGGGTACGATTACTGATTTCCTGGTGCACATAATTTAGCTGGGTTTTTAGTTCTGATTTTTGTTGGGAATCAGTTGCTTGCTTAATTTTTTGTTGCAAACCTTGATAGGACTTATTAAGATCATGGGCTGATAGCTTTTTTAGATCATGCTCAGGCTCTTTTTGGGCTTCTTGTAAGCCTAATTGTTTGGTTAAGCCATCGCTAAGCTCAATCACTTTGTTGCTCACTTGCTGGATCTCACTTAAAGCACTATGGATCACGGCTTTATCTTTAGCCCAGGTGGCCACGTAACCGAGTGAGTAGTTGCTGGTATCAACGCCAATATTTTGCATGGCAACATACGCAACCGCTTCGGCCTGGGTTTCCTGATAGGCTCGTGGCCGATCTTTAAAGGCTGATTTCAATCCGTGTAACTGACTATGCGCATATTCGTGATATAACGTCTTTAGTTTCAAAGCATTGTCGGGCTCATCGCCACCAATAACAATTTCATTAGTGCTGGGTTGAAAATATCCCTTAGCCCCATTTAACGTTGCTAAGGGCACTTCACTGACCTTAAGGTCGGTTTGCTGGTTTAGATAATCCTTGAATGCGTTATACAAGCTTGTCACATTCTGATGATCGGCCAAATTTTCTTTGACAAAGTCTTTAGCGCTTAGGACAGGGTCACCACTAGTTTGTGCCACGTCGAAGATGGGCAGGTAACGATAACCAACAATGGCCCGTTCGTCGGTAGTATCAAGTCGCTTTTGCTCAGCGGGTGTCAATTTCTTAATAATCGGTGCCGCAATTCGAATGGACTTAGCGCCCCTATTAACGGTGCGGTTAAAATCTGTTTGCCATTGCTTAAATCCCGCGACACCAACCGATTCGCAAAAACACCATATGTGCAAATATGTATGCCTACCATTAAAAGCATGAAGGAAAGAACAACAGCACTCCAAAAAATGATTTTTTTCTTACGCTTCTTTTGAACCATCTGTGATCATACCTTTCAGCTTAATTTCTGAACCAAGCAGTGATGTTAAAACCTCGAAAATAAACAGTTCCATATATAGGTATGTCATGATCATTAAAATACTAATAAACGATTATAATACTATCCATGTGATTTAAATCTCTTGTTGTAAATAACTATTGGAGACATATCATAAATTTAGCTTTTTTATAAAATAGACTCCAATCGCAATAATCAATGTGCCTAACGTTGCAATACCTAGCGCATTTATAAAAGCACTATTGTTAAAGCCATTTTTTAAAAGGTTCCATATATAGGTACTCATAAAAATAACCATCCAAGTCGCAATGCTGATAAGCACTTTACTTGATATTTTATTTTTATTCATCATATCAGAACCACATGCATCCTATTTTGACGTGAGTATACAATTTGTTTATTCATGATATGACGGCCTCCAATTATGATAATTGTTGATCAACAACATGTCTAAGTAAATTTACAAGTTCATATTCTCACGTGTGATTTGAAGAAACAAGTCTCTCAAATTGACACTTGTCAACCGCATCATTTCCAACAGTTCGGGCAAATTCCCTTGATTGCCGAAATGTTTTGTTCAAATAAGCGCTCTAAAAGTTGACAGTGGTTAATTTTTCCAGACATCATTAAATATCAATCAGTGCTTTGGTGTGATTTTCCATCAAATAATTAAATTTCTGAGAAAAAGTAACGGGGTTCTCTGGTTCTGGCTGTCTCATCCAGTTGGCAATGATCGCTAGAGCTTCGGAAACAAGCAATTGCGCCATAAAATTAGCACTCAGGCCAACTTTTTGCGTACTTTTGTCAAAAAAAGGTTCGATCAAAGTAACATAGTGATCAATAATGAAAGATCGCCAAGCAGGATCAGCGACACGACCGTATAATACCTTCAAATAGTGCCGTTTCTCATATAGTAATGGCAATACCTGATTACCAAAAAATTGGATTATATCATTGAGCCGATATTGGTGCGTATTTTTGATAAATTTTTTGACCATTTGATGCGGTTTTTGGTCGATAAAATAGTGTAGATTACGGATCAATTCATCGATACTTCGATAATGTGATTGATGCATGGCTTGGCGTGATATATGCAACTTATCAGCAATTTTTGCCAGCGTAATTTCAGAACGCGAAGCTGCTTCATTGGCAACTAATACAAATGCTAAAAAGAAACGCTCGTCATCTGAATTGAACTTCATTGTTTTCCCACCCTATAACGTGTTGGTTATTCGCCCATTATAAAGGACATAACGACCAAGATGGCTGGTTTCACAAAAAGTTCAATCTAAAATCACGAAGCGTTCCCAATTTTTACCTATTTATTTAATCAAAAAAATTACTTTAGGCCTCAAAATACGCTGGCAATAACTGTTCATAAATCGCAATAAAATCGAAATACATTTGTTTGGCAATACTCTCATTATCCTGATGCGGAGTGTCATTTCCTGGACCAAAGACCACATAATTAAAGTCCTGCTGATGATCGATCAAAAATTTAGAGACATCCGTCCCGCCAGAGACCCCCATGGTCAAAATCTTATCTGCTGAAAAGGACATGCCGGTTGCTTGAGCAGCGCGTTCACCCTGGGCAATATCGGCAGCTGGTAGCTGTTGTTTGGCCATATAAGGTTCAGCGATTTGCTTGATCAATTGAATAATCTTGGCATTCTCTTTGCCAATAATCGGAACAATGTCCATATCAACTTTTAAGCTGACCGCACCATTTGTTTTTTGGTTATAGTCGGCAATAACGGTATTCATCGCTTTCAAAATTTCTGTATTGGGCAATTCTGGAATCGTACGAATATTAATTTGAGCCGTCGCCAAACTTGGAATCGCATTGACTTGATTACCGCCCTTAATGACATCGAGATTATATACCGTCTCACCTAAAACAGAGTTACGCTTATCTTGCATTAACGCGGTCACTTTAGCTTGAAGTTGGGCTAAAACATTCATTAAATGCTGCACGGCGTTATTCCCCAGTTTAGGCATAGAGCTATGTGCCGCTTTACCCTTTGAAGTGACTGTCAGATCCAACTCACCTTTATTGGCATAAACCGCCCGGTACCCCGATGGTTCCGCGATTAGCAAAGCATCTACATCTTTCATGAAGCCATCATTTGTTAATGTTTCTGCGCCAAGTTGCCCGACTTCTTCGCCTGCGGTGGCCAACAATCGAATCGTCCCTTTAATTGGGACTTGTTTTTCTTTCAATTCGATCATTGCAATAATTAAAGCGGCAAGACCACTTTTCATATCGGTCACACCACGGCCATAGAGCATATCCCCCTCCTGAGTTAACTTGAAGGGATCTGTGCGCCAATTGTCACGATCAACAGCTACCACATCCATGTGTCCCGAAATCGCTAATACTGGTTTGCCTGAACCTAAAGTTGCCACTAGGTTGGCCCGAGTCTCATTGATTGGTCGAATTTCATTTTCAATGCCTGCCTGATCCAATAGAGTCTTTAAATACTGAGCTACTGTTAATTCATGGTCATTGACAGATTGAATTGAAATTAATTTCTCTAGAATCGCCATTTTTTGCTTTTCGTCCATCTATGCCACACCCCCTTAAGTATATTTGAATGATAGCACTGATAGGAAAAACCGTAAAAAAAATAGTGTCTGAAGACAAAACTAATGCTTTGTTTTCAAACACTATTTTTATAATCAATTATTTACCAGCACGTTTTTGATAGCTGCCATCAGTCGTGTTGATAACTAATTTGTCACCTGTTTCAATAAAATCAGGCACATTAACGACAAGGCCAGTTTCCAAAGTAGCTGGTTTACCAGAACCAGTTACCGTTGCACCCTTGATAGAAGGTTCAGTTTCAGTAACGGTCAACTCAACCGTTGTTGGTAATGTAACCCCGATAACTTCGGATTCATAGAATTCGATTTTGACATTTGTATTTTCCAACAAATATTTTAATTCATTTTCGATGACTTCAACTGGAATTTCATATTGTTCATATGTTTCCAGATCCATGAAATAAGCAGTGTCATCTTGAGTGTATAAGTATTGTGCATCTTTAGTTTCAAGAATAGCTTGTTCTACTTTTTCACTTGGACGCATAGTTGTCGTTACGGTCGAGCCAGAACGAATATCATAAAGCTTCATTTGCATTACGGTATTGCCCTTACCTGGTTTATGGTGGTTGCTTTCGATTACTTTAATCAATTTGCCGTCTTTAACAAAAGCCATACCTGGTTTTAGGTTGATTGCTTCAAGCATGTGTATTCTCCCTTTTGTTCTATAGAATAAAAAATATACCTAGAATATAATACCATAAAAAAACACCCTAAACCAATTTAGTCGGGATTTGGCGCCTTTATTTTCAGAAAATCAATAAAAATACTAGGATAATATGCCAAAAGAGTGTAACATATATTTCTAATAAGACTGGAAAGGAATTAGTTATGACTGAAGAACAAACATTGATGCTTATTAAGCCAGATGGCGTAAAAAATGGCCACATTGGGGATGTCATTAGCCGAATCGAACATCGAAATTATGAAATTACCGCTATGAAAATGGTACAAGCCACTGAAAGTCAACTTCGTGAGCATTATGCGGCTCTTGTAGATAAGCCTTTCTTTCCTAAAACGTTAAAATATATGCAATCCGGTCCAATCATTGCCTTAATCATCAAGGGGACCAACGTAATTGCTGCAATCCGTGAAATGTCTGGTGCCACCGTACCTAGTCAAGCCAGAAGCGGAACTCTGCGGGGAGATTTTGCGCGGGAATGGCCAGATGGCACGATTCGAAATTTAGTCCATACCTCTGATAGCCCCGAAAGTGCCCAACGTGAAATCGGTATTTGGTTTTAAATTTAGAATGTACAGACTATTGATAACCCTTTAAGTGAGGACAAACATTTAATTCTAAATAGGTCCCAAAAGAAGATCTTGACGCACAGTTAAAATTCGAGCATTGGTATATAAAAAGAGCGACCACAAAAGCGGTCGCTCTTTTTATATCGTTTTAGTGTCTTTAGACCTAGTTGAGTACCATAAGGTACGAAACAGTAAACCACCCGCTATGCGGGTGGGTGTTCAATTGCTATGCAAAAAAGCCCTCTTTTCAGATAGAATATTGGATGTTCAGGCCAATCAATCTATTTGAAAGAGGGAAAAAACAAATGGCGAATCAATACAATAGTTTGGCACATACCAAATGGTTGTGTAAATACCATATCGTGTTTACACCAAAGTATAGAAGAAAAGTGATTTACAATCAATATCGACGGGACCTTCAAGATATTATCAGGCTTTTGTGCTCTTATAAAGGTGTAAGAATTATTGAGGGACATATGATGCCAGATCATGTGCACCTATTACTTAGTATCCCACCCAAATAAGTGTCTCAAGTTTTATGGGTTACTTAAAAGGTAAAAGTGCCTTGATGATGTTTGATAAACATGCAAATCTGAAATATAAATTTGGAAACCGTCATTTTTGGTCAGAAGGCTATTATGTGACAACGGTGGGCATCAATGAAGCAACAATTCAGGAAATATATCAGAGAACAGGAAAAACATGATATTGCCGTTGATAAATTAAGTGTTCGGGAATATGAAGACCCTTTTAAGGGTAGTAAGTAGTACAAGCACCCCTTAAGGGGTGAGCAAAAGTGGCAAGGACAAATTGGCTTGAACTAAAAAGCCAGCGTCTTTAGGCGCTGGTCGGTAATAGAGGCTTATAGCCTCAGAGCAAACCACCCGTTTGACGGGTGGTTTTGATTTGACGATTAGTCGTCTAACTTAGTCTTGTTTGTAACTTCTAATTTATCATTGAAGTCATATACCACTGGTTCGCCAGTAGCCATTTCAAGATTCATAATATCTTCATCAGAAATGTTTTCGATGTATTTAGTCAAAGCACGTAATGAGTTACCATGAGCAGCAATGATCACGTTCTTACCAGCTAATAAGTCTGGAGCGATATGATCTTCCCAGAAAGGAATAACCCGTTCCAAAGTAACTTTCAAGTTTTCGCCGCCAGGAATGATCCGTGGATCTAAGTCAGCGTAACGGCGATCTTGTGCTGCTGAACCTTCGTCATCAGCCTTCAATAATGGTGGTAAAGTATCGTAAGAACGGCGCCAGATATGGACTTGTTCGTCCCCATATTTTTCAGCTGTTTCTTTTTTGTTCAAGCCTTGTAATGCGCCGTAATGACGTTCATTCAAGCGCCATGTTTTCATTTCTGGAATCCAAAGTTGACCAGATTCTTCCAAAGCATAGTGCAAAGTTTTGATTGCACGTGTCAATACAGATGTATAAGCTTGGTCAAATTCAAGACCAGCTTCTTTAATCAATTGACCAGCTTTTTTGGCTTCTTCAACACCTTTTTCACTTAAATCAACGTCAACCCAACCCGTAAATTGGTTAGACAAGTTCCATTCGCTTTGACCGTGACGGATCAATACTAATTTTGCCATAAAGAGCAATACCTCACTTGTATTATTTTTTTCAAGTTACATTTTACACTTATTTACAGAAAATATATAGTCATTTCTTTACTTTCCCCGAGGCTGGGATAAAATTACCATTTTACTTTCTGTCCACCATTTCTCGCACCCCTTGTTAGTGCCCAGGTGCTGAGCGCCTTTTGTCCTGTGCTTCTTAAACGTGTTCCAAAAGGCAACGTCCTCACCTAACATCGAATCACTCAAATGGTAAAACCACCATTTCTCGTGATTCTTGTTAGTGCTCGGTCGCTGATCGCCTTTTGTCACACTCTGTTCCTACGAGTCCACCTCACGAATATAATGGATCAGGCGCCCGGCTTCGCGAAAACCCAAGTACTCATGGAACTTTTGTGAAGATATGTTATCCAAAGTCACATCACTGCCAATTTCAGAAATATTTTGGGTACTCGCCCATTTAAAGCCGGCTTCAACTAATTTGTAGCCAATATGCTGGCGGCGAAACATTTCCAAAACAAAGATACCTTCCAGATAGGCCACCGGCGAAGTAGTGGCTCCAGTAACGGAATCATAACGCAAACCAAATTCACTATAACCCACAGCATTATCGCCTTGCAGTGCAATAAAGAACGCACGATCATGTAACATCAAGTTTTCTTGAATATTAACGACAAGGTCCTGATAAGCAACATTCTGCCATAAGCGATGTTGCAGACGAGCAAGTTCTCTTGCCTTATCATTTGTCACTTTCGTGATTTTGATCGGTAAATTTTGCATCATTATCCCCCTTACTATTCCGGCTGAAGTGATGAAAATGTAAACGCTGGCTCACGCCACTGGTCCCCCCCTTGATCGCTTTGACACCAAGGATATCAAGAAAGAAAGTAAAAATTGGAATACCCACGATCAGACCCCAAGTCCCAAATAAACGCTCAGACGCCAACAATACCACAAACGTGAAGAATACCGGTAATTGAGTCCGGCTAGACATAAATTTAGGATTGAGTATATAAGCTTCAATAATGTGGATCACAATGATCATGATCAAAATATAAACAATATAACGAAATCCACCAACAGTATAGGCTACAAAAGAAAGTGGTACCAACGAAATCATAACACCAGCTACTGGAATTAGCGATAGGAAGAACACCATCACTGCTAACGGCGCTAAACTTGGCATGCGCATAAAGCTCAAGGTAATCGTCGTCAACGTGGTATTTACAATTGCAATCAATAATTGTGCTTCAAGAACCACGCCAAACGTATTGACGAACTTCTGACCAAAAAAGTAAATATCCTCAAAGAACCAGCCAAAGTCGCTCTTGATAAATAGACGGCCGAAACGATTCAATTGATCCACTTCAATTGAATAGAAAAAACTAAGAATAAATGAAACCACAAAAGTAACACCGGCGCCACCAATATTCGTAATATATTGGAAGATCTGACTAATACTACTGCGAATCTGAGCATTTAAGTTTAATCGCTGGATCCACTGCGCAACTAGCCTTAAGATTTCATTGGAATCCACATCTGGACGTTCATAGAATTCGAAAACTAAATGAAATAGCTTGAAGAATTGCCGCAATAAAATCGGGACGTAATGAGAAATGACGATATATATCCCGCCAATGATCAATATATACACTGGAATTACAACTACCCCTGGACGAATCCGCGGCAGCTTGCGTTGGACCCAACGAATTAAATGAACCATTAAAAAAGTAAAGATGAACGTCAATAGTAATGTACTCATGACACCGCGAACGAGCCAGAGTAAAAAGATAATCAAGGCTAAGACGGTAAAACGGCGAACTCTGAGATTCGCAACAAAACGATCATATAAATTCAAAAATAAACCTCCAGAGCGTACTGCAATAGATTTTTGACTGTACAAAGCCGCTTTTCAACTAAGGATTCAACTGAACACGCAACTGTGGCACACCTAATGTGACATCAGCCATTTTCATCCAAGTGACCGTGGCAGAATCTGAATCCGGTTGATGTAATAAGTATAACTGATTATCTAAGGAACCGAACACTAATAAATCCCCACTTTCAGTCGAAATAACAGCTGAGCCTGACTGGTTGCTAGCTGGTGACACCGCAAAAACATAGTTCATCTGCGGCTGCTGTGAACCATCCTTGGCCACACCCTTATAATCGCTAGGCTGTTGTGTGACGCCAAAACTGCCAGAAAAGTTCACACCCATATCACCAACGCGATCGCGATTATTGTCAGACATGGCCGCCACAACCTGCATCAAGGCCTTATTGCTTTGGATTGGCGTCTGCTTCCAATCATTATATTGTTTCACAGCCGCCTGATAGATCTCCGGCAACGAAATTTGAGTGTTATCGGTTTTTGTAAGGCTGGTGTAAGGCTGATTCTGTGGCTGGTCTGCATTAGGCCAAGGTTCATAGTCCTTAGAGAAGAAATGATATTCGTTACCTTGATGTTCAATTCTGGAACGCGCTAACCCGATATTGTCACCGGTATACAAAGCAATTTTTTGTGGTAAAGGCTTGTCGGGATCTTGACCATGGACATAGTACGAAATTCGCAAGAGATTCTTAGGTACCAAATAATACTTTCCATATAAGTAGGCAATTTGTCCGGTAGATACCTCATAATAGGCCACATCAGGATTATCGTCCGTTTGATTTTTTTGTTGCACCGCATGCACCGAAATCGAGTTTTGATATGTGCCATCTGCATTAAGTGTAATTTGCCCATAAGCACGGCTTTGTCCAACCATAGACCGGTAAGCATAGTTACCCACATCTGCTTGATTGGTTATCGGCTTGGCATTCTTTTTAGGGTCGGCTACAAAATCCATTAAGCGCGTCGTAATATCCTTAGGCTGTGGCTTAACTTTCTTTTGCGGCTGTTTTTTGCTGATTGGCGTGCCGCCGTTATCACTACCATCTTGCTTCAACTGAGCTAAATGCCAGTTTTTTTGACCATCAAAACTGACTTGATAGCCTTTCATTTTTTTCTTGTTTAAAGTTTCAGACATGGCTTTACCGATTTTAAGTACCATTGCCCGATCACTCGTATGAATCACAATTTCTTTGCCCGTTTGATGTAATGAAAACTTGGGATTCGCAAAATTTTTATCTACCCGATTCTCACCACCGGGGGCCCCGATCTCATCGATATCTTTGACGGTCACCGTTTTATTGCTCAGAAATTGTAAAGAAATGACGCTATGTGTGCCTTCTCCTCGGTATAGATACCAAATTGGTTTCGCTGTCGTAATTTTTTTTAAGGTTGTGTCCTTTGCCTTTGAATTAGACTGATTATGACTACAACCGGTCAACACTAACAAACAGACAATCATTATCCCCATCAAACGCCAAAAAAAACGCACAATAAATCCTCCTTGAAAATCATCTAAACCAATTATACGCTTGCCGATCCAATTAATTCTGCCAATTAAAGATATAATTTATATCAAAATTGCAAAAATCACCAAAAAGAATTACGTTTAATTTAAATAAAAATATTAAGGAATTATTATTTGTTGCAGTATAATTATTAGCATCATAGAGAGTGAGACAAAAGGTGTTGCCTTTTGGAACACGTTTAGACTTAAAGTTCTTCGTAAACACATATTTTGGGGAGGAAGCATACTAATGAAAAAAATGGGGCTTATGCTTTCATGCTTATTTGTTTTACTGCTTTCATTATTTTTCACCGATACACCGATACAAGCAGCACAAACATTACCAAATAATCCATTGGCCAGCTTAACGACGTCAAAAGCTAACACTGACACCTTGCCAAAACAATCTGTGTTAGCAACGCTATTGGATTCAGAAACGATTACACCCCCAGTAGTGGGTCCCATACCTTATCCAAGTTTTGCCAATTTTTTTGCCAGCTTGAATGTTAACTATACCGATTACGGTAGTACTCACTTCAAAATTTTTTATAATATGCATTCCACTTGGCGGGTTTATCCATATAATGAGCTCAGATCTCAACTTGGGGGTTTTTATATTATTCTACCAGCCTCTATTACTGCTGACGGTGGACTTACCGCGATGCAGAAGGCTGCTGATGACTATGTTACCCAGTTAAAAGCCGATGGGGTTACGATTGATAATATCAAAGTCTATCAGCTTTCAAAACTAAAATCGACGATTGATGGTACCGATTATTATCGTGACGTTTTTTATTTTAGACCCAATGATGGCGCAACGAATACAACAGCGCCACCAGACCCAGATATTAGTACAGAACCCAGGGATCGCTTACCCATCATTATTCCTATTAAAACGGACAGTGACGCTGCCACAACACCAGCCAAAATTCAAATCAATGGCTCACCAAATGACAGTAAGAAAGATACATCAACAGCTAATATTTCAGCTGACTTAAACAAATACGGTGTGCTTTTCGGAGGTACCAATGATTCAGCTTATGATGACCAAACTTATAATTATGCTGCCGTATTAAGTTCACAACTCGGCTTGCAAAATGCACCAGATCAATATCTAGTTTCAGCAACCAGTCATTTATTTACCCAGTACGCAACCTACAGCCATATTTTAGTTTATGACATATACAAAATTGTTGATGGTAGCAACCCAGATCAGCCAAACAATATAGGCTATCTGTACTCCCCCGAAGGAAAAGATGGCACGACCTATAGTCGTGTGGGTCTCGTAGATACATTGGCAAATATCAAAGCACACGACCCTGGTCTAGACACAAGTCCCTACGATCCAAACAATATCCAAATCAGTAGTGGACAGCTCACAGATACAAAAGTCAAGTTAATACCCAGCAACTTTACTGTGCCTTCAAATGACTCTTCTCCAGCCACGGCCGTCCCTGGCACAACCTATACGATTACGCTTAACAAGCATCCAGCGGGCAAACGTGTAGCAATCAAATATCAAAGCTATGATGGCACGACTATTGCATCAGATCAATCTTTGACTAGCACTGATCCCCCACTTGGCAGTGCCTATACTTTTACCAAAGAGCAGCAGATTGATTACGGTTTGAAGAAAGCACCTGAAGGTTATACTCTGCTGAGTGTTACCTATCCAGATGGCACCATCTTAAAAGCTAGCGATATAGATACAGATGCGGCGCTGACGGCCAATAATTTCCAAACTAATTACTCAGGTACGATCACCAATAAGGATCAAACTGTTATCTTTAAGTATGCCCCCCTTGTTGGCAAAGTTGATTTAAAAATTGGCCTAACCGATGGTAGTGTGGTTGGACCACTTGTGTCGGCAGCTAGTTCATTTTTAGCTTATCGAGATAGTTCCAGTCTTATGTTCTCTAATAAGTACACTTATCAAGAGTTGTTTTCAAAATTATATATATCTGGTGAAAATTCACCGACACTTGTGGATTTAGTCGTTGATGGCAGCAAATATACTAATGGTATCTGGGATAAAGCCGAATTAGAAAGTGCTTTGAATTTGACAGATGCAGAAATCCCAATGGTCACTAATTTACTGGATAAATTTGAAGATGCCACTTTAAATACACCGCAATTTGAAGACCTTCAGAAAGAAAAAATTGTCTTTAATAGTTACGGGCAAGTCATCACAAAAACCATACCTTTCACAAAAAATGACTCACATATCACGATTCAGTACCTCTATGGTGATGGTCCCAAGAAAGGACAAAAAGCGGCAGATGACCGCTTAGTGAGTGGGTTAAGTCACGTGACGCCAGACCCGGTCACGATCAATAGTCCTGAAATCACTGGCTATACTCCTGATCAAAGCAAAGTCATAATCAGCTTTACCGGTCAGACTAAGACAGTTAAGGTTTATTACTACAGTAGGCAAAGTTTGCAATTGACAGTCCCTAAAAAAATCGACTTTGGGAAACGGACACTGCCAAATGTATCAAGTGACCTATTAACGTATTTGCCCCAAACGATCGATCAAAATTTAGAAGTCGACCAACAAACATTAATGCCCGAATCTAGCGCTTTAAACTATCAACTGCCCTGGCAATTAACCGCTACAGCAAGTGATCAGCTCACCCAAACGGGCAGCTCTAAAACGATCGGTGCATCGCCAATTCACTACTGGCACGAAAATACAGACGTCCAATTAACTGCCAATCAGCCAGCCTTGATCATGCAAGATGCGGGTACTAAGAATATTTCAGAAAATTGGCTAAAATCAAAAAATACTGGGTCAATTGCAGCTGCTGATGATAAAAGTGTCCTTACCAACGACCAAGCATCTGGCATTGCCCTGCAATTTGTAAATGACAATAACCATACACAAATTTTAGGTAATGGCAAGGCTTATGTGGGTACTATTGACTGGCAGCTATCTTTAGCGCCTCATTAATTTCTATATTCAGAATCAGTTATAACTAAAAACAGGTGGCTGAAGACAAAACTAATGCTTTGTCTTCAACCACCTGTTAATTACGAATAATTTTGGTTTAAACGTGTTCCAAAAGGCAAAGCCCCTTGTTTCACTCTGATGTTAATTACCACCTAAAAATGACTTCAAAGCACCGCCTGCCGCAGAAGATTCCGCGCTTCTTAAGGCACTAGAAGCTTCTTGAGGACTACTAACATTGCCCATTTGCGAAACTTTCTGCTCCAACTGAGTAATGGCATTGGCAAGATTTGAATTATCAGCCTGGGCTTGTTGCGCCAAGTCAGATAGTTGGCTTTTCACATCTTGGATCTGAGCTTGATAAGTCCCGGCATCGTTGGATTCTTGATAACCGTCAACGGCGTTTTTCAAATCTTTAACCGTCTGCGTCAACTGCGAAATTTCAGAACTAGTGGGGCTAGAAGTAGTGGCTTGACTGGATGAGCTGCTCGATTCACTGGCGCTGGAACTGGTGACTTGAGAACTTTCCTGTTGACTATCAGCACTTTGATCATTGTTATTCCCACTAAACGTATGGATCAGTAAGAAAATGACAATAATCACTAAAATGACAGCTAATAATGTCCACATCAAATGTTTGCCGCGATTGCGCTTTTTTGGTTTATTGGGTTTGGTTTTATTGGGCTGGGCTTGGTTTGTTGTACTATTAGTTTTGGGTGCTGCTTGTGCTGATGCCGCCGGGTGTACATTCGCAGTAGGTGTTTCAGGCGCTTGTGTTTGGGCCATGCGTCCATCCAAATCGACTAATTGAACATTAAACATCTGCCCTGTAATTTTTCCCGTTTCAGGATCACTTACAAAAGCTTGAATCTGATAATTGCCAGACTGCTGAAAATTCACTTGCGATGTGTCGATTTGAACCCGATCGCTGATATCCGCCCCTTTGGCTGAAAAAGCCTTAATATGAGCTTGCTGAATCCATTGTTGGTCCGTTAATTCCAAACCCGTTTGTAGTCTAAGGGTCGTTGTGCCAATCGTTAAAATTGGTTTATCTGTCAAAAAAGTTACCCCCTTGTCGCACTCTGTTTGTTTTTATTTTACCTGAAAAAAATGATTTGCCATCAGCCGGAGGTCTAAACTTTACCAAAGGTTTACCAATCCAACAAGGCTGATATGCTATAATTACGAACAGTTAGCATTATTTTAACGTATTGGGGTTTTAATGAAAATGAATACGACAGCAAAACGTTTCAAGCAAAAATGGATCTACCTGATTTTTATTTTATCTTTTGGCTTAATGGGGGTTCTAAACTTTTTAACCCCATTATATGATGATGATCTTTACATGTACCACCGCTACCATTCTTTCTGGAGTATTTTAGACGTAGCCAATTATGAGTATCACAATTGGAATGGCCGCGCCGTGGGTCAAACAATTTTTCGTTCCCTATTAAACATCCCCTGGCCGGCTTTCAAAATTCTTAATGCTTTAGCTTTTTGTGCATTAACTTTCTTGATCCTATTATATACTTCCAAAAATTGGCAGAAACTGTCTCCCATCAAATATCTAGCAATTCTCGCCGCAAGTTGGCTCTTTTTGCCCGCTTTTGGACAAAGTGTGCTCTGGGCGGCAGGCTCTGGCAACTATCTTTGGACGACTCTCTTGATTCTCTGTCTCGCCCTACCTTATTTTATCAAAGCCTTCCATATTCAACGCACCCCCTTTAAGCATCACTTGAAGCCAGCTATCCGCGCGATACTCATCATTTTTTTAGGCATTCTAGCAGGCTGGTCCAACGAGAATACGTCCGGCGGCCTGATTATGGCAATTGGTTTGATGATGATCTATCAACTATTTGTGAAAAAAACTAAGTTAGCTTTATGGCAATACACCGGCTTTGCGGCCACCGTGTTCGGCTTTCTCATGTTGCTGCGCGCACCAGGTAACCAAGTTCGTACTATCGCCACAGTAGGTAAAGCTTACCTAAAGATCCCCTTCTTGCAGCGCTTTTCTACCGGTATCTGGCATGTCAGCGATTCCATGAACAAATTACATATGCCTTTCGTTTGGACACTGTTAGCTGCGATCATTGTGCTCTTTATTTTTTGGCCGTCCTTAGAACGTATTGTCAAAGCCTTATTATGGACAGCCGTGGGTGCCGCCACGCTTTACGCTTTAGGTGCCGCACCAACCGCTATCGATGGCGGCCGTGCCTTTTTTGGTGGCATGGTATTTGGCCTGATTGCTTTATTTAGTGCCATCCCGGATGGTTTTGAGTTCCAAACGATCAAGTGGAAACGTGGTTTGATCCTACTTGCTAACTTAGCGATTATTATTAGTGCCTTATTTAATTTTTATCCTGGCTTTATGGATCTTTACCGTTCAAATGCAGCAATCAAAACGCGTTACAGCTATATTGAACAGCAAGTAGCCAAAGGTCACACCCATTTGAAGGTACCCCCAATGTGGTATTATCCAACGACTAAATATGCCATCAACTATAATTCTCAAGATCTGGGCAAAGACCCTAAAGTATTCCCCAACGATGGCTATCCCGTCTACTTCAAAGGCTTAAAGAGCATTGTTCGACCACGGTAATAATTTTCAGAAATTCGCCACAAGTTTTACACAACTCCGATTTAAGCTAAACCCATCGTTGAAGTTGTATTGAGTGCTTTTACGTTTTAGCTTATAATTTAGGTTTGTGTAAAGGAGTTTTCCCCATTATGATAGAGTTAATAAAAAAATATAAGCAACTGATCAACTACGCAATTTTTGGTGTATTGACGACTGTGATCAATATTGGCGCCTTTCAGTTATTGGATCATAATCTAAATTGGAACTATATGTGGGCTAACAATATGGCCTGGTTTATTTCCGTCTTATTTGCCTTTTTCACCAATAAGACGCTTGTGTTTGGTTCTAAATACACGACCAAAGGTGCTTTTACGCGAGAACTCCTAGCCTTTTTTGCGGCGCGCTTAGCATCCCTACTCGTAGATGACGCCATTATGTATGTTGGGGTTTCGTTACTAGGTATGAATAGTTTACTCACAAAAATCGTAGATAATATCATTGTTATTATCATTAATTACGTCTTGAGTAAAATTATCTTCAAGTCTGATCCAATGAAGTCTAAAAAAGAGGAAGTGGCTCAAAGTAAAGATGTCCGCTGAGAAAAATTTATCTGTTGTCATCCCTTGTTATAACGAGCAGGAAACCATCCCGATTTTTTATAAAACCATGGAAGGTATCAACGCCCAAATTCCTGATTATGAAATCGACTACTACTTTGTCGATGATGGTTCCAAAGACAACACCTTAAAAGAAATGCGCCAACTGCAAGCAAAAAATCCGGAACGGGTTCATTACTTATCTTTCTCGCGTAATTTTGGTAAGGAATCTGCATTATTAGCAGGTCTCGATGCTGCAAAAGGTGAGCTAGTCGCCGTCATGGACGTAGATTTACAAGATCCACCAGAGTTGCTAATTGACATGCTTGCAGGCATTCAGAAAGAAGATTACGACTGCGTGGCTGCCCGTCGTGTTTCTCGCGATGGTGAACCACCCATTCGTTCGTTCTTTGCCCGCATGTTTTACCGACTAATTAATAAAATCTCGGAAACACCAATTGTAGATGGTGCCCGTGACTTTCGGCTCATGACGCGTCCCGTTGTGGATTCAATCTTATCCATGCGTGAATATAATCGCTTTTCCAAAGGCATTTTTGGTTGGGTCGGTTATAAAACCAAATACTTAGAATATAAAAACGTGGAACGTGTGGCCGGTGAAACGAGCTGGTCTTTTTGGAAATTATTCCGTTATTCTTTAGATGGTATTGTGAGTTTTTCAGAATTTCCACTCTCCATCGCCTCTTGGATCGGCTTTATTTCCTTTGCAGTTTCATTCATTTTTCTTGCTTTTATTGTAATTCGTGCTGCCGTTCATGGCGACCCAACACCCGGATGGCCGTCAATGGTCTCAATTTTCTTAATGATCGGTGGCCTCCAACTCCTTTGCTTAGGCATTGTGGGTAAGTATATCGGCAATATTTATCTTGAAGTCAAGAATCGGCCGCGTTACATCGTCAAAGAGAAAAAATAGCGTGAGAGTAATTTTAGAACGCGTTTGAAATAAAAACGTTCATCAATCAAATAAAGCCGAGAGTGAGAGAAAAGGCGCCCAGCGCCTGAGCACCAACAAGAACTACGAAAAATGGTGGACTTTCTATTTGAGTCATTCGTCGTTGAGTGAGGGCATTACCTTTTGGAACACGTTTAAGATACAATCGTTCGCGAAATAATCGGAGCCGTAGACAAAACATTAGTTTTGTCCCGACTCCGATTTTTTTGATATAGATTAATACTCACAACTCATTTTTACTGTGTGGCTCAACCTTTGTTTTTTCGTACCCACCACATTTTTAGCCGTGTCACCATCCGTTTCAGCTGTCCAGCCGTTGATTCACTATTTGCGATAAGTACATGCTGCCGATAGTGTGCCCATAAGAACCACAATAGCAGTATTAAACTTAAGCTCACATTTATTAGCGAACCCCATTGGTAAAACTGAGCCGCTTGCTTAGCACTGCCAAAAACATGATATTCCAGCTGGATCCAGACGGTAAATTCGTTAAATAAAATCAGCAGACCAAAGCACTGCCAACGCACCCAATCTCCTACCCAATGTGTTGTTGACTTTGTTAATAACAATAAAAATAAGAATGGCATCATAATCAGCTGATAACGCTCATGTTGCGCACCAGTCAGCATAAAAATTGCTAGCGTATAGATCAGCCCTGCCGACCACATATCAAATGTCATCAGCTTCTGTTGGCGCAGCCAATAAGCGACCCCTAAGAAGAAAAGAATCAGCGCAATTAGCAAAAGATTGGCTTGGTTATATGTAAAAGTACCAAAAAATGTTTGGTTCATTTGAATATTTGGCTGCCGCCCGTAGAAACTTGCGCCCCAAACATTAAACCCGCCCATCAATAAGTGACTATATTCGCCAAATGCTTTGAACGTCATGGTAAATGGTAATAGAAAGTCAAAGTTATACAGGCTAAAGGGGAACCAACCCACATAGATCGTTAAAAAGCCATAGAAAACGCCATCTAAGGTGCGGCGCCAACCATGCTTAAGCCAGGTTTCAGCTATAAATAAAGGCACAAAATACAGCACCTGAAACTTCATCAAACAGCCGAGCCCCAATAGAATTGCACTAAAACGTACTTTATCATGCTTTAACAGTAACGCAGCCGCCAAGGTAAAAAAGATCAGAGCCGAGTCAATTTGCCCCCAAATAATCGTATTAAACGTTAATGCTGGCAATAATACCAACGCTAGTCCTAATGCCGCTGCACGTAAATTCTGACCACAAAACCTAAAAATCAGCCAGCCATTGGCAATCTGAAAAACAATCGGCCAGAATCGAATCGATACATATGCTAAGAAGACAAACCAAGCGTTAGAACTGGTATACCAAACCAGCCCTGGCCGCAGCCATCCTTGGAGCGTACTCAAAAGGATAGGATAAAGTGGCGGGTAATCGATCCGCTTGCCCACATGAAAATGAGGCGCGTACATCCCCCATAAGTTGGTCCCCACCCGATGAACCCATTGAAAATTCGTCCATTGTAGATCTACCTTAGTCTGAAAGAAGCCACTGATCATCAAAAAAGTGAGCAGTAAGCTAAATAAAATTGAATAAAACACAATACAAATTTGCTTTTTTGACCATGTCGCGGTTAATTTCATAGTTATACCCTCATTGTCATTCACATCAATATCATCATACCACGTCTCTGAAAACAAGCGGGCTATGTTACAATTAGAGCAACTTTTATCAGGGAGTCATTATGAAAAACAAACACCAACCCTATCGTCTCTATTTAATGCTAGCCGGTCTTTTAGTCATCCTGATCGGTTTAAGTATCTATGCTTTCAACCCGTATCACCAACAGCGTATTTCTAAACCGCGCGACCATTATTTGTTCGTTTACTTTACAATGCCGAAGTATCCAAATAATGAACAGATTCATTTTGCTGTCAGTACAGATGGCTACCATTTTAACCCCCTCCATCACAATCAACCAGTCTTCTTCGCTAAAAAAGGTTATCCAGCCGTACGCGACCCTTTTATCATGCGCGCCCAAAATCACAAAGGGTTCTATATTTTGGCGACTGCTGGCGGCTGGCAGCAAGAATCAGGCGACCCAACCACCATTGCCCAGCCAAATCCCAATATTCATGTCTGGCACAGTCAAAACCTTACAGATTGGCACGAATCATTGGTCCCCATAGCCGATCAGCAAACAAAATTTGTTTGGGCACCGGAAGCCATTTATGACCGTCAGCACCATAAATACCTAGTCTACTGGTCACAGCCCATAAATGCGAAACTACCCCAGTCCAAATTTGCGATTTATGCCGCACAAACAAAAGATTTTAAACATTTCACCAAACCACGCGTTTATCTCAACCAAAAAAATCAGAGTCAGATCGACATGACTATTTTTTCAAGTGGCACTAATTACTATCAATTCACTAAAAATGAAACGACTAAACAAGTTTTCGAAACACGTTTAACCCAATTAATCAATAAAAAAAGACAAGCAATCCCAAGCCATCGCTTAGTTCAAGAAAAAAATGTTGAGGGCCCAACTGTCTACAAACTCTATCACCAGCACAAATGGCTGCTGCTGCTAGATCACTATGATCAAAAAGGCTATCAAGCATTCAGTACCTCGAATTTAAATAGCGGCCAATTCACACCAATTCATTCAAAATCCTATCATTTACCAATAGGCGCGAGACATGGAACCGTCATACCAATTACTAAAATAGAGTATCAGCGGCTTTGGAAACATTACCAATAAAGTATCAATTCAATCCCAGAATACTGGTAATTTTATGCAAAAACTGTACTTCACTAGTCACCTGTTTCATATTTTCATTTTCATTATTTATGATTTTTTTAATTCATTAAAACACGAATTATTAATAGATATAAATAAATAAATATTCACAAATCAGCTCACAAAACGGCCTTTAAATGGTATGCTTTCTTTAATGTCAATTCATACTTTTAAACTCGAATCGTAGAGGTGAGCATTGCCGTGTTCAGCATTAAAATGAACAAGTATCCAATATACTCAATCCTACTTTTAGGATTGATTCTAGTGAGTTGTTTTAACATTCGTATTCGCCACACTAAAGCGGCAGTTTATCAGTCTATTCTTAAATATCCAAATGCATCTTCAGACACCAATACGCCAATACATGAAAAATATGCTTTTGCGCCCACACTGACAACAGAAACGCAAGTGACTGTTAGTAATATTATCGGCGCCACTTTAGATTCAATCGATGACCAAAAAATCGTAACCCTAAAACCAACTGGCGATGGCACCGTCTCAGCCGATGTTTTATATACAAATATCGGGTTTGACGGCAATAATGAAGCCATTGACGCTAAGGTACATATCGATACCACTAAAACCAATGCTCAAGTGCAAATAAAGCCGATTGCTTTCATTCAAGCGACCAACAAAGACTCTTACAAAGGCCGGCCGACTGGTGCCGCAGACATTACCTTTGTCAAGCATGGCACCAATACGCCAGTAAACATGAGCGGCCATTTAACCTTTGCGGATGTGAATAGTGTTAAAGAAATTAATTTCGACTTGTCTTTCTTTGACAAAGTCTATGTTGATCGCAATAGTGGCATTCAATACCAGGGCTCTGGCTCAACCATGAAAATGTCTGGTAAAACGACTGCCACGGATGATGTGACTTCTCAGATGACAGGGGCCTTTACTGACAAATCTACGATCCACTATTCTTTCAAAGCGCTCACCTGGGGTAATGTGGGTGTTGGCTTTAATACTGGGTCTTTAGTGAGTATTGTAGTTCCGGCGCCACAAAAATTTTCTGCTTTAAGTACGGCGCGCCAAGAAACAGGACTAACGGCGCTAACAAATTATAATAAGCCTGTTTCAAGCGTCCAAGCGACCATTGATCAGCTGACCACGCCCTTAAACATGCCGGCACCAATTACTGATATTTATCAAAAGCAGCCCTTTTATACCATCAGACAAATAATCCCTTATGCTGCTAGGGGATTTATTAAGACTTATCAATTGAGTGATACAGTGTCACCTTATTTGAATTTTACAAAAGATGACATTCTGATCACTAATGATCAGAACGAGAATAAAAAGAATTGGTTCAATGTGTCGGTAGATAGTAATCATAAATTAACGATTGCAGCAACTGATAAGGCTGTCAATGACCGGTCCTTCTATAATCAGAACTACACTTTCACGATCAATGCACAACTTGACAAAGCCCAAAAAGCAAGCTGGTATCCTTTATTAGATAGCAACGAAATGTTATCTCTACCAAATACAGCCTATGCTGCAATCACTACTTCACTAAATGGCACGACTACGGACCAGCCTAGAACTTCAAATCCCGTAAATGCACTTTTTCTTGTGCCAGCCCCTAAAGTTACAATTCCAGAGACCACACTTCTCAATACAGGGGAAGCCCTGTCTATTAATGGTACTGTGTCCGATGCTGGCAGTGCAGCACTACAGTTCTTCTATACTGTGGATGGTGGTGCTGAAAAGCCGCTAAATTTCAATGGAACTAATAGTAATCGGATTGATAATGCCACCATCAATCAACCAATCACCTGGCAAGCAACTTTAGCAAACCTTACAACAGATACTGACCACCAATTAGTGATTTACGCTAAAAACACCTTTGACAATAGTTCCAATAAAATTAAGGTGACCCTTCAAAAGGGCATTCCCGCCCGAGCTTGGTTCCACTACTGGGACATCGACAGTGATCTTTCTGTTGACCCCAGCAAAGCAGATAGCAACAATCCGACCAGTGACTTATTTAAACTGAATTCAACGGGTTATACTAGTGGTCTCTTGGGAGCACATATCCAAGAGCATTTACCAGCAGGTACCCCCACAATTGGTGATCAGCCAAGCGATAAAAATGCCCCTGCTCCAAAAATCCCCGGTTATCAGTACTTAGGCTACTATGTCTATCCGGGTGGTGATGCAAAAAGTATTTGGGTGCCTTACAATCCCGCTGATCCAACTAGCAGCGTATTTTCTGGAACCTACACCTATCAAGAAGCCATACGGCAACAAGCCATTGCCTTTATTTATCGCAAAACCAGTGCTGGACTCAGTGTCCAGATGAGTGATATTGAATTTGGAAATTACCGTGTGGCTGATAAACGGTCTGATTTTGCAAGCCGTAATGAAAATCACTTACAGATCATGGATACTAAGACCACAGATCCCAGCCAATTAGACGCCAACGCCACTGATACCCTTGATGATACCCTAGGTGCTTGGCGTGTGGATGTCATTTCTACCAACGATTTATATTTGCCTAATGATCCTAACACTGTCATTACTGGCGCTAGTCTTGAGTTTAAACAAGGGGTAACTCCAGCCAATTCAAAAGCTGCCGCGTACCCTATCAAATTAAAATTAAATGGTCAGGTTGCGACTACCATCGCTGAATCTTCAGGCTTTGGTAGTGCTGATATTGCCTGGACACCTGATATGATCCATCTACACATCCCCGAAGATGCCACAATTAAACCTGGTCGTTACCGTACCGATCTTAATTGGTCTGTCTCTCGCAGTGTGGTATAAAAATAAATCAAAACAAAACATCTCACACCTTATAGCTTTGAAAGGTATGGGATGTTTTTTTGAATTATACACGTTTAAAGTATTTTACATGTGCTCTAAAATCACCTAATTGATCCGGTAAATTATACAAACCAACATGCATTAATTCATCGCCGCCAAAGATTTGGCCGGTGTCAGCTTCTTGGTAGTTGGCATCTGCTTGTAAGCCGGCTGCTTTGGTAATACTGATCATTGGTTGTGCTGAAGCTAGAATTCTAAAAACAAACAAGATAAATTCAGACTTATCAGGACTAACAAATTCCCAGGCCGACTCATTGTGTTTAAACGGACTAGCCAAACGATAAAAAGTCCCATACTGCAGCAACTGTCGATGAGCTTTATAAAATTGAATTTGCTGCTTAATAATTGCTTTTTCTTTTGGTGATAAATCATTAACATTCAATTCATAACCCAAAACACCAGACATAGCAACCGCCCCACGCATTTGTAGACTCGTTAATCGATGATTTTGATGATTTGGTGAAGCAGATACATGAGCCGTAATACTCGAAGGTGGATAGGCCAACGTTGTCCCATATTGGATACCAATACGTTCGACAGGATCCGTATTATCGGAAGTCCATGATTGTGGGAAGTAGTACAAAATACCAGCATCAAAACGACCACCACCACCGGAACAGCCTTCAAACAGAATATTGGGGTAGCGTTTCGTCAAACGATCCGCTAAATCATAAACACCGAGGACGTAACGATGGCCAACTTCACCTTGCTGATTTGGCCCTAAAACCGTTGAATAGACTTCCGTCAAATTTCGATTCATATCCCATTTAATGTAGTCAATCGGTACTTGATCCAACACCGCACACATCTGGGTGAAAATATTATCCACAACTTCAGGGCATGAAAAATCCAAAACATATTGATCACGTGAGGGAGACATTTGCCGCCCAGGAATGTGCAGGACATATTCAGGATGCTGGCGATAAAGGTCAGAATCGGTAGAAATCATTTCTGGTTCAAACCATAAACCAAATTTTAATCCCATTTGATGAACTTGTTCCGCCAGGCCTTTCAATCCATGACTGTCTTTGAACTTTTGGTCATATTCATGCCAATCCCCTAAAGAACGATCGTCACTATCACGTTTGCCAAACCAGCCATCATCCAACACAAACATCTCAATGCCTAAGGGTTGGGCCGCATCCAAAATTTGCTGAATTTTATGAGCATCAAAATTAAAATAAGTTGCCTCCCAATTGTTCAATACAATTGGTCTTGGCGCATATTGAAACTTTCCCCGGGCAACACGCTCGCGTAACAAACTATGGTAGGCTTGTGACATGCCATTTAAGCCATGACTTGAGTAAGCCATGATCACTTCAGGTGTTTGAAAACTACGATTTGGTTTTAATTGCCATTCAAAGTTATTTTCATTGATACCAGCCAAAATTCGAGTTTGCCCCACAAAATCCTTGTCTAAAGTAAATTGGTGGTTTCCTGAATAGACAAGCTGGAAGCCGACAGCCGCCCCTGTATTTTCAGTTGTTTCAGGGCGGACTAATGCAATGAAGGGATTCATATGATGTGAACTCGTGCCCCGACGCCCATTAAACTCCGTCACGCCTTGAGGCAAGGTTTGCCGCTGAATCTGCCGTTCACGCATATGTGCCCCGGGTAATGAAATAGCTTGAATATCCTCTAATGGCATATCCATCTGCATGGAGGCAATTTTTTTAATACTTAACGTATCATTTCCATGGTTGATGATTTTCACATTGCGCGTGATCACTGGGCGATCTGCATAAATTGTATAAGTCAGCTCCAAATCCGCTTGTAAAACGCCATCGGATAGTGTCACGATCAAGGTTTTTGCTTCATCGGATTTTTTGACGTAACTATGTGGCAGATGTTCCAAATCCGGTTTGCCATCAATGATGCGATAAGCCACATAACGAAAATCCGTTGCTAAAGCCCCATTAGGTGCTTCAATCACGATTGCCGGCGTACGAAAATCACCCGTTTGATTGCCACTATACTCTTGAGGTAACACATCTTTAGAAAAATCACGATGTGTCTTGTGCGGCTCCCCTGGCAGATTAGGCGAAAAGGCTCGATCTAAGCGTGGATAGCGCAATTCATTATGATAATCACGAATCTTATCGCCAAAATACAAATGACATAATAAATTGCCCTCTTCAACACTAAAGATATAAGAAATCGAATCATTGGCTAAATAAAATACCTTTGTTTTGGGATCAAATTTAATTTTTGCTTTTGTCACAAATGAAACCTCCAAATCAAAAGTTGTCTATACTTGCAATGTACCACATTTTGATGGGAATGATTAGTGAAACATAAAAAAGGATAGTCAATACAAAATTATTATTGTATCGACTATCCCATTTATTTATAAACGCATATCAATATCGCAAGGATTTATTTAAGTTTCGAAAAAACTTAAGCTGGGTAATAAGCACCGGCAGCAGCCATGATCCATTGAGAATCAGAGCCTAGCTTCAATGCTTGTTTTCCGTTGATGTAAGTCAAGGCAAATACTTTATAAGCGCCAGTTGCGGAGATAGAACCTGCTTGACCACCATTACGGTCATATAAAGGTGTGCCAGCATTAGCATAGAATGTACCATTCTTAGCTTCAACGGTATCCAAATCAGCAGCTTTAACCCATTGGTTGCTGCCTAAATCATAGGCAATAACATTACCGTTGTCATCTTTAGCAACACGGAAAGCAGCCCATTCATTAACAGAAGTTGCTAATTTACCAGTTGCATTCTTGCCTTCTGGTTCGCTATAAACTTTAGCAGCCTTGTAATTAGAGAATACGGCTGTACCAGCTGGTAAAGTAGAAGTCGTAGCTGATGAATTATCTGAAGAAGTATCTAAGTCAGAGGCTTTAACCCATTGGTTGTCACCTAAGTCATAAGCCACAGCATTGCCGTCTTTATCTTTAGCAACACGGAAAGCAGCCCATTGGTTAAAGTCTGTGCTTAATTTACTACCAGAATCTTTCTTAGTTGTGGCATCACTATAAACAGTCGCAGCTTTATAGTTTGAATTCATAACTGTATTAGCTGGTAAATCAGAAACCTTTAAATCACCTGTGCTCTCAGTATCAGATAAGTCAGAGGCTTTAACCCATTGATTCTCACCAAGCTTATAGGCAATTGGTTTGCCATTAGCATCCATAGAAACAGCCATTGCTGCCCAAGCATTATACTTTGTGCTCAAGTATTGGTTTGTTCCATTTTTAACAGATGCATCAGAATAAACGCGAGCTGCCTTGTAGTCTGAATAGACAACGGTGCCTGAAGGCAAAATATTGATTGTTACTTGTGCGTTAGAAACATTCACATCACTAGCTTTAACATATTGGCCATCACCAATTTTATAAGCAACAATATTACCATCAGGATCTTTGACTAAAGCTAATACTTGAGTATTGCTATCATTTTTAATAGTTGTGTTAGCAACAACTTCAGTCGTTGCTTTGTCTTTATAAACTTGTGCTGTGGCATTCTTAGCATTGACTGTTCCTGAAGAAACTGGTACATCTGTATCTTCAGTTAAAGCAGCATCGGGTGCTGTATAAGACATTTGTGAAGCAGGTACAGTATAAGTCTTACCATTACTAGTACCTGTATATTGATTAATTGCACCAGCACTAGTCAACCGAATACTTGTAATTTTTAAAACAGCGCCAGCACCAGGTTTTTGAGTGCTACCATTTGACGTTTCAGTCCAAGTGGTATTTTTGTCATTGTTGAACATGCTTACAGCACTAGATACGGTAAATGAACGAGGTTTTGTGTTAGCACTAACTAAACTACCATAGCTGATCCAGTCACCATCTTTATCACTTAAAGATTTAACTGTCCCGTTCTCGATATAAAGTTGAGTTGGATGGACTGGTGTACCCTTAGTAATATATTCGTTGGTACCCTTAGTCAATTCTGGATTTGCAAAAATTGTAGCATCCTTATCACTTAAAACTGTTGCATATTCACTGCCATCAGGGTTAACGCTAATTTTTCCTGATAGACTAGTAGTTGCCGCTTTAGCAACGCTTGTTTGCCCTGGCAATGCTACGGAAGATACTGCTGGCGCGGCAACTGGTGCGACAGCTAATAAAGCAGCTGCAGCAACGCCTAAATATTTCACTTTTGCAGTGTTTTTCATGATTTTCCCTCCTAGATCTTAATGGTGAAATTACACCAAGCATATTGTATCATTTATAACCTTAAAATTTCGTCTAGTTTTTCATTAAATGTTTTTTAAATATTATGTTGGTAGACAACCTATATTTTTAACTTACACAAAAATAACAGTAACGAACACTTTTGTTAGATTGATTGCGGTGTGACAAGCAAAAGATTACCATAACTTATAAACGCACGTACATAAGGAGCAGTCATGGCAAGAATAAAAAAAGGACTCACTAATTTCGACCTAAAAATAATTGGTATTGTTTTAATGCTTGTAGACCATATCCATGAAGAACTAGGTCCCTTAGGTATTCCCACCTGGTTTGATATGCTTGGCCGCGTCGTTGCGCCGATATTTATTTTTCTCAGCGTTGAAGGCTTCACGCATACGCATAATAAATTCAAATACATGCAGCGCTTACTCATTGGCTTTTGGATCATGAGTTTTGGCAGCTTTATCATTCAAAAAAGTTTTCCCGTAGATGGCGGTCGTTTCGCACTTGTCAATAATATCTTCGCCACACTCTTGCTAGGAATTGTTTCGATGTACGCCATCGAACACATCAGCCAAGGGTATCAACGCAAAGATTCGCGACAACTATGGCGTGGTATTAGCATCCTACTTGCTGAGATTCTTGTCAGTAGCGCTGTTTTGATACTCATGACGATCGGCTCTGAATCCATCCAACTCTTCTCGGCCATCACGACCATGGTTATCCCAAATATCTTTATCACGGAAGGCGGCATACTCTATGTCATATTAGCAGTGATGCTCTACCTTTTTAGAAACCATCGCAATTTCCAAATCGCCAGCCTAGCCCTCATTGCTTTCTTAAGTACCGACTTCAATTTCACCAACCTATTGACTAGCAATTATAATTGGATGCTGGTCTTTGCTGCCATTCCAATTTGGTTTTACAATGGGCAAAAAGGCCACAGCAGTAAATACTTCTTTTACATCTTTTACCCGGCTCATATCTGGCTCCTTTATTTGATTGCTTACAGCCTAAACTTAAAGGGATTCTAGGCGGTTCACTGTATCTTGATGATCATTATCATTAATCTAAGTACCTTAGAACAACTAGATTAACACGCACTTTTTCCTGCTTATTTATGATGCGCATTAAAAAAGCACCCAGAAACCGGTGATAAGGTTCTGAGTGCTTTTTTAATATGCTCGGCCGCTGACCGCTTTTTGTCGCACTCTGCTATGCTACATCTGCGTCATGCTACTACCCGGAACCCACTGATTGGCACCTAGGTTGTACCAAGTTTCACCATTGATCGACACGGTTTGGAAGTAACGCCAATCAGTCCCTTGGGCAAGGACACGACCATTTGCGGTTCCAGCCGCCCCCATATGGATTGCTGCACCGGCGCCATTATTAACACGTACGACACCGGAATTATTTTGAATTTGACCATTAACACTGACGAATTGACCACTTACCCATTGATCTTTACCAACTTCATACCAAACTTCGGAATTAAATAGTTTAACGACACGGCCATATTTCCATTGCGTGCCATAACCCAACCAATCCCCGTTAGAATTTCGTTGCCCAGCATATTTATCATACGTTGGTGTACCGCTAGTCTTAATCGTGACAACACCAGATTCAGCTGAAACTTGAGGATCATACTGCGTTAAATTATAGCGCTGGATCAAGCTGTTTAGCTTCGTGTTGTAATCAGGTGCCGTGGCATAGCGGCCTGTCAGCCACTTGGTCGCATCTTCATAACTATTCGTATTTTCGATCCAAGTCCCACTATAATAATTAGCGTCCCAAGAAACACCTTCTCGTAATTTAATGGCATTATCTTGAATAGAAGCCGTTAAATTAGGATATCTTTTAAAATTCTGCGTGATAGTTTCATAATGATCATCCCGCCATTCTTGCGTCTGATAAGCTACTGATTGTCCATAATAAGAGCCCTTGATTCCGAAAATATTATAATTCGGTGCTTGCGCGAGCTTAGAATTACCATAACTTGATTCCAACATGGCTTGAGCAATCATGACCGATGGGTATAAGCCATATTGAGTAGCAACTTGTTGCGCCGTCGGTCCGATCTGTGTCAAAAAACTTTGGGCCGTATAAGCGGCTTGAGCTTTACTTGGTTCAGTTTGTAACAATGGTGCCACAGCCGCTGTAGCTGTCGTACCTACAGCACCTGCAAGACTTAATGCAGCAACTTGTCTCATTATTTTTTTCTTCATCAGTTTTCCCCTTAAATCATTTGGTCACTTATTTCTAAGGATACCAACTTGAATCGTTCGGGACAAGCACTTCAAGTTGACTGTAAAGAAAATGAAACCTTAACTCAAGATCCTTGTGGTGCATTGGCAGGTGGTACGGAAGATGCTGTCCAGGTCAATTGTGTTTGATATTGCCCCGCGTAGACATTTTTTGCTGGCTGGATGATCAGCTGAGCCCCTTTGATTACCGTGTTTAGATCCCCAGCGATGGCTTGTTGACAAACAACTGTATCCTGCCCATTATCTTTGACCGCATGCGCTTGATTATTGATATTCAATTTCAAAGTAACCAAACCACCAGAACTGTTTGAACCATAAGTGACTTGTCCTTGGCCTTTCGTAATGCAATGAAATGGGACCATCTTCAAACTCAACCGCCATCCATTTACTGTGGCCCGATTATCTGAAATATTAATCTGATTATTGTTGTTCTCAGTCCCACTTGTTGCACCTGTACTTGCCGCTTGCACTAGTGTCACCGGATTCTTAACCAGATCTGCAATAGCCACATTTGTGCCTGCCTGCGTTACAAACTTTAAATTGGGCATGGATATCATTGTCAGTTGTTTAGGTTGCAGGGTGTTCACAGTCAGCAAGGCACGATTGGAATAAATAGTGTGGTTTTTAGTACCATCTAAACCGCCATTTCTTATGGTCACTTGCAATTGAAAATAATCCCCACTGAACCGATTGGCTTGCTTCACATTTTTAAACTGTAGGGTCGATTGAGTAGCGTCAAGTCCCATTTTATCAAAGCCAGCTGTACTCCAAGTCTTGGGATGGTCTTTATCAGAATAGCCCCATTGATAAGTTGGCGCCATATCCTTATTATCATATTTTCCGTTAACAATGCTACTTAGCCCATAAGGCGCGAATACAATTGGAGTTTGACTACCCACCTTGCTTTCATCTACTATAAGTGGGTCAAGCCCCCCTATTTTTACGATCTTCTGTGCATGAACCATGCCGCCAGTCATCCCAGTGTTATCAGCATCAACTGTCACGGTTGCTGTTTCGGCATCGCCAACATCATTGGGCATATCCGTATCGGTTTTTAGTGTGCCAGTTGCCGTGGTTGTTGCCCCATTTTGATTGGTAATTGCTAAATCTGGATTGTCACTATGCCAATTTTTAATGGTTGCTGTACTATCCGTGGGTGTCGTTACGGCGTGAAGCTGACTTGATACACCGTTGAATAAACCGCCATTATCTGAAATAGCCAGGCCAGTTGCTGGAACAGGTCTTGGATTAACATTGACTTGAAATAATTGACTGTAAGAATCTTGTTTCAGTCCAAAGATTGAGTCACGATAATATTCAACTTGAAATAGATACGTCCCTGATTTAGTGGCATTGAAGCTAAGACTTTGCGACGGAGAACCATCCCTTTTATCGACTACTTTATCCCAGCTAGCCGTCTGATTATGATAGAGCCAGATTGTATATTGAGACGTTTTTATAATAAGGGGAAAGATAGCAAGCCTAAACATAACAGCTACATTCCACCGAACATTAACCGTCTCATCAACGTAATAATTAGATTTGATTGCTGCTGGTTGTTGGGAAAAACCTGGAATAGCGAAAATCCCTAAAATTATAGCGCCAGGACTAGATGGTTGATTAGGTGGTGCTGGCAAAATCGTTGTTTGTCCGGTCTCAAACGATGGCGATAATCTTCCGAGATTAAAGTTGCCATCAGCACCATAAACTGACCCCACACCTAGCAGCAACAAAAGTCCCCCACTAAAAGCCACAATTGCCATTAGTAACCATAACTTGATGCGCTTGTATCGGGTCATCATCTTCATGCACCTCTTTATTGCTCAATCGCCCTATATCATTTTCAAAATAAGGCTGATTTTCTTATTACTTTTACGTCCTCCTTGTGCCATACTCTTGAGATTACGGTGCTGTTGGATCAGGTACTGAAGCTGCCGTCCATGTCAGCTGGCTCTGATATTCTCCCGAATAAACATCCTTTGTCGGACTGATCATCAATTGGGCACTATTGATCAGTGCATCTAGATCACCAGGGCTATCTTGCCGATAAACAACTGTCGTTTTTCCATCATCTTTGACTGTACTTTTTTGCTCATTGATCTTCAGCTGCAGAGACACTGAGCCGCCCGACTCATTCGAGCCGTAAACAGCCTTCCGGTTCCCAGTGGCCCAGCTAAATGGTTGCATCGACAGACTCATATACCAGCCACTGGTTGAGGCTCGTGTGTCTGAAATATGAATTCGATTACTATTATCTCCAGTGCCACTTGTGTCCGACATTTGCGTTAAGGTAACTGGTTTTTTGGATAAATCACCAATAGTAATGTTTGTACCTGCTGGTGCCGCAAATTTTAAGTTGGGCATCGTTGTCATTGTCAGTTGTTTAGGGGCATCACTTAACACTTTTAGTAAAGCAAGATTAGAGTAAAATGTCCGGCCACCACTAGTGACCTGTAGTTGAAAATAGTTATCAGTAAAACCAAGGGCTTGTGCAACATTTTTAAATTGTAACGTTGGTTTATTATCGTCAATATGTGCATTCGAGAGCAGCTTTACATATGGTGAACCATCTATCTTTTTATAAACCACCCATTTATACGTTGCATTACCTGTCACGTCGCCTAGACCATAAGGCGAAAACGTGATTGGCCCGGTTCCTGCTGTTTTTGCATTAACTGTAATTGGATCAAGACCACCAACTTTGACATAGGTCGTGCCCAACACGTCGGCAACACCTGTACCAGAATTATCACCAACAACAGTTACTTTTACAGTTTTAGCCTCACCAGCACCTTGGCCATAACTTTGTGTATTTTGCAAGGTGCCCAAAATTTCAGCAATTCTGCCATTCTGTGCTGATATCTTTAGATGATCAGGATCAGCACTTTTCCAATTACCGATCGTAGCTGTATTTGTATCCGGGAGAACATTTGCCTGTAATCGACCAGGAACACCATTAAATAAACTTAGCGTTCCTGAGATATTAATACTAGTGGCAGGTGTTGGTTTAGGGGCGACATTGACCACAAGTAGCTGGCTATAATAAGATGGTTTATGTGCTGTAGTTTTCATAGACATGCTTTCCCAATCCCAATACCTTATATCATAATCCATCGTCACTTGAAATATATACTTTCCTGGCCGTGAGGGAATGAATCGAACTCCCATCGGTGATACTCCCACTTGCTTATCTATTACTTTTGTCCATGTATTGCTTTGACTTTGATAAAGCTGCACCGTGTAGGACACCTCTGTAGTAAGGACTATTTCAAAATTTTTAACAGTCTGCCATTGAAAGTGAACCATCTCTCCCGTATTATAATTTGTTTTAGAAGCAACCGGTTGTTGGGTAAAGCCGCCGGGTATGCCAATACCTAGACCTAGAAAGTCCACGCCTTGAGCGGAGGGGGGATTAGGCGGCGTCACCTGAGTCATCGGTTGATTCGCTTCAAAAGAAGGATCCAGATTTATTGGCGGATATTCAGCTATTGGTGCCCCATAAACCGACCCAACACCGAGCAGCAACAAAAGTCCCCCACTTAAAACTGCAATTGCCAGCAGTAACCACAACTTGATGTGCTTGTATTGGGTCATCATTTTTATGCACCTCTTTTAAAACTTAAATACTTAATTTATTATTTGGTTGGCGCTTGAGCAGTCGGTGCTGCCACTAAGTTCCAAGTCAACACAGCCTGATACGCTCCTGTTTGAATATTAGGTGTCTGTGGAATATGAAGTTCTGACCAATAAACCTTTTTCGCAATGTCATTACCACGATCGTTTGAAGCTAGTGCTAAAACTGGAACACCGTCATCCATAACCTTTGTGTCAGTGGCAAAGAAGCCCACATCCAATTCTGTTTTTCCGCCGTCTCCTGTACCCAACGATTTTGGCAAATCAGGGTCACCATCTAAATATTCAAAGGGCACCAAAGATACGTCAAGTTCCCAGCTTGGATCGGTCACCGCTCGAGTATCCCTGACCCTAATTGTTGGTTTATCATCATCATTCGGTGGTATTTTCACTTCCAAAACAGCACCTGACGTACTGATTTCTTGAACACTCGGATTTCCACCAGTACTGTCCATTTTCTCGAAAGAAAATAACTGTGGCACGCTTACTAATTCTAAAGTTCCCTTATCACTGGCAATCAATTGTGCCTTATTGGAAAAGAAAGACGTACTTTTCTTAGTAACTGGATCTGTGTAATTCACTACTAATTGAAAGTACTTCTGGTTATAGCGTTGCGCAGCTGCCCCGGTATTAAATGTCAATACCTTTTGTTTACTGCCTTGAATGCCATCTTTATCAATCAATGGCTTGGCAACCGTATCCTTTGTTAAATCGTTGTAATAGTACCACTGAAACGTTGAATTAGGGGCATCGTACTTTGGATCAATGCCATAGGGCTGCCATTGGACAGGCGATTGACTACTCGTATTAACTTCTAAATTATCCAAGCCGCCAACCTTAATATTTTTTTTAGTTGATACATTGTTAGTGCCTATTTTGCTATTGTCCGCTTCGACAGACAGAGTAGTCATCTGTGCTCCTTGAACTCTTTCTTTAGTAGTACCCGCAAGTTTTCCAGTAGCTATGGTTGTATTAACAATTCCTGAATTGGCAAAACTCAATAGGCTTCCAGCCCAGTTTATTGCTGTCGCGTTAGTATTCTTAGGCTCTAGCTGCGCCGAAATTGCTGTCGGCATTCCATTAAATAGAACGTCCCTAGCTACCGAAATTTTTGTTGCAGGCTGGCCATTCGGTTCAATCTTAGCAGCAATCATTTTCGAGTAGTAGTAGTCAGGATTCCTTCCAGGTGAAATAGCGAGAACTTGAAAATAATACCAACCAACATCATTGGATTGCATATTAAAGGTTACAGTCATTGGATTAACATCTTTCGAAGCCGATTCCTTTTTACTATATATGCTTCTTACCCATCCTCCCTTCTCTGGATTATGATTTAGTACAACAAAAGTCCACTCACCGGTTGACGTGCCTTTCGCCAGTTGGGCAGTAATTGATATTTGGCCCTTTGCTTTATACGTCACTACCTCTTCAGTTTGAGGGGTAACGAAACCCCATATACTTGAGCCATTCTGTGGGTTGGGTACATTGCCTTCAGAAGGTTGATATTTATAAGCGGGCCACTTGATATCATCAGGACTAATGGTTGCCGCCGAACTAGAAGGCAGTTTGAAGTTAAGCAGAAATATACTTGCCAAAAGACTACATAAAATTAGGATCAGCCTACGTTTGCTTGCCATCATATTGCTGCCTCCTTAAAAATAAGACTGGCCACAGAGTCGCATCTGCCCCAGTCTTACTAGTCTTTTGTGTTATTGTGTAGGTGTAGTTGTAGATGCGTTTCCTCCGGATCCAGCCGTTCCAGTATTAGAACCAGGGGCAGTTGCATCTGGCGTTGCGGCCAATGTCCAAGTCAAAGTTGATTGATAGCTGCCTGGAATTGCTTTTGGCTGTTGTGCTAGAGCTAATGTAGCCGAATCTGTTGTTAACTGATCTTTGAAGACCCCATTACTGGTACCTTCTGCTGCATTAGCAATTGTGGTGCTGCCCTTTGAAATATCAGCGCCTTGGAAAGGTGCTTGGACACCAGCGGCTGCCAGTTGCAACGTCCCACTGATGGTTGGGCTTGCACCATCAACCGTCGCTTTTGTGGTGAAGTCTTTCAAACTAGCAGATAACTTCCAGCCAGCTAAAGTGCCCCGAAAATCAGAGACTTGAATCAAACCTGTCTTATTACCATCAAAACTATCAACGCCCTTACTTGTTGGATCAGCCCCAGAAGTTTCAAATCCATTTAACTTCAAATTGGCACCTTTTTCACTACCCAAAGCTGTGACACTTGTTTTTTCAAACGAGAAATCTGGTACAGCATCTAAGGTCAAGTAACCAGGATCAACTTTGAACTCGACTACGGAGTTAGCAAGGGCTGGTGTATCATTGGTAGATAGATAACCAACACTATCCCCAATCTTTGTGGCCAAGTTAGTTGTTTCAGTCCCAGGGCCGGGATTTGTTGGTACAGGATCATCTGCTGCGAATACTTGAGTTGCTGCGAATAACGACGGTAAGGCTACTAAACTTGTTAGTCCAATATAAATTTTTTTCTTCATTTTTACGCGCCTTCCTTTTGAGCGACATGTTATCCTTTTGAACGACTACATTATAAATCCATATTTTCAAATAAACAAATAAATAATACTAAAAAATGAGTTTTTACATTCAAAATAGTTATTAAAAAAGACCATCTAGGAAAGAGGTAGATGATCTTTTTAAAATATAAATTTATTTTTTGAATATATTTTTAGCAAAAAATGATATGATCAGCATCGTTACATTTTTTTGGGCGTCAAACTCGTTATAAAATAAAGGTTGTTATTGAATTTGAATTCTCCCAAATAGGGTCATACCTGCAGCAAAAACTGAAAGCGTGCGTCATATCTCAGACGCTAAACGCCTTTTGTCTCACTCTTGCTCTTAAGGCCCAACGGTCACACTATAGGTGATATTGGCTTGATACTTCTTCAACTTAATGAACCCAAAGGCTGATTCTGGAAAATTCAGCTTGGCTGGTGTATCAAAATTTAAATCAAAATAATTGGCCGTACTTGTTTCAAAGCTCTGATCCAAGACATAGATCGGATACATCGTCCCATCGGCGGTTAGGGTATCCGCCGTATGGTTATATCGCAAAGTTTCATCTACCTCATCCATACCCAGATCACTGCCTATTCTTGAAGCATGACCCAGGTCTAGCGTAATTGCCGACTGGTCAGGCATAAATGGCTGAGTGCTGTCTGCTTCATGGAAAGGCGACATATTTGCGCTTAATGTCCAACTATCCGTACTGTCATTGTCATACAGGGTTATTCTAGGCTTTTCTGTACTTTGATAAGGGCCTTTTTGTGTGGTCACATGTTTGCCAAAATTTAGCTCAGGTACTTGAAGAATTTGAGGGCCGGCTAATTTATATAGGAAAATATTATTCGACTGCCCGATCATCGTCGCTTGCGTACCATAAGTTTGCATGGCGTGATCCATCAAAATGTTTTCAAGTGGGATGGAATCATAATCCGTAATAGCATAAGTATAGGTATAAGAGAAGCTCTTACCCACATCAATTGGTTTATCTGGTATAAACGAGAACTCTGTATAGTCATTCAAACGGCTGCTGGCATTGGCCTGTACCATTTTGGGCGTTCCACCTAAATCGGAAACAACGATACTATTTACCCGGTTGGTTGCTAAATTAGGCACAAATAATGTTACTTCGCCAGACAAGGGCGCATTGCCCTTATTAACGGCCGTCGCCACCACTTTGACTATTTGGTGTTTGGCATCAATATAGCGTTGGGTACTTGTTAAACCATCGGTAATTTGAAACTTCTTCGTGATACTTAACTCATTTTTGACATCATCTAGGATAAATAAGCTGATGCCATGTTGCTTTTCATTAACGGAGTCATTTTCCGAACTACCATTTTCATACTCATGAGGAATCTGGTAATGATTGAGTGTCCCAGTCACTAAATCCCTGGATTGAATGGCAACATTGGCATAACGATCTTGTAAGAAAAGAATTGGAATATTCGTATAGGTAGGAAATTGCGTATTAATATCATAATTCACATTAAAGGTCTTACCTTCATCGATATCCTGCACGCTAAATTTACCTGCCGACGTTTCCGTTCCCCCATTAGGGTCACCATAGTCATGGCCATTGATCGTAAAATTGATCGTATTTTTGTCTCTATTTAAGCCGTTAAGCAAGCTCTGTTCTCCAGAGGCAATTGCGTTAACAGCCCCAAAACGGTTGGCTAAGCTCAAATCCCCACTGTAAGGCCCTGGGAAAGGATCATTCCAATTACCAATATTATGGTAAGTATACGTCTGGCCTTTCATAAGGGCTTTTTTACTAACTAAAATAGGGTCCGGCAAATTAAGATTAACTTCCGGGCGAAGCTGTTGCTCCAAGCGCAGTTTGGCACCAGCAATCGGAACGCCATCGTAAGTGCCTTCATAATCCCAAGTTTGTTGGGTATCCACGGGGCGCTTCAAGTTACCAGCGCCATCTAAATCACCGGTGAAATAGGTTTCGCTGCCCTGATGATAACTTGCCGAAACGGTTGGCGTCACCGTTAGTTTGAGATGTTCCTGTGTTTTATCATGAATCGGGGTGGGTTCAACTGCCCCCGCTTTGTTGGGATCATTCGCATCAAACTTATAATAGGAATAAACTTGCGCATATCGTTGTGGCGTAATGGCTCCAGCCGTTACTTGACCGGTCGTGGCATCTTGTTTATTTAAAAGGAATGGATTGTCCAAACTCGTCGAGTGGTAGTCATACTTATCAGCAGTGCCAAATGTTTGTTTGTTAATGAAAGGATTAACCAAAATACCATCCACATAGGGATCAGGTTTAGCAACTCGATTACGAATATTGTAGGCTGCTTTAGCCTTACTGTCATGGGCATCAGGAATGGCTTGATTATCAGGCCCAACCGTATGGCGGTCAGCTAAGTTGTCAAACGGTGCGACGAACGAGTTCCAAGACGTGAAATTCGTATAAACAGGAAAAGCTGCCCCATTTTCCAACTCGCTTTTTTTGATCACCGCATAGTCCATGGGCGTATTGCCTTTCCATTTCTTATCATAACTGGCATCACTATTCACATCAGTCTTATTTAGGATATTGTCATCACTTAACATATCGCGCCCAACTTTATAAGGGTCCACCAACTGCGAGGTCCCATAAAGATCGATGCCGATAGCTCGACGATTGCCATTAAGCCCATTATCCGTATTGAGGCGTCCATCGCTATACGGTGAAGGAAATAATCGGCCTTGCGTCAAGGCTTTGTAGGCGGTGGTTTTATTACCCGTATACTTAGACATATCCAAGTTAAAGTTGATATTGGCCGTGCCATTAAATCCTTTATCAACGAAGTAGCCGACGAGCCAGCCACCAATATTCGCCACACCTGCGTTAAAATGGGAGCCAGTCGCCAAGTTGATCAAACTCGTGGCTGTCCCAACTGGTCCAGTTTGACTGACAGCCCCTGCAGGCGCACCTAGTATTCGTATTGGGTTCCAAGGTGTAATAGCCCCACTGTTTTTTGTCACCCCATTATCATCTACACTACGCACGACCTTATTGTCTTTAACCGTAATATTATTATAGTAATCGGTTAAATCTTGCTCTGGTGCTAATAAATTAAAGGTTGCAGTATTCCCCCAATTGAAACTTGTCTTCTCTCTAAAAGGCACGCCTTTTACTTTCAAATAAAACACATTATCCTTATCGTTATCAAAGTAGACTCGATGATCAAATTGTAAGGGAAAGTTAAACTTACCCGCTGCTTCTGCAATAATACTATTCGATTCGAGAGACAAGTAAAAATAAGTCTGTTCCCAATCAATGGCATTCGCCAAAGATTCACGATCAACATCCTCAGGCAAAACAACCCGAATCATAACGCCCCAATTACCGCCAAACAGATCAGAAACTGCATGATCCTTATCATTTTTGATTTTAACAAAGACTGGCACATTACCGGTCACGTTTAAATAGCCATTATCATAACCATCTGCGAGGCTTGTATCTAAGACCGGCTTCCCGTCTGGCCCACTAACCATCTTGCTTTTTGATTGATTCTCGTTATAATCTGCACTACTACTATTTTTATAGAAGCTATTGGCTGCGTTGGCGTCATTAAAATGAATAAATCCTGGAGTTTTACCGTTGCCTGATTGAATGTAATTCATGCTAAACCAGGCTTGATCATTGGCTTTGGGTTGAATATAAACCGTCGACTCACCACCACTGATCCTGCCATTCTGGTCTGCCGTCACAAAGTCGATGCCATTGGTCTGGGTATCTGTTTGGACACCGCTTTTAACAGAGATCCCTTCACCAGGTAGATATTGTTTGCCCGTATCAGGATTGATCCGCATATCTTCTGGTCTTACCGTCGTTGTATTGTCAATCATTTTCTTTGAGATATTCGCCTGGACTAGTCCTTCAGGCATAACAAAAAACAGCACCATACAGATTGCAGTACCAAGTAGTAAGGCAAATATTTTGTGTTTTTTCATCGATTCTCCCCTGTGCTCCTTAAATTGACCCTTCACTTTTACATGTTTATCATACCAGAAAAAAATTATAATAGTAGCATTAATCAAAGTATTTTTTATCGTTTGCTGACTAATTATTTAAAAATATTAATAAATTAATTCATTGTATCTAAATATTTATATGGGTTTACTTGAGATATTAAGAAATAATAGTCCTGCCACTTTTTAAGCATTATACAATATTATTTTTCTGTAATGTGATTTTAACATAAATACAACCGCAATAGGGCAAAATAAAAAAGCCGGTGGGAGAACCGACTTTTTCAAAAAAAGAATAGTCATTACTAATTAATCAATTATAGGAATCATCTGATTCCATCTTTAATTTAGCACATCTGTTTCAAAACTTAAAGTAACAACGCTTAAAATAAATAAAAAAATTAATATACATATTTTTTAGAAGCTGGCCGCTGTAATCCATGCAATTTTTCGGTTGCAGTTGTATTTAACGTTAGTTGTCCTGTTGCTAGTTCCATTTCGATATAATTGATAAATTTGGCAACTACATCGGCAACATCATCGCTTGCAACAAGTCGGTTGATCATAATATCTAACAAGCCATCTAATTCCGGTGCTGTTGTTTGACAAGCCGCTTGGAATTCCGTTAACAAAGTAATGGCTGCTGTTTTACAGACTGCTTTTCTCTTTTTATCAAACATAACTAAGACCTCCATTCGTCCTAACAACACCGTGCTTAATCAAAGCTTATCATGTATTAAGTTCTCTGGATTCAAATTGCTTTTAACGTCGCTATTTGGTAATTAACGTAGCTAAAGTTAAAAAAAGAGGCTAGAACTTAATCTAACCTCCTTTTAAGTAAACGAACGATGCCGTTTACCACACCTTCTGGGGAAGAAGAAAGATGACGTTAAACAAACTGTTTCTCATCATCTAGGTCATGATTTCTCAATCACATGCCTATCATACCAAAAGTGCTAAGCAGCAAGGACAAGTAGTGCAAAATTGGTCTAGCGGTTTCATATATGTTCTATCCTTAAAATTGGCTGTATTTCAAAAAAATATTGGTGCATATTTACATCAAATGCAGCTTTTTTACAGAATTCGTTCAGTCCCACCTGATTTTATCTGTATAATTTAATTGAGCTTTGGGATGACATAAAAGATAAATCCAACGCTCAAAAAATGAAAAGGAGCATACAACCATGAGTTTTTCTAATGTCCTGCATTTCATTCTCAATATTTTGGGTTTTAGCTTTGGCTGGAACAATGGTTCTAAAATAAATGGTAAAGACGTTTAATCATTGATTATTCGCAAGCAAATAGAGATCGGAAACAAAATCAACGTTTCCGATCTCTATTTATTTGCATCAATTTTGAAGCGCCAATGTACGCCAAAATGTAACAACTGGACCTCTCATAGCTCATATGCGCTTAAAAAACTGTTTTACTTGTCCATTGATCACTTGAATCACATGGGGATAACCTTCAATTGTATGCATATTATGTGTCGCATTCAAAACAGAAATGTCGTATTGCTGATTCAAGATGTTTAAAGCCGTCATAATCTCTTGAACATTATTTGAATCCAAACTGGACGTAATTTCATCTAATAATAAGAAGTCCGGGAACTTGATCAAAACTCTCGCAAAAGATAACCGTTGAATTTGACCACCTGAGAATAAAGTACCTTGTTCACCCAAGTCAGTGTCCAATTGTCGCGGCAAAGAGCGAATCAATGTATCCAGCTTTACAACCTGAAGTGCGTGCCACAATTGTAAGTCAGTCACTTTTTGATCCCCTAAGCTAAGGTTATCACGAATGCTGCCAGGAATGATTCGAATATCTTGTGAGGCATAGCCAAGTTTTCCCCGTAATTCGACTAGATTTAATTGTTGAATTGGGATGCCATTCACACGAATCTGTCCAGAAGTTGGCAAGTAGAAACCTTCCATGAGTGATAGAATCGTACTCTTACCACTGCCACTTTCCCCAATCAAAGCTGTTTTTTCGCCAGCTCGAATGGTAAACGAAACATCTTTTAAAATCAATTGTTCGCTATTTGGATATTTGAAAGAGACATGTTCAAAGTCGATGCGTTGGATATGTGCCACAACAATGCCGTTTAAGTTTTTGTTCTCTGGCTTTTCTGTCAAAATATTTTGGATGCGATCAGTTGCCCCACTAACCGTCTTCAAAGACGTAAAAAATGAAAACAAGCTCGTCATTGGCGTAATCATTTGAACCATATAGATGAAGTATGCTGTCAAACCACCACCCGTTAATTGGCCTTGATTGATTGAATGGCGGCCATACAAAATGATGACAAAAACGATCAATAACAGCAAAACACTGACGAGCGGATTTAAAATGCTAAGCACTCGAAGTTGGCGCACATTTAACCCAAATAACGTCTGCATACCTCGGTAGCCCATTTTTTGTGAGAACTTTTCCCGGTTAAAGCTCTTGATCAGGTTATCATTGATCGACATCTGCGAAACCTTATTAATGGTTTCAGCCAAAGCCGCTTGAAGTAATCTAGAAATGACACTTAATTTTTGACTCAGCGGCACGACAACAAGTGCCAATAAAGGGACAATGCCTAAGACAATCAGCGTCAAGCGCCAATTAAGTATTAACATCATGGCAAAAGCACCCACCAGTGAGATTAACCCCGTCAAGTTTTGAGGTAAGGCACTGGCAATCAAACTATAAATTGTTTGTGTATCGTTCAAGACGCGGCTAGCAATGACACCACTTTCATTCTGCTTAAAGAAATGCCGCGGCAAAGTAGTGATCAAACGCCAAAGCTGCTTGCGCAAGTTCAAAACAGCATCTGACGCCACGTACCCCAGTAAAAAGTTCGCCGGCACTTCTAAAATCAAATTAAAGACGAACAAGCAAATTAAAATGATAATTGTTCTACTATAGCCATTAGATTTTACTGATGCGTCAATCAATAATCTTATTTGGTTTGTGATAGCCAAAGAACAAATGGTCCCGACAATTGCTAAAATAATACCCAACGTAAACAGCTTCAGTTTCGGCTTACCATACCGAACAATGAGTTGTATTAAATCTTTTATTTTATAGTGTGCGCGTTGGTTTTCCATATCTCCCCTCCAATAGTGACTATAAATAGTATAGCGTAGCTATTGGTGGCTATAATGTCAGTTTCCATAAGCTTTTATGCGCGTAACTTTCATATCAGGACCGACTACCAACATTTATGCATAATGCTATTTTTTAGCCTCATCATCATCTGGATCAACGCTAGGCTTCTGGCCCATCATGACTTGAATGAACTCAAAAACTTCCATGGACAATTACTCCTTTCGTCTCCAATTACCCACATTGTTGATATTAAACCAATAATGGCAAGCAAAACGACTTTTAGGCAAAAGTGGTGCGAATGGTGCAAAAATGGAAAATAATTTTACATGATTTGCATCAATTATAATTCTCCAACCGAGCAATCTGCCGTAAGCCGTAGTTCACTGTTGCTTCAAAGAGTTCCGGCGTGGCACGTTCAGTTTCATCTAACAAGTACTTACTAAAGATTCGGCTATGTTGTTCCTCAAATTGTTGAAAATAACCCGTCTGATTTAAACGCAACTGCTGATGAAAAGCACAGGCACAGTCTAAAAACTCTTGACACTGTGGAACTTCAATCGTCTCTAAGCCACCCCATGCAGCAATTTCATGCACAATTTTGACGAACAATTCCCCAATCATACCAGCATCGTGTAAACCTTGACGGAAACTACCACGAAAATTCAATTCAGCCCCCAAATAATCACCCCAACGAACTTGCAACTTTTTACCCGATTCTAAATAATGTTGTAAATGAAAAGTCCCGATCCAATCTGTTTGACCGTGACTGGCACCACCAGTTGGTAAAAACTGCACCTGCCCAAAACTAATTGGCAGAAGCGTGGAACGAATCCCAGCCATCTGCTTCAATAACCGGACATGCTTCAAATTAATCGGTCCAAAAGCCAAATACTGCTGCACCAACTGCCGCGTTGTTAAGCCCGTTTTGATCAAGCCTTGATAGTAATCCAGTGCCAACGTGGCATAATGACCGTCTTGTTGACTAATATCTAATAGCAGTAATGTTTCCCGGGAAATATTATAACATTTACGCGTGCGGATATACGCATCATACTGACCAGATAAAAGTGCTGCTTTATCAAAATAACGTCCCTGAAAGACCTTCCCCCACGGAAATCTTTGCTTGTTAATTGTTCTAGCATCCTTCCATTTTAAGTTGGTTTAAAAATAACACAAGTGAAATATATATACCAATTCCAATTGCATTTTCAACTTAATTCAGGTCGGTGTAGTTTTTTAGCAATCATGACGATCTGTTGGCGGTCATTGCGTAATGTCCGTGGACTGACATGCAGTTGCTGACTCAACCGGGTTAATTTTTGTCCTTTAAGTAAATGCTCAACCAATACTGTTTGTTGCCTTGCTGTCAGTTGGCTTTTAATAGCCGGTAACAGTTCTTCAATAATGAACGCTTGGTCAGAAGGCGTTATTTGTAACGCGGCTTCAGATGGCTCATCAGTGACTTGATCTAATTGAATCTGGGTGCGTGCTGCTAACCACATATCTCGACGCAATAAATTACGGATATGCCAGCAGATGGCTTGAAAAGCAAAGCGATTGAATTGAACTACATCGAAGGGCTGAGATTGCTGTGCCGCATATTTATCATAGCTCGCCACATAAACCATAAACCCCTCATGTACCAAATCCTGCCAATCATCACGTTTTCGCCAAATCCGTTCATGCTTCAATGCTCCATAGATCACCCGCTCATTTGCCATTGCTAATTGCCATAATTCTGCTTGTTCCATTTTTATGTGAAACCTCCAAAGAAGATTCCACAAGCGCTTGTGGTGACCCCACTTTACCAAATTTAGGCTAACAAAAAAGCCCGACGATTTTAGCAATAGTTAAAATCATTTCCGGACTTTTTTGCGTAATTTATCGGTTATGTTCGTTTTGTGTAATATATATCATTAAATAGTTCATTAGAACAACAGTTTAATCAAATTTAGCGATTGCCTATCAATAAAACTTCCGCCAAGCACGCGGATCATAAATTGGCGCCTGCTTCATAAAAGTCTGATCTTCTTTGATACCTGACAGTGCCTCTGAATCACGTTTAAAAATCAACTGGATTAAAAACCAAATACCCAGCATCGCAAAGGTCGTAATTTCTGGCGTAATAAAGAAGCGATAGCGCGTTTGAATCTCAATTGCGAAATGAATCAATACATAGCCTACAAATAATAATTCGAAGATGAAAATCTTATTATGATAGGGTAACTTGCGCCTAAGTTTCGCCCAAAATAGCGCTAAAGCACCTATAGTCATACTGAGGATCAAAGCCACCCACTGCCCCCACATCGCCTGGGCTAAGAAGCGACGGTGCTGATCACTGATCCGAACATTGGGTGTCAGTGACCAATCAATGGACTCATCATAGTCCCCCCACATCAGTTGATACTTATCAATAAACAATCGCTTTACTTTCTGCTTATCTTTTAATTCCTGTTTAATGAGTTTCTTACCTACCGCATCTCGCTTAGGGCCAATAGGGTATTCATCTAACACACCTGCTAAAGGCCCCACATAACGTCCCTTAGATTGGCTGTTTAAACCAGTCACAAATTTCCAGGTTGCATTCCGATTGCCCATTGGATATTCTGACAGCCCCGTATGCCTAATATAGCCGTTCACGGCACTGATCATCCCAAAGTAGCCGATCATAATGCAAACCATACCGATCAAACCACGCCAAAAGGTGCGCTTTCTTAATAAGAAACATAAATAGCCCAAACCAACAGCCAACAATATCAATGCGCCGACTGGTCGCAAAGTATTCCCTAATGCTAAGAAAAAGCCACTGCATAATAACCAGGACCACTTATGATTCTTGGCAATAAACAAGTATAAACCGATCAGATTAAAAGCCAACGATGCATATTGATTGGTCAATACTGTAATCATAAAAATATTCGGCAAGAAAGTGGCAAAAGCCAGCATGACTAGGGCAGCCACCCGTTTATTGAAGAGTCGATGTACAATGCCGAATAATGCAAGCATCGTTAAACTTGCCATGAAAACATTGACGAGCTTCAAAGCTAACGGACTTGGCCCGAATATGCGAATCAATAATGATTGATACATGATAAACCCATTTTGATAGGGATAGCTTAATAAATAATTATCATCGTTGAATGAACGATCCCCTTGACTAAAATAAACGGAATCGCGATATAATGTCTTAAAATCCGAAAAGCGCTGGGAAGGCACTTTATAGATCCAATAAAGTCTTAGGCCTATCCCCAGCAATAAAATCAAGCCAATTAGCAGTAGCCAAATGCCCTTCTTATCTGGCAAATAAGTCACAAGTAACGCAAATAGGCCCCATCCCACAATAAACACACCCGCTAATAGCCAAGTTTCACGCTGGCTGAAATTAGCCAAAGTTTGTGCTTGCGATGTTGGCGCAAGTTTGAGCATGGTGCTGACTGCCCAAATCATACACGCTGAAAAGAAAACAACTAGCAGGGTCAATAGTGAGCCCATAGTCGTTCTGATTTTATCCAAAATTCCCACAATAGCCTCCGATAATCAACCATAATCTGATTCAATAGATGTTTTTTGCTTGTAGCTTGTTGGCAACTTTAGTGATCACAGGGTCTAAAAAGCGCATCAACCACTGTCGCAAATAATCAATCATCGCGCCGACCGCCAAAATAGCCACCGCGACTAAGGCGCCATAAGCTAAAACAACAATCGTGTGGTTGAAACGGAAACCGCGAACGAGATTATTCCACAGCGGTCCAACAATGAAATAATTAGAATGCATTAAGTAAACGCCAAACATCGTACTAGCCAATGAATTGATCACTTTACTATGATTCAGCGGCAAAAATTTAAAAGTCAAAAATAAACTCGTCCCAGCAACCAATTGAATCGGGCTGTTGCCATCCAAAAAATACAAATAGCGATACTTATTTTTAAAATAACCTGTAGCATGAAAATTAATGTAGTCTACCATTAGGACTGACAAGAAGCCAATAATCAATGCACCAATAAAGACCCAGATATATCGTTTCAAGTGTGCTTGGGTGAAGTCTTCTGGGAATAGTCGGATATACCCACCGATCAAGTAAATGACAAATAGTGAAGTCACATCATAGCCATTGGATCCCACGGCTGGACTGGAAAGAAATACACCACAAATAGAAATAAAAAAGATCAAAATACCTAGTAACATCCGATATTGGTGTTTGGTCAAACTATGTATCAGCTTATTAATAAATGGCGATAATAAATATAAAATAATATAAGCAGTGGCATACCAATTTGCCACGCCAAACGTCACTGGAAAAATATTCTTCACAATATCCATATTGGTCATGTGGATCAAAGATGTCCCGCTGGCCTTGATCACAATCATAAATAACCAAGAATAAAAAATAACTTCCAGCCAATTGTTCAACAGGCTTTTCCATTTGAATTTACCTGTAGCTAGGAAATATCCCGAAATCAAGGTAAACAGAATCACGCCCAGACGACCACCAATCCATAAGAATTCGACAATTTCACGCTTGAAATAAATATGCGGCTTAAAGTACCAATTGGATCCCAAAGCATAATGCCCCAGAATAATCATAAACATGCTGATAATACGCAACAACTCAAAATTTGAGCTGCGCTTTTTGACTCGTTCCTGCATGTGTCTCAAACTCCCTAATTATAAAAATACTAACTATTAGGCATTATACCCTTGTATTTCTGAAAATAGCAATTGACTAACGACCCTTAATGCAATCTAAATAACCTACCAAGCTGAAGTTTTCAAGCTAAGTAGGTTATTTCAATACGTATACCATCTATTTTACAGATATTATTTCTTTTTATCAGGTAAAATGGCGGGACCAGGTTCAAAGGTTGGAAATCCTAAAATATAGCTCAATACTTCTTGCAATAGCTTCATGCAATTATCACCTCTCTTGTTTATTTTCTAGAATATCATAGTAAAACAACTGCCTGGTTAATAGTGTGCAACAATGACTAGCTAGGCACATTTATGCATTATTTTTATAAAATACCATTTTACTTACATAGACCAATGGAATGATCGATTTTGTATTTTAGTTACTAGACGCAAAAAAACCGGTGGCCCACTATACCACCGGTTTCATATATTTATCGTTAAATGATAATTTTAATTGTTCAACCTAGAAATGTAGCACACTATGCTGGGTAATAAGAACCATTTTCAGCATAAACCCATTGTGAATCTGTCCCCAATTTAAGTGCTTGTTTACCATTGATATGACGTTCAGCATAAACTCTGTAAACACCATCGGCTTGAACAGAACCAGCTTTGTCGCCATCAGATGTGTAAAGTGTTGTGCCTTTAGCTGTAGCGAAGACACCATCTTTATCTTTTTGTGCAGCTAAATCAGAGGCTTTGACCCATTGGTTAGTACCTAAACGATAGGCAACAACATCGCCGTTATCGTTCAAGGCTTCTTCAAATGCGCGCCATTCTGTTACATCTGTTGCTAACTTCTTACCAGAATCTTTAGAAGTTGCAGCGTCGCTATAGATTGTAGCGGCATCTTTAGAATATAAAACGGTGCCAGCAGGCAAGCTCTTAGTTGTAACCTTAGCCGCTGTTGTTGCGGAGAATGTTACATCGCTAGCTGAGACCCATTTGCCAGCAGCATTGCCGTTAGCAGATTTGTCTTCAACGAAGTAAGCTGTTGCATTACCATTTGAATCTTTAGCGACTTTAGTAACAGAAAGCTTTGTGCCCTTATCACGTACCAAAGCACCTGTGTTATAAGCAAGTTTAGCATCTGTGTAAGTAGCTGTATCATCTTGGTTTGTTGTAGCTGTACCAGCAACGTCACTTACATTAGCACCTTGTGCAAATGTGATTTCACTATCATCGTATTGCACGAAGTAGGTTGCACCGTTATAAGTGAAGGCAAAATAGGTCTCTGTCTTGGCTGGATTTTGGTAAGCAGCTTTGACGGTGATCGAACCGTTGTGTAATAAGTCACGGATCTTGCCAAGCGTTGCATTACCTTCTTTAAGATTGTTTTCGTAAGAATCATAAACAGTTACGATGGGATTATCGGCTTTACTTTGAATGTTGCCAGAAACTGAATAAGCCTTTTCCCAATATTTTGTGACTGGTACAAAGAATTGACCGTTCCCATTTTGGTTCGTATCAACGTTGTAAAATGCACCTTTGACACTTAAGTAAGGTGCAGCACCAGAGCCAAGATCAAGGGAAGTCAAAGTTGGATTGCTGCCTAAGTAGATATCGCTGCTAGCTTTAACTTCTTGATAAGCATTGTTGCCAATTGAAGTGTAGCCAGTTGTCCCAGATTTCACTGGTGTAGATGTATCAAACACAAATTGAGGTAAGCCCGTTGTTGTGGCTGCTTGAACTTGTGCTGGTTCTGTTGTTGCAGATAATGCTGGCGCTGCTAAAGGTGCAACGGCTAATAAAGCTGCTGCGGCAACACCTAAATACTTTACTGAAGATTTCTTCATAGTATAGTATTCCTCCTAAATTCTCATAATTATAATTGCGACCACTAACAGTCTTACAGGAGTTTGCCTTAATCATCAATGGCTAGGTTTACTTCATAGTATATTGATATTTACCACTGCATGGTGGTCAGTAATTACAAATAATATAATATTACAACATTTATTTAATTATCAAGGGCACAGAAAATTCACATTTTATAATCATTAACAAATAATAATAATTTTTCTCTAACAATATCGAATTATGAATTGTAAGTATCAAATTATTTTGACTTTAAATCGTCCGTACAAATGTCATTAAAGTACATTTTTTTGCGATTTAATTCTAAAAAAATTATTATTGCATAACTTTTAAAATATAATTTTTGATTTTTATATTTTTTTCTTTTCCTAATGTTTTTCCGATTTATCCGACAGCTTAACTTAGTTCTAAAAGAAATGGCTTTCAAATTAAAATAGTTAAGTATAATATCGCAAAAATAATTTTAAATATTTCTATTTTATTTATAAATACAATCGAATTGTTTCATAAATTTTAGATTTTAAAATCTCATCAAAATGATTCGCTGATATTTATAAAAATTTACCTCTCACTTAAACTATTTTTGCTTCTTCAAATCGATCGCAGCATCTAATAATTCAATCAGTAAAATATCTTCTTTATAATCATAAGCGGCTGATACTGCAATCATAAATAAAATAGCTAAAATATAAATAAATAACAAGTTAGAACTCAATGGGAACGGAAAGTCAAACTTCTTTAAAAAATGAATTACCCAGAGTGGATTTATTCTAATCCAATTATATAAGTAAGTAGAAATTTGGAACACACTGATAGAAGTAAACAATGACAAAATAATTTTTCTTCCAAAAGTAACTTTGATTTTCGTCTTAACAAGTGCTCGTCTACTATATAACTCAAATAAAGGTAATTCGTTAAATTGAGATATTTTTTTTAACACAAGGTTGAGATTGTATCTTGTATTTCTATTGGAAATATTATCGTCAAATAAGTCATACATTGCATGAATTTTCATGAACCTATAACGAGAAACAGAACTTGGGTTGTGATAGTCTTTCCATATTTCATATAATATAGTAAGCATCTGCAGAGCCATGTACACTAAGAGTACCAACAATAGTATAAGCCATGTAATTACGGCACAAAGAATTAAAATTCTATATATTATGATTAGAAATACTATTCTCTGTATAATTTGTCTTGATAAAATACCAATAACTATTAAAACAAATAAAGTAGCAAACAAAAACAGTATCCATACTAAAAGATTTGAAACAAATATTGAAAACCGATTGAATCTTTTATTTCCAGTCGATGCTATACCTATCGAAAACACTTTTTTTATTTTTGCAGGAAAAGATTTAATTTTTTTAAACAAAGTAATAATATACTCCCCTTATTTGAGATCTATCTTAGTATAATCCGGAACCAGTTAAATTTAGTAAACGGATCAATACCAGTCTACGTTCAAACAAAAAAACCGATGGAGTGATCAAGTCCATCGGTTCAAAAATTCTAGAATAATTGATTTAAATGTTTAATTTAACGTTAGGGTTAAATTATGCTGGGTAGTAAGCACCGTTTTCAGCATAGATCCATTGTGAATCTGTACCTAATTTAAGAGCTTGCTTACCGTTGATGTGACGTTCAGCGTAAACTTTGTATACACCGTCAGCTTGGATTGAACCAGCTACATCGCCATCAGAAGTGTAAAGTGTAGTACCTTTAGCTGTAGCAAAGACACCATCTTTATCTTTTTGTAAAGCTAAGTCAGAAGCTTTAACCCATTGGTTAGTACCTAAACGATAAGCAACAACGTCGCCATCATCGTTCAAAGCTTCTTCAAATGCACGCCATTCAGTAACGTCTGTAGCTAACTTCTTACCAGAATCTTTAGAAGTTGCAGCATCGCTATAGATTGTAGCAGCATTCTTAGAGTAAACAACTGTGCCAGCAGGTAACTTCTTAGTCGTTACTTTAGCAGGAGTTGTAGCAGTAAATGTTACAGCACTAGCTTTAACCCATTTGCCAGCAGCATTGCCGTTGTCAGATTTATTTTCAACAAAGTAAGCTGTTACATCACCATTAGTGTCTTTAGCAACCTTAGATACGGATAACTTAGTACCCTTATCACGGATTAATGTGCCAGTATAGTCAGCAACATTAACATCGTTATAAGTTGGTGTATCATCATCGTTAGTTGTAGCAGTACCAGTAACATCACTTACGTTAGCACCTTGTGCAAAACCAGCTTGGTTTTTATTAACGAAGTAAGTTGCACCAGCATATGTGAATGCATAATAAGTGTTATTGTTAGCATCAGTATATGCTGCAGTAGCATTAACTGAACCAGCATTCAACAAACTAGTAAGTGTAGTTGCAGTTGCACCTGTCACTTTAGAATCAGGACCTTCATAGAAAACGGGAGCATCTGCACCAGATGTTTGAATAGTACCAGAAATTGAATATTCCTTAGTCCAATAGTTCTGAGCCTTAACATAGAATTGACCATTACCGTATTGGCTACCACTTACACTGTAGTAAGCACCTTGTACACTAAAGTAAGGTGCAGCACTACCGTTAAAGTTTAAAGTAGTAGTTGCAGGTGTTTGACCTAAATAAATTGTGCTTGTTGAAGTAACAGCTTGATATGCACCGCCACCAATAGCTGCAACGCCAGGGTCTCCGGCATTTACTGTATTAGTCTTGCTGAATACAAATTGTGGTAAACCATTAACTGCTGCTTGAACTTGAGCAGGTTCTGTTGTTGCTGATAATGCTGGTGCTGCTAAAGGTGCAACGGCTAATAAAGCTGCTGCTGCAACACCTAAATACTTAACTGAAGATTTCTTCATAGTGTGGTATTCCTCCTAAAATTCTCATAATTTATAATTGATACCAGTGACAATTATAGCATGAAGGTTTACTTTGTACAATGAATCTCAAACCCGGGTAAGATCTCCGCGGTGGATCTCACTATGTATGTTTGAGTTTCAGCTAGCAATAAACGATCATTCCAATTGCCATGTTGGTCAATTATTACCAACGACATAATATTACAATAAACCGGCGCGGTTGTGAACTGTTTTACCTATTTTTTTTTGAATGACACCATTTTTTAATATTGCTGAAAATTCATTCTACTCGCAAACCCCGAAAAACCAGCATTTTGACGATTTATTTTCAATTCGTATTACAAATTCATTACATTTGAAAATTCTCGATTTCATACTGCTTAACCACTCATTAACCATATTTAGTCACTCTCCGGTTCTAACTCGCACTTAAAAATAACGCTAACCATCAAATTTTAACCTAACTAAACCCCATTCATTTTAACCAAATAAAATTTTCAAAACTGGGCAAAAAAATAAGATCTAGAAAACAAGCGTTATGCTTGTGTCCTAGATCTTATCATTTGCATCATCTATTAGGTTAAAGCAATTATAAAAATCGCGTTTTATCTCTATATATTACTGAGCAGGATAATAAGCCCCATTTTCAGCGTAGATCCACTGTGCATCTGTGCCTAACTTAAGTGCCTGGTGGCCATTGAGGTGCCGTTCCGCATAAACCCGATAAGTCCCTGTTGTTGTAATATTACCAGCTACTTGCCCGCTCACATCATAGAGTGGCGTTCCTTTGCTAGCAACAAAGACACCAGTTTTCACTTTCTGCGATTGTAATGCGTTAGCCTTGACCCATTGATTCGTGCCTAAGCGGTAGGCAATCACATTACCAGCCTCATCTAAGGATTTTTCAAAAGCACGCCATTCATCAATAGTTAAGGCCAATTTTTTACGAGACTCCTGTGTTAGTGCTGGATCGCTATAAATTTTAGCGGCGCTTTGAGAATAAAGCACTGTATCTGCCGGTAGTGTTTGCCGCGAAGTTTGCGGTGCTGGTGTGTTTTCCGCAAAAGTCACATTAGTTGCGGCCAGCCACTTGCCAGCTGCTTGATCAGCATTAGCGGCTACGTGGTAAGCCATAACCGTGCCATCATCACGCGTTGCAACTTGATCAACAGGGAGTTGTGTAACCTTAGCAAGAAAAATACCGGCATAGCTGGTTAAAGCCGCATTGTTGAAGGCAGCCACACTATCAGCCGTGGTGGTAATCGTACCTGAAATACCTGAAACATTTAATACAACAGTTGTTGTACTAGACATAACTGGATTAACTGGATTAGTCGGCTTAGCTTTAGGTAACTGTACTAATTGGATATTAGCGGCAGCTAGAGCATCTTTTTTAATAAAGTAGACCTGACCATCCACAAGAAAGCCATAATATTCTGTTTGTACCGTTGACCCACTGGCAACGTACGTATATTCGGCCACAGGGGTAACCTTGCCATTATTTTGGTCGATTGCCGCATTGAGTTGTGCTGCTGCACTTGGGTCCAAATCAACCTCGCCAGTGAGACTATTGAGTTTGGCAAAATCCCCTTTGGCATTTTTATCACCAGTAGCTTGTAGGGCATACCCACTAATATCGTGATTCTTTTGCAGCTGCTCGACTCGATTGACCACACCGGTGCCGGCAACAGGCAAACCTTTGCCATCAAGCTTGATATAGTACTGTTTCCCAGCTACAGCATTAGTCATCAAATATTCATTGCCATTACGTGTGACCAACTGACTATGAACATTCTTGGCTGCGGGTGCCTGAACTTGTTCCAGCCCCTTTGCTCCCATGACTTCTAACGGTGCTTGGTCGGTCCAACCAACGATGACCTGTGTCTCAGGCAGTCCAGCCGTTGCTGCCTGCACATGTGTCGCTGTTACAGCGGTTGGCAAAATTGGTACTGCTACAGGTGCTGCTGCTAGTAAGGCTGTCAAAGCGACGCCCACATACTTAATCGAAGACTTTTTCATTAGTCTTTCCTCCTATTCCACCTATCGCGATATAAAACAATCAGCTTAGTAATAAATTAACGAGTTAACGCACTGTCACCACAAACAGTGTCGGCCTTTATTGCCCGATAGAGCCAATCGTAATTATTACCATTTTGATATAATAATATATAAATATTAATTTGCAACTTTTTTGCTTACCCTTCGAACTTGGCAGCACACAATTACAATAACCTGCAGCCTTAACTAAATAACCAAAGCAAAGGGAGAGTGAGACAAAAGGTGCTCAGCGCCTGAGCACCTTTTGTCTCACTCTCCATCTATGCCTATTTTTGGGTTTAACGTGCTACCTTAAGGATAATAACCGCCATTTTCGGCATAGATCCACTGTGCATCAGTCCCAAGCTTAAGTGCCTGTTTGCCATTAATATGGCGCTGAGCAAAGACTTGGTAGACACCGTCAGCAGCAATCTTTCCAGCAAACTGGCCCTCTGCGGTATACAGCGGTGTCCCTTGTCTTGTCGTGAAAACGCCGCCTTTGACTTTTTCAAAATTCAAGACAGAAGCTTTGACCCATTGATCCGTGCCCAGTCGATAAGCGACTGTTCGACCGTTTTCATCTACAGCCTTTTCAAAAGCACGCCATTCATCAATAGTTAAGGCCAATCGTTTCCCAGAATCATTGGTCGTGGCCGCATCATGATAGATTCTAGCCGCACTTTGTGAATAAACCACGGTGCCAACAGGAAGTTTTTTAAGGGTTAATTGTGGTGTTTGTACTTCGTCAGCTTTAGCAGTAAAGATTACTTTATCTGCCGACAACCATTTGCCAGCAGCTTGATCAGCTGAAACAGCCACGTGATACGCAACGATCGTGCCGTCATCGCGCTTAGCCACTTGGTCTACGATCAGTTTTGTATTTTGGGGTAGAAAAATACCGGCGTAACTCGTCAAATTAGCATTATTGAACGCGGCAACTTCATCTTCTGTTGTTATTACCGTCCCAGCAACATCTGAAATATGCAGGATCGGCAACGTAGGTTCACTTGGTACATTTGGTACATTGGTATTCGTATATGGCGCAATTTTGATATTTGCAGTGGCTAAACTATCTTCTTTCAGGTAATAGACTGCATCACCCAGGACAAAACCATAATAATTTTCTTGAGTAAAAGTTCCAGCTGCAAAATAAGCATAGGCCGCAACAGGTTGGACAGTTCCATCATTCTTTTCAATGGCAGCATTAATCTGAGCCGCGGTCGCTGCATCTGTGGCTTCAAGTCCCCCAGTAGTTGAGTGCAACTTATAATACGTGCCGTTTACATGCCCATATCCAGCTGGCTGCACAACTTGTCCCGGTAGTTTTTCAAGTGTTAACAGCCAAACAATTCTCGTATTAGCATCTACAGGTAAATTGGTTGTTGCATCCAGGTGCAAATAATATTGTGGGCCTCCACCAACTGAAGCAGTAATGGCATAGTGCTTACCTTGAATCTCAGCAATATCGGTGATTGGTACATTTGTACCAGCAACTGCCGCCGGAGATTCGTCAACAGCTTGAGTTGAAGTATTAAATACCCCAATTGTTGAACCCACCTGCCAATTAGCAATGATATTTCGGTCTGGTAACGTGGCGGCTGCCTGGACATGAGACGTTTCTGCAGTTTCAAATACTTTTGGTACTACCGCTAGTGGCGCTGCTGCCAACAAAGCGGCAGTAACAACGCCCAAATATAAGCCTAACTTCTTTTTCATATGAAAATACCTCCTCATATTGGGGAAGACAACTGTGAATACCATCAAAACGAACTATAGATAATCACGACTAGCGCTGAAAACTGTCATTATCACACTTATAGAATATAATTTTGACGCAAAACTTTAAAATATAATTGCTATTTTATGAAAAAACTAAGCATTATCTGGTGTCGTAAAATCCTGAATTAAAAAATCAGCGTTATTTAAATGATATAAAAAAGTGGCTGAAAACAAAACGTTAGTTTTACCCCAGCCACTATGTGTTTACGAACAACTAAATTTTAAACGTGTGCCAAAAGGCAACAACCTCACCTAACCACGAATGGCTCCAGTGGCAAGTCCACCATTTTTCGCCACTCTTGTTAGTGCTCAGGTGCTAAGTGTCTTTTGTCTCATTCACTTTTTTATCATCTTGGTACTGTGCTTTAATGCGGTTGTGTTGCTGATTCATCTGTATCGCTTTTTAGCCCATACATCTTTTCAATCATTTCTGCGTATTGTTTGAAGCCACGGTAAAAATCAGTCAAGCCGAGCAACTCGAATACCTTTAATGACGTATGGATCTCATCTTTCCCGGTTTCATCACCTTTGAGGTATTTCAATAATCCTCGGTAATAAATCAACGCGTTCTTCTCAAACATCATATCCGGTCGAATATCATATTGTTCCATTCTACCTTGCAACTTTAAAGCCTTATTCAATTGCTTATCATTCAAATAGAGGATCACGATGTTCACTAAAACACGAAAACTTTCCATCCCATAATCATGCATGTGCTGATACCGATCCATATTGGTCAGAGCACGTTCAGACATAGCGTCCACAACTTCCATGGGAAAGGCAAACATCACACTGTTGAATAGAACCAATTCATAGTGCGCCCACGTATAACGCGACATCAGATAATCGGTTAATTCTTTCAAATACGCCTTGTTATAGGGCTGCTGGGTCATGCGACTTAATAGAATCGAACAAATATCACGTAAATGATGGTATTTTTCACCACCAAATTGTGCCCGAACTTCCAACCTATCTAAAATTTGTTTCATCGCATCGCTTTTTTGCTGATTCAAATTGGTCATCATTTGGGCCATAACCACGTCAACTTCATTAGGCGCATAGCCGTTATCAATATACAGAAATTCATTAAAAGACACATGCAGCCGCTCTAAAAATTCAACAAATGTCGTTACCGAAGTGTCCGTATTGCCTTCAACAAAACGTGTGTATGTTGATCGGGAAACATTGTCCTCCGTTAATGCCTTTACTGAAATATTTTTATCTCTTCTAATTTGATTAATTGTTCTGCCAAAATTCAATAAAACCGCTCCTAATTATAAAATTTGTTGCATAAATGCATCTTTTGACTATTTTCTGAACTGTTTTCCCTGTGCAACGTCCAGACTATCTAGACTAAATATTGATCGCAGATAGCGGAGGAGTGAAGATTATGTGGATGCTAATTTTTTTATTTAATAACTTGTTGATTAGGGCATCAGCTTTATAAAGGACAATGCCAAAGCATTATGCCAGTAATTCTTTGGTATCCAAATTGAAAAATGGCTGTTTTTGAATCAAATATCTACTAAAAAATATCATAAAAGTTACAGAATAGCCACTTAATACTATCTAAATTTTATATGATAATTGAAGAGATCGGGACAAAGTTAGCGTTTTGTTTTTGACCTCTTTTTAGTTACGAACAGTTATACCTTAAATGTGCTCTAAAAGACAACGACCTCACCTAACCACGAATTACTCAAATGGAAAAACTACCATTTGTCGTGATTCGTGTTAGTGCTCAGTCGCTGAACGTCTTTTGTCACACTCTGCTTTCCTACGATTAGTCAAGTGTTAATTCCAACTAAATCATCTGTTAATGAATCAATGTCTATTGTATAAGGTTTGCGTCACTTGAGTATGCTTCACCCCATGGGGCGAAATTAGGGTAACTCAAATACACCGCGATCGGTTGCTTTTTCAGATCTATATCGTGGTATACTTGATTTTATAAGGTGTCAGGCCTTATTGGGCTTCGAGCCCGTGATATAACTTATAGTTATATGTTTGGTGACTTTTAATCATGACAAACAGACATTTGATCAGTTTATTCATGCAAGCCACCGTTGCGACCTTATCCAATTTTGGATGAGGTCCTTTTTTTCGTAAGCGATAATAAAAGTCGACAATATGATTGGGCACCTTGGTCAAGCCGTAGACTCGACGCATATTGGCCACTGTTAAATAAAATAAGCCACGGGCGTAAGGATCGCCACGTTTATTGATATGATCAATCGCTCGGTAAGTACCAGATTGGTATTGTCTTAAGTCGATGCCGATATAAGCATTGATCTGTTTGGCATTGTCAAAGCGGGTGAAATCACCGACCTCACCAATGATTCGGCTAGCTGTCAATTCACCAATGCCAGGCATAGAAGTCAAGATCTCAAATTCTGGTAAAGCTTTCGCTTGCGCTATCAATTGTTTCTGTATTTTCTCTTTTTGCTGGATCAACGCTTTGAGCTCATGGGCATAATAACGAACTTCGGCTACTTGCACATCGCCCTTGTGGGCGGCTGGCGCACTATCTTTAGCATAATCTAAAAGTGCCTCAGCTTTTTGGGTCGCTTTTGTTTTGGAGAGCTTTTTATCCGTATTTTTCATCAATTGGTTGCGTAATTTGATGTGCCCTAAGCCTTTAACAAAGTCTGGGTGCGGATAGAGTTCAATAATATTCAATGCCAATTTAGAAACTCTGCTGCTAAATAAAGCCTCTAATTCGGGAAAAGTCTGTTGGAGCGTGGTATGGAGCCAAAGTTGATGAAGTTTGATATCTTTGATCATCCGTTGATAGAAACGGTTCAATTCTCTGAGTGTGCCATAGATCGGTTTCTGTTGCGTAAATAGGCGGTAAGTATTGTCATAAGCGGCTAAACCGATCTTGCGGGCGTCTGTGGTGTCGTTCTTGATGCGGCGAAGATCTTGCGTATTGAAATGAAGTTGTAGGGGGTTCAACTGAGTGAATGCCCAATGCTGGTCAGTGCAGAAACGGACTAGCGGTCGTGAATAAATGCCTGTGGCTTCAAAATATAAGGTGGGGTGCTCTAGTTCTGCCACGGTCGTGGCTAACTTTTGAAACCCAGTTTTTGTATGATGAAACGCGTACTCATCAATACATTTGTGGTCGTGATAAACAGCCACGTTACTTTTTCCCATTGAAACATCGATACCGATCAGATCGGTCATCGAACAACATCTTCTTTCTTGTGATTAGAACACTAACTACTCCTGGATCTCATTTCCGATACCCGAGCTCGAAGCTCCACAAACTTAAAATTGATTAACAGAAGGTAGTAGTGAAAGCCAGTTTTTTTTACGGGCTCGAAGCCCCATAGAGTGCGATCGGCTTTAACACTGATTATCACACGAAACGTTGATCATCGAGGAATATACTCTACTTGATACCAAGAAACGTTTTTGATCACATAAATTTACCAAAAGAATAGGACGGGCTCGAAGCCCCAATGAGTGAACGGTATTTTTATAATTGATCAAAAAAGATCTGTTGACCGAAGTAAGAATATACTTCATCAACAGATCTAATCTTAGTATGTTTTATTTTTGCCGAAAACCATATTTTATCAAGCAATATCATTCGTAGTACTGACCGCATTCCGCATAGACCCATTGTGTATTGATTCCTAATTTCAATGCTTTATGGCCATTAATATAGCGCTCTGCCGATACTTGATATGTACCAGCCACAGTGACCTGAGGCATTGTCTGGCCTTGCGCATCGTAATACACGGTGCCAGCTGGTACGACCAAAACGCCGCCTTTAGCTTTTTCTTGTTGTAAGTCACTGGCTTTGACCCATTGATTATGTCCGAGTCGATAAGCAACGACCTGACCGTTGGCAGCAATGGAACGATCAAATGCCGCCCAGTCAGTGATTCGCGTACTTAGCCGCTTACCAGAAGGCTGAGTGGCACTAGGGTCTTGGTAGATTACGGCGGCGGTGTGGGAGTATACCACAGTTCTTAGAGTTAGTGGCGTCACATTAACTTGTGTCGCCATTTTTTCATTTTCAGGCGCTGCTTTCGCATCAGCCACTAAGGTCGCTTCAGCTGCTGAAATAAAAACCGTCTGCTGATTGTTAGCCTTAAATGCATAATATTTTTGCCCATTGATCATATAGCTAACGGTGGGCACAACTTTACTTGCATCAAAATCCGTAGCTGTGATAGTTTGTGCCAACACGGGGTCAACAAAGAAATTAACGGCTTCATTTGCTTTAAAAGTTAATTTGCGTCGCGTGGTTATTTTCTGAGGGCGATGCATTTTTAAATCATCTGTAGCAATATCTGTAGCTCGAAATAACCAGGTTCCCGGGTTTTGAGGACTCTCGCTCACATGAACATACACTGTTTGGCCAGCAACAACCAATTTACGCAGCATAATTTTATGCGATAGCTCGCCCGAACCTGTATAGGCGGTTTTATGCGGTGCGATCGTTTGGTTGGGTGTGACAATATAATACCGCACATGCTCCAGATCCTGTTTGGCTTGGTAGTATGTAGTCGCAGCTGAATGATTGACGGTTTGCGTATCTTGCTGCGCCTGCTTAGTGGCTGCAGTGGCATTGCCAGTAACCGGAGCACTTAAAATCAGCATTAATGTCAGCGCACCAATACTGATCAGCTGGACTTTATGTCTGTTCAAAACAACAACCTCCCAAAATTCAAAACTAATATCCTAATTATCATAAAGCTTAGCACCCAGTAATTCAATTTAAATACAAAAAATACCCCATCCAGCGTGAACTGAGCGAGGCATCTTCAAATAAATATCTAGTTGTGTGAGCAGTCAGTCATTACTTCAAGTTTTGGAATAAAGCTAGTACAATTTCAATCAAGATCAGGCTATTCAGCCACAGGTTTAGCCGGGGATGCTGTTGTAAAAATATCTGAAACGTTACGTTCAACGTATTGCGCACTGATGGCTTCAGTATATAAAGCCACACCATCATGAACAAATAGTTTAGAGTCTGCAATCTTTTGCATCGCCCCCTTAACAGTTGCCTCACTAAGGTCTTGTTTGACGTCATTTAGTACCAATGCACGCTTTTTGCCTTCGCTGGTTTTGAAATTTAATTGTAAATGTTTCATTTGAATGAATTCCCTTCTTTTATTTATTGAGTTTTATTTAGCTTGGTCATTAACTACAAAGTTATGGGTAATGATTTCCGTATTCAACAAAGTATCCTGTTCACCCAAGGTTGCCAAAGCTGCTCCAATTGCAAGCACTTGTGCTTCATCTGGTTTTGCCACTGTGTTTTTCAATTGACGTACTTTTTTGCCGCCTTTGTAGTGTTCACCACCGATATAATAGTTGATTTCTGTTGCATTCCAATTTAATGCCATTGCTATTTCCTCCTAAAGGGTTATGATGTATTTGTAAGTTAGTCGCTAGCAAACTGCCCTACACTAACTAGTAACAAATGAACATCGAAAAACGGAAATATTTTTTGATTTTTTTATCAAACGCCTGATAACTATTGTTATACCAATCTTCTTAACAGATATTTAACGAAAAGTTATCGATATCATTGCAAAAGTATTTCCTTTTTGTAACTTTTCGAGTATACTTAGATTTGGTATTCGTTACTGAATCGCTCATAATTGCAGAAGTCTCCTGCTCGGATATGGGAGGCTTTTTGTTTGACTTTTTTTACATATAAGTAAAGAAAAATCCCTGGTTGCTATGATAGCATCAGGGATTTTGTTATATTTCAATAATATTCATATAGAAAATGACTATTCACTTTTTACCAGTTTCACAACAAAACCGCCATGTTCTTTCAACGGTAATTTTAGCTGTGTTTTTCGCGTCACTTGCTTCGTCTTGCGTTGAACTTTGGTTCCCGTGGCATCATCTTGAAAAATTTCTGCCTGATAGTTCCCCGCTTTCAAAAAAGTCAATTTAACTTTTGCCTGTCGTTTTGGATCGGTGATCCCGGCAACATACCAAGTCGTTCGCTTACGCCGCGCAATCGTCACATACTGACCGACACTAGCCTCCAGCGTTTTGGAATCATCCCAACTAGCTGGTAACCCTTTGTACAAAGTTTTAATGGGCTGTTTTAGATAAATTTGGGGTTTATCGGCCATTGTCTGCAAACCGCTTTGATAAAGTACCGGCAAAGCTAACATCTGCGTAATCGTAAATGGGTGCGTTGTCGGAAAATTATTGAAAGACAATAGTGGCGTATAATCCACCGGACCTAGCGCACCACGCATAAAGCTAATCATTACATTGTGCTGAGCAGTGGTTAAATCAGAATGGTATACATATTGTTCCGCCCCAAAAACCGCTTCTTTACTCAATATATTAGGATAGGTCCGCTGTTCTCCCGTCGGCTGATTGGTACCATGATAATCAATCACCAATTTATGCTGCGCAGCGAGTTGATTCAAATTATCGTAAAGCTGCATAGTGGCTTGATTTTGACTGTCAAAAAAGTCCGGCTTGATCCCCTTAAAGCCCATCCGTGCGAGTTCTGCCAGCAACGTCTGGCGATAATTAGCATCTTGTAAATCATTGCTGTCTAACCAAGCAATTAACCCAATCTTTTTTTGTTTCGCATATTTCAATAATGCCGTCGTCCAGGAATAATAACCTTGATATTTAGGAGTTGTGCTGGTGGTATTTTCCGGTTGCCAGCCTTCATCCAAAATCACATATTGCCAATGCATTTTAGCCGCTAAGTCGATATACCGCTTATAAGTAGCCAAATCATTAGTTGCATCGCCATTTAGCCAAGTCCAAGCTGCAATACCCGGCTTGATCCACTTGGTTTTTTTCAGTTTGCGCTTATAGCCTAGATCATCCGCCATCATCGTACCGGTAATGGTTTTTGCTGAACCAGAAGTAATGAAGCGCCATGGGGTCTGCATGGGTAATTTAGCTGTAATGGCATCTGTTTGTTCTTGCGAAAGATTTAACTGAAATTGGTCAGACTGCTGCCCAAGCTGCAACTCACTGCCCACATAATTTGGTACTAAGGCCGCTTCAGAAATCAAATTATAAATACCGTTTTGAGCTTGATACAACAATGGATATTGTAAATGAGCCGCTTGAATATCTTGCCAATTTGCAGCCGTCTGCTCGGGTGCTTCATGAGACACATTATAGGGCATATACCAGTAATGACTGTTAGTCGGTGTATTAAAAGTGGTGTACTCGTTATTGATTCCAACCTGCGTATAATCGGCGGTGTTACTACGAACGCCGTAACGAAAGGCAATGCCAGTTTTCATGGCACGCACCGTCAAATCTAAATAAAGCGCACCCTTAGAAAAGGTTAAATTCAATTGATTAGCCGTAAAACTATGTTTTTTCTTGGGACCGGCTATCAAAGTGTATTTTTGTTTAATGTTTTCATGAGATGTCGCATTCAGCGTTAAGCCAGTGGACAAATCACCAAGATTTGTGGCCAGTCCTAATTGTGAAGGTTCAACTATTAATTTACCCGCATGCCACACTTGATAGGACAGCTGACCATCAGCGGACAAGCTGACTTCCGCTTGGCTGCGCTTAGTGGTATCACTGATCAGCCAATGATCGGCACTCGCCGCCTGAACGAGTTGGGGCATTAAATAGCCTATTACCATGAGCAATAGGGCCAAGCCTAAATTTAAGATCAATTGCTTGTTCGTTTTCTTTTTTATGAATAACATGTCTTTTATTATAGATAAAAGCCCGTTAGATTGCGAGCTACGATTGATCAAGGTCGAGATAAAATAAACAGAGGTAGCTGAAAACAATAGATTTGTTTTCAACTACCTCTTAGTTGTGATTCATTTTAGTTTAAACGTGTTCCAAAAGGCAACGACCTCACCTAACGACGAATCACTCAAATGGGAAATCCGCCATTTGTCACACGCTTACTTCAAATATTAATTTACTGGAGCTGATGTGGCGGTATTTTCAATAGTCAGATATTGGCTCTCAATCCATTGATTAGCTCCGAGGTTCGTGTATTCACGACCATCAACCATGATATTGCCAAATGTCTGCCACTGGGTTCCGTTATCTAACCGCCGACCAGTAGCATGAACCCCATCTGGTTCCAAGTCCCATAGTGTCAAGCCTAAGTTTGGTAAGAAATCAATGGTCCCAACACCAGCTTGTTCAATCATCGTAAAGCGAGCACTGATCCATTGATTCCGACCAACTTCATACCAAGCACTGCCGTCACTTAAGACAGCCTTACGAAAGACCTTCCAACGTGACTGATCCTGCAAGAATCTTGGATTACCGTTTGCATCATTGACTTGCTTGCCCTCTGGCTTATTATAAAGCACGATGCCACGACTGCCCGTAAAGAAGACTTTACCGACGCCATTAACATCACTATAAGATGCGGTTGAAACATAGCTCGTATCAGCAGTATCCCCTAGTTTTGTAACAGCGGTTTGCAAAGCTTGCAAAGCAGACATGTAGTCAATAACCGTACTATTTGTGCCTTTTAGTACGCTGGCTGCCTTATCTCGAGCTGTGGTAAAAGCAGTCCAATCCGTATCAGAGGCATCCCCCTGACCGTAACCATTAACTTGATTCAATAAGTCAGCCAAGGCTTGTTTTTGCGATAATTGACCATTAGCTGTCTTCAAGTTTGTTAACGCAGTTTGCAGCTTAGTGGCAGCTTCATTGATAGTCGAAACTGGCGTGTCAAACATCGAACCAGCTTTATCTGCAGCCACATTATCTTGGAAATAAGTCTGGGCATCTACCAAAGCAGCCCAGGAATCAGCTGTGAATTGTGCTTTGTTTAGACTTAATGTCATTTGATATTTATCACCCAAAACCTTAAGCGCATCGGTGTCGCTGGCTTTAGCCAGTGCCTTTTGGGTAGTAGTCAAATATTGATAAGCTATGTTGACCTCAGCTTGAGAAGGGTTGCTGGCATTCAAAATATTAGCAGCCCGCGTACGAGCGGCGTTAAAGTCAGTCCAAGTGCTCTTCGTATAATCCCAGAAATGATAATCCTTAACACTATTGTATAGATTCGTTAATTGTGTCTTAGAAGCCGTAGTTGTCCCAGTCAATTTCAAATTATTGATGGCATTATTGATAGCATTTGCCGCATTAGTGGCACTCGATTGGAAAGCGGCTGAAGTAATTTGTCCCGTCTGATTCAGAACAGCCCCACCCGCACTAACAGCATCTTGCAAAGCAAAAATAGAATCATAGGTGTACTTTGTTGTATCTTGATACTCGGTCTTATTGCCACTATTAATTGCATTAGCTAAGCTAATAGAAGCTTTAGCGTCGGCTTCATAGGTATTGCTTGCCGTCTGGACAGCGGTCATTTCAGCTTGTGCCTGCGCATCAGTCGTGGCATCGTTATTCAAAGCCGTTGTTGCCTTGGTAATCGCGCTATCTAAATCTGCCCGACTTGTGGTTGGCCGCTTAGCATTCTTATAGTCAGCGTTGCTTTGCACATTTTTCGCATTATCGATGGCTTTCTGTAAAGCCGTTTTATTAGCTTCGGTCATCTTCACTGTTGCATTGACGACAGTTCGTGAATTCAATTGACTTGGATCAGTTGTCTTAACGTTCTGATCATCAGAATTCGTAGCGGCAGCAGCTGGACTCACACTATTGATCAATGGAGCGGCCAGCATCATCCCTGTAGCTGCTAAGCTGATTACTTTTGTATCCGGTTTCAATTGAACGGTCTTCTTGTGTCTAGCTTTATACATCATTTTCATTCCCACCCTTACAATAATTCTTGATATTACTTAATGATTTCAATCAACTACATTCTAACATAATGTCATAAAACCCGAACAAATCCTGTCTACTTTTAATTATCTTTTAAACAAAAAAGATAATTACTTAACAATCATCTATCATAGCAATATTTATTTTAAGAAAATGACGTTTTAAACGTTATGCCCACCATAATTTGACTAGCGCTTGCGTCCCATCGTTACCTAGTTGATGATCCTCAACTAAAATACGATATAGTTCGGCGGCTTGGCGTGTCGCCGGCAAATCCAGCTGCATAGCTTTGGCACTATCCAGTGCAATGCGCAGATCTTTTAGGAAATGTTTGGCAAAAAATCCCGGCGTATAGTCTTCCTTCAAAATACGCGGCCCGTAATTACTCAGGGACCAATTGGCACCACCGCCGGAACCCACTGTATCTAGAACGGTTTGTAGATCTAAGCCCGCTTTTTTCGCATAAACTAGCATTTCCGTCAAGCCTGTCATCGTACCAGCGATCATGATTTGATTGGCCATTTTGGCATGTTGGCCGTTGCCAGCAGTACCAAAGTAATTAATTTTTTGCCCCATAGCGGCTAAAATAGGCCGAACTTTTGTCAAGGTAGCTTGCTCACCACCCACCATGATCGACAAAGTCCCTGCCTTAGCACCGACATCACCACCAGAAACTGGCGCATCTAAAGTCGCAATATGTTTGGGCTTAGCTTCATTATAAATCCGCACAGCGATATCCGGCCGACTGGTCGTCATATCAATCAATGTCTGCCCACTGTGGGCCCCTTCAAAAATACCATCACGGCCAAAATAAACTTCTTGTACATCTTGGGGGAAACCGACGATCGTAATGATAACATCCACGGCTTGGGCCACTTCAGATGGCGTATCCAACCAAGTTGCACCGGCAGCCAATACAGCTTGGGCATGGGCTTTCGTCCGATTGTAGACGGTAACGGGATAATCATGTTTCAGTAAATTCAGGATCATCCCAGTACCCATGACCCCAGTACCAATAAAACCAATTTTTTCTTTCATTGCTTACTGTCCTTCCTGATTAGAGCTTATAGTTAATAGTTGATAAATTTGATTGACGAATGCCTGGGCTTTTTTTGGTGTCACATCATATTTATAGCGATTACTCATCAATACCACGCCATTTTTACCATCTTTAGTCAGATAAAGTGTGGCTTCATAGCCTGAAATTAGGCCATGAGAATAAATATGATCAGCATAATTATAGACACCACCGCCGTAATGACCACCGCTAGTGTTGCGCAAAATTTCTAAAGCCGGCTTAGAAATAAACTTACCTGCCAGAATAGCTTTTTGAATTTTCAAAAGATCCCCCGGTGTCGAATAAAGATTGCCCGTCCCCAATTCTCGATTATAAGTCACCGGCGTGATGACGATCGGTTCGGCATAACTGCTCGGATTTTTTTTTTGACTGGTGTAACTGACGGTATGATGAGCTTCCTCTGCAAAAGTTGGCATAAAGCCAGTGTTCATTAAATGCAGGGGCTTAAAAATCTGCTGATCTACCAAATCATAATAGGTCTTATGGGTCACTTGCTCTAAAATACCTGCCAGCAGCGTATAGTTGACCGGTTGATAGTTGCTCGTATTGAGCTGGTGGGCATCAAACTGCACGTGATCAACGGCAAAATCCACGATTTTACGATCTTGATTGCTAAAAGTGCTTGACTGCGCCGTCATAGATAACCCTGAGCGCATATTCAGCATTTGGCGCAGTGTGATCTGTTTACTGCCAGGCACTTTGGGATAAAATTGACTTAACTTATTAGATAATTTAAGTTTGCCCTGGGTTACTTGCTGCATCACTAACACAGCTGTTATCGACTTTTGGATCGAAGCCCATTGATAAAGTGACTTATAGTTATTTTTGCGCTTGCGGTGATAATCAGCATAGCCATAACCTCGCTGGTAAACCACTTGATCATCACGATATAACAAAGCCGTGCCACTAAAATGATTGGCCTTAAGTAAGGCTTGCAGCTGCATTGTTTGCGCTGACGTCAGTCGATTCACAGTTTTGGCTAAGCTAGGATCATTGCCATTTTCTAACCGATTAATAGCCAGCTGATAGTTATTCTTTTGGCGTGCAAGCTGGCGTTCATATTGACGTTGCTGATCACGCTGGACACTTTCATTTTGCGGTTTAAGGTAGCCCCAATAGATAAACGCACTCAAGACCACCCCTAAACACACCCCCAGTATCAAACTAAGACTTGTTTTTACTGTTAATTTCATATGCCTTTTTTCCTAACATTGTAATCGCATTAATCATAGCATAATCTCAGTACTTTCGTATGTGATATGTTATACTTTAGCCAGTTATTTCGGCCTTATGGCTTTATTTCAGATAGCAGTGTCGCTCATTTGTCCAAATGCTTTAAAACAATAAAAATCTACTATTATCTTGCACTTTATTTTTAACGATTCGTGTTAAACTTTAAGGGAAATAAATGTTCTATCTTGGGGAGGAACCACTATGTATTATGCTAAACACCGTTATACCAACCAACTTTGGTTCAAAAAAATATGGCCGCTTACCGCCGCAAGCTTACTGCTTTCAACGAGTATACAGGCAGGCCTAAGTCTTAATGATCCAAAAACACAGGCGGCAACGACGACACAAACTACAAACGCTGCGAATAATCTACAAACTTTAATCAACGGGCTGGCAAATTATAATTCTGAAACTTACACTGATGCCTCTTGGAGTAATTTATTAGCTGCTAAAGATAATGCTCAAGCTGTTTTGGCAAACACCAATGCTACTGCCGTGGATATTCAGACCGCCGCCAGTCAGCTAAACAATGCCCTAACAAATTTACAGTTATTCCAAAATCCACCAATCCGTGAATTATTGCTAGACTACTATTATACGCTACAACATATCACGCAAGGCTCTGCACCTAGTACCATTTGGACTACCTACACGACCCAATTAAATGAAGTACGGGATCTACTACAAAGCCCCACAAGTACTGATGCGCAATTACAAGCTGCTTATGAAAGTCTTGCTAATGACTACAAGACCTTAATCAATAATCAAGTCCTTTCAACCAATAACGCAAACAACGGGACGACCACGATTGCCGATAATGCGACAGCAGGCGCTGTTTCTGACAACGAACCGGTATCAGCCCAGCAAGCAAGCTACACCAATGTGAACGGCGTCGGTCAAGTCTTCTTTACAACAAACTCAGGTATTCCTTTATATGATGCGCCTAATGGCAATATCTATCACTATACTGATGGCACACAACATTTACTAGCTAATGGTACCGCTTGGAAAGTCTTCCGCAAGGCAACTTTAAGTGATGGCACAACTTGGTATGAAGTGGGCCAAAATCAATGGGTCAGTGCCCAGTACATGATGATTCAAAAAAGTGGCGTGGCGACAATTAATTTTGCTCCCGGATATAGTATCAATTTATGGCAGCTCCAACCAGATGGGGTTCACTTTACAGGCCGACGCTTAACCAACGGGACAGCTTGGAAAATCTATGGCAGCATCATGGTTGGTGGCGTTGAATACTTCAACTTAGGTGCCAATCAATGGGTCAATAGTACTTACGTGACTTTGAATTAATTTGCCTTAGGAGCGATTTTATGAGTGAAACATTCACTGGCGGCTTTACCACCGATACCTTATTCATCGACTTGCATGATTTAGGAAGATTATACGTTCTGTCAAAATCAGCCACTCCGATCAAACCAGCTGTGATGCTATATTTTCAAAAGAGTAAACTTGTTGGTATTGGTACAGAACAACCTAAACAAACTTTCGATCGGATATTATGTATTGACCCACCTGAAACTATTCGGCAAATTAACTTAGAACATTTTTTGATCAATCAAGTTCCCGCCGTTGGTAATCTTGAATTAACAGATACAACCAGCTTAAACGAATTACCCGAGGAACTAGTGGAACCTATCGATACCTATTTTCAAGCTATCAAGCCGCTGTTAATACAGTTAGGCTTTAATTTGACATCTCAAGCTAGATCTTATCAAGCAACAACCGATAAGAAAACACGACATCGTTGGACTAAAGCTATTAGTGAAATGCCTTTTTATGTGAATTATCGCGGCAGTAGGGGCGTTGTTTTTTGGACCAATCGCAACGAACTAACCTTGAAAACCGGTGCACAGATGACAATAACACCCCCGCTCAACAAAGATGGTACATTAGGTTTTTCCGCACGCTTTGCACAGCAATTGCGTCAGGAACACAGCGCTCAGTTTCATAATTACGTGACTACTTCGGATATTACGCTCAAAAGTGTCAACGAAGTCGGCCTTTTCTTATACTTTGCTGGAACGAACAGTTGGCTACAGCTTAAAGATAGAAATGGTCGTTCGATCCATGATTGGACCGCCGTTGAATAAAATCAAGAGTGTGACAAAAGGCGTTCAGCACCTGAGCACTAACAAGAATTGTGATAAATGGCGGACTTTCCATTTAAGCGATTCGTCGTTAGGTGAGGGGGTTGCCTTTTGGCACACGTTTAAATTAAAATTTTTCGTAAAAAAGCGAGATCGTAAACAAAACTTATGTTTTGTCTTCGACCTCGCTTTTTTACATTCCAATACTTTCTAATCACACATTACTTATTTTTTCGTGTTCGTTGCTGCTGTAACTGTGCTCTCAAGCGCTCCGCTTCTTGTTTTTTCCGCCGATAAACGACCCAGAAAATGATACCGGCAATTAGGATAAGTGCCGCGATGAGCCAGAGCCACCAATAATTATGTTCCGGTGTAGGCGCTGCAACTGAGGCTCGATTTAGGTCACGTGCCCGTTGAGCCGTGATTCGAAAATCTTTGTTAAAATGCCACGTCTGGGTCCCCGCCCGTAATTGAATAGCCATTGTATATAGGCCTGGTGCAAATCTTTGCTGATTCAATGATATTGGGAAAGGCACAATTGTATTTGGTGCAACTTGAACATTTTCCTTTTGATGTTGATGTAGAACTTTGGTGCTGCCTTTTCGGGTAACTTTAGCCTGCATGTTCACTGGTGACAGATACATCGGCTGGGTATTTCGAATATTTGCAAAAATGGTATTCCGCTCGGTAATGTGTCCCAGATCAATTGTCCCCATTTTAAATTCAGGTGCCACGGTTGTTGCTGTTGCAGCAGATGATCGTAACAACAAAGCAATCGTATAGGCAAAACGGTTTTGTACCTCTAATGCTGCGCGACCAGAATTGTTAGTGCTGCTTGAAGTATTAGCTACCCTGGGCGTAAAGGTCAATCCTCCTGCAATAACACCCGGGAAACTAGTATTCGGCATTGCCAAGTCAACTCTAACGATCACTGATTTATTGGCTGGTACGCGATACGTTTTTTGTTCCAAGCGCGCGATATCCGTAATTTTATGTTGTAATGAACGATCCGATTTGCCGGCACTGTTATAATTCACCACACCATTATAATTTGTCGTGGCAACATTCAGTCTGGGTGTAAAAGTCAAAGCCTCATCTCTCAAATTGAAAAGCTCGACTTCAAGAACTTGAGTCTGGCCAGGATCAACAGTTAGATCAAAATAATTCAAAGCCTTATTCGGTTGATTATCAGGTAAGAAAGCTCTCACTTTAAAGCCAGCGGCATTCTGGGCATCAGCAGCAGCGCCATAGGCCATGCTTGGTAGGCTGACGAAACCCAGCGTTACAATCGCCACAATTAATGCAATCAGCCCATAATAACTTTTTTTCATCTCTGGTCACCTCCATGATTTGACAATTGAAGCCAGGAGATGTGCCGGCAGCACATCTCCTGAATCAAGGGTCAAATTAGACTAAAGCGTCGGTACTGCCTGAAGATTCCAGGTCACCGCAGCTTCATACACCCCTGCCTTGGTTACGGCTCTTGCGGGAATGGCTAACGTCATATCGTTGTTGGTCAAACTCGTCGTTACCGTCCCAATAGCAGCGTTACTACCTTCTAATACTGGTGTGTCAGTGTCATTCAAAGTCACCGAACTTCCATCACCAAAAGTGACACCAGTTGTTGGCGTAGTGGTGCCATTTTGTAAAGTGATCGTCGCGCCATCGATCGTTGCACTGTTATCTTCAAGTGCAAACGATGCTGAAATCTTGGCGTTCAGTGTCCAACCGGTCGCCGTGGCCGCTGAGCGTCGATCTTGAACACTGATCGTGTGACCTGTCGTGATCGTTGACCCTGGGGTCGTGTGACCCGTTCCGCTATCAACCGCCGTGGCTGTTGTAGCGGTATCATTGTTGATTTCGTGGGAACCAAAATGCATATCTGGCACCGCCAAAATCTTTAAAGCGTCTTCTTGGGGCACATCTGTAAATTCTACCCCAGCCCGACTGGTTGCCGTTTGATCTGCCGGTGCTGCCATAGCTTGTCCAGTATCGATTACCGATACAGCGCCCACTGCCGCCAATGTCGTTACCAATACTGTACCTAATCGTCTTTTATTCAAAGACCATGCCTCCTTTAAACAACACAGAATCTGCGTTGTCTGACAGCTATTCCCAATAAGTTAAAGCTTATTAAGATACTTCCGAGTTACTGTTTCTGTGGGAGAAGCGACCACCGTATTGATGTGTTTATTAAAGTAAGTCATCAACCGCTGTTCCCCCATCTTTATTGTATAAAATCCACTAAGAATGGAATAAGCATAACCTATATTTGGAAAATCACCCGCGTTTAACCCCCGCAATATAATATTTTTTATTTAAGTGCATAAATTATGATGCCATAGCCACTGTTATCTTGGCTTTTTTAAACGTATGCATGTGTAACTTTAAAGCTCATTCATCGGTTCGATAATTTGCTTTGCGCATGGCGCGTCTTTCACGTTGCAACTGGGCTTTTAATTTTTTTTGTTTCATTTGATAGATCAGAATCGCAGCCAATATAACTAAGAGAATGATGCCAGCAGCTACCCAAATCAGCCAGCGGTTGTCTTTAGGCTGTGGTGTCGAATCAGCTTCATTCAATTTTCGTGCAGCTTCGGCTGTAATTCTAAAATCACGATTGAACCGCCACGTTTGCGTCCCTGATTTGACAGTCACTCGAGCCGTATACTGACCAGGTTCAAATTTTTGATTATTCAATTGAACTGGGAATGGCAAAATGGAATTCGGTGCAATCTGCATATTGCCCTTGCGATTGCGGTATAATACGTCACTTTCACCTTTGCGCGTCACATGTGTATTTACCGTGACGTTAGAAAGATAGGTTGGTGTCACATTGCGTACATTGGCAAAAATCGTATTTTTCGCTGTAATGTGCCCCAAATCCACTTGTCCCATTTTTAGATTTGGCGCGACAACTGCCGCCCCAGTATTAGAACGAAGTAATAAGGCCATCGCATAAGAAAAACGATTATTGATCGTTAAACTCGTTCGATTATTCTGTTTTGAATTATTATTTGTCGTATCATCTTGTTTCTGGCGAAAACTGATTCCACCAGCAATCAATCCTGAAAATGGCTGCTCAGGTGCAGTCATAGCGACTTTAACAATCGTGCTGCTTTTAGGCCCAATCGTATAAGTATTTGCTTCCAAATGCGCTATATCCGTGATTCGGTGAGCCAACGTTCGATCAGCCTGCCCCTTAGATAGGTAATTTACCACCCCGTTATAATTCGTGGTAGCGACATTTAATTTTGGTAAAATCGTGATTGCATGATCGCGTAGATTTTTGACTTCCACTTCTAAAACCTGCTGCTGTCCAGGATCGACTTTTATATCAAAATAATTCAGATTTTTATCTTCCTGATTTGCTGAAATGACCGGTTTCACAACAAAATCTGCCGCACTTTGTGTTTCCGTCTCGGCCTGCGCCATATCATAATTGCTGCAAACTAGATAAAGACCACAAATAAGTGCGCATAATGCCAATAGATGGTGTCTAAATACATGCTTTTTCATAGTTTTAGCCTCCTAAAAAAATTGAAAACCCAAGTCAAAAGATGTGCGGACACATCTTCTGAGTGGATTTTCAACACTTACTTGTATCAATCCGTTATGGCGTCGCAACTGGCCCAGCAGTTAAAGTCCAGTCGATATTAGCTTCATAGGTGTCTGCATCAGGGACGGCACCAGCCGGAATAACTAGCGCCACATCATCCGCACTAGTTGAGAAGTCTGCTGTTGTTTCACCAATCATGGTCGCATCAGCTTCTAGAACCGTATTTACCGCGCTACTAATTTCAACCGTGCTGCCATCACCGCCTAAGTTCACACCAGTACTGCTGCCAGTATGTGTAAACCCAGGATTACTCAAAGCTACTTTAGCCGTTGTGATTTTATTAGTCGGCGTAATACCCGTAAAATCACCTAACGTAGCTTGTACGTGCCAACCGTTCGCATTAGTTCCTAAACGTTGATCAGAAACAATGATTTTCTTTGAAGTTGTGATTGGATCTGTAACGCTTCCAGCACCACTATCCGCTGTTTGATACCGCATTTCTTTAGAGTTATCAACATTTTGGCTCCCAAAATGGAAGCTTGGTACTTCAGTTATTGTCAGCGGGTCAATTTGTTGTGTAAATTCAACACCTGCTTGACTCGCTCCAGTATCATCTGCAGCCTGTACTTTATTGGTATCAGTAATTGCTACCGCACTTACTGCACCGATCGTACCTAGAGCCAATAAAGTTACGAAACCTAAATTCATTTTTTTCATCATGGTACCTCCTTTAAACGTTTCATTAGCAGCAAGCTCATGCTACTGATCAATAAACCAAAACCAGTGACATAAGCTGTTCGGTCAACTTCATTTAACTGGGGTAGACGTGATTGTATCTGGGCAGAGGGCTGTAAATAATAGCCAGGATTATTTTCGATACTACTATCCGGCACTGACGGGCCAGTAGGTTCTGGAAAATGAATACCGGTAATTTCAATACCCACACGACTCGTCTGTTGGGCTTGAAGCGGGGGGTCCCGAAAGGAAATAAAACTCAATAATAGTGCAAAAATACTGATGATCATACGACCAATCATGGCATCACCTCCTTAAATGCTAATTTGATCTATATGGTAAACGCCGATTTTGGCAGTATTGCTTCCGCTGTTGGACACTGCGCTTAACTAAATAAATCAACAAAACAATTAAAGTTAGCGCACCGCAGCTAAAAATAATTAAATATAAGACTAAATTACGGTCTTGGCGCCAATGTTCATAAGCATCGGTTTGATTAAGTTGTTGGGCTTTAGCTGCAGAAACCACAAAATTTTTAGTAAAGCGCCAATTTTTAGCTTTCGTTTTCACATTCAAATGCAACGTATAAGCACCTGGTTTGAAAGCCGTTTTATTCAGAGAGATCGGCAACGGTAAAATCGTATTGGGCGCAAAATCAACTTTTTGCTGCTGAGTATACAGCGGCTGCTTGCTGCCTTTCGCCGTCACAACCCCTTCAACTCGCGCCCGATATCGAAATAACGGTGCTTGATTATGAATATCAACTTGAATCGCATTAGCCGCATGACGATGCGTCAAATTAATTTTGCCAAGATTAAATTTCTCAGCAGGCGCTGACGCTGCTTGTTGTGAGCGCAACAATGTGGCAATTGTATACGTAAAGCGATGTTTGATTCGATTTGCTTTGATTGGCTGCAATGGCTGATCATTTGACTTGGGATAGATGTGGATGCCACCTGCAAGTACACCAGTAAATGATTGAGATGGTGTTTGCAACAAGAAATCAATTGTTTTCGTTTCTTTTGACCTCAATGTGATGGTTTGTTTCGCGTTCTTGATCAATTGCGGCAATGCATAGGGCAAACTAGGATCTGTATTGCCTGAATTAACGTAGTCTACAATGCCATTAGCATTCGATGTAGCTGTGACAACCTTGGTAGCCAACGTTAATGGTCTTGAACTGGTATTTTGTACTTGAATTTGTAACGGCTGCTGTGTCCGGCTATCCAAGCTTAAATCAAAGTAGCCTTTCTCAGCCTGGGTCCCCAGCGGCTTAACGATGAACGGTGCGCCTGTCGTAGCTGCTTGTGACCTTGATGTATGAACGAAACTAACGATGCAAAAGCCAATTAGCAGACCTAACAGATATTGAAACAAGCGCATATCGATCACCTTCTTTCATTACTTTTCGCTCGCGCTTGGTTCCGGTCCAGCGAATAAATTCCAAGTAATCACGGCTTCGTAAAGTTCATCTTCACGATACCCTTCGGTTGCATTGGTAGGTGAAGGCGGGACAACTAAGCGCATATCTTCATAGTCAAACTCAGCAGTGTGTTCACCCAGTTGCCGAGTCTCTCCAACTAAGATAGTGTTCAAATCATGATTGATTTCCGATTTACTGCTCAACGATATTCTTTCCGTATCGGCCCCATTCACTTGCGTCTTCGGCTCAGATAGACGAATGACTGCCCCTTTGATCGCACTACCCGTGGTGCTGGTAAAGTCTGATAACTGTGCTTGTAAATGCCAGCCTTTCGTTAGCCCTTCACGCACATCATGCACAGAGATTCTTTGCGTTGTCTGCATGTCGGCTCCTGAAGAGATTGCTGCTTTGGTTGTAGCTTTGTTGTAATTGACATCAATTGAGCCAAAATACATATTCGGTACTTCAGTCACTCTAAAAGGGTCAGCCAAAGGTGTAAATGAAACTGAGCCGGAACTAGCCATCGTGCCCATAACGTCACTGGCTGCGACATGTGATTTTGAACCAAAGATGGCACTAATAAACAATAAACCTGCCCCGACCAATAAATAACGTTTAGTCACTATCCCTCACCTCCTTAGCAATCTTGGGTTCGAAAGATTGTGGTGCTTGAACCAACGTAAAGATAACCGTCGTATTATATTTAGCATCGACCTGTTTGCGTTCTCGAGAGAATTTAGCTTTTAATTTATTGGTCACTTGATCCGTCAAGATAACGGAGGTTACATTCGCAGCTGGGTCGGATTGATAAAGGGTCACCGGATCACTGCCAAGCAATAATTCCTGCTGGCCATCGACCAGATAAAGATTATTCTTAAGTTGATGATTAGAATTACTAGCTTTAAAAGGCTCATCTTGCGAAATCTGCAGCGCCCAATTTGGCGAAGCGTCAACATCAATATTCGTCACTTCTAAAGTCCCAGTGGCATGAACCTCATGAAAATCAGGTGTTCGTTCATAAATTGGTATCTCCCCAAAATCAAGGATCGTTGGTACTTGAGCCAAGGTGAGCTGAAGGGGATCATATTGTTTAACAACCACATATGGCGGCTGTTTTATCGTGTCGGGATCATCGTAATTGGCCGTTACGATAATGGTATAGTTTTGCTTATTCGTTTCTGTCGAAAGTGGTGTCTTTAATTTAATATCAAACGCAAAATTGCCATTCACATCTACAGTCTTCGTGAGCACTTCAGCGTTGTTTAAGTCATCAGCAGTAACTAGCTCGCCCCGATTCGTGTCTAAAAAATGAAGGGTCACACGGGCGCCAGGTGTTGCTGTCCCTTTGATTGGTGGGTAATCCGTGACGCCTTCAAATCCGTTTGGAAACTCAATTGATTCGGCTGCAAGTTCTGGCTTAGTGGGCTGCCCAATTTCTAAGTATTGCAAGGCATTCGTAAATGGCACTTTGGGGCCACTTCCTGAATCACCCCTAAAATTGGCATTCATTGCACTTGTGACTACTTTATTGTTCCCATTAAAAATCGCCGAGAAATTAATATATGGATAGCGTGCGGTTTGCACTGGGTTCGTATTCGTTTGAAAATTTACAGAACGTTTGACATTCTCATTCAAGGCTAATTGAACACCCTCGATAATCGGCTGTGTCCCAGCACTGGTCGTATTATCCAAAATAACTTTTGAGCGGCCGATAGTGATAGGGTTACTGCCCGCGCCCTTAATAATTGGTAAATCTTTCATGCTATTGTTACTGATGAGCACTTCCGCTTGGTCCCTGATGTCAAGCGTGCTACCAGAATCATCAAAGGGCAAAATCCGCCTACTTGGCTCATTGATTTGAATCGCGACATTCGCCTGATCACCAAAAGTATAATTGAACTGCTTTGCTGCACTAGCATTGTAGATAGCACCTGCATTGATTGCCATTTTCCCGAGAATATCAAACTTAATTTGATTATTGCTGTAGATAGTGTTGAAAATTGATTTATCACTGTCAATGGTCAATTTAGCCTGCGGTGCCACATCAATTTCAGTGTTAGCGCGAATGTCATTATAGATCACATCCAAACTCTTTAATTCAATTGAAGCTTGTCCTTTACTTTGAATATGATTGCCGAAAGCTCGATCGCCAAAGATAGCTTGATTCGCACTGATCCGGATTTTAGAGGTATCATTATCAGAATCACCGGCGCTGATAATGGCATTTTCAGAATATCCACCAAAAAATTTATCTACTGAAAGATCAATCTTTGAATTACCAGTTGCTTGTATCGGCAATTTTGCAGTGTTCCCATTCACAAAGGTGGTAATATTTTTACCTGTCAGCGTCCCATTGTCACTAATATCCATTGTTGCTAAATTACCATTAGCCGGCATCACATGACCTGAAATATTATTTAACCGCATGGTTCCGCCAGCTCTAGCAGCAAAATCGGCTTTATTTCTAGGATTGTCCCCCCAAATATTTGTAGCGGCATTGACGTTGATCGTACCCCCAGTTTCAGCAACAAAGGTGTTCCCACTCGGCTGATCAAAGACATCATCTTCAATATTCAAATCAAGTGTCGAGCCTTCACCAAAAACGGCAATTTTTGAGTCAACAGTGTATGGATTATCAATTAACGTATTTCGCGTTTCGATAGAAACTTTGGCGCCGTCACCCACTTCGATTCCGACCGTCTTAATATCAGTTGTTCTAGCTCGTAAAAAGTTAAAAGTAGTATCGGCCTTTTTTATCTTGGTTGTGCCTGAGATAAAGACTAAATTGTTTGTTTCCGCAAATTCTTGATGATTAGTAATAAAGTCGTTGTTACCCTCAAAAGTAATCGCAGAGCCATAATAGAAATGGAAAGGCTGTACGCCTGTATAGGTGATATCTTCAATTGCGATAATTGCTTCCTCGCCATCTCGATCTGGCCTAAAGATACCGTAGTAATTATTATTCTCAATGGTTAAATTTTTAAATCGTAGGGTTCGCTGATCCATTGCATCTCGTGTCGCTTTAATTGCTGTACTGGTATTATTACCACTTGTAATACGTAATTTATGGCCGTTCCCATCAATCACTAGTTCTTCATTTCCTTGAGGCGGCACCACATTAATATATCCAGCGCTGGACAATTCAATATCTGCCGTAAATCGGACATTTTGGCCGCTTTCTAGAGCAGTTTTCATTTCGCCTGGGGTATTGACTTCTGTATAAGTGGCTGCACTGTATGCGGGCGCTTTGTACTGGTAAAACCCTAGTAGCAAACTCAAGCCTAGAATGATGCTGATAATAATTATTTTCTTCATTTGCTTCACTTCCTCACATTCATAATTTTCTGTGTATGGGGGACGGACTATTTTTTGTATGAGTTTATTCTAGCGGGTACATTAAAAAAATAATAATCGAGACCTGATGACACAAAAATAGATTGGCGTTAATCACTGGTATAGCAGTAATTAACGCCAATCTATTTTTTGATATTACAATAATAATTTTTGTTATCTAAAAAAATAAAGGTATTTGTATTGACGCCAAAAATATTCAAGCAAACTAAAACCCACTATCTTCCCCAATTTAAGCCCTAAATAGATTAAATAATCTCTATCGAAAATAAAACGCACTTGGTACCGAATGCCCCAATCATAAATAATTAATTTACGCAAACAATAAATAATTATTTATAGGAGGGCCACCATGCGTAAATGGCAAGCAACATTTCTACTCACAACTTCATTAGGTGCATTAAGTCACAGCTTACAGGCAAAACCCAAGCCCATTCAAGCCGCTGAAGCTGCGCAACAATATAGCCACACCCCAATCTTTCGCAAGCGGGCACTGCAGGTAGCTTACCAGCCCAATTTCGATCACGTCCGTGCGCTAATGGTCCATGGTATTAATGATCTACGGGCACAAAATGGCTTACAACCACTCCGTTATAATCAAAATATTACCGATTCCTGGTCACAAACTATTGTGGATCGCAACATGCGTAATGGCAAAGTTGCCCATGAGATTGGTGATCAACGGCAGGCCATGCATCAAATCGGTTACTACTTCTTTGGTGAAAACTTAGCTATGACGCCAATTGATGTTCCCATCAAATCTGGCGACCGCATCTTACCGGCTGTAACATCAGATCAACAATTAGCCATCGCCTTGATCACGCAATATTATGATGATATTGGGGTAGCTGATTTTGGGCATCGCAAAAATTTATTAAACCCTTACTTTGATCAAATTGGGTTAGCTTTAAATTATCGTACGGATGCTGATGGAACTGTTAGAGTTTATAACAGTTTAAATTTTGCTGGTATTGCGACCAACGAAAATAACCAAGCAATCAACGATTACTTGGCTTACAGTACCACGATTGGTTTAGATCAGCGGCGTTTTCCTAGCACTTATACCCCGTTAGATGAACAGACCATCAGCCGTCAAGCAAATTTAATTGGCATCGTCCCCCGAAATCAAAATATTCATCTCTATGACCGTTACGGACAACAAGCCACACATTCTGGCCGTCAATTACCCGGTGGCAGTGCTTGGCGCATCACTGAAACCTGCTATGATGAAACCGGCCAACTATGGTATCAAGTTGGCGCTGATCAATGGGTCAATAGTAATAGCATTCAAGTCCAATGCTGGTAAGAGCGCGAGTGAAGCCGGTTAGCTTCGGATCACTAACACAAATTGTGCAGACGAAGCGCTAACTTCAACAAACAATTAGGGTTAGGTGACGAAGTTGGCTTCACGAGCGCGTTTCAAGCCAGAGCGCGACAAAAGGCGTTTAGCGACTGAGCACTAACAAGAATCACGACAAATGGTGGGCTTTCCATTTAAGTGATTCGTCGTTAGGTAAGGTCGTTGCCTTTTGGAGCGCGTTTCAACCCCACCTATCTTAACTCGCTAACAACTGGTCTAATACGGCTAAAACGCCGCTGTGATTATTATCATATTTTGTCACGTTTAGCCCGAGTTGACGCATCTGCTCAGGTGCGTTTTTCATTACATAGCCCTGCCCAACATGCTGCAGCATCTCTAAATCATTATAATTATCTCCAAAGGCCATGATCTCATCAGAACTAATTTGCCAATGCGCTTGTAATTGGGTGATTCCCCAAGCTTTATTGACCCCTTTAGGAATCACATCAATACTGCCAGATCCGCTTGGTGTCGCGAATAAATCTGTCCCAAATAATTCGTTTAAATATTTGGCCTGCTGAGCCACACTTTTTTGCGGCCAATCAAGATTCACCTTATAAATCGCATCCTGAACTTGTTGTAAATCCGCAACGGGGTGCATATCATGCAAATAATAACGAGTCAAGGGTTCATGGATCGTAGGATCATCAGCGGCCACATAAGTCGCATGCTGGCCGGAGAGTCGTAACCGCGCCTTGGCAAAAATAGCATCACTTTCAACGTGGGCTACCAAGTCACGGACTGTCTCTGTCGGTATTGTCTTTTGTGTAATCACCGTCTGATCATCGACGATATGGGCGCCATTTTCAGCAATAAAAGTCTTTAAGGGTGATTTTTGATCAAAAATACGTTGTAAGTGGCGCAGCTGATTACCACTAGCCACAACAAACCGCACACCCCGCCGCTGCAAAGCTGCTAATTGAGCATTAAAACGATTAACATCATAATCGTGGTGATCATCAAAAAAAGTCCCATCAATATCCGTTACGATCAATTTGATTGTCATAAAAAAACTCCCGTTCTAATTTAGATAGCGCTACCATCATTATCAATGATAAAGTTACTTAAAGCAAGCGACCGTTTATTGCTTCGATTTAGGTGTGATCGAAGATGGCAGACCATCACTCTCAAAAGGAAAAGCTGCCACAAAGGGCAACGGTGTGGTTAAAGTAATCGTGTCTGGTGTCACCTTAGTCCCATGAGCCATGACCCGTACGCCCAAGGCTTGAGCCCGCTTGACTTCCGTTGCCAAAGCAGCATCTATTGCTTGGTTGATCGTCACTAGATGGATGTGCGGCATCTGTACTATAAACAATAAGTAACTGCGATATCCTTGATCTAGGGCGTGCTCTAGGGTCTGCACATGTTTTAGTCCCCGAGTTGTTGGCGCGTCTGGAAACGCCCCTACCTGTTGATTGCCCAATGTTACCCCTTTAACCTCCACAAAAAAAGGCCGATTTTGTTCATCAAAACCCATAAAATCCAAGCGCGATTCAAGGAATTTCACTTCAGGTATGACTTTAGTAATTCGCTTGATGCCAGGCAACTGGATATAGTTCGTGCTTAAGCCTTCATGAACAAGCACATTGGGTGCTAGTGAATCGATATTAATCCAATAGCGATCATACTTTTTGGCTGCCACGAGATCATACTGGGTCTTGCGTTTGGGACTATTTGTATACACCAATGCGGTGGTGACGCCGGGTTGCAGAATGGTCGTCCGACCGGTATTTTTCACATGGGTGGTCACGACTTCACCAGTCTCAACCAACCGGCAATGGGCAATGAATCGATTGGGGCGGTCAATAAAATGTGCAAAATGGATATTTGGATATAGCACGTTATCCTCCTTAAGTCCCTATCGTATGGATAGGTTATCACTTACAATAGAACTATCAATTAAAGTCATTATAGATGAGGTGGCTATGGAAATGAATAAATTTTTTGATTCAATGCGGCATGTAACTTGGCTCAAAAGTATTGCCTATATTATTTTAGGTCTCTTCAGTTTGTTTGAGCCCAAGAGTGCCCTAAATATCTTTATTAATGTTGCGGCATTATTTGTGGCTGTATTTGGGATCATTAATCTAATCAATGGCTTGCGGCATCGCGCGCAAGTTAGTGGGATGAATACTCAATTAACTGTGGGTATCTTGCAATTATTGGCAGCTGGATTAATTCTGATTTTAACAAAACCAATTTTAAGTGCGCTGCCATTCATGCTTGGTATCGGCTTAGGAATTGCCGGTGTGACCCAGATTGGGAATGCGCTAAGTTCTAAACAATATGTGAATGTGGTCCGGTGGCCATGGCTCTTATATGGGGCATTGATTTTGATCATCGGTCTGATCTTACTGTTCAATCCATTCAATACAGTTCTATTGACCTTGCGGATCTTCGGTGCCGCACTAGTCGTTATGGCGATTATGGAGATCGTCCGCGGTCGTAAATTAACTGATTAGCAAAAGTAAAAACATTAAAAATAGAGAAAGCCAGAGACAAAATTAACATTTCATCTCTGACCTTCTCTATTTATTTTACGAACGAATATATTTTAAACGTGTGTCAAAAGACAACGAGCCTACCGAATGACAAATACTTATGCTTTGTTTAACGCGGCAATCAATTCGTCTCGATTTGCACGAATGGTATAAGCTGGCGTTCCATTTTGAAAACGAAAACCTTCTTTTAATGGCCCCGCATCATAAACATCAAAGCCCAGTTCATTAATGATTCGGCTGACCTCTGTCTTAGCTGCGGTATCATCACCAGCGATTGGTAACGTCCGCCGGTCTGGATGACCTTCAGAATGTGAGGTTGTAATTAGATCCCGAGCAAAAATTGAATTAAAAGCCTTTACAACCTTGGACTCAGGTAAATGTTGCTGCAATAGTTCACTGGTAGTGGTTTTGACTTCGTCTAGTGCAGCAATCTGACCATCGCGTTCAGGATAATAATTCATCGTATCAATAATGATTTTGCCTTTGAGCGGTACAACAGGTACTTGTTGATAGTGCTTCAAAGGAATCGTGACAACCACAATATCGCCTTGTTGCGCAGCCGCTTCTACTGTGGCAGCAGTTGCATGAGCACCCAATTCTAACACAGCAGATTTAAGCGTTTCTGGTCCGCGGGAATTACTCAAAATCACATCGTAGTTATGCGTCACAAATAAGCGTGCTAAATTCTTGCCAACATTACCGGCACCAATAAAACCAATTTTCACAAAAATCACCCTTTCCAATAAACTTAAACTCAATTTAAGTGTAAGCGGTTGGTCGGGTGAATTTCAATCATAACGGCTTAAATAAATATTCGGCAATAATTTGATCAACAGCACCATTCTCATGCAGCATACTGTGATATACCGTTAACGGGCTGCCGTGAACCACCACTTCGCGATACGCAGCCACATGCGGGGCAGCGATTTGTTTCAAAGCTAGATCTTGTTTCACTGGAATACCGCCATCACTGCTCAAATGCCAAATGTCACCGGCAATATTTAAAATATACAATTGCTTAGGTAATAAATGACCCGCTGTTTTATTTCCCGGGAAATTAGTGGCAATATTAACAAACTTACTCACTCGTGGCACTTGCTTCGTTTTAGCGGTTGGCGAAGTTAAATAGTCGAAGACAATATTACCGCCACTGGAATGACCGACTAAATTGACCTTTTGCACCTGATATTTTTCTTTTAAAATATAGAGCACTTGTCTCAGTTGCTTTGCTTCCACATGCTCTTGTTTATTATTTTGAAATAGCACTTGAATCAAAGGATTCTTCTGTTTCAAACTCGCTTGTTGATCGATTTGAACTTTGCCTTGCTTGCTGACGTGGATAACCATGGCTTTTGTCCCGATTCCATAATGATCCATACGTCTGATCATACCGCCAAAAGAAATTTTGTTACCCATATACCCAGGAATAAACAACGTTGGGGTTTTCGTATCCTGGACCCGTGTTTGTGTCAGATAATGATGATTCCGCCCCCACCAGGTCCCAACCAAAACGAATAAAACAAGTCCAATTACCCCTAAAGTCCAAAATAATCTACGATGCGATCGCCGTTGCTTCACGTTAGTGCCTCCTGGAATAACCCTCTGAAATACTTGATCAAATTATCTAATAACGCTGACAGAATGAAAGTAGCTAAAATAATAATTGCCCAAGCCCCAAACATGGTGCCCGTGGTATTTGTTTTAAAAAATAAATGCTGGTTGCGCAATTGCTCCATCACAAAAATTAAAAATGGATGACTCAAATACATTGTATAGGAATGTCGAGAAAGTACGTGCCAGAAGCGTTTCATGCCCGGAAAAAGTTTGAACAAATCCGAGCCAATAATATAAAGTAACAAAAAGGCTGCTAAGGAATAAAGTAAGCGTAAATAAGTCGAAACAATCGCTAAGCCTTCGTTGGGTTTTTGCAGCCGTATGAGTAAATCATTTAACATGAGATAGCCAAAGAAACTGGCAATCGTAAGGCTTAGTGCCACCATGAAATGCACAAAATCCTGGTGCCAGATTGTCAATGACGTCTTGATGGCTAGTATAATACCCAAAACAAACATGATACCCCACCAATTGATCGGCAAGAAATACATAAAACTACGCCACGGCACACTTTTTATTTGTGCCATTATCAAATATAAAATTGCTGGCGAAACCAGTAGAAAGATGGTCAGCGGCCACCCTTTACGTCGTTTGATCAGCCGAAAGAAAAAAGGATAAATTAAATATAAATAAATCAATAACACCATAAAATACAAATGAAACCAAGTATTTCCCAGCCACAGATGATTCAAAAAGCGTGTGAACCACCGTTGACTGAAAAATACTTGGTGCTTATAGATCGTATTCACAATCATGTAAAAAAGACTCCAGAAGAAATAAGGTACCAATAACTTGAAAAACGCCTTCTTTAACATATAAGGGTAAGTCGGTCCCCGACGAATATGCTCGTATTTCATGGAATTGGTATAACCAGAAATCACGATGAACATAAAGACCCCACTACTGGCAATCAAATCACCTACATAAGCCACTTGATCGGTATTATAGTTGCTGGCAAAAACGTGAACCGTGATCACAAAAATGGCAGCAATCGCGCGCGTAAAATCTAAGCCATAATCCCACTTGCGTTCCACTGCCCCTCAACTCCAATCTAAGTTCACAATACTCTTTATTATATTGAAGTTATTGAGAAAGTAAAAGTGCAGTATTCAACAGATTGATAACGTCTACTTTATTCGTGTCTCTGGTAATCAATGGGTCAAACGTTTTGATGTTAGCGGCGGTAAAAGTCGCTGGGCCAGTGATGCTAATGACTATGACAGTTATCGGCTAGGCGGGCAATTAAGCGATATTTCTGGTGCCGCTTTGCTAAGCAGTCCCTTCGTTGATGAACAGGTTGTTCTAGGTAACTATGATGGTGAAATGCCTAATGACTACATTGAAGTCAACGGTATTCGCTATGCCCAAGTAGATGGTGGTTTTATCAGTGATGATGACTTAATGAAAAACTTGCAGCCAATTCAGCATGGTGATATTTATAATAAGATCCCAGTACTAGCTTACCACCGTATCGCGCAAAATGAATTTGAAAGAGACAATAGCTTTTGGTCGTATACCCTGAGTGTTGGTAAGTTTAAAGATGATATGGCTTGGCTAGCAGATAATGATTATCATACACTCACCGAAAGTGAAGCTATTGACGTCTTACTAGGCCGAACCACAGCGCCCGACAAATCTGTCTTAGTAACTTTTGATGACTTTTATGGTGGCTGGATTGGTACAGGTGGTTTAGAGGATACCACTGGAATCGATCAAACTGGTGTCAACTGTGTTGATATTATGACAAAATATGGTATTAACGCCATTTTCTTCTTAATCACTGGTAATAATCAGATCAGTGATGAGGAATGGACTATTTTAGGCAACCTAGATCATAATCAATTTGCCTTGGGCGCCCATACAGTCACACATCCTGCAATTAGCCAATTAACAAATGATGAAATATACGACCAAATTTCTGATTCCAAAGCTACGATCGAGTCTCGTACTGGTGCAACAGTTAGAACATTTGCTTATCCCGGTGGTGATCGAAATGATATTGCTCGATTAGCCTTACGTAAAACAGGTTATGAGCTCGCATTTAATTTTGGTTTTCTACACAACGATACACGGCGAACAGTTCCCGATACAGAACTCACAGAAAGCATTACTGATGGTAGTTTAAGTTCATATAATTTAAATAGAAAAGAAGTCAGACCAGATAATGCTTGGACCTTACCTGATGTGCTAACTAATGACCATACTCCCAAAGAATCTTAATTAGCTAAAAGAAGGATCTCTGTTGAAATAATTTCATCAAAGATCCTGCTTTTTATTATTTTAATGTACAAAAATATAAATGTAAATTTCCATTAATTAACTATATATAAGGTACCGGATAAGCAGCACCATCAGCGTACACAACAAACCATTGAAGCGCAGCAACCGCCCCTAACTCATTCCATTCATATCTAACAACAGTCCAATATGGCTGGTCACCCCAATAACCACCACTAGGATTCCAAATTGGCCTATAGGTATTATAAGTACTACTACTGTCATATTTCGGATATTTCGTTACGATATTTAAAATAGCATCTTGTTCATCTTGAGCAGGAACTTGGACTTGGTCCGCTTCGATCCAATTATTTGCACCAGCCCAATAATAGTACCCATCACTACGTTTAGTATAGCCATAAATTTTCCATTGGGATTCTCTTGGTAAGATTCGATCAAAAACTCGGTCTTGATCATTACCTTGATACAAATTGGCGCCCCATTGACCATCAACGGTGGCAACAGAATAATAATCGTTAAACTGGTTTAGCGGTCGAAATGATTCCGCCTGTACTGATTTTGTCGGTAAAAACCGTAACGCAAAGAATGTCACTGCTAAACAGATAAACAATATTTTTTTACAATTCATCATAACGACTACCTCCCTGATATAGCTACAACTATACCACAAAAAAATTCCGTGAAAGCTAGTAGGCCTTCACGGAATTTTTTGACTTAATCGATGCTTGATGGCACCATTTTAACTAAATGAAGCGAATCAATTGCATTAAGATTGGCACCACAATCACGAATAACACGGTACTGGTCGTGACCACATTGGTGGCGTATTCCACATCACCATGGGATTGGCCCACTAGAATTGGTAAAACGGCTAAGCCAGGTGCAGCGGCTTGAATGATCAACGTGCTCGATTCAATATTAGGCATCACTTGCCCATTGGCTTTGAATAGGGCAACAATCGCAATCATAATAGCTGGTGCGATCACAAAGCGGCCGAGTAGTGCCACAACGGTATCTCGATCAAAGTGGATAGATTTTAATCCGGCATCGGCTAATACGATCCCAATATAAATTAAGGATAATGGCGTCACGATACCACCAACCATAGAGAACGTATCATTGATTAGTTTTGGTAATGGCAAACCAATCAATAGCCAAACTAAAGCCACTAAGAAACCCAATAGTGGTGCTGGCAGAAGTTTGCGCCAGTTGAAGTTACCCTTGGAGCTGCCTTTTGTTTTCGTAGGATCATCGGCTGAAATAAAGAATACCCCGATAGCCCAGGTAGATACCGTGTTCGCCACATAGTAAATCAGAAAGTATGGCAAACTAACTTGGCCAAATAATGCCATATTTAACGGTAAGCCGATAAAAATTGTATTGGCATTAACGAACATGTTGATAAACGTGCCTCGGCGGCCAGGCCGAACTTTCAAAACTTTAACTAGTAACCATGAGATCAAATAGCCCATGATAAAACTGATCAGTACATAAATCAGCCCACTGGAAAGGCTGACCAGCTTACTACGCGTCAAATTATTCAAAACTGAAACGAAAATTGATAATGGTAAGGCAATATTCATAATTAAAAATGAAATACTACCTTTAAATTTATCATCAAACTTTTTAGTGCGCCGTAAATAATACCCCAACGCAATGACTAGGACGATTTCAACGACACTAGACACAGATGTTAAAAATGCAGTCATATTACGCTCCCCTAAACTAATAAATTAATATTTTGGTATCCACTTCATCTCATCGATGGCTTTTTCAATATCTGTAACTGGCTCTTGATTCAAGTTGGCATCTAAAGCTGCTTGTCCTGTAGCTATGGCAACCGTCTTAGAGAAAACGTCTAATTTTGACACCGGTGGCAAAACAGCCGCACCAGGTTGCGTTGTATCGACGATGCCACCTAATGAGTGCGCCGCAGCACTGATCATCTCATCAGTCAATAGCTTAGATGTTGCCGCAATCGTTCCAAAAGCTAGCCCGGGGTAAACTAAAGCATTATTTGCCTGACCAATTTCATAAGTCACGCCATTATACTCAACTGGGGCACTTGGAATACCAGTAGCTACTAAGGCACGGCCATCGGACCATTTGATTACATCTTCGGCTTTGGCTTCCATTAATTTTGTTGGATTAGAAATTGGAAAAATGATTGGCCGGTCAGTATGGGCAGCCATCTCTTTGATCACAGCTTCAGTAAACGCACCTGGAACAGTTGAGGTACCAACCATGATTGTTGGTTGGACGGTTTGGATCACTGATAATAGATCCGTCAACTCGTCAGCATTAGCAAATTCAGAGCGTTTTCGGGCAAATGGCTCTTGTTCCGGCGTTAGGTCTGGAGTATCTTCAAATAATAATCCTTGCTTATCAACTAAGTAGAAATGTGATTTTGCTTCAGCTTCAGATAAGCCTTCCACCCGCATTTCATCATAAATCCGCCGTACGATCCCGGCGCCAGCTGTACCAGCACCAAAAGATAAATACTTTTGATCCGTTAATTTTTCACCAGAGATCTTCAATGCACCTAAAATACCAGCCAATACGATGATTCCCGTCCCCTGAATATCATCATTGAAGGTCGTGATCTTATCCTTATATTTGTCTAAAATTTTAGCCGCATTACTACGCCCAAAATCTTCCCAGTGCAAGTAAACCTTCGGGAACTGTGCCTCAGCTTCAGCCACAAATTGATCAATAAAATCATCATATTGTTGTCCGCGAATGCGTTCATGGCGTTCACCCAAGTATAAGGGATCCTCTAACAGAGATTGGCGGTTAGTCCCAGCATCAATCACAACTGGCAATACTTGGCTTGGATCAATACCAGCAGCAGCAGTATAGACCATTAATTTCCCAACAGAAATATCAACGCCTTGCACACCCCAGTCACCGATACCTAAAATACCCTCGGCATCACTCACGACCAGCAAACGAATATCACGACCATCAGACCCATTTTTAAGGGCGGTTGCGATATCTTGCGGTCGGTCAACTGATAAATAAACAGCATCTTGCGGCTGCACGAATAAATGACTGTAATTTTCTATCGTCTCTGCAATCGTTGGATCATAGACGATCGGCATGAATTCCGCCACATGTTGACTGAATAGGTAATAGAATAACGTCCGGTTTTCGTTAAAGATCTGCATTAAGAACAATCTCTTTTCCAGATCATTCACTTTTGTTTGATATTGGGCATAAGTTTGTTCTGCCTGTTCCGCAATCGTTTGAACCCGTGGCGGTACTAAGCCATTCAAACCCAATTCGTCCCGTTCTGCCTGAGTAAAACCTGTCCCTTTATTTAAAAATGGATTATTTAATATTTCACGTGCTTGCATCTAACTACCTCCTATAACCTCTGAACCAACAACTTGAAAAAACAATGACGCTAGTATACGGCCGTATAAAAAACATAGTCAAATTGATGAGAAATGATAAAATATGTTTATAAGACAGAGCGTGACAAAAGGCGGTCAGCGACCGAGCACTAACAAGAATGGCGATAAATGGTGCCCTTACCATTTGAGTCATTCGATGTTAGGTGACGTCGTTGCCTTTTGGAACGCGTTTAAAAACTAGAGTGTGCGTAAAGCTAATGATTCAAGCGTGTTTATAGCGTGACAAAAACTTATCACGATCAATCAACTTGGGAGGATCATAACCATGCAAATCAAAGACTTAGAATATTTTGTAAAATTAGCTGAACTACAAAACTTTACTCAGGTGGCACAGTATTTTAAGGTGTCCCAGCCGACGATCACTTACGCTATCAAACGGGTGGAGGAAGCCTTGGACGGTCAATTAATCCAGCGAGACCAGTCCCATCATGCTATCAGCTTGACGCCGGACGGGGCGCAATTCTCGGCTCATGCAAAACATATATTAAACGAATTACAAGTGGCGCGAATCGAGATCAAAAATAATGCTCGTGCTAAAATTTTTTTAGGCTTGCCGCCGATTATTGGCAATTACTACTTTCCCCAATATATCCCTCAGTTGAACCAAGCGCGCTTGATCCAGTACTTGCACACACACTCCCGCGGTTCCGAGTATTTATTAAGCCAATTATTAGCGGGTGAACTTAATCTAGCCTTATTAGCGACCAGCACCCAATTGGATGCACAAGCGCTAAAATTGATTCCATTAGCACAAAAAAGCTTTGGCATCATCGTGAGTCAACAACACCCGCTTGCCAAAAGAGACAGCGTGGCTTTTAGTGAGATTGCCGATGAAGACTTTGTTGCGCTAGACGAAGGATTTGTCCACACCGCCGTTTTTGATGTTTTAACTGCTAGTTCAGGGCATAAACCAAATATTATTTATCAGACAGACGATGTGAATATTTTGAAAAAAATGGTCAGCCAAAATGCTGGTATTGCGCTATTGACTGATCTAGCTGTTACCCCAAATGATGACGTGAAATTATTGCGTATAAAAAATGACGACTTGCCAAGCTTTAAAATCTACTTGGCTTATCGTCATGATTATATTCTAGCGCCAATTGAGCAACAATTTGTAGCTATTTTTACGCAAAAGGCACACTAATTATTGCAGACTATTCGTTAACCCGTTATTCTGTTTGATTATTGAAATGATTTATATCATAATATGAAAAACCTTATCGAATCACAAATACTGAAATTGGTGCATATTTAGCCATATAGGCTGCTTGACTCCCAAAACGACGGCTAAGGCCTTTTTTTGATTTAGAGCCAATAATTAAAACATCCGGTTCAATATGGGGGATGACGCTTTTGACGATGGTCTCGCCAGCCTCACCCTCATCAACCACAGTATGCACTCGGTCAATTCCAAAATCTTCCGCTAATTTGCGATAATCATTCAGATGTTGTTCTAACTCTTCTCGTTCGCCATGAACGTAGTCCTTACTTAAAGCTTGAAAGACATTCATCTCTTGCGATTCCAAGATGGAACAGATGAATAAAATTGCATCATCTTCTTTAGCTCGATTCAAAGCATAGCGAAAGGCTAATTGTGAATCATCTGAATCATCCACCCCAACTAAGATACGGTCGAAGTGTTTGACATTACTCGGTCTATCACTCATTTTTCATCCTCCCGTTATTCTTTATGGCTGGTTGCCAAGTCAGCGGCAATTTGAGCTTCATGCCGCTTATTACCCTTGTAAAGTTCGTATATCGTCCAGGCCAAGAGTGCCAGTACAGCTACAATTAAAACGTAAGCAATAATATGGGCTGTCGTTAGCTGACCAGCAGATGGATGATCACCAAAGAAAGCAGCAATGGAATCCGGTAAACCTAGTAGGTTCAAGTAAGTTAATCCAATAACTGAAATCCAGCCTAAAACTTTAATAATAAAGCTATTTTTAAAGCGTTGCCCCATTTCAACACGACTATCTGTAAACATCAGTAACGGTAACATTGAGAATGGTAAAGCGAAAGCCAGAAATACCTGTGAATTATTCATTAATGTGTTTAAAGCCGTATGTTCTCTAATTGCACTTTGCCCACTGGTCATCATGACACAGATCAATACTGGAATTACTGAAATCAAGCGCGTGACTAACCGACGCAGCCAGAGTGGCATCCGCATATGAACGAAGCCTTCCATGATGACTTGCCCGGTCAAGGTACCGGTGATGGTTGAATTTTGACCAGAAGCTAGTAGCGCAACTGCGAACAGGGTCGATAAAATTCCAGAACGAGCCACGCTGATCAAAACGCCATTACTCAAAGTAGACGTGTTGGATAAGGCATCGAATAGGCCGAAGAAAGAAGGGTCTTCAACAGCACCTGATTTGAAGACAGCTACACCCATGATCAATAACAAAGAATTTACAAAGAAAGCAAATGTTAGCTGAATGTTAGAGTCCCAAGTGGTGAACCGAACTGTCCGAGCAACATCTGCTTCATCTTTATGATCAATTTTACGTGTTTGCGAAACAGCAGAGTGCAGGTATAAATTATGTGGCATGACAGTGGCCCCAATAATACCTAATGCCCCACTTAACGGTGTCATACCAGCAACAGAATGACCATTAGAAAAAGTCTCAGTTGTCGGAATGAATCCCTTAATAACATCACCCCAATTGGGATCTGATAAGGCAACTTGATAAACAAAAACTAATAAAATAACTAAAATTAAACATACAACGATTGCTTCAATTTTACGGAAACCAACTTTAGTCAATAATAGCAATAATAAAACATCGAATACGGTGATAAATACAGCAATGACTAGAGGAATATTAAATAGTAAGTATAATGCAATTGCAGCCCCGATAACTTCAGCAATATCTGTTGCCATGATCGCTAATTCTGTTAAAATCCACAAAACGACACCTAATGGCTTACTCGTGCGTGCACGAATTGCCTGTGCCAAATCCATTTGGCTCACAATGCCTAGTTTAGCTGCCATATACTGTAACAACATCGCAATTAAACTAGACATCAAAATTACGGAAATCAATAAATATTGAAAATTTTGACCACCAGTAATGGAAGTAGACCAGTTACCAGGATCCATATACCCTACAGCAACTAAGGCACCTGGTCCAGAATAAGCAAATAGTGTCCGCCAAAAGCCTTTACCTTTTGGCACCTCGACCGTACCATTTATTTCTTCTAGCGAAGGGCCATTTGCATACTGAATGAGCTTTTTATGACCCTTCTCTTGGGATTGACTTCCCATCATTAACACCACTCCTATTTTCGTTTTCGAAATTATCATACACCTATATTTAGATAAAGGAAACATAAAATTAAGGTCAGCCTAACTTTTTTCGATTCAAAAAAGTTTGCAAAGTGGCAAAACCTTGCTATTATAATCCAAGCAGTATAATAACTATCACTATTTAAAAAGGAGTTTTTTAAAAAATGAGTCTTGTTTTCCGAAAAGCAACTGCCAACGATTTTGATAAAATTATGGAAATTATTGAGCAAGCGAAGGTCCTACTTTCAGAACGGCGCATTCCTCAATGGCAAGGTACCGATAGCCCTGACGACGTCTTAATTCATTCTGATATTGAACAGGGTATTGCTTACGTCTTAGAGGCTGATGGTGAAGTAGTAGCTACGGCCGCCTTAACAACTGAAATTGACGCTGCTTACGAAGCGATTGAAGAAGGCCAGTGGCTCAAAAGCGCTGATGCGCGTTATATTTCACTGCACCGTGTAGCTGTAGATGCCACTAAGAAGAATAGTGGTTATGCACGGAAATTTATCGGCGGATTAGTTAATGAATCAGTTAATTTGGGTTATCATGATATTAGAATCGATACGCATCCAGATAATTTAGCCATGCAAAAAGTGATCAAAATTTCTGGCTTTCAATATCAAGGTATCGTTTATTTACCCCACGAAAATGGCAAACGTTATGCCTACCAGATGATCATTTAATACACCGTTCACATTCATGGGAAGGATAGTGACTGTAGTGGATAAGGAGGATCTACTTGATAGTAAGGCTTTATTTGATGTGAAAATGTTAGAACGAATTTTCCACAATCATGGTACCATTGCTAAATCAACCTTAGTCAACTATATGCACACAACACAACGGATGGTTTCTGATCACGTTGCGTCATTAAATAGTAACTTGAAATATCTTTGTCAAGATGAAAATATTGGGCTCACTGAAACTCGGAGTACGATCACACTTGTCATGGATCCTATCTATAGTTTGGAAGAACTCACAAACCGGATCATTCGTGATTCATTACCTTATCAAATCTTAGCTTATGTTTTCTGGCATAATTCATTTACCATGCAAAAAATGCAACAAGATCTTATGATCAGTGAATCTACCCTCTTTCGGACAATGAACAAGGTTAATCATCTGATCGCCGAATTCGATATTTCTATTCGTAATAATCACATCAATGGCCGTGAGATAGATATTCGGCACTTTTACTATAAGTTCTTTGTAACTCTAAATAATTCTGATCCTAAACTGACCACACTTTCACAGCCACAATTTAAAGACTTCATTACTGATTATGAAGCCTTGATCCATGAACCTCTATCCGAAGTTGCTCGTAATTCCATGAGAATCTACTGGAACGTGGTCATGCAACGGTTAAATCTTCATGACCACAATGAACATGTCGATGTGATCTCGATTGCCGACATTGAAAAGTATGACTATGGTCAACGTTTGATTGAAATATTTCGTAAAAATTTTAATATCTTTTTAAAGAATCACTTAGGCTTTGAGGTTTTAAGTTTCATTGTTTACGTTTCTTTTGAGCATGTTGTGCCAATCAATAGTGAATTTTTCCAGATTATATACAATTCTGATTTACCTTATGTTCAAAAAATTCGTAATACAACTAATGAAGTTTTGGCGCTGTTGGATATGAAATTTGATTTAGAATTACATCGGGACTTTTTGCGCTATGCCTTCTTTAGTGAATTGGGGAATATTCTGTTTATGCCTGGCGTCTTGGGTAGCCGGCACCAGCTTCTATACACAGCAATGAAGGGGATTTTCTGGTCTGCTGATAGTGGCCAGGCCAAATTCCGAGACTTCCTGATTCATCGATTACAACGCCATGATGCTGTGTTCAAAAAACCGACCATTGTCCATTTTTTAGTTAATTATTTTACAAGCATCCTGTTATTACTGCTAAATCATACCAAACGACAATTTAAGTTGGCTTTTTATGACAACCACGAACAATCGATCAATTATTACCTCATCTACGGTTTAACAGTACAAACCCGAGCAAACTTTAATATCTCACTGGAAAATTTCGTACCTGGTCAAAAATACGATGCTATTTTAACGAGCACTAACTACTTTGATACGAAGGAAATTACAGCAAGTATCTCAGATACTAAAAATATTATTGAAGTGAAAGATTTTGGAACCCCAGAAGACTTTAATCGTATTTTCCTGTTATTAGACCGTCTTGTTTCAGAGTATTTGTCCAGTAATTTAACCGCCCTTTACTGAGAGCGAGACAAAACTAACGTATTGTTTTCACCTTCTGTTTGTTTGCGAACGACTAAATTTTAACCTTGTGCCAAAAAGCAACACCCTCACCTAACCACGAATGGCTCAGCCCACCATTTTTCTCAATTCCTGTTAGGGGCTCAGGTGCTGAGTGCCGCTTGTTTCACTCTCTTTCAAAAATAACAAAAAAGCATTCTCATTTTGAGAGTGCTTTTTTGCTGTATTCCTTTATTTTTATTAACTATTTTAAAATTAAATAACCGATATTCGGCATTTTTTGTCATTTTTCATTAATAAAATATCATTATATGCATCTCATCTTGTCATAGTCGGCAGTTCATGTAAGCGTTTTTCATTCATAATACGGTTGCAGAGGAGGCCACCTAAAGAAAGGAAGATGAGTGTCATGAGAAAAATGGCATATTTAGTTGCCCCGGCATTATTGGGTTTCGCACTCTCTTCAATGAATGCACTACCAATGCCCCCGAGCAACCAACCTCAAGCTGTACTAGCTGACACATTACCAGCACAGACGGTTCGTTATACACCTAATTTTGATCATGTTAGATCGCTGATCTTTTACGGAATCAATCACCTACGTCAAGAAAACGGCTTGGCACCAGTTCAATACAATCAGACCATTACTGATGCTTGGGCTCAAAAAATCACTAACCAAAATGCTGTAAGTTCCAATTTAGCTCATAATATGACTAGTGAGCGTCAAGCCATGCACAGCATTGGCTATTACTTCTTTGGCGAAAATATCGCCATGACACCAATTAATGTTTCCATTCGTTCTGGCGTTAATATTCTGACTCCGATCACTAGTGATGAACAACTGGCCATTGGTTTGATTACACAATACTATGACGATGTTGGTGTCACAGATTTTGGCCATCGTAAGAATCTACTAAATCCCTGGTACACTCAAGTTGGCATCGCCTTTGCCCAGCGGACAGATACTGATGGCGTAACCCGAGTCTATAATAGCCTTGATTTTGCGGGCACATCAACCATTCAAACGAACAATATGATTAATAGCTATGTGGCTTACACATCTGCAATCGGTGTCAACGATGCCCAATGGCCAAGCCATTATACTCCACTTAACGATACTAATATTGATGCCCAATCAGGTATGTATGGCGTGGTTCATTACAACAACGGTGATGCTATTACTTTATGGGACGGCTACACTGATCAAAAAATCCCATCTGGACGTTATTTAGCAAATGGGACGGCTTGGAAAATTAATTCTGCTGAAACTGATGATCATGGGCATCTCTGGTATGAAGTTGGTCCAAATCAATGGATTGATAGCACCTATGTGAACACTTATAGCTGGTAAAAAACAAGACATGCCCAATCATAATTAACAGGGGTGGCTGAAAACAAAACTAACATTTTGCTTTCAACCGCCCCTGTATTTGTTTACAAACGATTTCATTTTAAACGTGTTCCAAAAGGCAACATCCCAATCTAACCATGAATGGCTCAAATGGAAAGTCAACCATTATCGTAATTCTTGTAAGTACTCAGGCGCTGAGCACCTTTTGTCTCACGTTCCTCTATTTACCAGCTATTCACTAGCATTCAAAGCTTGAATCATATGAATATGTTTGAGCTTAAAGTGGGTTACGATAGCCACAATCAACGAAAAGATAATAGTCATTACAGCCGAAATCACATAGCCTGACCAATGGATGACCGTTGGAAACAGGATCAGCTCTGAAGAAGCTTGTGCAAGAATAAATTGCAGCAGCAGATGCCCAATGCCAAAGCCAAGCAAGATACCTATCCCTGTAAAAATAATACTTTCGCGTACCACATACATGGTCACTTCATTATTGAAGAAACCAAGCACCTTGATCGTAGCTAATTCCCGTTCCCGTTCAGAAATATTGATATTCATTAAATTATATAGCACAACAAAGGCTAAAGTACCTGATAGAACAATAAATATCAAAACAACTGGCGCGATACTTTTAGTCGTCGTCCGCTGCAGTTTGATTTGTTTACTCAAAAAATTAACATTCAATACTTGTCCCGAATCCAGTAATTGCTGGGTCAAGCGGTGCTCTTGTTTGGGCGTCATAACCTTCGTTTTGAGAAGATAAGTATTTAATGGGACCGCCTTGGCCGTTTGTTTGGTTAGATAAGCGTGCATGACATATATATTATGTCCCAAATAGTTCTCCGTAATACCGGCAACTTTTAGTCGATACCGCTGTCCTGCGGTTGTTCTGAGCGTGATTGTATCCCCAGTTTGAACAGCTAAAGTTTTTGCCAATTGTTGGGAAATAATAGCACCAGCATTCGTCAGTCGTAATTTATGTTGCTGTGGCGTCCGCAGTGTCACGTAAGCATCAAACTTTGCGGCTTGATCTGCGGCCATCAAAGTCGCCGTCTGTTTGGTAGTCCCTTTTTGCTTCAGAGTAACTTGTTCACTGTGCACTGGCAACGTACTCTGAACAGTCGATGCATCTGTCAACAATTGTGACACTGAATTGAGTTTAACTGCATCTTGCCCAGATTTTAACGTGACTGACGCTTGATATTTCGTTAATTGACTAAATTGGATATCTGCCGGTGCACCAATTGAATCGCGAAGTCCAAATCCGGCCACCATTAAGCCGGTACAGCCAGCAATCCCTAAAATTGTTAGGATGCCTCGTGCCTTATAGCGAAAAATATTGCGATACGTGATTTTATGATTGAATGATAACCGTGACCAAATTGGTGTCACACGTTCCAATAAAACGCGTTTGCCAGCTTTTGGTGCTTTAGGCAAAAGTAACGTACTCGGTTTCTCACGTAAATCTTTGACCAAAACATAAAGTGCTGAAAAAACTGTGGCAAAAATAGCCGCACCCGTTGCCAACAAGATTGGCCCCCCATAATAGGCAACCTTGTAATCTGTGAAAATATATTGCTGTTTCAATATGCTGAAGACGACGGTCGGTAAAGCTTTACTGCCAATCAAAATACCCAGCGTGGTCCCAATTGTGGCTGTGATCAAAGCGTATAACAGATATTTAATAGCAATCTCATGATTAAAATAGCCCAACGCCTTCAAAGTTCCAATTTCTTTGCGATTTTCTTCAATCATTCGCGTCATCGTTGTAAACGTGATCAAAATGGCGATCAGGAAGAAAAAGACTGGAAAGACATTAGCAATAGCATCGATCCGCTCGGCTAGACTGCGATAGTCACTAAAGCCTGGATTATCTGAGCGTTGATTTAAGATATATTCTGTTTTAGGTAACTTGATTTGCTGCAGCAATTGCTGATCTATTGCCGCCGTGTTAGGTACAGGTTGCCCTTGTGCCGCTAATCTAGCTTTAGCTTGTACCAATGCTGTTTGTTGTAATTCACGTTGACGTATGGGTTGCCGAGCGTTCAAAATTTGCATCAATTTTTCAGCAGCCGTAGCACTCTTAGACTGATACTGATCAGAGAAGGGCTCGTATTTACGCAGCTGCTTCAATCTAATATACATCGTGCTGTCCGCTGGTATGTTAAAGTTTGTTTTAGGCGTATAAACAAAACCATCTAGTTGACCATTGCCAATTGTCGTGATGCCCCGTTCCTTGCGATCAATGTAGGTTGGTGAAGTGACATAGCCAACAACCTTGACCGTCGTCTGTTTCAATTGCTTACTGGTAAATCGAAGCTTTGTGCCCATAGGATAAAGCTTTCTAAGCTGAGCATCAATGACGGCTTCATGATTATTTCCCGGGAAATGTCCCGCAGCTAATTGCAAATGGTCTTGAGAGTCATTTTTATCAAAACTGATAACTTGTAAGTTCTTTTGCTTTCTGTGTTCTACCATTGGCACTCGGTTTCCTAAAGATACCTGGGCATGTGGCATTTTTTTAAGGATCGCCTGCCGGTCTTTGGCTGTAAAGCCAGTGGTAGCTGTAATTTGAAAGTCAGAAGCGTGACTAGTTTCTAAGTGTTGTGCGGCTGTTCGTGTTAAATCTGGCCCCACAGACTTAATGCCTACGAACAAAAGGACCCCCATTAATATTATTAAGATGATCGCCACAAAACGGCCAAAAGAACTACGAATATCTCGAATTAATGATTTAAAATAAATATTTTTCATTTTTTGCCAGCACCTACCAGACAATATCCGCAACCGAGATCGGCTTCGCATTGATTTCGTTCGCACGAACCTTAGCATCATTAATTCGAATAATTCGATCAGCCATCGGTGCGATAGCTGAATTATGCGTGATGATCACGACTGTCTTATGATACTTCCGACTTGCGTTCTGTAATAATGTTAAAACCTGCTTACCTGTTTCAAAGTCCAGTGCCCCTGTGGGTTCATCACACAATAGAATTTTAGGATTCTTGGCTAAGGCGCGGGCAATCGCCACTCGCTGTTGTTCCCCACCAGATAATTGAGCGGGAAAGTTATTCATTCGCTGGCTCAAGCCTACCTGATCCATGACCGCATCAACATCTAATGCATCAGAAACTACAGCCGAAGCTAACTCTACGTTTTCTCTAGCTGTCAGGTTAGGTACTAAGTTATAAAATTGAAAAACAAAGCCCACATCAGAGCGGCGATATTGCGTTAATTGCCGTTGTGAATACTGTGCTACATCAGCGCCATCCACTAGTACCTGACCCGCACTGGGTAGATCCATCCCGCCTAGAATATTTAGAACTGTTGATTTACCAGCACCACTAGGGCCAAGAATGACTGCTAGTTCTCCAGCCTCAATATTAAAAGTCATATCATCATTAGCGACAATGACCGTGTCTCCCATTTGATAACGTTTAAACTCGTGCTTCACTTCAATAAAGCTCATTTCATCACCCTGTCATTAACCATACATACTGTTGGTTTTATTATCTAGTCATAGTATAATTTCTCTAATAATCAGGTACAATAAGCAAAATCAAACGATTCGTTATTAATTGAACACTTTTTATAATTCTGTTGAAAGCAGGGACATTATGGCTGGAACTAAACATAACCGGCGCACGCTCTATACTAAGGCGGCCATTAAAGAAGCATTTTTAACACTCTTATCCGCTAAAACACTCTCTAAAATCACCGTCACTGAGATATGCAAACGTGCGGATATCAATCGTGGAACTTTTTATCAACATTATACCGATCCCTATGCTTTATATCATGAATTGGAAGATGAGATCATTGCGGAATTAAAACCAATTTTACGAAAAACGACTTCTACTGAGATCGAACAATGGCTCCATAGTTTCATCAATATTTTGTTACAACAAAAAGTCATGATGCAACATATTCTGACGGATTATCCAAATAGTCGGGTCATTCAGGTGATTTTTGATCAGGTACACGATTTCGCCATTACCCAATTTTCAGAACGTTTTAAAGAAACAGACCAACGCTTACTAGAATATTATTTTACTTACTTCGTTAGCGGCACAATTGGCACATTGTTGCAGTGGCTTTCTGATGGTAAACAAACCACAACTGCAGAAATCACTAGAGTCCTAGCTGCTCTTTTTGAAATGACACCCCATTAAGAATGCATAACGTTTTGGTGCTAAAGGCGTAGGGTCAGGAGACTAATCGTAGGAAGGGCGTGAGACAAAAGGCGCTTAACACCTGAGCACTAACAAGAATTGCGAAAAATAGTGAGTTTTCCATTTGAGCCATTTGCGGTTAGGTGAGGCTGTTGCCTTTTGGCACACGTTTAAAATTTCACACAAAAAAGGCAAAGTAGAATTTCTACTCTGCCAAAATTGTCTAACATTTTCAGTTTTTAACTGTATTTAAAGGGACAACGACTTTTATCTCACTTTAATGATTTTAGTACAAATTTAACCTCAGTGCCCAAAGTAACGACTGACTGTATGCCGCTACCAAGATCTATTCAGTCATTTTCGGCACTCATTAGCACTTACTAACTTCTAAATAGCAGTTTTAAATTCAATCAATTGTTTTACCTTTAGTCTCTTCACCCAAAAATAAAACCGCAAGTGCCCCAACAATCAGTGAGGCTGCAAAAATAATGAATATCCAAGTAATACTTACTTTAGCCGTTAATAAATAACCCACCAATAAGGACCCAACGATACCACCGATACGCCCGAATGCAGCAGCCATACCAGTGCCGGTGCCGCGTATTTCTGAAGGGTATTGTTCTGGCGAATAAGCGTATGTTGCACCCCACGCGCCTAAATCAAAGAAGGACATTAATGCGCCCCAGAATACTAACATCGCTGTGCTGCTAGCATTACCAAATAAAGCGGCACTGATTGCGGTCCCAATTAGGAACGTGACTAATACCCCTTTACGACCGATTTTTTCAATTAACCAAGCGGCCATGAAGTACCCGGGTAATTGGGCCAAAGTCATAATCAGTACATAGCCAAAACTATGCACAATATCAAACCCACGAACCACCATAACGCTCGGCAGCCATAGAAAAATACCATAATAAGAGAAAACGATCATAAACCAAAGCAGCCACAGCATAAATGTGCGTTTCGTATACTGCCCCGTCCAAATAGCTGCCATTTTTTGCCACCAAGTTTGTTTTGTATCCGTAGTAACACTTTTTACCGGATCATTGGCATGACGTAAGTGTATGCGCATCAAAAGGCCATAAACAGCAGTGATCATCGTCCCTAGCAGCGCAACCCGCCAGCCATATCTTGGAATCACAAAATAAGACAAGATTGAAGCAATCAGCCAGCCGCCTGCCCAAAAGCTCTCTAATAAAACAATATAACGTCCACGCTTTTCAACCGCAACGTTTTCAGAAACGAGTGCGGATGCGACGGGTAATTCACCACCTAAACCAGCTCCAACAAAAAAACGTAGTACAGCAAAAAGCGTCAAACTACCCACAAAAGCAGAGATACCATTCCCAATCGAAAAAATTAATAAAGTTACCAACAAAATATTACGCCGTCCAGCTTTATCTGCTAAAGCGCCAAAGACAGTCGCCCCAACCGCCATGCCGATGGCGCTAATTGAACCAAGCCAGCCCAATTGTACCGCACTTAAATGCCATTCCCGTTGTAATGCAGTTAAAATAAACGATAACATACCAACATCCATCGCATCGAAGAGCCAAGCGAAGCCAGCTACCGTCAATAATTTTCGTGAACTTAATTGTGAAACAGGTTTATCTTCCGCAATCATATACTTCCTCCAAAGTGTCAAGACATATTTGATAAACTTAATACTTACAGAAAACACCCAACATGTCAAGACACATTGCCAAATAAAAAGCCATTGTCTGAAGTCCTTATCACTCCAGCAATGACTCTGCACTACACCGTCTATGTGTCTAAAATAAAACTAAAATTTAAATTCTCCGCCAACTTCGAAATTCAAAAGGTTGGATTTTAGATTGTAACTGTAAGCGACGACCCCGGCAGTAAATCGCCCATAAGACAATCGCTACCAGCAGTAATACGATAATTATCGCAACCAGCCGCAAAGCTCCAACTTCTTGATCTTGGTCAATTTCTTTGATTTGTGTGCTTGCTTTAGTTTGAGGATAGGGAATTCGATAGCCAGTAACTAACAAACGATGAGAATTAATCATATAAGGGGTACAGGTCATTAATGTGACCTTATCACGCCCATGTTCGATTCGCAGGTACTGATGTTCCGTGGGCTTGATCACCTTTATTTTTCGCACTTCATAAGCCAACCGGCGATCATTGGCATGAATATAAAATCGGTCTTTTTTCTTGAGCTTGGGTAGGTCTGTAAATAATTTAGCATTTAATAACCCCCGATGTGCTGAAATAACCGTATGGGTATTCACACCCCCAGTTAGCTGAGAAGTCCCTGTCAAAATTCCCGCGCCTTGTTGTAAAAGTAGATCGGTTGTCATATCAAAAATTGGCATACTAGTATTCAATTTAGGAATATGCAAAGTTCCAACCGTGTGACGTTCATAATAAGAAAGTTTCTTTTGCTGCGGCACTGATTTATTGGTTGTCGAAAAGGGATCTGCCTGTGGCGTTGCATTTTTTTCTGCTAATTTCTGGTTTTCTTTTTGAGCTGTTCTTCTTTTCATAGCCATCTTGGCATCATGGGCGCGGTCACTTTTCCGCTGATAATATTGGACTAGTTGCTGATTGATCGAGCGATTTACCGCGTCACGAAAGAAAGGATAGATCAAACCACCTAAGCCAATTAATAAAAGTAAGAGCATCAAGGCATCGAAGAATGTAAACCGACGTTTACGGAGGCGATGTTTTCCCTTGACCATGACGCACCCCCCTTTGACGGACACTTACGCTTTACTAAGCTTAATCAATTTTACGTTTTTTGAAGTAAATACCAACTGCCATGATTAACAAAATGCTGCCACTCAACAGCCAAATCACACCATTACCACCAGTTACAGGAACCACAAATTCAGGTCGTGTCGGTTCTTTAAAATTCTTAATGTTTTGTGGTTGAACCTTTGTTTGACGATAAGTATATTCCAGAAACCTGAGCGCTACATCATTGGGGAGCAGCATATAACCTGGTGGTGCTTTGACTTCCTTAAAGTAATATATTCCTTCTGGCATATTAGGTTCATCTATAATATAGATCATACCCTCTTCTCCAGATACATACTTCTTAGCTTGGTCTGGCGTAGCTGAACTAGACCAACTGGCGTCTGGCATATAATATTCTCTAGTGTCCCCCTTAAGGCGGTAAAGTACAAATTCAGCACCAGGCAACGCATCAAGTCGGCTGTTAAGTTTTTGAATAACAGCGCCTATTATTCTTGGTGTATACGTCGTTGTTTTATCTTCGTAATTATTATCGTAGCTTACTTCCGTAGTAATATCAGCATTTTTTGTTGCCTGAGAATCTGCTTCTTTAGCCCGGTATTCCACCTCCAGATAATCTCCACGAGCCACATCTTTGAAGATACTATTTGTCGAAAAATCAAGTTTAAATCCGTTTTGACCCTCTTCATGACTTTGCACATGTCCATTAACTGAATACTTTTTTTGTCCAGTTTTATCTTTAACTACAATTTTCAGTACTTCAGGATCAGAGCATAAAGCTAAGCCCGGTCCAATCTTTACTACCAATTGTTTATCTGATTGACTCATAATATCTAATGGCAGTGGCATTTGTATTTTAAAGGTAAAAGGATCATCATTTTTGATTTCTTCAAAATCACTGCTGATTTTTGGCGTTGGTACCGTATACAAAATTACATTCGGTACCTCTGTTGCAGAGGTATCAATCGAGTTACCCAGTTCATCGGTTGAACGATACTTAAAATTGTCTACGCCATCATTATAAATCTGTAACAATGTCCGAGCATTTGCTTCATGTAAGCCTGCTTGCAGCTTATAAACACGAAAATGGTGTACTGTTGCGCCCATAGCCGCCCAAGGTAATTCCGCACTGATATAGCCATTGGCATCAGCTGTAAATTTATAAGCCTCAGCCTTATTTTGCGTATAAATGGGTCGATTATGTTCATCGACACCTTGATACCACTCGCCAGCAGCTCTTTCAAGCAAATACTCATTTACCGCCGGCAGATATTTACCCTGCTCATAGTCATAGTAGACACTGTTAAACTGAACTTTTTTCATGCCGTAATAGTCAGCAAAATACAAGTGAAATGCCGCTTCTTCTTGCGGTAAATTTTGGTTCAAAATTGCTTTTTTATCTGTCCCTGGTGCTTTAACAAGATAGACTGCTTTGGTCTGGTCTTGATAGCTGGCTACAGATCGTTCTGGCAACATAATCCGAGCCGAACCAGCTGCATCTGTTTGTGGCAGTTTATAGTGAGGCTTTTGATCTAACGTAGCCTCTTGCAAACTCAGTAAGTTTTCGTTGATTTGAGCAGCATTTTGTTTCTGATAAACTAGGTCACGATAGACGTCAGTGACATCATAAGCAATAAACTGACTATTGGCGATAGGATCGATCAAGCCTACATTTTTTGCCAAACCATCGTTACGCACGCGCTGATCTTTATAATTTAAGCCAAAATTATGGACCACTAGCTCTTTTTCTAGCGGGGCCGACGTTTCGGCCCGAATATGATTGGTGCCCCCGCGAATCAAAAAACCAGTTAACAAGGCTAGGCAAACAACGAGTAATCTGATGACATAGCGTGAAGTAAACTGCTTCCGCGCAATCATGCCAGTGCCTCCTTTCTCAAGTGTCATTTTGATAACGATTAAGATGCTAAACATGTTGCTTCTTTTTGAAGTAAACGATCGTGCCCAAAATAACTAGGGTACTTGCACCAACTAACCAAATGATTCCATTACCACCAGTTACAGGAACCACAAATGCTGGCGGTTGTTCCTCTTTGATATTCACGACCGTTTGAGGGTTGAACATGGTTTGATCATAAGAAAGTAGCGTGATTGTAAACGTCATGTCATCACGTGGTTTATATCCTGGTGGTGGCTGAATTTCTTTCAAGTAATAGGTACCAGTAGGCATGTTTGGCTCGCCTAGAAAAGATATTATACCGGCACTATTGGACGTATAACGCTTAGCTTGTTCTGGATTGACTGAACTAGACCAGCTGCCACCGGACATATAATACTGCTTTGTAGCTCCGGATAGTCGGTAGATCACGAACACGGCACCTTGCAATGGCTGTTGACTTTGGTTGATTTTTTTAAAGTTATAACCAGGCTTAAAAGTATACGTGGAAATCTTGTTTTCGTGATTGTTATTATAGGTAATTTCAGTGCTAACATTCGCAGTTTCTGGCACATCGGCAGCTGTCTTAGCCTGATATTCAACCTCCATATAATCGCCATCGGTAAGGTCTTGAAAAGTACTCATTGTCGTGAAATCAATTTTGAACCCATTTTGTCCATCACCGTATGGTTGCGGCTGCCCACCAATTGTATATTTCGTCTGTCCATCCGCGTCCTTAGCAACGGCACGCAATACCTTCGGATCTGTCATTAAAGGCATATCAGACCCAATTTTTATGGCCCATTGATTGGTTTGATAGCTTGATATATCAAATGGCAGTGGCATCTGTACTTTGAAGGTATAGTGTTTCTCATCACCAGCATCTTCAACGTTACTAACCAATTTGGGTGTGGGTATCATATATGAAACCATATTGGGTACCTCGGAAGCGGGTGTTCTAACGACGTGCCCAAGTTCATCCATTGCTCGATATTCAAAGCCATCAATATCATTACTGTGAATTTGTATTGATGTTCGATTAGCCGCTTCATGAAGCCCTTCTTGTAATTGGTACATCTGAAAATAGTGCATCGTCGGCCCCATAGCTGCCCAGGGAATCTCAGCACTGGCATAACCGTGTGCATCAGGTATAAATTTATAGGCCTCAGCTTTATTTTTCGTATATAACGGTCGGTTCTCGCTATCTACACCTTGATACCACTTATCACCAGCCGTAGATCTGCCAAGAATATATTCATTAGCAGCGGGTACAAGCTTGCCCTGCTCATAATCAAAGTAAACACTATTAAACTGAACTTTTTGCATTGCGAAGTAATTGGCAAAATACAAATGAATTTTAGCTTTTTTTTGTGATAAATTATGATTCAAAAGCGCTTTTTTATCTGTCCCTGGTGCTTTGACAAGATAGACTGCTTTCGTCTGATCTTGGTAATGACCTACCGATCGTTCGGGTAACATGATTTGGGTCAAACCGGCTGCATTGGTTTTGGGTAGTTCATAATGCAGCTTATTCAGCAACGCTGCATCTTCTAAGTTCAACAATTGTTCATTGATTTTGGTCAAATCCAGACCCTGATAGACCAAGCTGCGATACACATCAGTGACATCGTAGACAACAAACCGACTGTCAAAGACCGGATCTGTTAGTGTGGTTGTTTTTTCTGTCCCGTCATTGGTCACGCGCTTATTTTCATGGTTCAAGCCAAAATCATGAATCACCAGTTCTTTTTCTGGCGAGGCCGACGTTTCGGCCCGAATATGATTGGTGCCCTCGCGAATCAAAAAACCAGTTAACAAGGCTAGGCAAACAACGAGTAATCTGATGACATAGCGTGAAGTAAACTGCTTCCGCGCAATCATGTCAGTGCCTCCTTTCTTGGATGAATCCTGTAACTAGACTTTTTTTAAGCCATGTGTATTTTTCTGAAATAAATTACGGCACCAGTTACGACCAGGCCACTAGCCAGGATCAACCCGATGATGCCCAAACTACCAGTTACTGGCACGTCAAAGGTTACATTATTCGTGATTTTTTTCGGATCATCTTTAGTATCCGTGTAACTGGTATCTGTTACTTCAAATGGTGTCTTAGTGCCTTCGCCTTCAGGTAAGTGGTAGCCCTCAGGTGCTTTTACTTCTTCCAGCACATATTGACCAGTTTCTAGCCCAGTCACTTCAATCAGCCCAGATTCATTGGAAATAAAACGATGAGCAGCTTCTTTGTCAGTGTGCCAATCCCATTGTTTTTTATCGACGTCATATGTCCGATATTCCGTTTGACCCTTCATTTGTCGAGAGACAATGAATTCCGCACCTTGCAGCCCCTTTTCCGTCTGTAAATCAATTTTTTGGAAATGGTAGCCGTGAGTTTTGACCTCTACTTGATCGTCGGATTTACCATAATCGTGGTCTAAAATCACTTCATTCTCTAGATTTGTATCTGGTTTGGCGCCAGCCTTGATTTTCATGTCTAAAGCCACTTCATATTTCATCCCAGCCGCTTGAGGTGGGTTGGCCTGTAGATCCTTTAATAGGTCAATTTTGATGGACTGATTTGATAGTCGCGTGCCAGCCACTTCAAAACTGCGTATAACACTCCCTTTCGCATCAAGAACATTTACTGGAATTTTAGCTAGATCAGTCACTAATTCTAGATTGGCATCATAGTTATCCGTTAATTCAAATTTCGTATAAGATTTGTCATCGACCGGAATTGGTACGGTTAATTTGTAATGATGCACTTCATCGTAATTCAAGTCATTTTTGTTGACTGTCTTTTTTATCTCTGGCGCGTCGTAGTTATAGATGCGATCTGTTGTTATCGGCTTACCATTAAGGTCATAGCCTTCAAAGATAGCCTTGCTTGGATCTTTTGGATCGTGTTTCACTTTTAGAACCACATCTTTTTCCCATAATGGCTTATGGAAAGGATCTACTGATGCTGTTTCTTCAATGTAATGGTCCCCTGCCATCATGGTCCAAGGTACATCCAATTGTACTTTACCATTGGCGCCAGAAACTAATTCATGTGCCTCTTTAGCATCTGTCGTATAGATGGGTTCATTATTACCATCTAAATCTTTGAAATACTCTTTCACACCGTTGTTTTCCCGCCAGATTGTAAATTTAGCACCTTGTAAAGCTGCTTCATTCCCGGTGGCATGGGTGTAAGAATATTTCTCAAATTCTAATTTAGATTGCCCAAAGTAGTTCTTAGGATAAAGATGCACATCTTTCAGATACTTTGTTGCTGTCGAGCTTGGGTCTAAGAACGGAAATCCAGCAGCAAATGGTGCTGAAGCAATAACCCCTGCTGGTACGGTTGTTTCTATGAATAAATAAACCGCATTTTTGTTGCCATTTGTACTGGACCTATTCGGCAGTATCTTCGTTGCTTCACCCTGATCATTCGTCACCCCAAAATCATATTTGGGATTATTTTGGTATTCGGTTGGTTTTAACTCAGCTAATTTCTTCATAACGCTAGCCATCGTTGCACCGGATTCACCCATTAAGCGGGTATAGTGGTTAGTCACATCATAAGCTGTGAAACCAGCGCCAGCTAAAGGTGTCCCGATGACATTCGGTTTTTCGGTACCATCATTGGTTATGGCCGCATTCTGGTCTGATAATTTACGTTTGTGGATCGTAACCGTTGTTTCACCACTTGCTTCTGCTGCCTGAACCACTGTACTTTGTAACGCGCCTGATAATAACGGTACGAACAACATTAATGCTGCTAATATTTGCCAGACACGCTTCATAATGATGTTATGCATTGTTTTCGCCTCCTATTGCGAAATCGAAAGGTTCAATGCGCCGCTTTATATTTGCGGTAAATTGCCCATATGATGATCGTGATACCAATCAGACCTAAGCCATTTAATAACACGGCCCCTGTCTGTGGTAATAGACCACCACTTGAAGTCGGCGTACTACTACCACTACTGTTACCAGTAGCCGCCGGTGTATTTGGGTTAAACAAATCAAGCAAACTATTGGTCGTTTTTGCATTTACAATATCTTGTCGATTTTTAGTTTCATTGGTATCATTATCGCCAACCGTAAATGAAACTAAGTCTTGAGTCAGCTGATAGCCATCGGGTGCTTGAATTTCACGAAGTTTGTAACTGCCTTTTGGCAAACCGCTAATTTCAAAATTACCATTAGTGTCACTAGTTAAAATCGTTAAGTTCGAACGTGTTAATTCGCTATTGCTGCCATTATTTACGATCCATTCATTCTGACCACGCACTTGACGTAAATATTTGCCTGCCTTATTTGCAATTACAAACTTAGCATTTTTTAAGGCCTTGCCGTGGTCAGCCATATCAACTTTCTTGAACCGCTTCACATATACCTCAGAGTCTGATGAGTTTTTAAGGTTCACAACAACTGGTACGTTGGCATCTCCCGGTCGGGGGTTTTCTGGTTCTGGTTCTTGAAGCGGTTGACCATCAACCATTACCGGTTCATCCCAAGTTCGGGGGACATCTACGCGAACCATTTTTTGTGATTCATCGATACGATAGCCTTCCGCTGCTTCCACTTCCTCGAAATAATAAGTTCCCGCAGCCAACAAACGGCCTTCCATGGTTACCAAACCATTACTGTTAGATGTGAAAACTGTTACCCGAGGGTCACTTAGTGGGTCCCCCATTAATTGATTTTCTGGAATCCACTGATTTTGTAATGCACTTTCATAACTCATGTCTAGATATTGCTTCTCACCATTCAGCTGCCGCCAAAGAACGAATTTAGCACCTTCAATTAACTGCCCTGAGCTGTCTGGATCTGTGGCTTGATTTTTCCCGATTTTTAAGAAATAAGGATCCCGAGCATAGCCAATATTTTTAGGATATAAGTGTAACGTCCCAGATAACGGTTGATGGGTCACTTCATCCATAAAGGGCAACTTAACGACGCCATATCGGGCGACTTTGTCATAGTCAATGTTCTCCGTGAGACCCACATCAATTTCAACTAAAAGATATCTTGCATTCTGCTCTTTGCCAGCAATCGTAACTTGCTTGGGTAATGTGAAGCGCACAAGCCCATCCTCAGTATATTTCTTGCCATCATTATCGGTGAACGTGTCTGTCTTAGTGTCCCCTCTTGCGACAATTTTGGGATTGCCTGCTTTATCCAGCAGGAAGGCATATAGTGGATTCTTACGGACAGCTTCATAATTTGGCTGCGTCTTATCAGCTAGAATTCGTAGATCTTCTCTTTTTAAGACTTTAGGGGTAAAAAAATTAGCAACAATATCATCGTATGTCATCCCAGATTTTTCGAGTTCGTTATACTTTTCCGTTATTTCAAAAACGACAAAAGTGGCATCATTTAAGCCAAACGTTTGTTGGATAAATGAGTTATTATCGTCAGTAATTGCATGACCGGTGTTGCGAAACTGATAGTCTATTTCCTGTCGCAAATCAAGATAAACTCTTTTATGAATTAAAACATCTTGTGTTGCCGAACTGTCAGCCATAACTTGGGGACTTGAGAATATCGGGATCAGCAAGCCGATCAGCCCAATCAAACCGACAACTGCTTTTCTGATTTTTGATATGAAATTATTTTCTTTGTTCACTTCAAAGCACCTCCTTTACAGGTCATGTGCTCCTTTCTGGTGTTAAACCTCTGTCACACATCAACTGATCATTACTATTTACATCACCTGCTTTATCGTTGGGTTGATTTATTTGTATCGCTTGTTCAATTAGAATATAACCACCTCCAGAAGTATGCTGCATCCCATAAGCTTTCCTACAACTCAATGATAAGTAGTCAAAAAGAAATTCAATAATTCTCATTTTTTGATTTAAGTATTTTTAGACCACTCCAACGCCAACACGTATTTGCTTAGGCTTCTGCCTGTAATTTTTCAGGGTATTTTTTTAAAATAATCAATATATTAGAAATAACATTTGGTATAAAAACAACTTCAAAATCTGAAATCATTATTTTTATTATATTTAAGCTTTTTATGAATAATACCCGCAAAAAAATAACGCAACGACCGAAAATTCGGTGTTGCGTTATTTTTATTAATATATTTATACAAAAGTGCAACAAAGGGCGCTGGGCGCCTTTTATCTCACTCTCTTCTACCTCATATTTATATTGATTGATTTCGATAGATGCCAATATCCACGGGGACAGTCAAGCCACAATACACTGGCCCTTTGTTTCGCAGTTGACCTACCTTGCGGTAAGCCATGGTTATAGTTAAATCTGCCTGAAAAGCGACGCCCATGATGGCACCCGTATTTGCATTGAGCCCACTCGGCATATCTACCGCCACTTTAGATGCTTGGGCTTGATTTAGCGTTTGAATGACCTGCGCATAAGCACCGGTAATCGGTCGCGAAAGACCAATGCCAAAAATAGCATCTACGATCAAGTCGTAACCGGCAAGATCCTCCGGCAATTCCTCTCGAAACGGTATCTGATAATAATCACAAATCTGTAATTGCTTTTTTGTCTGAGCGCTGGCATGGGTTTGATCGCCTAAAAGAACGACTGTTACGGATATTTGATGTACATGTAACATGCGCGCGATTGCTAAGCCGTCGCCACCATTATTCCCAGTACCACAAACCACAAGTACTTGGGTTGGTGTTAAGAGCTGTTCGATCAAGCGTGTTGTTTCTAAAGCAGCACGCTCCATTAGCACTAATGATGGTATCCCAATCGTTTCAATCGTATATTGGTCACAAGCAGCCATTTGCTCGGCAGTCAAGATAGCATTAGTTTTATGATTGGCTAAAGTCACAGCTAATTTGCCTCCAATTTTAATTTGCGTCACAAAACATAACGTAATTACAGCATTAAGCCCACATAGTAGTGAATGAACATCGTTACAATACCAACGATCACATTTCGAACAACAGCACGTTTCACTAACCCATTCCCCAACTTAGCACTCAGAAATCCCGTTAAAGCAACTGAAAGTGAAACAGCTAAAATTGTCCCCGGCCACTTGAGTGCTTCTGGTAGCAAGGTCATCGCAACTAATGGGAAAATCCCACCTGAGGCTGCCGAAACTAATGATGAAAAAGCTGCATTCCAAGGATTCATATAATGATGTAAATGTAGATCGTGTTTGACACGCACCACAGTGCCCAGGGCATCTTTGGTCATCAAATCTTCCGCAATCGCCTGGGATGTTTCCCGAGTAACGCCTTTTCTAACATAAAAATTAACCACCGCTGCTACTTCAGCAGGATAATCTGTTTTCAAAAGGGCTTGTTCTTGAGCAACAACTGCTTTCTCCGTATCCTTTTGAGAACTAACAGAGGCGTATTCGCCAGAAGCCATCGAAAAGGCACAAGCTAACAAATCGGATAAGCCAGCAATAAAGATAGTAAAGGTATTTGACGTCGCTACGGCAACGCTAAACAGCACCCCAACAACTGTCAAAATACCATCATTTGAACCTAATACACCGGCACGTAGTGTATTTGAACGTTCTTGCATTGTCATCTTAGGCCGTTTTTTTAAAGTCTTCGTATTATTCATTGTCCTTCATCTCCATCAGAATCCTTAGTGGGCAAACAAGGACCCAATTGCATAAGTAACGATCATCGTCAAAGAGCCAGATACAATGTTCCGTAACATAGCTTTCCAGCGATTGGCTTTACCCAGTGCTGCTGCCGTATAACCAGTTACCGCCAAAGCAATAATAACTGAGATCACGGTTGCCAATATTTTGATATGAGCTGGAAACATTGTGATCGCAACTAACGGCAAAATTGATCCGGTAGGAAATGAAATCATTGACGCAAGGGCGGCTTTGATTGCGCTAGTATGTTCCTTAGGATCAAACCCATAGCGCTCTCGAACAGCTGTTGCAACGGGATCCTTAGCCATCATTTCAGTGGCTGCCTTTGCTGCTAGATCCTCACGTACCCCTGTCTTTTGATACTTTTGTTTTATGTAAGCGACTTCCTGGTCAAAATGATCATCAACACGTTCAGTTTCCGTCTGAATCGCCTTGCTCTCAGTGTCACGCTGGCTATTCACTGAAACGTATTCCCCCATGGCCATCGAAACTGTTCCAGCCAACATACCCGAAATTCCAGCCAAGAAAATGGCATAACTATTGTTCGTTGCCCCAGCGACCCCAATAACGATCCCAGCAATCGAGAGAATGCCATCATTGGCGCCCATGACAGAAGCCCGCATCACGTTGATTTTCTCAGCTAATGAAACTGTTTTTTTCTTTAAATTCATTTTTTTCACTTTTTGCATCCAACTCACCTGATTGAGAATGTTTATTGATTAGAATTATTATTAACTGTCTTCACCAATCAGTATAGGTCTATTTCATTTCAGGGTCAACATTATTTCCAATTTTTTTAAATTTCGGATTCATTTAGCTTTTTATGCGTTATTTGTTATTAAGCATAATCTAGTTACTAAAACTGATTTAGAGCGATATTAGTCCCAGTTTATCCCAAAACAATCACTTCTTTAAACTAATTTGTTAGTTGAACTTAACAATACTTTGATTTATCTTTTACAGCAATTAATAATTTATAACTAGTATTACTTACTAACTACGACAAAGAATACGCACACGTTTCATACTATCAATCGCATTTAATCGTGCCAATAGTGTGTTTTTCTTAGCAAGTGGCAGCTGGTTGGTATCCACCATCGTATAAGCATAATCAGCTTGTGCGCTGTTCACCAGATTTTCAATATTGATGCCAGCATCAGCAATGAGTGTCGAAATTTGGCCAATCATATTGGGAACATTACGGTGCATTAGGGTAAAGCGGTACTGAGTTTGAAAAGGTGCTTGGACATCGGGCATGTTTACGGCATTTTGAATATTGCCTGTCTCTAAGAAAGCCTTTGTTTCAGCAACCGCAAGCTTGGCGCAATTCACTTCTGCTTCAATTGTGGAGCCGCCGATGTGGGGCATGATCGTGACTTTGGGTTCATGTAGGATCTCTTTAGAACTAAAGTCAGTGATATACTGCCGTAATTTGCCGGCTCTTAAAAAAGTGATGGCTGCTTGATTATCCACGATGCCTAAGCGTGAAAAGTTTAAGAGGACCGCATCTGGCTTCATCATGGTCAGTTCGGAAGTGCCGATCAAGCCAGTTGTTTCTACATTTTTAGGTACATGGATCGTTACAAAATCAGCTGTTTGAATAGCTTGAATCAATGAAGTTGCCCGCTTAACCTTTTGATTGATATGCCAAGCAGCATCAGCTGACAAATATGGATCATAGCCAATCACTTGCATGCCTAAATCACTGGCTGCGTTAGCCACTAATGATCCAACGTGTCCTAACCCAATGACGGCTAACTTTTTATGTCGTAATTCCGTGCCATTAAATGCTGTTTTTTCTTTTTCCGTTCGCAGTGTAACGTCTGCTCCCTCAACTTTTTGCGTCCAATTAGCAGCCGCAATAATATTACGATTGGCAATGATCATATTAGCAATAATCAGCTCTTTAACTGCATTAGCATTACCACCCGGGGTATTAAAGACGACTGTCCCATTTGCTAAGGCACGATCCAGAGGAACGTTGTTGTAACCAGCGCCACAACGGGCAATAGCTTTTAAATTTTTCGAAAAAGTCTGTTGATATAAATCAACGCTGCGAATTAAATACGCATCAGGATCTTCAGATTGGTTGATGGCATAGTCTGCGGTAAAATCCGCCAAGCCTTGAGGTGCGATTGCGTTAAATGTTTTAATATGATACATAAGTTTGACCCTCCAATAAAATATTTATGGTACTATTTGTGTTTTGCTTCAAAGTCAGCCAAAAAATCGATCAATGCGGTCACGCCAGCTTCAGGCATGGCATTATAGATACTGGCACGTAAACCGCCTACGGAACGGTGACCCTTCAGATTCATCAAGCCCGCTTCAGCTGCTGCTTGGATGACGCTTTGATCAAGCTGCGCTTCACCAGTGGTAAAAGGCACATTCATCAAAGACCGATCAGACGCCTTGATAGAATTAGTAAACAACTGTGACTGATCTAAAAATTCATATAACCTCGCCGCTTTGCGCTGATTAATTCGTGTGATGCCTTCAACGCCGCCTTGGTCAGCCAACCACTGTAAAACCAAATTGGCAACATAAATCTGAAAGACGGGCGGGGTATTTAAAGCGGAGTCTTTCGCCGCTAATTCAGAATACGCAAGCATACTTGGCAAATTAAGCTGTTGAATGCGTTGTTTCTTAATAACAACAATTGTCAGACCGGCAGGGGCTAAATTCTTTTGGGCACCTGCATAGATCAAGTCAAATTTTGTAAAGTCATATGTCTGTCCCAAAAAGTTAGATGACATATCCGCTACAAGTGGTAGTGCAGTCGTCGGAACCGTATGGTAAGCAGTCCCTTCAATGGTGTTATTCGTGGTTAAATGAATATAATCATATTTGTTGGCGATCTGTGGCCAAACTGGCAGCTGCTGATAATGATCTTCCCGTGAAGAAGCCAGAATCTCTGCTGTGAGCTGAGGTAGTTTTTCAGCTTCGGCAGCAGCTCGCTGAGACCAATGGCCGGTATCAATAAAACCAATTCGATGAAATTGTGTAGCTAAATTCAGCGGTACAGCCGTAAATTGTAACGTTGCCCCACCCTGCAGCAGTAATACATCATAAACGTTGCTTAAATGCATCAAGTCTAATAGGCGTGCTTTTGTATCATCGATCAGGTCGACAATTGGCTGCCATCGGTGTGAAACTTCCAGAATGCTCATCTGCGACGCTTCAAAATTCGGTAATTCTTTTTGAACTCGCTGGATGACCGTCTTAGGTAAAACTGCTGGACCAGCCGCAAAATTGTAAACTGTCATATGCTTCAATCAACCTCCAAGTTATTTAATGAAACTTGCCAAAGACAAATAAAAAAGCACCCACAAATGTGAGTGCTCGGATGTATTTAATTATGACATCCCCTGACCCACTTTTTAAGCAGTAGGCCAGCGCATGTTGAAGTGGCCTACATCACCGAGATGATGAGGCCCATGAGACAACTAAATTATTTTGGCATCTAATTTGTATCTTCCAGGTTGTCATAATTAAAATCTCCTTAAATTATTAAAATTATATTAGCAAACGGATAGAAAGTTGTCAACATCTTTCGTAATTTTTGCTAAAATGAAGTAAATTCATCCCTAGGAGTCTAACTATGACAGAACTTTATCTCATTCGACACGGACGCACCGATGCGAATGATGCGGGTATTAAACAAGGTACCATCAATACCCCCAACACTTACTTGAACCAAACGGGTCAGCAGCAAGCGCAATTACTGCATCAATATTTAGACTTAGCCCAATTCACACACATTTATGCTTCACCGTTAGTACGGACCAAACAAACAGCAGCCATCTTAAACCAAACGGCACAACTTCCAATCACTTATGACCAACGCTTGCTGGAAATCTCATATGGCCTTTGGGATGGTCAAGCTAATATTGACTTAGAACGTCAATTCCCAACTTATTTCGATCCTGTGATTCACGATGTGCGGCCAAACTATGCCACCATCGCTCAGGGGGAAACTTTTCAGCACGTCGAACAGCGCGTTGCCGATATTTCCCGGGAAATCGTCCAAAACTTTCCCGAAAATAAAATTTTGATCGTGACCCATGGTTTTACGGTGCGTAGTTTTGCCATGAATGCTCTGCACCCTCAGACACAAGGCCTGATGGAACCAGATAATTGCTCTGTAAGTAAGCTTAGTATTGATGCCCAAACGCAAGCCCAACATCTCATTTACTATAACCGAACTGTAGCTGGATTTTAATTTTAGAAAGCTGGTGTCTCAGTGACTACCTTACATTTCACAACCTTGAATCATTTAGCCGATCAATTTAACCAGTTGCCGGCCGAACTCAGACAAACCCAAGATGTTCGGTATTACTATGCTCAATTACAGCATCTCCCAGCTGATGCCGCAGACTACCAAAAACAAATGGCGCTAGATGCTTTTAACAAAGTACTTGCCACTGTTCAAACACAGCAATCCCGGCAAAAATTATTAGCTCACTATCAACATTTAGCCAATCAATATGAACAGTTACGCAAACAATGGTCCTGGCAGCGACAGACAAACTTAATTTATCAAGATCTTAAAGACCACGTATCACAACTAACTACAGCTGAGTTAGCGCCACGCGTGACAGCTTTTGCAACCCAACTAACTGCAGATCTCAAACAGCAAAAAGCAGCAGCTCTCAAGCGAGCTGCTAGCTTGATCCAACACAGCCAACAATTACCAGCAACGATTCAAAGCAAACCCGCACTGAAATCGGCACAAGCTGCATTAAAACAAGGTTTAGCTGCTCGTGATTTTGAAACGATCCAACAGCAAAATATTATTTTAGCCAATATTTTAGCGCTGACGGCAAAAGATATTACCTTACCTTATATGCCCCAAGCTGTTACGTCCAGTGAACAGCCTCTTGTTACTGAGCCTAAAAAGTCAGGAACGCCTGGCTTGGGTGATCTAAAATCGGAAATTGATACTTCACCACTGTATTTTATGACGCCTGAAGATCTGGCTAAAGATTACCCCGAATCCGACCGTGGCTAAAATAAATCTAACGTTTTGTCTCAAGCTCTGCCAGCTCACTTCTTTTTATCTTGTTCATCTTGAATCTCTTGAATAATTTTGCCAATAGATTCAGCGCGTTCATGCTTATCTTGTGTGCGTAACTTCTTGAACTGGGCTTGCCGCTTGGCAAAAGCTTGCGTCTGTTCCGGTGTAAGTTTTGCTTGACTTGGCCGACCTTGACCGTGATCTAGCCGCTGTTGCATCCACGCTTCAAACTGTTGCCGCCGCAATTTTCTGAATTCATCTTTTGAGAGGCCCTTTTGTTTGTCCCTATCGCGTGGATTCACATTGTTATCTAACCAACTACCCCGGTCGTCTATCGCAGTCCTAACATTATCCAACCAAGTTTGAAACCCTTCAACTGGATCAGTCTCCGTTGTTGCCTGTTGGGTTTCTTTTGGTGTCTCTGTTTGAACTGACGCTGGTTCAGTTTTTACTGGTTCTGCTGCCACCTGTTCAGTGCTATCAACCTCTGAGTCTGGACGTTGGCGATTTAAGAAATCACGGAACTTCTTAAGACCATCATTGCCATCTAGTTTTAACAGATCTTGCCGTTGGTCTGGCGTTAATTGTTCCAAGTCATACATTTCTTGTCGCTTTTGACTATTCACAATAAAACTTGCAATAGGATCAACCAAGTAGAAAACCACCACGACACGAGGTACAAAATAAGCCAAAACCACAAACACAACTGACCCCACGGCAATTGCACGCGAACGCCCACCATAGATTTTCATATAAACTTGCTGCATATCCTGCTTATCCGTATATTTGAAATGAATAATGGCTTTAGAAAGTACCCGAAAAGATAAACTTAAAATAATCTGCAAAACACCATAAATAATCACTGTGATCCTCGTGGTGTTAGAAGCCATCATATTCGTTGTCAAAGGAACCAATGATAAAAATACCAAAAAAATGAAGTCATAAATTAAAATTCGATACGTCATATTCTCAATTTCATTAAAGACCGTGGCATGCTGATACCACATGTTGGCAACGTAAAAAAACTGATCATAAAAATGCCTGTTTCTTTTGCTAAATTGATATATGCCGGCCAACTGTCATGTAAAACTGCTGGCAACTCTAATACCATAATCGTAATGATAATTGCAATGATCGCATCACTGAACGCATCTAGCCGTAATTTGAGTTTTTCCAAAGTCGTCTGCCAACCCTTTCGCGCCAGTTATGTTGCTCTAAGTTTACCTGGCGCTTATAATTTTAATCAATTGCGATTGTGCCACAATTACTAGCAAAATTAAAGTAATTTTATTGGAGGAAATTCATTTTGAAAGGTGCGCATTTATTTCGTCAAGCTTTCAACGCTTTTTTTAAACATTGGGGCGCGTATACGATTCTTATTTTATTTATGAATATCCTCTTGGCTGAGCTGATCATTCCGATCATGACCTGGCTAGCCAGCTTAATTCTCAAATATAACCGAATACCATTTATTTCTTATACAAATATTGGCAGGATCTTCACGAGTAAACCACAGGCACTTTTAGAACTGATTATTTTATTACTTCTAGTTCTAACGCTTGTTTTTTACCAATTCATGTTTACCTTTCAAGGTATTGAAAAGATTCGTATCAATCAGCGCCAAAATTTATTTGTCTTAGCTCGCGATAGTTTCATCAACTTAAAAAACTTACGGCCTAGTACCTTTTTATTTTTTATATTCTATTTTATTTTAGTCTTACCATTTGCTAGGATCATCTTGAACTCACCGTTGTTAGCTAAAGTGCGTATTCCTGAATTCATTGAAACGTTCTTATATGCACAGCCGTTATATGCCGTTTTAATGACCTTATTTTACATTGGCCTCGCCTATGTTGGCCTCCGCCTGATCCAAGTGCTACCGTTGATGATCTTACATCAACGCCCCGCCTTTACCGCGGTCAAGCGCAGCTGGCAACTAACACGACGCAATACTTGGCGCTATTTGTGGCGACTACTCGCCCTTTCGGTTCTGAGTACGCTATTTATTCTCGGTTTTACCTTACTGATCTATCTGCTCCAACTTTATCTGGACCAACAACATGCCCAAATTGCTTTTGCTGGCGCGGTTCTTAATATGGGGCTCGTGAATATTTGGCAAAAGTTTATCGGCGCTTTCACATTGGTTATGGTCAGTCTAATATTGATTCTAGCGCTAAATCGTCAAACTAATGGCTCGAGGCCAGTCCTGCCCCCAAGCCAACCCGTCAAGCTCAAACATTGGCTGCGTATTGGTGCATCGCTATTCGTTTCACTTTATTTAAGTATCAATATTCTGTTCAATATCTTTTATTTACAGGGCGTTGTTTTACAGCCACCCCTAACGATTTCCCATCGCGGTGTAGACGATGAGAACGGCGTCCAAAATACGATTCCAGCACTCCTTAAAACAAGTCGTGAAAAACCGGATTACGTAGAAATGGATATTCATGAGACCAAAGATCACCAGTTTGTGGTGATGCACGATGAGAATCTAAAAGCGCTGGCAGGTATCGATAAAGCGCCCTATCAGCTGACTTTGGCTCAATTGAAACAAATCACCGTTCGAGAAAATGGACACCAAGCTAAAATCGCCAGCTTTGATGATTATTTAGCCGCTGCCCAGCAGCACCATCAAAAGTTACTAGTAGAGATCAAAACAACGCCTCATGATAGTACCGGAATGCTGACTAATTTTATTCAAAAATATGAAACCACTTTATTAAAACACCACGACCGTATTCATTCCCTAGATTATTCAGTGGTTCAAGGGTTAAAACGCCGCGCACCTAAATTATTTGTCAGTTATATCCTCCCCTACAATTTAAGTTTCCCACAAACTAAGGCTAATGCTTATACTATGGAAGAAACCACATTGAACGAGCAGTTTGTCAAGGCAGCGCATCAGCGTCAGCAAGAAGTCTATGCTTGGACGGTCAATGACGATACTGAAATGACCCGAATGCTGTTCCTAAACGTCGATGGTATTATTACGGACAATTTACACACGCTAAAGGCAACGATCAAAACTGATACGCGGCACCCCAGCTACGCCCAATTACTGCTGATTTATATTAATGAGCTGCAAGTCGTCAATGATCCGACCGGTACCCCAGAAAATTAAGGTTTAGTCTAACTACGTAAACGTTTATAATAAAAGTAATTATATTTATGTGACGGGAGGATATACGGTGGCATTTAAACATAGATCTGGCAAAGATGAAACGACGACACAAAAAAGTCCCAAAATCGACTTAGCTAAAATTAAAGCTGAAGACAATCAGCCCCAAGCGACGCCCACAGTCGCTGCCTCTGAAACACAAGCTAATATCTCTGCCGAAAAAATTCGCACCCAACTGACCACGGCTAGTAATACCGACCAAAAAATACAGCATCAAGCGGCAGCCGCTGCGCCCCGAGGGCATCAAGACAGCGTGGCCCAATTAACTAGTCTTCGTCAAGAAGCCGAGAAGAAAGTTCAACGGCTCATATCAGAACTGGATCAAGCAACGTTTACGCTCAAGGATCGCCTACTGCAAGAACAACAAGCTTTGACCAAAATCACGCATAAATTGTCTAATAATCTGCAAACTGAGCTGGCTGGCGGTACCAATGCCTTTGACACAAATAACCTACATCAGGCACAGCAGCGCGATCTGAATGAATACCAAGCAAAGCTGCAACAAGTTAAAACGCTGCAAGCAACTTATTTCAATGGCAGTACTTTTGTGCGCCCGCTATCTTTCAATCCCAGGGTCAGCTACTACATCCTAAGCCCAGATTTAAAAGCTGATCTAAGTGAAGTGGACCGTTTCTCCCTACGTCGTCTAAAGGAAACTTTTAGTGCGCATGGGGTGACTTTAAACGCCATCACAACCGCCTATAATGCTGATTTGACTCACGTTTGGGCTAGTTATCAAGATACTGGCCTAGTGGCACCTAAAGCAAAAGTTATCAATATGTATCAAGATTTACAAACAAGTGCCATGGAGACGCCTGTCCAAAGGGTACCCGTCCCAGATCAACCAAATTGGATCCACCACATTGATGGTAACAGTGAAGTAATCACAGACCAACATCAGACTAAAATTATGACGATTCGCCGCCGGGAAGATCATTCTTTGTGGTTGATCACGTATTACTTCAATAGCCAACCTATCAAACGAGATATCTTTGACACTCATGGTCAACTTTCTGCCACCCAAATGATTGATAAAAAAGACGGTCAATCTGTAACCAGCGAAACATTTTATCGCGACAACGGCTCCATCGCCCTAGTTAAAGAATATGATCACGATAGCGTTCAGATTCAATTATTAAACGAAGCCAACATTCTTATGAATATCTTTACTTCCGAACAGGAATTGATCAGTTGGTGGTTAACGAATCGCGTGTTCAAGACCGATAGTTGCATTGTCTTAGGATTAACCGACCCACTACTCGCACAACTCAGTAAGCTGCATTTACAACACCTAGAACTGCTGCCGCTGGTGACTGACAAAGACTTAGGCACACCGGCGTTTGAGGCATTATTCCAAGGCCAACAAACGATTAGTAATATTTTAGCTAGTTCAGTGACTGTCAATCAAGCTGTGGTCAAGTACATCAATGATCTTCGTATTTCAACGATTATTCCAACCAAAGCCACCACCCAACCTATGAACGTTATTTTGCCGAAACTTTCGTAAATTGATCTGAAATTCAAACAACCAAAAAACCGCCAAATAGATATCATGTTCTGTTTGACGGTTTTTTATTAATTAATGAATTTATGTGCTATACCAGAGATAACGTCTGATAATCAAACACAAAAAATAACCGCAAGTATCCAGACTAATAACGCCCCTTTTTAACGGCTAAAGTCTATAATAGAACTAATTTAAGCACGTACGAACTTTGGGGGCGTTCATATGACGGCAATTCTAACAACTGAAAATCTAACTTATCAAGTCCAAGATCACTTAATCTTGGACCAAATCAATTTGTCATTTGCTAAGGGTCATTACGTCACGATTCAAGGCCAATCAGGATCAGGTAAGAGTACGATTCTGCGCCTATTGGCCAATTTGATCTCGCCAACAGCTGGACAGATTCGCTTTAACCAGCAGCTGATTACCGAACTAGACCCGATCCAATATCGGCGGCAAGTATCTTATTGTTTTCAGCAGCCCGTTCTCTTTGGCACGACTGTGGAAGATAATTTGCGTTTTCCTTTTATCGTCCGTAATGAACCTTACGACCAAAAGCGTGTAGTGGCTGCTTTAGCTGCTTTTAACCTGTCCAGTGACACTTTAACTCAGAAAAAAGAAGCCCTATCTGGGGGTGAACGGCAACGCGTTGCTTTAATTCGCAATGTGATCTTCCACCCACAAATCTTACTCTTAGACGAAGTCACTACCGGATTAGATGAAACCAATCAACAATTGATTTTACAGTGGTTACAGCGCCTCAATCAAAGTTACGGCATCACTATGATTGCTGTTACTCACGATGCCACTGAACTCGCACAAGCTAAAACGTTGGTCAAAATCGAACACGGTCAAGTTACGGAGGTTCGTACCCATGCATAATTTACAAGTTAGCAATATGACCCTATTATTATCCGGATTATTGGTTCTGATTGCCTTATTGCTCAGTTATCGTCAACGCATCGGCTTAGAAAAAGATATGATTATTGGCGTTATTCGTGCCGTTATCCAGCTATTTATCGTAGGCTATGTTCTAAAATATCTCTTCCGTGTCAACAATGTTTGGCTGACGTTAGCGATGCTGTTAGTGATCATCATCAATGCAGCTTGGAATACAAAAAAGCGGGCTGATCATATCAGCCACGCTTTTGAGATTTCTTTATTAGCTATTTTTGCCAGCACTGGTGTTACCTTAGGCGTCTTGGTCATTTCCGGCTCCATCAAATTTATCCCCGCTCAAATGATTCCAATTACCGGCATGATTGCCAGCAATACCATGGTCGCCATTGGTCTATGTTACCGCAATATGAACCAATCTTTTGCGGATCAACGCCAACAAGTTTTAGAAAAATTGGCTTTGGGAGCCGACCTACATTTGGCGTCATTATCTTTGATCAAAGCCGCTATCAAAACTGGCATGTCCCCAACGATCGACTCTGCCAAAACAGTTGGCCTCGTCAGCCTCCCCGGCATGATGTCGGGCCTGATTTTCGCCGGTGTCGACCCCTTACGCGCCATCCAATATCAAATCATGGTCACTTTTATGCTGATGTCGGCCACTAGCATTGGCTCGGTGATTGCTTGTTATCTTGGCTACCGCTCATTTTATAACGATCAAAAGCAGTTGCTTTGATCCAGCTCTAATGCTACTTTTTATGCTTAAAATATAACCAAACAGGCAAGGCTATTAGTAGATTGATGATCAATGGTAATGCACAGTATAGCCAAACGCGCCAGCCGGAATAGCCTTCAATCCCCACAAAATAGCCAATTAAGATCAATGTTATCAATAGACCTGCAATTGGTAACCCATATATGAAATAGTGTCGCATCTGAATGATCACACGCTTTGAAGCCATCACTTAGACCACCCTTCAAAACTAAGATCTAGTTTGAACAAAAATCGAATTATGTGCCCAATTTATGACTAAACTTCAAATTTAATTTGAACAATGTATGCACTGGGTAGCGACCTACTTAGCGCTATGATAAATTGGAAATGGTATCAACCGATTATTAGTAAGATTGTGTGGTGTGATATGACAAAAATACGGCAAAAATATCAACACTTCTGTTATTGGTATGCTAGTGTTTCCTTATGGCAACGTATGCTGTGCAACACGCTGCTTTTTTCACCAGTGATTATTAGTTCATTGATCGTACATAGTTTGAGATCAGCGATTTTGTATTTCACAATAGGCATTAGCATCGCTATTCTCTACACGTTAAGGAATTTATAATGCTGCTGATTTAACAAAAGGTATGTCTAAATAAATGCGTAGAGCCTGCAGCTACTTTTTGAAACAAATATTTATAAGCAGATTCTAAAAAGTGTTTGTTTTGTAATGAGAGTGAGACAAAAGGCGCCCAGCGCCTGAGCACCAACAAGAATTACGAGAAATGGTGGCCTTTCCATTTGAGTCATTCGTCGTTGAGTGAGGGCGTTGCCTTTTGGAACACGTTTAAGCAATAAATATTCGTAATTAACAAGTGGCTGAAAACAAAACGTTAGTTTTGTCTCAGCCACTTGCTTATGAACCGGGACAGCAATCAAACGGATCCACCGTAAAGAGAGAGTAGGAGAATGGAGAATGGAGAATGAACCAAACGCGAAAAATGGGTGTTGCCCTATTTAGCTTGATTATTCTAATAGCGATAGGGGGGTGCAGTGGAAAAAAGAAGACTACGACAACAAATCACCAGTTTTCGCCAATCACCTATCTGCAAAAAGCAGATCGAAAGACTATTGCGTCGAATAAACGTCAAGCGGCTAATCAATATCGTAATGTGCCTACGTTTCAATATGAAGATCAGAGTTCATACGTTGCATTAGTACCAAAGAACTTGGAAATAGCTAATCAGCAAGGGATTTATTTTATTCTTGCACGTGTTGTACAAGCGACGCCAATAACAGTTTCTATGCTACAACCCAGGACGCAAGTAACCATGCGTGTCGGCGCTGTGCTTTCCGGTAAGGGCATAAAACCCAAATCAAAAATTAACGTTGTCTACTCAGGTGGATATATGACATTTACACAATTTAGCCAGTATTTTGCTGCTGAAAGAAAACCGTCTGGCTTGGCACCAAGTGACATGGTATTAACTCAGAGAACAGACCAATTTATGCCAAGTATTGGTGATACGATTGTTATTGGTGTGCGCCGCCTCCCATATAAAAACGGTTCTCAAGAATATCAAGCTGCCATTCACAAGGCGAGATTGACGACCGCATATGTGGTAGCACAACCAGACCGTTTGCAGTGGGATGTTAACTTGGTCAAAAGAACGATGCGCTCTCGTAATCCACAAATGCGCCAGCAAAGTGATATAAATCCCGGATATTTCAAAGACTTGAAAGGCATACAGCGAGAAATCAGTCATAAGCTGCATTTAAAAATTATTTCCTAGTGGCAGTAATTTTGTACCTGAGTACTACGCTAACGCCTTGCAATTTATAGGGGCTTTACGCAATTATACCTTTTTAATTATGCCAGATTTGACTTAAAGACGTTCAAATCATCAGTTTTCTCACCAACCTACCCGATAATTCGCACGCGCTAAACTAGAGCGTCCCTTCTGCCATTTTAGCTAATACTGGCAACGACGGGATGAAAAATTCGGCGCCGGTGATTGGCGTACTAAAGTCCAAAAGCCGATCACTTTTTTCAAACATATTATTTAACATCCTTAAGGTCACATTAAAATGCCGCGCATAGCCAATAAAGTAAGTGCCCGTCTGTTCAGTAGCTGGTTCAGAAAATGGCACGTTCATGCGGATGATCTTGTGTTCGATACCATCTTTATTATCCTGAGAAGCCACATTATGGGCATTCGGTGCTTTAGCGGCATCATCCAATTCTAAATCAGAGAACTTCTTGCGTCCGATTGCTGCTTCCTGCTGCTCAGTTGTTAATGCCTGCCAAGCAGCCATATTGTGTAAATATTTTTGAGCGAATGCATAAGAACCATTGATATAAGCTGGATCTTCATCACCAATCAAAGCATAGTCGGCAGCTTCATGGAAATCAGGGTTTTCTGTGCCATCAATGAACCCAATGATTGCCCGACCTTCAAAATAACGAAAGCCATGGGTCTCATCTTCTACTGTTGTCTCGTCTTTAATAAAAGTCATAATTTGCGCCATCACTTCATAAACAACTGCTTGCTCACCGGCTCGGACATGGAAAAATAAATCGCCCGGTGTCCCTGGTGCTGTATATTTAGGGCCTTCAACACCGCGGAATTCACGCAATTCTTTCGGCTTTTTCACATCTGGAAATAAATAACGCCAGCCTGAAGCGCTGATGCCAAAAGCTATCGCTAAGACACTTTTAGGATAACGGATGCGCATGCTTCGCGTAATAGCAGGTATCCTGGCAGCTAATTCTTGAAAAGCCGCTTTTTCCGCGGCTAAATTCTCCCGTTTAAATGATAACACTGTAAAATCGATATTTTCGCCGGCATCTTTATAGACATCTTGTGCTTCACCGATACTAATTGGCATAACTTATCCCCTCCAATGATTACACGCTGATTGTAGCATAAGTTGCTAAAATACTGGCATTTGACGACTTAAAAACATGAATACCAAACTAACAAAACAAATTATATATTTATAATCTTTTTCTTTGCCTTTTAACCTAGCTGGCCGTAAAATGACTTTGAAATAATTAGTAAGTTACGCTTGGGTTTGTTGAATTGGGGTGAAAAAAATGAGTCTTGTCTTTGGGGCTACCTCGTTAGCAGTCACAACTTTGTCACGTATTCAATTCGCAATGACCGCCATTGTTCACTTTTTGTTTGTCCCAACCTCAATCGGTTTGCTGTTAGCAACGCTAATTTTTGAGATGCTTTATGCTTATGGTCATCATGATACTGAAAAATGGGGCCGATTGACCTTATTCTTCAGTCGAATTTTCTTCTTTAGTTTCGCTACAGGTGTCGTTACCGGCCTAATCATGGAATTACAGTTTGGTATGAATTGGTCAGCTTTTACCAAGATGATGGGTGATATTGCTGGCGTACCACTAGCAATCGAAAGTATGATCGCCTTTTTTATCGAATCTACTTTAATTGGTATGTGGCGTTTCACTTGGGGCAAACTCAATAAACGCGTTCACGCTTGGTTCGGTGTGGCTCTATTGATTGCATCGATGTTCTCAATTGTTTGGATCATCAGTATCAACGCCTTCATGCAAAACCCTTATGGCTACCACATGGAGGGCAATCGAGCACGGTTGAATAGTCTGATCTCCTTATTACAAAATCCTCAGTACCGACCAGAAGTCCTGCACGTTTTGTTTGCAGTACTGATTCTTGGCGGTCTAGTTACTGCCGGTATTTCCGCTTGGCAGATCCTCCACAAACGCGATACTAAAGCCTTTAAAGCCGCTGTTCAAATTGGCTTATTGATTGCATTACCCGCTGCAATCGTACAGCCGCTGCAAGGTGATGATCAAGGTGCCGCTACAGCAGCGTTACAGCCGATGAAGTTCAGTGCCATTGAAGCGCGCTATGATAACGCTGGTTCTGCCACAACAGGGGCACCATGGGCAGCCGCCGCTTTAATTAATGAAAAAAATCGAACTGTTAAATCTATCGATATTCCAAAAATGGGCAGCTACTTTGCTGGCGGCCAGTTCACTGGCATGGTTCCTGGTATGAACACCATTGCTAAAGCTTACCATGCTAAATTTGATGCCAAAATTGCCAAGTCCTATGACGGCCAAATGCAGTACTATCCACCCGTTCACTTGCTCTACTGGACGTTACGCTGGATGGTCTATGCGGGCTACTTCTTCATTATCTTCACGATGCTAGCTACGATTATGCTCCATCGCAAGAATAAGGGGATTGAAGCGCACAAAAAGACTTTAAGAACACTGGGTATCATCATGTGGTTCCCATATTTGACCACAACATCTGGCTGGGTCGTCGCTGAAGTCGGCCGCTATCCGTTTGTCGTTTATGGCGTTTTAACACAATATGACAGTGTTTCTCCAAGCCTGACAGTGGCTCAAGTAGCAACGTCGATCACGCTATTTGCCCTTGCAGATATTTTCTTGATCACATCAATGATCACACTCTCTCATCGCGCTTTGAAGCAGGGCCTGCCAGAACTGACAGGTGACTACGCTGATGAAGCCGTTACTGTAGATCCGTTCTCAAAGGAGGCCTTCCATCATGCTTGAGTTGACAAACTTACAAGTCATCTTATTGGCTGTGATCGCCATCGAACTCGTCTTATTCTTTGTACTCAATGGTGCCGACTTTGGCGCTGGTGTGGCAACTTTATTTGCTAATAACGATGCCCAACAACGTAATGCTATTGTCAAAGTTTCTGGACCAGTTTGGGGTGGCAACGAAGCTTGGCTTGTTGTTGCGTTGGCAACAATGTTCGCTGCTTTCCCAGGCTGGTACAGCGCGCTTGCTTCCGGCTACTATCTCGTTTTCTTACTCGTTTTATTTTTCTTTATTTTCCGTGGCGTTGCTTTTGACTACCGCAACCAGTGGCATGCCAAGGCAATGAACCGTTTCTGGGATTGGGGCCTCTTCTTTGGCAGTCTCGTGCCGCCATTTCTGATTGGCTTGATCTTTACCTCAAGTTTTAGCGGGGTCCCGATTAAAAATGGGTTTGTGTATGCCAGCTTCTTTGATATTGTAACGCCATTCTCGTTGGTAGGCGGCTTGATGGCTGTTATTTTAAGCCTAGATATTGGTCTAGCTCGAGTCATAAAAAAAGTGCCTGTAAATTTGGCTACAAAATTAATGCATTATGCGCGTATTACCAATTTTCTAGTTTATCCTTTCTTCCTACTCGTATTGATTCTGTTACCGATGAAAACACACTTTTTTGCCAACCATCCCGCTGCTGTAACTTTCTTATTGCTGCTTGCAGCCGTTGCGACCATTGTTCAAACTTGGGCCATTCATAATTTCCACGCTAAAACAGCTTTTTGGCTGGCAGCCGTAATGATGGGTAGTTTTATTCTAAGTCTCTTCATTGGTGTTTTTCCAAATTTGATTGTCGGCGTGAATCCAGCAACCACGATCAACGCAATCAGTGCCGCCAGCGGTCGCGAGTCCCAACTTTGGGTGGCTTGGCTGCTAGGCTTCTCCGCCCCAATCATGATTATTGTTCAAGCTTACGCCTATCATCTGATCAACCACTACTACAATACGCCTGCTTCGGCAATGGATTACCAATTAGAGGTGACTGAACATGGCTAAAAAAATAAGTTGGAATATCTTTTGGGGATTGCTGGTCTTCTTTGTTTGGCTTTACCAACTCTTCTGGCCCCTGGTTTGGGTACCTCTTGTCGGGCATTTCTGGGGCTCCGTTATTCTATTCGCCTTTGATGGCATCATCTTAGCCTTTGCCATTCGAGCAACTGTGAAAGGTTATGGGCGGAATTAAAATTATCTAATAAAAAACGTCAGCACAGTGATGAACTGTAAGCTGACGTTTTTTATTCAACATATCCGTAAATTTACAACCCCAACATATCTTTTACATAAGGTAACAGGCTTTTATAGGCTTTATCGCTAATTTGATTCACAATTTCCCCATGCCGTGAAACAAAATCAAAATTCTGTAATTGCCATAGTGCAATATAACCTTTAACCCCATCCTTACGACCGCCACTTACTAAGATAGGTAAATAATGCGGGTTATTCACATACCTATCCGATGTGGTAATCGGCATTGCCAAAATCATGCCAGTTGCTCTTGTATAGCTATTTGAACTCATAACTACCATGTGTCTTCTGATATTACCACTTTTAAGCGCGTGTCCACCATATTCCTTACCTGAGTGTGGCTCTGCATCTATAATAACGATATCTTTTTGTTGTGGTAGTCTCACTCTTCTAACCGTTCCTTCCCAATTGGATCAAGCGGTTGTAATTCAGGGTCGTCTACCAAATCTTTTTGAAAGTCATATTGTAACCAATCAGGATCATCAAAAATATTTTGTTTCTCAACGGGCTGATAAACAATCGAGCCATCTGGCCGATTTTCAACTTTGTACTTACTACCCACACGATCTTTTAAGTCGGATGGCACTGTTAATACAAGACTATTGCCAGACTTTCTTAACGTCACCAATTTACTCACTTAAAATCACCTCATTTTTATTTCAGCCTAAGTATATCCTAAAATCAAAAGTATGTAAATACATATGTATATACATTATGAATGTATCAGCAAGTCTAATTCATCAGGATTTGTAGCAATAACGCCTTTATAGAGCATATTAAAAAGACTGAGCCAAATTACGGCTCAGCCTTTTTAATTAGACTAATTTTGATTATTTTAACAGACGTTTTCACCAAACGTTATGTTGCAAATGGCCGGCCAAGAATTGTTTCACATTATCGAACCCAATACTCAACAGACGTGCTCGGGTCTCAGTTGGTGCCCAGGCAACATGTGGTGTAATAAAGGTATTTTTAGCTGTTAATAAAGGATTATCGGCACGGATCGGTTCTTCAGCCACCACGTCCAACCCAGCCGCATAGATTTTACCGTCATTCAGAGCTTGGGCAACTACAGGTTCATCCAGTAAGCCACCTCTAGCCGTATTGATCAGGATAACCCCAGATTTCATCTGTGCAATGGCGACAGCATCAATCATTTTGGTTGTTTCTGGCGTTTGCGGTACGTGTAAACTGATAATATCAGCTTCATGATACAGCGTTGTCAGCTCTACTTGCGTTAGCCAAGGTTCAGAGACTGTTTTCGGCTTATGGTTATAAAAAATGACACGCATCCCAAATGCATGCGCAATTTTAGCCGTAGCGGCAGCAATGCGCCCATACCCAATCAAACCGATCGTCTTACCCATCAGCTCGATCAATGGCTTCTTCCAAAAAGTAAAATCTGGACTCTGAGCCCACTCACCGTCATGCACTGCTTGACTATGCAGTCCAACTTGACTGGTGATCTCCAATAATAGCGCGAAAGCATATTGGGCGATCGTTTCAGTACCATAAGTGGGAATATTGGTCACGGGAATATTGGCAGCTTGAGCAGCAGCCACATCCACGACGTTATACCCGGTAGCGAGGACCCCAATATACTGTAAATTTGGCGCTTGTTGGATCACAGCAGCATCTAATGGTGTCTTGTTGACCAGAACGATCTCAGCAGTACCGATTCGCTGCAAGATTTCTGCTTGATCGGCGTTATCGGTACGATCATAAACCGTTACGTCACCTAATGCTTCCAAACCAGACCAGCTTAAGTCACCGGGATTCAAAGCATGTCCATCTAAAACCACAATCTTCATTCTTTACCACCATTTCTCAGTAGCTTCAAAATCTACTTGTATTTTATCTGGAAAGTAAGGCCAGTGTGTCACGTTTATCGTGTCTCAATGGTTACTTGCCTAGGTGCTATTATAAGGCATTTTTAATCTTAAAGATAACTTTTATTCCTGATAGGAGGAAAGTTGGGATAGCTGGTAAGAAGATGACGGCTAAATATAAATTCATTGAGAGTGGTGCCGTTCCCATAACGTTGTTGAAAAACGGCAGTAGTGTGACAAAAATCGAGCTGACTGCCGCAAAAGCAACGGCCAAATTTAAGCGGCCATTTTCGAATGGCGGTCGTGAAAATAGTGTGTTTTCTGTCCGGGCATCAAAGACATGCCACAGTTGCCCAAAGACCAGCGTCAGAAAAGCAATCGTCTGTGCTTCAGGAATACCCATACCATTACGTGCCGCCCAAACGAACGCTAAGAAGACCATGATCCCCATGACGGCCCCGCGAATAAAGATTCGGACTAACATGCCATCTAAAATCGAAGCCTTGGTATTCCGTGGTTTTTGTCGCATCAGATCAGCCTCTGGTTCATCAAAGCCTAGGGCAAAAGAAGGCAGCGAATCACTGATCATATTGACCCATAAAACCATGAGTGCGGTCAGGGTTGGCGTCGTCTCTTGAATATTACCAATTGGCGCGGAGATCAGGACAACACTCAATACCAAAGCAAGTACTTCGGCCACGTTCGTGATGAGCTCTTGGCGAATAAAATTACGAATATTGGCAAAAATACGGCGACCGGCCTGCACCGATTTTTCAATCGTCGTGAATTTATCATCTAATAAGACTAAATCGGCTGCATCTTTGGTTACTTCGGTGCCATTAATGCCCATCGCTACACCGATATCTGCTGCCCGTAACGCCGGTGCATCGTTGATACCATCCCCTGTCATAGCGACAACTTCACCATGGCGTTGCAGCTGCTTGATAATACGCTGCTTATGTTCTGGTGAGACCCGGGCATAAACGTAGGTCTGCTGGACTTCCTCAAAAAGCTCATCGTTGGTCATGGCTTCAATTTCTTTACCTTCGATCACACTCGCATGTTTATCATCAACAATACCTAATTGATAAGCAATTGCTCGTGCCGTGGCTGCATGATCGCCAGTAATCATCACGACCTGTACCCCAGCATCATGTAAAATTTCAACTGAGTCTTGTACCTCTTCTCTTGGCGGATCAATGATACCAGCGATACCTAAGAAGGTCAGTTGTTGTTCTAGTTCGGCAACAGTTGCCTTGTGGGCGGTTTGTGCATCAACTTCACGCTTACTCACTGCCAAAGTTCGCAGCGCATTATTGGCAAATTCTAGAACTTTACTGTCTACCTTTTTACGATAACGCGCAATATCACGGTATTCATCATCTAGTTGGATCTTTTCAGATTTAGCTAAGATCACATCAGGCGCCCCTTTAGTGATCACAAAGTAGCGGTCCTGTTCTTGGATCACGACACTCATCATCTTACGCGTACTGTCAAAAGGCAGTACCCGAACCACATCAATGTCGCGATCATCATTTTTTTCTAAAAGGTCACTACGCGTGATGCCTGCTTTAGCAGCCAAAACGACCAAGGACACATCTGTTGGGTTACCATAAGGCTGCCACTTCTGATCTTCATCACGCATGATCTCGGCTTCATTATCTAAAACCGCTGCTTCTAGAAAGGCCCGATAATCGGCATCATTGGTTACTGGAATAATATCCCCCAGTGGTTCGTAGCCATTACCCTCGACTTGGAACGTGGCATTATTCGCCCAAAAACGGGTTACCGTCATTTGATTTTTAGTCAAAGTCCCGGTTTTATCCGAAGCAATATAAGAAGTCGCACCTAAAGTTTCCACACTACTCAAATTTTTGATCAAGCCATTATTACGGGCTAAAATCGTGGCGCCGATCGTCAGAACAATGGATAAGACCACCGGCATAGCATCAGGAATCGAAGCAACTGCTAGGGCAATTGCACCTGAAAGAATTTCCGGCAATTTACCAATATTGATCGTCCCGGTTCGGAAAAACTCCTTGCCAATATCAAACAAGATCGTAAAGAGTACGATGGCACCCGCTACGTACATCAGCTTTTTAGTCAAGGCGTTAACATTACGTTCGATCGGCGTTTTTTGCTGCTTTTCACCTTGCAATAGATCCGCGATCTTACCCAGTTCCGTTTGCATACCGGTGGCAACAACAACGCCGATACCACTACCATTGACCACGGTGGAACCGGAAAATCCCATATTGGTTCGATCACCTAGGTCTGTATCTGATGCCAATACATCGGTTGCTTTACTGATACCATCTGCTTCACCAGTCAGGTGGGATTCATTAACCTGCAGTTCAGAAACTTTGAGCCAGCGCACATCGCCTTCAATGAAATCGCCCATTTTAACGCTAATAATATCGCCAGGCACAAGCTTACTCGTATCCAAATCTTCCCAATTGCCGTCCCGCAACGTATGAATGTGATGATGGGCCATTTCTTGTAAGGCGTCGAGTGACTTTTGAGCACTATTCGCTTGATAGAAACTAATAAAAGCATTCACGAAGATCAGGATCATGATGGCGATCGCCTCATAGATAGCTGCCATCCCATGATTATAATCTTGAGTTACTCTAAAATCATATAAGGCACTCAACAAGGCCAAAACAATTGCAACCATTAATACAATAATGATTGGTTCCTTAAAGCTTGAAAAGAACAGTTTGACCTTAGAGACTGGTTCAGCTTGTCTTAATTGATTTGGTCCAACCTTTTCTAATCGCCGTTTGGCTGCTTTCGTACTTAGGCCTTCAGTACGCTCAACTTTCAAATGGTGTAAAACTTCTTTCGTCGACTTGTCAAAATATTTCATACACATCACCTCTTCAAATGGATTTCTACAACTTCGCCACGTTTTGGGTTCTAAATATCTACTAGAATTCTCAAAGTACGCTTTAGTCTAAAAAGGCGGCTGGGACAAAACTAACGTTTTGTTTTTAGCCGCTATTTGTTTGCGAACAATTAAATTTTAACCGTGTTCCAAAAAACAACACCCTCACCTAACTACGAATGGCTCAAATGGAAAGCCCCCCATTTTTCGCAATTCTTGTTAGTGCCCAGGTGCTGAGCGCCTTGTGTCTCGCACTCATCATAATTAAATATTTAGATAGTAGCAATTACTATAAATTAATTTTATCATATAAAAAACTTATTGTCATCCGAACAAAATAATTATATCTAAATTTAATCAGATTCACCTGTTTTGATCTTAAAATTATGTACCAACTTAGGCATAACCCACTGATCAGCATGTTCAATCAACGTACCATTAAACAAAAAAGAAAAAACGGTCGCTATATTAATGGCATAAATTTGCCGTGTTAAAATCACGCAAACGATAATTATGGTAATTGGCGGAATAAAATCAAGTAATTGTGATTTAGTAGCGTTCCCCCGCAAATACATAAACCGTAAAATATTCGTCGTATCATCATTCGGATGCATAAAAATATTTGCCCGTTGATAAATTGAAATCGCAATGCAAAAAATGACCACGCCTAAAACGGATAACACTGCCCGAATCAACCAGGGCCAAGTATTAATGCCAAAAAAAGTGAAAATATTAACAAATATGTTCACGAAATAACTAAAAAACAGCACGAAAACAACTTCACCAATAAAACGCGGAATATCAACGCGCCGAATCAAAAACTGATTTGTGATCGTATTAAACATGCCAAAGATAAATAAAAAGCCCCCGACACTCAGACCACTTAATGCATTTAAATTAACAGCCGCTGCTGTCCATAATCCAGATCCCACACCAGCAACAACACATAACCCATTACCAAAAGCATTGACCACTAGACCAATGATCAATGCAAAAATACGGGTTGTTAACGCGTTTCCTTTAATAAACTCATCCCCAAAAAATAAATTACTTTTTATTATAACGGAAATATCTTAATGGTGCTTAGTTCAATTCCCCTGAACCGAAAAGTACTGTGCCTAGACGACTAAGCATTATTCGCGCCGCCCGCCAACTAGATTGCACAGCTGTCTGCACTAATTTAACTTTATTAGCAACAAAAAATAGGAAGTCCACAAGACTAACATTGCTGTTTTGTCTTATGTGCTTCCTATCTCATATAACTGATCAGTTCAATAAATAATTACTTGGCTTTATCTACTTCATGACCGCCAAAGCCATGACGCAAGGCCGCAACAACTTTACCAGTAAAGGTATCGTCTTGCATGGAACGATAACGGTTCATTAAAGCAGCAGCCATTACAGGTGTCGGTGTTTGTTGATTCAAAGCTTCTTCTAAAGTCCACTTACCTTCACCGGAAGAATGCATCCGCCCAGAGATTTCATCAAGGTTGGCATCTTTAGCAAAAGCTTCTTCAGCTAATTCCATCAGCCAACTACGAATCACTGATCCGTGACTCCAAACTTTGGCTACCGCCTCATTGTCATAATCGAATTGCCCATTTTGTAATACTTCAAAACCTTCAGCGATGGCTTCCATCATCCCATATTCGATGCCATTATGCACCATCTTCAAGTAATGTCCGGATCCAGGCCGACCAGTATATAAATAACCATCTTTTTCAGAAATATCCTCATACAATGGTTTCAAATGCTCAAAAGCTTCTGCACTAGGACCGCCAATCATAAAGTTACCAGCATTTAAGGCCCCATTTTGACCACCAGAAGTCCCACTATCAAAGAAATTGATCCCTTTGCCAGCTGCTAATTCGCTATGACGAATGGAATCTTTATAAAAAGAATTCCCACCATCAATCAAATAATCACCTGCTGACAGCAAATCAACTAACTGGCTTAGTGTACTATCAGTCGGGCCACCAGCAGGTACCATGACCCAGACTGTTTTAGGACTATCTAATTGATCGACCATATCTGCCAAAGAGCTTGCACCCTTAGCGCCAGCCGCCTTAGCTGCTGTAACGTTTGCTTCATTTAGGTCAAACCCCACAACTTCATGGTCATGACGTAACATATTTTTGACCAAATTTAATCCCATTTTACCTAATCCAACCATTCCAAGTTGCATAGTCAAACTCCTTCTCTATCCAAGGTTAAACGCATACACACGCTTGCTTTAACGATTATATCGAGCGGGTTATGAATATGCAAATAATTAGGCTTCATTAGAAATTAATGATATACGGCGTCCCCACTAATAACAATTGAATACTAAGCAAAATACCGCCACTAAGCAGCCAATCACGCCGTGTCAATGGAATTGTCCGTGCATAAGTCCTAGTTTGGTCTTCAGTAAAACCATGGGAAACCATAGCTTCAGCTAGGTTCTCAGACCAACTAAAGGCTGATAAAATCGCTTTGAAATAGAGCTGTGGCGACCAGAGACGCAATGTAATGCCTCGCATCATACTGGCTGTTTTAATGACCTGTACCTCATGCTTTACTTTTGGGAATAGATTGAAAGCGGCTAAGAAACCATAAGCAAACTTCGTTGGTAAGTGCAGATTCTGCTGTAATGACAAAATTAAATCATATATCTCTGTAGTCAAAGTCGCTGCGGACCCAATAAAAATGAATGCATATAAGCGCGTAAATAAATTAAATACAAACGCAAAGTTCTGATCAGCTTTCAATATCATCGAAACGGTTAAGCCTACTGCAGGTAAAAGGGGCACAATGAACAACCAAACGATTTTTCGCAGAGGGACTTTCTGACGCACGATATAAAGCAAGCTACCTAAAATTAGAATCAAATTAACCCAATAATTGTTCGTAAAAGAAATTTCTAACGCTAAAATGATTGCTACAATAAATTTAAAACTTGGATTCATTGGGCCACCCCCACATATTGCAAGTGCTGCTGCTCAAAGGTTAAATGATAATCCACGAACTTCGTTAAGCCTTGCAACTGATGGCTGATCAAAATGATCGTCCGTTGCTGCTCGGCTGCTGTTTGTTGTAGTAAGTCGATTAAATGTTGCATGGATTCAAGATCTAAACCTTTGAAAGGTTCATCTAACAACAGAACTGGTGTCCCCATGATCAACATTAACAAAACTTGTAACCGTTTCTTTTGGCCTTCACTCAGAGAGTACACGATACGTTCTTCTAACCCTTCTAGACCCAATTGTGCAAATAAAGCAGCCACTTTTTCTGGCGTATAGATTTGTGGTAATAGACTATGTTTTTGTGACGCTTCTAATTCTTCATTTACCGTCACGGCAATAAATTGTCGATCGGCGTTTTGAAATACTAAGCCGATATCTCGAGAATATTGGCGTTGATGGATCCGTTTGATATCTCTACCAGCATAGCTGATCGTGCCCTGGCATGACTTCAATTTGACCAATGCATTGAACAATGTCGACTTACCAATACCATTGGGTCCCGTGATCAACGTCACTTTATTTGCAAAAAAATCTAATTGTGGTTGATTTAAGATCTCGCGCGCAAACTGCTTGATGGCTACATGATCTAAGTTGACGATGGCTGGCTCTTGACCCATTGCTGGCAACGGATAATCAGATGATTTGATTTTCCGAAGAAAAGGCCGAAATAATGCTGCCTGTTGTGCTTCATTGGCAGCTTTGACCTGATGTGTATGTTGATCGTCATACAACAACTGATCGATTCGACCTTGATAGTCGCTTAAATCATGATCTGCGATGATAATCGTTTTGTGCTGTTCCGATTTTAACAATATTAATTTGGCTAAAATATCTGCTCGGGCCTGAGGGTCAATACTTGCAAAGGGCTCATCTAATAAAATAATTTGACTATCCATCGCAACAATAATCGCCAAAGCTACTTTTTGTTTCTCCCCACCAGATAAAGTTGCCAAATGGCGCTTACGCAACGCACTAATACCTACAAAATCAAGCGCTGCTGTCACTTTATCATCAAATTCTGCAGGATCAATTTGTAGATTTTCTAAAGTGAAAATCAATTCTTCATACACGGTATCCATAACAAATTGATTATCTGGATTTTGAAACATCAAGGCTACTAAAGATGCATCTGGCAAAGTTACTGGCTGACCATGGACCAAAATCTGACCGCTCAATAACTGGCCAGCGTGTTTAGGATACAGCCCAGCTATAATTTTTAAGAGGGTTGATTTCCCCGACCCCGAAGCACCTGTCAACAGATTGAGTGTCCCCCGTTGAAAATTCAACTGAACATCTTGTAAAGTAGCTGCTTCTGGTGTGGTATACGTAAAACTTAAGTGATCAATGGTTAAAAAAGCCATGAGTCCCTCCGTTTATACTTGCCGTGCTTGAATCATATGGCTTCTTTCTAATAGACTGACAATCAATTTAGTTAAAATACCACCAAAAACAAAAATTGAAAGTAAGCGTAAAAAGAACAGCATGACTAGCATTCCTGGTTTATATGCCCCATAACCACTGCGGAAGAGATCCCAAACAAATGTCAAGACGGTGGTGGTCAAAACACTTAATGATAAGCTCAGCCAGTTATATTTTTTGTACCCAACTAAAGCAAAACCAGCTTCTGAGGCAACCCCTTGCACAATTCCAGAGATCATCGTCGCTGCACCCCATTGACCGCCTAAAAACATTTCAACTACAGCGCCCAAAAATTCACCTAATGTAGCTGAACCAGGAATACGAATCATAAAACCTGCCAACGGTCCGGCCATGACCCATAAACCTAATAACAAATCATTAGCTGCTGGTGCCAGGCCAAATGGTGTCAAAGCGGCTGCTAGAACATTATAGATTGGTCCAGTAACCCAAAAAATAACGCCAAGAAAAATTGACAATAAAGTCAACATAATAATTTCACGTAAGTGCCATTGTTTCAAAAAACTCACAATAAGTGCCTCCTAGTAAGGGGCCCCATACTTTAAAAAATACAAAAAGCGGGGCAAACTTCAAATAAGTTTGCCCCGTCCATTCATTGTAATTGATATTAATCAGTCTGATTGGCACGTATCTTAACATTATGTCATCGGATGACAAACGCATTAGACCGTGTCACTGTCTAATATACTTCCTGCGCTGGCATTATCCAGATCAGGTTCAATGGGTTTTTCTCAGCCATGGGGCACCCCAGATATTTGTATGGCACAAGTCTACTGGATAGTTGTGAAAAAATCAAGCCTCTAGTAACTATTTCCCAGGAAATAGTTTTGTAATTGTCGATTGGTGCTCGAAAACTACCCGATGATTTTCACGCTCTAAACGCGTTCCAAAGGGTAACGATTTCACCTAACATCGAATCGCTCAAATGGAAATAACTACCATTTATCGTGCTCTGGTTTTTTAAACGCGTTCCAAAGGGTAACGATTTCGCCTAACATCGAATCGCTCAAATGGGAAAACCACCATTTATCGCGCTTCTTGTTAGTGCTCAATCGCTGACCACCCTTTGTCACGCTCTGGCTAATTTAAATAGTTGTTTGAGTTGTTCTTGTTTGGCTCCCATCATAATCAGTGCGCGTAGGGGCATATTCGCAAATAAGGCTTGATTATTACCTGTTTTTGTCAACTGGTCAACAATTATATTCAAGCCACTTTGTTTTAATAGATCAGCGCCGTCATCTCGGGCCAGTAAGGTCGATAGATACGTATCTTCTGTCAACGGTGCTGCTTGTTGTGGTGCCCACATTAGCTGAATTGTTTTTTGTAATCGTGGTTCCACACTGGAGGCAGCGACGATGATCTCATAATGACCATTATCAACTTGGAAATGATTTGTACGTTCGTTAAACCAGCTGAATGCTCGGCGATCCAATTCCACACTCACGGCTTTTTGCTGACCCGGTTCTAGACTGACTTTAATGAATTGTTTCAATTCTTTAGCTGGCTTTTCAATTCGACTTGTCTGATTACTAACGTAGATTTGTGCAATTTCCTGACCAGCGATTTCACCAGAATTTTTAATGGTAAAACTAACGGTGACTGTATCGACACCAACTTTAACAGCTAAGTTTTGGTAAATAAACGTAGTGTAACTTAGTCCGTAGCCAAACGGAAATAAGGCGGCCACATGCTTCGTATCATAATAACGATAGCCCACAAAGATACCTTCGCGATAGTTCTCATCATCTGCGTTACGATCAAACGTTAAATAATTGGGCGTATCTTGTAATCGAATTGGAAAAGTCTCAGCTAATTTGCCTGAAGGGTTTACTTTACCCGTCAACACATCAAATGTAGCTTCCCCAACAGCTTCACCGGCAAGGTAGGTTTCCAGAATAGCGGACACGCGGTTGACCCAAGGCATCGCAATTGGTGCCCCATTTTGTAAAACCACGATCACGTCTAATCCTTGAGCAATTAAAGTATCTAGTAAATGGTTTTGATTCATTGGTAACGTGTTGCGTGTTTTATCAAAGCCTTCCGACTCCATCCGTTCTGGTAGACCCACGACAACCACAATCTTGTCAGCGTCTTTAGCAGCTTCCAAGACAGCTTTCTCCAATTTAGCATCAACTTGATCATCAACCAAATGGTAGCCAGGTAAGTAAGTGACCGCATTGTCGATTTGTCGAGCTGCCATCGTTAGCGTCGTGACCTTATAAGGTGCTACATGTGAACTTCCGCCACCTTGAAAGCGCGGCTTTTTAGCAAGTTCACCTACCAATAGAACCTTTTCTTTCGGTTTAAGTGGCAGAATGGCATGATCATTCTTTAATAAAACCATACTTTCACTAGCCAGTTTACGCGCAAATTGATGTTGCTGATCCTTATCATAGTAATCTGCTGCTGAATTTTCAGGCAGATACGTCATGATCATAGTCAATATTCGGTTTACGGCTCGATCCAAGGTTGCTTCATCCAACGCCCCTGAACGGACTGCCGTTACGATTTCATTAGTAGATAGGTCACCTTTACCTGGCATTTCCAGATCCAAACCGGCTTTTAAAGCGGCCACATGATCACTTACCGCACCCCAATCCGATAGCACGACACCTGAAAAATTCCATTCATCGCGCAAAATATCTGTTAGTAGATACTTATTCTCAGAACTTGTGATACCATTAATTTTATTATAGGCACACATGACCGAAGCTGGCTGTGCTTGTTTCACGATGCGTTCAAACGCGGTTAAATAGATTTCTCGCAACGTTCGTTGATCCATATTGGCAGAATTGGTAAAGCGTTGATTCTCACGATTATTGGCTGCAAAATGCTTTACACTGACGCCAACATTTTCGCTCTGAACGCCTTTGACATATTGAGCCCCTAGTTCACCAGCTAAATATGGATCCTCAGAAAAGTATTCGAAATTACGACCAGCTAAAGGATTACGCTTAATATTCACGCCAGGGCCTAGCAATACCCCTACATTGTTGGCATGAGCCGCTACGCCTAAATTACGGCCAAGTTCAAACAAGGCTTGCCGATCAAACGTGCAAGCCGTTAAAGCTGAAACCGGGAATGAAACGGCCGGTACAGATTGTCCCAATCCTAAAGCATCAGCATCTTCAGATTGTTTTCTTAGTCCTGAAGGGCCATCGGTTAACATCATTCTTGGCAAAGCAGCATCTTTAACGGCCTTGGTATACCAAAAATCTTCACCGGAAACTAACCCAGCTTTTTGCTCTAATGTTAAATCGTGAATTACATTTGCAATCGATGCCATCACGATACCTCCTCACTAATCATTCATCTTAATCAATCCTCTCCCAGCTACTAGATGAATGCAAGCATTTGCAAAAAATTTAAAAGGAGCTTACACAATTGAAGCATTTACCATTTACGGTCTACCGACTTAGTAATTTCACGATCAACCTTTTGCCGTATGTCATTTTTCTGGCCATGATCATCCACCAGAATCATAGTGTTTTGAATGCGCTGCCTTTTGCACTTTACTATACTGCACGGCGTACAGGTCTTTTCTTCCTTCACGGCCTTGAGCCTAGAAGTGAATTATTGGTACTGTTGGGATTAGGCTCCGGTATGATCGGTAGCTTTTTGGGTCTATTTGGTTTGTTTGATCATCTTTTCTGGGACTTGGCTGCCTTATTCATCGGACTAGGTGCCGCTTGGCTGCCGGCAGCGACCCGTACCGTTACCCAGCGCTGGCAATCTGCCGGGGCTAAAGAAGTGGCTCATGGCGTCCTTCTTAGATTAGCCATTTCTTTAATTTTAGTCCTGACGCTTGCTTTAACTGCGAATCATAGTATTGAAAGCAGCTTTCTGATCCTGTTTCTAGTCATTGATCCATTATTTTGTAATTATCTATATCTCAGTCAGCCGGCTGACTTCAAATTTATTTTGCACCGTCCAAAACCAATTTGGTGGCTAAAATTCGGCTTGATCTTAGCCCTATTTTTATCCTTATTATTCACACGATTAGGCCGTAATACGGGTAATGGTCAAGATATTTTAATCTCCGAATCACTTTTTCTATTAGCTTTCATTTTACTTGCCTTTTATCTTTGGCAGCATAATACCACTTTTACACGTCAGCTAGCTTGGCCGCTGCAAGCCAAAAATTTACTTTATGGTGCTTTCATCAGTTATTTCTGGGTTTTTAGTGCCCTTTACCTGGGTATTTTAAAAAGCGCGCGCAGCTATGGCTATATCATCGCAATTTACTTATTTGCGAATATCTTAAGTCATCTAGTAATGAACACACTACATAAAAAAATACCAATGAAGCCCGAGTATTTGAGCTTGCTTGGCATCTTATTTGGTTTATTGCTTACTTTGATTCCCGCCATCTTCTATCTTGGCTTATTCATCTTAGATATTTTTATTATCGCTTACGGTCGGACAGTCAATCAAGAGATCCAAGCTTTAGAAACTGTCCCACTAGACACAAAGAACATTATTTATTTTCGTCTTTCTTCCATCGGCAACCTTCTGATTCAATTAATCTTGATCCTTTGCCTAAACATCGTCTCACTGAGCCATCATACAGGTGTAACTGCCTTGTTACGTGCTTATGCTTGGCAAAAGCCCAACGCAAATTACCAGCAGATTTTACAGACAACACAATTGATCTTAGTATTGCTTTTGTTTGTAGCGACTTTTAGTATTGCCTTACTGTCCGTTCAAAAACCGACCAGGGCAAAGTAACATCGGTCATTCGATGATGCTTTGTTTGGTTTCTGGACCAAAGCAACCTACGACGACAGCAGCAGCAAGCGTTAGACCCGCGATAAAATAAAAAATCATATTAACATTTGTTTGACTGATCGCCCAAGCAGCTAAATAAGGTGTCACTACGGTCAGTAATTTGGCAACGCCATTGGCAATACCAGCACCTCGAAAGCGAAATTGCGTTGTAAATAATTCCGATGTATAGGTTCCCACCGCCACAGCCATTAAAACATAGAAGCAGGTTGTCAGTAGAAAGCCATTGACTAGTACGCCGATATTCGTCGTTTGGTGACTATACCAAAGACCCAATCCGGCAGTTAAACTAAAGGTAGTCACGATAATCTTTTTCCGTCCGACCCAGTCAACCAGTGTCGCCCCAATCAAAGCGCCAAAGGGAGCCCCAAACATCATGGTGGTGGAAAATGTCAATGAGTGCACAACATTGACCCCCTTTTTGATCAATAACGTCGGCATCCAGGATGTAAAAGTATACTGAGCGACGAGAACTGCCGAAACAGTCATGATCGCCACCAATAAATTCCGTTTTTGCTGCTTGTGAACTGAAACTTCTTTTGGACTCTTTGGTGTGAAAAACTCAGTGTTTTGATAGGCACCATTAATCTCCAGCCTTTGAATGATGGTTTCAGCCGCATCATTTCGACCTTTTGCAATCAGCCAGCGGGGTGATTCGGGAAAATGCCGACGCAGCACCCATAAAATTAAAGCTAAAATACCGAATAATACAAACATCGCCCGCCAAGTAAATCTAGGAATCAATAGTGTTGCCAATAATAATGCGATTAGTGCCCCTAAATTAGCAATAATTGCGGTTGCACCACACCAGCGGCCCCTCGTTTTGACTGGGGCAAATTCGTTGATCAAAGCATAGCCCGTGACAATTTCGGCGCCTAAACCGCAAGCGGCAATAAAACGAACGGCCGTCAAAAAAATAATGTTGGGTGCCAGCCCACCAATCAGCGTAAAAATACCAAACAATAATAGATTAAATTGATACGCACGTTTACGGCCATAAAAATCACCTATGATTCCAGCCATGATCGAGCCTACAAACAAGCCTAAAAAGCCGGCTGATAAAAACATCGAGCCTTGATTTAACGTGGCGAAGTTTGTACCGGTCAAATTTGCATTCACCGCACTTGCCATATAAACATCGCCAGCATCTAAGATCATCCCACCGGCAATTAATCCAAAAACCTTATAAAAAAGTGGGGTTTCTTTCGTTTGATCCAATCGTTGTTGTAGTGTTATTGCATCTGTCATCTAATACCCTCCTACTCAATACTTTTACCAACCAAAACAAAAACGTCCTTGGAAAATTCAAGGACGCCCGTAACGTGGTACCACCTATTTTTACTAGTAAAGTAACTAGCCTTAGTGCGCGAGAGTGAATACATTGCCTTTGAGCCTACGTGTTTAGACCATAAATAGCCATAATCAACCGCTGCCTGAAAACAAAACTTGAATTTTGTCTCACTCTGACGCATCTCGAGATAATGGTCGAAATACCATGAATATTAATTCAAAAACTCCAGACTTAATTCAATAGGCACAACTACACCTTTCCAGCAACAGTGCTCTCTAAAAGTTGTTTATCCTATTTACTCGGTCTTTCATTGTTTTATAATTTATTTAATTTTTAAATCATCTTACTCTCATAATGTAAATAGTCAAGGCTTGTTCTAAGGCATTTTTCTTGCAAGCGCTTAGCTTCCTCGTTAAAATGCACATAACAAATACGAGGGAGGCAAAATTATGCTTGCTTTTGGTTATCGTCGTTATGGTGGCCCCGAGGTGTTTGAAGTAATAGACATTCCTGAACCCCAACCTAAAAAAAATGAGCTTTTACTTGATGTGCTTGCTGTTGGTTTGAACAATCGCGAACGTGCGGAGCGTGCCGGCACTGGCTACGGCGGCCATACCAGCGGTTTGATAATTTCTGGACGTGACGCAGTCGGCCGTATTATTGGTGTTGGTACTAATCTAACCACGGATTTTCGTAAAGGTATGTTAGTGGCTACGCACACAGAACATGCTTATGCCGCCCAAGTTTTGGCCGAACCAGATAACAGTGCTTTAATCCCAGAAAACGTTACTCCAACGACAGCAGCAGGACTCATCACCCCCGGCATTACTGCCTATAAAGCAATTCATTTGTTTGCCCAGATTCACGCTGGTGATACCGTGATTGTTAAGGGAGCTTCTGGTGGTGTCGGCTTAATTGCTGTTCAACTACTTAAAAATCTTCAAGCTCACGTTATTGGCATTGCCTCCAGCAAAAAAGAAGGGCTGGTAAAGGCTGCTGGTGTCGATGAATTTGTGGCTTATGATCAAGTTGACGTGAGCCAAACCCTAGCAGAACGTGGCGATGTTGTCTTTAATCTGGCTATGAACGGCGTTGGTGGGGCCGATGATGTCGCCATGGTCAAAGCTGGCGGCACAATTGCCTCGGTCGCCCATGATACACCAGCAAGCCATAAAACAATCACATTCAATCACATCCATCCGACCAACACGATCAGTGATCATGAAGCACTAGCGTTCTTACTAGATCAGGTTGCCCAGGGCCATTTAACCGTTGATATTGGGCAAGAGTTGCCGTTTACGCTAGAGGGCATCATCGCTGGTCACAATTATTTAGAAAATCCACACGACGGTCGTGCCATTTTGAAACGGGCTTAATACTCGGAGCTTGGGCTAAAGGACAACACTTCACCCAATGCAGTGTACTCAGTTGTTATTAACACACAAAAAAAGTGGCTGAAATAGCCACTTTTTTGTGTGTTAATCTAACTGATAAACGTTTTGCACCTTACCTAATGGGTCAAGTTTCAAAAAATTCAGATTACTATAAATATAACTGCCGCCATCAATAAAGATACGCGGCGCTTCATTTTCATACTCAACGGCTAAGACAGGAGCTTTTTGCTGACCATAAGTCTTGATTTCTCCCTGAGATTCTGGCACTTTACCATAAATCATCGTCGTAATTGTGTGACCGGTAACAATTGTCTGCGCAACTGGATTATGGCCGAAGTTTGGGGCTTCTCGGCGTGTTAAGTATCCAAGACTATGTCGTTCATTCCAATGATGCGTCTGAAACCAATAGTCCTCTCGTAACCAGGTTTTATCAAAATCACTTGTCGCTGCTAAACCTTGCGGATAGATACCACCATGAACATATAAGCGATGCTCATCTTGATAGAAATAAGGTAGCGACTCAATAAACTGGATCAAGTCAGAATAACGGTCTTTGATCAGGGTTTGGTTTTGTTTAATATTTTGCACATCATAGGCCGCCCCTAATAAATTGATCAACGTCGTCTCACCGCCATTTTGCAGATACAACTTTTGGTCACTTCGATCACCAAAAAGATACCCTAACAGTAGATCTTCATGATCGCCGCGAATCGCTAGTGCATTACTTTTTTTGACCGCATTTTGAATATACTGTAAAACTGCCAGACTATCTTGACCGCGATCAATAAAGTCCCCCAAAAAGACTAGTCTCATCTGATTGAATTCAGGAATATGAGTGATTTTTTGCAAAGGATTGAAAAAGCCATGAATATCTGAAACAATGAGATCAGTTGTTGTATTCGTCATAAACATCTACCCTTTTTGTGACGTCCCTGTGTGTCTTTCGTGGCTGAAACAAAACCACCATTTATCGTCATTCTTGTTAGTGCTCGGCCGCTGACCGCTTTTTGTCTTCTGCTTCTTAAACGTGTTCCAAAAAGCAACGGCCTCTCCTAACTGTGAATGACTCAAATGGCAAAACCACCATTTGTCGCCATTCTTGTTAGTGCCCAGCCGCTAACCGCTTTTTGTCACACTCTGATCGTATTTCCACTGTAACAAGATTCATAATCTGATACAAGGCAGGTAATTGCGATGGCTGCTTATTTTAATAAAATCACTGCAGTTGGTTACCATGATATTGAAAAAGAAATCGAACATTTAAAACAAACTCGGCCTGCACGCATCAAAGCATTACAAGCGGCGCGTGCTTTGGGCGACTTATCTGAAAACGCTGAATATAGTGCCGCCAAGCGTGATTTGCGGCATTTAGAAAGTCGTCTACGTTATTTAAGTAAGCAACTACGCTACGCTCAAATCGTCACGCCAAAAGCAGATCAAACTATCGAAATTGGTAAACAAGTTACCATCGAGTTTTTGGATGACCATGACACTGAAAATTATGAAATCGTGGGTCGCCCTGAAGCTGATGTAAGTCAAAATAAAATATCCGAAGCTTCCCCTTTAGGCAAAGCGCTGATCAATCAAACGGTTGGTGACACTGTAACCGTAGAAAGTCCCAATGGCAGCTACTTGGTCAAAGTGAAAGCTGTAACTTTAACTCAGTAATTTAACCTTTGCCACCTTGAAAAGCAGGATATAAGGTCATGCCGCCATCAACGAACAAGGTAATGCCCGTTACGTAGCTTGATTCTTTTGACGCCAGCCAAGCAGCTGCCGCAGCCACATCTTCTGGTTGCCCCAACCGCTTGGCGGGAATCATCGCTAAAGTTTCTTGTAGCTGTTTTTCCTCAGCAAACTTTTGGGCATTGATCGGTGTTTCAATTGCGCCAGGACCGATAGCATTAACTCGAATATGATCTTTGGCATACTCCATAGCGATGCTCTCTGTAAATAACTTGGTCCCACCCTTACTAGCCGCATAATGGGCAAAAGTTGGCCAAGGGATTTGTTCATGAACCGATGACATATTAATGATGTTACCGGTTTTTTTGTGCTCTAAAAAGTAATTAATGGCTGCTTTAGCGCCCAAAAAAGTTCCCGTCAAATTTACATCCAACACCCGCTGCCAATCTTTTAAGGTCAACTCATGGGTAGGGGCTTGATTTTCCATCCCGGCATTATTGATCCAAACGTCTAAATCAGAAAAATGCGTGACTGCTGCCGTTACGAGCGCCTGAATACCTGCTTCTGTCGCCACATCTGCTTGAATTGCAAGTGCTTGACCACCAGCGGCTTTAACTTGGGTCACGACTTCTTGGGCACCTGCTGCATCAGAATTGTAATTAATGACCACCGCCATTTTTTCCCGACCGAACCGCTTGGCAATTGCGGCCCCAATACCTTTAGACCCACCAGTGATAACGGCTACTTTATGCTCCAGATCTTGATACATTTCATCAACCTCCCATAGTTATTGTTCATGGCTATCGTAACATTTTACATAAAATTTCGGGCCCAAAAACACTTGTTATGTATGAGCTGCAAAAATCTTAAGATATAAATATATTGATATATCAAGGTTTCCCCCACCCTTTCACGTACGCAAAACCCAGAGTTTTTAAAACCCGTCAGCAATCTTCTATGCTTAATGTGTACAAAAAAAACAAAAAGGAGTGATTACCATGTTGCATATGATTTGGGTATTAATTATTGGTGCCGTTGTCGGTGCGATTGCCGGTGCAATCACAAGTCGCGGAATGCCAATGGGATGGATCGGTAATATTATCGCAGGTTTAGTTGGTTCTTGGTTAGGTGAAGCCGTTTTAGGTAGCTGGGGGCCAAGTTTAGCAGGTATGTCGCTGATTCCATCGCTGATTGGTGCCATCGTTTTAGTTCTGATTGTTTCACTAATTGTAGGTTCGCGAAACAAACAGAAAGCTTAAAGGAGGGCTGTCGATATGCGAATGGGTACTAAAGTTTTCCTCATTATCGTCGCTCTTTTAGGCTTGATCCAAACTGTCTGGTTCGCTGCACTTGTTTATCCAATTCCGAATTTCACACGGTATATCCTACCGTTTCGTGAAGTAGCGATCATTGGCTATATCGGCTTGGGATTTGCGATCCTAAGCGCTCTAGTATTCTTAGGTATTCTATTGGTAGCTATTTTCCGTCGTCGGACGACCAACAAGCTATCATTTCAGACCAATAAAGGTCAGTTGAATATCGATAAGCAGGCTGTTGCTAAAACGATCAAACACACTGTAGCGACCGAATATCCAGTTCGTGATGTGGACGTTAATGTACAGCTGGCTAAGAACAAACAAGCCGCAATTTCAGAAGTAACAGCTTATGTTACCGATCCAAACGATATGGTAGATACCAGCGCGGCAATCAAGAAATCTGTTCAGCGACAACTTAAGGAAGCATTGGGTATTCCAGCCAAAAAGGTAACGGTGAACTTACACCTTGCCAGTGAAAATAAACGTGTTGCCCGTGTCGTTTAAAAGAACGGAGGGATAGGATGTCAAAAACAATGATGGGCTTAGTCATGGGCGCCATTGCCGGCTTAATTCTAGTTACATTAGGATTTTGGAAAATGTTGGCAGTCGCCTTATTCGCCTTAATCGGATTTGCAATTGCAAAATTTGTTGATTTTAGTGGTGCCAAGTCTTGGTTAGGCGAAGTCTTGAATCGTGATTCGTAGAAAGGAGTGTCTTTATGGACCGCACATTAGAACGGCCTACGCCGAATAAAGTCGCAAATCGTAAATTAACGTTTGATGATAATGTGATCAAAAAAATCGCCGGAACAGTTGCTAACGATATTGATGGCATCTTATCCATGAACGGTAGTTTTTTGAGCGATTTTGCGGATAGATTTAGAAATAACACTGACCCAACAAAGGGGATCGATGCTGAAGTCGGCGAAAAACAAGTGGCTTTAGATATCGAAACGACTTTAGAATATGGTAGCAATGCCCAGACAATCTTTGATGAACTCTGTACAAAGGTGCACCAGGCAATTAAATCCATGACTGGCTTAGATTTGGTTGAATTGAATTTACATGTCAATGACATCATGACCAAACGGGAATGGGCGCAAAAAAATAACGAAGATGACGCTAAAGATCGCGTATCTTAAGCTTAAAAATAATTTACTTTGAATCACTCATTTTGAAAGGATGATTAAATTATGGTAGATGCTCCAGTAAGAACAAATAACAGATCAGCTGATAACAAAGCTTCAAACGATCGTGTGAACAAAGACTTGGCTTACGATGAAAACGTAATTGCTAAGATCACTGGTAAAACAATTTGTGATATTCCTGGCGTTTTATCCGTTAAAGGTAATGTCATTGAAAATATTTCTGATCGTTTCTCTAACAATGATGATCCTACGAAGGGTATCAAAGTTGATTTGAACAACGATGACAATACAGCCAATTTAGAAATGGATACAACGCTGGAATATGGTAAAAACGCACCAAAAATCTTTGATGAAGCTACAAATAAAATTCAAGAAGCCGTTCACTCTATGACTGGCTACAATGTTGCTTCCATTAAAATGACCGTCAAAGATATGATGACAAAACGGGAATGGGAAGAACAAAACAACAAGAACAAAGAAGATAACAACAACGCTAACTAATCAACTAACGTATCCCCACTTCACACCTTCAAGATTCTTACCTTCCCCCACTTAAAAACGGACCTTACAAACTTGATGTTTGGCCAGGTCCGTTTTTTCGTATGGTTTAAAACCAGAGCGTGACAAAGGGTGGTCAGCGACTGCGCACTAACAAGAAGCACGATAAATGGTGGTTTTACCATTTGAGTGATTCGATGTTAGGTGAAATCGTTACCCTTTGGAGCGCGTTTAAAACCAGAGCGTGAGTAAAGCTGGTCAGCTTTGGAGCACTAACCGAATTATGCCGATGAAGCGTCAGCTTCAGCAAATAATTAAGGTTAGGTGACAAAGTTAGCTTTACGAACGCGTTTAGAGCGTGAATACCATCGGGTAACTTTTTGAGCACCAACCTAGACTGACGCCGAGGGTGCGTTTTCCCTCAAAGCAGTTGTAGTTGGGTAAAAAAGTTGATGGTATGAACACGTTTAGAGCTTGAGCATCATCGGGTAGTTTTCAAGCCCTAACCTAAATTGGGCACGTAAAGTTCCAACCTCAGCATTCAATTTATTCAATAACTTTGCTATGATTAGGCTATACTTATACAGAAAGAAGTGAGTCAATGCTTGAGATTAACAATCTAACCAAAACTTTTGGCAGCCTAAAAGCTGTGACCAACGAGTCGTTTCACGTGGAACAGGGCCACATTTTGGGGCTTATTGGTCAAAATGGTGCGGGTAAAACAACTACTTTTAGAATGATTTTGAATTTTTTAACACCTGATACAGGAACAATTACCTGGCAGGGCCAGCCTTTAACACGTAAAGAGGCAGATATTATTGGCTATTTGCCGGAAGAACGTGGCCTTTATCCAAAAATGTCAATTGAAGATCAGATTCTATTCTTCGCAGAATTAAAGGGTAAAAAACGTAAAGATATTCGTCCCAAAATTGATGCATGGATGGACCGCTTTCAAGTTAAAGGTAAACGGACAGATAAAGTTAAATCGCTCTCTAAGGGGAATCAACAAAAAGTTCAGCTCATTGCGACCTTGATTCATGAACCTGATTTAATTATTTTAGACGAACCCTTCAGCGGCTTAGATCCAGTTAATGCTAGTTTGTTAGAACAAGGCATCAAAGGAATGCGTGACCGAGGCGCGGCTATCATTTATTCTAGTCATGATATGGGCAATGTCTCTGCCATTAGCGATGACATTGTGATGCTCAAGCAGGGCCAAGTTGTCTTAAACGGTGCTGTAGATACGATTCGTGAGTCATTTGGCCAAACCAGAGTCTTTTTACAATCGCCACTGACTGAAGCTGAAGTCCAAGCCATCCCGGGTGTTCAAGCTGTTACGCGTAAAGGTCAACGCTTGACAATCACGCTCTCAGATCCTGAGGCAGGCAAAACGATTTTCACCGCAGCTACGAAACAAGGCTATATTCGTGAATTTAGCCAACAGCCGCCAACATTGGACGAAATCTTCCGTTTGAAAGCGGGTGCTGCTAATGAATAAATTATGGGTCATCATTAAACAAGTCTACTTAAAAAATATTAAAAGCGGCAGTTTTATTTTTCTCGTACTCTCTCCTATCATTTTTGGCCTCGTGGGCTTAGGCATTGGCTATCTAGTCATGCATAGTCAAACAACCCCAAATATTGCTGTAATTACTGACACCCCAGCAGCCCAGCAAATCTTAGCTAAGAATAAATCCGACTTCAAAGTGACCCAAAATATCACGACCGCGGCTGCTGCTGAAAAGGCACTACGCTCGAAAAAGATTGATGGTTATCTCACCCTCAACCTGCAACAAGCGACTCCTCAGGCTAGCTTGATTCAGCGTCAAGGTGGCAACACCGTCAGCAGCACGACTTTAAAGACACAGTTGACGGCATTAAAGACAAACGTCATGGCTGCTAAGCTGAAGTTAACGCCCCAGCAAACGCGAGCATTAATGCAGCCCATTAATCTCAAGCAAAAAACACTCGTATTTAAAGACGGCCATCAAGCCAGTAATCGTAATGACCGTCAACAAGCCATCATCATCGCTATTAATGTGATCACGATTGCCATTTTTATTTTTTTAGCCTATTAAAGTCAAATCATCGCTCAAGAAATTGCTTCAGAAAAAGGCAGCCGCATTATGGAAATTATTTTATCTAGTATCAGTGCTACTACCCACTTTCTTGGTAAAATTATTGCGATGCTAATGCTGATGTTCACTCAGGTACTCTTCTACTTAATTATTGGTGGGATTGCCTACCAAGTCTTTAAGGATAATCAAACAGTAACCAGCATTATGAAATCAGTGGACCTTTCGATTCTCACAGCGCCAGAAATTATCTATGCCTTCGTTTTTGGGTTCATTGCCATCTTGCTTTACGTCATTGCGGCCGCAATGCTAGCATCAGTCGTTTCACGCCAAGAACAGACTTCACAAGCAGTGACACCGATCATGATGCTTGGATTACTAGGCTATTATGGTGGTATTTTGGTCATGGGTGGTACAAAATCATCAGTGATCAACATCGGCTCCTACATCCCTTTTATTGGTCAGAGTATTATGCCGATTCGCTTGGCAGCTGGAGATGCAACCACGCTGAATGCTTGGCTAAGCCTTGGTATTACAGTTATTTTCTTGATTCTTTTAACAGCAGTTGCCGTAACTTTCTATCGCTCCAATGTCTTAGTATATTCCGACTCCGGCTTTTTCAAATCATTCAAAACCAGTTGGTCGATTATGCGGTCTGAACGCAAACAAAAACGCGCTTAACTAGTATGCTGTCACCGACATTAGTTTGCAGAGCTTAAATAAAAATAACCTTGATCCATAAGACTTTGTTAATGTAGTCTTTTAGATTAAGGTTATTTTTTGTATAATTATGAATTAGTCTGATTTTGGAATAAGGTCGCTACGATGCGGTCAGCTTCCTGTAAGAAGAAATCATTGACACCCGGGCGCGGTGACATAGTCGTCAACCAGTGTAGACCTTCTGTTGGGACGCCCCACATAAATAAATTCTTAATGACGTTCCCATCAGCATCTTTCAACTGGTCGGTTTGGCGGTCCACTTCGATAGCCCCCGTGTCTACCCAATTGCCATTAGCTTCTTGCAGTTGATAACTGCGAGCGTCTTTGTTCGCTAATAACGTGGTCAACAACGGATTGGTCGTTTTTAACACGGTTGCTGGTGGCAAGCGACTCTCTAGGATCGTATCTGCCAGCCAAAATTGTCCCGGTTTCAAATCACTGTCTAATCTGAACTGACCGCGGTCCGTCGAAAAGCGCGCATTTGGCCCGGCGAACTCAACAACGCCAGCAGCAACAAGTGCTTGAAGTTCCCGCGTTCGCTGTACAGGTGGTCCAATCGATAAGAAATTATTCACACCATTGAAGTGACGTGCAAAACGATTAATATACTCATCTTCAGTTAATAATTCGTGCTCAATCACATAACGAATCGAATCACGCACGTCCCGAAGCATCTCTAAAGCACTCGTTAATGGTCCAGTCTTAGTCCCGGCTTCAGCGGCAACAGCATCAGTAGCTAAATAACTCGCCACCGCAGTTGTAAATTGCTGGATCTGATTCTCTGTAAATGCCACAGCCGGATTCATCTGTTCAGCAATATCTAAACGCTCTGCTTGCGGAATCTTAAAGGTGTCTAAAATCAACGCCAACTGCGCGACCTGTATCAATGGCTTCATTGCCTGTTGAAAAGCCGATACTTGTTCCGGCTGATGTGCAGACAGCCAAAGTGTATAATAAACCCAATTTAATTCCAGTTGCAGCCGCTGCCAGAAAAACTCATATGGCAACGGATGAGCTTTATCATATCGCTGTAAGAAATCTCGCGTCAAATACTGCGCCGGAAACTGTTCGCCATAAGCTTTTTGGTTAATACCTTTAGCGTGATAAGGCCAACCACGCCGAGACATGCCCACAATCTTGGGTTCTGTTCCCGACGGATGATAGGTCAACGTTTGGTCTGCATTTTTGGTAAAAGTTCCCCCACGACCAGCCGTTAATAAGGTCACATAATCAAAGAAGCTTAACCCTAACCCCCGAGAAATAACCGTACTATGTGGTAAAATACCAGTCAAATCGGCACTTGCAGGATTGCGGGGTGGAATATAAACTAATTCATGCTCATTAGCATAGTCCTCGAGCAGTGCTTCTTCTTCATTACGATTATTTTCACTGTAACCTAATGCCATGATCAGACTATCGAACGTGTATTTCTGTTTAAGTGTTTGCGCCGTAAACTGCCCCGTTGCCATTCTTTGTACCATAATGATATTGTGTAACTGAAATTCTAAGGTCACATTGGCGGGCAACTGGGTCGTTAAACGTTCATAATACCAATTCAAATAAACACCATACAATGCTCGCGTCGGATAATCATTTGCTTGTAGACGCTTGATCTCAGCTAAAAAGGCGTTGGCATGTTCGAAGCGCTGGTTATTCTTTTGAATGTATTCAGCGGCCTCTGTCTTTGTCCAATCATAAATATTGGGACCTGTTGTTAATGGCCCAGCAAGTGGCGTAACCGTTTCATCTTCAAATAAAGAAATCATATTACTTGGCGTATTCATAATCAATGTATACGACTGGTTTGGCTGCCAAACGACACCCCCAATACCGTTCAAATCAAATAAATGAATTGCCATTTTTTCTTGACGCTCCCGTGACCAGGCAATCAATCGTTCTAAGATCAATAAGCCTCGTGGCCCAGCGCCGACAATGCCGATATGCAAATATCTCCCCACCCTTTCGAATATGGTTATATTATATGTTTTTATAACATTTTTACCAGAGATTTGAACTTATCAAATGACGTCTATCAGCTTCGCTATATAAAATCAAATTATCAATACATTATGATTAATTTTATCATGGTTGCGAGTATTTAATTTAAATACGCCACAGAGGCAATCCATGACTTACTTCAGTAAATAAAATAGGCGTTATTTTATCTCTTCGCCTACAAAAAACTTTGACTAAACTTAAGATATCCATGCACCCGCTTGCTCATTTACGTTTTTTCGAGTAGCATATGAAGGTAAAATTAAATTTTTATCATCAAATTTTAGGAATTTAAAGGGGAATCATCATGCAGCGAAAATTAAGTGCCCGCCAAGTCCGTATGATCGCACTGGGTGGTACGATTGGCGTTGGTCTATTTATGGGATCCAGTTCAACCATCAGATGGACAGGGCCGTCCGTTTTGATTTCTTATGGCGTGGCAGGCATCTTTTTGTACATGATCATGCGCGCGCTGGGAGAAATGCTCTATGTCGATCCAGATACGGGATCTTTCGCCAAGTTTGCCTCAGAATATATGCACCCTGTTTTTGGCTATCTCACAGCCTGGAGTAACGTTTTTCAGTATATCGTGGTGGGCATGAGTGAAGTGATCGCGATTGGTGGTTATTTGGAATTTTGGTGGCCTCACTTGCCTAACTGGTTGCCTGGACTAATTGCCGTGACTTTTTTATGTATTGCTAATCTGATTTCGGTGAAGATGTTTGGTGAGCTAGAATTCTGGTTTGCTTTGATCAAAGTTGTGACAATTATTTTGATGATCATTGCTGGCCTAGGTTTAATCATTTTTGGACTGGGTAATCACGGTCGGCCGATTGGCATCAGCAACTTGTGGTCTCACGGCGGCTTCTTTACGGGTGGCTTTAAGGGCTTCATTTATTCTTTGGCAATTGTTTTAGCTTCTTATCAAGGGATCGAATTAGTTGGCATTACCGCTGGTGAGGCTGAGAATCCTCGCGAAACCTTGGTCGAAGCCATTCGTTCTACAGTTGCTCGAATCTTGATTTTCTATATCGGCGCAATCTTTGTGATCGTTAGTATCTACCCATGGGACAAACTTTCACAAATCGGGTCTCCTTTTGTCCAGACTTTTGCGAAAATCGGCATTACCGCTGCCGCTTCAATTGTGAACTTTGTTGTGATCACGGCAGCTCTATCTGGCTCTAACTCTGGGATTTATAGTGCAAGTCGGATGGCTTACACCCTAGCTAACAACAAACAATTACCCCACCGTTTCTTACTGTTAAATCGTCATGGTGTGCCCTTTTACGCAGTAATCAGTGTTTCAGCTGGGATCCTATTAGGTGTCGTTTTGAATGCTGTCCTGCCAATACTTTTACCAGCTGCCAGCAATGTCTTCGTTATGGTCTATAGTTCTAGTGTGCTGCCTGGCATGGTACCTTGGTTTGTTATCTTGATCAGTCAGATCAAGTTTCGTAAACTACATCAAGATAAGATGGCACAACATCCTTTCAAAATGCCGTTGTCCCCAATTTCTAATTACATTACTTTAGCCTTTTTAGTCGTGACACTAGTCTTTATGTTCTTCAATCCTGAAACTCGGATTTCGATTATTATTGGTGTCCTCTTCTTAGCTATGATGACTGTGATTTATTTCCGAAAGTATCACAAAAACACAACTCAAAATTGAGTCATTAAAAAAACGTAATTTCCACTGTCAATATTAGTGGAAATTGCGTTTTTTACACCTTATATTTTATACTTCTTGTTTTGAGGGCCTAATCAGAACTTCGCTGACAGCCACGTGTTTTGGCTGATCAATGGCATATAGCACCGCTTGGGCCACGTCTTCAGGATAGAGCGTCAAACCCGAATCTTTTGCAGCATGGAATAAGGGTTCTAAATTCTTCGTAATGGTTTGATTTCCCACTGAGTTGATCAATTCTGTTGCCACAGCACCAGGCGAAACGATAGTTGAGCGAATACCATGATCTTTTTCCTCTTGGCGTAGGCCTTCCATAATTGCCCGAACGGCATATTTGGTACCATTATAAACTGCTGAAGCAGGATAAACTATATGGCCGGCAACCGAGTCAGTCGTTATGATCAGACCATCTTGTTGCGCTTGCATAATCGGTAGTACAGCCCCGATACCATTTAAAACACCCATGATATTCACATTGATCATTTTTTGCCACACAGCATATTCTCGGTCACTTAAATTGCCTTGGGGCATGATTCCGGCATTGTTATATAAGACATCTACCCGACCAAATTTTGCTTTGGCTAAATCCACCAAACTTTGAACTTGACTTTGTTCGGTCACGTCAGTTACCTGATAAGCAGCCACACCACCTTCAGCTTCAATTGCTTGCTTTAATTCTTGTAACCGCACTTCTCGGCGCGCACCAAGGACCACTTTAGCGCCATTTTGGGCTAATAGTTTGGCTGTAGCAGCCCCAATGCCTGAAGAAGCACCTGTAATAACGACAACTTTACCTTTGATCATTGAGTTAACCTCCTATTATGATTCCGCTATCTTACGAATTACTTTGGCTGGTGTACCAACGACGACACTATCTGCTGGTATGTCTTTGGTAACAACGCTGCCAGCGCCAACGATAGCATTTTCATGAATCGTGACTCCCGGCAGGATCGTCACATTAGCACCGATCCAAGCATTTTCCGCAATATGCACTGGCCGGCATTGAATATCTCGCCTCGTGATCTTACTTTCAGAATGATTTACCGTTAGAATTGTGGTTCTTGGACCTATCAGGACACCATCTGCCAAATAGATACCACCTAGATCAACAAATAAACAATCCCGATTAATGAAAACAGCCTCACCTACAAAAATATGCGGCCCAAAGTCTGTGTAAAATGGTAACTGAATCGAGCTGGAAGCTGGTAAAGGCTGGGCCATAATTTGGCCTAACAACTGCCGCTGGTCAGACGCAGTTCGTACTTGGCAATTTAAACTTTGCAAGCGTTGACCATTCATTGCTACAATTTGATCAATTTTACGAAACTCTGGATCCGCAAACTTTAATAAATCACCCTGTAACGCACGTTTCAAAATTTTCATTTTTAGGCCAGCCCTCCTTAAATTTAAGTGTAAAATTAAAAGTGAGAACTGTCTAATACCTATAATTGATAGTTACTTATAACTATGACCTATGGGAGGTACTTCCTGATGGAACTTCGCGTCTTAGGCTATCTATTAGCCGTTGCTCAAGAGCAGACAATTAGTGGTGCTGCAAAAATACTTCACCTGTCACAACCCACTTTATCCAGACAATTGCGTGACCTCGAAAGTGAATTACATACCAAACTCTTTATTCGAGGTAACCGGCATATTACACTCACACAGGCTGGTACTTATCTAGTTGAACAAAGTCAACAGATTCTAGATCTAGTAGCTAAAACAACAGCTAATCTCGGTACCGACCAAATGATCACTGGTGATTTAACGATTGGTGCTGATGAAACCAGCGGCATGCTGACGCTAGCCAAAGCATTCAAGGAGCTAACTCAGCACTATCCCAAAATTAAGCTACATCTTTATAGTGCCGATGCAGATACTGTTTTACAAAGAATCGATAACGGTCTCATTGACTTTGGTTTGATCATTGGCCCTATTGTCAAAGATAGATATAATTTTATTGATCTGCCTAGTAAGGATTCTTGGGGTATATTAATGAAAAAAGACGATGTCCTAGCGAACCATTCAGCAATCACACCGTCTATGTTAAAACAACGGCCTTTGATTATTTCTGGGCAATCTACCGTTAATTCTCAATTTGGAACTTGGTTCGGTCAGAATGTCGCAGAGCTTAATATTGTCGCTACTTACAACTTACTTTACAATGCCGCACTACTGGTCCAACAAGACATTGGTTACGCCTTGTGTTTGGCAGATATCTATCAAACTCAAGGTACACCATTAACGTTTAAGCGATTGCACCCAAATTTAACTGCTAACTTAAGTTTGATTTGGAAACAAGGTTTAACACTATCTCCAGCAGCACAGGCGTTTTTAGCAATACTGCAAGCACAGTTAGGCCAAGCATAGATAGGCTCAAGCTAATGCAAGTGTCAGACTAATAATTTTGATTTTGATTGGATTCGGTTAACATAATATTGGCGCCTAATCCCCTTTTAAAAGCCTTAATATCATTAAATCGTTATTTTGATATTAATAAAAGTAGCTATTTTTGAAAAATCTATTGTGATAATTGAAATTTCGGCGCAAAATAGTAGGGTTGAGTCTTTTAAGGGGAAATTCATCTGATGGCTATTTTGAAACATATCTCAAAGGATCGCGTGCTTCAAATCACCGTTGTGATCGCACTGATCAGTTTATTTTTTGCCCGCCCGCATATTCAAGATATTAACTTTTCAACCTTATTCTCGCTATTAGCTATGATGACGGTGATTCAAATCTTTGAATACCTACATATTTTGGATTTTTGGGCCTATCGTTTAACCACACGTTCCAACAACGCCCAGCAATTAACACGCTTATTTTTGATATTAGCATTTATTAGCGCCATGTTTTTAACCAATGACATGACAGTTTTAACACTCGTTCCATTATATTTAAAAGTTGCCAAACGCTATGATTTGCCTGAAGTCGTGCCCGTCACTTTAATTGGCATGACCGCCAACATTGGCAGTGCTTTAACACCGTTTGGGAACCCACATAATATTTTTTTGCTTTCGCATTATGATGTTCCGATTCCAACTTTCTTCAAATGGTCGATTCCATTAGCTGTTTGTGGCATTTTGATGGTCGGTATTTTTAGTTTACTCATTCGCCGCAAAGAAGTTCCAGCGGTAATGGTTTATGATATCAAAATTCAAAAACGACCGACTTTATTGGCTGGCTGTGTCGTCTTACTGGTTTTCTTAAGTGTTTTCAAGATCATTCCTTCTTGGATCAGTGCGATTGCTGCGGTAGCCCTTGCTTTGGGCTTAGATCGCCACATTATGGCCAAAGTAGATTATGCCTTGATTTTGACTTTTGTTGGCTTCTTCATTATTGTGAGTAACCTTGGTCAGATTCAGCCTTTAGTCGCACTACTTAGCCTGTTAGAACATAGCAAACTCTCTGTTTATTTGAGCAGCTTAGGTGTCAGTCAATTAATCAGCAATGTGCCTTCTACAATTTTGTTAGCCCGTTTTACGCACCATGCCATCGCTTTGTTCTTTGGCTCTAATATTGGTGGATTGGGTACTTTTGTGGCATCTATGGCTAATTTGCTATTGTTCAAACAATACACCCATTATGGAACTCGTAAACGTAGTACCTATCTAACTGGCTTCTTTAGCCTGAATATTATCGGCCTAATCGTTTTAGGGAGTCTGGGCTGGGGTTTGATCAACCTACTAGACTAGTGAAATAACTGCGCTGTGCGCGGATCTGGGTGACGGCGATACCAGCTGATCAAAATGATCGTTACAGCAGTGATCACAGCTAGAGCTATCAAGCCACCCTCTAAACCAAATAGACCACCATTCAACCAATCCAAGCCTGGATTGGTTTTTGTTTGCAGTAAAGCAGCTGAAAAATGATTACCAGAGACATAAACGCCAAATATCGGGCCTTCTGCGAAGTTCCAAGCTGTATGAAATGCTGCACTGAGCCATAAACTATCGAACCGCAAACGTAATAATGATAAAAGTACGCCAGTCATCACTAATTCAATCACTGCAAATAGATTGATTCCGGGGTTCATGGCGTGCAGCAACGCAAAAATTACCGCATTGGTCCAAATACCGGCTAATGGGGCCCCGATCGCGGTCAGTTTGCTTAACACATAACCGCGTGTTAACAGCTCCTCACTAAAGCCTTGAATACCAAACCCCAATAACATAGGTACAAACCAGATGAGCCCTTGGCCATTTGTTGGCACTTGTACTTTGACCGCCCTTAAGGCAACCGCAATGACCCAAATTAAGGCAAATGTGCCTAATCCAAATACGAGCCCTTTAAGATATAAACTACCAAGTTTATTTTTACTTAAAGCAAATAACTGCAACTGCCGCTTGTGTCCATAATAAGCGAGCACAATGATGATTAGAATACCCGTCAAGATCAGCTCAATAAACAGTTCAGCCTCTGCATTAAATGCTGCCCTTTTGAACCAATCACCAATCACACCGCTTAATAGCTGGGCCAAAAGTGTCCAGAAGATCGCAATTGCACTCACTTTAATAATTGATTTACTTAGTGTCATTTTTATCCTCCATTGAAATAAAGACGAAAAGCTATACCAATTTCGAATTCAGTGCTAGAAAAAGCCTAGATCAAAACTCACGCTTCAATCCAGGCCATTACCAGTGGGTTTATTACAACATCATGCCGTTGCGACTAACCCTAATGTCTGTAAAATTAAGTAGACATTCAATATGATCAACACGGCTGTAATCAGCCACGCTAGCCATTTCACAAGGGGACTATTGCGAAATTCACCCATTAATTTTTTATTGCTTGTATAGGCAACTAAGGGAATCATTGCGAATGGCAAGGCGATACTTAGAAATACTTGTGAAAACGTCAGTAACTCTTCAATTTTCGCTTCATTACCATGATAGTAAATTGCAAAAATTAACACTGGGGTTACTGAAATCAACCGCGTTAACAACCGCTGTGCCCATAGCGGCATCTTCAGTCGGATAAAACCTTCCATGATGATTTGTCCAGAAAGCGTCCCAGTAATCGTCGAACTTTGCCCCGAAGCTAGCAAAGCGATCGCAAATAACATACTTAAAATTGGGCTCGCAATTGCGCCAACGATCTTACTATTACTTAAAGCATCATATAAGTCTACAAAACGCCCCAAGTCAGAGGTCGTCCCATAAAACAAAGCCGCTCCCAAGATCAAAAGCAAACTGTTGACGACAAAAGCGATCGTTAACTGTGTGTTCGAATCAATCGTCGTAAAGCGAATGGCCTGTTTCAGCGACTTTTTATCTTTCCGGTTAACTTTTCGTGTCTGTGAAATCGATGAGCCTAAATAAAGATTATGCGGCATTACCGTAGCCCCAACGATACCTAAGGAAAGATACAGCATCGATTTATCCGTTAAGATCTTTGATGACGGGACATAGCCCTTAAACACATCCGGTATATTCGGTTGCGACAAAATCACTTCATACAAGAAAACAAATAAAATGACGGCTACAAGTGTGGCCACAATAGCTTCAATCTTGCGGAAACCCAATTTCATTAAGACCAATAATAGCAAGACATCGGCGGCGGTGATCATAATGCCAACAATCAAAGGAAAGCCGAACAGAAGCTTCAAAGCAATCCCAGAACCAATGATTTCCGCAATATCTGTCGCCATAATGGCTAATTCCGTCACGATCCATAGAAAAATCCCCATACCCTTCGACGTCCGTTCACGGGTCAATTGGGCTAGATCCTTACCTGTCACAATGCCTAACCGTGCTGCCATAGCCTGTAATAGCATGGCAATCAAACTTGACAGTAAAATTACGGACAATAGGACATACTTAAATTGCGAACCGCCGGCAATAGAAGTTAGCCAATTCCCAGGATCCATGTAGCCAACAGCAATTAAAGCACCAGGCCCAACATAGACCCCCAATGTCTTCCAGAAACCAGCGTCCTCCGGGACCTCAATACTACCATTGACTTCTTCCAAACTTTGATTACTCTTTGGATCTTCATTGTGTTCCGCCATAGCAACACTTCCTCCTAATTTGTCTTGAATTCATTCGATTTAAGTGGATCATTAAGCAACATCTTTAGTTTGACGCCGGGCTAGTGCTGGTAAGATCAACCCTAAAGCTAAGAAAATAATTGGCGTGATAATATTCAAACTTAATTGGAACCACCAAGTGGCTGGATCAGCATTAATATCCAATTTAGGCAGCATGCCCATAATGCAGGCAAAAGCTGTAAAAACAAAACACCAAGTTCCAACAACCATGCCTAAAGTTCTATTTTTAATAAACATATAGTCAGAATGGTAACGTTCCAAATGTTTATTTAGCAGCATAAAGGCTAAAAATACCCAAAGATAACGCATTGGCATCACGACTGAATTTAAATTCATCAACCATTTATAGAGTTCATTCATATCGCCGATGCCTAAAGCCGGTACGATAATCAATAAACTGACTAAAATACCAGTCATATAATAACCATTGATGGGGGTGCCCCGTTTATTCAATTGTGATAGTTTCTTAGGAATAAATTCGGGATCAGCATCACCGAGTAAGATTTTCAGTGGGGCATCGATGGAAAAGGCTAACGCTGATATTTGGGCCAATGTATTTGCTAAAGCATATAGAATTACAAACAATGAACCCACATGATAATATCCGCCTAATTTAGCAAAGGCATCGTAGGCCCCATTAGCCATCAAATCTGCCGGAATATGATTGGCATCAAATAACATGCCCATTGCAAACGAGCCTAAAATAGCACATAACGCCACCATGCCTGCCAATAATAACATTCCCAAGGGAAATTCTCTGGCCGCATTTTTAGTATTGTTAACGTATGGTGAAATCTTTTCAGCCCCACCAACAGCAAAAACCAGCATCGAAATCGTTGTAAAGTAATTAACGTTGAAGTTGGGCAAGTAGGTCTTTAACTGATCCATATGGGGTGTTGCAATGACCGTATTTTTAGCAATAAAAGGCGCCGTCACCGCAAGAATAATAAATAATAATGACATGATAAACATCGCTGTCCCAGCAACACTACCGATTCTATTTAGAGTCGTTAAGCCCCGAGAAGCCAACCAAAGAAACAGTAAAAATAGCGCTAAACAAATCAACGAAACCGTTAATGATGAAACGGTCTTAATGAAAGAACCATTGCCCTTAAATAACCAACTCAAGGCAATCACAATGGTTTGTGGCTTTTGCGCCAAGTAGGGCACATGTACGACCCAGTACGTCCACGCCGCAAAATAAGCCAGCCGCTTCGTCCCGGTTGCTTTGATCCATGAAGAAACGCCACCATTAAGATCTTTAAACGTAGAACCTAGCTGTCCAACAATTAAAGCATACGGCACAAAATATAATACCATGATCAAAATCCAAGATGTGATCACAGTTAACCCTTGTTGGGCATAGTTGTTCATGACGTTATTCAAGCCCCAAACAGCCACGAACGCAATTAAAGCAACGTTATACCAACGTAACTTCTTTACTTCCTTACTCATCTTACAAACTCCCTAACTTTTATTAAAGCGATAAACGCCGTCTTTTATTGTAGCAGAAAAAGAATCGTAAATCGTTCACTATTTGGCAGTCTAATCGTTCTTGCTGACAGTTAATTATTTGCCAGTTGCTTAAAAGCGCACGACATCATGGCTGACTGAATCATTATTGGTTGTTTTCCCTTGCTCAGCCGGTTTTGCTTGGGTATCGGGCGCTTGATCAGGGTGCAATTTCTGTTGGGCATACCGAGCCATACGCGTCATCGGCTGACTAGCCAAAAATCGTTGTAACGGTTTCTCCAAATCTTTCGTATTTTGCAAACGAATATCCACACCATATTTAGCGCGTAATAAATGGACCATCTCTTGACTAGACGCTGCAAAATTACTACTTAAAACTTGGCCCGTGCTCAAACGGCCATTACTAGCCATTAAATAACTAAATAATCTTAAGACATCAGTATCTGTAGCCCGTTTATCAACGACCAGCCAAGCAATATTGTCGGTCACGATATCTACTTTACCTGATAATTTACTTAGCGAAGCATCTAATTGCACATTTTGAAACCGGGTCTGAAAATACTTACTCAACTGATTCTTGTAACTCTCTCGGGGCAAACCATCGATATTATCATTTTGATCGGGATCTAACAAATAGTTCTCATCCAAATAATTTTTAACCTGTTCGATCATAGCCTGCCAATGTTCTTGACGCATAATATAATTCTTCGTCGTTGACGTGGGAAAGCCCTGGTCTAATTCCAATTCACCACGAATCAAGTTATATTTTTTGTCCGCTTTAGGCACCAGGCCAATTTGTTCTAATTGCGTAAAATTAATGACTCGATCATCTTTAATAATATCAATGCCTTGCTTTTTAACCGCCACATTATAAGGCTCGTACATCTTAGGTATTGGCACATTCAGTTCAGTGTACTGATCTTTCGTCGGGGCATATCCAAAAGTTAAATGGGCGAGCCAGCCTGCGCCTTGAAAAGGGATCGATTTCAAAATTGGCTCATCCTTTCCCGTTGTGGGATTAAAATAATGAATCACGATCGGCGTTACCGACCACTTTTTCGTTGTTACCTTAGTCTCGTCTACAAGTGCCACACTGATCGTGATTGGTGCTGACCCCGTCAGATAACGGCGATATTTAGCACCGAGAAACGGCACAACAGCCTGAGTGACCTTCCGTGGCGTCAGTTCCAACATTTGATGTTCATCGGCAATCGCAATTTCCGTTAAATGGTCTGCTGCTTCAAAAGTGTCTAATTCCTTGACCGGTACTTGGCCAAAACGAAAAGTATTGATTTCATAGGCAGGGGCTCCTGCTGTTTTTGTCCGTAAATAAATCAACTTACCTAGGGCCGCAACAGCTTGTTTCATACCCATGCCATGCTCATTGATGCCACTACCGCCCGACGTCCCAGACAAAGAAACCGCATCCCCTAAATGTTGTAGTGAAATACCGGCGCCATTGTCAGTGACGGTCAACGTACGCTGATCAACTGTGACCTTGCTGATTTTGATTTGAATCTGCAACTGCTCTTGCCCAGTCAACTGCGCTTCTGTACGGGCACCAATGGCATTGTCAATCAATTCCCCTAATAGCTCGATCAAATCGTAAGAGGTATTGCCCACTTCTTTATATAATTCATCTTTTGCTTCAATCGTAATTGTCGTTTCTACCATAATCTCATCCTCCGTTAAATGCCCTTTGCCCCCATTATAAACAAGTTCCAGTGATTTAACGTAGTTGAACGAAACTTTTATCGCATTAAAAGTTAACGCGTAAATAAATTACTTACTAACCTATGCTTTTTTGTCTTTCACGTGCAAAAAAATAAATGACCTATTCTGTTAAAAACTAACTATTATATGAGTGTTTATCGTTTAATCCTACATGAAATCGTTCTATAACCAGCACGATTCTCGGTTTCAACATAGCCAAATAGCTTAGTTGCTACATCAAATTTAATATGATTTATTTTTGAAACCCACTTTAATTGATTGTCATGATAAACGTAACTATCATCTGACATTATTTCATCTAAGCTAAATGGACTGATTTGATGTGTAATTACGGTGATTCCGACTAAATTGGCATATTTTCTAAGAACGGCAAAGAGGTTAATGTACTGATTTCTAACTTCTTTCATTGGAACAGGTCTATTGATTGATAAATCGAAATCAATGATCTGAAGACCTGGTTCATTAAAAAAATAAAATCTGAGATTCCCTTCGAAATCGATCTTCTTGCGCGAACCATTTTTTGTGGTAATCATTACATTTCTCAATCTGCTATAAGCTCTTAAATATACTTTGAATCCAGCTTCATAAAATAAATTTTCTAGAATTTGTAAATGTACTTTAGTAAAACCATTGTTCTTCACTTGATTATAGTCGTATGCAAATTTAAAAATCTCATTTGGGTTTTTATCAAGTGCATTAGCAATCTTAGCTTGAGTCATTTGTGTCGGATTAGCTCCACGATTCTCTTTGATTTGAGCAACAGTCTGACGAGCTACACCTGAGAATTCAGCTAATTTTGATATTGAAATATTAGCAATCTGCATAACTTGATCTAACGTGTTGTATGGTTTTAAGTATAATGTTTTTTTCAATTTCAAATCTCCTTTTATTATAAGTAAAAGATAACCATACTCCTTGAGTTTGAACAAGATGGAAGTTAATTTACACCCTAAATCATTTAAAAAGGTACCTAATCCGACATTTCATTCATCAAAAACTTGATACTTTTAAAAATTAAAGAAAAAAAGTAATTACAAAAAAATAGCCGATACTTCTAAAAAAGAAGAATCGACCACGACAAGTGTTTCTTGAAAAAACGCTACAATATTAAAAAACCAAAGCCTTCATAATCCCAATTATAATCAGCGCTAACACACCACCACCAACAAACTTGATTACTCTTTCTTTCCAGTAGTATTTACGCTCAGCATTTGTTTTTTTATCGTTCAAAGATCTGCCTTCAGAAAAAGCTAAAATTTCTCGATATGTTTTTAAGTTTAACCGCTTTTTGAGTATTTCAATTTTTATGCTAGCAATCAAATTTATACTAATTAAACCAATAAATAGAATCCAGCCGAAAGTTTTAAAGATAAATATCATCGGAATACCAGCGATAAAAGCTAACAGCATAAACGTTAGCATGACATACGTCCATTTGTTCAGTTCTTGATTTTGCAGTTCTTTTTTCATCATTTCCAGATCTCCTTTAACTAATTCGTCTAAGGAAACATCAAATAAGACACTTAACAAAAGTAAACTATTGATATCTGGATAACTACGTTCAGTTTCCCAATTTGAAATTGTCTGCCGGGAAACGAAAATTTTCTCAGCTAGTCCTTCCTGAGATAGTCCAAGCTGTTCTCGATATTTTCTAATTTGTTTTGGTAAGTTCATATTCATCGCTCCTTGACTTCACCTTAGTCATTTAACCCAGGAATGACTACCAAAATTCTTCGACAACCATCAAAAAATCGATGTCAAAATGTTTTATCATCGTCCAAACAACACCACTTATGATACGGACTGTCATTATTGATCATAAATACCAAATAAATTTGCTCGATTCATATCAACCGTATGTGCTGATAAAAAAATATATAATTTTAATTTATTTTCCTTTCAAGTCAACTTGATTTGAATTGCAAGTACGCCATTTTCCAATTCTTGATCAGGCGTATAGTACTTATATGTATCATTAGTCATTTTCGTAACACTATCATTTTTCCCAGCTCCGACACATAGCCCGCCAAATCTAGTGTATAACGCTTTGAAATTTGAAAACTTTATAATATCGGTTACTTCTACTGTTAGAGTTTGCCTATCATTCAAATCAACAAGCGTTACGTGGCTTCCAATTTTTAGCTTCTGCCTCTTGGCGTCATTCAGTCTAACTTCAATCGTCTTGATATGGTCTTGAATCAACATGAACTGATCATGTGTAATTGCCATTTCCATTAATAGCCAACCACCTTTCAATTATTCAAATCTTGGATAAATTCCTAGCTATAATCGGTCTGATAAAAAGTCTTTATGCGTACAATTCAGAGTACAACAATGTACTAAACAGCATCACTTATGATACGGACTGCCACTGTTGATCATAAATGCCCGATATATCTGCTCAGTCAATACCAATCGCATGAGTTGATGGGGCAAAGTCAATTTACCAAAAGATAACGTATCATCTGCGCGCTGCATCACTTCAGGGCTCAAGCCTAGAGAACCACCGATCACAAAAGTAATGTCACTATGCCCATAAGTTGTCAGCTGACTTAATTCTTTGGCAAAAACCTCAGATGGCCGTTGCTTGCCTTCAATTGCCAACGCGTAAACATATTCTTTAGGCTGAATTTTACTTAAAATACGATCGCCCTCTTTAGTTTTTACTTGGCTTATTTCAGCGGTACTCAACGTTTCTGGAGCTTTTTCATCAGGCACTTCCACAATGGTGAATTTGGTAAAACGAGACAAACGTTTGGCATACTCCGCGATACCTTGTTTAAAATATTTCTCCTTAAGTTTTCCTACTGCTACAATTTTTATGTTCATCTTTTCAGTTCCTTTATAGATAATTTAATGGCTTAAACGCGTAATTTAGATCATTCACAGTAACGCACAAGTTATCCACCGATTTTATTCACAGGTCATTATTTACCATCGCAATATATTGTATCAAGAAAACACCTGTTTACTAAATATTGGATTTCAAAAAATTTAAAAAACTTTTTTTATGTGAGTTATACACAAAAATAGTTAATGTTCGAAAATAGCATTACAGGGCTTTCAATTGTTGATGCTATTAGTATTAAGGGATAAATTGTGTTAAAATAATTCGACTTATACACATCTTATCCACAGTTCTGTGCAAAACTAACAGACCTTATTTTTATTGTTATACACACAATCCACAGACTTATCCACAGGTTGACTGATTTTAAATACACATTGCTGTGAATACTTGACAAGATATAATACGAATTTTGCTTCATATTTTCCACTTAAAAGTTCGTCATTAGTTTAAAAAGTGCTTATTTATTAGTATTTACAAAAAATATTTGTGCTTAAAACGTACGTTCGCTTTACAAAATCATTTTTTATGCTTAAAAAAAGAGCTGTGCTTAATCACAACTCTTTTTTCGAAAATGTCTTGTTCTTAGCTACTTAGCCAGCATTGTTACTCTTATTTTGAGCTTGCGTTTGTGTGCTAGCTTTCTCTAAAGTAACATTAGCTGTTTGTTGCTTGCCATCACGGTAGTAAGTAATTTTGACTTGATCACCGACTTTATAATTGTACAAAGCCGTGTGTAACTGGGCAATACTTTCAACCTTGGTATCTCCTAATGCGGTAATGACGTCATATTTCTTCAGACCACCTTTAGCTGCAGCGGACCCGTTTTCTACCGTCGCAATCACAGCACCGCTCTTCACATCATCTGGTAATTTAAGCACAGAGCTTTGCTGACTTGTGGATATCTGTGAAAGATCGACAACCGAAACACCTAGTGCTGGCCGAGTGACTTTCCCGTTTTTGACTAATTGGTTAATGATCTCGACCACTTCATTACTTGGAATGGCGAAGCCCATCCCTTCTACAGACACACCGTTATTACTTTGTGCCAACTTCATTGAGTTGATCCCAATGACTTGACCAGCTGAATTAACTAACGGTCCACCGGAATTACCAGGGTTAATAGCGGCATCGGTTTGAATAACGGTTGCTTCACCAGTTTCTTGTCCAGATTGTTCATCTGTAATCGGCATCGTTCGACTCTTGGCTGAAACGATACCTTGTGTGACAGAAGTTGCATATTTACTGCCGAGTGGTGACCCAATGGCGATAACAGGTTCGCCTGGGTTAATACTATCCGAATTACCGAAGCTAGCAGTTGAATTAATCTTACTGCCGTCAATAGATAAAACGGCTAGATCGGTCAACTCATCCGTCCCAACGAGTTTTGCTTCCATTTTGGTCCCATTACTCAAAATAACTTGTAATGAGTCTGAACCAGAAACCACGTGATTATTGGTCACAATATAAGCCTTGCCATCTTGTTTCGCATAAATCAGACCAGAACCTTCACCGTACTCTTCTAATGACCCGCTCTTATCAGATTTCTGGTTAGAACTACCATTACTACCATACTGATCGCCAAATAAACCAGCGAACGGATCCTCACTTTGCGAATCACTTTCCTTTTGCAAGTTAATAACTGAAACCACACTGTCCTTAACTTTATTAAATGACTTGGTCATCTGATTATTAGCGTTAACAGTGACATTACTAACTTGCGTGGTCCCCGACCCTTTTTGCTTTTGTGTTACCAATGAAGACGAATCGGTCGTAGAACCAGAATTCCGGTTGGCTAAAGAGAAGCCCCCATAAGCCACGCCACCACCAATTACAGCCGAAATAACAGCTACAATTGCTGTTTTCCACAGGCCACTATTGTTCTTATTTTCCCTGCTTGCCATAAACTATCACCCTCAATTTTTTTGTCGTTCATTACTTTCAGCCTATATACTAGCAGTGTTTTTTGAATTATTTATGAAAAAACCGCTATAAAACATAAATCAGACTAAAGGCTGAACTACTGATATTCTAAGGCTTTCTTGAAAAAAATGGAAATATCCATGTCTAAATGTACTTATGAAAAAACAGTCAGAACAAAACACCTGTTTCATAATGACTGTTTATTGATGCTCTTATTTATTAAATCACAGCTAATGGATCTGCAATTGCTGGATCAGTATCGTAAATTTGAAAATCATGACCCACCCCAAAATCATGATTGGCTAACATTTGAGTCACAGTTAGGTGTGCCAATTCTTTGACATTATTTTCTTGACTCAAGTGCCCAAGATAAATGGCCTTAGTATGGTTGCCGATGACATCCATCAGTGCATTGCCACCGTCCTCATTAGATAAATGGCCTTTATCCCCTAAAATACGCTGCTTCAATGGCCAAGGATAGCGACCGGCCCGCAACATTTCTAGATCATGATTGCATTCAAACAAATACCCATCTGCATCTTTGATCACACCCGCAACTTGATCGGATACATAGCCCGTATCCGTCAAAATTACGAAAGCATGACCGTCATGATGAAATTGATAAAATTGTGGGGCAGCTGCATCATGAGAAACACCGAAACTTTCTACATCTAAGTCACCAAAAGACATGGTCTTGCCCATTTCGAAGATGTGCTGCTGCTCAACAGGTACTTTCCCAATTTTATGCGCCATCGCAGCCCAAGTTGGTTCATTAGCATAAACATCCATATGGTATTTTCGTGCTAGTATGCCAACCCCCTTGACATGGTCAGTATGTTCATGTGTCACAAACAAGGAATCCACATCTTCTAAACGTCGGTTGATGCTAGCCATCAAGTTGGCGATCTTCTTTCCTGACAAGCCGGCATCTACCAAAACCTTACGTTTAGGTGTCTCAATATAAGTAACGTTCCCTGAACTGCTACTTGCTAAGACACTAATTTTCATATGTGAATCAATTCTATCCATGAAAGTGGTCCCTTCCTCTACAATCTAGTTCTCAATATAGCATATATTTCACGAGAATTCATCAGTTGCTATTGATCACAGCTGATTCAGCGCTCTTGTTTTTAATGAGGGCGCCTGTAAAGCCATTGATTTGTTTTGTAGAAATGTTCTTAGTGCTATTGTCTTTAATACCAATATACCAAGTGGGAATATAAATCGTACTACCTTTTGCATCCACAAATCCATAATAAGCTAATCGCTGCCAAACTACGGTAGAATTTGTCGGAATCTCAGAATCAGTATATAGATTTGTTACAGCTTCTTTAGCACTGATCACCGTATTTTTTTCTCGCAGCACAATGAAATCATCAATGTAACGCTGCGTATAGCCTGTAATCGCGCCATCATCCAATTCAAAAGTTAAATAAGCTTTGCTGTCATATACAGGAATATTATTATGACTTTGGACAAAGACTAGATGGCTATTAGAAGATAGTTCATCCGAGTAAGTATATTCACGGCCGAATAAAACCTTTGACCGCTCTTTTAATAAATTCTCAGCTGTTGTGACCGCGTGCCCCTTACGATAATTGACTGGTTGATAAAAGCGACTCGTCAATTCATCATCTTGATCAAAAGAAATCTGTTGCCCAGTTAATCGATTCGCACGTTCGCTGAGTTTGGTATTTGCACGACTCGCTAAATAGTAACCATCTTGTGTCTTATTAGAAAGTTGACCAACGGTAATATTGTCATCTTTCATATCTTGTCTCACCAGTTGGGTCGGTGTTTGGCTCGAATTTGTACTTGAATAGACGTTTTGATTTTGGCGATAAGAGACAAACAGAAAAATATCCAATGCTATAAAAACAGCCACGAAAATCATTTCGAGTCTTTTAAAATCCAAACATCACACCACCTTACTGTTGTAATAAATCATGATAATCTTTCCACGTACCGTCCACATGAACATAATAGGTCGGTGTCAAATCAATGACTTGCTGATCCGAAGTCTTTTGAACCCACCGATAACCTAGCCGAATATCTTTGATTGTCGATATGTCCTGACCAGCAGCTGTTAACTGCGCCAATACATCTTTGGTTGCCGGTACTTTAACTTGCTTTTCATCCGCTGGAACTGGAACTTGCAATGATCGGCTAGAAAAGCGTAAGATTTCACCATTTTGATTGATCTGCACGCTGGCCACGCCAAAATCACTTTGCTGAAAAATTGGGAAACCTTCAACGTAGCTCCGATATGTGATGGTCTGTGTCTTAGTATCCAATGAGAAGTAACGGGCATTGGCCAGATTATTACCTACGTTTGAAAGACGATCAAAGCCACTCTCTAGCAGTCTTGTTGTCGATCCAATTGCCGCAATATCCGTATAATCCTCATATTGGATCTGATCCGTAGAGGCATCAGTGGAAAGCTTCTTATACAAGCCACGATAATAAGTCGTTACAGGGCCATTTTCCCGAGCTTCAATGCTGCCATCATCATCGTTTGAAAGTAACGTAGAAATATAATTATTGATATTCTCTTTAGAGATCAAGTAACTATAAGGCATCATGTTGACTGAATGGGTATAAAACAGCGTAATCTTATTGTTAAAGAGTTGTTCATCTACTGGCAGCCGTAAATCCGCATGTGTCAACAGCTGATCTAACTTTTTAATCCCATTATTCACTAATGAAACAGCATAGACCCGTTTGCTACTATCATCAGCTAGGTAAACTTTCTTAGTGTTTTTGGTCATAAAAATTATTCGTGACAATTTGAAGTCTTGCTTACTGGTTTCACCTTTAAATCCATAAACTTCACGGAGCAAGCGCCAAGTAATAGAATCTGGATAGGTGAGTTGAATGCGATTTTTGCCATTGATCAGTTTTAAATAATCATCATCATTATAAGTTTTTGCCTGACTGATGTGCTGAATGCGCCAGCTGCTTAATTCTTTTTGAAAACTCAAAACTGGGTTGGCGGTTCGATTGTAAACCATATAGCCTTGCTGTTCTTTGCGTGCCAAGATCCGAGTTGGTAAATAAATATCCGCCAGTGCTTTATTAGAGCGCATAGTACTTTGACTATTAGATAGTTTCGGATCGGTATTACGTTCGTAACGCGCATTATTCGTCCAAATCAAAAATGAGAACAAAATACTAACGGCAATCGTAACGAACAAAGTGACTTTTAATAATACATCAGAGAGTTTTATCCCCATTCGTCTTCACTCTCCTCATAATCATGGTAAGGTAGCGAAATATAGAATGTGGAGCCTTTACCTTCAACACTATCGGCCCAAATACGACCATGGTGAGCTTCAATGACTTCTTTAGATATTGCCAAGCCTAAACCTGTGCCGCCCTGCTTACGGGAGCGTGCTTTGTCCACGCGATAGAAGCGATCAAAGATTTTGTTCAAATCCTTGCGCGGAATGCCCAAGCCTTGATCAGAAATACTGATAATGACGTTATTATGCATTTCAATTAGTCGACAAGTAATGGTGCCCCCATCTGGTGAGTATTTAATGGCATTATTCATGATATTATCCAATACTTGCGTCATCTTATCGGTATCAATTTCGACCCATAGATCACGATTGGTAAATTCTCGTTTGATTTTATAATTCTTTTCTTCTTGAGGTTTTAAAGTCAACGTGGCGTCCGTTTTGTCATTTTTCAGCATCATATCAAAGCGATCTAAGATATAATTGAAAAATTCATTGATGTTAACGAATTCTGTTTCCATCTTAGCTGTGCCTTGGTCCATCCGCGATAGACTCAATAGGTCCGTAACCATTCGAATCATGCGGTCAGTTTCTTCTTGGGTCACCTTCAAAAATTCTGGGGCAACCTTAGGATCTTGCCAAGCCCCATCATTCAATGCTTCGATATAACTGCGCATACTGGTCAGCGGTGTCCGCAATTCATGCGAGACATTGGAGACGAACTCACGCCGTTCTTGATCGATTTTCTGTTGTTCAGTAACATCGTGCAGCACACAGACTAACCCACTTACGAAGCCAGTTTCTCGCTGAATCAGCGAAAAAGTTGTATGTAGAATCAAATCATGATCACTACGATCTGAAAAGTCCAGCATCATACTTTGTTGGTTATCTTCTAACAAATCGCGAAAACTATATTCATTTTCAATGCCTAATACTTGTAAAATGGACCGTCCAATGGCATCTTTACTTTCCATACCAATAAACTCTTCTGCCATATCATTTAAGATGCTGATGTTGCCACGACGATCCGTCGCAATGACACCATCGGTCATATTGGTTAAGACACTGTCTAATCGGCGTCGCTCCGCTTCTGAAGCTTCTTGTGCTTCTTCCACACGTACGGACAGGTTATTGACCGCAACCGCTAATTGGCCCAGCTCGTCTTGCCCATAAACGCGAACTTGCCCGGAGTAATCTCCGCGAGCCATGCGAATCGCTTGTTTTTTCATTTCGTCAATTGGCCGAGTTATTGCCCGGGAAATAAAAATTGCGATCAGCGTACCCAGCAACCCAGCAACCAATGAAGCCGTCAAGAAAATGACTGTGATCGTATTAATGTCCCGATACACTTTTTCCATACTAGCCCGAATATAAATTGCCCCGACAGTTGCGTTATTTTCGCTATTAGGATTGATCAAGGGCAATATTGAAATATAGTAGCTGCCTTGATTATTATCATAAGAAATCCGCGTCTGCTTGCGCCCGTTATAAAGCACTTGCTTCACTTGCGTACTCGTTGTTCGGTGTCCGACAATCGCTTGGTTATTCACATTTGTTGTACCACGAATAACACCTTTGTTATCAACAACCTGCAACTCCGTAATCGAGCTGTTGTTGATATCAGAGGTGATAATGTTTTTGATATTTTTGTTAGATTCACTCTCATTGGATTTCAATAATTCAGTTGCCAGTTGATTGTCAACATAAGGTTGAATCTGAATAGAATCTTCAAAATCACGAATATTCTGACGTTCGAGACTTTTAATGAAAAAAGCCCCAATGATCTCTAAAGTAATCAACAATAGTAACACGAACGCCATTGCAATTTTGAAGTGAATTGATTGAAAGAAATTTATCTTCTTATTCATGAATTACCCTTCACAATTGCTAATCATTCTCTGGATTACGCAAATAGTAACCTACGCCACGCCGCGTAACCAGCCATTCTGGATGACTGGCATCATCTTCAATTTTTTCGCGTAAGCGACGGACAGTAACATCGACGGTCCGGACATCACCGAAATAATCATAACCCCAAACAGTTTGAAGCAAATGTTCCCGGGTCATCACTTGTCCAATGTGCCGTGCCAAATAATAGAGTAATTCAAATTCACGATGTGTTAATTCAATTTTCTCATCGCGCTTAGAAACCATATAGGCATCTGGTTCAATAATCAAATCACCCACGGTAATTTCAGTATTAGCGCCCTCTTCTTGTGCTTGTGCCTGGGCATTACTAACCTGCCGCCGCAAATTAGCTTTTACTCGAGCAACGAGTTCCCGATTTGAGAACGGTTTGGTCACGTAATCGTCTGCGCCTAATTCCAAACCCAATACCTTATCAATTTCCGAATCTTTAGCCGTTAACATGATGATCGGCGTATCATGAGTCTTTCGTACTTGTCGAGCGACTTCAAGACCATCAATTTTCGGCAGCATAAGATCTAGCAGAATTAAATCTGGATCTTCAGATTCAACTTTTTCTACGGCCTCTTCACCGTCATAAGCTGTGACAACGTCATAGCCTTCTTTTTCAAGATTAAATTTCACGATATCAGAGATTGGTTTTTCATCGTCCACGACGAGAATCTTCTTAGCCATGTATGTTTCCTCCTTGGCATGAGCCATAGAATTATTATAGCTAAATATAGGATGTATTACAAAATCAGACTGAGATTGTACGTTAGGTCTCAAAGAAATTTGATTTTTTTGAATTTTTACAGTAAATAGTATTGCAACCACTTATAGGGTATGCTAATATATTTAAGTCGTCAAATGATGAATTGGGTTGTTAGCTCAGCTGGCAGAGCAACGGACTCTTAATCCGTGGGTCCAGGGTTCGATCCCCTGACAACCCATCATACTGACATTAACCAGTAGCAACGAGGCTTAAAACGCCGTTGTTACTGGTTTTTTATTTTTTTGAAATGTCAGTGATCTGATATTAAGCGATGTGTATAAAAATACGCACGAATATATTCCGTCTCCCATTCTAGTTAGAATTAAATTTACGCCTATTTTACATAACCGCCATCAAATTTTTAAACTGCTTCTTTAAACTAGTAGATACACTGCAAAAAGATGGAGGAAACAAAATGTTTAAAAATAAGTTTGCCCTTGGATTAGCGCTGGTGTTTATTAGCGGTTTAGCCTTACTGACTAACATATCTAAGGTACAAGCCTATCAAATGGAAGGTCATGATTTGACATTACGTGTAGCCGACTACAATATTGCGGCTGGTGCACCAATGAAAATCAATACGGTGGCACAAGCGCAAGCCATTGCTGCCAAAGATATCGACGTGATTGGTCTCTCTGAAGTAGATCAATATACGAAACGCCATAATTATGACATGCTCAATCGCTTCACCCAGTTCGCCAAAATGCCTTATGCTAGCTTTGGTAAAACATTAGATTTTCAGGGCGGTAAATATGGTACCGGTATTGCCTCAAAAATACCTTTGACAGATGTATCTCAAGTAACCTATCCTAATCAAGAAAACTTAGGTCAAACTGAAGATTATATCTATCAGCGAACGGTTTTAAATGTAAAAGGGGTTAAAATTGCCTTTTACAACACCCACATGGCTTATGAAAACGCACAAATTCGAACTGCCGAGATCAACAAGTTGAAAGACGCCATATTAAAGGATCCTATCCCATACAAAATTGTGGTCGGTGATTTCAATACGGATCAAACTTATCAAGAATGGGCCCCACTTGCGGATATGATGAATTTTGCCAATGGTAAAGATGGCCATTGGACAGACACTTTCAATACTTATGACAAAACTATGAAACTTTACGCCATTGACAATATTTTGACTTCAAAAAATATTGAAATCAACCATTTTGAAGTTCCTTTATGGCCATGGCTTTCAGATCATTATCCGGTGATTGCTGAGGTTACTTTAAAAAACGTCATTGATACACAAAATTAATTATTTTGAACATCTCGATACTTCGGTAGCGAGGTGTTTTTATTTGTAATATCAATAAACTTGGCTTCACCTTCTATTTGTTCAACGGCTAATTTCAGTCGATCTCTTGAGCCTTCAGCAAGTGGTAATTTCAACATATCTTTCGTAGCGGCTAGTAATTCGTCCTCATCGGCTACAGATGCTTTTAACGGCCGCGGATTGCTTTCATCAAGTGCTCTAAGTACAACTGGTTTTAGTGGGCCTAATTGTAGTAACTCTAAAACTTTTTTGTAATCGATCTGATAGGCATCGGCTAAATCCAGTGTCTCTCGGATCCCTGCCTCTGCTGCCATGATCGCAACATTCGTAATCAGCTTGAGCTTTGCCCCATTGCCTAACGCACCAACATATTTAACTGTACCAAATACAGATAGCACTGGCTTTAGCTCTCGGACGATTGCCTCATCGCCAGCAGCCATTAGAACTAGTTTGGCTTCTCGGGCATACTTAACACCACCAATCATCGGTACATCTAATACCTGCGTTTGCGCCGGCATTTTTTGATTGATTTCAGCTATTTTATTGGGATCTAGCGTCGAAGTTATGATTAATTTACTACCTGGCTGTAAGAAACTGAGAATGCCAGGGTTTCCTGGTTCACCGAGATGCAGTGCCAAAACATCTTCAGACATGACGGAAGTTATTACGAGTTTCGAAAATGTAACGGCTTCTTCTAAAGAATGGGCAATCTGAATATGGGCATCTTGGACATTTTGCATCTTTTCTTGGTCCTTATCCCAAACCTTAACTTCATAGCCATTGGCCGCTAAATGTGGCACCATTTGTGTCCCCATATCGCCAATGCCAATAAATGTAACTTTCATTTTATGATCTCCTTGCTGTAAGCAAATATAGATTTGAAATATATTCAGGGCTAGCCTAGCAACATCTCATAAAATTGTCTAGAAATTAAACTTCTCCTCTTTTTCGTCTATCAGTTATATTTTTTTATGTCAAAATAGGCTAAACTAAAACTCAACGTATTAATTATTTATTGGAAAGATGGGTGACAATGTGCAGATTGAAATCAAAGTAAATGCCAAAGTAACACCTAGTGAAATCGCTCGCCTCTATCAAATAACCAATTTTGATAAGGCCATTGATGACATTCAACGGCTTAAAATCATGTTGGATCATACGCCGCTTACCCTAAGTGCCTGGCATGATCACCAACTCATCGGCTTTGCCCGCTGCTTAACTGATTATGAATATAGTTGTTATCTAAGTGATATCGTCATTGACCCGAATTATCAGCACCTTGGTTTAGGTCAAAAGTTAATTTCGGAGCTGCAACGTTTTCTGGGCTCACGTGTCACGATTGCTTTAAGAGCTGAACCTAGTGCCACTGGTTTTTATCAAAAATGTGGCTTCCAATCTGTCAATAATATGTTTCGCATTCATCGGGAGGCGTAGTATGGTTACAATTAAAGCTAATGCAGCAATCACTGCGGCACAGTTAAGTCGTGTTTTCGAAAATTCCGGCATTCATCGGTCAGTAGATGACGTTGCACGTATTGACCGCATGATTCACAATGCTAATATTTTATATACGGCATGGGCTGATGATGAGCTCATTGGTGTCGCTCGAGGTTTTAGCGATCAATCTTACTGCTGTTATCTTTCTGATTTGGCTGTCATCAAACAATATCAGCGGCAAGGTATCGGTCGTCAGCTTATCGCAACAATTCATCAAGATTTAGGCCCGAATATTTCCCTTGTTTTGCTGGCAGCCCCCTCTGCCATGACTTATTATCCAAAACTGGGTTTTCAAAGTGTGCCAACGGCTTTTAAACAGCAAAGGGACTACTAAAAGTTCAGTCTAAAGTCCGATTAGCCTATAAATCCTTGCCATATCAACGTTAGCGGGTCGAAAATATATTTAGCCACGATTTGTTGACAGTTTCATGGCACTATCTTCACAATTATTTCACATTTAGTAGATACTATATAAATATCAAATAAATACTTCCTCCCAAAAATTTATTTATTTGATTAACAATAGAAAATTTATTCTTCATTTTCCTTCCTCCCTTAAAGGACACGCATCCCCCAAGTGCGTGTCTTTTTTTATGTGCAAACTGCTTACTTTTACCACATCGGTTTAAAGGATATGGTTCTCAAAATACTTATGACTTTTAATTTCACACTTGGTGTTAAATCGTTTACATAGTTGCTAAAGCAGTGCTATTCTGACCTTGATGTAAATAACTATTGGTACAAATATCCCTCAGCCACGAATGATCAAGAAAGCGAGGCGGACAAAAATTATGGCGACTCCCTCACGGTCTGGTATCAAACAACGTGCCTTGAATAAATTTGGCTTTAATTCCAATAACCAATTATGGGGATTCTTGTCTGTTGTGATGGCCGGCCAAATTATTTATTCTGCATTTGAAGCTTTTAAAGGGACATTTTACGATCTTTTATTAAAAGTCCTTGGCGTCTCTAACGCACAACTTGGGGTTATTTTCAGTCTAATTGGCATTTCGGTATTCTTTTACATTCCTGGTGGTTGGATTAACAATCGCTTCTCCGTGAAATCAATTTTGATCACCGGTTTACTGATTCGTATGTTGACTGTCTTTATTATTGTTTTCTTGCAGCCATCGTTTACTTTATTACGTATCATAGCCATTATTTGGGGCCTTACAGACGCCTTCTTCTGGCCGGCCGTCCTAAACGGTGTCTCATTATTATCCGACAAAAACCATTCTGGATTAGCATTTGGTTTGTTGGAATCTATTCGGCGAGCCGCTGAAATGTTAATGAACTTATTACTTGTAGGGGCAATGGCTCTATTTGGTGGCATCAGTATTTTTAAAACCGGTATGTTGGTTTATAACCTACTGATCATCCCGCTCGTTATTGCTATTATTAAGTTTGTGCCGAGCAATGGAATTGCAGCTGAAACTGGTGCCTCACAAACAAAGAAGGCCAGCGAAGCTTTAAAGGGTCTGTTAAAGGTTTTGCTCATGCCTAAGGTTTGGCTAGCCTCTATCACGGCCCTAACAATTTATTGGTCTTACATCAATCTGATTTACACGGTGCCGTATTTACAGGCTGTTTATCATATTAGTCAAACGCAAGCCTCGATTTTTGGTATCATTAATACTGGCGCTATGGGTGTGGTAGCTGGTATCATTTCCGGCAGTTTATCAGATTATGTCTTTAAGTCTTCATCACGAATGATGTTTGTTGCGTTGATCTTAACATTTATCGCGTTAATTGCGGTCTTATTATTACCTAAAAATCAACAGACACTTTGGCCAAGTATTATCTTACTGATGTTGTTCTCCTTTGCCATTTTTCTAGCAAAAAGTATTATTTTGGCACCGATAGCCGAATCTGGTATTCCCGAAAAATATTCTGGCTCTTCTATGAGTGTGGGGTCATTTGCCGCCTATGCCCCCGTTTTCTGGGCTTACAGTACGAATGGCCATATCATCGACACACATAAAGATGCCATTGCTGCTTACCAACAAATCTTTCTAATCAGTGTTGTTGTTGCTGGTATTGGCGTCATAACAGCATTCTTTTTAACATTAAGCAATCGTAAACAGAAAACAGCATAACTTATTAACAAAAACAGTTTATTTTCATAACGAAACAGTCATTATTTATTCACATTCTCTCGATACTATATAAATATCAAATAAATACTTCCTCCCAAAAATTTATTTATTTGATTAACAATAGAAAATTCATTCTTCATTTTCCTTCCTCCCTTAAAGGACACGCATCCCCCAAGTGCGTGTCCTTTTTTATTGCGAAAATACCTTGCAATGGTCTAACAAAAGTTTTAGGGTAAAACCTGTATTTATCTTACATATACCAATTATTTATTATTTGGAGGAAATTTATGCATTCGAAAAAAATCATCGCGCATCGCGGTGTTCCGACTCTGGCACCTGAGAATACCATGGCCGCTTTTGAGAAACTAACAGATTTCAATATCAACTGGTTAGAAACTGATTTGGGTATTACGAAAGATCGCCGCGTTGTTGTTTTACACGATGATGACCTTGACCGTACCACTTCATTGAGTGGTGCTTTAACTGAAACGACCTATCCGAATTTGGCAAAAGCTTCCGCTGGCGCTTGGTTTGGTTCTGAATACGCCCAAGAGACGGTGCCAACACTTGAACAATTAATTACATTTCTAAATCGGACTAAAATTAATGTAAATATTGAACTTAAAGCCGTAACAGGTGACCACGCCAATGAACTAGCTGATAGTTTGGTAGCTCAGTTTGTGGCTGCACTGGACCAGATCGACCCAAGTATCCGCGTCATCGTGTCTTCATTTAGCCCAGTTATGCTATATAAGTTAAAAAGTCGTAAAGCTGATGTAGAAACAGCTGTTTTATTTGAACAACACACATTCTATGATGACTGGCTGTTGATCATGCAAGCGCTCGATGCTAAAATTATCCACCCCGAAGATCACGGCCTCACCAAGGCTAAAGTCACTATGATGAAAGATCATGGCTATGAAATCAATGTTTGGACTGTAGATAAGATCGATAAAGCTAATCAATTGTTTAACTGGGGCGTTGATGGCATTTTTACCAATATTGCCGATGCCTTTCCTGGGATGCAAAAGCAAAGTGGAAAGGTTGGGCGAAATTATGGACACTTCCTCACAACATGGTATTAAAGCCAAGGCGCATAAGCGGTTGCGGACTAACAATCAGCTGTGGGGATTTCTAGCTGTTGTCTTATCTGGCCAATTAATTTATTCATCTTTTGAAGCCTTTAAGGGTACTTTTTATAATCTACTATTAAAAGTACTCGGCGTTTCTAATGCCCAATTGGGTATCATCTTTAGCCTGATCGGTATTTCAATGTTCTTTTATATTCCTGGTGGTTGGCTTAATAACCGCTTTTCAGTGAAGTCATTGCTAATCACCGGCCTACTGATTCGTATGTTAACAGTCTTTATCATCGTTTTCTTTCAACCAACTTTTACTATTCTGCGTTTGATCGCTATCATTTGGGGCTTAACAGATGCTTTCTTCTGGCCAGCTGTCCTCAACGGAGTAGCCATGCTATCCAGCAAGAAACACAGTGGCTTAGCATTTGGTATGTTAGAATCGATCCGCCGTACAGTTGAAATGAGCATGAACCTGCTATTAGTCGGAGCAATGGCTCTTTTTGGTGGTATCAATATCTTCAAAACTGGAATGTTAGTCTACAACCTACTAATTATCCCTTTAGTGTTTGCTATCATTAAATTGGTACCTAAAAACGGTATTGCGAAAGAGCATGAGGTTTCACAAACTCAAAAGGCTGGTAAAGCATTTAAAGGACTAATTAAAGTTATTTTGATGCCAAAAGTTTGGTTAGCTTCAATCACGGCCCTAACAATTTACTGGTCTTACATCAATTTAATTTATACGGTTCCTTATTTACAGGCGGTTTACCATATCTCGCAAACTCAAGCTTCTATTTTCGGTATTATCAACACTGGCGGTATGGGTGTTGTTGCTGGCATCATCTCGGGCTCACTTTCAGATTATGTCTTCAAATCTTCCGCAAAAACTATGTTTGGTGCTTTGATTTTGACTCTTGTTGCCTTAACCGCAGTTTTACTATTACCTAAAAATAGTCATACGTTGGGCTGGAGCATTGGTCTATTGATGGTTTTTTCATTTGCTATTTTCCTCGCTAAAAGCATCATGTTAGCACCGATTACAGAAGCTAATGTGCCTAAAAACTATGTGGGTTCTTCCATGAGTGTTGGTTCTTTTGTCGCTTATGCACCAATTTTTTGGACTTACGGTTTAAATGGCCATATTATTGATGCCCACAAAAATCCAATTGCCGCTTATCAAACTATTTTCTTGATTGGCACCATCGTTGTAGCCGTTGGCGTTGCGACTTCATTATTGCTTACAATTATCAACCATAAACAAGTTGGTACAGCCAGTTAAAATATGAAGTATATTATTTTCACAATGATTTCATCATGATTTCTTCACATTTTCTGGATATGATATAAACATCAAGTAAATACTTCCTCCCAAAATTTATTTACCTGATTTATAATGAAGAATATACTTCATTTTCTTCCTCCCAAAAAAGAAGACTAAGTCAAAACCAACAATGTTTTGCACTTTAGTCTTCTTTTAATTTTGGAAATAATTTGTACGATGTCCTTCAAATAATATCTACGTTGCTTGTTACTGATGCCCTCGCTCCAACGACAGCAGTGTCCGCTTCATTTGGACACCGCCACGATAATTACCGATTGCGCCAGATTGACGAATGACCCGATGACATGGGTTAAAAATCATCAACGGATTTTTAGCCACGGCTGTTGCCACGGCGCGAATAGCCTTAGGTTTACCAACACGTGCTGCCAGATCGCTATAACTAATGGTTTCACCATAGGGAATCGTGTTCAACTCATGCCAAACTTGTTTTTGCAAAGCGGTCCCTGTAATTATTTCCCGGGAAATATCAAAAGTTCTGCGCTCACCTTGAAAATATTCAGTGAGCTGCTGGATCGGGCTGACCAAACAACTAGAACTGGGCGAAATATCACAATGCTTTAGCTGGATTTTAACCTCTTCAGGCGAAGCTCCTGGTGTACCAACAAATACAACCCCGCTCTGATTGCCAAAAACATACATCTTTTGTCCCCGATAATCAGCCGCCGCATAATAAAGTTGCATTAAAATCATCTCTTTTTATACTTATCTTGCCTGTCTAAACACCTGCTGTGCTAATTCAGGATCATTTGCCAAAGTTTCCGGTAGAACACTAAAAGCTAATTCCGTATACTGATCGTTTTCTTTGGTCAAAACACTAACACTGGCATTCTTCAACAAGTGACGTTGCCGCCCAACACTAATGTCATTACCTAGCAATGCATTTGCCATGAAAGTCAACAAAATACCATGACTCACGATCAAAATATTGCCCGTCGTCATGCCTGCTGTCATTTCCGCCATTGCTTGAGTTGAACGCTTGACAATATCATAATAACTCTCCCCGTGAATAGCTTTGCCATCAAATTTATCGGGGTGATGGGCGTAATTATCCATCTGAGTGGCATCCGTCAACGCATCGATCGCTACGCCATCCCAATCACCCAAATTCATTTCATTCAAGCGCGGGTCGGTGACAATATCATTGGCTGAATTAAAGTGACTCTCAGCTAGCGCAAGTTTGGCAGTCGTGATTGCTCTGGGCATTGCTGACGTGACAACTTTAGCAAAATTAATATTAGCTAGCATGCGGCCCATCGCTTGCGCATCGGCCACGCCCTTAGCCGTTAACGGTGTATCAACACTGCCACCGTTAAAAAGATGTTTTAAATTATTTTCTGTTTGACCATGTCGGCCCAAATATATTCTTAACATAACTTACCTCAACTTAATTGATAACCTTATCATACCAAAATTTCACAGCCTTAGCTTTAAAGGTTGACATATATTAGGTACCTAACTATAATGCAATTGTTAGGTACCTAATGTTATTGATATAATTGTTTTTTGAAAGGAGTTTCATTATATGACTCAAGAAACCGATGCTTTATTCCATGACTTCCGCAAATTTATGCAATTTGTGCGCCGTTACAGTTGGCAAGAAGCGACGCGACCACATTTCCAAGGTCAATCACGTATTTTAAAAGCTTTAGTTAATGAAGATAATTTACCGCAATCACGTATCGTAGAGCTGCTAGATATCCGACCTTCATCTGTTTCTGAGATGCTTGGGAAGTTAGAACATAAACAATTAATTGAACGTCATCCAGACGAAGCCGATGGTCGTGTGACTCGTGTTTCTATTACCAAAGCCGGACGTAAACAGTTAGCTGCTGACGAAGATGCTACCGAGGGTTTAACCGATCAAATTTTTGCCAGTTTGACTGATGAAGAGCGCACTCAGTTACGGCAGATTTTGGCTAAACTCACAGAAGATCTAAAAAGCCAGCTTTCCGACACCGAATTTATGGATCAGCCTGATTTTCATGGTCACGGCCCAAGACACAGCCATGGTCCCTTTGGTGGTTTTGGCAACGACCGCGGCGGTTATGATCATCGCGGCCACCACCCAGATCATCCAATGTTCATGGGCTGGTAACAGGTTACACGAATTGCACCAAAGATTGGTTTTATTACGTTCAATTTCCTGAAGCACCCGGTAATATTTTTGATTCGTATCAATAGGTCTAATCTTTTTAAGTAAATCGACGGCATTAGCTCACCCACTTCTAAAAACTTATTTTCGATACTGTACATTATATCCATTTTGATTGACAACGCTATCTTTTTCAAATATTATGTAGTCATAACGAACAAAGAAGGTGTCCTATCGATGTTATGTGTTAAATTGGTACAAATGAATAACTGTATGTGCTGCTGTCCTTCATCGATAGCGGCGCTTTCGTGTATCATCTTTTAACGTTCGTTTAACTTAAAACGCTAATTAGATGCCCGCTATCTATTTCTTTGATAAATAGTTAGCGGGCTTTTTGTATCTAATTATAGGAGGTGCCGCGGCAAGTTTACGCGTACATAGTCTACTGTAAAAACATTAATCTTAGGAGGAAAATCATGAAGCAACAGCGCCGATTCACTTTATTATTAGCTACTTTATTAGTTGGTTTCATTATAGGCCCCATTCTTTTTCACGGAACAAGTCAAGCAGCAGCCAAACAAGTCCTACACTTAAGTGCTACCGCCCCACTAGATACAATCGATATCTCAAAAGCCACCGGTTACGGGCAAACTGGTAATGTTTATGAAAGCTTTTATCGGTTAGGTAAACATGGGAGTATCACCCCCGGCCTAGCAAAAGACACCAAAGTTTCAGCAGATGGTTTAACTTGGACCTTCACTTTGCGTGACGCCAAATGGAGCAACGGTGACCCCATCACAGCCCAGGATTTCGTTTACTCTTGGCAACGGACAGTCAACCCTAAAACTAAGTCTCAATATAGTTACTTATTTGAAGGCATCAAAAATGCACAAGCCATTAGTGCTGGTAAACTAAAACCCGATCAACTCGGTATTAAAGCGCAAGATGACAAAACGGTTGTGGTTACTTTAGAAAAACCGATTGCCTATTTCAAAATTTTGATGGCTTATCCTTTATTTGCGCCCCAAAACGAAAAAGTAGCCCAAAAATATGGCAAGAAATATGCCACAAAATCACAAAATACGGTTTACTCTGGCCCGTTTAAAATTGAGAATTGGAATGGTACAAGCAATAAATGGCGTTTTGTCAAAAATGATCAATACTGGGATAAATCAGCCGTAAAACTACAACAGATCAATTATGAAGTGGTGCCTTCGACTTCAACTAGCTTAGATCTATTCCAAGATGGCAAACTTGACCTTACCCCTTTAGCACCTGAACAAGTGCGTGAATTAAAACATGACAAAGACTTTAAAAATTATCCTTACGCTATGATCTACTATCTAAAATATAATTTCCACAATACTAATAAGCAGAAGCAAAAAGCACTTAACAATCAAAATATTCGCTTAGCCATCTCATTGGCTATCAACCGAAACCAGTTGACCCAAAAGGCACTGGGTGATGGCTCTTTGATTCCAAATGGTTTTGTACCTAAAGGATTAGCTAAAGATCCCCAAAATAAAAAAGACTTTGCGGCCGAACAAGGCGTGCCTGATACTGTAACTTATAATAAAACCAAAGCTAAAGCTCTTTGGCAACAAGGCTTACAAGAAACTGGACTTAAGAAGCTAAGTTTGACACTAATTGCTTCCAACGATGACGCCTCTAGTAAAACAGTCACCGAGTACCTCAAAGATCAGTTGGAGAAAAAGCTACCTGGCTTGACACTTAATATCCGCCAGATGCCTTCTACTGCTGCGAATCAATTCCAGCAAAAGGGTCAATTTGACATCAGTTTGTCCGCTTGGGGCGCTGACTTTAACGATCCAATCACGTTCTTGCAAATTCCTGAGTCTGATACTTCCTATAACATGGGTAAATATAGTAATAAAGATTATGACGCTTTAATCCACAAAGCACAAAACGAAGATGCCAATGATCCAAATGCTAGATGGCAAGATCTTATCCAAGCCAGTCAATTATTCAGCAAAGATCAAGGTATGACACCACTTTATCAAAATAATGCTTCCTATTTGCAAAATGCAAAAGTCAAAGGCATTATTCATAATACCGCTGGCGCTCAATGGAGTTATAAATATGCTTCAATCAAGTAAATTGACCAATTTTTGCTTTGTAAACCCCTAAATTTAAATTTTTTAAACTTTTTTAGCCAAAAAGTTTAAATATTTTTGAGCTCTTTTGTAATATTTCAAAAAGGCCAATTACTTTTTAATCTAATAGGCTTTGGACCATTTTCAAAAACAAAAAAATTAATCTTTATGACAAAAATACTATTACTGTCTTGAAACATTAAAGCTCCTGAAATACTAGTGCAACATTTAAAGGTTATTCTATTGCACGTGCTCAAGTGAGGCACATAGATGTCGAAATAGTCACTAGGTTTTAATGTTAAAGGAGTTTTTTATATAATGAAGAAAATTGCATTGTTTGGTTTATTGGTTGCTGGTTTTGTCGCAACTATTACAACATTCGGTCCTAACAAAGCCCAAGCTGCTACTGATAACGGAAATGGTACTGTCACAGTTCAATCTGGCGATAGCTTCATGAGCATCGCTGCAAAATATAATATGGACGTTGCTAGTTTAGAACAATTAAACAACCGTGAAGTTGGTGGATTTGATATCATCTATCCTGGCGACCTTGTTAAAGTGAACGGTACAGCAACACAACAAACAACGCAGACAAATGCTGTTGCTCAGGCACCTCAAGGGACAGCACAAACAGCTCAAACTACAAATACAACGGCAACAACTGGCCAAAATGCTGGTACTTATAAGATTTCTTTCTATGACCCAGCTGTTTTAGGTTCTAATATGGGTTACAACGGTGTTGCTGCAAACCTTTCTGTCTTCCCTAAAGGCACACATTTACGAATTACTTTATCCGACGGAACTGTCTTAGACCGTGTCGTTAACGATACTGGTACATTTGCTTATAGTAACCCACAACAATTAGATGTTGCTATGCCTAACAGCTCTATTCCAAGCTATGGTGTCACAACAGCTTCTGTTCAAGTAATTGGTTAATTATAGCTATAAATTAATATGATATGTATTGTAAAAGCTCGGGACAAGACGAATGTTTTGTTGCCGAGCTTTTTTGCGCACAATTCGATTTTGAACATGTACCAAGGACAATTTTTACCTTTGAAAGACTTCAATATTTTGAATATAAGTAATTTCATCAAAGGAGATGCGCTGTTGCAGCCTTTCAGCTAATTCGGATGGGATCTGCCCACTCATCACTGCATCTTGAATCAATGTGTACTCTGCATGAAAAGCACGCATAAACATCTGGTAAACAATATCAGCATCCACACGGCCCATATGAACGCGCCGGTGACGTGTCCGATAGAAGCGCCGCACAATATTTACTTCAACTTCATGAGCTTTAGGCTGTGTTTTTAAGAAAGCCATCACTGCCTCAAAGCCTGCTTGTTCAATTGGTAAAAGATTCTCCCCATGGTTTTCAAACTGCCGCCGCCAATAAACCTCTTCCAAAGCTACCGGCGCAGTCAAAAAGGCTTCCTGTGCTTGGCGCAGATTACGATTCATCGTTCCAATGTGCAAAGAAAAGCGAATCCTTAAAAGCACATTTTTCCAAGCTTTATCGTCCGCAGAAAAATTATTTAACTGAATAAATTTATAGTAATAAGTCAACTCATCTGCTGTAATCTTTTTAGCATCATATAATTGCTTTACTGCTTTTTTTTCGACTTCTTGACTGGCCTTCATCAATTGACGTTGCAATCGTATTTTAGGTGTATTATCTAAAATCAGCTGCTGTTGAATCGTATCAATCACAATCTGTGCTTCCGCTGGATGATCAGACTCATCTGTCAAAGCACGAATACCAGCTTGTAACATACGCCTAACCCACTGGTAACGCGGCTGGGTTGATTTTTGTGCTGGTAGAATAATTGGAATAAAAATGGTCGGCATAATCATACTGATCAAAATAATTACAGCTGCCATAAAAATCAACGGCCCCCGGAAAGCAAACGGCTGCCCATTAATCGCATTGGGCATAGAGAAGGCCAAAGATAAAGTAATGGTCCCATGAGCCCCACTCAGTGCCATGACTAAACTATCCCGCCAGGAACGCGCCTGTTTATTTTGTAGGCGTACAAAATATTTGCTCCAAACCAATCGGACTAGCGTTTTAACAAAATAAATCAAAAGTGCCAACAACAATAACTTATATAGTGCAAAATCTGGATTGGTTGAATGGTGTCTTGTTTGAATGACAAGTGGCAGTGATAACCCTAATAAGACAAAAACACTCCCAGATAAAATGCCCGCAATAACTTCCCAAACATTGCTGGTCACGATTTGCATTCGCGCGGAGGTCAGCCGTAAGCGACTACGCTCAGATCCCTGTGCCAAACCAGCTGCTACTACAGCTAGAATTCCAGATAGAGCAAGCCTTTCAGCTAATAAGTAAACTAAAAATGGCGATAATAGTTGAATTGAGACCATGATCAGGGGTGTATCATCATGGTAACGAATGAGAAATAACCGAATACTGACAATCAAAATACCAATTACAGCCCCAAAAATTAAACCACCCAAGAATTCCCAAAGAAATTCACCAATCGCAATTTGCAGCGAAAATGTGCCCGAAATATAGGCTGTCAAAGCAACGTCAAAAATAACGATCCCGGCGGCATCGTTGAACAACGATTCGTTTTTTAAAATACCCATTTGTTCCCGGGCAATAGGATTAGCTTCAAAAATCGAGTTCACAGCTGAAGCATCCGTTGGCGTGACAATGGCTAATAATGCAAAACTTAAACTCAAAGGTAATATGGCAAAAAACCAGTGCAGACCTGTCCCGACAATCAAAACAGTCACCAGGACCAGGCCAACTGCTAAAGAGAGAATATTCAAAATCGATCGTCCGATCCATAATCGGGAACTATTCTGAGCTTCGTTATAAAGTAACGGTGCAATAATCGCAAAAGCAAACGTTGAGGGATCTAAACGAAAATTTCGATAAACGGGTAACGCAGATAAAATAACGCCAAAACCAATTAAAAAAAATGGTAGTGGCACGGCTGCAACATGTCGTGCCAAAATGTTAGCCCCAACGACAGCCGCTAAAATAATCGTAATTAAAAAAACTTGATCCATCCCGATTCACCCCTAACCGTCAGTCCTAAATTTGAAGTTTACGCCGCATTGTTTGATAAAACAAAAGCCCCACGCCAATCTCTAATACGCCGGTTACTACTAAAATCATAGCAATCGGCACATGATCTGCCAGTGGTCCAAAGAATAGCATTGCTACTGGGTAAATGCCTGTTGAAACAATCTGAAGTACCGAAAATACCCGCCCCATTGTGGCTTTAGCTACATTCTGTTGAATCAAAATATTGCTGACCCCTTGAATCAACGGCATGCAGATGCCAGATATCAGCATGAAAGCCAAGTAAAACCAAAATGGCTCTGGCAGTCCCATAACTGCAAAGGCCACGCCGGACACACTAATGGCACCAGCAATCAGAGCCACCGGCCGTTTAATTTTTTTATGCGTGGTCAAATAAAGGCCGCCCATCGTTGCCCCAATTGTCCATAACAGTTCATTTAACGTTAACCGCCAAACACCCGTACCAAAAGTGCGTTTGACATATAATGTAGACAGCTGCGATGAGGGGGCTACCAAGACAAAGGCCAAACAAGTCAGTAACATAAATGCGGTCAAAAAAGAACTTTGTCGAATATATTTCAGCCCGCTCATAATTTCCTGCCAAGTTTTGCGTTGCCCTTCTTTGATTTGATCAGATGTCTCAATCTGTGACTTTGGTATTTTAATTAAGCCAATTGCCGTAATGCCAAAGATTGCTGTGAACAAATCAACAACAAAAATGAATAAAATGCCCAAAGAGCCTAAAATATAACCGCTGACCAGCGGTGTGATCAATAATAATATGGCGGCAATCATTTGATTCAGCCCATTTAATCGGGTCAGTTCGTCAGGGTCGGCTAAGTCTGGTAACAATGCATTACCAGCAGGTGTTGAGATCCCACTGCCAATGGAACGAACGGCAGAAATGCAAAGTAATAACCATAAATCACGGTAGCCAAACAAAAAAATCACTGCGATGATCAATGTTAATCCAGTGACTAAACCGCTTGCTAACATGATCAATTTACGTCGATCAGATCGATCGGCCCAAACGCCGGCCCACAATGAGATCAGAATTTGTGGCAATGAGGTAGATAACGTTGCCAACATCATCCAAGTACCCGATGATGTTTTAAGCGCGATATACCAAAGAATGGCAAAGTAAACTGCTGAAGAACCAAAAACGAAAAAATTTTGCCCAGCTAAATAATAGACTTTATTCAGCTGATGTTGTCGTGCTGTAACCATCTCATGTCCCCCACTATAATATTGAACTTATGCCGCTATTCTTACATAACTAAGTCAGAATAGCAAAGCATTAACATTGTATTCAATGCACATTATCAGTATGCTAGAAATGCACTTATTAAATTATTGGGAGGCGCCTAGACTTCTTGGTCGACATATTATGACAGCTTATTTATATCCTATCAAAATGGCAATTTTAATTTTCCCGTTTCTGGCTCTATTAATTTCACTACCGATTTTTGCTTATGAATATCACCGTCGGGGTTCCTTTGTTCGTTTTCGGGCATTTGTGATCTATACGTTCATATTTTATTTACTGACAGCTTATTTCTTGATTATTCTGCCCCTACCAAGTCGCGCTTTGGTAGCCCAGCTAACCACACCGAAATACAATTTACAGCCGCTGATGTTTGTTCAGGAATTTATCAAGACAAATACCTTTGACCCATTAAATATTCATACTTACCGAACGGGCTTACTTGAACCAGCTATTATTCAGCCCCTATTTAATATTTTTCTAACCATTCCATTTGGGATTTATTTAAAATACTTTGGTTTTAATTGGCGTAAAATCCTTATTTTCAGTTTTGTGCTGTCGTTATTTTTTGAGTTGACACAATTGAGTGGCTTATATGGTATCTATGTGCGGCCTTACCGATTATTTGATGTCGATGATCTCTTATTAAATACTTCAGGCGGCATGTTAGGTTGGGCAATCGCGCCAATTGTTTTACATCTATTTCCCGATCATGAAGCAATTCAAGCTCAGGAAAAGCGTTTGGGTCAAACTGTTACTTTCCCCCGACGCTTCGTTGCCTTCTTGCTGGATTGGCTGATCTTTTTTGTTGCAATGCCTATTGTTTTAGTACTAGTAGACTTTTTCCCACATTTCGTATCGCCGCAAAATGACATCATTTTAGTGCCTGCACTACTATTAATAGTTTTATTCTTTATTGTACCCGTACTCATGCAAGGTGCCACTTTGGGTAAAAGAATCGTGCACTTACGTATCGTCCGCCAAGATGGGACCCCTGCCCATGCCGCAAATCTTTTTTGGCGTGCTTTTTGGCAATATTTCATTCCCATCCCCATTTTTACAACACTAGGCATTGCAATGCTAATGATTTTAGAGCATGGGACTATTTCTCAAGGCGACTTAGATCGGTTACTACTTCTGTTTGGTTTAGGTGCCTTATTCGCTGTGATTCTACTGATTCATTTTCTCGTCAACTTAATCCGCAAAAATCCAGACTTTTATTACGATAATATCGCCCATACCACTTTAATCAGTACCTTTAAGTCAGCTAAATAGTCTTATCTTTTTAGCCGATAGCCAGCTAAGTAACTAGCCGCAAAAGATTGGTTGCGTCGTAAAAATTGCTTACCAAATTCATCAATATAGCCATGAAAAGCCTGCCATTGCCGTAAAGTGAGCGTTAAGTGTTTTGCTTCAACAAATGATTTTAACGTGTCATATTTCTGAGCTTCCGTAACACCTAAAGCTAGAAACAATCGGCGGGCATAACTATCAGCAATAAATTGCGGTTTGTCTAAAACATACAGCAATATCACGTCCGCTGTTTCCGCACCAATACCATGTAAATCTAATAATTCCTGTCGTAATTGCGTACTCGTTCTTAGCTTAGCTTTAGTTAAATCAAAGTCATACTTTTGATACCAGGTTAATAGATTGACAATAGCCAAACTTTTATTTTTAAAAAAGCCACTCGGTCGAATTAGCGTCATCAAAGTGGCTCGATCCAAATCAAGTAGTTTCTGAGGTTTCAAGTTGGTTACTTGCTTTAAGTTGGCAATGGCCGGCGGTACGTTTTGCCAGGCTGTATTTTGAACTAAAATAGCCCCCAATGCAATTTCAAAGGGCGTTTCTGCTGGCCAATGTTGTTCGGGAATCTGTTGTGCTAGTTTGGTATAGAGTTCAACTAATGTTAGTGTCTGCAAAGCATTCACCTACTTCAATGATATTTAAAGACAAAATAATTGTTTTTTTAAGATATTCAATTACAATAAATTTGAACTTAAAATGGTGATTAGGGAGGTCCTAGAAATGCGTGTTGATTTTGATGAAAATGTTGTTGCAAAAATCAAAGCAAACTGGCAAGATGGCGATCGGTTACTTTTAACATTTGAAGATGGTGTTGGGCCTTATTCACAACATGCCATGATTCACATGCAGGTCCAATTTTCGATTAACATTATTGGTTCCGATATGTCCTTAGACACTTATGATCAAACCATTGATTCCAATTTAGGCCCCGTATATATTAAAGGTTATTCGGCAGATAGTCTAGACGAACATATGACGGTCAAGTACAAAAAAACTTATGACACCATGCAGTTGTCCGGTGATGTTGGTGTCATCGATGATAACGTTGGCTTTATTGATTTTACAGACCCCGCTTCAATCAAAAAGAATCCTGCACGTTGAACTAAAAAAGCTTAGTAAATAAACAGAGCTTGAACCAAAACATTAGTTTTGTTCTAAGCTCTGTTTTTATATTACTATCGATTCCGTTTGATTATATTTTCAACCTATAACATCAGTTAAGAACTAGCACCGAAACAGCAATCATTCAATCTACTATTTTTTATTAAATAAAAATTGATTGACCACTTTAGCCACATCCGGATTTTCTCGAAGCTGGCTGTGTTGAGCTTTAGTTTTCTGGACTTCAACTTCTTCATAGTGCTGAGCTCGCGAACTGACCAAATACTTGAGTGAGCGCGCAGAGGCCACAGTTACTCGACCATCTGAATTCGAGCCGTCCTCTAAATTACCAAAAACATTCAAAAATTGAATCTGATTCGGCATTTGCTTTCGCCGTTGCCATAATTGCTTGTATCCCGGCGTCATCACTGCTGGCCGGCCGTTTTCAGCAACTTGATTGGTATTAGGTTTTGTTCCTTTGGCACCACTACCGATCCAGCCATTAACGGTAACTGCCAACGTTGCTACTTTTTGCAAGTGCGGCTGTGTCGACTCATGGGCATAATTAATGGCATAATCGATCCAAGCTCCAGCACCCGCGGAGTGACCCACAGCGTCAAATTGTTGAATGCCATATGTCTGCTTGAGCTTACGCAAAAAGCGACTCATGATTCTGGCAGTTTTGTCAGAAGGATAGCGGCTAGAGGCTAATTGGACTCGAATCAGCGGATACTGGACACCCTTAATAATATTTTGCGACAATTGAAAATCCCCATTATCTTGAACTGTGGCGATGATGTCACTCGTATTATTATTTGCTAGCCGTGCTTGATCTACCAAGTAAGCCATTGCCTTAGGTGAACTGCCAAAACCATGTAAATAAATCACTGGTGTCACATTAGGGCCTACTTTTTGATATTTGATTTTAGTGGTTTTGGACTTACTGGAACGACTGCTCGCCTGAGGATCAGTATGCTTACTGCAAGCAGTCACGCTAATCAATAGGATCACTAAGAGTAAGCCAACACGCCATAAACGCTGCCAATATTTCATTTTTCGGAAACCCCTTGTTAAGAAGAGAAAGCCAACCGACCAGTCAGACTTATAGTAGGTGCTGTTCTACCAGATTTTGACCCGTTTGTCTGGATCCAAATACATGCCATCACCCGGCTGAACATCAAAGGTCGCATAAAAATCATCTAAATTCTTAGGCTGAACGTTTGCCCGTAAGACATTCGGTGCATGAACATCAGTTGCTAAACGTAATTGCTTGTACTGTTCCGTTGCTTTCATTCGCCAAATACGCGCCCAATTAATGAAAAAAGCCCGCAAATCAGCTTCAGCTTCAGCTTTAGTCGCTTCTAAAGCGCAACTTAGCCCACCGGCATCTGCTACATTTTCAGAAACGACCAACTTACCATTAACTTTACCGCCAGCAAATTCAATCCCATCAAATTCATCAATCATTGCTTGAGTCAATTGTTTAAAGATTTGATAGTCCTCATCAGTCCACCAGTTATTCATATTGCCGAATTCATCAAATTTAGCACCGTTGTTATCAAACGCATGGGAGATTTCATGGGCAATAACCGCACCAATCCCGCCATAGTTTTGACTATCCGATTGTGCCAAGCTGTAAAATGGCGCCTGCAAAATCGCCGCTGGAAAAGTGATGTCATTGCGTGAAGGATCATACATCGCATTAACCATCTGCGCTGGCATGCCCCATTCGGTACGGTCAACTGGGCGATGATATTTGTCTAAGTTATCCTGTAAGACAACCGCATTCAAAGCTTTTACGATCTCATACAGAGATTTAGTATCATCCACATGCATCTTTTCATAGATCGGTTTAATTTGATCTGGGTAGCCTACTTTGATCACAATTTTATTTAATTTCAAAATAGCTTTTTCTTTAGTCGCCTGACTTAACCAATTATTAGCATGCAGCCGTTTTTTGTAGACGTCGATCATTTTTTCGACCATCTGCTTCACATCTTGTCGGGCAGCATCCCCAAAATAAGTTTTACCATAATAATCGCCGACCACTTGGCTGAAACGGTTGCTAGCTAAATAATAAGCACTCTTGATTTGTGACATGGCTTCCTTACTGCCAGATAGTGCCCGATTGTATGTGCCACCTACTTGACGGAAATCTTCAGACAAGACATTGGCGCTGCTTAATAGTTTATTCAAATACAGCCAAGCTTTAAGATCTGCAAAAGCCGCTGGATTCACAATTTTATCAAAATTTTCGAAGAAACGTAGCTCAGCAACGATCACACGTTCCGGCGTATCTGCAACCAAGTCCTGAACTAACTGACCCAGCGCTAAATTACTAGAATAGTGGCTAAAAGTCGTGAAAGTTTCAGGATTATACATGCTTGTATAGTCAGCCCATTCCTCAGCACTCTTCACATAAGGCACTAAACTACGATCAAAAGCTAAGGCATGGTCTAAAATTGTTTTAGCTTCGGCTTCAGTTTTCCCCACCATGGTTAATAACTTCAGACTCATATCTTTGAAAATTGTTAATAGCTGCTTACCATTTTCATTATCGGCATCATAGTAAGGTTTGTCAGGTAGAAATAAACTTGGTGCAAAGGCATAAACAACGTTAACAGCCGTATCTTTCATATCGGCATCTACCTGAATGCCAAATGGTGTTGGAAATTCGCGATACCAAGCAGTCAATTGGGCCTGCAAATCACTCAGCTGCGTCAATTGTTCTATCTTAGCTAAGTCTGGCAAAACTGGTTTTGCTCCTAACTGGTCACGTTTATCAAAGTCTTGGGCAACTCGATATAGTTTCATGACTTCACTCATTAACGGATTTTCAAACTTTTTCTTGCCTGCTTGGGCATCCGCGAAATCTTGCATCAGTTGTTTTTCAACACCATCTGCTAGATCCGCAAAGCCGCCTGTTGTTGGTTTATCACTGGGAATAACGGCTGTTTTCTCCCACGCACCATTTACAGCTTGATATAGATCTTGACGATAAGCATTATTATCCATTGCTACCTGCCTCCGATACTACAAATTAGTTTCTAACGACGATTACAGAACATGGCGCATAACGAACCATGTATGACGCTTGGGAGCCGATCGCGTTGGCATTGGCTTTTCTTTCAGAACCAACGACCAATAGATCTGGTTTGAATTCTGGAATCACTTGATCGACAACCGTGCGGCCTGGCTTTCCTTCACTGACATAAGGGGTCACGTCTAAAACCCCAAATTCCCGAGCTTTATCCGCATAAGTATCTACCAAATTAGCCACGTCTGCCCGCTGCTGACTCAAAACATCCGGTGATAAGGTCTGAAAGATATTCAAATCACCTGTTTCTAAAATTGAAACGATACCTAGTGGAATCTGATACATCTTTGCCGTCGTACAAGCATATTCAAAAGCTGGTTTAGACGAAATAAAATCATCACTATCAATGGTGACCAAAATCCGATTATAACGATGAATCTGTACTGTAAAATCATCTAAAGTTGTCAATTAAGCCCATCTCCTCTTATTGTTCGTCAGCTTGGCCCTTATTCTCAGCAAAGTATTGCTTATAACGGGGCACATAATTATGGAACATATACTTTAATAAGACCCAACGCTTAAGAGACATGTCATTTTTATAAAACACTGTCGTTCCATAACGACCGGCATGAATCAAATTCAGTGCCTCGCGTTTGGCCGCATTATCGGCCGCATAGCGCTTAAATACCTTCGTAGGCACCCCAAGCCAAAGTACATGTTTTGCTTTATTCTGATTCCCATAAACAGTTGGCTGATTAGCTAAATCGCCAGTTACATAATCATTGACAAGGTAACTAGCCAAATTGTAACCCGTTAACGTCACAAAATAGCTACTACGCCCTTGCCGCAAATTGATTTCAAAAATCTTATATGTATTATCCCGGCGGTCATATTTCATATCAAAATTTGCAAAACCAGTATATTTGATATCTTCCAAGAACTTTTGCACTGTTTCATAAATTTCTTGGTTATATTCCGGCAAGATCGCCACATAATTACCGATGGCAGCTGGCGTGGGATCTTCCAATAATGGATGCCCTAAACACATCATTTTCACTTGATGATTTTGATCCACATAAGCATTCAAGACCCGCATATTAGAATCATCACCAGGCACAAAATCTTGTAAGATCAAATCAGATGTATAGCCATTATCATATATTTTAGCGACAACATCGGTGTACTCAGCCTCTGAATGAATGATAAAAGCCTTTTTACGACCTTCGAAATGAATATCCAGCCACTCAACACTGTTTGCCGGTTTCAAGGCTACGGGGTATTCAAACGGCACATCCAAATCCGTTTGATTTTTATACATCGCTTTTGTGATAATTTTGGTTTTTGGATATGGTAAATTATAAGTCTCACAGATCTTGTAAAAGTTTTCTTTATTATTTAATTTTTTGAGTAAGTCATAGTCAATATAGGGGCAAACAAATGTCTGCTGCAAAAAGTCTTTATGTTTCGCAATTAGTTCCGCGTAACCATCGCCCATGGCAATCAAGATCACTGGTTCTTTGTGGTCGGCGTAGCGCTGCGCCACTTCGGTCATCACATTGATGAATACTGGATCTTCTTCAAAGCCATCATGCAGTTCAACATCAATAATTTTAGAGTATCGCGTTGGGGCCAATGGCAAAGCAGCAAAAGCTTTTACTTTAATGCCGTAAATTTCATTGAATGAACGTGCAAAACCATAAGCATTAATGTCACTACCTAATATAATCGGTGTAAATTTCGGTATTTGTTTCATAACTCTCCACTATTCTTAAAAAATATATTTTGTTAATTTCACGATACAAATTATAACATACCCGAGGTAAGGCGTTTAGTTATGAGGATGTGCCAAAAATATTCGTAATCAAAACACACCTAACGCCATAACCGAAAATAGATTTCAAAAGACAGGCTGGGACAAGATCGGCCAATGCTGGTAAGTCCAATCAGTAGCATCAAACGTTAAACCTTGTTGAACAAAATCTTTCGCCTTGAGAACAAGTGGTGAGGCATTATCTAAGGACAATTCAGTTAACGGCAAAAAGCCAGCACCTAAAGAATCTTGTCCTGTGAAATTAGCAACCCGTGCCGCCACTTGCCCTTGGTATTTTAAAATCTGATAAAAAACACAGATATGCTGATTGTAGTGCCAGCGCTGATAATGCCAAGGATAGCGGAAGCTAGTTGTGCCCAGCTGTTGGGCAAGAGTGAGACAAAAGGCGTTTAGCGACTGAGCATTAACGAGAATCACGACAAATGGTGGACTTACCATTTGAGTGATTCGTCGTTAAGTGAGGTCGTTGCCTTTTGGAACACGTTTAGACCGAGGATATTTCCGATTGAAAAGAGGATGTAAGGCCCAGCATTTTTCTTGATAACTAGTAGTTGCTCTTTTTTAGAAACGATGCCGTAGACACCAAAAGCACGATGAAACTTTTGACACATCCAAGCCACCTCCGATTACTAAATGAATAGCCTTAATATACGCGCATTAACCCTAAAAACCAATAATCCAGCTGGAAATACTTGGTAAGTAAATAAACGACACAGCTAGCCTGGTCTCATGATATAATTTAGCTGAATATATCAGTCCTTACAATATCGGGAGGTCATGTTATGCGGCATCATAAAAGTAAAGAAAAAACCAGTAAGATTATGATTGTAGCCTTAGTTTTATCAGTATTTAATTTAATTATGACTGTCATCAATGCCTTTTGGCGGCCATAGCAATGAATAGCAAAATCGACAATAATTCAATATATCTCTTGGGGGGAAAATTAACTTATGATATTATACAAATCAAAAAAGGGACATGTGACGATTAGTGTTCGTAAATCAACACGTCGAGAGACCATAACTTCTATTGCGGCGACAATTGTTATTTTGGGATTGATCTGGTGGTTTAAATGGCGTTGAATGGGCATCAAAATAGCCCCATATTAAAATAATTGAATAACTAGTAAGAGCCGAAACAAGATGACTATTTTGTTTCGGCTCTCTGTTCTGTTACGAATAATTTAATTTTAAATGTGTGCCAGAAGAAAAGGGCCTCGCCTAACGATGAATCGCTCAAACGGGAAAACAGTCTTTTGTCTCACATCCCACCTGATTAATCCACCCAATCTCCTGTCACAACGACCTTCCCAGTCATGTGTCCAGACTCAACAGCTTTTGTCGCTTGCCGTAAGTTTTTAGCAGACAAGCCAGTATAAGTTTTCGTGACCGTTGACTTTAATTTACCTGTATCTAACAACGCTGCCGCATGATCTAATATCGCCCCTTGGGTAGCCATATTATCGGTTTGAAACCAGGATTTACTAAACATCCATTCCCAAGCAAAAGTTGCCCGCTTCTTAGTTAAAGCTTGTAAGTCGATCAATTTGCGATTTTCAGTAATCGATGCAATTTGTCCATCTGGTTTGATCAAAGTCGCGATTTCTTGCCAATGGGCTTCTAGTTTAGCAAGGCCCAAAATATAATCTACATATTGGATACCTAGCTTGTGAACTTGAGCGACAAGATCTGCATGGTGGTCAATGACGCGATCTGCACCCAAAGTTTTGACCCATTTAATCGCTTCTGGCCGTGAAGCTGTCGCAATTACTTTTAAACCAGCCAGCTTTGCTAATTGGATCGCCACAGAGCCAACCCCACCGCTGCCATTGATAATCAAAATGATATGTTGCTGATTTTCAGTTTTAGCCTTTAAATCAATATTTAACTTTTCAAACAAAGCCTCCCAAGCCGTCAAACTTGTTAGCGGCATGGTCACTGCTTCTGCAGCCGTCAATTGTTTAGGGGCATGCCCAACCAATCTTGAATCAACAGCTTGATACTGGGCATCGCTGCCTTGGCGCTTAAAACTCCCCGCATAATAAACGGTATCACCCACCTGAAAATTTTGTACAGCGCTACCTAAAGCCTTGACTGTCCCAATAGCATCCCAGCCAATAATTTTCGGCTGCTTCAAAGTGCCGTGACCGCCACGGCGAACACCCACATCCACTGGATTCACAGAGACACCTTTGACCGCCACCAATAAATCGTGGGGCAGTATCTTTGGCGTTGCCACTTCAAAACTTTGTAAACTTTTTGGATCTTCAATCGGTAAGTGTTCGATAAACCCAATTGCTTTCATCGTTCAAAACTCCCTTCACTGTTAATCTAAAACAAATACGGCTAGAATAATAGTGAAGTAAAAGTTACCAACTTAATCATTTGGAGATGGCATGATGAAACGACATATTTATGATTGCCAAGCAGGCTGTCCTGTGGAGAGTACCTTACAGATCATTGCAGGCAAGTGGAAAAGTGTGATCTTATATCATCTTTTCGTTGATCACAATTGTCACTTTAGCGATTTAGAACGAAAGATTAAAGATTGTTCCCATCGTATGTTAGCGATTCAACTTGCAGAATTAGAACACGATCAGGTTATTGCTAAGATCCCCACGAATACAGCCAATCGGCCAATTTACGTTCTAACTGAATTTGGTAAAACGTTAAAGCCAGTGATTACGGCCATGGCAACTTGGGGGGATTACTATAATGCACATATGACAAAAGAAGCTCAACAGCTAGACACTAACGAGGATAAAAAGTCTAAGCTTGATATGCCTTTACCAAAGCCCAATTTGCTTTAATCAGGTCTCGCGAATAAACTTTGGGTTGTTCCGATTGTTTCACGACTTGCCAAAGAATAGCAGCTACCTTTAGTTTCGGGTGAAATTTTTGATTGGCCTGATCTGCACAAAATGCTTTAACAAAGTTATTCCATTGGCAAATGCGATGATCATAATGATCATTCGTGGTTTTGCCTTGGTAAATGTCAAGCATATTCTGCAAGGTAAAAGTTCGATCTTTTTGCTGTTTGACCCGCCGCCAAGCCGTTGCCATATCAGCTGTGAAGTGAAAATTTTCTTGTTGCGTTTGTTGCGCAAAGAAGTTCCTAAAACGCTGATTAAAAGCAAATCCACAAGCCAGTAATGGCAGTGCCAAGCTTAATGTTTGCGGGTGTTCTAGTTGTGTTGCTGCTTTAGGGTGATGTTTTATGATATTGCCACTAAAATACTGCTGAACATAATGATTCAATTCAGCTTTGGTGCCTTGATACTCAATCCCTAATTTTTTACAAATCGTGACTAACTCTTGGCGATACCAATAGTATTTTTGAAATTCTTGATAATTTTTCAGTGTTTCGAATTTTGGTCGTTGCATAGGATTCATCTCGTTTCATAAAAAATAACCGCTACTAGACTAAAATGCTAGGCGGTTATTTTTTTGTATTTACCTAATTAGCAGCTACAACTTTATCTTCATCAGGGATGAATTCAGGCTTCTCAGTATCTAAGAAATAGACTTTATACCATACTAAGAATGTATAAATTGTCCAGATCTTGCGCCGATCATCATTGGCCCCTTGATCATTATAGTAATCATCAAGCATCTTCAAGATGGCGGTTTGATCAAAGAATTCAGCCGCAAAGTCAGCCGCAAACATGTCGCGTACTTCATTATAGATGGTTTCATCATGTAACCAAGCACTAACTGGCACAGGGAAACCAAGTTTTTCACGGCGTGCCCAAGCTTCTGGTAAATGACGGTTAGCAGCCATGCGCAATGCATACTTACTATCCTTAGAATTTAATAAATACTTCGTTGGAATACCTTCTGCAACTTGCGCAACTTCTTTATCTAAGAACGGAACCCGTAATTCCATTGAGTTAGCCATACTCAACTTATCAGCCTTAAGTAAAATATCTTTTGGCATAAATTGATGAATATCAAGATACTGCATCTTTTTAACTTCATCGTCATAATGCCGTACTTTTTTATAGCTCTTAGCCACGATCTCTTCAACAGTAGCACTTTGCTTGTAATCTTGTTTTAAGATCTGAGCTGCTTCACCTTCATGGAAAATACGTGCTTCCCCAATAAAGAATTCTTCAGCCGGTGCCGTAGCTTCATATAGATGTAAGCGGCCATGGAAGTTCGGCATTTTGCGTAAGCCATGCGAAATCTTAGCCCGAGCCCCTCTTGGTAATTTTTTCAAACCTTGGGCAAAGACACGGATCGCTTTAGAATGAGAGTGCCAGCCGTAGTTTGCATAGCCAGCAAACAATTCATCGGCGCCTTCACCAGACAAAATAACAGTCACATCTTTACTAGCCAATTTCGTTAAGAAATAAAGTGGGACACAAGATGGATTACTATCAGGTTCATCCAAATGATACTGGATCAATGGGAAGTTCTTGAAGGCTTCTTTAGCCGTAACCACATCACTCTTATTTTCTAAGCCTAAATGATCTGCTAATTCTTTAGCAGCAACTCCTTCATGGTATTTCTTATCATCAAAACCAATGGAGAAAGTGTGCTCTGGCCGTAAAACGGACGTGACATAACTAGAATCCACCCCACTAGATAGGAGTGAACCGACTTCTACATCACTGATGCGATGGGCATTCACAGAATCTTTGATAGAGGCATCGATGGCATTGATCGTATCTTCCAGCGATAGATGGTTGGCTTTGAAATCAATATCCCAATATTTTTTGATCGTCAACTTGTCATCTTTCAACGTGAAATAATGACCTTCAGGTACCCGATAGACATTCTTAAAGAAAGTCTCGTCTAAAGCTGAATATTGGAAAGTTAGATAAGGCCGCAATGCTTCTTTATTTAATTCTTTTTTGAATTTAGGGTTTTTAAGGAAAGACTTGATCTCAGAACCTACCATAAAAGTTCCATCTTGATGGTAATAATACATGGGTTTGATCCCAAAGAAATCACGAGCCCCGACTAATTCCTTTTTCGTATCATCCCAGATCAAAAAGGCAAACATCCCTCGAATCTTCTTAAGCAGACCTTCGATGCCATATTCCTCGTAGCCATGGAGTAAAACTTCAGTATCGGCATGAGTTGTGAATACGTGGCCCGCCTTGATTAATTCTTCGCGGATCGGTTGGAAATTATAAATTTCGCCATTAAAAATGATGGCTTTGGTTTTATCTTCATTTAAGATAGGTTGACTGCCGCCCTTAAGATCAATAATACTTAGGCGTCGAAAACCCAATGCAACATCGTCATTCACATATTCACCAGAACTATTGGGACCCCGGTGTTTGATCATATCCATCATGTCATTGATGACCGGTTTCTTATCGAGCATTGTCTTATCAACGAATCCGACAATTCCACACATATCAAGTAAATCCCCTATCTATACTTGAGGTCGGGACAAAATGAACGTTTTGTGGCCGACCTCTGCTTATTCACAAACAACTTAATTTCATACAAATTTTATACTTTTACAGTCACTCCTGTATTATATAAGACTGGCGCAACATGTCAATCAACCACGCTTGTTTTCATAACGATTTACAAGACTTTAAAACTTAAATTTTTGCAAAGGCGAAGCAGCACCATAACCAAACACCCGTAATTGGCGCTGATCCCCGTCAATATTCAAGACGTACCCCGCAAATTCAGTGATTTCTCCTTGTTTGCGGTGCCAATGCTGATTGTACTTCGTTGTGAGACCATGATATCGACCCATTAGTGCCGAGCAATTCAATAGGATATATTGAATGCCATCATAATTATAAGTTGCTTCTTTATGCCGATGACCACAGATGTAAGCGCTGATGTGACTGTCGTTATTGGTAAAATCAAAAGCCGCATTTACTTGAAAATCAGTTTTTTTATGCCGGGTATGAATCTTGCCTTTTTGATGAGCATTGAATGCCCGAAAAAGCTCGTGCAATGTCTTACCATTATAAGCTAGTCCATTGCGACCTTTAGGATCCAACAGATCCGCATGGCCCATGAAAATAATTGTTTTGTGTTGACTGTGTGCTAGAATAGCGATGATATCTTGAAATTGTTGCTGCCGAATCGCTTTGGTTAACTTAAAATCATAAACTTTAGTCCCGTCGGCTTTCAACTGATAAGGCACATCACTTGTATTGATCATAATTACCCGTATAGGCCCCTTGTCAATATAATAAACATCGGCCTTTTCATTTGGCCGGTGTACTTGTGGCTGGGCAAATAAGCGGCGGTTCACGATATTAGCAAACGTGTCTGCCTCAAAACTGGCCCGGTGATGGTCGGTGTGCTCATCGTATTTATCGTTAGCGTCATGATTACCTTCTGCTACTAAGAACGGCGTTGGTCCTTGCGCTAAGGCGGTAGTGATCAAGGCTAATCGTTGTTGCGCAATTGCCGGCGCGTCACTACCATCGATCATATCGCCCAAATGCGCTTTATAATCCAGCAAACCTAGATCAGCTAAAATATTCAGCTCTTGAACGTGGCGTAACCCATTTGTGCCGTAATAAGTTTTATTTTGGTCGGCTTTATCATGGGTATCCGTGACTACCCCAATATTTAATTGATCCGGCGTGCATTGCGCCAGCCAGGACAAGCCTAACTTGGTCAGATACTGTTTGACCCAAGCGCGCTGTTGATCGCTAAGATCAATAAAACTATTATAGCGTTTAAATTGGTGGCTGTAGCTGCGAAAATAACGCGTCCCTGTCAGATCATCAGCTAGTTGAATCGGGTATAATAATTGTATGGGCCCAGGTTTAACTTCCAATAGATATGGTCCGGGCGTCACACCTAAATTCGTTTGTGCGATTTTAACTTGATAAGTCCCAACTTGTTTGATTCGATCAAGTTGGGTCACATCGATTTGCGTTTTATGGAACAATTTCGTGAATAACCCCATTGCAGACACTCCTTTATGACTTCTTACCTATAATAACGTTAGGCAGGTGATCCTATGCGCCGTTCGCAACATTTCTTACGCGGCATCCTACTTTTAATTGGTGCGGCGTTGAGTGCTTTCGTGATTTTTCTCGAGTTTAGCCATGGTATTTTTGGTATTGGACCAGTCCGGGTGGCTAAATTAGGTATCCTAGTTTTTATTTTAGCAGCTCTCGGACTTCGAGACTTATTTTTCAGTTGAATATTGTGCTTATCAAAGTAAAAACAATCGGCGAATCAAATTACTTTTCTTTAAACTTATAAGTACCTACTAAAAGGCCAGCGATATTAGTCGCTGGCCTTTTAGTTTGGCCTGATTTTATTGATATTTAAAATATTCATATTACTTACTACCCTTAAACGTAAGTTTGATTTATTAACGGTCTACTATAGCAACAAGCTAGTTATTTCATCTACAATTTGCTTTATACCAAGAAATTCTGATGCTTTTCTAATTTCAATCAATGAATTTCTGCCCATTTCTGTATCCCCATTTAAAAACTCAATTTTAGCACGATAATACTTTGAAAGAAGTCTGTAGCCAGCCATTGGAATGCCGACCGTTAATTCTTGTAAAATCTTAAGTGTTGCTTTTGCTTTATCAAAATCTCCTGCGCTAATCATTCGATCAACACAATTCACCAAAACTGCCGCAAATATTGCCTCGCTATTCTCAAAAAAACGATACCGTTGTTGAACTTTAAGAACTTCTCCCAATAACGTTACCATCAACGGGTAAGGCAGCACATAGCCATTATTTGCAAAAAACTTAACATCACTTAATGTCCAAGATGATAAATTGTTAAAATAATTCACGACGAGTTCCAGTTCAGATTGATCTAACGGAATATTTTGCTCATGGTTTTTCAATAAGCAATAACTTGCTAACTGAATTCTTTGGATCTTCACATCAGATAGTTCTAAGTTAGCCACCTGCGTTTCAAAAATACGCTTTTTATCAGCGTTCCACGATTGACGAATTAGATAGTGTTGATACGCCTCATTTTTAGGCTTATAACCATTTGCTATCCATAAGAACTCTGCCATACTGATGAATAAATTTTTTAATACTTGGGTAAACTTATCCGCTGCTAGGACACGATCACCATTTTCAAATTTAATTGCATTCGTCTTTGAACAAACGTTTGTATAAACTGCTTTAAGCGGTAAATCCTTGTCCTGTCGAATCTGCTTGATTATTGGCCCATACATGAATACCACTCCTATAAATTAGGTAAACAAAAGTTTGCTATAGCATTTATTGTTCTTATTATATAGCAAACTTAGCCTAAAAGGAGTGGTTTTCTGTATGCAAAAGTTCTTGATTAAGCGCTCAAAATTCGGCTTCATCAAAAGAAACAAGCAATTTACTCAGCTAACGAGTATTAATCTTTTTTCTAAAATTGGTGATCGTTTATTCTACACAACAATGTTGACACTAGCAGCTGCGTTACCTCAAGCAAATATTGCTGTAATGATCATTTCAATTTCTGAAACAGTGCCAATTCTTATGGGTATCATTCTAGGTAATTTAGCTGATAAACAGCCTCGCAAATTTCGCGGGATGATTCAAAGTTCACTGACTAGGGCACTCTTGTACCTAAGCATTGGCTTACTTTTAAACTATCGCTCGACTTTATCACTTATAGTCATTATTGCCACGCTTAACTTTATTTCCGACTTATTTGGCAACTATAGTTCAGCCTTATCAGCGCCCTTCACCAAAATACTTGTTTCAGCTGATGATATGACTCAAGCTCAAGGCCTAGTTAGCATAACTTCACAATTAGTTAACGTTTTAGCTACTTTAGGCGGCTCGTTACTTTTAACTATTTTCCTTGCTAAAACCATTGCAGTAATCAATGCCGGTGTTTTTTTATTAGTTAGTGTTTTCTTTGGCTTACTAAGTACCCACTTTGCGACGACAGAAAACAAAATAATTGACCATACTTCCAAAAGACCCGTCTGGCGGCTCGTTGTCGAAAACTTACAAACATTGGTTACAAATAAGAAAGCTTTGAACGATCTTTGTCAGCTTGCTTTAATCAATGGTTTCTTTGGTGGAATAACACCCATTTTTGTCTTATTCTTGCAAAAGACAAAAGTAATTATTTTCTCAAGAGCCATTACGATTTCTTTATTATCTAGTCTGATCACACTAGGCTTGATTATCGGCAGTGCCCTTAGTTTAAAAGTCTGGCGTAATATTACCACTCACGTCCTTTGCTGTTATGCAAATTTACTCATTGTCGTCACAAGTTTAGGCTTCATCTTGAATCAGCTTTATATTATTCTATTAGGTTCAAGCTTAACCGCTTTGTTACTCGGTATTGTTTCCCCTCGATTTTCCACAATGATCATCAATCACTATCCCGCTGAACGTCTAGGGGGTATTGTGACAACCGTCAACTCACTATTAGTCTTAACCCCACCACTGACAAGTTTTATTTTTCCAGTACTAGCAAACTTCGGTCTGACGTTTTCATACTACTGTTTGGGCGTTTATGGGCTAATGTTACTATCGCTGAGCTATTTGATTTTACATAGACAAACGAACTCGACTACACTGAACTAGTTATGAACTATCAAACCTTTTTAATTTAAATAGGGATTGCCATATTTTGCAGTATAAGCATAAAATCCTAGCTGATGCAGTTCTACACTTTGTTTAATTGTCTCGGGTGAGAAATATAATTGGTCTAAAACCAGTTTTGTAAACGCCAAAGCTGCGGTTCCATTGGCAGTCACAAGATTATTATCACTAATTGCTTGAACTTCACGAAAGTCATTCGCATTCGTATAGTTAGAAAAGTCTTGCCATAGATATTGGGCATTCCCCGTATGCATATACCCAGTTAGCAAACCGTTTTGGGCTAAGAAATCTACTGCCTCGCAAATTGCTGCGACTGGTGTCTGTGACATTAATTGTTGTTTAATCAATTGTACCAATTCTGGACTTCTTACCTGCCACGAATTGCCACCAATCAAAACCAATAAACTTAAATTCTGTGGAACTTCTGGAATTAAATAATCTACTTTAGTTTTAAATCCACCAATTGATGTCACGGTACTTTTCAGAGAAGTCGTGGCAACTTGCCAATCACTCAGTTGATTCAAAGTACTAGCAAGATAGGCACCTTCCCAATCAGCATATTCGTCTAACATAATAAACAACGCATTTTTCAAAATAACTTTTTCCTCAATTAATCGTTTGTTTTTAATTATACACGCTTCACCAAGCCAAAATAAAAAGCAGCCACATATCAAAAGGCTGCTTTTTAAATATAGAAATTCGATTAATGATCATTACTGTTTCACGTGAAACAATTAAGCTTTTCCACGTAACAAACCGATCACACTTTGACCCAATGGCATATCTTCATCAGCTAAGATATCAACCCGACCGCCAAAGGCTAAAACGATTACGGCAATATCATTGAGCAAATTATGCTCAGTCGCTTGACTGCTAATCGTATCAACTTGCATGTCTAAATTGATGATTCCTGGTTCAAAAGTGTCATCACGAATCAATAACTGATAAATTCGGCCTTCAATTGCAGCCTGAATCACATTATCAGTTCCAGATACTTCACGACCACCAGAGCGCGCATCATCTAGGGCTTGTAAAACACGATCATTCGTCTGCTGATTAAATTGTGAGCCAATCTCCGCTTTGAGCTTCATCAATGAAGCCTGATCTAGCTTTGGTGGCACTTTGGTAATGTGAATATGTTTTTCCAACATCCCATTTTTTGAGATCGTCCGGAACACATGTTGGACTTCTTCGTTACCCAGCAAAACTAATGGTACATGTTCACGCAGGGTATAATTCTGACGTACATATTGATCTACGATTTTGTAGTAACGTGCCAAGTTATCGTCCACGGTCGCATCTAAGCCACCGCGGCCACGATTAGTTTCTTCCCATTGATCTTCAGTGGAGTGCTCTGGATGTATCTGAGCATTATCTCCAACTAACAGTGGGTCTTTAATAGCTTCTTTGAAATCTGCCGGTGCCGTTTCTGGCAACTCAACTGTCGTCAGCAGACCATCACGTACTTGATATAGACCAAAGCCTTCACGATCAATGTGTAACAAGTCATAGTCCAAGCTAAAGTGGGTATCCTTAATAATTGGTAAAATATATAAATTATCGGAAACAAAACTGGAATTGCCTGGTTCAAAAGTCAAAAAGTAACGAAAGACATGGTCTTTGCTGGCAATTACCGCCATCCCCTCGTACCCATTACGGCCTAATGTTCGTTCAGAACTAATCAAATCAAATTCTTCTTGATAAACAGCCCAGTCTTTTTTAGGATACTGCTCAGTAAATTTCTTTTCAGCCTCAGCTACTAAGTTCTTAAACTGAGATTTATCTTTTTGAATGTTCGTATCATTGGGGTGGATCGCCATAAAAATGGAAACGTATGGACTTTCCTCAGAGCGCGTTGCATCTTGAACCAAACGTTTCAGATCATCATTTAATGCCATAAACTTTACCTCCAATTATTTATTTCCTAATATAATTCTATCATTCTCAACCTACTTTCGAAATGAAAAGGCTTTAAGAATTGATCGTATCTAAAATCAAAGGTTCTGCTGTCACTGGTGCAGCCGTTATCTGAAAAGCATTTTGAATCTCTATTAATAAATCATCATCTATACCCTCACAATGAACGGTGGCTAATAAATCGCCTTTTTGTATAGCGGTACTTACTTTCTTGGCTAAAACAATACCGACTTGATGTTTGATTGGGGTTCCTTTTATTAAGCGACCGCCACCCATTTTAACTACAGCCATCCCCAGCTGATAACTGTCGATCGCCGCTAAATAGCCTGACTTAGCTGCAGTAATCGTCACTTGCTGCTGACTTACTGGGAAAAGTTCCGGCCGGTCTACATAACGCGTATCACCGCCTTGTACTGTTACCATTTGTCGGAAAGCAGCAAAGGCTGAGCCGTCATTTAAAGTTTGCCCTGCTCGCTGGTAGGCTTGCTTAAAAGTTTTCGCTTTGTTTCCTAGCACTAACATGTGCGCTGCTAAAGCCAGTGTCAACTGCCGAATATCTTTAGGCCCTTGTCCGTGTAAAACAGCTAATGCCTCTTTAACTTCCAGACTATTCCCGATTGCTAAACCTAACGGCGCATCCATATTTGTAATAACAGCTGTCATTTTGACGCCGGCATTTTGACCAATGCGTACCAATGTTCGAGCCAATTCTTGGGCAGCAGGCAACTGTTTCATAAAGGCACCTTGTCCACACTTCACGTCCATTACTAAGCCATTGATTCCAGCCGCAAGTTTCTTACTCATGATCGAACTTGCAATTAATGGGATAGATGCAACCGTCCCAGTCACGTCACGCAATGCATACAGCTTTTTGTCTGCGGGTGCTAAACTGCCAGTTGCACCGTTGATTACTATTTTTGATTTAAGTAGGGCCGCATGTAACTCTGTAGCAGTCAGATCCACCCGAAAACCAGGAATGCTTTCCAGCTTGTCCAATGTACCGCCAGTATGGCCCAAACCACGCCCCGCGATCATTGGATCAGTCAAGCCGCAAGCTGCCACTACTGGCGCCAAAATTAAACTGATCTTATCGCCCACACCCCCAGTCGAATGTTTATCAATCAAGGGACCCAATTCAGCAGGCCAATTTAAGCGCTCACCTGAATCACGCATAGCCATGGCTAAATGGCTCGCCTCGTTAAAGTTCATCCCATTCAAATAAATACTCATTAATAAGGCACTAGCCTGATAATCTGGAATCCGTCCACTAGTATAGCCCTCAATAAAGTCATTGATTTCATCTGCTGTAAGCTCGCCGTGATCTCGTTTCTTAGCGATAATTTCTAACATTGATACTGACATAAGTCGCACATCCTTCAGTTTTTATCGGAATGGTTGGTTTTGAACAATCGTTGTAACTTAAATGATATAGTTGAATTAATTGTAAGGTTATTTTATATTTTATGCTAACGGAGGCGAATACATGTCCTTATCTATCGAAACACTCAAACAACTGCCAAAAATAGAACTTCATTGTCACTTAGACGGTTCCCTATCTTTGCACACGATTCGAACGTTAGCCCAAATGGCTGGTATTACGGTCCCCGCCGATGATCAAGCGCTAGCCAAACTGACGCAAGTTGATGACCAAATCACGAGTCTCGCAGAATATTTAGAAAAATTCGATTTTGTTGCGCCGTTACTACAAACAGCACCGGCCTTGGAGCTAGCAGCCTACGATGTCATGCGCCAAGCAGCTGCGGAAAATGTCCGTTACATAGAAATTCGCTTTGCGCCTGCTTTTTCAATCGAAAAAGACTTGACCTTGAGTACCGCTATTCAAGCCGTCCTCACTGGGATCGCTAAAGCCGAGTCATCGCTGCCTATCAAGGGTCGATTATTAATTTGTGGGATGCGGCAACTAACAAATCAAGCAAATATTGATGCCTTTCAAGCCGCTTTGCCCTTTCAAAGCAGTCACCACTTAGCTGGGATCGACTTTGCCGGCAATGAAGCTGACTTTCCCCCAGATGTTTTAAAACCAGCAATTGAGTTTGCGAACCAACACGGTTTGGCAATGACCCTTCACGCCGGAGAATGTCATTGCGCCCATAATATTTATGAAGCCATCAAACTTGGTGCTAAACGCATTGGTCACGGGACAGCCCTTTACCAAGAGCCTGAACTGGCCACATTTATTAAAGCCAATCACACTTGTCTGGAATTATGTTTGACTAGCAATTTACAGACAAAGGCAATCAATGCCATTTCTGAATTCCCTTATGATTTGATTATCAAGAACAAGTTAAGCGCTTGCATAAATACTGACAACCGCACTGTTTCTAACACGACTCTGACTAAAGAATACAGTCGCTTCCAAGACCATTTTGGCACGGATAAGGCACAATTTCTAGCGTTTAATTTGGCTGGTATTGCCGCTGCTTTCTGTGATTCAAAAGAAAAAACAGCATTAACCATGGCTTTTAAACAAGCTTACGCGTAAAATTAAATTGACAACAACTTTATTTGTGAAAGAGGCTATCTAGATGACATCAATTTATGACTTTGAAGAAACACGCATCGATGGTAAACAGGAAAAGCTCGCAGATTATCGTGGTAAAACACTATTGATTGTTAACACAGCTAGTAAATGTGGTTTCACGCCTCAATTCGAAGGTCTAGAAAAATTATATCAAAATCATCAAGCTCAAAATTTTGAGATCTTGGGCTTTCCTTGTAATCAATTTTTGCACCAAGATCCCGGTTCAAATAATGAAATTTTAGAATTTTGTCAAATGAATTATGGCGTTTCTTTCCCAATGTTTGCTAAGATCAAAGTCCGTGGCAAAGAAAAAGACCCGCTTTATGATTATTTGATCAACAACTCAACTGGCAAGGCCATCAAATGGAATTTCACAAAATTCTTGATCGACCCTGAAGGTAACATCGTGCAGCGCTTTGAACCCAAAGAAACACCCGAAGCAATTGAACCGGTATTAACAAAGCTTTTAAATGAAACGGCCGCCAGATAGGCTACTCTATTTTCTGAAAACAATAACCTAATTTTTCTTCACAATCAGCCTTTAAATTCAACATAAAGACTGATTTTTATCTCATACTTTTCACGCTTTTAACCGAATTAAATAACATCTAAACTGTATTGTAGTAATCATAAGGAGCGATGCAATATGACATCAGACTTAAAAGGTATTATTACAACTCAGCTATTTGATATTAATTACCCAAATATATACGCACTAACTGAAACCGGACATGTTGTCCAAGTGAAACCCACCGCAAAACAAAAAAAGGATCCGCTCTTCTGGCGCATCCTTGAAAAAATCAAAAACGCCAAAATCTGGATCCCTGTATCTAAAACGAAACATCAATTACTTGAAGATGATTGGCTGTCAGTCGTTTAATTTTTTCGCTGCTGCCAACGGTCAATACTGTTAGCCGCAATACCAAGACTGACAACAGCATCTTTAGAAAGATTTTGTTTTAAGGTTGCCGGATCAACTAAGATTGCGGCTGCCCCCACAACTTCAAATCCATAAGTCAAAATATTTAAATCGGTTTTGACTTGATAGCCGTTTTTAAAGGCATCTTCGTGATTATAATTGAAGTTTAACTCACCTTCATCAGTCACACCATCCACATGATTAATGAGAATCCGGTCCTTCAATTCCGCTAGTATAGTGTCTCCAGTATCCAGCGTGAATTTGTGATCGGATTCTTTTTCGTCATACGCATCTTCTGTCATTGCTAAATAATCGGTCACCGGCTGATTTAATACAGCCAAGCTATCGATCACCGCAAAAACTTCCGTAACATCTAATTTTGTACTACGATCGGCAATCCCGTCTTTGTGAGCTTCTAGCCAGTCCGCTAATTGAGCGATATTTTCTTGTTGCATGATTGTCCTCCGCCTATTATTCAATATATTCATCATACCATTATTGCTTTTCTAGCAAAAGTTGAGCCTCATGTCATTTTAGAAAAGAATCTTTTAGACAAAATCATGGCTATCTTCTTTTGAAAAACTTATACTTAACTTAATGAAACATTTACCATTAATTGTTTGAAAGGACGTGAGAAAATGCTAACCACCAACTATAAAAATTTACCAATCTATGATTACCGTGGTAAACCACTAAAACTAACCTATGAAATCACTTATAAAATGACCTTAAAAGATGGCTACATTTTAGCTTTGCGCCCTGGACAACACATTACCAATGTCCCTAACCTCTTAAAATTACAACGACGCAGAGCGTGAGTGAAGCTGTTTAGCTTTGGAGCACTAACCGAATTATGCCGATGAAGCGCCAGCTTCAGCAAATAATTAAGGTTAGGTGAAGTCGTTACCCTTGGAACGCGTTTAGAGCGTGAGAATCATCGGTTAGTTTTCGAGCACCAATCTAACATGGCGTATTATTTTCAAGTCTTAACCGTCCTATTGACCACCTTTTGCGGCACCTACGACTAAGTGATTATCAACTAGACCCGCTGCCTGTATGAATGAATAAATGATCGTCGGCCCAACAAATTTGAAGCCGGCTTTTTTCATGTGCTTGGCGACCAGCACTGACAAATGATTGGTTGGTGTCACATCTGTCACCACGCGAGGCTTGGTGCGTACTGGTTCATGACCCACAAAATTCCAAAGATAGGCATCTAAGCTGCTCCCTTGTTTTTGTAAGCGTTGGATGACTTTCGCATTATCAATTGTCGCCATAATTTTACGCCGATTCTTGATCATTTTAGGCCAAGTCATTAATTCGGTTACATCAGCCACTATCATTTTTCCAACTTTTTTAACATCAAAGTGATGAAAGGCCGCATTTAAAATAGACCGTTTTTCTAAAATTAACTGCCAGCGTAACCCTGCTTGAAAGATCTCTAAGGTCAATAGTTCAAATAATTTCTGATCTCCATGCAGGGGCTGCCCCCACTCGTCTCGAGAATATGCCAAAATTTCTGGCGTGTCCAAGGGCCATGGAATCGTTCGCGGATCAAACTTTGAATTCATTTAAAATCCCTCCAAAAAAAATAAGATCCGATGCAGAAAAACACTCTGTGATCGAACCTTATTTTTTATAACCATTACCTATTTCTTTGGAGTTTTGTTATCAATGTCCGTCTTAACAATCAAAACGTCACATAACGCATGCTGGTTGACATATTCTGTTACAGAACCTACGAGGACTCGCTCAACAGCATTTAAGCCAGTCGCTCCGATCATAATTAAATCATTCTTATGATCTCTAGGGAAATCAACAGAAATAACCGTTTTAGGATTGCCGAAACGAACGTGGATCGATAAATCATCTTCGGATAAATCGTTCTTACTTCTGATCTCGTCAGCCAGATTACTCAAGTAGTCTTGAGCATCCTCAGAAATCTGGTAAATGGCATCTCCAGAAAGCATACCACCATAACCGCCAATAAATTGTTTGGTATCTAGTACATTTAAGATATCTACATGTGCTTTATTTAATTTAGCTACTTGGACAGCCTTTTGAAGGGCTAATTCCGCTTCTTTAGAGCCATCGACGGGAACCAAAATATTGTTGTATTCTTGCAACATCGTGATCATCTCGCTTTCTTCCTACAATATAAGAATAAGCTACTGCCCGTTGCAATTCAAGCAAAGACCCTATGAAGTTTACCGAAGTGTGAAAATTTTTAATACTTCCTTAGCAGTTGTTTGTAATCCTTTCGTCGCATTTTCGGTTGTTAAAGCACTTTGTAAAGGAAGCGGTCCTAATTGAATGGTCAAAATACCATCAAATTGTTTCTCTAATTCGCCTAAATCGGCTTGCCGCTGTCCCACAAGCGCAATGATCGGCTTTTGATATTTATGAGCTAATTCAGCCATCCCTGCTGGCACCTTGCCTAACTGTGTCTGTTGATCTAAGCGGCCTTCACCAGTAATAACCAGATCACTTTGTTGGATGGCCGCCCCAACGCCTGTTAATTCGGCTAATGTCATAAAGCCACTTTGCTTATAGATTGCCCCCAAAGCATATAGCCCCGTTCCAATACCACCAGCCGCGCCAGCACCTGGTAGTGCCGCGGCATCCTGACCGGAATCTTGTTTCAATTGGTTGGCAAATAAAATCGATTTTTGATTCAAAAAACGAACTTGTTGTTCATTTAAGCCCTTCTGTTTGCCAAACAATAAGGCGGCCCCCTGCTTGCCAGTCAACGGAGCCGAAACATCTGGTGCAATCTCTAGATCAATCTCACTAACAAGTTCTTGTGCCTTGGTAAGATCGATGTGCCCAAAATCAATTAACGGGTTGACACCATTTGGAATGATATGATCTTGATCGTCATAAATCACAGCGCCTAATGCTTGTAACATGCCTAACCCAGCATCCGTAGTCCCACTACCGCCTAGAGTGACAATAACCCGGCGATTGCCATTAACGATCGCATCCAAGATCAACTGGCCTAAGCCAAAACTGGTTGCCTCATAGCGTGCCTGATTATTCATATGCTCTGAAAAAGCTAAGGCAACGGCTTGAGCCGATTCAATAACCGCTGTCGCAATACCATCAATTTCAGTTTCCAGATATTGTGCTGTCCGATTACGATTAAAGTCGTCAACAATTGGTTTGACATGAACAGTTCCACCAATGTTCTCCTGAATCGTCGCTAAAGTACCTTCCCCGCCATCGGCCATCGTAAAGACTGAAGTCACGATTTCCGGGTTGAATGCATGTATCCCTTGAGCAACAGCTTCACCGGCGGCTTCTGAAGGCAAACAATTTTTAAAACTATCCATTGCAATGACGATATTCATAAGTACCTCTTAAATTTAAGATCCACCTTATAGTATTGAGCTTAGTCCCTTTACAAAAAGATGGAAATTATTTTTATATTTTATAAAAATCGGTTATTCTATAATATGGTAACATGTGCGTCAAACTCATATTATGCCAATTAAAATTTCTAATGAGAGGATTGATTTCATGTTAAACAACCAGCGCGTTTTGCCTTTAGAATCTGGCATTAATTTTCGCGAGCTTGGTGGCTATACGACCAAGGATGGCCGGCATGTAAAATACCATAAAATCTTACGTTCCGCAAAGCTAAATGAACTAGATAACAATGACCTCGCCTATCTACATGATTATGGCTTGATCACTGATGTTGATTTCCGTTCTAATGATGAAAAAGTAAAAGAACCTGACAAATTACCAACAGGAGCAACTTATAAACACATCCCTGTTTTTGCCGTTGATGAAACTGAAAATTCCAAAACACCGCAAGAATTAGAAGATGAGCTGCGCTATGAGCCGAATACCGGCTACAAGCGGATGATACGTGTCTACCAAAACATGGTGCGCCAAGCCGGATCACAAGCTGCTTATCGTCAATTCTTTGCAGAATTACTGGCTAACGACCAAGAAAATCATGCGCTGCTTTTCCATTGTACTGCTGGTAAAGATCGTACAGGTATGGGCGCCTTTTATTTATTAAGTGCCCTGGGTGTCGATCAAAAGACGATTGAACAGGACTATCTATTAACCAATCAAACCTATAAGAAGCAAATTGATGCCGTCTTAGCAGAACTTAGAGCGAACCACGCCACACCCGAAATGATCGAAAGTGTCCATAATTTAGTTTCCGTAAATATCGATTTTATTCATGCTGCTGAAACACAAATTGAACAAATCGCTGGAACACCTATAAATTATCTCAAAGAAGTTTTAGGTTTAAATGATTCAGACTTGCAAGATTTGCAGAAAATTTATTTAGATTAAAGCGAGTTCCAAAACGTGTCGCCAATTGAAACATGTTTAACCTAAAATATATGATTTAGGGGGGAAAGTCGATGAAATTATATCAGGCATTAACCCAAGTTACGATCAATGGCGCCCTAATTGACGCTTATACAGATTTCAAAGTACAAGCTCTATTAAAGCAACCATTAAATTACACACCAAAGCAACTATTTACTTACATCAATTCTGTTTTAGCACCAGGGTCTTTTCACATGGAAAATAATTTGAGGTTTGTAACGGATCCTTCTTTTATTAGCAGTAATTATGACTTTCAGTCTAATGCTTTAACAGCGGATATAACCACTTTTGAAGATAAGGTTGCCTTTAGTCAAAAAGTTGTTGCCGATTTAAATCGACATCTGAGCGTTAATATTGATTTTGCCTCAAAAACATGTCAACTTCAATTTACCGATTAACTTAACACATCTTTAAAACAAAATAGCGGATGGAAATAAAACTTTTGTTTTGTCTCTATCTGCTATTTTATTTACGATTTTTTAGTTTAAGCGTTATACATTTAAAGTTAGTCTTGAGCTACAAAAGCATCAAAAAATGCTAAAGTCGGTGCCAACGCTTGAGCCATATAGCCTTTAGCATGTTGCGAACCTAATACAAATTGCGTCCAAACAGGTACTTGGTATTTTAATAAAGCTGCTTGCATTTTCAAAACGCCACTCACAGGAATCAATTCATTCAAGGCATTGATCAAAAGCATGGGTGCTGTGCTTGAAGTCACGCGCCTAATTAGCGAAGCGTCTTTAATTTTTTGCGGGTCTTGAGTCGTATAGTTTAAAATAAACCATTTATAAAAGGCATCATTAGCCCCACCCTGATCGATTTTAGCACTTGCTTGATTAAAATCTTGCGTTGTATCCATTGCTGGCACAACCTCAGTATGTGCTTTTAACCAATCTTCAATATCAAAGACACCTGACCAAGATACGGCTGGTAGGTGCGTTCGTATCGCCATTTCAGCAGCTAAATTTCCGCCTGCTGATGACCCAAAAACACCAACTTTTTGATGATTAACCTCATAATCAGAAGCTTCCAGCCAGTTTAAGACACTTTCAATATCGTCTACGGCAGCAGGATATAAGTCTTTCGGTGCCAGACGGTAATTAGGCACAAGTACGAGATACCCTGCTGCAGCAAATTGACGAGCAATGTCTACGTCTTTAGATTTATCACCTCGAAACCAGCCACCGCCATGGATGTCAATAATAGCCCCCTTAGGATCGCTGGTTGGATCTTGATAAACATCTAATTTCAAGTTTAGGGCAGCAACGTAACTAATATCTTTTGAAACTTCAATTTTATCCATGTCTCATCGTCTCCCCATATTGATATCTGCATTCTAGCAGAAACGAACTAAATAGGTGCTAAAAATGCTCACTTCTTTTAAAATTACTTTGACACACACAGTAATATGTTTTACACTACTATTTGTGAAACAGTAATATGGACAGTAAAGCAGGTGGCAAAATGGCTAAAGATATTTCTAAAGAAATGATTCGCGGCGCTACTGATGGCATCGTACTCAATATTTTATCTCAGGGCGATTCTTATGGTTATCAGATGGTCCAGCAAGTTCAGCAGTTATCCCATGGGGCATACGATGTGAATGAAGCAACTTTGTATACTGTCTTTCGACGGCTGGTTAAAAATAACTTGATTGAAAGCTATTATGGAAGCGAGACTCAAGGCGGCCGGCGGAAGTATTATCGCATCACACCATCAGGCGTAGCGGAACTTGACCGCTTTCGTCAAGAATGGGATTTTGCTAAAAAAATCATTACGGAATTAGTGACGGGGGCGCTTAAAAATGATCAATGGAATAATTATTGATGATGCATTACAAACAATCTTCTCGGGTTATCCACGTACGCCAGAAGTTTTGGACTTTTACACCGAGGTCAAAGCTGATGTACGGGAACGAGCAGAAGATCTACTTACCAGTCAACAAATAAAAGATCCTAAGTTAGCTGTAACTCAAGCGGTCAAAGAATTGGGTGATTTGACCGAAGTACTCCAGATGATTGCTGGTCAATCACGGTCAACTTCAAATTCAGTTGCCGCTGATACCATGACAACTGATCAAACGGTTAGTGAAACTTTTACCACAACGGCGATTGATCGGATCACATTAACTGCTAAATTCGGCAATGCGCTTCTAGAAACGAGTCCCGATGCGGCGATTCACATCCAGCATTTTCAAACGCCAAAATTAAAATCCTATCAATTGCAAATAACACAAACTGGTAAAACATTGGCATTACAAGTACCAACACCAAATTGGTTAAAAATCATTACTTCTTTTCGCTACCCCCATTCTAAAGTTGTTATTCAACTTCCCAAAACATTCGCTGGTACGCTGCAATTAGACCTAAGTTCAGGCCTGTTATATCTTGACCAATTGCAAACACCAGACACGGCCATCAAAACTCAGGTCAAGTCAGGCCGGCTGCAAATCGATCAAACGCAATTAAGTGGACTTAACGCTCAGGCTGCTTCTGGTAGTGTGGCGATCACTCAGGCTGCTATCGGGGAACTTGTTCTCAATGCCAAATCTGGTAGTGTTCAATTAAAAGCGGTCAAAAGCCATTTCTACATTGGCGCTCATTCGGGGAGTATCCGAGGCAGTCAATTGACTGGTTCAGGTGATTTTGCCGCGCACTCTGGCTCAATCAGATTAGATTGGGCGGCGCTTATGGGTAACATCAACCTGTCGGCCCACTCTGGGTCAATTAAAATGCAGACGCCAATAACTGATGCCTTTAACTTTAATTTGCAAACTGCAGCCGGCACGGTTAAAGTTTCACGTCCTGCTCAATACCAAGTTGAAGCTCAAGGCGTTGCTATCGGCAGAACTAATCAGGCAACTGAAACGAGCCCGACCATAACGGCTAAGGCAAAATCTGGTTCTGTCCGTGTGAATTAAAATTTTTAAATAAAAAAACGTTTAGCTGCCTTAGATCCACCAAGGTTGGCTAAACGTTTTTGATTGCCGTATTATTGCACAACGCCTTTCTTCAAAATCAAGTTACCATATAGCGCTGTTTCACCAGTTTGAACAATTGCAAAACAATCATGTGAATACTGATAAAATGCTTGTCGTTCAATCAGCTTCAGTTTGTAATCTGGAAAGGCCGCCTTAATAGCGCTCTCATAATTATCCCAAATTGGCGGGCGCCCATTAGGTACTGCCTGATCACCTGGAACAACGGCCATCAAACAAGCTTGATAATCAGAATAAGTGTCTAACGGCAATAACTCTAGAATATCTTTTAATAGTTCAGGCATTAAGATACCATCTGTACGCAACACACGCTTATTATTGGTCGCAGCTGGATAGTTGGCATCTGCCAAAAGAATCTCATCGCCATGTCCCATTTCCATTAATGTTTTCACTAATTCAGGTGACAGACGCTTAGGTATCTTTTTTAACATTTAAGTTTGCCCCCTCTTTACGCGTTCTTTGTTTCCCAATAATGCTCAATTTCTTCCAAACTCTTACCTTTTGTTTCCAAGACATACTTATGAATGTACCAAACTGCAAATGCGGATAGCGCTGCAAAGAAATAAAATACATTGATACCAACTGCTTCAAGTAAAATTGGGAAGATCAATGAAAAGACGGCGTTAAGTAGATATTGCGTGAAAGTGATCACGCCCATGCCTAAAGCTCTAGCTTTTAAAGGTAAAATCTCAGGAACATATGACCAAAATACAGGTCCCAGCCCAAAGCCAAACATGAATACATACACGAAGATCGAAGCAACCGCAATCACAGCATTATTAGACCAAATACATAACGTGATTGCTGGAATGACTTGTCCGCCAAGGCTGATTTCTAATAGTTTTTTCCGACCTAGACGATCGATAAACGGAAGCGAGATAAAAGTCGAAATGACTAAAGCCGAGCCAACCCCAAAGTCAGCAATGATCGACGCATGTGCCAGTCCTAAATTGTGAAAGATCTCTGGTGCATAATAAACCGCCGCGTTGATACCCGTAAATACTTGAAAAATCGTCAAAATAATCAGCATCAATAAGACTGGTCGAAATCTTGTAAATAATTCATGCAGTCCGGCTTCTTGTGTACTTAAACTATGTTCAATATCAGAAACTTCACGGTCAATCTCTACTTGAGTACTTCTCACCCGGTTCAGCACTTTCCGTGCCTTTTCCGATTTACCATCGCGAATCAACCAACGGGGGCTTTGTGGACTTAAAAACATACCGATCGTAAAAATTGCTGCTGGAACCACGCCGATTCCCAAAGTCCAGCGCCACATACCCGGTGCTTGGTTAGCCGCCCCAATAGCATAAGCCACCAAAATACCAATATTGACACTCAACTGATAAAGAGATGACATCAGACCTCTGATTTTCGCTGGTGCTAATTCTGAAAGATAGATTAGCCCAAACATGTTGGCAATGCCAGCAGCGATGCCTAAGATGAATCTAGCAGCCATCATATAATACATGCCGGTGGCGACCGCACTTAAAATACTACCAACAATGAAGATAATACCACCGATGATCAACGTATTACGACGCTCTAATTTTTTCTCTAGTGCGGTAAATACAACTATTGATGGTAAGGCTCCAAATAGCAGGAAACTAACGACTAACCCCTTTTGTGCGGCATTCAGTCCAAATGAGCTGGTAACTCCGGGTAGTGCTAACGATATTGCACCAGAATCATAGCCATACAAAAGTCCGGCTAGACCGCCCAATATTGCGAACAGGTACACAATTGGTTTAACTTTATAATCATGGTTTGGTTCTACGGGCACATTCTGATTTGGCATTTCTGATTGATTCGCATTTATAGCCATCTCATTACCTCCTAACACTGTCTAGAAATCAACCTTATGTTGTAGTCGAACACTCTGAAACTTTTTGAATTTAGCATTTAAATCAGGCACATGTGTTGGTTCAATACGATCAACAGTGTATGAGTGTACCATCACATCCTTGGTATCAGCAGTCGATAGTAAATTTTGCACCTGCAATTGTGACACAATATTGCCCATAACGCTGGCTTCAACGGGACCAGTAATGACTTCTTTTTCAGTAAAATCAGCAGTTAACTGAACTAATAAACTGTTTTGAATGCCGCCCCCAAACATATGGATAACCGAAACATCTTTCCCCGTTACTCTAGCAAGATCCTCAATAATTCGTTTGTACGAAAATGCCAAACTTTCCAACACCAATAAAATCAATTGACCGCGGTTTTCTGGTAGCTTCTGTTGTGTCGCCTTTAAATATGCCATGATCTTTTCTTCCATTTGATTTGGGGCTGCAAAGATTTCATTATTTGGGTCGATATAGCTGCCAATAGTTGTCTCACTTAGGGCTTCATCAACCATTTGTCCAAATTCAACCAGTTCACCTTTATATGACCATTCACGTTGCAATTCTTGAATGATCCAGAGACCTGTCAAATTGGCTAACAAACGGTTACTGCCATCAAAACAACCCTCATTGGTTAACCCAGCATCGAACGCTGCCTTAGTTACGATTGGCTCAGCCGTTTGTTGCCCAATGATCGACCAAGTGCCACTGCTAATAAAAGCAATATCTTCGCGATCTTCAGGTGCAACTGGTAAAGCCAATAGTGCCGAAGCCGTATCGTGGCCAACACCGGTAATAACTTGGACTAGATCTGTTAAATTAATTTCTGTACTAACTTGTGGTAATAATTGGCCTAAAACTTTACCACCTTTATTTAAGTCAGCGAACCATTCTTGCTTAAATCCCAATCTTTCAAATACTTCTGAAGAAAGCTTTCGACTCACTGTGTCCAATAATCCACTGGTACTACTGATCGTAAATTCATTGATAGCTTTGCCGCTCAAAAAATAGCCGATGAGATTGGGCATAAATAAAATATGTTTGATTTCATTTGTCAGGAATGGATTCAGTTGTAGGTCCGCAAATAATTGTAGAACCGTATTGATTTTTGCTGGTTGATTACCTGTCAATTGAAATAGCTCAAACCTATTGATTTTGTCATATAGTAACGCTTCATAGTCATCGACTCGAGTATCACGATAACTATGTGGTGCAAACAATAATTGCCCGTGCCGATTGATCAGGCCGTAATCAACGCCCCACGTATCGATACTGATACTATCAATTGAAGGTAAATCACGTTTGGCCATGTTTAAGCCATATTTTATTTCTTGAAAAATTTTCATGTAGTCCCAATGTAAGTCATTGATGACCTGTACTGGCAAATTTGAAAACCGAAATTGCTCTTTCAAATCTATCTTGTTACCGTCATAGGTTCCAGAAATCAAACGGCCAGAACTGGCACCCAAGTCAACAGCAATCGCATTTGTTAGTTTCATGCTCTAACACCTTTTCTACCAAAACTATTTGTATAGTGGGCCAAAATTCTTACAAGCGTTAAAGTCAGCGGCCTCCAGATTTTCAGTCCCGATTGAAGCCCAAGCACGTGGCCGGAAAATCTTATCTTCTGGTACATTATGCATATTCACTGGGATTCGCAAGATTGATGCCAAAGTAATTAAATCAGCCCCAATATGTCCATAAGAAATCGCACCGTGATTAGCACCCCAATTGTTCATCACGTCATAGACGGATTTGAAAGCTCCGTGACCCGTTAAAATTGGCGTAAAGAATGTGGATGGCCAGCCTGGATCAGTTCGTTTATTGATGATATCAAACACATTATCAGGCAAATCGATTGCATAGCCTTCTGCGAGTTGCAGGACTGGCCCAACACCCTTTACCAAATTGATCCGTGTCATGGTAACTGGCATGCCCTTAGGTCCACCTTTGGTCAAATAATGACTTGAGAAACCACCACCACGAAAGTATTCAACATTTGCTGGAATCCAATCCGTTTGATCAAGATTAGCTTGTACTTCTGCATCCGTTAGCTCCCAGAAAGGCTTCATTGCTGGCTGCCCGTCAATTTTCTCCGCGCCGGTTGCATCCAGTGTTTGGGCGCCAGAATTACTTAGATGTAAAAAGCCATTTTCAGCTAACCCAGTTAATTTTGTGCCAGTAACCCGTTCTACCGCTTCAGGGCTCCAATAGGTCCGAACATCGGCAAAAATTTGAGGGGTATTTGTTAATAAGTAATTAAACAACATGGAAACACCATTTAGACTATCATTTTCAGTTGCAAATATGTGGGGGGCACGTTTGCCATTCCAATCGAATTGTGAATTCAACATAGCTTCCATAACATCGCCATTAGGGAAATGATCCGTCCATTGACGTTGACCTTGGAACCCGGCAGCAATTGCAAAGTGCCCTTCTGCTTCTTCTTTGAAGCCCACATCGGCTAACTTTTCGTTGCCTTCCATCAAATCACGGGCAATCATGATCATTTTGATGCAGTCTTCAAATTGTGCTGCTTTAGCTTCATCGTCAAATTTGATTGGTTTGCCATCGTTATAAACGTCGGGGCCGATTTTCATATTTTCTTTAGCCCAAGCTAAAGCTTTTTTGAATTCTCCTTTATCATAAATGCCTTCATCCCAGCGACGCACAATTTCACTCATGTCCACATATTCATTGCGCATGCCTAGAAAGTCTTGGAAGAAATCAGGGTCAACTGTTGAGCCCCCAATACCCATGGCCACACTACCGATAGACAGATAAGCTTTATTGCGCATCAAGCCAGTTGCCAAAGCCCCTTTCGCATAACGGATCAATTTTTCTTTAACATCAGCAGGAATAGACGTGTCGTCAGCATCTTGGACATCATGGCCATAAATGCCAAAAGCCGGAATACCTTTCTGTGTATGCGCTGCCAAAACTGCTGCTAAGTAAACAGCCCCTGGGCGCTCAGTCCCATTAAATCCCCAAATGGCATGCGGCAAATCCTTGGACATATCCATTGTTTCCGTGCCATAACACCAGCAAGGGGTAACTGTGATCGTCCCACAGATACCTTCACGATCGAATTTCTCTTTAGCCATCGCTGCTTCGTGAACGCCGCCAATCGTCGTATCAGCAATGACTGTTTCAACTGGTGACCCATCTGGATATTTCAATGTTTTGTGGATCAATTCAGCAACTGATTTAGCCATATTCATTGTTTGTGCTTCTAGTGATTCCCGTACACCCTTACGCCGACCATCGATTGTTGGACGAATACCAATTTTAGGAAATTTGACATCTAACATATTACATCCTCCTTAAAGGCTAAAATATTTTCCGAGTAATTAGTAAGTGAGTGGTTATAGCAACTTAATAATTACTTTACGGATATCATATTAAGCGTTTTCATTGAAAAATAAATGGCTTCGCGCTTTTTTGAACAAAGCTCACTTTTTTTATGAACAATCGTTCATTTTTGAAAATTAGTAGACCAATTCTACGTCGCTTTCTGCTAGTGACGTGATCAACGCTTGATCCGGCTTGGTATCAGTTACAAAGGCACTAATTGTTGAAAAATCATTTAATCTGAAATAATCAGTACGCCCAATTTTACTGGCATCACACAATAAAATTGTTTGTTTGGAAGATTCTTGCATGCGCCGTTTAACACTTGCCTGCTCTTCGTTAGACATATAAATGCTCTGATTATCGACGCTGCTGCAGGAGATAAAGCACAAATCGGCCCGAAAGTTATTCAAATATTCCACCGCAACATTTCCAAGAATCGACCCCGATCCTGGCTCCAAGCGGCCACTTGTAACCATCGTTTTAATGTTTGGCATATTATTAAGCTGAATTGCATCATAAATTCCATTTGTAATTACAATTAAGTGCTTATATTTCGCCAGAAAGGGAATCATTTGAGTCACTGTCGTGCTTGAATCCAAAAATAATGCCATATTATCGCCGACAAAATCCACGGCTAAATCAGCAATCTGCTTTTTTGCCTGCTCATTTTCCTGTTTTCGAAATAGATAGGGGAACTCAATATTCTTAGATTTCACTAACTCAACCTGACCATATTTACGAATGATTTTATGATCATTTTCTAAAGTTATGATGTCCCGACGCAAGGTTGACGTACTCGCATAAGTTATACTTTGCAGTTCTTTAACTGATATTTTTTTACGGCGACCCAATACTTCTAAAATCAAATTTAATCGATCATTTTTATACATACTTTTTTACCCCCAACCGATACGGTTTGATCACTTTATGAACTTTTATGAATAAATATGAACACCATTTGCCATCTGGACTGGACTTAACCCAAAAGTAACCGATAATGTTAACCCTTTCATTTTTAAGTTTTATACTGAAGCCATAAATTAAGTATATCTATAAAGTGAGGTTTTTCATATGGAAATGATGTTTTATGCAGAGCGCAAGGATTTAGCGCACACCGTACAAAAGACATTTGATCGACTAGACACCAATATTGCTGGCGGCAATATGTCCATTAAAGTATTAGGGCAAGATGGCCGAACTTATATCTTGATCACGCCAACTTTTATGTCGGAAACTTATTACGCCGAATTAGATCCAGCTCAAATTTTAGTCGTCGATGAAGAGACCCGGGAAAAAGTCGATGGTGTGGGTGATATCACTCGTGAAATCAATATGCACTTTGAAGCTTATGCAACGCACCCAGGGATTCGCTGTGTCTATCATTCACATGCCAAAGAATCCATGTTTTGGGCAACTTCTGGTTTAGACATGCCCAACGTTACCGAAGCCACGCGTGAATTAGGGCAAATTCGCGTATTACCTTATGCACCGGCAACTTCTAAAGCCTTGGCAGATATTGTTAGAGATAATCTAGAAAAAATCGGCGATAAGGCCATGGAGAACGTCTTCTTACTGAACAGCCACGGTATCTTAATCACGGCAACAAGTTTGCATATTGCTGCTCGCATCATGGAAACGCTTGAATGGAATGCGCGGATTGCTTATCAGCAAGCTATCTTTATTAAACTTGGTCTCCTAGATACTTTTAAATCTTGTGGTCAAGACGCTGATAAACCTTTACCACCCCAAGATATTTTCCCAATTCCTCTGCCAGAAGAACCCCTGAAGAGTCAAGCACAACCATTTCCTGAAAAGATCCAGCGTCCAGAGAAAGAAATGGTGCCAAATATAACTTTAGGTAAATAAAATTTATGCCAACAAAAAAAGAGTCACGCTAAACCATTGCGACTATGGTCTAGTGTGACTCTTTTGAGATGATCAACTATGCGACTTTGAGATGATTTACTTGTTCAGTAATTATATTTTTAGTTCAATGGTTCCCATTTCCAGTCATTAACTTCTGGTAAATCGGTACCTTCAGCACGAATGTAATCGTGATGTTTTTGTAAAATATCGTCCATTTGTGAGTTGAATTCAGCAGCTTTTGTGCCGAATACTTGAGTTGCGACCTCTTTAGACAAGTGGAAACGATCTAGTTCGTTCATCACACGGATATCAAATGGTGTTGTGATATCCCCATCTTCACGATAACCATGAACGTATAAGTTATGGTTATGGCGACGGAAGAAGATGCTTTGGATCAAATCTTCATAACCGTGGAAAGCAAAGATGACTGGCTTGTCAGTTGTGAAGTAGTTATCAAATTCTTCATCTGTTAAACCACGAGGGTCTTCAGAAGGATGACGTAACTTCAACAAATCAACAACGTTAATGAAACGAATCTTCAAATCAGGGAATTGTTTGTGCAAAATACTGATGGCAGCTAAACTTTCTAAGTTTGGTTCTGTACCAGCAGCAGCAATAACAACGTCAGGTTCTTCACCGTGTGTTGTGCTTGCCCAATCAATAACCTTCAAGCCATTATCTACTAACTGTTCAGCTTCTTGAACCGTGTAGAATTGTGGCCGTGGGTGCTTTGAAGTAACGGTTAAGTTTAAGGTTTGCTTCATGTTTAATGCTTTATGCATGACAGCGAGCAACGTATTAGCGTCAGCTGGCAAATATTCACGAATATACTTCGGTTTCTTTTCAGCTAAATGCGTTAATACACCTGGATCTTGATGGGTATACCCATTGTGATCTTGTTGGAAGGACGTTGATGCAGAAATGACGTTCAATGAAGGATACTTGTTACGCCATTGTAGTTCATCAGCTTTACGAATCCACTTGAAGTGCTGTGTCAACATAGAGTCAACGACACGTAAGAAGGCTTCATAACTTGCAAAAATACCATGACGGCCAGTCAAAGTATAACCTTCAAGCCAACCTTCATCTTGGTGTTCAGAAAGTTGTGAATCAATGACACGACCAGAAGCATCCATCCATTGATCGTTGCCAGGACGAATTTGTTCCATCCATTGACGTTCTGTAACTTCAAACACTTCTTGTAAACGGTTAGATACAGTTTCATCTGGGCCAAAGATACGGAAGTTGTCTGGATTATTCTTGATCACATCGCGATAGAATTTACCCAATTCCACCATATCTTGAGCAACATTTTTACCAGGCGTTGAGTTATCTAACGCATAATCACGCCAATCTGGTAAGTTTAATTGTTTTGGCTCGATTCCACCATTTGTGATTGGGTTGGCAGCCATCCGTTGGTCGCCATCTGGTGCGGTTGCCCGTAATTCAGGCACTAACTTACCGTTTTCGTCAAACAGTTCATCTGGGCCATATGATTTCAGCCATTTCTCTAAGGAATCGGCATGTTCCATATCATTTTGGTCTACTGGAATTGGAATCTGATGGGCACGGAATGAATCTTCAATCGGTTCGCCGTCCCAACTCTTAGGACCAGTCCAGCCTTTAGGTGTCCGTAAGACGATCATTGGCCAAACAGGCATTGTTGCATCGTCAGCAGACTTTTGACGTGCTTTAGTTTGGATTTCATGGATCTTCTCAATGGCTGCATCAACAGCTTTAGCCATTTCTGGGTGTAATTTCTTAGAATCGTCACCTTCAACAAAAATTGGTTCCCAGCCAAGGCCTTCATAATATTTACGTAAATCTTCGTCACTCTTGCGAGATAAAATTGTTGGGTTGGCAATCTTGAAACCGTTGATATCAACGATTGGCAAAACAGCACCGTCTGTTACTGGGTTGATAAATACATTTGAGAACCATGAACCAGCTAATGGACCAGTTTCTGATTCACCATCACCAATAACAGGTACAGCGATGACATCAGGGTTATCAAAGATCGCACCAACGGCATGTGATAAGGAGTAACCTAATTCCCCACCTTCATGGATAGAGCCAGGTGTCTCAGCCGCAGCGTGAGACGCAACCCCACCAGGGAAAGAGAATTGTTTGAACAAGCGTTGCATCCCTTGTTCGTCTTGAGTAATTCTTGGATAGATTTCGGAATAGCTACCGTCTAAGTACGAGTTGGAAACCATGACTTGGCCACCATGACCTGGACCTTCAATGTAAAACATGTTCAAATCATATTTTTTAATGGCACGGTTTAAGTGAGTATAAATAAAGTTCTGACCAGAAATAGTACCCCAGTGACCAATTGGATGCACTTTAACGTCTGTGTCTTTTAAAGGTCTTCTGAGAAGTGGGTTATCTTTCAAATATAGCTGACCAACTGAAATATAGTTAGCAGCGCGCCAGTACTTGTCCATCAAGTCAAAGTACTCTTGGGAAGAATAATCAACTTTTGATTTTGTATCTACCATCTAGGTATCCTCCTAACAAATCACTTACAAATTTCAAACATAGTGTATCGAAAAAAAAAGAGAATGTCAACCATTTAATTTAAAGGTACGTACCTTTCTAATTAAGCACGGTAAAAGTGTTGTAGCGCATGAATTTATAATGCAACCGCATATGGGAAAATTCAATTGGTGTCCCTCGATCCATGAAGAAAATACCCTCCATCGTACCGACCGGTTCATTAGGTTTTAATTGTAAAAGTTCTTGATCTTGCGCCGTAGAAACATCCGCTGAAATTGTTAAAAAAGACCGAGTTACAGCAATATTACGTGATTCCTGCAAATAATTGTATAACGACCCTGACACAATATCTTCTGTCAAATCTGGAACGAGCTTCACTGGAACGAAGCCATCTTCAATCATGAATGGCTGGGTGCCAAAAGACCGCAACCGTTTAATTTCATAAACAAACTCACCTGGTTCCAGAAATAATGCCTGCTGAACTTCTTCAGTCGCTTTGACCACATTCAAGTCCAACACACGAATATCGGGACGCTCCCCATCTTTTTGAAAAGTATCCGTCACCCCAACATTATCGCCAGAAAAATTAAACAGCGGTCGATTTTTTAAATAAAGTGGGTTCACAAATGTCCCCGAACCTTGTTTTTGAAAAACTACGCCACGTTGAATCAGCACATTCATTGCCTTTTTGATACTACTTCGACTTACATTAAATTCTTCAGCTAAAATACGTTCGTTTGGTAATTTCAAATCAGTATATTCATTAGCATCGATACTTTTTTGCAATTTATTGATCACACGTTGATAAACTAAGTCAGCCACAGTGCCCTCCTCTAAGCAAAGTCATAATATTATTAAACCACAAAACAAAAAATTATTTCTGCCTAATAATATTCAGTTTGTCAAGGTACTGCAAGCTATAAGCTAGTCACCACCAACTTTCTGACGCTAAAGTTCAGCGCTTTCACCAATGGTACCACGCCTTTTTCCTTTTTAATATAATTTCGACTTTTCTTCTAATTTGTTTTTATTTTTAAACATATTTGAAAATTTAAAAGCATGCAAAACTGATGATTGGCACATAGGGACATAACGTAATAAGCGCGGTACAGGGATCGAATACGAACCAAGAATGATGTACTAAAAAGCCCGGCAACAAATGATACTAGTTGCGCCGCGCTTTACTTAAGTTAGATTAATATAAGTCTGGTCGTCTATCCGCAAATACTGGGATTTCGCCCCGAACACTAGTGATTTGGTCTAGGTCAATCGTTACGGTCTTGAGAGCTTCAGTGTCACCAAGTTCAGAAAGCACATTGCCTAGTGGATCGTAAACTACTGAGTGCCCAGCAAAATGATTATCAGGATCATCGCCGACACGATTCACACCAATGACAAAGCTTTGATTTTCGATTGCCCGAGCAGCCAACAACTGTAACCACTGCTGGGTGCGTTGTTCAGGCCACTCAGCTGGTACGAAAATCAATTCGCTGCCAGCTGCACTTAATTTGCGTAACCATTCAGGAAAACGAATATCATAACAAATCACATTGGTGGCCGGTACCGTCTTGACTGTAAAATGACTCATTTGGTTGCCCGCTTGTAAGTACTGGTCTTCGTGCATTAAACCAAATAAATGTACTTTTCGATAAGTACTTAACAGCTGCCCCTGGTCATCAAAGACATAGGTCGTGTTATAAAAATGACCATCATGGGAAACAGCTACCGAGCCACCAAGGATATAGATATGATACTGTTGCGCTAATTGAGCCAATAATTGCTGTGCGGTCGTCCCTTCTGAATCAGCGATCTCGTCAAACCGCGTCAAATCATATCCTGTATCCCAAAGTTCTGGGAACACCACAATGTCTGCCCGCTGTTTTGCAGCTTGCGCCACAAACTTTTTGACTTTTGCTCGATTATCCGCAGGCTGACCAAAAGCAATCGCCATTTGCGCAATTGCGATCGTTAATTTAGGCATTGGCATACCATCCCTTCAACATTGAGTCCTAATACCCAGCATAAATAAATCTAAAAACGCGTTTGCCCGCTAGTGACACCAGCATTTTCATCAACCTTAGGTAATACCGAAATATCCACGTCATGTTGGGTATTCTTTTCAATATAAGCTTTAGCTTCATTTTGAGTTGTCAAAATACTATCTACGGGTGTTTGAACATTCATTAATTGATCCACGATCTCTGTGTGTTCTTCATAGTTGGACAATACAGGTATAACTTCTACCGTTAAATTTTTCAAAGCTAATAAAGGCTGATACAGCGGTGAATCCACTGAAATCAGAATGGTGGTATTGCCATTGAATACTTTGTTCGTTAACCACCATAAAGTCAGCTCAAGTTCGGAATTAAATACCGAAACTAGAACGTTCGAACGACTAAGCAGCTGAATATAAGGTTCATTATCTTGATAACTCTTGATCAAAACTAACGAGCCATCTGTCCGATAGAAGTTTTCACGAATGACGCGCTTGCTATTGACTTGATCAAAATATTGCGTTGCGGAAATGGCCCCATTAGCATCAAAAATATCCCGACTAATAACGGTATTATCACGAAAATGCTCGATCACATGAATCTGGTGGTCATTTTGATAATAAATGGCCATCAATAATTGTTGATCTTGATCGTAGACCTTATCTGCATTATTTTCTGGATCATGCACCGTACTCATATTTGCGGTCATTGGAACGTCCACTTTTGCCTGTTTTGCTAAATTTCGGTTAAATTCTTGCAGATCTTGATATTTGTTGATTACTTTGGTGCTGCGCGTCATTAATCCCTGGGTGTTCAATTGCTTGACGACACTGCTCAATTGGTCATTATAGTCGGTTGAGATATGCCCCAGTGGCATCTGCATATCATCGAATAATTTGCGCAATTGCATCAAAACGCCTTTTTGAATCGTATCCGTGTTTAAATTCAAACTATCATCTAGCAAGAAATAGGAACGCCGCTTATTAAAGAAGACATGGTTGGCAATTTTTTTCGTTCCAAACCATTTGATCAAGCCATCATTAACTTCATCGATCTGTGATTGAATCTTTTGTGCCGGGTCCCCTGTATTTGCTGGACTATTGATCACTGTTAAACCTTGTTGACGCAAGTCGTGCTTCAAGAAACTGCGTTGATCTAATAGCTCCTGTTTCAATTGGTCCTTTAAGCGGCTCTCCTGTCCTTGTAGATCAACCAAATTACGTTGTGTTTGTTTCCACGGTGAGCGCGCTTGACCGTCACTATAATTACCGATTGACTGTGTCTCAGCCGCTGTTTCAATTGGTGTGCGGTTATCGTTGGTTACTGTATTTGCGCTTGGTTTCACTGCTGCATCTGAATTTTGCGTTGCTGCTGGCATCGACCGCGACTGAGCCATATTTGGTGATTCATTCAAGTTAGATGCCGTAGTATCGTAAGCTTGGGCGTTATTATCCACGCGCGGTGTTTGCTGTGGTAAAGCTACCCTCGGCCTTTCTGAATCGGCATCTTCATAATAATTAGGGTAACGATTCATTTGCGTTGAATTAGCCGATGTCTGTGGCGCATTGGTCGTTGATGCATCAAACTGGCGACTGCCAAATAAACCACCAGATTTGGTTGCTGTATTTGTTGATTGTTGATTGGTTTGATTATAATTTTGTGTTGCCGGCTGATTTGGCTGTAGCGGTGCTACATTACGTTTATTCTGTGATCCACGACCATCTTGTTGCGGTTGATTGCTGTTTGTATTCCCGAAAAGTGCCATAGCTGTCGTCTCCCATGAATTCATTCTTAAGTTTGCGCTAGGTTAATTTTAACAAACTTTTAAGATATATGTTTTTCATTTTAGTAAGAAAAACTTTCTAATTTAGCAATCGTTGCCACCAATGCCGTTTTTTCTCGGCAGGTAATTGCATATCAGCTAAGGTTCGCGGCTGTTTTGGCTGCTGTTCGATCGCCTCATCCGCTTTTTCGGCTGCCTGTAATGGGTCAGCCTGCCATTCACTGTCCCCGGCTGTCTGATTAGAAACAGATGTATTTGAATTGTCAGCTTTCACTTTTTGTGAGCCATGCTGCTTATAACTTAAATCAAGCGGTGTCTCATAGTCATACGCATCTTGACCCTGACCAACAGGTAACTGTTTTAAAATTTCTGCATTTTGCGCTTGAATCGTTTCGAGTTGTTTTTGTAATGCTTCGATCGATGCCTTTTGGGTCGTGATCGTCTCTTGCATGCTCTGCATCATATGTACAAACTGGGCAATTGGTGCTGCTTCTGTTTGCTCAGCCTTCTTGGTAATAACTGCTGCTTTTTCCGCAGCTTCACCGGGTTTATCAGTTGAAGAAATTGCGTAAAGTTGATTGACTGCATCTTTTAAAGTTAAATCTGGATGTTTGCTTAATTTGATCAATTGTTTTAATTGTTGAATATCGGTCTCACGATATAAGCGCATATTTTGCTGGTTGCGTTCAAAATAAGTCGCCTTAGTTGCGTTTTCAATCAAAAGTGAATATTTACGTAATGTCGGAACACTGACACCAATTATTTTTGCAGCCTGTCCAGGTGTCTTGTACTCCTCAAAATCTAAATCTTGGGACATCTGATTTCCTCCTAAGGATTACCGTTATACTGCCATTATAATCGGCGTTATAACGTGCTTCAAGCGTGAATCTCAGATCTCGTGGCTAAATAATAAATTTTATTGTATTATAAATGATAATTCTTTTTTCTATTATCTATTACCTGATTATCCTACTTAAATAATACTTTTTATCACGAAACTTCGTTATAATTAAACTAGTTAATGCTTTTAAAAGGGAGTGCAGGAAAATGTCAGTACATAAACCTTATTTATATTCGATTGCGATTTTAGGCATGCTTGGAATAACTTTAAGTGCTACTGTACCAGCAAACGCAGCGACTGACAGTTCAACTGATAGCACCACACAACCAGTTGCGCCAGCCAGTGACTATACAACGGCGGAACAACAAAAAATCAATACACTACGGGAACAATATCAGCAACTTGATCAAACCCCATATAGTACGGAAACGATTTATGCTTCACCGACAAATTTATATAACTATCCTTTTCGAGTGGGGACGATCAAAAATAATTATATCCAGTCATCAACCCAGTGGATCAATTATTATCGGGAACTCGTGGGTCTGCCAAAGGTCACAGCAACAAATGGGGACAACGCCTCTGCTCAATTAGGGGCAAGTGTTATGGCTGGTATCAGTGCCAACCCAATGCTATCCCAACACAGTTTAGCTAATTCACTCAAACCGGCTTTTATACCCACTAAGACTTGGCAAAAAGCGCAATATATTACAAACATCAGTAATCTATACTTCCGTGCTGGTGAGGAGACGGCTGGCGACGCGATCACGGGATTGATTGCGGATAACAACAACATTGATGGCAATGATACTGGTCACCGGGCTTGGGTCTTATCACCTTATTTACAAACTATTGGTATTGGTGCTGCTTATGGACAAAATGACTGGAAATATATGGATATGCTTGTGGCTGATCCTGGGCAACTAACGAATCGAGCTGAAAAAGATGTCGTGACTTATCCAAGTGCCGGTGTATTCCCAATTGAAGAACTACAAAGTGAGCAGGACACTGCCCATAGTAAGCAAATTCCTTGGTCGATTTATTTTGCCGACGCCCAACAAACCTCAGGTACTCCAACTGTTACAATCAAAGATGATACTACCAACAAGTCTGTGACAGCCGCCGATGTGATGGATGCTAGCTCAAGTCAATATGGGAATTATGCATCGATTTATACATTTACGCCAAAAGGTTTGGCACTGGTCAAAAACCACCAATATACCGTAAAGGTCACTGGCTTGGCAAACTATCCTGAGGGTTACAGCTACTCAGTTAAGCTGTTCAGTATTCGTGATCAAACTCCTCAAAAAAGTACCAAAGCGCTCAAACAAATCGATGTTCCTGAAACGGGCGCCCTTACGATCAAATCAGCACCAGATGGTCAAACCCAGTTATTAAGCGCGCCGATTTACTACCGTGGCCTTAATAAATACGTCAAGAACGGGACAAGTTGGCGCTATTTTGGTAAAACATTCATTAACGGCCAGTACTTTTATGATTTAGGTAATAACGAATGGGTCAATGGTCGTTTTACTGAAATCAGTAATAGCCCGAAGCAAGGTACGTTAACCATTGACACAGCACCTAATAGTCAAGTCATTGGCTATAGCTCCCCTTACTATGACCAACAACCAACTGGTCGGGCCTTCAAGAATGCCTCTGCTTGGAAATACACACAAGTTGTTAATATTGGTGGCATCAACTGGTATAATTTAGGTGGCGGCCAATGGCTTTCAGCTGCTGACGTAAGCATCATTAATTAATAAACTTGGAAGTGAGACATACTGTGGACGATGGCCAGCTAATCAACAATATCATTATTATTCTAGTCACCTTTATCATCGCTGCCTTTTTCGTGGCAGCTGAGTTTGCACTGGTACAAACGCGTGTCAGTCAGCTTGAAGATCGTATCAAGAATAAAAATGGTAATGGTCGTAAATTAAAAAATGCATTACACATGGTGCGTAATCTAAATGAGTACTTATCAACCACTCAAGTTGGTACCAGTATGACGGGAATCATCCTTGGTTGGATCGGTGAAGATACCTTGCGTACACTACTCGTAGAGCTTTTCGGCTGGACGCATCTGCTCAGTGGCCGTAGCTTGAATTTTGTCGGTGCTATTTTGGGTGTCGCTTTATTGACTTATCTAGAAGTGGTCTTAACCGAAATCGTACCAAAAAATATTAGTATTGATATGCCAATTCGCGTGTTAATGCTTGTTGTAACACCACTTAGAATTTTCCATACGGTATTTTATCCCTTTGTTTGGTTATTGAATAAATCAGCCTTGAATATTGTTAAACTGATCGGCTTCAAGCCAGCAGACGAAGAAAATGAAGTTTTTTCCCAATCTGAGATTTTACGTTTAACGCAACTATCCGTTACCAGTGGTGAAATGGATCAAAATGATTATCTTTACATGCAGCGGGCCTTTGACTTGAACGATAAAGTTGCGAAAGATATCATGGTGGATCGAACGAGCTTGTACGTCGTGGACATTACCGATACGGTTGATGATGTGATTAAGGACTACCTGCAGCAGGGTTATAGCCGTTTTCCTGTTGTCGCTGATAACGATAAGGACCGCATCTTGGGTTATGTTTATGCCTATGATTTGGTACGCCAAGACCAAGTGGACGGTCACATTGGCATTAGTCGGTTATTACGTTCGATCATTACGGTACCTGAAAGTATGCCAATTCAAGACATTCTCAATCAAATGATCAAGCGACAAACGCCGATCGTTGTGGTTGTTGATGAATATGGCGGCACTAGTGGCATCGTCACAGATAAAGACATCTATGAAGAATTATTTGGCACTGTTAAAGATGAAATCGACGATGTCTCTGACGAATATATTGTCAAACAACACGACGGCGCCTTTAAAGTCAGTGGAAAAACCACTCTGTACGACTTTGAACGTTACTTCCACAGTCGCATCCCTGAATTTCAAACCTCAGACGTGACGACCGTTGCCGGCTATATTATTGATAATTATCAAAACTTAGACCAAAACAGCATTATTGACATTGGCCGCTTTCAATTCAAAGTTTTAGAATATGAACATGCCTACGTCAATTGGTTTCAAGTCAAAGTTGCCGATGAGCCCTTTCATGATGAAGGTGCCCTTCAACTTAAAGAAGATGACAGTGACCATCAAGGAGAGTGAGACAAAAGGCGCTCAGTACCTGAGCACTAACAAGAATTGCGAAAAATGGTGTGCTTTCCATTTGAGCCATTCATTGTTAGGTGAGGGTGCTGCCTTTTGGAACACGTTTAAGATAAAATTGTTCGCAAAACAGATAGGTGGCCGTAGACAAAACCAATATTTTGTCTACGGCCACCTATTTTTTAGTGCGCCCGGCATGGGCGCTAACTTGGTGGTGAAAGTCCACTATAGACCGTAGTAGTCGGAACTATTAGTTGAGGACAAGGGTGTCCACCGTGAGGTGGAATCTGAAGGAAGTCTAAAGCAAAGTGCTGAACCAATGAACAAGAAGTGGCTATAAGGCTGTTTGCAGTGGATAAGGTTGCTAAACAAACTGAAGTCCCATACTACTCGAAACTGTACGCAGTAAAGCCAATGGTTACATGGCACGAAAGTTAGCGTTCTTACCCGGGGAGGTCTGTATCATACGTTCCCGACAAGAGAAACGGAAAGTTTCACAGGTACAAACTAGGCAGTGATGTCTAGCTGAATGATACAGAAGTCAGCCGAGGCCATAATAGTTGTCCTTTGGACAACGAAGGGCCGAACTTTAACAATTCTCGTCAAAATTGGAGGTAGAAATCATGCAACAATCGCAGAAAACAGAACCATGTTCTGGTCACCGGCGGCATGGTAGACCTGGAAGGTCAAGAGGCAACCCGGGGCGCGTAGTGTGATTTCCGGTGAAGATAAGATGTGGAATGGCGTTTCATTTCAAGATTTAGTTTTGTCCCGAGATAATTTGAATCAAGCTTACCTTAAAGTCAGAAGCAACAAGGGTGCAGCGGGTATTGACGGTCTAACTGTCGATGAGCTGTTGCCTTATCTGAAACAACATCGTGATGAGCTAATCGCATCACTGCGTGATGGCAGTTATCAACCATTACCAGTTAAACGAGTCGAGATTCCAAAACCGGACGGCTCCAAGCGCAAGCTCGGGATTCCAACGGTGGTCGATCGACTTGTTCAGCAAGCAGTCGCTCAAGTGATGTCGCCAAGGTTTGAAAAGATATTCTCGGATAGCAGTTTTGGTTTCCGACCCAATCGAAGTGCTCATGATGCCATCAAACGGGTCATAGCGCTGTATGACCAAGGTTATCACTATGTGATCGACCTTGACCTTAAGGCATATTTCGACACGGTCAATCATGATTTACTGATGAAATTTGTCGGCCAATATATCGATGATTCCTGGCTATTAAGACTTATTCGTAAGTTCTTAACGAGTGGGGTTATGAATGGTGGTCTGTTTGAGAAATCAGCTCAAGGCACGCCGCAAGGTGGAAATATCTCGCCATTATTGGCGAATATCTACCTTAATGAGTTGGATAAGCTGCTCATGGCCAGAGGCCATCAGTTTGTGCGCTATGCGGATGATTGTAATATCTACGTCAAAAGTAAGCGCGCAGGCTACCGCGTACTGGCCAATGTGACCAAGTTATTGGAGAAAGACTTGAAGTTAACAGTCAACCAAAAGAAAACTCATGTCGGGTCGCCCTTGAGATTGAAATTTTTAGGGTTCGCTTTAGGTGTGAGTAAAGGCAAAGCATATGCCCGGCCGCACAAAGTTGCCAAAGAACGTATCAAACAGGCCCTAAAGCTAATCACCAAACGGAACCGCGGTGTTAGTCTAGACACTGTCCTTAAAGAGATCAAGCGTAAAATGCGAGGCTGGTTACGATACTATAGTATTGGCCGCATGAAGGGCTTTCTTAAAGCGCTAGACACATGGTTGCGCACGAGGATCCGGCAGTATATCTGGAAATCATGGAAGAAAATCAAAACGAAGTTCCGAAATCTTAGAAAGTTAGGGGAATCGGTGTCAGAAGCACGAATATTTTCTAATACCCGTAAAGGGTATTGGCATACTGCACATACCGGTGTACTGAAATATACTCTAACAAACGAAAGACTGGAACGCCGTGGACTTATCAATCTGTCCACAACGTACCAGTCTATTCAGAAACGCTTAAGTTATTGAACCGCCGTATACGGAACCGTACGTACGGTGGTGTGAGAGGCCGACCCGTTAGGGTCTCCTACTCGATTACTATAACCACTTGTTTTTACGGGCCAAGTTTAGTGCTTCCATCCGATTGTGAACGCCTAACTTACTGATAATTGCTGACATATAATTCCGTACAGTCCCATCAGACAAAAATAACTTTGCGGCAACTGCTTTCGTGGCCTGTCCTGAGGCGGCTGCCTGCAAAACTTCCATTTCTCGCTGAGAAAGTGGATTCTCTGTCTTAGTGAACATATTTTTGACCAATTCTGCATCATAAACAGTTTCACCTTGCATTACTTTACGAATCGTTGCCATTAATTCATCACTTGGCTTATCCTTTAACAAATAGCCTGAAATATCGGCAGCTACTGCCCGTTTAAAATAACTAGTTTGTGCAAAAGTCGTTAAAATAATCACTTTAGTTTTTAATTGATGTTGAAAAACCTGTTCAGCCACATCTAAACCGGTCATTTTAGGCATTTCAATGTCCAGGATCGCCACATCCGGCTGCTTAGCTTGAATAAATTGCCAAGCAGTTTGCCCATCCGCAAACGTCGCCACCACTTCAAAATCATCTTCCAAATTGATCAACGCCGCTAATGCGGTATTTAACATACTCTGATCTTCAGCTAACACGATTTGTACCATGATCTTTGGCCGCCCCTATATCCTTAGGAATACTTACAGTAATTATTGTACCATGATGCGCCCCATCAATCTCACAATCACCATTGAGTTGGGCCACCCGCTGTTGTATTCCCCGAAGGCCATTAGCGCCTTGACGAATTTCCATTGGCTTGAACCCACGACCATTATCTTGAATACGCCAATAAAAATCAGTAGCTCTGGTTTCAAAAACAATTTGGCAGCGTTTGCCATGACTGTAGCGAATGATATTCGTCACGGCCTCCTTAATGACTGCCGCACTCAGTTGTTGGACTTTATTAGGCCAACCAGCGACCACCTCTATTCCTTGTGTCTCAAGATAAATACCTGCATCCGTCAAATTCTGTTCCTGTTTGACCAAGGTCATGCTTAATGATTCTTGGCGCAGATTATTGACAATATCTCTCACCAACTGTAAATTTTCCCGGGAAATATTTTTAATCTCCCCAATTTGCATTTGAGCAGCCTCTGTCTGTGCCTTAGTTAACAATTTGCCAGCCAGCTCTGCTTTTACAGTAATCATAGAGTAAGACTGCCCCAAGTTATCATGGAGATCACGAGCAATACGGCTGCGTTCTTCTGCTTGAGTCTGTAATCGGATATTAGCCTGCCGCAATTTACGGTTCTTTTGGGACATCACGGCAAAACCACGTGCTACTAGCGGACTACCGAAAATAAAAGCAACAGCCGTTAATAAATTCATTAAGTTATCGCCGAAAAATAAACTTTTATACCGAACAGCCATAATACCAATCGTGCCAAGTACGATGACATAATAAAATAGGACGTATTTACGAAACGTCTTGGCTTTCATTGACGTAAAACCGAACGTCCAGCCGCTGTAAATAAAAAGGTAAAGGTATCCGGCAAAGATCGAAAAATAAATATCGATCAGAATTTGTACGCCCCACCACCAAGGGGTACCGCGATTTGAGGTGTAGAGCAATCGATAAGATACTATAAAAACTAAAATTAGTGCAAAATGACCCCAATGCCTTATTGTCGTTAATGGCCAAAAACTAGGAATGATAAATATTAAATAAATCAGAAAAAAGTATGGCAGATTACCAACATACACTTTCGGAATTGAAATCTTGTTTAAAATTTGCTTCATACCTGACTCCGTTTTCGTGAATTTGTCAGAAAAATAATGACTACCACTAATAATACACTCCAAGCCAGAATATTGTAGATGTTCGGCATACCTACATTAGATTTATTTTGAAAAATACGCGTGATCATTTGATTGGCATGATAAGTGGGTAATAGTTTACCGATAGTTTGCATAAACTTCGGCAAACTGCTCAATGGCAGCCATAGGCCACTGACAATTGCCATAGGAAACACGATCAAATTAGCCAGCGCACTGGCGGTACTTGTTGTTTTAACCATCGATGTCAAAATACCAAGTATCATAATTGGCAAACTGGCTATCGATGTCATTGCAATGGATGCTGCAATTTGGCCTAACGATAGCGGCACTTGATTCACCAACATTGCGACAATGTCTAAGGCTAACAACGCCAATGCATTTAGTAAAATCATTGTTAAAATAATCGAACTATAATACCGTTTCTTGGAAAATGGTGTCACTGCAATGAACTGATCCATCCGCTGTTTATGGTCATCGATCAATGTATTAGACACCGTAAAAATTGAACTGATCAAAATACTATAAATGCTCATACTACCTAAATAGACTAAATACCAGTGCTGCGCTACCTGCGCGTTCATTTGTCCAACCATCACACGTGTAAATAACAGATAAAAACCAATGGGCATTCCTACCGCAAAAAATGAAAAGCCTAAGTTGCGGAGAATCAAACGTTTGATATTGATCGTCATTTGCGTTAAAAAACTAGTCATCTTGAACATCTCCTTGGGTGTGGCTGACCGTTTGTTTGGTTAAATTGCCAAAAATGGCATTCAAAGAATCTGGCTGGATCGTAATATTACTTAGTTGGGTTAAAATCGGTGCCAATTGGCGTAAAGCCTGATCACTGTCGCTGGTTTTCAAACTAAACTGAAGGTCCTTTTCCTTTAAATTTACATCGGGTAGATATTCATAGATTTTAACTAAAGGTAAGTTGCTTTCAAAAGTTATCGTCCGCTTCGCATACTGCTGCTGTAACTCGGCTAATGTCCCATCAAATGAAAAAACACCATGCTGCAGGATCAATAAGCGGGAAACAATACCTTCCAACTCATCTAAGTAATGATTGGTGACCACAATCGTTTTCCCCTGTGCACGCATCTGCTCAATCTTTGACCAAAAATGCTGCCGACTATTCACATCCATCCCCACCGTAGGCTCATCCAAAAAAAGCAGATCAGGATCCCCGGCCATGGCTAACGCAAAGGTCAGACGTCGTTTCTGCCCACCAGATAATTTATCTGAAGTCATCGCTTGAACTGATGTTAGATCAGCCAGCTCAAGCAGCTCTTGATAGAGCAGCGGCTTTGCATAATAGCTTCGAACTAGTGTTAACAATTCTCTAACTTTAATACTTTCCATACTGACATTTTCTTGCAACATTGCGCCTAATTTTTGCTTATGTGACTCTTGTGCAGGCGCTTCTCCTAAGACTGAAACTTCACCTGAACTTGCTTGTAATAAGCCTAATAATAAATTGATGATGGTTGATTTGCCGGCACCATTTTCACCAATCAAGCCAACAATTTCACCCGGTTTCACTGTTAGATTGATATCTTTCAAAACCTGATGATTTCCAAACCGTTTGCTAACATTTTTTAGTTCGATCATTGTTTGCGTTTCATTTTTAATCATTACCGCTCACCTCTTATGACCTTAAGTATAGCCATCACCCCATCTGTAACCCAGTCACGCCTGTCAGTAAACCACATGACAAATGTCACAGAGCGCGAGAATCATCGGTAGTTTTTGAGCACCAACCTAGACTTACGCCGTGGGTGACCTATCCCACGAGTAAGGCGCAGTTGGGTGAGAAAACTGATGATTTGAGCGCGTTTAATCAGAGCGTGACAAAGGGCGATCAGCGACTGAGCACAAAAAAACAACGACAAAATTCCCATTCTGTCATTGCCCTCTTTTATACAAACTTTTTATTGAGCCGTTTCACTGATATTTTCTAAAACAACAGCCTCTTGCTGAACGGCGATGATTGGCTCTCCTGATTGCACGGTCTGCTTATCTGAGAATTCAACCTTCTCGTAATCTTTAGAATTCGTGATAATTGTCATCACAGTTGGATCCAATCCAGCGGCTTGAATCATCTTTTTATTGAACGTGCCTAAGAGCTGTCCCTTCTTAACTTGTTCACCTTGAGTGACTTTGATCGTAAACGGCTTACCCTTTAAGGAGACTGTATCTACCCCAATATGCACCAAAATTTCAATACCTGACTTCGTCACTAAACCGTAAGCATGCCCCGTGTCAGCAACGATCGATAATTGACCATCTTGAGGCGCATAAACGTTCACTTCTTCAACGTCGGGTGTTTGTATACCAACTCCAGCACCCATCATCCCTGATGAAAATACTGGATCACTGACTTTGCTTAATGCTAAGACTTGTCCGTCAACGGGAGCGTAAACCTTTTGATCGGAAACGTCCGATTTCACCGTAGCCATCATCTGTTTCTCGTTTTTATCAGGTACTAAAATTTCTTTAGGAATTGCAAAGGCATTTGTCGCGAGAAAGGCAACAATAACCGTTAAAATCGAAATAATCGTATAGAATAATAAGGCATGCCCGTTATAGATATACATCAGGTATGAAGGTAAAACAGCTAAACCATAAGAATTAGCTTGAACATGGAAAATGCTAAGAAACGCTGCGCCAACACCGGATGTTAAAACGGTTACAATTAATGATCTAAAATTGTAGCGGATCAGTACCCCGAATAAAGTGGGTTCAGAAACCCCGAATAATTGAGACATGAATGCGCCCATAGAAGTCGCTTTGGTCTTATTAGATTTAGCCCGTAAGAAGATAGCTAAAGCAACACCTAGGTTGGCAAACCCGTACATGGCTTCTAAAGTAATCAATGGATTGAACCCAGTGTTAGCCAACAATGATGTCTCGATCATAATCATCTTTTGATGAATCCCAATAAGTACCATCAACGGATAAGCCGCACCAACTAAGAAACCACCAATGCCAAACGGCAAGCCGATCAAAGCTTTAACGCCATCAACCATGCCAAGTTCGATCCAGTGAACCACGGGCCCGACACCTAAGATCATAATGATAAATGTGGTTAACATTGTTAGAAATGGCGTTAATATTTGTTCTAGCACATTCGGCATATGTTTCCGATAGAAAAGTTCTGACTTGGCGCCAATGAATCCGGCAACTAAAGCAGTCAATACAGAACCTTGACTACCAACAATCGGAATAACCCCAAATAAGTGAATGGCTTTTGCCGTGCCACCAGCAACAGAATAGGCATTTGGTAAAATTGGTGAGACCAACATTAAACCAATCACGATTCCGATAATTGGCGTCCCCTTGAAGTATCTAAAGGTAGACCAAACAATCAACGCTGGTAAAAAGGCAAAGACAGTATCCGTCAAAACAGATGTGATCTGTGTCAAACTAGCAGGAATTTGTGACGGTGTGGCACCAAATAATTTTAAAACTTGAGCATTCGTAAATGCCGACTTCAAGCCGAGAAACAACCCAGTCGCCGCAATCACTGGAATGATCGGAATAAAGATGCCCGATAACATAGCCATTAAGCGTTTGACCCAGGACTTCTCTTCAACTGCATTATTGTCTGTTGCAGTCTCGGTATCATCCTTGCCATAAATTGTATTGACCGCACCCATTTGATCGATCGTGGCATAGACATCATTGACCACACCCGTTCCGATGATCACTTGATACTGACCAGAGCCATAGAAAACGCCTTGCACATGGTCGATTTTTTCAATCGCTTTATCATCAATTTGTTTGCGATTCTTCACAACAAAACGTAATCTCGTTTGGCAATGCGTCAAAGAAACCACATTGTCACGGCCGACTTGGTCTAAAATGGCTTGTGCCATATCATGATAATCTTTTGTCATTTCTCATTCACCTCAACTAGAATTGCTTGATAGGGCTGTAACTGTATTTTTGTTTGATCCATTTGTAAAACTTTATAATTATTTAAATACACTTGCCGGACCATCCCATTAATAATTTGCATTTGATTTGATAGATTGACGAAAACGGCCAGGTTTGCGCCGCGGCGATAAGCAACCACATCCGCTGGTACCGTATCAATCGGGGCAAAATCACCATAGATCAAATCCTCAGACAGCTTTGAATGATTCCGCAAGTGAATCAATTGTCAGTAAAATTGATAAGTTGAATACGGATCATCCTTTTCGTTGGCATAATTGAATTGATCACAGTGCTGCGCTAAGCCGAGCCAAGGTTGATGTCCCTCGTTAAACCCAGCGTTGACCGTATTATCCCATTGAAAGGGCGTACGGGCATTGTCTCGGGAACGCTGGTTGACAAAACCAAGTGCGGCCGTTTTCGAGTAGCCTTCAGCCAACGCGCGAGCATAATTATTATGGCTAGAAACATCATCAAATTCAGCAATCGTCTGCCGTTTAGCATTGACCATCCCGAGCTCTTGGCCTTGATAAATGAAGGGTGTCCCACGTAATAAGAAATACAGCAGTGCTAAAGCAGTGGCACCAATCTGATTTTGATATTTTGGATCCTTAATATATTTAGAAACACTGCGTGGCTGATCATGATTCTCCAGAAAGTTTGCCCCCCAGCCCACTTTTTGAATGGCTAATTGGCTGCGAAATAATAATTGTTTGAATTCAGATACCGTCCAATGTGTTCGCTTGAACCATTCCGAACCAGACTCGATATCAACATCTGCATAATGAAAATCAAAAATCATAGAGAAATAGCCTTGTGGTCCAATGAACTGTGTAAGTTGTTCATAAGGCACACCGGATGCCTCACCCACCGTAATGGCATCATACTTATCAAATGTATTCACTCTTAATTCGTGCAATAATGCGGCGATGCCAGGTCGATTCTCAGCTTTGCGTTTAACTTTACCCAAGCCATCTTTACCATCTGGTGTGATATCAGCAAAATCTTGGTCCTTTTTGATAAAGGTAATCGCATCAATTCGAAAACCAGCTAAGCCTTTTGCCAGCCACCAATTGATCATTCGATATAATGCTTGTCGTAACTCAGGATTTTCCCAATTCAAGTCAGGTTGCTGGGGTGAAAAAACATGATGGTAATAAAGATTCTTTTCCCCAGGGAGTAAACTCCAAGCTGAACCGCTCTCGAAGTTAGATCGCCAATTATTCGGCGCATGACCATCTTTACCCGGCCGTAAAATATAGTAGTCTCGATATTTAGAGTTAGGGTCTTGAATTGCCTTTTGAAACCATTCATGTTGATCCGAGGTGTGATTGATCACCAAGTCCATAATAACTTTAATTCCCAATGCTTTAGCCTGGGCAAGTAATGCATCAAAATCAGCCATTGTTCCGAAACGAGGATTGATCTGCTGATAATCAGAGATATCATAACCATTATCAATCATTGGGGAACAGTAGATCGGTGATAGCCAAATCATTGTAATTCCTAAGTCGTGTAAATAAGATAATTTTGAAATAATCCCTTGCAAATCGCCAACGCCATCATTGTTACTATCTTTGAACGAGGCGGGATAAATTTGATAGATGACTTCTTTTTGCCACCATTTTTTCGTTGTGTCCATGTCTATCACTCCTGTTGCCTGTCTGGTATCGATTCCATATACCGTAAAAAATTATGCAGATTGTCGTACGATCAATTTCAACTGTGGTTCAACTGCCACCGGGTGAACCTTTTGCTTTAAGCCTTGTAACAAATCGACCACCGCAACTTCGGCCATAGCTTTAATCGGCTGGCGAATCGTCGTCAGTGGCACTGGTAAATATGCAGCTAAAGGCTGATCATCATAGCCCATAATGGCAATATCCTTAGGTACTTTAATATGATGTTTCAATAATTCGGCAATCATACCTAGAGCAACTTCATCTGAATTGGTAAAGTAGGCATCTGGCCAAACTTCTTTTGGCTGAGCGATCAAAGCCTGTGCCAATTGCTGCCCATCTGAAACAGTATGTTGATGTTCAAAGATCCATTTTTTATTTAAGGGTAAACGCCGCTGCTTTAAATACGCACGATAAGCCTCATTACGGTCAGCCCCATGGCTAGACTTATAAAAGGAACCACCTGTAACATAGGCAATTTGGGGATGCCCTTGCTGAGCTAGGTAATTTAATCCCATCAAAGTTGCCTGTCGATGGTCCAGAATAATTGATTGTACTCCAGGTATACGCACTGCTTCATTCAACAACACGATTCGTCCAGGATAGTCTTCGGCAATTCGCCGAATCGCACTGACATCCTCAACTGAAGCTAAGATCACCCCGTCCAACTGTTGACTTTTTAATTTATCCAAAAAACGAGCTTCTGCTTGCGCATCGTCATAGGTCTGCATGACCATAACTTGATATCCGTATTCATGCAATGATCGTTCCAAAGCATCAAATAGTGCTGTGAAAAAGGGATTAGTGATTCTGGAGACAAGTACGCCAATATTCTTAGTGGCTTGAACCCGCAATTGGGTCGCAATCGCGCTTGGTGTGTAATCTAATGCCTTAATCGCCTGTTCAATGCGTTGTTTCTTTTCGGCAGATACATAAGGTCGATTGTTCAAATAGCGAGAAACGGTCGTTGTGCCCACACCCGCACGCTTAGCAATTTCAGCAATATTCGTCATGTATCCCACCTCCAACTGGAATCGATTTCATAAATGATGAAAGCGTTTTCTTGACGCCTTGTCAACACCTATTATTTTATAAAACAGAGCGTGAGCGGGTCCGGTTTGTTCCGGAGCATCAACCTAGATTTACGTAATGGGTGAATTTTCCCATAAGTAAATCGCAGTTGAGTGACGGAACTGGACACACGAACGCGTTTAGAGCGTGAATGAAGCTGGTCAGCTTTGGAGCACTAACACAAATTGTGCCGATGAAGCATCAGCTTCAGAAAGCAATTAGGGTTAAGTGACAAAGTTAGCTTCATGAGCGCGTTTAAAACAGAGTGCGAGATTCATCGAGTGGTTTTTGAGCATCAACCTAGACTTACGTTGTGGGTGAACTATCCCACGAGTAAGGCACAGTTGACAGTTGGGTAAGAAAACTGATGATTCGAGCACGTTTGATAACGGACGTTCAACAAAAAAAGCACTTAAACAAAATATTAATTTTGTCTCAAGTGCCTTCGTTATATTTGCGTAATCACGCGAAATAATATTACTTTGTTGCCGAAACGCGATCACTAGGGACCTTTATAAACAATAGTCCGCCGATAATAAACAGCAAAATAATACTTAAGATACCATATTTGGTAGCCCCTGTTAATTGAGCAAAAATACCGAATAATGCTGGTCCAATAATAGCCGAAAACTTGCCAAAAATATTATAAATCCCAAAATATTCATTTGCCTTCTCAGAAGGAATAATTTTGGCATAGTGCGAACGACTCAAGGCTTGGATGCCTCCTTGTGAGGTCCCAACTAAAAATGCCAAGATCCAAAAATCAAGTTCTGATTTCATAAAATAGCCCCAAATACAGATCACTAAATAAATAAAAATAGCAATCCCTATCGAGCGCTTATTACCGATACGATTGGCTAAATGCCCAAAGAGAACTGAAAATGGAACGGCAATCAATTGCACCATCAACAATACCAGCATCAACGATGTCGTGGAAAGGCCATAATCAGCTCCCACAGAAGTAGCCATTTTAAAAATTGTATCCACACCATCAATATAGAAAAAATAGGCCGCTAAAAACCAAACAATGTACTTATCCCGCCAAACTGTTTTAAAAGTTCGCGTTACTCGGCGCCAACTGGTACGAATAATATGCGGCACTGGCGTCAAATAATGTGTTTGAGATACATTCAACATTAATGGCACTGAAAAAATTAACCACCAAATCGTGGTCATGATGAAACCAAAATTAACGATACCAGTGCTATCTAAAAAACCAAACCCACGCGTCAATTGCAGCAGCATGATCAAAACAAACGGAATCACGCCGCCTAAATACCCCATGCTATAACCTTGGGCTGATACCCGATCCATTCTAGCAGTTGATGTGACGTCCGTTAAAAACCCGTCATAAAATATATTGGCGCCGGCATATCCGACTGTAGAGATAACAAAAACCACCAATAATAGTAACCATGCTCGAGCTGGTACAAAAACCAATAGTAAGGTTGAAATAATAGCAATGATATTAAAAAAATTAAATAATTTCTTTTTATACGATTGATAATCGGCGATAGCGCCTAATAACGGTGCCAACAAAGAAATGATCAACGTCCCAACGGAATTAGCATAACCCCAATAAGCGGTCGCCGTGGCATTGGCGACACCATCTGCGTGAGCAATACTTTTAAAATAAATAGGCAAAATGGCGGTCACGGTCACAATACTGTATGCCGAATTAGCCCAGTCATATAAAATCCAACTTTTTTCTGTTTTTGTAAATTTCATCTATCTACCCCCGCTCACAACTACCGGTTAACTATTATCTGGATGATCTGAGCACCAATTGTGGCAATGATATCAAAGCCAAAAATCAGGCCGATCACCCATAAATGCTGCTTTTTCTTCATCGCAAAAATGGCAAGATATTCACGAATGATCGCATTAGGTAAGAAATATTTTGACGTTTTACTACCGATCCCATTTGCCGGTAACCCAGCCATTCGCGCGTATAGTCCTGCCCGAAAAGTATGATAATTATTACTGACAAAGATGATATGGCTTTGACTGCTTGTCTGTCCTGAATCTTTTACAATAACAGCTTTAGAAAACTTCATATTTTCAAATGTCGTCTTGGAAGCTGTTTCCGCCAGCGTATCCGTGCGCGGCACCCCATGAGCAACCGCATAATCTTGCATGGCTAAGCCTTCTGCAATCGTTTCATCACCCCCGCGGCCACCAGAAAAAACTAGTTTGGGGGCACGGCCTATTTTGGCTTTTTGCTTGTGATAAAATGCGATGGCCCGTTGAATCCGTTGTGCTAAGAGTGGCGAGACTTGATTACCATTCAATAAGCCAGCACCTAAAACAATAATATAGTCTTGATTAAGCCGCGGGCGATTAAATTGATAAAGTACAAGATTCGTCAAGTAATTATAAAATGATGCTAATAGGTAAAAGATAATTAATGGTAAAATCGCCAAAATTTGATTGAGCCACTGGGGCAAAAACTTGGCCGTTGGTAATAAATTGATGACCCACAAAACAATCCAGCCAATTGCCAAGAGCAGTGTCAAACTATTGGCCAATGTGTGGGCCTCTCGCTTCCAAACGATGCGTGCATTCCACAATAACAGGAAAACCATTGAGAAAAAAAGCAAGAAAATAAGACCAAATACAACAACTGCTAATAAAACCGCAATTCCGGTAACGATTGAATTACGTGTTTGGAACACAAATAAAACAGCATCAGCCGCCAGCAATAACAAGAATAAATTAAACCAAACCCCATTTATCAAACGCCGCTTCTCTGTAAACCATGAGCCTAAAAAAATAGTTAAGCCAACTAGCGGTAAGGCATAGATTGTCATAATGACAATATCGGTTGCGTTAGAATTCACTGATCTTCTTCTCCGTATTCTTCAATATAAGGCCATATTGTCTTTACTTACTGCTTAAGCATTCATCGGGCCTTTATCTTCACCAATATAATTATGATCGAAATTAATTTGCGTTTCGATATCAGGGAAGTGCTTTTTTAAGTCCATATTGATTTGACGATCTAAAGCTTCGTCAGAAATGTCTAATTTTTCGGGAACCACCACATCAAATTGGACCAACTCACCCTGATTATTGGGCAACTGTTCCACATGAAAATCGTGGGTATGCATCCCCAAATCATAACCACGAATAATATATTTAATGGCTTTATGAATCTGATTATAATGCTGGTTATCCAGGTCGATTGGATCCATATGGCACACCAAAGTCACGTTCAAATCACGCTTAAAATCGCGTTCAATTTGATCAATGACCTCATGGGCTCGATCCAACGTCCACCGACTATCAATCTCAATATCCACAGTCGCAAAAATTGCGTTAGGCCCATAACTGTGAATCAGTAGATCATGAAAGCCCAAAATCATATGATATTTTTCCAATTCAGCGGTCATTTCCTCAACTTCTGCTGGACTGGGCCGATTCCCCATTAATTCATTTGTAAAGCCACGCAGCATCATAAACCCACTATAGCCAATATAAAGAGCCACGAACAAACCAACCCAGCCATCAATATTCCAATCCCACAGCTGATTGACAAAAGCCGACAATAAAATGGCACTAGTAGTTAAAACATCCATAAAGCTATCTTTTGCCGTAGCTTTTAGCGTATCAGACTGAATATGATTACCGATTCGTAAGTAAAAGAAGTTCTGCCAAAGTTTGACAATAATTGAAAGGACTAAAACAATTAAAACAACCGCAGAAATGTGCACTGCTTGTGGTTGTCGAATTTTTTCATAAGAGGATTGTAAAAACTGTAACCCGACGAATAATAATAAAATTGAAATAAACAAGCCACTGATATACTCAAAGCGCTGATGCCCATAAGGGTGTCCAGGATCTGGATTTTTAGCAGAGATCTTAAAACCAACTAACGTTAAAATTGATGAAAACGTATCTGTAACGCTATTTAAGGCATCGGCCATAATTGAAACCGAGCCTGATAGTACACCAATCATAAGCTTCATTGCGGCCAGCAACAAATTAGTGATCAACCCTACAAAGCCCGATACTAAACCAAAGCCTTCGCGTTTTTGTTCGGGTTTTCTAGCTTGGTAGCGCCGATCAGACCAATTAATAATGGCGTTGATCACGATTATTCACCTACTTTTACTTTCATAAGTTTGCTGAACTTAGTTCTGTTATAACAACCAAGGCAGAAATTGACAAGTGGCGCACTGTCAAGACCGCTGTTTATAAAAAAATATGGTACGATTAAGAGCGTTATTATAAATACATATCAGTAATGGAGGCTAGTTTTATGCATATGTGGACGGCCCACTTTTTCTTAGAGCATGAAACGAATAATTTGGTTTATCTAAGATTTGGACTGATCATTGTTTCTGCTGTTCTATTGATCATTTCGTTAATTGCTTACATCCGTCACCGCAATAATTCTAAGAATAGAGATATGACGATCATCTTCATTCTATTAACTTTACTATTTGTGGCCATTCAAACAGGTCATTGGCAAGAAACACGGGTAGGTCTCAATAATTCTTCACAAATGGTTGCTTTTCTGAAAAGTGTCAGTCAGTCTCAGAAAACTAACATCAAAAATGTCGCAACGAATCAGCAAAACCTCTCTAGTGGCATGATTATTAAAGTCAATAGAAATTTCTACCGAGTTCAGTTCAATAATGATAGCAATATCAATAGCTATGAACTGACAAAAACCAATCTGATCGATACGCATATCATCTACAACCAAAAATAATAGACACTCATGAAGGGATAATTTATGTTTGATTATATGGATTTAACGATCAAGTTAATTTTGGGCTTTTTTGCATTAATCTTGCAGATCAACTTAGCTGGCAAAGGTAATTTAGCCCCAACCAATGCAGTGGATCAATTGCAAAATTACGTTCTAGGGGGCATTGTTGGTGGAATGCTCTATAATCCCGACATTACAATCCTACAATTTTTCTCCGTACTGTTGATTTGGACGTTGATCGTTTTTATTACTAAGTTTTTGACTAACCACTTTGCACCTATCAAAAAAATTATTGACGGTGAACCGACAACGGTGATCTATAATGGTAAAATCTTGGTAGAACAGGCAGCACAACGGGGTATCACCGCCTATGACCTCTCCTTTAAATTGCGTAATGCGGGAATCTCAGATATCCACAGTGTGAAACGTGCAATTTTAGAACAAAATGGCCAATTAACGGTTACCCAAGTCGGCGATGATGCCTATCATTATCCCGTCATACTTGATGGTCATATTGACCATGATGCTTTAGAATTGATCAATAAAGATGAACCTTGGCTTAATGCCCAAATTGCCAAACAGAAATACGATTTAGAAGATATTTACATGGCAATCTGGCTCAATCAGACTTTACTGGTCTATGCTTACGGCCATGGCTCAGCCAAACATTAAGCTAAGTCATTTTATGATAAAGGAGTCCATTTTATGAATATCAACGAAACCATCCAACGGCAACTCGCCCATAAAACAATTCGTGCCTTTAAACCACAGCCTCTCGATCCAACTCTAGTGACCCAACTCGTTGATGTGGCCCGGCACACAGCGTCATCACAATTCTTACAGGCCTATAGTATCCTTAGCATTGTCGATCCAGCTAAAAAAGCGGCTATTGCTAAGATTTCTGGACAACCTTATGTCGCTGATAATGGTCATTTATTTATCTTTATCGTTGATCAAAATCGTAATCGGCAAATCGGTCATGAAAAGGGCCAAGATAAAAACTTACTAGGCTCAACCAATAAATTATTAGCGGGTTTGGCTGACGCAACACTGGCCGTTCAAAATACTGTCAATGCTGCTGAAAGTCTGGGTCTAGGTACCGTGATTCTTGGTAGTATCTTGAATGATGCCCAACAAATGATCGACCTGTTAGATCTACCAACTTTGACCTTTCCAGTTCTTGGCTTAGCCATTGGTTATCCTGACCAAACACCACAATTAAAACCGCGACTCCCCGAAAAATTTATCCATTTTACAGATACCTACCAATTACCCGATCCTTTGGTTCCTGAATTGGCCGACTATGATGCTCAAGTCCATGAATATTATGACTTACGCGACACAAACCGTCGCGTTGATACTTTTACCAATCAAGTAAAACGCAGCTTAATGAACCAATCTGGTAAGCGTTCAGAACTCTTGCATATTTTGCATCAGCAAGGGTTCCTCAATGATGAACAGGGTTAAACCATCTTACTAGGATCTACCCACTGATCAAATTCAGCCGCCGTCACATAGCCTAATGCTAGGGCAGCATCTTTTAAGGTGCTGTTTTCTTTTTGCGCTTTTAAAGCAATTTGCGCACTTTTCTCATAGCCGATATGTGGCGTCAGAGCCGTCACCGTCATCAAAGAATGGTCTACAAGTTGTTGAATCCGTGCTGGGTTCACCGTCAAGCCTTGTAATAAATGTTGGTCAAAAGATGCCAATGCCTGCGTTAATAGCTGAACACTCTCTAAAAAGGCAGCAATAATGACTGGCTTATAAACATTCAATTCAAAATTCCCTTGGCTGGCAGCAAAAGTGATCGTCGTATCATTGCCAAAAACGCGCGCGCAGACCATCGTCAGTGCTTCAATTTGGGTAGGGTTCACCTTGCCTGGCATGATTGAAGAGCCCGGTTCATTAGCAGGAATATTAAATTCATCATAGCCTGCACGCGGCCCTGAAGCCAAAAAGCGAATATCATTTCCGATCTTCACCAGATCACTGGCTAGCGTCTTTAGCGCCCCATGAACGACATTTAAGCCACTATGATTCGCCAAGCCTTGAAATTTATTTGGTGCTGATACAAAGGGCAGCTTATAAGCATCTTGCAAGGCTGTAACCATACCGGCCGCAAAGCCATCTGGTGCATTCAAGCCAGTGCCCACAGCCGTCCCACCTATGGGTAATTCCAATAATGTTGGGATAAGACTTTGTAAATATTCCCAATCATGTTGTAAGGCATCTTGATACCCACTCAGTTCTTGTCCCACAGTCAATGGCGTGGCATCTTGCAAGTGCGTCCGGCCGATCTTGATCACAGCTTGATAAGCAGTAACTTTTTTACTAAAACTTTTAATAACTTGCTGCAAATTGGTCAATAAATCTGGCAAGGCTAAACTTGCCGCAATCATCATAGCCGTGGGAAAAGTATCATTAGAACTCTGACTTAAGTTCACATCATCATTGGGATGCAAGGATAAATCAGGATCCAATTGCGCCGCCACATGGACAATAACTTCATTAACATTCATATTCGTTTGCGTCCCACTGCCCGTTTGGTAAATCACAAGGGGAAAATCTTGCCGATTGTCCGTAGCTAATAACCGTCGACAGCTTTGCTGGATCAAAGTCGCTTTAGCTGGTGTCAGTTTACCCAACTGTTGATTCACCTTGGCTGCAGCGGCCTTAATCCCAATCAAAACACGAACCACTTCATAAGGCATCCGTGGCCCAATTTTAAAATTTTCTAAACTGCGCTGCGTCTGGGCACCCCATAAAGCTTGTTGCGGTACTTGTACAGCCCCTAAAGCATCGTGCTCTGTACGAAAAGTCATTTATCACACCTGCCAATCTAACAGTTTACGGTGCAGATCAGTTACGGAATCAGCTAGTACCTCAGCGCCAGCTTGGACTAATTCGGCTTTTGCTCCGAAACCATACAAAACGCCTACAGCATGGACGTGATTCACCAAGCCGCCCGCAATATCATTAGCTCGGTCGCCCACCATGACAATATTAGCTAGCTGCTTTTCTGGCATGCGCGCCAAGCCATAAGCTAATATTTCATCCTTTTGCGTCCGCGTCATTTCATCATCCGTTGCCGCAAATAAACCGGTCATATACTGGTCGAAGCCAAAACGGGTACTAATTTTCTTGGCAAACATTTCGGGTTTAGCTGTCGCAATAGCTAGACCATAACCAGCCGCTTTCAAATCAGCCAGCATGGGCATAATACCTGGAAAAACAGCATTTTCCTGCCAGCCAGTTTCACCATAATAATCATGGAAATGTGCCATAAATGCTTGAACTTGATCAGGATCTTGAATTTCAGAATATTTTTGCACTGTCTGGTTCAACGGTGGCCCGATAAATAATTGTAGAGTTTTATCATCTGGAGTTGGAACATTCATTGCCTTAAAACTATATTTTAAGCCATTAAGAATGCCCTTTTTTGAATCGGTTAATGTACCATCTAAGTCAAAGAAAACGGTTTTAGTCATTTCGAGCTCCTTTTGGAAAATTTTTCTAGAATTTTACTATAATTTATAAAAAGTTAGCAAATTTCCGACAATTTGGTCATACTTTCTTCACACTTTCATTTTATAGTTATTTTTGTAAATGATTATTGAATAAATAATCATTTAGATCCAACCCCATTACTAATGGAGATACCCCCAATATTTCTGTTAGTATAGCTTTTTCATTTTACTCCTCCAAAGTAAAATATTAGTCTGTGTCTCCCTACACAGACGACCCTTACTCCTTGAGCTGCCAGACCTCCCAACTGGTGGCTCTTTTTTTATGCCAACTTCGCGAAAAATCGGACTATTGTTTGATAGTCAGTAGGAACTTAAATGCTGTAAAATATAATTAAAGCATTAAAAATGAGGTCACAATATGATTGATAACAAACAAGTGGCGCATTTAGGTCTGTCTAAGCAAGAGGTCGCCACAAGAATTGCTCAGCATCAGCAAAATACGCCACCAAAGCCGTTAACGCGTAGTATTAAACGCATTATATCAGATAACACTTTAACATTATTTAATTTGGTCAATTTAGTCATCGGTTTGTTTGTCTTTTACACGGGTAGTTATCTTGACCTGCTCTTTTTATTTCCTGCATTTTTCAACACGGTCATTGGTATCTACCAAGAAGTTCGTGCAAAACGCGCGATCGATAGTATGTCACTGTTGACTCAAGAAAATTTTCAAGTGATTCGTGACCATCAAATTATAGCGTTACATCAAGCCGACATTGTTTTAGATGATGTTTTAATTTTACATCGCGGGGATTCCGTCCCTGTCGATGGTAAAGTAATTGCGTCAAGTAATGCAGAAGTTGACGAATCCCAATTAACCGGTGAAACTGACGCTATCTTAAAACAGCCAGAGGATGCTGTATACTCAGGCAGCTTCCTACTAAGCGGGCAACTCGTGGTCAAAGTCACAGCTGTCGGTGATCAGAGCTTTGTTTCTAAATTATCAAATCAAGCTAAACAGGAAAAACGTGAAAGCAGTGAACTGCTAAACATCATCAATCGTATCATAAAAATTTTAACTTTCGTGATCATTCCGGTGGGTATTCTACTCTTTACCTCCGCTCAATTACACCGTGGAGATTTAAATCGTTCCATTCTTAGTTCGGCAGCTGCAATGATTGGTATGATCCCAGAAGGTCTGGTTCTACTAACTTCAGTAGCTTTAGCTGTCGGTGCTTTGAATTTAAGTAAGCGTAAAGTCTTGGTTCGATCCTTGAGTGCCATTGAATCTTTGGCTCGTGTAGATACGCTGTGCTTAGATAAAACAGGTACAATTACAACTGGGAACCTCAATGTCAACAAAATTATCAATTTAACATCGCAAGCGCAAACTGAAATAACTAACACGATTGCAAAAACCATCTACGCCCTTAACGACGATAATCAAACAGCGAATGCACTAAAGAATTTTTTATCCCCGATCAAAGCCGATACAGTGGCCACAATTCCATTCTCATCGCAACGCAAATGGAGTGGGGCAACCTTTACGAACGGACAAAGTGTCGTGATCGGTGCACCAGAGTTCATTTATCACGAACGTACTTTAGCACCCGAGTTGGTTACTAAAATCACAGATTTTTCTAAAACTGGCTATCGTGTGCTATTAGTAGCAGCTGGTCAAGTACCGTTGGAAAAAAAATTTAATGATGCCTTAACCCCTATTGCCCTAGTCTTGATTACGGATGAATTACGACCCAATGCGGCAGAAACCTTTGCTTATCTGCGCGCCCAACAAGTCACAATCAAAGTTATCTCTGGCGATAGTCCTTTAACCGTTAGCAATGTTGCCAGTCAAGCCGGCATTCCTAATGCAGAACAGGCCATTGATATGTCCACTCAGACTGAAACTGCCGACTATGATCGCTTGGTCCAAAAATATACCGTTTTTGGCCGTGTCAGTCCATTACAAAAGAAATACTTAATTACGGCCTACCAAAGAGCGGGTCATACTGTGGGCATGACCGGCGACGGCGTCAACGATATTTTGGCTTTACGGCAAGCAGACTGTAGCATCGCCATGGCCACCGGTTCCGAATCGACCCAAAGTATTGCTGACTTTGTCCTGCTAAATTCTGATTTCAACGCGATGATCTTTGTTTTGAACGAAGGTCGGCGCGTCATCAATAACGTGGAGCGCGTGGCTTCACTTTATTTGATCAAAACGATATATTCAGTAATTTTAAGTGTGCTCTTTATTTTCTTTAATAGCGATTATCCTTACCAGCCTCGCCAGCTGACACCGATCAACGCCCTAACAGTAGGCATTCCTTCATTCCTATTAGCGCTTGAGCCTAATTATCAGCGCGTCAAAAAACGCTTTATGCGTAATGTCATGGAAACCGCTTTGCCCGGAGCTTTAAGTGTGGTTTTATATGCCGTGATTATTCACATCTTCGGCAATATTTTTAATCTGCCTTACACAATGACAGCTACGTTGACCGTTCTCATGACAGGCATTGTTGGTTTTTCGGCTTTAGCAGCAATTTCTTGGCCCCTGGATCGCGGTAAAACAATTCTAATTTGTACTCTGGCATTGATATTTATTGGTATTTTCTTAGGCTTTAACCATATCTTTAAATTGCAAAGCCTGCTTTCTTGGTCTATGTTCATTTACTACGTGCCTTTAGGCTTAAGTGCTGTCCCCGTCTTCATCTTAATGCGTGAAGTGCTAGGTAAAAGGATCTTTTCTCGAATCAACTGGCGTTAGAGGGTATAATCAACTTATCAGATATGGGGAGGTCAAGTCCATGAGTGAACAGAATTTTTCATTGAAAGATCGTACCTCTGGTGATTCTTATACAGGCACAGTAACCGCTAATGGCAAAGCACGTTTGGTTGAATTCAAGTTTGATCGGCTTAATGAGCCTCTGATCATGAGCTATGAACAAGCTCGTGATCATTTGCTTCAAGATGCAGCATCAACGACTACCATACCTTTAGCTGAACAAAAGCTGACGCTTAATCGTGTCGCCTTAGGGACGATTGCCATGAATGCTTATCTCGAAGCAATCGGGCAGTCATTTATCTATCGCCGCCAAAATGTTCAAGGATTCATGAATAACACTGCCATTGAGTTAGATTTAAAGGGGTTCTTAGATATTGATCGCCAAACCGTCCTTATGAGCGTCCTTGCCAGAGAAAGCACCGATCAACCGAACTTTCATTTTACAGAAGGCCGCTTTTCTCAAAGCGATGGTCAGCACTTGCTCGAGCGTGGATCTGACTTTACCTTGACATTCACTGATCGTAAACATGCCACAATTTCTTGTGACCTATTAGGAAATTTCATCCTATCTTTCTTCTAAAAATTGATTTGGAGTAATGACTGTGAATTTAGAAAAAACTGGTCGAGGGCCTTTTTTCGGCTCCTTTGTCCTAGCCCTAGCAACAATTTTATTTAATTTTTTGCCCTTACTGTTGGATAATTCCATCTTTTCTATCTTTCAAACGATCACGCTGATTTTATTTATCATAACCGCGATTTATACCTTTACTGAAACTGCACCGCGTTCAATCTATCGACGCTTATCCTGGATTTTGACTTTAGCTGTTTTCGGCTTTAACGTGATCATCTCTTTTTTGTCTTTTTAATGGATATACTCATTCAAAGCGCCAAAATACTTGTAGCCACATTTTTCATGACAAAATACAGCCAAATAATATATACCAGCTATTCTCATTATTTAGAAACAAATGGCTAAAAATAGAGGCTGGGACATAAGCCACGCAAAATAAAATAATCGTAGTTTTCAGACTGATATTGAATCTGAAAACCACGATTATTTTTTTAACGATTGATTTTCTAAAAATAACATTGACTTTGAGGGTCAGTTTCAGCAGATTAGCTGCCATAATTGCAATTCCTGCTTCAGTAGTAACCTTTTCAATCCCACGAACCGAGGTTCGTAGGTACTTCAAATTAGCCTTCAGATTTCCGAAGAATGGTTCATCTTCGATTTTCTCAAGGCATAAATTGCTTTTGTTTCATCATTATCTTTTAGTCTTTCACGCATCTGTTGTTTATGGTGTTCCCAATTGGGATTGATGTTGATCTGACGCAGGTTACCTCCAGGTGTATGAGCATAGAAATAACCCTCCGGTCGTCATAATCTAGAGCACGATAGGTTCGAAGGTTTCGCACGAAACCACTCTTGTCTTTGCGGTGACCTTCTCTAATAAAGTGGAATTTGATGCCATGCTCGTCAGTATAGTAATCTTTGATCGGATCATAGTTCCAGTTCATTATTTTACTTGCATCACGTCGATAGGATCGAGTCTGCTCTTTTTCGAACATCCCGTAAGGGATCAGGAGCTTGTGCAGTCAGTTTGTTTTCAATGTAGTTATAATTCTGTTCACTACCGTAGCCCGCATCTGCCACAATATATTTTATTGGTGTTGTTTGGAAATCCATAGATTGTAAAAATGGGATCAGCGTTCTTTGATCAGCTGGTCGTTGGTTGATATCGTAGTATAGTGCAAACTGATTTTGAGTCGCGATCTGAAGATTATAACCTGGCTTCAACTGACCATTTTGCATTGCATCTTCTTTCATGCGCATAAAAGTTGCATCCGGATCAGTCTTAGAAAAACTATTTCGATCACCAAAAATTGCATTGTTAGACTCATATTTACGTTTTCTAGGTAGGTAGTCACTGTCGATTAAATGACGGTCGTGTTTGAACTTTCGCCGTAGGCGTTTGTTAGGTGAACCGCCGGAATAATCGGCTCTGTCGCAATCACTTGATCTAACCGTTCGATTTCGTTAGTCAACTGCTCGGACGTTTTTTCAAGTGTTTTTGAGTCTGTCTTTGGCGCTTCATCTGACATTGCCAGATCAACTTTATTTTGAACGAGTTCCTGATAAAGGCCAGCAATTTTTTTATCTAGTTGTCCTTCAAACCTTTCGGAGGCCTTGCGCCAGACGAAGGTATACTTGTTGGCATCAGCAAGTAGTTTCGTACCATCGATGAATAATGCACTATCATCGATCAAGCCTTGGGCTTTTAATAATTGCCGAAAGCTCAAGAACATTGCCTCTACCAACCGCTTCATCTGGTCGGAAGAACGAAATCTATTGATGGTACGGTAACTAGGAACGGTATCTGGATCACCGATCAACCATTTAGTCGGAATATTCTCTTGAGCCATAGCCTCTATCTTACGGCCAGAAAAGTTTTGTCTGGTATAGGCAAATAAGATGACTTTTAAAAGCATTGCTGGATTATAAGCCGGGCGGCCAGAGGTCATGGCCTTTTCGTAAATTAATTTATCGGGATCGAATCGACAAAATGACTAATGGCAACGGCAACGTGGTTTGATGGGATATTGATCTCCAAAGGGATTGATAAACGCAACTGATTATTGTTATAATTTTGATACACGACAGTGTCCTCCTTTTCTTTCTAGAGTTTTGTCGCTTATAGAATAACATTGGAAGGCACTTCGTGCCTACATAAAAGCAAAAAATTCCTTGAGATCAGATCTCAAGGAATTTTTTACTTTAGGCTGTATAAAAAGACTTATGTCCCAGCCTCTATTATTTCACGAACGATGATACTTTGAACACGCGTTTTAAGCGCTTATAACTCATTTTTCATATATAGCTTGTCAGCAGCTGTTTCTTGGAATAATTCATCCACTGAGTGACGATCATAAGTCATCTGTACAGCCTGCCCTAACAAAGGGCCAACAGACAATTGAACGACTTTATCAAATTGCTTTTCTTTTGGTAAGCGAATGGAATCCGTAACAACGACTTCTTTGAGCGGTGACTCTTGTAAGCGCTGTGTCGCACCAGCAGAGAAAACAGCATGCGTTACACCGGCGTAAACTGCTTTTGCACCAGCCTCTAAAAGAGAATTTGCTGAATAAACGACCCGATTCCCGGTATCGATCATATCGTCAATGACGATACAAGTTTTACCTTCAACATCTCCAATGATGTCTAATGTTTCAGTAGCATCACTTTCATCACGTTTGTCTACGATTGCAATTGGCGCTCCAAAATATTCAGCTAAAGCACGGGCACGTTTGGTTGTACTATGATCTGGTGCCACTACGACCACATCATCGCCTGTGCCTAAATTCAAGCTCAAGAAATAATGGGCTAACAATGGAATAGCTTGTAGATGATCCACTGGAATATCAAAGAAGCCCTGAATTTGATCGGCATGGAGGTCCAAAGTCAATACACGCGTTGCCCCATTCATTTCAATCAAGTTAGAAACCAATTTTGCCGTTATTGGTTCTCTGGAGCGCGTTTTACGATCGGCGCGTGAGTATGCAAAATACGGTAAAACAACATTGATCGTCCGCGCACTGGCCCGACGCAAGGCATCGACCATAATCATTAATTCCATAAAGTTCTCGTTGACAGGGTCGGAAACGGATTGGATTACAAAAGTATCATCATTGCGGACACTTTCGTCAATACTAATTTGGATTTCACCGTCACTGAAGTGTTTCACAGTTGCGCCGCTTAAGGGCACACCTACTTGATCAGCAATCTTTTGTGCTAACTCAGGATTGCCATTTAAGGCGAAAATCTTCAACTGTGATTCATGCTTTTCAGACAATATTTCTGCCTCCATATTTAATTTCAATTATTATACAACTAAGGTATATTATAGGGTATTAAGACTTGCTTTGCACCCTTTATTGTAAAGCAACGCCCACAACTCAATCAAAGGAGTCGATCACATGGCAGAACAGACCAATTTACCACCACGTAACCAAGTTGATCCTAATCTAACTTGGGACCTTACAGCTATTTTCCCAGATATTAAAGCATTTGAACAAGCACAAACGGCTGTTAATCAGGAAGTTAATCAATTTGTTGCATTAAATACTACCAAAACTTTGCAAAATGAGCAAAATCTCATTAAGGCACTCAAAGACTATAACGCGCTGCTAGCCAAAATCGATGTGATCGCTAATTATGCTGAACTACAACAATCTGAAGATTTAACAGATGCCAAGCACAATGCCTTAGCGCATAAAACGGCTGCTAATTTAGCACAATGGCAAAGCCAATTTAGCGTATTTGAAAGCTACTTGACCACCTTAGATGCCTCAGCTGTGACAGAACTGGCTCAGCAGTTACCAGAATTTTCAGGGTACTTCCGTACGCTTTTACGCCGAAAAAAAATCCAATTAGCACCAGATGTGGAAGCAGTACTAGCTAAATTGCAACCCGTTTTTGATGGACCTAGCAACATCTATGCGCAAACACGTTCAGCAGATATGCAGTTCCCCGACTTTACTGTCAAGGACAAGTCCTACCCCCTATCTTTTACCTTATACGAAGACTACTACGCCTTTCACCCGGATCCCGCCATTCGCCGAGCAGCTTTCACCGCTTTTTCAAATGTTTTGGCCCAATATCAAAATACCGTTGCCCAAACTTATTTGACGCAAGTGACCCGAGAAAAACAGGCTGCTACTCTCCGCGGCTTTGATTCAGTGGTAGATTATTTATTATATGATCAAGAAGTCGATCGAGCGCTTTTTGACCGCCAAATTGATTTGATCATGACTGAATTTGGCCCGGTCATTCAAAAATACCTCCATCATCTTCAGCGAGTTCGTGGCTTAGATCAACTCAAATTTTCGGATCGTCTAATTGATTTAGATCCAGATTTTGAGCCTGATGTAACTATCGAAGCCTCGCAGGACTATATTTTGAAGGCTCTACAACCTCTAGGTGCAGACTATCAAACAATGATTCGCCAAGCTTATCCCCAACGCTGGGTCGATTTTGCACAAAATATCGGTAAAGAGACTGGCGGTTTTTGTGCCCAGCCTTATAGTAAACAACCCTATATTTTATTATCTTGGCACAACAAATTATCTGACCTCTATACGCTGATTCATGAACTGGGACATGCTGGACAAGGCTTGCTATCTCAAAAAAATAATGCCTATTTAGATTTTGAACCGTCCACTTATATTATTGAAGCACCATCTACTTTCAATGAATTATTACTTACGCATGCCTTGAATCAACAGGCAAAAGCCCAACAGGACACCCGCATGCAGCGCTTTGCACTGGCTAAGATGATCAGTAATACTTATTTCCATAATTTCGTCACCCATTTATTAGAAGCCGCCTATCAACGAGAAGTTTACCGCTTGATTGATGCCGGTGAAACTTTTGATGCTGAGACCTTGAATCAAATTACAATTGATATCTTCCACCAGTTCTTTGGCGATGCTCTGACGCTTGACCCTGGTGCAGAGTTAACTTGGATGCGTCAAGTTCATTATTACATGGGCTTATATTCCTATACTTATTCAGCCTCATTGACTGTTGCGACCCAAGCTTATTTGCGCATACAAAAAGAAGGTCAGCCAGCCATTAATGACTGGTTAGCCTTCTTAAAATTGGGCAATACTAAAAATCCCGTTGACGCTGCGTCAGTTGCTGGCGTAGATATTACTACAGCTGAACCGCTCAAACATACCATTCAATTTCTTGCCAATACTGTGGATAAAATCATTGCTTTGGGTGACTAAAATCATTGATCAATGGAATTAACGTCAAGCCACGGGCCACATAATTACTGTGGTTTGCCTGAGGTATGATTTTTAATTGACTGTGTATAATAGCCTGGGCAACTTTTTCAGTTTCACGTTGCGGAATCAAATCATGCTGTCCCGCCAAAACTAAGGTAGGGACAGTTATTTTTTTTAGCTCATTTTCAGTAATATGGGGCTCATTAAACATCAAATCTAATTTAGGATCTGGCCGAACTTGATTTTTCAGCCAATACAGCGCCCGAAAAAAGGGACTAAGCTGAAAAGGCTGGGTATTGGCGCCGCTCACGATCAATCGGCTTAATAAATCAGGAAATTGGCTGGCAATCAGTAAACCAACGATGCCCCCATCGCTAAAGCCATATAAAATCGGTCGATCCAGCTGCATTTTTTGAATAAAAGCGACGACATCGGCCGCCATATCTTGATAATGAAATACAGACACAGGGTCGCTTTGCCCATGGCCCCGCGTATCTAATCGATAAACCTGAAAATTTACGGCTAACGCTGGCGTGATCGTATCAAATAAATGTAAATTTTCTCCATTGCCATGTAATAAAATCAGTGGCTGCCCCTGACCACTAACTTCATAATTAATCTGTACCTGATTTAATTTAATTTTCATCGTTATAAAATAATCGGCCGATCAATTTTCTTCTTTGGATCGGCAATCGTTAAACCCATATCTTCCTCAGCTAATCCCTCGGTTTTGACCCGTACCCCTTCTTGGGTAATGATCGTAAACTCATAATTCATTTTTACCGCTAAAGCCATGTACGTTGTAATGAAGCTTTGGGATAACTTAGCATTTAAATATAAATGGTACTGTGGGTAGCGCTGCATGACATCGCTGACCAATGCCTCGGTCTTGGGGTTGCGTAGTTGAGCCACGGTGAGCGCCAGGGCAACACGTTCGCGAAAATTACCTAAAAATTCACGCTTCTCATCTGGTTTTACCTGCGGGGTGCCATACATGTGGCTTTTGATATAATCTTCAACATCGCTCATCGATAGACCTCCTTAAAAATAACAAATTACCTGACGTTTCTAACTTTGATAGCGTATACTAAAAATAAAAGGGGTGCATAAATTATGGAAGAAATTGTATTCTTTAATCCCGGCGACGCGATTGCTAACAGCCATGACTTTGGTGAAGCATTACGCAGCGCGGAAATTTACAAAACTAGAAATGCTTTACAGTCCCCGTTAGTGATCGTTAAACCAGTCAACAAAGATGATGCTGGCTTCGCCGTTTATTTCGCTGATGAGGCTGCCCAACAAGCTGAAACAAATAAACAGCAGGCCTATCACATCGAAAAAAGAATGTAACTAAAGTCATAAGAGTTTGAGTCTCACGCGCTCTAATATTTAGACTCAGACTCTTTATTTCTGTCCTTAGATAAAGGTCGCGATAAGCGCGGAGCCTTATTTTTATAATTGTTCTTCAAATTTAGCGCTGCTTGCTGCCATTCGTGGCGCCAGATCGACATTTGAATCGTCGTGATTGCCTTGGTAACGTCTTTAGCCTTTTTAAAATTCGGTTGGTGTATCGAGCTGCCTGGCCGTTGAAAATAGTGATACAACGGCGTTATATTGTAAAGGTACCGACTGGTATGCAACACATAAGCCACATTAAAGATTTGATCTTCCATCAGCGTGATCTGTTCATCAAATTTTAGATCATATTGCCGAATCACATCTAACCGATAACATTTATTCCATGTATAACCTCTGATTGGACTGTGCATCTTCCGCACTAACCGTAGTAAGGGGCGTTTTTTTACGAAAGTATCTTTAGCCTTGCCAGACCAAGTGGTATTCCCAGGATTCACATAATAGCCACAAGCGACAAAGTCTAAACGGTACTGCTGCATTTTATCAACATAAAATTGGCAAATATCAGGTTCGAGCCAATCATCCCCATCGGCGAAGGTCACAAATTGACCCCTTGCTCGAGCCAAACCAACATTACGCGCACCAGAAATACCGCGGTTTTCTGCTAAATGTAAAACGGTAATGCGTTGATCACGCTTTGCCCAAGCATCAGCCATCTTGCCAGTATCGTCTGTTGAACAGTCGTCAACGATAATAATTTCAATATTTTGATATGTTTGTGCTACAATGCTCTCCAGACTACGATCCAAGTACTGATGCACATTATGCACCGGCACGATCACTGTCAGTAATGGTTCTGCCATGACCAGTTCAACCCTTTCAACATACACTCATTATACAAATATCTGCTCAAACAAGCCACCAACTTTAGTTTGATTTATCATTATACCTGATTTTGACCAATGACTCAGGAACAGGTAAACTGAACGAGTCAAAGTCCTGCTATTTCGATTGGAGGGTCCTCGTGTATTCACCTCAAAAACAGTATTCAGATTCTTTTTGGGCTAAACTAGGAAAATTTATTGGTTTGCTGGTTGCTTTATCAATACCGCAACTGGTGTTATTTTTGCCCATTTATAATAAAAACATTAAATTAGCGCCAAGCCTATCTTGGACGCTCTTTGCGGGTAGCTATTTTCTATTGTATGTCCTTTATATGTGGTTTTACCGCAAATATCGTACTGAGACGCCACAAAAATTAGACCGCAGTGCTTGGACCTATGTCGCTATTGGTTGGATCATCATGATTTTTGCCAAGATCGTTTTTGGCATGCTAAATATCGTGGTCAGTCATCAACAAACCACGGCCAACGATGCTGATCTACAAAAAATCTTAGGTAATTCTGATTCAACCATCGTTATTATGACTATCATGATGATTGTTTTCTTCGGCCCACTCGCAGAAGAATTACTATTCCGCGGCATTCTAATGAACTTTTTCTTCAAGAACCATTTCTGGCCGAGCGTTTTGTTGAGTGGTCTTCTATTCGGCCTATCTCATAGCAATACGACTTGGACAGGCTCATTGATTTACATCGCTTTAGGCCTGATCTTAGCTTTCATCTATAAAAAAACTAATAATTTGAAAATCACCATTATCTTGCACTTCTTAAATAATCTACCTGCAATTTTACTACTGTTTGCTAACTTATCTGGAAAATAGAGGTAAGTACTAACAATAATTACGCATGTTTATTGTTCAAACGTGTTCCAAAAGGCAACGCCCTCTCCTAACATCGCATTACTCAACTGGCAAAACTACCATTTCTCGTGATTCTTGTTAGTGCTCGGTCGCTGACCGCCTTTTGCCGCACTCTGTTCTAAACCAATAAAAAGATTGCAATCAAGTAACGTATTGACGCACAAACTTGATTCCAATCTTTTTTTATTATGACTCTGCCTCTAAAATGTGTTGGCCATCGATGCCCAGCTTGAAAAACCTGCTAATTCACTTGAAGCCACCCATAATTCGCCCTGTTTTTGCTTGTCCAGAGCGGCATTAATTGGCTTAACAGCTGTCGGTCGCCCTTGTAAATGCAAAAAACCATCGGGTGCATAAAGCCGGCCCCCCACTGCTTGATGATCAGTTGCCGCAAATAACGTGGGTAAAATACCAAGACGTCTAGAGCCCAGAAAAGGACTGCCAACCGTTTGCAGCCACCCCGATAATTGTGACTGATTGGGATAAGACCTTTGCAAATTACCTTTGGCAATCCCAGGGTGCGTCACCATAGCTTTAATGCCTAAATTTTGTGCTGCACTAATGTCTTGTAAATAGAAGGTCGCCATCTGAATTGCCAACTTAGACTGTAAATAAGCGCGCTGATTAGAATAACTGCTCGTTAACTGTAGGTCATTTAATTTTAAATTGGCAAATCCCGGTAATGGTGCTGAAACGTTGACAATTCTAGGATCCTTTGCCATCTGCATTAGCGGGATCAACAGATTAGTCAATACAAAATGCCCAAAATAATTAATTTGAAAATGCGCTTCGATGCCTTCACGATTCACTTGGCGTTCTTTTGTATCTTTGATGCCGGCGTTATTGATCAATACATCTAGTTTGACTACTTCATTTTGGATATTTGCAGCAAAACTTTGAATGCTCGCCAAATCATTCAAGTCTAATTGGCGAAATTGTAAGGTGCCACTGGCTTGATATTGATTACGTAAGCGACCAATCAGTGCAAAGGCCGTCTCCTGATCACGACCAGCTAGAATCACTGACCCATTATTGGCATAAACTGTCTCCGTTAATAATTGCCCATACGCCCCGGTTGCCCCTGTGATCAAAAACAATTTACCGGTTAAGTCTGGTATGTCCTTCTGTCCCCAATAAGGTTGCACAGAACGGGGTTTCTTTTTATTGAATAAATTCATCGCAACCCTCCAAAAAGCAGCTTGCTTTCATAAAAAAATTATCTATATCCATCGGTTATTGCCCCTAAAAAAGAGTAAACTATACTTATTGTTCTTTCGACTTTCCTCAATCATAACAACTTATCTTGAAAAAGTTATGAACATTAATCGATATTTTAAAATGTTATACTATTTATAATCAAATCATAATTACATTTGGAGTCATTCATATGAGGCGACACACACAGGAAACAACTGACTTTTGGCTTAAAGCTTTTGGATTAGCCATTTTGATCTGGACAGCTATTTTTCTATTATTCAAATTTGTGATCAGTAATGATATCGTTCAAGGCGATTCGATGCAGCCCAATTTTTTTCAAGGCGAGCGTTTAGTTTCGCTTAAACATAAAAAAGTCAAACGCGGTGCTGTGATCATCTTGTCTTCTCCCGATAATACCGGTGATTATTATATTAAACGGGTCATTGGTTTACCTGGCGATAAAATCGTTTACAAGGATGATACATTATATATTAACGGTAAGGCCAAAGATGAACCTTATTTGAATCTATACAAAAACGCTTGGTACTTAAAACAGTCACTGCCATTTACGGCAAATTTTTCTTTGAAATCCCTAGCTGCAACCAATACAATTCGAGTACCCAAAAAACATTATTTTGTGCTTGGGGATAATCGAACAATCTCCAATGACAGCCGCTCATTTGGCTACGTTCCTCAGCGCGACGTTCAGAGTGTGGTTGTCCTCCGTTATTGGCCTATTTATACATTTAAGCTGTATTGAACAAAATAAAGACCCCCAGAGATTAGATTTTTACAATCTAACTTCTGCGGGTCTTATTAATTTATCTTAGATTTTGACGATTTTACTTAGACTAACCCTTGTGCAGTCATTGCCGTAGCAACCTTCTCAAATCCAGCAATGTTGGCACCTGCTTGGTAATTTTTACCGAGATCATAAACTTCACACGCCTTTTCTGAGGCTTTGAAGATATTTGTCATAATTTCTTTGAGCTTATTATCGACTTCAGATGCTGTCCAAGCTAAACGTTCAGAATTTTGGCTCATTTCTAAAGCTGAAACCGCAACGCCACCAGCATTAGCCGCTTTAGCTGGGCCAAATAAAATACCATGTTCATGATAAAAATCAATTGCTTCTGGCACACTTGGCATATTAGCCCCTTCAGCAACATATTTGACCCCATCTTTTTGCATCATTTTGGCTTCATCTAAAGAAATTTCATTTTGAGTGGCACATGGGAGTGCAACATCATAAGCAACATCAAAGTCCCAAACTGAGCCTTCATGGTAAGTTGCGCTTTCTTGACGTTCAGCATACTCTTTGATTCGGCCACGATACCCTTCTTTAATATCTTGAACAATTTTATAATCGATCCCTTTAGGATCATAAACAAATCCATCAGAATCCGACACAGTAATGACAGTTGCGCCTAATTCAGCCGCCTTTTGCGTGGCATAAGTTGCCACATTGCCAGATCCTGAAATCTTGACCTTTTTACCGTTCAAACTGTCCCCTTGAGCTTCCAGTAAAGCTTTAACATAATAGAGCAGCCCAAAACCAGTCGCTTCAGTACGAATCTTACTACCGCCATAAGTCATACCTTTGCCGGTCAAAACGCCATTTTGAGAAAAGTTAAGCCGCTTGTATTGCCCATAAAGATATCCAATTTCGCGGCCACCGACACCAATATCCCCAGCAGGCACGTCAATATCTGGGCCAATGTGCCGTTGTAATTCTGTCATGAAGCTTTGACAAAAACGCATGACTTCCCCATCGGATTTTCCTTTAGGGTCAAAGTCACTGCCCCCTTTAGCACCACCAATTGGCAATGTAGTCAAGCTATTCTTTAGAATCTGTTCAAAGCCTAAAAATTTAACCACACTTAAATTAACGGTAGGATGGAAACGCAACCCACCTTTGTAGGGACCGATTGCTGAATTAAACTGTACTCTATAACCGCGGTTTACTTGCCAGTTTCCTTGATCATCTTGCCAAGGGACTCTGAACTGGATCGCACGCTCTGGTTCAACTAAGCGCTCCAAAATATTTTGGGCAATATATTCAGGATGTTTCTCTAAAACAGGCGTTAGCGTATCTAAAACTTCAAATACGGCTTCCTGGAATTCTTTTTGCTCAGGATCTCGTTGTAGCACGACATCCTTGACTTGATGGATATAATCTTGTGCTTGACTCATGGGTCAACCTTCTTTCTGAATAATTCAAAACAAAAAGTGCTCTCTAAATGAGAACACTTCTCAGTATACACTATTTTATTTTTAATAATCTATCTCTTTGGCGTAAATATGTTTCTTTATCGATCCGACCCGCACGATAAGCATCTTCTAACAAAGATAGCATGCGGTGAATATCACTCTCTTTGGTGCTGATATGTTGGACATAAACTCGACTCATCACAAACCACAAAAAGACGATCAACAATACAATACTCATCCAGAACAAGGTAAATTGCGGATGTATCCCTGCGAAAAAGCTATGATATGAACCCATACATTGCATATTACTCACTTCCTATGATCGAAAAGCTTTTAATATCAACTACATAATAAATCATTTCTAAAGAAAATACCAAGGTTATCTTCAAATTATGTCAACTTTATTTTAAATTTTATTCTAAACCAATCATGTTACAATGATTTAAATTAATAAGGTAACAGGTGATCGTAATGAAAACAGCTACAAAATTATGGCTGACGGCCTCAGGACTCGCTGCTGCAGCTACAAGTGCTTCAAGTTTTTATCTTTATAATTACGCTTTTAAACGGCTTAATAAAATCCCAGCTGGTTCAGCCTCCAATCCAGATCCTGATTCAAAATTTTATCCAAGTTTTGCTTGGTTTGAACAGCAAGACAAACAGACTTGGTGGCTTCACGAAAATGACCCTCAAAATAAAATACACAGTTATTTTCTTGAAAATAACCAGACCAATGTCAAGAAGGTCGCCATTATTTCCCACGGCTACAAAGGCAGCGCGCCATCTATGGCTGCCTCAGCAAAACTATTCTATGACGATGGCTACTCAGTTGTCTTACCAGATAATCGTTCTCATGGATTAAGTGCTGGTAAATATATCAACTTTGGTTGGTTAGACCGTTTAGATTATCTAGATTGGATCCAAAAAGTGATCGCATATATGGGTACAGATGTTCAAATCGTTTTGTATGGCGTTAGTATGGGTGGCGCTACGGTGATGATGCTCAGCGGTGATGAACTCCCCGTGCAAGTCAAAGCAATCGTTGAAGATTGTGGCTATTCTAGTATTGAAGAAGAGCTGGCTTATCAATTAAAAGAGACCTTTAAACTACCGAAATTCCCGTTGATCCCAGTCGTTAGTCAAATTAACAAAGTGGCCTTGGGCTTTTCTTTAAAAGGCAGCTCAGCCATTGAACAGCTTAAGAAAAATACCACGCCCATTTTCTTTATTCATGGTGAAAAAGATACTTACGTACCTACCTATATGTGTTTCGACAATTATCAAGCGACGACCGCACCTAAAGATATTTGGATCGTTCCGAACGCAACCCACGCGGCAAGTTACTGGGCTGCACCAGAAGAATATACGTTCCAGGTCAAACATTTTCTCAGCAAATATGTCGCTGGCGAACAACCTGTCTAATTAAAACTTATTTCCTGGGAAATAAGTTTAGCCAGGTCAAAGTACACTTAGTCCTAAATTCATTTATAACTAAAAATGGTTGAGCGTGTGCCAAAAAGTACTTAAAGAAGTGCGAAAAATGGTGGTTAAGCGATACATCGTTAGAAGAAGGTGTTGCCTTTTGGAACACGTTTAAAATTTAATTATTCGTAAACAAATAGAGAGCGAAAATAAAACATTAGTTTTGTCTCGCTCTCTCGATATTTTAAAAATAACTTCAGTCTTGATTTTTTGTTTGTTCGGTTAACAATTCTTGCCGACTAATTAACCGATCACCAAACTGTAAGCCTTCAGGTTTGAATACAGCATCTGCCGCTTTAGCCACCGCTGTCGTGGAAATAGCTTCTGTTACCCCACCAATAGCCGCACTTACCACCGGAATGATTTTAACCGTCGCCGTTGCTGCATTAATGCTGAATTGTTTAAACAAGAAATGACTTAACTGCGCCGTTACTTTATCAAAGAAAGCTTGATTCAGTCTGCCTTGCAAATAGCGCGTTGATGATTTGATCAAAGCTTGCTTAAAATGATCGATACCAGAATTCCCTGCTAAAGCTGCCAGCATTAATGCCCGCACTTTAGGATCAGTCAACTCATAGCCACGCAAATAAGCAATACTGCCGATCACACGAATATTAACAAATAATGTGGTTACCAGTTCAGTTGGCAGACTTACCGGTATCGTTAGTAAACCGCCAAAATTGGTAACCGCCCCCGTTGTTGCCGTCAATAATCGTGATTGATTCACTAACGCTTTGATCGCTTTTTCAGGGTCATGATACTGAGCCATATATTTAGTCGTTAGCTGATGAATACTTTTAGCATTCACTTTGCGTCCAGTGGTACCTTGCATGGCCTTTTCAAAACCATATTGAAGCGATTTATTAAATACATCTTGAGAGATCTTAATCGTAATCACCTACATTTTTTGTCGATTGATACAGTTATACCGTCCGTAATATACCGTTTAAAGGTCAGCATGCCATCCTGCTTGAGATGTATCTTGCTTTCAGCTATAAACTATATCGTTAAATCCATTAGGCTCGTAGTGCTTTTAATGCTTGGCTAACGGCTAAAAATGCTTTCTCCGCTTTCGCATCATCTGGTACCATCGTCAATCGACCTAACAGAGCTGTCTGTTGATTCTTCAAAGCTAGGATTTTATCCGCTCGACTCACGGATGCTTGTTTTTCGGCAGATTTGTGATCATTTGCTCGTTCTGGATCAATCAAACTTTTTGTTTCAGGCTCAATTTGCAGCTGCCGAGTAGCAACCCTCTTTATAAAATAACGATCATGGGACACAATTAATACTGTCCCTGGATATGCCATCATTAATTGTTCTAGGGCTTCTAAGGAGACAATATCTAAATAATTTGTCGGCTCGTCTAAAATCAAAAAGTTAGCCTGACTTAGAAATAGTTTTGCAAAACTAACTTTGACCCGCTCGCCACCACTAAGTAGCTTCACTTGTTTTTGTAGTTGCTCTGCTTTAAAGCCCAACCGTGCCAGGACTGTGCGCACTAAAGTCTTATTCTGAATCGTTGCGGCCAGAACGTTTTCTAGAATACTCTGATCTAAAACCAGATTGCGTAAATCTTGCTGAAAATAACCAATATGCACCGGGTCATTCAAGTGGATGGCGGAACTGTGGTGCTGCACGATACTTTCAAGTAAGGTCGTTTTACCACTACCATTTGGCCCTGTGATTGCCAGTTTTTCACCACCACGTAATTGCAAATTGACATCATTAATAAGGACTTTATGGTTACGTTCTAATTTAAAATGCTCAATCGTTAAAACGCCGCCTTCTTGTAGGGCCTGCCCATGATTCAATTGCATTTTGATTGGCTTTTCAACTTCAGGATGATCGACAGGTGTCAGTTTAGTAGCCCTTTTTTCAATTGCTTTCGCGGTTTTAGCCAGCTTAGCTTGTTTCTTATTAAAATAAGGCTTACTTTTATAAGCTTCTTGTGTGCCGACTTTATTCTGTGGAATCACTATTGCTCGGGCAGCTTTTTGCTCACGCTTCGCTGCCGCCAAAGCTAACTTTTGCTTTTGCCGTGTATAGGCATGATACTTTTGCCACTGCTTATTTTCCTGGGCTGATTTAGTGGCCAGATAATCTGAATAGTTACCTACAAACGGTGTTAATTTCTGATCTGCTAAAGCCCAAATATGGGTCACGATCCGATCTAAAAACGCCCGATCATGTGAAACCATAATCAAAGTGCCTGGATAATTTTTGAGACTGTTCTCTAATTGTTTCACATTCTCAACGTCTAAATTAGCCGTTGGTTCATCTAAAAATAAAATATCTGCTTGGGTTTCAAAGGCGGCATCTAGATAATGCTGTACAATTTGACCCCCACTTAAATTCTTTGTTGGTTTAAGCTGAGGTACTAAATATTTACTTGCACTAGGCTTTAAAGGACTCGGTTGTTCTAACCCTGCCAACATTGTTAATAAGGTCGTTTTACCAACCCCATTGCCTCCAATCAAACCGATCCTATCTCCATAATGAAAGCCAAGTTTGGCAATATGAAATAGTGTTCTGGCACCAACCTCAGCAGTTAAGTCTTTTGCTTGATAAAATTGCATATAAAAACCCCCATATCTGTATCAATCAGAAAAAATGACGTAGCGACGACTAGACTTTTATCGGATACAGATAGGGGGATTTAATTTAAATTTAAGTTAAATATATATTGGTGCAACTCAATAAACACTTAAATCAGACCTTAAACCCTATCTCAAATTTGAATCTCAAATAAACTGAATACCACAGGTAGCCAGTCATGCACGATTCAAATTCCGATATAGTAGGTTTAATTTCTCATTGGCTTATTAAGTCACTCCTTTCATAGTCATACTAGTTGCTACAACCCCAGCTGTCAAGATGAAGCATTTTGCAACCGCTTCGAAATACGTTATGCTAGGATTTAGAAAATCAATCTATGCTTAGGAAGTAATGTTTATGACACGTTATCCCGATAATAATACTGCCCATGGGTTTGGCTGGTGGCTCTGGCGAATCAGCTTATTGGCTTTAGTTGTTGCCGCACTAATTTGTGGTTTTAGTTGGCTTTTCGCTAGTACGATCGGACTGCTGCCTTTTATCCTACTATGGCTGGGCTTAATCTTATTACTAGAGCTATACGTCTATCTCAGCAGTCCGATTATTGTCACGTTCATTTTACTATTATTGCCAATTGCAGTAATTATTTTTATCATTTTAGCATTAACGTTTTAATTAATACTTTTTATCGTGGAGGTTGCTATGACATCAACACAATATATGCTGGCCCTTGATGAAGGGACAACCAGTACACGCGCTTTAATTATCGATCATAACGGACAAATCATCGCTGATGCTAACCGAGAATTCCGCCAGTATTTTCCTCAGCCCGGCTGGGTAGAGCACGATCCTATTGAAATTTGGAATGCGGTCCAGTCAACAATTGCTAATGTTTTCATCAAATCTGGAATCCAGCCCAAACAAATTGCCGGCATCGGTATTACCGACCAGCGCGAAACCACAGTCATTTGGGATAAACAAACCGGTTTGCCGATTTACCATGCTGTGGTCTGGCAATCCCGCCAAAGCAATGCCATCGCAACCGAACTAAAGAATCAGGGCTATGAACAAATGATTCATGAAAAAACCGGGCTGACGATCGATCCCTATTTTTCAGCAACTAAGATTCGCTGGATCTTAGATCACGTTAAAGGTGCCCAGCAACGCGCGGAAAAAGGTGAGTTGCTATTTGGCACGATCGATACCTGGCTCACTTGGAAACTCACTGGTGGCCGCAGTCATGTCACTGACTATACCAATGCCAGCCGTACGATGCTTTTCAATATCCACCAATTGCAATGGGATGAAGATATTTTAGCGGCTTTAAATATTCCTAAATCACTGCTTCCTGAAGTACATGGAAACGCTGAAATTTATGGCCAAACGAAAGATTATCATTTTTACGGCAGTGAAGTGCCAATCGCTGGTTTAGTCGGCGACCAGCAAGCGGCCTTATTTGGTCAACTCGCCTTAAAACCTGGTATGGTCAAGAACAGCTATGGCACCGGGGCCTTTTTAGTCATGAATACCGGAACCCAAGCCAAACTATCCCAACATAACCTTTTAACAACGATTGGCTACAGTATCAATGGTCAAGTAAACTATGCCCTAGAAGGTAGCATTTTTGTGGCTGGTTCTGCCATCCAATGGCTGCGCGATGGTTTAAAACTTGTCGAAAATGCTGGCGAAACACAACGCTTGGCTGAAAAGGGCGGTCATAATGATCAGCTCTACGTTGTGCCCGCTTTTACCGGCCTAGGTGCACCATACTGGGATGCGGATGCCCGTGGTGGTATTTTTGGCATCACACGCCAAACCAACCGCAATGACTTAGCCCGGGCTACCCTGCAATCATTAGCTTTCCAAACCCGTGAAGTTTTAGACATCATGGAATTAGATACTGGTATTACGATTCCTGAATTACATGTTGACGGTGGTGCCACTCGAAATGATTATTTAATGCAATTTCAGGCAGATATTTTAAACACCCCCGTCCACCGTGCGGCAATTCTAGAAACTACCGGTTTAGGCGCTGCCTACTTAGCGGGTCTAGGTGTCAATTTCTGGGCAAACACGGATGAATTACAATCAATTACTAAATTAGGTCAAAAATATGGCCCTAACATGACTGAAACGCAACGAGCAAAACTTTATCGTGGCTGGCAAAAGGCTGTGGCAGCAACTCAAGCCTTTAAACCGCAAAAACAATTGATTTAGGAGTAATGGCTATGACAAAAGACTATATTTTAACAATTGATGCTGGCACAACCTCAATTCGTGCGGTGGTTTTTAACCATCAAGGCCATATTGTCACCCGGGAAGTACGTAAATTCGAACAACTCAGTCCGCGACCCGGTTGGTTGGAACAAGATCCAATCATTATTTTTGATACCGTGCAATCCGTTTTGGCGGATGCACTTATCAATGGTCATATCCAACCGGACCAAATCGACAGTATTGCTATTGCCAATCAGCGTGAAACGGCAGTTATTTGGGATAAAGCTACTGGACTGCCGGTTCACAACGCAATCTCTTGGCGTTCTAATCAAACACAACCCCTGATTGATCAATTAAAACAAAAAGTAGACCGCCGCATAATCCAAGAAAAAACCGGTTTACGTTTAGATCCCATTTTTTCTGCCAGTAAAATCCGCTTTATTTTAGATCATATCCCCGATGGCCAGCAAAGAGCGGAAAAAGGTGACTTATTATTTGGCAATATCAATACTTGGCTCGCTTGGCAGCTAAGTGATGGTACTATCTTTAAAACAGATATAACGAACGCTAGCCGTACGTTGTTATTCAATATCAACACGCAAGATTGGGATCCTGAACTGCTGGCATTATTTAATATTCCCCGGGAAATATTACCCGAAGTTGTAACGAATGATCAAATACTGGGTGAAACCAGCACGCATCAACTTTATGGTCGGCAAGTTCCTATTGCGGCAATGATCGGCAGTCAGCAAGCGGCCTTATTTGGTCAAACCGATTTTGATATGGGCTCGGTCAAAGCATCATTTGGTTCCGGGGGTTTTATCGTCATGAATACGGGTACAACGCCAAAATTTTCGGTTAATAACTTACTAACAAGTATTGGCTATACCTTCACCAATAAGACAAACTATGTCCTTGAAGGTGGTATCCTAACAGCTGGCGATGCCATCGACTGGTTTGTCGATCAGCTGCAATTTTTAGACGACTTCCAAACAGCTAACACAGCGGCGCAACAAGCAACCAGTCAAAATGAGATCTACTTTGTTCCCGCTTTCAACGGCTTGGCAGCGCCCTATTGGGATAATGAAGTTCGCGGTACTTTTCTAGGTTTGACTCGGGGTACGACTCGAGAAGATCTGGTTAAAGCCGCCTTACAAGCCATTGCCTATCAGACCGAGGATATTTTGAGTACTTTAACGCAAGATACCAATTTACCCATTACTAAATTACGCGTTGATGGTGGTGCCTCAAGAGACGACTATTTACTTCAATTTTTAGCTGATATTACCCAAGTTCCCGTCCAACGTTCTGAAAGTCGCGAAACTACAGCACTAGGCGCTGCTTTCATCGCCGGATTAAACACGGGCTATTTCAAAGATCTGGCCGAGTTACGTCATTTGAATGCTGGCGGACAGACATTTGAACCAGCAATCAGCTCGCTAACGCGCAGTCAACTATATAGCGGCTGGCGGCAAGCCGTGAAAGCGGCACAATTATTTTAAAAAATTTTAACCAAGCTGCAGAGGTGCTTGTGCTGTATCAAAAATAATAGATACTAGATATGACCCAATGTTACCCACCCTTTTAATGTCTCTACACAGTGAGTGTGTGTCGCAAGTTTTAAGGGGTGAAAAAGTAATTGAATATCGAAAAAAGTTTTTCCCGGATGCATTTCAAGCTTTTGTTTATACAACTGGTAAAAATGGCGGCATTGAATTTTTTATGAAATGTGATCCACCAATTTCGGCAGATGCCCAAACTCTAGCCACCATCGGTTCTGCGATACAAAAAGATGACTACACTGCTATTTTTGATTACTTCAAAGAAAAAAATACAGGATGTCTTATTCCAATCACTGCGGTTTCTAAAATAGCTAAAATAAGTTTAGCTATCCTAAGAGCTCATTATCCCAAATTTTGTGTACCCCAAAAATATTTATTTCTGGATGTTCCTAACAAGCAACCCCTATTCGAATTTTTGCTCGATCAAGCGTGTTTAGCCAATTTTACGAATGATTGGCACAATTACTATCAAATAATCAAAAATATAATAAAGTAATCATGATAGATCCATGATCCTAAAAAGATAAATGGAATAAGCTGCATGATTAGCTGACCAAACAAAGACCCTCAAAAATCAGATTTTTCAATCTAACTTTTGAGGGTCATTTTGTATTCGACCACAAATTAATTATACAAATTCTGTTAAAGCAGCCGCATCGTAACGATCAGTATCAATCGGCTGTTCTGCAGCATTACCAATCGAAACCGCCATCACAGGAACATAGCGCTTGGCGTCCAAACCTAATGCTGTTAAAAGTTTACCGCCATCATAGCCTGCCCACGGCACAGCTTCATAGCCATGTGCTCTGGCTATCAGCAGCAATTGCATGGCTACCATTGCACAATCAATAGTCGCATCAAACTTTAAGAATTCTTGATCAGCATGCTCATACATGGGTAGAAAAGTATTAAAGATTTGATCTAGCTTCTCTTGAGAGATTTTGCCAGCATCACGAGCTTTAGTCCAAACTTCACGATAAACTTCATGGGAAGCCGTATCACCGAAAATAAAGATCGTAGCCGGTGCTGTTTCTAATTGAGGATAGTTGAATTTCAGCGCTGCCTCATGTACCTTGGCTTTGCCCGTAGGTGTGTTCACAACAACGAAATGCCACGACTGCAAGTTGCATGCAGACGGTGCTGTCGTTGCCTCAGCAATCATTTCTTGTAATTCTGAACGATCGATAGATTTGGTCTCGTCAAAGTTACGAACTGACTTTCTACCGAACATAACGTCATCAAATTTGTTATTAATAATGGATTTAGCTATTGTTTTATCCAAACGAATTACCTTCTTTAAGTTTTAAATTGTAAGCCATTACAAGATCAGTATAAAACTGTTCTCTTACATTGTAAAATAGTTCACATTAAAACGGTTGCTTCATACTAACTAATAATCAAAAAATAACACGCGCTAAAAAGCATTCAAAGCTGTAGTATCCAGATACAAAAAAGCCGGTCGCAAAACATTAATTTTGTCCCGGCCTTGTGTGCATTTATTTTTACAAGATTATTATTTACTATGAATTAAGATGCTCACCATGCTTTGCATCTTTTGCCGCAACTAAAGGACAGCCCACGTCATGACAGCCATCACAAGCTGGTTTACGATCTTTTTTCAAATAACGTGACCAGATCACATATGCAGCACTACCAAAAATTAAAATTGCTAAAATTACGGTTGCCATATCTAACATCTCCTCAAGATTGTGCGGTTGAAAGTTCAGCAACTGGTTGTTGGCGTTTCGGCATGAAGCCTAACGCGTAAACACATAATGCCAAGGCTGCAAAAGCAATCCCAGTACTAATTGTGAAGGCCCCGCCTTCTAGAAGCCAATGGGCAAATTGATAAATCATGAAACTCACTAAATAAGCCAAACTGCACTGATATGTGACGGCCGTCATAGTCCATTTCACATCGCCAAATTCCCGGCGCATCGCACCAACTGCCGCAAAACAAGGGGCACATAATAGATTAAAGACTAAAAATGAATAGCCAGCAGCAGGCGTAAATGTTGCCCGCAGCAGCGGCCAAATTTGTTGACCGCTCTCAGCTAAGCCTTTCGCATGACTGAAGAGCACACCGAAAGTTCCGACAACATTTTCTTTTGCGACCAATCCCGTAAAAGCAGCAACGGTTGCCCGCCAGTTGCCCCAGCCTAATGGTGCAAATAGTGGCGCAATCACAGCCCCAATAGCTGCTAACATGCTTTTACCTTCAGAGACCCATTGGAGTCTGAAGTTAAAGTTTGATAACAGCCAAATCAAAATACAACTGGCAAAGATAATGGTCCCCGCTTTTTTAATGAATGACCGACTACGCTCCAATACCTGGCGCGCGACGTTCATAAATTGTGGCATATGATAAGTTGGTAATTCCATAATAAATGGTGCGGGATCACCAGCAAATAATCGCGTTTTTTTCAAAAAGATACCTGAAGCGACAATGGCAAAGATCCCGACAAAGTAAGCAGAAGGTGCGACCCAAGAACTGGTTGGGAAGAAAGCACCAGCAACCAGCGCAATGATCGTCAGTTTTGCAGAACAGGGCATGAATGTCGTGATCATGATCGTCATATGACGATCTTTTTCATTCTCGATCGTCCGACTAGCCATGATTCCCGGCACCCCACAACCTGTTGCCACCAGCATTGGGATAAAAGACTTGCCAGACAAGCCAAATTTACGGAACAAGCGATCCATGACGAAAGCAATCCGCGCCATATAGCCGCAATCTTCCAAAATACCTAAACAGACAAACAGTACGATCAGCTGCGGTAGGAAACCGATCACAGAACCGACCCCACCAATAATACCGTCTAAAATCAAGCTTTGCATCCACGTTGCGACTTGCCAACTTGCTAATAAGGGTGTCAATGTATTCGGGATGATTTGACCAAATAACACGTCATTGATCCAATCTGTCCCGAGTGTACCCACAGTTTGAATGGATAAATAATAAACAGCCCACATCACAACAGCAAAAATTGGCAACGCCAAGAAGCGGTTAGTCACAACCCGATCGATCTTATCACTAGTACTTAACGAAAAATCACTTTTCTTAACAACGGCTAAATTGACGATGCGTGTCACAAACGCATAGCGTTCATTGATCACAATACTTTCACTATCATCGTTGAATACTTTTTCAGCCGTGCGGATAATATCTTCAAGCTCTATTTTTTGTTCATCCGTGAGCGTCAGTTGTTCATTGATCTTGGTGTCCCGTTCAAACAGCTTAATGGCAAACCAGCGTTTACGATCATAAGGTACTTGCTGACAGATCACGTCTTCGATTTCACCAATAGCTGCTTCAAAACGTTTATCATAAAGGGGGTAGCGATCTTGAGTATCGGTATCTTCAGCCGCGTCTATTGCTCGCTGCGTTGCTTCATTGAGGCCTTGTGCCTTTAAAGCACAGATACTAACCACAGGTACGCCCAGACCATAGGCTAATTTATCTAAATTAAATTGCTTGTTTTGCTTTTTGACAACATCCATCATATTCATAGCCACAACAATCGGTAATCCAGTCTCCATCAATTGGACTGTCAAATATAAATTACGCTCAATATTTGTAGCATCGACAATATCTATAACCGCATCCGGTCGATTGTCGATCAAATAGTCCCGGGCAACGATCTCTTCAGGTGAATATGGTGCCAAGGAATAGATCCCAGGCAAATCCTGTAAAGTTACTTTTTTGTTGTGCTTCAGATAACCGGCCTTTTTTTCTACCGTAACGCCGGGCCAATTACCAACATACTGCCGCGCACCAGTTAGTGCATTGAAAGCAGTTGTTTTACCACAGTTGGGGTTGCCTGCTAGGGCTAATTCCATGCTAGTCATGGCTTGCCTCCTCCACTAAGATCAGCTGTGCTTCTGATTTACGTAAACTAAGTTCATACCCACGAATGCTCACTTGAATCGGGTCGCCTAATGGGGCAACTTTACGTACTCTAACGATCACACCCCGAGTAAATCCCATATCCATTAACCGGCGCTTAACCGCACCTTTCCCTAAAATTGCGCCGACACGACCAGAATGTCCAACTTTAGTATTGGCTAACGAAGTCCAATCCTGATCGGAACGGTCTTGCTTCGGTTCGATATAAATCAACGCCGCCGTAGCTCGATTCAATGCGATTCGGCTACCACGGGCCAAAACGATCATTGCATCTTTAGAAGCTGAAATAATGTGAACCTCAGCGCCTGTTGCAAAACCTAAGTCACGCAGATGTTTGTCAGATTGGTCGATCTTAGGATTATTTCTAACCTGATAAGCCATGCCGATTTGACCATCTGTCAAGGGTATCATCCAACCATCCCCTTTATCTATCGAAACAATTAAGTCACTTATGGACCTAATTGAAAACAATTCTCATTTGATAATTTAAAGTTAGGTTATTCTTTATGAGAAGTCAATAGGGAAATCCCACAAAATTACTATTTTTGAAAACGTGTTACATATTTATATATCAACTAATTGTACACAATCTATAAAGACTCATAATTTTAACATTTTATTCTAATCTTCAGCTTCATAGATTTGTGCTGCCATAAAAGTCGTGATCCGGTCCATCGTCTCAGGTCTGACCAAATGTCCCTGCCCGCGACCGATGTCAAACTGCATCTGTCGGCCATATGATTGCGTATGGTGCTTTACATAGAATTGGTAAGCATCTTCAAAGTCGATTCGTGGATCGGCTGTCCCATGCCAAAACAGCAACGGCCGCCCAGCGAGTTTTTGCGGCCGACTCGCCAAATCATAATGGCTCAGCCAACTGGTTAGCTCTCGAAAGTCAGCTGGCAATGCTCGTTTAAAGTAAGCAGCGCGCTGAAGGACACGCTCCCGATACAATAATGGCTGGGGGCTGCCCATCACACAAGCCGCCCATTTGATCTCAGGATGCTGCGTTAACAACGCACAAGTTGTGATGCCACCCATAGAAACGCCGCCCACACCGATGAGATCCGCTAATAAAAGCTGATTTTGTTTTAAATAATGTATAATTAATGAAAATTCAGCTAAGTTAGCTTGAATGCTCTGCCAAAATGTAAATGATGGTATTTGTGAAATTTGTTGTAACAAGCGTTCGCCATGATTAAAAGCATCCGGTAAAATAACGCGTATTTTTTGCTGGGCTAATTTTCGTGCCTGTGTCAAAACCAACTCCTTAGCAGAGCGCCAGCCATGATAATAGATCACACAGGGCAATGGCTGCGACTTGAATTGTTCAGCAACAACTTCTAAAATAGGAATCTCATTTACATGTCGCCGGTGTACAAGAATCATAATACCGTACCCTCCCATCAAATCTTCAAACTTATTTGCAATACTAATCTTACGAAATCAATTATTTCATTAACAGAAAGGCAGACACTATGACTACTATCAAAAAGAATATCCAGCCTTTACTAGGCAGCTTAGCAATTTTAGCGGCAATCACATTCACATTTTTTAATTTCAAAACGCAGGCCGTTCACGCGGAAACATGGCAGCAACCCACGGTTACCCTGGGGACCACCTTAACCACTGACCAAAAACAAGGGACAATCAATACTTTGACAAAAGACCTAGACAATAGCAATTACCAAACAATCACGGTCAATGGGGATACTTTAGTGAAATATCTGAACCCTTCTGGCAGCAACTTTACCAGTAATTCCAGTGTTTGGTCTAGTGCTGCCGTTGAGAAAACAAGCTCTGGTTCAGGTATTAATGTGCACATCCTACCGTATAACGGTAAGAATAATATTACTACAATCACAGCTGATCAATACAAAAATGCCGCATTAACTGCAGGTGTGTCTGACGCAAATATTTATGTGACCTCTGCAGTCCCCATCGACGGCTCAGGCGCGCTAGCTGGTGTTTATGCCGCTTTTGATCAAAACGGCAGCGATTTAAGCCAAAAGCAAATCAATGCGGCGCAAAATGAAATGAGTACGCTGAGTGATATTAATCAAGACAATAAGGGCAAAGATGGTTATTCCGATGCCCAATTAAACAACGCCATTGCCGGTGCCAAAAGCGATATGGCTAAAGCTGGACATAATATCAGCGTGGGTCAGATCACAACGATCGTAAACAATCAATTAGAGAAAAATAATATTCAAAATATCATCAATAACAATCAAAAGCAGCAAATTATTAATATTCTAGTTCAAATTCGCGATTCTGGTGCGTTAAATTCCAGCAATTTTAAACAACAAGCCCAAAAACTATCAAACAATATTGTCGATAGTGCCAAAGGCGTGTTTAATAAGCTGAATACCCAGGAAAATCGAAATTTCATCCAAAAAATCTGGGATGCCATTGTGAATTTCTTCCAGAATTTATTTTAACAGAGCGCGACAAAGGATGGTCAGCTTCGGAGCACTAACGGAAAATCGTGCAGATATGGCGTCAGCCATTCCAGAGATTTAACGTTAGGTGACGAAGTTATCCTTTGGAGCGCGTTTAATCAGAGCGCGACAAAGGGCGGTCAGCTTCGGAGCACTAACGGAAAATCATGCAGATATGGCGTCAGTCATTCCAGAGATTTAACGTTAGGTGACGAAGTTACCCTTTGGAACGCGTTTAATCAGAGCGCGAGAATCAGCGGGTAGTTTTGGCACACCAACCTAAAAAAGTGATTGAATTCAAGATCATCTTGAGTTCAATCACTTTTTCAATGCCCTTATTTCAAATAACCTAAGCTATAAATTCGTGCCGCTAATCGTACTTCTAAATCATCAGACCTTACATTTGATCCATTTCACGATTCAACAATTCATCCACAAATACATTACCATGATTATCAGCATGCCCCTTGGTCCAAGTCAACTGTAATTTAGGAAACTTCGGTAAGAGCTTTGCCACTTCCCGCCACAATTCAACATTAACAGGTACCGAACCATCTGCTTTACGATAACCGCGACGCTGCCAGCCAACCAACCAGCCTTTTTGTATGGCATTTAGCACATATTGGGAATCCAATACTCCTAAAATTGCCGTTTCATTTAAACCTAATTGAATGAGCTTTTCTAAAGCCATCTTAAATCCAGTAATTTCCATTCGGTTATTGGTCGCACCGAACTCATGGCCTGAATCAGCAATTTCTTGCCCTTTGACTTGGATCAAATAGGCCCAAGCTGCTTTATCAGTAGCTTTTACATGGCCGCCGCGAACATTACCTGTATTTCTAGAGCCGCCGTCTGTATAAAAGATTACTTCTGCGGTATTTTCGCTTGCAGGTGTGCGTTTAACAACGTTAGTGCTCTTTTTTATACCTTGATTGGTGCCAGAATTTTTACCTGCTGTTTGAACGAAAACCTCTGCCTCTTGGCGGGTCTTAAAGCTTTTATAGCGGGCCCCCGTGTAGCCCTTGACTAGTTTTTCAGTGGTCGCCCAATCGTTAAAAACGCCGCGTTTACGGCCTTTGGCAACGGCATAATATTTTTGTCCCATATTGATCACAACACTCCTAACTCTCATTTGCAGTCCAACATTTAAGCAATAATGGTAGGCTCTACTAACCTAATTTCGTAAAATAAACCTAGAAGATCGAAAACGATGATTATTTTAATGAGCTACTTGAAATCAGCCTGAACACGGGCATCCTTTAGGATCAGTTTTCATCAAATGGATTAATGTAATAACATTTTTATTAAGGCGGACGCTTATTCGTGAAAGAAGGTGGCTATCATGAAGGATATAAGCTATGGTCAATTACTCAAATTTGAGTTACAAACTCGAGGCAATCTTAATTTAGGCGCTTATATTAAAAATGATACCAGCTATGAAGCCGCCTTAATGGCGCAACAACTCCCGGCTACTGATTTGTGGCACTCGAATGCAGAAATGGTCCATGATTATGATGCTATTTTAAACAATCCGCTCATCGCCCACTGGTTACTAAAAGAAGTGGGCTTTAGCTTACTGGCACTGGATCTATCATATCAGCAAAAAGTTCAATTTTACAAACACCAAACAAATTTTTTTGTCAAAGCTATCATGTTGCTGGTTGAAGATGAAACGACGAGTTTAAGTCGAAAGAATTTTACTTTGCTAAAAGCAGCGCTCAAAAATAGTGCCAAACTTAAAGTTAGTCTACAGGGATGATTTCATATGTGTCTGAATAGATATTGAAAATAGCGAGCGAGACAAAATTAACGTTTTGTTTTCGCCCGCATTTTTTACAATATTTTCTACACGTTGTAGATTGATTTCAACTCATTGTAGTGTTACAATACTTTTTGCTTCCAGAAAAAAGGTAAGGAGGTGCCTAGATGAAACGTACATTAGATAAACAAAAAGTGATGGCAGAAGCAGCCGCGTTGGTCAAAGAGTCTGGTTTTGAAAAACTAACCTTTCCTAAATTAGCGAAGCGCCTGGATATCCGCTCACAGTCACTTTATAACTACTTCAAAAATACCAATGACCTCATTGAATCCATGGGGCAAAATTTTATGGATGATCTCTATCAAGTTATTATCCAAGAGCTGGTGGGTTTAACTGGTAAGGCCGCTTTGCGGAGCTTTGGTGAAGTGATCCACAGCTACTTCCGCGCACAGGGCCAGCTTGTTACCATTATTTACTACATTCAAAATTACGGTCAAAACTCTGCTTTTCGCCAAGCAATGGCTAAGATCTTAAATATTTTAGATCAACTCGTCCAAACACTTGAACTATCCAAACAAGAACAGATTGCTTTTGCACGTAGCTTTTCTAGTGCCATCATTGGTTTTACGGCTATTGAGATCATGGGCTACTTCAAACCTGAGGATCAAGATCCTGATCAAAGTTTTGAACATACCCTAAATCTATTGCTAGCAGACAAATAAATCTCGAGGTGAATTGTTAATATGCGCCGCTTTTTACACAATCATGTGGGCTCATTAGTTGCTTGGATCATTTTAGTGATTGCCGCAGTCCTAATGCTGCCTAACATTTCCGGCTTAATTCGCGATAAGGGGCAGACCAAGATCCCAGATACTGCGCAAAGCCAAGTTGCCAACGCGATCCAAAAGGATTGGGGCCGTGGTCAAGGCAACACCCGACAAATTGTTGCCGTTTTCAATAATGGCAATAAGGCCTTGACGCCGACCCAAAAGGAAAATATCGAAACCACGATCCATCGCTTGGACCGTCATGCCAAAAAATATGGCATCAAATCTATTACAGCCCCAAATGATAATGCTGAGACCAAAAAGCAATTGATTTCAAAAGATAAATCTACCCAAATTGTTCAAATTTTGGTTGCTAAAGACCATGGCACAGTCAACCAAGTCAATCAAGAATTATCCAGCGCCGTTAGAACAGCGGGTGTTAAAAGTTATGTGACCGGTGCCGATATCCTAAATGAAGAATTTAGTCAAAAAACTCAGCGTGGTATTCAAAAAACTGAAGTCATTGCGGCAATCTTTATCTTTATCGTTTTGATTATCGTCTTCCGATCACCGATCGTGCCGCTGATCTCCTTGTTAACCGTTGGAGTTTCTTTCATCGTTTCTTTAAGTATTGTGATGAATCTCGTGCAGTATTTCAACTTCCCATTATCAGACTTTACTCAAGTCTTTATTGTCATCGTCTTATTTGGGATCGGGACCGACTACAATATCTTACTATATGACCAGTTTAAAGAAGAACTGGCGGCGGGCTACGACAATTGGACTGCCACCAAACGGGCGCGTAAAACAGCGGGCAAAACTATTTTGTACTCAGGTTCTTCAGTGCTGATTGGCTTTACTGCTCTAGGATTAGCTAAATTCTCAATCTACCAATCAGGTCTAGGTGTGGCCGTTGGGGTCGCTGTTTTACTAGTCGTTCTATTAACTTTGAACCCTTTCTTCATGACTTGGTTAGGCAAGCGCATGTTTTGGCCAGCAAAGAACTTTTCTGGCCATTCAACCAGCAAGTTTTGGAACTTTCTTTCTGAGAAAAGTATCTTCCACCCGATCGTTAGTTTATTACTCGTTCTACTAGTGACCGTCCCGTTCATCTTCAATTATAACAGTAGTTTGGACTACGATAATCTTCATGAACTAGGTAATGATGTCCCTGCTAAGCAAGGGTTTGACGTGGTTCAAAAACATTTCTCTAAAGGGACGGCCGAACCAACCACACTTTACATTCAAAGCAATAAACGGCTGAACCAAGAAGAATATCTAAAAACGATCGACGATTTGACTCAGAGCTTGCAAAAAGAACCTGGTGTCAAAACGGTCGCTTCCGTCACCCAACCAGGTGGTTCTAAAATCAAAGCACTCTATGTAAAAGATCAAGTGCATACCTTAGGCAAAGGTCTATCTCAAGGTCAAAAAGGGCTGGGTACCATTCATAAGGGCCTCAATGGTGCAACAGAACAGCTAGGTCAAAATAATGGTCAATCAGCGCTGACTGGTGTTTCTTCATTGATCGATGGCACTAATCAATTGACCAATGGCAGCCAGCAGCTCACTGGTGGCATTGACCAATTACAAGCAGGTAGTCAGCAGTTGGCTACTGGGATGAACGCCCTAAGTCAACAGTTAAGTGCCCAGCTCACTGGTAGTAATGCCAACCAGATTCAAGCATTACAGCAAGGCTTGCCTCAAATTAACGCTGGTATTCAGCAATTAAACCAAGCCCTTCAAAATAATGGTGCTGCCGGTATTGATACTAGCGTGATCACCGATAATTTGGGTAATGTTGCAACGCAAGCCCAGAGCATTGGCAATAATGTCCAGGCTGCTGGTCAAACCCTCAGTGCTTTACAATCAGCTGGAACCGGAAGCGCCGACAGTTCTCAAGCAGTCCAGCAAATATTAGCTGCTGCTCAAGCGAATAACGCCCAACTAACTGATGCACAAATGCAAATTTTAAGTCAAGCTATGGCTAGTGGCTTGGCATCAGCGACAACGCAGCAAACAGCTGGCCTTAAACAGCAATTACAATCGGTCGCAGCTAATCTACAGCAAGCTGGCGCTGCCGACCAGAGTTTGGGCCAAAGCTTAACCGCCATCCAGCAAAGTGGCTTACAAACGCAAGTGCAACAATCCGAAGCACAATTGGCCCAATTAAAGACGCAAGTTGCCTACTTGGCCCAGAATGCTAATGTGGCATTACCTGGTGCAGCTACCGCATTGAACCAGCTTTCAAGTGGTTTAACGCAAGTTCAAACGGCTGTTGGTCAAGCCAATACTGGCGCCAGCCAACTGAGTAATGGTACTAGCGAACTAGCTAGTCAAGCCCCACAATTAACGACTGGTTTGGGCACCTTACAAAATGGGCAACAGCAACTTTACACAGGTCTACAACAAAGCACAGCTATGTTAGGTCAATTACGTTCTGGCTTGGGTAGTGCTGCCAATGGGGTTCAAAGCGTTAACAGTGGTCTTGGTTCAGCACATCAATACATGAATCAATTTGACCGATCTCAAGCAGCCGAAAGTTTCTACATTCCTAAAAACGTCCTAGAAGGTAAAACTTTCAAACAAGCATTGAACAACTACATGTCTTCTGATTACAAGACAACGAAATTAACGATCGTGCTTGATGATAATCCAAGTTCAGCCAAGGCCATGTCTCGTATTGATCAAATGTCCACCGATGTTAAGAGTCAATTGAAGGGCACGCCATTGCACCATGCTAAAACAGCCTTCGGTGGTCAAACATCTACGATTAATGATACGTATCAAATCTCTTCCAGTGATTTCTTAAGAACCGCTGCGATCATGATTATTGGGATCTCACTGGCACTGATCTTTGTCACCCGTTCCTTACTACAACCAATTTATATCATTGGCACCTTGTTATTAGCTTACTTCACTTCATTAAGTCTCACTCGCGAAATTAGTAAGCTGGTGCTAGGTCAAGCTGATCTAACTTGGAACACACCTTTCTTCACTTTCATCATGCTCATCGCCCTCGGGGTTGATTACAGTATCTTCTTAATGATGAAGTATCGTGAATTAAAGGAAAATCCTAAGTTTGATATTGGTTTCAGCATGAACTTAGCTTCAGAGATCATTGGTGCTGTTGTCATCTCTGCTGCGATCATTCTAGCCGGTACCTTTGCAGCTTTGATTCCATCTGGAGTATTGACCTTAATTCAAGTGGCGATTGGCGTGATGGTCGGCTTAGCAATCCTAGTGATTATTATTCCAATCATGATGTCCGCTACGATTAAACTGACGTATGATTCACCACTTAAAGGCTTCTCATTTAAGAAACATCGATCAGACTCTGACCAAGAACACTCAACAGTTGACCACAAATAAATATGGGCTAAATGTTAAGTTTTTCATATTAGTGGTTCTGTTCTTAGAAATACTTTGAAATCACAAGTACATTTAACTGATTTATATAAATAGCAGGAACCGAAACAAGACTAAGTTTTGTTTTTGGCCCCTGCTATTTTTTATAACTATTTATGTTATTTTTCTATAAAAATAACGGCCTTATTGCATATATTGTTGATTTTTCAACAATATATGAGAAAAAATAATGTGATTTTAATGTTAGTATTTCGTAAGATAATCTTTTTGGGAGGGAACAGCGCCATGCAAAAGTTTGAACGGGTGTTTGACCAACTTTTGCAAACGCTGATTACAGCGTTAAAAAGTCAATTTCCATCACTTGGTTCGATACCTAAAACCACACATTATTTTAAGGATATTCTTCAAGAACTAACACAAAGTCAGTTAGTTTCTTTGCGTGCTTTAAATCAATTGCGCAAAGTACAACGATATGTCACACAACCAAGTCAGATCAACCAAGAGACAATTGTTTTCATGCAGCAACTGCTAGCCTACTATCAATTAGAAGCGGCTGAATCGAATCGACAATCAATCACGCATAGTCGTCTGGCACACCTTTTTGGCCAATTGGATATTTCGTCACCTCAAGCCGTTGTCAATGGAAAGGCCGACTTAACAGACTTACAGAAATATCTGAACGTTCCGGTCCCAGCCACAGCTATTTTAAATCGCATTGTCAACCAGCTGCCAGCTAATAGCCATACTTTAACACTGATCATTGGTCGTAGTGGTACAGGTAAATCACAGCTCCTATCAAATTTACAGGCTTATCATCCTGAATTATTTACTTTACCAAATCTTTATATTAAAGACGGCGCTGGTATAAGTTTTGATCCGTTAACTTCATTAGACGACCAACTTTTAAGAGACTTTGACGGTTTTAGTGACCAGCAGCTACGTAGTAATCAGCCTTTACACCAAATTATGACCATTCCAGATGTACTGCTTAAACATTTTGCGCGCCATGCTCAACGCCTGGGAACGTTTACTCAAATGATAGATATGATTCAAACAACAAACATCTTAGACGGACCACCCCATGATTTGATCACGGCTCAGTTCCAGTTTGTCTATATCGATCGCCTACCACTTTATGATGTGACACCTAGTGGGACTCAAAGTGACTTTTTGGATCAATTAACAGCTAAGATATTTTCCGCAAATGCCTATGAGAATCCTTTTTACCGGGCTTACCAAGCGGACGTTGACCAAAATATCATTTCACCATTGCACCGTAATTTCCAATTATTAACGCACCCACAAATCTTAACGAGTATCAAATATACCTTGATCAAGTCACAGCTTGAAAACCAAAAGGTCTTTTCTATTCGTGAGTTACTCACCTTTTTCCACGATATCGTGGTACCAAAACCGGATACAGCTAAATTGGACAATACAATTTTCAACTTGATGTTTCCTGAACAGCCACAAACTCGAATACTTACTGATCTTCACCAATGCGATCCCGTGACTTTTCAACATCCAAAGATCACGCAGCTTTTACTCCAGTTTCAAGAGACCAATGACAAAGTTGCTTTTCTACAAGCGCAACTCAACCATTATCATTTACCCAGCCATTGGTTTACAAATAGTTATCACTTTTTGATAGATCAAAATACACCGGATATTGCCTTAGCCCGGTGGTTGTTAAGGGTGCTTTATCTTTTTGACCATCAAAACGAGTTTTTTGCAGATCCAGTTTATTTTAGGTTCTTAAAAAGCTATACACATGCGTTAAATTACCATTATGATGCCAACCTTGCTAAGCTGGTCGCTGTTGGCTTACAGCGCTGGTACAGTCAAACACAGTCTGATCAGTCGGCGGCCCAGGTTCATCAACTAGCGATTCCGTTACAGCTCAAGGTATATTATTTAACAACTGAGCGACGGTTGATCAAAGTTTTTTGCGTTATTTTTGATGAATTTGGCGAACACTTGGCTCAAATACCAATTTCACTGAGTTTATTTCGTTTGTTTATCAAACTGGACCAAAACTATGTCCTGTCACCAAGCGATCGTCAGCACCACTTAGCTTTCAGCTCTTTTTTAACCGATCTCTTTACAAACCTAAACTTTAATTATGATACTCGGGTAGACTAATTTTTAACGAACAATAATACCATCTGTAAATTCACTGGGGAGGGATTCAATTTGCGTGAGGGGTATTTTAACTTTTTAGTTGAACAACTAACAAATTGGTTCCATGATGGCACGTTTAACAATGGCAGTCGGTTCTATCTATTATTAAAACACCAAAGTACTGTCGCTCAACTTTACCAACAATTAACCAAAACGAATAAGATCACCATTGCACCATTTGACTTTTATGCTGGTCAAAATGTTTATCACACCATTGCCCTCACCAAAAGGGATCAAAAGGCCATCATTGTACCGTTTGATCAAGAAGCCAATCCTGGATTTTTGATCCACTTGCAAAGCGAATTAAGCACTCAGCAAGGACCGTTCGCCAATGCCATTTTAATTTATTTAACAGCTAAGCCATTTCCAGCCATTATTTATAATGCGCGTGATCTAAGTGATAACGGTGGGCCGCTAAATATCAAACAAGTTTTGAAAAGCCTTGAAACCTTGAGGGGCCTTTCTCAGCTTAAAATCGGCGAGAAAGACTTAGTAACTGACATCTTACGGCGCACGCCACATAAACAAGCCAAAGAGCCATTGGCTGAACTAGCAGAAATTTATAATTTATTGCAAAAGAAGACGCTACTGGCAAAAGATTACCAACAGCACGGCTACTTCTATGATGCAGAACTGCGCACGGCTAATCATATGACCGCCAATAAACGGATCCAGCAAAATCATAAGCTGCATCTCGAAATCCAGCATATTTTAAGCAAGCAAGATCCAAATCATCAGCTTGAGAACTACCTTTCGTTTGAAGATCCTACAGAATTTGCTCATTTTGCAACTAACTGGCAGGAACGGCCATTTAACGAAGTGAATACGGCCCGGCAAAATTTCTTGAACCAAACTTTTTCAACGGTACAACTTCAAGTTGCCAAACTCGAAAAATTGAACCGGCACCTTAACTTCTGGGTACAGCAACGTCACTTTAATGATGAACAAGCGCAGCTGCATTCTGCCCAAGAATACAGTATTTTAGCTTTTGTTAAACCTTCTGAGCAAAATAACAGCCTCGTGATTCGGCTGCCCTTCAATTCTGAGTTGAACACAAGTGGGCTTATTTTTGAAAATTCATTCCTGTTTAAGGGTAAAGAGCCGCTTACTGGTGCTATCAAAGTCGTAGATCGATTATTGGTTTTGAATTTAGACAAAGCTGACACCCGGCAAGTTTACTATGGTCAAATTTATTACAAAGCTGAAGCTATCAAACTGCCGTTAATTTTTAAAATTGCTGTCTTACCAATGGATCCACGCCACTTAACAACTATCGCATCTGCCTTCAGTTTATCAGTAGCTGCCCATGGTGATTATGCCATCCAAATCCATTCGGATACACCATCGGTCACTTTCTTGAATGGCAACAGCCAGGCTAGTACTAAAATTTCGGTCTCACAACATAAACTACATGAATTCTTTATTAGCCAGACCACTCAATTGGATTTTGCGCCGCTCTTGGAGCAAACGGCTCAGGTCCATTTTACTGTCATGCTGCCCAATATTTTTGAACACCTCATACCATTGAAATTCCAACTGCATTATGAGCCCATCGTGAAGCACTTTTTAAATAATTATCAGATTGAGAATCTACGCCGTCGATCAAGACATGGCTTGTTTTTTGATCAAAATAAATTGATCGATGATGATAAGGCTTATTATTTGAACGCTTCACAGCAACATTGGTATGCCTTGGAACAGCAAATGGTCCAGCAACAAAAATTTTATGGCAAACTTGACGCTAACGGTAATTTTCAAGCCCAAGAGCTAAATTTACCAGATGACATTCAATTAACGTTGGAACAATTAGCTCAAACCCTGATGGACCATGATCGCCTCTTAAGCCTGTCCAACTGGCCGCGTTATTTTCAAGTGACCGTACAGCAATTCTTGGATCAAGTCTCAGCACACCTATCAACCCACAATAACGATAATGGCTTACCTCAACAAATCATTAACTTATTTTATATTGGGGCCGTTTGGTCTGATCATTCATTTTATTTATCACCTTTCTCGCCGCTATTATTAGCTTATCAGCTGTACTATAACAAGCGTTTAGCTACAAGTGCTTTAAATGAAACGATTCAAGCGCAACTATCAGCTGCTGGATTGATGCCCTACTTAATTTTAAATAATCAGATTTATCAGGCTGATCGGACCTTTTCTAATCATTGGCTCCGCTATACGTCACAGCAAAAACATCACTTAAAATCTAACTATGCCCCGATTTTGAGTCATATCTTAACCAATTACAAAGAAAATCATGAATTCTTGTTGCAAGTATTACAACAGCAGCCTTTGAAAATTCGCTTCATCCATATTCGGCCAGACGCCACAATTTTAAACAGCATCGTGCGCTTTTTCATCAATGACTTCAAAAAAAGTCCGCTGGGTGAAGTTACCCCGCTAGAACTGCATTTTGAAAAAAGTGCCGATAACCAGATCATCGAAGCGTTTTTGCAAATCCATACACGCTCAGAATTGGCGAAACTGCTTGGGTATCAGATCGACTATGCTCAATTTTCAGACGAAACCTGGCAAAAATTGATTCAAATCATGCAAAACAATTTAGCCATTTATTTCAACGACGATATGCCTTTAGATGAAGCCTTTCATATTACTTTCTTCCAACCTCAGCGTGTATTACATGAGGTCCATCAGCTGAACACTAATTTGGAACCTAGTTATGCTTTAAACGGTCTGATTCCAAATGCACAAACCACTAAGGTTCGCGGTGTCCCCATTCAAGGCTTCGGAACTAAAAACGCAGATTCGTCGGCATCTTTGATCGACTTTGCGGCAAAGTGGAATAGTTTAGCCATGATGAATCGTAACTATCTGTCACCTTATATTCTCAATGATATTTGGGCCATGTATACCCATGATCCTAACGAAGCTGAGACTGAAGCCTTGCTTTCCAGCAGTAACCAGACGTTGATTTTTGAACCTGGCGCACCTTTGATCGACGCACTGGAGACTGACGCGACCTTCAACTTGACCCGCTATCATGTTGCGGATCCAGTTAATTTTGATGTCGTAGCCGTGACTAAAAATACCAACCAGCAGCATCAATGGCAGCAATATTTGGCAGCATATCAAATTGAACCTACTAAAAAGCAACAACGTGATCTATTAGCCTATACAAATCTATTTAATGATTATTGGCATACTTATAATCACCAAAATATTTTACAAACTGGGCTTAAGCAGATCACGGCGTATAAGGAAATTAGTGGTCTACTCTATCATCCCGACTTTATTTGGGTACCCATCAGTATTAGCGTATTCAAACGCTATGCTAAGGATTTTGGTTTGACCGCTCGAGGCATGCCTTTTACAGCTAAAAACTTGACCCACTTTGGTTTAACAAATAGCGATTTATTGCTAATGGGCCTGAATTTAAGCGATTCCAAGGTAATTCAATTTTATATTCTTCCAATTTTGATTGGCCGACACCCTTTTGCAAAAGCCAATTTAGCAGCCGCTCTGAATCAATTAGATACGTCATTTCTCACAGATTACATCAAAATTTTTCTCGGAAAACTTTTCTATACCAGTTTAAAACAACTGCCCAGACAAGATGTCGACCAAACAAAAAAGCAACGCTTGGAGCCGTTAAAAGATCGCCTGTTTAATGCGCACTTTGAATTAATAGCTGATCTCGATGGTTTAGAGGCCCACGCCCTTCGCTTTACAGCTAACGCAACAACGCACTTTAGAACAGTTGAGCATCATGATGCCCTGCTTGAAGTCAAAGTTCCTAACAACGACATTTATACTTACGGTTTAGAAGATCGCCGCCAAATTGAAAAATTAATTCAAGGGGCTGCTTTTGATTTCAAATATAGCGATCTGCTAAGCCAACGTTATCAGCAGCAACAATCGCCTTCAGTAATTCAGCAAAGCTCTCAAGATCAAAAAATTATTGCCAACGAAACTATGGGTAACGTTAGCCATCTGAACCAAGTGCACCCCGTTACGCCAGAAACCAATATTGAGCATCGCCTACTAACAGCTAAAAATCTCAATCAAGCGGCTACCCAGTTCTATCTCGGCCGCAGTATGACGAATCAAATGATGGTCAATTGGGCCTATTCCAATCCAGAACTGACCGATCGCCATCTATTGATGTTTGGCGATAATAGTTCGGTAAAAATGGCTTTCATTCGTCAGCTCTTAAAACAATTTACCCAAGTAAAAATCAGTATGGTCGCCTTGATCACGGATGAGGCGCACATGGCTTACTTTGATGATGCGGATTTTGATAAAATTACCTTCAACGACCTAGATCAAATGGCAATTCGTTTAGATCCTTTTGCCGTGATTCGCCAAACCTTGACGGATCATCCTTCTACTAATACTTTACTAGCTCTGATCAACCAGGTTGTCTCATTATTACGTTCTGCTTTTAAACTGACCAGCAATGAAACTGAACAGCTGATCCAGGCAATTTCCAATGGTCTAACAAAACAACCCGATACTTTTCGCTTTACCGATTTGCCAGACTATTTGTCAGATCAAAAGTTACTTGCTAAATTGGCTGAATTGATCAGCCATGATCCGTTCACTTATCAGTCTGAATTTCATTGGCGTGAATTCTTCAATGGCGATGGTCACTTATTTGTGATCAAGTGCCAACATTATCCACCAAAATTGCGCACGTTTATTATTGACTATATGCTGAATAATTTATTGACTGAGTCTGTCACTTATGGAAATGCCTACCATCCATTACCGATTTTCATGGATGACACCAGCATTTTAAATCTTGATCAATCAGTCCCAATCGCCCGCGCCTTGGAACAAGGCAGTCAATATGGTCTTTCGTTGATCTTGAATAATCCGCACTATGAACCGACAACGGATTCAATTTTAATGACTCACGATTTTGAGACAGAGCTTTTCTTCAAGATGTCTGAAGAAAAAGAACTGTTATTTGCAAAAATCAAAGCCAAAACACTTAAAGAATATAGCAATCTGACACAATTACTTACCAAATTGACCGATCACACTTATCTCATTGCTGGCAGACTATGGATCAATCATCAGCTTTTACCCGATTTGATCACTGCTCAATTAGATATGCATTGAACACCACACCTCAAATTACATGACTTCAAGTCATCATTGTCTAAAAAACTGTTGTTCTAAATGGCCAGCCCTATGTTGGTGGCATTCCTGCACTTTGCGGCCAGCTTCGTAATGTGGTTTAATTTATAGCACTTGTATTTTGTAAGTTAAAGTAGTATAACTATTCTTGCGATTAATGGAGGTGTGTTTTTATGACTGAAAAAACAGATATGGCCACAGCACAACGCAATATACAAAGTAAGAATATTAAGACTCGTAAACGAGCATTAAAATTAATCAAACAATTCAAACGCAATGGCAAAACTGCTTAAGTTCAGTGATTTAATACGTCGTTTGTTTTGAAACTATAAACTTCTTACCAACCAGTACCCAAAAGGTGCTGGTTTTTTAAGGTTCTATACTTTTTGGTGTTGGTGGACGTTAGTCCACTGGCACCTTATTTTTATACCAATTTTGAGACACAAAAAAGGAACACCATGTTCCTATGTTACAATCAAGTCGTCTAAAACCAATTGAAAGAAGGATGAATGATGTTCCCTACTACTGATTTTACAGAAAATGTTTTAGGAATCAAGGATAGAAATATAAAATTTGATGAAAATCTGCCTTTTGAAACGAAAAAGATCAAAGGTGAACGTGCTGCTGTTTACCATGCCAAGCTAGAAAGCCAGGAAACCCGTTGCGTAAACTGTGGCTTTGAAGGCAGTTTGATCAAATATGGGACGAAAACCTGTCGGTTAAAATTACCTAATGTGACGGCTACACGACAACCGGTCTATTTGGAATTGAAAAAACAACGTTATCTGTGCAAGCAATGCCGAACGACTTTTATGGCAAAAACTGAGGTTGTGGCAGCTCATTGTTCGATCACTCGACCAGTTCACTGGGCGATCACCCTAGATGCTCGTATCAACACATCACTCAAAACTATTGCCCAGCGCTATCATATCTCAAGCGCTTCAGTCCAACGGATCTTGATCCAAGATAACGCCTACTCCCTTCAAGAAAGCGGAATTATTTACCAGAGCATCTTTGTTTCGACGAATTCAAAGCAACAGACACCTATAGCTTTATCTGGATGGATGCCCAGAGCCATGCCCTTGGGGCTGTCCTGCCTTCACGTCGGATAGCGACACTCAAGGATTACTTCTTAGGTTTTCCTTTAGCCGAGCGACTAAAAGTTAAAAGTATCGTCGTTGATCTGAATGCGGCCTACATCAATTTTATTCCAGCTGTATTTCCCAATGTACAGATCATTATCGATCGTTTCCATATCATCAATATGGCTAATCGTGCTTTGAATACCTGTCGTAAGCAGTTGATGAAACAACAGAAACGCAGTTCCAGAGAATATAAATTACTTAAATCTAACTGGCGTATTTTCTTGCGTGATGCTAAAACTTTGGAAGCCAAAAAACCGAGTTATCACCCGGCAGTTGGTTATTACGATACCGATGTCAATCTAGTCCATCTTGCTTTGAGCTTAGATGAGACCTTCAAACAAACTTATGAAGTTTACCAAAGCATTTACTCAGCAGTTCACGATCGTGATGCGACAGCCTTGAAAGCAGTCTTGAATAACTACCGACCGTTACACAATGAAATGGATACGACTATCAGAAGTCTTAAAATACATTGGCAGGCACTCCTCAATAGTTGTCGTTACGACTACTCCAATGGTCCAATTGAAGGGGCTAATCATAAAATCAAAGAGATCAAACGTACCAGCTATGGTTTTAGAAGTCAACGGAATTTCAAACTCAGAATATACCTGCAATTCGCCCATATCTAAATAAATAAAGCAGTCCAGCCAAAGGCTGGCAGGCCATTACTTGATGGTAACAAAAAAGTTAGACCGATTAAGATCTAACCTCTCAAAATCTTTATAAAAAATGTTCACCAACACTCATTGACAAAGAACCTTTTTTAATTTAAACCAATCCTCTAACCAAAATAGCGATTTACGAGGTGAATTTTTTGAAATCCGTTTTGATGATTATAGTTAATATTTTTATTTTATTTGTAGCATGTACTGGTGTATTTGCATTGTTTCCATCCATAAATAAAGCACTTTTAATTTTGATATTTATCGTGCTTGGGATCTTAAGGGTCTACTTTTTATATAAGAACAGAGGAGATTAGTTTTTAATAGTTAGTAGAGCTGTCATTATTCCTTCTTTTGGTCAAGTTACTACTTTTGCTTTCATTAAAAATACCGCCCTAGTTGCTAGACAAACATGTTAGCAATTAGGGCGGTATTTTTCTAATCTCAATTTTTTAATAGACGACACATGAAAAGATAATGCCGTTCATTTTAATTTACGCTATCAACTTTTTTCTTAGGATACTTAGCTGCAAAAATAACATAGATCAAACAAATAATTTCTAAGCCTAAAGTCAGCACAAAAACACTGCGATAGCCAGCTAAACTGGCAATCAAAGACCCCAACATCGGACCAACCACACTACCCATTGCCTGAAACGACTGGGAATAACTAAAAATACGCCCAAAGGCATCTTGAGGTGAGTTCAATGTCATCAAGGTTTGATAGGCTGGAATAACCGCGGCATCGGAGATACCAAATAAAAATCTTAAAAAGATAAATTGTTTTACATTTTGTAAAAAAATCATTGGTACCAAAACAATCGACGCGGTTACCAAACCAATCACTAAAATCTTTTGCGCCCCGACCCGATCAATGATCCGGCCCATGATCGAGGCTGCAATCAAGGTTGCCATCCCTGGAGCAGCAGCGACTACCCCAGAAACGGAAGCCACATCGCCGTGCCCATGTAGTAATTGTCTAACGAACAAACTAACGATCGGTTGGATCGAACTAGCTGAGGCTTGAACGACCAATGTGGTCAGAAAAACCCCAAACAACACGCGCGGTGCCTGTAATTCTTTAAAAACAGTTTTGATCTTGCGCATTGCTGTAGCAGCAATTGGCTTGAAGTTCTCGTGAACGAAAAATAGCGTGGTCCAGAAGACAACAAACATAAGCGCACCAGCAATATAAAAAGCAGCGCGAAAACCAAAATGATCTGCCAAAAAACCGCCCATTAGCGGGCCAAGCAAAGTCCCAGTTACCTGTCCGGTCGCAAGCGTCCCCATTGCTTGACCTTTTTTAGACCTGGGTGATTCTTGTGCCACGATCGCCTGAGCATTATTGATATAACCGGAAAAACTGCCTTGAATCCCGCGCAGTAAAATTAGGATCCAAACGTTAGTTGTCAGTGCTATCAGGGTAATTGTGATCGTCATGACCCCTGAAGCTCGTAAACACATTAATTTTCGGCCTTTACGATCAGCCAATTTCCCCCAAAGCGGTGAAACAATGGCCTTCGCCAAAAATGTAATGGAAAAAGCCGCCCCACTTAAAACATTCAATTGCCAGGGTGAAAAATACCCTAAAGTATCAATAAATAAAGGCATAAATGGCATCGTCATTGAATTGCCAAACCCAGTAATGAAACAGCCAAACCAAAGAATCGCTAAGTTTCGTTCCCATCCAGAACGAAAATAGCTCGCAAGCTTATTCAACATAATAATCACCTGAAATTTCTATGCTGATAATCATACCAGATTGATTCATTTTAAGCGAATAAGCAGGTAGACAAAGCATTCATCTTGCTCCAGCCGCTTTGCAAGTATTACTCATTTATTGAATATCGATATATTTTTATTGATTATCACAAATTCAAGGCTTATAATGGCTAAAATATCTAAAAGGCGTGATTCTATGCACATCCGAACAACTTTATTAAAAATCATTTTAGGTTTAATTGCTCTATTCATCTTGTTTTTAGGCGTCGCTTTAGCCTTTGGTCTTCATCATTCAATCCAGGTTCAGCAAATGTTTCCTGAAAAAATCGTTTGTGCTGTTTCACTTTACTTAGCAGCCCTATTGGCCTTGGGCATCCTGTTGTTTATTTACCGCTTACTGAAACTGATCGACCAAAGTCAGCCTTTTTCAACGACAGCCTTGACCGATGTTCAACGGATCAAAGTGCTTACGTTACTGATGTTTGTTGATTTGTGGGGGACTTTGCCTTTTGTTTATCGTCTTGCTGATACAGGTGATGCGCCTGGACTAATGGTCATCGGTCTTGGTATCGTTGCGGTACCATTTGTCGTAGCTGTTTTTGTCTCAACGATCGAAAAACTATTGCGATCAGCCATCGCTTTAAAACACGAGCACGACTTAACAGTTTAGGAGGGGAATTAATGGCAATCATTGTAAACATTGATGTTATGCTAGCCAAGCGCAAAATGTCGCTAACTGAGCTTTCCAATCAAGTAGGCATTACCATGGCTAATTTATCGATTCTCAAAACCGGCAAAGCAAAAGCCATTCGTTTTTCCACCTTATCCGCTCTGTGTCAAGCGCTTGATTGTCAACCGGGAGATCTCTTAGCTTATCAGCCAGAGCATGAGTAACATAAATTATTTGGTATCCTTAAATAAAATTAGCTGTATGAAAAAAGAGAGTGGGACAAAAGGCGCTCAGCACCTGAGCACTAACAAGAATTGTGAAAAATGGTGGGCTTTCCATTTGAGCCATTCGTGGTTAGGTGAGGGTGTTGCCTTTTGGAACACGTTTAAAATAAAATTGTTCGTGAAATAATCGGGGCCGTAGACAAAACGTTATTTTTGTCCCGGCCCCTTTCCTACGATTAGTCAAGTGTTAATTTTATTTATCAATTTTTAGTTTAACTGTGTGCCAAACCATAACGATTTATTTCATTCTAGGTTCAATGACTTTTAGTCGGCCGCTCACGTAGGTTTGTGGTTGTCGTATCAAATCTACCTAACTGACCTTTAAATTCATCTGGAAATGTCATGACGTCTTTCGTGTCTTCTTTAAAGGCATCTAACTCAGCCGACAGTGAGATCGTATAGTCAACCGCCTCACCGTGTTCCCCCATATCTAGACCCGTCCGTTCTTCAGCTTCATCGACACGCATCCGCACGACCAGTCGTAGACCAGCGGTAATTGCAGTGACCATTACCGCCACGATAACGATTGTGATCACAGTGCCCAACAACTGCCCCATGAACAAATGCGCCGAGCCACCATAAATCAAACCTTCATGTGTTACAAGTGGATTAACGGCTTTAGTTGCAAACACACCAGTCAAAATACTACCAACAATCCCTGAAACACCGTGGCAGCCAAAAGCATCTAAAGTATCATCAACACCGATCTTGCCTTTGATCACATTAACCCAGAGGTAACTCACACTTGTTGCGATCAAACCGATCCAAAATGACCCCGCCACCGTGACATAACCAGCCGCTGGTGTAATTCCGACTAGCCCACACAACGTTCCAGTACAAACACCAACCAATGTTGGTTTGCCAGTGCGAATGATATCCAGAACCATCCAAGTGATCATCGCTGCCGCAGTTGAAACGGTTGAGGTAATCGCAGCCTGAACGGCAACGTTATTGATGCCAAGTGCTGAACCAGCATTAAAGCCGTACCAACCAATCCAAAGAATTGCTGTCCCTAATAAAACCCACGGAATATTATAATGTTCTTCTTGTTTGCCATAATCTAAGCGTTTCCCCAAGAAAATGGATAATACCAAAGCTGTAATCCCAGCATTAATATGAACAACAGTTCCTCCGGCAAAATCTAAGACCCCCAAACCAGCTAATAAGCCATGTGGACTCCAAACCATATGTACTAATGGATAATAAACAAATAACGACCATAAAACGATGAACCACATCAAGAAGTTAAACCGTAATCGACCCACAACGGCGCCGACAAATAAGGCTGGCGTAATAATTGCAAACATCAACTGAAAAAGCATATAGACGCCTGTAGGTATCTTATTCGTGGTTAATGCGGCTAAATTCAAACCGCCCAAGAACCAGTGTGAAACAGTGCCGACAATACCGCCAATATTATTATTGAATGAAAGATCATATCCAAAGGCAACCCAAAGTAGTGCTGCAATACCACAAATAAAGAATACAGAAAACATTGTATTCACAACATTACGCCGTGAAACTAAACCGCCGTAAAAAAAGGCTAATCCAGGTGTCATGAACAAAACCAAAATACTTGAAGTTAACACAAATGCTGTATTCGCACCATTCATAAATATACCCCCATCTGATTCAGATTTATTATGTAAGCTATACTAACACAATAAAAATGGGTATACCATTACTTTTTTCACCGTGTCATCCGCTTTATTTACGGTCTATTTGTCGAAGATACCATTATAAAAGGCTTGCTTAATAAAATTTTTTCTGAAAACTTTTTTTGTCCATTTACTTGTCATGTAAGTTAACCTAACATTAAATTAAAATATTTTCGTTACATATTCTTCACAGTGCTAGGCTATTTTTATAACAATTTATTCACATTCAGCCGTTATGATAGAGTCATCATCAAATAAGTGAGGTGATCCGCTAATTCATTAGCACAGTATCTATGAAAACAACTACTAAAGAAGCAATTGGTATTCATTGTCACAAGGAGCTGATGCGATGGTCATTAGTCGGTAAGCGATTGACATATTAAAATTAAAACTAAAATTTTCTTCATTTTCCTTCCTCCCTTAAAGATCAATGTAACCGGAATGTTCCCCCAAGCATTCCGGTTTTTTTATTGCAAAAAAATTTCTAGGCATGCAAAAAGAGTACCCAACTAGATCGCTTTTGCATCATTGGATACTCTTTTATATATGAAGGCGAACACTTTTATTTTAAACGAGAGTGGGACAAAAGGCGCTCAGCACCTGAGCACTAACAAGAATTGCGAAAAATGGTGGGCTTTCCATTTGAGCCATTCGTGGTTAGGTGAGGGTGTTGCCTTTGGGAACACGTTTAAAATAAAATTGTTTGCAAACAGATAGAGGGCGGAATCAAAACGTTAGTTTTGTCTCGCCCTCGTTCTCGTTTTATTCAGCTTTTAAATCTACTTCAATATTGCCAGCAACAGCCTTTGCGTATGGGCAAATCTGCTCTGCTTTTTGCATATAGGCCATTGTTTCTTCACTAGAAAGGCCCTCAATGTGTCCGATCAATGTAACCCGTAATTGAAAATCAGTTGGTTCTGGTCCGTTGAATAGTTCAACTTCTGCACGGACATTACGCTTCAAATCACCTTTTCCATCAGCTTCTAACGGGAAAGACATCGCACCATTAAAACAAGCAGAATAGCCTGCCGCAAATAATTGCTCAGGTGTTGTAGTTCCAGGTTTGTCTGACATTGATGTACGCACATCTAAAGAACCATTAGGCGCTTTAGATTCACCTTCGCGGCCGCCTTCATTGATCATTGTTTTTACAGAAATTTTTTTCATGCCCTCATAATTTACAGTCATTTAATTACCTCCTAGATAATGATTGACTTAGTTTTTTCAACACCTCAATGATATAGCACACAATTAGATTGTGCAACACCTTTTTAATTTTCAGTTATCGGCACGGCTACTTCGAGTGTGCCATGAACTGGACATAGGGCTACACAGTCAGCCAAAAAATCATTTTGAGCAGCAGGTGTTAGATTCGTCTTCATCTGGACATGATACGTAATTGCGGTAAACTGATTATGAATAGAACTATCTCGCAAACCGCCCATTTCTAAATTACCGGTGACCGTGACTTCAAATGAAGTTACCTCGATATGCCGTTTACGCGCTTGGGATCTTACCGTGATCGCCAGACAAGTCCCCAATGAGCCTAGCAAGTATTGGACTGGATTGGGTGCTTTATCGGTGCCATTTGAAGTGACTGGCTCATCTGTTAAATATTGATGGCTCCCGGCAGTTGTTAAAACCTGTGCGCCTTCAGCCAATAGTTTAGAAGTGACGTGATAGACAGACATGACCTTCGCCTCCTGTTTTTGGTACTGCTATTGTGACATAACCACTCAAAACGTCTTACGCTTGTTTGGTTTCATCAAAGCCATCATTTTTGATAAACGTTACTTTAACATCACAACCGTAGACATCGGCAAAACGGGCTAATGTTTCTAGTGAAGGCACACTAGCGCCTTTTTCCAAATTAAAAACGCTAGAATAAGACATACCTGTTTTTTCGGATATTTCCGTCCGCTGTAATGCACGTTTTTCACGATAATTTCGTAAAAACAAGCCTGCCTTCTTGGCAATCTCGTCACGTACGTCATTAACAGAAGTGACAAAACCGCCTACCTCGTCTCCAGAAATAACCACATGATCCTTGTGTTCATCATCATTTTCGAAAGCGTTTACCTTTTCATTTAAAGTAAGGCTTGGATTCAGCTGTGTTAAATTAGTCAACGTTTCAGATAACGACTTCAAAAAAACCTCTAACTGTTCTTGCGTGATATCCTTTGGTAATGAGAGCTTTGCAGCGCCCTCGTCGGTTGGAATTTGAACTTTTAAATTTTGTTTACCCATAATTTGCTCCTTCAATTAGCTAACTTGATTTAAGTTAAAATCAATTCTTTATTATAATATAGAATGTATAATCAAAAAAATCAATTATATTTCATTTTTAATCTCACACGTAGTTTATAATATATGGCATATTTACTTGCACACTTAATTTCAGAAAACTATATTCTAAATATATAAACCATATTATGTAAACATTTGTTGGAAACACCTGTTATTTTTGGGGGAGGTAGCTAGGTCAATCATGACAAAATCGAAACGTAATAAGACGATTGATTTCTCAGTCAATTCTGAGGTTGGTCAATTTTATTTGCACCAAAGCTTGACTGCCACACAACTGACAGCTCAACTGGCACAAAATCAGCTCAAGGGCCTATCTGATCAGCTCATCTTGGGCGATGCCTTGGCATTGATGCCAAAATTACCAACAAATAGTATCGACTTAGCATTTATCGACCCACCTTACAATCTAACCAAGGATTTCGGCGGCCATATTTTTAATCGCCGTTCTATGCCAGATTATCAAGCTTATACTCGGCGCTGGCTTACGAAACTTTTACCCTTACTTAAACCCAACGCCTCGTTATATGTTGCCTGTGATTGGCAAACAAGTATTGCGATCGCACCATTATTTTCTGATTTTGGACTTTGTATTCAAAACAGAATTACCTGGGAAAGAGAGAAAGGTCGGGGTTCGCGTAAAAATTGGAAAAATGCGATGGAAGATTTATGGTTTTTGACAATTTCCAAAGACTATACATTTAACGTTGATCAAGTCAAAATGCGCCGTCGTGTCAATGCGCCCTACCGTGTAAACGGGAAAGCCCGAGATTGGCAAGCTTCTGCTCAAGGAAATTATCGGGATACTTATCCGTCTAATTTTTGGGATGATTTATCGATTCCTTACTGGTCCATGGCAGAAAACACCGCTCACCCAACTCAAAAGCCTGAAAAGCTGCTCGCTAAATTAATTCTAGCAAGTTCTAATCAGGGTGATCTTATTTTTGATCCCTTTCTAGGCTCTGGAACCACTGCTGTGACAGCTAAGAAATTACGGCGGCATTATCTAGGCATTGAATCTAACCCCCAATACATTGCCTGGGCTCAGTACCGCTTAGCTCATGTACAACCAGGTGATCCTATTCAAGGCTATTGTGATCATGTCTTTTGGGCTAGGAACACTCGGCACGAACAGGCTCAGTTTACTCAGCATAAGCCTGACAGCGAATAAGTATACTTTAAATATGTAAGCTGTTATTATTGATTTAAGATATTTTTTCGCTTTTTTAGGAGTGTTTTATCGTGCGTAAATTAAAAATAGGCCTTGTTTTATTAGCAGCTGTGTTGTGTTTAACTGTTCAAATACCAGCATCAGTTAACGCGGCAACCACTTCTGAACTGGATCAGCAGACGATGACAATTCAGGCAAAACAAGATGCTTTGAATCAACAATTAAATCAACAAATGGCGACTGTCAGCCAGCAGACAATTAAAACGAACAAACTAAAGCAAACAATTTTAGACACGCAAAAGATTATTGATCATACGCAGCAAAACATCCTTGAAACTCAAAAGGACCTTAAACAACGAAAGGCTTATGCCGCAAAGCGTTTAAGTAAACTGCAGCACGCTAATGACCAGCAAAGTATCTTTAATGTAATGATCTCTTCCAAATCACTGGCGGATATGATTCGGAATGTTTATGTGGTCCGGGCGATTCAAAAAGCTGACGTGGCAGCAATATCTGACGTCGACCAAACTTATCAGCAATTAAAAACAGCTAAAACAAAATTAGTTGCCAAACAAAGTAATTTACTCAGCCAGCAGCAAACACTAGATACAGAAAATTCAAAGTTACAAACTGATCTGCAAAACCTTAAACAAACCTTGGCCAATAATCAGAACCAACTGCAACAGCTAAATCAAGAGAAAGCACAGCTGCAGCAACAACAAGCAGCTGCTAAGCAGCTCGCCGCTGAACAAGCCGCGGCCAAGGAAAAAGCAGCCGCAGCAGAGAGTGCTAAAACTTCAGCCGCCAGCACACCGGCCGCTGAAGCTGCCCCGACACAATCGGCAACTCAAATTTTACCAACGCCCGAACTTAGTGGCACTAATGACAAAGTTGCTACTGGCGTTAAAATTTCTTTTTATGATCCTGCCGTTCTGGGATCTTCCATGGGCTACGGGGGTGTAGCTGCCAACTTAGCCGTTTATCCAAAGGGGACGCGCCTTAAAATTGTTTTTGCTGATGGGACAGAGATTCATCGGGTGGTTAATGACACTGGTACCTTTGTTTATAGCAGCCCCAATCAAATTGACGTGGCTTGGCCAAATGCTGCAATTCCAAGCTACGGTATTACCACGGCAACTGTAACAGTTGAATAAATTCAATCCATGATGACCTGGCATCGACGCCTAACTATCATGGATTTTTTGTATCGCATTTTTTGTTTCACGTGAAACTTTAAATAATTCTCTGAAATATTATAAAATTCAAATTACGTATCGTCTATCGCGATTTTTGCTAGCGGGTCGCTACTAAAAACATTTTGGCTTACGCGCACTTTAACAATTCTTTAGGAATAAGTCCCCAAAAGTTCACAGACCTTGTATATAATGTATGATTGAGGTGAATTTATAATGGCATATCGTACACCGCCTTTATTAACGCCAGCAGCGATTGTTTCACTGATATTAGCTGTTTCGGCGATCAACTTTGGGGTCAATAAAGTCGCCCCCGTTAGCACGACCCCTTCCCACGTGGAAAAAACTAGTTCAACCACGTCATCGATCACATCTTCTAAGGAAAGCAGCTCGAGCAGTTCTAGTGAATCAAAACACTCTAAGCCAAAACCAGAAGATGAGAGTCAAAGTTCCAGCAGTTCAAGTGTTTCCAGCAGCAGCCGTTCAGAATCTAGTGCTTCTAGTAGTTCAAATAACAATCAGGCTTCTTCCAGCTCAAATTCGAGCACAGAAGCAAACGATACGGAGCAAAATAATACCAATAAAACCAACGGCACTGATGAAAATAATGCGAATAATGCCTCAACCCCAAGTAAAAACACCAATCAGTCGACTAATCAAAATGGTACTGGCACTGGTACGGGTACTGGCAATACAACCAATAATCAAACGGGTGGCACGACCGCCCAAACACCGCAACAGAATACAAATCAATAACTCAAGGTGGTTCTATGCTTAGTTTATTAGATACGATCAATCATTTTCTGGGTTATTTCAATATAAACAACAAACCTAGAAATCGAATTTATACAATAATTGCCACAGTTGGCAACTTTTATTTGCTTTATTTATCGATTGAAGCTTTTCGTTATCAGCGTTTTTTGCGTGGCAGTATTTATGTCTTGATCTTTTTAGTTCTATTATATTTTAGTGTGCTCAATATCATTTACTACTTTACAAACAAAAAAGCCAAGTTTGATATCTCACCCAAAATTGAGAAACTCTTGGGTGGACCGCCTAAAGAAGCCTTGGCTCAGTCTAATGGTCAGCAGCCGAACAACCTGGCTCAGCCAGCACATGCTCAATCACAAGTCCACAATATCCCAACAACGGGAATTTTTAGTGAAAATAGTCTAGTCCCGGCCGAAATTATTATTGATGATGGTGAACAAGCCAATCTAGTTGAAATCGTCAATGTTCTGAAGGGTCAAACTATTTTAGCCACCCACTTTAATCAAGATGATGACACTGCTATTCAGCAACAGCTCCAACGCAATGAAACGGTTATGTCTTTGAAATCTCCCCTACCGATTCCTTTTTTTGACTTGCAAATTCAAGCGGATTCGGTTGAGATTTTAGCTGGCCTCAATGCGCTAACTGCCAAACCAGTCGGTCATTTAGCTCGGGTGGGATTATCCTCGATTGACAACGCTATTCAAGCATACGATTTAGCTTTAGCCAATCTACAGGTCAGTGCTGGCCCGCAAAAGGTTTTGAATCAGGCCGCAGTCACGGAAATTCCAAGGCCTTATAAACTACAAGCACAAGTTGCTTTTAAGCCGAAAGAACGGTCGCAAATGAGTTCAAATTAGTTGGAGGCAGTCATGAGTAGTTACCAAATCGTTCCATCCAAACGCAAAAAAGATCGTGAATCTTGGGATATGTATTTTATGAAATTGGCCATCAATGTGGCTGAACGTTCGACTTGTGAACGTGCCACCGTCGGCAGTGTTTTGGTGCGCGATAAGCGTATCATCGCCACTGGTTATAATGGCAGTGTCGTGGGTGAGCCCCATTGTGATGATGCCGGTCACCTCATGGATCACGGCCACTGTATCCGCACTGTTCATTCCGAATTAAATGCGATTTTGCAGTGTGCTGCCAATGGTGTCCGGACAAAGGGTGCTGTCTTATATGTCACCCATTTCCCTTGCTTGAATTGCACCAAAGCCTTGATCCAAGCTGGTATCGTTGGCATTAACTATTGTCACGATTATCACAATGACGCGTATGCCATTCATTTGATGCAGTCCCATCACATACAGGTACACCAGATTGCGGTGGCGTCTGCCTCATGATGATCGATCGTGTAAAACTGCAAGCAACGCTCCAAGAGCTTGAACCTACCCCGCAATTGCATTTTTATGAAACGATTGATTCTACCAATATTGAAGCTAAACGCTTGTTAAAAAAAGGGGCCTCGCTGCCCTTTTTTTGTATTGCTGAAATGCAGACAGCTGGTAAAGGCCGCCTCAATCGAGTCTTCCAATCGCCTAAAGGTACTGGTATCTACATCAGCTATGCTTTCACCGCTAACTTTGCTGACCTACAGCCTGGCCTTTTGACCACCAGTGTTGGTGTGCTCGTTGCTCAGGCTATTCAGCACGCCTATCAAGTGACGCCACTGATCAAATGGGTCAACGATCTGTACTTAAACCAGAAAAAAATTTGTGGCATTTTAACTGAAACTTTACCTTTAGCCAATCATAAGGCTGGTGTGATTATTGGTATCGGCCTTAATTTAAAAACCCCTGCCTCACTGCCAACTGACCTGGCGCCTAAAGTTGGCGGCATTAATCATAAGGGTGATCTCAATCTATTATTAGCGCATATTTGCCAGGGCCTGCCAACTCTGATCCGCGCTTATGCCTCAGGAACCTATCTACCTTTTTACCGCCAACATGCCTTTCTTACCGGCAAAACAGTCACACTAGCAATTGGTGAGCAGCATATTCAAGGCACTGTTCAGGGAATTCGTGATGATGGTGCGTTGTGCTTACAAACCAGCACCGGAGTCGTTGCTTATGAATATGGTGAAGTGACAAAAGTTTACTTTAAATAAATTTGTTTGCAAATAAATTGGGCACATGGTATTATACTTACAAAATGTAAGTATAAGGAGCCAACAATAAAATGAACACCAAATTAACTGGGTTACACCATTTGACTGCTATTACCTCCAGCTCACCTAAAATCTTTGACTTCATGGCTGGTATTTTAGGCCTACACTTAATCAAAAAAACCGTTAACCAAGATGATGTCCGGACTTACCATCTATATTTTACAGATGACATGGGCAGTGCTGGCACCGATATTACTTTCTTCGACTTTCCAGGTATTAACCAAGCTGTTCACGGCACCAACGAAATCAATCGAACTTCTTTCCGCGTCCCTAATGACGCCGCACTAGACTATTGGATCGCTCGTTTTGACGAATTCAAAGTCCGTCACGGTGAGATCAGCGAACGTTTTGGTGCTAAGATTTTATCTTTCAACGACTTCGACGGTCAAAATTATCAATTGATCTCCGATGAGACCAACACCGGTATTCCTGGGGGCACACCTTATCGTTTCAGTCCAGTGCCAGCTGAATTTGCCATCACCGGCTTAGGCCCTGAATATATTACAACAGATAATTTGGATATGCTGAGCAATGTCCTGACTGGTCTATTGGGCTTCACGAAAAAAGCAACTGAAGGCCAATTCACGCTTTATGAATTGCACGATAATGGTCATGGGGCCCAAGTGATTCTTGACCACCAACGCTTATTAAACCAAGCCATCCAAGGTTTCGGCGGTGTCCACCATTTAGCTTTCCGCACGGATGATGAAGAGAGCTTAAATTATTGGATCCAACGCATTTCTGATCTTGGTTTCAACAATTCTGGCTTTGTGGATCGCTTCTACTTTAAATCAGAATATTTCCGTCCAGTTCCAGGTATTCTTTTTGAAATTGCAACGGATGGCCCTGGCTTCTTACTTGATGAGACTTATGAGGAAGCTGGTGTGCATTTAGAATTGCCACCATTCTTAGAGGAATATCGTGCTTCCATTGAAGCAAACCTTGTCCCATTTAATACCGTGCCGAATTCTCCTGAAGCACAACAATAAGAATATTTTTAAAAATAAATCAGATTATGCTTTTTTAGCAGAGTAGGACAACCTACTCTGTTTTTTATTGCATCCAGACTTGTTTTTTTATGTGGCTAGGATAGACTAAAATTCGATACTATCTTAAGGAGGCCTATTGCTATCGATTCAATCAAAACACCTGCTGAACTTTCGGCCCATGACATCTTTGCCAGCACTATTTTAGCGATGGGTAAAGGGCTGATCGAGTTTGGTTCTGAACTACAACGTGCCGAAGACACGATGAACCGGTTGATCGCCTGCTCTGATTTTTTGACTCCCACTGAGAAAAAAGAAATGTACGTTTACGTGACGATCAATTCGATTTTTCTGCGTAAAGGGGCGATGAATGTTGACTTTGTGCCTATTATTGAACGTGGTTTTAATTTAAATAAAGTGGTCCAACTCAACCAATTATCTCGCGATTATGCGGCCGACCAAATCACTATCCAGCAGTTATATACTCAGATCCAACAGGTATTACAAACCAGAGAGAAGCGACCCTATGCTTGGTTAGCGTATATACTTCTAAGTTCTAGTATCACGCTAATTCTTAATGGTAGTCTGCTAGAGTGTGGTTTAGCCGCCATTATTGGTCTCATGACCAGTCAATCTTATCCCTTCTTTCGCCGTTACCTTAGCAATAAATTTATCCCTGAATTCTTAGCCGCCTTTTTAGGTGGGTTACTCGCCTGCTTATTTTGCAAGTTTTATCATTTAGATCCCACCTTACTCTACACTGCCGCCATCATCCCAATGGTTCCAGGAATTGTCCTGACCAATGGCGTCCAAGATACATTTAACAATTATTTTATCTCTGGACCGGTCATGATCTTAGAGAGCTTAACCACCTTAGTTTCCATTACGCTAGGGATCACTTTCGTGCAGCTGCTTCCTTTTGGCATCATGGCCTCGGGTAAAATTGCCGTCGTCACAGTCCCACTAAGTCTCCAGGTGCTCGGCAGCGCCCTATGTTCCATCGCATTTGCTTACATTATCTTTGCCCCTAAGCAGCTTTTCTTACCAATTGGTATTGCTGGTGCACTGACGTGGTGTGTCTATGTTTTTGTCACGAGTCTTTGGCAAAGTAATCTATTAAATACATTGCTCAGTATCAGTGCCTTGTCGTTAGTTTCTCGAATCTTCGCCAAGCATTTCAAAGCGCCAATGACGATTTTCTTCATTCCCTCTTTGGTCGCTTTAGTCCCTGGCATCACGATGTTTGTTGGCCTGAGCCAATTTGGCACTGGCCGCATAACCACCGCTGTCCGTACCATAATTATCGTGATCACTAACCTTTTAGGCTTGTCTATCGGCAGTATCGTTGGTGAAGAAATTTATAAATTGCCTGAAAAGTTCAAGAAACATTAAAAAACGCTGATAATACCCGGCTAAAATTGACAATTCACCCATTTTCCTCTATTCTAAAAATTAAAATATGATTAAAAAGGAAAGATGTCTATGTCAATTTGGGGGAAAATGACCCGTAAGGCCAATATCCATCAGTATTTAAAAGAAGACATCAAATTCCAGAAAACCTTGAAAGCTAGAGATTTGATGGCGTTAGGTATCGGTGCCGTGATCGGTACCGGTATTTTTATCCTACCCGGTACCGTAGCCGCAACAACCAGCGGGCCCGGTATCATTCTTAGTTTCTTGGTAGCAGCATTGGTCTGTGCTACCGCAGCCATGTGCTATGCGGAATTTGCCTCTTCATTACCAGTGGCCGGCAGTGCCTATTCTTATGGGAATATCATTTTTGGTCAATTTATCGGCTGGGTCATTGGTTGGGCTTTGATCCTAGAATATATGTTGGCTGTGGCTGCCGTTTCTGTTGGTTTCTCCGCCTACTTTAGTGCCTTTCTAAAAGGGTTCAGTATTCACTTACCACAAGCTATTTCGGGGCCGTTAGATCCTAGCCACCATACTTACGTGAATCTGATCGCTATGGTTGTGATTTGGCTCATTACCTGGATGCTTTCTCGCGGCATGAAGTCATCCATGCGGATCAATGATTTTATGGTTGTCATTAAAATTGCTATTATTGCCTTATTTATTATTGTTGGTTTATTTTATGTCAAACCTAAAAATTGGTCGCCGTTTCTACCTTTCGGTGCAAATGGCGTTCTAACTGGCGCGGCTACTGTCTTCTTTGCTTATTTAGGTTTTGATGCCGTTTCCGCTTCGGCACCTGAAGTGAAAGATCCGCAAAAAAATCTGCCTATTGGCATCATTGGTACGCTGATTATTGCGACCATTTTATACATGGCCGTTTCCACTGTACTAACAGGTATGTTGCCTTATAGCAAACTGAATGTTGCTGACCCTGTGACTTTCGCACTGCAATTCTTTCAACGTAATGGTGTTGCTGGCGTGATTTCCGTTGGGGCTATGGCTGGGATGTTCACGATGATGGTGACCATGATTTATAGCAGCTCCCGCTTGGTCTACGCAATTGGCCGTGATGGTTTACTGCCAAAATTCTTGGGTAAGATCAATGACGAAAACCATTTACCGAATCATAGTTTAGTGACTGTAACGATCATTATTTCGATCATGGGCGGTTTCATCAATTTAGGTCAGTTGGCTGAACTGGTCAACATTGGTACATTGATTGCCTTCTCCTTTGTTTCTATTGGCATCATTCCACTTCGTCGGCGTAAAGATATTAAAAATGACGGTTTTAAAGTACCGCTTTATCCCGTTTTACCAATTATTTCTTTGCTGCTCTGCCTTTATTTGATGACACATTTACGTTTAGAAACATGGGTTGCCTCACTGATCTGGTTTGTTATTGGCGCCGTCATTTATTTTGCTTATGGCATGAATCATAGTAATGTACATGTCAGCGAAAAATAATCGTATACAAGAACGTTGATTTAACAGGTATTTAAAAATTCATTTTAAAAAAGCTCGCTTTATTCAGATATCTGTGCTATATTATTAACAGCGTAATTTTTAGATTCGAAGTTCTACGAGTTTTTGCTTTATAGATTTCTTTCTGAAGTTACCTAGTTGAATGTCACATATGGTTTGTCGAAGGGAATTTATACATGCAAAACGGTACAGTAAAATGGTTTAACGCAGAAAAAGGTTACGGCTTCATCACTACAGATACAGGTAATGACGTATTTGTACATTTCTCAGCTATCCAAGGTGACGGCTACAAGTCATTAGACGAAGGCCAAAAAGTTACTTTTGATGTTGAAGAAAGCGACCGTGGCCCACAAGCTGCTAACGTCGTTAAAGACTAATATCAAAATATAAAATTTCAACCCGTAAAGCTTAAGCCTTACGGGTTTTTTGTGGTTCTATATTTTTTGGTGTTGGTGGACGTCAGTCCACTGGCACCTTATTTTTATACCAATTTTGAGATACAAAAAAGGAACACCATGTTCCTATATTACAATCAAGTCGACCAAAACCAATTGAAAAAAGGATGAACGATATTCCCTACTACTGATTTTACAAAAAATGTTCTAGGGATCAAGGATAGAAAATAAGTTGTTATTTTTTAAACTTTTAGTATTAGCAGTTAATAGGCTGATTTATTGACATCTTTAGTCTTTTACCTTACAATCCTACTATAATCTAGATACGGTACTATGATGTAGCTATACATAATTGGATAATGCTCTTTTGTATTTTTAAGTTTTCAAAGTTTTTCATAGCTTTAGGAGGGTTAGAAATGAAAAGAAATTCTATTGTGCTTGCTACCTTTATCGTTGGACTGTTTAGTGCTTGGTTTAATAACGATATTGCATTTGCCGTTGCTAATAATAATACACAAGTACAGCCCAATCTAATAACCGATAATCAGGCGCAAACACCCGTACCCGATATTACTGAACTTCAAAATATTCCTGATTCTTTGGTAAACCCGACTCCTTTCATACAGTTTATGTCTGAGAAACGGATAACCCTTGCCACATATACAATGGGAGTATCACAGACCAAAGATTTAGCCAATCGGATGAACAGCATTAGTGGTATTTCTGCAAATGTCATTTCTGCACTACTAGGTTTTATTCCAATTTATGGTGGTGCGGCTAGCTTAGCATATTCACTTAGTGCGAGCGCAGCAAACAAGAGTGTTGTACAACGTGCTGCTGCACAGGGAAAAAAATTGCGAGTACGAGTAACCGACAATGCGTATTATCATACTTCCTACTCACTGCAATATGAATACTCAATTGTCTAATGGGGGGCTAAAATGATGGTATCTATCAAACGTGGCAGTATGTTATTCTTGAAAGTTCTGCCTCTGGCATTGTTACCAACCATTTTTTCATTGATCCGCGGACAAACGATCAGTTTTACCCTTCTATCAGTCGCTTTGATTATACTCTGGCTACTGTCCGTTTTCTTAGTTGCTATCGGTTTCTATGATTGGTTTAGAAAAATAATTGTACAGCATATAACTAAGTAATATTCTTTCATGATTATGTCTGGAAGTTAGATCTTAACTGATCTAACTTTTTTTATTAGCCGTCACGATCTATGCTTTTTTTCCTACCACTCATATCGAACCAAAACTGTCCATTATCCAAAATTACCCAATCAAGGCAATTTTCCCAAAAATAAATCCGCTTTCATGAATAACTTACAAAAAATAATTGAAAAACACTTGCATTTTACTCAAAAAATGATTATTCTAGATGACGTTGTTAATTCTTACAAAAAGTAAGTTAAATAGAAATGAATCAAATTAATTGATGGAGTGATTATGCAATGACAAAAATGAAAGCCGGACAAGCTTTAGCACAAGTTCTTACAAGTTGGGATATTGACCACATCTATGGCATTACTGCTGATTCCATCAACAATACTGTCGATGGTCTTTACCAAGAAAGAGAAAATCTAAAATATATTCAAGTGCGTCATGAAGAGGTCGGCGCCCTCGCTGCTTCTGCCGACGCCAAATTAACGGGCAAGATCGGTGTTAGCTTCGGTTCCGCTGGTCCTGGTGCAACCCATCTATTTAATGGTTTGTATGATGCTAAGATGGATCATGCGCCAGTATTAGCTATCGTCGGCCAATCTAGCACGGCTGTGATGAACACAAACTTCTTCCAAGAAATGAACCAAGATCCAATGTTCGTGGATGTTTCTGTATTCCACAAGCAAGTTGTTAGTGCCGAACAAATTCCTTACGTGGTAGACGAAGCTATTCGTGCTGCTTATGCTCAAAAGGGCCCAGCCGTTGTCATCATTCCAGATGACTTATCTGGTCAAGAAATTGATTTTGAACCTTACAAGACAGCTCATCTTGCTCATGGTGTGATGGAATCTAAAATTGATCCTAAAGATATCGATGAAACAGTCGCATTACTCAAAGCCGCAAAACACCCCTTACTCTGGGTTGGCCGTGGTTTAGCTGGTTCACGCAATGAAGTTGTTGAATTAGCTGAAAGTTATCAATTACCCGTTGTTTCTACAGTTCCGGGCACTGGGATTATCCCCACAGACCACCCAAGTTTCATGGGCTCCATGGGACGTTTGGGTACTAAACCAGCTTTTGAAGCTGCTCAAGGTGCGGATCTGATCTTGTTCTTAGGTACTAACTTCCCGTTTGCACGCTTCTGGCCTGCTGGTGTGAAAGTCCTACAAGTTAACAATAATGCTGAAGATTTAGGTAAACAGCATGATGCTGATTTAACAATTTTGGCTGATGGTCATGACTTCATCACAGAGTTATTGGCTCGTCATGAATCTCTACCAGCTTCTGACTGGCTCAAAGCGAACCAAAAGAATAAAGCTAACTGGGATCAATGGTTGGCTGACCTAGCTGCCGATGACAGCAAAGGCTTGCGTGCTGAATCCGTCATTGATGCGATCAAGCAGAACTCAACGGACCAAACAGTCTTTGGCCTTGATGTTGGTAACAACACAGAATGGGCAATTCGCCAAATCCCAGTCAATGCCGATCAGAAGTTCACCCTTTCTGCTTGGTTTGCAACTATGGGCTACGGCCTTCCTGCTGGCATGGCTGGTCAATTGAGCTTCCCTGACCGCCAAGTTTATAGCATTTCTGGTGATGGTGGCTATGCCATGGTCATGCAAGATCTCTTGACTGAAGTTAAGTACGAATTACCAGTTATCAACGTGATCTTAGAAAACAAATCATTTGGTTTCATCCAACATGAAAAATTAGTTGCTGGTCAAGCACCTTATGGTATCGATCTCCTTGGTGCTGACTGGGCTAAGATTGCTGACAACATGGGTGCCATTGGTTTAACCGCTAATGATATTCCATCATTGAAAGCTGCTTTTGCAAAGATCCAACAATTAACGGCTGCCGGCAATCGCAAGCCAATCGTCTTAGATGCCAAGATCCGCAATATTGACCCAGTGGATACTAGCTTTATGCCACTAGATCCAAACATCTTTGATGAAAAAACAATTGCTGATTTCCGCAAACAATATGAATTAGAAGGCAACCAACCAGCACTCTCAGAATTACTTGCTGAAAACAAATAACTAAGCCTTATCACATTTAATAACCGCGCAATAGCATAAAAAAACTGGTACACCACGGACTGATTCGTCGATCCTTGGGTGCCAGTTTTTTTGTATGTTTTGGTATTAATAGTGACCCACGCTTCAGACATAAGTTCTTACTTTCAGCATCATTTGACGATGATAGATGGCGTCCTGCAAAGTTAACCCTTGGAAAAGTTGATATTTTATATAAAAAGACGAGTATGAGACAAAAGGCAACACGTTTAAAATTTAATTGTTCGTAAACACATAGTGGCTGAAGACAAAACAAAAGCTTTGTCTTCAGCCACCTGTTAATTACATACCACTAACGCACCTGACTAACCGGCCGCATTAAAATCTCATTAATACCGACATTTTCTGGCTGATCGATAGCGTATAACACAGCATTAGCGACATCTTCAGCAGCTAAGCCATTTTCTTTTTCATCTTTTTCCACAGCTGCTCGCCGTGTAGGGTCAGTGATCGTGCTGAATAATTCCGTATTCACTGCACCGGGTGAAATCATTGTCGTCCGGATGTGATGTGCTGCTTGCTCTTGGCGCAGGCCGTCCATAATTGCTTGAATGGCATACTTTGTCCCAGCGTAAACAGCCGTTCCAGGGTGGACGACATGCCCAGCAACCGAGTCAGTCGTAATGACTTGACCGCCATTTTGTTTGATCATGATCGGTAATACTGCTGCAATACCATAGAGTACCCCTTTGATATTGACATCAATCATGCGTTCCCATTCATCAACTTTTAATTCTGCCAATTCAGAAATAGGCATGAGACCGGCGTTATTGTAAAGCACATCCACACGGCCAAACTTGGTGACAGCCAAATCAACTAATGCTTGGACGCTAGCCTTATCAGTAACATCTGTCTTTTGAAAAACGACTTGTGCCGCTCCAAATTTAGTAGCTAACTCTTGTAGCCGCTCTTCACGCCGGGCGCCAATGACTAACTTAGCGCCAGCTTGTGCTAACACCGATACCGTAGCGGCTCCGATCCCACTAGAAGCGCCGGTGATTACCACAACTTTGTCTTTTACTGTCATAATTTGTAACCCCCTATTTAAAATCTGTTTTAGATTAAATCAAAATCTTAATATCGTCAAATAAATAAGTCGTGTATTTAGAACGCAAAAAAGACATTGTTGGGTTATACCTGCTAGCTGTCATTCCTGCGGTCAAGATAAAACTACCTAAGCTTACGCCGCTTGGGTAACCCAAAATAAAGCCCTAGTCCGATCAGTTCTGCTGCGAACATCAATAAAACCATTGGTGCTTCTGAATGAGAGCCAAAGGCACCAACCAACGGTGTGGCTAACCCACCAATGGCATTCATAGCCAAACCTAAGAGCGCGGAGGCACCGCCAGCCTTATCGCCTTCTTGATTCATCCCGATCGACGTAGCCGTGGTATTCACACTCCCAATGCCAAAGACCATCAAGAATAAGCCGATCATCAAAATAACCATATTGGTCACGACTAATAAACTAAGAGCTAATAGACCAGTCACCAAGACACCTAGGTAAAGGCTATAACGTAATATTGTTTCTTCAGTATACCGATTGATCAAAGTCCCTACTAATCGACTACCTAAAACAATCCCGATGCCATTGATCGCATAAATCAAACTAAATGTTTGCGGTGAAATGCCATAGATCCCTTGGAAAACAAACGATGAACCTGCGATATAAGCAAATAACGCCCCCATCACAAAGCCTTGGGTCAAGACGTATTTCATAAAATCTCGTTCAAAAACCAGCTGGCTCATTTCACGAAATGCTCGACCAGCGCTAGTTGCCCGTTTACCCTCAGGCAAGCTCTCTGGCAGAAAGAAGCAGACACTTAGGGCTAATAAAACACCGATCACGCCTAGAATCATAAAAATCCCTTGCCAATTGGTAAATTGGATCACAAAGCCCCCGAACAGCGGCGCAATTACCGGAAAGACCCCATTGATCGACATCAAAACAGACATAAAACGTGCTAAAGGTTTACCCGAAAACTGATCTCTAGCGATCGATCGTGATAATACTTGTCCCGCTGAACCGGCTAAGCCTTGAATAAACCGTAATCCGATCAAGGTCCAAATTTGCGTCACACCAATGATAGCAAATGATGTCAACGCAAAAAGTGTGACCCCAATCAATAAAGGCTTGCGGCGGCCATAATGATCACTGATCGGTCCTACAAAAATTTGGCCGATTGCTAAACCCAACAGACAAGTCGTAATTGACAGCTGCGCTAAAGATTGACTGGTATGTAGGCTTCGCTGCAAATCAGGCAGAGCCGGCAAGTACATATCCATCGATAACGGTCCAAAGGCACTCAACGTCCCCAATAAAATATTCAAAAATAAACGTTTTGTTTTTCCCACAATCATTCTCCTCATTAGATTTCAACTTGTAATTATATCAGCAACGCGAAATGTTTCATAACAATTGCGTCCAATTAAAATTTGTGCTTAAATAGTAGGAACGCTTTTTGCCTTAGATTTGAAAGGAGTTTCTGCAACTTGGTAAATTTAACCACATCTTTGCATAATTATACATTTCAAAACCCTTTGATGAATGCTTCTGGTGTTCATTGTTATACAACAGAACAACTAGATGAATTATTGGCTTCAGATGCAGGTACTTTGGTCACTAAAAGCGCTACGACAGAATATCGTCAAGGCAACCCTGAACCACGCTATCGTAATTTGGCCCTGGGTAGTATCAATTCCATGGGTCTGCCAAATGAAGGTTTGAAATACTATTTGGACTATGTCTTGGGTAAACAAACTGATGCTCAAGTCCCTCCCTTATTCTTATCCGTTGCGGGCCTTAGCATGGCTGAAGATTTAGAAATGCTGGCGCAGATCGAAAAAACAGATTTTAATGGGTTGACCGAATTAAATCTTTCTTGCCCTAATGTACCTGGTAAACCCCAAGTTGCCTACGATTTTGAAGCTACTGAAAAAATGCTAGACGAAGCATTTAGCATCTTCCACAAACCACTCGGCGTCAAATTACCACCATACTTTGATCTAGCTCAATTTGATATCATGGCTAACATTTTAAATAAATATCCGCTTGCTTATATCAACACGATCAACAGCGTTGGCAACGGATTGTATATTGATGTAGACTCTGAAACGGTCGCTATCAAACCAAAAGGCGGCTTTGGCGGTTTAGGCGGTGCTTATATCTTACCCACAGCATTGGCCAATGTTCATGCCTTCAGACAACGCCTCAATCCAGAAATTGCTATTATTGGCACGGGTGGTGTTCAAAATGGGGCTGATGTCTTCGCCCACATTCTTGCTGGTGCAGACATGGTTCAAGTTGGTACGCAGCTGGCTAAAGACGGTCCAGCTGTCTTTACTCGCTTAACCCAAGAACTGACCAACTTGATGACTGAGAAAAACTATCAAACTTTAGCCGATTTCCGCGGCAAAGTTAAAACATTATAACAGAGTGTGACAAAGGGGATTATCTTTTCGACAGCCACGCCGCCTTCACTTCAAACCGTAAAATAAAAAAACTGCTAACCCACACGTAACATGTGATTTAGCAGTTTTTTGTTTAATCGAGAAATAGACTAACAGCTTGTTTTGTTTCAGCAAGAAATCCTCGCTCCTTTGAAACTTGTGTCACGATTTGCAATCAGAAGTTGGTAAATCTAATGCTGGCATTTATTTTCAGTTCAAATCAGTCTAGGAACTAAATGGCTGTATAATCAGATTGTTAGCTGTAAGTATAGTGTTTTTTTAAAAAATAGCACTTTCTACCAGTCTTTTTTGTAACTTAAGTAAATCCATTGTATATACTTAAATTATAAAAATACGAGCTGTATGCTTATGGCTCAAGCTTTGAATGATCGGACAAAACAAAACTATCCAAATGGGGTAATTCAAATACCACCAGAATACCACGAAGCCTTGTAGAGCAGTTAGGTTGGCAAGACAATGGAAACCCTATCCATCAGTATTGAAAATAATTCATTGGTGCTTAAACCAGTTTCTAACCGTCCGTGGTGTGACCATAGTAGCGTTGTTGAACACTTGTCTACTCAAGAACTCAATGATATTATCAACCAATATATGCTGTTATTTGATATTGATTGATAAAATTAAGGTTTATCCCAATAAAAAAGTCCAATAGTGTGAAAGGAAGTGTTACTCATGATTTATGCACCTTTATGTGAATGCGACGTTCCAGCAATCCGTTAATCAGCGGGTTGCATCCGCTGATGATTTTAAGCAAAAACAAAATCTCATGCGGAGGAATTTTAATGAAAAGGAAAAATTGGTTAGGCCCTTTATTACTTAGTCTATCAGCTAGTATCTGGGGGGGTATGTTTGAGGCTGGGACATAAGCCACGCAAAATAAAATAATCGTAGTTTTCAGACTGATATTGAATCTGAAAACCACGATTATTTTTTTAACGATTGATTTTCTAAAAATAACATTGACTTTGAGGGTCAGTTTCAGCAGATTAGCTGCCATAATTGCAATTCCTGCTTCAGTAGTAACCTTTTCAATCCCACGAACCGAGGTTCGTAGGTACTTCAAATTAGCCTTCAGATTTCCGGAAGAATGGTTCATCTTCGATTTTTCTCAAGGCATAAATTGCTTTTGTTTCATCATTATCTTTTAGTCTTTCACGCATCTGTTGTTTATGGTGTTCCCAATTGGGATTGATGTTGATCTGACGCAGGTTACCTCCAGGTGTATGAGCATAGAAATAACCCTCCGGGTCGTCATAATCTAGAGCACGATAGGTTCGAAGGTTTCGCACGAAACCACTCTTGTCTTTGCGGTGACCTTCTCTAATAAAGTGGAATTTGATGCCATGCTCGTCAGTATAGTAATCTTTGATCGGATCATAGTTCCAGTTCATTATTTTACTTGCATCACGTCGATAGGATCGAGTCTGCTCTTTTTCGAACATCCCGTAAGGGATCAGGAGCTTGTGCAGTCAGTTTGTTTTCAATGTAGTTATAATTCTGTTCACTACCGTAGCCCGCATCTGCCACAATATATTTTATTGGTGTTGTTTGGAAATCCATAGATTGTAAAAATGGGATCAGCGTTCTTTGATCAGCTGGTCGTTGGTTGATATCGTAGTATAGTGCAAACTGATTTTGAGTCGCGATCTGAAGATTATAACCTGGCTTCAACTGACCATTTGCATTGCATCTTCTTTCATGCGCATAAAAGTTGCATCCGGATCAGTCTTAGAAAAACTATTTCGATCACCCAAAATTGCATTGTTAGACTCATATTTACGTTTTCTAGGTAGGTAGTCACTGTCGATTAAATGACGGTCATGTTTGAACTTTCGCCGTAGGCGTTTGTTAGGTGAACCGCCGGGAATAATCGGCTCTGTCGCAATCACTTGATCTAACCGTTCGATTTCGTTAGTCAACTGCTCGGACGTTTTTTCAAGTGTTTTTGAGTCTGTCTTTGGCGCTTCATCTGACATTGCCAGATCAACTTTATTTGAACGAGTTCCTGATAAAGGCCAGCAATTTTTTTATCTAGTTGTCCTTCAAACCTTTCGGAGGCCTTGCGCCAGACGAAGGTATACTTGTTGGCATCAGCAAGTAGTTTCGTACCATCGATGAATAATGCACTATCATCGATCAAGCCTTGGGCTTTTAATAATTGCCGAAAGCTCAAGAACATTGCCTCTACCAACCGCTTCATCTTGGTCGGAAGAACGAAATCTATTGATGGTACGGTAACTAGGAACGGTATCTGGATCACCGATCAACCATTTAGTCGGAATATTCTCTTGAGCCATAGCCTCTATCTTACGGCCAGAAAAGTTTTGTCTGGTATAGGCAAATAAGATGACTTTTAAAAGCATTGCTGGATTATAAGCCGGGCGGCCAGAGGTCATGGCCTTTTCGTAAATTAATTTATCGGGGATCGAATCGACAAAATGACTAATGGCAACGGCAACGTGGTTTGATGGGATATTGATCTCCAAAGGGATTGATAAACGCAACTGATTATTGTTATAATTTTGATACACGACAGTGTCCTCCTTTTCTTTCTGAGAGTTTTGTCGCTTATAGAATAACATTGGAAGGCACTTCGTGCCTACATAAAAGCAAAAAATTCCTTGAGATCAGATCTCAAGGAATTTTTTACTTTAGGCTGTATAAAAGACTTATGTCCCAGCCTC